>NZ_BIFH01000078.1 GCF_003967355.1 Embleya hyalina | reverse complement strand
CCCGCCGCTGCCGGGCCGGTTTTCGCCGAGCAACGCATCCGTCTCGTCGGGAGCTTCGGGTCTCGGAGCCCCCAACGCCGGCGGCGGCCGGCCCCGCGACCCGGACGGACGCCGCACCGGTCGGCCCGCAGCCAAAGTGCAGACATCCCACCCACTCCGGAAGGCCCTGGCGGACTCGACCGGACCGCCCTCCCGCTCCCCCGTCGCCGGCCAGCTCTCGCCGAGCAGCACGCCCGTCTCGTCGCGCGCCCCAGGGCTCGGAGCCCCGAACGCCGCCAGCGGTCCACGCCACGCGCCGGACCGGCCCCCGCACCGGTGCCCCGCAGCCGGAGCGCGGCGTGCCTGCTGGACGCGGTCCGGTCCGGCCCGGTCCGTTCGGTTGGCCGCCTGTGGGTGTCGGGTGTCGGGTGCGGGGCTTGGGTCCGGGGTGGGGTTGTCAGGTCTCGCGGGATATCAGGGACAGGATGTGGGTGCGGCCTCGGTCGGTGAAGGCTGTTTCCAGGGTTTTGCGGTCGGATTCGGTGAAAGGGCGGTATGGGGTGGTTCTGCCGGTTCGGGGTTCGCGCCACCAGATGGGGTCTGGGGTCGTGTGCCAGGCTTGGCGGGCCAGGACTCTGGTGAGGATCTTGTTCGTGCTGGTTTGTGGGAGTGCTTCGGCGATCCGGATGTAGCGCGGGTGCCAGGCGCGGGACAGGTCCGGCTGGGCCGCCAGCCAGTCCGCGAAGGCCGCCGGGTCGAAGGTTGCGCCCTCGCGCAGGACCAGGGCCGCCATCGCCTGGTCACCCGCCGCCTCGTCGGGCACGCCGTACACCGTCGCCACCGCCACGTCCGGGTGCCGGGACAGGATGCGGGCGACCGGCGTCGCGCCGAAGTTCTCCCCGTCGACGCGCAGCCACTCCCCTGTGCGGCCGGCGAAGAAGACCAGGCCGTCGTCGGTGCGGTAGGCGAGGTCGCCGCTCCAGTACCAGCCGTCGCGCATGCGCTGCGCGGTCGCCGCCGCGTTGTTGTAGTAGCCCTCGAAGGTGCCCGCGCCGCCGACGTTGACCAGTTCGCCGACCGCCGCCTCGGTGTTGGTCATCCGGCCCGCCGCGTCGAAGGCGGCCGGCGGGCACGGCTCGCGCGTGTCCGGGTTCAGGATCCGGATGTCGCCGTTCGGCCGGCCCAGCGCGCCCGGCGGCATGTCCGGGACCGGGCTGAACGACAACCCGCCCTCGGTCGAGCCGAACCCGTCCCGCACCGTGCAGCCGAACCGCCGGGCGAAGCGCTCGACGTCCTGCGGCCCGCCCTCGTTGCCGAACACGCGCGTCAGCGGGTTGTCCGCGTCGTCGGGGCGCTCGGGCGTGGCCAGGATGTACGACAGCGGCTTGCCCACGTAGTTGGCGTACGTGACCCCGAACCGTCGCACGTCCGGCAGGAATCCCGACGCGGAGAACCGCCGCCGCAACACCAGTTCCGCCCCGGCCGCCAGCGCCGGCGCCCAGCACGTGACCACCGCGTTGGAGTGGAACAGCGGCATCGCGCAGTAGGCCACGTCCGTCCCGTCCAACCGCTCCATGGCCACCACGCTCGCCCCCTGCCCGGCGATCTTGCCCTGCGAGCAGATCACCGCCTTGGGGTGCCCGGTCGTCCCGGACGTGAGGATCAGCATGAACGTGTCCTCGACCCCCGGCCGCTCGACCGGCGGCTCTGCCCCCGCGTACGGCTCCAGCGCCCGCGCCCAGGCCGGGTCGTCCACGCACAGCAGCCGGTCCGCCGGAAAGTCCGGTGCGGCGGTGCGCAGCTGCTCCAGATGCGCCGCGTCGGTGACGACGAGCGAGCAGTCGGTGTGGTCGATGTCGCGCGCCAACTCGGACCCGACCCGGGTCGGGTTCAGCCCCACGATCACCGCGCCGGACAGCGCCGCGGCGCCGAGCAGCAGCGGAAACTCGGGCACGTTCTCCAGCATCACCCCGATGTGCCACGGTCGACCCTCGACCCGCAGCGCACGCAGCAGGGCGGCTCGGCGCGCGGATTCCGCGACCACCTCGGCCCAGGTCCACGCCCGGTCCTCGTCGCGCAGACCGGCACTGTGATCCTCGGCCCGCTCGCGTAGCAGTGCGTCCAGTGTGATGCTCCAACGTCCAGACACGACATGGCTCCTGACGGGCAGACAGACAGACGGACAGGGCAGACAGACGGATGGATGGACGGACGGACGACGGGTGGACGGACGGACAAACCAACCGACGCACCTACATGGCACGATCAAGCTTCCGCTTCGCGCAACCTAACCCGCGTGCGCGCGGATCGGAAGACGGCCAAGATCGATACCGGACCGGAACCACACCGAATGTGGCCTCGCTTGCCCGCACGTGACGCGTCGGACAGATTGAAGCCGTACGCATCGGGGGAGGCAGGCATGGACATGAGTATGGATTCGGGCATACCAGGCAGAATTCGCAGCGCGCTTTTCCTTGACTTTGACAATATTTACAGCGGACTGCGGGAGACGGACCGCGCGTCCGCGGAGATTTTCGCTCGCAAACCGTCCCAGTGGTTGGAGTGGTTGGAGAACGAGGCGACCGAGCGCGGCCTGCGCCGATCGTTGCTCGTCCGCAACTGCTACCTCAACCCGGTGATGCACGACCGTTACCGGGCGTTCTTCACGCGGTCGGCCTTTCGCGTGATCGACTGCCCGCCGCTGACGGGCCGGGGCAAGAACAGTGCCGACATCCACATGGTGATGGACGTACTCGACACGCTCCAGCACTCGACCAGGTTCGACGAGGTGATCATCATGAGCGCCGACGCGGACTTCACTCCGGTCCTGCTGCGGCTGCGCAGCCACGACCGGCGCACGATGGTGATCGCCAGCGGTCCGGCCGCCCAGGCGTATGTCGCCGCGGGCGATGTGGTGATCAGCGACCAGGAGTTCATCGAGCGGGCGCTGCGCGACGAGATCGACGTGGCACCGGCCGACGAGGGGGTGCGCGAGCAGGTGATGGCGCACGTACGCGAGCAACTCGGCGGCTCCGAGGAGCCGATCGTGCTCGCCACCCTCGCCCACTCGGTGCTGCAACAGGTCGGTCGCGAACAGGTCACCCGCACCCGCTGGGGCGGCGCGGCCACCTTCTCCTCGCTGCTCGAACTGATGCTGGAGCAGGGCACCGACGAGAAGTTGTCGATCAGTCGGGTCCCACCCGGGTACATCTACGACCGCACCCGACATCAGCCGCCCTCGGCTCGTCCCAACGGCCAGGGTCGCATGGACCACCTGCGCGAGCCGGTCCGCGACCTGATCGACCGGGTGGCCACGGTCACCGGCGCGCCGCGGCTGTCCCCGGAGGAGTACCACGTGCTCTTCGCGGAGTTGCACGCCGAGGTCAGCGAGAACGGCTTCCAGGGCAACCAGACCTCGGGCGCGGTCCGCGACCGTTGTGCCGAGCGTATGCAGACCATCGCCCGCAAGGCGATCGCGTTCGTCACCACGGGCCTGGTCTACTCCGGCTACTGGTCCTCCACCGCACACCCGGTCGCCTCCGCCGACGACCTCGCCGTCGCCTTCCTACGCAACGTCGAGACGCTGTGCGCCAACGCCCGCCTCTACCTCAACGCCACCGAACGCGCCCTCCTGGCCGAATGGCTGCTCGGCACCGCGACCACGAACCACACGAGCACGAACCAGGCGGCTCCGAACCACGCGGGGGCCACGAACCACGCGGCCGCCGATCCCACCGCCGCCGACCTCACCGCCCTCCCCGGCGCCAACAGCGCATAGCCGGTCCGGCGGGTGCGACCCCGAGGGCGCACCCGCCGGACCGAAAAGGCGGCGGCCCACATCGGGGCCGCCCGCGCTAGAACTGCCCGCGCCGGTACAGCCCGACCACCGCGGCGCCGCCGAGCCCGATGTTGTGGGTGAGCCCGACCTTGGCGTCGGCGACCTGGCGGGCGTCCGCCAGGCCGCGCAGCTGCCAGCTGATCTCGGCGGCCTGGGCCAGCCCGGTGGCGCCCAGCGGGTGGCCCTTGGAGATCAGCCCGCCCGAGGGGTTGACCACCCAGCGCCCGCCGTACGTGGTGGCGCCCTCGGCGACCAGCTTGCCGCCCTCGCCCTCGCCGCACATGCCCAGCGCCTCGTACGTGAGGATCTCGTTGATCGAGAAGCAGTCGTGCAACTCGATCACGTCGACGTCCTCGATGCCCAGACCGGACTGCTCGAACACCTGCCGGCCGGCCGCCGCCGACATCGGCTTGCCGACCACGTCGATGCAGCTGTTCGAGGCGAAGCTCTCCTCGGTGTCGGTGGTCATCGACTGGGCCAGAATCTCGATCGCCTGCTCCTCCAGGCCGTGTTCGCGCACGAAGCGCTCGCTGACCACGACCGCCGCGGCGGCGCCGTCGGAGGTGGGCGAACACTGCAGCCGGGTGAGCGGCGAGTGGATCTCCTTGGCCGCCAGCACCTCGTCGAGCGAGTACTCGACCTGGAACTGCGCGTACGGGTTGTTCACCGAGTGCCGGTGGTTCTTGACCCCGACGTGCGCGATCTGCTCGGCCGTGGTGCCGTAGCGGGCCATGTGCTCGCGTGCCGCGTTGCCGAAGATCTGCGCGGTCGGCGGCGCGGTCATCGAGAACCCGTGCGCGTCGCCCATGATCTTGTAGTGCCGCGCCACCGGCGACGTGGAGAAGTCGCCCTCGCCGCCCCCGCCGAGCGAGCCGCGCTTCATCTTCTCGAAGCCGATCGCGAGCACACAGTCGTTCAGCCCGCCGGCGACGAACTGACGGGCCATCATCAGCGCGCTGGAGCCGGTCGCGCAGTTGTTGTTCACGTTGTAGACCGGGATACCGCTCAGGCCCAGCTCGTACACCGCGCGCTGACCGGCGGTGGACGCCTGGAAGCAGTAGCCGACCGGGGCCTGCTCCACCTTGTCGTAGCCGATGCCCGCGTCCGCGAGCGCCTTGCCGCCGGCCTCCTTGACCATGTCCCAGTACTGCCAGTCGCGGCTCTCCGGCTTCTCGAATTTGGTCATGCCGACGCCGACGATGAACGCCTTTTGTGCCATGTCGCCAACTCCTACGGAAACGGATCAGGAACGAGAACGAGAACAAAAACCGAAAACGCAATCGGACACCGGAACCGGGGACCGAAACCGGGACCGAAACCGGATCAGCGAACGACGAGAACTACTTCTCGCTCGGCTGCGGGTCCCTGGGCAGCCCGAGGATGCGTTCGCCAACGACGTTGAGCTGGACCTGCGTGGTGCCGCCCGCGATGGTCAGGCAGCGGCTCATCAGGAAGCCGAACGCCGCCTTCTGCCCGTCTCCCTCGTCCACCGCGCCCAGCGGGCCGAGCAGTTCGAGGCTCAGCTCGGACTCGCGCTGCTGGTGCGGGGTGCCGACGAGCTTGCGTACCGACGCCCCCGCGCCCGGCTCCAGCCCGGACAGCCGGGCCAGCGTGGTGCGCAGCTCGATCAGCGCCAGCGAGGACGCCTCGGCCACCAGCGCGCCCAGGCGCTCCCGGAAGCCGCCGTCCACGAACTCGCCCGCCGGGCCGTTCACCGCCGCGACCAGATTCGCGATGCCCGCGCCGAACGAGCTGCCCGCACCCATGTGCACCCGCTCGTTGCCGAGCGTGTTGCGGGCCACCTGCCAGCCGCCGTCGACCTCGCCGACGACCATCTCGTCCGGGACGAAGAGGTCTTCGAGGAAGATCTCGTTGAACATCGCCAGGCCGCTGATCTCCTTGAGCGGACGGATGTCCAGCCCCGCCGAGGCCATGTCCACGACGAAGTACGTCAGCCCCTCGTGCTTGGGCTTGTCCGGCGAGGTGCGCGCGAGCAGGATGCCCCACTGCGACTCGCGGGCCCGCGAGGTCCACACCTTCTGGCCGTTGATCAGCCAGCCGCCCTCGGTCCGGGTCGCACGCGTGGAGATCGCGGCCAGGTCGGAGCCCGCGCCCGGCTCGGAGAACAGCTGGCACCACTGGATCTCGCCGCGCAGCGTCGGCGGCGCGAACCGCTCCTGCTGGGCCTGCGTCCCGTACGCGATCAGCGACGGGATCACCCAGTTGCCCATGGTGATGTCCGGCAGCCGCACGCCGAGCGCCTTCATCTCCTGCTGGATCACCAACTGCTCGACCGGTCCGGCCCCGATGCCGTACGGCTTGGGCAGGTACGGCGCCGCATAGCCCAACGGGGCGAGCCGCGCGCGCTGTTCGGCCCCGGACTCGCCGGCCACCTCGGCCAGGATCGCCCGCGCGGTGTCGCGCAGCCGCTCCGCCTCCTCGGGCAGGTCCAGGACCAGGTCCCGGCGCGCACCGGCGCTCGCCAGCTCGGTCACCCGCAGCCGCCAGTACGCGGCGGGCCCCGCGTACTGCCGCAGGGTCAGCCCCCGGCGCAGGTAGATGTGCGCGTCGTGCTCCCAGGTGAAGCCGATGCCGCCGAGGATCTGTACACAGTCCTTGGTCGTGGTGAAGGCCGCCTCGATCGCGTACGTGGCGGCGATCGCGGCGGTCAGCGACCGGGTCGGCGCGTCCGAGCCCGCGTCGAACGCCCGCGCCGCGTCCCAGGTGACCGCGCGCGACTGCTCGACCCGGACCAGCATGTCCGCGCACAGGTGCTTGATCGCCTGGAACTGCCCGATGGGGCGGCCGAACTGCTCGCGCACCTTGGCGTATTCGGTCGCCGTGTCGAGCGCCCACGCGGCCACGCCGCACGCCTCGGCGGACAGCAGTACGGCCGCCAGGTCACGGGCCAGGGCCTCGTCCACACCGGCCAGCACCCGCGTGGCCGGGACCACGGTGTCCACCGTCACCTCGGCGCTGCGCCGGGTCGGGTCCACGCTCTTGAGCGCCCGCACGTCGACGTCCGGCGCGTCCACCGCCACGTACACCGCCGTGCCGTCGGCCCGGCGGGCGGCCAGCACCAGCACGTCGGCGAGCGCGCCGCCCAGGATCGGCGTGGCCACCCCGCTCACCCGCAGCCCGCCCGCCTCCTCGGCGGCCGTCACGGTGCCGGGGCCGGTCGCGACCGCGCCGGTCAGGGTGCCGTCGACCAGGCCGGGCAGCAGCTCCTTCGCCGCGTCGCCGCCGTCGGCCTGCAGCAGCGCCGAGGCCAGGACGGTGGGCAGGAACGGGCCGGGGAGCATGCCGAGGCCGGCCTGCTCGAGGGCCACCGCGGTCTCGACCAGGCCGTAACCGGCGCCGCCGAACTCCTCGGCGACATGCATCCCGAGCAGGCCCTGCTCGGCCAGGGCCGCCCAGTGTCCGGGGCGCTCCTCGCCGTCCGCCTCCAGGACCCGGCGCACCTCCTGGATGGGTGCAACACGTTGCACCCATCCGCGTACCGATTCCGCCAGGGAGCGATGCTCCTCCGTGATGCCGATGGCCATATCGCGCCTTCCATGACTTCCGTGACTCGGTCCAGTACTTGCGATAGTAGAACCCGTTTCAATTGTTGGGGACCCCGATGTGGCCCCCGACACGGTGGCGCGGGGGCGGCTGCGGCAGCATGGGGTCCGGCCGGCCGACGGCGGCCCGGCGGTGTACCGACCCGGCCCGCGTGGTCCGACCCAGGAGATCCCGACATGAGCACCATCGACCCCGCCGTGCGGGCCGCGTTCGAGGCCGCCACCGGATTCATGCCGGCCGACGAGGGCGACGCGCTGTACGCCGCGGCGGTCCAGGCGGCCCGGGTCGGCCCGCTGGTCGAACTGGGCACGTACTGCGGGCGTTCGACGATCCTGCTCGCCGCGGTCGCGCGCGACGCCGGCACGGTGGTGGTCACCCTCGACCACCACCGCGGCTCGGAGGAGCAGCAGCCCGGCTGGGAGTACCACGACCCGAATCTGGTCGACGCCGAACTGGGCGTGATGGACACGCTGCCGACGTTCCGCCGCACGCTGTACCGCAGCGGGCTCGAACCGTACGTGGTGGCCCTGGTCGGACACAGCCGGACGATCGCCCCGCTGTGGAACACCCCGGTGGGCCTGGTGTTCATCGACGGCGGGCACACCGACGAACACGCCCGGGGCGACTACGAGGGCTGGGCACCACACGTCGCGGTAGGCGGACTGCTACTGATCCACGACGTGTTCCCGAACCCCGCCGACGGCGGCCAGGCCCCACACCGAATCCACCAACGCGCCCTCGCCTCCGGCGCATTCGAAGAACTCCCAGGCCAAGGCTCCCTACGAGTACTACGCCGCGTGGCAACCGGAATCTGACCAAGCAACCCAACCCAACCCCACACACCCCCATGGCGCGTCAGCGCCCACGCCCCAGGCCGCCCACGCGATCGACGCGCGCAGCGCGGAGAGCGGCGGAGCCGCGAAGTGTGGGCTGGGCGACCCGGAGCGAAGCGGAGGGGCGCACAGCCCCGAGCGAGGGGCCGCTTTTTCTTGGAGGAGCGAAGCGGGGGAAAGAAAAAGCGGCCCCTCGCGAGCCGGCGCGGAGCGCCCAACAAAAAGCAACGCCGCGAACACGACTCCGGCCCCGCTCCACTCCCTGACTCCGCCCCCGACTCCGCCCTCCCGACTCCGGCGCCCCCGTTCCGCCGCCCCACTCCCCCCTCCCCACTCCGCCCTCCCCACCCCACCCCCACCCCCACATCGCCCCCTGCCGACCCAGCGCGCCCCCAGCCACCCCCACCCCACCCCACCCCACCCCAAAGGCACATCCACGTAAGATCCGCGCGCCCCACCCACCACCCGACGTCAAGATCGATTCGAGCCTGATTCGATTCCCGAAAGCAATCCGTTCCGGTCCCGCGCGGCTCCCGTTTGCTGGGACAATGCCCATCCGGAAGGACGCGGGGGGATGGTCATGTCCGATCAGCATCAGCACGACGACGCGCCCGGCGAACCCGCGGCGGGCGGCGAGCGGTTCGAGACGGTGTGGGACCGGACGGCCAACGGCGGCGTGGGCGGCTGGGTGCGCCGCCGGATCACCGCCGGCCCGACCGCCGTGAACCCGGGCGCGCCGCCGCGTCCGCATCACGAGCCCACCGCCCACCTGCCGGCCGCCACGCCGCCGGCGCGGCCCGGCACGCCGCCACCCGCGCCGCCCGACGAGCAGGACACCGTCGACAACCCGGCGGCGGCCCGCGGCATGCCCGCCGGCCCGCCACCGCCGGGGTGGCCGGTTTCCACCCCGCCCCTGGTGTCCACCCCGCCCCGGGTATCCCCCGAGCCGCCCGCCGTCCCCCCGCCGCCGCTGCCGCGCCCGCCCGTGCCCCCGAACTCGTCGGCGCCGACCGCGGACTGGTACCGGCAGGAACCCGGCGCCGCGCACACCCCCGTCCACGGCGTCCCGGGCGGTCACGCCGACCACGGCGTCCCGCCGGCCCGCGACGTCCCGGCCGCCCCGGACTGGTACCGCGGCGCCACCCCGCCGGCCCCCGGCCCGCTCTCGCCCACCCCGCCCGGCCCCTCGTTCGAGCGCACCCTGCTGTTCATCGTGGCCGCGGTCGTCCTGGTCGCCGCCGTCGGCACCCTGTTCGCCCTGAAGCCGTGGGCGGAGGACGACAAGGCGCCGGCCGCCCACGGCTCACCGAGCGTGGGATCCACCGCCGGCTCGCCCTCCCCCTCCGGCGAAGCGGCGGGTGCCCAGCCGGGCGCCCCGTCGACCCCGCCGCCGGCCCGACAGAGCACGATCACCACCCCGCCGCCCGCGAGCCCCACTCCGGATGCCCGCACCCAGGCCGCCGCGTTGGACACCCTGCTCTCCCGCAGCGGTTCGTCCCGGCAGTCGGTGATCGACGCGGTGAACAACGTCGGCTCCTGTTCGTCGCTGGCCGCGTCCCGCTCCGCGCTGCTCGACGCCGCCGCGCAACGCGACCAACTGGTCACCCAGTTGGACTCGATGCGCTTCGACGAAGCCCCCGAACTCCAGGCCGCCGCACCGACGTTGCGCACCGCGTGGACCGCCTCCGCGCGTGCCGACCGATCGTTCGCCGCATGGGCGCAGTCCGCGGCCGACTCGGGCTGTCCGGGCACCCGGGCGCTCTACGACGAGGGCGCCACGATCAGTTCCGAGGCGTCCACCGCGAAGAAGTCGTTCGTGACGACCTGGAACGCCGTCGCCTCGCGCTACGGCCTCACGTCCAGGAGTGAACTTGACCTCTGACCGCCGCGACGATCGTGGTCGTCCCGACGACCCCGGCCCCCACCACCCCCGTCACCCGGCCGCCGCCGACCCCTTCGGCCACGCGCCGGCGCGGGAGGCCCGGATCGAGGCGGCGACCGACCGGCTGCGCCGCCGGCGGCGGATCACCCTGACCGTGGCCGCCCTGGCACTGGCCGCCGCCGGCGCCGGCACCATCGCGGTGGCCTGGCCCGGCGGGCACGACGCGGCGCGCACCGAGGCCGCCCACACCCGGTCGGCGACCGGGGCCGGCGACCCGCCGAGTACGCCCCGCGCCGCACCGGCCGACGGCGCACCCGCCCCGAACGCGACCACCTCGACCGGCGAACCCCCGCCCGCCGCCCCGGCGGAGCCCCCCGCGACCGCGGCGGTCCCGCCCCCGCCCCGCGCCGGCGGCGGACTCCCGCTGTCGGGGCGGGTGGTGGTGCTGGACCCGGGCCACAATCCGGGCAACGGCGGCCATTCCCGCGAGATCAACAAGCAGGTGTACGCGGGCGGGCTGACCAAGGAGTGCGACACCACCGGCACCGAGACCAACCAGGGTTACACCGAGGCCGAGTTCACTCTCGATGTGGCACACCGCGCGAAGCGGTTGCTGGAGGCCCAGGGCGCCACCGTGGTGTACACGTGGGAGACCGAGGCGTGGGGGCCGTGCGTCGACGCGCGGGCGGCGCGGGGCAACACGGCGAAGGCGGACGCCGTGGTGTCCATCCACGCCGACGGCGGCCCGGCCGGCGGCCGCGGCTTCCACGTGATCCTGCCCGCCGCGGTCAAGGACGAGAACGTGGACACCACGCCGATCCTGGCGCCCTCGCGCGCCCTCGGCGGCCTGCTCGCCAAGGCCTTCCGGGCGGCCACCGGCACCTCCCCGGCCACCTACCTGGGCACCGACGACGGGCTGGTCACCCGTACCGATCTCGGTGGACTGAACCTGTCCACCCGACCCAAGGTGTTCATCGAATGCGGCAACATGCGCAACGCGTCGGACGCCGCGCAGTTCACCGACCCGAACTGGCGCGAGCGCGCCGCGTCCGGGATCGCGACCGGGATCACGGCCTATCTGTTGAAGGGGACGTGAGCCACGAGTCCCCCGTCCCCTAGGGTCGTTGCGATCGTCCCGCCGCGCGTGCGCGGCGGTGACGCTCCCCGGTTCGCGACGTCCACGTGCGCCGGGCACCGCCGGACGGTTCCCGGTCGGGCAACGGACCACCGCGAGCCGCACGATCGGGCCCGGCGCGAGCCGCCCACGCACCGCACGTCGCCCGGCGCACCCCGCGCCGTCGGCGTCACGTCCCCCTCCGTATCGCCAAAGGAGCAACGTTGAACCGGAAAGGGATCACGAGGGGCGATGCGATCGTCATTCTCGCGATCGTCCTGATCTTCATCTTCTCGTTCTTCAAATACTACGAAGTCAGCGCCACCTCCCACGGCAGCAGCAACATCGGCAGCGACGACGGGGACCTGCTCGGCGGCGGCCGCAGCGAGTCCAAGAGTTGGAACGCCTGGACGGTCGACTTCTATCCGCTGATGCCGGCCGTCGTCCTGGTGCCGCTGCTCGCCCTGCTGCTCCTGGTGATCGGCCGTTTCACCGCGCAGCCGGACAAGCCGGCCCTGGGCCTGGCCCCGCGCCAGTGGGCGATCGCGCTCGGGGTCTCCGGCGCGATCAGCGGCTTCTTCGCCCCGTTCGGGGCCGGCGGCATGATCGGCGACATCGTCAAGGACTCGGCCCCGTCGCGCTACTCGGTCGATTCCGGACCCACCGTCTTCGCCTGGCTGATGATGGTGGCCGGACTGGTCGCGGCGCTGTTCCTGATCATCGGCGACCGCATCCCCAGCCTGACGTCACCGCTGTTCAGCCCGGTCCCGCAGCAGCCGTGGGGCTACCCGCCGAACGCCACCGGCGGCTACCCGGCCCCGCTCGACCCGAACACCGGCCTGCCGATGGCGATCGACCCGAACACCGGCTACCCGCTGCCGAACGCCACCGGCGGCTATCCCGCGCCGCCCGGCTACCCGGCGACGGGGGTGGGCACCGCCGCGCCGATCGCCGGCGTCCCCGCGCACATGCCGCCGCCGGACCCGTCCGGGTCGACCGCCGCGGTTGCCGAGGCAGCGGCCGGCACCGCCGCGCCGGTCACCGGTGCACCCGTCACCGGCGCACCCGTCACCGGCGCACCGGGCGCCGTCGAGTCCGGCACCGGCGGCCGACCCGCGGCCGAGACCGGCCCGCAGCCGCCGGAGTTCGCCCAGTTCTGGTTCGCCGTGCCCGAGGCCCGACCGCTGGCCCCCACCGAGGGCCTGTCCAAGACCCCGGTGGCCACCCTGCGGACGGGCCAGTGGTACCTCGCCGTCGCCCCCCACCCGGGCGGCGTCCTGGTCGAGGCCGACGGCGTCCGCGGGGTCCTGAGCGACGTCTCCGGAATCCAACGCGGAGAATGACGGTATGTCAGGCCCCGGTGCCGGTGCGGGCGACCGTACCGGCACCGGGCCGCGACGCGACGGCCGCGGTCCGTCGCGACACGCGCATGTCCACGCAGTACGAAAGCCCCGTCAGGGAGGAGCACGATGCCACGCAAAGGCGTCACCCGAGGTGATCTGATCGTCGCGGTGGCGGCGATCGGAGTTCTGGTCTTCTCGTTTCTCCCCTGGTACACGGTGACCGCCAAGGGCAGAGATCTCACCGAGGGCACCACCCATTACTCGGCGTGGATCGGCGACTTCACACCGCTCGCGCCGGCCGTCGTGCTGCTGTCCTCGATCTCGCTGGTGCTGCTGCTGATCGGCCGGTACACCTTCCGTCCCGGCTCGCCGCCGACCGAGATCCAGTTCGCCGGGGTCGCCCTGCGGCAGTGGGGCGTCGTGCTCGGCGTGGCGTCGGCGTGGAGCGCGGCGTGGGCCGTGCTGGGCGCGGACGGCGGCTACGACAAGCTGGCCCGCACCGCGCAGCGGATCGCCCGCTCGGGCGGCGACTCGCAGGCGACCGTGGACGCCGCGCACGGCTGGGGCGCGTGGGGGCTGGCCGGGTTCGCCGTGCTGCAGGCCCTGTTGCTGCTCACCGTGGACCGGATCGGCGGGCTGAACGTGCCGCTGGTACGCCCGCGCGAGGCCGGCTGGTCCGGCTACCCCGGCGGCGGCTTCCCCGGCGCGCCCGGCGGCTATCCGCCCGGCCCGCCCGGAACCGGTGGCTTCCCGGTACCGCCTCCGGTCGCGCCGCCCGTGTACGGCCCGTCGGGCAACACTCCCCCGCCGCAGACCCCGCCGATGCAGCCGCCGGCGATGCAGCCTCCGGTGCTGCTGCTCAAGTCGGACGACTCCGCGGCGAATCCGGCGATCGGCGCCGACCGGGTGCCGGCCGCCACGGCCGGGGACGTTCGGGACTCGGCGGCGGATTCGGGCGATCCGGGCACGTTCGAACAGTACTGGCTGGCCGTGCCCGAACCCCGCACGCTGCGGCCGCTCGACGTCTCCGGCGCCGCGCCGGCCACGCTGCATCCCGGGGTCTGGTACCTCGCGGTGGGCGTGCGCGACGACGGCATCGTCATCGACATCGACGGTGTCCAGGGAGTGTTGACCGACCTGACGGGCATTCAGCGCGGCGAATAGACATCCGTGGAAAATGCCCCCATACGGTGTGTCGTATGGGGTCGGGGTACAGATCGTTCGCCCGTCTGGCACAGTGTCCCCGGACCAATGCACCGAGGACGCGCGGGGGCGATGCCGGTGGCACGACTTGGGTCGCCCCCGTACGCTGTCGGCGCCCATCCCCCTCGGGAGGAGTATTCAGTGGACGTCAGAAAGCTCTCGCGTGGCGACGCGGTCATCGGGGTCGCCGCCGTGCTCATCTTCATTTTCTCGCTCTTCGACTACATCGGCTTCAAGAGCGAGATTCGCGGCGTCGACGGCGCGGCGAGCGCCTGGTCGGGCGACGTGGCTCCGGTCATCTTCGCGTGCGTGTTGACCCCGATCATCGCCGGTGTGCTGTTCATCCTCGGCGGGCTGATGCCGCAGCTGCGGGAGAAGCAGATCCTCGGGCTGACCGCTCGTCAGTGGGCCCTGCCGCTCGCGGTGGTCTCGCCGATCAACGCCCTGTGGTCGATCGGCCGCGCCTCCGACGGCCTGGAGATGAAGGCCGGCGGAATTCTCGTCATCCTGTCCGTCCTCGTGCTCAGTGGTGCCCTGATCGCCACCAGCGTGGTGCCGGCCCTCCAGGCGCCGCTGCTCGGCGCGGGCGGTCCGAGTGCGGGTCAGGCCAACCAGTACGGTGGCCCGCAGAGTCAGCAGCAGTTCGGCGGTGCGCCCTACGGCGGACCGCAGGGCCCGCAGGGTCAGCAGCAGTTCGGCGGCGCCCCGCAGCAGGGTGGCTTCGGCGGCCCGGCCCCGCAGGGCCCCCAGGGGCCGCAGGGCGGCTTCGGCGCCCCGGGCCCGCAGGGCCCCGGTGGTGGGCAGCAGCCCGCCCCGGGCGGTGCGCCGTTCCAGCCCTTCTGGTTCTCGGTGCCGGACTCGCGCCCGATGCTGGACGAGCACACCAACCAGGAGAAGGGCGTGCTGAACACGGGCGTCTGGTACCTCGCGGTGGCCGAGCACCCGAACGGCCTGCTCGTCGAGGTCGACAACGTGCGCGGCGTGCTCCAGAACACGATGGGCATCCAGCGCTCGTGACACCGGTGCTCCCGAGGAACCGGTGATACCGAGACCCCGCGAACAGACACAGGCAGGGGCGTCGTCCACTTCGGACGGCGCCCTTTCGCCTGTCCGCGGGCGGGTCGACCGGGTCGCCGGGGGAGGCGGCCTCCCCGAAAAGTAAAACGTGTTCTAGTCTGCGGAGGCGATTCACCGCGCCGCGTCACGCCGCGTCGCGCGATTCCGTACGACATCGGGCAACCGTGGGCAAACGTGGAGGTACCGCCATGAGGCTGGGTCTGACGTTCGGGTACTGGGGCCGAGGCCCGTCCGCCGACTTCGTCGAGACGGCGCGCGAGGCCGAACGCCTCGGCTTCGACTCGGTCTGGACCGCCGAGTCCTGGGGCTCGGACGTGTTCACCCCCCTGACCTGGATCGCGGCCAACACCTCGCGGATCGCACTGGGTACCGCCGTCACCCAGATGACCGCCCGCACCCCCACCGCGACCGCGATGCACGCGTTGACCCTGGACCACCTGTCCGGCGGTCGGATGATCCTCGGCCTCGGGCTCTCCGGGCCGCAGGTGGTCGAGGGTTGGTACGGGCGGCCGTTCCCGAAGAGCCCGCTGACCTTCACCCGCGAGTACGTGGACGTGATCCGCCAGGTACTGCGCCGCGAGGGGCCGGTGGTGGCCGAGGGCCGCTACGCGCGGCACCCGTACACGGGCGAGGACGGCAGCGGACTCGGCAAGCCGCTCAAGTCGATCACCCACCCGCTGCGCGCGGACCTGCCGATCTTCCTCGGCGCCGAGGGACCGAAGAACGTGCACCTGACCACACGGATCGCGGACGGCTGGCTGCCGTTGCACTGGGCGCCGACCCGTCCCGAGGTGTACGCGGACGCGCTGCGGGACAAGCCGGCGGGCTTCCGGATCGCGCCGATGGTGCAGGTGGCGCTCGGCGACGACGTCGAGCGGGCGATGTTCCCGATCAAGGCGGCGATGGGCTTCTACGTCGGCGGGATGGGCGCGAAGAACAAGAACTTCCACGCGGACCTGATGCGCCGCTTCGGCTATGCCGAGGAGGCGGACCGGATCCAGGAGTTGTTCGCGGCCGGCAAGCGCGACGAGGCGATCGCCGCGGTACCGAGCGCCTTCGTCGACGAGATCGCGCTCGTCGGCCCGGCGGCCCGGATCCGCGAACGTTTCGCCGCCTGGGCCGCCGACCCGCACGTCACCGACATGATCGTCACCACCCGCGACCCGGAGGCCCTTCGCCTGCTGGCCGACCTCGCGTCCTGACCCGAGCCCGCGCCGGCCGGTCGGCGTCCCCGGTCTACGTCACCGTCGACATGCACAGTTCCTGCCCCCGGGAGGGCAGCGGATAGTAGACCGGGGATCGGCCGGGGCAGGTGGTGCCGGTGGACGAGGGCGTCGGATGGATCTCGTCGATCCGCAACCGGCCCTGGCCGTCCCGTCGGAAGGCGCCCTGGCACGGTACGAGCGCGGCCAGGAAAGCCCACTGCCGCCCGTCGCGCACCTCCGCCGGCACACACTCGCCGGGTCGGAAGATCCGCTCCAGGCACAGCGCGGGCTGCCCGGACACGATCGGCCACCGGCTGCGCCCGTCGGTACTCATGCAGTCCGCCGTGCCGCCGCCGGCCGAGGTACGGGCCAGCACCCGCTGCCGCGCCGCCGGATCCTCACAGGGCAGCGTGCGCGGTCCGACGGGCTGCCAGGTCGGCGATCCGTCACCGGCGAAGTCCACGCAGGCCCCGACCTGTACCGAGGCCACGAAGGCCGCGACCGGATCGCCGGAGCCGGCGGTCGGCACCCCGGCGGGCCCCATCGCCCCGCGCTCCCGATCCTCGCGCCCCCGCTCGTAGGCGACTCCGGCCAGCAGCCCGCCGACCAGCGCGATCACCACGAGCGCGGCCACCAGTACCCAACTGGCCCCACCACCCTCGTGCACCTCGGCCGGCTCGGGCAGGTCGTAGGGGTCCTGCCGATCGTCGCTGTCGTCGATCCGCGGCACCATCGCCTGGACGATCTTGGCGAGTTGCATCGTCTCGGCGGTCTCGGGGGCACCGGTGCCGTCGGGTTCGGGCGCGGGCTCGGCCGACTTCGCCGGGGTCGGCGCGGCGGCCTTCGGGTCCGATCCGGCCTCGCCCGACGGTCGCGGTTCCACCGGGTCCGGGATCGTCCCGGCGTCGGCCGACTCGTCGGCCTCGGCGACATCCGCCGCCGAGTCGACGGGCTCGTCCCGCTCGACCGGCTCGGCCGGCCCGAGGCGGTCCGCGAGGGGCACGGTCGGCGGGTCGCCGACCAGGCGACCGCGCCGGTGGTACGCGTCGATCAACTCCAGGGCGGCGCCCGGAAGCCACGAGGCGGCCCCGTAGGCCCCCTCCCGAGCCGTCGACGCCCCGGCGGCCCCGTCCAGCAACTCCCGCGCCGTGGGCCGATCCTCCGGATCACGCGCCAGGCAGGACCGGATCAGGTCGGCGACCTCGTCCGGTACATCGGCCAGTTCGGGCTCACCGGCCGCCACGCTCCGCCGAATCGCCGCCTCCCCCACACCGGAGTGCGGAGCGTGTCCGGTCGCCGCGAAACACAGCAGCGCACCGAGCGCGTAGACGTCGGAAGCCGGCACCGGCTCCTCCCCGCGCGCCTGTTCGGGCGCGAGGTAGCCGGGCGCGGCGAGCGGAGCGTCCGGGCCCGCGCCCGTGATCCCGAATCCGGTCACCCTCGGCCCGTCGGAGGCCACCACGATCTGCGCGGGCCGCAGGTCCCCGTGCACCAACGACGCCTGATGGATCGTCACCAGCCCCTCGGCGATCCCGGCGGCGAGCCAGCGCACCGCGTCGGGCGTCAACGGCCCACACGAGATCACCAGGTCGGCGAGCGACGGCGCCGGCACGTACGCCGAGGCCACCCACGGACCGCTGGCCGCCCCACCGCTGCCGATCACCTCGACCACACCGGGCCCGCGCACCTTCTGCGCGCGCTTGATCCCCTGCTGCTCGCCGTACAACATCCGCACGGCCATCGGCCGCCCGGCTCCGGTCCGCGCCAGATACACCCAACCGGGACTACCAACCCCCAACAGCCCCACCACCGTGTAGGGCCCTATTCGATCCCCAGGCTCCAACCCAGCCGCCATACCCACCTCGTCACCCGAACACCAGTCCCCCCCTGGTCAAACCCTATTGCCGCAACCAAACCCCCCAAGACCACGGTCCACCCGAACCCAAGCCCCAAGCCCGCGAGGCACCCGAAACGGGAGGCGCGGGCGGGAGCTGGGCCGGACGGGTAGACGCAGTCGCGAGGCGAGCCGAACGGGAAGGCGCACTCGCGCGCCGAACCGAACGGCAAGACACACCCGCGCGCCAAACCGAACCGGGAGACGCACCCGGGCACCGAACCGAACGGCAAGA
>NZ_BIFH01000077.1 GCF_003967355.1 Embleya hyalina | reverse complement strand
CGCTGGATCGGCCGACCGAGGGTGTGGTGCGGTTGTTGGGGCACGACGTCGCGGGTTTGACGGATCGTCAACTCTCGGGGGTGCGGGCGAACTGGATCGGTTTCGTGTTCCAGCAGTTCTTCCTGACCGAGCATTTCACCGCCGTGGACAACGTGGCGAACGGCCTGTACTACCACGGGATTCCGGTGCGCGAGCGGCGTGAGCGTGCGGCCGAGGCGTTGGCGCGGGTGGGTCTCGGCGGTCGGCTCGATCACGTGCCGCGGGAGTTGTCCGGGGGCGAGCGGCAGCGGGTGGCGATCGCGCGGGCGTTGGTGGCGCGTCCGGCGCTGGTGTTGGCGGACGAGCCGACCGGTGCGCTGGATTCGCGTTCGGGGGCGACGGTGATGCGGTTGTTGCACGAACTGCACGCGGACGGCACCACGATCGTGGTGATCACGCACGACCCGGGCATCGCCCGGTCGTTGCCCCGGCGGGTGGAGATCCTGGACGGCCGCATCCACGCGGACACCGGTGCCTCGGTCGAACCGCCGTTGGGGGTGGCCGGATGACGGCGACCGGTCCGGACACCCTTGCCGCCACCCGGCCGGCGCCGGTGCCGCTGCCCGGCACCGCGCGACTGGGACCGCTCGACGTGGTTCGGGTGGGCCTGCTCGGGGTGCGTGGGCGGCCGATGCGCGCGATCCTGTCCGGTCTGGGCATTGCGATCGGGATCGCCGCGATGGTCGCGGTGCTGGGCATCGGCGCGGCCAGCCAGGCCCGGTTGATGGACCAGATCCGCAGCCTGGGCACGAACATGCTCTCGGTCGGACCGGGCGACTCGATGTTCGGGGGGAAGGTGCCGCTGCCCGAGGACGCGGTCGACATGGTGCGCCGGATCGGTCCGGTGACCTCGGCGAGCGCCACCGCGCAACTCGACGGCCGCAGTGTGCGTCGCACCGATCGGATCGATCCGCGCGAGACCAAGGGCATCACCGTCGCCGCCACCCGCGAGGACCTGCTCGCCACCATCGGCGGCAAGACGGCGAAGGGCCAATGGTTCAACGCTGCCACCTCCCGCTACCCCACGGTCGTGCTCGGCGCGCGGGCGGCGGAGCTGCTCGGGGTCGACGGGCCGGACCGGCAGGTGTGGATCGGCGACCGCTGGTTCACCGTGATCGGCGTGCTGAAGCCGGTCCCGCTGGCCCCCGAGGTGGACCGGTCCGCGCTGGTCGGCTGGCAGGCCGCCAAGGACCTGCTCGGCTTCGACGGGCACCCGACCCGCATCTACGAACGCTCCGCCGAGAACGCCGTGAACGACGTGCGTAACGTCCTCGCCGCGACCGCCAACCCGGCCGACCCGGCCGGCGTCAAGGTCAGCCGCCCGTCCGACGCCCTGGAGGCACAACTCGCCGCCAAGAACACCTTCACCGGCCTGTTCGTCGGACTCGGCGCCGTGGCACTGCTGGTCGGCGGGGTCGGGGTGGCGAACACCATGGTCATCTCCGTCCTCGAACGCCGCCAGGAGATCGGACTGCGGCGCGCGTTGGGCGCCGGGCGCGGGCAGATCCGGCTCCAGTTCCTGACCGAGGCGATCACCCTGTCCGGCCTCGGCGGGGTCGCCGGCGTGCTCCTCGGGCTGATCGTGACCAGCGGATACGCGCACGCGAAGGGATGGCCGCTGGTACTGCCCTGGCCGGCCATCCTCGGCGGCGTCGCGGCATCGGTGGCGATCGGCGCACTCGCGGGGCTGTACCCCGCCGGACGCGCGGCACGACTGCCACCGACCGAAGCCCTCAGTTCGGGCTGAAGGCGCGGCAGGAGGCGCGCCGTCGGGCGTATCGAGTGCGGACGCCGTCCGGACGGAAGCTCGGTGGATTCCGAGCGTCGGTCGGGCGGAACACCGGTCTCGGCCCGAAGCCCTCGCTCCTCGATGGAGCCGTCCGTTCGTGGATTCACCATCCGCGGGCGGGCGGCTTCGCCGCCACTGGCGGGCCCAACGGTGGCTCCGGCAACGAACACAGCGGCTTCGTGGGGAAATGCGCTTCCCGAACGGCTACCGGACCTCGAATACCACTCGCCGCTTCCCTCGCCGCCATGATCTGACGTACCGTCAGATTCCATCGA
>NZ_BIFH01000076.1:2166-5169 GCF_003967355.1 Embleya hyalina | reverse complement strand
GGAGCGGGCGGTGCCCCACACGATCACCGCGGTCTCCAGGCCCTCCCGACCCACCGACAGGAACGCGGTGAGCACCAGCGCACCGGTGCCCATCGCCAGCGCGTGGTCCAGCCTCCCCTGCAACTCCGCCTTCAACGCGTGCGAGGTGCGCCGCATCCAGAAGATCATCCAGGTGACCAGGAACACGGCCAGGACGGAGAGCGAGCCGCCGAACATCTCCTGCTGCTCGAACGTCATCTCGGCCGAGGTCAGCTCGAGGGTGGCCTCCAGCGCGACGCTGAGCGCGACGGCCGCGCCGATCCCGAGCCAGACGGCGGGCAGCGCGTCCCGGCGGTCGCTCTTGACGAGATAGGCGATCAGGATGCTGACCACGAGGGCCGCTTCCAGCCCCTCGCGCAGACCTATCAGGTAGTTGGCGAACACCAGGTGACCCCGCTCGATCGAACAAATCTCGGAATTTAGGCGAGGCTCACCAAAGCACCCGTTCGGACGCGTCGTCAACATGGCATCGGTCATGTCCGGGGGCGGCTCGGGGGTTCGGCGGTTCGGGGCTCAGGGGTGTCGGTGGTAGGCCTTGTTGGTGATGCGCCACTTTTCGTCGACGTGCGTCAGGAGGAAGACGTCGGTGAAGGTGTCGGCGCCGTGTCGCAGGGTCATCGTCGCGGTGGCGACGGTGCCGTGTACGTCGACGGTGTCGATGCGGCGCGAGCGGGTCGGCTCGTCCGGGGCGGGCCGGCCGGGGAAGAGGGCGCAATATTCGTCGAGGCCCCACGAGACGAACGCGCCGTCCCGGATGCCCTCGACGTGCGCGGTGGGCAGGAACGCGGCGCGGAAGTGGGCGGGGTCGCCGGTGGCGTGTCCGCGTATATAGGCGCGGAGGGGTTCGAGCACCGCGTCGGCGACGGCGGGGGCCAGGGCGGCGACGGCGATGTCGGCCTCGGGGTCGGCCGGGGTGCCGGCCAGGTCGGCCGCGCTGCGCAGCGGGGTGCCGGACGCGGCGGCCAGCAGGGCCAGGTCCTTGGCCAGGGCGGCGATGGTGAACTGGGCGCCGCCGGCCGCGGCCGGGTCGTCCGCGCCGGCGAGGATGGCGCGTTTGCGGGCCACGAGTCCGCCGAGCAGGCCGAGTTCGAGTACGTCCAGCACCTCGGCGCGGGGCAGGCCGAGCGCGTCGCCCTGCCGCAACGCCTCGCGCAGGGTCAGGACCCCGCCGGCGAGGCTGCTGTTGGCGATCAGCTTGAGGGCGGCGGCGGTACCGGCGTCGGCGACGGGCCGCACGGTGCCGAGCGTCGCGAGCACCGGCCGCACCCGATCGAGCGTGTCGGGGTCGCCGCCGGCGAGGATGTCCAGGGTCCCGGCGGCGACGGCGGGCACCGAGCCGAGCACGGGCGCGTGTACATAGGCGGCACCGAGTTCGCGGGCCAGCGCCGATGCCTCGGCGGGGGCGATCGTGCTCGTGTTCAGCACGATGGCGTCCGGACGCAGCCAGGCGCGAACCCGGTCGACGACCTCCCGGCAGGCCCGGCCGTCGAACAGCGCGAGGAGGACGACGTCGGCGTTCGCGACGGCGGTGGTCGGGTCGTCGGTCGTCTCGACGGCGCCGCCGGTGGTGGTCGGGGGTCCGGAGCGGGTCCAGGCGACGACTCGGTGGGGGTGGTCGTGGTTGTCGGCGGGTTCGTGGCCGTCGTTCTGCGCGTGCTCGGCGAGTCGTGTCGCGATCGCGGTGCCCATGCGGCCCAGGCCGAGGACGGCGATCGTGCGTGGTGCGGTCATGCGTTTCAGCGTGAAGCAGGGCGATCCCTGCGACAAGCGCAACTTCGGAAGGCCGGCCATGCGCGTCTCGCATACCGCTCGATGCGTTCCGCCCGGGGCCCGACATACTCGTGCCATGGAGGAGGCAACGTGGATCTGACCGTGTGGCGGACCTTCGTGACGGTGTGTCGGGTCGGGACGTTGTCGGCGGCGGCGGTCGAACTCGGCCACACCCAGTCGGCCGTCTCTCGGCAGATCGCCGGGTTGGAGCGGCGGCTCGGGGTGGCGCTGATCGAGCGGCAGGCGCGCGGGGTGCGGCCGACGCCGGCCGGCGAGGTGTTCCGGCACCACGCCCTGGTCGTGCTCAACGAGGCGGATCGGGCGGTGCGCGCGGTTCGGGACGTGCGGGACGGGGCACCGGGTCGGCCGCTGGCCGTCGGCGCGACACCGTCCCTGGCCGCCGGGATCGTCCCCGCCGCGATCCGGCGCCTCCTGGACGACGAAGGCCCGCTGCGGTGGAGCCTGTTGCCCGGATCGAGCGCCGACCTGTACGACCGGGTGCTGGCCCGCGACCTGGACATCGCCGTGGTCACGGACGCGCCACCGGGGCTGCCGGACGACCCCCGGGTGGAACGACGGCTCCTGGGCGTGGACGAGATGGTGGTCGTCCTGCCCGCCGACCACCCGCACGCAGGCCAGGGGCCACTGTCGATCCACGAACTGGCCGACGAGACCTGGGTCGAGGACAACGACGGCTCGGCGGCCCTACTACGCCGCCACGCCGCCCGCGCCGGAACCACCGCCCGAATCGACCTCACCGCGGCCGACCTACCCGGCAAAATCGCCATGGTCGCCACCGGCCACGCCATCGCCCTGATCCCCGGAGCCCTCACCAGCGCCCTGCGCACAGACGTAACCACGGCAACCCTCGCGGATCCCCCGACACGCGGCATCTACACGATCACCCCACACGAGAACCAACACCCGGCGACAGCGGCCCTGTCCGACCAACTGGCGACGGCGTTCAACTGACACACCATCGGTCGGAGGAGGTCTCGGGTCGAGTCGGGTCGGGCTTGTTCCCGGCGGACGTTGCGCTTGCGGGTTGCGGGTTGCGGGTGGCTGGTGCGGGGCCGGTCCGGGTCGGTGGGTGGGCCGCCGCCGGCGTGCGGGGCTCCGGGGCGGAGGGTTGCCGTCGAGGCGGGTGCGTTGGTCGGCGAAAACCGGCCCGGCAGCGGCGGGCGGGGAGGGCGG
>NZ_BIFH01000076.1:817-1473 GCF_003967355.1 Embleya hyalina | reverse complement strand
AGGGAGGGCGGTCGGGTCGGGTTCCCGGGGGCGCCTTCCAGAGTGGGTGGGTTTGCTTCCGGCGGGCGTTGCGCTGTTGGTTGCGGGTGGCTGGTGCGGGGCCGGTCCGGCTCGTGGGGTGGGCCGCCGCAGGCGGCTGGCGTGCGGGGCTTCGAGGCGTGGGTTTTCGGCGAGATGGGTGTGTTGGTCGGCGAAAAAGCGGCCTGCAGCGGCGGACGGGGTGGGCGCTGGGCTTGGGTTCGCCGGGTGTGCGTTTCCGGGTGGGTGGGGTGTTTTCGGCGGGCGTTGCGCTTGTGGTCGGGGATGGCCGGTGCGGGGCCGATCCGTGTCGGTGGTGGGCCGCCGCCGGCGTGCGGGGCTCCGAGACCCGAAGCTCTCGACGAGGCGGGTGTGTTGGTCGGCGAAAACCAGCCTGCAGCGGCGGGCGGGGAGGGCGGTCGGGTCGAGGCTGCCGAGGTGCGTTTCCGAGTGGGTCGGCTGGGGTCGTCGAGAGTTGCGCTTCGGCTGCCGGGTGTCGGTGCGGGGCCGGTTCGGGTCGGTGGGCCGCCGCCGACGTGCGGGGCCCGAGACCCGAAGCTACCGGCGAGGCGGGCGCGTTGCTCACCGAAAACCGGCCTGCAGCGGCGGACAGGGAGGGCGGTCGGGTCGGGTTTCCG
>NZ_BIFH01000076.1:0-537 GCF_003967355.1 Embleya hyalina | reverse complement strand
TGTGTGGGGGGCGGGAGTTCACGAAACCCGACGACGTGGGGTGTCGTTACCTCGGCCTGAGAGAAAACCGCAGGTCGGCACGCAGAGGAGAGCGCTCGTGGTGCCTCGGTATCCGGTTTCGACCCCCGCTGGGCACCTTCGGTCTCCTCGACGGCCTTCGCGGGGTCGCAGCGCCCGAAGCCGACCCCGACCGGACGGTTTCGGTCCCGTTCCGCCGTTGGCGGGGGGCGGAGCACATGAAACCGGCACACGACGCCCGACTTTCCACCCCGATCCCACAAAACCGCAGGTCACCGAAGCTCGAAGGCCACAACCCACCCGTTGCGATCCGGTTTCGAACCCCAACCCCCCTCCCCACGTCCCCGAAACGCCCCGACCCGCTCAAGAACGCTCCCCGGAGGACCCGACCCGACCTCCCACCCTGCCCGCCGCTGTAGGCCGGTTTTCGCTGACCAACGCGCCCGTCTCGCCGCAAGCCCCCAGTCTCGGAGCCCCGTACGCCGGCGGCGGCCCACCACCGACTCGGACATGCCCCGC
>NZ_BIFH01000075.1 GCF_003967355.1 Embleya hyalina | reverse complement strand
CACGTAGATTCCGGCGGCGTCCTACTCTCCCACACCCCTTCGAGTGCAGTACCATCGGCGCTGGAGAGCTTAGCTTCCGGGTTCGGAATGAGACCGGGCGTTTCCTCTCCGCCAAGACCACCGGAAAACCATCGAACCCACAACACGGGGCCGTTCGGTCAACCAGAAATCACAACGGTGATTCAATTATCAAACGGGTTCCCCGAAACCGATTGCGGTTCGGGAACCACACAGTGGACGCGTAGCAACTGAGGACAAGTCCTCGGCCTATTAGTACCGGTCAGCTCCACCCCTCACAGGGCTTCCACACCCGGCCTATCAACCCGATCGTCTCTCGGGGGCCTTACCCGGCCGAAACCGGTGGGAGTCCTCATCTCGAAGCAAGCTTCCCGCTTAGATGCTTTCAGCGGTTATCCCTCCCGAACGTAGCCAACCAGCCATGCCCTTGGCAGAACAACTGGCACACCAGAGGTTCGTCCGTCCCGGTCCTCTCGTACTAGGGACAGCCCTTCTCAAGACTCCTACGCGCACAGCGGATAGGGACCGAACTGTCTCACGACGTTCTAAACCCAGCTCGCGTACCGCTTTAATGGGCGAACAGCCCAACCCTTGGGACCTACTCCAGCCCCAGGATGCGACGAGCCGACATCGAGGTGCCAAACCATCCCGTCGATATGGACTCTTGGGGAAGATCAGCCTGTTATCCCCGGGGTACCTTTTATCCGTTGAGCGACGGCGCTTCCACAAGCCACCGCCGGATCACTAGTCCCTGCTTTCGCACCTGCTCGACCCGTCGGTCTCACAGTCAAGCTCCCTTGTGCACTTACACTCGACACCTGATTGCCAACCAGGATGAGGGAACCTTTGGGCGCCTCCGTTACCCTTTGGGAGGCAACCGCCCCAGTTAAACTACCCATCAGACACTGTCCCTGATCCGGATCACGGACCCAGGTTAGACATCCAGCACGACCAGAGTGGTATTTCAACGACGACTCCAAGAACACTGGCGTGTCCCCTTCACAGTCTCCCACCTATCCTACACAAGCCGAACCGAACACCAATATCAAACTATAGTAAAGGTCCCGGGGTCTTTCCGTCCTGCTGCGCGAAACGAGCATCTTTACTCGTAGTGCAATTTCACCGGGCCTGTGGTTGAGACAGTCGAGAAGTCGTTACGCCATTCGTGCAGGTCGGAACTTACCCGACAAGGAATTTCGCTACCTTAGGATGGTTATAGTTACCACCGCCGTTTACTGGCGCTTAAGTTCTCAGCCTCGCCCCGAAGAGCTAACCGGTCCCCTTAACGTTCCAGCACCGGGCAGGCGTCAGTCCGTATACATCGTCTTACGACTTCGCACGGACCTGTGTTTTTAGTAAACAGTCGCTTCTCGCTGGTCTCTGCGGCCACCACCAGCTCACCCTGCAAGAGGGATCACCAACAATGGCCCCCCTTCTCCCGAAGTTACGGGGGCATTTTGCCGAGTTCCTTAACCACAGTTCACCCGAACGCCTTGGTATTCTCTACCTGACCACCTGAGTCGGTTTGGGGTACGGGCCGCCACGACACTCGCTAGAGGCTTTTCTCGGCAGCATAGGATCATCCACTTCCCCACAATCGGGTCGGCATCAGGTCTCAGGCTATGTGTCGTGCGGATTTGCCTACACGACGCCCTACACCCTTACCCCGGGACTACCACCGCCCGGGCTGGACTACCTTCCTGCGTCACCCCATCGCTCACCTACTACCCGATTGGTTCGGCGGCTCCACCCATCCGATCACCCGAAGGATCCCGGCGGCTTCACGGCCTTAACATCACGAGGTTCAGCGCTGGCGCATCGTAGCGGGTACGGGAATATCAACCCGTTGTCCATCGACTACGCCTGTCGGCCTCGCCTTAGGTCCCGACTTACCCTGGGCGGATTAGCCTGCCCCAGGAACCCTTGGTCATCCGGCGCACACGTTTCCCACGTGTGATTCGCTACTCATGCCTGCATTCTCACTCGTGCAGCGTCCACCACTGGTTTCCACCGCGACTTCACTCGCTGCACGACGCTCCCCTACCCATCCGTACACCTGAACCACGAAGGCTTGGCTAACGTACGAATGACACGACTTCGGCGGTGCGCTTGAGCCCCGCTACATTATCGGCGCGGAATCACTTGACCAGTGAGCTATTACGCACTCTTTCAAGGGTGGCTGCTTCTAAGCCAACCTCCTGGTTGTCTCTGCGACTCCACATCCTTTCCCACTTAGCGCACGCTTGGGGGCCTTAGTCGGTGCTCTGGGCTGTTTCCCTCTCGACCACGGAGCTTATCCCCCGCAGTCTCACTGCCGCGCTCTCACTTACCGGCATTCGGAGTTTGGCTTATCTCAGTAACCTGGTGAGGCCCATCAACAATCCAGTGCTCTACCTCCGGCAAGAAACACACGACGCTGCACCTAAATGCATTTCGGGGAGAACCAGCTATCACGGAGTTTGATTGGCCTTTCACCCCTAACCACAGGTCATCCCCCAGGTTTTCAACCCTGGTGGGTTCGGGCCTCCACACGGTCTTACCCGCGCTTCACCCTGCCCATGGCTAGATCACTCCGCTTCGGGTCTTGGGCGCGCGACTCAATCGCCCTGTTCGGACTCGCTTTCGCTACGGCTACCCCACACGGGTTAACCTCGCCACACACCGCAAACTCGCAGGCTCATTCTTCAAAAGGCACGCAGTCACGGCCACCACACGACTAGCGCGGATGACGACGCTCCCACGGCTTGTAGGCACACGGTTTCAGGTACTATTTCACTCCCCTCCCGGGGTACTTTTCACCTTTCCCTCACGGTACTAGTCCGCTATCGGTCACCAGGGAATATTTAGGCTTGGCGGGTGGTCCCGCCGGATTCACACGGGATTTCTCGGGCCCCGTGCTACTTGGGAAATGCGCAAGCAAGCCGCACATGTTTCGTCTACGGGGGTCTTACCCTCTACGCCGGACCTTTCGCATGTCCTTCGACTACACATACGGTTTCTGACTCGCCGACCGGCCGGCAGACCGATCAAGCACACTCCCACGACCCCGATCACGCAACCCCTGCCGGGTATCACACGTGACCGGTTTAGCCTCATCCGATTTCGCTCGCCACTACTCTCGGAATCACGGTTGTTTTCTCTTCCTGCGGGTACTGAGATGTTTCACTTCCCCGCGTTCCCTCCACACACCCTATATATTCAGGTGCGGGTGACAGCCCATGACGACTGCCGGGTTTCCCCATTCGGACACCCCCGGATCACAGCTCGGTTGACAGCTCCCCGGGGCCTATCGCGGCCTCCCACGTCCTTCATCGGTTCCTGGTACCTAGGCATCCACCGTGCGCCCTTAACAACTTGGCCACAGATGCTCGCGTCCACTGTGCAGTTCTCAAACAACAACCGATTCCACCGGACTCAACGACCGACGCCTACCCGCTTCCCAAGGAAACGAACGGTTCGAGGATCATCCGAGGATCGGAACCTTCCCGAGACAACAGACCGGCCCCACCAGCCACGACTGACTGTGGGGCCGGGCCCGTTCCCTCAGGACCCAACAACGTGCCCGGACCGCCACCCTCCTCGCTCCCGCTTTCCACGCCCTCGCGGGCAGTACTTGCGATCCCGATTCGGGAAACGATCCGAATAGTCAACGTTCCACCCATGAGCAACCCCTTCGATACATGCGACCGAAGCGGGCTATGTGCTCCTTAGAAAGGAGGTGATCCAGCCGCACCTTCCGGTACGGCTACCTTGTTACGACTTCGTCCCAATCGCTGGTCCCACCTTCGACGGCTCCCCCTCTTGCGAGTTGGGCCACCGGCTTCGGGTGTTACCGACTTTCGTGACGTGACGGGCGGTGTGTACAAGGCCCGGGAACGTATTCACCGCAGCAATGCTGATCTGCGATTACTAGAGACTCCGACTTCACGGGGTCGAGTTGCAGACCCCGATCCGAACTGAGACCGGCTTTTTGAGATTCGCTCCACCTTGCGGTATCGCAGCTCATTGTACCGGCCATTGTAGCACGTGTGCAGCCCAAGACATAAGGGGCATGATGACTTGACGTCGTCCCCACCTTCCTCCGAGTTGACCCCGGCAGTCTCCTGTGAGTCCCCATCACCCCGAAAGGCATGCTGGCAACACAGAACGAGGGTTGCGCTCGTTGCGGGACTTAACCCAACATCTCACGACACGAGCTGACGACAGCCATGCACCACCTGTACACCGACCAAAAGGGGCACCTGTCTCCAGATGTTTCCGGTGTATGTCAAGCCTTGGTAAGGTTCTTCGCGTTGCGTCGAATTAAGCCACATGCTCCGCCTCTTGTGCGGGCCCCCGTCAATTCCTTTGAGTTTTAGCCTTGCGGCCGTACTCCCCAGGCGGGGAACTTAATGCGTTAGCTGCGGCACGGACGACGTGGAATGTCGCCCACACCTAGTTCCCAACGTTTACGGCGTGGACTACCAGGGTATCTAATCCTGTTCGCTCCCCACGCTTTCGCTCCTCAGCGTCAGTATCGGCCCAGAGACCCGCCTTCGCCACCGGTGTTCCTCCTGATATCTGCGCATTTCACCGCTACACCAGGAATTCCAGTCTCCCCTGCCGAACTCTAGCCTGCCCGTATCGAATGCAGGCTCGGGGTTAAGCCCCGAGTTTTCACATCCGACGCGACAGGCCGCCTACGAGCTCTTTACGCCCAATAATTCCGGACAACGCTCGCACCCTACGTATTACCGCGGCTGCTGGCACGTAGTTAGCCGGTGCTTCTTCTGCAGGTACCGTCACTCGCGCTTCTTCCCTGCTGAAAGAGGTTTACAACCCGAAGGCCGTCATCCCTCACGCGGCGTCGCTGCGTCAGGCTTTCGCCCATTGCGCAATATTCCCCACTGCTGCCTCCCGTAGGAGTCTGGGCCGTGTCTCAGTCCCAGTGTGGCCGGTCGCCCTCTCAGGCCGGCTACCCGTCGTCGCCTTGGTAGGCCACTACCCCACCAACAAGCTGATAGGCCGCGGGCCCATCCTGCACCGCCGGAACTTTCAACCCCCCACCATGCGGAGGAGGATGTTATCCGGTATTAGCTCCGGTTTCCCGAAGTTATCCCAGAGTGCAGGGCAGGTTGCCCACGTGTTACTCACCCGTTCGCCACTCATCCACCCCGAAGGGCTTCAGCGTTCGACTTGCATGTGTTAAGCACGCCGCCAGCGTTCGTCCTGAGCCAGGATCAAACTCTCCATTGATGTTCACCGGTAATCCGGTGGAACACAATAAGTGAGCGGCGACTCTCCCGGAGGAATGATCCGGGTATGCCGCCGGCGTCCTTGCTGTGACCCGGGCCCACTGACAGGACCCGGGATTTTCTTCAAAGGAACCACCAACACTGACCGCGACTCCCCGAGCGGGGAGACGTTCAGCGCCGGGGGTGTATCTTTGGCGTTGACTTTTGGCACGCTGTTGAGTTCTCAAGGAACGGACGCTTCCTTCGGTGCGGAATCAACCGCAGCCCTCCGGGCGTTTGACGTTCAGTTTGTATTGCTGTTGTGTTTCTTTTGTTTCGCTTTCGCGTCTCCAGCCTAGCACACCGTTTCGGCGGCTTCGCTTTCCTCGCTTTCGGCGTCCGGCGCGTTCCCGCGCTTTCCGCCTTTCAGACTCTAGCAGATCTTCCGACCCGCTTTT
>NZ_BIFH01000074.1 GCF_003967355.1 Embleya hyalina | reverse complement strand
AGTGGAACGACGGCGCGACCGACGGTCCGGAGCGAGCCCGTATGCCCATCTGCTCGTGCTCGATGCCGGCTACCGTACGACGGATGATGGACGCCCTCGGCGCCGGACCGGGCATGCGCGTCCTCAAGGTCGGCACCGGGACCGGCTACACCACGGCGCTGCTGAAGGACCGCGTCGGCCCCACCGGCACGGTCGTGTCCGTCGAGGGCGACGAACACCCGGCCGCCACGGCCCGGGTCGACCTCGCCGCTTCCACGAAGGATCGGCAACAGCGTCAATGGGCGTGAGGCGGAGCCGAACTCTTCACAGTCCCGTCCCGGTTGCCGGGGTGGGTGCCGTCCCATTCCGCCAGGGGGGCGCAGTGCCGGCGCCAGTTGGTTGGGCGGGGGTGTCCGGGAAGGTTGCGGCGGCCGTTGGCCCACAGCAGGGTCTGCCAGGGGTCGGGGTGTTCCGGGGCCCAGGGGAAGAGGCGTTCCAGCGTGGCGTGGGCGAGGTCGGTGGGTGGGGTGAATTCCTGGTCCAGGCCGCGTAGTGCGTCGTGGGTGTGGACGAGGATTTCGTCGCAGGCCATGGCGGCGAAGCCGGAGGCGTCGGCGGGTCCGTAGGGGTGGAAGCCGCGGGCGTCGGTGGGGGTGGTGTCGATGACGCGGGCCAGGACGTCGGCGAAGGTGTTCAGGGTGCGCGTCAGGTCGGTGGGTGGGGTGTCGGGGCGGACGGTGAGGTCCATGGTGCTCAGCTCGCGGGTGCCGCCGGCGAGGTCGGTGGCGTACCACAGGAGGGTGTCGCTCACATGTGCGACGGTCTGAGCGACGCTCCAGGTCATGTCAGGGATCGGCCGGTCCCAGTCGTGTTGCGCGTACGTGTCGAGGGCGGCCTGGCAGGTCTCGGCGGCAGCTGAGAGCATCTTCGCATCCATGGCGTGATTATGTCGACACGGTGCGCACCCGATGTGCGGAGGCGAGTCGGGCGTGTCGGCCGCAGATGGTCAGGACGTGGACGGCGCGGTGTATTTCGCCGGGGTCATCTTGACCGTTTCGAACAGGCGGGCCAGGTCAGTGCTCGCTGCGTGGGATTCGGGGTGGCCCGGGTGGTCGTTCCAGCGCATGGCGCGTTCGGCCAACGCGTGGAATTCCACGGCCTGTTCGATTTCCATGCCTTTGCCGACGAGGTAGGGCAGCGCCCAGAAGTCGAAGTTGTAGCTGGGGATCCACGTGGACGTCGTGACGGAGTCGAAGATGGCGTCGCGCGCGTCGCAGGCCCCGTGGATGTCCATGCTCGCGTGCCGCCAGTCGTAACCCTGGCCGAAGATGCGTAGTTCCGCCGCGCGGGCGTGGATCGGCGAACGGTGGTTGTACCACCACGGTTCGGCGCGGAAGAAGGTTGGTGCGGCGGTGTTGAGGAAGTCGATGGTCTCTCGGACGGTGTCCGCGTTCTCGCCCGGGAAGCCGACGACGAACGACGCGAACGTGGTGATTCCGCGGGCCTTGAGTTGTTCGATGCCGTGACGGTACTGCGCGGATTTCGCGGACTTGTTCATGAGCTTCAGGATCGAGTCGCTGGCCGATTCGATGCCCAGGAACACCGCGCGGCACCCGCTCTGTGCCATCAGGTCGAAGGTCTCCTCGTCACGGGTGGAAGAGCAGCGGAAGAAGGAGTACCAGCCGAAGTCGAAGTCGTTGCGGACCATCATCTTCAGGAGTTCGGTGAAGCGTTTGGGGGGGACGTTGAAGGTGTCGTCGATGAAGACGATGTTGCGTACGCCCCGGTCGGACAGGGCGCGGAGTTCGGCCTCCACCGTGGTGATGTCCGCGAGCGCGAGCGCGCCGGCGCGGGCGGGGAAGTCGCAGAAGCTGCACTTGAAGGCGCAGCTGCGAGCGGTGCGGGTCTGGACGGTGGCGCCGAGTTCGGCGTCGGAGAACAGTGACCAGTCGATGGCGACTTCGTCGAGCGAGTTGGCCTCGGGCTGGGCCCGGGTGAAGGCGAATCCGTCGGACCGGCGTAGATACAGGTTTGGGGTGTCGGCGAGCGAGTGGCCCTCGCGCAGTGCCGCGACGGCGCGCAACAGGGTTGCCTCGCCCTGGGATTCGCGGACGTAGACGTCGGCGTCCATGAGGTCGAACAGGTCGGACAGGGCCTCGGGGTCGGCGGTCGCGGTGGTGAGGTTGTCCACGAGGGGGCCGCCGACGATGATCGTGGTCTCGGGGTGGTGGGCGCGGACGAAGCGGACGATCTCGATCACGGGTGCGGGGGTGAGGTGGAAGGTGGTGGTGATCGCGGCGGTGCGAGGGTCGCGGTCGGCGAGGATGCGTGCGATGCGGTCGCGTTCGGGCGTGAACAGGCTCACGTGGTCGGCGGTGAGGCCGCGACGCAGCAGGAAGTTGGTCAGGTATATGGCGGCGAGGTTGGGGACTTCGCCTACGTGGTAGTGGTTGGCGTCGGTCCCGCCGACGCCGGCGCGGTTGGCGTACATGTTGATCACGTCCATGTACGGCAGTCGCCGGCCCTCGACCAGGCAATGGTCGCGCATGAGGATGCGGCGGTCCGGGAAATTCCGCGCCGCGTGACATGACGCGGCTCTCCTGTTCGGCGAAGTCCAGGTCGTTGTAGCCGATGACGAGGCAATCGAGTCGATCGGACATGCCTGGGCTCCTCCGTGCAGGCGGGATGGTGCGCGGGTGGTGGCCCGTCGCCGATCCAGCGTCGCTTCCGGGGTGAGCGGGGCGAATCAACGAGACGTGGAGGCAGCGCTCCGTGCTTTGCCGATTTCGCCTCGGTGGGTGCCGGCTAGGTTCGATGCGTGCCGCAGCGGTTGGTTTCGACAATCGAGGATCGATGCATCAGGTTTCGCTGAGTGCCCGAGACGTCGACGACGTGTTTGCCGTGGTCGACGAGTTGGCCGGTCGTTTCCCCGGGGTGGAGGACGAGGCGTTCCTCGACGAGGCGGCGGTGTTCGCGCATGAGTTGCCGCGGGCGTTGCGGTCGGCGTTGAACACGATGCGACTGGGGGAGCCGGCCGGAGCCATGCTCGTCTCGGGGTTCCCGGTCGACGATGTGGCGATCGGCCGCACGCCGGTGTACCGGGGACGGCAGGAGGCCGCTGGGGTCACGCGGCGCGAGGAGATGTTCTTCTTCCTGTGCGGGGCGCTGCTCGGTGACGCGATCGGGTGGGCGACGCAGCAGGATGCGCGGCTGATGCACGACGTGCTGCCGATTCCCGGCCATGAGAACGTGCAGTTGAACTCGGCCAGCGAGATGGAGATCTGGTGGCACGTCGAGGACGCGTTCCACCCTTACCGGGCGGACTACGTCGGGTTGATGTGTCTGCGAAATCACGACGGAGTGCCCACTACGTATGCGGCGTTGGGGGAGCCGCCCTTGCCGGCGGAGACGGTCGAGGTGTTGTTCCAGCCGCGGTTCTTGATCCGCCCGGACAATTCACATCTTGCGGCCCGCGCCGGGGACGGTCCACCGGGTGGAGAGGCACGCGTGGTGCCGGCGATGCCCATTGCGGTGCTCTTCGGCGATCGGGCGGCGCCGTACCTGCGTCCGGATCCGTATTTCATGGAGCCCACCCCCGACGATCCGCGGGCGCAGGAGGCGTTCGCGCTGTTGACCGCGCGGCTGGACGCGAACCTGCGGGGTGTGCCGTTGCGGCCGGGCGAGGTGTTGTTCGTGGACAACTATCTTGCCGTGCACGGTCGTAGGCCCTTCCGGGCGCGCTACGACGGGCGTGATCGATGGCTCAAGCGTTTGAACATCACCCGAGACCTGCGCAAGTCCCGTGACGCGCGGTCGTCGCCAGCGAGCCGGGTGCTGGGCACGTTCGGTGCGGTCGACCAGGAGAGGAGGCGTCCGTCGTGGACGACGCAGACATCGACCGGCGCGTAGCGGCGTTGCCGCCCGAACGGCGGGCGGTCCTGCGGCGGTTGCTCGCCGCCCGGTCGCGGTCGGCGGTGCGCGACATTTCCCTGAGTCAGCAGGGGATGTGGTTCTTCGACCGGCTCGTGGGGCCCAGTCCGCTGTACACGGTGGGGTGGCGGGCGGAGATCGAGGGCCCGTTGGATCGGGACGTGTTCACGCGTGCGATCGGGGCGGTGGTGGGTCGGCACGAGGCGTTGCGGTGTCGGTTCGCGATGGTCGACGGTCGGGCCTCGCAGATCGTGGCACCGCCGGGTGAGACGCCGGTGGCCTTCGACGACTTCTCCGCATTGACGCGGGACGAGGCGGCCGCGGCCGCGGAGGAGGCGATCGCGGTCGATGCCGGTGTCGGTACGGACCCGGAAAACGGTCCGCTGATCCGGGTGCGCCTCAGCCGTACACCCGCCGGACGGCACGTGTTGCTGCTGTGTGTGCACCACATCGTGTTCGACGCCGTCTCCACCGAGGTGTTCTTCCGCGATCTTTCCCTGTTCCACGACCTGTTGCTCACCGGCGGGGACGTGGCCTCGGCGCCGGCGCCCGCGCAGTACGCGGACTTCACCGAACCGGCAGAACGAGCGGTTGCGCGGAGATCACCCGGACCGCCTCGTGCGGTTCCGGTCGGAACGGCTCGCGGGTGCCCCGATTCCGCTGGATCCGCCGACGGATCGAACGCGGTTGCCGGTCCAGGCGTTTCGTGGTGCAGCGCACCGGTTCGTGATGCCGGAGGAGACCACCCGCTCGATGTGCGCACTGGCGGCGGCGGAGCGCTGCACGCCGTACATGGCCTTCATCGCGGCGTACCAGGTGCTCCTGGCACGCCACAGCGCACAGCACGACATATGTGTGGGTACACCTGTGGCCAATCACGCGCCGGGCCTGGAGTCGTCGATCGGGCTGTGCCTGAACATGGTCGTGGTGCGCTCGGATCTGTCCGGGCCGCTCGGGTATCGCGCGTTGCCGCGTCGCGCCCGCGAGACGTGCCGGACGTGTTCGAGAAGAGCGAACCGCCGTTCGATCGACTGGTGGAGACCCTCGCGCCCGAACGCGACCTGAGCCACAACCCGCTGTTCCAGGTCAACTGCGCACTGGATCGCCCCTCCGCCGACGGCGTCGCGTCGGGCGAGACGAGGGTGGCGGCGGTCACCGGATTGCACCTGGGCGCGGCAAAGTTCGACCCGAGCTTCGGCGGCACCCTGCACGAGGATCACACCGCGGTGACCGTGGACTACCGCTCCGACCTCTTCGACGCGTCCACGATCGAGCGCATGACGGGCGAGTTCACCGCGCTGTTGGCCCGACTGAGCGCCGAACCGGACACGCCGTGGCCGGAGTTGCTCGTGACACCCACCCAGGAGGAGGCCGCGCGCGAGGAGCCCGACCCCGAGCACACCCATCCGGTCACGGCGATCCTCGCGCGAGCCGACCGGACGCCCGACGCACCGGTACCCACCCCTCCACCCCCTGCACCGCGTCGGGCGGCCTCCGCGAGGTGGCAGGCGCGTCCGACGCGGGTGCGGCGCGGTGGTCTTGCCCGCGGCGGCGGGGCCGCCCGCGATCAACGCCGGTCGGGCGGTGGTCCGTTGCCGGCGGCCCCGGGCCCGGGATCGTCGGCGTGCGCACGCTGATGGCGAGGGTGTCGATGGCCGGGGTGCGGACGGTCACGAACGCGGAGTGACAGGCCGGCCGTTCTTCCCGACTGTGTGGCGGTGCGCCCGGTTCGGGTGGCGCCGGGGGCGGTGCGGCCACGAAGTCCTGCCAACCCTGCCAGGTGGTCACCGGCCGGGACTGTTCCGCCGTGTCCACACCCGCCACTCGGGCCGTCGCCCGATCGCGCACCGGGGCTCACCATTTCAGGGCCTCCTCGTGGGCGTCGTAGAGCCCGTACCCCGTGTACGGCGGGGCGGGGGAGTCGGGGTCGGTTTCGTCGGTGTCCCACCACCCTCGGTGGGGACGCGTCGGGACTGTCGTCGAGTTCGTCGAGGCTCTCCTCGCCTTCCCCCGGGGCGCTGTTGCCGAGGTCCTGCTCCGGCCCTTCGTGCACGGAGCGTGCCGGTGGAGGAATCCGGGTGGGTGTCCCGCGGGCGAGGAGGTGTCGTCCGGTGCGGGTGGCTCCTCCGGTGCGGGCGCGGCGCACGAGTTGGTCGAGGGCTTCCGCGAGGTTCGCCTCGTGGATGTCGGCGTCGGTGTGGGGGATGACGGTGGCACGCAGCTATTGCCAGGTGCGGTCGTCGAACGGGTGGTGGGCGTGCTCGCGGTGGATCCACGGCACCTCGGTGAGCCCACGCTCGGGCAGGCGCACCCATACCCGGCGGCCGTCGTGGGGGTTGTGGTGGACCTCCCACTTCCCGTCTCGGGCGACGATCCCGGAGGACTGACCCCGAAGGGGCCCAACAGGTCGCAGTCGTAGGTGCGGTGGTCGATACGGATCCCGCGTTCGGTGACGGCCTGCCATCGCACCGGCAGCAGTTCGAGGTAGTCGCCGCCGGTCAGCGGAACCGACACGTATCCGAACGCCGCGACCAGGGCGACCCACATCCGGGTCGGCGTCAACGCGACCCTCGGCATCACCGGATGCCGCAGCCCCTCGTGCGGGCGCTGGTGCCGGTGCACGAGCCATTCGTCGAGCAGGTCCTGCAACCGGGCGACGCTGAAGCACGCTTCGCCTTCGACGTTCCTGCCACGTCGGGTGACATCGGAGCCGGCGTCCCCCCACCCGAACCCCCACCGGGCCCGGACCCCGCTCCGCCGCGGCGCCTGCGGGATGACGGCGCCCATCCACGCGATCAGAGGGCCGCCGTAGTCGACGGCGATCACCGGTCCCAGCCACGGCCGCCCGACCCATTCCCCGAGTTCGCGGCCAAACGCCCCGTCCGCCCGCAACGTCCGCGGCCGCCCGGCACCGCCGTCGCGCCACAATCGCTGCACCATGCCGGATCCAGCAGCGCGTCCGCGACCGCGACGGCCTCGGGGAAGACGACCGCGTCCCGTCCGACCACCCGCCACCACGCGAAATCACCCCCGGCGTCCCCGCCCGCGACCGCGTGCAGCCGCCGCGGCCAGATCACCTCCCGCTCCCACGACAACGCCGACTCCCACCATCGGCACACCACCGCCCACGCCACACCGAACACCTCCGAGGGATCGACCCCGGCCCGCGTCGCCCGCCGCACCACACCGGCCCACCGCCGCCGCGCCTGGACCACCTCCGGGACCTCGCGCAAGTCCAGGTGTTCCGGCACCTCGTCGGCGTCCGCGTCCGGGCCCCACCGTGCGTGTCGCACGCACGCCCGGTCCCCCGCGCCGCGTAGCGAACCACCCGTGCCGGCCTGCCGGTGCGCCGTGTCGTACACAGGCGGCATCCGAGCGCCACCGGCCCCACCGCGGCGCCGCCCACCCGCCACGTCCCTTGCGGTATCCCCGCCGTGTCCCACTCGGCGGCCTCGTCCTCCTCCCTGCCCCAGGACGGCAACGCCCGCGCGAGCACCTCCTCCTCGACGCCGCACAACCGTGCCAACGTCCGCCGCCCTGCCGCGTCGAGGATCGTCTCCGCGTCCGCGCGTCGCGTCCCGCCCCCGTGTCGGGGGCGGTGGTCGACCCATCGCCAATGCCCCGTCAGGGCGTCGGCGCCGGCCCGCAGGACCCGGCGACCCGGCTCACGAACGACCACGTCGTCTCACCGCTCGACGGGATGACCCGAAACACTCCCACCGGCACCAAAGCGCACCCCCCATCCCACTGCGAATCTCACATCCCACCGCATATGAAGCCCCGGGGTCGACACCTGCCTCACCTGCGCGCGCCGAGGTCCGTCGGCGGCCGTTCCTGCTGCGACCGACGGCGAATCACGCCGGGCATGTCGGTTGTCGATCGTCCGGCCGGCGCGGCCGCGATGGCCGCGCGTGCGCAGGCCCGGCTTGTCCGATACGATCCGGGACGCCGTCCGTGTCGCCGTCGTCGTGCTGCGGCTGCGGCTGCGTTCGGTTCGGTGCCGATGGCGTCGCCCGCTGCGTCGTGTGTGGTCGCGGTGGAGTCTCTTGTCGGTTCGGGTCGGGGGTGGGTCCTGGCGTGAGTGAGTCCGAATCGGCGCCGCAGGGGCGGGGATTTCTGCGACTCCTTTTTCCTGTCGAGTTTTCCTGTCCGGTTTTCCTCACGACTTTCGGGTCGGGCTATCGATGGGGTCCGGGCCTGTCATGGCGGTGTGCGGCGTTGTGGCGGCCGGTGAGTAGGGTGCGGCGGAATCTGGGCGTGAGGGTCGCAGGAGGCGTCCAGGTCACTTGTCGAGGGGTTCCTGGTGGTTGCCAGGGTGGGTCTGTGGTGGCCGTGGAGCCGGTTCGGCGTGTCCGCGGCGCGGTGTCGGTTCGTTCGTGGGATGTGGCGGTGGGGCCGCGGAGCGGACCTGTCGGGGTCTTGGCGGGACCTGCCCCTACTCCCGAATCGTACCCGGGTAGAGTTTTGATGCACTACCTTGTCCCGTGACGCGATACCCACCTATATTGGAAGTGGCCGTCCGGTCGTGAAGTCGCCTGTTTCCAATGATGGTTGGCGAGGACGGTTCCAAGTCCTTTGGCGTTGTGGGGTATTGGTCTGCTCCAGTGCCGGTCCGCCGGCCTCGGTCGGATGCGGTACAGGATACAACCCCCGCTGCTACCGGCGCAGTTCTCGAGCAATGCGGCCATGAGC
>NZ_BIFH01000073.1 GCF_003967355.1 Embleya hyalina | reverse complement strand
CCCGGAGCCCCGCACGCCGGCGGCGGCCCACCACCGACTCAGACCTGTCTCGGACCGGCCGGCCGCAGCCACAAGCGCAACGCACACCGGAGACGCCCGGCCCGGCCGCCCCGGCCGGTTCTGCTTCGGGAGTCGCGTCATGGTGGTGGCTGTGGCGTCAGGAAGTGGGCTATTGCGGCGATTGCTGTTGTGGATTCGGGGATTTTCGGGTCGATGGCGGGCCATGCGTGGGGGACGTCGGGGATCAGGTGGGCCTGGACCGGGACGCCGGCTGCGGCGGCTCGGGAGGCGAATGCGGTGGTGTCGCCGAGCAGGGCCTCGTGGCAGGAGGCCAGGAGCAGTACCGGCGGCAGGCCGGACAGGTCGGCGAACAGCGGGGAGGCCAACGGATCGCTCGGGTCGTGCAGTTGCAGGTAGATCTCGGCGGCCTCGCGCAACGACCGCTTCGAGATGAACAGGTCCGTGGCCGCGTTCGAGTCGTATGTGGGCTTGGTCACCGTCAGGTCCAACCACGCCGACAGCAGCACGAGTCCGGCCGGCATCGGCACCCGCGCGCCCCGCGCCGCGAGCGCGAGCGCCGCCGCCAACCCGCCGCCGGCCGAGTCGCCGCCCACGAACGGCGGCGTGTCGAGGCCCTCCTCATCCACCGTCACGAGCGCGTCGTACACGCTCGCCGCGTCGTGCAGCGCGGCGGGGAACGGCGCCTCCGGAGCGAGCCGGTACTCGACCAGGATCACCCGCGCCCGGGCCGCGAGCGCGATCCGCGACGCGATCCCCAACCAGCCCTCCGCGTCGCCCATGCGATAGCCGCCACCGTGGAAGTAGAGCAGCGTCAGCGCCGGGACCGGCACCTCCAGGAACGTGCACGGCACCCCGCCCACCAGGCGTCGGGCGACCGCCACCCCCTCCTCGGGCTCCTCGCGGTACGCCGCCGTGCCGCGTCGCCGCGCCTCCAACTCCTCCGGCGCGGGCCGCCCTTCCCGTACCGGCGGCAACTGCCAATCTTCCAGGCTCATCCCTGCTCCTCCCCGCCCGGATCCGACCGTGCCCGACCGTCCCCGGCGACCCACTCGACCCCACCGATCCGGTCGACAACCCGTCCGGGCCCGCGAGTCCGGGCCCACCCACCGTCTGCCCCGCCGGCGATCGTCCACGCCGACGGACCCACCCGCGGACGGACCCGATCGACAGCCCGATCAACCACCCGATCGGGAGCGCGCGTGTGCGGATCGAAGCTTGCGACAAACCCTGGTGGGGATCAAGCGATTGGCCGGGTTGTGACCTGGGCGCCGGCGCAATTGGCCGCCGAGCGCACCGTTCGGTTCGTACGATGTGGCGCGCGGGGTCCTTCGAACCGCTCCCGGACCGGCGCCGGGGAATCGGTCGTCTCGCCGACGACAGCAGGAGGGGGGTCCGTCGCATGGTGGTCCGGGTACGTGTTCTCGGCCATGTCTGCGTCGACGGCCCCGCGGGTCGCGCCGCGGAGGACCTGCTGGGCGGACCGCAGGCCCGGCTCGTCTTCGCCGCACTCGCGCTCGGCCGCCGACACCCGGTGCCGCGTGAGGAGTTGGCCGCGCTCCTGTGGCCCGAGCAGGCGCCCAAGTCGTGGGAGGGCGCGCTGCGTGGCGTGCTCAGCCGGGTGCGCGGCTTCCTGGGGCAGGCCGGCTACGACGCGTCGTCGGTGTTGCGCCACCGGGCCGGTTGTTATGTGCTGTCCCTGCCCGAGGGGACCGAGGTCGACGTGGAGGCGGCGGAAAGCGCCCTGATCGAGGCCGAAGCGCTGGCCGTGCACGGCGCGTTCGCGCAGGCCAGGACCCGCGCGCACGACGCGCACGAGATCCTCGCCCTGCCGTTTCTGCCCGGCCTGGACGGCGACTGGGTGAACGAGCGGCGCACCCGCTGGCGGTCGGCCCGACTGCGCGCGCTCGCCGTGTCGGTGACCACCGAACTGCACCTGGGCCGCGCCGACGCGGCCGTGACCCGCGCCGCCCAACTGGTCGACCTGGACCCGTTCCGGGAGAGCAGCCACCGCCTGCTGATGACCGCGCACGCCGCCGGCGGCGACCGCGCGGCCGCGCTGCGCGCCTACGAGCGGTGTCGGCGGCTGCTCAACTCCGAACTGGGCGTGGGCCCCTCGCCCGAGACCGAGTCGGCGTTCCTGCGCCTGCTCGGCGACGCCACGCCGCAACCGCTGCCGGTACCCGCGCCCGCCGCCCGCTTCGCCTCACCGACGCCCGGTCTGGACGCGCCGCCCGCGCCCGCCCCGACCCGTTCGGCGCACGACGTGTTCCCGCACGGCGCGCCCGGGCCGATCGTGGGCCGCTCCGCCGAATTGCGCCTGCTCGAGGAGTCCACCCGGGCCGAGGTCGGCTCGCGGGTGATCCTGGTCAGCGGCGACGCCGGGATCGGCAAGTCCTTCCTGCTCAACGAGTTCGCCACCCGCGCCGGCCGGAACGCGTTGGTGCTGACCGGACGCAGCGACGAGGGCGTGGCCGCGCCCTTCCAACCGTTCGTGACCATGCTGCGCGCCCACCTCGGCGACGTCGCGGCCGAGGAGCTGCGCGAGCGGGTCGGCGACCTGGGCGGCGAGTTGCACCGACTGCTGCCCGAACTGCCGCTGGAACCCGCCGGCCTGACCCAGCCTCAGGGGCCGCCCGACTCGGACACCGAGCGGTATCGGCTGTTCGAGGCGGTCGCCGGGGTGTTCCGGCACGCCGCGGGCGAGCGGGACCTGATCCTGCTGCTCGACGACGTGCACTGGTCCTCCACCTCGACCATGCTGATGCTCCGGCACGTCGCCCGCGCCCTGGTCGGCACCCGTGCGGTGGTGGTGATCGCCTTCCGGGACACCGGTCTGGGCTCGGTGCATCCGATGACCCGGCTGATCGCCGACCTCTACCGCGACCTGCACCCCCTGCACGTGCCGCTCGGCGGCCTGGACGTGGCCGCACTGGTCGAACTGGCCCACGTACTGGCCGGCCCGCTGCCGCCGCGCGCCGAGGGCGTCCGGGCCCACGTACTGCGCGAACTCAGCGACGGCAACCCGCTCCTGGCCACCGAACTGCTGCGCCAGTGGGCCGACGTCAGCGACTGGTCGGCACTGGGGAAGAGCGTGCCCGCCGACGTCCCGCGCCGGGTGCGCAACGTGCTGCGCCAGCGGCTGCTCGGCCTGCCGCAGTCCACCCTGGAGGCGCTGACGGTGGCGGCGGTGGTCGGCCCGGCGTTCGACATCGACCTGGTCGCGGCCGTGCACCCCGGCGGCTTCGACACCGTCGTGGACGCGCTCGACGACGCGGAACGCGCGCACGTGGTGCGCGGCGAGGAGACCGACCGCCCGGGCCGCTTCACCTTCGTCCACGCCCTGGTCCGCTCCACGCTCTACCAGGAACTGCCCACCGCGCGCCGCCTGCAACTGCACCGCAAGGTCGGCCTGGCCCTGGAGGCCAGGGGCGATCGGGACGCCCATCTGCCCGAGTTGGCCCACCACTTCCGGCTCGCCTGCCGATTCGGCGAGGCCCGCCGGGCGCTGGACTACGCCCGCCGGGCGGGCGACGAGGCGCGCGACGGCGGCGCGTTCGAGGTCGCCGCCGAGCACTACCGGCAGGCCCTGGAGGTGCTGCCGATGGTCACCGACCCCGCCCCGGAGACCCGCTGCGACCTGCTGCTCTCGCGCGGCGCCGCGCTGGACCGGTGCGGCGACCGGCGCTGCCGGGAGGTACTGCGCCGCGCCGCCGAGGAGGCCCGGGCGCTCTCCGACTCGCGCCGGCTCGGCCGGGTGGCGCTGGCCATGGTCCGCCTGGGGCAGGTGTACCAGGTGGGCGTGGACCTGGAGTTGGTCGCCCTGCTGCGCGAGGCGCTGGCCGCGCTGCCGATCGCGTCCGCGCTGCCCGCCGACATCGCGCTGCGCTCGCTGCTGCTGGCCGCGCTCGCGGTGGCGCTCACCTTCGGGCAGGACCGCGAGGCTCGGCTGAGCATGCTCTACGAAGCCCTGGAGGCGGCCCGCGAATCGGGCTCGCACGACGCGCTGGCCCAGGGCCTGGAGGCGCACCACCTGGCCGCGTCCGGGCCCGACCTGGTCGAGGAACGGCTGCGGATGAGCGGCGAGTTGACCGTCTTGTCCGGGCTGACCGGTGATCAGGAGTCGCTGTTTCGCAGCCACTTGAACCAGGCCTACGACCTGGTGGTGTGCGGCGCGATCCCGGCCGCCGAGCGCGAGTACGCGCAGGCGCAGCGGGTCGCCCGGCGGCTGCGGCACCCGTGGTTCATGTGGGAGGTGCTGATCTACCGCTGCGGTCTGGAACTGCTGCGCGGACGCACCGCGCGGGCCGCGGACGTGCTGGCCGACGCGCTGCGCCTGGCCCGCCGTTCGGGGCTGCCGCGCGAGGCGGTGCGCTCGTTCAACCTGTCGCAGATCCTGGCGGTGCGCTGGGAGCAGGGCCGGCTGGGTGTGATGGCGCGGCGGGCCGGGGTGGCGGCCGGCTGGTCCCGGGACGTGTCCTGGTGGCGGGTACAGGCGTGTTGGGCGGCGTCCGCGTCGGCGGATCCCAAGTCGGCGCGCGAGGAGTTCCACGCCCTGTGCGTACCGGGTTTCGCGACCATCCCGGTGGACCTGCTGTGGACCGGCTCGTTGATGCGGCTCGGCGAGGTGGCCCTGGAACTGGGCGACACCGAGCGGGGGTTGCTCGTGGCCGAGGCGCTGACGCCGTACGCGGACCACCTGGACTGGACCGGCTCCTCGCTCGGCCCGGTGCGCCGGGTGCTCGGTGGCCTGGCCGCGCTGGTCGGCGACGAGGCCGCCGCCCGCGCGCACTTCGCCGCCGCGCACGCGCGCTGCGTCGGACTGGGCCTGCCCGGACACGCGGAGCGTACGCTTCAGGACGCGGTGCGATTGCTCGGGGACCCGCCGGACACCGGCGTACCGTCGCGGAGCTGACTGGCTGTCACCTTGCGCTTTCGCGCTGCTCTGACGCTGTTCTGACGCTGTTTGCCTACCGTTGGTGACGACCCGGCCGGTGTGCCGGGTGCACAACGGGGAGGACGGGGCAATGGGGATAGCGGGCGCGGGATCGGCGGTGGCGCACGACGCCGACCGAGGCACGTTCAGTGTGTTGGGCTGGCCGGTCGTGTGCTTCGATTCTTTCCATCGGGTGGAACTGCCACGCCGGCTCGAGGGCGGACTCGGCGAACGGGTCGCCTGGGACGTGGCCGGCCGCGCCCCGATCGCCCTGTGCATGCCCGACGGTTCGGCGTACAGCTATGTCGAGGACCGGGGCGAGGTGCGCATCGTGCCGGGGGTCAGCGCGGACGCCGAACTGGTCGTCGAGCTGGCGTCCGGCGCGTGGCAGGACTACCTGTACGAACTGCGCACCAGCCGCGGCCTGGTCGAGTCGCACGCGGTGCGCTTCGTGCGCGGCACCTTCGCCGACTGGGACACCTGGGAACCGGCGATCCGCTGCATGTACTCCGGCACGCCGATCTACCACCCGGAAGCCCTCGATCTGCGCGACCTGGCGGATCGGCCGATCGACCTGCACCGCGACTTCGGCACTCGGGACGAACCCGACGAGATGGCGCATTTCCTGCGCACCACCGGCTATCTGGTGGTGCGTCAGGTCTTCGACGCGGACCGGGTCGAGGAGTTGGCCGGCGAGGTGGACCGGATCCGCGGGTTGTGCCGCGAGGGCGACCGGGGTTCGTTGTGGGCCGCGGACCCGGCCGGGCGGCGCTCGCCCTACCGGCTGACCTACCTGGGCATGCGCTCGCCGCGGATCGCCGCGTTGGCCGACGACCCGACCGTGCGCATGTTGTGCGGCCTCGCGGGCCAGGACGTGGTCGCGGTGACCGACCGGGACTCCGGACAGATCGCCGTGCTCAAGGAGTTCGGCACCGCGCCCGAGCCGCTGTCCATCCCGGACCTGCCCTGGCACAAGGACTGCGCACTCGGCGGTTGTCCGATCACCTGTCCGCGCGTGCACGTGGGCATCCGGCTCGACGCGGTGACCCAGGACAGTTCGCAGCTGTACGCGTTGGCCGGGTCGTGGGGCACGGTCGCGCACGAGCGCTACACGGCGGAACAGTGGGCGCGGCTGCCGGTGGTGGGGATGACCACCGAACCGGGCGACGTGACCGTGCACATGGGGTGCGGGATGCACGCGGGCCCGGCCGCGACCGGCGCCGCCCGCAGACGCACCCTGTACGTCCAGTTCGACAACCCGCGCATCTTCGACGTCACGAACCCGTACGAGAGCTACGAGCACGTGATCCCGGGTTACGACAACAGTGGTGACGAGTCGGTCATGTCGTGGATGTGAGCCCGGGGAGGGCGCGTCTTCGCGGTGCCCGGGGCCGGGTTCGGGCTGCGACGCGGGGCCGGGCCGGGGCTCCGACTCCGGCTCGGGGCCGGGCTCGGACTGCGGGCCGGCCCGGCGGATCCCGACTCGGCAGGATCCGCCGGACGGCGCGGCGCCTATTTCGCGGGACGAGTGAGTTCGCACCTCCCGTTCGCGCAGGAGCGGCGCAGGCGGCCGGCCGAGATGGTCTCCATCAGGCCGATCGCCCAGCACATCGGGCAACCGCGCAGCGCGAGCAGGCCGACCGGCGCGAGCAGCAGGCTCACCGGGCCGGCGAGCGGCAGCAGGGCCAGGGATGCGACGAGCGCGCCGAACCCGACGGCGCCCCGGGCCAGATGGCGCGGCACGGTGGCACTGGCGAAGCCGGTGCGCTTGGGCGTGTCGTGCGCGCCGTGCGCGTCCCGCGTGTCCGGCGCGTCCCCCGTGTCCGGCCCGGGCGGATCGGCGGGCGGGGAAGCGGGCTCGGTGGTGCGTGTCTTCGTGAGCGTGGTCGTCGTCGCGGTCGTGGTCGAGTCGGGCGTCATCGTCGGTTCTCCTCGCTCCGGGACGGTTCGTCGCGCAGGGCCTCGCGTACCGCCGAACGGGATCGATGCAGGCGGGACTTCATCGCGGCGGTGCCGATCCCCAGCCGATCGGCGACCATCCGGCCCGGCAGACCCTGGATGTCCCGCATGACCAGCACCTGCCGCTGATCGTCGGGCAGGGCGGCGACGGCGGCCGCGACCCGTTCGGCCTCCAGGCGCAGCAGGGCGTCCTCCTCGGCGGAGCGCGCGGTACCGCCCGGGGTGGCGAACGGGTCGGACTCGGCGGCCGACGCGTGGTGGACCAGCGCACGGGTGCGACGCAGGCACTCGTTGCGGACGATCCGGAACATCCACGACGCCAACGCCCCCGACGCGCGGAGCATGCCGATCTTGCGGTAGAGGATGATCAGCGCCTCCTGGGCGGCGTCCTCCGCGTCCTGGGGGGTGGCGCACAACGTATGCGCGAATCGGCGCACGTGCGGGTGGGAGCCGTGCACCAGCGCGGTGAGCGCGTCGACGTCACCGCGCTGCGCGGCGGCGACCAGGACCGCGCCGGGCCAGGTGTGGTCAGCCACGCTGACGCCTCCGACGGCGCAGCGTGACGGTGCACACGCACAGCAGCAGCGCGACTGCCGCGACGACGATGACGACTACGGTCATGGGGTCCTCCCGATGGGATGCGGGGCGGACGAGACGGTCGTCCGCACACGCATGAGAGGCGCGGCGGGCGCGAAAGGATTCACCCGTGTTCGCGAGACGGTGACGGCGGATCACAAACCCGATGATCCCCCGCCGACGCGGGCCGGCGGAGCGGGGTACCCCGGCCGCTCGCGACCGCCCGGACCGCCGTCAGCGCGGGTTGCGCTTGGTGATCCGGCCCTCGCCGTCCGCCTCCAGCGACGCTTTGCCCTCGGCCCCGGTCACGGTCACCCGGATGACCACGGTCCCGGACCCGGCCACCGGCTCGAAGGTGATCCGCCACGAATTCGGCTCGGCGATCCCCAGTTTGGTCCGCGCGATCTGTACCAGTCCGGGCAACCGCTCCAGCGGGAGCGTATTGACGTCGATCACCGCGCCGGGGTCGACCGGCGCGCCGAGCACGCCCTGCATCGAGATCCCGTGCTCGTCGATGGTGAACGCGGCGGCGTTGCCCGTGTGCATCCCGCTCACCAGCGAGCCGACCAGCCGGCGAAGCTCTCCGTCGGCCAGCATCGAGTCGGACGACGCGGTGCCGGAGACGGTCGTACCGGTCGAGACGCTACTCGTGACCTTCGTCTCGGAGGACGACACGGACGACGACGTGGTCTTCGTCCCCGAGTCGCCGAACTCGTCGGCCAGTTCCGCCCGGAAGAGCAGTACCACGATCCCCGCGCCGACCAGCAGGCCGAGCGTGGCGAGCAGACAGAACGAACCCTCGCCGGGCGGGCGCGAGACCATGGTCGACTCCGGCGCGGAGTCCACCGTCTCCACACTCGCCCGTCGGGCCCACTCCTCGGTCGGCTCGGTGACGAGCTTGACCTCCCACAGGTCGTCGGGGCGGTACTCCACCACCACGACCCCACGCGGCCGATAGTCGGGGATGTCGACCATGTTGAGGTCCTGCCGCGTCTTCACCCGGTACGCCGTGCGCTCGTCCGGCGCCACGGTCAGATCGAACTCGACCGGGATGTCGGCCGTATCGCTGCCGAGGGCGCGCCGGCTCTCGATCACGGCCAGCGCGAGCCGGGCCGGCGCACGCACGTCCCGGGCCCGCTGGACGCGCCCGCCGAAGGCCCACGCGGCCATGTTGAGCAGGAAGACCCCGACCCCGATCACGCAGACCTGCCAGCGTCCCAGGATGCACCCGACCACGAAGCAGCCCAGCGCGACGCCTATCACGCCACCGGAGAGCAGTCCGAGCGCGCCGGCCTTCAGCCGCTCGCCGACGGGCTTGCGGGTCTCGATCATCGCCATGGCGGCGATTGTGCCGGTCCCGGATGGACGCCGAAAGGCGTCCGGGCGAAAACCGACCACCTGTTCGCAGGACGTGGGGAGTTCCCCCGATTCGGGGCCGGACAGCGGCGCGAACAGCCACCGTCACGGCCGCCCGCCTCAATACTTACCTTTTCGTCAGTACCTAACCAATTAGTAGGTACTTGTCGACTGGAGTGCGTCAATCAAGGATGGATCTCAGCCCATCCCTCTCCCATCCCCTCTCCGTCCCTCTTCCGCACATCTGGAGACCTCCGTGAACGCGCAGCAGTCCCACACCCCCGTAACCGTCCTCGGCCTCGGCGCGATGGGCCGGGCCATCGCCGGTGCGATCCACCGGGGCGGCCACCCCACCACCGTCTGGAACCGCTCCGCCGGCCGCGCCGACGATCTGGTCGCCCAGGGCGTGACGCTCGCCCCGACGGCCGCCGAGGCGGTCCGCGCCTCGCCGGTGGTCGTGGTGTGCCTCCTCGACGACACGTCGGTCCGCGACACGCTGGCCGCCCTGGTCGACCCGCTCGCCGGCCGCCTGGTGATCAACGTGACCACGGTGACCCCGAAGCGGGCCCGGGAAACCGCGGCCTGGGCCGCCGAGCACGGGATCGAATACCTCGACGGCGCGATCATGGCCATCCCGGAGATGATCGGCCTCCCCGTCGCCTCACTCCTGTACAGCGGCTCGCAGGCCGCCTTCGACACCCACCGCGGCCTCCTCGAACTGCTCGGCGGCGCACGCTGGTTCGGCGCGGACGCGGGGCTGGCCTCGCTCTACGACCTGGCCCTGCTCGGCTCGATGTACTCGATGTTCGCCGGCTTCGCCTACGGCGCCGCGCTCGTCGGCAGCGAAGGCGTCCCGGCAACCGAGTTCGCCGAGCTGGCGGCCCCCTGGCTCACCGCGATGACCGGCGGCCTGACCGGCCACGCGGAGTACTTCGACAGCGCCGACTACACGGCCGAGACCCAGAGCCTGGACTTCAACAAGGCCGCCGTCGACACCATCGCCGAGGCCGGCCACGACCAGGGCATCCGCACGGAGGTGATCGCCGCGGTGCAACACCTGATCGACCACCAAATCGCCGCGGGCCACGGCAAGGAAAGCTTCGCCCGAATCATCGAAGCCATCCGCCCCCCGGCGACCGGCGGTGGCGGCAGGGAAGGGCGCTGACGACAGGGCTGGGCGGGGGCGGGGCGGGTCCTCCGAGGGCCACTCCCGGCGCACGTTGCGCTTGTGGTTGCGGGCCGGCTGGTGCGGGGCCGGCCGGAGTCGGTGGTGGGCCAGCGGCGGCGTGCGGGGCTCCAGGACGGGGGGCTTTCGACGAGACGGGCG
>NZ_BIFH01000072.1 GCF_003967355.1 Embleya hyalina | reverse complement strand
TGTTGGAGGTGTTGCGGGGCGGGTCCGCCGGTGGGTTGGAGCGGGTGGATGTGGTTCAGCCGGTGTTGTTCGCGGTGATGGTGGGTCTTGCGCGGTGGTGGGAGTCGTGTGGGGTGCGGCCGGGTGCGGTGATCGGGCATTCGCAGGGGGAGATCGCTGCCGCGTATGTGGCCGGCCACCTGTCGTTGGCGGATGCGGTACGCGTGGTCGTGCTGCGCAGTCGGGCCCTGCTCGGGGTGGCCTCCTCGGGTGGCGGGATGGTGTCGGTGGGTGTGTCCGCCGATCGTGCCCGGGAGTTGGTCGCGGGGGATGGTCGGTTGTCGTTGGCGGCGGTGAACGGGCCAGCGAGTGTGGTGCTTTCGGGTGATGTCGATGCGCTGGCCGTGGTGGTCGAGGTGTGTGGGCGCGATGGTGTGCGGGCGCGGTGGATTCCGGTGGACTACGCGTCGCATTCGGTGCGGATGGAGGCGGTGCGGGGTGAGGTCGAGCGGCTGTTGGCGGATGTGACGCCGCAGCCGGGTCGCGTGCCGATGTATTCGACGGTGACCGGGGAAGTGGTCGTCGATCCGGCCGAGTTGGGCGGGTCGTACTGGTTCGAGAATCTGCGTCGTACGGTGGAGTTGGAGCGGGCGGTCGAGGCGGCGGTCGCGGATGGGCATGGTGCGTTTCTGGAGTGCAGTCCGCATCCCGGGTTGGTGGTGCCGCTGGGGGACACCCTGGAGGCGCTGCGGGTGGACGGCGCGGTGTTGGAGACGTTGCGGCGGGGTGAGGGTGGTCCCGATCGGCTGGTCGCCGCGCTCTCGGCGGCGTTCGTGGCGGGCGTCGCGGTGGACTGGGCCGGGATGTTGCCCGGTCGTCACGTCGAGCTGCCGACCTACGCCTTCCAGCGGCGTCGCTATTGGTTGACGGGTGGCGAACGTGCGGGCGACCCGGTCGGGTTGGGGCTGGTCGCGGTCGATCATCCGCTGCTGGGGGCGGCGGTCGGTTCGGTTCGGGACGGAGAATTCCTCTACACCGGGCGGTTGTCCGTCGCGACGCACGAATGGCTCGCGGATCACGCGGTGTTCGGCTCGGTCGTGGTGCCGGGAACGGCGTTCGTCGAGCTGGCGTCGTGGGTCGGTGTCGAGGCCGGCTGCCCGGTCGTGGACGAACTCACCCTGCATGCGCCCCTGGTGGTGCCGGACGGGATCGGTATCCGGCTCCGGGTCGCGGTGGGCGCCGCGGATTCGGCGGGCCACCGGACCGTGGAGGTGCATTCGCGGCCCGAGGACGCCCCCGACGAGCAGCCGTGGACCCGGCATGCGAGCGGCACCCTCGGCACGAGCGCGCGGGGATCCGTGTCGGTTGGGCCGGAGCCGTGGGCGGTCCGGCCGCCGGCGGATGCCGAGGTGGTCGACCCGGAGGCGGTGTACGACCGGCTTGCGGAGCACGGCTACGACTACGGGCCGATCTTCCGGGGGGTGCGGGCCGCGTGGCGGCGGGGCGACGACTTCTTCGCCGAGATCGCGCTGCCCGAGGCGGCCGATCGGGACGCGCACGGCTACGCCCTGCATCCGGCGCTGCTGGACGCCGCGCTGCATGTGGCCGCGGCCGAGGCGGTGGCGGAGTCGGGGGCGACGCTGTTGCCGTTCGCCTGGACCGGGGTCGCGTTGCCCGGCCCGGCGGCGTCGGTGCTTCGGGTCGTGGTGCGGCGGACCGGGCGGGAGACCCTGGCGGTCGACGTGGCCGACGAGCATGGTGTTCCGGTGGCCTCGGTCGCGTCGCTGACGCTGCGGCCGGTGGCCGCCGAGCAGTTGCCGGCGGCCGAGGACGCGGGTCGCGAGTGGCTGTACCGCACGGTCTGGGAGATCGCGGACACGCCGGTGGGGGAGTGCGTCGACGACGAACTCCGGTTCCTGGTGGACGAGTCCGACGCGGTGGCGGAGCTTGCGGCGGTCGGGGTTCGGGTGCCGGCCCGGGCCGATGCCGAACAGGCGCCCGACGTGGCGCTGTTCGATTGCCCGCCGGTGGTCGGCGAAACCCCCGAAGAGGTGGCCGGCGCGGTGCACGCGGTGCTCGCCGCGGTGCGGGCGTGGGTCGCGGACGAGCGGTTCGCCGGGGCGCGGTTGGTGGTTCGTACCCGTGGCGCGGTTGCCACGGATGCGCAGGATCGGGTCGGTTCTCCGGCGCATGCGGCGATCTGGGGTCTGGTGCGGGTCGCGCAGACGGAGCATCCGGGGCGCTTCGTCCTGGTCGATCGGGACGACGCCGATTCGGGTTCGGCGTTGCGTGCGGCGGTGGCGTCCGGGCTGCCGCAGGTGGCGATTCGGGAGGGCGTGGTGTTGGCGCCGCGCCTGGCGCGGCGGGCGGACGCCGGTGCGCTGGTGCCCCCGGCGCCGGGTTCGGATCAGCCGTGGCGGATCGAGTCCGGGACGGCCGGGACGCTGGACGATCTCGCGGTGACGGCGCATCCGTCCGTCCTCGCGCCGCTGACCGCCGGGCAGGTGCGGGTGGCCGTGCGGGCGGCCGGGGTGAACTTCCGCGATGTGCTGATCACGCTCGGCATGTACCCGGGTCGGGCGGTGATCGGCGCCGAGGCGGCCGGGGTGGTCGTGGAGGTCGGTCCCGGTGTCGCGGATCTGGCCGCCGGCGACCGGGTGATGGGCTTGTTCGAGGGGGCGTTCGGGCCGCTTGCGGTGGCCGACCGGCGGTTGTTGGCGCGGGTGCCGGCGGGTTGGTCGTTCGCCCGGGCCGCGTCGGTGCCGGTGGTCTTCCTCACCGCGCTCTACGGGCTGCACGACCTCGCCGGGCTGCGGTCGGGCGAATCGGTGCTGGTGCACGCGGCCTCCGGTGGCGTCGGCATGGCCGCCACCCAGATCGCCCGGCATCGGGGCGCCGAGGTGTACGCGACCGCGAGTCCGGCGAAGTGGGCCACCGTGCGCGGGCTCGGCATTCCGGACGAGCGGATCGCCTCGTCCCGGGACCTGTCCTTCGAGCAGCGCTTCGCGCGCGCCACGGACGGGCGCGGGATCGACGTGGTGTTGAACTCGCTGGCGGGCGAATTCACCGACGCGTCGTTGCGGCTGCTCGCCGAGAACGGCCGGTTCGTGGAGATGGGCAAGACCGACATCCGGACCGAGGGCCTGCCGGCCGGTGTGCGCTATCGGGCCTTCGACCTGATCGAGGCCGGGCCGGATCGCATCGCCGAACTGTTCGCCGAACTGGTCGACCTCTTCGAGCGCGGTGTGCTGCATCCGCTGCCGATCCGGACCTGGGACATCCGCCAGGCCCGCGAGGCGTTGCGCTTCCTGGGCCAGGCCCGGCACGTGGGCAAGGTGGTGCTGACCGTCCCGCGGCCGCTCGCGGCCGACGGTACGGTCCTGATCACCGGTGGCACCGGCACCCTGGGTCGCCGCCTGGCCCGACACCTGGTCACGCGGTGGGGCGTGCGCCGATTGGTGCTGACCGGCCGGGCCGGGCCCGCCGCTCCCGGCGCCGCCGAACTCGTCGCGGAATTGGCCGAGTCGGGTGCCGACACCACGATCGTGGCCTGTGACGCGGCGGATCGCGAGGCGATGGCCGAGGTGTTGGCCGCGATTCCGGCCGAACACCCGTTGACCGCCGTGGTGCATGCCGCGGGGGCGCTCGACGACGCGCCGATCGAGGCGCTGACCCCGGAGCGGGTCGACCACGTGTTGCGGCCCAAAGTGGACGCCGCCCTCGTACTGGACGAACTCACCCGGGATGCGGACCCGGCCGCGTTCGTGCTGTTCTCGTCGGTGGCCGGTGTACTCGGCGTGGCCGGCCAGGGCGGCTATGCGGCGGGGAACGCGTTCCTGGACGCCCTGGCCCGCCGGCGCCGGGAGCAGGGGCTGCCCGCGACCGCGCTGGCCTGGGGTCTGTGGGCGGAACGCGGCGGTATGACCGAGCGGTTGGGGGCGGGCGATCTGAAGCGTCTGGCCCGGGGCGGCCTGATGCCGATCTCGACCGTCCAGGGGCTCGCGCTGTTCGACGCCGCCTGGCAGACCGACGAGGCGGCGCTGATCCCGGCCCGCCTGGACCTGGCCGCACTGCGGGCACAGGCCGCGACCCAGCCGGTACATCCGCTGCTGCGCGGCCTGGTCGGCACCCCGAACCGCCGTACCAAGGCGCTCTCGGCGGCCCCGTGGGCCCGCGGGCTTGCCTCGGCAACGCCCGCCGAGCGGATGGACATGGTGTTGCGCCTGGTCCGGACCGAGGCGGCGGTGGTCCTGGGGCACGAGTCGGCCCACGAGGTGCGGGCCGAGGCGACCTTCCGCGACCTCGGGTTCGACTCGCTCACGGGTGTGGAACTGCGCAATCGGCTGAGCGGCGCGACCGGATTGCGGCTGCCGTCCACGCTGGTCTTCGACTTCCCGACGCCGCTCGGCCTGGCGGCCTTCCTGGTGGCCGAATCGGTCGGCGAGCCCGAATCGGCGCCGGCCGGACCCGCCGCCGGGGCCGGGGTCACCGCGGCCGACCCGGTGGTGATCGTCGGCATGGGCTGCCGGTTCCCGGGCGGGGTGGACTCGGCCGCGGGGTTGTGGGAGCTGGTCGCGGCGGGCGGCGACGCGATCGGGCCGTTCCCGACCGACCGCGGTTGGGACGTCGACACGCTGTTCGACCCGGATCCGGAGCGGGTCGGCAAGAGCTACGTCCGGGCCGGCGGATTCCTGGCCGGGGCGACCGAGTTCGACGCCGAGTTCTTCGGCGTCTCGCCGCGCGAGGCGCTGGCGATGGATCCCCAGCAGCGGTTGTTGTTGGAAACCGCGTGGGAGACGTTCGAGCAGGCGGGCATCGATCCCACCTCGCTCCGAGGCAGCCGGACCGGGGTCTTCGCCGGGATGGCCGGCCACGACTACGCGACCGGCGGCGCCCGTACGCGGGCCGGCCTGGAGGGCCACCTGCTGACCGGGAACGCGGCAAGCGTGGCCTCGGGCCGGGTGGCGTACACGTTCGGCCTGGAGGGGCCGGCGGTGACCGTGGACACGGCGTGCTCGTCGTCGCTGGTCGCGCTGCACCTGGCGGTGAACGCGCTGCGGTCGGGGGAATGCGACCTGGCCCTCGCCGGCGGGGTGACCACGATGTCCACGCCGGACTTCTTCCTGGAGTTCTCCCGGCAGCGCGGGCTGTCCGTGGACGGCCGCTGCAAGGCGTTCGCGGCCACGGCGGACGGGATGGGCGCGGCCGAGGGCGTGGGCCTGCTCCTGGTCGAGCGGCTGTCGGACGCCCGGCGCGACGGGCATGCGATCCTGGCCGTCGTACGCGGCTCGGCGGTGAACCAGGACGGCGCGTCGAACGGCTTGACCGCGCCGAACGGTCCGTCGCAGCAGCGGGTGATCCGGGCGGCGCTGGCCGATGCCGCGCTGTCGGCGGGCGATGTGGACGCGGTGGAGGCGCACGGGACCGGGACGACGCTGGGTGATCCGATCGAGGCACAGGCACTGCTCGCGACCTACGGCCGGGATCGGGCGCCGGATCGGCCGTTGTGGTTGGGGTCGGTGAAGTCGAACATCGGGCACACCCAGGCCGCGGCGGGGGTGGCCGGGGTGATCAAGATGGTGTTGGCGTTGCGGCACGGGGTGTTGCCGCGCACGCTGCACGTGGACGAGCCCACGCCGCATGTGGACTGGGCGGCCGGCGGGGTCGAACTGCTCACGGCCCAACGGCCCTGGCCGGCGACCGGGCGGGCCCGCCGGGCGGGGGTGTCGTCGTTCGGGATCAGCGGAACCAACGCGCATGTGATTCTGGAGCAGGCGGAGGAGAGCCCGGCCGGTCCGGTGACCTCGGTGACGGCTCCGGTGCCGGGTGGGCCGGTGCCCTGGGTGTTGTCGGCCCGATCGGAGCCGGCGCTGCGGGCGCAGGCGGCGCGGCTGCGGGACTGGCTGGGCGCACATCCCGACGCGGATCCGCTCGACGTGGGCCGGTCGTTGGCGACCGGGCGGGCGGCGCTCGACCACCGCGCCGTGATGCGGGGGCGCGCCCTCACGGAACTGAGCCTGGCCGTCGCCGAGTTGGCCGAGCGTGGGCCGGTCGACGGGGCGTCGATCGTCGCCGCCGGTTCGGCCGCCGGGCCGGTGTTCGTGTTTCCGGGGCAGGGGTCGCAGTGGGTGGGGATGGCGGCGGGGTTGTTGGAGTGTTCGCCGGTGTTCGCGGATGTGGTGGCGGAGTGTGCGGCGGTGATGGATCCGTTGGTGGCGGATTGGTCGTTGCTGGATGTGTTGCGTGGTGTCGCCGGTGAGGGGCTGGCCGAGCGGGTGGATGTGGTTCAGCCGGCTTTGTTCGCGGTGATGGTGGGTCTTGCGCGGTGGTGGGAGTCGTGTGGGGTGCGGCCGGGTGCGGTGATCGGGCATTCGCAGGGGGAGATCGCCGCCGCGCATGTGGCGGGTCATCTGTCGTTGGCGGATGCGGTGCGGGTGGTCGTGCTGCGCAGTCGGGCCCTGCTCGGGGTGGCCTCCGCCGGTGGCGGGATGGTGTCGGTCGGGGTATCCGCCGATCGTGCGCGGGAGTTGGTGTCCGGAGACGATCGGCTGTCGTTGGCGGCGGTGAACGGGCCGACGAGCGTGGTGCTTTCGGGTGATGTAGAAGCCCTGGCCGCCATGGTCGACGCGTGTGAGCGGGACGATGTGCGGGCGCGGTGGATTCCGGTGGACTACGCGTCGCATTCCGCGCGGATGGAGGTCGTGCGGGACGAGGTCGAGCGGCTGTTGGCGGATGTGACGCCGCAGCCGGGCCGCGTGCCGATGTACTCCACCGTGACCGGGGAGTCCGTCACCGACCCGAGTGTGCTCGGTGGCGCGTATTGGTTCGAGAATCTGCGGCGCACGGTCGAGTTGGAACGGGCCGTCGCGGCGGCGGTCGCCGACGGGCACGCCGTCTTCGTCGAGTGCAGCCCGCATCCGGGACTCGTGGTGCCGTTGGGTGACACCCTCGACGCGCTGGGCGTGGACGGCGCGGTGTTGGAGACGTTGCGGCGGGGCGAGGGTGGTCCCGATCGACTGGTCGGCGCACTGTCGGCGGCGTTCCGGAGCGGCCTGGCGGTGGACTGGGTCGGGTCCGGGACGGTGCCGGGTCGACGGATCGAGCTGCCGACCTACGCCTTCCGGCGGCGGCGGTACTGGGTGGAGCCCGCCGAGCGGACCGGCGGGGTCGGATGGGGGCAGTTCACGGTCGAGCATCCGATGCTGGGCGCCGGGGTCGATCTGGCCGACGGGGCCGGGACGGTCTTCACCGGGCGGCTGTCCGTGGCCTCGCACGGGTGGCTCACGGAGCATGTGGTGCTCGGTGCGGTGATCGCGCCCGGCACGATGTTCGTCGACCTGGCGCTGCGCGCGGGGGCGACGGTCGGCTGTGCGACGATCGAGGAACTGACCCTGCACGCTCCGCTGACCCTGCCCGATGCGGGCGGTGCCCGGATCCAGGTCCGGGTCGGCGCGCCCGACGCCGCCGGATTCAGGTCGGTGGAGATCCACTCCCGAGCGGAGGACGCGGCCGGCGACGAGCCGTGGACCCGGCACGCCTCCGGGGCCCTGACCGCGGCCGACCCCGCCCCGACGGACGCGGACGCGGAGTCGCCCGTGTGGCCGCCCGAGGGCAGTACGCCGGTCGACCTGGACGGGGTGTACGAGCGGATGGCCCTGGCCGGGTTGGAGTACGGTCCGGCCTTCCAGGGGCTGCGCGCCCTGTGGCGGCGCGGCGCCGAGTCGTTCGCCGAGATCGAACCCGCCGACGGCGTACGGCAGGAGGCCGAGCACTACGAGGTACATCCCGCGCTGTTGGACGCGGCCCTGCACGCGCTGGGAGCGGAGCCGGCGGCGGAGGCCGCGCGGGACCAGGCGCGGATAGTGTTCTCCTGGCGAGGTGTTCGGCTGCTCACCCCCGGTGCGGGGCGGCTGCGGGTGCGGCTGGCGCCGACGGGCCCGGACGCGGTGTCGGTGTGGTTGAGCGACGCGGCGGGCGAACCGGTCGGGTCGATCCGGGCGTTGACGGTGCGGCCGGTGTCGGGCGAGCGGCTGCGTCGGGCGGGGGTGCCGCCGCGCGATTCGCTGTTCCGGGTGGACTGGCGGCCGATGTCGATCGACGAGCCGGGCGCGGCCGTTCGCTGGGCGGTGGTGGGCGCGGTCGACTCCGGGCCGCTCGCCCGGCTGGTGGCCGCGCACGCGAACGTCCCGGTGTACCGCAGCGTGGCCGAGGCGGCCGAGGACGCGGCGTCGGGGCCGCTCGATGTGGTGGTGCTGGGGGTCCCCGCCGATTCGGCCGCGCCGATCGAGCGCACTCGACAGGTGCTCGCGGACATATTGGCGCGGACGCAGGACTGGCTGGCCGATCCCCGCCTGGAGACGACGCGCCTGGTCGTGGTGACCTCCGGTGCGGTCACCGCCGACGTCGCCACCGCCGATGTGGCCGCCGAATCCGACGAACGGGTGTCGGACCTGGCCGGTGCGGCCGTGTGGGGGCTGTTGCGCTCGGCCCAATCCGAGCACTCCGACCGATGCGCGCTGGTCGACTTGGACGAGGAGGCCGCGTCGGTCGCCGCCTGGCCGGCGGTCCTCGCCTCGACCGAGCCGCAACTGGCGGTCCGTGACGGCCGGTTCCGGGTGCCCCGGTTGGTCAGGGTGAGCACGGCGGCCGGCGAGCCGTTCGCCTTCGCGCCCGCCGGTACGGTGTTGGTCACCGGCGCCACCGGCGGCCTGGGCGCGCTGGTCGCCCGGCACCTGGTCGGCGCCCACGGCGTGCGCCGACTCCTGCTGCTGTCCCGCCGGGGCGCCGCCGCACCGGGCGCGGCCGAACTGGTGGCCGACCTGACCGCGCAGGGGGCAGAGGTCACCCTCGCGGCCTGCGACCTGGCCGACCGCGCCGCGCTGGCGGCCGAGTTGGCCCGGATCCCGGCCGAGCACGCGCTGACCGCGGTGATCCATACCGCGGGCGTGGTGGACGACGCCACCGTGGCGAACCTGACCGACGCGCGGCTGGACCACGCGCTGCGTCCGAAGGCGGACGCCGCGTACCACCTGCACGAACTGACCCGGGACGCGAACCTGACCGCGTTCGTCCTGTTCTCCTCCGCCGCCACCACCTTCGGCGGCCGGGGACAGGGCAACTACGCGGCGGCCAACGCCTTCCTGGACGCCCTCGCCCGACAGCGCCGCGACCTCGGTCTCCCCGGGATCTCGCTCGCCTGGGGCCTGTGGGCGGGCGCGCAGGGCATGGGCGGGCGGCTGGGCGAGACCGATCTGGCCCGGCTGCTCCGGAACGGCGTGGTGACGATGCCGGCGGCCGAGGCGCTGCGGTTGTTCGACATCGCGCTGGGCAGGCCCGAGGCGAACCTGGTGCCGATCCACCTGGACCTGCCGGCGATGCGGGCGGACGCCGCCACCCGGCCCGCGCTGTTCCGGGAACTGCTCGGCACCGGTACCCGGCGGACGGCGACGGACGCGGGCGGTTCGGCGCTGACCGGGCGACTGGCGGGAATGTCGCCGGCCGAGCGGGAGCAGGCACTCCTCAAGGTGGTGCGGACCGAGGCCGCGAGCGCGCTGGGGCACGATTCGGCCGGGGCGGTACCGGCCGGGCGAGCGTTCAAGGACCTCGGGTTCGACTCGCTGAGCGGAATGGAACTGCGCAACCGGCTGAACACCGCGACCGGGCTGCGGCTGCCGTCCACGCTGGTCTTCGACCACCCGACCCCGGCGGGGCTGGCGGCGTTCCTGGTCGGTGAACTGATCGGGGGAGCGAAGCCGCTCGGCCCACCGATGCCGGTCGGCACGCCGCCCGTGGACGTCGACGATCCGATCGTGATCGTCGGCATGGGTTGCCGGTTCCCGGGCGGGGTGGCCTCGCCGGAGGACCTGTGGGGGCTGCTCGCCTCGGGCGGGGACGCGATCGGACCGTTCCCGACGGACCGGGGATGGGACCTGGCCGCACTGTTCGACCCCGATCCCGAGCGGGCCGGCAAGAGCTACGTGGAATCGGGCGGATTCCTCTACGGAATCGGCGAGTTCGACGCGGAGTTCTTCGGGATCTCGCCGCGTGAGGCGTTGGCGATGGATCCGCAGCAGCGGTTGCTCCTGGAGACCGCGTGGGAGACGTTCGAGCGGGCGGGCATCGATCCGACCTCGCTGCGCGGCAGCCGGACCGGGGTCTTCGCCGGGGTGATCGACAACGACTACGGCGCCCGGGTGAACCGGGTGCCGGACGAGGTCGAGGGCTATCTGGGCTACGGCAGTTCGGCGAGCATCGCGTCCGGCCGGGTCTCGTACGTCCTGGGCCTGGAGGGCCCGGCGGTCAGTATCGACACCGCGTGCTCGTCGTCCCTGGTCGCGCTGCACCTGGCGGCGAACGCGCTGCGGTCGGGCGAGTGCGATCTGGCCCTGGCCGGTGGGGTGACGGCGATGGCGACCACCGAGTTCTTCGTGGAGTTCTCCCGCCAGCGGGGTCTGTCGCCGGACGGCCGCTGCAAGGCGTTCGCGGCGGCGGCGGACGGAATGGGCGCGGCCGAGGGCATCGGCCTCGTGCTGGTGGAGCGGTTGTCGGATGCGCGCCGCCACGGGCATTCGGTGTTGGCGGTGGTGCGTGGGTCGGCGGTGAACCAGGACGGCGCGTCGAATGGGTTGACCGCGCCGAACGGGCCGTCGCAACAGCGGGTGATTCGGCAGGCGTTGGACAGCGCCGGGTTGTCGACCGGCGATGTGGACGCGGTGGAGGCGCACGGGACGGGGACGACGCTGGGTGATCCGATCGAGGCGCAGGCGTTGTTGGCGACGTATGGGCGGGATCGGCCGGTGGATCGGCCGTTGTGGTTGGGGTCGGTGAAGTCGAACATCGGGCATACCCAGGCGGCGGCGGGGGTGGCCGGGGTGATCAAGATGGTGTTGGCGTTGCGGCACGGGGTGTTGCCTCGGACGTTGCATGTGGACGAGCCGACGCCGCATGTGGATTGGTCGGCGGGTCGGGTCGAGGTGTTGGCGGACGAGGTGGCCTGGCCGGCGGGTGGGCGGGTGCGTCGGGCGGGGGTGTCGTCGTTCGGGATCAGCGGAACGAACGCGCACGTGGTCCTGGAGGAGGCGCCTGCGGACGCCGCCGAGGCCACACCCGCAGCGCCGGAGGTCCCGGGAATCGGCGGGGTCCTGCCGTGGGTGGTGTCGGCCCGCACCGAGGCCGGGCTGCGGGCGCAGGCGGCGCGGTTGCGGGATTGGGTGGGCGCACACCCGGACGCCGAACCGGCGGATGTCGCACGGTCGTTGGTGGTCGGGCGGGCGGTGTTCGACCGGCGTGCGGTGGTGCGGGGGCGGGACTCGGGCGAACTTGCCGACGCATTGGCCGAGTTGGCACGGGGTGAGGTGGCAAGTCCCGGTTCGCCGGCGACCGGCTCGGATCCGGT
>NZ_BIFH01000071.1 GCF_003967355.1 Embleya hyalina | reverse complement strand
CCCGGCCGGCCGCTGCAGGCCGCTTTTCCCCGACCAACACCCCCGTCTCGCCCAAAGCCCAAGCCTCGAAGCCCCCACCCCGCCGGCGGCCCGAGTGGCTTGCCGGGTTTGCCGATGTTGCCGTCCGGCCTGCCGGGGCCGGGCCATCGTGGTGCGGGCGGCCGGAGGGCTCGTGTGATTCCGTGACGAGTCGGTGTGCCCCGGTCTGGTCGGCCGGCGGCCCCGTTAGCCGTCGACCAAGTGCAGCCGATGTGCCACTGCGGCTGCTTCGCCTCGGCCCGTGACCTGGAGTTTGGCCAGGATGTTCGAGACGTGGACGCTGGCGGTCTTGGCGCTGATGTACAGCTCCTCCGCGATCTGGCGGTTGCTGCGGCCGTCGGCGACCAGCCGCAGGACGTCGATCTCGCGTGGGGTCAGGGTCGGCAGCGTCGTGTCCGACTCGCCCTGGGTGGGCGGGCCCACCCTGGCCCGGCGGCTGAGCAGGTCTATGTGTTCGCGCAGGGTCCTGGCGCCGAGCCGGGTGGCCGTTTCGGCGGCTTCGGCCAGGCGGCGGGCGGCGGCGTCGCGGTTGCCGGTGGTGAGCAGGGTCTCGGCGTGGCGGAAGCGGACCCAGGCGGTGCGGTAGGGCTGCTCGGTCAGCTCCCAGGCGCCGGCGGCCAGGCCCCACAGTTCGGCGTCGTCGGTGCCGGCCGCCCGGGCCGACTCGGCTCTGACCAGCGCGGCGTAGGCCGCGTCGAGCGGGCAGTCGATCGTGAGCGACGCGGCCATCGCCGCGATCCGGTCGGCGATGTCCTGGCGGGTCTTGAGCTCCGATTCGCGCGGGCGCACGGTCGAGGTGCGGGCATCGGCCTCGTTCGCGGCGGCGTCGGCGAGCAGGGGCCACATGTAGCGCTGGTGGCCGGGTGGGCAGCCGGCGGCTAGCGCCGCGACCAGCGCCTCGCGGGCCTCGTCCAGCCTGCCCTGCGCCTCGGCCACCCGGATCTCCGCGCGTGCCAGCGGGATCGCGTATTGCGCCTCGACATAGCGCGAACCGGCGGCCAGCCGGGACCGACGCAGATGCGCCTTGGCGCCCCGCACGTCGCCCCGGGCCAGGCACAGGTCGACGAGTTGCAGTTCGAGGTGGCGGGTGGTCTGCGGGCCCGGATCGAGATCGAGGGTCTTCTCCACCAGCGTCGCCAGATCGGCCCAGTCGCCGGCCGACAGCAGCGACTCGGCGAGGTTGCCCAGCGCGAACGAGCCCGACGTGCGGGTGAGTCCGCGCTCGGCGGCCAGCTCCATCGCGCGCCGCGCGGCCACCGTGCTCTCCCGATGCCGGCCCAGGCCCTCCATGAGCGAGGCCTTGTTGCTCAGGACGTGCACGAGGCTGTCCGGTTCGCTGCTGCGGATCGCGGTTTCCTCGGCCAGCGCGAGTTGTGCCATGCCCTCCTCGAGCCGACCGATCTGGACCAGGCCGCAGGCGAGGGTCTTGCGCGCCTCGGACTCGATGTCGGGGCTGTCCACGAGCTGCGCGCGCTCCAGCGCGATCAGCGCGTCGGCGACCACCTCGCCGCCCTCGCCGTCGAGCATGCGGTCCCGGGCGATGTGCGCCAGCACCCGGGCCTGCTCCTTCGACGGCGGCAGCCCGTCCAGGATCTCCTTTGCCCGGTTCAGCTCCGGCCGGCCCGACGAGCGACACAGGTTGCGCAGGCTGCGGGCCTTCTCCCGCCACAGGAACGCGGCCAGCTCGGGTTCGGCGACCGGGTCGACCAGTTCGATGGCCCGCTTGCAGAAGTGGATGGCCAACTCCCGCTCGCTGCCCAGCCGAGCCGCGGTCACCGCCTCGATGTAGACGTCGAGCAGCCGGCGACCGCTCAACCGCTCCGGATCGGGCACCTGTTCCCACAGCAGCAGTGCCCGCTCCAGCAGCCGGGTGCGCTCGTCGAAGGCATAGCGCTCACGGGCCGCCTCGGCCGCCGCGAGCACCGCAGGCAGCGCCTTGACCGCCTTGCCGGCGTGGAACCAGTAGGTCGCGATCCGTCCGCGCACCTCGTCGGCGCCGACCAGGTCGGGGCAGCGCTCCAGGGCCTCGGCGAAGGTCGCGTAGAGCCGGACCCGCTCGCCCGGCATCAGATCCTCCCGGACGGCGGTGCGCACCAGCGCGTGCCGGAACTGGAACTCGTCGCCCGTCGGCACCAGGACGTGCGCGGACACCGCCGTGCGCAGCGCCTCCTCCAGCCGGTCGGGGTCGAGCCAGGAGACCTCGGTGAGCAGTCGGTGGCCGACCGTGACCCCGCCGATCGCGGCGAGCCGGATCACCTTCTGGGCGTCCTCGGACAACTCCTCGATCCGGATCAGCAGCAGGTCGCGCAGCGTGTCGGAGATGCCGGTGAGTTGACCGTCGCGGATGCTGCACGCCAGCTCTTCGACGAAGAAGGCGTTCCCCTCCGACTTCTGGAAGATCTGCCGGATCAGCCGACGCGGCGGCTCCTCGCGCAGGATGCCGCGCAGCTGGTCGCCGACCTGGGCCCGGGTGAGCCGGGACAGGTCGATCCGGGCGACGTTGTGCACCCGGTCCAGTTCGGCCAGGAACGAGCGCAGCGGATGGCGGCGGCCGACCGCGTCGGCGCGATACGTACCGACGATCAGGATGCGGCCGGTGCGCAGCAGGCGGAACAGGAAGCCGAGCAGTTCGCGCGTGGACGAGTCGGCCCAGTGCAGGTCCTCGATCGCGATCACCAGGGTGCGGTCGGTGCCGAGCCGCTCCAGCAGACCGAGCATCAGTTCGAACAGGCGGACCCGGTCGAACTCGCCGTCGCGCGCGATGGTGCCCGGCGCCAGGTCGGGCAGCAGCCAGGCGAGGTCGCGCTCACGGCCGGCGGCCGCCTCGGCCAGGTCGGGGCCCATCCGGCGCGAGAGGGTGCGCAACGCGGCCGAGATCGGCGCGAACGGCAGGCTCTCCGCACCCAGTTCCAGACAGCCGCCGACGGTGGTGACCGCGCCCTGCTCCTCGGCGCGCTGAAGGAACTCCTGGAGCAGCCGGGTCTTGCCCACGCCGGCCTCGCCGCCGACGAGCACCACGCCCGGCGTGCCCTCGTCGGCTTCGCGCAGGGCCGTGCCGAACCGCGCCATTTCCAGGGACCGGCCTACGAACACGGGAGAAACCGAAATACTCGCCACGGTGCCGAGCATGTCACGTCCCTCCCTCTCGCAGCCGGGTATTTCACGCCCGGCGAAACCCGTTTGCGCAGGTCAACCGCAGGGTTTCCCCGGGCGTGGCCGGCATCACGTGCCTGCCTCGCGCCTCTCGCGCTTCTACCGCGCGAACAGGCGCAGATGGGATATCCGCCACCCCGATACGCCGCGATCGGAACTGAGACCGCCGGCACCGTGACCGCTTCGCCGCTCCTCGCGCCGGGCCGCCCGCGCGGCCTTGGCCGCGAGCCTGCTCGTGCGCAGCGCCTCGCGGACCACGCGGTCCCGCTCGGCGGTGGCCCGCAGCTCGAGTTCGCGGGTGCGGAAGAGTTCGTATTCCAACATGGTGTTCGACCTCCGGGTCACCGAGCCGGTCCGTCCGGCTCGTGGTTCGAGCTTCGCGTCCCAGGGGGCCTACGGACATCGGTCGGATGCCGCATCCGGGATCACTCGGCTCGCCCGATACCGATCTAAGGCGCCTCGGAAGAACCCGATAAGGGGGTCGAACAGACCTGGGGCGAACCCCGGTGGAACTTCAGGCACACCGAGGTACTTTCCGACCACGGACGGTGAAGACCCGCTGAACGCACGCCAAAGCGCGCCGAACACCGACCCCCGACCGAAAACCGAAGGACGCCGAAGCGCACCGAAGGACGCCCTAAGGACGCCTAAGGATTCCCAAAGAAGCCCAAAGACTCCCGAAGACGCCGAAGAGCCCCCGACCGCACGCGGCGGTCGGGGGCTCTCGGCACCATCCGGGAAGTCGGCCGGTCAGGACACGCCCAGGCGCTCCAGGATCAGCTCCCGTACGCGGGCCGCGTCGGCCTGCCCGCGCGTGGTCTTCATCACCGCGCCGACCAGCGCGCCCACCGCCTGCACCTTGCCGCCGCGGATCTTGTCGGCGATGCCCGCGTTGGCTGCGATCGCCTCGTCCACGGCCGCGCCGAGCGCGGAGTCGTCCGAGACGACTTTGAGCCCGCGCGCCTCGACCACCGCGTCCGGCTCGCCCTCGCCGGCCAGCACGCCGTCGATCACCTGGCGGGCCAGCTTGTCGTTCAGCTCGCCGCCCTTGACCAGCGCCGCCACGCGGGCGACCTGGGTCGGGGTGATCGGCAGCGTGGCCACCTCGACGCCGCGCTCGTTGGCCCGCCGGGACAGCTCGCCCAGCCACCACTTGCGCGCCGCGTCCGCGTCGGCCCCGGCGTCGATCGTCGCCAGGATCACGTCGAGCACGCCCGCGTTGACCATCGACTGCATCTCGAAGTCGTTGACGCCCCACTCGGCCTGGAGCCGGGCGCGGCGCAGCGACGGCAGTTCCGGCAGCGTGCCGCGCAGCTCCTCGACCCACTCGCGCGAGGGCGCGACGGGCACGAGGTCGGGCTCGGGGAAGTAGCGGTAGTCCTCCGCCTCCTCCTTGATCCGACCGGCGGTGGTGCTGCCGTCGTCCTCGTGGAAGTGCCGGGTCTCCTGGACGATGGTGCCGCCGTCGGAGAGCACCGTGGCGTGCCGCTGGATCTCGAACCGGATGGCCCGCTCGACCGAGCGCAGCGAGTTGACGTTCTTGGTCTCGCTGCGGGTGCCGAACTTCTCCCGCCCCTTGGGCCGGAGCGACAGGTTCGCGTCGCAGCGCATCTGGCCGAGCTCCATCCGGGCCTCGGACACCCCGAGCGCGCGGATCAGCTCGCGCAGTTCGGCCACGTACGCCTTGGCGACCAGCGGGGCCAGCTCGCCCGCGCCCTCGATCGGCTTGGTGACGATCTCGATCAGCGGGATGCCGCACCGGTTGTAGTCGAGCAGCGAGTAGTCGGCGCCGTGGATGCGGCCCGTCGCGCCGCCCATGTGCAGCGACTTGCCGGTGTCCTCCTCCATGTGCGCGCGCTCGATCTCGACCCGCCAGGTCTTGCCCTCGACCTCGACGTCGAGATACCCGTCGAACGCGATCGGCTCGTCGTACTGCGAGGTCTGGAAGTTCTTCGGCATGTCCGGATAGAAGTAGTTCTTCCGGGCGAAGCGACACCACTCGGCGATCGAGCAGTTGAGCGCGAGACCGATCCGGATCGCCGACTCGACCGCGGTCGCGTTGACCACGGGCAGCGCGCCGGGCATGCCCAGACACGTCGGACAGACCTGGCTGTTGGGCGCGGCGCCGAACTCGGTCGAGCAGCCGCAGAACATCTTGGTCGCGGTGCCCAGCTCGACGTGGACCTCCAGGCCCATCACCGGGTCGTAGGTCTCCAGCGCGTCCTCGTAGGACATCAGGCTGGTGGTACTCACAGGACGTCGGCCTCCGTCAGCTCGTCGTCGGTCTCGCGCATCGCCCGGATCAGCAGCGCGAATCCGGTGACCACGGCGGCGGCGCTGATCACCGCGTCGGCCAGTTCGAGCTTGTCGTTCCGGCCGCGCGCCTCCTTGATCTGCTTGATCACGCCGAAGGCGCCGACGAGTTGCATGCCGACGCTGAAGACCTTGCCGATGTTGCTCTTGGGGGCTTTCTTCTTCTTGGCCATATCGACTCCTCGAAAAGTCGCCGGGAAAGTCGGGAGGGATCAGAGCGCGGGCGCGCGGTCGAGCAGCGGGGCACCCCAGCGGGACAGGTAGCCGGCCTCGACGGCGGCGCCCACCCGGTACAGCCGATCGTCGGCCATCGCGGGCGCGATGATCTGCAGGCCGACCGGTAGGCCGTCCTCGTCCGCGAGACCGCACGGCAGCGACATCGCGGCGTTGCCCGCGAGGTTGGACGGGATGGTGCACAGGTCCGCGAGGTACATCGCCATCGGGTCGTCCGCGCGCTCCCCGATCGGGAAGGCGGTGGTCGGCGTGGTCGGCGAGACCAGGACGTCGACCTGTCCGAACGCGGCCTCGAAGTCCCGCGTGATCAGCGTGCGGACCTTCTGCGCCTGGCCGTAGTACGCGTCGTAGTAGCCGGAGGACAGCGCGTACGTGCCGAGCATGATCCGGCGCTTGACCTCGGCGCCGAAGCCCGCCTCGCGGGTCAGCGACATGACCTCCTCGGCCGAGTGCTCGCCGTCGTCGCCGACCCGCAGGCCGTAGCGCATGGCGTCGAAGCGGGCCAGGTTGGAGGACGCCTCCGAGGGCGCGATCAGGTAGTAGGCCGGCATCGCGTAGGTGAAGTTGGGGCAGGAGATCTCGACGATCTCCGCGCCCAGCTCGCGCAGCAGTTCGACGGCCTCGGCGAAGCGCGCCAGCACGCCCGCCTGGTAGCCCTCGCCGGCGAACTCCTTGACCACGCCGACGCGCATCCCGCGCACGCTCCCGGAGCGGGCGGCCTCGACCACGTTCGGCACCGGGGCGTCGATCGAGGTCGAGTCGAGCGGGTCGTGCCCGGCGATCGCCTCGTGCAGCAGCGCCGCGTCGAGCACGGTGCGGGCGCACGGGCCGCCCTGGTCGAGCGAGGAGGAGAAGGCGACCAGGCCGTAGCGGGAGACCCCGCCGTAGGTCGGCTTGACGCCGACCGTGCCGGTGAGCGCGGCGGGTTGGCGGATCGAGCCGCCGGTGTCGGTGCCGATCGCCAGCGGTGCCTGGAAGGAGGCGATGGCGGCGGCCGAGCCGCCGCCGGAGCCGCCGGGCACCTTCGTGGTGTCCCACGGGTTGCCGGTCGGGCCGTAGGCGGAGTTCTCGGTGGAGGACCCCATGGCGAACTCGTCCATGTTGGTCTTGCCGAGGATGACCACGCCCGCGTCCTTGAGCCGGCGGGTCACGGTCGCGTCGTACGGCGGCCGCCAGCCCTCCAGCATCCTCGACCCGCAGGTGGTCGGCACGCCCTTGGTGGTGAACACGTCCTTGAGCGCGAGCGGTACGCCGGCCAGCGGGCCGAGGCGGTCGCCGCGCGCGCGGGCGTCGTCGACGGCCTTCGCGGCGGCGAGCGCGCCGTCGGCGTCCACGTGGAGGTAGGCGTGCACTTCGGCGTCGACGGCCTCGATGCGGTCCAGGTGCGCCTGGGCGACCTCGACGGCGGTGACCTTGCCGTCGGCGATGGCGGAGGCGGTCTCGGCCGCGGTCCAGCGGATGGTCTCGGTCATGGCCGTCACTCCTCTCCCAGGATCCGGGGCACCCGGAAACGCTGATCTTCCGCGGCCGGCGCACCGGACAGCGCCTCCTCGGGGGTGAGCCCGGGGCGGACGACGTCCGGCCGCATGACGTTGGTCAGCGGCAGCGGGTGCGAGGTCGGCGGGATGTCGTCGGCTGCGACCTCGGCGACGCGGGCGACCGCGCCGATGATGTCGTCGAGCTGGGCCGCGAGGTGGTCGAGCTCCTCGGCCCCGAGCTCAAGCCGCGACAGCCGGGCGAGGTGGGCGACCTCCTCGCGCGTGATGCCAGGCATGCAGGCGGGTTCCTTCGGTTTCGTCGGGTGTGGGGGCCAAGTCTATGGCGAAGCGGAAACGGATTCCGTGACGGCCGGACGGCCGGCGGCGGCGCCCGGCGGCGAGACGGTTCACGCGCGGTACGGCCGGCTCGGAGCGGCTCGACGGGTGCGCGAGCGCGCGGTGAGGGCGCCGCGGAGGGCGTGGCGACCCCGGGCAGGTACGAATATTTCCGGCCGGATGGCACATCTCGTCGAACAACCCGGAAGTAACTTCACTCAAATGCCAACTTCCGTTACCGACTGGGTAAGAGAACCTTGCGAAGCCACTCTCCGGTCTGCGTCCCCCCGCGTCGATCGGCCCTTCGCACAACTCTTGGGCCCGGCGTCCGAGAGCGCGCTCGTCAAGGACTCGGGGCTTGGGAGGGGACACGATGGCCGCCATCGTGCTGGTACACGGGATCGCGCAGGAATACAGGTCGGCCCACACGCTCGAGGAGGAGTGGGTCCCACGACTGGCCCGGGGAGTGAAGGCCGCAGGGTTTCCCGAGGTCGCGGACCGTCTGTGGAAGTACCGCCACACCCGTCGCGGGATCGACGCGCGGATGGCGTTCTATGGTGATCTGCTCCGCCGGCACCCGTCGCAGAGCGAGATGATCGACGAGGACATCCAGCACGAGGTGACCGCGCGGATAGGCCGCGAATGGCTGGATCGTGCCGCGGTTCGCGGCTCGGTTCCGCCGGAACGGCAGCGCGCGGCACGGGAGATCGCCCGCCTGGAGGGCGGGCCCGGGGAGACGGGACGCACCGTCGTGCTCTCCCCCACGTGTGGACTCGCGGGGCTGCGCTGGTTCGCGGCCGACGGCCCGGGCTCGGCCGGCGGATTCGTGAACAAGGCGCTCACCCAGCTCACCCGCTACCTGACGGACGATCAGACCCGGAACCGGGTGCTGGACCGGGTCGGCGCCGAGATCGGGTTCGACACCAAGGTGGTGATCGGGCACTCGCTCGGGGCGGTGGTCGCGTACGAACTCGCGCATCGATTGCGCAGACCGTTGCCGCTGCTGATCACGCTCGGGTCGCCGCTCGGCCCGGACACGGTGGTCGACTCGTGGGTACGGCCGCAGCCGGCGCAGCCGCCGGCGTTCGTGGAGAACTGGGTGAACCTGGCCGACCGGGACGATCTCGTGGCGGCCGATCCGACGTTGGCACGGATGTTCCCGGTGCCTACGGAGGGTGGGCCGGTGCTTCGGGGCGGGTACACCGGGGAGCACGGGGCGGAGCCGCACAAGGCGTGTTTCTACCTGCAGCGGCGCGAGATAGGGCGGTCTGTGGGGTTGGCCTTTGGGGCTTAGGTCTCCTCGGGCGGAGGGCTCGGTTGTCCGCGGCCGGCCGGCCCGCGGTCCGCTTGTCGGTGCGCGGGTTCGGCCTTCGGCGCGCCGCTCGGTGCGCGGCCGGCCCGCGGTCCGCCGGCCGTCGAGTGCCGAACGGGCTGTCCGGTCCCGAACGCCGGCCGGGCCGGATCGTGCTCGGTCGGCGCTCGAGGTCGGCGGTCGGGGTCCGTGCCCGGGCGGGAGTGCGGTCAGGTGGTTGTCGACAGGATGTCGTGGACTATCGGGCCGGCCGAGCCGCTGCCGGTGATGCCGCCTTCGACCAGGCAGGCGATGGCCACGTTGCCTCGGTAGGCGACCAGCCAGCCGTTGTTGGGACCGGTCTCGGTCACCTCGGCGGTGCCGGTCTTGGCGCCGACGTCGCCGGGGAGGTCGGCCAGGACCTTGGCGGAGCCGTCGGTGACCGTGGCGCGCATCAGGCCGCGCAGGTCGGCGACCACCGACGCGGGCAGGTCGCGGCCCTTCGCGGTCGGCCGTTGGCCCTTGATCACCACCGGCTGGCGGAACGTACCGGACACCGCCGTCGCCGTCGCCGACGCCATGACCAGCGGGTTCGCCTGTACCGTGCCCTGGCCGAACATCGCCGCCGACTTGTCGGTCTCGTCCACCGGCAGCGGCACCTTGCCGTCGAACGAGGCGATCCCGGTCTTCCACTCCTGGCCGATCCCGAAGTGGTCGTTCGCGAATCGGCTCAGTTCGTCGTTGCCGAGTTTGCCGCGCAGCGAGACGAACGCCGTGTTGCACGAGTGCTTGAAGTCCTCGCGGAAGGTGGCGCCGCGGATCTCCGAGGTCTCCACGTTGTGGAACTGCTTGCCCACGGTCAGGTACTTCGGGCAGTCCACCACGTCGGTCGGCTTCACCGCGCCCTTGCTCAGCAGCGCCGCGGTGGTGATCACCTTCATCGTCGAGCCGGGTGCGTACCGGCCCATGAAGGCCCGATTCATGCCCGTGGTCGGCGCGTTCGCGAGCGCCAGCACCTCGCCCTTGTCGATGCTCACCGCGACCAGGCCGACCAGCCGCCCGTCGGCGTGCTTCGCCACCGCCGCGTCCGCCGCGCGCTGGAGCCTCGGGTCGATCGTGGTGGCCACCGGGCCGCCGCCGGGGGCCGGTTTGGTCGCGCCGAACTCGGCCTCGGTCGACACGACTTCGCCGGTGGCCCGGTTGATCAGCTGTACCGATCCGCCGGCGGCTCCGGCCCCGCCGCCGGCGGCGGCGAAGATCGGGGTCAGCGACGGGTGGTCGGCCGGGGACAGCACGCCGCCGTTGCGATCCAGCACCTTCGCCGCCGGCGCGCCGGCCGCGCCCTTGGCCAGCCGGAACTTGGCCTCGGTGCCGAGCTTGGGATGGACCAGGGCCGGCTGCCACTTCACGATCCAGCCCCCGTCGCCCTCGGCCAGCGTGAGAGCCGAGTCGTAGTTCCAGGCACCGAGTCCGGCCACCGGCATCGCCGCGCCGAACGGCACCGTCACCGCGCCGGCCGCCGCCGTCCGGGCCGGCCCCGGAGTGAACGTGGGCTCGGTGATCTCCAGGCCGACGGTGAAGCTGCGCAGCGTGGTCTCGGCGGTCCGCGGATCGTCCGTCAGCCGCGCCGCCTCCGCCCAGCGCCCGGCCGCCCAGTGGTCGAGGAAGGTACGCGCCGCCCGGTCCGCCTCGCCGCTCGCGGTGCCCCGCGCCCCGGCCGGGCCGAGCCGGTCGTCGTCCCCCGCCCCGAACCAGCGATCGGCGGCGGCCCAGCCGGCGCCGCCGAGGACCAGCGTGCCCGCCACCACGAGCGCCCAGGCGCGCCGGGCCCGCCTGGGCCGCCGCCTGGTTCGGGACTGCGATCCGGGCGGCCCGGACGATCCGGATCCCGCGTTCACTCCGTGCGTCATCTGCGTCCTCCCCGATCTTCGCGTGCCTCGACAGGAGAACAGGGATTCGACCGGGAGGTCCAAGAGTGTGATCGCACCGGGATTGATCGCGAAATGACTATCATTGCTGGTCATGGACCTCCTTCGGCATCTCCGGTACTTCCGGACGGTTGCCGAGGAAGGCCACGTCGGCCGCGCCGCCGAGCGGCTGCGGGTGGCTCAGCCATCCCTGTCGCAGCGCATCCAGCGGCTCGAACGCGAACTGGGCGTGCGCCTGTTCGATCGCAACAGCCGAGGGGTCGCGCTGACCCCGGCGGGCCGGGTCGTCCTGGCCGAGTCGGCCGAACTGCTGGCCGCCGCCGATCGGCTCGGTGCCGCGGTGGCCGGGTTGCGCGGCGGGGTCACCGGCGCGATCCGCGCGGCCGTACCGCCGGATCTGGGCGGCGCGGCCGTCGCGGCGATCCTGACCGGGTTCCGGGACCGCTCGCCGGGCGGCACGTTGGAGCTGCGCGAGCTGACCACCGCCGGACAACTGCGCGAGTTGGCGGCCGGCACCCTCGACGTGGGCGTGCTGCGCCACCCGTGCGCGGTGGCCGACCTGGAGCTGGGGCCGATGTCGTATCAGCCGCTCGGGGTGCTCCTGGCCGAGGGCAACGCGCTCGCGGGCTCGACCGAGATCGGGCTCGCCGACCTGACGGGGTGTGAGCTGGTGCTGTTCCCCCGGGAGTTCGCCCCCGCGCTGTACGACGAGACGCTGACCGCGTGTGCCCGGCACGGCTGTACGCCGGCGGCGGTGCACGACGTTCCGGCCGGCGACTTCGCCCGGGCGCTGGTGTTGTCCGGCGCGGCGGTGGCACTGCTGCCCGCGACCGCGCCCGAACCGGGCACGGTGTGGCGGCCGTTGGCCGGCACGCCGCTCGCGTGGCGTACCTCGACGGCCTGGCCGCGCGGCGCCGAGGGGCCGGCCGTGCGGGCGTTCACCGAGACCGCGCAGGACGCGCTGCGGCGCCACGCCGGGGTGCTCGCCGAACGTCCGGGCCGACCGCTCTTCCCGCGCCCCGCCTCGGAGTTCCCACTGTGACCGAGCCCCGCACCACACCCGACGGCGGCCCGCGCCCCGGCGGCCCGCCGCCGCGCGTCCTGCGCGCCGTCCGAGGGCGCATCGGCGCCGCGTTCGCCGACGCCGGCGTCACCGGTGCGCTGCACGCGGTCGACATCGACGCGGGTCGCGAGGTCGAGGTGGGCGCCGACACGCTGTACAGCACGGCCAGTCTGCACAAGCTGTGCCTGGTCACCACGCTGTTCCGGGAGGCGGCGGCGGGCCGGGTGGAGCTGACCCGGCGGATCGAACTGCCCGCGGGCCCCGGGCGTTCGCCGGGCGGTACCGGCGTGGCCGCGATGCTGGATCCGGTCACGATGTCGCTGCGCGACCTGGCCTCGCTGACGGTGGCGGTGAGCGACAACGCGGCCGCCGACGCGCTGTGGGACGAGCTGGGCCTGGACACGGTGAACGCGACCATGGTCGACCTCGGGCTGACCCGGACGGTGGCGATCGAACCGCTGCGCGAGCTGTACGCGGGCATGCGGGAGGACGCCGGCCCGGACGGCCCGGCGGCGCTGGTCGACCCGGCCGTGGTGGCCCGGCTGCGGGCCCTCGACCCGAATCGCTCGAACCGGGGCACGCCGCGCGACCTGACCCGGCTGCTCGCGGCGATCTGGCGGGACGAGGCGTGCGGGGGCGAATACGGGGCGGGGCTGCGTCGGGTGCTCGGCCTCCAGGCGTGGTCGCACCGGCTGGCGTCCGGTTTCCCGTTCGACGACGTCCGGGTCTCCGGCAAGACCGGCACGCTGCCGACGATGCGACACGAGGCCGGCGTCGTCGAATACCCGGACGGCGGCCGCTACGCGATCACGGTCTGCACCCGCTCGGCGGACACGGCAGCGGCCCTGCCGGCCGCGGACGCGGTGATCGGGACGGTGGGGAGGTTGGCGGTGGATGCGCTGAGGTTGGGGTGAGGGTGCGGTGAGGGTGCGGTGAGGGTGCGGTGAGGGGGCGAGGGGGTGAGGATGCGGTGTGAGGCGGGTTTCGGGGTGCGGGAAGGCTCCTTTGGGCGCGGGACGGCTCGTTCGGCGCGAGTCGGCTCCGTCGCTCACTCGTCGAGCAGCGTCGCCCAGCGCGCGACACCGGGCGCGGCGGCCTGGTCTCCCATGACGTCGATCTCCTGCCGCTGCCGGGCCACGACGAAGGCGCACAGCGCGGCGCGACCGGCGTGCCGCCACACGGGGAAGCGGCGCAGCCAGACCCGGGCCGACCCGGGCGTGTGGCCACGCAGGAGCAGTCGGTCGTAGAGCTCGGCGTACTCCGCCCACGCCGGCCCGATCGCCGCGCTTCCCCAGTCGAGCAGGTACAGCCGACGGCCGTAACCGGCGTACCTGATCATCAGGTTCTCCGGGACCAGGTCCGTGTGCACGAGCGCGTCGCCGACCAGCAGGGAACGGTCGTCGCCGGTGAGGTACTTCTCCCATCGTTCGACGAGGGGCGGCAGTTCGACGCCGGCCGGTGCGTCGATGGTCTGTACATCCTCCAACGCCTCGGCCAGCACGCTCAGTTCGTCGGAGCCGGGGGAAAGATCGAGATGCGTCCCGTCGACGTACTCGAACACGAGCACGCGCCAACCGTCGACGGCGACCTCCCCGAGCAGCGTCGCCGCGAACCGCCCCACGATCGGCGACACCACCGCCTCCCGCCGCAGCCCCTCGGCCGCGTCGGTGTCCCCGATCGGCGCACCCTTGGCAAACGCACGGCCGCCTTCCGCGGTGGCGAGCGTCGCCACGAACGGCGACGTGTGGCAGGTATCCGGACTCGTGGCCCCGACAACCGTCCCCACGAACGACTCGACGCCCCGCCGAACGGCGCCGGGCAGGTCATCCCATACGTAGCGCGTAGTCATACACATGCCTCTCGATTCGTTCACGGGATCGTGGGGGTCACGAAGGTCACGAGGGTCGCGCGGCCGTCCCCACCGGCGGGGCGGGGCCCGCGGGGGATCACCCCGCGGGATGGCCGTCACCGCCCGTGATCACCGCCGGGTCCCACCGGTGACCTCGCAGCCGTCGCCATCACGCCCCACACCCTCGACCGCGTAATCGGCGCCCGACCGCCAAGACTTGAGCACGACCGCCGATCCGGGGGCGGCCGCGCGGGGGCGGTCGGGGCCTCGATCGGTGCACGGGGCCGGGCCGCACCCGCGTCGGGCCGTTGCCGCGTCCCAAGCCTCGACGGCGAGTCGAAGGCCCCGGCTCCGCCGGGAGGTTCACCGCATCGGGCAATCCGGCGAGCACCGACACGGCGGATCCGGGTCGGGCCACGGATCCCGCGCCGAACGCTTGTGCCGCTCGCGCGGTACGACCACGCGCACCCCCTCCGGCCCGACCTCGTACACGGCGATCGTGATGCCGCTGCCCGGCGGCTCGGGGACGGATTCGGCTTCCGTGTCGGTGAGATGCGATGTGGTGAGGGGCTTCCACAGGGGGTGGGTCACGCCGGACCGCCTTTCGTTGACATACAAGCTCAATGCAGTTGTTTGTATGCCAAGCGTGACGAGAAGTGCCTATGATCGGCTGGGGCCGGGGTTGACTTCGTTCGCTTTCAACACGTTTCTGGGGGCACTGTGTCCGCCGCCACCGAACTGGACCCCTCGGCGTCCGTTCTGAAGTTCTACGCGACCGAACTGAGGCGCGAGCGCGAAAGAATCGAGATGACCCAACGCGAGATGGCCAAACGCGCCTGGATGGCCCCATCGCTGCTCAACAAGATCGAGGCCGCGAAGCGCCTCCCCACCGAGGACCTGTCGAAGCTCGCCGACGAACTCTTCGCAACGGGCGACCGCTTCCAGCGGTTGTGGCCACTGGTGATCAGGTACGCGTACCCGACGTGGTTCAGGCCGTTCGTCGAACTCGAAGAGGCGGCGACGATCATCAGGTCGTTCCAGGTGCAGGTGGTTCCGGGACTGCTCCAGACGGAGCGGTATGCCCGCGCGATCCTGGCGGCACGGCGCCCGGATGCGAACCAGCTGGAGGAGCAGGTCACGGCTCGGGTGCAACGGCAACGCATCTTTGAGCGCACCGATCCGCCGGAGTTCCGTGCTGTCCTCGACGAGAATGTCCTGCGCCGCCGCTGGGGGAGTGCGGAGATCATGCGAGAGCAGTTCGAACGAGTCATCGAGCTCGCGCAACAGCCCCGATTTGTGATCCAGGTAATTCCGTACGAAGCCGGAGGCCACGCAGGGGTTGGCGGACCGTTCGCAGCGCTTACTCTGGACGAAGGGCCAGACGTGGTCTACGTGGACGGATTCTTGCAGGGGCAGATTCTGGCGGCGCCGGCTGAAGTGAAGGCCGCTCAGCGAGCCTACGATCTGCTGACTGCCGAGGCTCTTTCGACCACACGGTCAATGGACCTGATCGCCTCCGTGCTGAAGGAATTGTGAGCCCATGATCACAAGCGCAACCACGCCCCAGCAGTGGCGCAAGAGCAGTTACAGCAGCGACAACGGCGGCGACTGCGTCGAGGTCGCAACCACCCTTGGCGTCATCCCGGTTCGCGACAGCAAGGTGCCGACCCTCGGTCACCTCACCATCACCGCCACCTCCTGGTCGGCCATGCTGACCACGCTCCACACGACCTGACCAGCCGATCGGGTTCCGCCGCCGACTCCCGGACGGCGGAGCCCGGTCCGCCGACACAAGGACTCGTGATCCCATGCCACAGACCACGCCTTCCGGTTGGCGCAAGAGCAGTTACAGCAGCAACAACGGCGGCGACTGCGTCGAAGTAGCCCCCGTCCGCTCACCTTTCGAGTGGCGCAAGAGCAGCCACAGCGGCAACAACGGCGGCGACTGCATCGAGGTCGCAACCGCCCTCACCGCTGTCCCGGTCCGCGACAGCAAGAGCCCCGACCTCGGCCACCTCACCATCACCGAGACATCCTGGTCGGCCCTGCTGGAGGCCCTTCAGGCAACCTGACCCACCTCCCAGGCACTTCAAGAACCCGAGTTTCCCGACGAGACATAGGCGTTGCGTGGCCAACGGGCGCCACCAGCAGGCGGGCGGGTGGTCGGGTCGAGTCCGCCGGGCGTACGTTCCCGTGTGGGTCGGGCGCTTCCGGCGGGGGTTGTGCTTGGGGTTGCGGGTGGCCGGTCCGGGGCTGTCCGCGCCGGTGATGGGCCGCCACCGGCGTGCGGGGCTCCGAGAGTTCGAGGTCTCGGCGAGACGGGCGCATTGCTCGGCGAAAAAGCGGCCTGCAGCGGCCGGCAGAGAGGGCGGTCGGGTCAGGTCCGCCGGGCGTGCGTTCCCGGG
>NZ_BIFH01000070.1 GCF_003967355.1 Embleya hyalina | reverse complement strand
GGGCGTCGATCGCCTCGTCGAACCGTCGCACCTTCCGCAGGGCGAGCCCGAGGTCGTTCAACGCCATGCCCGCGCCACGCCGGTCGCCCAGCTCGCGGAAGACGGTGAGGGCGGCGTTGGTGACGGTGATCCAGTCGCCGAACAGGCGCCGTTGGTCGAGGTATTCGGCGAGGGTGCGGGCGAGTGTGGTGGTGGTTTCGGGGTGGCCGAGGGACGGGGCGGCGGTGGCGACGGCGATCAGGGCGGGGTGTTCGGCGTCCAGCCAGGTCAGGGCGTGGGCGCGGTCGGGGAATCGGGGGTCGGGTGATCCGGTCAGGGTCTTGAGGTGGGTGGCGGCCGCTTCGGTGGTGGTGCGGTAATGGGTGTGGAGCCGGGTCCGGGCCAGGGGCCGTTGGTCGGCGTCGGTGTGGGTGTGGCCGTGGTGGTCGGCGTGGAGGCGTACGAGGTCGTGCATGCGCCAGCGGCCCCAGACGGGGGCGGGTTCGAGGAGGTGGGCGCGGGCGAGGTCCTGGAGGAGTTCCTCGGTGTCGTACAGCGCGCTGTCGGTCACGTCGGTGTGGGCGAGGTGGGCGGCGGCCTCGGTGGAGATGTCGGGGCCCGGGTTGAGCGGGAGGAGGCGGAACAGGCGGGCGTGGTCGGGGTCGAGGTGGCGGTAGGACAGGTCGAACGCGGCGCGGACGGCGCGGTCCTCGCGACGCAGCCGCTTCAGCCGGGTGTGTTCGCCGGTCAGGGCGGCGGCGAGGGTGGTGAGGGGTCGGGTGGGGGTGTCGGCGAGGAGGGCCGCGGCGATGTGCAGGGCCAGCGGCAGGCCCGCGCACATGCGTGCGACGGCGGTGGCGGCGTCGGGTTCGTCGTCGACGCGGGTGTCGTCGGGGCCGCGGGCGGCCAGGAGCGAGCGGCGCAGGAGTTCGACGGCGTCGGTGTCGGTAAGGGTGTCGAGGTCGTGGAGGCGGGCGTCGAGGTCGAGGGTGTGGCGGGAGGTGACAAGGGCTGCGGTGACCCCGTCGGTGGGCAGTAGGGGGCGGGCCTGCTCGATGGTGGAGGCGTTGTCGACGATCACCAGGACGCGGCGGCCCTCGCGGGCGTGGGCGGCCAGGACGCTGCGGAACAGGCGGGCACGGTCGTCGGTTTCGGCGGGGACGTGTTCGACGGGGATGCCGAGGGCGCGCAGCCAGCCGTCCAGGGCGCGCGCGGGTGTGACGCGCCGCTCCGGGTCGTAGCCGAACAGGTCGGTGAACAGTGCCCCGCCGGGGAACCAGCCGGGCTCGCACAGCGCCCGGGCGGCGGCCTGGACGGCGAGTTCGGTCTTGCCGATCCCGGCCAGGCCCGCCACCGCCGTCACCAACACCGCACCCGCCCCCGGCCGGCCGGGAGCCAGGTCGTGGAGGAGGCGTTCGAGGTGGGTGTCGCGGCCGGTGAACGCCGGCGACGGCGCGGGAAGCCCGGACAACGCAGGTTCGATCCGCGGCGGAAGCCGCACGGTGACGTCCCGGCCCTGGATCACCGCGTGGAAGAACACACCCCCGCCGACCTCGTTGCGTACGCCCCCGACCCCCGGGGCGCCCCGGGCGCGGTCGTCGTCCTCGGCCGGTGCGGCGGTCACCGGTGCTCGGTTCCCTCCGGTTCCGTCGCGGGGCCCGCCGCCGGGGGCGGGGCCGACGGAGGCGGGGGTGCGGTGAAGGTCAGCCCGGAGAAGTCGCGGCCCTGCAGGACGGGGCCCTGGAACGTGCCGCCGCCGATCCGATTGTGCGCCCCGCCGTCACCCGTGCGCACCAGCCGGGCACTTTCGTGCCAGCGGGCCAGGTCCGCGCCGAACCCCGGGTCGGTCGCGGCGCGGCGGGCCAACATGGTACCGAGCGCGTCCGCGCGGTCCCGGTCGGCGGGCGCGGCCTCCAGCGCCGCGAACTCCGCCGCCCCCGACCCGGGCACCGCCTGGGCGTCGGTGGGAGGCGCGGTGTCGTCCGCGTGTCGGAACGGGCGGCGCACCAGCGCGCCCAGCCCGGCCCACGCCTGCCGCCCCAACTCCCCGCCCGCGCCCCCCGCGAGCGCTGCCAACAAGCCGATCGTGATCGGATCCATCACGTACCCCCCGGTTCGGAAACGAGTACCCACGGTAGAACCGACCGCCCCATGGCGAAGGCGGATTCGGGGAGCGGCGACGCAAGCGTTACTCACCCGATGGGAGCCCGACCCGGCAAACGCGCCGCCGCGCTACGCGCCGCGGCCCGAACGCACCACGCGGCGCGGATCCCGGTGACCGCGTTGTTCCGCCCGCCGCGATCACCGTGCGGGACCGCCTGGCCCGTGCCGGCCGGGTCCTGGTCGAGCGGTCTGACCACCGCAATCCGGGCAATGCGCAGGCCCGCCGGGCGTCTGGGCCCACACCCGGATGACCTCGCCTTCGTCCGCAACCGCTTCGACCGTCGGCGGTGTAAGCCCCGAAAACACCACGCCCACAAGCTCGTTCGCGTTCAGCACCCGCACATGATCACGGACTCACGGGCCGTCATCACCGGATGTGAGACGGAGCCGTTTGTTTTACAGGTGGGCCAGATCCGCTTCGCTGATCATCTCGGGGACGGGAAAATGGGGTCGGGTGTCTCGGTCATCCGATGGGTCTGCGATGCGGGCGAGCTCGTTTTGCAGGATGGTGGTGGGGGCCAATCGGGGGGGTCACGGATTGTTGCCAGGGCATCGGATCTCCGGTGCCGAGAGCACGCGTGTCAGACTCCGCCTTCTGCCCCGACCCCTCCGGGACACCCGTCGGACGCACCACCGCGCGGGAGGGAGAACGCGGTGCCCGAGCTCCGGGACGTGAAAGACGATGTCATCCATCTGCGTGCCGCGGGCGTGGATCCGGGCAAAGCGGTTCCTGCTTGCCTGCGTTCGCGCGCCGAGCGTGAAGCGGGCCGGCAACCGGTCGCTGGAGACGGAGCGGTTCGGCACCGCGGCCGCTGAAGTTCGGCGCCTGCCGGCCTGGCTGCTGGAGCGTCGGGTGGAGGTGGAGGTGGAGGTGGTGGTGGTGATGGAGGCGACCTCCGACTACTGGCGCGGCGTCTACTACGTGCTGCAGCCGCACCTGAGCCTGATGCTGGTCAACCCCCCCCATCTCAAGGGCATCTGCGGGCGCAAGACCGACCCCGGCGATGCGGCCTTCCTCGCCCGAGCCGGCGCTTCGGGCATGGTGGTGGCCTCGTCCGTCCCGCAGCGCGACGTCCGTGAACTGCGCGATCCGACCCGTCGCCGCACCGGGTTGATCCGGGCGGCGGACTGGGAGTCGCAGCGCCTGGAGAAGGAACTCGAGGACACCGGCATGAAGTTGTCCGCAGTCCTCAGCGACATCACCGGCGCCGGCGGCCGGGCGATCCTCCAGCCGGTAGCGGGCGCGGCTCCGTCGGACGCGACCGGAAGTAGCCGTAGACCGTGGGCCAGGGTGGGAAGTCGTGCGGCAGGTGGCGCCACTGGACCCCGGTGCGGTCCACGTACAGGATCGCGTCCGGGATCTCGTGCAGTTCGTGCCGGGGCGGGCGGCCGAATTCCAGTGCCCGGCCGCGGCGCTCGAAGCGTCAGGTCGCCAACACCGGCTCGACCAACTTCCAACGGGTGTCGGACGGATCACTCGGATACGGACGTCGCGAAGTCACACATTCACACGTACCGCCGCCGACGCCGTACGCCCAGGCGCGCATCGGTGGTGTCGGGAGCACGCAGCGCACAATCGGGACGCCCCGGGATGAGACACGTAAAAGACGCATGCCGTCCCACCCCTGACATCACTCACCTCACAAGCCCCGCTACCTGGCGGAAGCGCCATCCGCACCATCTTGACGCATCCTTGGAATCACCAGATAACCAAGCATTCAAGGTGAAAACGACCTCTGAAAGAGTGTTTTGTCCTGATAATCGTGTTTGGTTCCGAGGTCAGGGGTCGCGCGCCTGTTCGGGGTGGGTGAGTCGTCGGGTCATGAGGTCGTTCATGGCGAGGTGGATCATTGCTTCGGAGCGGTGTGGGTGGGTTTCGTAGTCGCGGGTGAGGCGGCGGTGGTGCATGAGCCATCCCAGGGTGTGTTCGACGTCCAACGTCTGGGGAGGATCCTGAATCCCTTGACGGCGGGGTCGCGTTGGACCACCTTGACGTCGATGCCGAGGGCCGCGCCGTGTTCGATGGCCCTGGTGCGGTAGCCGCTGTCGATCCGGGCCTTGGTGATGGTGGGGTGTGCGGCGGCGATCGTCGACGGCAGGTGGATGCCGCCGGTGTTGTCGGAGACGCTCGCCGCGGTGACCCATACGGCGAGCAGGAGGCCGACGGTGTCGACGCCGACGTGGCGTTTGCGTCCCACGATTTTCTTGCCGGCGTCGATGCCCTGGCCTGCGGCGGGGACGTTGCCGGAGGTCTTGCCGCTCAGCGGGTCCAAGCACGCGCGCGCTCGGTTCCGCGTCGCGGCCCTCCGGTTCGACCGTGCCCGGGTTCCGCCCATCGGGTGAACCCCACCCCTGAGTGAGGTCCTGCGAGCTGACGGCCTGCCAGGATTTGCTTGGGCAGGATCCATCATGGCGATCAGGGAGATGTCGATGACTGACAAGCCGCAGGTGGGCTCCACGCAGCAGAACGAGCCCGGCCCATACGACATCGTCCTCGTCGGAGGACGCGTGGTGGACCCCGAGAGGAACGTCGACGAGGTCCTCAACGTGGGGATCACGGGGGACCGGGTCGCGGCGATCTCGCGCGAGCCGCTGGAGGGCACGACGGCGATCGACGCCGAGGGCCTGGTGGTCGCCCCCGGGTTCGTCGACCTCCACTCGCACGGCCAGCAGCTGCCCGCCGCGTGGATGCAGGCATTCGACGGGGTGACCACCGCGCTCGAACTGGAATCGGGACTCCTGCCGATCGCGGAGTACTACGACAACGTCGCCGCCGAGGGCCGCCCGATCAACTACGGCGCCTCCGTCGCGTGGACGTACGCCCGCATCGCCGAGAAGGAGGGCCTGGAACCCGAGGCCGACATGGTCTGGTTCCAGGGGGCGTTCTCGCACGACGGCTGGCAGAACAGCCTGGCCGACGACGGCGAGGTCGAGCGCATCATCACCCGCGTAGAGCAGGGACTGCTGGAAGGTGGCCTGGGCATCGGCATCAACGGCGGCTACGCGCCGGGCTACGGGCGCAAGGAGTACCACGCGCTCGCCAAACTCGCCGCGAAGCACAAGGTGCCGACCTTCACGCATGTGCGCTACCTCTCCGTCCGGGAACCGGACAGCGGCTTCGAGGCACTCGGCGAACTCATCTCCCTCGCCGCGACGACCGGCGCGCACATGCACATCTGCCACCTCAACGCCAACGCCGGCCGGGACGCCAGGGCATGCGTGGCACTCGTCGCCGAGGCGCAGGACAGCGGCGTGCCGGTCACCACCGAGGCGTACCCCTACGGCGCGTGCTCCAGCACCGTGGGCGCGGAGGTCTTCCAGGGCGACTGGCTCGCCCGCTGGGGCGTGGAGGACGCCTCGGCCATGGAGGTCAACGGCGAACCGATGACCCAGGAGAAGATCGACGAACTGCAGAAGAACGCACCCGGCACCGTCGTCAACATGCACTTCCTGCACCCCGACGACAAGCCCGAGGACGCCGACCTCCTCGACCTCACCGTGCTGTACCCCGGGGCCGCGATCGCCTCCGACGCGATGCCGTGGGTGGGCAAGGACGGCACCCTCGTCGAGGGCGACGTCTGGCCGATGCCCGAGGGCGCCTTCGCCCACCCGCGGTCGGCCGGCTGCTTCTCCCGCTTCCTCTCCCGCTGGGCCCGCGGAGGCCCCGGGCAGGAGCCCAAGGTGTCGCTGGTCGAGGCGATCCGCAAGACCAGCCTCATCCCGGCCCGGATCCTGGAGGCGTCGGTGCCGCAGATGCGCGGCAAGGGCAGGCTCCAGGTCGGCGCGGACGCCGACATCGTGGTGTTCGACCTCGCCACCGTGCAGGACAACGCGACGTTCACCGAGCCCGCGCAGCACTCCACCGGCTTCCGGCACGTCCTGGTGAACGGCACCCCCATCATCCGGGACGGCAAGGAACTCCTGGAGCAGCGCCCCGGCAAGCCGATCCGCCGGGACCTGGTCACCACCCTGCCCGGAGTGCCGGGTACCGGCGCGGCCGAGCGCGTCGAAACGAGCTGAGCCGCACGCACAGCGTTCAGCAAGTACCGCCGCCTGCTGTGGAAGCGCGGCATCAAGCCATTGATTGCCCGACGCGGCGTCGCCCACGGTTCCGGGCTGGGCAAGGTGCGCTGGGCCGGAGAGCGTGCCTTCGCCTGGCTGCACCAGTTCAAGCGGACCGCACTCGCTACGAGCGGCGCGTCGACCTCCATCAGGGCTGCCCCGCACTCGCCTGCGGCATCATCTGCCTCCGACGACTCAGGACGGCATTCTGAAACGAGCAGCTGAAGAGCGTTATATCCAAGCATGGGTGCTATACGGCATTCACAGCACTGGGATTGATCCGCGCGGTTGGGGCCGTAGGCGTCTCCCGTGACGAATGCGGCTCTGGACGCTCCAAATCCGTCCGGTTCACTACCTTCGCTCCCGTCCGATCCCGCGACGCCCACGTCCGCACCCGTTCACCCCTTGGGCGGGTCCGCCGTCGGGCGCTACGAACGAACCATGACCGGACGCCGGCTACCCCAGCGATCCGACCGACGCCCGTTGGAAACCACTCGAACCCACGTTGACGGCCTGGCGGGCGGAACGCCGGGGAAACGGACCGGACTTCGGACGCCCACCCGAACACGAGCTGCGTCGCATCATGGGGGCGGTCCTGTACGTCGACCGCGCCGGCATGCCGGGAGTACCTCCCAGCGTTCCCGCGCCGCGCCCGTCCGGTGTCGGTGTGGGTCAGGGTGATGCGGTCCCGTCGAGGTCGTCGCCGTGCCGGAGACGGTGATCGTCGGTGGGCTGCGGATGCCGGCCGCACGCCGGCCCGGGCCGGCCGACGATGTCGGGGGCGGCGCCGGGGCGCCGAGTGCGCGGGCTGCGGGATTGGTATGTCATGTACAGGGGGCCTGTGGCGTACTCGACGGTGGTGATGGGGTGTACGCGCGCGCCGGGGGCGGGGCGGAATCGGCGGCCGCGGGTGAGGACGGCGAGGGTGAGGAGCATCTCCGTGTGGGCGAAGTCCGCTCCCGCGCAGCGGCGTGGGCCGGCGCCGAAGCCCAGGAACGCCCCGGTGGGTGTCGTGGCCGCGTGTTCGGGGAGCCACCGGTCGGGGTCGAAGCGTTCGGGGTCGGGGTACCAGCGGGCGTCGTGATGGATCTGGTGGGGGCTCCACACGATCGTGGCGCCGGCGGGCAGGGGAGTGCCGGCGAGGCGGGTCGGTTCGGCGACGTTCTCGGTGAAGATCCACACGGGCGGGTACATGCGCAGGGTTTCGGTGAGTACGCGCCGGGTGTACTCGAGCCGGGGCAGGTCCTCGGCGGTGACCGGATGCCCGGCCAGGACGCGGTCGATCTCCCCGAACACGCGTGCCTCCACCTCGGGATGGTCGGCCAGGACCTTGAAGGTCCAGGCCAGCGCGACGGCGGTGGTGGCCTGGCCCGCCGTGAGGACGGTCATCACCTGGTCCCGCAGTTCCCGGTCGGTGAACGCCTCGCCGTCGTCGTCGCGATGATCCATTAGGGCCCGCAGCATGTCCGGGGTGCCGGCCGGGGCGCGCGGATGGGCGCGGTAGTCCGCGACGACGGCGTCGACGGCCCGGTACAGTCGCTCTCGCGCCCGACGGAAGGCGCGGTCGCCGCGGGTGGGTGTGCCGCGCAGGCCGCAGGCACGGACGATCATGTGGGGCACCAGGCCGGACATGACGACCGGCAGGTCCCGGACCATCGTCGCGATCGCGTTCTCGTCGGCGTCGGTGGGACACGCGGAGATCATCGTCTTGACGATCACGCGGGCGCTGATCGACCCGACCTCGGCACGGAGGTCGAAGGGCACGTCCTCGCGCAGGACGCTCGCGGCCGCCTCGAGTTCGCGGATCATGATCGGGGCGTACGTCCGAAGCCGCGCCTGCGTCAACCCGGCGCGCACCAGGCGTCGTTGACGGGGATGCTGCGACCATGGGCAGGTCACCAGGCCCGCGCCGACGATCTCTCGGGCGGCGTCGATGAACACCCCGCCGCGGTCGTAGGTCTCCGGGTGGAGCAGTACTTCGCGGACCAGTTCGGGTGTACATGCCAGGTAGGCGGGCTTGGGGCCCAGTCGGATCTCCACGAGGTCGCCCGCGCGGGCCGCGGCGGCCAGCAGGGGGAAGGGCCGGCGGAGCAGGGCCGGGGCGTGGCCGAACAGCGGCCGTGCGCCCGGCAGTCGCGCGAACCGCGGCGGGTGCCGGTCGGTCGTGGGGTCGGTGTGCGTGTTGCGGCTCATGCTTCGGTCACTCCCGGGTGCGGGTGGGAGAAGGTGGTGTTCACGGGGCGCGGTAGCGGCCGGCGGCGAAGCCCCAGTCGTGGTTGCCGCGTACGAAGTCGCACAGCGTGGCGACCCATCGGCGCACGGCGCGGCGTTCGTCGCCATCGAGTCCCAGCGCGTGGCACAGGTCGTTCGTCCCGGCCGTCGCGGCGGCGAGGGTGTGGGCGTGGGCGTCGGCGAGGTGTACCAGATCGGCGATGGCCTCGGCGCGGGTTCGGTCGTGGGCGTGCATCACGCAGTGGACGAGGTTGTGGTCGCCGGTGGTCTCGTCGTTGTCGAGCGAGTAGATCTCGTTGACGACGAGGACGTGGTCGAGGGCCGCTTCGAGCATGGCCCGGAAGCGGCTGTGGTGCAGGGCCGCGAGCGGCATCTCGAAGCGTCCCACGCGTTCGCCCATGTTCACGGTGGGCCGGAACCCGAGCGTGTCGCGTCGGGTCGCCAGGTGCTCCCGTGGTGACAGCCGGGCGCGGGTGCGGCGGTCGGCGACCTCGGCGTAGTGCCCGTAGAGGTAGCGTCGCCATTCGTGGGCGGCGCGCCGGCACCACGTGGCGGACATGCCCTCGCGCTCGCGCTCCCACGCGTCGGCGAACGCGGCCACGATGGGCAGGGCACCGTCGCCGGCCCCGCCGTCGGGTCGCGACAGCACGGTCAGGAGCTGATCGCAGGCGGCCAGGGCTACGTCGGGGGATGCCCCGGCGGGGACGGTGAAGCCGTCGTCGAAGAGGAAGAAGAACGCGGACAGGTCGCAGATCAGGTCGATGTCGGGGCCGACGGCGTCGGGGAAGAAGTACGCGGCGATGTGGGCACTTGGGACGCGCGATAGCGCGCGGCGGCCTCGTCGCCGACGACGATGCCGTGGCCTGCGGCCCACCGCAGATTGCGCTCGAGCGCCGCTGCCGGTACCGCGGAGACCCGCGGCGGGAACGGGATCGCGAACGGCGTAGCGGCCCCGGTCGGCGACACCCGGGGTGGAGTCGCACCGGTCGCGGCCTGCGCGGGTGTCATCGCAGTCCTCCGGGAAGATCGAGGGCGGGGATCGCCGGCCAGGCGCGCGGGTCGGGGCCCAGGGCGGCGAGGGCGGTGATGGTCACGGTGCTCCACGGGGACAGGCACGCGACGCCGACCGTGTTCGCCGCGGCCAGATCGCTCCAGTCGACCCACGCGGTTTCGGCGACTTCCCGCGGATCGGGCCGGAGGCCGCCGGTGAGCAAGGCGCGAACGACGGGTCCGACCTCGTTCTCCACGATGCCGTCGTCCATCACCGCCCGATAGCGCACCGCCGCCAACACCGTGTCCAACCGGTCCGGGACCGCGCCCAGTTCCGCGTCGAGCCGGCGGCACACCGCGTCGTGGAGCGCCTCGCCGGGGGCCGGGTGGCCGCAGCAACTGTTCGTCCACACCCCCGGCCACGTCCGCTTCGCCCAACTCCGCCGGGTCAACAGGAACCTGCCCGCGGCGTCGAACGCGTAGCAGGTGAACGCCAGATGCAGCGGGGTGTCCTCGTGATGGATCGTCGCCCTGGGGGCGACGCCGATCGCTTCCCACCGCTCGTTCAACAACACGACCAGGTCGCCGCAGCCCTTCGCCATCGCCCCTCCCTCCCGTCGGGCCCGCCGCGTCGTGGCGGAGGCGCCGGGGGTGGTCACACTTCTCGTGCGGTCGCGGCCAGGGCCAACTCCCGCAGGGCCGCGTCCGGCGCGGGCGCGAACGCGGCCTCGTCCAACACGCGCAGGGCACGTCGGTACCGGGCGGTGATCATGTCCTCGACGCCGCGTCGCGCGCCGGTCGTCTCCAATACGACCCGGATCCGGCGCGCGTCCCCCTCGTCCAGATCCGCGCGTCCGACCAGGGCCCGCAACGTGGCCTGCTGCTCGGCGTCGGCACGACGCAGCGCCAGCGCGAGCAGAACCGTTCGCTTGCCCTCGCGCAGATCGTCCAGGTTCGGCTTGCCGGTGGAGTCCGGGCGGCCGAACACGCCCAGCAGGTCGTCCCGCAACTGGAACGCCTCGCCCAGCGGCAGACCCAGCGCGGTGAACACGTTCGCGAGATCCGGGCCCGCGCCGGCCACCGCCGCGCCCAGTTGGAGGGGGCGCTGCACGGTCCCGCCCGCGGTCTTGTATCGCACGATCGCCAATGCCGCCTCGACGTCCTCGTCGAAGCGGTCGCCGCCCAGCAGGTCACGGTACTGGCCGAACATCACCTCCGCCTGCAGCGTGTCGTCCACCGCGTGCACCGCCCGCGCCCGATCGGCGTCCAGCCCCGCGGAGTGCAGGAGTTCCCGGGACCAGATCAGGGCGAGGTTGCCCGCCAGCAGCGCGGCATCCGCGCCCATGCGCTCCGGTCGGCGGTGGTCGGCGTAGCGCTTCGCGAGGAGGCGATGAACGGTCGGACGACTGCGGCGCGTCGCGGAGTCGTCCATGATGTCGTCGTGGATCAGCGCGAACGTCACGAACAACTCCAGCGACGCCGCCACCCGCAGAATCGCGTGCCGCTCGCCCCGCCCACCCGCGGCGTGCCAACCCACCACACACAACACCGGCCTGATGCGCTTGCCGCCGGCCGCCAGGAAGTCCCGCACCACCGGGACCACTTCCGGCGGATGCCCGCACTCGGCCGCCTCGCGCGCCTTGCTGGCCAGGAACTCCTCGAGTACGGCGTCGACCTGCTCGCGCACGCCGGTCATGTCGATCCGCTCCCCGGCGGCGGGCGGGTACGTCACGGGTGATCACTCCCCGGCGATCGTGATCCCGAGGCCCGAACGCTTTCCGGGCCGGCGACCCGTCGAACGAGGGGCCGAAACAGCTCCCACGATGGGCCACGCAACCGCCGGAACTGAAGTGGCGCACGGGAGCACCACCTCGGACCGCGCGACGCCGCCGCTTCCCGTCGTGCCACCGCAACGACGCGAACGATGCGCGGGGCGTGTCCGAGCCGCCCGCACGCGCCGCGCGGGGACGCGCCCGCGAGGCTCGCCTCATGGTCCGAAACCTTCGAGGCGCCTCAGAGGCGACGCGGTGTGTGGGATCGCCGTCGAGGTTCGTCCGTTCCGCCGCGAATGACTGGGTTCGCGTGTCATTCTGGGCGTGGAGGGCCTCCGGGACGGCGGATGGGCGGTGTCGTGTGCCGTCGTTTCCGTGGGGCCCGTCGTGTGGGGCACGATCGCGCCGGTGGGGGGACGCGGGGTCACTCGGGCTCCGGGCCACTGCGGTGTCGACGGCCCGGAAGGGACCACGACCTCATGTCCACGACCGTTTCGTCCTGCCCACGTCCGCGAACGCGGCGGCGTCTGGGCGCCGTCGTCTCCTCCTGCGCGCTGGTGTGCGCGGGCCTGGTGGCTTTGGCGGCGGCCCCGGCGTCGGCCGCCGGGGTGTGTGCCGCCCCGGTGGTGACCGCGACCACCACCACGATCACCTGCACCGCCGGCGGCACCGGCAGCCTGACCGTGCCGGCCGACGTCTCCTTCGGCCGGGTCGTCCTCGACGGCGCGGCCGGCGGCGCCGCGGCCGACAACGTACCCGGAGGCAAGGGCGCCCACGTAGAGGCGACCCTGGCCGTGACCCCGGGCGCCACGCTGAACGTCGTCGTCGGCACCCGCGGTGGACGCCTGAACGGCTACGCCGGGTCCTCGGGCCTGGGTGGCGGCCTGGTCGCGGTGACCGACTCCGGCGGCACCCCGCTGCTGACGGCCGGCTCCGGCGGCGGCGCGGGCGGGCCCGGCATCGCGACCCCGGCCTTCCCGGGCACCCCCGGCGCCGACAGCGGCGCGGCCGGATCCGCGGGCGCCGGCGACTCGGTCGGAGGCGGAGGCGGAGGCGGCGGCGCCGGAACCGCCACCGCCGGCGGCGCGGGCGGCACCGGCGCGAGCGCCGGACAGACCCCCGGATCCAGCGCGGGCAACCCGGGAGGGTGGCCGAACGCGGCCGGAGGGTTCCCCAGCCCCAACATCTACTTCAACGCCGGTTACGGCGGCCAGGGCGGCGCCGGCCACGGTTCGGGCGGCGCCGGTGGTGGCGGCGGCGTGAACTACGCTCCCGGCGGCGGGCAGACCGGCGGCGCGGGCGGCAGCGGTGGCGGTGGCTCCAGCCTGGTGTCCGCGACCGTGCCCGGCTCGCCGTCCTCGATCACCGACGGCGTCAACACCGGCGACGGCCTCGTCGTCTTCACCTTCCCCAACCCCAAGGCCGACATCGACGTCGACGTCACCGCGCAACCGCACCTGGGCATCCTGGTGCCCTACCTCACCTACACCCTGACCGCGAACAACACCGGACCCGACGCCGTCACCTCGGCCACCCTCACCGCCACCCTGCCCACCGGCGCGACCGCCACCGATCTTGCGCCCGGATGCACCGCGACCACCGGCACCGTGACCTGCTCCTACGGCGCCATCGCCAACGGCTCCCACGCCTCCAAGTCGTTCCGCGTCCCGCTCCACCTGCTGTCGCTGGGACAGGTCTCCGTCACCGGAACACGCACCGCCTCCACACCCCCCGACCCCAACCCCGCCAACGACAGCGCCACCGCCACCTGCACCGTCGTCTCCCTCGTCCTCGCCGTCTGCCCCTGAACCACCCCGTCCCACTCGGACCCGTCCCACTCGGACCCGTCCCGACCGGGTCCGTCCCGACCGGGTCCGGGTGGGACGGCCGTCCACGGCGGTTACCGCTCGGCGACGATCCCCGGCTCGGAACCAGCCGTCCCGAACGCGCGGGACCGCACGCCTGTCTTCGGCAACCTGCGCCGGGACCGTGAAACCGTCCGATGTACAGACCCGTAACCGGGCCGGTCGGGGGTGAACGCGCACCCCCACGAATGCGCAGCCCGTATATGGGGCTCATCCTGAGAAACCCCAGTCCACCCCAGCCGGCCCGGCCGCCCCCGCCCATGGCCGACCCATGCCCAAGGCGTCGAGTGCCGCGATCCGCTCCTCCGAGGGCTTCGCCCGCCGCGACCTGATGGTGGTGATCCACACTCCCAAACTGACGTCCTCCGACCACCCGGCGTCGGGCAGGTGATGAGCGGTCGCGCGGTGCCGGTCGTCGGTAGCGCGCGGTTCCGCGCCTGGTTCGGGCCGTTGGTCCCGGACGTGACCGCTTCCCGGCGCGGTCGTTGGACCGGTCGTGATCACTGCACGGATCCGTTACGCCGCCGGGCCGGCGCTCGCCACCGGTCGCCACCGCTCTCCTGTCCTTCGCGGGCCCCGCCGCGGCGACCGGCCCAGGGGCCGGTGCGACCGCCGCGGTGAAGGCCCGCCACGCGATCGGCCGCGGGGAGAGTGAAGCGAGCGTCCGGATCGGCTTCGTCCACGACTGTTCCGGACAAGGCGTGCCGCGGCATCGGCGAGCTCGGCGTCCGGTGTGTCCTCGGCCCGGTCGACGCCGTTCGCCGGATGCTCCCGATGCTCCCACCCCGCTCGTGCGCCCGGAGCAGTCGTGCGCCGCGAGCGGGCGGATCCCGACCGGCGTCCGGGCGGAGCTCCCGGACGTCGGCGAGCACCGAACCGGGAACGCCCCCTGGGCCTTCACACCCCGCTGTTCACACCATCCGAGGAGGACCCATGACCGTACGACGGGCGACCGCGACCCTTCTCACCGCGATCTTCGCGGTGGGCCTGTTGGCCGGCCCGGCCCGGGCCGAGCCACGGCCCGCTCCGCACCTGGCCGTGGCCGCCGCGACCGGCCGGGAAGGGGACGGCGGGCAGTGGCTGGAGTGCCACGTCCACAGCTTCAACGACTGGTGCCGGCTGCTGGGCCCCGACTGGCACCAGAAGTTCTGGCAGTACTGCGACGGTATCCGGGGCAAGCAGGAGTACTGCGTCCACAGCTCGTCGCCCGCCCCTGCGGACGCCGCTCTCGCTCCGCGCGGCTGACGCTCGGCCGCTAACTGTCCCGAGGGGTCGACCTGCGGCGGGAACGGGTCGGCGATGTGGGGTCGTTCCGTCGTCACCGTGTGCCTCCTTCCCCGGCGTGCGTGGGGGTCGGTACCGGTTGTCCGTCGGGATCGGGGACGGGGATGCCACCAAGTGCCCGACCCGGGTCCGGTACGCCGTCGCCGCGCCCACGCGTTCGCCCACGCCTGCTCCCGCGTGCGCTTCGGCCGAGGCCCGTCCGGCACCGGCACCGCCGCCGCTGGACGGGCCCACCGTGACCGCGCGGTGCCCGTCCGGGCACGACACCCGCCCCGGGGCCTGGCCGCCGTACGGGTGTTCCAGGCCGCCCGACAGCACGGCATCGACCCGGGCGCCGGCCCCGTCGTCCTCGACGGCCACCTCGCCATCACGGTGACCGGCGCCCTCCGCTGTGAATGGGCAGCCCCGGGGACGACAACACCACTCTCCGCCCCGCGGCAGTGGTTCGGTCAGCCCGTGTCAGCCGCCGACACACCCGCATCCCCGTCGAGCAGGCACACCGATGCCTCGCCTCGCTGCCGCCCAACCACTGCCACGACGCCGATCATTCACAACCCGGCCGGTGTCCGGGTCTACCGGTTGCAGACGGCGTAGGCGACGGCGCGGCCGTATTTCAGGCCGGCGCCCCAGGCGTTGGCGGGTTGGTCGGCGGGTGAGTTGGCGACGAGTGCGTCGACGTTCTCGCCGGCGGTGTTGGTCCTGGGTTCGGCGGCGTAGCCGCCGGCGGTCAGGCGGGTGCCGTCGGGGCAGACCGCGGTCGTGGGTTGGCCCGGGGCGGACCATGTCGGGGAGTGGGCGATGTGGGTGTTGCCGGGGGCGCACATCGCATAGGCGATGATCCTGCCCCGGAGCGCGTGGGCGGCCCAGGAGGTGGGGGAGGCGGGGGCGTCGCCGATGACGAAGTCGACGACCCTGTCGGCGTTGACGGCAGGGTCCATGAAGTAGCCGCCGCCGGTGACCACCGTCCCCGACGGGCACACCGCGTACGCGGGCCTGCCGGGTTCCGACGGCGCGGACTTGACGACGACGGGGGCGGTGGCCGCGCCGGCGGGGGTGGGGACGGCGGTCAGCAGGCCGGCGGCGAACACCGCGGCGAACACCGCGGGCGACAGACGACGAAGGACGGACACGGATCCTCCCGGAAGGGACGGGGGACGGACGGGACACCCCTCATCCTGGGAGCGGGAAGACGTGCGGGCGGACGCCGCGACGGCGCCTCACCCGACGGGCGTATACACACCATCCGGACGGCGCACCCAAAGGACACCGACACCAACGACGCGCCCGGCCCCCGGGCGCCCATTCCCCGTCCGTCCGCTTGCGCCGGCCACGGCGCGCACGGACCCGAGGCCGCGCCCGCAATCGGGGGCGCAGTCGGGGGGTCCGATTTTGATCGGCCCCTCTCGGTCGGGATCTCCGCAGGTCAGGGCGCCTGTATGCCACCTGAAATGGCGCAGACTGGTATGGGATATCGACTACATCCCATTCCACCCCGGGCCGTGTGTTCACGGAATGTCGTCACGGCCGGTTCGTGGTCAGTCGTCGTCCATGTCGATCCAGATCCGGCCGTCGTCGTCCACGTGCGCGTCGTGGATCACCCCGTCCACGATCGCGCCGTCCACGACGACCCACAGGTCCTCGTCCTCGATCCACAGCACGCCGTCGTCGTCGGTGTACGCGGGCCGGATCACCCCGTCCGCGATGACCGCCTCGAAGATGACGTCCGGCTCGAACGCCTGCCGCGAGGACCACCCCACGCGAACCACCCTCCCGAGTCGCGAAGTCGCCGACGTCCAGCGTGGCGTCCGGACCGGCCGCCGCGGGCGTGTCCGTGGTCATCGCGGGAAGCGGCCTGGGCCTGGTGGACAGCGCGTGGTTCAGAGTCGACGGCAAGGACCTGTCGAGCCCCGCCACGGCCCACGCCAGTGGCACCGAGGTCACCTCCACGATGCCCGCCGGACTGGGACCGGGGACGGCATCGTGTGCGTACAGACGGAGAAGAGCAGCAGCAACGTGTTGCCCTCGTGGGCCTGGGTTGTGGTCCCGGGGTTCGGCTGGACAGGTCCGTGTTTTCCCATGGTGTCGTTTGACCTGCCCGGATCGCGCGGTGTCCGGTTTCGTTCGCGGACCTGTGACGTGGTGACCCGTGGTTCCGGGGTTCGGCTGGATTGCCGGACGTATCGCGGGAATCCCCATGGATTCTCTTGTGTCCGGGCAGAAGGTCGGGCCGTGTGCCGCGGTAGCGCGGCGCGGTGTTCCGGGACCTCGACACCGGCCGGCCCGGCGCCGCGCGGTCGAGCCCGGACACGCCCGAGGCGTCGACCGGTCACCGATCGAGGCCTCGAACCCCGCACGAACCTCACCCCGGCCGCCCCGGCCCGGCTCAGGGCCGGCGCATCCCCGACGCGTCCAGCCCGGCGATCCGCTCGGCCGACAGCTTCGCTCGCCTGCGTGCCCGACCCGGTTCCGGTAGGTCGTCGCCGCGCCCACCGCGATCGCCCACGTCTGCTCGCGTGTGCGTTTCGGCCGTGGCCCCTTCGGCGCCGCCGCCGTCTCGGGCTCGGCTGCCGCGGTGTCGGCCGTCGTTGGCGGGGTGAGCCCGGGGGCGAGCGGCTGCTCGTGCTGCGCCTGGTCGAGCAGGTCCCACGGGGTCGGGGCGGCGGGGTGCCCGATCCGGGTCGGTGGACGGCGGCCGGGCCCGTACCGTCCGGCCGGGCCCGGTCACTTGCTCGATGGGACTCGGCCCGGGCGGTGGGTCGCCCGGCCGTGTCCGGCGGGGCCGGGGGCGGGTTGGTGTGGGTGGCGTCCGTTGGGGTGTTTGGCGGTCGTCGGGGGTGTTTTCGCGGGTCCCGGTGTGTATGCGTCTCCTACGCGCGGCGGATCGCCGTGCCGGGGATCGTGCGCCACGGAATGGAGCAGGCGATGGGTACTTCCCAGGGGATCGTCGACGAGTTCGTCGAGTGGTTGTCGGAGGAGCAGCGGGCGTGGTTCCGGGCGCAGCCGCGGCAGGCGCAGGAGAGGATGGCCCGGCAACTCGTGGGTGGTGGCAGGTCGGCGTCGGAGATCGTCGAGGACGACGGCGGCCCCGGGGGGCCGGCGCCTCGGCTGCCTTCGTTCGAGTAGGCGGTGTTCGGAGCCCTCTCGAACGTGGGTGGGTCGTGGGTCGGTCGGGTGCCGGTGGTGTGCGATGCGTGTGGCCGAGGTGTGTGTTCGGGGCGCGCGGTGCGTGTACGCGGGTGTCGTGGGGGAGCGTCGGGCGTTGCCGTCCCCCGGCGAGGGCGGTGCCCCTCGGTGTGACGCGTCGGCGTGTTCCTCGCGACCAACCCTCGACGCGGCCTTCCCGGTGGCCGGCGCCACGGCCCCGACGGCCTCGGCCGAAACCCCCTGCTACGACACGCCTCGACACGATCCTTGTGTCGGTGTTCCCGTTCTTCGGGTCGTGGGGGTCATCGGAGGGTTTCGGTGAGGAAGTCGCACATGGCGGTGCAGGTTCGGGTGAACGCCGGTGCGTTGTCGTAGGTGGAGAAGTGGTCGCCGTCGAGGAGTTCCAGGGGCTTGGGTCCGCGGAGGCGTTGGTAGGCGGCCAGGGTGACGTCCTTGGCGATGATCCGGTCGTCGAGGGCGACGGTCATCAGGACGGGAGTGTCTCCCAGGTGCGGTAGTGCCGCTCCGGGGTCGAAGAGGCGGTCCATGCCGGCGGGGCACCAGGTGTATCGGTTGGTCCAGCCGGTCTCCGGCCGGTCGGCGTACTGCTTGAACCAGGCGGTGGCCTCGGCCGCGGGCATGAACGCCTCGTCGTCCGGCCCGTCGAGGGCGACCACCGGGCGAGGACCCGCGAGCGGGGCGTCGATGTCGGCCGCGGTGTCGGGTCGCGGCCTGCCCTGGGTATCGCGATCGAGCGCCCGTCGCATCTCGGCGAAGCGGGCGCCGGCGAGGGCGTGGTCGGCGTAGTCGACATCCCGGTGGGCGGCGAAGGGCACATTGGCCACGACCGCCTTGACACGGTCGTCCACGGCCGCGACCGTCAGCGCGGCGGCGGCGCTCAGGCTGCTGCCCCACACGGCCAGTCTGCCCGCGTCGATCCGTGCGTGGTCGGCAAGCCGGTCGAGCGCGTACCGGTAGTCGCGTGCCTGGGCGAACAGGTTGATGCGCCCGCGTGGCTCCCCGCCGCTGTCGCCGAAGTTGCGGTGGTCGTACAGGAGCACGCCCAGACCCGCGGCGGCGAACGCGCGGGCGAAGCCCTCCAGCCCCATACCGCGGGTGCAGGAGAAGCCGTGCGTCATCACCACCCCGGGAACCGGTCGCCGTGCGCGCTCCGGGAGGTACAGCCACCCGCGCAACGGAACGGCGTGGGCACCGGCGAACTCCACGTCGTGGCGCATCGATGGTCTCCTGTCGGCGTCGGGACGCGGGCGAACGACGTCTCCACGCCAGGCGGGCGCTCGGTCACGGCAACCGCTGCTGGTTCCTTCGGGGGGCCGCGGTCCGCGGCCCGGCCCGGCTCGACATCCGTGCGGCGTCCTCGGATCGCGCGCATGCCCGGGGAGGTTCGACTGGGGTCCGGGGAGTACTCCAAGGAGCCGCACCGTGCCGTACGCCGCCGTCAGCTATCCCGTTTTGCCCGGCCACGCCGAAGAGCTCGGCCGGATTCTCGCCTCCCACCGCCGCGGTGCCGCCGTGGTCCGCGACGCGGACGGCGCCGAAGTCGCCCGCAGCCTCGGCACCGCGGTCTTCGCCCGGGACGACCGGCTCCTGCGCGTCGTCCACTACCGGGGAGACCTGGACCGACTCCTGCTGCACATCGGCCGGTCCCTCCTCTCCGGCGGCCTCGCCCGCGAACTCGCCCCCCACCTGCCGGAAAACCCGAGCATCGACTCCGCAGAAGCGTTCGCCGCGTTCTTCCGCCACGCGCAACTGCCCTGCGTGTACCAACGCGGCCAGGGCGACCCCACCTGACGGCGGGGCGGAACCGGCCCCGCATGCCCGGTGACGCTTCGGCCCACCCGCCGCCCACGACGGTGTGGATCCCCCGGACGAGGCGCGAGTCCCGGTCGCGCCGGACCGGGCCGGGAAGGAACGCGCCGCCGGCTTCGTCGAGGTGCTCCTCGACGTGGGGGATGTTCGCGGTGCGGACCTCGATGTCTCGCGGTTGGTCGTGGTGACCCTGTTGCGGACGTGCGGTGCCACGGTGCCGGCGCGTGGCGCCTGCGGGTGTCCCGCACCCGGGCCCGGTACTCCGCCACGGGGACGTACGGAGGCCACCGTCCCGTGATGGTGGGGTCGCGCCGGCCGGGCCCGTTCCGTTCGGGGTGGTCGGGTGGGGGTCAGCAGTCGACGTCGCCGACGTGGATCCAGACGCCGTTCGCGATGCCGGGGAGGTCGCCCTGGTACCACTCGCCGCTCTGGCCGCCGACGTCGAATTCCTGGCCCCGGTTCACCGTGCCCAGGGCCTTGTACTCCGTGCCGGGTCCGTTGCGGTAGGTGACGTTGTCGTCGTTGACGTTGCACTGGACCCCGGCGGGGTGTCCCGGGGCGTGCGCGGCGGACGCGGTGGGCGGGGCGTGGTGCGGCGCGGCGGACGCATTGCCCGCGAGGGCGAGGGTCGCTACGACGACGGCGGTGCCGGCGCGGACGAGCAGACGGGAAACGGGGGACACGGGGACTCCTCGATGCGTGGTCGGCCGGCGGGACCACCGACCAATCACACGGTTCCACCGGAGAGTGGAAAGTACTCGAACGAACACGCAAAGTAGGCGCGAGGCTCGGAAACCACCCCCGACCCGACACAAATCCCACACCCGGCTCACGTCCAGCGCATCCCCAACGCGTCCAACTCCGCGATCCGCTCCTCCGAGAGCTTCGCCCGCCTGCGCCGGCGGTCGACGAGGGCGGCCACCGCGGATCGGCTGAGGGGTCCGACGATGAGGTCGCCCTCCCAGTCGCCCAGGCGCGTCCGCAACCGGACGACAGGCGGCCGGTGATCGATCAGGACGGGCGGGAGGATGAAGCGGGCGGCCCGTTGATCCGAGCGTCTACGTCGTTTGCGCAGGGGCCGGCCGGTGCGGAGCCTCTTGGTCAACGTCCTGCTCAGGCCGCCTCTGACGCCTTGGTAGAGGGAGCGGTAGATGGTCTCGTGGCACAGATGCCGCTCAGGCCGGTCGGGCCGGTCGGGCCAGAGGCAACGGAGGTGGGCGGCGATCTGTTCGGGGCTCCAGTCCTGGTCGAGTCTGGCCTGGACCTCGGCCTTCAGCACGAGATCGGCCGCAAGTTTGACTCGCCGCAGGCGCCGGAAGCGCTCCCCGGAACGCTGATGGGCCAAGTCGGCGTCGTAGACGCCGTTGTCGTGCGAACGGCTGTTGCGGCGCAGTTCCCGGCTGACCGTCGACGGCGCCCGGCCGATCCGTCCGGCTGTCTCCCGGATCCCCAGGCCGCGTTCGCGCAGGGTGGCGATCCGCTTGCGTTCCGGCAGCGAGAGGTAGCGGTCCGAGCGGGATACCTCCGGAAGGTGAACCGGCACGATGCCACCGCTCTCCGCCCTCCAGCGGTAGCCGGTCTTCCGGCCGATCCCCAGTTGTCTGCACGCCTCCACCGTGCCCGTACTCGACCAGCAGACGCCAGTACTCGGCCTCAAGGTCCAGCCTGCGCTTCTTGCCCCGCCTCGCCATCGACACACCCATCATGATCAGAGAGTGTTGCGACAAGCGTTAGAACCCAAGGGCCTCCTGGGGGTCAGTTTTCAGGAACCAGCGACACCGCGTACGAGCGTGTCGATCACGTCGCGGACGTGTGGATGGTGGGCCGGCTCCGCGAGGCTCTGGCGGGCCTGCCCGACGACGCGCCGCTCACGGTCGCCGTTCCCGCGGGATCGCCCGGGACCGGGGAGTACGCGGTGGTCGCCGATACCGACTGGGTGATCTCCCCTGCTGCTCGCCCAGGCCGAACAGGCCCGCCAAGCCGTCTTCGGCTGAGTTCGTCGACGACTCCCTACCCGAAACCTTGCACGCAGTGCTCGCCCCGCCGGACTCGGCCGCGCGATGGCCTCGGTGCCCCCGGCTGAGCCGGGTCGACCACGACGGGGCTGGATTCACCCACCCCCGTGCTTTCCGAGCTCTTCCCAACGAGACCGGGTTCGTGACGGACGCGATGTGCGGCGTGCCGTGCCTGACTTGCCCTCGACGTGGGCGCGCTGCTCGGGCCGGTGGGTCGGACTCTCGGATTCGAGTGGAGGGCCGGACGTGGGGGGTGTGGAGCGGGCAGACTGGGGGGACCGACGGACTCGGGAGGCGTGGTGGCGGTGGAGGGCAGGCCGGGGACGATCGCGGAGATTCGTGAGCGGTTGGGGCCGGAGGAGCGTGTGGAGTTCGAGGAGCAGTTGGCGAACACGCCGTTCGATCAGTTGTACGCGAAGATCGTGTTGGAGTGGGCGTTGACGCCGGAGGAGCGCGCGCAGGATCGTGCGGTTTTGGATCGGGTGCGTGCGGGTGACTTCTCCGGGTTGCGCAATCTCGACGGCACCCCCTTCGTGCCGTGAGTTACGCGGTGGCGTATGCGCCGGCCGCGGAGGTCGAGCTCAGGCGGTTGGGGCCGGATCCGTTGCGTGCGTTCGAGCGTGGCATGGGCGTGCTCGCGCGTGATCCGTACGGGCACGGGTCCGGGCCCGCCCGTGCGGGCTACGAGGATTGTCGGGATGCCACCGTTGCCGACGTGGTCATCCGGTACGAGGTCTCCAAGTCGGTTCTGCGTGTCACCGTCGTTCGGGCCACACCCAGCCCCTTCTGACGATCTGTCTTCGTGTTCGGAAGCGATGGGACCCGTTTTTCCTGTCCGATTTTCCTTACGACTTTCGGGTTGGATTGTTTGTTCGGGCGCGGGCTTGTCGGTGGGCGTTGTGCGGTGTTGCGTCGGGCCGGTTGGATGTTGGTGGCGGGTTACTGAGGTTTTCGTTGTGATGTCGCTTGGTTGGGTTTCACTTCCTGGGTCGGATGACAAGTCCGGTTTCGGCGAGACATCCCTCGATGAGATGGGGGCGTCGTTGGATGTGGCGGAGGGCGTGTCCGATCGTGCGGACCAGGTGGTCGGCGTCGGTGAACGCGACGTTCCCGGTGAAGCCGTGACGAACCAACGACCAGATCCCCTCCACCGGATTCAGATCCGGCGCGTAGTTCGGAAGTTGGACGACCGTCAGCCAGTCGTGGTCGGCGGCGTACTTCCGCAGATCCGCGGCGCGGTGGGTGTTGAGGTTGTCCCAGATCAAGACGATCGGTCCCCTCAACTGCAGATGCGCCCGCACCGCCAGGTCGCGGTAGTCCGTCCAGGCGAAGCTTCTCCGTTCCCCCTTGCGGCGGGTGTGGAGGCGGTGTCGGTGGATCAGACGGGAGCGTTCACCCGGTTTGTAGCAGGCCAGGGCGGCGATCGAGACCCGGCCGCGGGAGCCACCGCGCACCCGGACCACCGGTGTGATCCCTCGTCGACCCCAAGTGCGCGCTCGCGGCGGCGTCATCGACATCCCGGCCTCGTCCTCGAAGACGATCCACGCGTCGAGCGCCGCCGCGGTGCTTGCCCCGACGGCCACGTCTCCCGCACCCAACCCCGCACCGCGTCCTCGTCCCGCTCCACCGCCCGCCGGGCCGGTTGCCGACACGACCAGCCGGCGCGACGCAGCAGGTCCCACACCCCGTGGATCGAGTAGGTCACACCGAAGCGGCGTCGGATCACGGCCTTGACCCGCACCAGTGTCCAGCGCTGATCCTCCCAACCATGGGCCCTCGGGCCCATGTCCAACTCCCTTTCCAGTGCTGCCACTTGCGACGGATCCAGTTTGGGGAGCGACGCGGGGCCGGCGGACCGCAAACCCTCCACACCCGCCTCACGCCAAGCCCGACGCCATCGCTCCACCGACCGACGCGCCACCCGTAACTCGGACGCGATCACCGCGTTGGACTCCCCGTGCTCGAACCGCTCGGCGGCGTCCACCGCAACCGCTCCCGAGCCGCGCGTTCCTTGGGAGTCAAACCACCACCCTGCGCATACCGCATATCCACGGCATAACGCAGGGATCTTCAACCGTCCACGACATCACGACGAAAACTTCAGTAACTGCAACAGAGCTGAACCCGTCGCTCCCCGGGGATTGTAGGTTCCGCGTTCTGATGGACACTGCCCATTTGAGATGGGCAGCGATTGGGCACTTTCGCCATTCCGTGGGCACTGACTGCGGTCGGTAACTACGGTCGCGTCCATGGTCGTTCAGAGTCCGGTG
>NZ_BIFH01000069.1:23018-27353 GCF_003967355.1 Embleya hyalina | reverse complement strand
CGGCGGCCCACCACCGACTCCGACCATCCCCGCACCAGCCACCCGCGACCCAAGGCGCGACGCACGCCGAAATAGACCCACCCACTCGGGAACGCTCGAAGTGTCTGGTGAAGGTGCGTTCGGTCAGGGTTCGTTTCGGTCGTGGGGGTCGGGGTTCGAGTCCGACCCGGGGCGGTGGTGTTTGCGTTGTCGGATTACCTCCACTGCGATCGGCAGAAGCGAGATCAGTACCACCACCGCCACGATCGGCAGCAGGTAGGTGTCCACGTTCGGTACCGACGAGCCGAGTCCGTAGCCTGCCAGGACCAGGCCGACCGCCCAGATCGTGCCGCCCACGATCTGCCACAGGGTGAAGGTGCGTACGGGCATCTCCACAACGCCGGCCAGCGGGTTGAGCACGGTGCGTACGACCGGGACGAAGCGGGCCAGGACCACCGCCTTGGCGTGTCCGTACCTGACCAGCAACTCCTCGGCTCGTGCCACGCCTTCGTGCAGGCCGCGATTCTTGTACCGGCCCAGCAGCGCGCGTCCGCCGCGCCGGCCGAGGACGTAGCCGAACTGGGCGCCGAGCAGGGCGCCGGCCACGGCGGCGGGCAACACCTGCCACAGGGTCAGGTGCACCCGGTCCGAGGAGCCCGGCACGCACAACAGTCCGGCGGTGAACAACAACGAGTCGCCGGGCAGGAAGAAGCCGACCAGCAGACCGGTCTCCGCGAACAACACCACGGCGATGCCGAGCGCCCCGAAGGCGGACAACAACGAACTCGCGTCCAGCACGTTCACGGCCAGGTCGGACACGGCCGACGAAGGCATGGGCGCTCCCTTTTTCGATAACGCGCGATCCGGTGTCGGCCGGCCGGGGTCACGGCGGGGACGACATACCGGGGCTCTGTCCCCGAAACGATGCCGCATCACGGCTGAGAGTCGGCTGAGAGCGCTGTGGGCCGGGCGGGTGACGCGGTGGGGGCGAGGCCGGCTGAAAATGGCTTCATGGTGCGCCCCCTTCACCACCGTTGTTATCGATATGCCGCATATTCGTGACCAATTCTCAGCCGTGGCCGGCATGGGTGCGGGCATCGGGTCCACCATGACGCACCACGACGCATCGCGGGAGAACGGCTCCGACGAACTGGCCGCGCTGGTACGGCAGGCCCGACAGTGGAGTGAGCCGGCCCCGGACGGCTCGGCCGAGCGACCGCTGCTCGACCCCTCGACGGACTCCCTCCGCGAACGCATGCGTCGTCGCCGCGCCAATCGCTCGAACGACGGCGACGCCCGGAACGGCTAGGACTCGTCGGCTCGGGCGTGCGGATACCTGTCTGCGCGAGGCGTTCTCGAACAGTGTCGCCTTGCCCGCCTGTCCGGCAGCGGCCGTCGGCTGCCGAACGACGCCTGGTGGTCGAGCGGTTGCGCTGCCCGCGTGCGGCCTAGATACGTTCGGGCGTGATGAACCTGTGCACGCAGCGGTTGCACAGGAACTCGTTGCCGGGTGGCCGTACGCGACCGTTGCCGCGGTTGGAATCCGACCGCACCCAGGTCCAGGTTCCGAACGCGACCACCCCGAACGGCAGTCCGACGTAGAGGCCGACGAACACCGACAGGACGAGTGTGGCCGCGGGCAGGAGCACGTAGCCGAACCACGGGGGGATCTCGGGCGAGGGCCCGGGTCGGTCCGGTTGCCGGCCCCGATCCGGCACGACTTCGTTCGACAAGCCGCACCGGGGGCACTGGGGGAGCGCCATGGCCATACTCCTTGGATTCGTCACGTCGGATGTGTCGAACGGCAGAGCGGGTGCAGGCGGGTCCGGGCCGCGCCGCACGCGGCGGGGATGGCTCGTCCGGGACCACCCAAGCCCAACCGCCGGCCACATGGGGCGACCAAGAGGGAAACGCCGGCCGACGTCACATGAACGACGAGCGCGTGGAAGCAGGCCGCACGAAGCTTCGGGACATCCGGCAGGCACGGCCCGGGTCGAACCGGGGCCGGGCGTCGGAAATGCCGCTGCCCTCGCGGGTGTTCCCGGAGCCGGCGGGCCGCCCCACACCCGCCACCGGCCGTTCTCGGCAAGCGCGTACGCTCGATTCGTGCCGCATTTCGAGACGACCACGCACATCCGCGTCACGCCCGCACGGGCTTTCGAGGCGTCCCTGGACATCGACGCGCATACCGCGTCCATGGCTTCGTCGGGGGAGCGGGCGATCGGAGGGGTGACCGCCGGCCGGATCGGGCTCGGCGAGAGTGTCACCTGGCGGGCGCGGCATTTCGGTGTGGTGTGGCGGATGACCTCGCGGATCACGGCGTACGAGGAGCCGAGTCGGTTCGTCGACGAGCAGGTCGGCGGGCCGTTCGCGTACTGGCGCCACGAGCACCGCTTCACCTCGGACGGGGCCGGCGCCACGGTGATGCGCGATGTCGTCGACTACGCCGCTCCGTTCGGCCCGATCGGCACCGTCGTCGGGTGGATCGGGCTGCATCGATACATGATGCGGTTGATCGAGGCGCGCAATGAGTATCTGAAGGACTCCCTCGAATCGGCAGTGTCCGAATAGGTATTCGCCCCCTGCGTTGCCCGAGGGCGTCGCGTTCGGGCGACGACGGGCGGCGACCGGCGACGACCGGCGACGACGGATGTCCACGGGCATCGGCAGGCGGCCGTTGCGGCGGTATTCTCGGCTGCCGTGGTGATCGTGCCGATCGTGTACCCGGCGGGTCGGCTCCGCGCCCCGGCGGTGTCGACGGAAGCGCGACGATCGAACGGAGTTCGGGACCATGAGTGACGAACAGGTGTCGCTGCGGCCGGTGGTCGAGGGCGACCTCCCCCTTCTCGAACGTTTCTCCACGGATCCCGAGGCGGTCGGTCCGTTCGGTTGGCAGGGGTGGGCGGATCCCGGGCGGTGGCGGCGCGAGTGGACCGAGAGCGGCTTTCTCGGGGACACCGGAGGGCAGTTGCTGGTGGTTCGCGGGGCGGATGTCCTGGGTTTCGTGGCCTGGCGCAAGATCGTCACCTCACGCACCTCCTACTGTTGGAACGTCGGGATAAACCTGTTCGCCGAGGTGCGCGGCCAGGGCTTCGGAACCCGAGCCCAACTCCTGCTGGTCCGCTACCTGTTCGCGCACACCCAGGCGGCGCGGGTGGAGGCGGCGACTGAGGTCGACAACGTTGCCGAACAACGCGCGCTGGAAAAGGTCGGCTTCACACCGGAGGGCGTGGCCCGCGCCTATCTCTTCCGAGCGGGCCGGTGGCGGGACGTGGTCTTCTACAGCCTGCTCAGGGACGAACTGCCCTTGGAGGACGAGGATCCGACACCGCTGTAGCGGCCGGCAGCGACGATCGTGGGCGTTGGTGAGCGGCCGCCACGGCCGCTTGGCCACTACCGAGCAGCGACGCCCAACAGGCGGTGGACGCGGGCAGCCGGCAGCGACGAGCGGCGGCCGGTAGACGGCGGCCGGCGGCGCGAGCGAGCGGCGCGTGATGGCCGTTGGCCGTAGGCGTGGACGGATGGCCGGTACCCGGCACCTGGCATCCGGCAGAAGGTGGCCGGTGATCGTCGGCGGCCGGCAGCCGGAAGGCAGCGGCCGGCAGCCGATAGGCGTTGGGCGCACATGGCAGTCGGCACCCCACGAGCGGCAGCCGTGGCTCGGAGCAATAGGCGACAGACAGGCGACACCACGCCGGCTCACAGGTCGCCCGGTAGAACCGAAGGCACTCTCCCGTGCCCCCGCCCCGCCCCACACGATTGGCAACCCGCCCACTGCCCGCAGCCCGCAGCCCGCAGCCCGCAGCCCACTGCCCGTCGCCCGCAGCCCGCAGCCCACTCCCCGTCGCTCAGCCCGCAGCCCACTCCCCGTCGCCCGCAGCCCGCTGCCCGCAGCCCGTCGCCCGCTGCCCGTCGCCCGCTGCCCGTCGCCCGTCGCCCGTCGCCCACTCCCCGTCGCTCGCCGATTGCCGCTCGCAGCCCGTCGCCCGCTGTCTGTCGTGTGCCGCTCGTCGCCCGCAACTCGCCGTCCGCTGCCCGTTGCTTGCCACTCGTCACCCGCCGCTCGCAGCCCACTGCCCGTCGCCTACCACCCGTCGCTCGCTGCCTGCCGCCTGTTGCCCGTCGCCCGCTGTCTGTCGCGTGCCGCTCGTCGCCCGCAACTCGCCGTCCGCTGCCCGTCGCTCGCTGCCTGCCGCCCGCTGAATGGATCTCGCCGGTCGCCGCCTGCCGTTCGCTGCCTCCGCCTCGGCCGGTTCCTGGCCCCGCCGTCCCTGCTGCCTCGCCGTCCCATCCGCCCGTCCGTCCCGCCGCCCCGTCGCCCCGCCGTCCCGTCGCCCCGCCGTCCCTGCGGCCTCG
>NZ_BIFH01000069.1:0-22517 GCF_003967355.1 Embleya hyalina | reverse complement strand
CCGCCCCGCCGCCCCGCCGTCCCTGCTGCCTCGCCGTCCCATCCGCCCGCCCGCCCCGTCGCTCCGCCGCCCCGCCGTCCCTGCTGCCTCGCCGTCCCGCCGCCCCGCCGTCCCTGCTGCCTCGCCGCCCCGTCGCCCCGTCGCCCCTGCTGCCTCGCCGTCCCGTCGCCCCGTCGCCCCGTTGCCCCGCCGCCCATCCGCCCCGCCGCCCCACCGTCTCGTCACCCCCACCACCCCGCCGCCCCCGGGTTGGCCTACCCCCTCGGGATGTCGCCCGCCTGGTGGGGGCGCACTGAAAGGGGGCTTGGGCTTGGTTCGTTGCCACGAAGTTCGTGGAGGGCCGTCGTTCTAGCGTCGTGGCATTCGCCGCCGCCGGGTATGGCGGACCGGGCCGAGGCCGACCCAGGATGGAGGAAGCCATGACACGACGTCTGCGTCTGGACGACCTGACCGCGATTGTGCTACCGGAGCAGCCGTCGATCTCACCCGACGGGACTCGCGTCGTCTACACGCTGGTCGGCGTCGATGTCGAGGCGGACCGTCCGGTGCGCAGCCTGTGGTGGGTGGCCACCGCCGACGGCACCGCGCCGACCAGGCTCACCGAGGGCCCCGGCGACGGCAGCGCGGCGTGGTCGCCCGACGGTACGCGGATCGCGTTCCTGCGCGCCGCCGGCGGCCCGCCGCAGATCTGGGTCCTGCCCGTGACCGGCGGCGACCCCCGGCAGCTGACCCGCCTCCCGCTGGGCGCCGGCCGCCCGATCTGGAGCCCCGACGGCTCCCGGATCGCGTTCGCCGCCGCCGTCGACACCCACGCCGTCCCCGGCGAGGACGACGCCGCCCGCGCCGCCCGGGGCCACGCGCCGCTGGTCGTCGACGCCCTGGACTACCAGGCCGACGGCGCCGGCCTGCTCGGCACCATGCGCAGCCACCTCCACGTTCTCGACCCGGATACGGGCGAGGTCACCCAGGTCACCGAGGGGGAGTGGCACGCGGGTGAGCCGGCCTGGTCGCCGGACGGCCGCCGGCTGGCCTTCTCCGCCGGCCGCGGTACCGACGCGGACATGAACAACCTGTCGGCGGCGTACGTGCTCGACCCGTCCGCCCCCGGCGTACCCGCCGAGCAGGTCGGCCCCGCCGACGGCATGATCGGCCCGGTCGACTGGACCCCCGACGGCGAGGCGCTGCTGGCCGTCGGCGCCACCCACAACGGCACCGGACACGCGCGCCTGCTCCGCATCCCCCTCGCCGGCGGCCCCGTCACCGAACTCGCCGCCGCGCTGGACCGCAACATCATGTCCGGCGGCGGCGGATACCCCGGCGCGCTGCCCCGGTTCACACCCGACGGTCGCGAACTGCTGTTCTGCGCCCGGGAGGCCGGTGACACCCAGCTGCTGGTCCTCGACCCCGCCACCGACACCACGCGCCTGCTGGTCGGCGGTGCCAACCGCAGCGTCTCCGGCGTCTCGGTCCCGCGGACCTCCGGCCCGGTCGCCATCGTGCTGGCCACCCCCACCTCCTACGGCGAGATCGTCCTGGTCGACCCCGCCGACGGCACCGAGCGCGTACTCACCACACACGTCGCCGACGCGCTGCCGGACGTGGAACTGTTCACCGCCGTCGACCGCCGGTTCACCATCTCCGACGGCACCGTCGTACACGCCCGGGTGATCCGCGACCCGCAGGCGAGCGGCCCCGGCCCGCTGCTCATGGACATCCACGGCGGCCCGCACAACGCGTGGGGCGGCACCGCCGACTCGATCCACCTCTACCACCAGGTGCTGGTCGAGCGCGGCTGGACCATCCTGCTGCCCAACCCCCGGGCCAGCGACGGTTACGGCGAGGACTTCTTCACCGCCGCCGTCGGCGCGTGGGGCCTCGCCGACGCCGCCGACTTCCTGGAGCCGCTGGACACCCTCGTCGCCGAAGGCATCGCCGACCCCGACCGGCTCGCCGTCTCCGGCTACAGCTACGGCGGCTACATGACCTGCTACCTGACCAGCCGCGACCGGCGCTTCGCCGCGGCGGTCGCCGGCGGCGTGGTCAGCGACCTGGTCAGCATCTCCGGCACCTCCGACGCCGGCACCTTCCTCTCCCGCGCCGAATTCGGCGACATCAGCTACCGCGACGAGCCCGAGCGCTACGCCGCGATGAACCCGCTGACCAGGGTCGGCGACGTACGCACCCCGACCCTGATCGTGCACGGCGGCAGCGACATGCGGTGCCCCGTCGGCCAGGCCCAGCAGTGGTTCAGCGCGCTGCGCGAACAGGGCGTGCCGACCCGGATGGTGCTCTACCCCGAGGGCTCGCACCTGTTCATCCTCCAGGGCCGCCCCTCGCACCGCCTCGACTGGAACCGGCGGATCGTCGACTGGGTCGAGCAGTACGCCGGCCCCGCGGGCCGCACCCGCCCGGCCCGCCTGGACGCCGCGCACTGGCAGCGCCGCCTGTCCACGCTGGCTTCGCGCCACCAGGTCCCCGGCGCGGCGCTCGCCGTCCTGCGTCTCGGCGCCGACGGACCCGGTGCCACCGGACCGGGCGCCCACGGACCCGACGATCTGATCGAGGCGGCCCACGGTGTCCTCAACCTGAACACGGGTGTTCCGGTCACCACCGAATCGGTCTTCCAGATCGGCTCGATCAGCAAGGTCTGGACCACCACGCTGGTCCTGCAGCTGGTCGAGGACGGACTGCTCGACCTGGACCAGCCGTTGGCCGAACTGCTGCCGGAACTGCGGCTTTCCGAACCGGAGTTGCCCAAGCGCATCACCATGCGCCACCTGCTCACCCACTCCTCCGGCATCGACGGCGACCACTTCCCCGACACCGGGCGCGGCGACGACTGCGTGGCCCGCTACGTGGACACCCTCGTCGATGTCGCGCAGGTCTTCCCGCCGGGCGCCGGCTGGTCGTACTGCAACGCGGGCTTCGTGCTGGCCGGCCGGGTGATCGAGCACCTGACCGGCAAGACCTGGGACGAGGTGTTGCGCGAGCGGCTGAGCACCCCGCTCGGGCTGATCCGCACCGTCACGCTGCCCGAGGAGGTGCTGCTGCTGAGCGCCGCGGTCGGACACCTCTCCGAAGGCGGCGGCACCCCGACCGTGGCACCGGTGTCGGGCCTGCCCCGCTCCCTCGGACCGGCCGGCTTGATCTCCTCCACCGCGGCCGAACTCCTGGCCTTCGCCCGGCTGCACCTGACCGACGGGCTCGCCGCCGACGGCCGCCGACTGCTCGCCGCGCAGCACACGACCGCGATGCGCGAGCGGCAGGTGGACGTACCCGACACCGCGTCGACCGGAACCGCCTGGGGCCTGGGTTGGCGTCTGTGGTCGGTGGACGGGCAGCAACTGTGCGGCCACAACGGCGGCACCGTCGGCCAGCTCGCCTTCCTCCAGGTGCTGCCCGAACTCGGCCTGGCGGTGGCGCTGTTGACCAACGGCGGGCAGGCGGAGGAGCTTTCCGAGGAGCTGTTCGCGGAGATCCTCACCGAGGCGGCGGGCATCGCGCCGGCCGAGCCGTTCGCCCCGCCCGCCGAGCCGCCGGCCGTGGACGTGGACCGCTATGTCGGGGTCTACGAACGCGCCGGACAGCGCGACGAGGTGTCGGTGACGCCCGACGGTCTGGTGCTCCGCCGCGAGCTGACCGGGCCGCTGGCGGACACCCTGCCGGACGCGGTCACCGAGCTGCGATTGGTGCCGGTCGCCGAGGACCTGTTCGCGGTACGCCTGCCCGGGTCGCCGATCTGGCGTCCGCTCACCTTCGGCTCCTTCGGTACCGGTGGGCGATTCCTGTACGTGGGTGGTCGGATCGGTCCGCAACGGGACTGACCCGACCGCCCATCCCACCGCGTTTCCCCCGTGACGCGGTGCCGTCGGCCCCCTGCCTCGTTTCCCGTCCGAGGCAGGGGGCCGATTCCGTGCGCGCGCCACGCGCGCCCCGTCCCCGCCCCGCCCCCGAGCCGCCCTCACTCGATCGGCCGCCGCAGCCGTGCGGCCACCCGGGTGAGGGCGTCCTCCGAGGCGCGCCGGACCATGGCCACGTGCCCGTTTTGCATGAGTATGGGCCGGGCGACGCGATCCGCGCGCCGCGTGCGGGGCGGCCAAGGAGTACCACGATGGACGAGTTGACCACCCGGGTCGACGGGATGCTCGACGATCTCTGCGCCCAGCTGCGGCGGCTCACCCGGATTCCGTCGATCGCCTTCCCCGGCTACCCGCCGGAGCCGGTGACCGAGGCCCACGACCTGGTGGTCGACCTGCTGCGGGACGCCGGCGTGCGGGACATCGCGGCGTTGCGGCTGCCGGACACCTCCCCGGTGATCACCGGCCACATTCCGCCGCCGCATCCGGACGCGCCGACGGTGCTGCTCTACGGGCACTACGACGTGCAGCCCGCCGGCGACGAGGCGTTGTGGACGACCACGCCGTTCGAGCCGACCGACGTCGACGGGGCGATCCACGGGCGCGGGGTGGCGGACGACAAGTCGAACCTGATCGTGCACGTCGGCGCGCTGCGGGCGTTCGACGGCCGGCCGCCGGTGGGGATCCGGATCGTGTTCGAGGGCCAGGAGGAGTACGGCAGCGATTTCGACGACTACCCCCAGGCGCACCCGGACGAATTCGCCTGCGACGCGATGGTGATCGCCGACATGGGCAACATCCGCCCCGGCACCGGCACGCTGACCGTGGCGCTGCGCGGCGTGGTCGAGGTGATCGTCGAGGTGCGCACGCTCGAAGAGGCCAAGCACAGCGGCAACTTCGGCGGCGCCGCACCGGACGCCCTCCTGGTACTGCTGCACGCGCTGGCCGCCCTGCACGACGCGAAGGGCGACGTCGCCGTGCCCGGCCTGCGCCGCGAGCAGTGGGCAGGCGGCGGTTGGAGCGAGGAGGAGTTCCGTCGGCTGGCCGGGATCCGCGACGGCATGCCGCTGATCGGCACCGGCGATCTCGGCTCGCGCCTGTGGTCCGGCCCGGCGGTCACGGTGACCGGCCTGGACGCGCCCTCGGTCGAACGCGCGGCATCGGCCGTGGTGCCCTCCGCGCGGGCCAAGCTCAACATGCGCTGCCACCCGGCCCAGGACCCGGCCGAGGCACAGCGGCTGCTGATCGAATTCCTGGAGGGCCTGCGGCCGTTCGGCGTACCACTGACGGTGACACAGGCCGGCGCGCCCGGTTCGGGGTTCGCGGCGGCCACCGACGGGGTGGCCTACGCCGCCGCGCACGAGGCGCTGCGCACGGCGTGGGGCGAGGATCCCGTACACGCTGCGGCGGGCGGGTCGATCCCACTGGTCAACAGCCTCGCGGCGGCCCAACCGGGCGCGGAGATCCTGCTGTTCGGGGCGCAGGACAGCATGTGCAACCTGCACGGGCCCAACGAGCGGGTCCTGGTGAGCGAACTGCGCGACGCGGTGGTCGCGGAGGCGGCCTTCTTCACGGCGTACGCCGAGCGGTTCCGGCGCGGCTAGGGCATGTCTTCAAACCCCCGTCGTGGAGCTCGGCGGGGGTTTGAAGACATGCCCTGGCGCCCGCGTCGCCACCGGCCGGCCCCGACGCCCATCGAACCGGCAGCAGCCGCGTCGAATCACCAGCAGCCGCGAGGAGCACCGCGTGAGTACCGACCAAGCCCCGCCGACCGAGGCCGAGGACGAAACGCCCCCGCCGAAGCGCGGGTTCCGCTTTCCCAGCGCGCTGACGGTATTGGCGATCGTGACGATCGCGGTCTGGGCGCTGGCGTTCGCGATTCCGGCGGGCGAGTACCGGCGCGGCGACGACGGCAAGCCGGTCGCCGGCAGCTACCACCAGACCAAGGCGCCCGAGGACTTCGTCCAGCGGCTCAACGACCTGTTCCTGTCGCCGGTCAACGGCCTGTACGGGATCAAGGACGGGCAGAGCGGACAGGTCGCGCCGGACAACTCCGGTGATCTGTACGGCAGCGCGGCGGTGTTCCTGTTCGTGCTGGCGATCGGGGCGTTCATCACGGTGGTGTTCGCCACCGGCGCGCTGGATCGGGGCATCGCCCGGCTGGCGCATCGACTGCGCACGCGTGGCGCGGTGTTGATCGTGGCGATCATGACCGTGTTCTCCATCCTCGGTTCGGTGGAGGGTTTCGCCGAGGAGACGCTCGGGTTCTACGGCCTGATCGTGCCGTTGATGCTGGCGCTCGGCTACGACCGGATGGTGGCCACCGGCACGATCATCCTGGGCGCGGGCGTGGGCGTGCTGTGTTCGACGGTGAATCCGTTCGCGACCGGCGTGGCCTCGTCGGCGGCGGGGATCTCGCTGGGCGACGGCATCGTGCTCCGGTTGGTCATGCTGGTCGTGTTGACGGCGGTGACGATCCTCTACGTGGTGCGCTACGCGCATCGGGTCAAGGCCGATCCGTCCCGCTCGTTCGTGGGCTTCCTGCCGGGGGACCGCGAACAGGCGCAGGCGGCGGCGACCGGCGCGGATCCGGAGCCGTTGACCCGGACGCACCAGATCGTGCTGGTCACGGTGACGATCACGTTCGTGTTCATGATCTTCTCGATCATCCCGTGGGCGCAGGTCCTCACGGGCGATGCCGACGCCACCCCCTACGGGTGGGAACTCGACTGGTCCTTCGCCGAGTTGGCGGCACTGTTCATCGTGGCGGCGGTCATCGTCGGGCTGTTGGCGCGGATGGGCGAGAAGAAGTTGTCCGAGACGATCATCCAGGGCGCGGCCGACTTCGTCTCGCCGGCGCTGATCATCATGCTGGCCCGCGGGGTCACCGTGATCATGAACAACGCCCTGGTCACGGACACCGTGCTGCACTCGATGGAGAGCACGGTCGCGGATTCCACCTCGGCCGTGTTCGGCCTGCTGATCTTCGCGGTCAACCTGCCGCTGGCGTTCCTGATCCCGTCCACCTCGGGGCACGCGACGTTGGCGATGCCGATCCTGGCGCCGCTGGCCGACTTCGCCGATGTGCCGAGGGCGTTGGTGGTCACGGCGTGGCAGGCGGCGTCGGGGTGGATGAACCTGTGGGTGCCGACGACGGCGGTGATCATGGGTGGGGTGTCGCTGGCCAAGGTCGGCTACAACCAGTACCTGCGCTTCGCCGCGCCGTTGCTGGCGATCCTGTTCGTCCTGATCTGCGCCTTCGTCGCGCTGGGCTCGGGTCTGTCCTGACCGCCCTCGCGCCGGCTCGGGTCGCCCTCGGGCGCGGCCCGGCCGGCGCGGTGGGTGATTCAGTCCCGGAGGGAGGCGAGCCAGGTGGTCAGGATGTGGTTGACCTCCTCGGGGCGCTCCTGCTGGATCCAGTGGCCGCAGCCGTCCAGGATGTGGGAGGAGACCAGGCCGGGGAGGGTGGTCGGGTAGGCGGCGATGGCGTCGGCCATCCAGGTCGTGGAGGCGTCCAGGGCGCCGCCGAGGAACAGGGACGGCTGCTCGATCGGGGCGCCGGCGTGGTCGGCGAGGTCGGCCCAGTCGCGGTCCATGTTGCGGTAGCGGTTGAGTGCTCCGGTCAGGCCGGTGCGCTCGAACTCCCCGGCGTACACGTCGAGATCGTCCTCGGTCAGCCACGCGGGCCGGCCGCCGGCGGGGAACCGGTCGCGCAACCGGCCGCCCGCGCGGGCCACGAAGTGCGGGTCGGGCGCGCCTTCGCCGGGCATGGTGTCGGCGGACAGGGCCGCGTAGAAGCCCGCGAGCCATCCCCGGACGTCGGGCTCGATCTCCGCTTCGGCCCGGCCGGGCTCCTGGAAGTACGAGACGTAGAACTCCTGGTCGCCGCCCATGCCCGCGAAGACGTCGGTGGGGCGGGGGCCGCCGGGCGGCGCGTAGGGCACGCTCAGGAGCGCGACGGCCCGGAAGACCTCCGGGTGGAGCAGTGCGGAGCCGGCCGCGATATTGGCGCCCCAGTCGTGCCCGACGATCACCGCCCGCTCCTCACCCAGGGCGCGCACCAGGGCGACGTTGTCCGCGACCAGGTCGAGCATCCGGTAGGCGTCGCCGGCGGCGGGCTTGGAGGAGCGACCGTAGCCGCGCACGTCGAGCGCCACGGCCCGGTATCCCGCCGCGGCGAGGGCCGGGAGTTGGCGGCGCCAGGAGTACCAGGACTCGGGGAAGCCGTGGACGAGCAGGACCAGCGGTCCGGTGCCCTGCTCGACCAGGTGCAGGCGCCCGGCGGGGGCCTCGATGGTGCGGTGGCGTGGGTCGGCGGACGGTGCGGGGTGGTGCATCGCTTCTCCTCGGGTCACGGGCGGCTCCTCGGTTCACGGCCGGCCGCGGTCACCCACCGATCATGCGGCGGGGCGGGTACGCGCGGCGAGCGGCATTGACATCCTGGCAAACTGGCAGGACAGGGACGTGGAGGCGACACGGAGGAGGGAGCGGGATGGCGGAATCGGACTCGGACGCGGACTCCGGGGCGCCGTCGGTGTCGGGGACGGACGACGGGACGGCCGACACCCTGGCGGCGATGGGCCCGCGCCTGCGGATCGCGCGCGAGCGGCGCGGCGCCACGCTCACCGGTGTCGGCCGCGCGACCGGCATCGCGCCGAGCACGCTGTCCCGGATCGAGAACGGCAGGCGCAGGCCGACCCTGGAGGTGCTGCTGCGGCTTGCCAAGGCGTACGACGTCTCCCTCGACGAACTGGCCGGCACCGCACCCGCCGGCACGATCGGACCGCGCCCCCCGACGTCGCGGCGCGCCGGCGACGACAAGGCGGTGTTGCCGCTGACCCGCTACGTCGGGGGCCTGCACGCCCACAAACACGTCCTGCCGGCGGTCGACGCCCCGCCCGCGCGGCCCCGGCAGGTCTCCCACGACGGATACGAATGGTTGTGCGTCCTGTACGGGCGCCTGTGGTTGGCCCTCGGCGACCGGGACCTCGTGCTGACGTCCGGCGAGATCGCCGAGTTCGACACCCGTACCCCCCACGGAGTCGCGAACGCCGGCCCCGGTGGTCCGGTCGAATACCTGATCATGTTCGGCCCTCAGGGCGAACGCCTGCGCCCACGCACCCCGTTGCCCGACCGAGGACCCCGGTAGCACCGAGCCGGTCGAACCCGTACGGGCCACCGGGAGCCGCTGCCGGTTCTGCGAACTCGCCTTCCTTCAAAGGGAGTTGCCCACGGGCCCCCGAGATCGGGCCACTTCGACGGACGATCTCCGGTGTCCTGTTCGGGTTGTTCGTATGACCTCGGGATGTATCCGCCGGATCGGAGGTGGGACGAGTTGACCGAAAATCGATGGAACGACACTCGAAATGGCGTTCGAAGAGGCTCTGGGGACGTTGGGGGGCCGCGGATGCCGCCAACACCAAGATCGTCACTATTCGAATTTTTTGTCCGAATTCCTCGCTGTGGCGGATGTTCCGGAAGGGAATCCTGTGACGCGTGGGTACACGCCCACACCGTCGCGGGTCCACGAGGGATGTTCCCCTGGGCCCGTTTCCTACGTGGGCCGGCCGAAGCCGTGCGGGCCCTGGAGGACGGGCCCGCCGATGGTCGCGGGACGTGGCGGGTGTTCGTGTCATTGCGAGCGGCCCCCGGCAGGGTATACGCGCGCAGAATGAGAGAAGGAGAGGAACTTCGATGTCTCATGGACGTCGGTTAGCGCGGTTATCGACCGCGCTGTTCGTGACAGTGGGAATCGCCGGAACGGGGATCGCCGGAGCCGGCACATCCGGATCGGCTGCCGCGGTGCCGCGCACCTCGGTGTACGTCGACGGCGGTGTGCTGTACGCGACCTCGGCGGGAGTGGTGGACAACCTCGTCACGGTCACCGGGACCGCATCCGGCTGGACCGTGTCGGACTCCACCCCCGGTGGCGGCGTGACGGTCGGGAACGGTTGCACGAAGAACGCCTCCGGAGCGGCCGTCTGCCAGAGCTCCGGCTTCACCTCGGTGGTCGTCGACCTCGGTGCGGGAGACGACATCGTTCAGTTGACGGGTACGGCGGGCGTGAACTGCCGTGTGAACGGCGGCGCGGACGACGACATCGTGAACGCGTCGCGCTGTGAGCTCGACGGCGGCGCGGGGGACGACGTCCTCTACGCGAAGGTGGACACCGTCACCCGAGGCGGCGACGGCGACGACGCGATCGTCGTGTACGACCCCACCACGACCGCGCCGCGCGAGGTCTTCGGCGGCTCCGGTCGTGACGAGATCGCCTTCACCCTGGCCACCGGGCCGGTGACGGTGACCCTGGACGACGTCGCCGACGACGGCCAGAACGGCTACGCGAACATCAACGTGCACTCCGACGTCGAGAACGTGCGAGGCGGTCAGTACAACGACGCCCTCACCGGCAACGCCGCCGACAACCAGCTGCGCGGCGCCGCGGGCGACGACCTGCTGATCGGTGGCGACGGGAACGACACGCTGGAAGGCCACGCCGGGAACGACATCCTCAGGGGTGGAGCCGGCGTCGACGCCCTCTTCGGCGGCACCGGGATCGACCAGTGCGACGTCGGCCCCGACGGCGGCACCGTCTCCCCCGACTGCGAGTCGTGAGTCGGTAGTCGTACGCGAAGTACGACCCGGTCACTTCGTTGAACCGGTGTTCCGTTCAGCCGAAAACGGCACTTTCGCTTGGTCGCACCGACACCCCGGGCCCAGGGTGTCGGTCGATCGCGTATACCCCCGAACCGCTGCCGGAGTGCTAGTCGACCTCAGGTCGGGTCGCGGCCTTTTCCGCGATGCGGCGCTCCGCGTCGGCCCAGTCGATGGGGAGGTCGCCGACCTCGACGTTCCAGAAGACGAAGGTCGCCGTCTTCATCGTCGGGCGCATCGCGATCACGATGCCGCGGTGCGGGTCGGTGTCGTTGAACGTCATGAGCGACTGGCGGTCGTCCCATGCCGAGAGCGTCAGGAACGTGCGCTTGAGGGGACGGGCGATCAGGGAGGCGCCGAGGCAGCCGGGGGCTTTCCTGACCTGGCGCCAGGCGGCCAGCGACTTGGTGAAGAAGCGTGGAACGTCCTTGAGGCCGCGCACCTCGAAGCACGAGGCCATGACCAGGGCGGACGTGGTGTCCCCGGGCGCGTTGGGCACGGTCCACGGCAGGGTGGGCACGAAAAGCCTCCAAGATCGGTGAAGTCGGCAGGCGCCGGGAGGATACGCCTGCCGCCCTGCGACGGCCAACGAGTGACGCCCCCGGACGACACGGTCCACGGCACGAACGAGGCCACCGTCACCGGACCACACCGCACGGCGCCGGTTCGGCGGCGCGGAGGGTCGCGGGAACGGGTGCCTACGACAGTCGTACCGAGACGTTGCCCCGGTAGGCGCCGCCCAGCAGGGAGAGGAACGCCCGGGGTACGTCGTCGATTCCCGCCTCGACGACCGTCTGCGGGTAGACGAAGCGGCCCTCGGCCGGCCAACCGCCGAAGTGCGCCCGCCAGGCCGCGACCTGGTCGGGCGTGTGGTGGCACGAGAATGGCCGCAGTTCGACGCCCGCCGCCTCGGCCGCCGCGCGGTCGGGCCGCGGGAAACGGTCCGCCGCGTCGCCGAGTTGGCTGGACAGCGACCCGCACAGGGCGAAGCGTGCGCCCGGCCGGGCCGCCCGGAGTGCGCCCCGATACTGCTCGCCGCCCACGACGTCGAAGAAGACCGAGATGCCGTCGGGCGCGAGTTCCGCGAGCCGTTCGGCCGTGGAGCCGTCGTGGTAGTCGAAGGCCGCGTCGTAGCCCAACTCGTTCACCAACCAGTCGACCTTCGCCGCGCTGCCCGCACTGCCGATCACCCGTGCCGCGCCGAGGCACTTGGCGATCTGCCCGGCCAGTGAGCCGACCCCGCCCGCCGCGCCGGAGACGAACACCACGTCGCCTTCGCCCACGCCCGCCACCTCGGCCATCCCGTAGTAGGCGGTCGGCCCCTGGCCCAGGTGGTGGCCGGGGTCGGCGAACGCCTCGCGGTCGAGCCTGAGGTACGAGTCGGCCGGCCCGGCCGAATACTCGCTCCAGCCGGTCATCGACTGCACCAGGTCGCCGACCCGGAGGTCGGGGCTGTCCGATCGCACCACGGTGCCGACGACGGCCACCCCCACCCGCTGCCCCGGCCGCCAAGCCGGCACCGGGATGGTGCAGTCGGCCCGCATCAGCTCCAGGTAGGTCGCGGCGAGACCGATCCGGTCGGTGCGTACCAGCACCTCGCCGTCCACCTCCGTCTCGGCGACGGCGAAATGGTCGAGCGTGGGTGTACCGGTGACCGGGGCGGTCAGTCGGATTTCACGGGTGATCATGTCTTGTTCCTTGCCTCGGGTGTGGCCGTCGAGATCGACCCTAGGGAGGCTTCCGGTCACTTTCCGACCGGAAGTCCAGGCAGGATCGTCGGCATGGCGAACACCAGCTCACGGACCCTCAGACTGCTTTCGTTGTTGCAGACCCATCGGCACTGGTCCGGCCCGGAACTGTCGGACCGGCTCGGGGTCTCCGAGCGCACGCTGCGTCGCGACGTCGAGCGGCTGCGCGAACTCGGCTACCCGGTCAACGCCGCCCGGGGCACGGACGGCGGCTACCAACTCGCGCCCGGCGCAGTGCTGCCGCCGCTGCTCCTGGACGACGAGGAAGCGGTGGCCCTCGCGGTGGGCATCGGCGACGCGGCGCAGAGCGGGATCGCGGGGTTGGAGGAGGCGTCGCTGCGGGCGCTCACCAAGGTGGTACGGGTCCTGCCGCCCCGGTTGCGGGCCAGGGTGGACGCGCTGCGCGCGATGACGGTCTCCGCCGCCGCGGCCGGGCCGGTCGTCGCGGCGGGGGTGCTCACCGCGATCGCCCAGGCGTGCCGGGACGAGGAACGGCTGCGGTTCGGCTATACGGCCAGGGGATCCGCGCCCACCGAGCGCGAGGTCGAGCCGCACCGCGTCGTCGCACTCGGCGGGCGGTGGTACCTGGTCGCCTACGACCTCGCCCGGCACGACTGGCGCAGTTTCCGGCTCGACCGGCTGACGGAGCCGACGGCGACCGGCGCGCGCTTTCGGCCGCGACCGCTGCCGGCCGAGGACGCCGTGGCCTTCGTCCGGGCGGCGAGCGGGGCCCCGGCCCCGTACACGGTCGAGGTCCTTGTGCACGCGCCGTCCTCGCGCGTGCGGCAGCTGGTCGGCCGGTGGGGCACGATCGAACCGCTCGACGGGGACAGTTGCCGGCTCACCATGACGTCGACCTCCCTCGACTGGCCGACCCAGGCATTGGGCAACGTGGGCGCCGAGTTCGAGATCCTGGGCCCTCCTGAGTTCGCCGCGCACATCCGGGAGTGGGGCGCCCGTTTCATGCGCGCCGGGGACACGGCACTGGGCTGACGGGACGTCAGTCCCGCAACGACGCGGTGAGGGCCACCCACGAGGCCGCGCCGAATATGAGGTGGCCTATGGGCACGTTCTTGCTGTCGCGGACGGGCACGATGGCCGGGACGTCTCCGGCGACCTCGACACAGTTGCCGCCAGTCCCGTTGCTGAACGACGACCTACGCCAAGTCACGGCTTTCACGTCGGTGCTCATCACGGTGCTCCTTGATTGCCCTACGGATCAGCGCCGCCGACTGTTCTGGGGACAGTGCGTTCGCGCTCACACGATCGTACGAGCGCCTGCGCTGGGCAACTTCCGGAGGATCTACGATCAGCGTGCCTGTGTCGTGACCCTCGATGTAGGCGACGGTCGAGTCGTCCGACATCCGCAGCAGCACGAGTGGGCCGCCGAGCGCTGGATGGCCGCCTGCCGAGAACGGAAGCACTTGGATCGTGCAGCGGCTGGAATCGACGTGTGGCAGTAGGGCCGCGAGTTGTTCACACATGCACTCTCGGCCACCGAGCGGGCGACGGATGGCGCCTTCGTCGATGATGGCCCAGAAGTGCAGGGCGTTCGGCCCCCGCATGTACTTCTGCCGTTCGAGCCGACCGTTCTTCAGGACCATGATGTCGTGCCCCTCGGCTTCGGGGTTGCATGCCCTGATCAACGCTTCGGCGTATGCCGGAGTTTGAAGCAAGCCCGGGATCGTCTGTACCGAGTACTCCCGGAACTCGAGTGCCAGCGCTTCGAGACGCATGAACTCGTGGTATTGGTCTGGCACATCGAAGTGAACCAACCCGTAGAGCCGTTCGAGTAGACCACCCGTTGCCAGGGCGATGTCCAACTCGGCCGGCAGCGGCGGCGGAATGGTGCACGCGGCGCGCTCGACATCGGAGAGCACACTCTTGGAGCTGCCGACGATACCGGCGAGCCGAGCCAATGACATGCCGGCGGCCTCTCGGCGCCGTCGCATTTCCGCGCCGAAGAAGTGCCGTCCCGACCGATCCGGCGTCAGGTCGTGACTCTGGAACGTACCCACGGAGCCGCTTTCCCCCTTACGGGTGCCATTTCCCGTCCGGGCTCACATTCCGGACGGGGCGTGGGTTCACACGCTAGTCATCCATGGCGACGCTGTCAGGGAGTGGCCGAATCTCCACCCACGGCAACGAGAGGCCGAATCATGCCCACTTTCGAAATGGCTCCAGATAACTATCCCGAGGACCCTCGCGACTGGACCACGGACCATGTCGCCCGCTTCTGGGCGATCAACAGCAAGCGCGCCGTTCGGTGCGAACTGTCGGGGCGCATCGGCACGTTCGCCGCCGTCATCAACCTTCAGGCGTTCGTCCGGCTGCCCGGCGGCACCGAGTTCCGGACGCACTGCGGGCACCTGCGGGTGTTGGAAGACGAGGTGGCCGCATTCGTGTTCGGAACCGTCGGGGTGGGCCGTGATGTACCGCGAGGGTGACTGGGTGGAACCCGCCGACGAGGCCGTCCGCGATGTGCGTCATCCCGGCCAGATCCTCATGGCGCAACCCCTCCCGGACGGCGGCCAGAAGCTCACCGTGCAACCCCGTGGCGGCCGAATCGCGTGGGTCATGCCCTCGGACGACGTGCGCCGGATCCCGCCACCGCCTAGGCCCGGCCACATGGGCGTCGGCGACAAGACGAAACACACCAACGACAGCCTGCGCCGAACCCATCCGCCCGGAACGATCGCGCACATCGATCCGGACACCGGCGAGGTCCGCGTGCAACCCTTCGACCCGGCCCGCCCCACCTGGACGGCATCGCTCGCCCTCCTCGTCCCGGACGACGGCATCTGGTTCCCGAGCGACGGCGCACCACCCGCCAGATCCCGCCCGTTCCCCATCCCACCCGGCACCCCCGCCCCACACGCATACGGTTGCTACCGACTCTGAACGGACGAAACCGCCTACTGGATGTTCAGGGCGATGGGGTGGCCCGACGCGTCGGGGCAGACGAACACCCGCAGTTCGCCGAAGCGGCCGACATTGAGTGACGGATCACCGCCGCTGTTCACCGTCAGGAACAGTCGCATGCGGCGTCCGCAATCCGTTCCGGAACAGGTGATCGGCTGAAGATCGGTGAGATGCCAGGACGGCCAACCGCCGACCTTCCATCCGCCGAGGCAGGCGAAGTCGTCGTGGTAGTCCCAGTCCTGATCCTCGCACCACTCCATGACGGCATCCCGGAGGTCGTCCGGAAGGTCGTCGTGCTCGGGGAAGTCCCATGCCTCGACGGGGCTCAACGTGCACGGCTGCGGGATGTACCCGTCCCGCGCCCGACGCGGCTGCGGCGGCGCGGCGGTTGTGAGCCCTTGCTCGGCGCCGCGCCGCCACCGCAATTCGAGTCGCGGTCCGCCGTACGGGTTTCCGCCGGCCACGTCCTCGCGGTCGTGGTCGTTCGGACACCACAGCACCTGGAGGAGGTCCGCGTCGCGTCCCTCGAACGCGCGAGGGACATCGACCGCGCGCAACTGCATCACGGGCACCATCGCCACGGGATCGGTGCACGGGTCCGGCCGCGTCGAGATCCGTTCCCACGTGATCAGGTCCAGGCCGCTCGCACCGTTCATGATCCGTTTCTGTGCGGCCGCCTCCTCGTGCGTGACGACGTTGTGCTCACCGGTGCCGTTGCGCGCGCGGGCCTCGCGGGCCTCGTCCATGTCCTGCCACTCCCGGCGCTCCGCCGCGCTGAGCGGATCGCGGTGGTGGATCCAGTGACCGACGGCGCACTGCGGCCACGGTTCGTCGGCGGGCCACGACAGCGGCCCGCCGAGGCCGCTGTCACCCGCGTCGGGTACACCACTTGTCGGGTTCAACAACACCGCGATCCGGGCAAGGTCCCCCAACTGCGGGAACTCCGCCACCAGAGCCTCGTCTTCGGGATGTACGCGCACGCCGAGCACGCTACCGACCCGAAGCGCAACACCGCTCGGGGGTTCTGCGTGGGGGCGGCGGATCGCAGCATGGACGACGAGGTGCATCCGTACGCTGGTCGGCAAAACTCATGGGGGATGTATGTACGGCATCATCGTGGTACCGCCGGGATGTACGAGACGTCAGGACCAGGTGGGTCTGGTTCCCGGTGAGCGGCTGGTCTTCGGCAGAGAGGCCGAGTTCCTGGGGCACAGCCACAGTCTCGTGCTCGCCCACAAAGGGGTGTCCCGGCTGGCGGGGGAGATCACGGCCATGGGTGCGTTCTGGACGTTGAGCAATCTCAACCGCCGGCAGACCTACGTGGTGGAGAACCCGGAGGGGGCGGGCGAGCACGTCAAGCTCGCACCCGGTCGGCTGGACGCGCCCATTCCCTTCGAGTTCGCGCGCATTCTCTTACCCGCGGCGGACGAACTGCTCGCCGTCGAGGTGTGGGCGCCGCGCCACGACTACCTGGGCTCGGAGCCGTGGGAGCCGCAGGGTGCCACCACCGTTCCGGCTTTTTGCCTGGATCGTGGCAAACGCTACTTCGCGGTCCTGGTCGCCCTGTGTGAGCCGCGACTGCGCGACATGCCGGCGCACACCGCGCTGCCCACGTCCGAGGAGATCGTGCGGCGGCTGCGTCCCGGGTGGTCGGCGGCCAACCGCGCGACGGTCCAGTGGAACATCAACTACCTGGCCGTGAAGCTGCGTTTGCGGCCACCGCGCGAGAGTGCGGAGACGGGTCCGCGGCGCAACGGCATCAAGGAGTCGCTGGTCGCGGTCGCGCTGCGGTTCGATCTGGTTCGGGAAGAGGACCTGGCCCTCCTCGACGAGGCCGCCGGCGTCGGAGAGGAGCGGTGACCGGGCAGGAGCGGCGACCGAGCACCGTGGCCGTGCCCGAGGGGTACGAGATCGGCTCGTGGCGGGTGGAACGCCTGCTGGGTTCGGGCGGGTTCGGGAGTGTCTACACCGCGTCCCGGAGCACGGCGGGCGAACCGCGTCGGGCCGCGCTCAAGTTCCTGCCCACCGGCACGCGCACGCCGCGACAACTGCGGCACCTGCGGGATCTGGCGGAGCGTGAGATCGAGGTGCTGCGTCGGGTGCGCGCGCCTCGGCTCATTCGCATGCACGAGGTGTTGACCGTCGACGACCCGGCCTCCCCCGACCTCGACGGCGCCACGGTCCTGGTGCTGGACCACGCCGAGACCTCGCTCGACCACGTCCTCACCCGGTCACCGCGACCCCCGTCGGCTCCGGCCCTGCTCACCCAGATCTGCGAAGGGCTGGTGCAGTTGCACGGCGCCGGCTGGGTGCACGGCGATCTCAAGCCCGGCAACGTACTGGTGATGGCGGACGGCACGATTCGGCTGGCCGACTTCAACATGGCCGCGCAGCTGGAGGGTACCCACGCCTACGCGCCCGGCTTCGCCACGCCCGACTTCACTCCGCCCGAGTTGTTGTGGAGCGACATTACCGAACGCGGTCGACTGGTGCGTCCCACGGCCGACATCTGGGCGTTCGGCGTGCTGGCCCACCTCGTGCTCACCGGGAGCATGCCGCTGCCCGGGCCCACCGCCGCCGCGCGTCGCACGGCGCTCACGCACTATGTACGAGGCGAGCAGGAGTTGCGCTTGGCGCCCGAACTGCCGTCCGCATGGCGGGAGATCATCCGGGACTGCCTGGCCCCCAGCCACGACGCGCGGGTCTCGCACGACGCGCGTTCCCTCCTCCGGCGCGTCGAGCGGCTGCAACTTCCCGCCGAGGCGGCCGGGCCACGGCGCCGCAAACGCGTCCTGCTCTCCGCCGCCCTCGTCACGGCGGTCTGCGCGGTGGCGGCGGGCACGGCGTTTCTGTTGGGCCCGGACGACCGGAACTCCCCGACGGCCAAGGGCGCGGACACCCCGTCCGCCCCGGTGGGAACACCGCCGGCCTCGGTGGGCACGCCGTCGGCCCCGGCGTCTCCCGTCGCCTACGACCGCTGTATCCCGGGCAGTGTCTGCTTCTTCACCGAGCCCGACGGCGGGGGCCGGATGTGTGCCTGGGTGGGGGACGAAGCCGATTGGCTCGCGGGGAAGAACGTCTGTAGTTGGGCGACCGCCACGTCGCCACGATCGGTCTTCAACAACGGGAAGGGCGCCTCGTTGGGCGAGATCTTCACCAACGTCACCTATTTCGCCGAAAGACACCTGAAGAACCAACTCGGCTGCGTTCCGCCCGGCACCCGCCGCAACCTCGACGCGGGTGTGAACCCGCGTTCGCACGTGTGGACGGAGTCCTGCGCGTAGCGGGTCGGGAACGCGAAGCGCTCGGCCGGGATCTTTCGGATCCCGGCCGAGCGCTTCGCTCATCTCCCGGCGACAGCCGGTGGATCGGCCGTCGGGCTGCAATCCCCCGTGCCATGCACCCTCGACGACCTCGCGGGTTCGCCGCGTGTGATGGTCGTCAGCAGGGACGCACGCTGTTGATCGGGCTCCATCCGTAGGGGCCGTTGGAGTACGGCTTGTCGGTGGTGTTGGAGTTGCCGGTGCCGTTCTTGCCGGAGTAGAACGTCCCCCTGGCAGTGCCGCTCTGGTTGTTCTCCCAGTAGCCGCTGCCCTCCCAGTTGGCGACGTTGTAGACGCCGCACTTCCAGAAGGCGAACACCTTCCATTGGTCCGGGCTCTTGGTGGTGTCCCACACGCTGAGGCACAGCCGTCCGCTCGGGCAGTCGGTGGTCTGGCCATTGAGGCGGTAGTAGACCGAGTAGCCGTCGGCGGGGCCGCTGATGACGATGGGAGCGGCCGCCAGGGTCGAGGCCCCCTGCGGGGCGGCGGCGGTCGTTCCGGCCGCCAGGGCCGGGGTCATTCCGCCGACGAGGGCACCGGTTGCCAGTGCCAGGACCGTGATCGTTCGGTTGAGTTTCATGGCGATGACGATGCCGGCGCCCCGACGCCCGCGGAGCCTCACAAGTGTGAGGTGGCATCGGGGGTCGAGGAACATCCATGCGAGATCGTGCGCGAAGCCCGTGACCGTGCTGGTGGGCGGGTTGGAGCGTCGATCGCCCCGTCGGCAGAGAAAGTCTTGGCACAGATAACGCCCTGGTTGGGCTGGTGCCACGAGCGCGGGCACGAGGCTCCGGCGGTCCCGGCCTGGGCGAAGCGGCTGAGCGTGCCGGACTCCGAGACCCCGGCCCGTTCGCGAATGGCCGTCGACCGGTTGATCGCCCGCCGGGAGGTGCACCTGCGGGAGAAGACGTTGTATCGGATGCTCTTCGAGACGGCGGGGCGGTCGGAGGAGATCCTGAGCCTGAACATCGAGGACCTGGACCCCGCCGGGCGCCGCTGCCTGGTCAAGGCCAAGGGTGCCCGGGCCAAGGCCCGCCGCCGGGGGCAGACCCGCAAGGACTTCGTGCTGGAGACCGTCTACCAGGACGCCGGCACCGCCCGCCTGCTGCCTCGCCTGCTGAAGGGCCGCGCGGGGGCCGGTGTTCGTCACCCACCGCCGGCCCGGCCCCGGGAAGGTCGTCGGCCCGCGCGACGTGTGCCCGGACACCGGACTGGCCCGGCTGTCGTACGGGCAGGCGCGCGCGGTGCCGGACGCGTACACCGCGGTACGCGGGCCCGGGACGGGCTGGGATCTTCACGAGTACCGCCATTCGGCCCTGACGCACCTGGGCGAGGCGGGAGCGAGTCTGCTGATGCCGATGGCCAAGTCCCGGCACAAGAAGCCGGAGAATGTGCGCCGCTACCTCAAGCCGTCCCCGGAGGCGATCGCCGAGCTCACCGGCCTGCTCGCCCCGGGCGACAGCAGGCGGTGAAGACGGCGTTCGCGCAACCGCCGCTCGAAACCCGCGAGTTCAGGATTTCCGCAGGCCGATCTGGCGAACTTGGGGGTCATGCGGGAGTTGGAGGGGAAGGCCCGGCCGTGGGTTCAGAGCCTGAGCCTGCCGAGCATCCCCGCCAGGCGGGCCGTACATTCCGCTGCGCGTGAACGAACGATCCATCTCCTGCTCGTGGGGGGAGACTTCGCAAGACACCCCCGAGATGCCGGAGGTCGACATGGCTCCGACCCCGAGCCGCTTGGTCCGCGCGCTGCCGTACCGGCCGGCGCTGCGCCACCCGACGATGCGCCGTCTGCTGCCCGGATTCGTCTTCTCGTCGCTGGGCGACGGCATGGCCGTGGTCGCGGTCGGTTGGCTGGCGATCGACCTCGCACCGGCGTCGAATCGCAGCGTGTGGGTCGCGCTGGCCGCCGCCGCGTACGTCCTGCCCGGTGCCCTGGGCGCACTCTTCCTGGGACCCTGGCTACGACAGCGCAGCCCCGCCCACCTGGCCGGATGGGACGCGATCCTGCGCATGTGCGCGCTGGGCACCATCCCCGTGTGTTACGCCGTCGGCTTCCTGTCGATTCAGGCGTACGTGGCCTTGCTGGCAGCCTCGTCGGTACTGCATTCCTGGGGGCAAGGCGGTATATACACGCTGGTCGCGCGCGTGCTGCCGGAACGTGATCACCTGGCCGGGAACGCCCTGCTGTCCAGTGTGGGAGCGTTCGCGACGATCGTCGGCCCGATGCTGGCCGGCGCGCTCATCGTGGTGGGGGGCCGGCGACCGTGCTCGCCGTCGACGCGGTCACCTTCCTCGTGCTCGCCGTCACCTTCCTCGTCCTGTTGCCCGACGTCGGTGCGACCCCACCCGAGGACGCGTCGCGAGCGGCGGGCTTCACGGCCATCCGGCGCAACCCCACCCTCCTGGGCCTGCTGACCCTGAGCTTCGGTTTCTTCTTACTCTTCGGACCGGTCTACGTGGCGTTGCCCCTGTACGTGTCGGGCGCACTGCACGGCTCCGCGGGGCTGTTGGCGGCCTTCTACTCGGCGTTCGGCGTGGGAGCGCTACTCGGTTCGTTCCTGACCGGATTCCTGCGCAGTCGACCGCGGAGACCCACCGCCGTCGCCATCGTCGTCGGCTTCGGCGTCTTCATGCTCCCCATCGGCCTGGGCGCGCCGACGCCCGTCGCGATCGGCGCGTTCGCGATCTGCGGAATGTTGTGGCCGCCCTACGCCTCGCTCTCCACGACGCTCATCCAGCGCTCGTCGCCCGACGCGCTGATGCCCCAGGTTTTGGCGGCCAGTTCGGCGGTACGCGTGTTGTCCGTGCCGCTGGGAACGGCGCTGGGCGGTCCCTTGGTCGGCGCCTTCGGAGCCGACACGACACTGTGGCTCGCCGCCGGGGGTATCACGGCACTCGGGCTGCTGGCGGCCGGCGCTTCGGCACTTCGGGTACGGGCGAGGCCAGACGCGCCATCGGCGGTCGCGGCGGTCGCGGCGGTCGAAGAGACGCAGAGCTGACGTCTGGAGTCGAGTGGATAAATAGCGCCATTCAAGAAAATGGTGCCCCTTTCTTGTGCTCGACCGTTTCCTCCTCGCCTGCCGGAAGATGGACCGAAGTCGTGCGCCTCGCCTGGTGCCTCGAACCATCGGGGTTACGAGATCGGCGTTCGGCTCGCGCAACGGCCTCAATTCGTCGGGGAGTTCGGGCAGGGTGAAGGAGTATCGCCCGAGCATGTTCACGTGGTCACGCACGAACGGGGACAGGCGGGCCACGTCCGCGTCGCGGACGTCGAAGCCGTTGGTCCGCAACCGCTTGACGGCGGCGTCCATGTAGCGGGTGTTGAAGAGCACCAGGGCGTTGAGGACCAGGCCGAGCGCGCCGAGTTGGTCCTCCATGCCGTCCTGGTAGTTCTGGTAGAGCTGTCCGGCCTTGCCGTGGAAGATCTTCCGGGCGAGGGAGTGCCGGCCCTCCTGGAGGTTGGCCTGGGCCTTGATCTGTCGCCGGTAGGCGGGCTCGTCCGCGAGTCGCAGGATGTGCAGGGACTTGGAGATCGGGCCGTGGTGCGCGATCGCGTCGCCCAGCGGTGTGGGCCGTCCGTCGCGCGAGAGCATCCGGATGACGTCGTAGGCGCGCACCGCGCCGGTGTGGATCGAGCCGATGATCCGCAGGATGTCGTCCCAGTGGCGCTCGATCCGCACCGGATCCACCCGCCCCCGGGCGACCTGCCGGAACGGCCCGTAGTGCGCCCGCGCGTCCACCCGCCACATCTTCTGGTCGGGCAGGTCCGCCAGTTGCGGCGCGTACACGTACCCGGCCAGGGTGAGAAGCCCGAAGACGATGTCACTGTACGAGGCGGTATCGGTGACGATCATCTCCGGGCGTTTGCCGCCGTCGCGGTCGTAGAGCACGTCGAGCACGTACAGCGAGTCGCGTCGGGTGCCCGCCACGACCTTCCCGCCGAGCCCGGCGGCCTGGTCGTTGATCATGTTCAACCACGTGGCGCCGCCCCGGCGTCCGAAGAAGCGGGGATT
>NZ_BIFH01000068.1:1680-31244 GCF_003967355.1 Embleya hyalina | reverse complement strand
CGTCCGTTCCTGCTTGCTTTCCGCGTTCGGAACTTTCGTTCCTTCGGCTTCCGGCTCGTGGAGCCTAGCAGATTCGGTAACCCGTTTCCGCCGGTACTCCGGCGCCGATTGGGAATTCCGTAATCCACATGCACAAGAACAGCAAATAGCCGAACTCGTCGCGAATGAACGCGACCGATGATCGAGAAATTCGATGGTGATGCTTGCGGCAGGAGTGCAATCCTTGACGGACGCCCCGCTCGGCTCTGGCAGAGACTACCAGACTGTCACGTCGTTGGACAACGTCGCGACAACCCTTCGAATCTACGTGTGCGGTCGGTGGGCTGTCAAGATCACCTGATCAGGCGATCGTCGGCAGTTCGTCCGCGACGTCCGAGGATGCCACATCCCCCTGCTCTCCGGCGAATTCGGCCCGGCGGCCCAGGATCACCACGTACGCGAGGAACACGGCCTCGGCCGTCGCGCCGATCGTGATCCTGCCCCAGGTGGGCAGGCCGGACGGAGTCACGAAGGCCTCGATGATGCCCGAAACGACCAGGACCAGTGCCAGGCCGACCGCCATGCCCAGGGCGATTCGGCCCTCCTCGGCGATCGCCTTGGCGCGGGTTCGGGGGCCCGGGTCGATGACGGTCCAGCCCAGGCGCAGGCCGACGCCGGCCGCGATGAACACGGCGGTGAGTTCGAGCAGGCCGTGTGGCGTGATCAGGCCGAAGAAGACGTCGAGGCGGCCCGCGTCGGCCATCAGGCCCGCCGAGATGCCGACGTTCATCGCGTTGCCGAACACGATGAACAGCACCGGCAGGCCGAGCAGGATGCCCAGGGCCAGGCAGCCGGCCGTCACCCACGCGTTGTTCGTGGCCACCTGGGCGGCGAACGAGCTCGCGGGGGCGCTGGAGTAGTAGGTCTCGAAGTCGCCGCCGGGGCGGGTGAGCTCGCGGATCTGGTCCGGCGCGCCGACCGAGTCGCGGACCGCCGGGTCGTGGGCGACCCACGCGGCGATCAGTGACGCGACCACGAGGAAGGCCACGGCCGTCGTCCCCCACCAGCGGCGACTGCGATAGACCGCGACCGGGAATCGAACGGTGAGGAAGAGTGTCGCGTCGCGCCAGGCCGGCGTGCGCGGGGCGGTGACCGCCGAGCGGGCCCGTGCCGTCAGGGTGGAGAGCCGGCCGACCAGTACGGGGTCGGGCGCGGCGGAGCGGATCGTCGACAGGTGGGTGGCCGTGCGCCGGTACAGCGTCACCAGCTCGTCCACCTCGGGTCCCGACAGGCGGCGGCGCCTGCGGGTCAGTTGTTCCAGGCGTTCCCACTCGTGGCGGTGTACCGCGACGAAGACGTCGACATCCATACGGTGCATCCTCTCTGGGAGCGACATCGACGCACACACTGGAGGTGGCCGTGTCCGAGCTCGTCACGGGAGAAGCGGTCGCGCTCGACCTGCGCCCGGCGCGCCTGCCCAGCCGGGCGATCGCGATGGTGATCGACCTCGCGGCGCAGGTCGCCGTGTTGTTGGCGGTGGTGTGGCTGGTCTCGCTGGCGGTGCCCGTCGACGACGGCGCCCTCGCGGCGGCGTTGACGTTGACGATCGTCGTGCTCGTGGTGATCGGCTGGCCGGTCGCCTGGGAGACCGCCAGTCATGGGCGCTCCCTCGGGAAGTTGGCGCTCGGGCTTCGGGTGGTTCGCGACGACGGCGGGCCGATTCGGTTCCGGCACGCTCTGGTGCGGGCGCTGCTCGGGTTCTTCGTGGATTTCTGGACCACGTTCGGGTGTGGCGCGGTGTTCTCCTCGATGGCCTCGACGAACGGCAAGCGGCTCGGGGACATGGCGGCCGGGACATTCGTGGTGCGGGAGCGCACTCCGGGGGTCCGGCGACTGCCGATGCCGCTGCATCCTGCCGCCTCGGCGTGGGCGACCGGGATCGAATTGTCCGGGCTGTCCGACGATCTCGCCCTTGCCATTCGGCAATACCTGTCCCGGCGCGACGAATTGGATCCGGCGATAGCCGCCTCGCTCGCCGAGCGGCTGACCGTGGACACCGCGCAGCGGATCGGGATCGGGCCGCCTCCCGGGATGCATCCGGTGGTGTACCTGGCCGCCGTGCTCGCCGAGCGGCAACGCCGGGACTGGGAGCGGCACGCGTCCGCCGCCGGCGGGTTCGCCGCCGGGGGCGCGACACCGTCGATGGCCGCGCCGGCGCCCACCTCCGTGCCGCCGATTCCGCCGATCCCGTCGGCACCGGGCACGCAGGCGCCGACGCCCGCACCCGAGCCGACGCCCGCTCCGACGCCGACGCCTACGCCCGAGCCCACGCCCACGCCCCCCGGCTTCACTCCCCCATCGTGATCCGCCGGTTCGGCGGCGTGTCGAGTGCTTCGAGTTCGATGCCCGGGGCGGCCAGGACCACGTCGCCGCTCAGGTGGATCGTGGCGCGTTCGCCGGTGGCGAGGTCGTCCACCTCGTAGCGTTCGACGGTCAGGCCCTCGTGGGTCTCGATCGAGGCCAGGCGCCAGGACTGGTCCACCGTGTGGGCGGCCAGGACCGGTTCGGTCAGCGCGATCAGGCGCAGCCGGGCCGAGTCGCCGACGGTCAGGTTCAGCAGCGTGGCGGTGGCGATCAGGAAGGCGGGCGAGCGGCCCGTGAAGCCGGCGGCGCGGGCCTCGGCCTCGGTCGCCGGCGCGTCCACCGTCGGGTCGGCCGCCGCCCGCAGCCACACCACACCGGGTGCGCCGGCCACCGCCGTCGCGCCGCCGCGGACGCGCCAGCCGCCCGCGAGCACCTCCAGGCGCACCGGGCGGCCCCGGGCGTCGAGGGTCAGGTCGATGCCGCTTCCGGTGTAGCGCCAGCCGATCGGGCCGGGCGCGCAGGAGAAGCGTTCCTCGCCCAGGGGAGTGCCGTCGTGCGGGTCGTGGAAGGAGTAGGTGCCTGAGGGCATGCGCGGACCCTACGACACGGTCGGCGTGTCGGGGTCGGCCGCGGCGACGACGCGGGTGAGCAGGGCGGTGAACGTGGCCCGCTCGGTGGCGCTCAGGGGGGCGAGCAGGTCGTCCATCGCGGCGTCCACGAGGGGTTCCTGCCGGGCCAGGCGGCGTTCGCCGGCGGGCGTGGCGGCGATCGCGTTCTTGCGTCGGTCGTGCGGGTCGGGGGTGCGGGTGACCAGGCCGTCGGCCTGGAGGGAGTTCAGGATCGCGACCATGTCCTTGGGGTCGATGCCGACCGCGCGGGCGAGTTCGGCCTGGGCGACCGGGCCGTACTCGCGGACCGCGATCAGCACCAGGTGGTGGAGCATCGGCATGCCGTCGCCGGCCAGCGCCTCGCGGACCAGGCCGCGCCCGTGTGCGGCGGCGCGGCCGAGCAGCCAGCTGGGCAGGGCGCGGATCCGGGCGGGGGCGGGCAGCTTGTCGACCATGGGCGCAGCCTATCCGGAGAATCGTTGGACTTTCCCACGATCGTTGCATACCGTTGGGCCCACCCACGATTTTCGTTGGGTTGTCCCATGATTCTCGATGGTCGGAGGATGCGCGTGCGTCGTGTTCGCTATTACCGCGACGGTGGTCCGGACGTGCTCCGCCTGGAGGAGGTGGCGGACGCCGAGGTGCCCGCACCCGGGCCGGGCGAGCTGCTGATCCGGACCGAGGCGATCGGGGTGAGCCTGCCGAGCGTGCGCAAGGTGCGCGAGGGCGGGTCGCCGCTGCCCGGGGTGTTCGGCGGGGACGTGGCCGGCGAGGTGGCCTCGGTCGGGCCGGACGTGACCGGCTTCGCGGTCGGCGATCGGGTGGTCGCCATGTCGTTCGCCGACGCCTACGCGGAACGCGCCCTCGCCCCCGTGTTCACCGCGTCGCACATCCCCGCCGCCGCGAGCGCCGTGGACGCGGTCGCGCTGGTGCGCGGCGGGCATGTCGCGCTCGCGGCGCTGTCCTCGGCCGGCTCGGTCGAGGGACGGTCGGTGCTGGTCACCGGTGCCGCGAGCGGGGCCGGTCATCTGGCCGTACAGCTGGCCCGGACGCGCGGCGCGAGCCGGGTGGTGGCGGCCGTGGGCTCGCTCGACAAGGCCGACTTCCTGCGCGGGCTCGGGGTCGACGAGGTCGTGTCCTACGCCGACGAGTCGTGGGGCGAGCCGGTCGACGTGGTGCTCGACGGCGTCGGCGGCGAGGTGTTGCCGCGCGCGGTGGCCGCGCTCGCTCCGTTCGGCCGGCTGGTCTTCTTCAATTCCGGCGGTGGCACGGTGCCGGCGTGGGAACTGCTCGCCGGCGCGCGGACGATCACCGGGATGTCGATGGCCCGGTTCTCCACCGCGTTCCCCGAGATGTACGAGCGGCATCGGCACGAGCTCTGGGACCTGGCGCTGTCGGGCCGGCTCCGGGTCGCCGTGCACGGCACGTTCGCGCTCGCGGACGCGGCGAAGGCACACGAGGTGATCGAGGCACGCGCCAACCTCGGCAAGGTCGTCCTGTGCCCGTAGGCCGCGCGCGACGGTCGTGTCGTGCCCGTGGGCCGACGCCGTCCCGGGCCGAACCCCGACCCCTCCCCCGTCCTCACCCCCCGCACTGCGCCGACATCGCCGCCTTGTCCGCGTCCGTCACCGGCAGTTCGTACTTGATCGACACCTGCGCGTACCGCACCGCGTAGGAGCAGCGCACCGCCTTGTTCGGGGGCAGCCACGTCGCCGGGCTCGAGTCGCCCTTGCCGCCGTTGATCGGGCCGTCGACGGCCAGCAGGTTCAGCGGGTCGTTGGCCAGTCGGCGGCGTTTGTCGGCGTCCCACCCGGCGGCCCCCATCTGCCACGACGCGCTCAACGGCACCACGTGGTCTATCTGTATCGCCGACGCCTTGGCCTTGGTGAAGGTGATGTCCTTGCCGGAGTACGGGTCGGGCAGCGTCATCGTCTCCACGACGCAGCCCTTCTCGTCCCGCCACCGGGTCGCCCGGCCGTCCCGCTTGAGGATGTCGTCGCGGGTGCCGCAGTCGTTGCCGCCGAACGGCACGCCGCCGACCGCGTCGCTCCAGGCCGGGCCGTACTTCTCCCGGTCGTAGCCGGTCTTCGGACCGCGCTCCTTCGTCCGCACCCGGTCGATCAGCGCCCGGGCCCGGGTCAGGTCGGCCGCCGAGGTCAGCGGCGCGAGGCCGGGTCTGGTGCCGTCCTCGTTGTCCAGCGGGTCGGCCGCGTCGCCGCCCGACGCCGGTCGTGCCGTACTCGCGGCCGTGGCGCCGGCCGCGGACTCCGCCTTCGAGCCGTCGTCCCGACACGCCGTCACGGCGGTCAGGGCCGCCGCGACGAGCAGGGTCGCGGCGTAGGTCCGCCGTCGCATGCGACCGCCCCCCGAGGGTTGTCGTGTGAGCCGGACGGCGGTGGGCCGGGCGAGCGCGTCGCGCCGCCCGGCCCACCGCCGATCCGTTGTCCGTGCATCCGTCTGTCCGTGGGACGGGCGGAGTATGCCGAACCGGGTCGACGAATCGGCGCGTCACCGCACCGATCGCGTCGACCGCGTCGGCCTCGTGGGGATCAGTACCGGTACGCGTCCGGCTTGTACGGGCCGTCGACCTGCACGCCGATGTAGGCGGCCTGGCCCTCGGTGAGGGTGGTGAGCTTCACGCCGAGCGCGTCCAGGTGCAGCCGCGCGACCTTCTCGTCGAGGTGCTTGGGCAGCACGTACACGCCGATCGGGTATTCCTCGGGCTTGGTGAACAGCTCGATCTGGGCGATGGTCTGGTTCGTGAAGCTGTTCGACATCACGAAGCTCGGGTGACCGGTCGCGTTGCCCAGGTTGAGCAGGCGGCCCTCGGACAGCACGATCAGCGTCTTGCCGTCGGGGAAGGTCCAGGTGTGCACCTGCGGCTTGACCTCGTCCTTGACGATGCCCGGGATCCTGGCCAGACCGGCCATGTCGATCTCGTTGTCGAAGTGGCCGATGTTGCCGACGATCGCCTGGTGCTTCATCCGCCGCATGTCGGACGCCATGATGATGTCGCGGTTGCCGGTGGTGGTGACGAAGATGTCGGCGATCTCGACCACCTCGTCCAGCGTGGTGACCTGGTAGCCGTCCATCGCCGCCTGGAGCGCGCAGATCGGGTCGACCTCGGTGACGATCACCCGGGCGCCCTGGCCGCGCAGCGACTCGGCGGAGCCCTTGCCGACGTCGCCGTAGCCGCAGACGACCGCGACCTTGCCGCCGATCAGGACGTCGGTGGCCCGGTTGATGCCGTCGATCAGCGAGTGGCGCACGCCGTACTTGTTGTCGAACTTGCTCTTGGTGACCGAGTCGTTGACGTTGATCGCCGGGAAGAGCAGCGAGCCCTCCCGGAACATCTCGTACAGGCGGTGCACACCGGTGGTGGTCTCCTCGGTGACGCCCTTGATGCCGGGGGCCATCGCGGTCCACTTGCCGGGGTTCTCGGCCAGGTTGGCGCGCAGCAGCGCCAGGAAGACCTTCCACTCCTCGGAGTCGTCGTCGGTCGCGGCCGGGACGGCGCCGGCCTTCTCGAACTCGACGCCCTTGTGTACGAGCATCGTGGCGTCGCCGCCGTCGTCGAGGATCATGTTCGGACCGTCGTGCCCGGGCCAGTTCAGCGCCTGCTCGGTGCACCACCAGTACTCCTCCAGGGTCTCGCCCTTCCAGGCGTAGACCGGCACGCCGCGCGGGTCCTCGGGGGTGCCCTCGGGGCCCACCGCGATCGCCGCGGCGGCGTGGTCCTGGGTGGAGTAGATGTTGCAGGAGACCCAGCGCACCTCGGCGCCGAGCGCGGTCAGCGTCTCGATCAGCACCGCGGTCTGCACGGTCATGTGCAGCGAGCCCATGATCCGCGCGCCGGCCAGCGGCCGGGACGCGGCGAACTCACGCCGGATCGCCATCAGGCCGGGCATCTCGTGCTCGGCGAGGGTGATCTCCTTGCGGCCGAACGCGGCGAGGGAGAGGTCGGCGACCTTGAAGTCGCCGTCGAGCTGCGAAGCCATGTTTCGATCCTTCTGCAAAGGGGTGGATGGGACTGGAGACACACCGGTGCCAGGGGCGCCGATGACGTGCCATCCAGTCGGACACTTCTGTGCCTACGGGCCCGAGACCCGACCGCCCTCTGCAGCGACTGTCGTTGTGCGCCAACGACGTTAACACCTCACCCGGTTGGTGTGTGCGGGTACTTTCCGCCAGGTGTCGCCTCGGGATCGGCGCCGCGGGCGGCCTCGTCGGCCCGGTATATGTCCGGTTCGAGGTAGATCGCTCGGGCGATCGGGACCGCCGCGCGGATGCGCGCCTCGGCGGCGTCGATCGCCCGGGCCACGTCGGCCGCCGTGTCGTCGTGACGCACCGCGATCTTGGCCGCGACCAGCAGTTCCTCCGGGCCGAGGTGCAGCGTGCGCATGTGGATCAGCCGCTCGACGTCGGGGCCGGCCACGATCGCCGCCTCGATCTCGCGGACCGTCTCGATCCCGGCCGCCTCGCCGAGCAGCAGGCTGCGGGTCTCCAAGGCGAGCACGATCGCGATCAGCACGAGCAGCACGCCGATGCACAGCGTGCCGATGCCGTCCCAGACGCCGTCGTCGGTGGCCACCGCCAGGCCGACCCCGCCGAGCGCGAGGATCAGGCCGATCAGCGCGCCGAAGTCCTCCAGGAGCACGATCGGCAGTTCCGGCGACTTGGCCCGGCGGATGAACTGCGCCCAGGTCAGCGAACCCCGGTGGTGGTTGGACTCCTTGATCGCGGTCCGGAAGGAGAAGCCTTCCAGGACGATGGAGAACACCAGCACGCCGACCGCCCAGTACCAGCTCTTCAACTCGTGCGGGTGGGCGATCTTCTCGTAGCCCTCGTAGATGGCGAACATGCCACCGACGGAGAACAGCACGATGGAGACCAGGAAGCCGTAGATGTAGCGCTCGCGGCCGTAGCCGAACGGATGCTCGGGGGTGGCGTCGCGTTCCGCGCGTTTGCCGCCCACCAGGAGCAGCACCTGGTTGCCGGAGTCGGCCAGCGAGTGCACGCCCTCCGCCAGCATCGACGAGGACCGGGTGAAGGCGAAGGCCACGAATTTGGCCACCGCGATCCCCAGGTTCGCGGCCAGTGCCGCCACCACCGCCCTGGTTCCGCCGCCCGCACTCATCGATCGACTCCCACCCGTTGGTTGACCACCACCGCCGCCGTCGCCGGCCGCGCGTGCCGGCGATCAGTGTGCCATCGGGCCGGCGCCTACCCCGGCAGACTTGCGGTAAATGCGCGTGGCGCGGCTCGGCCGGCGGCGGTCGTGCGGGTGCCGCGTCGGTCGGTCGGCGAAGGTCGGCGGCGGTCGACGGTGTGGTCGGCGAGCGCTCAGCGGCAGGGCACGGTCGCCCGGAAGACCAGACCGTCGGCGCCGTCGACGGTGACCGCGACGCGCGGTTCACCCGCGCGGATGTACACCGATCGACCGCGTGCCAGGTCGAGCGTCGTACCGGCCGCGCCCCCGGGCCCGCGCTCCTGTCGCACGGTGGCGGAGCCGCGTACGCACAGCAGGATCTGCGGGCCGGCGGTGTCCAGGACATGCGGTTCGCGGCCGGCGGGCAGTCGGGACAGGCGGAAGTCGGCCACGGGGGTCGTGTAGACCTCCTCGCCCGGGTGCGCCGCGCTCGGCTCGGCGCCGAGGATCTCCACCGGTCCGGCCCGGAAGGCCATGATCCGCAGCAGTTCGCCGACGTCGACGTGCTTGTCGGTCAGGCCGCAGCGCAGCACGTTGTCGGAGTTGGCCAGGATCTCGACCACCACCCCGTGCAGGTAGGAGTGCGGCATGCCGGCCGCGAGGAAGACCGCCTCGCCCTCGCGCAGCCGGATGTGGTTGAGCAGCAGCGCCACCGCGACACCGGGATCGCCGGGGTGACGCTCGGCCAGACCGGCGACCGCGGCGCACGCCTCGGCGTAGGGCGAGCCGTTCGCGGCCAGTCGGCGGCAGGCCGCGGCGACCGCGTCCACCACCGTGGTGCGCAGGCGCTCGGGCAGCATCAACACGTGCGTGGTCGCCGCGCGTAGCGCCGCCTCCTCGTCCGGATTGCGCAACGCCCTTGCGAACGGGGCCAGTTCGGGCACGTCGAGGGCGTCGAGCAGCTTCAGCGTCTCGGCGATCTCGCGGTAGCCGACCAGGCCCTCGAAGTCGCCGAGCGCGCAGATCATCTCCGGTTTGTGGCTGGAGTCGCGGTAGTTGCGGTGCGGCGCGTCGATCGGGACGCCGCGCGCCTCCTCCTCGGCGAAGCCCTGCCGGGCCTGGATCGCGTCGGGGTGCACCTGGAGCGACAGCGGCTCCTCGGCGGCCAGCACCTTGAGCAGGAACGGCAGGCGCGGGCCGAACCGGGCGGCGGTGTCCGGGCCCAGCTCGCCGGCCGGGTCCGCGGCGATCAGCTCGACCAGCGAACGGGCCCCGAGGCCGCGATCGACCTCGGACGGCGCGCCCGGGTGGGCGCCCATCCACAGCTCGGCCTGCGGCTCGCCCGTGGGGGCGACGCCGAGCAGTTCGGGGATGGCCGTGAGCGAACCCCACGCGTTGGCGCGGATCCGGTTGAGAAGGCGGTCCATGGCTAGCGGGGACCACCTTCGGTCCAGGGGAACAGCCCCGGCGCGGCGGGACCCACGCCGGTGCCCAGGGCCAGGTAGACGGCCGCGAAGTCGGTGACGGCGATCAGCTCGGCCAGTCGCTCGACGGGGCTGCCGCCGCGGGCGCCGACCTCGCCGACGGCCGCCCGGCCCAGCGCGCCCAGGGTGCGGCGGGCGTGGTCGGCGGGCCCGACGGCGGCCGGGTCGTCGTGGTCGACGAGCAGCACCGGGTACATCCGCACCGGGTCGGGCTCGTCCACCCGGTCGCGGAAGAAGTCGTCGGGGTCGGCGGCGGCACCGGCCTCGCCCGCCCGAAAGACCCGGTCCATGTAGCGGCCGGCGATGGGCAGCGGGCCGGACAGCGCGGCCGCGGCGGCCACGCCCGTGAGCATCGTGGCGAAGCGCTCGGCGGCCACGCCCGCCACGGTGCCCGCGCCCCACACGACCGGGATGGTGCCGGCGATCGCGCCGGCGAGGCCCTTGGCGGGGTTGAGGTACGCCTCGGCGGCGGGCCGGCAGCGGGCGCTCGTCTCGTCGAGGCGGTCGGCCATCGCGTCCACGCTCGCCAGGCCCTCGCCGGGGGTGAACGCGCTCGCGCCGCACGCGCCGGTGATCGCGAGCAGCGCGGTGAACAGCGGCCAGAACGCGGTCTGCGCGGCGAACACGGTGTCGTCGGCGTAGCCGGGCGTGCCCACGGGGGTGGCGTCGACGGGGACTCGGACCACCACGCCCCGGCTCTGCTGCACGGCGGCGTCCAGGGCCGACCCGCCGGGCGTGGCCGCCACCGTCTGGCAACCGCGCCGGTAGGCCTGGCCGGCGAGGTCGATCAGGCCCGGCTCGTCGCCGCGCCCGGCCGTCAACACGAGGTCCATCGGACCGGCCCAGCCGGGCAGCGTGCCGCCCGCGCCGAGGATCACCGGCAGCGCCGCGTCGGCGCCGGTGACCGCGCGCAGCGCATGGCCGAGCGGCCCGTACGCGGGCGCGGACAGGATCACCGTGCGCGGCCGGTCCCGGGGCGCGATCGCGGCGGGCAGCGCCTCGCGCGCGGCCTGCACGGCCCGGCGGACCTGGGCGCCGGCGCCGGCCAGCGCCCGCAGGGTCTCCGCCGTGTCGGCCCGGGCGATGCCGTCCTGGTCGTCCAGCAGGGCCTCGTCGAGGATGTTCATGCCCGATCGGTGCCCGACCGGCGAGCCTCGTCCACGAGCAGTACCGGGATGTCGTCGACGACGGGATACACCAGCCCGCAGGCGGGGTCGTCGCAGGCCAGCGCGGCGTCCCCGTCCCGGTGCAGCGACGCGTGGCAGACCGGGCACGTCAGGATCGCCAGCTGTGACGGTTCCAGATTCACGACATCTCCCACTTTTCCGACTGTTCACACCGTTCGTATCCGTTCGTCCGGGTCCGGTGCGGCAGTCGTCCGATTGAACCCATCACCTTACCGAGCCGACCGGTCAGTCCCGGACGAGTGCCAGAACCTCGTCGCGGATCGCGATCATGGTCGGCTCGTCGTCCGCCTCGACGTTCAGCCGCAGCAGCGGCTCGGTGTTGGACGCGCGCAGGTTGAACCACCACCGGTCGGCGACCACGGTCATCCCGTCCAGGTCGTCCACGGCGACCCCGGGCCGGTCCGCGAACGCGGCCCGGACCCGCGCGGTCGCCACCGCCTGGTCGACCACCTCGCTGTTGATCTCGCCGGAGGCCGGGTAGCGGTCGTACGCGCTCGCGAACTCGGACAGCGGGCGGTCCTGGCCGCCGAGCGCGGCGAGCACGTGGATCGCTGCGAGCATCCCGGTGTCGGCCCGCCAGAAGTCGCGGAAGTAGTAGTGCGCCGAGTGCTCGCCGCCGAAGATCGCGCCGGTCTTCGCCATCTCGCCCTTGATGAACGAGTGGCCCACCCGGGTGCGCACCGCCTCGCCGCCGTGCTCGGCGACGATCTCGGGCACCGCGCGGGAGGTGATCAGGTTGTGGATGACGATCGGCTTCGCCTCGCCGTCGGCCTTCGCCCGGGCGATCTCGCGGACCGCGACCAGCGCGGTCACCGCCGAGGGGGACACCGGGTCGCCGTGCTCGTCGACCACGAAGCAGCGGTCGGCGTCGCCGTCGAAGGCCAGGCCCAGGTCGGCGCCGCTCTCGCGGACCTTCGCCTGGAGGTCGACCAGGTTCTTCGGGTCCAGCGGGTTCGCCTCGTGGTTGGGGAAGGACCCGTCCAGCTCGAAGTACAACGGGACGATCTCGAGGGGCAGCCCGCTCGCGGCGCCGAGCACGGTCGGCACGGTGTGCCCGCCCATGCCGTTGCCCGCGTCCACGACCACCTTCAGCGGCCGGATGCCGGTCAGGTCGACCAGACCGAGCAGGTGCGCGGCGTAGTCGGCGAGCACGTCGTGTTCGCCGATCGTGCCCGGTGTGCCGGCGAAGTCGGGCACGCCCGCCTCGGCGAGCGCGCGGATGTCGGCGAGGCCGCTGTCCTGGCCGATCGGGGCGGCGCCGGCGCGGCACATCTTGATGCCGTTGTACCGCGCGGGGTTGTGGCTCGCGGTGAACATCGCGCCGGGAAGGTCCAGGCTGCCGCTGGCGAAGTACAGCTCGTCGGTGGAGGCGAGCCCGATCAGCGTGACGTCGGCGCCCTGGGCCGCGGCGCCCTCGGCGAACGCGCCGGACAACTCGGGCGAGGAGGGACGCATGTCCCGGCCGACCACGATCGCCTCGGCCCCGGTGACCCGGACGAACGCCGCGCCCAGTGCCCGCGCGGTGTCGGCGTCCAGCTGGTCGGGGACCACGCCCCGCACGTCGTACGCCTTCACGATCTGGGAGAGGTCGCGCACCCGAAGACTCCACTCGCTCGACCGCGGTCCCGATTCGCCGCGGTGTTGGCCGTTGTCCGTCGACCCCTGCCCCGCGGACGACGCCTCAGACCCTATCGGCCGGCGGTCAGCTCTCGGGTGAGCGCAGAACGCGCAGATGGCCCCGGCGGCCGGTCTCGGGGCGGCCGTCGCGGTCCGGCGGCTCGGGCGCGGGCTGCGGGGGCTGCGGCGGGCGGGCGGCCTCGCGCACCGCGTTGGCCAGCGCCTCGAGGTCGTCGCTGCTGGGCTTGCCCGCGCTCGGATCCGGCGCCAGGCGCACGACATCCCAGCCGCGCGGCGCGGTCAGCCGCTCCGAGTGCTCGGCGCACAGGTCGTAGCAATGGGGCTCGGCGTAGGTCGCGAGAGGGCCCAGGACGGCCGTGGAGTCGGCGTAGACGTACGTCAACGTGGCGACTGCGGTTCGGCCGCAGGCGGTCCGCGAACAGCGACGTACAGGGCTCACGACGATGGACGGTACCGCAAGCGGGCCGAACCCGCGTGGTATCCGGGTGCGGTGTGACTCACGTGTCGCTCCTCACAGGATGTCGGCGGCATGGGGACACCCGTTCGGGACGGTCCGCGCCGTCCTCGACGGAGCGGCGCGGACCGGTCCGGATCGGGCGGCCAGGCCCTAAGCTCGTGCCGTGCACAACGAGCACTCGGTCCCCTCTTCCCCCCGCGAGCGCGACTCGCGCCGTCGCAGTCGGCGCGACCGGCACGGCCGCGGCATGCGCGGCCCGCTCGCCCCACCCCCCGTGCCGATCGCGCTGACCCGCGCGCAGCGGTTCGACGACCTCGCCGCCGATGTCGTGGAACGGCTCGCCAAGCGCTGGCCGCAATTGGAGGAGGTCCGCTTCGCGGTCCTGGACGTGCCCGAGGCCGAGACGGCGGTGAACGGCGACGAGGCCGTGGCGCTGGGCCGGCTGGTGCCGGCGACCAAGGCCGTGCCCGCCACGATCATCCTGTACCGGCGCCCGCTGGAGCTGCGCGCGGAGGGCCGGGCCGAGCTGGAGATGCTGGTCAACGACGTGCTGGTGGAGCAGGTCGCGGACCTGTTGGGGATGGATCCGGACACCATCGACCCCGACGACTGAGCGAGCCGGAACCACGAAGGCCCGGGACCCCCGTCGGAGGGGCCCGGGCCTTCGTCGTCTCGCGAGGGTGCGGCTACCGCTGCGGGACCAGCAGGGACAGGTCCTGGCGGGCGTTGGGCACCACCACGGTCTCCACGCCGGGGGCGAAGGGCTGCACCGTGAACGCGGCGGTCTTGTTCATCGTCTCGGTGACCGTGCGGGCCAGGTGCACCGGCTGCGAGCCGGGTTGCGGTTCGGCGATCAGGGCGAACCGCGTGGCGCCGGCCGGGGCCGGGGCGTTGACCTGGACGGTGGTGCCGGCGGGTACCTCGACGTCGGCGGAGACCGGGTCGCCCTTGTCGCCGAACGCGGTGAGCTTGACCTTGGCCGGGCCCTTGGGCGCGGTCAGCGTGACGGTGGTGGCGACCGCGCCGCCGGTGCGGTTCTCGGCGATCACCGCACGACCGGTCAGCTCGGGGGTGGCACTCAGGAACGCCACCTCCGCGTCGGTCCCGGCGCCCTGCACCACCCGGACGCCGGCGATGATGTCCGCGCGGCCGGAGACCAGCCGGAGCGCGCCCGCGTCGCCGCGGTTGACCGGGCCGAGGTCGAAGACCGTCAGCTTGTTGCCCTTGACCTCGGTGGTCTCGTGCTCGACCGGCTTGAAGGTGTTCACCTTGCCCGCGACGGACAGTTGCACGTCGGTGCTCTCCCCGCTCGGCGAGAACAGCATCAGCTGCACGTTGCCGGCGTCGCCGGTGATCGCGGGCAGGCCGGTGATCACCAGGTTGCGGCCCGGGGCGCCGGTCGAGGGCAGCCAGTCGGTGCCGACCGCCCCCTCCTGGTCCCGGATCGCCGCGCCGACCCGCCCGGAGCGCGCGATCACGTGCACCGCCAGGCCCGGCTCGATCGCGCTCGGGTTGAGCGTGCGCAGCAGGATCGCCGTCGAGGCGCCGGGGGCCAGCGACATGCCCCGACCGGCCTCGGACTCGATCGGGCCGTTGCGGCCGAACAGTTCCACGTCGACGACGGCGGGGGTGTCCCGGCTGTTGGACAGGTACAGGTACGCCTCCCGGTTCTCCGTCGTGGCGGCGCCGACGAACCAGCGGTCGGTGGTGGACGCCTCGCAGGTGACCCCGGCCAGCCCGCGGCCGGCGTTGCTGGGCACCCGGGTGATCGCGCCCGCGCCGAAGCCCGGGGCGAACGCGCCCGAGGCGGTGCCCAGGAGCGGCTGCACGTCGGTGTTGTCCACGCCGACGCTCGCGGGCTTGCCCGGGGCCTCGATCCTGGTGCGCACCTTGGTCCGGTCGCCGAGTTCGACGACGTTCGCCTCGCCGCCGTTCGCCCCGGCCCGGGCGGGCGGGGCGAGCGCGGAGACCGTCGTCGAGCTGCCGGGCAGCTGGCGGACGAACGGGCAGGACACCTCGGCCTGTTGCACCGGCACCCGCGCCGCCGCGGGCGGCGGCGCGGCCTTGCTCTCGGTCGGGCGGGTCACGACCGCCAGGCCGACGACGACGGCCAGCAGCGCGACGACGGCGGCCAGGGAGAGGGTGGTGCGCTTCACGGGCGGTCTCCCTGCGGGGACGGCGGCCACGGATCGTCACCCGAGCGCGGCTCGGGCGGCCGGCCGGCGGCGGGGTCCTGGTAGGCGGTCGGGTCGTACTGCTGCGGAGGCAGCGGGTTGCCGTACTCGTCGTAGGCGGGCCGCTGTTGCGGCTGCTGGTACGGCTGTCCGGTCCAGCCGAAGGAACCCGCCGCGTCCGAGCCGTCCGGCGCGCCCTGGGCCGGCTGGTCGTACTGGTACCCCTGGTAGTCCGGATAGCCCTGGTACTGCTGCCCGTAGTCCTGCTGCGGGTACTGCTCGTACGCCGGCGTCGCGGTGCCGTCGTAGGGCGTGCCCTGCCAGGCCTCGACCGGCACCGGCGCCTCGGCCGGGTCGGTGCGCTGTTCCGGGAGCTCGGGGAAGCCGTACGCGTCGAGCCCGTCGGCGGCCGCCGCGACCGGCACCGCCTCCGGCACCTCGACCGGCTCGGCCGACTCGGCCTTGCGTCGGCCGCGCCGCCCGCCGCCCTCGCCGGCGCCGTCGGCCGCGGCCGGGGACGCGGCGGCCTCGGGCAGGTCGTCGTCGGTGCCGCGCCGGCGGGCGGGCAGCGCCATGACGAACACGACGAACACGAGGACACCCTGCACGAGCAGCCAGATGCCGTGTCCGCCCGAGGAGTGGGTGAGTTCGAGCCGGCCCGCCTCGGGGCGCAGTTCGAAGCCCTGGGCCCAGCCGTCCAGCGTGCGGGAGGTGAGCTTCTTCCCACCCTGGGTGGCCTGCCAGCCGGAGTCGGCGCGTTCGGCGAGCCGCAGGATCCGGCCCTGCGGGCCCGCCTCGATCCGGGTGGACACGCCCTCGCGGGTGGTCGGCAGGGCCTTGGCCTTGCCGTCCGGGTCGACGATCAGCGCCCGGCCGACCGGGTATTGCAGCCGCCAGAGCGTGGCGCCCTGGGTGGCGCCGACCCGGGCCAGGCCCGGGGTGCCGTCGAGCCGGGCGGTCAACTCGCTGCCCACCGGCGGTTTGAGCTGGATGAACTCGATGCCGTACGGGGCCAGCATGCTCGCGTCCGCGCCACCGCCGCCGGCGATCAACTTGCCCAGGAAGGTATCGAATTGCCGGTAGGTGGACGCCTTGGGCGCCGTCTCGGCGTCGCCGAGCGCCGGACCCGAGCCGCGCACGATCGTGTAGCTGACGTTGCCCGGTTCGGGCGAGGTCAGCACGAGGGTGCGCGGGTGGCGCGCGCCGGTGGCCTCCTCGGCCACGAACGCGGGCACCACGACCGGGTCGCGCCGCTCCAGCGGGCCGTCGGCGCCCTTCCACAGCCAGGTCCCGGCGGCCAGGAGCGGGGCGACGCCGGCGACCACGGCCAGCACCACCGCGGTGGGCTGCCGCCAGCCGAAGCTGCCGGCCGCGACCCGGGTGCGGGCGTCCTCGGCGCCGACCATCGCCGCGGTCACGTAGCCGAGCGCGATCACCACGACGGCCGCGCCGGGCCACGCGGGCACCTTGTCACCGGTCGCCTCGACGGTGATCTCGGCGTGGCTGACCACGACCGCGAGCAGCAGGCCGACCAGGGCCACCGCCCACGCGCCGAGCACCGCGGCCCGACGCGAGTCGCGCAACAGCGCGGCCAGCGCGGCGAGCAGGAGCGCGCCCGTGAGCCAGACCGGCAGCGTGCCCGGGCCGCCCGGGTCGAGCAGCAGCAGGCCGACCGGGCTGGTGCCCTTCTCGGCCAGCGCGTCGCCGGCCAGGCCGGGCTCGCTCAGGAACAGCGCCGGCTTGCCCGCGAGGGCCAGGGTCCACGGGCCGAGCAGCACGAGCGGGGTGCCGAGCACCACGCCGAGCCGCAGCAGCAGGCCGATGCCGGGACGCGGGCCGAGCAGTCCGGCGAAGGACACCCCGACGGCGATCAGCGCGAGCAGCGCCGTGGCGAGCCAGAGCAGCGGGGTGAACGCGGCGACGACGGCGAGCACCAGGCCGGTGGCCCAGGCCGCGCGCATGGACGCCTTGAGGTCGCCCGCGCCGAGCACCTGGGCCGCGCCGCGCGCGACCACGGGGGCCAGGACGAGGGCGACGGCGGTGCCGATCCGGCCGCCGGCGATCGCGCCGGTGGCGACGGGGGTCAGTGCGTACGCGGACGCGCCCCACACCCGTACGCCCGGCGCGGACACCAGGCGGCGCGAGCACAGGTAGGCGCTCATCCCGGCCAGCGGGACGCTGCCGATCAGCAGTACCGCCACCGCCGTGCCGGCCTTGCCGAACAGCAGCGTGGCGAACGCGGCCAGCGCGCCCACGTAGGGCGGCGCGCTCGCCGCCTCGCCGAAGCCGACGCCGTGCCAGGTGTCGGCGTAGCGGTCCCACAGGTCCGACGCGCCCTCGGGCGCGGGCAGCAGGGCGCCGCCGAACAGGCTGCCGCCGGAGAGCAGATCGCGGGCGGCGAACAGGGTGATCAGGGTGAGCGCGACGGCGAGCGAGAGTCCGGGGCGGCGCATCAGCATGCGCAGCTTGACGAAGTTCTCCGTGTCGAGCGACTCGGCGTCCTCGTCGACCGGGCCCGACTCGGCGCTGCTGTGCCGGCCGGACCGGTTCTCCGGTTCCTCGCTGCGCCGCAGGTTGCCGATCAGGCCCTCGGCGGCGTGCCGCACGGTGGCCGCGCGGCTGGGGAACAGGTCGCCGAGGTCCTTGTCGGACATGGTGCGGGTGCGGGCCCGGGCCCGCCGCGCGGACAGGAAGCCGGCGGGGCGGAGCAATACCGAGACGGTGCCGAGCAGTTCGTCCAGCGCCATGCCGGGCAGCTTGCCGAGCAGGTAGCCCAGGCTGCGGAACAGGCCGCCGAACAGCAGCCGGAACCACAGCAGCGGCCAGCCGGCGCCGGTGGTGTTCGCGAGCAGCGTGAAGGCGGCGCCCGCGCGGTCCACGCGGTGCGGCCGGTTCGCGGCGACGTCGATCGGCCGGCGCTCGCGCGTGGCCGCCTCGGCGTGCTGGATCACCGCGTCCGGGACCACGACCACGCGGTGCCCGGCGGCGTTGACGCGCCAGCCGAAGTCGGTGTCGTCGCGCGAGAGCGGCAGGCGCGGGTCGAAGCCGCCCAGGTTCTCCCACACGTCGCGACGCACCAGCAGGCCGGCGCTGGAGACGGAGAGCACGCCGCGGATCGCGTCGTGCTGGCCCTGGTCCTGCTCGCGGCGCTCCAGGCCGGTCCAGCGCCGGCCGCTGCCGGTGAGCGTGGTGCCGACCTCGAGCAGTTGCCGGCGGTCGTACCAGCTGCGCACCTTGGGGCCGAGCACGGCCACCGAGGGCAGTTCGTCGGCGGCGCGCAGCAGCAGGTGCAGGGCGTCGGGGGCGGGTTCGCTGTCGTCGTGGAGGAGCCACAGCCACTCGACCGGTTCGGTCGACCTCGGCGGGCGGTCCTCGTCGGTGTCGCCGTACGGATCCGACGCGTCGTACGTTTCGTACGTGTCGGTGCGGTACGGCAGGGACGCGGGGTCGAGGTGCGGCGCGGCGCGCAGGGCCTCGCTCACGGCGGCGCCGAACGCGGTCCGTCGCTCGGTGTGCAGCACCGAGTCCCGGCCGAGGGCGTCCTCCAGCAGACCCGCCGAGGCGTCGGTGCTGCCGGTGTCGACCGCGACGACGCGCTGGACCGGGCGCTCCTGACCGAGCAGGCCGGTCAGTGTGCGGGGCAGCCAGCGGGCCCCGTCATGGGCGACGAGGATCGCGGTGACGATGTGCCGTGGGAAAGCCGGAGCTTGCGCGTATGCCGACTGATGGCTGAAAAGTGACATCGAGTGCGGGGACCCCGGGGGGCTCGTAGCGGCGTGGTACCAGCGGTCCGGCATCCGGCCGAACGGCCCACACACTACGCGACGGGCATCTCGGCCCCGCCCGGATCGGGCACGGGCCCGAACCGGCGACCGTCAGACGGCCGCCTTCTTGAGCCGGCGCCGCTCGCGCTCGGACAGTCCGCCCCAGATCCCGAAGCGTTCGTCGTTGGCCAGCGCGTATTCCAGGCACTCGTCGCGCACCTCGCACGCCAGGCAGACCTTCTTGGCCTCCCGCGTCGAGCCGCCCTTCTCGGGAAAGAAGGACTCGGGGTCGGTCTGCGCGCACAGGGCGCGCTCCTGCCAACCGAACTCCTCCTCCTCACTCTCGCCGTCGGCGACCAGTAGCTGGAACAGCTCGCCCATCGCGTGCCTCCTCGACCCGTTTTTGCGTCCCCGTGATTAAGCCGTTACCGGTAACGGTTCACGACGTGTGTGAAATTACAAGCGCGTCGTTGCTGCGACGTCAAGCCGGGCTCTGCTATTAGGGCGGGGATTCACTCCCCGGGACCACAACAATCCGGATTGACCACATAAATGGACACATCCGGACAACCTGTTGTGCCGCGCAATCGCCTCGACGTTCCGGGCGGGGAGCGTACCGGCGGGAGGCGCGACGCCATTCGATGCCAACCCGTGATGACCTCTACAAGGGACTACGCCTCGCACCATCCACGCAGTTCCCGGGCGGGACCGGAAAACCGCGATGATGACCGACGTCACACGGAAATGGGCCTCCCCGTGCCCCGCGAGCTTCAATCCCTTCCCCGGATTCCTCACCCGAATCGGCCAGCGGTCACCCGAGTTCACGGCCTCGGGTCCGCCCGCGTCGACGGCCCGTGTCCGGTCTCGTCCACGGTCCCGGTCCACCCTCGCCCACGATCCCGGTCACCCGAATCGGGGACCGAGGGGCCCGGCGGACCGCGGCGAGTTGACAGGGCCACCCCCCAGACGGTGTCCTTTTCCCATGTCCGCACGCTGCAGCCTGTTCCGGAGTCGTCCTGTCGACGCCCGTCGGGTCTTCTGTGCGCTGTGTCCGCCGTGTGACCACGTGTACAGCTGTTGTACCGGCTGTAACGCCTGAGGACGCCATTTCGGCAGTCCTCCGCGCAAGCGGCGGCACTCATTGAAGGGGCTTCTCCCTCTTTCCCCCTTTATCGACACGACCGTTCGATTCGGTCGATTGTCCGTTCGGGTCGCCGGCTGCCGCTCGCGTGTTCGTTTTCGATCCGCCGCGTTCGCCAGATCCGCCGCGCGTGAGATTTCGCGCAGACATCCCGAAGGACTCCCCCTTATGTCCAGCGACATCACCGTCGCCGGCGACCCGCTCGCCGCCCCCGCCGTGCTCGCCCTCCCCGTCGCTCCCGCGGTCCGCCCCGCCGTCGCCCGGCTCGCCGCGCTCGCCCGGCAGCATGCCGGCCTCGTCGCGGCCGAGCTCGACCAGGTCCGCTACGACCCGACCACCCGCTGGTACAAGCGGCTCGCCGCGACCGAGGACCTGGAGGTGTGGCTGCTCAGCTGGCTGCCCGGCCAGGGCACCGGTCTGCACGACCACGGCGGCTCGTCCGGCGTGTTCACCGTCGTCTCCGGCGAGTTGCACGAGCGCTCGCTCGTGGTCACCCCGCTGCGTCGGGCAGGCGCCCGCGAGCGGGTGCTCACCCCGGGCGCGACCCGCGTATTCGGGCCGACCTACGTGCACGAGGTGACCAACATGGGCACCGAGCCCGCGGTCAGCGTGCACGTGTACAGCCCGCGCCTGGCGTCGATGAACCTCTACGACGCCGCCGAGGACATCGCCCGGCCGAGCTTCGCGCCGCTGCGTCGGGTCGGCGTCGAGCGTTCGGGGGAGCAGTGGTGAGCGCCGTCGACCGACTCCTGGACCGGGCCCGGGCCCGGCTCGTGCGGGTGAGCCCCGAGCAGGCGCACGCCGCGTTCCACGACGGGGCGATCCTGGTGGACACCCGCCCCGACTTCCAGCGCGACGCCGACGGCGCGATCCCCGGCGCGTTGGTGATCGAGCGCAATCATCTGGAGTGGCGGCTCGATCCCGAGGGCACTGCCCGGGTGCCCGAGGCGGCCGGCTGGGACCTGCGCGTGGTGGTGTTCTGCGACGAGGGCTACGCGTCGAGCCTCGCCGCGGCCTCCCTGGTGGACCTCGGGCTGTCCGGGGCGACCGATCTGATCGGCGGCTTCCAGGCGTGGAAGGCGGCGGGGCTGCCCGTGGTGCCGTCCGCCGGACGCGCCCGGCGCACGAGCGCGGCGGCGAGTACGACGAGCAACGCCACGCCGTAGCCGATCCGGTGGGTGGCGCGGACCTGGTCCGGGGACAGGTCCAGGCCCCAGGTGAGGTAGAGCGCGTACCCGGCCGGGCCGAGCGCCAGCCACTCCCACCGCCGGCCGTCGAGAGCCACCAGCGCGACCACGAGGAGCGCGTACCAGGGGTAGGCCGGGGTGAACACGAACAGCATGCCGCCGGTGAGGGTGAGCGCGCCGTGCCAGGGCCGGTCGGGGTCGGCGCGCGCGATCACCGCGGCGGTGAGGGCGAGGAGCACGACGACGGCGGCGTACGGGGCGGCCGCCACCGGCAGCACCAGGCCGAGCAGGCCGAACCGGGCGCCGTCGTCGTACCGTTCCTCGGCCAGGTAGCCGGGGAGGTAGCCCAGCACCGCGTGACCGGCGGCGAGCACGTGCGGCAGATAGACCAGTACGACGGTGAGCCCGGCCGCGCCGAGCAGCCGCACCGGGGCCCGGCGCAGCCCGGCGGGCAGGGCCGCGGCGGGGAACATCTTGGTCGCGACCGCGCCGCCGAGCAGTACACCGCCCAGGATCGGCCGGCGGGCGGCGACCGCGGCCAGGCCGAGCACCATGAGCAGGACACCGAGCACGTCCACGTGCGCGTTGTTGCCCGCTTCGAGCGCGACCATCGGACACCACGCCCACCACACCGCGTTCCTGGGGTCGCGCCCGAAGCGGCGCAGCACCAGGAGCAGTGCCGCGGTGACCGCGACGGCGAGCGACGCGGCGGCGGCCTGGACCGGTTCGTGCCCGCCGGGCGGGGTGGCCAGGTGGACGAGCAGGTAGTAGGCCTCGGCCACGGGCGGGTAGATGGTGTGCACCTCGGGTCGGTTGATCCGGGTGCAGCCGCCGTCCGGCAGCGGGTGCCGGAACCACCCGGCGCACTCGCCCTTCGGGAACAGCCAGTCGTCGCGGAAGCGGGCCACCTCCGGGTCGGCGGGGGTGTGCGTGTAGGGCGAGTGGCCCGCCGCCTGGACCCGGCCGTCGAAGGCGTAGCGGTAGGCGTCGTCGCTGGTGCGCGGCTCGGCGCCGGTCGCGAGGAAGGGCAGGGCCACCGCGCCGAGCAGGATCGCTGGCACCGCGCGGCGCACGGGAAGCCGGCGCACGAGGTGGGCGCCGAGGGCGAACAGCGTCCAGGCGACGCCGTACACCACGAATACGCCGACGCTGCCGGGGTGCGTCCACGGCCCGTACACCGCGCAGGCGAGGGTCGCGGCGAGGGCGAGCCCGGTGCCGGCGGCGGCGATCGTGGTCGCGGGGCCGGGGGTCGCGGGCGTGGGCGTGGGCGCGTTCGTGGGCGGCGGGCTCGGTGGCATGCGGCGAGTGTGTCGGCGGGTGGGACGTTTTCGGGGCATCCCGGGCCGACCGTCAGCACTCCGTAAGGCGGTCAATGGCGGCCGGCGGCGGGTTTTGCGCGTTGGCTGGACCCATGAAGCTCGACATCCGCCTGCCGGAGCCGCCCGCCGTGTTGCGGCGGGGTCCGTTCCGGGCCGGGGCCTTCCGCGACACGCTGCACGATCCGCGCACGGCCGTGGTGGTGGGCCGGTTGCTCGGTCCGGCCTTCCTGGTCTGCTTCCTGACCGGGCTGTTCAGCCATGTGCTGCAACACCAGCCGCACTGGCTCGCGTTGCCCGCGCGACCGGTGTGGGGGTACCGGGTCACCCAGGGGCTGCACGTGGCGACCGGGATCGCCGCGGTGCCGTTGCTCCTGGTGAAGTTGTGGGTGGTGTATCCGCGTCTGTTCGCCTGGCCGCCGGCGAGGTCGGTGGTGCACGCCCTGGAGCGGTTGTCCGTCGCGGTGTTGATGATGGCGGCGATCTTCGAGTTGGGCACCGGGTTGTTCAACGTCGTCCAGTGGTATCCGTGGCCGTTCCCGTTCGTGCCGGCGCACTACTGGATCGCGTGGGTGGCGGCGGGTGCGATCACGCTGCACGTGGCGGTGAAGTTGCCGCTGATCGTGGCGCATTGGCGCCGGCCGCGCGGGGCGCCGGCGGATTTGGAGGGGCCGTCGCGGCGCGGGTTGTTGACGGTGCTCGGCGCGGGGGTCGGTGTGGTCACGCTGGCCACGGTGGGGCAGACGGTGACGCCGCTGGGGCGGGTGTCGGTACTGGCGCCGCGGCGTGCGGATCTGGGCCCGCAGGGGCTGCCGGTGAACCGGACCGCGGCCGCGGCGGGCGTGTTCGCGGCCGTGCGTGATCCCGGGTGGCGGCTGGAGGTGATCGGGCCGCGGTCGTTCGCGCTGTCCCGGGCCGAGTTGTCGGCGATGCCGCAGAGTCGGGCCGTGTTGCCGATCACGTGTGTCGAGGGCTGGAGCGCGTCGGCGCACTGGTCGGGGGTGCGGATCCGGGATCTGCTGGAGCGGGCGGGCGCGGCGCCGGGTGATCGGCTGCGGGTGTTCTCGCACGAACGGTTCAGCCCGTATTCGGTGATGGACATGCCGGGCGAGTGGACCCGCGACCCGCTGACCCTGCTGGCGCTGACGCTCAACGGTGCCCCGCTGGCCGAGGACCACGGGTATCCCGCGCGGATCATCGCGCCGAACCGGCCGGGCGTGTTGCAGACGAAGTGGGTCGCCCGGATGGAGGTGGTGGGATGAGTACGGCCTTCGAGCCGCCGCCGGTGGCGCCGCGTACGGGGCGGGTGGTCACGGGCGTTCGCCTCGTGCTCGGGGCGGTGGGTCTGGCCGGTATCGGGTGGGGTGTGGTCGGGGTGCTCGACGACCCGTTCCTGCGCGATCGGGTGGGTCTGGCGAAGTGGTTGGTCGGCGGACTGCTGCTGCACGACGCGGTGTTCGCGGTGGTGGTCTTCGTGGTCGGCGCGATGGTGATGCGGGCGCGGCCGGGACCGCCCGCATGGGTGCGCCGGACGGTGCTCGGCGGGCTCGCGGTGGGGGTGGCGGGCACGCTGATCGCGCTGCCGGCGCTGTTGCGGCCGCTGCCCACGCAGAATCCGTCGGTGTTGCCGCTGGACTACGCGGACGGGCTGGCGATCGTATGGGGCGTGGTGGCGGCGGGGACGGCGCTGGTGGTGGGGTGGCGGTACGCGCGGGGGCGGGGGCGGGGCTGAGCGGGGGCGGGCCCGGTTTCGGGGTCAGTGCCGGCGCAGGGCGGCGAACGTGCGGTTCGTGTGGGTCCAGGTCTCCGTCGGGGTGAACGCGTGGGCGGGGGCGAGCCGGCGCAGGGACGGGGTGCCGATCCTGGCCCAGCGGAAGGCGCCGCCGTGGCCGCCGCCCGCGTTCTCGACCCGGGCCGCGAAACGTTCGTGGACGTCCTGGGGGTCGGTCTCGACCAGGAGCAGACCGCCGGGGGCGAGCAGGGTGTGCATCCGGTCGAGCAGCCGGGCCGGGTCGCCGCCGATACCGATGTTGCCGTCGGCGAGCAGCGCGGCCGCCCAGCGGCCCTCCCCCGGCAGCGGCTCGAACACCGAGCGGCACAGCGCGCTCGCGCCGGCGGCTCGGCTGCGGGCCACCGCGGCCGGTACCGGGTCCACGCCGAGCGCGGTCACCCCGCGCCGGGTCAACGCGGCGGCCAGTCGGCCCGGGCCGCAGCCGACGTCGAGGGTGGGGCCGGTACAGCGGGCCAGCAGGGTGTCGTCGGCGGCGTCCGGCTCGGCACACCAGCGGGCGAGTTCGAGGCGTTGGCGCCGGCCGCCGTGCCGGCGCAGGTAGAGCGGACCGCCGTCGCGCAGCGCGACCGCGTAGGGATCGGCGGCGTCCGCGTACGGATCGGTGGGGGCGTTCGTCCCGGGCGTCGGCGCGTGGGCCAGGGTCATGCGTACACCCCGTCGCCGAGCAGCGCGCGGGCCACGCCGGCGCAGTGTGTGTCGGGGATGTCGCGGGTGACGGCGGCCAGGTCGTCGGCCGTGTCGATGTCGGTCAGCGTGGGCAGGTCGCGCACGGTCAGGCCGGCGGCAAGCAGGCGGGCCCGCTGTACCGCGCCGGTCTCGGGCACCGACATCGGCACGCCGGGGAAGACCGACGGATCCGGTCGGCGCATGCCGATCGCCCAGAACCCGCCGTCGCCGGCCGGGCCGAACCACGCGTCGGCGGCCGACCAGTCCACGCTCAGCAGGTCGGGGGTGATCTGCGGGGTGTCCATGCCGACCAGCAGGGTCGGCCCGGTACACCCGGCGAACGCGGCGGCGAGGCGCAGGTCGAGGCCGCCGCCGTGCTGGGGCCGCACCTCGAAGCCGGGCGGCAGCCACGGCCCCGGCGCACCCGCGAGCACCAGGACGCGACGGCGGGCGGGCGTGGCCAGCACCGCCGCGAGCGTGTCGGCGAGCGCGGCCTCGGCCACCGCCGCGGCCTGGTCGGGGGTCAGCGGCGGGGTCAGCCGGGTCTTCACCCGGCCCGGGACGGGAGCCTTGGCGATCACGAGCAGCGTGGTCATGCGGGCCGCCCCGGGCGGACCAGCACCGCGCTCATGTCGCGCACGGCCGTGACCGTGCCGCGCACCGTGCCGGTGACCTTGGAGCGGCCCGCGCGCGGGTGGTAGAGCACGTCCACCTCGGCGATCCGCCAGCGGGCGTCGGCCGCGCGGACCACCGTCTCCAGCGGGTAGCCGGAGCGCCGGTCCCGTACGTCCAGGGCGAGCAGGTCGGCGCGCCGGGCGGCGCGCATCGGTCCCAGGTCGTGCAGGCGGGCGCCGGTGCGGCCGCGCAGTCGGCGGGCCAGCACCGCGTTGGCGAGGCGGGCGTGGATCGGCCAGGCGCCGAGGGTCCGCGGGCGGCGGCGGCCGAGCACCAGGTCCGCGTCGCCGGCGCGGACCGGGTCCACCACCTCGGGCAGTTGGGCCGGGTCGAGGGAGGCGTCGCAGTCGCAGAAGCAGACGATCGGCGCGGTCGCCGCGAGCAGCCCCGCGTGGCAGGCGGCGCCGAATCCGCGCCGCTCCTCGACCACCACCTCGGCGCCCAACGACCGGGCCAGGTCGGCCGAGCCGTCGTGCGAGCCGTTGTCCACCACGAGGGGGCGGTATCCCGCCGGCATCCGCGCGAGCACCCAGGGCAGCGCGCGGGCCTCGTCGAGGCAGGGCAGCACCACGTCCACGGCGTGGGCGGCGGAGGGCACCGCGGGCATCGGGGATGGCTCGGCGGACCGCGCCGCGAAATGGGCCGCGGAATGCTCCGCGGCGTGTGCTGAAGAGTCGTCCATGCGGCTCACGCTAGGTACGCGTGCGCCGCGTACCCGGGCATGACGTGCTTACGAAGTACTGACGTCGCGCCGATACGGCCGTGTGGGTTACGGGCCGCTTACGGATCCGACCCGCGCCGGAATCGTCCCCCTTCGCACACCTACACTCGCCGCCATGAAGGTGCTCGTCGTCGACGACGACCCGACCGTGGCCGAGGTCGTCGTCGGCTATCTCGAACGCGCGGGGTTCCGCACCGCGCACGCCGCCGACGGGCCGTCCGCCCTCGACCTGGCCGCCGCCGAGCCGCCCGACCTGGTGGTGCTCGACCTGATGTTGCCGGGCATGGACGGCCTCGACGTGTGCCGGCGGCTGCGCGAGCGCGGCCCGATCCCGGTGGTGATGCTGACCGCGCTGGGCGACGAGGGCGATCGGGTGCTCGGTCTGGAGGTCGGCGCGGACGACTACGTCACCAAGCCGTTCAGCCCGCGCGAGTTGGTCCTGCGGGTGCGGTCGGTGCTGCGCCGTGTCGCGGGGCCCGTCGCGGCGGCGGTGCCGTCGGTGCTTCGGCACGCCGACGTCGAGGTGGACGTCGGCGCCCACCGCGTGTTCCGCGCCGGTCGTGAGCTCTCGCTCACCGCCCGCGAGTTCGACCTGCTCTGCTTCTTCCTGGCGGCGCCGGGCCGGGCCTTCACCCGGGAGGAGTTGATGCGCCGGGTGTGGGGGTGGGAGTTCGGCGACCAGTCGACGGTGACCGTGCACGTACGGCGCCTGCGGGAGAAGATCGAGGACGACCCGGCCGCGCCCCGGCTCCTGGTGACCGTGTGGGGCGTGGGATACCGGTTGGAGGTCGAACCCGGGTGCCGGTGAGGGATTTCGCCCTGATCTGCCTGATCGCGGCGGGCGGCGGCCTGGGCGTCACCCTGCTCGGGCTGCTCGGCCTGCGGGGGCTGCGCAACCGCTCGTTGTCGGTCGCGCTGGCCGCGATGTCGGTGGTGACGATAGCCGGCATGGCCGCGGGCACCGTCGGCGTCTCCCAGGCGATGTTGTTGTCCTCGCACGACCTGACCGTGGTGATGGTGGTCTGCGCGGTGTCGGCGGTGTTGGCGATCGGCGTGGCGATGATGCTGGGCCGCCCGGTGGTGGCCGACGTACGGGCGCTGCGCGGGACGGCGCGGGCGCTCGGCGGCGGCCCGCCGCCGCCCGCGCCGCCGCGGCAGGTCTCGGCCGTGGCCGAACTGGCCGAGTTGGGCCGCGAGTTGGAGCGCGCCGGGGTACAGCTGGCCGAGTCGCGCGCCCGCGAGCGCGCGGTCGAGCACGCGCGCCGCGAGTTGATCGCCTGGATCTCGCACGATCTGCGCACCCCGCTGGCGGGCCTGCGGGCGATGGCGGAGGCGCTGGAGGACGGCCTGCCCGAGGATCCGGCGCGCTATCACCGGCGGATCCGCACCGAGGTGGATCGGCTCAGCGGCATGGTGGACGACCTGTTCGAGTTGTCCCGGATCCAGGCGGGCGCGCTGAAGTTGTCCCCGACCCGGGTCTCGCTCTACGACCTGGTGGCGGACGCGATGGCGGGCACCGAGGAGTTGGCCCGATCCCGCTCGGTCCGGATGGAGGGCGAGGACATGGTCGCGGTCCCGGTGCGGGTGGACGGTCGGGAGATGTCCAGGGCGCTGACGAACCTGCTGGTCAACGCGATCCGGCACACCCCGTCGGACGGCACGGTGGCGGTCGGCGTGCGCACGGCCGCCGACGAGGTGGTGGTCTCGGTCACCGACGCGTGCGGTGGCATCCCGGAGGAGGACCTGCCCCGCGTGTTCGACACGGGCTGGCGGGGCACCCACGCCCGCACCCCGTCCCCGGCCGGGGGCGCCGGGCTGGGCCTGGCCATCGTCCGAGGCATCGTCGAAGCCCACGCGGGCCGGGTCGCCGTCGCCAACACGGGTACGGGCTGCCGCTTCGAGGTGCGGTTGCCGGCGGGGTGAGGCGGGGTCGGGTCGCTCACACGTGGGCGAACTGGGCCATGCCGTCCGCGAACTCGATCTCGGCGCGCCAGCCGAGTTCGGCCTCGAGCCGGGCCGCGGAGGCGGTGATGTGGCGCACGTCGCCCAGTCGATACTCCGCGGTGGTGATCGGCGTCGGGCCCGCGTGCGCGGCCGCCAGGGCGACGGCCATCTCGCCCACCGTGCGCGGTACGCCGGTGGCCACGTTGTACGCCCGCAGACCGGGCGCCGAGCGCTCGAGGGCGGCCAGGTTGGCCGTGGCCACGTCCCGTACGTGCACGAAGTCGCGCCGCTGGCCGCCGTCTTCGTACACCCGAGGCGGCAACCCGGCACGCAGCATCGAGCGGAAGATCGCGGCCACACCCGCGTACGGGGTGTCCAGCGGCATCCTCGGGCCGTAGACGTTGTGGTAGCGCAGGGCGGTGGCCACGCCGCCGGTGCTCCGGGCCCACGCGCCGGCCAGGTGCTCCTGGGCCAGCTTGGTCGCGGCGTAGACGTTGCGCGGGTCGGGCGCCGCCTCCTCGGAGATCCGCCCCGGCGTCACCTCCATCCCGCACACCGGACACGGCGGCTCGAACCGCCCCGCCTCCAACGCCTCGATCGGCCGCGCGCCGGGCACCACGTCACCGTGCTCGGCACACCGCCCCAGCCCCTCCCCGTAGACCACCATCGAACTGGCCAACACCAGCCGCCCGACGCCGGCACGCCCCATGGCGGCCAACAACACCGCGGTACCGAGGTCGTTGCAGCCCACGTAGTCGGGCGCGTCCGCCAAATCCAGCCCGAGCCCGACCTTGGCGGCCTGATGACACACGGCGTCCACACCGACCAACGCCCGCGCCACCGCGTCCGCATCACGCACGTCCCCGACCACGGCGTCCACCCCCTCGACGGACACCACGTCGAACACCCGCACCTCGTGCCCGACCTCGACCAGACACTCCACGACATGCGACCCGATGAACCCGGCTCCACCGGTGACAAGGATCCTCATACCACCTGAAACTAGTCCCCCAAGCTCCCCAACTTCCCGCGAACACCGGGACGTCACCCGTTCGTAAGACCTACCGGCGAGGCCCGGGAGCGGGGGGTGGGGGGAGTTCGGGACCGGGGTCGCGGGGCGGGGCGGTCGCGGGGGGATGGTCGTGGGGTGGGCGGGGCGGGGCGGGATGGTCGCGGGGCGAGCAGGTCGCGGCGGGATGGTCGCGGGGCGAGCAGGGCGCGGCGGGATGGTCGCGGGGCGAGCAGGGCGCGGCGGGATGGTCGCGGGGCGAGCAGGGCGCGGCGGGATGGTCGCGGGGCGAGCAGGGCGCGGCGGGAT
>NZ_BIFH01000068.1:0-927 GCF_003967355.1 Embleya hyalina | reverse complement strand
ACCCAAAAATCGCGGCTCCGCCGCTCTCCGCGCTGCGCGCGTCGATCACCACGGTGGGCCCGGGTCGGGGGCGCTGACGCGCCGAAGGGCCGCACCGACGACTCGGGCCACCGGGGAAAGCCCGTGTCGCGGAGGTGGCCGCGTCGGGTGTGACCCGGGCCGTGGTGGGGGCCGTGCGCCCCCGACGCGCAGGGGGAGCGTTGCACGTCGCTACGCGGCCGCGACTGTGCTCCGCACGTGGCGCCCGTCCGCTACGCGGCCGACGCAAGGGTTGGCTCCTGCCCTCGGCGGCCCGGCCCCGCTGCCCGCTTCGGCGCGTCAACACCCGCGACTCGGGCCGCCCACGCGATCGACGCGCGCAGCGCGAGACGCGAGACCGCGAAACGCGAAACGCGAAACGCGAGGCGCGAGGCGCGAGGCGCGAGACCGCGAGGCGCGAGACGCGAGGCGCGAGGCGCGAGACCGCGAGGCGCGAGGCGCGAGGCGCGAGACGCGAGGCGCGAGGCGCGAGGCGCGAGGCGCGAGACGCGAGACGCGAGACGCGAGGCGCGAGGCGCGAGGCGCGAGACCGCGAGGCGCGAGGCGCGAGACCGCGAGGCGCGAGGCGCGAGACCGCGAGGCGCGAGGCGCGAGACCGCGAGGCGCGAGGCGCGAGACCGCGAGGCGCGAGGCGCGAGGCGCGAGGCGCGAGGCGCGAGGCGCGAGGCGCGAGGCTGCGCGTCGGGGTGCATGTCCGCTACGCGGCCGGCACTGTGCTCCGCACGTGACGCCCGTCCGCTTCGCGGCCGATGCGAGGGTTGGCTTCTGCCTTCGGTGGCGCGGACTCGCCGCCCGCTTCGGCGCGTCAGCGCCCGCGACTCGGGCTGCCCACGCGATCGACGCGCGCAGCGCGGAGAGCGGCGGAGCCGCAGAACTTGGGTCGGGTGG
>NZ_BIFH01000067.1 GCF_003967355.1 Embleya hyalina | reverse complement strand
ATGTGCCTTCTCCGTCCAGTCGTCGGCGAAGACCTGGCTGCGGGTGGCGTCCCAGAAGCGGTGTTTGATGGCGCCGTTCGCGCTTCGGTAGAACACGTGCTGCTGGTTCGGCCACACCAGCGTGGCAGGCTGCGCGGGCTCCCCGGCGATATCGGCGGGCGGTGCAACCGGGCCGCCGCCTGACGGGATGGCCCGTTCCCCCGCGATGTTGCCTGCGGCGGTGTACCGACACACCATGATCCACCCGGTATTGCCCGACACGAGCACGCCCTCTTTCACGCCGCACCCGACTGCGGTGGTGGATGATGCGGGGGACATCCACACGATCTGGGAGTAATGCCCCCAGGCAAGGTAATTGGTTCCGTCGGGAGGCTTCTCTTGGATCAAGCTATTGTTGTCGGCGTCAAATTTAGGCTTCTCGGCCATCCAACTGTCCATCGCTGTCATCGGGCGTGCCGGCACAGGGGCACCCCTGTAGATGTTTTCGCCCTCGTTGCCATTGTTGACACGGCTGCTGTGGTTTCCCATATTGTTTTTGCTGGATTCGGGATCATCGGCCCAGGCCTGCGCGTCACAGGCGAGCTTCGGGTTCCACGTGAGAGAAACCAAGGGAAGGCCGGGGTTGTACCTTTGAATGGCCTCTCGGCGTGCGGCGTTATGAGCGGCAACGATATTGGCCGCATCGGCGGAGCTTATCCGTGAGCCGGTGCCGGGAGGAACGTTGGACGAAGCACAGATGGGCGATTTTTCGTGGGAAGCAGATGCCGAAACAGCGCGCACATGCGCGGCGGCAGGCCACGTCGGGCTCATCATGACGAGGCTGCAGACGATCGCAGCTGCCGTTGCGAAAGGGTTCGGTTTCATCGTGCACCTCGACGCATATTTCATCGAAGGTAGGAAAGTCGGCGCGCCACACCTGCCGGACCCCGCGTCGATCGACATCGGCTGAACTCGGCGTGGAGATTACAGGTGTGCGCCGAACGCGATTCGTCGCGCATCGGACGATGAGATTATCGTCACCCATTCGGCTTATATCCGCTTGCCGGGCGATCGCCCAATTGCTCCGCTCGGGTGAATTAGCCGATTGCGGTTGCGGTCGGAGTGGTACTGCGCTAGTAGCTCCCAGCGAAATGGCGAAGCGTGGCGCTGTGCGGCGCTCGGTCGTGGTTCATCGGGGGCCGCCACGCTCGCGCGGGAACTGCGTGCCTCCGGGGTCGCCCGCCCCTCGACGGAGGCGCAGGTGGGCCGCCGGTCCTGTCTATGCTCAGGCCCATGGCACTGGAATGGGAACAGATCATCGTCGACTCCGCCGACCCCGTCGCTCTCGGGCGCTGGTGGGCCGAGGCTCTCGGCTGGGTAGTGGTCGACGAGTCCGAGGAGATCATCGAGATCCGGCCTGCGCCGGATCGGATGCCGGGGCTCCTCTTCGTGCCTGTCCCCGAGGGCAAGACGTCGAAAAACCGGCTCCACCCCGACTTCCGCCCCGACGACCAGGAGGCCGAGGTCGCCCGGTTGCTCTCCCTCGGTGCCCGACGCGCCGACACCGTGGGGGACGAGCAGCACTGGGTGACCCTCCTCGACCCGGAGGGCAACGAGTTCTGTGTCCTGAGTGAGCGGAAGAGCTGAGCGTAGGCCGGGCAGCAGTCCGGGCCCCGACGCCCGCAGCAACACGGACGGAATCGACACGGAAGCCGGATGTCGGTGGCGCGGTGCACCCGAGCGGGCCGGTGCCGCCGGGTTCGTGTCGGCCGTCGCCGTGCGGCGCCGCCGGCGGTGTCGACCGCACCGGGACCCCGGTGTCGTCCCCGCCGCCTGTGGCGGCGGCGGGGACGACATCCGGGCGGCGGTGGCCCGGCCCGGTCCGGCCCGGGATCGTGGGCTCTCGGCGGCGCCGCCCGACGGAGTCGAGGGCTACTTCACCCACAGCTCGTAATTCTCGAACTGGCCCCCGCCGGTGCACTGGTAGCTCGACCAGCGATGGGCGTTGATCCCCTGGTTGCCGGTGTCGTTGCACGCACTGGCCCAGTAGTAGTCGGTGATGTAGGTGTAGCCGGGGCTGGTCGGCGGGTGGCACGGATGGGTGCAGGCGACCGTCGCGGGTGCGGCCTGGGCGGGAGCCGCCCCCAGCACGGTGCCGGTGAGGATGGCGCCACCGGTGGCGAGACCGAGTACGAAGTTGCGGAGACGCATGACGATGTCCCTTCGAAGCACGATGTGCGGACATCCCGTACACGGTCGGTGACGGCTTTTGGTATGACGCAGAGAATGTGACCTGCGTCACATCTGTATGAATGCCCTTTGGAGACCGCGGCTCCGGCTGCCGACTGCGTTGGCAACGGGATTGGGGTCAGGTGGGGGTGGTTGTGTGGCGGGCGCGGAAGGTTGCTGCTTTGACTCGGTTTTGGCAGGCCGTGGAGCAGAACTGGCGGCCGGCGTTGCGGGATGTGTCCACGTAGACCCGGTCGCAGCGCGGGGCTCCGCACAGGCCGAGGCGTCCGGCGTAGTCGCCGCCGAGGGCCATGGCGAGGCCGGTGGCGCAGCCGGCGCTCCAGCCGATGGCGTAGGAGTCGTCGGCGCCGTGGAAGTGCACCTGCCACGGCTCGCCGGGAGCCCGGTCGAGCTGGGGGCGGGCGCCGGTCTCCAGGAGCAGCGTGTTGAGGACGCGAGCCGCGTCGTCGAGGCGGTCGGCGGCGGCGGCTTCGAATACCGCTCGCAGGGCGCGCGCGGTGTCGGCCAGTCGGTCGGCCTCGTCGGGTCCCAGGTCCGCCCCGGCGGAGAGTGCCGCTCGGACCGCTCCGACCCGTTCGGCGCCTTCGGGGGCGAGGTAGTGACGGCCGCGGGCCTGGCCGTCGGTCAACGCGTTGACGAGCGCCACCGAGGCATCGAGCAGGGTACGCATGTGACTGTCGAACAGCACTTGACCAGTTACCTTTCGGTCGCCTACGGTCTGCGTCACTGACAATAGACGATTGACCAGTGACTGAAGGGGTGTGGCGCCGTGCCACCCGTCGAACCTCTGCCGCGCACCGTCCGCCTCCTGCTGCTCGCTCGGGTCGTCAACCGGCTCGGAGCCTTCTCGCTGCCCTTTCTCACCGCGCTGGTCAGCGCCGACCACGACACGAGCGTGACCACCGCCGGACTGGTCGGCGCCGCCTTCGGACTCGCGACGATCCCCTCGCGGCTGATGGGGGGAGCACTCGCCGACCGCGTCGGTCGGCGTACGACCATCGTGCTCGGGCTCTGCGGCTGCGCGGTGGCGCAGCTCGCGCTCGCGCTCTCCTCCTCCCTGACCTGGGCCGTCGTCTGGGCGGTGTTGCTCGGGTTGGCCTTCGAGCTGTACGAACCGCCGAGCCAGGCGATCATCGGCGAGTCCGTGCCGGAGCGGCAACGGGTGCGCGCGTTCAGCCTGTTCGGCGCCGCGCTCGCGGCGGGCGGCATGGGCGCCGGACTGCTCGCCGCCCTCCTCGGACACCGGGATCTGCGATGGCTCTTCGTTGCCGACGCCGCGACGTGCCTGGGCTGCGCGTTGCTGATCCGATTGGCCCTTCCCCGCGACCGTCCGACACCGCCCGCGGCGGACCGGGAGGACACCGCCGTACGACCGCTGCGGGACCGGGCCCTGCTGACGGTCCTGGCCACCGGCACCGCCTACGCCCTGATCCACCAGCAGACGGTGACCATCCTCCCGCTCGCGCTCCCGCGACAGGGCCTGCCCGCCGCCGACGCCGGGCTGGTGTTCACCGTGACGGCGGCCACCACCGTGCTCGCCCAACCGCTGATCCGGCTGTCGTGGACGACCCGGCTCACGACGCCCGCCGCGCTCGCCCTCGCCCATGTCCTCCTGGCCGCGGGGCTGATCGGCTTCGCCGTCGCCCACACCCTGCCGGCCCTGCTCGTCTCGGCGGCGGTGGGCAGTGTCGGTGACCTGCTGATCATGGGCCGCGTCTACGCGCTCGTCACCGACCTGGCCCCACCGACCGGAAGCGGCCGGTACCTGGCCGTCTTCGGGACCAGTTGGGGCATCGCCGCGACCCTCGCCCCCGTATGCGGTACCCAACTACTCGCCCGCACGGGAACGACCACACTGTGGTCCACGATGGCCGCCCTCTGCCTGCTCCTCGCCGCCGCACACCTCCGCACGACACCGCGACCCTCCGCCCTCCACAACCCCCCGAAGCCGACCCGCCGCAGAGAGCCCGACACCGCGTAGCGGCGGCCGCGATGCCCCTCTCCTCACGCGCCACCTCCTCGTGTGTGGGGCGGCCCTATGCTGCCGATCATGGGGAGTCTTACGCGAATACCCGCGTGGGTGCCGCGCGGTCCGGACGCCGGGGCAGTGGGCACGGCGGTCGTCGGCGTGCTCGTGGTGGCGTTCACGATCGTGGACATGGTGCCGATGGACGGTTCGGACGCGCTGGGCCTGGTGCCCGTCTTCGCCGCGTGCGCCGCGCTGTTCGTCCGGCGGGAGTACCCCGTCACGGTGCTGCTGCTGACCCTGCTGGCGTCGGCGGTGTACTACCCGTTCGTGGTGGCGGACGGACCGCTGTTCGTGACCTTCGCCGTGGCCCTGTACAGTGCGGCGGCGCGCGGACGTCTGGTGATCGCCATGGTCGTCGGCGCCGGTTTCGCCACCGCCGTCGGCGTCGCCGAACAGCGCAGCGGTGAGAACCATCTCGCGGACGCCGCGCTGTTCCTGATGTACGGCTGGATCGTCGCGGTGATCGCGATCGGCGGGATGCTGCACAACCGCAACGCGTACCTGGCCGAGGCGCATCGCCGCGCGGAGGAGGCGGAGCACACCCTGGAGGCGGAGGCCCGGCGCCGCGCGGTGGAGGAACGGCTGCGCATCGCGAGGGAGTTGCATGACGTGCTGGGCCACCACCTGTCACTGATCAACGTGCAGTCCGGGGCCGCGTTGCACGGTTTCGCGCGTGCCCCGGATCGCGCCGAGCAGGCGCTCGACGCGATCAAGCGGACCAGCCGCGACGCGCTGCGCGAACTGCGCGAGACACTGGGCGTGTTGCGGCAGGTGGACGAGGAGGCGCCGACGGCGCCCGCATCCGGCCTGGCCGCGCTCGACGAGCTGATCGCGCACATGGCTCGGGCGGGTATCGACGTACGCCTGGAACTACCCGGCGGCTCGCGGCCCTTGTCGCCGGCGGTGGATCTGGCCGCGTACCGGATCGTGCAGGAGGCGCTGACGAACGTGACCCGGCACTCGGGGGCGGCGTCGGCCGTGGTACGGATCGAGTTCGAGGAGAGGCGGGTACGAGTGCGGATCGACGACGACGGGCGGGCCGGCGCAAGGGGTACCGGGGACGGCCGCGACGCGCCGCGTCCGGGGGACACCGACGGCGCGGCCGGCGGACCGGGCGGCGGAAGCGGGGTCGCGGGCATGGGCGAACGGGCCCGGGCGTTGGGCGGCGAGTTCGAGGCGGGCGCGCGGCCGGGCGGCGGATACCGGGTCAGCGCCACGCTGCCGCTGCGCCGGGAGGGCGCCGCGTGATCCGGGTGTTGCTCGCGGACGACCAGGCGCTGGTCCGGGCCGGCCTGCGCTGGATCCTGGACAACGAGGACGACATCACCGTGGTCGGCGAGGCCGTCGACGGCACGGAGGCGGTGGCGCTCGCGGGCGAACTGCGGCCCGACGTCGTGTTGATGGACATCCGGATGCCGCGACTGGACGGCCTGGAGGCGGCCCGACGGATCATCGCCGACGAACTCCTCGCGGAGGTGCGGGTGGTCATCCTGACCACGTTCGACCTGGACGAATACGTCTACGGCGCGCTGCGCGCGGGCGCGAGCGGCTTCCTGGTCAAGGACACCGAACCGATGGAACTGATCCACGGCGTACGGGTGGTCGCCCGCGGCGACGCGCTGATCTCGCCGACGATCACCCGTCGACTCATCGCCGAGTTCGCCGGCCGGGTCGCGCCGCCGGAACCGGACCCCCGGGTCCAGGCGTTGACCGATCGCGAACGTGAGGTGATGGCCCTGGTCGCGGCCGGGTTGTCCAACGACGAGATCGCGGCCCGGCTGGTGCTGAGCCCCGCGACGGCCAAGACGCACGTGAGCCGGATCATGACCAAGGCCGCGGTCCGCGACCGGGCCCAACTCGTGGTGTTGGCCTACGAGTCGGGGATGGTCACCCCCGGCCGGCCGGGCTGACCCGGATCTCCGGTCGGCGACGACCCACAACCGTGGGTGTAGACCGGACGCAACCGTGGGGGTATCCGCCGCCGCGACGGGCCCACCGGGGGCGTCCGGCCGTACCGTGCCTGCGCAGGACGCCCGGCGCCCGCCCCGCCGCGAGGCTTGTGGACAAGAAACACCACGTCCCCAAGCCCCGCACGCGGATCGAGGAAGCAATGCCCGAGACCCCGGTTTCCTACCCCCCGCCCGGCGTCGACCCCGGCGCGCCGACACCGGCACGCGCCGACCACCCGAGCGTGTTCGAGCGCATCGCGAGTTGGGCGCACCGGCGTCGCAAGGCGGCCCTGCTGACATGGGTCGCGGTGCTGATCGCGGTCAGCGGCATCGCGATGGCGATCGGCAGCGACTTCCACAACGACTTCTCGCTCCCGGGCACCGAGTCGCAGCAGGCCGCCGACACGCTGAAGCGGCACGGCGCCACCCAGGCCGGCGACAGCGTGCAGATCGTCCTGCACGACAAGGCGCCGGTGTCGGCGCCCGCCACCCGGGAGCGGGTCGAGCGCATGCTCGGCGCGGTGCGCGAACTCCCGCACGTGGCCGAGGTACGCAGCCCGTACGACGACGCGAACGCCGTCTCGCGCGACGGGCTGACCGCGTACGCCACGGTCACCCTGGACGGCGTCGGCACCGACGTGCCCAAGGACGCGGTGACCCGGATCATCGACACCGCGCAGGCCGCCGAGACGAGCGAGGCGACGCTGCGGGTCGAACTCGGCGGCGACCAGATCCGCGGCGCCCAGGAGAGCGGCGGCGGTGCGGCCGAGGGCGCGGGCATGATCGGCGCGCTGGTCGTCCTGGTGTTCCTGTTCGGTTCGCTCGTGGCCGCCGCCGTACCGCTGTTGACCGCCGTCTTCGCGGTGGGCAGCACCCTGGGCCTGGTCGTGCTCGCCTCCCACGTGGCCGACATCGCCGACTTCACGCCGCCGGTGATGATGCTGGTGGGCCTGGGCGTCGGGGTGGACTACGCACTGCTCATCTTCTCCCGCTACCGCGCCGAACTGCTGCGCGGCGCGGACACCGAACAGGCGACCCGGCGCGCCCTCGACACCGCGGGGCGCACCGTGTTCTTCGCCGCCTGCACGGTGATCATCGCTCTCCTCGGTCTGGTCACGCTGGGCCTGGGATCGCTGCGCGGCGTGGCGCTCGCGGTCGCGCTGACCGTACTGATGACCATGCTCGCGTCGCTGACCCTGCTCCCCGCGCTGCTCGGACTGTTCGGCAAGCGCATCCGGCGCAACGTCGAGCGCCGCGCGGCCAAGAGCAAGACCGTCGAGGGCACCCGGTGGCGTTCCTGGGCCGCCCGGGTGCAGCGCCGTCCATGGCTCGCGCTGATCGTCCCGGTCGTCGCGCTGGTCGGCTTGGCCGCACCCGCGGTCGACATGCGCCTCGGCTTCGCCGACGCCGGCAACGACGCGGCGGCCAAGACCAGTCGGCAGGCGTACGACCTGCTCGCGGACGGGTTCGGGCCCGGCTTCAACGGACCGCTGTTCGTGGTCGTCGAGGGTGACGCCGGTGCGGCGGAGCGGACCAGGGGCACGTTGGAGGGCACGCCCGGGATCGCCGCGGTGAGTCCGATCCTGCCGTCCCGCGACCCGCGGGTGTCCACGGTGATCGCCTACCCGACGTCCGCGCCCCAGGACGAGGCGACCACCAGGCTGGTCGAGCACCTGCGCGAGGACGTCATGCCGGGCGTGGAACGCGGCACCGGCGCCACCGTCCTGGTCGGCGGCGGAACCGCCGCCGTCGAGGACTTCGCGGCCAAGGTCGCCGATCGACTGCCGCTGTTCGTGGTGATCGTGGTGGGTCTGTCGTTCGTGCTGCTCCTGCTGGTCTTCCGATCGATCCTGGTGCCGCTGAAGGCCGCGCTGCTCAACCTGCTCAGCATCGGTGCGGCGATGGGCGTGATCACGCTGGTGTTCCAATACGGCCTGTTCGGTGTGCAGGAGGGTCCGATCGAGGCGTTCATCCCGGTGATGATCTTCGCGATCGTGTTCGGGCTCTCGATGGACTACGAGGTCTTCCTGCTCGCCCGGGTGCACGAGGAGTGGCGGCGCACCCGGGACGCCGGTCACGCGGTGCGCGAGGGCCTGGCGACCACGGGCAAGGTGATCACCGCGGCGGCGGCCATCATGATCGTGGTGTTCGGTGCCTTCGTGCTGAGCGAGGACCGCATGCTGCAGCAGTTCGGCCTCGGTCTGGCGGTCGCGATCCTGCTGGACGCGCTGGTGATCCGCTGCCTGATCGTGCCCGCCGTGATGCGGCTGTTCGGCGCCCGGGCGTGGTGGCTCCCGCGCCGGCTCGACCGCGCACTGCCGCGGATCGCCCTCGAACACGACTGACCCGCGAGGCGTCGAGCCCACCGATCGGCCGGCGGTGGCGGTGAAGGACCCACATCCTTCACCGCCACCGCCGCACGCGTACGACGTGCGGTCGACGGGGCGGCGTCAGTGGCGTCGATCCAGGAGGGCGTGCCACAGGGGGGTGGGGTCGGTGAAGGCGAAGAGGTGGCCGGCCTCGGGGAGTATGCGGAGTTCGGCCTCCGGGAGCCGTCCGTGGAGCCAACGCGCCACGCCCACCGGCACGTTCGCGTCGAGATCGCCGTGCACGATCGTGGTCGGTGCGACGAGCGTGCCGAGCGGGTCGGGCAGCGCCCGGTGGTAGCGGCGCATGTCGGCGACGGCCGCTCGGGGCCCCTGGCACAGCGCCGCCTCGGCGTCGCGCGCCGTCGACGCGCGGGTCGCCGGGTCGTTCAGGACGAGACGGTCGGACTCCGGCAACCCGTTCGGTGGTTTCGCCGGATCCGTCGGGGCCGAGGTCCGCCGGGTGAGGAGTACGCCCAACAGGCCCGGCGCGCGCCGGGCCAGCCAGTAGGCGAGGGTCACCACGGGGAGCCGGCCCCGGGTCGCGGAGGCGGGGGCACCCGGGACCATTCCGCAGGCCACGACCAGGCGTTCGACCCGGTCGGGCACGCGCTGCGCGACGGCGAGCGCGTAACCGGCGCCGCCCGAGATGCCGATCAGCGACGCCCTGTCGAGTTCGAGCGCGTCGAGCAGGGCGGTGAAGTCGCCGTCCCACGCGTGGAAATCGTCGATGTCGACGGGGTCGGTCTCCCCGAAGCCCGGCCGGTCGGGGCAGATCAACCGGACTCCGGCCGCGGCCGCCGAGGCGTCGAGCGGGTGGGCCTGGAAGCGGCTGCCCGGCGTACCGTGCGCGACGATCGCGGGGACGCCGGTGGGGTCGCCGTAGACGCAGTAGGCGATGCGTCGCCCGCCCGGCGCCGGGGCGAATCGGGTCGGCGGTGTGGATGTGGTCACGCCCGCCCCCGCGGGTGTCCCGCCGTGCCCGCCGGCCGTTCCTCGCCGATCGTGGACTCGATTCCGGTGATCAGGAGTTCGAGGCCCTGCCGGAAACGTTCGGCGTAGTCGTGGTACCGGGCGAAGACCGACACCGCCTGCCGCTCGGGCGACGCGTCGTAGTGTTCGAGTTCGCCGCGACCGAGCCGGATCGCGACATGCCCGGTGACGAAGTCGTGCACGGTCGCGTACGCGTACGCGGCGCGCTCGTCGTCCAGTCCCGCCGTACGCAACGCGCCCGCGACGCGGTGTGCGACGGCGTCGGCGCCCGGTGCGTCGAGGGCGGCCCTGCGGTGTGCCTCCAGGACCAGCGGGTGGCGCATCAACAACGCGCGCAGTTCGTCGGCGAAGACCCGGACGATGCCCTGCCAGTCGTCCGGCCACACGATCGATCGGGTCACCCGGCCGACGACCTCCGAGACCATCGTGTGGCGCAGGGCCTCGATGCCGCCGGTCGTGCGATGGATCGCCATGGGCGACACGCCCAGTCGGTCACCCAACACGCGAAACGACACGGCGTCCAGTCCGCGGTCGTCGGCGATCTCGGTCGCGGCGCTCAGGATCGCCTCGAGCGATACGGCCTTGGGCCGACCCGGCTTCGCCGCCTCCGGTGCGCCACCCGCCGAACCACTCGCCGCGCCTCCCGCCGCGCCCCCGGCCGAACCACTCGCCGCGTCTCCCGCTGAACCATCCGGTGCACCGGACGCGCCTGCTGCACTCATTGAACCCGGCATTGACGATTCCATGACGACACCCTAACAATACGCGTAACGAAACGCCAAGCGAGGTGTACTGCGCATGTCTGAATTGCACGAACTTTCGGCCCTCGACCTCGGTTCCGTCATCGCCTCCGGAGAAACCTCCCCGGTGGACGTCGTGGATCATTTCCTCCGGCGCGCCGCCGAGGCCGACACGGTCGGGGCATTCACCACGATCGCCGACACACACGCCAGGGAATCGGCACGCCGAGCCGAACGAACCCTGCGCGACCGGCGCGACGAGCCGCTGCCCGCGCTCTTCGGAGTGCCCATCGGCATCAAGGACCTCGAGGAGACGCGCGGAATTCGCACCACCCTGGGCAGCAGGGTGTTCCGGGACTGGATCCCCGACACCGACGGCGAAATCGTCACCATCCTGCGGGCCGGCGGCCTCATCGACATCGGCAAGACCACGGTGCCCGAGTTCGGCGCGGCCTGCTATACCGAGCCCGACGTCGCCCCACCCGCGCGCAGCCCGTTCGACCTCGCGTGCGGCGCCGCCGGCAGCAGCGGCGGCGCCGCGGCGTCGGTCGGCGCACGACTGCTGCCGTTCGCGCAGGGCAGCGACACCGCCGGGTCGTTGCGGTCCCCGGCCAGCGTCTGCGGAGTGATCGGCCTCAAGCCGAGCCGGGGCCTGATCACCACCGGCCCCGATCGCGGCGACAACATGGGCCTGTCGGCGCGCGGACCACTGGCCAGGACCGTACGCGACACGGCCGCGCTCCTGGACGTCCTGGCCTCGCGGCCCGGCGCGAACACCGTGCATCCCCCGGCGCCTTCGGCGGGCGGCTACCGCGCGGCCTGCGACGGGCCGCTGCCACGCCTGCGGATCGCGGTCGCGCACGGGTCGATCTCCGGTGGCCCGATGGCCGCCGAGTCGGCGGAGGCGACCACCCGTGCCGGGCTGCTGCTCGAATCCCTCGGACACACCGTGGTACGTCGCGACCAGGCCGAGGACCCGCTGTTCACCGAGTCGTTCACCCTGGCCTTCGCGTCCCTCGTCGGCGGCCTTCCGCTGCCGCCGGGCGCGGAGCCCCTGCTCCGCCCGATCGTCCGGCATCTGCGCGAGCTCGCGACCGGGACCACCGCGGCCGAACTGGCCGTAGCGCTGGGCACGTTGCAGGCGCGCGCCCGCGCGTGGACGCTCGATCACGCCGACGTGGACATCGTGATCACCCCGACGATCACCCGCCCGTCACAGACCCTCGGCGAACTGCGCGACGACGCCGACCCGGCGGGCGAACTCGCCGCGATGACGGCCTTCACCGGAAACACCGTGCTCGCCAACGCGACCGGCTTCCCGGCCCTCAGCCTGCCCGTGGAGTGGAGCGCGCGAGGTATGCCGATCGGCGTGATGTTCACCGCGGGGTGGGGACGGGACGACATCCTGTTGCGGCTGGCGGCGGAAGTCGAAGAGGCCGCCCCGTGGGTGGAGCGCTACCCGAACATCTGAATCGGATATGACACGGGACTCCCGATAATCCGAGACGACCCCGGGCCCTCGGCCCCATCCGCCCGCGCGACCACGCGGGTCGATTCGGCATATCCGAATACGCGCCCGGATTCCATTCGGATTGCATGCGGATTCCGTTCGGCACGGCGAAGGAAGAGAAATGAGACGCACCCAATGACACGCTCCGCCACCGCCTCCTCCGAAACGGGTGACACCCCGTCCGGAAGACGCGTCACCCTCCTGTTCCTCGCGCTGGCCGGCACGGCGCTGGCCGTCGCGGCGCTGGAGAGCCTGATCCTCCCCGCGTTGCCGATGTTGCAGAACGATCTGGACATCAAGCCCGCCAAGGCCGCGACGTGGGCGGTCGCGCTGACCGTCAGCGCCGCGGTCTCGACTCCCCTGGCCGGCAGCCTCGCCGACATCCACGGTCCGCGCCGGACCATGGCGGGCGTGCTGTTCCTGGTCACCTGCGGTGGCCTCGTATCGGCCGCGGCGCACTCCTACACGATGTTCCTGATCGGCCAGATCCTGATGGGTACCGGTACGGGAGTCATCCCGATCGGCTTCGTGGTGCTGCGTTCGGTGTACGGGCCCGATCGGTTGAAGGCGTCGATGGGCATGTTCATGGCGGCGATCACGGCGGGCAACTGCGCGGGCGTGCTGTTCGCCGGACCGATCGCGAATTCGCTGTCCCGGGCCTGGATGTACGCCCTCCCGACCCTGTGCGCGGCGGCGGCCGGCCTGCTGTTCCACCTGACCGCCGCCGGACTGGCGACGCCGGTGCCCGAGGGGGCGAGGCCGGGCGGGAAGCCGCGGCCGGACGGGAAGGCGGGCCCGCCCCGGGTCGACTGGCCCGGTGCGGCGACCCTCGCCGTCGGCCTGGCGCTGCTGTTCGTCTGGCTCGACCGGGCGCCCAAGGACGGCTGGGGTGCCGCGACGAGCCTGGCCCTGGTGGCGTCGTCGGTCGTGGTCCTGGTCGGATGGGTGTACGTGGAGAACCGGGTCGAGCGTGCGATGGTGGCACCGGCGCTGCTCCGCGGGCGCGGTATCCGGGGCCCGGTGAGCGTCGGCGTGGCGCAGGGCTGGGTCTACAGCATGGTCGTGTACCTCGTGCCGCAACTGCTGGCCCTGCCGAAGGCCACGGGCCTGGGGCTCGGTGCGGATGCCTCCGAGATCGGCTACTACCTCTGCGCGGCTCTGGCCGCGGCGGTGCTGAGCGCATCGCTCGCCGGCCTCGCGGCCCGACGGGTGGGCAGCCGGGTCGTCGCCGGTGTGGGCATGTTGTCGCTCGCCGCCGGCGCGCTGGTCCTGGCCTACCACCACGAGCCTTGGCAGATCGTGTGCGGGCTGGTGCTGACCGGGATCGGCGCGGCGGCCGGCTCGACGGCGATCTTCGTCGTCGGGGCTTCGGCCGTGGTGCCCGAGCAGGTCGGTGTCGCGACCGCCCTGATCACCGTCGCCCGGGCGCTCGGCGGGGCGGCCGGGACCCAGGTGGCCGCGCTGATCATGACCCACAACCCGATACTCGTTCCGGGCGGACCGCCCTCCGACGACGGCTTCCGGATCGCATATCTGACCGCCATGGCCATCGCGGTGGCCGCCGTCGGCCTCGTGTTCGCCTTCCCCCGCGACTCCCCGGGGCGGCCGGCCCGAGCGCGGGTACGGGTGCCCGCCGCTGCCCCGTCCTCGCTCCCGGACGGCCCACCGGCGTAGCGCGCCGCGCCCGTCCCGGACCGTGGGTCGCGGGTGGGTCTTCACGAGGGACGGCCCCCGGTCGTGGGGGCCGTCCCGGCGTGGCTTCGGGTGGGGACGCTATACCGGTGGTCGTCCGACCAGAGCGGTGCGGCCCTCGACGAGGGGATGGGGTCGAGGGCCGGGTCCGCGGCCGAGGTCGGGGACTACGCGGGCAGTGCGACGAGCGGGAAGTCGACCTCCGTGCGGCCGACCGAGTTGAAGTAGTTGGTGAACACGTTGAGCGCGACCGCGCCGATGATCTCGCCGATCTGGCCGTCGTCGTAACCCGCCGCGCGTACGTCGGCGAGTTCGGTGTCGGACACGAAGCCCTTCGTGCGCAACACCGCCCGCGCGAAGCGCAGTGCCGCGGCGACCTTCGGGTCGGACGCCTCGGCGTGGCCGCCCGACGCCAGGTCCTCGTCGCTCACCCCGGCGCGGGCGCCGAGTACGTGGTGCGCGGCGTAGCAGTACTCGCACGCGTTCTCGGCGGCCGAGACCAGCGCGATCTGCTCGCGCAGCGCGCCCGACAGCGACCCCTTGGCGAGTGCGCCACCGAAGGAGAGGTAACCGTCGAGGACGGCGGGTGATACGGCCATCGCCCGCATCATGTTCGGCGTCGCGCCGAGGGCGCTCTCCACCTTCGCGAGCAGGCGGCGGGCATCGGGGGCGGCGGTGGCGGGATCGACCGTGGACAAACGGGCCATGACGGGAACTCCTCGATTGGGTACGCGAAACCGGACCCCCGGCGGTGTGCGCCGAAGGACTGTTGGCAGTGCCAAATATAGTTGGCACTCCCTAGAATGCAAGAGACGGGGCGATCCGGAACGCGAAGAAGAATCGAAAGGGAGGCGGCACGCCGATGGACGGATCACCGGGGCTCTCGCCCACCGAGCACCTGCTGCTCGGCCTGACCCGCCTCGGGCAGGCGGTGCGCCTGACCGCCTGGCACAACGGCGGTCCGGCGAAGCTCAGTCCGTTGCAGGCCGACATCCTGCTGTACCTGGCCGCGGACGCCCGGTCGCGCAGGCAGGGCGAGATCGTCAAGGCGCTCGCCTCCACGCCGCCGACGGTCAGCGACGCCATGCGCGCGCTCACCACGAAGGGCCTCGTCGATCGGCGGCGCGATCCGGTCGACACGCGCGCGGTGACGCTGACGCTGACGGACGCGGGTCGGGCGGAGGCGGATCGGCTGAGCGTCATTCCCGCGCCGCTGCGCGAGGCCCTCGACGCGCTGCCGGACGCCGACGTCGCGGCGATGTTGCGCGGAACCACCGCGATGATCAAGGTGTTGCAGGAACACGACGCGATCCCGGTCTCGCGTACGTGCGTCACCTGTCGCTTCTTCCGACCGGACGCGCACCCGCGCGACCCGGACCGGCCCCACCACTGCGCGTTCGTCGACGCACCGTTCGGGCCGGGCGAGCTACGGGTGGACTGCGCGGACCACGAACCGGCGGACGCCGGACGGGGGGAGGCCCGGTGAGCGGCCGGAAGCACTCGGGATCGGGGACGGCCCGACGGCCGTGAGCGTTCCTACACCCAGCCGCGCCGCACCGCCTGCACGCCGGCCTGGAACCGGTTCTCCGCGCCCAACTCGTCGAGGATCGCCCGCATTCGCCGCCGCAGGCTCCGGGTACTGGTGCCCAGTTGCCGGGCGATCGTCTCGTCCTTGAGTCCGGACAGCAGCAGGTTCAGGATCCGTCGGTCCTCCGCGTCGAGCGGGTCGCCCCGCGACTCGGAGCCGGCGGCGGTGAGTGGGACGGCCTGTGTCCAGAGCCCTTCGAACAGGGTGACCAGGGCGTCGACGAGGGTGGTGCCCCGGATGACGACGCTGCGGGTGATGGGCGAGTCGAGGTGCAGCGGCAGCAGGGCGATCCGGCGATCGGCGACGGACATCTTCAGCGGGAGGCCGGCGAGGACCCGGGCCTCCTCGCCGGCCTGCGACAGGCCGGCCACGTCGTCCAGGTTGCCGGGTATCTCCAACGACTCGGGGGCGTAGATCGTGCGGTACCGGACCCCGCGACCCAGGAGGGTGTGCTGGAGCGGGTTGCCGTGGGCGAGGACGTACGGCGGCCGATCCAGGCTCATGATCTCCTCGGTGGCCTCCTGCTGGAGCCGCGCGAACCACCGGCCCAGTTCGTCGGCGCTGGTCAGCACTTCGACGCCCTCGCCGGGGCGGGCGGTCTCGCCGAGCGCGCGGTAGACGGCCTCGAGTTCGGCGGCCGTCTCGGTGACCCTGCCGAGGTCGGCGTGTGCGTTGCGGACCAGGGCGGCGAGGGCGGCGGTGGGGCTGACGGCCGCCCACCGGGTGGGGCGGCCCGAGAGCCGGCTGACCAGACCGTGCCCGCGCAGCCGGGCGAGGGCGGACTGCAGCCGCTCGGCGCCCGAGCCGGTGCGCTCCGCCAAGTCGCGTACGGTGACCGGCGGTCCGGCCAGAACGGTGCGGTAGACCCGCTCGTCGAAGGGCGCGACCCCGACGGCGCCGAACACCAACTCGTCATTTTCCATGGCGAGCGAGCATGTCCGATTCCGGCGCCGGCCGCAACCGGCCGGCGGCGATATCTGGCCGATCGTCCGGAGCCGCGACTACAAAGGGCACACCACCGGCCCCATGGGAGACGGAATGTTCAACGCACAGCATTCACGGTCGAGTTCAGCGAAGGTGTCCCGGCGCCGACTACTCCTGATCGCCACGGTGGCCTTCGGCACCGTGTTCGGCGCGTTCGGCGCGGTGCCCGCCGGAGCGGAGCCCGCGGACCCCGTCGACCCGCCGACGACCCTGGCCACCCGGGGCAACGAATGGCGGCAGGTCGGCCCGAACGGCAGCGGCGGCAAACTGGCGTTCACCCCCGCCCGGCCCGAACGGGCCTACGTGCAGACCCCGATCGGCAACGTCGTCTTCCGCTCCGACGACCGGGGCACCACCTGGCAGCAGAGCAACGAACTGCCCGTGGACGCCACGGACGCCGGCGGTGTCGCGGCCAGCCCGATCCGGCCCGACGTGGTGTTCGCCGGTGGCGTGGAGAAGGAGCACTGGCGCGGGTACGTGCTGCGCAGCACCGACGCTGGCAAAACGTTCACCCAGGTGCTGGACACCCCCGCGCGGGTCAGCGGCGTCGTGTTCGACCCGAGCGGCGCGCGGCTGTACGTCACGGCCGCCGACGGGGTGCACGTCACCGGCGACCACGGCAACACCTGGCGGCCGCTGGCCGGTTCGCCCACCGACGCCCGCAACCCGAAGTTCACCGGCGGCGACCTGTACTTCACGTCCGGCGCCGATGTCTGGGTGCTCCGCCGCGGCGCGCACACCCCGGTGAAGCTGCCCCGTCCCGGTTCGACCGGCGCGGGTGTCGATCAGTTCACCGGTACCGGTGGCACCCTGGTCGCCCGGGGCGACCTGCAGGTCGCGCAGGTCTCCACCGACCGGGGCGCGCACTGGCGGGCGCTGCGCGGGCCGTGGGGCACCGACGTGGTGGTCCTGGGCGCGATCGTGGACGGTTCGGGTCGGCTGCACATCCAGGTCAATCAAGCCACCGGCGAGATGCAGCAATGGGGCAGCCGCGACAACGGCCGTACCTGGCGCCCCGAGGCGGGTCTGGCCCGCATCGACCTGTACGAGACCACCGGCACCTTCCCCGGCCGGCCCGGCACGGACGTGATCTCGGCCGGCGCGGGCATCTACACCACCGACGACCACCAGTCCTTCCGCCGGATCGGCGTGCCCGGCTCCGAGGTGTTGTCGCTGACCGTCGCCCGGGGGACGTCGGGCCCGGCGATCGTCGCGGGCACCATGACCGGCACCTACCAGTCGTCCGCGCCACTGAAGAACCGGCTGCCGCGCGGGTACCAGGAATGGGGCTTCTCCGGCAGCGCGCCGCACACCTTCGGCAACCGGATCGACGGCCTGGCGACCGACCCGTCGAACCCCTCGACCGTGTACCGGGTACGCAACACCTGCACCTCCGATCAACCCTGCTTCTATCTGGAGAAGTCGACCGACGCGGGCGTGCGGTGGACCATCACCCAGACCGCCGTACCGGGCAAGGCCCTCGGCATCGCGGTCAGCCCCGGTGACCCGAAGCGGCTGTACATCGCCACCCACTCGCCGTCGGCCGTCTACACCAGCGACGACGGCGGCGAGTCCCTCGTCCAGAACGGGCACGACGACCTGAAGGGCTTCACCGGCGTCGCCGTCGACCCGGTCGACCCGAACATCGCCTGGCTCGGCGGCCCGGACGGGCTGTTCCGCACCACCGACGGCGGCGTCACCCTGAACAAGCTCCTCGACGGCTGGGTGAGCGCGATCGCGCTGAACCCGCGCACCCCGGGCCACGCGCTCATCGCCGCCAGGGACGCGCTGTACGTGACCACCGACGACGGCAAGAACCTGACGAAGGTGGCCGGCGACCTGAGCGGTTACCTGAGCTCGCTGGCGTTCACCCCGGACGGCTCGACGGTGTTCGCGGGTTCGCACGAATACCATTCCCCGGCGCTCGGGGTGCTCCGCAGCACCGACGGCGGCCGGACCTGGGGCTCGATCACCGGGAACCTGCCGGAACCGTCGGTGTCGTCGCTGACCGTCTCGGCCGACGGCCGGTGGCTGTTCGCGGGCACGACCTACGGAAGCGTGCACCGACTGGCGGTGTGACCGGACCCGAACGCGCCGCCCCTGCCCGAACCCCGGTGCAGGGGTGGCGCGTTCGTGTCATCCGGAGGCAGCGCACGACGCCGGCCGCCACCGGCGGCGACCGTATGGCCCGACCGTCTCGGCGACGCCGGCCGCGTGCGCTCGGGTCAGTACGTCCTTCGGGGCGGGACCGGTGCCGCGAGGAGGTGGGTGAGCGCGGTGCCGCGGTCGGTGGGCAGCAGGCGGACCCGTTGGCCGTGGCGCTCCCGGCGCAGGAGGCCGGCGGCTTCCAGGTGTTGGCAGTGGTACGTCGCCGTGCTCACGCCGACCTGCAGGTGGTGGGCGAGTTCGCCGACCGTCGGCGTGCGGGGCAGGCTGCGCAGGATCTCCGCACGCACCGGGCCCAGTACCAGGGAGAGGCCGTCGCCACCGGCCTTCGGGCCGCCGTGTCCCGGGCGTCCGGGGTGGCCCGTGATGCGGCCGAGCCCGGGGACGGCGTAGGCGATCCAGAGGGCGTCGGTCCGGTCGGCTCCGTACATTCCGGCCGTGTATCCGGAGGCCAGGGGCATCAGGACGAGGGGTCGGGAGCCGAGTTCGCCCAGGTGTCCCGGGCAGGGGTGCGGCAATTTCAGGATGTTCTCCTCGTATCGGATGTGGCCGCCCAGTCCCGCGAGCAGCCCGTCGAGGCCGCCGGTCACCGCGGCCAGGCCGATACGTTCGGTCTCCCTGCCCATGAGCGCGTCCGCGTCCCGCCACAGCGGGGCGAAGGCGGCCCACGCGGCGGCGACGAGGCACCGGTAGGCGGTGACGAACCCGGCGGGATCGTCCAGCAGGGGCCGCCACGCCGGCGGGATCCCGGCGGCGTGGTACGTGGCCACCTCCTCGGCGAGGAGCGCCGGGTCGGCCGATGCCAGTTCCTCCTCCAGGGTCGTCACGTCGTGGACGTCGAGGTCGTGGACCAGTGCGAGGCGATCGGGAATCCAACCCGGTCGTGAGGCGAGCAGCGGACCGACGACGGCCGCCGCACCCGCCGGGAGGGCACGTCGCACCACGTCGCGCCACCGCGCGGGGACCCCGTGGACACGGTGCCCGAAGACGTCCTGGAGGAGTGGGAAGAGGGTTGCCCCGGGGTGGCGGTGCACCCTGACGTGCAGACGTTCCACCGCTCCCAGCTGTACGACACGACCCACCAACTTGCTTTCCCCCCAGGCTCGTTGACCTTTTCGAGGATATTCGAAAGTTGCGGGTGCGGTGGGCGGACGGACCGAGGATGGGAGCAGTCCCGGCCGCGGACCTCGCACGATGCGGATCGCGCGTCGCGCACCCTTCCCACCCACGAGAGGCAGTCGTCCATGTCCGTTCTTTCGCAGCGTGTCGTCCGGCCCTTGACCGTCATGGCCATCGCGGCACTCGCCGCCCTGATCCCCTCCACCGCGACCGCGTCGTCGCAGGAGCAGCAGAGCCCCAACTCCAGTGGCACCAACCGGATCCACTACGGCTCGGAGTGCAACCCCGCCCAGGCCAACGGCAGTATCTCCATGGAGGTGACCTGGCAGTACTCCGGCGGCGGCTTCCGCGTCACGCGGCTGGCGTTCTGGAACGGCACCAACCACACCGCGTCCTTCTCCGGACCGGTGCGGATGATCGACAACAACGGCAACGCGTCGAACGTCTGGATGGACAGCATCGCCCCGCACAGCTACGGAACGAAGTACGTGGACTTCACGACGCCCACCAAGGTCGTGCGCACCCACGCCCTGGAGTACCTGAGCGGCTTCACCGGCTTCTGCGGTGGCAGCAGCGGAGCGGACCTGGTCATCAACGGCTACATCTGACCGACACCCCGACCGGTGGTCGCGCCGTCCCCGAGGGGCCGAGGCGACCACCGGCAACACCGGAACGGCCGGCTAGCGTCGCAGGCCGCGGTCCAGCGCGGCCACGGCGCTGCCGTGCGAATCGTCGCCGTCCAGGGCCCAGATCATCACGCCGGCCAGGTCGTTGCGGCGCGTGTAGCGGGCCTTGGCGGTGAGGACTTCGGAGTTGTCGAAGCTGTAGAAGGTGTCGCCGTCGTACTTCCACGAGGCGCCGTGGACGCGGTCGACGTAGGTCCTGCCGGGGCGGGCGCCGAGTTCCTTGTAGGTGAGGTCCGGGGCGGTGCCGGTGGCCTTCTGGTAGAGGCCGTTGCGGTCGCCGGCCGGGACACCGGTCCATCCGTGGCCGTAGAACGGGACGCCCAGGACCGTCTTCCGGGACGGCAGTCCGAGCCGGGCGTAGTGGTCGACGGCCTTGTCGGCGCTGCGTTGGCGGGCGTCGGGGTCGGTGGGGTCGGAGTAGAGGTTCGCGTGGTGGTTGGCGGGGCCCTTGGCCTCCCAGCTGCCGTGGAGGTCGTAGGTCATGAGGTTGATGTAGTCGACCGAGGCGGAGACCGCGGGGATCTCCAGACGGTCGGCGACCACGGAACTGGCCGGGAGGGCGGCGGTCAACAGGTAGTGCCGGGGCCGGCCCCGGTCCCGGGTCCCGGCCCGTTGCGCGGCGTACTCGTCGAGCTGCTTGCGGAACTCGGCCATCAGGAGGGTGAAGTTGCGGCCGTCCTCGGGGCGGGAGACGTTGCCTTCCGCGCCGCCGCCGCCCGGGTACTCCCAGTCGACGTCGATGCCGTCGAAGACACCTTCGGCGGCGCCGGGGCCGCCTTCCGGGGCGCCGTCGAGCCTGGGCACGTTGCCCTTGATGTAGAGGTCGACGCAGGAGGAGACGAACCTCTTGCGGGACTCGTCGGTGGCGGCCGCGTCGGAGAAGTACTTGGACCAGGCCCAGCCGCCGAGTGAGATGACGGTCCTGAGTTGCCGGTTCTCGCCCTTCAGTTTGCGCAGTTGGTTGAAGTGGCCCTTGAGCGCCTGGCCGGGCGCGTCGGCCACACCGTCCACCGACTGGGCGGCGGTGAACGGGCGTTGGTAGTCGTCGTAGGCGTAGCCCTGGCCCTCGACGTTGGCCTCGAAACAGGTCCCCTCGGCGGAGACGTTGCCGAAGGCGTAGTTGATGACGGTCAGCTTCGCGGCCTGGCCGGTCTCCTGAACACGTTTGGCGGAGCTGTCGGCGCCCCACTGGGTGAAGTAGCCGATCCGCTGGCTCTTCGGCTTCGAGCCCTGGGACCCGTGGCCCGCGGCGTTCGCGGTGGTGGTGGCGGTGGCAAGCAGCACGGCGGCGGTGACGGCCGCGAGCAGACCGGAGGGACGAACGGGCATACACGATCTCCTTGTTCCGGCGGTGCGTCGATACGCCAGGGCAGGCGTAGCAGAGGTCTAGTCCATTCCGTCCCACCCGGACAAGGGATGTGTTCGGATCGACGCACCATGCAAAACGGAGGTCTGCCCGAAGAGTTCACGCAGGAGCGAACTCGCGTCTCTGGACTCCGAGTTCGCCCCCGGTGTCCGAGGCCCGTCCCGAGTACGGCCGGTGCGGTCGCATCCGGGGTCTCTTGCCGGTCAGCCCGGTGTGGGGGCGAGTCCCAGTTGTTCGAGGAAGGCCAACTGGTCGAAGTACAGTCGGTAGTCCACGATTCGGCCGTCCTCGACGGTCGCGACGTCGCATCCGTGGATGCGGACCGATTTGCCGGTCGCCGGGAGCGTGGTGCCGTCGGGGAGCTTCAGCGGGCCGGTGTTGGTCCCGAGGTACCAGCCTTCGTCCACCGCGGTGTCCCCCACCTCGTACTGGTGTTCCTGGTCGAACGCGCTGTCCGGGAGCGCGATGGTGAACTCCGCCATGTAGTTCGCGATCGCGTCGCGACCGCGGAGTTCCCCTTCCGGGGTGATGGCCACCGCGTCCTGTGCGAAGCACTCCGCGATGGCGTCGGTGTCCCTGGACGTGGTCATCGCCTCGGTGAGTCGGTCCATGGCTTCGCGTGCCTGTCCCATGACCTGCCTCCTTCCGGGTCCGGCCCCCACATCCCATGATCCCGCTCGCCGAGCCCGCGGACCACCGCGCCGGACGAGGTCGCGCCCAGGCCGGGGCGCGTCATCCGCCCTCGGCGTCCGCGGCGTCCTCGGCCTCCCAGCGCAGCAGGTCGCCCGGCTGGCATTCGAGTACGTCGCAGAGCGCGGCGAGTGTCGCGAAGCGGACCGCCTTGGCGCGGCCGTTCTTGAGTACCGCCAGGTTGGCGGGCGTGATCCCGACCCGGTCCGCGAGCTCGCCCACGGACATCTTCCGCTTCGCCAGCATCACGTCGATGTCGACGGTGATCGGCATCAGATCACCTCGTCCAACTCGGCCCGCATCCGCGCCGCTTCGACGTCGCGCGCGACGGCCTGGGCGAGCAGCGCCCGCAGCACGAACACGACGAGCGCGACCCCCAGAACGGCCAAGCCGATCCCGCCCATGACGAGGGTGACGCCCGGGTCGTCCCGCTGGTCCGGCGCGTTGAGGGCCGTGACCGCGAACCACAAGAGGGCGGCTGCCACGATCGCGCCGATCACGCCGTCCACATACCGGAAGGCGTCGTGCGAGAACACGGTTCCGCGCCGCACCATCGTCACCAGCCGCCATACGCAGACCAGGGCGACCTGGACCGACACCATCCCCAGGATCGTGATCACGCGCAGCGGGTTCAGCGGGAGTGACCCGTCCTCCGAGTCCTTTCCGCCGGCCAACGCCCACACCATCCCCGCCTGTACGAACACGGTGCCGGCGAGCACCACCGCGAGTACGGCGCGCAGGGCACGCACTGCCAGCTTTCCCATGACTCATCCTCCCATCGAATGACGATAGGAATCTATCGATTCTCGATAGGTGAAGCAAGGGTTGCAGCGGAGATCGGCGAGCAGAGAGTGGGCGGCGGTGTCACACCGTGGCGGGCCGGGCGGTGTCAGGGCAGGAGCCGTGCGAGTCGGGCCATTTCCGCCTCGGGGTTCACCACGGGCTGGATCACGAGTTCGTCGACGCCCGCCTTCTCCAGTGCTTCGATCCGCCGTCCGATCTCGTCCCCGGTACCCACCAGACCGAACCTGTCCACCAGCGAGGGCACGACGAGTTCGCGCTCGTCGTTGGACAGCCGGCCGAGATAGTTGCGGTAGAGCGTGTGGTGGCGGTCGGGGTCGCCGGCGGTGGTACCGCGCAGGCGGAGCAGGCGGTCGACCGCCGCGGACTCCTCCCGAGGCAGCGCCGCGCGGAAGGCCGGGTTCTCCACCGCGAGGATCAGTGCGCTCACCGCGATGTGCCCGATCGTGTCCTTGACGGCATCGCCGTACCGGTCCTCGCCGTCGGCGAGCACGTACAGGGAGGAGACGAGGTACGACCGCGTCTTCCCGCTGTTGCCCGCGGCCTGTGCCGCGGTCCGGCGGGCCCGGCCCAGCGCGGACCAGGCCTCGGGGGCGTGCAGCGCGAAGGAGATCATTCCCGTCCCCAGGCGGCCGGCGACGGCGGCGACTTTCGGGCCGAACGCGGCCACGACGAACTCCACCGGGTCCTCGGTGTTCACGGAGCCGTCGACGTGCAGGAAGCGCACCCTGCTCGACCGGGTCCCCTCGTGATGGTCCGACTCGCGGCCCGCGGTGAGATCCCGCAAGGCAGCCGTGAACGACTCCAGTTCCGCCGTCTTCGCGGGCCGCATGCCCAGCGTGCGGCGTGCGGTGTTGCCGGTGCCGACCCCGCAGACGACGCGGCCGGGAGCGAGGGCGTTGAGACTGCCGAGCGCCGCCGCAGCGGCGGGCGCGGAGCGCAGTGCCGGTGAGGTGACCCCGATGCCGAGTTTGATCCGGTTGGTGGTCATGGCGCAGAGCGCGAGGGCGACGAACGGATCACCATGGACCATCGGCGTGTCGTACACCCAGAAACTACCGAAGCCGAGCTCCTCCGCGCGGGCGGCGAAGTGCTCCAGGCCCGGACGTGCGGTCATGATGATGCCGATCCGCATGCCGATCCCTCTCGCCGTCGGGTGCCACGGCCGGACGACTCTCGGGTCGCGGCCCTTCCGGGTGGTGGCTGTGATCGTGCCCCACCGGGCGGTGGCTACACGCCGATCCCGGCCGGAGCTCGCCCGGCGCTGATCGCGCGGCCGCGGCGCCGCCGCACGGGCTGCGGCTTTGCGAGTCGGGAACGCCGGCGGGACCCTGGAGGTGGTAGGGGCCGCCGTCCGGCGGCCGGCGGCCCGCCCACCACTACGGACGCCGAGGGCCGGACCCATGACATTCATCCAGATCATCGAATACAGGACGAGCCGCATCGACGAGTTCGACGCGGCCCTGGACGCCTGGGTCGCCAGGAACGAAGGTCACCGCGTGGCGACGCGCGCTGCGCAGACCCGCGACCGCGACCGCGAGAACGTGTACCTGAACATCGTGGAATTCCCGTCCCACGAACTGGCGATGGACAACTCCAACCGCCCCGAGACGGCCGAATTCGCGGCCCGGTTGGCCGAGTTGTGCGACGGGCCGCCCACCTTCCGCAACCTCGACGTGCTGCGCGTCCGCGAATTCGGGAGTTGAGTCGAGGCGCGCCCGACGGCTTCGCCGATCTCGCCGTCGGCGGCCCGCCGGCCGACACACCGGCACGCCGGCCGGCGCGGATCATGGGGACGTGGTGCCCGTTGCGCGCAGGGCTCCCTTGGCGATGGTGCCGTTTCGTACGGTGTAGGACCCCGCGAACAGGTGGACGCTGCCGTCGGTGCGCCGTGCGGCGACTCGTACCTGCACGGTGTCGCCGCTGACGGAGTCGACGGTCAGGCGGTCGCTCACGGTGTCCGAGAAGCCGGCGACGAATGCGGCGTAGGTCGAGCCGAGGTTGTTGCCGCCGAGGTTCCACGCCGTCGGGTAGTCGCCTCGGTTGATGGCGTCGTAGTAGCGGGCGACGACGGTGGCCGGGTCCGATGCCGGAGCACTCGTCGGGGCGAAAACGGTTGTGGTGGCCGGGGCCGGGCGCGTCTGCGAGAACGACGCGCTCGGGGACGGGCCGGTCGAGAGCGAGGCGGCCGCCGTTCTCGGCACGAACACCCGGGTCGGTGGGAGCGGCGTGCGAGTTCCGGGGGCGACGGGGGTCTCGGTGGTCGTCGCCGCGGTGGTGGTGTCGGAGCCGGAGTCTCCCTCCCGGACGAGAAGGATCGTGACGGCGATCGCGGCCACGCCGAGGGCGGTCAGGATCGCTATGAGGACGCGCCGACTTCCCACGTCCGCGGGAGTGCTCGCGAGCGCGGTCGTTTCGGCGTTCCAGGGGCCTACCTCACCGCCGCAGACGGTGCAAAAGCGCAGTGCCGCCGCCGAGAGGGCGGCCCCGCAGTGGGCGCACGTGATCATGATGGCTCGCCTCTCGGAGAGTCGATGCCGCGCCGTGGAAGCGGAGTTCGCCCCTCGGCGGTCGGTCAGGACGGGAACAGGGTGTTGATCGCCTGGATGAGCAGTGCGATCGCCCCGCTCAACGCGGTGGCGCCGCCCACGGCGTCGCGCAGTGACGTGGCGGTTCGCTTCAGGCGCACGCGACTCGGCGGGGTCAGCGTGAGCTCGTGACGCAGCTCCTCGGCGTCGGCGAGGGCCTGTTCGCGGTCGGTCAGTGTGTTCTCGGCCGCCCGAATCCGGACGATGAGTTCGTCGACCGCCGCCCGCAGCTCGTCCGGGGTCCGCGGCGCCGACCGGGTGGCCGACCCGGTGGTCGTGGTCTGCTCCGCACGGGCCTGGTGGCCGACGGCGATCGCGGACTCGGCGACGTTCGCGTTCTCGCCGATATCGACCTTGTTTGTTTCCTTGCCCATGTCGACTCCGTTCGTTTCGTGCCGAACCCGGGTCCGGTTCGGGGCGGGGGGTTTCTAGGGTTTTCCGTTCGAGGTGGCCGAGGCTCCTCGGCCGACGCTGAATGCCGATCCGGTGACGGTGGCTCCGGCGCCCACGGTGAGGCTGTTGTTGACGATCGTCTCGGCACGCCGCTTGAGTTCCGCGGGGTCGATGTTCTTTTCTTCGAGGAAGTCGACGAGAGTGTCGAAGATCCTCTTCTCCACGACCTTCGTATACATTTCCTGATCAAGTTTCTGGAAATATCGGTGATAGCCGATCAGGAGCCCGTTCGAGTCGAGGCCGAGCCGGAGGACCGTTCGGATGACCGGGCTCAGCATCGGGTCGAGGACGGGGCCGAGCGAGGGAAAACGGTCCGGGACGCGGGAGCGCAGGTCGCTGGCTTCCTGCCGGATGCTCAGCAGGGCACCGTGATTGAAGGTGAAGCGCTTGGCGATCATCCGCCGTTGACGCGCCTGCTTCCAACGCCGTCGAAGGCTCGCGAAGATCTGCTTGAGGGTGCGCGGGATACAGCGGAACATCAGGCCGAACCACCGGAATCCACTGGCCACGACGAGCCGCGTGAGCTCTCCGAAGGTGGGGCGCAGCAGCAGATCGTCGATCTCGTAGTAGCGCCAGTGCAAGGGTGGCAGCAGGGAGTGGTTCACCTCGACGAACAGATGTGAGGAACCGACCGTCACCCGCAGGAAGAGCGAGTAGACGAGCTGTCCGCCCCAACCGACGATCTCCACCACCAGATAGGGACGGGCCCGATCCTCGGGGTGTTCGGTGAGGTATGCCAGGACCGCGTCGGAGACTCGGTCGACCGGGCGCGGGTTCCGGCCGGTCAGGAACCGGCTGTCGTGGTGGATGTCGGCGCCGTTGATGAACAGCCGGTCGTGGACGCCGAGCCCGGGAAGGTCGAGGAGCGCGATCCTGGACGTGAGCCTGCCGCGCAGCTCGGAGGCGGTGAAGGAGACGACGGGTTGCTCGTCGCACGGCACCGTCGTGTCCAGGGCGAACGACCAGCTGTCCAGCGTCCAGCCGTGACCGAGGAACGGGTCGAATCCGCTGTAGGTGCTCACGTTGCCGGCCGCGTAGGTGGCGACCAGGGCGATCTGGTCCCGCGTCACCTGCCACTGGGGATCGGGCGCCCGGGAGGCGTCGAACGTCCCGCGCCGCAGCGTCTGCGCGAGGGCTCCCCAGCGGGCGACGTATGCCTCGGCGACGACCACGGCCCAGGACGCCACGACCACGACGACGCCCGCGAGTGATCCGATGGTCAGGAAGCTCACGACGGCCAGGATCAGCAATGCGGCCAGGGCCGCGTCCCGGGTCAGATGCCGGGCGCGAGCCGCGATGGCGTGCTTCATCACCGCGACGAGGTCGACGCCCGGGGACCGCACCACCGCACGGAGCGGCTCCTCGAGGACATCCTCGACGAGTTTCTCGGCCAGCCTGCTGTCCAGGTGAACGGCCGCGCACAGGTAGCGCGTCGCTTCGTCCGTCGTCGTACCCGGTGCATTCGCGGCGTGCGATGTGCCGGTGGGTGCTCCGGGCCGGTGATGGATCACGCGTCCGGCCGGCGGCGAGGCCGCCGGTTGGGCGGGTATCCCCACGGACGGAGTCACCATCGTGGTTTCGCTTCGATCCGCCGGCCGCAGTGGCATGCGGTCCGCGCGCTTTATCTGTACACCACAGCCACCGCAGAAATCCGCTGCCTCTGGATTCTCGTGACCACACGAATTACATCGCACACCCCATCGCCCCCCACGCTCCGGATCCGGAGAATGCCCCTGGGGGCGACATTACTCGTATGGGGCGGGCGAGGGCGGAATAGTCGGGATGTTCGTCGAAGCAATGAGAATCGTTGTCGGGAGAAGAATCCGACCTTCCGGTTCGCCGTCATTCGACCGCTCGTGGCTTCCGGTGTGGAAACTTCCCGGAAGCGGAAGAGCGACGGGACGAGCGGTCACGGCGGAACGAAGTGTGTCGAGGTTCGGCCGGTTGTCATGGGGGCTGTTCGACTGCCTGTCGGCCCGTGCCCGCACGCTCCCGCCCCACCCGGACCCGGGCAGGGTCGTTGGACCCGGGTTCGGGGACCGGTCGGCCCTGCCCGGTGTGGGGGTTCGGCGCGAGGCTGGCGGTGAGCGGCGCGAATCGCGCCCGGGTCGAAGGGAACGGGACCATGCACGAGGTCGATACACCGCACGCGATCTGGGCGCTGGCCGCCGACGGCGAGACGGTGCTGCTGCGGCGTCCGGGACCCGAGGACCGGGACCGGGTGCTGGCGATGCATCGCGCGATGTCGGCGGAGAACCTGTATCTGCGGTTCTTCGGCGTGTCGGAGTCGGCGGCGCGTGCGACCGCCGAGCGGGTGAGCAGGCCCGGCAGGCCCGGATACGGCGCACTGATCGCGCTCACGCCCGACGGGGACGCGGTGGTCGGGGTCGTCGAGTACAACGGCGACGGCTCCGGCTCCGACGAGGCGGAACTGGCGTTGGCGGTGGCCGACGCGTGGCAGGGCAGGGGGATCGGCACGCTGCTGATCGAGCACGTGGTGACGATGGCCCGCGCGAACGGCGTGCGCACGCTGGTGGCGGACCTGTTGCCGTGGAACCGGCCGATGTTGCGGGTCCTGGAGGACATGGGCATGCCGGTCCGGAACCGGCTCGTATCCGGTGTGCTGAGCTGCGCGATCCCGCTGGACGGCGACATACCGACGATCGAGCGCTACCTGACCGCCGTGGCACGGCGCGAGGCACTGGCGGACGTGGCCAGCCTGGTCCCGCTGTTCGCGCCCCGCTCGGTGGCCATCGCGGGCGCGGGGCGACGGGTCGACTCGGTCGGCCGGGCGCTGCTGCACAACATCAAGGCGGCCGGCTACACCGGGTCGTTGAGCGTGCTGCATCCCACGGCGGCCGAGGTGGATGGGGTGTTGGCGTTCCCGACGCCCGATCTGCTCCCCGAGATTCCCGACCTGGTCGTGGTGGCCGTCCCGGCGGACCGGGTCCCCGACCTGGTCGAGGACTGCGGACGTGCCGGGGTGCGGGCCGTGGTCGTGGTGACCTCGGGCGGCACGCCGGAGCAGGCCGCGCGCGTGCACGCCTCCATCCGACGGCACGGGATGCGCATGGTCGGCCCGAACTGCCTGGGCATCGCGCAGACCGACCCGGCGACGGCCCTGAACGCGACCTTCGGTTGGGCCGTCCCCGCTCCGGGCGGCGCCGGGGTGGCGGTGCAGTCCGGCGGTGTGGGGATCGCCTTGATCGAGCAGTTGAACCGCCTGGGGATCGGGGTGTCCACGTTCGCGTCACTCGGTGACAAGTACGACGTCAGCGGCAACGACATGCTCCAGTGGTGGCAGGCCGATCCGCGCACCACGATGGCGATCCTGCACCTGGAATCCTTCGGCAACCCGCGCAAGTTCTCCCGGATCGCGCGCACCGTCGGCCGTGCCAAGCCGGTGCTCACCGTGGACGCGGGGCGCTCCGCCGCCGGCCGTCGCGCCGCCGGGTCGCACACCGCCGCGGCCGTCACCCCGACGGTGGCACGCGGCGCGTTGTTCCGCCAGGCCGGCGTGACCGCCGTACAGACCCTCGGCGACCTGGTCGCCGTCGCGGCCCTGCTGCACGCGCAACCCCTGCCCGACGGCGCCTCGGTCGCGGTGATCGGCAACGCGGGCGGCGCGGGGGTGTTGGCGGCGGACGCGTGCGTGGACGCGGGGCTGGCCGTGCCGCGCTTCGGCCCCGACCTCGAGGCCGACCTGCGGGCGCTGTTGCCCGCCGGCGCCGCGTGCGCCAACCCGGTCGACACCACCGCCACCGTCGACGGCGAGATCCTGCGCCGCTGCGTGGACCGGGTGTTGGCGGCGGGCCACGTGGACGCGGTGGTGCTTGCCCTGGCCCCCACCGCGCTCGGCGATCCGCTCGGCGACATTCTGGCCGGCCCGGCGGTGCGTGAGCGGCCCGTCCTGGTGATCGCTCCGGAACGCGCCGCGTCGGTGGAACTGTTGCCCGCTGTCGATGGGGCGGTGCCGGTGTACAACGACGCGCGCACCGCCGCCGTCGCGCTCGCCCACGCCTACGAGCGCTCGATGTGGCTGACCCGCCCGCGCGGCACGGTACCGCCGTTGCCCGACGTCGACCGCGGCGCGGCCCGCGCGCTCGTCGCCGACCACCTGACGCGCGAGCCCGACGGGGGATGGCTGCCACCTCGCGAGTGCGCACGTCTGCTGGGCGCCTACGGCATCGAGGTCAGCCCGTGGCGGCAGGCGTTCGACGCCGACGAGGCCGTGGCGCTCGCCCGCGAACTCGCCCCGCTGGGCGCCTACGGCGCGGTCGTGCTCAAGGCGTACGGCCCGCACATCGTGCACAAGAGCGACGTGGGCGGGGTCCGGCTGCGCCTGGTCGGCGACGACGCGGTGCGCGAGGCCTTCACCGACCTCGCCCGTCGCATCGGCGCCCTGATGGAAAGCGTGGTCATCCAGCCCATGGCCGCCTCCGGCGTCGAGTTGATCGCCGGGGTCACCCAGGACGAAGTGCTGGGCCCCCTGGTGCTGTTCGGCCTCGGCGGAGTGACCACCGATGTGCTGGGCGACCACGGCGCCCGGCTGACCCCGCTGACCGACCTGGACGCACACACGTTGTTGGCCGGTTCGCGCGGGGCGCCGCTGCTCTACGGCCACCGGGGCGCGTCCCCCACCGACACGGCCGGGATCGAGAACATCCTGCACCGCCTGTCCCGGCTCGCGGACGACGTGCCACAACTGGCGGAGGCCGACCTGAACCCGCTGGTCGCCCGCCCCGACGGCGTCACCGTCCTCGACGCCCGCATCCGCCTCGCGCCGCGACCCGGACACGACCCGTACCTGCGACGCCTGCGCTGACACTCGGCGCTTCACCGCGATGGTCGCCCGATGCCCACACGGTTCGCGAGCGACGAACTCGACGCACCGGCCGCCTGCTGCCCCGGTCGGCCGGCCGGTGGGTCCAAGGACACGAGCGGCTCGGCGACTTCCGGGCATATCCGGCCGGGTGGGGCTTCGTGGTCGGCAGGACCACCTCGTGCGCGGCGCGCCGGCCCTGCCGGGTGAACGCTTCGGCCCTACACACCCGAAGGGGCGGTCGGCGGACGCGAGCCCGCGGCGCGCCGCACGAGTCGGCCGGTGACGAACTCGGAGGTGATCGAGAACCACGCTTGGTCCTGCCCGTGGTCGGCTTCGGCCGCCAGGTGTGTCGGGCGCGGGGCGGCGGGGGCGTGGATGCGGGAGGCGTGGCCGGTGATGGTGCCCGTCCAGCCGGCAAGCGTCGTCGGGTCGATGTGATCGGCCTGGAACGCGACCACCGCGTCCACCGCGGCCTTGGCGAGCGTGGAGTCGGCGGGCGTGCGGAAGACCACCGACTCTCCGTCGAAGACGAACACCACCAGGTGTACGGCCGGAAGAGCGCCCTCGCTGACGACGACGCGCCCCACCTGTGCGCCGGCCATCAATTCCAGCGTCTCCCGCCGGTCGAGGGAACGTGTCGTCACGAGGTCTTCGCTCATCCCCCCACTCTCGAACCCCGACCGGGTCTTCGACCAGGGCCGAACGGCCCTGCGCCGATGAGCCGACGCGTACTTTGCGTGACGGGCCATACGCCCTTCGGCTCGGGTGGCTCGCTCGCGGGTTCGCCGGGCTCGGGTTCCCGGAGGGGCGGGGTGTGCGTGGTGTCCGGCTTCTGCCGGTACGCAGGGCTTCGGGATCGGGACCGAAAGCGACTCGGCCGGGCCCGTCACACGGACGGTGCCCGGCCGAGGCCCACGGCGATCGCGGCGGCGATCAGAGCAGCCAGCGGTGGTCGCGGACGATCGGCAGCCGGGCCCACAGGGCACCGAGGCCGAGTCGACTGCCGACGGCGATCGCGGCGAGGGCGATCAACGAGATCGCGTAGACGACGTGGTAGTCGGTGAAGGGGTTGGTGGAGGCGGTGGGTTTGCCGCTGTCGAGGTGCTTGGCGGGCGGCCATTCGGCGATCCACATCAGGGCCATCATGGCGGTGCCGGACAGGGCCGCCAGGCGCAGGCCGATGCCCAGGATCAGGGCGAGGCCGACACCGAGCAGGCCGAGCATGAACAGCTGGTCGGCCCAGGCTTCCCCGGCCCAGCCGCGCAGCGTGCCGGCCATCGGGCCGACGTGCACGTGGGACAGGAACCCCTTGGTGGGGGAGCCGCCGTCGACCCAGCCCTTGCCGTTCGCGGTGGCGTAGCCGAGGCCGAACGTCTTGTCGAGGAACGCCCACAGGAACACGAAGCCCAGCAGAACGCGCAGGCCCGCCACGGCGACATCGGCCGCGCGGACCGCGGTGATCGCCGGGGACCCGACCACGACGTCGGGTCCGGTCCCGTCCCTCCCGGGTGCCGAGGCGGAGTGGCGGGGCAGGTGCGGGCGCGAGGACGGTCGGTGGTCGTGTGCGGTTGCCATGTCGATTCCCTCCCTGGTGGCGCCGGGCCGGTGCTCGGCGCTCGGCCGCCGACGTGCGCTGTTGGGCCGTGACGCCAATCTCCCGTGATCCCGGGGCCCGCCCCAGGGCCGAGAGGCCCGAACCGGCGGGTCCAACAGCCGGTTGCCGCCAGGACGTTGCCGGTGCGGCGCACGGACGCGGGGACGAAAGAGCGGTCGCCCCCGACGGATCGGGGACGACCGCCTCGGAGTACGGTCCCTCTTGCGCGCGTTCATCTCGGAGCTTCGCGTCACGGGTCCGACGCCGCATCGAGACGAACCGCGTCGAACGCGGTCAACCCAGCGGGACGCGCCACTCCACCAGTGCGCCGCCGTCGGGCGCGGGGCCGAACGAGCATGTGCCGCCCAGCGATTCCGCCCGCTCTCGCATATTTCCCAGGCCGCTGTCGCGGGTCGGTGCGGTGGGCGGGCCGACGCCGTCGTCGCGCACCCGAAGGCGTACATGTTTGTCGTCGGTCTCGACGTGGACCTCGACCCGGTTCGCGTGTGCGTGGCGGGCGGTGTTGGCGAGTGCTTCGCGCAGGACGGCGATCAATTGGACGGCGACGGTTTCGGGTACGGAGGTGTCGAGGAGGCCGTCGACGCGCAGGGTGGGGGCGAAGCCGAGGGTTTCGGTGGCGGCGTCGACCTCGCGCAGGCAGCGTGAGCGCAGTCCGGTGCCGGTGTCGCGGTCGCGGGCCTTGAGGGAGAAGATCGTGGAGCGGATGACCTTGATGGTGTCGTCGAGGGCGTCCACGGCGGATTCGACGCGTTCCAGGGCTTCGGGGTGGTCGATGAAGCGGGTGGCGCTCTGCAGGGTCATGCCGGTGGCGAAGAGCCGTTGGATGGCGAGGTCGTGCAGGTCGCGGGCGATGCGGTCGCGGTCCCGGAGCACGGTC
>NZ_BIFH01000066.1:24589-36613 GCF_003967355.1 Embleya hyalina | reverse complement strand
AGTAAGGGGCCCCACCCCGGTGGGGCCCCTTATTTTTTTATCCTGTTCTATTTATCGTGGCGACCCCTGCGTACAGGGGTTCACGGCCACTGTCGGGTGCGCCGACTTCGTTCGTCATACGGGACAATGGTGGTCGCGCCACAGGCGACTGCGTACCCGTACGACGATCACGAGGAGCAAATCCCATGTCCAATCCCCCCTCCGAGGGACGGCCGAGTCGTCGTCCCGGTGGATCGCAGTACTCGGGGGGCGGTGGCGGCGGTGATCGCCGGCCGTTCAACCGTGACGATCGTGGTGGCCGTCCGGCTTCCGGTGGTCGTGGCCAGGGCGGTCGGGACGATCGGGGCGGTTCGCGTTCTTCGTTCAACCGTGACGACCGTGGGGGCAACCGCGGTGCGGGCACGGGGCGTCCGCAGTCCGGTGGGCGGGACGATCGTGGTGGGTTCTCGCGTCCGTCGTTCAACCGGGACGACCGTTCCGGTGGTGGTTCGCGTCCGCCTTATCGGTCGGATCGGCCCGAGCGTTCGGATCGGCCTGCTCGGGACGACCGCGGTGGGTCGCGTCCGTCGTTCAATCGTGACGACCGTGGGTCCGGCCGGCCGTCGTATGGCAATCGTGACGATCGTGGTGGGTCGCGTCCCTCGTTCAATCGTGACGACCGTGGTGGGGACCGTCGTCCCCCGGCCGGGCGCGACGATCGGCCCGGGTTCCGTGAAGAGCGCGGCGGGGATCGTCGTCCGCCGTTCCGGTCGGACCGGCCCGAGCGTTCCGACCGGCCCGGACGTGATGACCGTGGTGGGTCGCGTCCGCCGTTCCGGTCGGATGCTCCGGAGCGGGATCGTGGGCAGTCGCGTACCTCGTACGGAGCCCGTGGCGACCACGCGATCGCCCGCCCGAACCGCGAGGACCGGTCGTCGTACGGCCGCGATGATCGTGGTGGCCGGCCGTCGTATGGCAATCGTGACGATCGTGGTGGGTCGCGTCCCTCGTTCAATCGTGACGACCGTGGCGGGGACCGTCGTCCCCCGGCCGGGCGCGACGATCGGCCCGGGTTCCGTGAAGAGCGCGGCGGGGACCGTCGTCCGCCGTTCAACCGCGACGACCGTGGCGGGGATCGTCGTCCGCCGTTCCGGTCGGACCGGCCCGAGCGTTCCGACCGGCCTGCCCGCGACGACCGTGGTGGGTCGCGTCCTTCCTACGGTCGGGACGACCGTGGGGGGCCCGGTGGGCGGTTGCCGTTCCGTTCGGATCGTGGGGACCGGCCTGCTCGGGACGATCGTGGTGGGTCGCGTCCGTCGTTCGAGCGTGACGACCGTGGGTCCGGCCGCCCGTCTTACGGCAACCGGGACGATCGTGGTGGGTCGCGTCCGCCGCAGCGGGCGGAGCGGCCTGCTCGGGACGAGCGCGAGTTCGGGGATCGTGACCACCGTGACGGCGCCAGCAGCCGGCCGACCTACAACGGTCGACCCGGTGCGCGGCAGCCGTTCCAGGAGCGTCGTCCGGCGCCGCGGCGGGACGACCGGGGTTCCGGGCGTCCGTCGAGCGGCGGTCGGGACGAACGTGGTGGAGACCGTCGTCCGCCGTTCAACCGCGACGACCGTGGCGGGGACCGTCGTCCGCCGTTCCGGTCGGACCGGCCCGAGCGTTCCGACCGGCCTGCCCGCGACGACCGTGGTGGGTCGCGTGCTCCCTTCCGTTCGGATCGGCCCGCCCGGGACGATCGTGGGGGCTCGCGTCCCTCGTTCGGTCGGGACGAGCGTGGTGGTCGGGCCTCCTACGGGGACCGGGACCGTGATCGTGGCGGTCGGTCGTCGTACGGGAACCGGGACGACCGCGGTGCGTCGCGTCCGTCGTACGACCGTCGGGACGAGCCGGGCTACGTGCCGGTCGAGCGCATGTTCATTCCGGACGACGTCCAGGCCGAGGAACTCGGTGCGGAGGCGCGTCAGGAACTGCGCGGGCTGCCCAAGACGCTCGCCGACGAGGTCGCGCGCAACCTGGTGATGATCGGCCGTACGGTCGACGAGGACCCCGAGCTGGCGTACAAGTACGCGAAGGTCGCGCTGCGGCTCGCGTCGCGTGTCGCCGCCGTGCGGGAGGCGGCCGGGATCGCGGCGTACATGGCCGGGGCTTACGCCGAGGCGCTGTCCGAACTGCGGGCGGCGCGGCGGATGACCGGGTCGAGCGAGCACTGGGCCGTGATGGCCGACTGCGAGCGTGGTCTGGGCCGTCCGGAGCGGGCGTTGCAGATGGCCGGGGCGGACGAGGTCAAGGAACTGGACAAGGCCGCGCAGATCGAGCTGCGGATCGTCGCGGCCGGTGCGCGCCGGGATCTGGACCAGCTCGACGCGGCCGTGGTCACCCTTCAGGTGCCGGAGCTGAACTCGGCGTCGACGAACCCGTGGGTGGCGCGACTGCGGTTCGCGTACGCCGACGCGTTGGCGGCCGTGGGTCGCGAAGACGAGGCGCGGGACTGGTTCGGGCGGGCCGCCGAGGCGGACGCGACGGGCGAGACCGGTGCGGCCGAGCGGGTCGCGGAGCTGGACGGGCTCGACTTCACCGATGCGCTCGACCCGGACGCGGAGGACGACGACCTCGACGAGGACGAGGTCGATGTCGACATCGAGGACTCGGCTGCGGAGGCGGTCGAGTTCGAGGGTGGCGCGGCCGAGGACGAGGCCGAGATCGACTCGGACGATGACGCCGACTCGGATGAGCGCGGCGACTCGGTCGTCGGTGACGTCAAGGACTGATCGAGCCTCGAAGAGGTGTGAAGGGAAGGGCCCGGCATTCGTGCCGGGCCCTTCCTGTGTTTCGGTGTCGTGGGCTACGCGGTCATTCGGTCAGGTCGAGGCTTCTGAGGACCAGGCCCGTGGCCGGCTTGGGGCCGAACGAGGTGGATTTTCTCGGCATGCGGATGTCCTGTTCGGCCAGGTCCCGGACCACTCGTTCGTCGGTGGGGCGCAGCAGGATCGCGGTGCCGCCGGTGTGATTGGCCTGGCGGACGGCGGCCGCGGCGTCGTGGACGTAGGTGATGTTGTCCCAGTTGTCCGGCACGTGCCACACCTGTTCGAGCAGGGCGGCGTGCAGGACCGTGGCGTCCAGGCTGCGCCAGGTGCGCGGGCGGTCGGCACGGATCGCCAGGTCGAGCAGGTCGGGGTCGGGGCCGGTGAGCAGGTGGAAGCGGCGGTCGCCGGCGAGCAGGAAGGCCGGGCCGGTGGCCTGGTCCAGGGCCCACAGGGCGGCGGGCAGCGTGCCGTCGAGGGGGCGGGCCAGGAACGCGCCGGCGCCCGCGTCGCCGTAGGTGGCCAGTTCGTTCAGCGCCTGTGCGGGGCGCAGCTTCGGCAGCACGCGGTGGATCGCGCCGACCCGCAGCGGGTGGCGGACGGTGTCCACGAGCAGCACGAGGCCGCGGTCCCAGGGGCCGTCGCCGCGGCCGTCCGCGTGCGCGCGGTCGCGCATCCGGGCGTAGGCCGCCCAGCGGTGGTGGCCGTCGGCGATCAGCGCCTTGCGGACCGCCAGGTCGTCGCGGATCCCGGCGAGCGCGTGTCGATCGGTCACCCCCCACAGCCGGTGCCGTATGCCGTCGGGTGTGCGCAGCCCGACGAGCGGTGGCTGGTGGGTGGTCTGTTCGACTATGTCCGAGGCGCGTCCGCCGCCCGTGTACACGAGCAGGATCGGCTCGGGGTTCGCCGACAACTCGGTCATGATCGCGGCGCGGTCGGCGACGGGGCCGGGCATCACGTCCTCGTGCGGCAGTACCGCGGAGTCGAGCGAGAGGGCGCCGATCAGACCCCGCTGGATCGAATTGTGGTCGCGCTGCTCGTAGACGTAGAGCGAGGGCAGCGGGTCGGGACGCAGCACCCCCTCGGCGAGCCAGGTGCGCAACGTGGTGCCGGCGTGTACCGCGCTGCGCGGCAGTACCAGGCGCACGATGTTGTGCGGGTCGGCGTCCTCCAGCGCGGGTACGCCGCCGGGCTCGACCACGTCGTACGGTGGCGAGGTCACCGACGCGACGTCCCCCACGCGGTCCGGGTCGTAGCGGAGCCCGCGGAAGGGGGCCAGATCGAGCCCGTTCGGCACTGCGTCATCCATGACCGAATGTTACGGGCCCGAGGGCGGGCAAGATCAGGACATCCGATGTCGCCGGCCTCCGGATCGTCGGACGTCCCGGTCGGGGACGTCGGTGCGGTGGACGGCGGGTGGTCGAGGTGCGGGAGGGCATCATGGCGATGGCTCAGGGAGCCGACGGGGTGAACGGTGCGCCCACTGGAGACGTGTACGACTGGTATCGGCGCGGGGTGCAGTTGCTCGCTTCGGGTAATCCGGCCGCCGCCGCGCTGTTGTTGGCGCGGGCGGCGGACGCGGCGCCGGAGTCGCGCAGCGTGCGGGAGGCGCTGGCGCGGGCCTGGTTCGATTCGGGCAGACACGATGAGGCGCTGCGGCATTTTCGGGCGGTGGCGGAGTCGGATCCGGCGGACGACTACGCCCAGTTCGGCTGGGGCCTGTCCGCGTCGCGGCTCGGCGACTTCGAGACCGCCGTGGAGCACCTGGCGCTCGCGGTGGCGATGCGGCCGGAGACCAAGCACTACCGGACGGCGCTGGTGCAGGCGCGGGCCACGTTGCGGGCGCGGGCGGGGGCATACGGGACGATCGGTGCGGACGGTGCGGACGGTGCGGACGGCCGGTCCGGGAGGTCCGGCGTGGCCGGTGGCTCCGGGAGGCCCGGCGGCTCCGGTCGGTCCGGTCGGGATGGTGACGAGACGAGTGACAGGAGTGGCGACGCGTGAGCGGGCATACCTCGGCGGTGGCGACGGGCGGTTCGGACGCGGGCGGGGACGGGGGTGGCCTGGCGCGGGCCTACGACGTGGCGCTGCTCGACCTCGACGGGGTCGTGTACACGGGTGCGCGGGCGGTGCCGCACGCGGTGGAGGTGTTGGCCGAGGCGCGCGAGCGGGGGATGGGGCTGGCGTTCGTCACCAACAACGCGTCGCGTACGCCCAAGGCGGTGGCCGAACATCTGGTCGAGCTGGGTGTCCCGGCGCAGCCGGAGGACGTGGTGACCTCGGCGCAGGCCGCCGCGCGGGTGGTCGCGGAGCGGGTGCCCGAGGGGGCGTCGGTGCTGGTGGTCGGCGGTGAGGGCCTGGAGGTGGCGCTTCGGGAGCGTGGACTGCGGCCGGTGCGGTCGGCGGGGGCGGATTCGGCTTCCGACTCGGCTTCGGGTTCCGGTGGTGACGGGCCCGCGGCGGTTGTGCAGGGGTTTGCCGCCGATGTGGGGTGGGCGGCGTTGGCGGAGGCGTCCTATGCCGTGGCGCGCGGGGTGTTCTGGGTGGCTTCGAACGCGGACCTGACCATTCCGACGGAGCGCGGGATCGCGCCCGGGAACGGGGCCCTGGTGGGGGTGGTGCGCGCGGCCACGGGGGTCGAGCCGGTGGTGGCGGGCAAGCCCGAGTTGCCGCTGCATCGGGAGACGATCCTGCGCACCGGGGCTCGTCGGCCGCTGGTGGTGGGCGATCGGCTCGACACGGACATCGAGGGCGCGCACAACGGCGGCGTGGACAGCCTGCTGGTGCTGACCGGGGTGACCACGCCCGAGGCGCTGTTGGCGGCCGGGGCGGGGCGGCGGCCGACGTTCGTCGCGGAGGACCTGCGGGCGCTCCTGGAGCCGGCGGTGACCGCGCGGCGGGACGGCGACGCGTGGGTGTGCGGCGGGTGGTCGGCGCGGGTGGCGGACGGGGCGTTGGCGGTCACGGGGGAGGGTGCGCGGATCGACGGGTTGCGGGCGGCGTGCGCGGCGGTGTGGGCCGAGGAAGCGGACGCGGCGGCTCGGGTCGACACCGGCGGGGTGGTGGAGCGGTTGGGGTGGTAGGGGGTCGATCCGGGCGCGACGGCGGGGCGCTGCGTGGTGTCGCGGGGGGCAGCCCGGGTCAGATCAGCTTGCGCAGTACCAGCAGGTCCTTGAAGGACGCCTCCAGCTTGACCCGGCCCTTGGCCCACGCGGAGGCGAAGTTGAGGGTGCCGGCCACCAGCGCGACCAGGTCGTCGCCGGTCATGGCCAGTCGGATCTGCGCCTTCTCGGTGCGCGGCTCGGTGTCGATGTCGTGCAGGGCGCCGTCGCGCAGGCGTCCGGAGAAGGTGACGTCGAGGTCGGTGACGTGGCAGCTGAGGCTGCGGTCGAGTTGGGCGGCCTTGCGGGTGTCGCCCTCCGCTCGGCCCATCTTGGCGGACAGTTCCTCGAGGGCCGTGCGGCACTCTTCGACGGTGGCCATGCGGGGACATTCCTTCCGTGGGATCCGGTTGGCGACCGTACCCCACCCGGGGGTGGTCGATGTCCGTGGTGGTCGTGCGGTCGGCGGTGCGGCGTGGTTCGGGTTCGCCTCGTTCGTGTCGGCGGCATGTCGTTGCTTCCGTTCGCGCGCCGGTCGAGAGGGTAGCGTCGGGGGCAGACCGATCATCGCCGTTCGTATCGCCGCGCAGGCACCGATACGGCGGCCGGAGCAGGAAGGCGGGCGCCGGTTCATGCGAGACGTCGTGCGCAGTTACCTTCAGATCGCCAGTGGCTTGACCGAGATGACCAGGCAGCGGGTCACCGAGGTGGCCAAGGTCCTCGTCGAGCGCAGCGGCCTCGACCTGGAGCAGGTTCCGGAACAGGCCCAGGCGCTGCCGCACTTCGTGCAGCAGGTCGCCGAGGAGTTGTACGAGACCGGCAAGGCGAACCGGGATCTGCTCGTGGGGATCGTGCGCGGCGAGGTGGACAAGGCGCTGACCCGTACGAGGCCGTGGACCAAGGACCTGGCCAAGGCCGAGGAGGAGATCGCCCGGTTGAAGAGCCGGGTGACGGATCTGGAGCACCGGTTGGCGCGGGCGTCCACGCCTCGGGCGGCGCGGCCGGCGGGTGCGCCGGGCGCGGGCGGTGAGGCGGGGCGTTCGGCGGGGTCGAGCGGTTCGCCCGCGACGCCGGTCGCGACTCCGCCGGCCGGCCCGTCCGTCGCCACTCCGCCGGGGTCCGGCAAGTCGGTCGCGAAGAAGGCGGCGGCGAAGAAGAACGTCGCGGACAAGCCCGCGGCGGACGGCGGTTCGGCGTCGCCGGCCGCTCCGCGCAAGCCGGCGCGCAAGACGAACGGGACGGCCGCCTCGAAGCGGACGGCGCCGGCCGAGAAGGCGATCCGCAAGCCGACCGAGCCGGCGGCCGACGCGGACGGGCAGTCGTGAGCGAGGCCCCGGCGGCGGACGGCGCGGAGCGGGCGGTCGCCGAGGACGTCGCGACCGGGGCGGGCGTCGTCGAACCGCCGCCCCCCACGGGCGACCCGCACGTGGACGCGGTGCTGGCCACCCTGAGCCGTGTGGGTGACCTGCCCACCGAGGCGCACGGGCCGGTGTACGAGGATGTACACCGGGGATTGCGGGACACTCTCGCGGATTTGGATCGTTAGGGCGGGTCCGTGCTCTCCCGTCGGGCTCCGCGACGTCCGGCACCGCGTCCCGCCGCGCCGGCGAACCATCCGATCGGAGCATCGAACGGGTGCTTCGCCGGTGCGCCGGGGCACGGCACCGGGCCTCGCGGAGGCCGGCGGGCGACCCACCCGCGCCGGCGCGAGAGTGGCGGTTCTCGTCGACGACTTCGGCACAACCAAGGAACGGCAGGCACGACCGGTGGCACGACGCAGGCTCGACGCCGAGCTGGTGCGCAGGGGACTCGCTCGCTCCCGGGACCACGCGAGCGAACTGATCGCGGCCGGGCGGGTGACGGTGGGCGGCCAGGCCGCGACCAAGGCCGCCACACAGGTCGACGCGGGCGCGGCCGTGGTGGTCGCCGCCGACGCGGGCGATCCGGACTACGTATCGCGCGGCGGGCACAAGCTCGCGGGCGCGCTCGCCGCGTTCACCCCGCTCGGGCTGACCGTGGAGGGGCGGCGCTGTATCGACGCGGGCGCCTCGACCGGCGGCTTCACGGACGTGCTGCTGCGCGCGGGGGCGGCGCACGTGGTCGCGGTGGACGTGGGGTACGGGCAGCTCGCGTGGGCGCTGCGCAACGACGACCGGGTGACCGTGCGGGACCGGACCAACGTGCGCGAGTTGACGCCGGATCAGGTGGGGCCGGCGGCCGAGGTGGTGGTGGGTGACCTTTCCTTCATCTCGCTCGGGCTGGTGCTGCCGGCGCTGGTGCGCTGTTCGGCGCCGGAGGCGGACCTGGTGATGATGGTCAAGCCGCAGTTCGAGGTGGGGCGCGAGCGGTTGGGCGCCGGTGGTGTGGTGCGCGATCCGGCGTTGCGGGCCGAGGCGGTGCGGATCGTCGCGGAGCAGGCCGCGAAGTCGGGCCTGGGGGTGCTCGGGGTGACCGCGTCGCCGCTGCCGGGGCCGTCGGGCAACGTCGAGTACTTCCTGTGGATGCGGGCCGGCGCGCCCAAGCTGGATCCGGCGGACGTCGATCGGGCGGTCGCCGAGGGGCCGCGGTGAAGGGCGTGCGCGATAGCGTCGCGGCGTACGGGTCGGGTTCGGCCCGGGGTTGTGTGGACGGCGGCGCGGCGCACGGATCGGGTTCGGCCCGCGGGTCGGGTCCGGTCGGGGGCCGCGCCGAGGGTGGTACGGCGTACGGACGCGGCCGCGCCGACGACGGTATGGCGTACGGATATGGCTGCGGTCGACGCGATGCGGACGAGGGGATACGGGGATGAGCGATCGCACGATACTGGTGGTCACGCACACCGGCCGTCCCGCGGCGTTGCGCAGCGCGCGACTGGTGGTGGAGCGGCTGATCGCGGCGGGCCTGGGTGTGCGGGTGCTGGAGCCGGAGGCGGACGATCTGGCCCTGCCGGGCGCGGTCGTGGTGTCCGTGGAGCCGGACGCGGCCAAGGGCTGCGAGCTGGCCATCGTGCTCGGCGGCGACGGCACGCTGCTGCGCGGCGCGGAGCTGGTGCGCGAGGCGGCGGTGCCGATGCTCGGGGTGAACCTGGGCCGGGTCGGGTTCCTGGCGGAGGCCGAGCGCGAGGACCTGAACGACGTGGTCGAGCGTGTGGTGGCGCGGGACTACGACGTCGAGGAGCGTATGACGCTCGACGTGGTGGTGCGGGTCAACGGCGAGATCGTGCATACGAACTGGGCGTTGAACGAGGCCGCGATCGAGAAGGCCTCCCGCGAGCGCATGCTGGAGCTGGTCGCCGAGGTGGACGGCCGGCCGCTGTCGCGCTGGGGCTGCGACGGGGTGGTGTGCGCGACGCCGACGGGGTCTACGGCGTACGCGTTCTCCGGTGGCGGACCGATCGTGTGGCCGGAGGTGGAGGCGCTGATCATGGTGCCGATCAGCGCGCACGCGCTGTTCGCGCGGCCGGTGGTGGTTTCGCCGAACTCGGTGCTGGCGCTGGAGTTGGCGGCGGAGACTCCGCCCGGTGCGCTGTGGTGCGACGGGCGGCGGACCGTACAGCTGCCCGCGGGCGCGCGCGTGGAGGTGCGGCGGGGGACCCAGCCGGTGCGGCTGGCGCGGCTGCATCGGGCGCCGTTCACGGATCGGTTGGTGGCCAAGTTCGCGTTGCCGGTGAAGGGGTGGCGCGGGCGGCGGTGAGGCGTTCGGGCGGGGCGGGTGCGGCTTGGCTCGCGCGGCGGGTGGGGCTTGATCCGCGGGGTGGGTGAGCCCGGGTCGACGGGGGCGGGTCGCTGCGCTCGCGGGGCCGGGTGGCCGTGCTTGCTGGACTCGGTGGGTGGGCGCGGGGGCGCGGGCGCGGGACCGCGTGTGCGAGGGCGGCCGGTGGTGTTTGCGGGGCGGGGTGGCTGCGCTCTGCGGGGTCGCGGGCCGGCGTTTGTGGGCTGGTCCGGTTGTGCTCGCGGGGCTTGGCGGTCGCGCGTGCGCGGGGCGGGTGGCCGCGTTGGCGAGGCCGGCGGGCCGTTCGCGCGCGGGGGCGCGGGTGCTGCGCTCGCGGGGCCGGCCTTGTGCTCCAGCGGGGCCGGCCTTGTGCTCTCGCGGGGCTTTCCGGTCGCGCCCGTGGAGGCGGGGTGGTTGCGGCTGTGGGGGGTGTGTCGGGGTGTCTGACACACGCCGTTGAACTGCTTTCTTCGCGTGGAGTCCCCGCGACCTCGTAGTGTCGTCCCCGTGCTCGAAGAGATGCGGATACAGGGTCTGGGTGTCATCGAAGACGCCGTAGTCGAGCTCGCGCCGGGCTTCACCGTGGTCACGGGCGAGACCGGCGCCGGCAAGACGATGGTGGTCACCGGGCTCGGCTTGCTGTTCGGTGGGCGAGCCGATGCCGGGCTGGTGCGCAACGGGACGGGGAAGGCTCTGGTCGAGGGCCGGCTCGGAGTGCCGGCGGATTCGCCCGCCGGGCGACGGGCGGCCGAGGCGGGTGCCGAGGTCGACGACGGCGAGCTGCTGCTGGCCCGGACGGTCTCGGCCGAGGGGCGCTCGCGCGCACACGTCGGCGGGCGGTCCGCGCCGATCGGGTTGCTGACCGATCTGGCCGACGACCTGATCGCGGTACACGGGCAGACCGACCAGCAGCGGCTGTTGCGGCCCGCCCGGCAGCGCGCCGCGCTGGACCGGTACGCCGGGGAGGCGGTGTCGGTGCCGCTGAAGGCGTACGGCGCGGTCTACCGGCGGCTGCGCGAGGTGAGCGCGGAGCTCGACGAGATCACCACACGGGCGCGCGAGCGGGCGCAGGAGGCGGACCTGCTGCGGTTCGGGCTGACCGAGATCGAACAGGTGGTGCCGCAGCCGGGCGAGGACGCCGAACTGGCCGCGGAGACGCTGCGGCTGGGACACGCGGACGCGCTGCGTACGGCCGCGACCACGGCGCACGAGGCGTTGCTGGGCGATCCGGAGACCGGTTCGGACGCGGTGGACGCCTCGACCCTGCTCGGTGCGGCGCATCGGGCGGTGGAGGCGGTGCGGGCGCACGATCCGGCGCTGGCGGCGCTCGCCGATCGGCTGGGCGAGGTCGGGTATCTGGTGGCGGACGTGGCCACCGAGCTGGCGTCGTACGCGGCCGGGGTGGACGCGGACCCGGTGCGGTTGGCGGCGGCGGAGGAGCGGCGGGCGGCGCTGGCGGGGCTGACCCGCAAGTACGGCGAGTCGATCGACGAGGTACTGGCCTGGGCGGAGCGTTCGGCCGCGCGGTTGGCCGAGTTGGACGGCGACGACGACCGCACCGAGGAGCTGACCGCCGAACGCGACGCGCTGCGGGGCGAGTTGACGGCGCTCGCGAGCGAGGTCTCGGCGGCTCGGCACGCGGCGGCGGAGAAGTTCGCGGCGGCGGTGACCGGGGAGTTGACGGCGCTGGCGATGCCGTACGCGCGGGTCGGCGTGGCGATCGACGGGGTGGACGACGCGGAGGGGCTGGCGGTCGGGGATCGGGTGCTGGCGTATGGGCCGACCGGCGTGGACGAGGTCGAGCTGCAGCTGTCCCCGCACCCGGGCGCGCCGCCGCGGCCGTTGGCCAAGGGTGCCTCCGGCGGTGAGCTGTCGCGCGTGATGCTCGCGGTCGAGGTGGTGTTCGCGGGGGCCGATCCGGTTCCGACGTTCGTCTTCGACGAGGTCGACCAGGGCGTCGGCGGCAAGGCCGCGGTCGAGGTGGGGCGCCGGCTGGCCCGCTTGGCGCGCGTCGCGCAGGTGATCGTGGTGACGCACCTGCCTCAGGTGGCCGCCTTCGCCGACCGCCACCTGGTGGTCGAGAAGTCCAGCGACGGCACGGTCACCCGCTCCGGCGTGGTCACCCTCGACGACGCGGCAAGGGTCCGGGAGCTGTCCCGCATGCTGGCGGGCCTGGAGGACTCGGAACTGGGCCGCGCACACGCGGAGGAACTACTGGCCACGGCGGCCGGAGCGAAGCGGGAGGCCACGTCGCCGTGAGGGGGGTGGGGTCGTTGGCCCGGGTGGTGAGTGTGTTCCCACCCGGCCCACCCGTGCCGCCGGTCTCGAAGCCTGCGGTTTAGAGGCATCGGGCGGGACTGATCGGGCCTGGTGGCCATGGTGGCCGCGTCGGGTGTGACCCGGGCCGTGGTGGGCCCCGTGCGCCCGGGGGCGCACGGGGGAGCCTC
>NZ_BIFH01000066.1:1260-24052 GCF_003967355.1 Embleya hyalina | reverse complement strand
AACACGACTCCGCCGCCCTGATCCGCTCACCATGCGCGCTTGGTGCCCCCGTCTGGTTCGCTGCGCGGCTCCGCCGCGCTGATCCGCTCGCCGTGCGTGTTTGGTGCCCCCGTCTGGTTCGCTGCGCGGCTCCGCCGCGCTGACCCGCTCGCCATGCGTGTTTGGTGCCCCCGTCTGGTTCGCCGCGCGACTCCGCCGCGCTGATCCGTTCGTGTCTGAGTTGGGTGGTAACTGGTCGGGTTTCAGGGGGACTTGACGGATCGCGCCAACGGGTTCGGGTGCTTGTCAGGTTGGGTGTGGGTTGCTGTACTTGGTGGGCGTGGATGGGTGTGTCGTGCCCTGTGTGGAATTGGTTCGCAGTGCTTCCGCTCCTTCGTACGGTTCGGGTCCAGCCCAGAAACCCCGGGAGTCAGTCATGCCAAAGCGTGTGAGGATTGCTGCGCTCGCCAGTGCCGGTGCACTGGCCGCCGTGACCACGTTCGTCGGATCCGCCTCTGCGGGCGGGCCCTCGACGGCCCCTTACGACTGTGTGGACGCCAGGGGTCGTGCGTTCCCCGCCAAGGTGACCTATTTCACCGGTGGCGGGCAGTTGAAGGTGACCATCTCCGCTCCGCCGATTTCGGCCGGTTTCCCGGCCAATTCGATCAACACCACCGCGATCTTCAACGGGCCCAGCGGCGGCGTGGTCTACGACGGTGCCGTCAATCCGCCGTATCCGGGTGGTGCGCCCGTGTTCAATCTCGGCGCGATTCCCAAGGTCAGCGGCACCATCGGGGTCGGCCAGCCGCTGGCGGACGTGATCTCGGGTCCGCCGCCCTCGCCGTCCAACTGGAGCCTGCGGGTGCTCTTCCCGGGGTGGCCCGGTTGGTACTGCGTCGCGCGCGCGCCGCTGAGCCCGACGCTGCTGTACAGCTGAGCGGACCCGGTTGAGCGGACCAGTCGAGCGAACGGCCGGCCGACGCCCCGGCCGTTCGCGACGGCTGCCGGGACGGCGACGCGTGCGTCCACGCGTCGCCGTCCCGGACGGCCCGCTCGCCCGCGCGTCTACGCGGTCGCCTCCGGCGTCGACGTGAGGCCGTGGTAGATCCGGGGTGCCCCGTCCAGGCGTACCCCCACCCGTCCCCCCGTCGCCGTCAGTGTGCGCTCACGGCCGATGCAGTCCACCTCGCGGACCGTCGTGCCGGATGCCTGGACCGACAGGGTCGTCTTGGTGGGCCACGGGTCCACCCACGGTTCGGGGGCGGCGAACCAGCCGGAGTCGGTGGGGTGGGTCGGGTTGAGGATGTAGCCGTCCTTGCGGCTCCACAGGATCGAGATCGGGCCGTCGGGGGAGTCGAACAGCAGGCCCTTGAGGTCCGGGTCGGCCGGCGTCAACCATCGGACGAACGTGGCCCGGTCCAGCACCCGGGCGGCGGTGGCGTAGGCCAGCATGGACGGCTTGGCGCCGAGGTCGCGGTGCATCAGGCCGTAGTGGTACTCGGAGTTCGCCGGGTCGGCCCACTGCGGCTTGCCCAGGACGCTGTCGTGCAGCTGGTACCAGTTCACGCATCGCACGCCCTCGGCCTTGGCCAGCGCGAGGGTGAGCAGTACGTTCTCGGCGGCGTGCCGGTAGGTGTCGTGCCACCAGCTGTTCGGTTTGGTGCACGCGTACGCCTCGGTCAGCCACAACTCCTTCGGGCCGTACGCGGCGATCACCTCGCGGGCCTTGCGCAGTCCGCCGAGGAAGTTCCAATAGGTGCCGCTGTCGCCCATCGTCCAGTCGGCCGGTGCCGGGGCGTAGTCGGGGGTGAAGTTGCCCCGGCCGGGGTGGAAGGCGAAGCCGTCGATCAGATCCCAGCCGCCGGCGTTGCGGAAGTTCTCCGTCCAGACGTAGTCCATCCCGGCGAGTCCCGCGTTGAGCACCTTGGTTCGGGCCCCCGCCGCGGTCAGCCGGTCGCGGACCGGGTGCAGTCCGTCGCGGACGTAGGCGGCGGCCGTCTGGCCGCTCATCCACGGCTTGTTGATCTCGTTGGCGACCTCGAACCAGTCGGCGTTCGCCCCGATCGCCTTGGCGGTGTTGGTGTCCGCCCACGCGGCGATCTGGGCGGTGGTGCCGCCGAGCGGGATGCCGGCCAGTTCGATGTTGTGGGCCAGGCCGGCCGCGTCCAGGGTGGCGGGTGGCAGGCCGGGGCCGCCGTCGTAGGCGATGCGCACGCGTTTGATGCCGATGCGGCGCATCAGGTCCAGGACGGCCGGCGTGGACGGTTGGAGCAGCCACGGGTAGTTGGCGATGCCGAACATGCTGTCCGCGCCCGCCTGGTAGTCGAACGGCGGGAGCACGGTGAGGTTGGTGCGGGCGAACGCCTCGTCCGGGCCCGAGGTCGCGCGCACCTCGGTGAACACGATGCCCTGCGCCGGTGCGGTGACGGTGAAGGTCCGCGTCCAGGTGGCGCCGGGGGCGACCGTGCCCGAGACCGTGCCGCTGCCCAGCACCGTGCCGTCGAAGTCCCTCGCCCACCAGGAGAGTTGTACCGGGCGGGCGGTGGTGCCGCCGTTGGCCACCTCCGCGTGCAGCGGCATCGGTACGCCGCCCTGGTCCCAGAGCGAGAACGGGCGGTCGGTCCACACCTCGACGCCGAGCGGCCGGCCGGAGCCGGTGGTGCCGGCCGCGGCCGGGCGCATCGCGCCGAGTACGAGGTCGGCCTCGGTCACCGCGCCGGTGGGGGTGACGGTGCCCGGGGCGTGGATCCAGGTGGCGTTGGTCCAGGCCGGGGTGGTGGCGGCGAGGCGGAAGTAGGCGTTGGTGTCGGCCCAGGTCTCCTGGTAGACCACGCCGGTGTTGGTCTCGTACGGGATGCCGCCGCCGGCGTCCCGGTTCCAGGCGGTGAGCGCGACGAAGGTCTCCGGCGCGGTGGGGGCGAGCACCGTGCGTCCGAACATGAACCCGGCCGGGACGAGGGTGGTGGAGCCGCCGACCTCCCAGCGCAGATGCGCGCGGTTCGGGGTGACGTCGAGGACGGCCCGGACGGTGATGCCGTTCGCGGCGGCGGCCAGGGTGTAGTCGACCCGGATCGCCGGTCTGCCGTCCGCAAGGGTGATCGGGGACGGGGTGCCGCCGGTCGTGGGTTGCAGGCCGGCGACGGTGTCCTTGGTCAGGAACCTGGTCAGCCGGACGCGTTCGGTGCCGGCGCCGTCGCGGATCGAGATCTGTCCGTCGAGGCCGGCGGTCAGGGAGATGCCGGGGGCGGAGATGGTGACGGGGGTGGCCGTCGTGGCGCCGGCGGAGGCGGGTGTCGCCGCCCCGGCCATTCCGGCCGCTCCGGCCACGCCCGCCACGCCGGTCGCCACGGCGCCGGTGAGGAAGCCGCGTCGGTGCAGGCCGGCGCGGGGGGCGTGGGCGGGATGGTCCGGTGTGGCGTCGGGTGATTCGGGGCTGTGTTGGTCGGCGGACATGGATCCCTTTCCCGAGCGACGAGGGCGGCGGAGTACCCGGAGCGGCGGAAGCGGCAGGGCCCGGCGGGCGCGGCCGAGGCACCGCGACGGCAGCGGCAGCGGCGGCAGTGGTGTCTGGTAGGGCGGTCGGGCGATCACGCCGGCCTAATGCGGATTAGAGCGAATGTGTACCTCGATCCATCGGCGGCGTCAAGACCGTCGTATGTCTGATTCGCCGGGTCGGGCAACCTGCCCGCAACCCCCTTGACACCTCCTCCTAATGCGAATTAGATACGACCCCATCGGCTCCGGGGCCAGATCCGGAGCAGGCCTAGTCAGGACCCAGGGAGGTACCCGTGACCGAGTCAGTTCCGGTCAGTACGCTCCGGCGTCGACGTCGGCGGGTGGTGGCGGGAGGCGGAGCGCTCGCGCTGGCGCTCGTCGCCGGCACCGCCGGTTGTTCGTCCGGCTCGTCCGGATCGTCCGGCGCCGGTTCCTCCGGCAAGACCACGATCACCGTCGCGGGCATGCCGGCGACCACGTCGCCCAAGACGCGGCAACAATTCCTGGACGCCGTCGCGGCGTTCGAGAAGGCCAACCCGAAGATCAAGGTCAAGCCGACCGACACCCAGTGGGACGCACGCACGTTCGCGGCCCGGTTGGCCGGCGGCAACGCCGAGACGGTGCTGACCGTTCCGCTGACGGAGCCGCCCGGGTTGATCGCCCGCAAGCAGATCGCCGATCTCGGGGCCGAGCTCAAGGCGTTGCCGCACGCGGGGGACCTGGACCCGCGCGCGCTGGCCCCGGCCACCGCCGCCGACGGCCGGGTCTTCGGGCTGCCGGTCACCGAGTACGCGCTCGGACTGGTGTACAACCGCGACCTGTTCACGAAGGCCGGCCTGGACCCGGACAAGCCGCCGGCCACCTGGGACGAGGTCCGCGCCGCCGCGAAGAAGATCTCCGACACGGGCGCCACCGGCTACACGCAGATGACCGTCAAGAACACCGGCGGCTGGATCCTGACCGCGATGACCTACGGCTTCGGCGGTTCGATGGAGAAGAAGGTCGGCGACACGTATGTGCCGGCCCTGCTCGACGGTCCGGCGGAGAAGGCGTTGGGGCAACTGGCCGCGATGCGCTGGCAGGACGACTCGATGGGCAACAACCACCTGCGTACCCAGCAGGACGCCGAACGGGACTTCGCCGCGGGCAAGATCGGCATGATGATCAGCACGGTCAACAGCTACAACCGCTACATCACCCAATACTCCGGCAAGCCCGCCGACTTCGGCATGGCCGCGCTGCCGCAGCAGAACGGCGGCCGGTCCACGCTGCTCGGCGGCCTGATGGCCGTGGTCAGCGCCAAGGCCACCCCGGCGCAGCGGACCGCGGCGGTGAAGTGGATCGACTACTTCTACCTCAAGCCCGCCTACGACCCGGCCGCGGCCGAGGAACAGGCGGTCGCCCAGGCGGCGGACAAGCTCGCGGTCGGGCTGCCCACGCTGCCGTTCTACTCGGCGGCGGTGTCCGATCCGGTGAACGTCGCGATCGGCAGGCACACGAACATCCCGACCGGGAACTTCGCGCCGTACGTCGCCGGCGTCGGCAAGCTCGAATATCAGGTCGAACCCCCGGTCGCCGCACAGGAGTTGTACGGCGCGCTGGATACGGCGGTGCAGGCGGTGCTGACCCGAAAGGACGCCGATCCGCGGGCCGAGTTGGCCAAGGCGGCGGATCGACTCGGGCCGGTCGTCGAGAAGGCGCAGGCGCCGTGACCGGGCGCGGGCGGTGCAAAGCGCGGGTCGGCCGCCGGCTCGGGGCGCGGGTCGCCGCGCCGCGCGGAGTCGAGGGGCCGTCGTGAGTACGTCGACCATCGCTCCGGAGAGCGTCCCGGTCGTGGCGGCGGCGGTTCGTCCGAGCCCACCCGGCTCCCGGATCGCGCGGTGGCGCGGCGGCGCCCGGCATCTCGTGCCGGTGCTCTTCCTGTTGCCGACGGTGCTGGTGTTCGGCCTGTTCTCGTGGTGGCCGATCATCCGGAGCCTGCTGCTGAGTTTCCAGCAGACGAACCTGGTCGAACCGGCCACGTGGGTCGGGTTCGACAACTACCAAACCCTGCTGGACGACCCGCTGTTGGGCAAGGCGGTCACGAACACCCTCGTGTTCACCGGCCTGGCGCTGCTGATCGGCTTCCCGCTGCCGCTGTTCCTGGCCGTGCTGATGTCCGAGCTGCGCCGCGGCGCCGGGCTGATGCGGGTGCTGGTGTATCTGCCGGTGGCGGTGCCTCCGGTGGTGGCGGTGCTGATGTGGAAGTGGTTCTACGACCCGGACGCGGGCCTGTTCAACGAGATGTTGGGCAAGGTCGGCCTGGGCCCGTACCCGTGGTTGCAGTCCGCCGACACCGCGATGGCGAGCCTGGTGGTGGAGGCGACCTGGGCGGGCGCGGGCGGCGCGGTGTTGATCTACCTCGCGGCGCTGGCGAGTGTGCCGACCGAGTTGTACGAGGCCGCCGAACTCGACGGTGCCTCGGTGCGGCGCCGGTTGTGGCACGTGACGCTGCCGCACATGCGCCCGGTGTTGCTGATCATGATGCTGCTCCAGGTGATCAACACCTTCCAGGTGTTCACCGAGCCGTTCGTGCTGACGGACGGCGGGCCCGAGGACTCCACGGTCACCGTGCTTCTCCTCATCTATCGTTACGCGTTCGTCAGCGGCGACTACGGCGCGGCGGCGGCGCTGAGCGTGAGTCTGGCCGCCGTACTCGCGGTCCTGTCGGCGATCTATCTGCGGCTCACCCGCGCGTGGGGGACGAAATGAGTACCGGTGCCGGTGGCAGGGGCGTGATGTCCGAGGCCGAACGCCGACGGCCGATCACCCGGTTCGGGCTCGGGACCACCCAACTGCTGTTGATCGCGGCCCTGATCATCGAGGGCGCCGGTCCGATCTACTGGGTGTTCAAGGGTTCGATCTCCTCGACCCAGGACTCGCTGCGGCATCCGTTGGCGCTGTGGCCCGAGGAGGCGCACTGGTCGAACATCTCGACCGCGTGGACGAGCCTGGATCTCGGCCGCTATCTGACCAACACCGTCGTGTTGGTGGGTGGTTCGTGGTTCGTGCAGTTGTTCGTGGCGGTGACGGGGGCCTACGCGTTGTCCGTGCTGCGGCCGTTCTACGGCAGGTACGTGTACGCGGCGGTGTTGGCCACGCTGTTCCTGCCGGGCACGGTGTCGATGGTCTCGCTCTACCTGACCATCCAGGACCTGCCGCTCACGGGCGGTTCGATCGCCAATACGCCGATGGCGGTGTGGTTGCCGGCGGGTGCGCACGCGTTCAACGTGCTGTTGATGAAGCAGTTCTTCGACGGCATCCCGAAGGAACTCCTGGAGGCGGCTCGCCTGGACGGTGCCGGTCCGTGGCGGATCCTGACCCGGATCGTGCTGCCGATGTCCCGGCCGATCCTGGCCGTGGTGTCGCTGCTCGCGGTGATGAACGCGTGGAAGGACTTCCTGTGGCCGATGATCGCCATCACCGACACGGAAAAGCAGCCGCTGGCGGTGGCGTTGCCGAGGCTGGCGGACACCTCGAACCAGAGCCTGCTGATCGCGGGCATGCTGATCGCGATCATCCCGCCGGTGGTGGTGTTCCTGGTCTTCCAGCGGCAGATCGTGCGCGGGATCGCGTTCACGGGGTTGAAGTGAGCGGGTCGCGCGTGGCGCGCGGGCCCATGGTGCGCGCGGGGGTGTCTCGGTGATGCGAGTTTTGGTGACCGGGGCCGCCGGGCGCCTCGGACGGGCCGTGTCGGCCGAACTGGCCGATCGTGGCGTGCCGGTGACCGCGCTGGTGGTCGGCGATGTCGAGGACGTCGGGGCGCTGCGGGTCGGTCGGGTGGTGGTCGGTGACGCCCGGGATCCGGAGGTGGTGGCGGACGCGCTTCGCGGGGTCGACGCGGTGATCCATCTGGCCGCGCTCGCGTCGCCCGAAGTGGCGGCTCCCGAGGTGGTGTTCGCGACGAACACGCAGGCCACGTTCGTGGTGTTGAACGAGGCCGGGCGGGCGGGGGTGCGGCGTGCGGTGGTGGCGAGCAGCCTGTCCGTGACCGGGCTGCCGTTCGCCCGCTCGACGCCTCGGCCGCAGCCGGCCCATCTGCCGTTCGACACGGCGTTGCCGTTGCTGATCGAGGATCCGTACGCGCTGTCCAAGCAGGTCGACGAGGCCACCGCCGCGATGATGCATCGGCGGCACGGCATGACGGCGGTGGCGCTGCGCCTGCCGTTCCTCGGCGACCCGGAGCGACTCGCCGCGCACGCCGCCCGGTTGGCCGCGGATCCGGCGCTCGGCGCCTCGGAGGTGTGGAGCTACCTCGACCTGCGCGACGCGGCACGGGCCTGCGTCCTGGGGCTGACCGCGCCGGCGGTGACGGGTGCGCCGGTGCTGTTCGTGGCGGCACCGGACACGCTGATGGCCGCGCCCACCGCCGACCTGCTCGCCGCGCATCTGCCGGACGTGCCCCGCCGGGCGGAATTTCCCGGCCGTACGGTGCCGATCGACCTGGCTCCGGGCCGGGCGTTGCTCGGCTTCACGGCGCGGTATCCGTATCCGGTGGCGGGGCTCGACCCGCCCGACTCGGGGCGCCTCGTGGGGCCGCCCGAGTCGCCTCGTCCGAACCCGAACCCGCTTTCACAGGAGCGTCACCCATGACCGAGCCGGAGACTTCGACACCGCCGGCGCCGATGCCCGAGACGCAGGCGCCGTGGGCCGCGCGGGATTCGTTGCGGATCACCTCGGTGCGGGCCGTCGTGACCGCGCCCGGCGGGGTGCCGCTCGTGGTGGTGCGGGTCGACACCTCCGAGCCCGGGCTGTACGGGCTCGGATGTGCCACCTTCACCCAGCGCTTCCACGCGGTGACCGCGGCCGTCGAGCAACATCTCGGGCCGATGGTGGTCGGTCGGCATCCGGCCGACATCGAGGACATCTTTCGGCTGCTGCACTTCTCGTCCTACTGGCGCGGCGGACCCGTCCACAACAACGCGCTGTCCGGCATCGACCAGGCGTTGTGGGACATCGCCGGCAAACGGTTGGGTGTGCCGGTGTACGAACTGCTCGGCGGGCGGGTGCGCGGCGGCGCGGCGGTGTACACCGGTGCCCGGGGCGGCAGCGTCGAGGAGTCGATCGAGCGGGCCGCGGCGCTGGCCGAACAGGGTTACCGGCACGTGCGGTTGCAGTGCGGCGGCCCGGGGCTGGGGACGTACGGCGCCGAGGGCACGCCGGGGGGCCATCCCGGCAGCCCGTACCCGGACGGCTGGGACGTCGGCCACTATCTGCGCACCACGCCACGCCTGTTCGAGCGGGCCCGGGAGGTATTGGGCGACGAACTCGGCCTGTTGCACGACGCGCACAACCGGCTCACTCCGAAAGAGGCCGTGGGGCTGGCCCGTTCGTTGGAGCCGTACCGGCTGTTCTTCCTGGAGGACCCGCTCGCGCCGGAGCACTTCGACCGACTGCCGGAGGTGCGCGCCGCGGCGCCGATGCCGATCGCGTCGGGCGAGTTGGTGACCTCGATGACCGACGCCACCCGCCTGGTCACCTCCGCCGGTGTCGACTATCTGCGTGTTCACGTCTCGGCGGTGGGCGGGTTGACCCCGGCTCGCAAGTTGGCCACGCTGTGCGAGCTGACCGGGGTGCGTACCGCGTGGCACGGTCCGCCGGACGTGTCGCCCGTCGGCGCGGCGGTCAACCTGACGCTGGACGTGACCAGTGCCGCCTTCGGCATCCAGGAGCAACACGTCTACCCCGAACGGGTGCACGAGGTCTTCCCGGGCACGCCGCGCACGGTGGACGGCTATCTCGTCCCCTCGGACCGGCCCGGCTGGGGCGTCGATCTGGACGAGGCCCAGGCGGCGAAGTATCCGCCGCAGACCCACCTGCACGAGCGTTGGGCGGCCCGCGTGCGGCGCCCCGACGGTGGGTTGGAAGCTCCGTGAATCACGCACCGTTACTGGATATACTCGATCCCCATCGTGATCTGATGCGTATTAGACGGCAGTTGGTGCCGGGCACTTGGAGGATGACATGAAGCCGAGCGGCGGGCCGGGACGGCCGGCCGGTTCGCGGACGAACCGGCCCCGCCAGGCGGACATCGCCCGCTTGGCCGGCGTCTCGCAGCCGACGGTGTCCCTGATCCTCAGCGGCGGCTCGGCGGCGGTGGGCATCGCCGACGAGACCCGGCGCAAGGTGATGGCCGCCGCCGAACAACTCGGCTACGTGCCCGACCCGATAGCGAAGCGACTGGCCGCCGGGCAGAACAACCTGCTCGGGCTGTACACGTTCACCGCGACCTTCCCCACCGAAATGTCGCACGCCTACCACCCGTTCCTGGTCGGCATCGAGCAGGAGTCCGCGATTCAGGGCTACGACCTGCTGATGTTCATCGCCTCCAGCGTGACCGGCGAACGACCGCACGCCGAGGTGCTGAACCGGGTCCGGCTGGCCGACGGCTGCCTGTTCATGGGTCGGCATCTGCCGATCCGGGAGATGGAGCGGCTGCTGGCCACCGATCTGCCGGTGGTCTACCTCGGCCGACACGACGACTTCGGCGACCGGCTGCCGTATGTCGGCGCGGACTACGTGACGGCGACGGCGGAGGTCGTCCGTCACCTGGCCGAGCTGGGCCATCGGGACATCCTGTACGTGCGCGAACTCGACGACGCGATCAGCGCCGTGGACCGCGAGGCGGGCTTTCGGCGGGGCATGGCCGCGTGCGGACTCGCGCTCGACGAGGGCGCCGTGGTCCGCACGGACGGCTCCGACCTGACCACCGATCGGCTGCGCGGCTGGTACGAGCGGGGCGTGACCGCGATCGTCACCGAGGCCACCGACACCGACGCGGCGCACCGGGCGCTGTTGGCCGCCGCCTCGCAGGCGGGATACCGCTTCCCCGAGGACCTGTCCCTGGCCACCCTCGGCGCCCCCGAATACACGGAGCAGGGACCGCCGGCGCTGACCGGATTCGTGGTGCCGCGACGGGAGATGGGCGCGGCGGCGGTGCGGTTGCTCACCGGGTTGATCGCGGGAGACGGGGCCGACGGCGAACTGCGCAGGCATCAGTTGATGAGCTGTGCGCTGGAGGTCGGCCGGACGGCCGCCCGGGTGCGCTGAGTTCGTCGATCCTCGCGGGCCGTTCGGTCGAACGGCGATGTCCGTGCGCCCTGTTCGGCGTTCGTTCGGCGTTGCACATGCTTATTCGATTCCGTTCACGGAGGACTGCACCATGTCCGAGATCAAGACCGAGATACTCGTCGTCGGCGGTGGACTCGGGGGAGTCGCCGCCGCGCTGGCCGCGTGCCGCGCGGGTCGCAAGGTCGTGCTCACCGAGGAGACCGACTGGATCGGCGGCCAACTCACCGCGCAGGCCGTGCCGCCGGACGAACATCCCTGGATCGAGAGTTACGGCGCCACCGCCACCTATCGCGAACTGCGCACCGCGATTCGCGACCACTACCGGACCTGGTATCCGCTGACCGGCGCGGCGGCGCGGCGGCGCGATCTCAACCCGGGGGCCGGCTATGTGAGCAAGCTCTGCCACGAACCGCGTGTCGCGCTGGCCGTGTTGCAGGCGATGTTGGCTCCGCATCTGGCGTCCGGGCGGCTGCGCGTGCTCCTGGAGCACGTGCCCGCCGAGGTGTTCACCGAGGGCGACCGGGTGTGCGGGGTGACCCTGTGGGGTCTGCGGACCGAGGAGTCGCACACCGTCACGGCGGACTACGTCCTGGACGCGACCGAGACCGGCGAGTTGCTGCCGCTGGCGAAGGCGGAGTACGTGACCGGCGCCGAGTCCCGGGAGGAGCACGGCGAACCGAGCGCACCGGGCGAATACCAGCCGCTGAACATGCAGGGCATCACCTACTGCTTCGCCGTCTCGCACCACGAGGGCGAGAACCACGTGATCGACCGGCCCGCCGACTACGACTTCTGGCGCTCGTACCGACCGGACTTCTGGCCGGGGCCGCTGCTGGGCTTCCTCGCGCCGGATCCGCGCACGTTGAAGCCCGAGGCCCGGACGTTCGATCCGAGCCCGGCCGGGGATCCGCTGGCGATCACCGCCGACCAGAGTGCCAACGCGGGCGGCGACGACCTGTGGTTGTTCCGACGCATCCTGGCCAAGGGGCTGTTCGAGCCGGGCGCGGTCGACTCGGACATCACGCTCGTGAACTGGCCGTTGAACGACTACTGGTTGCGGCCGATCATCGAGGTCGGCGCCGACGAGGCCGCCGCCGCGCACCGCGAGGCGAAGCAGTTGTCGCTGTCGGTGCTGTACTGGCTCCAGACCGAGGCGCCGCGTCCGGACGGCGGCCGGGGGTATCCCGGCCTGCGGCTGCGGCACGATGTGGTGGGCACCGCCGACGGGTTGGCCAAGTCGGCGTACGTGCGCGAGTCGCGGCGGATTCGCGCGGTCAGCACGGTGACGGAGCATCACGTGTCCCGGGACATCCTGGGCGGGGACACCATCCACCACTTCCCCGACTCGGTGGGGGTGGGCGCCTACCGGATCGATCTGCATCCGTCGACCGGCGGCGACAACTACATCGACGTGGCCAGCGTGCCGTTCGAGATCCCCCTGGGCGCGCTGCTGCCGATCCGGATGCGGAATCTGCTGCCGGCGGGCAAGAACATCGGCACGACGCACATTTCGAACGGGTGCTACCGGCTGCACCCGGTGGAGTGGAACGTGGGCGAGGTGGCCGGCCACCTGGCGGCGTATTGCCTGCGGCGGGGCGTCGAACCACACGCGGTGCGCGAAGATCCGTCGCTGTTCCCCGAGTTCGCCGCCGAGTTGGAGGCGGGCGGGGTGGAGAGACGGTGGCCGGCTCCGGCGGGGTATTGAGTCGTTTGCCCGTGAGCCGCCCCGCCGGGAGGGTGTACCGGCGGAGCGCCCACGGCGGGGCGGGTCGGCTCGCAGGCGGGTTCGCCGGATTCGAGCCGGTGTTCGTCTCAGGAGCCGGTGTTCTCCGCAGTCGCGTCGTGGCGCTGGAGGAGTTCGATCCAGTAGCAGGTCCATCGGTGGAGTCGCTCGATCATGGGGTCCCCCTGGAAGTTGCCGGCGGTTTCCAGCATTGCATGTGCCGGCGGGGGAGGTTGGGTCCGGTGGTCGATACCCGAGCGACGCGTCGGCGAGGATGGCGTGGTGGATGGTGGTGCGGGTGGGGCTCCGAGGATTCTTTGAGGTTGGCGCGTTACACATGAACGGTGACTGCGTCTGTTCTGGTTGTCGATGACGAGCCCAATATTCGGGACCTGCTGGCCCAAACCCTGCGGCTGATCGGGTTCGACGTCCGGGTGGCCGGTGACGGGCGGGCGGCGCTGGCCGCCGTGTCCGCCGCCGCGCCCGACCTGGTGGTTCTCGACATCACGCTCGGTGATCTCGACGGTGTGGCGGTGGCACGGCGGCTCCGTGCCGACGGGCACGATGTCCCGGTGCTGTTCCTGACGGCGCGCGATGCCGTCGAGGACCGGATCGCCGGCCTGGCCGCGGGGGGCGACGACTACGTCACCAAGCCCTTCAGCCTGGAGGAGGTGGTGCTGCGGATCCGGGCCATCCTGCGGCGGACCCGCGCCGGCTCCGAGGCGCCGGTGGACGAGGTGGTGCGGTTCGCCGACCTCGAACTGAGCGATGCCACCCACATCGTGCGGCGCGCCGGTCGGGTGGTCGACCTGTCGCCGACCGAGTTCCGGCTGTTGCGCTACCTCATGGAGAACGCGGGCCGCGTACTCACCAAGGCGCAGATCCTCGACCGGGTGTGGCGTTACGACTTCGGCGGCGACGGGCGGATCGTCGAGAGCTACATCTACTACCTGCGCAGGAAGATCGACCGTGACGGGCCGCCCCTGCTGCATACGCTGCGCGGGGTCGGGTACTCGCTGCGCCTGCCGCCGGAGGACGTGTGACGAGCACGGGCGGCGGCGGAGCGGTCCGCGGCGCCATGGTCCGCGCCGCCGCGGCCCGGATCGCCGCCGTACGCGGGTGGAGTCTGCGGGTGCGGCTGGCGGTGATCGCGTGTGTACTGACCACGGTGGCCCTCCTGGCCGCGAACACCGCCGGACTGATGCTGCTCAGGGCGTACCTGGTGGAACGGGTGGACCGGCAGTTGTCGGCGGTCGGCGGCGGGTCGTTCGTGGCCAAGCCCGGCAACGACGGGCTCCTGGGCGAGGCGTTGAAGGACGGCGCCGGACGTGCCGACAACGGCTTTCAGGGCTTCATCGGCGGATGGTCCGGCAACCAGACGCGGATCTACCTGATCGGGCCGGACGGCACCCGGCAGAACCTCCCGTACGGAGCGGTCGGCGCACCACGCCTGCCGAGCCGGACGCAACTCGAACGGCACGTCGGCGAAGGCGCGTTCACCGTGCCGGACCAGGACGGCGGCGGCGCGTGGCGCATCCGGGTACGGGCCGACCGGGACGGCGCCCGGCTCATCGTGGCCGCCACGTCGATGGATTCGGTCGAGGCGACCTATCGGCGCATGGTGCGGATCGACCTGGTCGTCACGCTCGGTGCCCTCGCACTGCTCGGCGTCGCCGCGTGGGCGACCGTGCGCGCGGGGCTTCGCCCGCTGACCCGGATGGAGGTGGTCGCCGGGCAGATCGCCGCGGGCGACTTCGCCCGACGGGTGCCGGACGCGGACGCGCGTACCGAGCCGGGGCGTCTCGCCCTGGCCATGAACACGATGCTCGACCGCGTGGACAGCGAGATCGCCGCCCGTCGCGAATCCGAGCAGCGGCTGCGCCGGTTCCTGTCCGACGTCTCGCACGAGTTGCGGACTCCGCTGACCGGCATTCGCGGGTTCGCCGAGTTGGAACGACGCCGGCGAGAGGATACCGGACACCCCGGCGACGGCCTCGCCCGGATCGAGGCGGAGGCGGCCCGTCTGGGGAGGTTCGTCGACGACCTGCTGAACCTCGCCCGGCTCGACGAGCATCCGCACCTGGACCTCGGTCCCGTCGATCTGCTCGATCTCGCCGCGCAGTTGTTGCCGGAGGTGCGGGTGAGTGCTCCCGACCGTCCGCTCACGCTCGCCGCGTTGGACGAGGACAACCGGATCCTGGTGCCGGCCGTCGTCGCCGGCGACGAGTCGCGGCTGCGTCAGGCGATCGGCAACCTGCTGGCCAACGCGGTGCGGCACACCCCGGACGGCGCGCACATCCGGATCCGGGTGGGCGTCGCGGCTCCTGCCGAGCAGGTGGCGGCGGTGTCCGGCGCGGGGTGCGAACTCGCCCCGCACGAGGCCGTCGCGGTCGTCGAGGTCGCCGATACGGGGCCCGGGGTTCCCGCCGAGCACGCCCCCCATGTCTTCGACCGGCTGTATCGCGGTCGGTCCGGACACGGCGGCGGCAGCGGGGCCGGCCTCGGCCTGGCGATCGTCGCCGCCGTGGCCACCGCCCACGGTGGGCGGGTCGAACTGGCCGGGCCGGGCCCGGCGGCGGGCGCGGTGTTCCGTCTCCTGCTCCCCCTCGCGGAGGGGCCGGCCGACCCTCCGTCGACTGCCGGCTCACTTTGAGTCGGAGCCGAGGCCCTCCCGAGGCGCGACGCGCAGGATCGTCCGCGTGCCCGGCGACAGTCGCCGGCGGCACCGATCGAGGAGTACCGACGATGCGATTCCTGACGCCTCCACCGGCCGTCCGACCGGTATCGGACCCGACACGACCGGCCGGGAGGCGTCCGCTGCGCGCTCGGGGGGCCGTGGTGGCCGCGGTGGTTGTCGTCCTGGCCGCGGCGGCCTGCGGCGGCGGGGGCTCGGAAGGCAAGAAGGTCGCCGGCGCGGACGGCGGAACGCGACGCGCCGCGAACGGGGAGAAGTCCGGATCCGGGTCCGGATCCGACGACACGGCCCGCGCCCGGGACTTCGCCAAGTGCATGCGCGACAACGGTGTCCCGGTCCAGGATCCCGATCCGGGTACCGGCAAGCTCGATCTCGGACCTCTGCGTGGTGGGGCGGACGCGCCGACCGTCCGCAAGGCGATGCAGGTGTGCCGTGACAAGGCTCCGCAGTCCATCGCCGACGGCTCGAAGCCGACCGAGAAGCAGTTGGAGGCGATGCGGCAACTGGCCCGGTGCATGCGCGATGCCGGGATCGCGTTCAACGACCCGGGGCCGGACGGATTCGACAAGAGCTCCTTCCCGACCGGTGCGCCCGGGTTCGCGGCCGCGATGCAGAAGTGCCAGGCCGCCGCACCCGCGGGCGGTTCGAAGTGAACCGCCGGCTCCGGGGAGGCATGGTGGCGGCCGCGATCGTGGCCGGGGTCGGCGCGGTGGGCGCGGTGGCAACCGGCGTCATCGGCGCGACAACGACGGATGGCCGCCCTTCCGCGGCGGAGCGGCCCGCGACGGCGACCGTCGACCGGGTGACCCTCGTCCGGTCCCAGACGGTACCGGGGACGCTGGGATATGGGGTTGCCACGTCGGTCGAACACCCTTCGCTGGGCGGGCAGTCGGCCGGTGGGCAGACGGGCGCCGGCTCGACCGGCGCCGGCGCGACGGGCGGTGGACAGACGGGCGGTGGACAGACCGGCGGTGGGCCGACGGCTGGTGGACAAACAGTCGAGGGGCAGACGGGCGGCAAACAATCGGTGGGCGGTCGGACGGCCGGTGGGCAGACGGGTGGCGGGTCGACGGGCGGTGGGCAGGCTGTCGGTGGGTCGACAGGGGGCGGGTCGACAGGGGGTGGGTCGACGGTTGGCGGGTCGACGGTTGGTGGGTCGTCCGGCGGTGGGCAGGCAGTCGGGGGGCAGACGGCGGGCGGTCAGACGGTCGGCGGGTCGTCGGGTGGTGGGCAGACGAGTGGTGGCCCGACCGGCGGTGGGCAGACGGTCGGCGGGCAAACGCTCGGGGGGCAGGTGGCCGGCGGGCAGACGGTGAGCGGGTCGTCGGGTGGTGGGCAGGCGGTCGGTGGGGCGGCAGGCGGCGGGCAAACGATCAGTGGGCAGACGGCCGGCGGGCAGACGGCCGGCGGGCAGTCGGCCGGTGGGCCGACCGTGGGTGGGCAGTCGGCCGGTGGGCGGAGGGTTGATCGGCAGATCGCGGACGGGCAGACGGCTGGTGGACGGCTGACCTGGTTGCCCGCTCCCGGGGCCGTCGTGGAACGCGGCAAGCCGGTGTACGCGGTCGACGAACATCCGGTGCCGCTGCTGTACGGCTCGACGCCGTTGTATCGGGATTTGTCCGCGGACATGGACGGTCAGGACGTTCGGGTCGTCGAGGACAACCTCGCCGCACTCGGCTACACCGGCTTCACCGTCGACGATCACTACACCTCCGGGACGGCCGACGCCGTGCGCAAGTGGCAGCGGGATCTCGGTATCCCCGACACCGGCATCCTCGGGCCCGGCCGGGCGGTCGTCGCGCCCGGGGCCCGTCGCGTCGCCGCGGTCGCCGCGGTTCCCGGCCGCGCCGCGGCGGGGCCCGTGCTGACCTGGACCGGCACCGAGCGCACCGTCGCCGTGGACCTGAACGTCCAGTACGAGGACCTCGTGCAAATCGGCACCACGGCCACGGTCAAACTGCCCGACGGCACCACCGCGGAGGCCCGGGTCACCGATATCGGCACCGCGGCCTCGGCCCCACCCGGTGCGGGCAATGGCCGCCCCGCCGAAGGGACTTCGGCCCGTCCCCAGGACGCCACCCTCCCCGTGGTCCTCGCCGTCCCGCAGCAGGACAGGCTGGGTCGCTTCCAGGCCGCGCCGGTGGAGGTCACTTTGGTCGCGGAAACCCGGTCCAACGTTCTCGCCGTGCCCATCAATGCGCTGGTGGCACTGCGTGAGGGTGGCTACGCGATCGAGGTCGTCGGTACCGGACCCCCCGGAAGCCCCGGCGACTACCGTCCGGTGACGCCGGGCATGTTCGTCAACGGTCGTGTCGAAGTGTCCGGTCCCGACATCGCCCAGGGCCTGGCCGTGGTGGTGCCGCGATGACCGCGCCCGGTCCGCTCGTCGAACTCGCCGCCGCCCGCAAGGACTACGGCACCGTCACCGCGCTGGACGCCACCGACCTCACCGTCGTGCCGGGGGAACTCGTGGCGGTGGTCGGCCCCTCGGGGTCCGGCAAGTCCACGCTCCTGACCATCATGGGCACGCTGAGCCGGCCGAGTCGCGGCACGGTGCGCATCGTCGGGCACGATCTCGACAGCCTCACCGACCGCCGGTTGTCCGCCCTTCGCGCCACCACCATCGGCTTCGTCTTCCAGCAGTTCCACCTCCCTCCGGGCCCGGTTGTGGACGCCGTCGCCGACGGCCTCCTCTACCGGGGCGTGGCCCGCCGACGGCGTCGTGAACTCGCCGAAAGGGCGCTGAACCGGGTCGGGTTGGCCGATCGTGTCGGGCACCACACCCATCAGCTGTCCGGTGGACAGAAGCAGCGGGTGGCCATCGCCCGCGCCGTCCTCGGCGATCCTCCGTTGCTGCTCGCCGACGAGCCGACCGGCGCCCTGGACTCCCACTCCGGGAATGTCGTCATGGAACTGCTCCGCGAACTCCACCACGACGGGACCGCGGTGGTGATCATCACCCACAACCAGGACATCGCCGCCGCCGTGCCCCGACGCATCGCCCTCCGAGACGGCCGGATCGTGCACGACAGCGCGGTGGACGTGGTGGACGTGGCGGATGGGGTGGACGTGGCGGACATGGAGACCCTGCGATGAGCCGAACCCGCCCCGCCCGCGCTTTCGGGCCTCGACCGGTACGCCGGCCGCGGTCCCAGCCCCGGCCGACCCGCATGAAGGCCGCCGACGTGTTGCGCGTCGGCGGCGCCGGACTGCGCACCCGGCCGACGCGCGTCCTGTTGTCGGCGCTCGGCATCGCGCTCGGCGTCGCGGCGCTGATCGCCGTGGTCGGCGTGTCGGCGTCCGGCCGGGAGAACCTCGATCGCCGCCTCGACGCGCTCGGTACGAATCTGCTCACCGCCGCCCCGGGCAAGACCGCCACCGGCGCCGCCGCCGGCCTGCCCCCCGACGCCGTCGCCATGGTCGCGCGCATCGGCCCGGTCGAAGCGGTCTCGGCCATCGGCAAGACCGGCGCCAAGGTCTACCGCAACGACCGCATCCCGCCGCAGGAATCCGGCGGCATCGGCGTATACGCCGCCCGCCTCGACCTCCCCGCGACCGTCGGCACATCCCTCGCCCACGGGACCTGGCTCAACCCGGCGAACGAGGGCTACCCCGCGGTCGTGCTGGGGCCGGTCGCCGCCGCGCGACTGGGCGTCCGCGCGCCCGGGCCCGACGTGCAAGTCTGGCTCGGTCGCCGGTGGTTCACCGTGATCGGCATCCTCGCCCCCGCGCCGCTGGCCGCCGAACTCGACACCGCCGCGCTCGTCGGCTGGCCCGAGGCCCGGCGCGACCTCGACTTCGACGGCAACCCGACCACCGTCTACACCCGCGCCGACAACGCGTCGATCGCCGACGTCGCCGCGGTCCTCGGCGCCACCGCCAACCCGGCCAACCCGAACGAGGTGGAGGTGTCCCGCCCCTCCGACGCCCTGGCCGCCCGCGAGGCGGCCGACGACGCGCTCAACGGTCTTCTGGTCGGGCTGGGTTCGGTCGCCCTGCTCGTCGGCGGGGTCGGCGTCGCCAACACGATGGTGATCTCCGTCCTCGAACGCCGCGCCGAGATCGGCCTGCGCCGCGCGCTCGGTGCCACCCGGGGCCACATCGGGACGCAATTCCTGTCCGAGGCGCTGCTGTTGTCGGTCCTCGGCGGCGCCGGTGGCATCCTTCTCGGCTCGGCGGCGACGGTCGGATACAGCACGTACCGACACTGGCCCGCCGTCGTGCCTCCCTGGGCCATGGCCGGCGGGCTCGTGGCGACCCTGGTGGTCGGCGTCTGTGCCGGGCTCTATCCGGCGCTGCGGGCGGCCCACCTGGCACCCACCGAAGCGCTGGCGGCGGCATGACGTCGGCGGGTCGTCAGCCCAGGTAGCCGAGGGCGCTCACCGCGCCCAGGCCGCCGGCGCCCATGAACAGGGGCATCAGGACCTTGACTTCGACCTTGGCGCCGGCGCGGAAGCGCATGGACTTCGGAGGGCCGAGGGGGTACCAGCGCTTGCGGCCTATGGGGATCGGCCACAGGATCGGGCAGCCGGAGACGGTGAGCGCGTCGCCGATGCAGTGGGTGAGCGCGCCGAGGGCGATCGGGAGACCGACCCACCAGTACTCCTGGCCGGGTCCGGTGAAGAACCAATCGGAGCCGTTGCCGGGGCGGTTGAGGATTTCGACGAGCATCCAGGTGCTGGTGCCGCCGAGCAGCCAGACCAGGATGTCGCTGTGCAGGCGGGCGGCGCGCCAGAGGAGTCCCTCGATGGCCAGGACCATGTGCACGAACAGCACACCCAGCACGCCCCACCGGCCGCCGTAGGCGCAGATGGCGGAGGCGGCCAGGCCGACGAGTCCGGCCCAGACCCAGGTATGGGTGAGCGTGCGGTGGCCGCCGCTGCGACGGGGGTCGCCCTTCATGCGGGTGGCCTTGTACGTGGCGGACGCGAGGGCGTCGACCACGCCGCAGAGGACCATGGATATCGGCCCGAAGGAGCGGGAGACGGTCGCCGCCTTGTGATCCAGGTCCGGACCGAGGGCGGCGCCGGCACAGATCAGGCCGCCGACCACGAGAACGGGCCAGGGCATCGGTTGGCCGTAGGCGTCGGCGGCGGCTCCGACGGCCATCCAGGCGCAGGCTCCGGACAGCGAATGGGCCGGTCCCATCATGCGGTTGGTACTCCTTTGGTGCCCGGGCGAACCCCGAGCCCGCACAGTGGAGGCAGCCTATCGGTGGCGATCATGCCAGGTTGCGCGGACGCACCGGGCAACACCTGTGGCCCACCTCACGGTTGGGGGCGGGCCGCCGCATGCGACGCCCACGAGGGTTCATGCCCGGCACTTCACCACGTCGAGGAAGCCTTACCGGGAACGGGCGTGGAAGAGGAAGCGCCTCGGAGGAGGCAATGAGTCGCGTGGCCGCCGCGTGGCCATCGCGTGGTCCGGGGCACGGGCGGCTTTCCACACGCATGCCGCCTTGGTCGTTGGTGCGGCCGGAGTCGAGTCAACCGTGCGTGGGTGTCCGTATCTCACGGATGCTCATCAAGCTCCTTCACTGCCCTGTGGATCATGTCGAGCGATTTGCTAGGGCTCAGTGCAATTCCTTGCAGTTCGGCGAATGCGGTGTTGTACAGCTCGACTTCGTCGTCTCGACGCACAACCCATGATTCGATCAGGCTCTCTTTGTAGACAATCGAGCGCATGCCTGTGGATTGCGGGAACTGGAAGACGGTGAAGGCGCCGGTCATTCCGGTATGTGGTCCCGCCTCGAAAGGGATGACTTGCAGTCGCACGTTGGGGAGAGACGTCATCTCGGCGATGTGCAGTAGTTGCTCTCTGGTGACCGCCGCGCTCCCGACGCGCCGCCGCAACACTGGCTCATCGAGGACTTGGAACAGCTTGAGCGGTGCATCTGTTCGATGTAGCACGTGGCTTCTGGCCAGGCGCACCGAGATGACGCGTTCGATCTCCTCGGGGCTGAAGCGTTCGGTCGCGACCTCGTGGATGGATCGGATGTAATTCTCCGTTTGCAGCAATCCGGGAATCCATTGCCCTTCGAAGCTCCTGCTGATACCGGCCAGCGCCTCCTGGCCGCTGAGTGCGGCGATACGTGGTCGCATGATCGGTTGGTAGTCGGCGAACGGCCAAGCGTCCTCGCGTGTCCTGGTCACCATTGCAAAGCCGGCCAGGCGTGCTCGTGTCTCTGCGCCGGTCCCATAGATCGCACAGAGGGCGGTGACGTCGTCAGGCTCCACGATCGAGTTGTCGCCGAACTCCAGCCTCGTCAGCTTCGACGGACTCCACCGGAGTCTCCTGACGACCTGGCTGGAGTTGAACCCGGCCTCCTGCCGGAGCCGCCGCAACTCGGTGGCGAGTTGGAGGCGGCATAGAGCCGGGGCTGCTGTTTCGATGTATCCGTTCATCTGGCTTCCTCTCCACGGGTGGACTCGGCCCTGGGCGAACGTTCTGCGTGGGCGTAGCGCGTTCTGCGCCGGAGCGGGATCCTCCGCCGATCCGCGAAACACCCGTGGTGAATGCACAGTTCGCGTATCGATGAGGAACCGAAATCTCCTTCTGCATGCCCGTTTATGACGTCCCTGCCGGCATGCTAGCCGTGTCGGTCGCACATCGCGGCGGGAATCCCGCTGATCGGTGACAGTCGACGTGTCTCGTTGGCCGTCCGTGTGCCGACGACCCCATGGGTTCGACGTTAAGGAACGGCGATGTCTGCTGCCTCGGAAAGGATTTCGGCGGCTTCGGCGAGTTCGGCGAGTTCGGATCCATCGCGGCACGAGTCTTTCGGCGGGGAGGTCGATGTGCACGGCAGTTGGATCATGTTGGCGGTCTATCGGATCGACGAGTCAGGCACTCGCGTCGTCGTACCGCCTGAACGTCACCGTCGATTTGCCAAGGCGCCGTGGTGGCAGCGTGATCCACCATGCGATTGTCCGCTCGCCAACTGCCCTCTGCGCGGGGGTGGTTGAGCCAATCTCTGCCCGGTGGGCGCATGCATCGGGAATGCCCCATGGCCGGCTGCCTCCGGGCCGGTCGTGGTGGGGGAGGGGCGCCGGGTCGCATCCACGGCACCCGACTCCGGCGTCCGTCCTGTCCTTGAACTGCCCCGGTGTCGAGGCTCGTTCACGCCTTCTCTCGGCATCGGGGCGCCTCCCGCGTCGGCGGGTCGCACGTTCGGGGCGGAACCCGTTCGTGTGTCCGGCGACGCCTGTGCGTCGATGCCCAAGTGCTCCTGTCGCCTGCTCGGCGGAGCCAACCCGAAAGGAATCCAGCCATGACCGGAGACTCCACCATTCGCTTCATCGCGCCCGCGACCGGGCCCGTCGAACACGCGACCCCACCAGAACCTGCTCTGACCGCAGACACGTTCGAGGTCGGCTCCCGCGTACGTCGCGAAGAGACTCGCTGGCGGGACAGCGGTGAGGTCATCGGGGTCCGGACCGGCGAGAGGGGGGACGGACCGATCCTGACCGTCCGCCGCTGGTCGGACCGCGCCCTCTACGACGCCCCCGCATCCGAACTCGTCCCCGACCCGGTCGTCTTCCCGACTCGGCCCTTCTGACCGGATTGCTCGAACCCTCGCCCCTCCGAATCAGACCGCCACGAATAGGAGCCCGCCGTCCCGCGCGGGCTTCGCGATGTGACGCGCCGACGCCCGACGCACCGACGCGCCGAGTGCCGTTCGGAGGGCGGGTGGGGTGGGTGGGTTGGGTGCGCGGGGGAGGCTTCCCGGGTGGGCTGGGCGTTCCCGGCGGGCGTTGCGCTTGTGGATGCGGGCCGGCTGGTGCGGGGCT
>NZ_BIFH01000066.1:0-668 GCF_003967355.1 Embleya hyalina | reverse complement strand
AAAACCGGCCTGCAGCGGCGGGCAGGGAGGGGGCTCGGGTCGAGTCCTCCGGGGTGCCTTTCCGCGTGGGTCGGGCACGGCGTTTCGAGGTGTGATGGGCGTGTGGGGGCGGGAGTTCACGAAACCGGACGGCGTGGGGTGCTGTGGTCCCGGTGTCGGAGAAGACCGCAGGTCGGCGGGAAGCGAAGCCGTTTCGAGTGCCTCGGGATCCGGTTTCGGCTCCCACTGGGCACTTTCGGTCTCCTCGACGGCCTCTGTGGGGTCGCAGCACCCGAAGTCGGCGGCGATCGGGCAGTTTTGGTCTCCGCCCCGGCGTTGAGGGGTCGGAGCACACGAAACCGGCACGCGACGCTCGAGTCTCCACCCTGAGCCCGCAAAACCGCAGGTCACGGAAGTTCGAGGCCCACAACCACCCCTAGCGATCCGGTTTCGGACCCCAACCCCCTCCTAACGCCCTCGAAACCCAACCCGAGCCCCCTCCCTCCCCGCTGCCGCCAGCCCGTTTTCGGTGAGCGACGCGCCCGTCTCGTCGGGACCCCTCGTCTTGGAGCCCCGCACGCCGGCGGCGGCCCATCACCGACTCTGACCGGCCCCGCACCAGCCGCCCGCGACCACAAGCGCAACGCGCGCCGGAAGCACCCGGCCCACTCGGGAAGGCGCCTCGGCAG
>NZ_BIFH01000065.1:37273-38152 GCF_003967355.1 Embleya hyalina | reverse complement strand
GATCCAGCCGGTGTCGGCGCTGCCGTCGATCAACTCGGGCTGGTCCAGCAGGTCGAGCACGAAGCTCTTGTTGGTGGCACCGCCCTCGATGATCACCGTGGTCTGCGCCATCGCCCGCCGCAACCGACCCAGCGCCTCGTCCCGATCGCGACCGTACGCGATGATCTTGGCGATCATCGAGTCGAAGTCCGCGGGGATCGTGTCACCCTCGCTCACCCCCGTGTCCACCCGGATGCCGGGTCCGGCGGGCAGGTCCAGGCGGGCGATCCGGCCGGGGGAGGGCGCGAAGTCGCGGTCGGGGTCCTCGGCGTTCAGGCGTGCCTCGACGGCGTGGCCGCGCTCGATCGGCGGGGCGCCTTCGAGCCGGCCGCCGCCGGCGATCCGCAACTGGGCCTTGACCAGGTCGAATCCGGTGGTGGACTCGGTGATCGGGTGCTCGACCTGAAGGCGGGTGTTGACCTCGAGGAACGCGAACAGTCGGTCGCCGGGGTGGTAGAGGAATTCGACGGTGGCGGCGCCGCGGTAGCCGACGGCCAGCGCCAATCGTTCGGCGGACGTCTTGAGTTCGGCCACCTGGTCCGGGTCCAGGACCGGCGAGGCGGACTCCTCGACGACCTTCTGGTTGCGTCGCTGGATCGAGCAGTCCCGCACGCCCAGCGCCCACGCGGTGCCCTCACCGTCGGCGATCACCTGCACCTCGACGTGCCGGGCACCGGTCACCAGGCGCTCCAGGAACACCACGCCGCTGCCGAACGCGCGCGCGGCCTCCTGACTGGTGCGCTCGTACGCCTCGACCAGCTCGGCGTCGCTCGTGACCACGCGGATGCCGCGGCCGCCGCCCCCGGCGGTGGCCTTGAGCATCAACGGGTAGCCGATCGC
>NZ_BIFH01000065.1:0-36886 GCF_003967355.1 Embleya hyalina | reverse complement strand
GGCCGCCGCCGCCAGCGCCGCGTCCAGCGTCTCCACCGCACCCCGGCTCCACGGCGCGACCGGGACGCCGACCTCCTCGGCGATCAGCTTCGAACCGATCTTGTCACCCAGCCTGCGCATGGCCTCCGCGTCCGGGCCGACGAACGCCACCCCGAGCTCGCGGCACAACTCCGCGAACGCCGGATCCTCCGCGACGAAACCCCACCCGACCCACGCGGCGTCCGCCCCCGTCGCCACCAACGCCCGCTCCAGCGCCTTCAGGTCCAGATACGGACGCGCCGACGCGGGCCCCAGGTCGTACGACAGATCCGCCTCACGCACGAAAGTGGCCGCACGGTCGACGTCGGTGTACAGAGCGACGGTCTCGATCCGGGTGCCGGTCTCCGCGGCGAGTTCCCGGACGGCGTGGATGAGCCGCATCGCGGCCTCCCCGCGATTGACGATGGCGACACGACTGAACACCCGACCGAACCTCCTGCAAACCAACGATTGTGCTCGCCGCGACGTTGCGGCGACCCCCGACAGTGTTCACCATTCCGTGAACCGGCCGGCAACGCCATGTCGCGGGCAGTGCACACTGAGCGGCGCCAGTTGTAGGAAACATCCAAAAGGGCCGAACACCCCCGACCCGACCAGGGCGGATCCGGCAGGCGAAAGATGCCGGTTCCGGAGGCTTGGTCCCCGGCTTGAAGTACACGGTCGATGTGGACTTCGGTACATGCTCCGGCGAGGGGCGTGCCCGGGCTCGACTTCGTCCCGTCGGACGGGACTAATCGACGGCGTCGACGGCGTCGACGGCGTCGACGGGGGCCGCAGGTTTCGACCGGCGGCGCAGGCCCTGTTGTACCGCGCCCAGCACCACCCGGGCGATCACGCCGACCGCGATCAGGTTCACCACCATCTGGATCATCGCCACCACGCGCGCGCTCTCGCTTTTCGGGGCGATGTCGCCGAAGCCGACGGTGGCGAAGACGGTGAGGGTGAAGTAGAGGGAGTCGGTGCGGGTGAGCGGTTCGGTGAAGGACTCGGGTCGCTCGCGGCCGATGACGAAGTAGGTCGCGGCGAAGAGCAGGAGCAGGAGCGGCAGCGAGACGGCCAGCGCCTCGACGGCGCGCAGGCGCGGCCGCTCGGCGTGAGCGATGACGTTCACCTGCCACACCACCAGGGCCGCGAACAGGACGAGTCCGACGGCGAGTCCGATGCCGGTCGTCGTGTCCAGACCCCGGTCCAGCGGCAGCACGTAGTAGAGGACGAGCAGCAGGGTCGACGAGCCCAGCGCGCGCAACGCGCCGAACAGCGCGATGCGGCGGGTGGCGGGGGCCGTGGTGGGGCTCCTGGTGGCGCCCTCGCCGGGGCCGTCGGCCGGGCCTTCGGGGGAGCCCGCGTCGGTGCCTTCGGAGCGGGGGCCGGTCACGGGGTCGGTCGCCGGGGGTCGAGCGTCACGATCCGCCTCCTCGGGGCTCCTCCTCGCGGCACACTCTAGACGGACCTATGGGAGATATCAGAGCAAAATACTGCGTGTCGCCGGTCAGGACGGGCCGGCCGTCGCCGAATCGGGCGGGTGGGGCGCGCACCGGGCGCGGGTCAGCTCGCCGACGACGAAGGCGACGACCGACGCGACGATCAGGACCGGCACCTGCTCCGTGCCCTGGTCGCCGAGGAGCAGTACGCCGAGCACGGTCGCCGACAGCGGCAGTCGCAGCGCGGCCGAGGCCGCCGCGGCCAGACCCACCGCCAGTCCCGGCAGGGCGCCGAAGCCGGGCAGGTCCTGGCACAACAGCGCGGCGGCCGCGCCGAGCATCAGTACCGGGAAGACCGGCCCGCCGCGCAACGAGCCGAGCGAGACGGACCAGGCCAGCCCCTTGGCGAGGACGAGCAGGGCCAGCGCGGACGTCGACCAGGAATGCGGGTCCGCCGCCAGCGCGGCCAGTGTCGACTGGCCCGAGAGCGCCGCCTCCTCGGGCGAGCGGCCGGTGCTCGCCGCGTATCCGGCCGTCAGCGCGCCGACCACGATCGCGCACATGACGATCCGGCGGGTCGGGTGCGGCCCGGTCCAGTCGGCGACGCGGCGACCGAGTGTCATCAGCAGTACCACCCCGCAGCCGATCAGCGCCGCCAACGGCATGCCCCACAGGAAGTCGCCCGCCCGCAACGACCGGCTCGGCGGCAACGAGGGCAGCGCCAACGCGCCCGTGGCCAGGCCGCTCCACGCGCCGAACCCGGTGAACACCACCGCCCCGACGCCGCTCGCCAACAGACACGGCAGGATCAGCGCGGTCAGCCGGGGCCCGGCGAGCCTCGCCCCCTCGATGATCAGTACGGCCGCGACCAGCGGGCTGCCGAACACGACGGCGATCGCGGCGGCGGATCCGGCCGCCGAGAGTACCGCGACCAACTCGGGGGCGGCGGCGCGCTTGGCGCTGCGCACGGCGGACAGCGCGAGGGCGCTGCCGATCGCCATCAGCGGGGCCTCCGGGCCCAGTACCGCGCCGAACGACAGGCTCGCCAGCGCGGCGACCACCACACCGGGCAGCGCCGACGGCAGGATCGGCGGGCCGCCGAGCCCGTTCACGGGCAGATGCCCGCCGGCCCCGGGCAGCCGCGCGGCGACCCCGGCCACGACCAGACCGGCCAGGGTGAGCAGGGGCAGCGGCCACCACCACGGCGCGACGGAGTAACCCATCTCGTGCGGCAGGTGCTCCCACAGGCCGGTCTGCATCGCGTGTTCGAGCGTGAGGAAGCCGAACGCGGCCAGTGAGACCGGAATACCCACGACGGCGGCGACCAGCAACAATCGCAGATAGCCGGGCGCGCGCAACACCTCGTGCAACTCCCGCGTCGCGCGCGCGGGCGACGCCCGGTCGGGTGGATCCGGTGGTGGCTCGGGCGGGGTACTCAAGGTCACTCCGGGGGTGACGACAGCGGAACGGCCATGCCCGTCCATGAGTACATACGGTGACCCTCTCCGCACCTCGGAGTGATTCGTTCGGGTCCGTCGAAGACGGACCCGGACGCACCCCGGGTGCGGGTCAGCCGAGCACCTTCTGCTTCGCCTGCTGGTACTCCTCCTCGGAGATGGCGCCGTTGTTCCGGAGATCGGCGAGTTTGCCGAGCTGTTCGACCGGACTGGCGCCCCGGTTCGTCCCACCCTCGGAGCCGGCCGCGTCGCGGACGTACGCCCTGAAGGCCGCCTCGTTCTCCTTCGCCTGATCCCGGTCCCGCCGGCCCATCGACCTGCCGCGCACGATCAGGTAGACCAGCACGCCCAGATAGGGCAGCACGATCGTGAACACGAGCCAACCGGCCTTGCCCCAGCCGCCGAGGTCGTGGCTGCGGAAGATGTCGGTGATCACCTTGAACAGCAGGAAGAACCACAGGACCCAGAGGAAGAGCCACATCATGGTCCAGAACACGTTCAGCAGCGGATAGTCGTCCACGGGAACTCCACTCCTCGCAGGGTTGCGACCGGGCGTCGAAACAGGCCCGCATTTCAGACTTATCACCGCTTTCCGCTTCCGGCATCCCGTGCCGGACCGATGGGTTCGCGATGGTCGGGCCATCGGTCCGCCATCGGTGGGCTTCGGTAGACACCACCCATGAGTGACTACTCGGGATCGAAGACGCGACCGTCGCGGCGTTCGGTGATGGGGCTGGTCGGGGCGGCCTCGTTGGCCGGCGGGGGTGTATCGGCCGGCGGTGGGTCGGCCGCGGGGGCCGTCGCCGGTTCCGGTGCGGCCGGGGCCGGCCGGGTGCCGGACGAGTTGCGGCCGGGCGGGGAGTACGACCGGCTCGTCGCGGATCTGGCCGCGCGGGATCGATTCGCCGGCACGGTGCTGCTCGCGCATCGTGGGCGGCCGGTGCTGATCCGCTCGCACGGGATGGCCGACCGGGAGCGGGGGATCCCGAACGGGCGCGACACCGTCTTCAACATCGCCTCCGTGGGCAAGTTCTTCGCCGGCCTGGCCGTCACCCAACTCTTCGCACGCCGGCTGATCCGGCTCGACGGCACCATCGGGACCTGGCTGGACGGCTTCCCCCCGGGCGTGGCCGACACCGTCACCGTGCACCAACTGCTCACCCACACCTCGGGGTTGGGCGACCACCGGGCGGACCCGGAGTGGCGGGAGGCGGTGCGCGGATGGCGGACGCCGGCCGAGTTCGAGGCCGGGACGCTGGACTTCATCCGCCGGCAACGACCGCTGTTCCCACCCGGGACGCGGTCGGCGTACAGCAACTCCGGCTTCCGGGTGCTCGGCGCGATCGTGGCGCGGATCTCCGGCGGCACCTACGCGGACTACGTGCACGAGCACATCCTCGGTCCCGCCGGGATGACCCGCACCGAGTTCGCCCCGCTGTCGCGTTGGCAGACCGACCCGACCTACGCGCACGCGTACGGGGATCCGCAGGCCGACGGCCGGCGTCCCGACCTGACCGCCGCGATGCGGGGCGCCGAGATCGGGGGCGGCGACGGCGGGGTCTTCTCCACCGCCCCCGACCTGCTGCGCTTCGCGGTGGCGCTGCGCGAGGGACGGCTCGTGGGGGAGGCGCACACCGAGATGATGGTGAGCGGGAAGTATCCGTTCGGCCCGGGCATGGCCTCCTACGGCTCGCTGATCTCGATCGTCAACGGGCGTCGGCGGATCGGTCACGGCGGCGGCGACCCCGGGATCACCGCGAACGTACACAGCTACCCCGACGTGGACTGGGTGGCGCTGTTCGTCGCCAACCAGTCCCTCGTCGACCTGCGCCCGCTGATCGAACTGCCCGACCGGCTGATCCTCGACGGCGGGCACTGACGGGCGCTTCGGGCGTCGGCGCGCCGCCACCCGGGGCCGGGCGGCGTGGTCACACGGATGCCGCAGGGGCGGGCATGATCGCCGTCCGGTAGGGAACTCTCGTTGTCCCGCGGATGTCTTCACGCATCCGTACACGCCCGTCCGCGTCCGCACCCGTCCGTACCCGTCCGTACGCGGAATCGCCGGGCGTCCGCGGCGTGGAGCGCGCGCCGGCCGTCGTATCCGGAGGCAGACATGGACACCCGTGGCCGGCTGACCGAGGCGTTCGACACCGTGTCCGCGTGGGCCGACGCGTATCGGGAGCCCCCGCCCGAGGGGGCCGGCGAGCGCGCCGGGGCCCGGTTCGAGGCGCACGTGGCCGCGCTGGCCGAGCATCTGCGCGGCGGTCGGCCGTTCCCGCACGCCGCGGACGCCGGGCGTCCGGTCAAGCCGCCGCACCGGGCCGCGGTGGCCGCTCGGCTCGCCATCTCGTTGGTCGGGCCCGGGGACCGGGTGTTCGACGGTGATCCGACCACGGTCGCGCTGGAGGAGGAGGTGGTCGCCGACCTCGCCGCGATGCTCGGGCTGCCCACCGCCCACGGACACCTCACCTCCGGCGGGACCGTGGCCGGCCTGGAGGCGCTGTGGGCGGCCCGTGAGGCGCACCCCGACCTCGGCATCGCGCACGGCGCCGACATGTATCCCGCGCACGAACACATGTGCGCCGTGCTGCGCACTCCCGCGTATCCCGTGCCGACCGACGCGGCCGGGCGGATGGACCCCGACGCGCTGGCGCGGGTACTGGGTCGGGAGCGGGTCGGCACCGTCGTGGTCAGCGCCGGCACCACGACGCTGGGCGCGGTCGACCCGATCGCCGACATCCTGCCCCTGTGCCGGGAACGCGGGGTGCGGGTGCACGCGGACGCCGGCTACGGCGGGTTCTTCACGCTGCTCGTGGACGCGGACGAACTGCGCGCGACGCCCGCGGCCCGGCATCTGCGCGCGCTCGCCGAGTGCGATTCGGTGGTCGTCGATCCGCACCGGATCGGCCTGTACCCCTCCGGCTGCGGTGCGGTGTTGTTCCGCGAGCCGGTGCCCGGGTCCGGCGGGTGCCGCGATCCCCTGGTGGGCGACTTCTCCTCCGACGTGTCGCGCTCGGGCGAACTCGGCGCGGACCGCGCCCGTCCCGGCGCCCTCGCCGCGGCCCTGTGGCTGACCCTGCGCGCGCTCCCGCTCAGCCCCGAAGGGGTCGGCTCGGGGCTCGCGGCGCGCCTGCGCGGCACCCGGCAATGGTGCGAACTGATCGAGGCGGAACCGGAGTTGATGCTCTTCCAGCGACCCGAGCTGGACATCCTGACCTACCTGGCGCTCACCGGCGAGCAGCACCCCCGGATGTCCCGGGTGGAGGCATCCAGCGGGTACATCCTGCGGGCCGGTACCGCCGGTGCCGAACACCTCGCGCACCCGAGCCACCTGAGCACGCTCCCGGTCCGGGTCCTGGACTTCCTGCGCCGCCACCCCCGGGCGGTCGCCGACCGCAACCGCACGCGGGTGCTGCGCAGCGAACTCCTGGACCCCGCCGCCGAGTCGCGCGTGGGCGAACTGCACGCCCGGATCACCGCGTCGGCCGCCGCCGCGCCGCGCCGGGCGAGCGGCCCGAACCCGGGCGCGGCGGAACCGGTGGCGGCGTTGCCCTAGCGGGTGGGCGGTACCGCCGTCGTGCCACGCGCGGGCCCTCCCCGCCGGGCCGGGCCGGTCACCGGGACTCGGACCGGGCGCGGGGCCGGCCGGTGCGATCCGGGTGACGTGTCGGCGCGGGTGTGATCCCGGCGGGGAGGGCGACTTCGGGCGTCAGGGACGCGGGGGGCGGGGCAGGAGCAGGGCCAGCGGGACGACGAGCAGGATGAGGAATCCGTCGACCGCGAACGCGGTGTGGTAGCCGTCCAGGACGGCGGCCGGGTCGGTCGCGGAGTCCTGGGCGGCGACGGTCACCAGTACGGCCAGCCCGAGCGCGCCGCCGAGTTGGCGGGCGGTGTTGAGCAGGCCGGACGCGGCGCCCGCGTCGCGGGCCTCGATGCCGGCCGTCGCGGCGACGGTGACCGGCAGCAGCATCAGCCCCACCCCGGCGCCGGCCACGACCGAACCGATCAGGAAACGCACCGGGAAGCCGCCGTCGGCCGGGAGCCAGGCCAGGAACAGCACACCCACCGCCGCCGTCACCGCACCGCCGGCCAGCAGCGCGCGCGGACCGAGTACGGCGATCAGGCGATGCGCGGCCATCCCGGAGGCGAGCATCGTCACGGTCAACGGCACCATCGCCCCGCCCGCGCGCAGCGCCCCGTAGCCGAGGATGCCCTGGAGGTAGAGCGACATGAAGTAGAGCGTGGCCGTCATCGCGGAGCCCAGCACGAGCATCATCAGGTTGCCGAAGCGCAGCGCGGGCAGCCGCCACATCTTCAGCGGCACCAGGGGACGGGCCGCGGTGCGTTCGATCAGGACGAACGCGACGGTGCACAGCGCGGCGCCGGCGAATGTGCCCAGGACGCCCGGCGAGGTCCACGAGTGGGTGGTGGTACGGGAGACGGCGTAGCCGAACAGGCCGGTGGCGCCGGTGACGGCGAGCGCGCCGCCGACGTCGATCCGGCGCCGCTCGCCGGGGTCGGCCGCCGGGGTGGGCGCGAGACCGAGGCCGGCGGTGAGCAGCAGCGCGACGCCGACGGGGGCGTTGACCAGGAAGACCCAGCGCCAGCCGAACTGCTGGGTCAGCACCCCGCCCAGGACCAGTCCGGCCGCGGCGGCGACGCCCCCGGTCAGGCTCCACAGGGTCAGCGCCCGGCCGCGGCGGATCGGGTCGTGGGCGTAGCCGGCGGCGATCAGGCTCAGGCCGTTCGAGGCGAGCGCGGCGGCGCCGAGCCCCTGGGCGACCCGGGCCACCAGGAGGGTCGTGGTGTCCTGTGCCACGCCGCCGAGCACGCCGGCGGCGGTGAAGACCAACAGGCCGGTCTGGAACACGGTCTTGCGGCCGAACAGGTCGCCCGCCCGGGCGGCGACCACGAGCAGGCCGCCGAGGGTGATCAGGTAGGCGTTGACCACCCACTGCTGCCCGGTGTCGCTCAGGTCGAGCGAGGTCCGCAGGTCCGGCAGGGCCACCGTGACGATGGTCGAGTCGAGCACGACCATGAACTGCGCCACGCAGGCGACCAGGGCGATCACGTCGCGCCGGGCCGGGCGGGTCGGGCGTGGGGCGGGTTTCGCGAGCGGGGGCGCGGCGTCCGGTCGACCGGGACTGTTCGCCATGGGGGACTCCTGGGAGGTGGTGGATAGCATGGAGGCAGATGGAAACGCCGTTCACGGTGAACGATGTTCACAGTGAACGTTGTTCACGTTAGGATCGGATCAGAGTGCTGTCAACGGCACGGAAGCGGGAGTTCTCGATGTTGCGACGGCCGGACGTGGTCAAGGGCGCGCTCGACCTGCTCGACGCCGAGGGGCTGGACGGCCTCACCATGCGCAGACTCGGCACCGCGCTGAACGTGCGGGCGGGCGCGATGTACCGGCACTTCCCGAGCAAGGAGGCGCTGCTCGACGCGATGGCGGAGCAACTGCTCGAAGGTGTCGCGGCGCCGTTGCCGGAGGCGTCCTGGGACGAGCAACTACGGCTGCTCGGCGACCGGTTGCGCGGCGCGCTGCTCTCCCGCCGGGACGGCGCCCGGGTGGTCGCGGGCACCTACGTGCCGGACGCCAACACCAACGCCGCCGGCCGGCTGGCGGTGGAGGTGCTGTGTCGCGCGGGCCTCGCCCCGGAACAGGCCGGGTGGATCACGTTCGCGATGTTCTACTACGTCCTCGGCCACACCATCGAGGAGCAGGCCCAGTCCCGCCTGGCCGAGTCCGACGACTGGGCCGCGCGCCTGGCCGCCGCGGGCCCCGACGAGTCCGCCACGTACGAAAAGGCCATGTCGGCCCTGGTCACCGCCGACCCGGCGGCGCGGTTCGCCTACGGCCTGGACGTCTTCCTGGACGGCATCGCCCAACGCCTGACCTGACCGCCCGAGCCGATCGACCGGTGGGTACGGGAGTTGCCGCCGAGGTGAACCCTCGGCGGGTCTTGTGCCGTCGGCCGGGTTCGATATTGTGAACCTATTGTTCACCGGTTGACAATCATGGGAGTGGACGTGCTGCTTCCCCTGGCGGAGGTGCGGGCGCGGTGGGCGGCGGAGCACCCCGGGCTGGACACCTCGCCGATGGAGATCGTCGGGCTGATCCGGCGGATCCACCTGTTGCACGAACGGGCGTTGCGTCCGCTGCACGAGACGGCGCCGGTGACACCACCGGAGTTGGACCTGCTCATTCCGCTCCGGCACGCGCCGGGGCCGGTGATCGCCCGGCGGCTCGCGGCGAATCTGGGCATCTCGCGTGTGGCGGTGAGCAAGAGCCTGGCCCGGCTGGAGGAGCGCGGTCACATCCGACGTACGCCCAGCGCCGTGGATCGCCGGTCCGTGGAGGTGGTCATCACCGACGCGGGCCGGGCCGTCGTCGACGCGCTCTTCCCGCGCCTGTTGGCCCGTGAGGTCGAACTGCTGGCCGGGCTCGGCGAGGACCGCGAGAAGGTCGTCGCCGCGTTGACCCGGCTGGCCGAGGTGTTGGCGGCCGCCGATCCCGATCGGTGACCGCCCCCTCGCATCCGTACCCCTTCCAGAGACGGGACTTCCCCATGTCGAACGAGCGCTTCGTCAAGCTCGACCCGGGCGAGCGGCGACCCGGACGCGTGCCGCTGCCGCCGCCCTTCCGGGTGCTGGCGCGCACCGAGGACACCGAGGGGCGCCTGTCGGTGTTGGAGGTGACCCTGGTCCGGGACATCCCGCGACACACCCACCACCGGGCCGACGAACTGATCTACGTGCTGGAGGGCGAACTGGGCGTGCACTTCGACGGTGAGGACACCTCCGTGCCGGCCGGGTCGTTCGTCCTCCTGCCCAAGGGTGTTCCGCATGCGCTGAGTCGGGTCGGCCAGGCCCCGCCCCGGGTGCTCCAGATGTCCTCGCCCGGCGGGTGGGAGTGTTTCCTGGAGGACATGTTCGAGGCCGGTCCCGACGTACTGCACGCGGACGGTGCGCTCGACCCGGACCGGATCAACCCGATCGCGGCGCCGCACGGCATCGCATACGAGGTCTGACGAGGACGCCTCGGCGGGCGCGCCGGCTCAGCGGCCGCCGACCCGGCCCGCGCACTCGTGGTCGGCGGCGGTGACGTCCAGGATCGCGCCGAGGCCGATCGTGGTCAGCAACTCCGGGCCGAAGGTGACGATTTCGGTGATCAGGCCGTTGTCGATGCGCAGTACGTCGAGGTTCGTCGCGGTGAACACGCCCTCGCCCGGCCGGCGGAAGTAGTGCGCCACCGCGGGCCGGCGGTTCATCGCCAGCGGCAGCGCCTCGCGCTCGCCGTGCCCTGGGGCGTCGGCCGGGACGGGCCCGCGCGTCTCCACGATGGCGGGCCGGCCGGTGTGCACGAGCCGGGCCGGGGGGATCGCCTGGCGGGCGTCCGCGTGCAGCAGCGCGGCCAATGCCGCCGGGTCGGCCCGGCGCGACGCGGTGACGTAGCGCTCCAGGCAGGCACGTTCGGCGTCGTCGGGCCCGGCCGGCCGATCGTGGTCGGACGGGTGGCGGTCGGGCAGTTCCGCGCGCAGGGTGCGTCGGGCCCGCTGGAGGGCGCTCTTGACGCCCGCGACGTTCATGCCCAGGGTGTCGGCGGTGTCCGCGGCCGGCCAGTGCACCACGTCGCGCAGGATCAGCGTGGCGCGTTGGCGGGGCGGGAGGTGCTGGAGTACGGCCACGAAGGCCGGATCGACGGTGTCGCGCGTGGCGACCGCCCCGTCCTCGGGCCGGTCCGGGAGGGGCTGGAGCCAGGTGACCTCGGCGAGGGCCGAACGCACCGGCTCGCCCGCGCCGTTCGTGGCGATCGCGATCTCCCGTCGGCACCGCGCCGGGGCGGCCAGCGCGTCCAGGCACGCGTTGGTCGCGATCCGGTACAGCCACGACCGGAACGGCGCGTGCCCGGTGAACCCCCGCCGCGCCCGCCAGGCCCGCAGCAGGGTTCGGTCGAGGACGTCCTCGGCGTCGGTGAACGAGCCGAGCATGAGATAGCAGTGCACCCGCAGATCGTTTCGGTGGTACTCCGCCAGTCGTACGAACGCCCCCTCGTCCTCGGCCCGAACCGCGGCCAGGACCCCGCGCGCTACATCGTCGGACGTACTCACATCAACCTCACAGCCTCCGCCGACCCCCCTCGGAGCGCCGAACGGTCCAGTCGCGAGCCCGATTTCCCGGCACGCGGCCCCCGCCCCCGGCATCCGGGACGCACAGCCCGTCGCCCGGGAGCCGACGGGCCGACGGGACCGCCGAAGCCGTCGGACCACCCGGCCGGGCGGTCGTCCCGGCGGGGCGGCGGTCTGCGCCGCGCCTGCCCGCGGACCGGCACCCGGCGGCGCCGACGGTTCGATGCGGACGGAACTCCCCCGTGTGAGTTCCGGTCGGGCACACCGGGGGACGGCGGCCCCCAGGTACCGACCGCCCACCGGTGTATGCGAACGACGGTAGGCAACCGATGCGCGTCCGAGCGTCACACGCTCGGTGGGGATTCGGGGGGTACCAGGGGTGGAGAGGCGGGAAACGAGGGTCAACCAGCGTGGTAGGCGAACCGGGGCGCTCCGGGGCATATCCGTCGCGCTCCCGGCGGTCGGGTGTTCCGGTCACACCCGTTCGGCCGCGCCGGTCGGGGCCTTCGGCGGCAGCGGCACGCTCGCGAACACCCGGAACCCGCCGCCCGGGCACGGGCCGACCTCCAGCGTCCCGCCGTGCAGCGCCACCCGCTCCCGCATGCCCGTCAGGCCGTAGCCGCCGACCACGCCGGTCGCGGGGATGTTGCCCGCGCCGTCGTCGAGCACCTCGATCAGGACGCGATCGGGCAGATGCCGCACCTCGACGCACGTGCGCGCGTTGCCCGCGTGTTTGCGGGTGTTGGTCAGCGCCTCCTGGACGATCCGATACAGCGTCAGACCCGTGGCCGGGGGCAGCGGTTCACGCTCGCCGAGTTCGCGGTACTCCACCGGGAGGCCGGCCGCGCGGGACTCGATGATCAGTCCGTCGATGTCGTCCATCCCGGGCTGGGGTTCGGAGGGCGCCTGCTCGGGACCGTCGTCGCTGCGCAGTACGCCGAGCAGTTGGCGCATCTCGCGCAGTGCGGAGCGGCCGGACGACTCCAGGGTGAACAGCGCTTCCCGGGCGGTGTCGGGGTCGCGGTCGAGGGTGGCCCGGGCGCCGCCGGACATCAGGTACATCGTGGTGATGTGGTGCGCGACGATGTCGTGCAACTCCCGGGCGATCCGCCGGCGTTCCTCGGTGACGGCCCGATCGGCGAGCAACCGGCGGTTGAGCTCGACCTGGCCCTGCCACTTGGCGGTGCCGAGCCCGACCCCCACGACCAGAAGGGTGGCCAGCAGGTCGGCGCCGACCATCTGGACGAACGTCTCGGAGTCGTACGCGTCGCGCAGGACCTGGACCGAGAACGCCCCGACGCCGGCGATCCAGAGATCGCGAGTGCTGCCGAAGCGGGCCACGGTGTACAGCGCGACCAAGAGGGCGCCGCCGAAGGAGTGGGTGGTGGCGGTGGTCAGGACGACCAGGCACATCTGGATGACGACGACCCCGGCGAGCACGCGCATCGGGTGCCGCCGTCGCGCCGGCAGGATCGCGGCGGCGGCCAGGGCCAGCACGATGCCGAGCGGTACCCGCCTGGGTTCCATGCCTTCGTCGGGGGCGAGATAGGCGAGGGCGTCGATGGCGCCCGCGACCAGCGTGACGATCAGGTTCGCGCGGTGCCGCAGGAGGAAGGCGATCGCCCGGTTCGCCCGGAGACGGCGCCACGCGGTGACGCCGGACCTCGGCACGACGACGCGGCGCGTCGGTGCGCGTGGATCGAGCCTCGGATCACGCTCCGTCGCGCGAAGCGGGGCGGCGGGCGTCGGCGCGAGGGCCGCCAGGCCGTGATCGGACCCCATGCTCGGGTCTCCTTCGATGGCGAGTGGATGGTGAGCGGTGGGTGGGGGCGGGGTCGAGGGCGCGAGTATGGAGCTTCCGTTCCATTTCACCGCCTTCGGCGGCCTTGTCGGGCCGTTCGGCAGACGATCTCGACCCGGGACCGGAGTCCCGATCCGATGCCTGCCCGGGACCGAGGTCCGGGGTGGGACTCATCCCTGAGGTGGACGCCGGACATCGGGCGGCGGTGGATCGGGGTCGAGCGCTCGATCGGAGCCGGACGAGGCGGGACGGGGTCGCGCCGGCACCGGGGCGGGCTCCTCCCGGGTCGTCCCGGCATCGCCCCGGCGTCGTTTCGGTGCCCGCCGAAGCATCCCCGGGTCACGATGGCCGCATGACGTCGCGAAACCACGCCCTGTTGACCGATCCCGCCCACACCATGCCGGTCGTCCCCGCCGCGCCACCCGCGGGTGTCGCGTGGCTGCGGGCCGGCGTCGCCCGGTTCAGCGACGGTGCCGTGCACCGGCGGCGGCGTGCCCTGGTGGTCGCCGACCTGGACCGGATCGATCCGCGACGCCTCCGGGAGTCTGCCGCGCGGGACGGCCGCGGGCCGGTCGAGGTGTTGGCCGAGGCGCTCGGCCTGCCCGGCGAACTCGCCGCGAGCATCGCCGCCGACGTCGCGGTGGTGGCGACGGCCTACCAGCCGCATACCGCGATCACCGCCGAGGCGGACCGGGCCGTGGTGCGCCTGGTCCGGGTGTGCGGCGGCGTGGCCGACGAGGCCACCGCCAACCGCATCGGCCTGCTCGTCCAGGCGTGCGACGCGACCAAGGCCCTGGTCGCGCACCTGGCGTCCGGACGCACCGACCCCCCGGTCCCGCGCACCCGCCGGGTGGCCCCGGACGGGACCACGGTCGAGATCGACCTCACCGAGGCCCCCTTCGGCCTGGGCCCACACGCATGCCCCGCCCACACCCACGCCCATTCCCTGGCCTCGGGCCTACTCGAAGCGGCCACCCCCCAACCCACCGGCCCCAACCCCACCTGACCCGACGGCGCGTCAGCGCGATCGACGCGCGAAGCGCGGAGAGCGGCGGAGCGAAGCGGTGGTGCCTCGCGTGCCGGCGATGGCGCGTCAGCGCCCCCGACCCTGACTGCCCACGCGATCGACGCGCGAAGCGCGGAGAGCGGCGGAGCCGCAGAACTTGGGTCGGGTGACCCGGAGCGAAGCGGAGGGGCACCCGACCCCGAGCGAGGGGCCGCTTTTCTGCGGCGGAGCGAAGCGGGGGAGCAGAAAAGTGGTCCCTCGCGAGCCGGCGCGAAGCGCCCAACAAACAGCCCCCGCACACGACCGCCGCTCCCCCTCGCGTTCACCCCGCGCCCCGGCCCTGCGACCGCGCGACCCGGCCCTGCGACCGCGCGACCCGGCCCCGCGCCCCCGCGCCCCGGCCCCGCGACCCGGCCCCGCGCCCCCGCGCCCCCGCGCCCCGCCCCCGCGACCTCAAGCCCGTACCGGCCGCCCCGGCAAGGCGTCGAGGCACAAAGTGCCGTCCTGGACCACCGGCACGCCGCCGACCAGCACGTGCGCGAAGCCCAGCGAAGGCCGCGTGCTGTGCTCGTACGTCGCCCGGTCGGTGACCGTGTCCGCGTCGAAGACGATCAGGTCCGCGTCGCAGCCGGGTTGCACGCGGCCCTTGCGGCGCATCGCGGGCACGCTGTCCTGGAGGATCCGCGCGGGCCCGAAGCTGCTTCGGGAGACCGCTTCCAGGAGGGTGAGCGCGCCGAGTTCGCGGACGTAGCGCCGCAACACCTTGGCGAACGTGCCCGAGGTGCGCGGGTGGGTGACCGCCGTCGGGGGCAACGGCCAGGCCAGCGGGTCGGGCCGGCCGTTCGTCCAGGTCAGCGGCATCGCGTCGGAGCCGACCACGGTCGACGGGTGGAGCAGGGCCCGGTCGATGAGGCTCTGTTCGAACGGGTCGGCCTCGTTGAGGAAGTGCGCGATGGCCAGGCCCGCCGGGTCCTCGGCCCGCACCTCGCGCAGCCGTTCCGCGTTCGCCATGCGCTCGCCGGTGGCGGCGTGGACGATGCCGTCGGGGGTGAGCCCGGTGGCCGCCAGCAATTCGGGCGCGAGGAAGGCGGCGCCGATGGCGGTCATGCCCGCGCCGTACGGGTAGGCCTCGGTGGAGATCCGGCCGCCCTCGGCGCGGGTGTCGTCCATCAGCCGCATGACCTTGTCGCTGTGCAGCCGCGAGGTCGAGGTGATGTGGCAGTAGTGCGCGTGTACGCCGGTCTCCGCCGCGGCGCGGGCGATCTCGTGCGCGCCGTCGATCGGGACGTCCGGGAACTGCTCGACCAGATCTCGGGCGTGCGTGTAGGTGGGGCGGCCCGATTCGGCGGCCAGGCGGGAGACCGCCAGGTACTCCTCCGGCTTGACCCGCGGCGCGTAGCCGACCACGACGCCGATCCCGAGGGCGCCGGCGGCCAGGTCGAGGCGGAGGAGTTCGAGCATCTCGTCGACCTGGGTCCCGGTGGCCTCGCGCTGCCAGGCGGGATTGCCGAGCAGGCCGAGGGCGGCGTGCATGCCGCCGCCGTGCGGGAGGCCGCCGACGGCCGCCATCCGGGCCTGGCACCACGACGCGGAGAAGCCGTAGTTGAGCGGTCGGCCCTCGGCGGCGGCCTGGCGGTAGCCCTCGTCGACGGGCGAGAGGCCGGCCTCGAGTTCGAGCGCGGTGGTGACGCCGTCCATGGCCTGGAGTCGATGGCCGGCCACGTCGTGCGAGTGGCTGTGCATGTCGATGAAGCCGGGCGCGACCACGAGGCCGCGCACGTCGAGCGTGCGCCGGCCGACCAGCGGGCGCGCGGACACCGCGGTGATGGTGCCGCCGGTCACCCCCACGTCGGCGAGTGCGTCGTGCCCGGTCTCGGGGTCGAGTACCCGACCACCGCGCAGCACGAGGTCGTGGGTCTGGGACGGTGGCCCGGCGGTTCGCGTCATGGCCACACGCTAGGAAGCCGCCGGGTGTGGGGCGTTGTCCGCGACGCCGAAATCTCCCGCACGGCTTCGTGGCCGAGCACAAGGCGGGCCGGCCCGGAGCCGGTCGGCCTCGGGCCTGCCCGGTTGGGTCCGGCGGTTGAATGTTCGATTCAGTGGTTGCTTGATTCAGTGCGTGCTGTAACGTCTACGCGTGCATACGTACGAAGAGGACGGGCCGGCCGTCGTGGTGGACGCCGCCGCGCTGGCCCGGGTGGGGACCGCGCTCGCGGACGAGAGCCGGCGCCGGTTGTTGCTGGCGCTGTTGGCGGCGCCCGCGTACCCGTCGGAACTGGCCGAGCGGCTGGGGCTGACCCGGGGGAACGTGTCCAACCACCTCTCGCGCCTGCGGGACTGCGGGCTGGTGCGCGCGGTCGCGGTGGGCCGCCGAGTGCGGTACGAGCCGGTCGACCCCAAACTGGCCCACGCGCTCGCCGGCCTCGCGGCCCTCCTGCCTCCGGCGGATCACGACGGGGGAGAGGCGAACCGGGATCGTGCGATCGACGATGCCGACGACGCGGCGATACCCGAGGGGGTGCTCCGTGGCTGAGACGCATGCCGGCAGCGCCCGCCGGGACGTTCCCCGCCGGGCCCCGGGGTCGTTCCGGGCCGGCGCCTCCTCCGGACGGGTTCGGGTCCGGCTCGGCGTGGGTGTTGTCGTTGGTCGGCTCGCCTGCCCGTTTGTTCAGTTCGTTCCGCGGATCGCCCTACGCGCCGCCCCGAGTTCAGCCGAGGAGACGCCGATGTCGGTTCCGGTCGGGAAGGTTCCACTGCCCGTGTTCGACAGGGTTTTCGACGACGGATGCTCGTTGTTCGCCGCCGTCGGTCGCCCGGAGCCGCGGGGCGGGTGGGCGGCATGACGGCGGTTGTCGTGCAGGTTCGGGGGCGGGTGCAGCGGCGGTTGCGAACCTGGGCCGGGGCGATCATGGCGGCCTCCGGTGGACTGTTGCTCGCGCTCGCGTTTCCGCCGGTCGGGTTGTGGCCCGCCGCGGCCGTCGGGCCGGCGCTGTTGTTGGCCGCCATTCGGCATCGGCGGGCCAAGGTGGCGTTCCGGCTCGGCACGCTGTTCGGACTGACCTTCTTCGTCCCGCTGCTGTGGTGGCTGACCAACCTGGGCGTACTGCCGTGGCTGGCGCTGAGTGTGGCCCAGGCGTTGTTGCTCGGGCTGCTGTGCTGCGTCGTGCCGACCTTCGCCCGGCTGCCCGGGTGGCCGCTGTGGGCGGCCTGCTGGTGGGTGACCACGGAGGCGGTGCGCTCGCGGGTCCCGCTCGGCGGCTTTCCGTGGGGGCGGCTCGGCTTCAGCCAGGCCGACGCGCCGACCCTGGGCTGGGCCTCCGTGGCCGGCGCCCCCGGTGTGAGTGCCGTCGTCGCGCTGACCGCCGCCTTCCTGGCCGCGCTGCTCACCGCGCCCCGCGCGCACCGTGTCCGCTTCGGCGCGGGCCTCGTGGTGGCCGGCGCGCTCGCGTCGAGCGGGGTGTTCCTGCTGCCGAGTACGCACGGCGACCGCACCGCGAAGGTGGCCGTCGTCCAGGGCAACGTGCCGCGCGCCCGCAACATGGAGGAGCAGGCCCGGGTCCAGCAGGTCGCGGAGAACCACATCGCCGCCACCCGCGAGCTGGCCCGCGACATCAAGCTCGGCAAGGCCCCGCAACCCGACCTGGTCCTGTGGCCCGAGAACGCCACCGACCGCGACCCGCGCACCGACGTCGGCCTGCGCGAGGGCATCTCGCTCGCCGCCCGCGAGGTCGGCGCGCCGATCGTGGTGGGCGCCATCCTCGACGCCTCCCACGACCGGATCCGCAACACCAGCCTGTTGTGGTTCCCCGACACCGGCCCGGGTCGCTACTACGCGAAGCAGCAGCTCGTGCCGTTCGGCGAGTACATCCCGCTGCGCGACCTGATCGGCGGGCTGGGCGACCTCCAGCTGATCCCGCGCGACTTCGTCGCCGGCTCGGGACCGGTGCGGCTGGACGTCGGCCCGATCCACCTGGCCTCCTCGATCTGCTACGAGGTCGCCTACGACGGCCAGGTCCGCGGCGCGGTCCGCACCGGCGCCAACCTCCTCGCCGTACCCACCAACAACGCCACCTACATGCGCAACGGCAGCCTCGCCGAGCCGAAGCAGCAGTTGGCCATGTCCCGGCTGCGCGCCGTCGAACACGGCCGGTCCGTACTGGTCGCCTCCACCACCGGGATCAGCGCGGTCATCGCCCCCGACGGCACGATCGTGAAGTCCAGCGACCCGTGGACGCGCACGGTGCTCAACGCGACCGTGCCGCTGCGCAGCGAGACCACCCTGGCCACCCGGCTGGGCGAACTCCCCGAGGGCGGGCTGGTGTTGATCGCCGTGGCGGCGATGGCCGAGGGCATCCGCCGCACCCGGCGCGACCGGCGCGACGGGTCCCCCGCGGCGGCGACCGCCGGTGACGACGCGCCGCCGACGGACGCCGGCGCGGACTCGGCGACCGCGCCCGCCGCCGACACCGCGTCGGTCCCCTCCGCCGTCGCCCCGGAGGGTGCGTCCGGGGAGCGCTGAACCCGCCGACGGCGCGGGGCGGGTGGTCTCGGTACGAAGAGGTACCGAGAGGCCACCCGCCCCGCGCCGCATCCCGTGTCGGCTACGGCGTGCAGTTCAGCGTGCCCGCCCGCAGCGCGTGGCCGCCGTCGTTGTCGTCGTCGGACCAGACGACCGGCTTGCGGCCGGACACGCAGGCCGTCTGCGGGGCGATGGCGAAGCCCTCGTTGTTGTAGTCGGACAACCCCGAGGGTCGGTTGTACCGGGCGGTGATCGCGAACCGGCCCTGGGCGTCGATGCCGAGGGTGGTGCTCCGGCCCTGGCAGGTGTTGTCGCAGACCGCCCACAGCCGACCGGTCGCCGGCTCGAACTGCAGCTCCATCACCGCCGGGAAGCCGCTCGCGAAGGTGGCGACCCGGTGATATCCGCCGCCGGTCCGGTCGAGCGCGTAGGCGTACACCGTGCCGTTGGCCTCCAGGCCGACGAAGAACAACCCGCTGCCGTGGTCGGGGTAGGCGGCCGGGTCGTAGGCCGCGCCGGTGTGTTCGTCCCGGAAGCCGTGTCCGGTGAGGAAGGTGTCGGGGATCCAGGTGATGCCCTCCAGGCCGCTGTTGGCGTCCACCGCGGGCAGGTCGGCGGTCAGGTTCCACTCGGCGGTCGCGTTCAGTGCGCCGGCCGTCGAGGAGGTGTCGAAGCGGGCGATCTTCGGCAGGCTGACGTCGCTGTCGTCGTTGTCGCGCTCGGTGGCGACGAACAGTCCGTCGGGGGTGAAGGTCACCCCCTCCGCGTCGAGATCGCCGGTGCCGTCGCGGTAGTTCAGCGCCTTGCCCGAGGCCCAGCCGCCGGCCGGATCCGGCCGCCACTTGCCGCCGGTGTCCGGCACGAGGCGGTACAGCGTGCCCGGACCGTTCTTCACCGCCCACAACACGCCGGCGTCCTGGAAGGAGAGGCCGCTGAGGTTGGTGCCGAACACGTTCGAGCCGTCGGCGACGGTGACGGTGCCGGCGCCGGGCCACGCGGCCCACGAGGCGGCGCACGAGTTCGGCGCGCCCTTGGTCGGCGCGGCGGTGGTGGCGAACGATCCGGTGCCGTCGGCGCAGCGGCCGTACGTCGTGGTGGCGTGCGTGGTCCACTTGTACGAGTCGACGAGGGTGGTGCCGCCGGGCCCGAACAGCCGGGCGGAGTCGGAGCTGCCGAGACCGAAGGACGTCTCGACGTCGAGCGCCAGGTAGCCGCCGGCGGGCAGCGAGGTACCGGCGGCGATCGGGTAGGTGTGCGAGTCGTCGTTGTCCTTGACGACCCACCCGGACAGGTCCGCCGCGGCCGAACCGGTGTTGACCAACTCGACCCAGTCGCCCGGGGTGCCGCCGTTCGACTCGACCTCGTTGATCCGAACGACGGCCTGTCCGGCGGTCTGCGGCTGTGTCTGCGGCTGTGTCTGCGCGGGTGTCCGCGGCTGCGCGGACGCCGGCGCGCCCGAGAGTCCCAGGGCGACGAACGACAGGGCGGCTACGACGAGTTGCACTCTTCCAGGCAAACGCTTTCGCACGATGGCCAGTCCTTTGCTCGGGGATCGGCGGCGAGCGGCGCACTCGCCCTCGGATCGAAGCATGGGGCACACCGACGGCGCCACGCTGAACACCTCACGAACGCCGTGCGAAGCACACCGGGCGGGCGTCCGGCGCGGCGGCGCCGGGACTTCGGGGGTGATGCCGGCCCCGGAGGCGGGCGGGCCCGGGGCGCGCGGTGGTTTCGGGTACGCCCGTCCGTCACAAAACGGCGCTCCGGTTCGTCATAACGGTGATGGAGCGGGACCGCCCGGACGGGCGCGTCCCGGTCCGTTCCGATGGATGACCGCACCCGCCCACCCCGGCGCCCGTCCGGGCGTCGACCCCGAGGAATCGATCATGCGCCTCACGACGAATCGACCACGATGACCGCGCCGCCGATACCGCGCGTCTCCGCGTATTGGGCGCCGTGGGAGCACGCGTTGCATACGTTCCTGGCGCGGGTCCACGGTGATCGCCGGTTGGCCGCCCGATTCCTGCCGGCCGCGGCGTCCGACCCGCCCGTGCCCGCCGTGGAGGCGATCACCGTCCATCTGCCCGTCACCCTCGAACGCCGCCTGGCCACCCGGGCCGTGCGACACGCGATCGCCCTGTACGCGGTGCACCAGGGCTCCCTCGCCGGCGGTCTGCACCGCCCGGACGGCACCTCGATCGGCGCGGCCTGCCGGGACCTGGCCCGACTGATCGCGCCCGACCACACCCTGGTGCAACGCCGCGAACGCACCCGCTTCGACGACGCGGTCGAGGCCGAGACCCTGGACGAACTGGCCACCGGCCTGCACCCGTTGATGGCCGAACTGGGCCGCCGCCGGATCGCCTTGGACCATGTCCGCCTGGCCAAGGACCTGCTGTGGTGGGAAACCCCCGTCGGTCGCCGCTACACCCGAAACCGCTGGGAGGAGGATTTCCACGACCTGACCCCCCGACCCCCGCACCACGACGGCTGATCGCCGGCACGTCGCACGGCTCCGGCCAACTCGCCCGCCGCCCGGTCGACTTCCGGATCCGTCGCCCGGAAGATCGCCGGCATGATCGGGGCATGACCGTGATCGAGATCGTGCAGGGTGACATCACGCTCCAGGACACGGACGCCGTCGTGACCGCGGCGAACGAGTCGTTGATGGGTGGCGGCGGCGTGGACGGCGCGATCCACCGGGCGGCGGGTCCACGGCTCGCGGCGGCGGGGGCCGAGATCGGGCCGTGCGATCCGGGCGACGCGATGGCGACGCCGGCCTTCGACCTGTATCCGCCGGTGCGCCACGTGATCCACACCGTGGGGCCGGTCTGGGAGGGCGGTGACTTCGGCGAGGCCGAGATCCTGGCCTCGTGCTACCGGCGCTGCCTCGAGGTCGCGGACGAATTGGGCGTGCGGAGCCTGGCGTTCCCGGCGATCGCCACCGGAGTGTACGGATTTCCGGCCGAGGCGGCCGCGCGGATCGCGGTGGCGACCGTCGTGGGGGCGTCGAGTGCCGTCGAGCGGGTGCGGCTGGTGGCGTTCGACCGCGAAGGGCGGGACGTGCTGGAGGCGGCGCTCGCCTCGCTACGGCCGCCGGCCGGGTCTCACCTCGATACCGCCGCTCGGTAGGTCTCGTTGCCGGCCAGCAGGTTGCGATGTGTGTCCTCGGCGACGATCGTGCCCTCGTCCAGCATCAGGACCCGGTCCGCGGCGTCCAAGAACGCCGGGCTGCTCGTGATCACCACCGTGGTCCGGCCCCGACGCAGGGTGGCGATGTTGCGGGCGATCAGTTGCTCCGTGACGGCGTCGACGGCGGTCGTCGGGTCGGGCAGGACCAGGATCTCGGCGTCGGCCGCCAACGCGCGGGCCAGGGACAGCCGTTGCCGCTGGCCGCCGGAGAGGTTGGCGCCGCGGTCGCGGACGGCGTGGTCGAGTCCGTCACGGTGCAGGGCGACGACGTCGGTGAGCATGGACGCCTCGACGGCCTCCGCGAGCGGCCGCCCCCCGCCCGACGGGTCGATGTTGCTGCGGAGGGTGCCCGCGAAGATCTCCGCGTTGCCGGGGTTCACCAGCATGTGCGCGCGGATCGTGTCGACCGACAGGTCGGCGATCGGGGTGCCGCCGAGGCGCACGGTGCCCCGATACGCGTCGTGCGGGACGCGTGCGGCCAGGAGCGCCACGAGATCGGCCGCCGCGCCCGGTCGGCGCGCGACCACGGCCACGAACTCGCCGGGCCGCACCCGGAAGGACAGTTCGCGCAGCGATCCGTACCGGACCGACTCGACGTCGAGACCGCCTCCGGTGACCGGGGGCTCCTCCGCCGGCGGCGGCACGACCGGGGGCGCGGCGAGCACCAGCGCCATACGCTCGGCCGACGCGCGCGCGATCATCACGTACTTGGGCATGTTCGAGCAGAGCCGGAGCGGTTCCACGATGAACTGCGCCAGGCCGACGGCCATCACCAGCGTGCCGATGCCGATCCGACCCTCGAACGCCAGCCAGCCCGCGGTCAGCGTCACGGCGGTGGCCGGCACGGCGTTCAGGGCCTGCGCCGTGCCCGCGTACGCGCCGTTGACCCTCGCGACCGCGATCGCCTGGCGCCGGGCCGCCGAGCTGACCCCCCGATACGAGGCGAACGCCGCGTGGTTGCCGCCGAAACCGTGCAGCGGGCGCAATCCGGTGATCAGGTCGGCGACTTTCGCGCCGGCCCGTGCGACGTGGGCCTGCTGCTCGCGGGTGCCGGCGTCGATCCGCTTGGACAGCACGCTCATCACCGCCAGGATCGCGGCGGTCCCGACGATCACCAACAGGCCGAGCGGCACGCTGGCCAGGCCCAGGGCGATCGCCGCGACGAGCACCGCGACCAGGGAGCCGATCAGCACCGGGATCACCTCGACGAGGTCGGCGGTCTGATCGGCGTCGTCGGTGGCGATGGTCAGCACCTCGCCCGACTTGAGGTCGCCGCCCCCGGCCACGGGTCGCAGTCCGCGGGCCGCCACCTGCACGCGCCAGTGGTGTGCTTCGGTGGTGTTGGCCTTCTGCAACACCCGCATGCCGAACCGCCACGACAGCGAGACGGTCGTGCTGATCACGGCCAGCGCGACGATCGCCAGGGCGAGTGGTGCGAGGCCGCGATCACGCAGCGCGTGTTCGACGATCAGACCCAGCGCGATGGGGAAGGCGGTCTCGCCGGCCTGGTACATGCCCATGAGGACGGTGCCTCGGGCCATGGCGCCGACGTTGCGGCGCAGGGTGGCCCGGACGATGTCGGGCCCGGTGAGGGGCCGCGGGCTTTCGGGTGTGGTCATCGGGGGGCCGTGCGTCTCTTCCGGCGAACGTGGATGTGGACGTGGGCGGGCGGGGCCGATGGCGCGAGGCGGACGGCGGTCACCGCGCGGGGCCTTCGGCGGTGTCGGCGCCTTCGCGCCACGCCTGCCACAGCCGCGCGTATCGACCGTCGAGGGCGATCAACTCCTCGTGGGAGCCCTCTTCCACGACCCGCCCCGCCTCCAGGACGGCGACGCGATCCGCCGCGGCCGCCTGGGTCAGCCGGTGGGCCACCAGGAGAGTGGTCCGGCCCGCGCACGCCGCCAGTACGGCGCGTTCCAACTCGGCCGCGTGGGTGCTGCCGGCCTCCGCGGTGGATTCGTCCAGCACCACGACCGGGGTTCGGCGCAGCGTCAACCTGGCCAGCGCGATGCGGGCGACCTCCGTGACGTCCGGCCGCCGGCCGCCTTCGCCGACGTCGGTGTGCAGACCTTCGGGGAGTGCGTACACCCATGTGTCGGCGCCGACGGTACGCAGCGCGGCGAGCAGTTCGGCGTCGGTGGCGTCCGGCGCGGCCAGGCGCAGGTCGTCGGCAAGCGGTCCGGAGAACACATGCGTCTCCTGGGTGAGGATGCCGACGAGGGAGCGGGCCCCGGCCTCGTCCAGGTCGGCGAGGTCGGTCGTGCCGATGTGCACCGACCCGGACAGCGGGGTGCCGATGCCCGCGATCAACGCGGCCAGGGTCGACTTGCCCGCGCCGCTCGCCCCGACCAGGGCGAGCGAACCACCGGCCGGGATCGTCAGGTCGACGTCGCGCAACACCGGCCGGTCGCCGTCGGGGTAGGCGAACGTCAGTCCTCGGACGGTCACCGATCGGGGTTCGTCGCCGGCGGCGGGCACGGCGGGGTCGCCGACGAGTCGGTCCGGGGTGCTCTCGCCCAGTACGCCGACCAGCCGGGTCAGGCTCGCCCCCGACTTCTGTGCCTCGTCGAAGGTGAACATGATGGATCCGAGCGGCACGAACAACTGGTGGAACAGTATCGGGGCGGCGGCCACTTCGCCGAGGCTCGCGGCGTCCGCCTCCAGGAGGGCGTAGCCGACCAGGACGATCAGGGTCAGTCCGATGAACTCGGCGCGGTTCTCCCTGCCGACGAATCGGCCGAAGAGCCGGAACACGTCGATGCCCAGGTCGCGCACGCGCCGCGAACTGCTGTCGACCTGCTCGCGAAAGGTCGCTTCGAGGCGGAACGCCCGGACCGTGTCGATCCCGTGCAGGCCGCTGATCAGCGCCTGCGCACGCTCCGCCTGGGCGCTCCGCTGCCGCCGGTACAGCGGTGCGGAACGCGGGAGGTACCAGCGCAGCGCGAACGCGTACGCCGGAAGGGCGCCGGCGCCGGCGAGGCCGAGCCGCCAGTCGAGCCCGAACATGCCGGCGGTGGCGATGACGACCAGCACGCCGGCGGAGAACACCGTGGGGACGGCCACGCGAATGCCCTTGGACAGCACGGCCACGTCGTCGCCGACCCTGGAGAGCACGTCGCCGCGGCCGACCTGTTCGATTCGGGTGCCGGGCATGCCCAGTACCGCGCGCACCGCGCCCTCGCGCAGTCGGGCGAGCAGGTCGGCGCCCAGCCGTCCGATCAGGTGGGTGGACACCGCGGTGGCCGCCGCGCCGAGCAGCGCGGCGGCCACCAGCCAGGCCCCGATCACGACCAGGGTCGAGCGTGGTTCGCCCGCGACGACGGCGTCGACCACACGACCCAGGAGCAGTACCGGGACCACGTGCAGGGCCGCCGCGGCGACCATGGTGAACACGGTGGCCGCAGCCGGCCACGGCCGGCGCCGGAGGTGCGCCACCACCCACCGGGTCGCCTCGCGCCCGGAGGCGGTGTGCAACGCCGGCGCGGGTATGCCGGGAGTGTTCACGCGCCGGCCGCCGGGGCCGGGTGGCGAGGGGGCGCGTGGGTCGGCGCGGCGAGCGCGGGGGGAGTCGCCATGACGGTCAGCCGATCGACTTGGCGGTCTCGTCGATGGCGTAGGGCAGGGACAGCAGGGTGGCCTGCGACATCGCGGCGCCGACCGCCGGGCCCTCGCTGTCGAGCAGGTACGACACCTTGCCGTTCTTGACGGCGGGCAGGTTGGTGAACAGCGGGTAGTTCTTCAGCGCGTTGATGTCGGCCTGGTCGTTGATCACGAAGATGCGGTCGACGTTGATCAGGTCGACCCGCTCGGGCGACAGCGGTACATAGAACTTGCCGTCGGCGAGCCGGTCGATCTCCGGCACACCCTGGAAGCCCATCCCGGTGAGCAGTTGGCCGCGTACGTCGGTGGTGGTGAACGGCGCGAGCGAGTCCTTGTACCAGGAGACCGCGACGGCCTTTTGGTTGGTGAACTCCGGGCGGGTGGTGCGAAGTGTGTCCAGTTTGGTGCGGATGTCCTGTACCAGCCGGGCGCCTTCGTCGGCTTTGCCCAGGGTCTTGGCGATGTGCAGCGCGTTGTCCTGCCAGGGTGCGCTGAACGGTTCCTTCTCGCCCTTGGTGCGACCGACCGTCGGGGCGAGCTTGGAGAGCTTGTCGTACGCGGCCTGGTCGATCTCGGAGTAGACGGCGATGATCAGGTCCGGGCGCAACTGGGCGATCTTCTCGTAGTTGGGGCCGGAGTCCCCGTTCTTCATCACGACTTCGGGGCGGGCGCCGCCCCACTTGTCCTTCGTCCAGGGCCACTGGGTGTTGATGTCGGGGGTGGTCCCGGGCGGGTTCGGATACTGGTCGACCATGCCGACCGGCTTGTAGCCGAGGGCCAGGACCGCCTGGTCGTCGGTGTAGCCGACGGTGACGATGCGCTGCGGCGCCTTGCGTATCGTCGTCGACCCGAACGCGTGCTCCACGGTGGTCGGGAAGGCCCCTGCGGCGGCCGGCGGCGGGGTGTTGCCGGCGGCAGCGCCGTCGGCCTTCCCGTCCGCCTTGTCGTCGGCCTTGTCGGAGCCGCAGCCGGCGAGGAGGCCGATGCCGAGGGCCGCGGCGGAGGCTGTCGCCGCCAGGCGTTGCCAGGGCTTCGTGCGCGTGGTTCCGGGGAGGTGCATGAGGGTTTCCTTGGTCGCAGACGTGCGCTCACCCCGACTTAGGGCAGGCTAACCTTACTTGATCGGGGTCAGGCGGGGTCCGCCGTGTGGCGATCCTCATGTGCGGCGTCATCGGCCCGCGCGTCCGCCCGTGCTTCCGCCGGTACCTCGGCCCGGACCTCGGCCCGGACCTCGGCCCCGGCTTCCGCCCGGACGTGGGCGCGGCCGATCGGCACGACGAGCGGTCGGTCGCCGACCGGGTCGTCGATCACCGTCGCGGTCAACCCGAAGGCCTCGCGCAGCAGTTCGGCGCTGATCACGTCGCGGGGGTGTCCCTGGGCCAGGATCGCGCCCGCCCGCATCACGACGAGGTTGTCGCTGTATCGCGCCGCCAGGTTGAGGTCGTGCAGCACCATGACCACCGTGCGGCCCGCCTCGTGCAGGTCGTCCACCAGGTCGAGGACGTCGATCGCGTGCGCCAGGTCGAGGTAGGTGGTCGGCTCGTCCAGGAGCAGCAGGTCGGTTCCCTGGGCCAGGGTCATCGAGATCCACACGCGTTGGCGCTGCCCGCCGGACAGCGAGTCGACCGCGCGGTCGGCCAGGTCGGCCACGCCGGTCATGGCGAGTGCGCGCTCGACGACCGAGGCATCGTCGGACGACCACTGGCGCAGCCAACTCTGGTGCGGATGACGGCCCTTGGCGACCAGATCCGCCACCGTCAGCCCCTCCGGCGCGATCGGCGCCTGGGGCAGCAGGCCGAGCTTCTTCGCCACGTCACGGGTCCTGAGCCCGGCGATGTCCTCGCCGTCCAGCACGACCGCGCCCCGCGTCGGCTTGAGCAGCCGCGAAAGGGTGCGCAGCAGCGTCGACTTGCCGCAGCCGTTGGGGCCGATGATCGTGGTCACCAGGCCCGGCGGGATCACCACGTCGAGGCCGTCGATGACCGTCGCGCCGCCGTAGCCGACGGTGATCCCGTCGGCCGTCAGGCGCGGGATCCGGTCGACCCCGGACGCCGTCCCGGCTTCGCTCCCGGCCTCGCGTCCGGCTTCGTTCCCGGCCTCGGTCATGCGCTGCGCGACCACGAACACCCCTCGGATTGCCTGTCCATTACGCCCGCTGCCGGAGGTTCGCCCGTACCAGCAGGTACACGAGGAAGGGGCCGCCGACGGCGGCCGTGACCACGCCCACGGGCAGCGTGACCGGCAGCGCGGTGCGCGCGACCAGGTCCGCGCCGATGAGCAGCAGCGCCCCCAGCACGCCCGACGCCGCCAACGGGGGCGTCGGGGTCCCGACCAGTCGCATCGCCACCTGGGGCGCCACCAGCGCGACGAACGGAACGGGTCCCGCCGCGCTCACCGCGGCACCGGCGAGCAGGACCGCGCACAGCAGAAGTACCGCGCGTACGGCGACATATCGCACGCCCAGGCCGGCGGCGACCTCGTCGCCCAAGTGCATCGGCTTGAACTGGAAGGCGATCGCCACCACGACGAGCATCAGCACGAGCGTGCACCAGAAGGCCACGCGGACCTCGTCCCACGAGCGGTTGTCGAGCGAGCCGACCAACCACGCCTGGGCCCTGGCCACGTCGCGGATGTCGGCGGTGGCCAGCAGCCAGGTCGTGACCGCCTGCGTCACCGCGTTCGCCGAGATGCCGATGAGGATGAGCCGCAGTCCGTCGATGCCCCGGCGCCAGGCCAGGGCGTACACGAGCAGACCGGTCCCGAGCCCGCCCGCGAGCGCCGCGGTGGACAGTCCCACGGAGCCGGCGATCGCCGCGGACGCCCCGCCCGACACCGTCACCAGGAAAACCGCGACCGCGCTCGCGCCGCCGGTGATGCCCAGAACGTCCGGACTGGCCAGCGGATTTCGGGCGAGCGACTGGGTGAGCGCCCCGGAGACCCCCAGGGCGATGCCCACGATCAGGCCCGCCAGGGCCCTCGGCATGCGCAGGTCCATGATCACGAACTCGTCGACCGCGTCGCCCCGGCCGAGGATCGTCGCGATCACCCGGTCCAGTCCGAGCCGGAAGTCGCCGACGGCGATGGACACGCAGAACATCAGGAAGGTCGCCGCGGCCAGCGACAGCGTCACCAGGACGACGCGCGGTCGCCAGACGAACGACACCTGGCCGAACCGCACCCCGGGTCGGGTCGTGGGGCGGGTCGGGGGGTCGACCTCCGTGCCGCTCACAGGCCCTTGATCCTTCCGCGCCACACCAGAACCGCGAAGGACGGGGCGCCGAGCACGGCCACCAGCACACCCGCGTCCAACTCCCCGGGCCGCACCACGACGCGTCCCACGATGTCGCAGGCCAGCAGGACGAGCGCGCCGAGCAGGCCCGCGTAGGGCACCAGCCAGCGATAGTCCGGGCCGGTCAGGTATCGGGCCACGTGGGCCACCATGAGACCGAGGAAGGCGATCGGGCCGCACGCCGCCGTCGCCGCTCCCGCGAGGACGGTGACGGCGACGATGCCGATGACGCGGGTGCGCACGATGTCGACCCCCAGGCCCCTGGCCACGTCGTCGCCCAGGCCGAGGAGGTTGAGCGCGGGCAACGTGGCGAGCGCCGCCGTCGATCCGAGCGCGACGAGCCCGGCCACCGGCCAGATCACGTCGAACCCGACGCCGGCCACCGAGCCCGCGTTCCAGAAGCGCAGCGCGTCCATCGCCGCCTTGTCCGACAACGACACCGCGGTCGTCATCGCGGCGAGGAAGACCGTGACCCCCTGGCCGGCCAGTGCCAGGGTCAGCGGATCACCCGCTCCCCGCCCGATGCTCGCCAGTCCGAACACCACGGCGCCGGCGACACCGGCCCCGGCGACGGCGAACCACACGTACTGCGTCGGCTCGGCGAACCCGAACACGGCGATGGCCGTCGCGACGGCGAACGACGCGCCGGCATTGACCCCCACCAACCCCGTGTCCGCGATCGGGTTGCGCGTGTACCCCTGGATCAACGCGCCGCCGACGCCCAGCGCGATGCCCGCCACGATCGCGAGGACCGTACGCGGGAGGCGCACGGTCTGCACGATGAGCCGGATCTCGTTGCGCCGCTGGTCGGGGTCCGATGCCGCGAACAGGCCGTGCCACACCTCGGAGGGACTCAGCGCCCGCGCGCCGACGGCCAGGGACGCCACCGTCGCGAGCAGGAGCGCGGCGAGGAGCACGCACAGTCCGACCAGTCGTCGCCGACGTACGTCCGCGGTGGCGGGCGCGGGGCGCGCGGGCGCGGTTTCGCGAAGGGTGACGCCCGTCATGCCGGCCACCCGTCGGGAACCGACCATGCGTCAGGAACACCCCGTGACATGCCACTCCCGTCGTGCTGCGGCGGTCACCCGCCGGGCATGCGGCGACTCCCGGGGATGGGCGCATCGATAGAGCGGCACGCCGAAGATTTAGGTAAGCCTAAGCTGACTTCGGCGATCTTGTCGAGCACCCCGGGGCTCGCCCCGACCGAGGTGGGGCGCTACCCGATGTACGGGCGGCGGATCGTCGCCGGCCAAGGGCGGCGGGGGAAGGGGGTGGGATCCGGGGTGGGGTCTATCGCGAAGACGCTGCGGCCGGAGGTGGCTTCGCCGATGCCGCCGCGTTTGATGACGCGATAGTGGATCTCGGCGCTGCTGCCCTCGCAGGCGCGTACCCGGTCCAGGGGGATCTGCGCCGAGCCGTCGCCCCGTGCCTGTTCGACGGTGAAGCGGGTCTCGAACGGCTCGACGCCGGACGATCGTGGGGTCCAGGTGACGACGACGGTGTCGCCGCTGTCGACCGGGACGTCGTCGTACGGCACGGTGACGGTCGCGCCACGCGCGTCGAGTCGGTCCAGGCTGATGTGTCCGTTGCTCGCCTCGGTGACGTCGGCGAAGTCGAGCAACGGCGGGTATTCGCTGACGCATTCGACGACGGCGCCGCTGGGCGCCTCCAGGGTTCTGCCGTCCGGTTTGATCAGTCGGTAGGTCACCCGCACGGCGGCGCCCGCGCTCCAGCAGACCTTGGCGTGCGGGAGGGTGACATATACCGCGCCGACCCCCGCGACGGCGGTGTGTACCTCGAACACCCCGATGAGGGTGGGGGATTGCGGCGCCCAGGTCACCACGAGGCCGTCGCCGGGCCCGCACACCGCCGCCGGGGCGGTGATCCGCACGGTCAGGTCCCGCCGCCCGTGTCGATCGAGGTCGACGCGATCGTCGACGGCGTCACACACATGCGGCGGCGCCAACAGCTCGCAAACGGACATGGTGAACGTCCCTTCCACGAACGAAGATCACACGTCGGCCACTTCGCAGCGTAACCAGGAAAGCATCCGGTAACACCTCGTTGCCGGGATGAAGATGCCAGGTCGAGATCTTGGGTGGGGTCGGGGCGTTGCCGGGTCGTCACTCGCGTGTTCTCGTGTCCCGGGAGGGTTCGTGGGCCGCGCCGGTGACGGCGCCGGTGTCGGTGCCGGTGCCGGTGATGGCATCGATGTCGGCATCGGTGTTCGTGTCGGCATCGGTGTCGGTATCGGTGTTCGTGTCGGCACCGGTTGTCGGCGCTGTTGTCGATGTCACCGCCGTCGACGTCGTTGTCGCCGCCGTGCGGTCGCGGGCGTCCATCAGGGCGCGTTCGCGGCGGTCGGCGTCGAGGATCGCGCGGATGAGGTAGGCGAAGCCGAAGGCGACCACCAGGAACGGGGTGAGTTCGACGACCGCGCCGAGCGCCTTCACCTGCTCACCCCGCCGCTGCACGGTGCGCCGGGTTCGGGCGATTGTGGTCCCTCCCGGTACGTCTTCAGGAACTCGTCCAGGCGCGGGTCGCCGACGTCGGTCAGCGGCAGTTGTATGCCCCAGGCACTGGCGACCACCGGCGACGGGAGGTCCGGGACGGGGCTCAGGATCACGTACGACGCCTTGGCCTTGGCCGTCAGCAGGGCGAGCCGGTCGGCGGGCAGGTCCGGGCGGTAGGTGAGCCATACCGCGCCGTGTTCGAGCGAGTGCACCGCGTTGCGGGCCGGGACGGGTTGGGTGTACGTGCCGCAGTTCAGCCACACCGGATCGTGTTGTCCCCCGACGGGCGGCACCTGTTCGTAGCGGATCTCCCGCTTGGCCTCGTGGCCCTGGGACGCGGTGTAGGTGGTGACCCCCCGGATCGGGGAGGAGATTCCGGCGGCGGACTTCACCTCGGCGACGAGCGCGCCGCCGCTCGAACCGGCCGTGCCGGCGCGGTTGTTCGCGTCCTCGTTGCTCCGCGACACGACGACGGCCAGGGCCGCGATCACACCGGTGGCGAGCAGCGTCACGACGCTCCTGACCGCGAGGGTTCGGCGACGCTGCGCTCGGCGCTGCCGGTCGCGTTCGGCGGCGACACGGCGGCGGGTCTCGGCCATTTTGGCGGCTCGTTCGGCTTTCGACTGCTTTTTGGAGGGCTTGTTGGAGTATTTGCCGGGTTGGTTTCCCGGTTGGTTCTCCCGTTGGCTTCCCTGTTGGTTTTCCGGTTGGTTTTCCGGTTGGTTCGGTTCGCTCGGCTTGTTCTTGTCGGCTGCGGACGGGTGGGGCCGGTCCTGCTGGTCCATGGGTGTCCCTCGGGCGTCTCGGTGACATCGACGACGGATCCCGCTCGCCGGGGCGCGCCGGTGTCGCGGCGCGGGCGAGTCGGGTGGTCGTGGTCAGGTCCGACTGACGCACAACTCCCGGGTGTCGGGCGGATCCCGGGGGACGGTCGAGGGCGGGACGGTGAGGCGAGTCGTGTCCGCCGTCGTGGTGTCGAGACCGTCGGAGACGAGGGACGATCGGGGCGGGACGACGGGGCCGCCGGTCAGTACGGCCGCGCAATGGCGGTCCCCGGGACGGCAGTCGGCGCCGAGCGCGCCGTGCGGGGAACCCGGATCCGGATGTCCGGCCGGTTCGGCGGCCATCGCGGCGGGGGCGCCGAGGGTCGGGATCGGTACGGCGGTCGCCTCGTTCGCGCCGGACGTCCCGACCGTCGCGCACGCCACGAGCAGGAGCAGGAGCAGCGGAATCACCCGACGGAGCCCGCGGCCACGGCTGCGGCCGCGGCCGGCGAGGTCCCCCGTGACGAGCTTCCCAACAGCGAGCTTCCCAACGGCGGGCTTCCCTGCTGCGAACTTCCCTACTGCGGAGGAACGACCCATGCGCGGACCCCTCCGTCCCGAATCGCGACCGCTGTTTCGCTCGAGCGGTCAGCCTACCTCCTACGCATCGTAGGAGGTATGGCGGCGGCCCCGTCGCGGGGGAGTCGTGGCCTTCGGTCGCGGCTCCGGGATTCGCCCTACGATGTGCGCATGAGTACGGGCGAACGACACGCAGGTGCCTCGATGACGCAGGAGTCGGCCGCCGGTGAACGCCTGGAGGTCGCCGCTTCGGTCCTGGCCCTGCTCGCGGACCGCACCCGGCTCGCCCTGCTCGATCGGCTCGGCCGGGGCGAGGCCGACGTCACCACGCTGACCCGGGACTGCGCCGCACCGCGCCCCTCCGTCAGCCAGCACCTCGCCAAGCTGCGGCTGGCCGGTCTCGTCACGGCCCGCAAGGACGGGCGCCGCGTCGTCTACTCGCTGCGCCACGGGCATCTGCGGCGGCTGGTGGACGAGGCGCTCCAGGTGGCCGATCACACGATCGGCGAACTGCCGCCGCACGATTGACGCGTGTGCGGGCCCTGGGCCGGGCCTGCCTCCGGTGGGATTCGATTCGTGAAGATCAACGCGTGCATGTGTACGCACATGATGAGTACGCTGGTCTCGCCGCTCGACGCCGCCGAACGGGACGAGGCCGATGCCGATGCTTGCCGTATTACGAAATCGCACCTATCGCCGTCTGTTCACCGCGCAAATCGTCGCGCTCGTGGGTACGGGTCTGGCCACGGTCGCCCTGAGCCTGCTCGCCTACGACATCGCGGGGGCGGACGCCTCCGTCGTGCTGGGCACGGCGCTCGCGATCAAGATGGTCGCGTATGTCGCGATCTCGCCCGCCGCCGGCGCGCTCGCGCATCGGGTCTCCCGTCGGGGACTGCTGGCCGCGATGGACCTCGTCCGCGCCTTCGTGGCGCTGGCACTGCCGTTCGTCACCCAGGTGTGGCAGATCTACGTGTTGATCCTGCTGCTCCAGGGCGCGTCGGCGATCTTCACGCCCACGTTCCAGGCCGGCATCCCCGAACTCCTGCCCGAGGAGGGCGAGTACACGGCCGCCCTGTCGATGTCTCGGCTCGCCTACGACCTGGAGAGCCTGTTCAGCCCGGCGTTGGCCGCGCTGCTGCTCCAACTGGTCTCGTATCACTGGCTGTTCGCCGGCACGACGGTGGGCTTCGTCGCCTCGGCCGCCCTGGTCGTCTCGGTCGTGTTGCCTCGGCCGGCGCCGGCGCCGGCGCCGTCCCCGTCGGCACCGGTGGAGCGGGAGCGGGTGGAGGGTGTGCGGGGTCGGTATGCGCGGGCGGGCCTCGGGTTCCGGTTGTTCCGGGAGACGCCGGGGTTGCGGGCGCTGTTGGCGCTTGATCTGGCGGTCGCGGCGGCGAGTGCGATCGTCTTCGTGAATACGGTCGTTCTGGTTCGGGAGCACTTCGGGCGGAGTGCGGGTGCGGTGTCGCTGGCCCTGGGCGCGTATGGCGGGGGTTCGATGGTGGCGGCCCTGCTGTTGCCGCGCCTGCTGCGCCGCTTTGCGGATCGCGGCGTGATGTCGGCCGCGGCCTGCGCGCTTCCGGTGGTGCTGGCCGCCGTCGCGGGGATTACGGCGGCGGCGCCGAACACGCTGTCCTGGGTGCTGCTTCTGGTCGCGTGGGCGGCGATCGGCGCGGCGTGTTCGCTGGTGCTCACCCCGGCCGGGCGGGTGATTCGGCGGTCGGCGGGGGCCGTGGACCTGCCCGCCGCGTTCGCCGCCCAGTTCTCCCTGTCCCACGGGTGCTGGCTGGTGACCTATCCGCTCGCCGGATGGTTGGCGGCCGGTGCGGGTCTGCCGGTCACCGCGGTGGTGCTGGGCGGTATCGCCCTGGCGGGCGTGGCCGGCGCGGCGGCGTGTCGACCTCGTCGTGGGCATGCCGAACTCGTACACGTGCACCGCGACTTGCCCGCCGACCATCCGCACCTGGCCGATGCGGTGCCCTCGGCCGGCGGGTGGCGGCACCGGCACGCCTATGTGATCGACCGGCACCACCACCGGCCCGACGCGCTGTCGGAGCGCGCCTGAGGGGGCTCGGCTCGGTCAGTGGTACGCGTGCACGACCGCGTGGCCCTTGCCGCGGGCGATCAGCCAACGGTTGACCGGGACGGTGATCACGAAGGCGACGGCGAACGACAGCGCGAGACTGGCCCAGAAGAGGAGGTCGCCGAGTCCGGCGTGCATCGCGCCGGGCACGAGCATCATCACGCTGTTGTCCATCACCTCCATGACGATGATCGACACGGTGTCGGCGGCGAGCGCGACCTTGACGGCTCGGCGCAGGTCGACGCCCGCACGCAGTACGCCGCGCATGGTGAGGCCGTACCCGAAGACGAACGCGAGGACGACGGCGGTGATGATCGTCGCGAGGTTCGACCAGCCGAGGGCGGTGCCGATGATCATGCCCAGGACCTCGCCGATGGCGCAGCCGGTCAGGCAGTGCAGCGTGGCCATGGCCGCCATCTTCCAGGAGGCGGGGCCTTCGGTGGCATCGTGGGGGTGGTGATGGTGGGCGGCGTGGTGGGGGTGGGGTGACTGGTTGCCGTGGTCCGCGTGGTCCGCGTGGTCGCCGTGGCTTCCGTGCTCCCTGTGCTCCTCGGGCTTCCCGTGATTGCCGCCGTCGCCGCTGTCGCCGCCGTGGCTGTGGCCGTGGTCGTGGCCGCCGGGTGTGGGCTCGGAGTGGTGATGCTCCGAGTGTTCGTGTCCGGTGGGTGGTTCGTGGCGTGTGGTCATGAATGTCTCTCCCGTGTGTACTTGCGGCGCGACAGCGCCCGGCGAGTTTACGGGGTGGGGGTATGCATGACCAGAAGATCATTTCATCGGTCCCCATTCATCGATGTGTTGCTCCAGGGCCTAGTCTGGATACCAACGTGGGGTATGGACGGCGCGAGGCGGAGGGTGGGTACGTGGCGGCGCGGACGGTGGGAGCGGTGGCACGCGCGCCGCGTGGCACCGACCGTGTCCTCGTGCGCGGCCTGCTCCTGGTGCTGCTGACGCTCGGCGTCATGGGCATGCACACGCTGGGCCATCCGGCGTCGGCGGCCGCGCCGGGGTCGGCGCCCGGATCCGCCTCGGTCGCGCCGGCCGATCCCGCCGCCGCCTCCACGGCCGTGGACCCGGTCGACGCGGGCGGCGGCGCGATGCGGCCGATGGCGCCGGGCCGGCACGGCGGTTGCCCGGACGGCGACTGCTCCGCCGGCGGCGGCCCGCACCACGGTTCCGACCCGACCACGATCTGCCTGGCCGTGCTGCTCGCGGGCCTCGGCGTCGTGGTGGCCGCCCTGGCCGTACTCGCCCTGCGTCGCGCCCGAACCCGGCGCCGACGCCGGCCGCGGGCCCGACTGGCGGCGTTCGTACTGGGGTTGCCGCCACCGGCGACACCCGACCTTGCCCTCCTGCGAGTGCTGCGTATATAGGCCGCTGCCCGGTCCCGGGCCCCGGCCGGGGACTTCGCGCCCTGTTCCGCATCGCCGAGCCCGCCCGTAAGGGCGGGCCGCGCACTCCCAGGAGAAGCAAGACGATGAAGCGATCCACCCGTAGCTGTACCCGTAGCCGTACCGGTACCCGTACCCGCTCCCTTGCCCTGACCGCCGCCGTGTTGTCCGGCGCGCTCGTCCTCGCCGCGTGCGGCAGCGACGACAAGGACAAGTCCTCGGCGAAGGCGTCCACTTCGGCACCCGCGCCGGCTGCGGCGTCCGCCCCGGCCTCCGCCTCGGCCTCGGCTCCGGCGTCGGCGGGTGCGTTCAACGACGCGGATGTGATGTTCGCGCAGATGATGATTCCGCACCACGAGCAGGCCGTGGAGATGGCCAAGGAGGCACCGGCCAAGGGGGCCGACCCCGAGGTGAAGAAGCTCGCCGCGACGATCGAGGCGGCGCAGGCCCCGGAGATCAAGCTGATGAAGGGCTGGCTCACCACGTGGGGCAAGCCGACCTCGGCTCCGGGCGGCATGAACCATGGCGGCGGCATGATGTCCGAGGCGGACATGACCATGTTCAAGGCGTCCACCGGCGCCGACTTCGACCGGCGGTTCCTCACCATGATGATCGAACACCACAACGGGGCGATCGCCATGGCGGAGACGGAACTCGCCCAGGGCGTCGATCCCGCCGCGCGTAAGTTGGCCGAGCAGATCAAGAGTTCGCAGGCGACCGAGGTGCAGCAGATGCGGCAACTGCTCACCACCAAGGGCGGCGGTGCCGCGCCGAGTTCGCCGTCGATGCCCGGCATGAACCACTAGCCGGCTTCGAACGCCGCCGCCCTCCCTCCGCCGCCGATTCCCCACGCGGCGAGGGACGGCGGCGGCCCGCGCACCCCACAACGCCGGCCCCGCCGACCCTGGCGGGGTCCGGCGCGGGGCCGGTCCAGCGCGGGGCATGGGCCCCTGCGGCGTTCGGGGCTCGGAGGTTTGGGTTTCCGGCAAGGTGGGTGCGTTGCTCGGCGAAAACCGGCCGGCAGCGGGGCGGGGAGGGTGGTCGGGTCGGGTTCTTCGGGTGCCTTGCGGAGGGGGTCGGGCGCTCTTGACGGGCGTTGCGTTTGT
>NZ_BIFH01000064.1 GCF_003967355.1 Embleya hyalina | reverse complement strand
CCACTCGGCAACGCTCCCCGGCACACTCGACCCGACCCCCCTCCCCTCCCGCCGCTGCCGGGCCGGTTTTCGGTGAGCAACGCACCCGTCTCGTCGAGAGCTTCGGGTCTCCGAGCCCCGCACGCCGGCGCCGCCCGCCCCACGACCCGGACCAGCCCGCACCAGCCCCCGCGACCACAAGCGCAACGCCCGCCGAGGATGACCTGCCTACTCGGGAACGCTCCCCGGCGAACTCGACCCGACCCCCTCCCTGCCTGCCGCTGCGGGCTGGTTTTCGGTGAGCACCGCACCCGTCTCGTCGGGAGCTTCGGGTCTCCGAGCCCCGCATGCCGGCGGCGGCCCGCCTCACGACCCGGACCGACGTCGCACCGGCACCCCGCCACCAAAGGCGCAACGTCCGTCGAGGATGACCTGCCTACTCGAAAAGGTTCCCCGGCGGACTCGACCCGACCGCCCTCCCTCCCTGCCGCTGCAGGCCGCTTTTCGGTAAGCAACGCACCCGTCTCGCCGAAAGCCCCAGTCTCCGAAGCTCGAACGCCGGCGGTGGCCCACCACACGTGTCGGATCGGCCCGCACCGGCCACCCTCAGCGACAAGCGCAACGCTCGCCGGAAGCCGCCCCGGCCCACTCGGAAAGGCACCCCCGGGAACTCGATCCGAGCCCCCTCCCTGTCGGCCGCTGTTGGCCGGTTTTCCCCAAGCAACGCGCCCGCCTCGCCGAAAGCCCCAAGCCTCCGATCCCCGAACGCCGCCGGCCGGCGGCCCACCCCACGACCCGGGCCGGTCCCGCACCGCCGGCCGGCCCGCAACCCAAGGCGCAGCGCCCGCCGGAAGCCACCCGGCAGACCCGACCCGACCGCCTCCCGCTCCCCACCGCCGGCCGGTTTTCGCCGAGCGACGTAAATGTTGTCGCGGTGGCCCCGCGTGGGTGGGCAGTGGCGCCGCAACGGCTGATGTTGGGCTCGATGGTCCGGCCGGGCTGCGGTGGCGCGGTTGGTCAGGGAGTGGGCGCGGGTGCGGGTGCGGGGGCTGTGCTGGATCTGGGGATCAGTTCCGCGTCCACGTCCACCGTGCGTGGGGTGACCGTCGGGCCGGTGAGGATCATGTGCATGGCCTGGGTGCCGATGTCGGCCAGGGGGAGGCGGATCGTGGTCAGGGGTGGGTTGAGGTCGGCGGCGAAGGGGACGTCGTCGAAGCCCACCACCGAGACCTGGTCCGGTACGCGCAGGCCCAGGTCCTCGCGCAGGGCGGCCAGGACGCCGGCGGCCATCACGTCGTTGAGGACGACGAGCGCGGTCGGTGCGGACGGGCCGGTCAGCAGGGTGCGCGCGGCGGTTCGGGCCTGTTCGCGGGTGAACCCTCCGTCGACCACCTGACTCGGGGTCAGGGGAAGTCCCAGCGAACGGAGTTGCCGCCGGGCGCCGTCCAGCCGATCCCGGACCGTGGTGAGCGCGCGCGGGCCGGACACGATGCCGAAGCGGCGGTGGCCGAGGTCGTACAGGTGGCGCACGGCGAGGGCGGCGCCGGCGCGGTTCGCCGGGCGTACGGTGTCGGCCGCGATTCCGTGTGAGCCGACCGCGATCACGTGGCCGCCGTCGGCGCGGTAGGCGTCCACCTCGGCGGCCAGTCGTCGGGTGAACTCGCGGTCGGCGAAGCCGCTGCCGGCCAGGACCACCGCGCGGGCGCGTTGGGCGCGCAGCCGGGCCAGGTAGTCGAGCTCCAGTTCGGGGTCGCGGAAGGTGGCGGCGAGCATCACCAGCAGCCCGTGTTCGCGGGCGACGCCCATCGCGCCGGCCGCGATCGCCGCGAAGTACGGGTCGGCGACGTCGTGCACCACCACTCCGACCACGCTCGTCGTGGAGCGGGCCAGCGCCTGCGCGGGGGCGTTGGAGACGTACCTGAGTTCGCGGGCGGCGTCGAGTACGCGCTTGCGCAGTTCCTCCCCCACGATCCGGGTCCCGCTGCTGCCGTGCAGGGCGCGGGAGGCGGTGGCGGAGGAGACCCCGGCGCGCTCGGCCACCTGCTGGAGGGTGACGGGGCCCGTCGGGCGGGCCGCAGGCGCGTCGGAGGTCGGAGTCGGCATGGGCACAGAGTAGCGATTGGAAAGCGCATACCCAAGTGGATGCCGGGAGCCGTGTGCGCGCACTGCGCCTCCGCCCCGCCTTCCCTTGACCTCGGCGGCCTCGCGCCCTAGCTTACGGGAAAGCGCTTTCCCGCTCCGTCCACCCGCCTACCGAGAGGCCCCCATGACCACCCAAACCCTCGGCGTCGTGATGAACGGCGTCACCGGCCGCATGGGCTACCGCCAGCATCTGGTCCGCTCGATCCTGGCCATCCGCGAGCAGGGCGGCGTGGCGTTGGCCGACGGGTCGCGGGTCGTGCTCGAGCCGGTGCTGGTCGGGCGCGACGCGGACAAGTTGCGCGCGATGGCCGACCGGCACGGCATCGCCGCCTGGACGACCAGCCTGGACACCGCGCTTGCCGACCCCGCGAACACGATCTACTTCGACGCGCAGGTGACCACGGCGCGCGAGCGGGCGATCCACGCGGCGATCGCGGCGGGCAAGCACATCTACACCGAGAAGCCGACCGCCGAGACCCTGACCGGCGCGCTGGACCTGGCCCGGGCCGCCGACGCCGCCGGGGTCAAGCACGGCGTGGTGCAGGACAAGCTGTTCCTGCCCGGACTGCTCAAGCTCCGCCGGTTGATCCAGGGCGGCTTCTTCGGCCGAATCCTGTCCGTGCGCGGCGAGTTCGGCTACTGGGTGTTCGAGGGCGACTGGCAGGCCGCACAGCGGCCGAGCTGGAACTACCGGGCCGAGGACGGCGGCGGCATCGTCGTCGACATGTTCTGCCACTGGTCGTATGTCCTGGAGAACCTGTTCGGCCGGGTCGAGGCGGTCACCGCCAAGGCCGTCACGCACATCCCCACCCGCTGGGACGAGCAGGGCCGGGAATACCCGGCGACCGCCGACGACGCGGCCTACGGCATCTTCGAACTCGCGGGCGGGGTCGTCGCGCAGATCAACTCGTCCTGGGCGGTGCGGGTGAACCGGGACGAACTGGTGGAGTTCCAGGTGGACGGCACCGAGGGCAGCGCCGTCGCCGGGCTGCGCCGATGCCGCGTCCAGCACCGCTCGGCGACGCCGACTCCGGTGTGGAACCCGGACCTTCCGGTCACCGAGTCCTTCCGGGACCAGTGGCAGGAGGTCCCGGACAACGCGGGCGACAGCGGCTTCGACAACGGATTCAAGGTCCAGTGGGAGGACTTCGTCCGCCACGTGGTGTCCGACGCGCCGTTCGCCTTCGACTTCCTCGCGGGCGCGCGGGGCGTACAGCTGGCCGAGTGCGGCCTGCGCTCCTCGGCCGAGGGCCGGCGGATCGAGCTCCCCGTTCTCGACGGGAAGTCCGCGTGACCGCCCGCCTGTTGCTCCCCACGACGACCGGCGCGATCGAGCCGTACGAGCTCACCGGCGTACACCTGGGCGCGGTCCCCGGCGGCCCGGCCTTCCGCGAACGCACCGCGTACGCCGCCGCGCACGTGGTGGCCGATCCGCTCGCCGACAACACCCCGGGCCGGCCGGCGGCGCCCGACTGGGACGCCACGCTCGCCTTCCGACGCCACCTGTGGTCGCACGGCTTCGCCGTCGCGGACGCGATGGACACCGCGCAGCGCAACATGGGCCTGGACTGGGCGGCCACCGCCGAGTTGATCCGCCGCAGCGCCGCCGAGGCGGCCACGATCGGCGACCCGTACGCGTTGATCGCCTGCGGCGCGGGCACGGACCACGCCGGCGTCGGGCTGACCGTGGATCAGGTGATCGCCGCCTACACGGAGCAGATCGCGGTGGTCGAGGAATCGGGCGCCAAGGTCGTGCTGATGGCGAGCCGGCAACTGGCCGCGGCGGCGCGGGGGCCGGAGGACTATCGGCGGGTGTACGACGCCCTGTTGCGGCAGGTGCGGCGGCCGGTCGTGCTGCACTGGCTGGGCGAGGTGTTCGACCCGGCGCTGGCCGGCTACTGGGGCTCCGAGGACGTCGACGCGGCGACGGAGACGTTCCTGGACCTGGTGCGCGAGCACGCGGATCGGGTCGACGGGGTCAAGGTCTCGCTGCTCGACCGCGACCACGAGGTCCGGCTGCGCGCGCAACTGCCCGCCGGGGTACGCCTCTACACCGGGGACGACTTCCACTACCCGGAGCTGATCCGGGGCGACGGGCAACACTTCAGCCACGCCCTGCTCGGCATCTTCGACGCGATCGCCCCGGTCGCGGCGGGCGCGTTGCGGGCGTTGGACGCGGGCGACACGGATCGGTACGAGGCCCTGATGGCGCCGACGGTCCCGCTGTCCCGGCATCTGTTCGCGGCGCCCACCTACCACTACAAGACCGGCATCGTCTTCCTGGCCTGGCTGACCGGCCGCCAGTCCGCCTTCACGATGGTGGCGGGCGCGCAGTCGGCCCGCTCCGTACCGCACTTGGCCGAGGCGTTCCGACTGGCCGACGCGGCGGGCCTGTTCCCGGATCCGGAGTTGGCGGCGTCCCGGATGCGGGCACTGTTGACGGTGGCGGGGGTGGCGTCGTGAGCACGAACGAGGCGACGGGATCGGAGGCGCCGACCGTGACGGCCGCGGCGGAGTCCGCGACGGCATCGGCATCACACCGACCCGCCCCGGACCCGACAGCGGTGGACGTCCCGAGCGGGCGACCCGCCGGCGTGCCGACGCCCGCGGTCGGCGACGCGCGGTTGGCGCGGCTCGCGCTGAACCAGTGGACGACGCGGGAGTGGTCGCTGCACGAGGCGGTCGAGGGGTGTGTGCGAGCGGGGCTGCCGGCGATCGGGCTGTGGCGGGACAAGGTCGCCGACGCGGGGCTCGCCGAATCGGCGAAGCTGGTGCGCGAGGCCGGGTTGCGCGTCTCGTCGTTGTGCCGGGGCGGGTTCCTGACCGCGCGCGAACCGGGCGCGCGGGCCGAGGCGATCGCGGACAACCGTCGCGCGATCGAGGAGGCCGCGGCGTTGGAGGCGGCCTGTCTGGTCCTGGTCGTCGGCGGACTGCCCGCCGACGAACGGGACTTGCCGGGAGCCCGGGAGCGGGTCGCCGAGGCGCTGGCCGAACTCGCGCCGTACGCCGGGGCGCACGGGGTTCGGCTCGCGTTGGAGCCGCTGCACCCGATGTACTGCGCGGACCGTGCGGTGCTCTCCACCCTGGACCAGGCGCTGGACCTGGCCGAGCCGCATCCGGTGGAGCAGGTCGGCGTGGTCGTGGACGCGTTCCACGTGTGGTGGGACCCGTACCTCCCGGCGGCCATCCGCCGGGCCGGTGCGCGGATCGCCTCGTTCCAGATCTGCGACTGGGTGCTCCCGCTGCCCGCCGACACCCTCCTCGCCCGAGGCATGATGGGCGACGGCACGATCGACTTCCGGGCGATGGCGACGATGGTCGAGGCGGCCGGCTACCGGGGCGACATCGAGGTGGAGATCTTCAACGCCGACGTCTGGTCCGCCGACCCGAACGCGGTGCTGGCCACGATGAAGCGCCGGTACGTGACGGAACTCCTGCGCTGAGCCCACGGGTTGCCCCGAGCGCCCGGCGACTCGGCCGGAGCGCTCGGGGCGGCCGTTCACCATCCGGTCGCCCCGAGCCGGCGTCGGCCTGCCACCGCATGGGTACCGGCGGGGGCGTCCGAACCGGCCCCACGTCGAGCGCGGCCGAGCGGCGCCGACAATGGTCCGGGTGGCTCGGTCGGGCCTGCGGAGGAACCGGCTCCACCCATCGGACGTGGGCAGGAGCCGTCACGGGGTACCCCGCCCCAGGCGTGCCCGGGGTCGGCCCCGCCCGCACGCGTCCGGCCGACTCTCACCGATACGAAAGTGGATCCATCATGCGCATCGTGCTTGCTCCCGACTCGTTCAAGGGGACCGTCGAGGCTTCGGTGGTGGCCGAGGTGTGGGCGGAGGGGTGGTTGCGGGGGCGGCCGGGGGACGAGGTGGTGTCCGTGCCGTTGGCGGATGGGGGCGAGGGGACGCTCGACGCGGTGGCGCGGGCCGTGCCGGGGGCGGTTCGGGTGCCGGTGGGCCCGGTGCCCGGGCCCGATGGGCGGCCCGTGGACGGTGCGTGGTTGCGGCTGCCGGACGGTACGGGCGTGGTCGAACTCGCCGCCGTGTCGGGGCTGCCGCTGATGGCCGCGCCCGATCCGACCGGGGCGCATACCGCCGGCCTCGGCACGGTCGCCGGCGCGGCGCTGCGGGCCGGCGTGTCCGCCCTGGTGGTCGCGGTGGGCGGTTCGGCCTCGACCGACGGCGGTACCGGCGCCCTGGCCGCGCTCGGCGCCCGCTTCCACGACCACGACGGTCGCGAACTGCCGTACGGCGGCGGCCCCTTGGCCCGAATCGCCGCGATCGACACGAGCCGGCTCGCCGCTCCTCCGCCCGGCGGCGTACAGATCCTCACCGACGTCACCAATCCGCTGCTCGGCCCGACCGGCGCGGCGGCCGTCTTCGGCCCGCAGAAGGGCGCGACCCCGGCCGACGTCGCGGCCCTGGACGCCGGCCTCGCCCGCCTGGCCGCGCTCCTCGGCGGCAACCCGACCGCCCCCGGCGCCGGTGCGGCGGGCGGTACCGCGTACGGCCTCGCCGCCGCCTGGAACGCCTCGATCGTGCCGGGCGCCCTGCGCGTCGCCGAACTCGCGGGCCTGCCGGACGCACTCGTCGGCGCCGACCTCGTGATCACCGGCGAGGGCCGCTTCGACGCCACCTCCGCGCAGGGCAAGGTGGTCGGCACGGTCCTCGACCTGGCGCACCGCGGCGCCGGCGTCCCCGTGGCCCTGATCGCCGGCTCGATCGCCGCCCCCTTGCCTCCGGGCGTGCCGGCCGCCACCGACCTGACCACGCTGTCCGGCTCACCCACCGAGGCCCGAACCAACCCCACCCACTGGCTCCGCGAGGCCGCCACCCACCTGGCCCGCGAATTCCGCCCCGCGTCCGCAACCTGACCACCCCACGGGCGACTTCGGCGCAGCGGCCGTGACGAGCCGACCTCGCCCCCAAACGGCAGCGGGGCGGCCGAGGGAGTACGCCGCCGCCGGCCGTGCCGGCGCGCCGAGCCGATTCCGGCACACGGTGCCGTGGCACCCTGTTCGCGATGTCCGCCGGCCGACCCCGGGCCGGCTGCGGCGGTTCGCCAGGGTCGCCGCATCCGCCCGACGGCGCAGCCCCGGACCTCGGCGACCCGACGGCCCGCCCCGGCGCCCCACCCCGCGCTCCGCTCCGGCACGCCGCCCCACGACCCCGCGCCTGCGCCCCGCCCCGCAGCCCCACCCGCGCCCCCGCGCCCCCGCCCACATGGCCGGTAAGGGCGGCTAGGGTAAAGGGATAATGAACTGGTTTTCTGCGCCTTCGGGCGAGTTCGAGCTCGGCCGGTATCCCGAGGATCCCCGTGATCTGCTGCGCGCCTGGGATGCCGCCGACGAGTACGTATTGCGGTACCTCGCCGGCATCGACGACGCCGAGCCGACGGATCTGTCCGGCTCCGTCGTGGTCGTGGGCGACCGATGGGGTGCGCTGGCGACCGCGCTGGCCGAGTCCCGGCCGGTACAGATCAGCGACTCGTTCCTCGGCCAGGAGGCCACACGGACGAACCTGGCGCGCAACGACGCCGACCCGGATTGGGTGCGGCTGCTCTCCACGCGGGACGCGCCGCCGGAGCGGATCGACGTACTGATCGTCCGGGTGCCGAAGAACCTGGCCCTGCTGGAGGACCAGCTGCACCGGCTCGCGCCCGGGGTGCACGCCGACACCGTGGTGGTCGGTACCGGGATGACCACCGAGATCCACACGTCCACGCTCAAGCTGTTCGAGCGGATCATCGGCCCGACCCGGACCTCGCTCGCGGTCAAGAAGGCCCGGCTGATCTTCGCCACGCCCGACCCCGCGCTGCCGCGTACCGCGAGCCCGTGGCCGCACGGCTACACGTTGCCGGACGGCCTGGGCGCGGCGTCCGGGATCGTGACCGTCAACCACGCGGGCATCTTCTGCGCCGACCGGCTCGACATCGGTACCCGCTTCCTGCTGCGCAACCTGCCGCGTCGCGTCGGCCGCGACCGGGTGGTGGACCTGGGCTGCGGCAACGGCGTGGTGGGTACGGCGGCGATGCTGGCCAATCCGCGCTCGGAGGTGTTGTTCGTCGACGAGTCGCATCAGGCGGTGGCGTCGGCGCGGGCCACGTTCGAGGCGAACCTCGGGACCGACGCGGGCGCCGAGTTCGCGGTGGGCGACGGGGTGACCGACGTGGCGCCCGAGAGTGTCGACCTGATCCTGAACAATCCGCCGTTCCACACCCACCGGGCCACCACCGAGGGGATCTCGTGGCGGATGTTCGCCGGTTCGCGCGCGGCGCTGCGCTCCGGCGGCGAACTGTGGGTGATCGGCAATCGGCATCTGGGCTACCACGTGAAGCTGCGCCGGTTGTTCGGCAACTGCGAGATCGTGGCGAGCGACCCGAAGTTCGTCGTGCTGCGGGCCGTGAAGAAGTAGGGGTCGGGCCCGTCCGGGGACTGGACGCAGGGCGGCACCAGCCACCCGCCCGTCCACCGCCCCGGCCCGGCCTGCCTCGCCCCTCCCGGACCGGGCCCGGGCCGCGAGCCGGCGCCGGACCCGTCCCGCCCCCGCTCAGTCCTCGTTCTCCACCCGCGACAACATCCGCTTCAGCAGCGCGTTCAGTACATCCCGATCCGCCTCGTCGAGCGGCCCGACCATCGCCCGCTCGGCCCGGTCGAGCAGTTTCATCGCGGCCGTCCAGCGTTCCCGGCCGGTGTCGGTCAGTTCGACGTCGACCCGGCGGCGGTCCTCGGTGCCCCGGATGCGGCGGATCAGGCCGGCCTTCTCCAGGGTGTCCAGCCGCCCGGTGATGCCGGCCGGCGACACCATCAGCTCGCCGGCCAGTTCGGACGGGGTGGCCCGGTACGGCGCGCCACGCGAGGACAGTCGGTGCAGCGTCTCGAACTCGAAGCCCTGGAGCCCCACCTCGGCGAGCGCGCGTTCCTTGACCTGCCGCATGTGCCTGTTCAGCATCTGGATGCGGGTGACGATGCCCTCCACCCGCTCGTCGAAGGGCGCCTTGTCCCGCCAGCGCGCGATGTGCCGGTCGACCGAGTCCTCGGTCCCGGGCGGCCTCGGCTCCGCGCGCTCGCCGCCCCGCGTCCGCCGATCCTGGTCCGGTGTCCGGTCCCGACGCTCACCTTGCATCCGGTCATTATGCTATGCGGACCACTGATTCGCTGGCGAAAGATTCGCTGACGAATTATATTGCGGCCATGACGTCCTCGACCCGGCGGCTGGTCCTCGGCCGCTCCTTCGCGGCCTTCGCGACCGCGCTGATCCCGACCACGCTGACCCTGGCGCTCGTACACACCGGCTCCAACGGCGATCTGGGCCTGGTCCTGGCGTGCGAGCTGATCCCGATGTTGCTCCTGCTCCCGGTGGCCGGGGTCATGGCGGACCGCTTCCCTCCGCACCGGGTGGTACTGATCGCCGACCTCGTACGCGCCGCCGCCCAGTCGGCGATCGGCGTCGAACTGCTCTCGGCCCCGCCCAGGATCGCCGACCTGGCCGTACTGTCCGCGCTCACCGGCGCCGCCGTCGCGTTCGGCACGTCGGCGATCCATACCCTGGTGGTGTCGGTGGTGCCCGAACCGGAGCGGATGCGGACCAACTCCCGCCTCGGCGTGGTCCAGGGCCTGGCCCAGATGGCGGCGCCCGCGGCCGCCGGCGGACTGATGCTCGCGGTCGGCGCCGGCTGGTCCTCGCTGCTCACCGGGCTGCTGTTCGTCGGATCGGCCGCCACGTTCGGCGGCCTGCGTCCCGAGCGGGTCCTGCGCCGGGCCGAACCGGGGCCGTTCCTGGGCGAGTTGCGGGCCGGGTGGGCGGAGACCAGGCGCCATCCCTGGTTCCTGGCCAGCGTGATCACGCACGGCGTCTGGCACCTGGCGGCCGGCTTCCTGCTCACCCTCGGCCCGATCATCGCGGTGGACCGCCTCGGTGGCGACCGGTCCTGGGTGATCATCGCCCAAGTGGGCACCGTGGGACTGCTGTTCGGCGTGTGGGTCTCCTCCCGACTGCCGATTCGCCGCCCCTTGGTGGCCACCACCTTCGGCGCCGCGCTCTACGCGGTCCCGCTCACCGCCCTGGCCCTGCACACGCCGATGCCGGTCGTCGCGGCCGGCTACTTCGTCGCCATGCTCGGTCTCGGCGTGCTCAGCCCGTTGTGGGAGACCACGATGCAGCGCCGGATCCCGGCGGACGCGTTGGGCCGGGTCGGCTCGTTCGACGCACTGATCTCCTTCGCGGCCCGCCCGCTCGGTCTCGCCGTCGCCGCTCCGGTCGCGGCGGCGATCGGCAGTACGACACCGCTGTTGGTGGCCGCCGTACTCGTATTGGCCTCGAACCTGGCCCTGTTGCTGCTGCCGGACGTCCGGATGACCACGAATGCGACGGAGAACGCGGCAACGGACGCGCCCCTCGCGGCGGAGCCCCCGACCGAGTCCGCCCCCGCCAAGCACGCTTGACCCACCCGAGGCGGACCGGGCCACGCCGCGAATCCGATTGTTCCGCCCCGCGTCCGCCGCCAACCTGAGTCCGCGACGACGACGGCGTGTAGCTCGGCAGGAGCACCAGGCTCGGGACCCGGAGGGCGCCGGGGCGGAACCCGCCATGCCGGCCATGGACGACAGCGGAGAGCAGTGACCGGGGCCCACGCCCGAGAACGCCGCCGGTACCCATGTCGGCGGGCAACCGGCGCGAGCCCTCCGCACGGCCGCGACCCACGAGGACGCGGACACCCGCCGACCGCGCCGAACTCCGCCTCGGGCGTTGGCGCCGGGCGCTGCACGGCCTGCGCGACGGGTCGCTGCGGGCCGACGACCGGTGCGGTGGACGACGAGCCGGCACCGGTCGTCGGAGTCGGGGCAGGGGCGTCGGGCCGGTCCCGGTGGGGTCAGGCGGGTGGGAGGCCGCCGCCGGTCAGGGCGGTGCGGGCCTCCTCGATCGAGGTGGTGATGCCCTTCGCGTCGGCCGTCTCGGCGAGTGCGCTCGCCTCCTCGATCAGCGCGAGGGCGTCGTCGCGGCGGTCCTGGCCGGCGGCGATGTAGGCCAGGCCGACCAGGTTGGCCGCGACCCCGGCGGGGAAGTCGAGTTCGCGGCGCAGTCGGGTCGACCGCTCCAACCGCTCCCGCGCCCGATCGAGCCGGCCGGCGCGGTGTTCGGCGATGCCCAGGTGCCGGAGCGCGTACGACATCGTCCGCCGGTCGTCGGCGCCCGTGGCCAACTCCAGGGAACGTTCGAGGGCGGGCACCGCTGCGGCGTCGTCGTCCCGGATCACCTGGTGCAGTACGCCGATCCAGAACAGCGCCTCGCCCTCGCCGCGTTCGTCGCCCAGATCGCGGTACAGCTCCGCGGCACGTTCGAACAGGGCCGACTCGCGCGGATCCTCGCCGTCCGCCCGGCGCTCCAGGAAGCGCGCGTGCAGGACGCGGCCCCGCGACAGGGCCAAATCCGCCTCGACGGCGTCGAGTTCGCGGTCGGCGGCGGGCAACGCGGCGGTGTCGCCGCCGAATACCGATCGCTCGTAGAACACCCTCGCCCGCTCGAAACGTTCGTCGACGCTCATCAAGGCCCCCAGGCATGCGCGTATCGAATGCCCCGAGTCTAGTAACGGGTGGAGCGCGATGGGCCGTGGTGGGCTCCGCTGCGGGGGCGGCGGCACCGGCAGGGATGTAAAGAAAACTAGACTCCGCGTCTGGCTTGCTTTACATTCGCGGTGTCATCGTTGTCCTGACCGGGAGTCGGCGTGGCGTTCGAAGAGAAGCGTGCGTGGATCATGGCCGTGGTCACGGTCGTCGCCTACGGGACCTACCTCGCCCTGATCCTGGGCCGGGCCGGCGACGCCCCGCTCGCCGAGGTGTCCTACGCGGCGACCCTGCTGTGGTGCGTCGGCGCCGCGATCGTGGCGACCATCGTCCTGCACATCGTGGTCTCGATCGCGTCTCCCGAGGGAGCCGATCGAAAGGACCAACGCGATCGGGAGATCGGCCGATTCGGCGGATACGTCGGCGGCTCATTCGTGGTGGTCGGCGCCGTCACGGCGTTGGGTCTGGCGCTCGCCGAGGCCGAGCCGTTCTGGATCGCCAACGCGATCCACCTGGGTTTCTGTCTGTCGGCGGTGCTCGGTTCGGCGACCCGGATCATGGCCTATCGGCGGGGTTTCCTGCCGTGGTGAACAAGCCGACCAGGGTCACCAACACCATCCGCGCGCTGCGCTTCGCCCGCGGCGAGATGACCCAGGCCGACCTGGCCGGTCGGATCGGGGTCACCCGCCAGACCGTCATCGCCATCGAACAGGGCCGCTATTCACCGTCGTTGGAGATGGCGTTCCGGATCGCGCGGGTGTTGGGCGTGCGACTCGACGAGGTCTTTCAATACCCCGACGAGCCAGAGGAGTTGCCGTGAGGGCTTTCCTACAGGACGCGTACGGGCCACCGGACGTACTCCGGTGCGCGGACGTCGAGCCGCCGGTGGTGGGCGATGCGGACGTACTGGTACGGGTCCGCGCGGCGGGCGTCGATCCGGGCGTGTGGCATCTGATCACGGGTCGGCCGTATGTGCTGCGGCTCACCGGATTCGGTCTGCGCGCGCCGAAGGTGAAGGTACGTGGCATGGACGTCGCGGGTGTCGTCGAGGCGGTCGGTCCGAAGGTGACCCGATTCCGGCCCGGAGACGAGGTGTTCGGCACGTGCCGAGGCGCCTTCGCCGAGTACGCGTGCGCGGCGGAGGACAGGCTCGCGGCGAAACCGGCGAATCTCGACTTCGAACAGGCCGCAGTCGTCGCGGTATCCGGCTATGCCGCGCTCCAGGCGCTTCGGGACGCGGGGCGGGTGCGGTCCGGGCAGACGGTCCTGGTCGTCGGCGCGGCGGGCGGCATCGGGACGTACGCGGTCGGGCTGTCGAAGGTGTTCGGCGCGCGGGTCACCGGCGTGTGCGGCACCGGCAAGGCGGACCTGGTGCACTCGCTCGGTGCGGACGAGGTGATCGACTACACGCGCGAGGACTTCACCGACGGAACACGCCACTGGGACCTGATCGTCGACACCGCGGGTCACCGCCGGTTGACCGACCTGCGCCGCGCGCTCACCCCTCGGGGCACCCTCGTACTCGTCGGCAGCGAGACCGGGGGCCGATGGCTCGGCGGCACCGACCGCACCCTGCGAGCCGTACTCCTGAGCCCCTTCGTCGGCCATCGTCTACGCGGCCTGGTCTCCACCGAACGCCCGAACGATCTGCGCTTCCTCCGCGAAACGATCGAGAGCGGCCGGTTGACCCCGGTACTCGACCGCGCCTTCCCCTTCGCCGAAACCCCGGAGGCCGTACGGTACATCCACGCCGGGCACGCACGGGGCAAGGTCGTCGTGACGATCCCGTAGCGCACGGGCGGCCGTCGACCGGGGCGAAGCCGGGCGCCTCGCCGGGCGAGAATCCCGCCATACGGCAGCGCCTCGTGCTTTTCGACTGCCGGATTCCGTCGAGACGCTGTGCGCGGGGTATCGGGGCCGAATGTCGCGCCTTGCCCGGTGTCGGCCGGAAGTACCGCCCGGGCTCGCCGACTTGCGGGTGCCGATCGGCGGGTGGGCGTGGCGACGAACGGTCGTCCACGTCGGCAGGCGGCCACGATGCGGTGTGGCCGTGTGCCTCGACGGATGGGCCGCCTCGGTCGAGGAGGGCGTCCGCAAGCCCGCGCGGCGCCTCCTCGAGATCGCGGCCGCGCGGTGTGGCGTGGCTTCGCCCGCCGACGGCGGCTGGTGCGTCGGGGACGACCCGACGGCCGATATCGGGGGCGGACGCGCGGCCGGACCGAGCACGATCCGGGTGTGGCGGATCCCGGAGTGGCCGGTCGGGTCGGCCGGTCGGCGGCTCCGCCGGATCATCGGGTCACGGACGTACTCGACGCGTTCGCGATCATCCGTGCGGAGGATGCCTCCGAGGGATCGTCCCGATCCGGCGGGTGAGACCGCAAGGCGACCGAACTCCCGCTTCGTGGGCACGGGTTCGGACGGGGACGCCGACGTGACCGCGAATGTCACCGGGACGGCCGGTGGTTCGTGACGCGTCCCGCCTCCGGCCGCCTCCCGCCGACGATGCGACCCAGGTCGGGGGCGACCATCCGCCGTCACCCTCCGGTCGGGCGAATTCGTGCGCCACGAAGCCCACTCGGCTCGACCCCGCGAGCGATCCGCGGGGCGTCGCCTGCTGCGATCTTGGTCGGTGAACGGGTCGACCCACGTCGGCCCACCGAACACGGGGATCCCACATGCAGCCGCTGCATCACACCGAAGCCCGAGACCCAACCCCCTCGGGTCGACTTCGCGCCGCGTGGCACGCCGCCCACGAGCCCGTCCCCGGCGTCTCCCGCCGCCTGCGACTCGTGGCCTACGCCGTGCCGTTCACCGTGCTACCGGCCGGCCTCTGGCGCCTCGCGGCGGTCCTCGACGAGAGCATCGGCATCGGCGAGCGGTGCTACATCGTGTTCCTGTCCGCCTTCTCCGAGGCCGTCGCCTTCACCGCGATCGGCCTGATCGCCCGCTGGGGCGAGGTCTTCCCGCGTCGGATCCCGATCCTCGGCGGCCGTCGAGTCCCCCCGAAGCCGGTCACGATCGTCGCCGCCCTCGGCGCCACGTTCCTGACCCTCCTGTGGACGGTCCTGACCCTGATCACCGAAATCATGGGCACCACCGTCCGCGGCGACGACCTGCCCGACGACTTCCCGAGCCGGGCGGGCGGCTGGGAAGCCGCTTCCTACTACATCTGCTACGCCCCGTTGATCCTGTGGGGCCCGCTACTCGCCATCCTCACCATCGCCTACCACCGCCGCCGAAAGTAACCCCGACACCCGCACACCCGACGGCGGTCGACCGCCCGGACGTCCCCCTTCGACCGACCGAACGGCCGAGACGGCATCCTCTAGGCGGCGTCCGGCCAGGCTCGGGTCGGGCCGGTCTTGGCCAGGTATGCCTCGGTGTCGGCCCGGGTCAGCACCGCCTCCAGGGTGAGGTCGCCGGGGAGGGCCGGGTAGAAGCGGCCGGCGTTCCAGGTGCGGCCGTACGTCGGCGGATCCAGCACCAGCAGGCGCTCGCCGTCGACGAGCGGGATGTCCGCCGGGCAACCCTCGTTCCAGATCCACGAGCCGTCCGCCGCACACAGGTTGAACACGCCGGTCGCCTGCGGCTGCCCATCGGGCACGGCATCCCGGTACGCGGCGACCACCTCGGCCGACGGCGCGTCGCCGGCGATGTGGCCACCTCCGACGAGGAGATGCGCCAGGAGCGTGTGCAGTTGGAAGTTGTCGCCGATCCGGGTCACCCGCACGCGGTAGCCCGTCCCGGACGGACGGTGCAGAACGACCAGGGGCTCGTCCTCGAACATCTTGAGCAGGTAGCGCAGGCACTTGAGGTCGGCATCCCCGCGCGCGGCCTCCTCGACCAGCGCGACCAACGTCCCGTCGGCCTGCGCCGCCCGGCGTACCCCGGCGTGGAGCAACACCGCGACGCCGGCCATCTCCCACAGCGGCAACTGCATCCACGCGGACACCGCACCGAACTTCCGCGCGTCCATGCCACCGATCGCCGCGATCCGCTCCACCACCTCGCCGAGCACCAGGTGGTTGCGTTCGGGCAGTTCACCACCCACGGTGTCCTCCCACAGCGCCGGAAACTCCATGACATCGCGCATGGCCTCGCCCACCCCGGCGAGGATCGGCTCCGAACAGGCCTGCGGATCGGCCCCGTGCTCCACGCAGGCACCGACCATCACGGCGAGAATCCCCTCGGCCCCCATCGGAACCCGCGGCAACAACGCCGCCATCCGCGGCCCCGCCTCCACCCGACTCGCCGGCTTCGCATCCTGTATCGCGCCGCTCAACGCGTGGAAAGCCTCATTGAGCAACACTTCATCCTGCTCCTCCAAGGCCCGCTCGAGCCGGTCGACCGCCTTGGACAGAGCACGCTCGCGAAAGATCATCCCCGCAACATAGCCACCCCCACCCACACGCCCACCACACTTCGAAATGCCCTGCCGGAACGGCGGGCGAGGTGTATCAGCCGGTGTCCGGCCGGCCGTCGCGCCTCGGGGTGGGGCGATGTCGCGGCCGCGGTCGTGTGGGGCGCGGACTCGGCAGGGATCGGCCTCGGCCGTCGTGCCGTGGAAAGCCGCCTCGCCCGGGGGCGAGGCGGCTCGGCCGGAGGGGCCTTCGGCTACATGTTGATCATGTGGCCGGCGAGGCCGTGGATGGCTTCCTTCACGGCTTCGCCGAGGGTCGGGTGGGCGTGGACGTTGCGGGCCACCTCGTGGACGGTCAGGTCCCACTGTTGGGCCAGCGTGAGTTCCGGGAGCAGTTCGGTGACCTCGGGGCCGATCAGGTGCGCGCCCAGGAGTTCGCCGTGCGTGCGGTCGCTGATCACCTTCACGAAGCCGACCGGGTCGCCCAGGCCGTGCGCCTTGCCGTTGGCCGTGAACGGGAACTTGGCGACCTGTACGTCGAAGCCCTTCTCCCGCGCCTGCGCCTCCGTCCAGCCGAAGCTGGCGATCTGCGGCTGGCAGTAGGTGGCGCGCGGGATCATCGGGAAGTCGAGTTCCATCGTCTCGACGCCCGCGATCGTCTCGGCGGCGATCACCGCCATCGACTCGGCCGCGTGCGCGAGCATCAGCTTCGCGGTGACGTCGCCGATCGCGTAGATGTTCGGGACGTTGGTCCGGCCGCGGCCGTCCACGTCGATCGCGCCGCGCTCGGTGAGGGCGACGCCGGTGTTCTCCAGACCGTACCCGCTCACGCGCGGCGCGAAGCCGATCGCCTGCAGGACCTTGTCCGCCTCCAGCACCTGCTGCTGCCCGTCGCGGGTCACGGTGACCCGGACCTTGGCGCTCGGGTCGCTGTCGTCGATCGACTCGACCCGCGTGGAGGTCAGGATCTCGATGCCCAACCGCCGGTAGCGCTTGGCGAGTTCGGTGGAGACCTCGACGTCCTCGAGCGGCACGACCCGGTCGAGGAACTCGACGATGGTCACCTTCACGCCGTAGTTGTGCAGGACGTACGCGAACTCCACGCCGATCGCGCCGGCGCCCGCGATGATGATGCTCTCCGGCAGCCGGTCGGTGAGGATCTGCTCCTCGTAGGTGACCACACGCTCGCTGAGCGAGGTACCCGGCAGCAGCCGGGTGGTGGCGCCCGCCGCGATGATGCAGTGGTCGAAGGTGAGGGTCTGGACGCCGCCCGCGGTGAGCGACACGTCCAGGGTGCGCGTGTCGACGAACGTGCCGAGCCCGTCGAACTCGGTGATGCCGTTCTTCTTCATCAGGTAGTGCACGCCGTTGACCCGGCCGTCGGCCACCTTGCGGCTGCGCTTGAACGCGGCCTCGTAGTCGAACGTGACCGAGCCCTCGACGCGGATCCCGAAGGTCTTGGCCTCCTGCGTGAAGATGTGCGCCAGCTCCGCGTTGCGCAGCAGCGCCTTGGACGGGATGCAGCCGACGTTCAGGCAGACACCTCCCCAGTACTTCTGCTCGACGACCGCGACGCGCAGTCCGAGCTGCGCGCTGCGAACCGCCGCGGTGTATCCGCCGGGACCGGCACCCAGGACGACGACGTCAAAGTGATTGCTCATGATCCATACGATATGCGGCCGGCGTCGCGCCCGGGACGACCGGGGCGCCCTCGCCGGGGCATGCTCCGCAGGCCCCGCCCGACGCCCCGCCGAAGGCCGCCACGCCTCCCCGCCGGCCGCCGCCACCCCTCCCCGCCGGGCCCGCTACGCCTCCCCCGCCGGGGGTCGTACCCGCCGCCCCGTCATGCGTTCGACGCGGATCCGGATGCACACGTCGCGGCGCCCGGCCGGCCACGGGCCCGCGTCCGCGCCCGGCGCGTCGGCGGGGTCGTCGTCGGGCTCCGCCGTGCCCCGGATCAGTACGCTCCAGCCGATCCGCGCCGCGTCGACGATGTCGTCCACCTCGAACAGCACCGGGCCCGCGACCCGGGCCAGGGACGAGTCGGCCGCGGTACAGAACACCACGTCGCGGCCGAGCAGCACGTAGTTGACCGGCAGTACGAACGGATCGGGAGCGTCGAGCGCGGCCACCCGTCCGACCAGTTGCAGGGCGACCCGGGCCAGGCACTCCTCCTCCGTCATCACCACCACCTCCCGCTCCGGGGCCGGCTCCCGACCCGGCGGCTCCAGCGCGACCCGATGCGTGAAGGCCGCGGACGACGGGGCCAGCAGGTCGTCGACGGTGGTTTCGAGCGCGTCGGCGAGTCGGGACAGAGCCGGCGCCGACGGCGCGGTCGAACCGGTCTCGACGGAGTGCACCCACCCGCCGGGCAACCCCGTACGACGCGCGATGTCCGGTACGGACAACCCGAGTTCGCGTCGTCGGGCGGCCACCCGCCGGGGCAACGCGTCGGTGGATGGACGGACGGTACCCGCAGTCTCCTCGGTCATCACCCCAGCCCACTCCCCACGACCCGGTTCGACCGGGCATTGCGCCGATCGGCGGCGCGCCCCCTCGGGCGCCGGCCGAACACCGCGCGTCGATCCCTACAGACATCCCGCACCGGCCGCGCTACCGTGCCCGAACCCCCGGTCGAAGCGTGTGGGAACACCGCCGGACCGGGTCGTGATCGGTCGCATCGCGCAGAAACGATCGGGAGGCACGAATGGGCGGATTCGCGGACGGGCGGCCGGCGGCCGAGGTGTTGGCGGAGTTGACCGCGCTGCACGCCGGGGACGAACCCGGGCGTGGGCGGCCCGGGGTGGCCAATACCTTCGACTCCGGTTCGGCCTCGGTCGAGGACGTCGCGGTCCGCGCGTTCGAGCTGTATCTCCACGTGAACGGCCTGTACCCGACCTCCTTCCCGAGCGTGGCCACGCTGGAGCACGAGGTCGTCGCGATCGTCGGCGAGCAGGTGCACGCCCCGCCGGGCGCCGCCGGGAGCTGGACCAGCGGCGGCACCGAGAGCTGCCTGCTCGCGGCGAAGGCGGCCCGGGACGCGCGCCCCGACGTACAGCGCCCGCGCATCGTGTTCGCCCGCTCGGCACACGCGGCCTGGGCCAAGGCGGCCGGGTACTTCGGCCTCGACCCCGTCATCGTGGAGATCGACCCCGTCGCGATGACCGCCGACGTCGCCGCGATCGAGCGGGCGATCGACGACGACACCGTCCTGGTGGTCGCCTCGGCGCCGTCCTACGGCCACGGCGTCGTCGACCCCATCCCCGAGATCGCCGCGATCTGCGCCCGGCGCGGCGTGCGCTGCCACGTGGACGCGTGCATCGGCGGCTGGGTGCTGCCGTTCGCCGAACAGCTCGGGCACCCCGTCCCGCCCTGGGACTTCCGCGTCCCCGGCGTGGACTCGATCTCGGTGGACCTGCACAAGTACGGCTACACGCCCAAGGGTTGCTCGATCCTGCTGTACCGTACCGCGGCACTGCGCCGATCCCAGTACTTCGTCGGATCCGACTGGACCGGCTATCCGGTGGTCAATCCGACCATGCAGAGTTCGAAGTCGGGCGGCCTGATCGCCGCCGCGTGGGCGGTGCTGCGCCACCTCGGGGCGGACGGCTACCGCGAATTGGTCACCGAAACACTGGCCGCCACCCGCGAACTGGTCGACGGGGTCGGAGAGATCCCGGAACTGCGCATCCTGGGCGCCCCCGCCGCCAGTCTGGTCGCGGTGACCACGAACGGCGTCGACTTCTTCGCCTTCCTGGACGAACTGGAGCGCCTGGGCCGGTCCGTACAGCCCCAACTGTCCCAGCCCAACGTGCCCCCGACGATCCATCTGACCATGACCGCGACACACGGCCCACACGTCCCGGATCTCCTCCACGCGCTCCGCACCGCCGCCCGCACCGCGGCCACCCGCGAACCGCTGCCCACCGCCGAGCAGTTGCGTGCGGTCGACCGGCTCACCGCGCTCGCCGCCGCCGACGGCGGGGTGTCGCCCGACGCGCTGACCGAACTCATGGTCGATACCGGCCTGTTGAGCGACGGCCGACTGGCCCCGGTACACGCGCTGCTGGACCATCTGCCGCCAGGTCTGCGCAAGGCCGTCCTACTCGCCTTCTTCGAGGGCCTCAACCCGCCCCTGTAGGCCCCGGCCCGGCACCCGCGCGAAACCGCCCGCCGCGCCCGGCCGAACCGCCGCTGGCCTGGTCGGCACGGCGATTCGCCATGCTTCGCCACCCGCGCCGCACCGATTGTGTCCTACCGCCGGAACCTGGGCGCCGACTAGCGTTTCCTCCGGTACGACAGGAGCCGATGCCGTCGATCGGCCGCCTCGGGGCCCGGTCGACGGGCCGGCCCGGAACATCCTCGCCATCGGCCGCCCCGCCGGTGTCCGCGTACCGTCCCCCTCTCTCCCCCCGGGACGCATCCATGACCCGCCAAGGAGCCACGCCATGCCCGTCAACGCCGCTCTGCTGGACGAGATCGTCGATCAGACCGCCCGACTCATCTCCCTCGACGTGACCCGGATCGACCCCGACGACACCTTCGCCGAACTGGGCGTGGACGCGATCCTCGCGGTCGAGTTCGCGGACGTGCTCGGCAAGCGCTACGGCATCTCCGTCGCGCCGGCGGCGATCCTGGCGCGGGTCACGCCCAGTGGCCTGGCCGAGTTCGTCGACCAGGTGCGCGCGGGCGGCACGGCCTGATCAAGGGCGACCGGCGATCACCCGCCGCGCTCGGCTCGGGCGGACACGCCGTCGCGTCCGGACAGGAAGGCCCGAAGCACGGCAAGGGACCGTTCCGGGGCCTCCCGAAAGGCCCCGTGACCGGCGTCCGGCAGTACGTGCAGCCGGGTCTCGGCATTGACCAGGCCGGCCGCCAGACGCCGCGCCGCGCTCGCGGTGGTCACCGGGTCGTGCTCGCCGGCCAGGACCAGCGTCGGGCAGGTGACCGCGTCGAGCCCGATCCACTCCTCGAAGTGGTCGGCGAGGTGGTACCGGAACCGCTCCCCGACGTCGTGGTTCCACCGGATCCGGCGCGCGCGGTCCACGGCGTCCGGGTCGCCGTCCGCACGGCGGGAGTACAGCGGTACGCAGACCTGCTCCCAGCCCCGCCGTATCTCGTCCGAACGCTCGCCCTGCCAGTGGCGGCGGGCGATCTCCCGAACCCGCGCGCCACCGAGGCGTTCGAACACGTCGAGTCGCTCGTCGACGCGGCCGGGCAGCACGCTGTCCAGCACCAGCCGGCCGACCCGCCCCGGATGCCGGATGGCCGCGGTGAGCGCGACCCGTCCGCCACTCGCGGTGCCCACCAGGATCGGCGCGGGAATGTCCACGACGTCACAGAACGCGACCACGTCGTCGGCCCAGCGTTCCCAGGTCCACAGCGCGGGGTCACCCCGCTCGGACCGCCCGCTGCCCCGCTGGTCGAGGTAGACGACCTGGGCGAACCGCGCGGCGGCGTACATCGCGGGCTTGAACGTCGAGTGGTCGGCGCCGGGACCACCGTGCAGCAGCACCAGGGTCGGCCGCTCGACCATGATCGGGCCGTACGGAACGACTTTCGGCCCATCGATATCGAAATAGAGCCGGATGTCACCTATGGACACACGCATGTCAACATCGTGACAGAGCAGACGCACATCGGCCGGAGGCCGCATCGCGGGGCGTGGCTCCGGCGGGGATCACGACGCCGCCGACTCGTCCCCCCGCTCGACACCCGCCCCGGCCGCCCGGGCGCTGAGCGCCGCGTCGACCTCGACCAGCCAGTCCAGGTTGCCGTCCGGGTCGGGACAGTGTTGCAGCCGAGCCAGGATGCGACGCCAGGTGCCGTCGTTTCCCCACACGGTGTACCGGTGATAAACGGTCCGCCACGGCCCGAACCGGTCCGGCAATTCCCACCACGCGCACCGACGCTCGTGTTTCCAGGCCACCGCGTCGATCACGGCCCGCCGATCGAGCCACCGCCCGCCCCGCCGCCGCGCCCGTTCCGGCAGCAGGGGCTCCACCAGCGCCCACTGACCATCCGTCAGCCCATCCCGACGACCCACACCCGAACCAACGACGCACCCACCCATCCGACACGGTGCCGATGTGGGTATCTCGGACGGGCCGGCGTGTTCGGTGGGGGTGAGCATGGAAGTTGGTTAGAGTCCATGGGGCAACTTGCACCATTTTGCCGGATTTTGCCAACTCTCAAGCGCACGGGCGAAGGATGATGCGATGCACCGGCAGGACATCGGACCTCGAATGTTCGGCGATCGACTCGGCTACAACCGGGCCGTCTCGGTGGACCGCCCGGATCGGTGGCTGGTGTTGGCCGGTCACGAATCCCGTGGACCCGACGGTGCGATCGTGCATGTACGGGATCTGCGCGGCCAGATCGAGACCACCTTCGACCGAATCGCCGAAACCCTGGGCGAGGCCGGTTTCACCTTCACCGACGTCGTGCGACTGCGCTACTTCGCGCTCGACGTCGCCGCCGTCACCAGCCACTTCGACGTGATCACCGCCCGTCTGGAACGAGAGAACTGCCGCCCGGCCACGACCCTGGTCGGCGTCACCGCCCTCTCCGACCCGGACATGCTGATCGAAATCGAGGGTCTGGCCGTCCGGTAGGGACGGGCCCGGCCCGGGAGCCAGTCGGCTCCCGGGCCGAACCCGGCGAAGACCCTGCGCCGTCACCCGTACACGGCGCCCGCCTCCTCCAAGTCCGCGACGCCCTCGGCCGCGCGACCCACGCCGGCCAGAAGCAGGGCATGGTCGGTGAGGGCACGGACGAGCAACGGCGCGCCGGCGTCGGGATCGGCGACGGCGAACGCCCGCGCGTGGTCGACGGCCTTGGCGAAGGCCGGCAACAGCCGATCGATCACGGCGGCACGCGGCATCCACGCGAACGCGGCCCGGACGTTGAGCCGACGTTCGAGCACGAGGCGTTCCGCGGCGCCGGCGGTCGGGCCGTCGAGCGCGCCCCGAAGCGCGGTTTCGGCTCGGACGTACCGGTCCAGGCGCGTCGGCGACCAGTGGTCGCGAGTCGTGGCGTGCGCGACGTCCGCCGGCTCGTCGGCGGCGCCGAAGACGGCCAGGTGGTGGGCGAGTCGATCGTGGCTCAGGCTGTGCACCGAACCGCGGAACCGGCCACGAACCGGAGCGTGGACCGGGCCCGGATCGACGCCTCGGCGATACGTCTCGACGGCACGCGCGAACACCGCCCGCCCCTCCACCCGCCGTTGCGCGGCGGCCAGTAGGTGGGCGCCGTAGAGCAGGATCGGCACCCGACGGTCGTCCGGCATGGCGTCGACGGCGACGGCGAGGCCGCCATCGCCACCGTCGCCGACGCCGCCGAGCAGTGGGGCGTACACCTCGGCCGCCTCGGCGAAGCGGCCCCGCGTGGCGAGGTGGCCCGCGTGGGCGGTGACGTACCAGTGCCGGTCGGCCGTCAACCGATGGTCCCGCCGCAGCCCGGCGGTGACCGCGACCGCCTCGGCGAACAACGACTCGGCCTCGTCGTCCCGTCCGTCCTCGACCAGACCGACGGCGAGTCCCAGCATCGCCTCGGCCAGGACCCGGCGCTCACCCCCTCCGGCCCGGGCGAGCGCGACAAGCTCACGTCGGACGGCAAGCGCCTCTCCGCGCCGCCCGTAGCGGTACAGCGCCCATTGGTGCGTGGTCTGCATCCCCCGCAACACCGCGTCCCGGTCCCGGTGTTCGGCCGGGTCCAGCCTTCGGCACAACTCGATCGCCTCGGTCAACCGCCCGAGGGTGAGACCCATGTCGGCCCCGTGCCGGGCGAAGACGTGCCCGGTCGTGTGCAATGCCACGGCCAACCGTCGCGCGTAGTGCCGCGGCCCGTCGACCTCTCCCAACACCCGGTAGATCCCGACCAATCGCTCCGCCGACAACCGCTCGACGTCGAACAGCGCGACTCGCGCGCGAGCCACCACATCGGCATTCGCCACATGCACCCCTGTTGTTCGTGTCCACCCCGTCGCGCCATTCGGCCACAACGCCACAACGCGCCCCGGAAACGCGCACGCCGCCGAAACCGCCGGACTCCCCCGGCGGCTCGATCGATCCGACATGTACGAACACCCGACGCCGCGCCCGTCCCCGGCGGCTCGTTGTCGCGGAACCGTACAGCGATCGATGCGCCTTCAGGCCGTACGCGAATTCCCATAGGGTGAGGGCGTATTAACCTCCGGACCCTGAACCCGGACCCCGGACCCCGAACCCCGGATCCCCGGAGCCGCGCCGGCTCCCGACCGGTATCCAGTGCCGTCAGGGCACCTGGCGGAGGTAGAGGGCGCCGCACGTGTGACAGACGGGGTGGATGCTGCCCCATTCGAGATCCGACCTGGTTTCGGCGTGCGGCAGGAGGGCGCGGCCGCACAGGGCGTCGGTACCGGCGTTGCGGATCATGTGCCAGAGCTTGATCGGGGCGGGCCGAGTGGCGGAGCCGTCCCCGGCGTCCCCGCCACCTCCGACCGATTCGGCGTATTCGGCGCACAGTTCGTAGACCACGAGCATGATCGCACCACCTCTGCGGGGCTCGGTCGACTTGCACATCTCACCCTTTCGTCCACTTTTGCACACGGTGACCCGTTGGACGACAAAGAGCTGTTCATGTTTCCGACGGGGCATTAAAAAGGGCCTCCGACCTGGGACTTGCATGGCGAGCTGCAACAGAGGCTGCATGAAGGCATGTTCGGAGGACTGCAGCGACACCTGCAACGGCATCCGAAACGACACTTGCAACGATGCTTGCAACGGCACCGGCAACGAGGACGGTTGCGCACCCGCTTTCGGGGCGACGTCCGACCCGGCCGAACACCGGCTCGAAGCACGTTGGTTCAAGTGAGGCGCTACAGCTCGTACGCCCGATATACCACGAACCAACCGTACTGAGGTGGGAATCATGGTATCTGGCGCAATCCGTTGTGAATCCTGGTGAGGTACGGGCCAACAGGTCGCGTGTGCCGACGCGACGGGGGGACATCCGGCCCTCCCGGGGCCATCCGGCGACCTGCGGAGGCTGGTCTGATGAGAAAGACGTCCTGGTATCTCGGTGCCGCCGCCACATTGCTGGTGACGGCGAGCGCGGTGACCCGGTTCGCCGTGCTGCCCGCCGTGCACCAGGTGCCCGACGACGCCGACTTCACGATGCACTTCGCCGGCGGCATGACCATGTTGGATGCCCGGGCGTTGCAGGCGGGCAATCTCCCCGGAGCCATCGTGCGGGACCTGCCGGTGAAGGTGGACCGGCACGTGCACGCCGTGCACACCTCCGGTTCGACGATCGTGCTGAGCGACCGGACCGTGGTGTCCGGTCCGCAGAAGCAGACCCTGACCGATGTGGACAACCGCTGGGCGGTGGACCGCAGGACGCTGCTGGAGCGGTCCGTTCCCAAGGGTGTCCGCGCCAATCCGCACAAGGGTCTGACCGCGGGCTTCCCGTTGGAGCCGAAGAAGAAGAACTATCCGTTCTGGGACTCGCCGACCCAGACCACCGTCCCGGCCACGTACATGCGCACCGAACAACGCGCCGGCCGCGAAACGTACGTGTTCTCGATCCGCACGAGCGGTCCGCTCGCCGATCCGGACACGCTGCGCTCGCTGCCGCCCGCGATGCCCAAGGCCGCCGTGCAGGGCCTGGCCGGCGTCGCGTTCCCGAATCGGCCCGTCGACCTGACCGGCGGGGCCGATCCCACGCCCCTCGCGTACACCGCGACCACCGACCTCACCGGCTGGGTCGACAGCGAGACGGGCACCACCGTGGACCTCGAATCCACCCAGTCGGTCACCGCGACCGCCGTGACCGCGAACGGCACCCCGACCGAGGTCTTCCCGGTGGTGCAACTCAAGATGACCACCACGCCGGCCTCGCGCGCGGAGTTGGCCGAAACCGCCGCCGACGGCGCCCAGGCCCTGTGGCTGCTCGGCGTCGTGGGTCCGCTGGTCGCGCTGCTCCTCGGCCTGGCACTGCTCGGCTTGGCCGGGTACCTCGAATTCCGTGCCCGGCGGGCGCAGCCCGACCCGACCGTCCCGGGGCCACGCACGGAGGCCGACGCCGGCCCCGCTCCCGAGCCGTCACCGGATCCGGCGACGGTTGGGGCCGCGCCCGAAACCGCGGCCGGAACCACGGAATCGAACACGACGGCGGACCCCGACACCGCCTCGTCGGCCTCGGCCGCCGGTGCCGACTCCGATGCCGAAACCAACCACCGAACCAACAACGCCTCGACCACCTGAACCACGCACACGCGAGCGGCCCGGCCCCCGGAACCCCACCCGGCGGCCGGGCCGCACCCCTCCGATCGCCGATCACCCGCCGTCCGCACCGTCCCCGCACCGCCGCGTCGCGCTGCGCGGCCAGGGCCGGGCCGGGCAGCGTGGTGACCCCGAGGCCGGCCGCGACCATTGCCTGGACCGCGACGCTCGGCGAAGGGCACGATTGAGCGATCCCGGAGCGAAAGTCCACCGATCTTTGGCGGCTCCGGAGAGCGAGCCGTTCGCGACGCGGCCGCACCGTCCCGGCGCGGATCGGCCCCGTGCCCGACCCGATCCGACCCTCCCCCGTCCCGGTCCCGCGCGGGCCGGCGGGCGGCCCTGTCCATGTACGGGCCGACCCGCCATACTGGGGAGTCATCGGAGCTCTGGAAGGGTCATCGGCGTGGCGGTCACAGACGAAGCCATCGACAAGATCAAGGGCATGATCGTCTCCGGGGAGCTTCAGCCGGGCGAGAAGCTGCCCAAGGAGGCCGACCTGGCGGCGAAGCTCGGCTTGTCCCGGAATTCGCTGCGCGAGGCGGTCAAGGCGCTGTCGCTGATCCAGATCCTCGACGTGCGCCAGGGCGACGGCACCTACGTGACGAGCCTGGAGCCCAATCTGCTGCTCGGCGCGATCTCCTTCGTGGTCGACTTCCACCACGACAAGAGCGTGCTCGACTTCCTCCAGGTACGCCGGATCCTGGAGCCCGCGGCGACCGCGCTGGCCGCCGAGCGGATCGACGCGGAGGGCATCGCCAAGCTGCGGGCACTCGCGGACGCACCGAGTCCGGACGCGGGGCACGAGGCGCTGATCGAGCAGGATCTGCGCTTCCATCACGAAATCGCCGTGTTCAGCGGCAACGAGGTGTTGTGTTCGCTCCTCGAGACGTTGTCGAGCCCGACCACGCGCGCCCGGATCTGGCGCGGGCTGACCGAGGACGACTCGTGGCTGCGCACGATCCGCGAGCACCACTCCATCGTGGACGCTCTGGAGAACCACGACGCGGCGGCGGCACACGCGTGGTCGACGGTGCACACGAGCGGGGTCGAGCAGTGGCTGCGGCGGATGGCCTGAGTCCGAGGGGTGTGGGCGCGGGCGGCCCGCGGGGCGGGTGGTCGGCGAAGCGGCGGGGTGAGGTGCCCGGGGATTCGGGCCGCGCCGGATTCGCGCCGGAGCCGCCGTCGGGCCCGTGCCCGACGCGGGCGTCGACCCGAGGCCGACCGGCGTCGACCGGCGTCGACCGCCGTCGATGCGGGAAGTGGCGGGTGCATGCGGAGCGATCGGCGCCCTTACCCTCCCAGTGAGCATCATTGACCCGATGTATCAGGCATCCTCAAGGATAATTGCAGCATAAACACGGCATTTCTCGGCCAGTCCTCCGATGACTCGTAGACGAGCGATCGGAAACGGGGTATACATCGGATGTCTGATCGTCCTTCACCCCGCTCGGGCGCATTCCCGTTCCCGCGTTCGGCGATCGGGTCGCACGGTCGAGAACCGAGGAGTCGCACGTGATCCCGCACCACTCCGATGATCCGCCCCGGCGGGTCGCCGGCGCCGTCCCCCGAGTCACCGAACTCGTCACCGCGGACATCCGCTTTCCCACCTCGCGGGAACTGGACGGCTCCGATGCGATGAACCCCGACCCGGACTACTCGGCCGCGTACGTGATCCTGCGTACCGACGCCGGCGACGGGCACGAGGGCCACGGGTTCGCGTTCACCATCGGGCGTGGCAACGATGTGCAGGTCGCCGCGATCGAGACGCTGCGCCCCTATGTGGTCGGTCGACCGCTCGCCGAACTCCTCGACGATCTGGGCGAGTTCTCGCGCGCCCTGATCGGCGACAGCCAACTGCGGTGGCTCGGGCCGGAGAAGGGCGTCATGCACATGGCCATCTCGGCCGTGGTCAACGCCGCCTGGGATCTCAAGGCCAAGCGCGCCGGGCAACCGCTGTGGCGGCTGCTCGCCGAGATGAGCCCGGAAGAGATCGTCGACCTGGTCGACTTCCGCTACCTCGGCGACGCGCTCACCCGCGAAGAGGCGCTGGAGATCCTGCACCGGGCCGTGCCCGGACGAGCCGAGCGGGTCGAGACATTGCGGGCGCGGGGCTACCCCGCCTACACCACGTCGCCCGGCTGGCTGGGCTACGACGATGCCAAGCTCGCCCGGCTGTGCCGCGAGGCGGTGGCCGACGGCTTCGGTCAGATCAAGCTGAAGGTCGGCGCGGATGTCGAGGACGACGTCCGTCGGTTGCGGATCGCGCGTGCGGCGGTCGGGCCGGACATCCGCATCGCGGTGGACGCCAACCAGCGCTGGGAGGTGGCGGAGGCGATCACGTGGATGAGCCGGCTCGCCGAGTTCGACCCGCACTGGATCGAGGAACCCACCAGTCCCGACGAAGTCCTCGGCCACGCCGCGATCCGCGCCGCGATCGCCCCGGTCAAGGTCGCCACCGGGGAACACGTGCAGAACCGGATCGTGTTCAAGCAGTTGCTCCAGGCCGGGGCGATCGACTTCCTGCAACTCGACGCGTGTCGGGTCGGCGGGGTCAACGAGAACATCGCCATCCTGCTGCTGGCCGCCAGGTTCGGCGTGCCGGTCTGCCCGCACGCGGGCGGGGTGGGGCTGTGCGAACTGGTCCGGCACCTTTCGATGTTCGACTACGTCGCGGTCAGCGGCACGGTCCAGGACCGGGTCATCGAGTACGTCGACCACCTGCACGAGCACTTCGTCGATCCGGTGGTGATCGAGCGCGGGGCCTACCGCGCGCCCACCGCGCCCGGCTTCTCCGCGACGATGCACCCCGCGTCGATCGACACCTACCGCTACCCGGACGGCCTGTTCTGGATCGCCGACCGGGCCGCCGAACTCGCCGAAACCCATGTCGGAGCCGCCTCGTGAGCACCCATCAGGAATTCGCCGGCCTGCGGGCGCTGGTCACGGGCGGCGCGTCCGGCATCGGCCTGGCCACCGCGCGCCTGCTCGCCGCGCGCGGGGCCGCCGTCGCCGTCCTGGATCGCGACCTCGGCGGCCTGCCGGGCGAACTCGCGGGCCACACCGCCGACGTCACCGACGACGCGTCGGTGGTCCGGGCCGTCGAGGCCGTCGGCGTGGAACTCGGCGGGCTGGACATCCTGGTCAACAACGCCGGCATCGGCGCCGCCGGGACCGTCGCGGACAACGACGACGCGGAATGGCACCGGGTCCTGGACGTCAACGTGCTCGGCCTGGTTCGGGTCACGCGCGCGTGCCTGCCATACCTGCGGGCTTCCGCGCACGCGGCGATCGTCAACACGTGCTCGATCGCGGCGACGGCGGGGTTGCCGCAGCGGGCGCTCTACTCGGCGTCCAAGGGCGCGGTCCAGGCGCTGACGCTGGCGATGGCGGCCGACCACGTGCGCGAGGGGATTCGGGTCAACTGCGTCAATCCCGGTACGGCCGACACGCCGTGGGTGGGGCGGTTGTTGTCCGCCGCGACCGACCCCGACGGGGAGCGGGCGGCGCTCAACGCTCGACAGCCGCTGGGGCGGTTGGTCAGCGCGGAGGAGGTCGCCTACGCGATCTGCACGCTGGCCAGCCCACTCGCCTCCGCGACCACCGGAGCGGCGGTGGCGGTGGACGGCGGGATGCAGGGTTTGCGGTTGCGGCCGTCGTGAGATCGGCCCGCGGTCGGGGGTTGTCCTCGGACGCCGGACGGGCTGTCGGCTCGCCGTCGGAACGGAGCGGCGTTCCCCGCACGGGCCCGCGGCCGGCCCTGTCCTCGAACACCGGATCGCGGGCATGGTCGGCTCGCTTCGGGGACGGAGCGGGGCGGCCGACGGGTCGGGTCGTCGCGGGTGGGTTTGGAGTCGGAGGTGATGGTCGTGAAGTGGCGTGTGGTCGGTGGGACCGATGTGTTGGTGAGTGAAGTGGGGCTCGGGGCGGCGCCGTTGGGGAATCTCGGGTCGCCGATCGACGACGAGACGGCCGGCGCGATCGTGGACGCCGCCTGGCGGGCCGGGATTCGGTACTTCGATACCGCGCCGCACTACGGCGTCGGGTTGTCCGAATCCCGACTCGGGGACGCGTTGCGTGGGCGGCCGCGTGGTGAGTTCACCGTTTCGACCAAGGTCGGTCGGCTCCTCGTGGACGACCCCGACGCGCCCACCTCCGGGGAGGGGTTCGTCGACACGCCGGCCCGGCGTCGGGTGCGCGACTACTCGGCCGACGGTGTGCGGCGCAGTCTCGACGCGAGCCTGAACCGGCTCGGGCTGGACCGGATCGACATCGTGCTGATCCACGATCCGGACGAGCACTGGGCCGAGGCCGTCGGCGCGGCGTATCCCGCCCTCGCCGAACTGCGCGCCCAGGGCGTGATCGGCGCGATCGGCGTCGGCATGAACCAAAGCGCGATGCCCGCCCGGTTCGTCGCCGAGACCGACCTCGACTGCGTCATGCTCGCCGGCCGCTACACCCTCCTCGACCGCAGCGGCGCCGACCTGCTCGACCTGTGCGCCCGCCGAGGTGTCTCCGTCCTGGGCGCCGGCGTCTACAACAGCGGCCTCCTCGCCGACCCGCGCCCGGGCGCCACCTACGACTACGCGCCCGCCGACGACCGGCTGCTGGCGCGGGCGTTGCGACTCCGCGACATCTGCGAGGCGTACGACGTACCGCTGCGCGCCGCGGCCCTCCGCTTCGTCGCGGCCCACCCGGCGGTGGCCACCATCGTGGTCGGCGCCCGGGACGCGGCCCAGATCACGGACACCGTCACCCTCGCCGCCGAGCCCATCCCCGACGAACTGTGGGAGGAACCGGCCGTCCGGTGAGGGCGTCGGTGACGGCGGGTGCCGGGCCGGGCCCGCGGGGGGCGCCGTCGGAGCGGGCGGAATGCCAGGGCGATTTTCCGCCGGCTCCGCGGATGGGGGTCGGCCAGGCTTGGGGACATGAACGAGATCCAAGGAAAAATCGCGTTGGTCACCGGCGGCAGCCGAGGCATCGGCGCCGCGTCGGTGCGGGCGTTGGCCGCGCACGGAGCCGACGTGGCGTTCACCTACCGGTCCGACGTCGACGCGGCGGCCGGTGTGGTGGAGCAGGTGAAGGCGCTGGGGCGGCGGGCGCTGGCGATCCGCGCGGACGGCGTGGACACGGACGCGGTGGTCGCGGCCGTGGACGAGACGGTCGCCACGTTCGGCCGGTTGGACATCCTGCTGAACAACGCGGCGGTGTTCCGGCTCGGCCCGATCGAGGAGTTGGGCGCGGCCGAGCTGAACGAGACGCTCGCGGCCAACGTGAGTGCCCCGTACCTGGCTTCGCGTGCGGCGGCCGGGCACATGGTCGACGGCGGCCGGATCATCACCATCGGCAGCAACGTGGCCGGGCGCCTCCCCTTCCCCGGTTTCACCCTGTACACGCTGAGCAAGTCCGCCGTGGTCGGCATGACCAAGGGCCTGGCCCGGGAGCTGGGTCCGCGCGGGATCACCGTCAACGTGATCCAGCCCGGCCCGACCGACACCGACCTCAACCCCGCCGACGGCCCGAACGCCGAGGGCGTGCGGAGCCACACCGCGCTCGGGCGCTTCGCGTCCACCGACGAGATAGCCCGCACCGTCGTGCACCTGGCCGGTCCGGGCGGCGACTACATCACCGGCACCGCCATCGAAGTGGACGGGGGGTTCAACATCTGAGCGATGTCTCGTGAGCTGCGGCCCGGGCCGCGCTCGGGTGGGCGCCGGTGAGGGCGTCCCGGAAGTGCGGGCAGTGCGTCGGGTCGTCGTGGGTGCAGGACAGCGCGCACGTGACCAGGTCGAGCGCGGTGCGGGTGCGGGCGAGTTCGGCCTCGAGGGCGGCCTGCCGGCGGCGCAGGGTGGCCCGGCGGGCGTGCGGGTCGGCGTCGGCGAGCAGGGCCGCGATGTCGTCCAGGGGCAGGCCGGCCTCCTTGGCGCGCAGGATGATCGCGATCCGGTCGGCGTCCGCCTCGCCGTAGCGGCGGCGACCGGCTCCGTCGCGGTCCGGGCGAAGCAGGCCGACGTGTTCCCAGTGGCGCAGTACGTGTGCGGCGAGTCCGAAGCGGGCGGCCGTGTCGCCGATGGCGAGGGTCGGTCCGGGATCGGGGGTTGACTTCATGTCGTCATTAAGTCGCACGGTGGTCGGCATGACCAGTACGAACCGAACCGGCCCCGACGCCCGCCCCGACGTGCCGACCGCCGAACCCGACCACACCCTCCTCGCCCGCCTCGACGCCGTGGACGCGCGGCCCGACGCGGTACGACTGCGCGCCCGTACCTACGCGCTGCTCGCCGAAGCCGAAGCCGAGGCCGGCGGCGCCGGGGGCGAGGACGGGGACGCCCCGTTCGGGCCGGTCCTGGACGTCGGCTGCGGCGCCGGGCTCGCGGTCGCCGAACTGGCCGCGCGCGGGGTACGGGCGGTCGGCCTGGACCTCGATCCCCGGATGCTCGCGGCGGCCGAACTACGCCACCCCACCGGCGAGTTCCGGCGCGGAGACGCCCACGCGCCGCCCTTCGCCGACGCCTCGTTCGGCGGCTATCGCGCGGACAAGGTCCTGCACGAATCGGCCGACCCGGCGGCCGTGGTGGCCCAGGCCCGGCGGGTGCTGCGACCGGGCGGGCGGATCGTGCTGACCGGGCAGGACTGGGACACCATCCTCGTCGACGCCGCCGACCCGGCGCTCACCCGCACCCTGGTACACGCCCGCGCCGACCGCGTTCCCGGCCCCCGTACCGCCCGCCGCTACCGGGCACTGCTGCTGGACGCGGGGTTCCGGGACGTCCGGGTCGAGGTGGACACGTGGGTGGTGGTGGACGGATCCCTGCTCCCACTGCTCGTCGGTCTGGCCGAATCGGCCCGGGCGAACGGCACGATCACCGCCGACGGGTGCCGCGCCTGGATCGCCGACCAACGCGAACGCGCGAACGCGGACCGATCGTTCGTGGCCGTCCCGATGTTCGTCGCGGCCGGCACCCGTCCCTGAACCCCCGGACACCCGGGCCGGTCGCGTCGGTCGTTTGCCGATCCCCGACGAACCGGCGAGGATCGGCGGTGTTCGTGTTCGTATCCCGCGTCGGAGGTCGTCGTGAAGGTCCTCGTGGTCGGTGCCACCGGCACCCTGGGTGCCGCGGTCACCACATTGCTCGCCACTCGACACGACGTGGTCACCGCGTCGCGGACGGGGCCGACCGACGTGAAGGTGGACATCGTCGACCCGGCGTCGATCGCGGCGATGTACGAACAGGTCGGCCGCGTCGACGCGGTCGCCTGTACCGCGGGCAGTGTCCCGTTCAAGGAGGTCGGGGACCTCTCGCGCGAGGACGTCGAGAGCGCGGCGCTGAACAAGCTGCTCGGACAGGTCGAACTGGTCCGTCGCGGCCTCGACGCGGTCGCGGACAACGGCTCGTTCACGCTGATCACCGGCATCCTGGCGGGCGAGCCGGTCCGCACCGGATCGATGTCCTCGATGGCCAACGGCGGCATCGACGCGTTCGTCCGGGGTGCGGCCGTCGAACTCCCGCGCGGGTTGCGGATCAACTCGGTCAGCCCGACGGTGTTCACCGAATCCGCCGAGGCCTACGACGCGGTCTTCCCCGGTTTTCCCCCGGTCGACGTGGCCACCGCCGCACTCGCCTACCGACGCTCGATCGAAGGCGCCCAGACGGGGCAGACGTTCCGCGTGGGCTGGTAGCCGGCGGCGTGGTAGGCGGCGCGGACCGGTTCGGGCGGTACACCGGGGGCGATCGCGATGTGTTCGTCGCTCACGCCCCGGAGGAGCCGGGGGAGGCATTCGGGAGTGCCCGGCCCGATCCGTACCCGGTGCTCGGCGCCGAACCGCCGGAGCGGTTCGGGCGGGCAGTGCTCGTCGACGATCGTGTGCTCCGCCGCCATCGCCTCGATCACCGCGAGCCGGTTCGGCGGTTCCGGGTGGCCGACCGGATCGCGGGCCACGGCACGTCGTCCTCGGCGCCGTCCGTCCGGCGACTCGGGCGGCGACGGCCGGGCCGACAGGGCGAGCGGGCGGGCCGGCCGGGTGGGGTGGGCCGGGGCCGGGTGGTGTCCGTCCTGTCGGACATCATGGGGGGATGAACACACACCGCCCACGAGGCACCTGCGGAGTGTGCGGGCGTCGGGTCGCGGTGACCGAGACGCACGCGGTCTGGCGGCACGACGATCCCGGACACGTGCGGGCCGGCGACGCGCCGATCTCCTGCCGGGGGTCCTGGACGCCCGCCGCCGAGCGGGCCCACGACCTGCTCGACGGCCACGAGCAGCTCACCCTGCTCGGCGCGGAGACGGAAGCGGAAGCGGAGCGGGATCGGGACGACTCGGACGGCGAGCCGGCGGCCGTCTCCGCCGGGCACTCCTCCGGTCGATGAGGCGATCCGGGCCGGCCGCCGGTCAGTGAACCGGCCCCGCCCGATCCCCGGTCACCGCGCCGGCGGTGGCCAGGAGTTCCGGGATGGTGCCGGTGAAGTCCGGGAACAGCCGCAGCGCGACGATCCACGCCTCCACGTCCGCCCCCAGATGGCGGTCGGCCAGCAGATACGCCCGGGCGCGCGGCGCACCCGACGCCCATCGGTCCGGCGACGTACGTCCGTCGGTGCCGGCCAGTATCGACAACGCCACCGCCGCCGGGCGCGCGTGGTCCAGCACGTCGGCGCCCGTCAGCCGGCCGGCGACCAGCGCCGTGTGCAGCCACGGGCGGTCGTCGCGGCCCGACGGCGGCAGCCCCTCGGCCAGCAGCGCGATCAGCAACTCATGCGGACAGTCCGGCAGTTCGGCCAGTCGGGCAGGCAGCGCGGCGGGCAGTGAGCCGCTTCGGTGCACCCGGATCAGCTCCGGCCACGGGATCGTGCCGCCGTCGTCGAGGATCCCGTCCACCCGGTCGGGCCGCTCGGAGTCGTCGCCCCCGCACAGGAACTCCACGATGCGCTCCGGGACTTCCGCTTCGGCCAGGCGTGCGTCGAGGAGGGTTCGGCCGTCGTGGCGACCCAGGGCCTCGTCGATCTCGGCCCGCGCCTCGGCCGGGAAGTCGGCCTCGGCGAGCACCCGGCGCACCTCGTCCCGGCCGTGCCGCGCCCACACGCCGAGGATCAGCCGCAGTCGGCCCGCCTCGGTGCGCAGCGGCAGGCGGTTGACCACGATCCGGGCCACCTCGGCGTCGCCCGAGGCCATCCCGGCGGCGAGCCACCGGGCGCAGCGGCCCAGTTCGGCCGCCCACAGCAGGTCGGTGAGCGCCGTGGGCACCGGGCCGACCGTTCCGTCGCGACGCACACCCGCGAGCAGCCGGGCACGTTCGGTGCGATCCAGGACCGGTCCGGCGAACAGGCGGGCGTCCACGAGCGGGTCGTCCAGGTCGAGGAGCGCGTCCAGTTCCTCGGCGGTGAGGTCGGTCCGGGCGGCCCGAGCGACGGGATCGTGCGACGCGGCATCAGCGGCGTCGGCGGCCGGGTCGGCGGGCCCCGGCAGCACGAACAGGCTCGCGACGGGCGAATCCGCCCGGTCCTCGCGCGCCTGGACGGCCTCGACGGCCTCGACCAGCAACGGGTCGCCGCCGGCCCGGACCGCGTCGGCCAACGGCCCCGGAACGCTGGGCAACGAGCGTAGTGCCGGGCCGAGTTCGTCCCCGAGCCGGTCGACGAGCACGGGCACGATGGCGGCATCCGCCAGCGTGAAGACGGCCTTGACCACGGACGGGTCGATGGTGCTCACCGATGGTCCTTCCTGAACGGTGATCCGAGCGATTCGACGATCGGGCGATTCGACGATCGGGCGGTCGGGCGTCGGGCGTCGGGGACGTCGGCCGGGCGGAACGTCGGCCGGACGATCGGCCCGTCAGACCTCCTCCCGCAGCGCCTCCAACGCGTTGCGCACGACATCCGGATTGCGCTCGTAGTAGCCGAGTTGGCTCGACCCGTACGGCAGTTCCGCCACATACGCGGCGGCCGCCCGTTCCGGTGTGCAGCGCTCGGGCCCGACCACCTCGCGGATCACCACGATGCTCTCGGTCAGGCCGAGGGCGCGGCTGCGCAGCCACCCCGCCAGCGCCGGCATCCCGCCGTGTGCCGCCTCGCGCCGACCGTCCGGGAGCAGCGGCGCGAGCCACCGCAGTCGCCAGGTGTAGCCGTCGACGGCCGGGCCGCCCGCCTCCTCGGCGAAGACCGGGGCCAGCGCGGTGAGCAGGCGCTCCATGAACTCCTCGGTCGAGCCGCCGAGGTGCGGGTACTCCTTGGCGAATTCGCTCCAGTCGGGGTCCTGGTCGACCAGTGCCCCGCGCCCCACCCGCCGGCCGGCCCAGTGCGGTTCCGCCGCGGTCAGGGTGGTGTGCAGCAGGTCGGCGCGCAGCGGTGTCGACTCGGCGAGCAGGACCGCGTCGTACAGGTCCTTGCCCTGCGGGTAGGCGTCGGCGATCAGCCACAACAACTTCCAGGCCAGGGACTGCTCGCGCGTGGCGGCCAGGATCCGGTGCACGCCCGTGCCGTCGCGGCGGGGGACCTCGGTGTACGCGGCCGGCGAGGGCAGCGTCTCGGAGAAGACGAAGTCGAGTTGCACCGTCCCGGACGGCAGGCCGTCGGCCCGCCAGGGCAACACCAGGCGACGTCCCGGGACCCGGTCGTAGGTCCAGATCTCGTCGTCGACCGCGCCGGCCGCGTCGATCCGCACGTCGCCCGCCGCCCGCGCGTGTGCCTCGGCGCCGCGCCCGATCCCGGCCAACATCCGCTCCGTGCGCGGCTCGCCCAGTTCCCAGGTGGCCGGGACCACGACGAAGTCCAGGTCGCCGGGCTCCCGCGCGGCGTCGCCGTACCAGGCGCGGAGCAGCATGCTGCCGCGCAGCACCAGGTGTTCGGCCCACCGGGATTCCGTGATCGCCGCGAGCACGTGGTCGATCGCGCGGCGGCGCGCGGTGTGCCAGCGTTCGGCGTCATCGGGCGCGGCGAACTGCGGTTCCCCGGCCCGCATCGCGCTGGCGTACTGCTTCAACGCCGGGTCGAACACGGCGCGTTGCACGATCCCGGGGCCGGCCGCCGCCAGCAGTGAGCGGGGCAACTCCTGTTGCTCACGGTCCTGTTCGCTCGGTGGCCCCTGCGGGAGCTCCAGCCTCTCGTCCCACGGCCCCCACCCGAGGTTGTACCAGTTGTCGTCCTGGTCGCCGGTCATGCCCGCTCCCGTTCGTCGTCTCCGCCGTCGTGCCCGTCCGGGTGCTCAGGCCGGGTCGGCCGGCTCCGGCGCGCCGTCGGTGGTGAGGTCCTTGGCGTACCAGATCTCCGCGTACCGGCAATCGTTGTGCGCCGGCACCTCGACGTAGCCGGTCCTGGTGTACAGGGTGCGCGCCTCGATCAGGTCCAGCCGGGTGTCGAGCATGATGCGTTCGGCGCCCATCGCCCGCGCGGCGTCGTCCGCGGCGGCCATCAGGCGCCGGCCGCCGCCGGTGCCGCGCAGGTCGGCGCGGACGAAGACGCGGGTGAGTTCGGCGGCGCCGTCGGCGCGCAGTCGCACTCCGGCGCAGGCGGCCGGCTCGTCGTCGTACCGGCCGACCAGGAACACCCCGACGGGCGGCACGAGATCGTCGTGCGTGGTCTCGGCGAGGCCCGCCTCGATCTCGGCGGGGGTGGAGTCGCGGCCCTCGTGCAACCGGTAGTAGCGGTCGCTGACCTCGACGTAGTACGCGCGATGCAGCGCGAGTGCCTCGGGCGAGTCGACCGGGGTGGGAACGATCGTCCAGGTACCGGTGCGGGTGGCGTGCGTCATGACAAGAGTGTCACTCGGCCGTCAATCCGTTTCGTACGGAGGGGGTCTCGGCGGCGCGCTCCCGGGGCGGAGGTTCGCGCCGCCGACGGCTCACCAGCTCTCGGGCAGCGGTTTGCCCTCCGCGTAGCCCGCCGGGCTCTGTACGCCCAGGACCGCGCGCTCGTGGAACTCGGCGAGGTTGCGGGCGCCCGTGTAGGTGCAGGCGCTGCGCACGCCCGCGCCGATCGAGTCCATCAGGTCCTCGACGCCCGGGCGGACCGGGTCCAGGTACATCCGCGAGGACGAGATGCCCTCCTCGAACAGCGCCTTGCGGGCCCGGTCGAAGGCGGATTCGGTGGCGGTGCGCAGTCGGACCGCGCGGGCCGAGGCCATCCCGAAGCTCTCCTTGTACAGCCGGCCCTCGCCGTCGCGGTACGCGTCCCCGGGTGATTCGTAGGTGGCGGCGAACCACGAGCCGACCATCACGTTCGAGGCGCCGGCGGCCAGCGCGAGGGCGACGTCGCGCGGGTACCGCACGCCGCCGTCGGCCCACACGTGTCGACCCGACCGGGCCGCCTCGGCGGCGCATTCGGCGACGGCGGAGAACTGCGGGCGGCCGACGCCGGTCATCATCCGGGTGGTGCACATGGCGCCGGGACCGACGCCGACCTTGACGATGTCGGCGCCCGCGTCGATCAGGTCGCGCACGCCCGCCACGGTGACCACGTTGCCCGCGACGATCGGTACGGGCGGGTCGAGCGCCCGTACCGCGCGCAGCGCCTTGAGCATCTGCTCCTGGTGGCCGTGCGCGGTGTCCAGGACCAGCGTGTCCACGCCCGCCGCGATCAGGCTCGCCGCCTTGTGCGCCACGTCGTTGGTGATCCCGATCGCGGCGGCAACCCGCAACCGGCCCGCCGCGTCCACGGCCGGCGTGTACAGCGTCGAGCGCAGCGCGCCGGTCCGGGTCAGTACGGCGACCAGTCGGCCGTCGGCGTCCACGATCGGCGCGAGCTTGTGCCGACCCTCGTGGAGCCGGTCGAACGCCTCGCGCGGGTCGACCCCGTCGGGCAGCGTGAGCAGTTCCGTGGACATCACCCGCGCGAGTTGCGCGAAGCGGTCCACGCCCAGGCAGTCCGCCTCGGCCACGATGCCCACCGGGCGCCCGCCCTCGGTCACCACGACCGCCCCGTGCGCCCGCTTGGGAAGCAGGTTCATCGCCTCGCCGACGGTGTCGGTGGGCGACATCGTGATCGGGGTGTCGTAGACGAGGTGACGTTGCTTGACCCAGGAGGTCACCTCGGCGACCACGTCGACCGGGATGTCCTGGGGAATCACCGCGAGCCCACCACGCCGGGCAATGGTCTCGGCCATCCGCCGCCCGGCCACAGCGGTCATGTTGGCCACCACCACGGGGATGGTGGTCCCGGTCCCGTCGGAGGTGGTCAGGTCCACATCGAGCCGCGAACCCACACCGGACCGCGACGGAACGAGGAAGACATCACTGTAGGTGAGGTCATGGGGCGGAACCTGATCGTGGAGAAATCTCATGCCGCGGAACGTACCCACGCCAACGCCGAATAACGATCTTCAAGACGGACTGCCTTAGCCCACCGGGGGGTTGGGCATGGGGAGGGATGGGGGTAGCGCGGCGCCGGTGCGGTGCGGGCCCGGGTCGCGGGGTGGCCCGCCACCGGCGTGCGGGGCTCGGAGGCTTGGGGTTTCCGGCGAGGTGGGTGTGTTGCTCGGCGAAAACCGGCCTGCGGCGGCCGGCGGGGTGGGTGGTCGGGTCGGGTTCGCCGGGCGTGCGTTCGCGGGTGGGTCGGGTCTGTTGCGG
>NZ_BIFH01000063.1 GCF_003967355.1 Embleya hyalina | reverse complement strand
CCCCCACCCAACTCGCCCCACACCCCCACCCCACCCAACTCGCCCGACTCCCACCCCCCGACGCACCCCGCACCCCACCCCCGCCCCCCCTGCTTACGAGCCCATCTCCCCGCCCCCCACGTCGCCCACCCCCGTGCTTCGGGCTCGGGTGCTGCGAGACTGGTTTCATGCGCATCGTTGTACTGGCCGGCGGTATCGGCGGGGCTCGGTTTCTTCGGGGGCTCAAGGCGGCCGTTCCGGAAGCGGAGATCACCGTCGTCGGCAATACCGGGGACGACATCCACCTGTTCGGGCTGAAGGTGTGTCCGGACCTCGACACCGTCATGTACACGCTCGGCGACGGCATCAACGAGGAGCAGGGCTGGGGGCGTCGGGACGAGTCGTGGAGCATTCGCGAGGAGATGGCCGCCTACGGGGTCGAGCCGACCTGGTTCGGGCTCGGCGATCGGGACTACGCGACCCACATCGTGCGGACCCAGATGCTCGGCGCCGGGTATCCGCTGTCGGCCGTCACCGAGGCGCTGTGCGCGCGGTGGCAGCCGGGGGTGCGGCTGATCCCGATGAGCGACGATCGTGTCGAGACGCACGTGGTGATCGATGATCCGGACAAACCCGGCACCCGCAAGGCGGTGCATTTCCAGGAGTATTGGGTGCGCCTGCGGGCCGCGCCCACGGCGCACGCGATCGTGCCGGTCGGGATCGAGACCGCCAAGCCCGCGCCCGGCGTGCTGGAGGCGATCGCCGAGGCCGACCTGATCCTGTTCCCGCCGTCGAACCCGGTGGTCAGCGTCGGCACCATCCTGGGCGTGCCCGGCATCCGGGAGGCGCTGGTGGCCGCCGAGGCGCCGGTGATCGGCCTGTCGCCGATCATCGGGGGCGCCCCGGTGCGCGGCATGGCCGACCGGGTCCTGGAGGCCGTCGGCGTGGAGACGAGCGCGGCGGCGGTCGCGCAGCACTACGGCCCGGGTCTGCTCGACGGCTGGCTCGTGGACACCATCGACGCCGCGGCCGTGCTGAGCGTCGAGGCGGCCGGCATCCCGTGTCGGGCGATCCCGCTGTTGATGAGCGACGTCGAGGCCACCGCCGAGATGGCCCGGGCCGCGCTCGCGCTCGCGGACGAGGTGCGGTGATGGGCGCCCCGCCGAGCGGCTACTCGATCCTGGGCGTGTCCGGACTGCCGGAGATCGGCGAAGGCGCGGACCTGGCCGCGCTGATCGCGGACGCGGCGGCCGGCCCGGACGGCCCCGGGCTGCGCGACGGCGACGTGCTCGTGGTCACCTCGAAGATCCTCAGCAAGGCCGAGGGGCGGCTGCTGCGCGGGGTCGATCGGGAGAAGGTGATCGACGCCGAGGCGGTCCGCCTGGTCGCCCGCAGGGGGTCGACCCGGATCGTGCAGACCCGGCACGGCTTCGTGATGGCCGCCGCCGGTGTGGACGCCTCCAACACCGAGTCGGGCACGCTGTTGCTGCTGCCCGAGGATTCGGACGCCTCCGCCCGGCGGTTGCGGGCGGCGCTGGCCGAGCGGTCCGGCGTGCGGGTGGGCGTCGTGGTGTCGGACACCTTCGGCCGGCCGTGGCGCAACGGGGTCACCGACGTCGCGATCGGCGTCGCCGGACTGGCCGCGGTCGACGACCACCGGGGCCGGATCGACACGCACGGCAACGAGTTGGCGGTGACGATCACCGCCGTGGTCGACGAACTCGCCGCCGCCGCCGAACTGGTCAAGGGCAAGGCCGGCGCCGTCCCGGTGGCGGTGGTGCGCGGCCTCGCACACCTGGTCACCGAGGCCGACGGGGCCGGAGTGCGGCCGCTGGTGCGCGACGCCGAGAACGACATGTTCCGACTCGGTACCGCCGAGGCGGTCGCCGAGGGGGCCCGTACCGCGATCACCGCCCGGCGTACGGTGCGCGCGTTCACCGACGAGCCGGTGGATCCGGAGGCGGTGCGCCGCGCGGTGGCCGCCGCGATCACCGCGCCCGCGCCGCATCACACCGTGCCGTGGCGCTTCGTCCTCCTGGAGACCGCGCCGGCCCGGACCGCCCTGCTCGACGCGATGCGCTCCCGGTGGGTGGCGGATCTGCGCGCGGACGGGCTGGACGAGGAGCGGATCGCCCGGCGCGTGGGGCGCGGCGACGTGTTGCGCAACGCGCCGTACCTGGTGGTGCCGTGCCTGGTCACCGACGGCGCGCACGCCTACCCCGACCCGGTGCGCTCGCGCGCCGAGCGGGAGATGTTCACCGTCGCGGCGGGCGCCGCCGTACAGAATCTGCTGATCGCGCTGACCGCGGAGGGCCTGGGGTCCGCGTGGGTGTCGTCGACGATGTTCTGTCCGGACGTGGTGCGCGCCACGCTCGCGCTGCCCGCCGACTGGGACCCGATGGGCGCCGTCGCGGTGGGCCGGCCGGCCGAGCCGCCCCGGGAGCGTCCGGCCCGCGCGGCGGACGACGTGATCGTGGTGCGCTGAGCGCGGCGCCGGAGGACGACGACGGCGAAGGCGACGGAACCGGGACACCCGGACACCCGGACATGGCGAAGGGGTGGGCTCGCGACGGGCCCACCCTTTCGCCGCGGTTCACCGCGGTTCGTCACCGCTCGGCGCTGCCGGCCCGGAATCGGCGGGCCCACACCGCCGCCGACGTCGGGTCGACGGCGGCGTCCGGCCGATGTCCGGGGGCTTCACGCCTGGTCAGTAACCCTGCGTCCCGCCGCCGCCGACGGTCGGCGGAGCCTGCGGGCGCGGCGGCGGGATGTGCCCGCCGCCCGGGGCTCCGGTCCGCCCAGGAGTGGGCCGCATACCGGGGCCGGGGTAGGGCGGAGGCGGCGTCTGCGGCAGATCGGCGGACCCGTGGCCGCCGGGCGGCTCGACCTCACCGCGCCAACCGCCGGTCTCCCGGCCCCGCTCCTCCACGAACGTCTTGAAATGCTCCAGGTCGCCCTTGGTCCGGCCGCGGACGAAGCCGAGCTTGTCGCCGACCGTCTCCACCAGGCCGTCCGGGTCGAACTCCATCTGGAACATCACCCGGGTGTGCACGTCGTCGAGCCGATGGAAGGTGACCACACCCGCCTGATGCGGGCCGTCCACGGTCTTCCACGCGACCCGCTCGTCGGGCCGCTGTTCGGTGATCTCGGCGTCGAACTCCCGGGTCACTCCGGCGATTCTGGTCACCCAGTGGGTGTGTGTGGCGTTGATCTGGTCGATCCGTTCGACCCCGTTCATGAACCGCGGGAACTCCCGGAACTGGGTCCACTGGTTGTAGGCGGTGCGGACCGGCACGTCCACGTCGATCGAGTGCTGGACGGTCGTCACGAGCACTTCCTCCTCGTTCTCGGTGTCGGTTCCGAGCTGCCGTGCTGCGCAGCCGGGTCCTTCACCCGAACGGCTGCCCGAGGCTTCGGGGGACAAACGTGGCGCCCACCGGGGGACGACCGGTCACAGGGTCCTGCCGGTGAAGTGCGGGCGCGGGGCGTAGCGGGGCGCCCGGCGCGGGACCTTGACCCCCGACATGCGGATCAGCAGCGCGGCCCGGTGCCGGTTTCCCCCGTAGCAGGCCAGGAGTTCGAGCATTCCGGCGTCGTCCACGGCGTGCCCGGCGAGCGCGAAGCCGATGGTCTTGGGCAGGTGCAGGTCGCCCACGGACAGCGCGTCGGGGTCGCCGTGCGAGCGCTGCATGGTCTCGGCCGCGGTCCACACCCCGATCCCGGGCACCAGGCGCAGCAGCCGGGCCGCCTCGGGGTGCGACACCTCGGTGGTCGCCTCCAGGCGGCTCGCCACCCGGGTCGCCTCGATCACGGTCCGCGAGCGGCGCCCGTCCACCCCGGCGCGGGCCCAGTCCCAGGACGGGATCAGCGCCCAGGTGCGCGCGTCGGGGATCACCCGCAGGCCCGCCGGCGCCGGGCCGGGCGGGGCCTCGCCGTACTTGCCCAGCAGCAGCCGAAAGGCCCGGCGCGCCTCGATCGTGGTGACCTTCTGCTCCAGGATCGACGGCACCAGGGCGGCCAGGACCAGCGCGCTGCGCGGCATCCGCAGGCCGGTGTACCGGCGTTGCGCGTCCCGCACGATCGGGTGGCGGGCGACGAGCGCGGCCGGGTCGTCGTCGGCGCCGAGCAGCGCCGGCAGCGCGTGCAGCTGCCACCGCGCGCCCGGCCCCCACGCGCTCGCCTCGATCTCACCGGTCGCGGGTCGATCGATCACGCGCAGCGTGCACGGCCCTTCGGGGGTGCGCGAGGTACGCCACACCGAGCCGTCGGTGCCCGCGTGGTACGTCGGATCACTGTGTCCCCGGCGCAGTTGGCCGAGGGTGAGCCGGAGATCGAGGGCGAACCCGGGTCGCCACACGCGCCGGTGGGCACTGGGGTGCAACGGGCTCTCCTCGGGGTCCGGGTTCGGACCGCCACGGTACCTTCCCGGTTTTGTGCCGATGTGCGCAGAGCAGACTTCAGCTATGCGGGTGATGGCGTTCGGCACCTATGACACGACCGTCCACCCCCGGGTGGGAATCCTCATCGAGGGCTTGCGGCGGCACGGCATCGAGGTGGTGACCTGCAACGTTCCGCTCGGTCACATGGACGCGGGCCCGATGGTCCCGCCGCCGTCGACGCATCCCGGGATCCCCCGCCAGCGAATACGGCACGCGCGGTGCATCGCGGAGTTGGTGGCCAAGGCGCGGCGCGCGCCGCGGCCCGACGTGGTGATCGTCGGCTATCAGGGTCGGCTCGACATCCAGATCGCGCGGCGGTTGTTCCCAGGGGTGCCGCTGGTGCTGGACCACCTGGAGAGCGTGGACGACGTGGCCGATCGGCTGGGCCACGCCGCCCAGGCCGAGCTGCGCAAGGTGGACCGGATCGAGCAGGCGGCGATCGCCGCGGCGCGACTGATCCTGGTGGACACCGAGGAGCACCGCCGCGTGCTCGCGCCGCCGCAACGGGATCGGGCCGTGGTGGTGCCGATCGGGGCCGCGCCGATGTGGTTCGACGCGGGGCGGGCGGCGGATCGGCGGGTACCCGCGCCCGAGGGTCCGCTCGTCGACACGCCGGCCGAGCGGGCGGGCGAACGCGCGGCCGACCTCGAGTCGGACTTCCGGCCGGGCGAGGACCTGCGGGTGATCTCGGTCGGGCTGTACTCGCCGGTGCAGGGCGCGCCGGTGATCGGCGCCGCGCTCAGTCGGCTGGACGGCTATCCGATCACCGTGACCATGATCGGCCGCGGCCTCCAGGCCCAGCGCACGAAGGACCTGGTCGGGCCGAACGCGCCCCGGGTGACCTGGCGGACCTGGGTGCCCGAGGCCGAACTGCCGCGCCTGGTCGCCGCGCACGACGTGTGCCTGGGGGTGTTCGGCACCGGCGCCAAGGCGTTGCGGCTGGTGCCGAACAAGGTCTTCCAGGGCGCTGCGGCGGGGTGCGCGGTGCTCACCTCGGACACCGCGCCGCAGCGCCGACTGCTCGGCGCGGCCGGGTTGTTCGTGCCGGCGGGCGACTCCGACGCGCTGGCCGACGCGCTGCGCCGGCTGGCCCAGCATCCGCCGGAGGTGGCCCGACTGCGCGCGGCGGCGGTCGCGTTGGCGCGGGAGCGGTTCGTCCCGGAGGCGGTGGTCGAGCCGCTGGTGGAGCGCCTGCGGGAGATCGTCGACAAGGGCGCACGGTAGGCCCGCCCGCCGCCGGCTCCGAGGCCGCGGTGCCGTCCGCGCGCCGCCGTCAGCCCAGCCGCACGGCCACGTCCTTGCGGATCGCGGGCAGTTGCTCGTAGAGCGCCTGGCCGGGGCACTCGGTGTTGAACGCGTCCCGATGGCCGGAGATCACGTCGAAGGAGTGGGTCGAGCCCTTCGGATAGCGGCTGCCGCTGTCGGAGGAGGTCAGCGTGACCCGGCCGGCCGGGTCGCGGTCGTCGAGGCCGAGTTTCCAGGCGATCAGGCCGGACAGGGCGATCAGCATCGGCCCGGGCGGTTCGGCGCCGGTGTAGGTGCCCATCGCGGCCACGCCCATGCTGTCCGTGTTGAAGCCGAGCGTATGCGCGCCGAGCACCGGCTTGTCCACGCCGCCGGCGCGGCCCTCGAAGACGGTGCCGCACCGGTCGACCAGGAAGTTGTAGCCCACGTCGGCCCAGCCGTTGGTCTGCACGTGGTAGCGATAGATCGAGCGGATCACCTTGGCCGAGTCGCTGCACGGGAAGTCGTTGCCGTCGGCGGTGTGGTGCACGAACGCGGCGCGCACGGTGCCGGTGTACTTGAACTTCGTGTCCCGTAGCGACTCGTCCGCGCCCCAGTCGCGACGGGCCACGATCGCGGGCCGCTCGGCGCGGCCCTTGACCCGATCGGGCCGGGTCGTGCGCGGCGGCACGCGGTCGACGATCGACTCGCCGGGGTCCACGAGTTCGGCCCGCAGGTCCGCCGGCAGCGTCCCGTCGAGCACGCCCACGCGGATCTGCACACCGTCGGAACGACCGGTCCAGAACGGCTCGGTGCCGCCGCGGACGCGACCCTCGTCCGGCCCGATGCCGTCGCCGCTCGCGTGCAGCGCGTGCCAGGGGCTCCACACTCCGCCGGCGCGGGTGCGTACGTGCACGACCACACGCGCGCCCGCGGCCGGGTCGGGGTCGGCCCAGGTGACGCCGAGCAACGAGAAGGCCGCGGTGTCGCGTTCGGCGGTCAGTACCCCGGTCCGGCCCTCGCGGGGCGCGGCGACGTCGGACTCCTGTTCGACCCCGGTCAGCGGCAGGGTGATCGTGGTACCGGGGGTGCTCGGTCCCGCGTCGGCCCGCGCGGGAGGTCCGACGAGCACGGTCGGCACGGCCAGGGCGACGATCGACAGCACGATTCTGGTGAACACGGGCGGGCCCTCCATCGTGGGCGGTGGAGTCGTGCTGGTGCCCGATCCCACTACAACGCTTATACCAAATGCAGCAATTACACCCGTTTGTCGTATGAATTCGTGCGCTCGATAGGCTTGGCGCATGCCCAGCACTCCGGTCGATCAGTTGCGCTCCGCGCTCGCCGCCGACTCCGCGCGGCCCTTCACCACCTTCTACGACGACGCCACCGGCGAGCGGGTCGAGCTCTCCGTCGCGACGTTCGACAACTGGGTCGCCAAGACGGCGAATCTGCTGCGCGACGACCTCGCGGTCGAGCCCGGTGCCCGGGTGTCGCTGCTGCTGCCCGCGCACTGGCAGACCCAGGTGTGGCTGCTCGCCGCGTGGTCGCTCGGCCTGGCGGTGACCTTCGACGGCGATCCCGCCGACGCCGACGTGGTGGTGTCCGGCCCCGACACGCTCGACCGGGCGGCGAGTTGCCCCGGCGAGCGGGTCGCCCTGGCCCTGCGGCCGATGGGCGGGCGCTTCCCCGAGCCGCCGGCCGGTTTCCTGGACTACGCGGCGGAAGTGGCCGGACACGGCGACCGGTTCGTGCCCGACGGCTCGGCGCGCGCCGACGCGCCGGCGCTGATCGAGGCCGGCCGCGAGCACACCGCCGGCGACCTGGCCGCGTCGGGCGAGGCCGCCGCCCGGGAGTGGAACCTCGGCCCCGGCGATCGGTTGCTCACCTCTTCGAGCTTCGCCCGAACGGGTGGATTGCGGGCGGGCCTGCTCGCGCCCCTGGCCGCGTCCGTACCCGTCGTCGTATGCCGCCACCTGGACGAATCCCTGCTGGATCGGCGAATCGAGGCGGAGCGCGTCACGCGCGCCGTCACCCGTTCCGACGACTAGTCCATGACAAGACGGGTCGGGCTGCGCTTTCGTGGCCCCGACCGCCCGTAGTGCCGTGCCCGGCGGTCCCTCAGCAGGCGGGGAGGCGTGGGGTTCATGGACGTGTGGGATCACCTGTACCGGTCCGAACGTGCGCCCGAACCCGACCCGCCCGAACCGGCGGCGTGCCCGGAGTACGAGTCCACGCCGGTCGACGCCGCCGCCGGTCGGGCCGCCACCCGGCGCGCGCGCCGCAGGCGCAACCGGCGGCGCCGGGTGTTCCTGCCGATCGGGGTGGGCATCACGCTGATCCTGCTGACCGGCGTGTCGGCCGCCTACGTCGCGTATCAGCGGCTCGACGGCAACATCAAGACCGACCCGGTCGACGGCAAGCTCAACGCCGACCGTCCCGACGTGGGCGGCAACGGCAAGGGCAAGCCGATGAACCTGCTGATCATCGGCTCGGACTCGCGGGCCGGCGAGAACCGCGCGCTCGGCGGCGGGGGCGACATCGGCGAGCGCTCGGACACCACGCTCCTCGTGCATCTGACGTCCGACCGCGAACGCGCGGTGGTCATGAGCATCCCGCGCGACCTGCTGGTGACCGTGCCCTCGTGCGTAACCGGGGACGGGTCGCGCTCGGCCGAGCAGCGCGGAGTGATGTTCAATTCGGCGTTCGAACTCGGCGGCGCGGCCTGTACGCGCAACACCGTCGAAAAGGTCACCGCGATGCGCGTGGACCACCACATCGTCGTGGACTTCGCCGGCTTCAAGGGCATGGTCGACGCGGTCGACGGGGTGGAGATCTGTCTGCCCAGGACCGTGCAGGACCGCGAGGGCAACATCTCGTTGTCGGCCGGCCGGCGCAAGGTGCACGGTCGGGAGGCGCTGGACTACGTACGGCTGCGCCACGACGTCGGGCTCGGCGGCGACGGCAGCGACCTGGGCCGGATCAAGCGGCAACAGGCGTTCGTGGCCTCGATCGCCAAGCGGATCCGCAGCGGCGACACGCTGACCAGCCCGACCCGGTTGTTCGCCCTCGCCGACGCGCTGACCAGGTCGATCCGGGCGGACGAGGGCCTGGACTCGGTCTCCGCGCTGGTCGATCTCGCACGCGGGATGCGCGACCTGGAGACGAGGAACATCACTTTCGCGCAGATCCCGGTGTACAACCCGCCGGGCGACAACAACCGGGTCGCGCTGATCCAGCCCGAGGCCCGGCGGTTGTTCGACGCGATCAACCACGACGAGCCGCTGGACGGTCGGCGCAGACCGGGCGTGGAACCGGCGCCCGCCCCGGTCCCGCCCGCGGGTGGGGCGGTCCCGGCCGGTGCGCCCGCGCGAGCACTCGGCGGTCCGGGCGCGGCTCCCGCGTCCGCCCCGCCCCCGGCCGGTGCCGGTGCGATCGATCCGGTGAAGCCGCCGGTGAGGGCCGACACCCGCAACGGGGACCAGGACATCTGCAAGGCGAACTGACGGCGCGTCATCGCGGCTGCGGGCCGGCGCCCCACCTGGGGGCCGACCCGGGGGGTCGCGCACGATAACGTGCCGGCAGCCGTGCGGGCCGGGGCGGCACGTGGTGTTGCGACGGTTCGGCGTGACCTGTGTCACACGCACAAGGGTGCACGCAACTCGAAGAACCGGCGCCACGTCTATCAGTGCAACGGCCGCCCCACGCGCGGTTCGTCGCTTGATGAGCGTTGGGCGCCTTGGGGAAAGAAGCAGACACGACGTGAGTGACAGCGAACGGGCCGGCAAGCAGGCCGGATCCGGTCGGGACGCGAGCCCGGAAACGGCGCCCGAGACCCCGACCGAACCGGACATATCCGCGACTCCGCCTCCGAACGGACCGGCGGAGGCCCCGGAGGCCGGCGACGCGCGGGACGCGGAGGCGCCGGGCGCGGACGCGGTGACCCCGGACGCGGCCGCCTCGGGCGCGGACGCGGCCCCCGCGACGCCGACTTCGGGTGCGGCGACCGGGCCCGACACCGCCGAACCGGTAGGCGAATCCGCGGCGGCCGACCCCGCACCGACACCGGGCACGGAGGACGTCGCCGCGACCGGCGATGCCGCGGAGGCGGGCGAGGCCGGCGCGATCGCGGCGGGCAAGGCAGGCGAAGCGGGCGAATCGGGCGAAGGCCCGGCGGGCAACTCGGGTGAATCGGGCGAGGGTTCGGCGGGCGAGCCGAGCGGGGGCACGGCGACCGAGGGCGCGGCGGCCGAGGTGGCCCCCGGCGCGGCGGGCGCGACCGGGCCCGCCACCGTCCCCACCACCACTCCTCCCCCGGCGGCCGGCGACCCGCTCACCGCCGCCGTGGCCGCGATGGCCGCCGACGGCGGCAAGGCGGCCGACCGGCGGACCCGGCGCGACCGACGCCGCCGGGTGTACAAGCGCATCCTGATCGGCGTCACCGTCACCGTGGCCCTGAGCCTGGTCGCCGGCAGCGTCGTGGTCTACACGCTGTACCGCAAGCTGGACGGCAACATCACCACCGAGGACCTGACCGCGAAGCTCGGCCCGGAGGCCGAACGCCCGCAGGTGGTGGCGGGAACGCACGACGCCGCCAACATCCTGATGATGGGCTCGGACGACCGCAGCGGCGACAACAAGCAGTACGGCGACGTCGGCGAGGGCACCAAGCGCTCCGACACGACGATCCTGCTGCACCTCGCCGCCGATCGGAAGAGCTCGGTCGCGGTCAGCATCCCGCGCGACCTGATGGTGGACATCCCCTCCTGCGTGCGGCCGGACGGCAGCAAGTCGCGGGCGTACCGGGACCAGTTCAACCACGCGTTCGAGATCGGCGGCGCCGCCTGCACGATCAAGACCATCGAGCAGATGACCAAGGTCCGGGTCGACCACCACATCGTGATCGACTTCTCCGGCTTCAAGGACATGGTCGACGCGGTCAACGGCGTCGAGGTGTGCCTCAGCCGCCCGATGCGCGACACCGCGGCCAAACTCGACCTGCCGGCCGGCAAGCACAAGCTCGACGGCGAGCAGGCGCTCGGCTACGTACGCGCCCGCAAGAACGTCGACGACGGCAGCGACACCCAGCGGATGACCCGACAGCAGCGTTTTCTGGCCGCGCTCGTTAAGAAGGTCAAGGTCGGCGACATGCTGACCCAGCCGTGGAAGTTGTACAACCTCCTCGACGCCGGAACCCGGTCGATCACCGCCGACCCGGGACTGAGCTCGCTCAAGGAGCTGATGGACCTGTCCGACAGCATCAAGGGCATCCCGAACGACAAGGTCGCGTTCCTGACCGTGCCCCGTCAGCCGTACCGGTTCGACACCGACCGGGACGAACTGGTCCAGCCCAAGGCGGACCGGCTGTTCGACGCGATCCGGTTCGACCGGGTCGCGGTCGGCGCGGGCGTCAGCGGCAAGGACGAGAACGGCTTCGAGAACAACGGCGAGGTGCGGATCGAGCAGCCGGCGACCCCGCTGCCGTCCACGCGCACCACGATCGACGAGAACGGCGAACGGGTGACCGTCACCCCGACCGCCCCGGGCAAGGGCACCACCACGCGGTCCCCCGCCGGTGCCACGTCGTCGGCCACGGCCGGGCCGTCGTCGACGACGTCCACGCCGAACCCCACGTCGACCGCCGGCATCCCGTCGACCCAGCCGACCACGCCCGCGGACACGAGCCCCATCGTCACCGTCTCGGGACGAACGGCGGAACAGGACGTGTGCGCGGGCTGATTCATCGACACCGCATCAGGGAGAGCCGGGGACGTCGCGGACCGCGACGCCCCCGGCAGGTCGCCGGAGGGGACGCCACACATGGGCACGGACGCGGAGACCGGAACCGGGGGACCCACGGCACCCGGTGCACGGGACGGACGCAGAAAGAGCACGGTGAAGAAGCGCCTCAAGTGGATCGCGATCTCCGTGGTCGGTGTCCTGCTGATCCTGGCCGGCAGCGCGTACGGGTACATCCGGTACCTGAACGGGAAGTTGCACCACACCCAGATCACCGCCGACAAGAACAACCGACCACCGGCGTCCCCGAAGGACGCCCAGGGCCGAAGTCCGATGAACATCCTGCTGATCGGCAACGACAGCCGGATCGGCGAGGGCCGGCGCTACGGCGCGGAGGGGCACGAAGGGCTCGCCGACGTGGCGATCCTGATGCACCTGTCCGCCGACCGTTCCAACGCCACGCTGGTGAACATCCCCCGGGACACGATGGTGGACATCCCGCGATGTGAGATCGGCAAGGGCAAGGACAAGAAGGTCACCGAGGCCCGGTTCGGCCAGTTCAACGACAGCTTCCGCAGCATCGGCGCGCCGTGCTCGGTGGCGACGGTGGACCGGATGCTCCAGGTGCGCATCGACCACTACGTCGAGGTGAACTTCAAGGGAGTCCGCGACCTCACCGACGCGGTCGGCGGCGTGCCGATCTGCCTGGACGCGCCGATCCACGACCCGGTCCTGTCCGGTCAGCGCGGCGGCACCGGACTGGACCTGCCGGCCGGCCCGAACACCCTGAGCGGCAACGACGCGCTGCAATTCCTGCGCGCGCGCCATGCGTTCGGCGACGGCAGCGACCTGGCGCGGATCGAGGCGCAGAAGGTGTTCCTGGCGTCGCTGGCGCGCGAGTTGAAGAGCAACGCGAAACTGACCAACGTGGACGGCATGTTCCGGATCGCCAACAGCGCGGTCGGCGCGTTGACCGTCGACAACGACCTGGCGGGCGTGGACAAGCTGATCGACCTCGCCGACGAGATCAAGAAGGTGCCGGAAAAGCGCATGGCGTTCACCACGCTGCCGACCGAGACCTACCGGCCCGCACCGGATCAGGTCCAGCCCAGACGGCCCGCCGCCGACAACCTGTGGGCCGCGATCCGCGCCGATCGGCCGTTGACCGCGGGTGATCCGGCCACGGATCCGCCGCCCGCGCCGGTGACCGAGACGCCGGCACCGCCGCGGACGATCGCACCGTCCGACGCGGCGCAGATCCGGGTGACGGTGGACAGCGGGAGTGCGCGGAAACGAATCGCCCCGGTGGTCGACGCGCTCAAGCGGCTGGGTTTCAAGGCGACTTCGGGTACGTCCATGCCGGACGGGCGGGAACACGCCAACAGTCGGATCACCTACCCCGAAGGCAGACAGGAACAGGCCAAGGCGATCGCCGCGGCGCTGAACCTGCCGGAAACCGCGCTGGAGGCGGCCCGTTCGGGGGAGACGACGATCAAGCTGCTGATCGGCACGGATCTGCCCGACGCGGACACCGGCGGCAGCGGCGGCGCGCCGACGGGTTCGGCGACCGCCGGGCCGGAGCGGGCGCCCGAGCCGCCCAAGGCCGCCGACCTGAACCTGGAGACGGCCGACAACACGAAGTGCGCCTCACCGCGCCGGAAATGACCGGTGCCCGGTCGAGGGGGCAGGCCCGACGTGCGGATCAAGACGCTTGTGCGTGCTCCTCCTCGACCGGTCGACGACCGGTCCATGACCGGCTGTCGACCGACTGACGACGGATCGGGAACGGTCGGATCAGGTTTTTGTACCTTTTCCGATGATTCGAGTGTCAGGACTTCGCAGTCTCGGTGACCATGGCGAGATCTCGCCGGTTATGGTTGCTGCTTCATACCGACCATCACTTATCACCGTCGGGTTCCGTGTGGGTGGCTCCGGAACCCCGGTGTCGCCAAGAGGACCGTGCACAGCCGGGGGGACCGTGCGGCGGGTACAGCCGGAGGGGATCTCGGCGTGAACAGAGGGAACGGGCCGCATCGTGGCGCGCCCGGGGACAACGATCCCCTGGGCGGCATGGACGACGCGGACGTCGCGGACATGTGGGTGATGAACCCGGACACCGGCAGCTTCGAGCTGCGGGCGCCGGGCGGCGGTGCGGTCGATGCCCCCGGCACGACCCGGCCGCGCACCTCCGGGGCGGCGGGTACGTCCGAGGGCCGGCGCCGGCCGTCGGCGGTGGAGGCCGCCTCGGGCCGGGGCACCGGCTCGGATCGGGGCGCCGACGACGTGCCGGCGGCGGCGTCGCGTCGGCGCGGCGCGGGAACGGCCCCCGCCGGGCGCGCGGGCGCCCGCAACGCCGCCGCGGGCAAGGACAAGGCCGCGCCCAAGAGCAAGGTGAAGAAGCGGCTCAAGTGGATCGCGATCACCGTGGTGGGGCTGATCGTGGTGCTGGCCGGCACGGCGTACGGCTACATCAAGTATCTGGACAGCAAGATATCCACCACCGCGAAGAACGCGGGCAGCGAAGGTGTCCCCAAGGCGGAGGAGGACGCGTTCGGGCGCAGGCCGCTGAACATCGTGCTGATCGGCAACGACAGCCGTAAGGGTCTCGGCAAGAAGTACGGCGCGGCCGAGCACACCGAGGGCCTGGCCGACGTGACGATCCTGATGCACGTATCGGCCGACCGCAGCAACGCGACGCTGGTCAGCATCCCCCGCGACACCATGGTGCAGATTCCCAAGTGTGTCGTGGACGGCAAGACGTATCCCGCCTCCAACGGGCCGCAGTCGTTCAACGAGAGCCTGGCCAACGGCGGTCCGCCGTGCACGGTGTCCACGGTCGACAAGATGCTCGGGGTCCAGGTGGATCACTACATCATGATCGACTTCACCGGCGTGAAGAAGATGACCGACGCCGTCGACGGCGTGGACATGTGCATCTCGGAGCCGATCAACGACCCGGTGCTGCCGAACCAGGGGGGCGGCACCGACCTCAAGCTCGACGCCGGCGACCAGAACCTCAGCGGCGAGACCGCGCTGAAGTTCCTGCGCGCGCGGCACGCCTTCGGCGACGGCAGCGACCTGGCCCGGATCAAGGCGCAGAAGGCGTTCCTGATGGCGCTCACCCGCAAGCTCAAGAACAGCGCGTCGCTGACCAACGTCCAGGGCATGTTCAAGATCGCCAACATCGCGGTGGAGTCGCTGACCGTGGACAAGGGTCTCGGCGGCGTGGACAAGCTGATCTCGCTGGGCAACCAGTTGAAGAAGGTCCCCGAGAAGCGGATGGCGTTCACCACGCTGCCGGTCGAGGAATACCCGCCGCTGCCCAAGGTCAAGGTGCAGCCGAAGCAGCCCGAGGCCAACAACCTGATGGCGATGCTGCGTACGGACACCGCGGTCACCAAGGACGACAAGCCCGCGGAGCAGCAGCCGGGGACCACACCCACGCCGGAGGCGCCGAAGGTGGACCCGGCCACGCTCAAGGTCGACGTGCGCAACGGCAGCGGGGTCAACAAGCGGGCCAACGAGGTGGCGGCGGACCTGGTCGGCCGCAAGTTCGTCGCGGTCAGCGCGGGCAACGCGAAGGACGGCAAGACCCACCCGACCAGCTCGATCACCTACCCCAAGGGCCGCCTGGACGCCGCCAAGGCCCTGGCCGCCGCGACGGGCCTGCCCGACAGCGCCCTGACCGAGAGCACATCCGCCGCGGTGACCCGCTTCGAACTCCTGATCGGCAAGGACTACCCGGGCACCGCCCCGCCCAACAACGCGGCCCCGCCCACGGAACCCCCCAAGAACATCGACATGGAAACAGCCGACAAAAACGTCTGCGCACCCAAGAAAAACCGATAACCACCCCACCCACGGCCGCGCCTCGTCCCCCGACAGGAGGAAGAGGCGCGGCCGTCCCACGCCTGCCGGCCGGGCGGCCGGTGCCTGGCGGGCGTTGCCGGGCGAGAGGAGAGCCGGACGCCGGGGGGAAGCCGGATACCAACGGAGCGGGGCGCGAAGGTAGGCGGTCTGCTCCGCGCCGCGCCAAGGGAGCCGGGCACGAAGCGAGGCGGCCCGCTCCACGCCGCGCGCAAAGGGAAGCGGGCGCGAGGGGAGCCAGACGCGGGGAGAGCCAGGCGCCAAGCGAGGCGGCCCGCTCCGCGCCGCGCGCAAAGGGAAGCGGGCGCGAGGGGAGCCGGACGTGGGGAGAGCCAGGCGCCAAGCGAGGTGGCCTGCTCCGCGCCGCGCGCGAAGAGAGGCGGGCGCGAGGGGAGCCAGACGCGACGGAAGCCGGGCGCCAAGCGAGGTGGCCTGCTCCGCGCCGCGCGCGAAGGGAGGCGGGCGCGGAGGGGGAGCCTGGTGCGAGGGGAGGTGGGTGGAAATGGGTTTGACGGGGGTTGTGGGGGTGGGGAGGCTCTGGGGGTGGACGACTTTCGGGTGGTGCTTCGGCCGTTGGACGAGGAGTCGACCGCCTCGTTGCTGGATGCGGCCGTGTGTGGTGCCGAGCCGGAGGAGGTGATGCCGGCCGTGGTCGGGGCGCCCGGGTGGACCGCCGAGCGGCGGGCCGCGTTTCTGGCCTTTCATCACGAGTGGGCCGCCACGCCCACCACCTACGCGATCCTGGTCGACGACACGGTGGTCGGCGCCGCCCGCCTCCAGCCGACCCCGGACGGCGACCTGGAGACCGGCCTGTGGATCGGCCGCGAACACCGGGGCCGGGGCGTGGGCCGCGCCGTCGTCGCCCTCCTCCGCGCCGAGGCCCGATCCCAGGGCGCGCCCCGCGTCGTCGCCACCACGACCGACGCCAACACCGCCGCCCGACGCCTCCTCACCGGCGCCGGCGCCCACCTGCGCACCCGCGCCACCCCCACCGCCCACGGCGACACCATCGAGGCCACCCTCGACATCGACTGACCCCGGGCGGGTCCCCCGTTCGTAGGCGTGAGCGGAACCTTCGGGGGTGGGGATCGTTGGCGTCGACATGATGATCAGTTCCGGCCGTACGGCCATGGCCCTGTCCGTCGGATTCGCCGGACTCGCACTCGCGTTCGTCCCCGTCGCCGCACAGGCACAGGCACCGGCACAGCCGCCGGCGCGGCAGCTCCCGGTCACGAACGACCAGGTCTCGCTCGACCCCGCCGTGTGGATGGCGGCCGACGGAACCCTCACGATCTCCGGCACCTACCGCTGCTCGGCCGACCACACCGGGAACGTGCTGGTCGGCGGCAGCATCGACCAGGCCGGCCTGCACATCTCGATGGGTGGCAGCACCGCGACGTGCGACGGCCTGACGCACGACTGGCGCAGCTCCGAGCGGCCCCCGCTCGACTTCGTGCCCGGTCCCGCGCGCGGCGACGCGACGCTGCTCGAACTCCGGCGCGGCGAAGGCGTGGTCCCGGTGCTGCCGAACATCCTCGCGCAGGACGCGCGCGACGTGACGATCACCCGCGTCTGACCCGCCGCCCCCGGCGTGGTGTCCAACCCGGCCCCGGGCCGCGCCGGACACCACGCCCGGCCGGGCTCAGGACCGGTCCAACTCCTCGCGCAGCTCCGTCAGTTCCTCCACCGCCGTGATCCCGCTCGTCGCGCACACCTTGAGCGCCACGTCCAACCGGGTCACCGCCGCCGGGCGCTCGTCCAGGCCGAACGCCTCGATGCGCGCGGCCAGTTGCACCGCGTCCAGGTAGCCGTCGGCCTCCTCGGGCAGCACCGCCACATACGCGGTCGCCGCCTTGTCCGCCGCCGCCCGCGCGGGGTGCAGCCGGTCGGCACGGGCCAGCAGGTGGGCGAGTTGGTGGTGCGTACCCGCCCGCTCGACCGCGACCATCGTCGCCCCCTCGTCCGCCGCGCCCGCACCGGTCTCGGCGCCCGCCAGCTCGCGCAGCGCCTCGGCGAACAGCGCCACCGCGCGGTCCACCCCCGACGGGTCCTCCCGGTCGGTGCCGCTCGCGATGTTCCACGCCTTCGCCCGCAGCGCCCGGACCGTCTCGCGCACATCCCCCTCGGCGCGCAGCAGTTCGATCGCCCGCCCGAACGCCGCCTGGGCCTGCGGGGCCATCCCCGCGTCGTCGAGCGCGTGCGCCGCGGCCACCGCCAGTTCCGCCTGGGTCGCGCGGTCGGCCACCTTCACCGCGGTCTCCGCCGCCATCGCCAGGTGCCGGGCCGCCTCCCGGGTGTCGCCGAGTCGGCGCAGGCACAACCCGAGTGCCCAGCGTTCCTGCATCGCGTGTTCCGGGCCGTGGTGCTCCTCGACCTCCGGAAGCAACTCCTCCAGGATCGCCGCGGCCTCCGCGTCCCGCCCCAGGCCGAACAACATGCCCACCGCGCCCCGTCGACAGGCCGCGGCCATCTCCGGGTCGCCCTCGTCGTCGAAGACGTGCGCGGCCTCCAGCGCGAACGGCAGCGCGTCCTCGGGCCGGTTCTGCGCCCCGATCGCGTTGGCCAGCATGGTCAGCGCGTGTCCCACCGGGAACTGCGGCTCGGTGTAGAACGCGGCCGTCTCGAGCGCGGCCCGCATGTCCGCCTCGGCCGCCGCCGGGTCGGCGAGCCGCATCCGCACCTGGCTGCGCAGGAACAGCGGCCGGCAGGCCAGCCACGGCCGCTCGGCCTCGCGGCACAGCGTGATGGCCGCGCTCAGGTCGACCTCGGCGTCCGTCGTCCGGTCGGCCTGGAGCGCCCGTTCGGCCCGGATGTGCAGCGCCGCCGACTGGCGGTGCCGCAGACCGTGGTCACGACCCAGGTCGTGCAGCTCGGTCAGGATCGCGTCCGCGTCCTCGGCCTCGCCCGCAAGGGCCACGATCGCGCGGTGGTGCAGGACCAGCGCGAGCGGCGCGGCGTCGTCCGGCAGGAATCCGCCGGCCTTGACCTGCGCCGCGTCGAACAACGCGAGCGCGTCCGGCTCGTCGGCGCGGAACCGGGCCATCGCGAGCCGCACCTCGGCGCCCACCGCCCGCCCCGGAGCGTCCGCCGCCAGATAGCCGGTCGCAGCCCGGTCGAGCGCCGCGGCGCCGGCCGCGAACTCGCCCTCCTCGACCAGCTCGATGCCGTCCGCCTCGGTGATCGCGGCGAGCGCGAACGGGTCCACGTCCTGCCCCAGCGCCCGCGCCGCCGCCGCGTAGTCCCGCCAGGCGGCCTCCGCCCGGGGATGCCCCTGCTCATCCAACTCGCGCGCATAGGAAAGCAGTTCCGCAACCCCCCTGCCGGACACCGTGGTTGCCGCCGGATCGACGGCGGCCCGCGACGCCACCCGGACCGAACGCAGGCCCAGCGGCAGCGAATCCGCCACCGGGGCCGCCGCCAACCGGCGCCGCACCCGTGCACTCACCGCGTCGTTCCCGTTGCGCGCGTCGAAGCGCGCGGCGATCTCGAACAACTCCCGCTCGACCGTCTCCCCCAGCCCACCGGCGGTGGTGTCCTCGAACACCACCAGCTCCGGCCCGCCCACCGCGACCAGGCGCCGCAGCAGCACCGCGACCCCGGCCAGGAAGTCGGAGTGGTCCGACGGATCGCTCTGCGGGCGCGCCAGCCAGGCCCGGTGCTCGGCCAGGATCTCGATCCCGCGCCCCTCGTTGCCGGTCAGCGCGCAGAACTCGATGTGCTCGGCGACCGCCGCGTACGTGCTCACCTTGCCCCGCACCGACCGGTAGCCGCGCAGGTGGTGCGCCCGGGCCCGGTCCGGGCTGCCCTCGCGCACCAGCGGCAACATCGACGTGGCCAACGAGACCTGCGGCTCCTCCGCGCAGGTGAGCGCACCGTCCAGGGTCGGCGCGAGCAGTTCGAGCGCGTCCGCGTCCCGGCCCCGGGCGATCAACCAGCGGGCCTGCTCGCGCCGTTCGCACGCGTCGCAGTCGGCCAGCCGGTCCCGGTCCGCCGCCAGCCACGCCTCGAACGCCTCGGTGGTCTCCGCGTCGGCGCCGATGTGCCGGGCCAGGTAGAACCGGCTCTGGTACACCGGCCGCAGGCTGTGTCCGGCCGTGCGGTAGCGGCGTTCCATGTCGGCGAGGTAGCCGCGGATCGCGGTCAGCGGCACCTCGGGCACCGAGAGCAGCGAACTGGTGATCCACTTCAGATCCCAGAACAGGTGGTGGGTCAACTGCTCGTCGAAGCCCTCGGGGTGCTCGTCCCACAGCCCGAGCAGCCGGGACAGCGGCACCGGGGTGCGCGGCGACTCGCCGCCGTAGTTGTACGCGGTGATCAGCCGCAGCAGCGCCCAGGCGAGGTTCTCGTCGTTGCCCATGCGCTCGGCGACGGTGACCAGTTCCTCGGCGCGGGCGGTGCGAGCCTTGCCGTAGGGCTGTTCCTCGTTCGCGTCCAGGGCAGCGAAGAACCCGGCGTCGTCACGGATTTCCATCACAGGGTTCCTATTCGGCGGGGTTCGGCTGGTGGACGGCGCGCTCGAGCAGGCCAAGGAAGGATCGGCCGAGCAGGCCGGTCTCGGCCGAGGTGAGCGGACGGTGGCTGAGCAGCAGGGCCTGGCCGTAGAGCCCTTCGACCGCGGCCCGGGCCAGTTCCGGATCCGCCAGGCCGGCGATCCGGCGGACCAGCGGGTTGAGGTGGTTGAGCACGAGCTGCGCGCGCGGGCCCTGATCGCGCAACGAGCCGAGGATCCCCGACCACAGGTCGTCGCCGCGCCCGGCCGCGTCCTGCTCGGCCTCGGCCCGACCGCGCTCCCCGCGCGCGTCGCGCCCGTCGAGCAGCAGCGCGGGCACGGTCACCGGCTGGAACGTGCGCAGCGACAGGTCGCACGCGAGCGGGTCGAGCGCGGCCCGCGCGTGCGCGAGGAAGCTCGCCGCGCCCAGTTCGACGGCGGGGTCGACCGCGTCCAGGTGCGCGGTGACGGTGTCCGGGTCGAGTTCGGCGACGGTGGTGCCCGGCCTGATCTCCGCGAGCCGGTACACCAGGTCCAGGTCGTAGGTGTAGCCGCCGTTGACCACGCCGAGGCCGGCCGCCGCCGCGATCGGCGCGACCTGCCGATACTCCTCGACCGTCGAGGTCACGTGCACGACCGGGTGCCGGCGGGCGAACTCGTCCAGCGCGATCCGCCCGTCGGTGGTCTCGAACGGCAACCACGGCAGCACCAGGCGCAGCAGTTCGTCGTCGTGCCGGGCCAGTGCCTTGACGCCGAGGTGATGCACGCTCAGGAACCGGGCCAGGCGCGGCTGGTCGTGCGCGGCCAGGTCCGCGAGCCAGTCCCGGATGTGCCCGCCGAGCGCGTCGCGCACCCCGGCCAGCGACTCGTCGTCGTACAGGCTCTCCCGCGACGCGGTGGGCCGCAGCGTGTCGGTGTCCACCACGCAGCGCACGAAGAACGCCCAGTCGGGCAGCAGCCCGTCGGCGTTCTCGGTGAGCAACATGCCCTTCAGGTGCACGCGGTGCTTGCCGCGCATCGCCGGACTGACCGCCTCCGGCAGCACGAACGCGGCGCCGCGCACGCCCGCGAGCGGTACGTCGAGGTCGATCACGTCCAGCGGGGTGAAGCCGAGCCGGCTCTCGCAGTAGGCGGTCAGCGCGGCCCGCCGCAGGCCCACCGTCGGGTACGGCCGGTCCCACACCGCGGGGGTGTCGGTGATCGGGGTGTGCTCGCCGCCGGCCACCACGGTCACCCGGTACGGCAGCAACGCGCCGAAGTCGCGGGCCAGTTCGATCACCCGCTCGGGGGCGAACCACGCCTCGCTGCCCCGCCGCGGGGTCAGGAACACGGTGGTGCCCGGCGCTTCGTGTGCGCTCGGGTCCAGCGTGCGCACCGTGTAGCGACCGTCGGCGCCCGCCTTCCACTCCACCGGCGGCGTGTCGGTCAGCGCCGAGCGGGTCACCACGGTGATCTCGTCGGCGACCACGAAGCAGGCGAGCAGGCCGATGCCGAACTGGCCGATGTAGTCGCGCCGCGCGCTCTCCAGCGCGTCGCGCTTGGAGCTGCGGCCGATGGTGGCCAGGAAGCGGTGCACGTCGGCCTCGGTCAGCCCGACCCCGGTGTCGGCGACGCGCAGCCCGCCGTCGGCGACCGTGATGGTGATCGCCGCCTCGGCCTCCGGATCGACGGCCCGCCGCGCGGTGACCGCGTCGACGCCGTTCTGCAGCAGCTCGCGCAGGTATACCCGGGGGCTGGAGTAGAGGTGGTGCGACAACAGGTCGACCAGACCCCGCAGATCGACCTGGAAGGTGTGGTCTGCGTCGGATATCGCGGCGTCGTTCATGCGGAGTCAGTCACCTCGGGGCAGGGTCGCCGGCCGACATCCCGGCCGAGTGCCGATGGTACGAAACGACGGGGACAGGCGGCGAGTCACTTGTCGACCATCAGTCACCACGGGCGGGACGGGGCACCGCGATCCGGCGCCCCGTCCCCCCCCGGGTCAGTGCTTGGTCGCGTCCACCGTGCGTCCGTCGCGCAGCGCCTGGAACAGCGCCTTGGCGCCCTTGTCGTCCCACAACACGGTCGAGCCGACGTCCTTGACCATGTAGCCGGGGTTGGCGATCGGCACCGTGGTGGTGACGCCCTTGCCACCGGACAGGCTGCCCATGTCCTTGAACAGGTCGTACAGGTCGAACAGGCCCGCGTCGTCGTCCACCGTCACCGCGCTCAGCGAGGCGTCGGCGACCGGGAAGGCGCTGAACGGGTTGAGCAGGATCCCCGCCGACTTGGCCTTCTTGGCCAGCGCGCTGAGGAACATCTGCTGGTTCTCCATCCGGGCCAGGTCGGAGCGCGCCGGGTCGTAGTAGCGGGAGCGCACGAAGGCCAGCGACTGCTCGCCGTTCAGCGTCTGGCAGCCGGCCTCCAGGTTCGCCCCGGACTTCGGGTCCTTGATCGGCCCCTTGAGGCAGATGTCCACGCCGTCCATCGCGTTGACGATGTTGTTGAACCCGCCGAACCCGATCTCCGCGTAGTGGTCGAGCCGAATGCCGGTGGCCATCTCCACGGTGCGGGCGAGCAGCGGCGCGCCGCCCTTCTCGAAGGCCGCGTTCAGCTTGTTCTTCTGCGCCTTGACCGTCTTGCCGTTCTTGCTGAACGCGGGGATGTCCACGTACGAGTCGCGCGGCAGGCTGATCAGCGCGGTGCCGCCCTTGCCCTTGTGCAGCAGCATCATCGAGTCGGTGCGCTTGCCCGGGGCCTTGCCGGTGTGCAGCTTCTTGCGGTCGGTCGCGTCCAGCCCCTCGCGGCTGTCCGAGCCGACGATCAGCCACGTGGTGCCCTCGACGCCCTTGGGCCGGCCCGCGTAGTTGTCCAGGACGTCCTCGTGCCGGATCTTCGAGTCGGCCCAGAAGTAGGTCACCACGCCGAACGTGAGCACGAGCGCGACGAAGACGCCGATCCCGATGAGGATGCGCTTCTTGACGTTGACCGGACGCCGGGGGCGCGCGGGCGGGCCGCCGGGACCACCGGGGCCGTCGGGACCACCCGGGCCGCCCGGTTCGCCCGGGGCGCGCTGCGGCGGCCCGGGCGGTGCGGCCGGCGCGGCGTTCGCGTCGGCGAACGACGGCTGCGCCGGGTAGCCGTCCGCGCCGGGCGGCCCCTGCACCGGCGGCACGCCGCCCGGCCCGGCCGCGCCGGGATGCGGGCGCGGGTAGCCGTCGGGGGTCCGGGGCGGCGGCGGGTATCCGCTCGGGCTCTGCGCCGGTGGTGGTGGATAGCCGCCCGCGGCGTTCCCGCCGGGGCGGCTCGGAATCGTTCCCGGGGGAGGCTGCTGCGGCTGCTGGTCGCCATCCGCCCACCCCGGCGGCCACGTGTTCATGCCCCCGAAGCTGTCACTCGATCAGCCCCGAGGCAACCGAATGCCGAACTCGGCGACCATCTGTTCCACACTTGATGCTCACTTCTTACATGAGACCTCATCGCCGGATTTGGCGGAGTATGCCGGACTCGGCGTGGCCGGGTCGGTCGAGGGCGCCTCGGTGTTCGTGCCGCCGACCCGAACCGGGGTCAGGCCCGGGTACGACGAGCCCACGATCACCTCGATCGTCCGCCCCAGGCCGGTGACCTGCTCCGAGGTCGCGCCCGGCAGCGCGGCCTGCACCGTCTTGACCGAGCGGTTCCACTTGGGGTCGTAGCGGATGATCGTGCGCGTCCCGTCCGAGGCGTTGGAACTGCGCGGCAGACCGGCCATGGTGAAGCCCGCGCCCTTGAGGTCGTCGTACGCGCGGGTGCCCAGGCCCGTGGTCGGGGTGCCGTTGTACACCTGCACCGAGATGTCGCCCGGCGCCACCTCCACCGACACCGGCGAGGGCGCGGCGGCGGTGCTCGGGCTCGGCCCGTCGGCCTTCTTCTCCGGCGGCGCGATCAGGTCCTTGTCCTCGCGGATCGCCCGGAACAGGCCGGGGGCCTTGGCGTCGTCCCACAACACGGTCGAGCCCCACTCCGGGACCTGGTGGTCGATGCTCTTGAGCGGCACCTGGGCGTAGGTCACGCCCGAGTTGGACAGATTGCGCATCTTGGTGCCCAGCTCCAGGAAGGACTGCGAGCTCATCCCCTCGTCCACCTTGATCGACCCGAGCACCGCGTCCAGCACGTTCTTGAGCTTGAGCGGATCGGTCAGCGTGCCGGAGGAGGTCGCCTTCGCGAGCACCTGGGTAATGAACTTCTGCTGGCGCTGGGTGCGGCCGATGTCGCCGGTCGGGTCGCTGGCGATGTAGCGGGCGCGGACGAACTGCAGCGCCTTGACGCCGTCCAGCTTGCTGGTGCCGGCGGGCAGGTCCAGGCCCGACTTGGGGTCGCGCAGCGCCTTGGGCGTACACATCTCGATGCCGCCGAGGGTGTCCACGACGCTGACGAAGGAAACGAAGTTGACCTCGATGTAGTGGTCTATCCGGATTCCGGTGGCCTTCTCCACGGTGGCCACGGTCAGCGACGGGCCGCCGAGCGTGTACGCGGCGTTGATCTTGCCCTTGGACGGTCCCCGCTGCTGCCCGGTGGTCTTGTCCTTGTGCGCGGGGAAGTCCACGTAGCTGTCGCGCGGCAGGCTGGTGATGGTCGCCCGGTCCCGCTTGCCGTTGAGGTGCACGATCATGATCGTGTCGGTGCAGTCGCAGGACTCACCGCCCGCGTGCAGCTTGTTCAGCGTCTCCCTGGGGATGCCCTCGCGGTTGTCCGAGCCGACGATCAGGAAGTTCAGGTCCTTGCCGGATCCGGTGTCCGGACGGTCCGTCAGGTCCTTGAAGGGGTCTATCCGTTGGATCTTCCCGTCGAAGTGCTTCACCCAGGCCCAGCCGATGCCGCTGGTGGCCAGGATCGCCGCGGCCAGCGCGCCGGTGAGCAGCACCAGCCAGTTGCGGCCGACGCGCGGCCCGTTCCGGTCGCCTCGGGGGGTTCTCGCCGAGGATCGGCCGCCGGTTGTCGCCATGGGGTGCGGTGTCCCTCCTCGCGGACCGATCACGTCGCGCGGTTCCGTTGCGTGCCTGGCGGCGCGCGCCGTGCGGATGTCCATCCGTACCCGCTTACACCCGAAGGACGCCTCTTCGTCCGGCCACGGTTGCGGTGGGCGTCGAACCACCGTAAAGCGGGACCGGGGACGAACCGCAGCGGCACGCCGACGATCGGCCCCGCGCTCGCCCACCCGGTCGATGCCCGCCGACCCGGCCATTCGCAGTACGCTCCGAGGCGATGAATCACACCACCGACGAGCCCGCCAAGCCCGAGCCCTCAGCTCGCAGGGTGGAGCCGCTACCCGAAAAACCGCCCGTCTCCGTGATCATGCCGGTGCTCAACGAGTCCCGACATCTCGCGGAGGCCGTCGGTCGTGTGCTCGCTCAGGATTATCCGGGCGAGATCGAAGTCGTGATCGCGCTCGGCCCGTCGACCGACGACACCGACGCGATCGCCGCGAAGCTGGTCGCCGAGGACATTCGGGTACATACCGTCGCCAATCCGAGCGGTCGTACTCCCAGCGCGCTCAACGCGGCGATCCAGGCGTCGAACCACCCCGTGATCGTGCGGGTGGACGGGCACGGGATCCTGCCGGCCGGATACATCTCCACCGCGGTGCGGTTGCTCGCCGACACCGGGGCGGCCAACGTCGGCGGCCTGATGCACGCCGAGGGCACGACCCCGTACGAGGACGCCGTCGCGCGGGCGATGACCTCCAAGCTCGGCGTCGGCAACGCCCGCTTCCACACCGGCGGCGAGGCCGGCCCCGCGGACACCGTGTACCTCGGGGTCTTCCGGCGCGAGGTGCTCGACGAATTGGGCGGGTACAACGAGGAATTCGAGCGTGCCCAGGACTGGGAGCTGAACTATCGGATCAGGCAGGCGGGCTACCTGATCTGGTTCTCGCCCCAGCTCAAGGTCTCCTACCGGCCGCGGCAGACGCCCCGGGCGCTGGCCAAGCAGTACTTCAACTACGGCCGCTGGCGGCGCGTGGTCGCCCGGCACCACAAGGGCTCGGTCAACCTCCGCTACCTGGCGCCGCCGGCCGCGCTGCTCGCGGTCGCCGCGGGCACGGTCGCGGGTGTGTTCGGATTCTGGCCCGGGTGGCTGCTGCCGGCCGGCTACGTGATCGGCATTCTCGCCGGCGTCGCGTGGGAGGGCCGAGGTCTGCGGCCGGCCGCGTTCATCCGGCTGCCGATCGTGCTGGCGACGATGCACGGGTCGTGGGGGGCGGGTTTCCTGAGCAGCCCCAAGAGCCTGGCCGCCCGGGTCTCGGCGGGCACCGAACACCCGGAGGAAGAACTCCACTGAGTTCTCCCACCTCCGTCGTCGGGCGTGGACCGCACTCGCGGTCCGCGCCCGACGACGTTCGGGCCGCTCCCGGGCCGGCGACGCGCCGTGTGCCCGAGCGGAAACCGGGTCCTTTCGGCAAAGCCAAGTAACGTGGCGGCGCTGGTCACCGCTCGTCCCCGGTGACAGTCTGTGAACAGTCGGCACGGCCTTGGGAGACGACGGCAATGAGCGACAGGGACTCGGCTGTGGCCGCGGGTGTGGCGATTCCGGACGCCCGGCAGGCCGCGGAGGACCGTGGATTCATCCCGCCCGAGCGGCTGCGACGGGTCGTCGTCACCCACACGGACGTGGGCGAGGAGATGCCGCACGATCCGGTCGAGGGCACGTACACCCTGCACGTCGCGCCGGCCGAGACGGTCGCGGTGACCACCTCCGTCGAGGCGTCCGGGACCGGCGTGGTGCGGTCGCTGCGGGTGCCGGTGGACCCGGCCCGGACCGCCGAACTGGCCGCGGCGCGGGCCGCGGTCGAGGCGCTGGACGGCGGCGGGGTGATCCGCGGCCTGCGCCGGATGATGGCCCAGCGCGACCTGGACGCGGTCCGCAACCGGCACCGCGCCGAGGTCGAGCGCGACGCGACGGCGTGGGCGGCGCGCTGTGCCCGGGCGTACGAGCCGTACGTGCGCGCGTTCGCGGCCGACGCGGTGCCCGCTCCGACGCCCTCCCCCGTGCTCGGGATCGGGCCGACCAACACCGCCGGTCAGGGCCACGCGTGGGCCCGCGCGGTGGAGCGGCACCTGCCCGGAGTGCGGGCCGAGTCGGCCGCGCTCGCCTCGGCGAACACCCTCGGTCACCCCACCGATCGGGCGATCGACACCGACGACTGGTTGTCCACCCGCTGGCAGCTGGGCCGGCTCGCCGAGGTCCTGGACCGCTATACGCACGTGCTCGCCGAGTGCGGGATGCCCGCGTTCGGCCGACTCGGCGGCTCCTGGGTGGACACCGACCTGGCCGAGTTGCGGGCGGCCGGGATCGCGCTCGGGCTGGTCCTGTACGGCTCGGAGGTGCGCGATCCGGCGGCGCATCGGGCCCGGGTCGAGTTCTCCCCGTTCGACCCGCGCTACGAGCTGACCCACGCGCTCCAGGCCAAGGTGGACCGGCTCCTGCCGATCCTGCGCGGCCTGGAGGTTCCGACGTTCGTGGCCACGCCCGACCTGATCGCCGACGTCCCGGACGCGGTCTGGCTCCCCGCCGCGCTCGACCCGGCGACCTGGCACACCGAGACCCCGGTGCTCACCCGCGAACGCCCGGTCGTGGTGCACGTGATGGCCGGCCCCTTCCTGCGCGGCACCGCCCGCATCGAGCCGACGTTGCGCCGACTGCACGACATCGGCCTGATCGAATACCGCCGAATCCTGAACAGACCCGCCGCCGAACTCCCGGCGCTGTTCGCCGACGCCGACATCGTGCTCGACCAATTCGCCTGCGGTTCCTACGGGATGACGTCGTGTCAGGCGATGGCGGCGGGCCGGCTGACGATCTGCTACCTGCACGAGTCGGCAACCGAGCACCTGCCGGCCGACCTGCCGATCCGCGCCGCCGACCCGGACTCGCTCGCCGAGGTCCTGGAGGAGATCGCCGCCGAGCCCGACGCGGCGCGCGAGGTGGCCTCGCGGGGACCGGCCTACGTGGTCGAACACCACGACGGCCGACGCTCGGCCCGGATCCTCGCGGATTTCCTGGGCGTCGCGGCGGAGTGAGCGCTTTCCCGGGCGCGGCGATCGCACGGGCACTAGCGTTCGGGAAATGGCAATCGACCCGAGCGCGGACGTGGACGAGTCGGCAATCATCGGCGAGGGCACCCGTGTGTGGCACCTCGCCCAGATCCGGGAGGACGCGGTCCTGGGCCCGAACTGCGTGATCGGGCGCGGCGCGTACATCGGCCCCGCGGTGCTAGTCGGGGCCAACGTCAAGGTGCAGAACCACGCGCTGGTGTACGAGCCGGCGGTCCTGGAGGACGGCGTCTTCATCGGCCCCGCGGTGGTGCTGACCAACGACATGTATCCGCGCGCGGTCACCCCCGACGGCCGGATCAAGGGCGAACAGGACTGGCACGCACAGGGTGTGACGGTTCGTCAGGGGGCCGCCGTGGGCGCCAGGAGCGTGGTCGTGGCCGGCGTCACGATCGGCCGCTGGGCCCTGATCGCGGCCGGCGCCGTGGTCCACCGCGACGTCCCGGACTACGCCCTGATGGCCGGCGTACCGGCCCGCCGCATCAAGTGGGTGGGCCGCGCGGGCGTGCCGCTGACCCCGACCGACGACGGGTCGTGGCGCTGCCCGGAGACGGGAGACCTGTTCACCGAGCGGGACGGCGAACTGACCCCGGCGGCGACACGGACCTGAGCCGGGGCGGGCGACACGCCGCGAGCGGAGCAGGATGGTTGTCCGGTTCGGGTGGGTATCTCACGCTGAGGTGGTGAGCAGGGCACGCGTGGCCCCGGTGGCGGGTGGGAGGACTGAACATGGTCGGCTTTCCCTTCGTCGGACGCGCCGAGGTGTTGGCCGAGCTGGACGCGGCGCTGGCCGATGCCGGCGCGGGCAGCGGTGGTGCGGTCGCGCTGACCGGGGCGGCGGGTGCGGGGAAGACCAGGACCGCCGAGGAGGTCGCGCGGCGGGCGCGGGGATTCCGGGTCCTGTGGGTGAGCTGTCCGCCCGGGACGGCCTCCGCGCCGTTGCGCCCCTGGTCGGCGGCGGCACGGGAGCTGGTCACCGGCGACGTCGCGTGCGCCCGCCTGGCCGAGACGCTGCCGGCGCTGCGCGCGCTGGTGTCCGGCCGCGCGGTCGGCGAAACGCACGGGAGCGCACCCGAGGCGGCCCGCTTCCGGCTGGCCGGCGACATCACCGAACTGATCCGTACGGCCGCCGCGGGCACCCCGCTCCTGATGATCCTCGACGACGTCCAGGAAGCCGACGCCTCCTCGGTCCGCCTGCTCCCGGACCTCGCGCCGAGCCTGCGCACGACGACGGCGCTCCTGCTGGTGACCCTCCGGGAGGACGAGGCCTCCTGGCACGGCCGCTCGGCGGCCCGCTCGGCGCTCCTGCGCACCGCACGCCGCCTGCCGCTGGGGCCGCTCACCGAGCCGGACGTGGGCGCGCTGGTCGAGGCCGCCGGCGGCGGGCCGCCCGACCCGACGGCGGTCCGGACGCTGCACACCCGCTCCGGCGGGGACGCCTTCTTCGTCACCGAGCTGCTGCGCCACCGCGCCACCGGCCCGGTACCGGCCTCGGTCCGGGACGCGGTCGGTGTCCGGTCGGCCGAGCTGCCGCCGGAGTGCGCCCGGGTGCTGGGCGCGGCGGCGGCGCTCGGCACGGACTTCCGGCTCGACGTGCTCGCCGAGGTCACGCGGGTGCCGTTGGGCGAGGTGCGTACGGTCCTCACCGAGGCGACGGCGGCCGGGCTGCTCGCCCTGGTCGAGGCGGGCTCGGGCGCGTTCCGGCACGAGCTGATGCGGGAGGCGACGTACGAGGCGTTGTCCCCCACCGAGCGGGTGGCGTGGCACGAGCGGGCGGGGGCCGTCCTGGCCGAGTTCGCCGCCCGAGGCCGCGACGTCGCACCCGCCCAGGTCGCCCACCACCTGCTGCGCGCCGGCCCGGCACACGCCGAGGCGGCGGCCGGGTTCGCCCGCCGGGCCGGTGACGAGGCGGCGGACGTCTTCGCGTACGAGGACGCCGCCCAGTGGTACGAACGGTGCGCCGCGGCCCTGGCCACGATCGGCACGCCGGACACCCCACTCGCCGAGGTGCTGATCGACCTGGGCACGGCCCACCTGGGCATGGGCGAGCGCGCGGCGGCACGGACCGACTTCCTGCGTGCCGCCGACCTGGCCCGCCACGACGAACGCGCCGACCTGCTCGCCCGGGCCGCCCTCGGTCTGGGCAACGGCCCGGCCGGCATCGAGATCGACCTGCTGGACCGCCCCCAGATCGACCTGCTCACCGAAGCGAGAACCGCACTCGCCACCAAGCCCACCGCATCCCCCGCCCTCCTCGCCGCCGTCACCGCACGCCTTTCCGTGGCGGTCACCCTCATCGAGCCCGAGCCCATCCGCCTGGCCCTCGCCCAGGAGGCCGTGCGCCTCGCGCGCGGCTGCGGTGACGCGGCCGGCCTGGGCTACGCGCTCGCCGCCGAGTGCGACGCGCTCGCCGGCCCGGCGTACTGCGCCGAGCGGCTGGCCCGGTCCGCCGAAATCATCGACACGGCCCGCCGGTTGCCCGACCCGGCGCTCGAACTCCTGGGCCGCCGGCTGCGGATGGTGGCCCTGCTCGAACTCGGCAGGGTCGCCGAGGCCGATGCCGAGATGCCGGCCTTCGGCGCCGCCGAGCGTGCGCTGCGACATCCGCTCTACGCCTGGTACGTCCCGCTGTGGCGCGGCATGCGGGCGCTCCTGGAGGGCCGGTTCGCGGACTGCGCCCGCTGTGTCGATCGGGTGGAGGAACTGGGCCGCCGGGCCGGCAGCGGCAACGCCGCGCTGCTCGCGGCCACCCAACGCTGGTGCCTGCTGGCCGAGTCGGCGGACCGTACGGCCATCGCGGAGCTGATCACCGGGCAACCCCGCCTCGACGAGATCCCGGACGCGTGGGCCAAGGTGGCCCTCGCGCTGGTCGCCGCGCAGCTGGGCGACACCGAACAGGCCGAACGCCGGCTGGCGGCGGCCGGCCCGCTGCTCGCGGACGCGCCCCGGGACAGCGAGTGGTTGCCGATGCTCGCCCAGGCCGCCGAGACGATCGCGCTCATCGGTCCGACCCCGTTGGCCCGGCGGTTGTACGACTGGCTGTCGCCGTACCGGGACCTGTTCGTGGTCGAGGGCATCGGCGCCGCGGTGCGCGGCCCGGTGCACCGACACCTCGGTCTGCTGGCCACCGCGCTCGGCGACCACACCGCCGCCGAACGCCACTTCGCCGCCGCCCTGGCCGCCGCCCGGGGCATCGGCGCGGCCCGACTGGCCGCCCGGATCGCCCGGGAGGCCGGTGCCGCGCCGGCCACCGCGAACGGGCCGAACGTGTTCCGCCGCTCGGACCGCCTGTGGCGGCTGGGCTACGCCGATCGTGAGGTGACGCTGCCCGACAGCAAGGGCATGCGAGACCTCGCCGTACTGCTGGCCCGACCGGGCACGCCGGTGCCCGCGCTCGACCTGGCCACCACCGTGGGTCCCGGCGCCAAAGCCGCACCGCGGACCGACGACGCGCCGCACCGCCCGGGCGACACCGGCGAGGTGATCGACGCCGCCGCGCGCACCGCTTATCGACGGCGACTTCGGGAGTTGGAGGGCGAGGCCGCCGACGCGGACGCGGCCGGCGACGCGGAGCGTTCGGCCCGGATCGCCGTCGAACACGACGCGCTGGTGGGGCAGTTGTCCGCCGCGTACGGCCTCGGCGGCCGAGTCCGCCGCTCCGGCTCGCCCGCCGAACGAGCCCGAACCGCGGTCACCGCCCGCATCCACGCCGCCATCGACCGCATCACCCGGGCCCACCCACCCCTCGGCCGACACCTGGCCAACACGATCCACACCGGCACGCTGTGCGTGTACAACCCGGAACAGCCCGTCACCTGGCGGCTGTGAGCGGCGCGCAACACCCGATCGTGCGCCCGGCCGTAAGGCCCGATCGCACATCGTGCCGTGCGATCGCACGCCTTCCTCATACGGGGGTCCCCGGACGAGGGGATCGGAACCGATCGAGGAGGACATCGTGCCCGGCATCTCGAAAGCACAGGCCGCGTTCACCCTGGACGAGCCGGTGATCGAAGGCCGCTATGCCGAACTCGACGGCTACACCGTCGGGTTCGAGACCCACAAGGCCGACGTCGACCCGGCGGCGTTGTTCGCCGGACTGCCCGACGACCGTTGCCAGAGCCCGCACTGGGGTGTGGTGCTCACCGGAAAGGTGGTCTTCCGCTACCCGGACCACGACGAGGTCTACCGGGCCGGCGACGCCTACTACGGCGCTCCCGGCCACCTGCCGCTGATCTTCGCCGGCACCGAGCTGGTGGAGTTCAGCCCCACCGAGGCCCTGGCCCGGACCATGGCGATCGTCGGCCGCAACCTGGCCGCGACGAAGACGGCGCAGGGCGAGAAGGCGGGGGCCGAGCGATGAACGACGTACTCGTGGCCCGCCTGATCACCTTCCTGGAGACCGGCACCCCGCCGGAGGGCCTGTTCGCCCCGGACGCCTTCTGCGACCTGACCCTGCCGCAGTGGCGGCTCCAGGCCCGGGGCGTCGAGGACCTGATCGTGCTGCGCAAGGGCGGACACCCGGCCCCGGGCACCGTCGCGCGCCACCGGGTCGATCCGACCCCGAAGGGATTCGTGATCGAGGTCGAGGAGCGCTGGGAGCAGGACGGACGGCACTGGTACTGCCGGGAGTTGATCCGCGCCGACATCGAGGCCGACACGATCGCCCGGCTCTCGGTCTACTGCACCGGCGACTGGGACGAGGCACAACAGCGCCGGCACGCCGAGGAGGTGACACTGCTGGAGCCGTGAGCGCGTCGGGGTGGTCCTCCGCGGGCTCTCGCGGGCGCCTGCGGACGCCTGCGGGCTCTCGCGGGCTCTCGTGCGGGCCGAAGGCCACCCCGCCGGCCCGGCCCTGTCCCACACCCCGCCGGCGGCGGCCGCCCCGCACGCCCTCAGCGCCGCAGCAGGGCCCGCAACGCGTCGGCGACCTCGGTGGGCGCCTCCTCCGCCATGAAGTGGCCGGCGGAGACCGTCGTGTGGGCCAGGTCCGGCGCCCAGGCCGACCACAGTGCGGCGGCGTCGAAGCCGAGGGCCGCGCCCCAGTCCTGCTGGAGCACGGCGACCGGCATCGTCAGCCGGTTGCCGGCCGCCAGGTCCGCCCGGTCGTGCTCGACGTCGATCCCGGCCGAGGCCCGGTAGTCGGCGACGATGGACGGCACCGCCTCGCGGCAGGCCCTCAGGTACGCGGCGCGGACGTCGGCGGGGATCGCCCCCGGGTCGACGGTCCAGGTGTCCAGGAAGTGGCCGAAGAAGGCGTCCGGGTCGGCCGCGATCATCCGCTCCGGCAGGCCCGGCGGCTGGGCCATCAGATACAGGTGGAAGCCCACGGCCGCGGTCACCCCGTGCATGACGTCCCACATGTCGAGGGTGGGCAGTACGTCGAGGGCGGCGAGGTGGGTGATCCGGTCCGGGTGGTCGAGACCGGCGCGGAACGCCACCAGCGCGCCGCGATCGTGCCCGGCCAGCGCGAACCGGTCGTGCCCGAGGGCCGCGGCGAGCGCGACCACGTCGGCGGCCATCGCGCGTTTGGCGTAGGTCGTGCCGTCGGTGTCGACGGGCTTGTCGCTGGCGCCGTAGCCGCGCAGGTCGGGGCGGATCACCGTGTGGTCGTCGGCCAGGTCCGCGGCGACGTGCCGCCACATCAGGTGGGTCTGCGGGAAGCCGTGCAGGAGCACGATCGCGGGGCCCGAGCCGGTGACGGCGGCGTGCAGGGCGACCCCGTCCGCGACGGTGATCCGGTGGTGGCGTTCGGTGGTGGTGGCGGGTGTCATGGGTGGCCTCTGTTCCTCGTATCTTCTTCGTCGAGTCCTCGGCTTCGTCCGGTCCTCCTCGGCTTCGTCGAGTCCTCGTCGAACGGGTACCGCCAACCCTCGCCGCAGCGGATGAGCATCGGATGAGCGCGCGCTAGCGTGACTCGGAGCAGGACTCGGAGCGGGACTCCGGCAGGGACGAAAGGGCTGGTCATGGCGGCGGGCATCACGTTCGGGGTGCTCGGTCCCGTGGTCGCCTGGGACGCCGCGGGCGATCTCGTCGCCCTGAAGGGGCCCCGACACCGCGCGGTGTTGGCGCGGCTGCTCGTCGACCGGGGCCGGGTGGTGCCGGTCGCCCGGCTGGTCGAGGACCTGTGGGCGGATCCGCCCGAGGACGCGGTCGGTGCGGTCCGCACGTTCGTGTCCGCGCTGCGGCGGGCCGTCGAACCGGATCGGCCGCCGCGTGCTCCGGGCCGGCTGCTGGTCACGGCGGGGCCGGGCTATGTGTTGCGCGCGGATCGGGACGCGGTCGACGCCGGGCGTTTCGAACGCATGCTCGGCGCCGCCGACGCGCTGCCCCCGGGCGAGGCGCTGCTCCGGCTGACGGCGGCGCTGGACTGCTGGCGCGGGCCGGCGTACGCCGATTTCGCCGGCGAGCGGTGGGCCGGGGCCGAGCGGGCCCGGCTCGGTGAGCTGCGGCTGCATGCCGTGGAGCGCCGGGGGGCGGCCCGGCTGGCCGTGGGGCAGGCCGCGCGGGCGGTGGCGGATCTGGACGGGCACGTGGCCGAGCATCCGTGGCGCGAGGAGGGCTGGCGACTCCTGGCGCTCGGGCTCTATCGGGACGGGCGCCAGGGCGACGCGCTCGCGGTGTTGCGCCGGGCCCGACGGTTGTTGGTCGAGCGGCTCGGGGTGGATCCCGGGCCGGCGTTGCGGCGGCTGGAGGCGGACATCCTCGCCCAGGACGACCGGCTCGGCGCGACGGATCCGGCCGGGCGGGTGTGGGCGGAGGTCGCGGCCGAGTACGACCGCACGCTCGCCCCGGGCTCCCGGGCCCGGTTGGCGTCGTCGGTGGGCCTGGCACGCGACCTCGCCGTGGGTGGCGGAGGCGGCCTGGCGGCGGCCCGCCGGCACCGCGCGGCGACCATCGAGGCGGCCGAGGAACTCGGCGATCCGGAGCTGACCGCCCGGGTGATCGGGGCGTACGACGTCCCGGCGATCTGGACCCGCGTCGACGACCCGGAGCACGCGGCGCACGTGGTCGCGGCGGCGGAACGTACGCTGCGGGCGCTGCCGACGGGCGCGCACGAGGCCGCACGGGCCCGGCTGTCGGCCACGATCGCGGTGGAGTCCCGGGGGACCCGCTCGCCGCGCGCCGCACGGGCCGCCCGCGAGGCGGCGGAACTCGCCCGGCGGCTGGACGACCCGGCGCTGTCGGCGTTCGCCCTGAACGGCGTGTACATGCAGTCGTTCGAGCGGGCGGGCCTGTCCCCGCGCCGTGAGCGGATCGGCGCGGAACTGACCGAACTCGCCGAGCGACACGGCCTGTTCACCTACCTGGTCCTCGGCCGGCTGATCCGGATGCAGGGCCGTGCCGCCCTCGCGGACTTCGCCGCGGCCGAGGAACACGCGCTGGCGGTGGACCGGTTGGCCGACCGCCACGAACTGCCCGTGGCCAAGGTCTTCACCCGGTGGTTCCGCGCCCTGCGCCTGGCCGCGACCGGCTCGGCGGCAAAGGCGGACGAGGCCGAGGCCGCCTACCGCGACGCGGCCGGCCGGCTGTCCGGGGTCGGCATGCCGGGCCTCGAACACGGGCTGCTGCCGCTGGCGTTGTCGTGCCTGCGGCTACGGCACGGCCGGCCCGCGCCAGGCGACGAGGACACCGACTGGGGGCCCCACGAGCCGTGGGCCGGACCGCCGGCGCTGCTGGCCCGAGGCGCCCGGGACGAGGCCGCGGAGCGCCTGCGGGACGTACCGGACCCGCCGCCGGGGCTGCTGTTCGAGGCGCTGTGGTGCCTGGCCGCGCGGGCGGCGATCGGGGTGGGCGATCGGGCGGTGATGACGCGTGCCGTCACCGCCCTCACGCCGGCGGCGGCCGAGGAGGCCGGCGCCACGAGCGGCCTGCTGACCGCCGGCCCCGTGGCGGGTCACCTCCGCGACCTCGCCGACGCCCTCGGCTGAGCCCGACGGCGCGCCCTCGGAGTCAGGACCCGCTCGGGGCGCCGGGCGGTGGCGGCGCCGGCAGCAGGTCGGTGCCGTCCGCGGCGAACCGGTGCTTGTGCAGCGTGCGCGTGCGATAACGCCTGGAATACATGGGGTTGAGCGTCCCCAGTACGAGTACGGCGAGCAGGACCCACTGCCCGGTTCGGGGCGGAAGCAGGAGTTCGGGCTCGGTGAGAGCGGTGAGGCCGGGTCCGCTCAGGACCATCATGAGCACGAGGAGGACGATGCCCTCCAGATGGCCGCAGAGGTTTCTGCGGAGGAAGTGGAAACGGCCGAGGGCGTCGTCCCGGACCCACGTGCGATATCGGTCCGGCACCCGCTTGGCGAACAGGCGGTAGGCGAGCCAGTGGTGCAGCGGAGGGCGATCGCGCAGCCGGGTCAGCAGCCCGCCGCGCACGATGTCCCACGCCTCGCCCGTCGACGGCCGGGTCGCGCCGGGTGGGGCGGCGTCGAGCAGGGTGCCGAGGAGTTCGGCCTCCCGGGCGAGTCGGTAGCGGGGCGGGTAGGCGCGCAGCAGCAGGCGACAGTGTCTCTCGTACGTGTCGTTCATCATCCCGCCGGGTTGAATACGAAGGGTGGGCCACCGAGTCGGCGCGCGGCTCGGTGGGCGAGCTGTGCCAGTCGTGCGGTTTCGGCGGTGAGGGCTTGGCGGCCCTCGCCGGTCAGCGTGTAGTAGCGGCGGAACCGGCCGCCGACGACCTCTTCGCGGTCGAGGGCGATCAGGCCGTCGCCGGCCAGCCGGTCCAGCGCGCCGTACAGCGTTCCCGCGCCCAACTTGACTCTCTCGTCCGAGAGTTCGCGGACAGCGGTGATGATCCCGTAGCCGTACAGCGGCTCGGGGGCCAGTGCGAGCAGGATGAGGTAGCTCTGCTCTCTCAGTGGCTTCATGACCGTTATATATCGCGCGACGATATATAACGGCAAGAGGCGGTCGGGGGTGGTGGCACTACCCGAAGTCGGGCGGCTGGCCGGATCGTGCCGGGTGGGCACGGGCGCGGATCCTGGATCAGGCAACCGACCGCCATCCCCACAGGAGTTGACTCGTGCGTTCATCGGCACGGCACATGCGCCACCTTTCCCGACGACCCCGGATCGGCCGGCGCGGCACGGTCTCGGCCGTGGCGGCGCTGGCCGCCGGCCTGATCGTCGCGGGGGTGACGGCACCGCCCGCCGCGTCGGCCGCCGGCCGGCCGGACGGCGTACAGCGGGGCCTGGACACGCTGGTCGGGCCCGACGGCTCCGTGGGCGCGCCGGGCGCGCTCGCGAGTGTCGCGGACCGGCACGGGCACACCCGCACGTACACCGCGGGCGTGGGCGACATCGCCACCGGCGCCGAGGTGCCGCGGGACGGCCGGGTCCGGGTCGGCAGCAACACCAAGGCGTTCACCGCGGTGGTCGTTCTGCAACTGGTCGGCGAGGGCAGGATCCGACTCGACGAGCCGATCGAGACCTACCTGCCGGGCGTGGTCCACGGGGACGGGATCGACGGGAACGTCATCACCGTCCGACACCTGCTCCAGCAGACCAGCGGGCTGCCCAACTACACCGAGTACAACCTGCAACTCCGCTACTACGAGCCGCGCGAGCTGGTCGACATCGCGCTGCGACACCCGGCCGACTTCGCGCCGGGCGAGAGCTGGAAGTACAGCAACACGAACTACGTACTCGCGGGCATGCTCGTCGAGAAGGTGACCAGGCACCCCATCGCCCAGGAGCTGGACCGGCGCGTCATCAAGCGCATCGGCCTGCGCGACACCTACTTCCCCGCCCCGCACGACAGCACCATCCGGGGCCCGCACCCCAGGGGCTACGACCGGGAGTCGCCGGGTGCGCCGCTGACCGACATCACCGAGATGGACCCGTCGTGGGCGTGGTCGGCGGGCCAGATGGTGTCCACCGACTCCGACCTGAACCGCTTCTACGCCAAGCTCCTGAAGGGCGACCTCCTCAAGCCGGCCCAACTCGCCGAGATGCGCGGCAACACCCGCCCGGCGGACGAGACTTTCGGCCCCGGCGCGCGCTACGGCCTGGGCCTCGTCAGTAAGCCGCTGTCCTGTGGCGGTGGCGGCGGCAACGACCTGTACTGGGGCCACGGCGGCAGCTTCCCGGGCTTCGAGACCCGGGGCGGCGCCACCGACACGGGCCGCGCGGTCAACGTGGCGGTCACCGTCCAACTCGGCGACGCCGCCGCCAGGCAGCGTGTCGACGACATCGTGACCGCGGCCCTCTGCCGCCGCTGAGACGGGCCTTTCGGGTTCGTCCGGTTCGTCCGACGAGTCGGGCCGGCGGCGGTCGCGCGACTCGTCGGACGCCTCGGGTGCGCCGGGGTGGTCGGGTGGTCGGCTGGTCGGACGAGCCGTCAGGCCGCGGCTCGCCGGCGGACGGTGCGTTCGAGGATTCCGAGGGTGGCCTTGAGCGCCGACTCGGGGACCACCGGGAAGGTGAGGCGCCGCTTCCACTCCTCGGCGAGCCCCGACCAGTCGTAGTAGGACGTCACGAGGGTGCCGCCCTCGGCCGTCGGCTCCAACCGGTAGCCGTAGACGTGGCGCACGTGCGGTCGGATGCGGCCCTCGACGGTCCAGGCGATCTCCTCGTTCGGGACGAGCTTGGTGATCACGACCTCGACGTCGTACTTGCCCAGGGGGAAGTCCCCGAGGGCTTCCCGGTCCATGTGCACCACGAAGCGGTCGCCGGGGCGTTCCACCGGCCCGCCCTCGGCGTCGAGGAGCATTCCCGACGCGTCGATGTCCACGTGGCCCCGCGGGTCGGTCAGGACCGCGAAGACGGCTTCGGCGGAGGCGGGGACGAGGCGGGAGACCTCGACGCGTTCGACGGCCTCGTCCGGGTCGATCTCCTCGCCCTCGCCCGGCGTTCGCGCCGTGGCGGTCAGGGTCGCCCGGCCGAGGGTGTGGGTGGACATGGTGAAGCCGAGCAGGGCGGGGGTGCCGTCGACGGGGACGTCGATGGACTCGACGTCGAGGGCGTGTACGACCACGAGGTAGCGGTGTCGGCCGTGCCCGGCCGGCGGGGCGGCGCCGACGAAGCGGGGCGCGCGGGCGTCGTTGGGCAGTTGGAAGGCGCCTTCGGGCAGGCCCGAGCCGGTGTCGTCGCCCGCGCCCTCGGCGAGTTCGGTGACGTCGGCGGGGATGTCGGCGACCGCCCAGTGCCAGAAACCGGATCCGGTGGGGGCGTCGGGGTCGTGGATCGTGACGGCGAAGCTCTTGGTGCCTTCCGGCGCTCCGCTCCAGGAGAGGTGCGGGGAGAGGTCCTTGCCGCCCGGCATGCCGAACATGCCGGAGAGCTGCGCGGGCGCCCAGGGATCGCCGTCGGCGACGGAGGTGCTGGTCACGGTGAACGGGGCAGCCTCGGAGAGGCGGCTGAAGGGGTTGTCGGTGCTCATGGATCGACGATAACACGGATAATCGATTATCTGGAGGATCGTCTATAGTGAGCGGCGTGACCCAGACGTTCCCCGCCTCGTCCGCACCGGCGAAGCAGATGCTGTCCGAGCAGGTGCACGCGCGCCTGCGGGACGCGATCATGCGCGGCGTACACGCCCCCGGCGACGCGCTCAAGCCGCAGGACCTCGCGCGGGCGCAGGGCGTGAGTCTGGCCGTCGTGCGCGAGGCGCTGGTGCGGTTGGTCGGCGAGGGGCTGGCGGACCGGCTGCCCAATCGAGGGTTCGCCGTGCCGACCTTCTCGGATCGGCGCTGGCAGGAGATCGCCGAGGCGCGCCGGGTCGTGGAGCCGGTCGTGCTGCGCATGTCCGTCGAGCGCGGCGACGTCGACTGGGAGGTCCGCGTGCGAGCGGCGCACCACCGGCTGGCCCGGACGGCGCCGTACGACACCGAGGAGGGCGAGTACTACACCGGCGCCTGGGCCGAGGCGCACCGCGTCTTCCACCGCGCGCTGTTGGAGGGTTGCGGCAATCCGGTCCTGCTGGAGACGTTCGACCGCATGTGGACCGCGAGCGAGTTGGCCCGCCGCTGGTCGGCCCACCGCAACCCCGACCGCGACGGCATCGACGAACACCGCCGACTGGAGGAGGCGGCCCTGGCCCGCGACGCCGACGCCGCGGCCCGGATCCTGACCACCCACCTCACCCGAACCGCCGCGGACCTGACCCTCCCGGAATCCTGACCGGACCCGGGCCCCGACTCGTCACCGGACCGACGCGTCGAATCGCGAAGCAGAAGGCAACGATGAGCGCGTACCAGAGAGTCGTGCCCCAGTGCCAGGCGCCGATGACGACGAGGAAGAGCGCCCAGAGCAGAAGCAACGTGTGCCCCACCGCCGTTGCGGTGAACGCGCGCGATCGCAGGGCCGCCGAGCGCACGACGAGGCCGAACACGGCGTAGAAGTCGATCCCGGCCATGACCAGGGCGACCAGCGTCGACAGGCCGCGGCCATCGGAATCGACACCGTAGCCGTCGACCGTGGACGGACCCATGAACGGCCCGGTCAGCGGAGGCATGGCGTTCGAGTCGAGGCCGACATGGTCGACACCGACGGCGACGGCGTACCAAAGCCACACGGGGACTTCGAGCACCGACAACGCCCCGAGCCAGATACACAGGTACCTCAGGCCCCACGCGCGCAACGACTCGGAACGGACCACGTTTCCCCTCACAGTCCGACCCCGCCCCGGGCCGCCGGGCCGATTCCCCGCCCGGAGCCGAGAGTCGGCTCTGTGCGTCGGTGGGATCGACGCCTCGGACGACGACGCGGGTTCCGGGTTCCGAGTTCCGGGTTCCGGACTCAGCCGCGCCGCTCCCGGGTGAGCCGGTAGCGCCTCGGGTCCGCGATGCCGTGCAGATCCTCGGCGGCCAGGAACCGGTCGCCGCCGCCCAGGAGTTGCAGTCGCCGCACCTCGCGCACCGGCCGCAGCCCGAAGGCCGACTCCGGTTCCGGGTCGAGCCGACTCGCCGCGGCGCCGAACCGCCAACACCCGACGACCCGACCCTCCAGGCCCGCCCGACGGTGCGTGCCGGTCAGCGAACCGGGTCCGGCGGAGCCGTCCACCAAGGGGCCGAGTTCCACCGTCAACGACTCCCCGTATCGGGCATCACTCTCGATCGTCCAGGACCCGGGCCCGACCACCCCGCCGTACCCGAAACCGTCACCGGCCCGAGCCCCCAACCGCCGCCGAACCGAGGCGGCCACCTCGCGGACGCCACAACCGAGCGGCAACCGCTCCACGTCGCCACCACCCGGCGGGGCCGTCACATCGAGCGGCCGGACCACACACGCCTTGCCGAACGAGGCGGCGTATTCGCACTGCTCCCGCACATGCCGATCCCGGCTCGCGCCCCGAGACCAGACCAGCACAACGAGGTCGCAAGCCCCCAACTCCTGAAGCACCGACTCGGCGGGCAGGGGGTCGGCGGATTCCCGAACCTCGTCGACGGCGATCCGCACACCCCCGGCACGCAACAGGGCCCCAGACCGGCGGCCGGATCAGCGTCCACAGGCGAATGGGCGAGGAACACACCGCGCCGGAGGCGCCGTTCGGCCCCACCGGGCCCATCCCCCGGCGACCCGGGGCAGGTTCCGGCATTCACGACCTAGCCTCGAAGACCCCGAAGCAGTTCGATCCAGGCGGCTGGGCTGATCTGCAAGTGGCCGCGCCGGCGGTCCTTGGTGTCGCGGACGCCGGTGGACGTCGGGAGCGGGGCCACTTCGACGCACGACTGGTTCCCGGTGGATCGGCTGGCCTTTCGCCACGCGAAGTTGTCGATGTTCATGGCCCCCTCCCGTTGCTACTCCGCGAGGGCATCGAGCAGTTCACCCCATGCGGCCGGGCTTATCTGCAAGTGGCCACGCCCGCGATCTTTGGTATCACGTATACCCATGGACGTCGGCAAACGTGCCACCTCGACACATGAGTTGTCGCCCGATGAGTGGCTGGACTTCCGCCACACGTACGCCCCGATGATGCTCAAAGCGCTTCCAATCTGCTCTCGATCACCCGCCGCGACTCATCTTCGGAGAGCGCTGCGGCGAGTTGATAGTCCAGGTTTCGCCGGTGTCGACGAACACGCCGTTCATCCTTGATCATCTGCGATCCGCTCTCCCACTCGGCGTGCGCAACCGGCGCATCAGGGGCGGGCAGATCGAGCAACGTCACTGCCCCAAGGAACGGGTGGGCTTCGGCATCAAACGGCACGATTCTGAGGCACACGTGCTTGAGTCGACTCAGATCGAGCAGGTGCTGCAGCTGCTCTTGCAAGGCTACTCGCCCGCAGAAGCTTGCCGAAAGCACTGCTTCGGGAAGCGTTACGCGGACCGGGATTCCGCGCGCTGTGACGATTTCTGCACGGTGGAGTCGAACCTCCAAGAGCATTTCCGCATCGTCGGGATCCGGCACGAATGGCGTCTGCAGCAACGTTGCCCGGGCATAGCCGGGGGCCTGCATCGGCCCGGGAATGATGGTTGAAGCGACGTGCATCGCTGTCGCCCGTGCCTCGACCAGGATCAACTCTTCGTAGTCCTGATTCAGCACCTCCCCGTACTGCACCCACCAGCGATCCGGTTCCCGCTTCACACCCAACGCACGGTCGAGGTGCATCCGGGTCACCGGGGTCAGCGCCAGAATCTCTGCCAATACAGCCACATGATCCGGCTTGATGGGTGTCACCCCGGTCTCCAGCCGAGACTGTGTGCCTTCAGTCCAGCCGGCTTGCCGTGCCACGTGCGCCATGGGCAGGCCCGCCTCGCGGCGAAGCCGCCGCAGTTCAGCACCTACTTGTGCCGGAGTACGCATGATGTCTCCAATCACTCGTCTCGGCCGAGTTGCACGAAAAACGGAGTCAAGGTTGATGCAAGGTCACTTGCATGCAAGCGTAGTGGGTGTCACGAGTGATCGACTCTCCGTGATCGCAACTGATCACGCCTGCCCGAAGTCGAACGCCCTCGGTGACAGATGAGAGGCACCGGCATGCACAACATCCGGTCAGATCCACTAACCACAAAGACCGTTCGCCCCACCCCGGGCGCGTGGATCCGCGACGGTCTCAGCGGCCTGTGCGGGGTCTGCGAATCGTCCACCGCGCAAACCGTGTTCGCCCGCACACTCGCCGGCACGTCGTTCACGGCTCGTGCCGACGACGTCCGCGTCCTCTCACCCGAAGCGGCGACGGACGCGGTCTACACCCCACCCGTCAAGCCAACAACCAATCCCACCAAAGGAGTTCGCATGAGCAGCCTGCCACTGGTCCGCGAAGGCGACATCGTCGAGCACGCACACGAAGACCGACGCGGCGAGTTCCCGGCCGGCCGGGTCACCCTCACCGGCGTCGGCATGGTCACCGTCGAACCGCTCAACGGCACCCCGAAGTGGACCGTCGACCGCTACGACGTCCGGCACATCGACGAGGCAGCCCGCCGGTCCGACTGACCCGCAGGTGGGCGGGTGACCGATTCCAAGCAGCGCCCGCCCACCTGCGACACCCGCAACCCCGAAGGGCCGCAATGGCATACGCACCATACCGAGCACAACCACCCAACCGGTGCTCCGATCGCCAACCCCGTTCACTCGTCCGCTGGTTGCGCGCCGCAATCACGCGCAGGCCCGGCCTCGCAAAACCGATCCGCTTCCTGACCGGCACCGTGCCTCCCGACTACGTCCCGGCCGACTGGCGAGCCCGCCTCCCCAACCCGGCCGACCGCACCGAATCCGGCCTCGCCCACGACTGACCGCATCTTGCAGCTGCGGCGACTCAGGTGGGGAGGGTCGGGTCGGGTTCTCGAGAGGCGTTGCCGAGGGGGTCGGGCGTTCCCGGCGGGCGTTGCGCGTTTGGTTGCGGTGGCCGGTGCGGGGCTGGTCCGGCTCGCGGGGTGGGCCGCACCCGGCGTTCGGGGCTCCGAGGCTCGAAGCTCCCC
>NZ_BIFH01000062.1 GCF_003967355.1 Embleya hyalina | reverse complement strand
CAACGCACCCGTCTCGCTGGGAGCTTCGAGTCTCGGAGCCCCGCGCGCCGGCAGTGGCCCACCCCCTGTGCCGGGCCGGTCGGTCCGCAGCCAAAGGTGCGACGTCCGCCGGAAATGCCCGACCCCCACCCCGCCCCGCGTGCCCGGTTCGCCGTGTCGCGCGGGGTGTTACGCGTCGTTGGATGCGTCGTGTACCAGCAGTGCGATCTGTACGCGGTTGTTGAGGTCCAGCTTGGTGAGCAGTCGGGAGACGTAGGCCTTGACCGTGGCGATGCTGATGGAGAGTTCCTTGCCGATTTCGGCGTTCGTGTGGCCCTTGCCGACGAGTGTGGCCACGGCGCGTTCGCCGTCGCTGAGGTGGGCGAGGGCGGACTGGGCTCGGGCTCGGCGGGGGTCGATTCCCGTGGTGGCGACGTAGGTCATCATGCGGCGCAGCACGTCGGGGGAGAGCATCGGTTCGCCGGCGGCGACGCGGCGGATGGCCTCGACGATGTCCGGGGGCGGGGTGTGCTTGAGCAGGAAGCCGCCGGCGCCCGCCCGCATCGCCTTGAGGATGTGGTCGTCGGTGTCGAAGGTCGTCATCACGATCACCTCCGGCGCCTCGGGGCGGGCCCGCAGGGTGGCGGTGGCGGCGAGGCCGTCCACTCGGGGCATCCGGATGTCCATCAGCACCACGTCGGGCCGGTGTTCGTCGACCGCGCCGAGCACGTCGGCGCCGTCGGACACCTCCCCGACGACGCGGACGTCCGGCAGCCCGGACAACATCATGGCCAGTCCGGCTCGAACCAGCGCGTCGTCGTCGACGACGAGGACCCGTACACAGCCGTCGGTACTTTTCACTTGGCCAACGGTAGCCACACGCGCAGGCTGAAGTCGCCGTCGGTGGTGGGGCCGTGGTCGAGGCGGCCGCCGATCAGGGCGACGCGTTCGCGCAGGCCGATCAGGCCGGCGCCCGCGCCGGGGATGGCGGTGGGGCGGTGACCGAGCGGGAGGCGGTTGACCACCTCGATGGCGAGGCCGTCGTCGGGGGCGGGGGCGACGAGGACCCGTACCCGGGCGCCGGGGGCGTGTTTGCGGGCGTTGGTCAGCCCTTCCTGGACGATCCGGTACGCGTGCCGGCCGGTGCGTCCCGATACCGACGGCAGGTTCGCCAGGTCCAGGTCGACGGTCGCGCCGGCCAGGCGGGACTCCTCGATCAGCGCGGGCAGGTCGTTCAGTACCGGCTGGGGCCGCTCGGGCTCGCCGTCGCCGTCGTCGTCGGGGTGGGCCCGCAGGACGCCGATCACCTCGCGCAGGTCCTCCAGCGCCTCGAACGCGCATTGGCGGATCACCTCGGCGGCGCGGGCCTCCTCGGGCGAGGCGCCGGCCCGGTATTCCAGCGCGCCCGCGTGGATCGCGAGCAGCGAGATCCGGTGCGCGAGCACGTCGTGCATCTCCCGGGCCAGCCGCTCGCGTTCGAGGTGGCGGGCCTCCTCCACGCGCAGTCGCTGGCCCTCCTCGGCCTGCCGGGCCCGCTCGCGCCAGGACGCGGTCAGTTCGCGCTGGGAGCGGATCAGCATGCCGGTGGCCACGGCGGTGGTGATCAGCAGCGTCATGGCCAGGACCGAGGTCCAGTAGGCGCGGGCCGATGTGGCGCCCACCCAGAAGGTGCCGGTGACGAGCGTGATGTCCAGGGCGGCGACGGACGCGACGGCCCGCCAGGGCCGGTGGATGGCCAGGCTGAGCAGGGCCACCGGCGCGGATCCGGTGACCGCGGCCGAGAAGAAGCCGACGAGGATCCAGGTCACCGTGAGCCCGGTGGGTCGACTGCGGCGCAGCAGCAGCATGGCCACGAACATGACGCCGCCGAGGACGACCTCGAGGAGGACGCCCGGCGGGTTGTCCTCCTGGAGGGCGGTCGCGAGGATCAGCGAGCCGAGTCCGAGGGCGCCGAGCGCGTAGCCGAGGTCGGCGGCCCATTCCCGACGGGTGCGTCGCGGGACCAGGCGGCGGACGAGGCCGGTGGGGGGTGCGCCGGGGGCGGTTCGGGTGACGTGGCTCTTGATCACACTCCAGCCTAGGCAGCGACGTCGGTGTCGCGGCAGTGACCGGGAGTCGACCCCACCATCGACTTTGGTCGGTCGTTCGGCGGCCGTCGGGCCGCTATCTCCCCGCCTCCACCCGCTCCGGCTCCGCCTTCGTCGGCGCGCCCCGCACGCTTCGCCGCGTCCCCGGGATCGACCAGGCCAGCACGGCCGCCAGGAGGCAACCGACGCCGAGCATGCCGAAGCAGACGAGGTAGCCCGTCAATCCGGGCGCGTGGGCGACGCCCGCCGCCCGGGCGGCGGCCGCGCCCGCCGGGCTCGCGCTCAGGATCGCGCCGAGCACCGCCGTCCCGGTCGCGCCGCCGACCGTGCGCAGTACCGCGTTCATCCCGTTGGCCACCCCGGTCATGTCCGCCGGCACGTGGTCGTTGATCAGCGCGGGCATCGCCGAGAAGGCCAGTCCGAGGCCGAACCCGAACAGCACGCCGACCATGGAGAACGCCCACCAGTGCCCGTGCAGCGGGAGCAGCAGGGCGAACGCCGTACCGCTGAGCACCGGCCCCAGGACCAGCGCCGGTTTGGGGCCGTGGCGATTGGTCATCCGGGCGGCCACCGGTGCGGCGGCGAGGTTGCCGAGGGTGCCCGGGAGCATGATCAGGCCCGCGATCAGTACCGACTTGCCGAAGCCGTAGCCGAGTGCCGACGGCGCCTGGATGAACGGTGGGAACAGCAGGGACGAGCCGTACATCGCCATGCCGGTGAAGATCCCGGAGAGGTTGGCGAGCAGGACCGGTCGGCGGGCCATCACGCGCAGGTCGACCAGGGGTTCGGGGTGGCGCAGCGCCCAGCCGATCCAGGCGGCGAACAGCAGTACGGCCAGGGCCAGGCCGCCGACGACCAGCGGATCGCCCCACCCGGATCGGCCGCCCGTGCTGACGGCGGCGAGCAGCGCGGCCAGCCAGCCGGACAGGGTCAGCGCGCCGATCAGGTCCACGTGGCCCTGCCGCCGCTCGGCGGTGTCCGGCACGACCCGCCACACCATGAGCATGGACAGCAGCGCGACCAGCGCCGAGAGCCAGAACAGCAGGTGGTAGTCCCAGCGGTCGGCGATCAGCCCGGTGCTCACCGAGCCGAAGGTGGCGCCGACGCTGATCGTGGCCCCGATGGTGGCGATGCTGCCGGCGGAGCGTTCCCGGGGGAACTCGTCGCGGACCACGCTGAGGGCGAGCGGGACCACGCCGCCGCCCATGCCCTGGAGTACGCGCCCGGCGATCAGCATCACGTAGGAGGTGGTGCACGCGGCCAGGATCGAGCCGAGCGCGACCGCGGCGAGCGCGTACAGGAGGAAACGTTTGCGCCCGCGCAGATCGCCGAGTCGGCCGAGCAGCGGGGTGGCCACGGCGGAGGCGAGCAGGTTGCCGGTGAGCACCCAGGCGATGGCCGAGCTGGAGACGCCGAGCCGGTTCTGCAACTGGGGCAGGATCGGCGAGACCACGGTCTGCATGACCGCCATCGTGGTCGCGGCGAAGGACAGGGCGACCAGGATCGTGGTCGGGCCGTGGCGTTTGGTCGATGCGCGCCCGGCCCTCTTCGTGCGGGTGCTCATGCGGTCAGCGGCCGGTCCTCGACCCAGTCGCAGTGCAGGGTGCGGGTCTCGATGCGCCAGCCCTCGTCGGTGCGCACGAACGTGTCCAGGTAGCGGATGGACATCACCCGGTCGCGGCGCACTCCCTGCGACTCGTAGATGTGGTGCGCGGTGCAGTACGTCTCGCCGTCGGCGCGGTCACCGTCGGGGGCGAAGGTGATCAGCTGATTGGCGATCAGGTGGGTGGTGACCGGGTAGCGGTCCAGGCTCTCCAGGGCCCGGGCGATCTCCGCGCGCCCGGCGCGTACCGCGGGGGGTTCGGTGGATCCGGGGTCGCGGTGGATCACCAGCCGGCCCTCGGGGGTGAACATCGAGGCGACGAGGTCGGGCTTGCGGCGGTCCGCGCCGTGTGCGTAGGTCTGCACCACATCGCGGAGTTCGCTGCGATCGCGCAGTCGGCTCGGCGTGTGCGCAGCGGGCGAATCCGCCTCGTCGTCGTGCATGTCCACCCTTTCGGCAACCGTGTTCGCATGCTGGCAGCAGTTGGATGACACACGCAAGTTAATCTGACGTTGCGTCAGTTACACTCCCCGCGCCCCCGCTCGGCCCGGCTCACCCCTCCCGGGCCACGAACACCACGTCCGGTTCGCCCCGAGCGACCGGTACCCGCTCCACCCGTACCCGCGCGAAGTGGGCCCGCAGCCGGTCGGCGAAGTCGGGGGAGGCGGTCGCGCTCCACACCGTCAGTACGCCGCCCGGCGCCAACCGCGCCCGCAGCGCGGCCAGTCCGGCGTCGTCGTAGAGCGAGGCGTTGCCGTCGGTGACCGTCCAGTCCGGCCCGTTGTCGATGTCCAGGCACAGCGCGTGGAAACGCTCGTCGGCGGCGCCGGAGCGCACCCAGGCCACCAGGTCGGCGGTGACCACGCGAACCCGCGCGTCGTCCAGGGCGTGGCCGGAGAACGGCGCCAGCGGTCCGCGCCCCCAGCGCACGACGGCCGGTTCGCGCTCGATCACGCGCACGTGCGCGACGCGCGGGTCGGTCAGCGTCTCGCGCAGGGTGAAGCCGACGCCCAGGCCGCCGACCAGCACACGCAGGTCGCCCGGCGCGGTCACGGCCGCGAGCGCGGTGCGCGCGAGCAGACGCTCGGAGGCGCCCGCGCGGGTGTCCATCAAAAAGCACCCGTTGCTGATGATTTCGTAGTGCTCGCCCGCGCGGCGCAGGGCGAGTTCGCCGTCGGCCGCCGGAACGCGTTCGATCTCTTCCGCGTCGGTGGTCGCCTCGAACGTATGCATCGGTGCACTGACTCCTTGTCGCTTTATGGAGAACGGGTGTCGTCGTGTCGCCTTTTCCTTGTCGCGGTATCCCTTCGAATGCCTCACGAACCCCTCGGGTATCTCCCGGCACGGATTTTCCGCACCTCGTAACAGTGCCATCACGAAGCCCGGAAACGACCGTCCGTACGGTCCGATCGGTGACACGTGTGTACTCGTGCGCCCCGCCTCGTACCCGGCTTCGTCAGGGCTGCCGGCCAGCGGTTTTCGCCGGTTCGGTGACCCTTGCACCCTGTAGGACACCCGGTTAAGGTCCCGGCCATTGCTTCATGGCCCATTAACTGATGGCATGTCAGATCCAGTCGCGAGGATGCCTCGCAGACGGGGCGGAAGCACTAGACGTGAACAACGCGAGCACAGCGCAGGAGAAGTACGTGAGAGCGCACCGGGCCCCCGGCCCGGCCCGCGGAAACGAAGTGTCGGGAGGGCTGATGGCATCAACTTCCGCCGGGCGGCGTGGGATGCGCCGACGAGCGGCGGCCGGCTTGCTGGTCGTGCCGCTCCTTGTGGCGGTCGGCTGTAGCCGCTCGGGCGAGGACGCGGTGGCCAAGGGACCGGGATCGGGCGGCGGCGGCCCCGCCGCCACCGGTACCCAGGACGGCAAGGCCCCCGTCGGCGGCGGCGCGCCGGGCGACTTCGGCACGCTCAAGGACGTGTGCGGCAAGGGCGACGGCAAACCGCTGACCAAGAAGGCCGATCGGGGCGTGACCGAGAAGCAGATCTCGGTGAGCGTGACCGGCGACCCCGGCGCCCCCGCACAACCGGGCCTGGGCAAAGAGTTCTTCGAGATGGCCGACGGCTTCACCAAGTGGTGCAACGGCCTCGGCGGGATCAACGGCCGCACCATCAAGCTGACCCAGCGCGACGCCGCGCTGAGCAACGTGGGCACCGTGATGACCGCCGCCTGCCAGAACGACTTCATGGTCGTCGGCGGCGGCAACCCGTTCGACAACGACGGCGTCAAGGCCCGTACCGGGTGCAAGCTCGGCGCCTTCCCCGCCTACGTGGTGGGCGAGGAGTCGGCCAAGGCCGACCTCCAGGTGCTCGCGGTGGGCCTGCCGACCACGACCACCGTGGTGGGCGCCTACAAGGCGGTCTTCGCGGCGCGTCCCGAGGTCAAGGCCAAGGTCGGCCTGCTCGGCCAGAACATGGCCTCGCTGCGGCCCGCGATGGCCCGCTACAAGGCCGGCGTGGAGGCGGCGGGCGGCACCATCGTCTTCAAGGAGGACGTTCCCGTCATGCCGCCCCCCGGGCGCACGACGCTGGAGAAGATGAAGCAGGCCGGTGTCGAGATGCTGATCACCACCTGGCTCGCGGTGGACTCGGCCTCGATGTTCCGCGAGATGGACGCGATGAACTGGCACCCCAAGGTCATCGTCAGCGACGCCTCGGCGTACAACCGCTACACCCTGGCCTCCGCCAAGAACTCCAAGATCCCGGACACCTACATCTACCCGACCTACGTGCCGCAGTCGCTCGGCGACAAGAACCCGGCCGTACAGAAGGCGCTGGAGATCCTGCACCTCGCCGAGCCGAGCAAGGACCTGGAGTTCTTCCACATGTCGGGGATCAACTCCTGGCTGCTGTGGGCGAGCGCGGTCAAGGAGTGCGGTACCGACCTGACCACCGAGTGCGTGCTGGCCAAGGGCAAGCGGGCGAACTGGGACGCGGGCGGCCTGTTCGCCCCCGGCCCGATCGTGGAGACCAAGGACGTACGCGCCTCGGACTGCTTCACCATGGTCAAGGCGACCGCCAAGGGCTTCGAGTACGACGCCGCGCTGACCAAGCCGAACAAGGCCGAGTTCTTCAACTGCGACCCGGCCAACGTGGTCGCCGTCGCCCCGGGCGCGCCGAGCGCGCCACCGTCGGCCCCGGCCACGACCCCGCCCGCCGACGGGGGAACCGCTCCGCCGCCGGCCGGCGATTCGGGCACCGGCAGCCCGCCGCCCGCCGACGGGGGCGAGCCGCCGCCGGCCGCGCCGCCGGAGGAAGTGACCTCCTGACCCCACTGGGCCGGGAGCACACCCCCACGCCACGCGTCACCCGCAGCACCCGAAGCACCCGCGACACCCCGTCGCCCTCTCGCCCCGCACCGGGCGGGAGGGCGGCCCCGCGGCCCTGACGACCTGTCAGGCGCCGTGCCGCACCAGTCTCCGAGACCGATCGCCCCGCGACACGGCCCGGCCCGAACGGAGGGCGCGTGCACGAGTTCATCATCCTCACCATCAGCGGCCTGGTCACCGGCGGCATCTATGCCATCACCGCCGGCGGCCTGACCCTGACCTACACCACCACGGGCATCTTCAACTTCGCCCACGGCGCCACCGGCGCGCTCGCCGCGTTCACCTACTGGCAACTGCACTTCGACTGGGGCTGGCCCGTGTGGCTGTCCCTGCTGGTCGTGCTCGGCGTACTGGCCCCCGCGTTCGGGGTGTTCCTGCACTTCGCCATCATGCGCCGGCTCGAGGGCACCTCGGAGACCACCCGCCTGATGGTCACCGTCGCGGTGCTGCTGAGCCTGCTGGCCGCGGTGATGTGGATCTGGGATCCGCAGACCCCGCGCAACGTGGTCAACTTCTTCCCCGGCGAGTCCGTGGACATGGCCGGCACCCGGGTCTCCTACCACGACCTGATCACCCTGGCCGTGGCGCTGATCGTGGCGATCGGCCTGTGGGTGCTCCTGCGCTCCACCCGCGCGGGCGTGGCCATGCGCGCCACCGTCGACGACCGCAACCTGGCCGTGCTCAACGGCTCGCGCCCCGAGGTGCCCGGCATGCTGGCCTGGGCCACCGGCACCATGCTGGCCGCGGTCGCGGGCATCCTGATCGCCCCCAAACTCTCCTTCGCCGCGCTGCCGCTCACCCTGCTGATCGTCAACGCCTACGCCGCGGCGGTGATCGGCCGGCTCAAGAGCCTGCCGTGGACGTTCGTCGGCGCGATGATCATCGGCCTGGTCACCGAGTACGGCAAGGGCTACCTCACCGAGACCCGCTTCCCGACCGCCGGCCCCTACCTGTCCGGCCTCAGCGACTCGATGCCGGTCCTGGTGCTGTTCGTGGCGATCATGCTGCTGCCCACCTCCCGGCTGCGCGGCCACGCCTCCTCCCGCACCCGGGAGATCTCGCACCGCCCCACCTGGACCGGCTCGCTGGTCTTCGCCGGCATCGTGATCGCGGGCGCGGTGGTGGCGGCCAACTCCCTCGCCGCCGCCGACCTGTTCGCCAGCACCCGCATGTGGGGCTTCGCGCTGATCGGCCTGTCGGTGATCCCGCTGGTCGGCTACGCCGGGAAGATGTCGCTCGCCCAATTGGGCTTCGCCGGCATCGGCGCGATCTGCGTCTCGCACCTGGGCGAGGGCGGCAACCCGCTGGGGCTGCTGTGGGCCGCGCTGATCTGCGCCGGCATCGGCGTGCTCGTCGCGCTGCCCGCGCTGCGCCTGTCCGGGATCTATCTCGCCCTGGCCACCGCCGCGTTCGCGGTGATGCTGGACCGCTGGATCTTCGGCCTGCCCGCCTTCACCTGGGGCGACACGAAGATCGACCTGTTCAACAGCGGCACGCTCAACTTCGAGCGCTTCGACTGGCCCGGCATCGACATCTCCTCCGACCGGGCGTACTTCATCTTCGGCGCGGTCTTCTTCGCGCTGTCCTCGCTGGTCGTGGTGTGGATCCGGCGCGGCGAGTTCGGTCGCAGGCTGCTGGCCATGAAGGACAGCCCTGCGGCCTGCGCGACGATCGGGATGAACCACAAGCTGACCACGCTCACCGTCTTCGGGCTCTCCGCCGCGATGGCCGGCGTCGGCGGCGGCATCCTGGGCGGCGCGGCCGGCACCCTGTCCCCGGTCAACTTCGACTTCACCGCCGGGCTCTCGGTGCTGATGCTGATGGTGATCGCCGGGCTCACCTCACCGGGCGCCGCGCTGTTCGCGGGCATCTTCCTGGGCACCCCGCTGATGACCAACCTCTTCCCCGACTACGCCCAGCTCACCACCATCCTGATCGGCCTCAACGGCATCGCGCTCGGCAAGAACCCGAACGGCTTCATCGCCGCCAAGATCCGCCCCGAGTGGGAGCCCGCGCTGGGCCGCCCGGTCGTCCTCGCCGGCAGCGCCGCCGCCCAACTGGCGCTGATCGTGCTCCGGTTCACCGACGTGATCGGCAACTGGCCGTTCGTGCTCGGCATCCTGCTCGCGGTGATCGGCATCCCGGCCGCGCTCAAGATCGAGGTGATGATCAAGGCGCCGCGGACCGAACCGGAGGTGCCCGAGGGCCTGTCCGGGCAACCCGAGGGCCTGGGCCTGAACGGGAACCGCTTCGAGGCCGCCGACATCGAGGCGCTGGACAAACTGATCGCGCTGCCCTCGCTGCCCGCGGCGGCGACGGCCGCGGCACCGTCACCCATCCTGCCGGGAGCACGTCATGGGGCTTGAGGTCGAGGGCGTCACGGTCCGCTTCGGCGGGCACACGGCCCTGAACAACGTCGACATCTGGGCCCACGAGGGCAAGGTCACCGGCCTGATCGGGCCCAACGGCGCGGGCAAGACCACCATCTTCAACGTGATCACCGGCCTGCAACCACCCTCCTCGGGACAGGTGCGGATGGACGGGCGCGACGTCAGCAAACTGGCGCCCTACCGCCGGGCCCGGCTCGGCATGGCCCGCACCTTCCAACGCCTGGAACTGTTCGGCTCGTTGTCGGTCCGGGAGAACATCCAGGTCGCCGCCGCGCAGTACCGCCGACTGCACCGGGGCACCAAGGAGACGCCGCAGGACACCGCCGCGCGCCTGCTGCACCGCCTCGACCTGACCGCGATCGCGCACGTGCGCGCCGACCAACTGCCCACCGGGCAGGGCCGCGTGGTCGAGTTGGCCCGCTCGCTGGCCTGCCGGCCCAAGATCCTGCTCCTGGACGAGCCGGCCTCGGGCCAGGACGACGAGGAGACGCGCGGCTTCGGCCAACTGCTGCGCGAGATCGCCGCCGACGGCGTCGCGGTGCTGCTGGTCGAGCACGACATGGACCTGGTGATGAACACCTGCGACGAACTGCACGTACTTGACTTCGGCAAAAAAATCGCCAACGGTACGTGCGACGAGATCCGCCACAACGCCGCCGTCCAGGCGGCCTACCTCGGTACCGCGGACGCGGCGGAGGCCGACGAAGTCCTTCAGGAGAGCGTATGACCCTGAATGTGGCCGACGCGCAGCCGGCCGGCGCGCCGAGCGCCCCGCCGCTGCTCGAACTGCGCGGGATCAGCGCCGCGTACGAGCAGGTCGAGGTGCTGCACAAGGTGGACCTCGCGGTCCCCACCGGCAAGGTGATGGCCGTGCTCGGCCCCAACGGCGCCGGCAAGACCACGATGCTCAAGGTGATCACCGGGCTGCACCAGCCCACCGCCGGCGACATCTACCTGGCCGGCCGGTGCGTCACCGGGGCGGCTCCCGTGGACCTGGCCCGGATCGGCCTGTGCAGCATCCCGGAAGGCCGCGGCGTCTTCCCCAATCTCACCGTGTCCGAGAACCTGTGGATGGCGACCTATCGAGGAGTCTCCCGCAAGGAGATCGAGGAGAAGGTCTTCCCGATCTTCCCCCGCCTCGAGCAGCGCCGGAACCAGGCCGCGGGCACGATGTCGGGCGGCGAGCAGCAGATGCTGGCCGTCGCCCGGGCGATCGCCACCAACCCGGCCATCATCCTGCTCGACGAGTTGTCGATGGGCCTCGCGCCCCTCGTCGTCGACCAGCTGTACGACGTGGTCGGCAAGATCGCCGAGACCGGTGTCACCGTGCTCCTGGTCGAGCAGTTCGCGCGCACGGCCCTGGCCGTCGCCGACCTCGCCGCGGTCATGAGCGGTGGCCGGATCCTTCAGGTCGGCACCCCGGACGAGATCGCCGGCGACCTGCACAGCGCGTACCTGGGCGGCTGATCGCACATGGCCGTCGGGTACGCATCAACCTCACGGCGACCCACGAGGTGAGCACTTATATGAGTATGAACAGCGTGAACGCCGACGGGCAGCCACCCGCACCCGCGGGTCCGCCCCCCGGCGTGCCGCCGACGGTTCCGCAGGGCGTGCCGACCGCCGGGCCACCGGCGTACGCACCGCCGCGCCACGCGGCCGTACCGGCGGCCACCCAGGACCGGACCCGACAGTTCACCGCCGACGTCGGGGCCCTCAAGCTGCGCGCGCCCAAGACCATGCTCGACACCCAGCTGATGTGGCTGGGCGTGGGGCTGATGGTGCTCGGGATCGGGATGGGCTTCGGCGCCTACTTCATGTCCCACGGCACGACGCTGATCCTGACCCAGAACGACGCCATCACCCTGGGCATCTCGGCGATCCCGGTCTCGCTCCTCGGGTTCGCCCTGTTCCTGCGCTTCTCGCTGTCCACCTTCATGCGGTTCTGGCTGGCCCGGCTGATCGCCGCCCAGCAGAGCCCGCGGCAGGGGCCGGCGGACGCGGGCACGGACGCCACGACGGTATTGCCGACCACGCCGGCGCAGCACTGAGCGATCGCGGCCCCCGACCGCTTCGGGGGCTCCTCAACGGGCCGCGCGCGGTGTCATCCTGAACAGGACGGACGCCGCGCGCAGCACCCGTGGAGGGCAGCGAGGACATGAGCGAGAACCCACCGCCGGGAGATTCCGCCCCGCCCGACACGACCACACCGCGCGACGGCCGCCGCCTGCGCCTGGTCACGACGGTGTGGGCGGTGCTGATGGCGCTCGCGATCGTGATGATCGTCCTGATGTTGCGCAGCTAGCGCGGGTCGCCGGTCTCGAAGACACACCCCGGAGCCGTTTCGGGCCGCGCACACCCACACCTGCGGATGGCCGGTCCCGAGAACGGGGCCGGCCATCCGCACGTGCGCGGGGCGCTCAGATCGCCGGCGGCAGGTCCACCAGCGCGCCGAGCGTGGCCCGGTGTCGGTCCGCGGTGCCGAGGAGCAGCGCCGAGGCCATCGCCCGCTTGAGGTACAGGTGCGCCGGGTGCTCCCAGGTGAAGCCGATCCCGCCGTGCATCTGCACACACTCCTCCGCCGTACGCACCGCCACCTCGGAGCAGTACGCCTGGGCCAGCGCGGTCGCCACCGCCGCGTCGGGGGAGTCCTCGGCCAGGCACGCCGCCGCGTAGCGGGCCGCGGCCCGGGCCGACGCCAGGTCCGACCACAGGTCGGCGGCACGGTGGCGCAGCGCCTGGAACGAGCCGATCGGCCGGCCGAACTGGTGACGCACCTTCAGATAGCCGACCGCCTCGGCCAACGCCTGCTCCGCCACGCCCAGTTGCTCGGACGCGAGCAGCGCCGCGCCGTAGCGCACCGCGTGCCCGAGGGCCCGCTCGGCGTGCTCGGGCCCGGCCAGCACCCGAGCGCGCACCTGATCCAGCGTCACCTGACCCACCGGACGCGTCGCGTCCAACGAGGTCACCGCGCCGCGGGCCAGGTTCGCCGCGTCGCCCGCCACCAGCGCCAGATGCGGCTCGCCGGCCACGATCACCGGCAGCACCAGCAGCTCGGCCCGATCCACGGCCAACACCCCGGTCACCGCGCCGGTCAGGGACAACTCCCCGTCCTCCCACGCCCCCGTCACCGACAGCGGGAAGCCCGCCTCCGGCCAGGTGGTCGCGGTCACCGCGAGGGTGGCGGTACGGGTCCCCTCCGCCAGCGCGCGCAGCGCGGTATCGCGCGCCGCACCGGCCGGGCAGGCGAGCAGCGCCGAGGTGGCCAGCACCGCGCTGGCCAGGAACGGCACCGGCGCCACCGCGCGGCCCAGTTCCTCCAGCGCCACCGCGACCTCCCTCGGCCCCGCGCCGGCCCCGCCGAACTCCTCCGGGATCAGCAGCCCGGCCAGCCCCAACTCGGCCGCCACCGCCTTCCACAGGCCCTCGTCGTACGCCTCGTCGGTGTCGATCCGGGCCAGCACGTCGTGCCACCCGCACCGGTCCCGCAGCAGCTCGCGCAGCGTCGCGCGCAACTCCTCCTCGATCTCGCCGTACAGCAGCGAGGGAATCGTGGGTTCGCTCACCGGGGCATCTCCTTCCACGCCACCTTCGTATCGGTGCGCGGCTCGCGCGGCAGATCCAGCACCCGGTCCGCGATCACGTTGCGCAACACCTCCGAGGTGCCGCCCTCGATCGAATTGCCCTTGGCCCGCAGGTAGTAGTAGCCCGGAGCGCGCGCGCCCAGCGTGGCCTGGCCCATGTCGCTGCGCCGCATGGTCCACTCGTCGTAGCCCAGGCCCTCCTCGCCGGTCAGCTCCAGCCACAACCGGGTCACGTCCTGGTTCAGCCGCGCGTAGGCGATCTTGGCCGCCGACCCCTCCGGCCCGGGCGCGCCGACCGCGAGTTGCTGGCGGATGCGCTCGTTGCCGAGCCGGGCCACCTCGCACTCCACCCAGGCCCGAAGCAGCCGGTCGTGCAGGCCGGGAGTGCGCAACTCCGGCCGGTCGCGCCACATCCGCGCCACCGCCCCGATCGCGTTCGCCTCGCGGGGCGCGGCGCCGCCGCCGATGGCCACCCGCTCGTTCATCAGCGTGGTGTTCGACACCGCCCAGCCCTGACCCACCTCACCCGCGCGATGCGCGTCGGGCACGCGTACGTCGGTCAGGAACACCTCGTTGAACTCGGCCTGTCCGGTGGCCTGGCGCAGCGGGCGCACCTCCACCCCGGGCGAGGTCATGTCCAGGAAGAAGTAGGTCAGCCCCTGGTGCTTGGGCAGGTCCGGATCGGTCCGGGCGAGCAACATCGCCCAGCGCGCCTTGTGCGCGAGCGAGGTCCACACCTTCTGGCCGGTCACGATCCAGTCGCCGTCGCCGTCGCGCATCGCCCGGGTGGCCAGCCCCGCCAGGTCCGATCCCGCGCCGGGTTCGCTGAACAGCTGGCACCAGACCTCCTCGCCGGTCCACAGCGGGCGCAACAACCGGGCGCGCGACTCGGCGTCGCCGTGCGCGACGATCGTGGGCGCGCCCATGCCCAGGCCGATCGGATTGCGGTACGCGCTGACCACCTTGGCGCCGGCCGCGATCAACGCGTCCTCGACCACCTGTTGCAGCGCCCGCGAGGCGCCCAGGCCGCCGCAGCCGACCGGGAAGTGCACCCAGGCCAGGCCCGCGTCGAAGCGGTGCCCGAGGAATTCCACCGAGGTCATCGTGGTGGGATCGTGCGCCGCGACCAAGTCGGCGACCCGCCGCCGCAGTTCCGCCGCGTCGAGCGGTCCGCCCGCGGCCGGTGGGCCGTCGGGAGCGGTTCCCGATGCGGCCCGGGGTTCGTTGCCGGGCCCGTCGTCGCGCCCGTCGTCGGGCTGGTTGTCCGTATCGCTCACGCCGCCCCGCTCTCGCACAGGAGGTGCCTCCGTTCGCCACCATGACGCCCTGTTCCCGTCGGACGACACTCCGTCGACAACCGGGCCACCTGGATGCTAAGTGCTGAACTCACCGGTAGGAAGCCCGTGCCCGGGCCCCCAACCCGCACGCACAGGCGATATGTTCTTCTCCCCGTGTGATCGAGTACACGCACGGTCTCCAGCCGCCGGCTTCCGGGTTTCTGCGTGTCGCAAGGGGGTTGTCACAAGCCATGACCGCCGAAGAACTCGAGGCGGGTCTCGCCGCCGAACTCGCCGCGGACGGGGAGTCGGTCACCGAAGCGTTGGACCGGTGGTCGGCGCGCACCCCGACGCGGGTCTTCATCCACTACGGCGAGCACGGCCTGGACCTCGGCTACGCCGAGGCCAAGCGGGCCACCGACACGATCGCCGGCAACCTGGCCCGGGCGGGCGTGCGGCGCGGCGACCGGATCGCCGTGCACTGCCGCAGCTCGTACGCGGCCGCGCTGTGGATGTTCGGCATCTGGAAGGCCGGCGCGGTCTACTGCCCGATCGACCCGGACCTGATCGGCGACCCGCTGGTCGAGCAACTGGAGGCCACCGGGCCGCTGCTGGTGGTCACCGAGCGCCTGCTGGTGCAGGCGCTGGAGGCGGTGCGCCCGCACCTGGACCGGCTGCCCCGGCTGACCGTGCACGACGCGGTCGGGCCGCGTCCGCCGCACGGCTACCCCGAGATCGCCTACGCCAACTTCCTGGCCCGCGCCGAGCCGCCGGGCGTGGTGATCGATCCCGCCGACGTCGGGATGATCGTGCACACCGCCGGGGTGACGGGCCGGCCCAAGGCCGCCGTGTTGCCGCATCGCTGGCTGGCGGCGTACACGCTGCTGCTGCGCCGGCTGACCACGCCGGACGACGTGGTGCACGTGGACCTGCCGCTGCACTCGCTCCAGGGCGCGTTCGCCGGGCTGGCCCGGGCGGCCTGGACGGGCGCGGGGGTGTCGCTGTGGGACCGGTTCCACCCGGTCGACTTCTGGCGCCGGGTGACGGCCGCGGGGGCCACCAGCGCGGTGCTCACCGAGACGATGGTGGGCTGGCTCTCCGGCGCGCCCGAGCGGCGCGGCGAGCGGGACAACCCGCTGAGCAAGGTGCTGATGCAGCCGCTGCCGGCGATCCACCACTCGTTCGCGCGCCGCTACGGCATCGACACCGTGGTGGCGGGCTACGGGCAGGTCGAGACCGGACTGCCGATCGCCGCCGTGCTGATCGGCGCCGAGCCGGGAGAGGGCACCCCGGAGGCGCTGCGGCGCGGGCTCGGCGCGAAGGAGGTCAAGCGGGTCTGCGATCGCCTGGGCGTACCGGTCGTGCCCGCGTCCCGGATCGTGCGCCGGGGCTGCCTGGGCGCGCCGCTGCCGTTCACCAGGGTGGCGATCCTGGACGAGCACGACCGGCCGGTGCCGCGCGGGGTGGTGGGCCACCTGGCGATGCGTCCGCATCTGCCGGGGCTGCTGGTCCAGGAGTACGTGGGCGACCCGCTGAGCATCGCCGAGGCCACCCGCAACCTGTGGTTCCACACCGGCGACGCGGCGGTGTTCGACGAGGAGGACGGGCTGCTGCACTTCGTCGACCGGGTCGTGGACCGGATCCGGATCCGCGGCGAGAACGTGTCGGCGTACCACATCGAGGACCTGGTCAACCAGCATCCCGACATCGCGGTCGGCGCGGTCTTCGGGGTGCCCGCCGACCGGGACGACGAGGACGAGGTGGTGCTGTACGCCGAGCCGGAACCGGGCCGGCCGCTGGATCCCGACGAGCTACGCGCGTGGTGCGTCCAGTCGCTGCCCGCGTACATGCGGCCGGCGTACGTGCGGATCGTGGCCCGGATGCCGCGGACGCCGAACGGGCGGGTGGAGAAGTATCGGCTGCGCCGGCACTTCCTGGGCCTGACGGATCGGCCGGGCCCGGCGGTGCGCGGGGTCACGGTGACCACGGCGACGGCCACGCCGATGCCCGCGGCCCGGCCGGCGCTCGCCCCGGCCCTGTCCCCGGTGCGCTCCGCGCTGCCGCCGTCGTTGCCCCCGGGGAAGGGGCGCTGAGCGGCGCGCTTCGCCGGGCTCGCACCGGTCCGAAACGATCATGCGAACAGCCGATGCCGCGGATATGTCGCTTTCCAGCGGGAAGGCGTACCACGCACGCGACGACGCGGGCGCGGGACGGATCCGAGGAGCGGCACCCATGGAGAGCACGAAGGGCGTCACCGGTCCCTCCGCCGAGTCCGGCGCGGGGCGGCATCGACGCAGCGGCAAGGGATTCGGGTTCGGTCTGCTCGTGGTGCTCGGCATGGTCCTCGTGCTCGGCGGGGTCGTCGGCCTGATCTACACGGGCCTGGCCACGCTCACCACGATGGTGCTGTTCGGCTGGCTGCTGCTGATCGGCGGCGTGGTCGGCTTCGTCCAGGCGATCCAGGCGCGCAAGGAGAACGCGTTCTGGCTCGTGGTCGCGGTCTCGGCGTTGAACATCGCGGCGGGCGTGGTGCTGTTGCGCCGCCCCGACGTGGGGGCCCAGGCGCTCACCCTGTTCGTGGCCCTGCTGCTGCTGGGCGCGGGCATGTTCCGCATCGTCGGCGGCGTGGCGAGCATGTCGGCCAAGATGATCTGGACCATCGGCGTCGGCGTGGTCGACCTGGTCCTGGGCCTGCTGGTACTGGCCGAATGGCCGAGCAGCAGCCGCTACGTGATCGGCACGTTCATCTCCCTGGCCCTCCTCTTCGACGGCCTGAGCCTGGTCAGCCTGGGCCTCACCGGCCGCCGAATCGTAGGCATGGTCCGAGACGCGGAAGTCCCCGAGACGCCCCCCACCCCACCGGCCGAATGGACAGCCGAAAAGCCCCCCACAAGGGAGGGCACCCACAAGGGCCCGGACACGATGACAAAGCCCCCGAACGAATAACAAGCAACCCAAAACGCCGGACGGGCCATCGCTCGACAGCCCATCCGGCGCTCGGGGCACCAGGCCCTTCAGCCCGTCCGGCGTTCGAGAACACCGAGCCGGAGGCCACGACCAACCGCAGCTTCCGGCGCTTGCGGCACCAGGTCCTTCAGCCCGTCCGGCGTTTGAGGACACCCGGCCGGAGGCCACGACCAACCGCAGCTTCCGGCGCTCGGGGCACCAAGCCCTTCAGCCCGTCCGGCGTTTGCAGACTCCCGGCCGGAGGCCGAGACCAACCGCAGCCTCCGGCGCTCGCGGCACCAAGCCCTTCAGCCCGTCCGGCGTTTGAGGACAACCGACTCGGGTCGACGATCTCAGCCTGTCCGGCGTTTGAGGACACCGGGCCGGAGGCCACGACCAACCGCAGCTTCCGGCGCTCGGGGCACCAAACCCCTCAGCCCGTCCGGCGTTCGAGGACGGCCGCCCCGACCCCGGCCTACTCGCCCACCGGCGCTGCCGGCCGACGCCGGCTCATCCACAACGCCGGCAGGAACGCCAGCCCCATCAACGTCACGGCCCACCAGTACGTCCCCTGAAACGCGTCGGCCAACGCCGGCCCGACCGCCACCACCACATCCGGCGACAACGTGTGCAACTCGCCCAGCCCCCCGGCCCCCTGCCCGGCCGGCAGGCCATCCCGCATCGCCCCGGCCAACCGCACCGACATCAACGCCCCACCGATCGCCGCCGACACCTGCTGGATGATCGTCAACGTCGTCCCCGCGACCGCGACCTGCTCGTGCGACATCGTGCGCAGCGCCGAGGCGGTGGTCGGCATCAGCGTCATCCCCACCCCGACACCGGTCACCGACATGCACGCCATCAGCACCCAGTACGGCGTGTCCGCCGCCACCTGCGTGGTGAACGCGAGGAACCCGGACGCGGCGACCACGATCCCCATCAACACGATCCGCCCCGGCGCGATCCGGTCGCTGAGCCGACTGGCCACCTGCATGGACAGCGCCGTCGCCAGCGCCTGCGGCGCGCCCAACAGGCCGGAGGCGGTGGCGCTCTCCCCACGCACCAGCTGGTAGTACAGCGGAGCCAGCATCATCGAGCCGAAGTACGCGCAGACGAACAGGAACATGGTGCCTGCGGCGGCCACGAACGCCCGACCGCGAAACAGCCGCAGGTCGATCAGCGCGTGCTCGACCCGCAACGCCCGGGCCACGAAGCCGATCACCAGGAGCGCACCGAGCACGGCCGGCACCAGCGCCCCGGCGGCGCCGAAGTCGCCCTTCTCGCCGCCGGTGGCCAGCCCGTAGATGAGCAGGGCAAGGCCGGGGGAGAGCATCAGCAGTCCCGGTACGTCCAGCGGCCTGGTCGGTTGTGCGGTGTCGCGCGGGAAGACCTTGGCGGCCAGGCCCAGGGCGATCGCGCCGATCGGTACGTTGATGAAGAAGATCCAGCGCCACGAGACGTCGTCCACCAGCCATCCGCCCAGGATCGGGCCGACCAGCGGGCCGATCAGGACCGGGATGCCCATGATGGCCATCGTGCGGCCCATCCGACTCGGGTCGGAGGCGCGGGCCAGGATGGTCATCCCGACCGGCATGATCAGGCCGCCGCCGAGCCCCTGCAGGACCCGGAAGACGATCAGCGATTCGGCCGACCAGGCCAGGCCGGCCAGGATCGATCCGGCGGCGAAGGTGCCGATCGAGAACATGTACAGCCGTTTGGTGCCGAAGCGGCCCATCGCCCACGCGGCCATCGGGATGACCGTGGCCAGGGCGAGGGTGTACCCGGTCGCGACCCATTGGATCGTGGCCAGTGGGGCGTCGAAGTCCCGCGCGAGGTGGTTCAGCGCGACGTTGACGACCGTCACGTCCAGGACCGACATGATCGAGCCGAGCACGACGACGAGGGCGATGGCGGCGATGCCGCGGGGCGGGGTGTCGGTGGGGGTGGTGGCCGCAGGGGAGTTCGCGGCCGGGGCGGTGGTCGTTGCCATCGCGGGCTCCTGGCGTTCGACGGGGTGGGTACGCCGCGGCGTCGGGTGCGGCGTCGGTGCTCGGGGTCAGACGCCGTACGGGCGGCGCGCGCGCATCGACCGCGTGGTCTCGGTCCACCAGGCGAGCTGGTCGAGCATGACCTTGGCGGCGGCGGCGGTACGGGCCGCGTCGACCGGCTTGCCGTCGGCGTCGAACTTCTCCCACGCCATCGGGAAGGCGAGCCCGTCGCGGGTGGTGACCATGTGCTGCTCGGCGAAGACCAGACGCAGCTGCTCGACCGCGCGCAGGCCGCCGGAGATGCCGCCGTAGGACACGAAGCCGACGGGCTTGCCCTGCCACTCGTTCCGGAACAGGTCGATCATGTTCTTCAGCCCGGCCGGGAAGCTGTGGTTGTACTCCGGCGTGACCACGACGAAAGCGTCGGCGTCGGCGAGTCGGGCGCCGACCCGGGCGACCACGGCGGCGGGCTCGCCGCTCAGCGGGGCCCATACGTCGGGCAGGCGGTCCTCCGCCAGGTCGATGATGTCGACGTCGAAGTCGCCGTGCTCCTCGGCCGCGGCGGCGAACCAGTTCGACACCACCGGGGCGAACCGGCCCTGCCGGGTGCTGCCGACGATGACGGCGAGCCGGAACGGGTCGCCGCCGGCGGCAGCGGCGGTGGTGTCGGTGTCGGTGTGCGTGAGCGTGGTCATGGGTTCCCCAAGAAGAGTTCGGACGCGCCTCGGAAGCGGGTGCTCCGGGCGACGAGGAAAACGTTAGAAGTTCAAGTCGACTTGAAGTCAACTGCCGCTTTCCCGAACTCTTTCGGCGTGTTCCGGGCGGATGCCCGGCTACCCCGAAGCCCTGTCCCGACCCGGCCCGCCGAGGGTCGCGACGACGGCGACCATCGTCAGGGCGACCGCGCTCGCGCACACCATGACCGTCGAGGGGGACGTCGCGTCCACGACGCCGCCGCCGAGGAGGGCGCCGGCGGCGAAGGTGAGCTGGAAGGACGACGTGAACACCACCGTCGCGGCCTCCGGGGCGTCGGGCGCGCACCGAGCGAACCAGGTCTGCGAGCAGGCCGGGACCGCGCCGTAGGCCAGCCCCCACACCACGAGCAGGCCGAGCGCGCCCGCGTCCCACCGGCCCAGGACCGGGAACAGCGCGGTGGCCGCGGCGATCAGCGCCGCGCAGCCGGCGAAGGTGGCGCGCAGGCCGCGGGCCAGGGTCGCGCCCGCGACGAAGTTCCCGACGATGCCGGCCACGCCGAAGGCCAGCAGGTACGGCCCGATCCGGCCGCGGTCCACGCGGGTGACCTCCTCGAGGAAGGGCGTCACGTACGTGTAGGCCCCGAAGTGCGCGATCACCACCAGGGCGGTGGCGGCGAGGCCGATCCGCACGTCGGCGCCGCGCACCAGGCCGCGCAGCACCCGGGCCCGGGTCACGGTCGTCGCGGGCAGCGGGGGCAGCAGGACGAGCAGCGCGACCGACACGGCCAGCGCGAGGGCGCCCATCACCACGGACGAGGCCCGCCAGCCGAGGTGCTCGCCGAGTTGGGTACCGGCGGGCAGGCCGAGTACGGAGCCGGCCGGCACCGCGGCGAAGATGACGGCGGTCGCCGTACCCACCGCCTCGGGCCGTACCAGCCGGGGCGCCAGACCCGCCCCGATCGACCAGAAGCCGCCGATGGTGACCCCGACCAGCGCACGCGCCACCAACACCACCCAGAACGCCGGCGCCAGCGCGGCCAGGAAGTTCGCCACCGCGAGCAGCACGATCAGCGCGACCAGCATGCTCCGCCGATCCAGCCGCCCGGTGGACACGGTCACCACCGGCGCGCAGATCGCGGCCAGCAACCCGGGCACGGTCATCAACCACCCGGCCGTCCCGTCCGAGACCCCGAAGTCGTCCGCGATCGGCGTCAACAACCCGATCGGCAGGATCTCCGTCGTCACGATCGCGAAGATCCCCAGGAACAGACACACGACGGCGGCCCGATACTGCCGCGGCGGCCCGGAATCCGGCTTGAACTCGGGTGACGCGGCCGCATGTTCGTCGACTCGGGCGATGGCGGGCATGGGTGTCCCTTCGGCGATGTGGGGGAGCCCCGCAAGCCGGGGCGGATCCAGTACAGCCACCCCCACCACCCCGGGTCTGGCGGAAACCCGCCCTCAACACCGCGCCGGCACCGCTCGGAGGCCCAACCGACCCACGGGTGCCCGCCGTTCGATCCGCCGGATCCGATTTCGTAGGTTGACCCCATGACTTCTTCGGTACTCGTTCTCGGCGTCGACCCGCACATCGTCCCCGGCACCAATGGCGCGGCCATACTCGCCACCCTGGAGGCGGAGTTGGCCCGTTTCGCCGAGTACGGCATCCACGCCTCCATGACCGTGTTCGGCCCCGACGAGACCGCCGGGCCCAAGGTCGTCGCCGCCCTGACCGAGCGCGCCTGGGACGTGGTCCTGATCGGCGGCGGCGTCCGCAAGTCGGAACAACTCCTCTCGCTCTTCGAGCAGATCGTCAACCTCATCCGCATCCACGCCCCCGGGGCGGCCATCGCGTTCAACACCACCGTGGACACCATCGTCGAAGCCGCCCGACGCCACCTCTGACCCCGGCCCCGACCCGAAGGTCTTCGACCCGTCGACCGCCGTGTCCGGAGATCGCCGATGGTCGAACGCCCACCGGACGTCCCCGTCGCGCAATCGTCCCCGCGTGGGGCCGGTCGTCCGTCGGGCAGGGCGCGCCACGGCCCGATCGAGGACGTCGTCCGAGGTGCGCCGATGAGTTTTCGGCGGTTGTGGGGTCTACCCGTCGACGACAAAGGAGCACATCATGCGCAAGATCATCGTTTGTACGTTCCTGACGCTCGACGGCGTCATGCAGGCACCGGGCGGTCCGGACGAGGACGCGGAGAGCGGCTTCGAGCACGGCGGCTGGCAGAAGCCGGTGTCCGACGAGGAGGTCGGCGCGGGTATCGCCGATTGGTACCGGGACTCCGACGCGATGCTGCTCGGCCGCAAGACGTACGAGATCTTCGCGTCGTACTGGCCGACCGCCGATCCCGACAACCCGTTCACCGAGCGGATGAACGGCATGCGCAAGTACGTGGCGTCGCGAACGCTGACCTCCGTCCAGTGGCAGAACTCCACGCTCCTGGAGGGCGACACCGTCGACGCCGTACGCGCGTTGAAGGCATCCGAGGGCGGCGACATCAACGTCGTCGGCAGCGGTGACCTCGCCCAGACCCTCATGCGGCACGACCTCGTCGACGAGTACCGGCTGACCATCCACCCGGTGATCATCGGCACCGGCAAGCGGCTGTTCGCCGACGGAGCGATCCCCACCGCGCTGGAGCCGGTCAGCCTCTCGACGACCAGGGGCGGCACCGTCCTCGGCGTCTACCGACCGCATGGCAAGCCCGACTACGACAGCTACTAGCAGGTCACCGGCCACATTCGCCGCGCCGAAGCCCGCCGGGTCCCGAGGATCACCGCTACCGGACCCGGCTCCCGTGCGGGCTCGGGGCGAGGTCGACCCGAGGTTGCGCGGCGATTCGGAAAAACGGAGCCGACACCGCCGCCGCCACCCCCGAACGGCCGGATGCCGGAGTCACGGGGCATCGGCGAGTGTCGCCCGAACCCGGCGACGAACGCCGTCCGCCCGCGCCGCCTCGAACTTCGCCCAGGGCGAACACGGAGTGGGGAGGGTGGGGGAACAAAGAGGGGCTCGTGTTTCTTGAGTCGGTACAGCGCAACTTTTTCGACTGTGGCCACTGAAGGGGCATGACATGAGCGAGACCATCGGGACCCTGACCCTGCCGGTTCTTCCGCTGGACGACGTCGTCGTCCTCCCCGGCATGGTGGTCCCGCTCGAACTCGACGACGCGGAGACCCGAGCCGCCGTGGATGCCGCGCGGGCCGCCGCGGGGCGGTCGGCCGGACCGGGCATCCGTAGTGAGAGCAAGGCGCGGGTGCTGCTTGTTCCGCGCGACGACGGACAGTACCCGGCGGTGGGCACGCTCGGCGTGATCGAGCAGGTCGGCCGACTGCCCGGAGGTGAGTCGGTCGTGGTGGTGCGCGGCGAGAGCCGGGTGCGGATCGGCAGCGGTACCACCGGCCCCGGCGCGGCGCTGTGGGTCGAGGCGACCCGGGTGCCGGACGTCGAGGCCGACGAGCGCACCCTGGAGCTGGCCCGGGAGTACAAGGCCCTGGTCACCACCGTGCTCGGCAAGCGCGGCGCGTGGCAGGTGGTGGACCACGTCCAGGCCCTGGAGAGCCCCAGCGACCTGGCGGACAACTCCGGCTACGCCCCCTACCTGAGCCTGCAGCAGAAGATCGACGTGCTCCAGACGATCGACGTCGAGGAGCGGCTGACCAAGGTGGTCGGCTGGACCCGGGACCACCTCGCCGAGCTGGACGTGGCCGAGACGATCCGCAAGGACGTCCAGGAGGGCATGGACAAGCAGCAGCGCGAATTCCTGCTCAAGCAGCAGCTCGCCGCGGTGCGCAAGGAACTCAACGAGCTCAACGGCACCCCGGACAGCGAGGAGGAGGACTACCGGGCGCGGGTCGAGGCCGCGAACCTGCCGGAGAAGGTCCTGGAGGCCGCGCTCAAGGAGGTCGACAAGCTGGAGCACGCCTCCGACGCGTCGCCCGAGGGCGGCTGGATCCGGACCTGGCTGGACACGGTCCTGGAGATTCCCTGGAACGAGCGCAGCGAGGACGCGTACGACGTTGCCGAGGCGCGCGCGATCCTGGACGCGGACCACTCCGGTCTGGACGACGTCAAGGAGCGCATCGTCGAATACCTGGCGGTCCGCAAGCGCCGCGAGGAGCGCGGTCTGGGCGTGGTCGGCGGCCGGCGCTCCGGCGCGGTGCTCGCCCTGGTCGGCCCGCCCGGAGTCGGCAAGACCTCGCTCGGCGAGTCGGTCGCTCGCGCCATGGGCCGCTCGTTCGTCCGGGTCGCCCTCGGCGGCGTCCGCGACGAGGCGGAGATCCGCGGCCACCGCCGTACCTACGTCGGCGCGCTGCCGGGCCGGATCGTCCGGGCGATCAAGGAGGCGGGCAGCATGAACCCCGTCGTCCTGCTCGACGAGATCGACAAGGTCGGCTCGGACTACCGGGGCGACCCGACCGCGGCCCTGCTCGAAGTGCTCGACCCGGCCCAGAACCACACCTTCCGCGACCACTACCTGGAGGTCGAACTCGACCTGTCCGACGTGGTGTTCCTGGCCACCGCCAACGTCCTGGAGACCATCCCCGAGCCGCTGCTCGACCGGATGGAGCTGGTCCGCCTCGACGGGTACACCGAGGACGAGAAGGTCGTCATCGCCCGGGACCACCTGATCAAGCGTCAGTTGGACAAGGCGGGTCTGGACGCCACCGAGGTGTCCTTCACCGAGGACGCGCTGCGGCTGCTCGCGGGCGAGTACACCCGCGAGGCGGGCGTACGCACCCTGGAGCGTTCGATCGCCCGCGTGCTGCGCAAGGTCGCGGCCCGGCAGGCGCTCGACGCGGCGTCGCACCCGCTGCCGATCACGGTGGACGCGGGCGACCTGCGCGACTACCTCGGCCGGCCCCGGCACACCCCGGAGTCGCTGCTGAGCAAGGCCGAACAGCGCACGGCGGTGCCGGGCGTGGCCACCGGCCTGGCGGTCACCGGCGCGGGCGGCGACGTGCTCTACATCGAGGCCTCGCTCGCGGACGCCGAGACCGGCGGCACCGGATTGACCCTGACCGGCCAACTCGGCGACGTGATGAAGGAGTCGGCCCAGATCGCGCTGTCCTACCTGCGCTCGCGCGGGGCGGAACTGGAGGTGCCGGTGGGCGACCTCAAGGACCGCGGCGTGCACGTCCACGTCCCGGCCGGAGCGGTGCCCAAGGACGGCCCGAGTGCCGGTGTCACGATGACCACCGCGCTGGTGTCGCTGCTGACCGGGCGGCCGGTCCGCTCCGACGTGGCTATGACCGGCGAGGTCTCGCTCACCGGCCGGGTGTTGCCGATCGGCGGCGTGAAGCAGAAGCTGCTCGCCGCGGAACGCGCCGGTGTGACCACGGTGTTGATCCCCAAGCGCAACGAGGCCGACCTGGACGACGTGCCCGAGGAGATCCTGAGCCGGCTCACCGTGCACGCGGTCGCCGACGTCCGCGAGGTGCTGCACCTGGCCCTCGAACCCGCCAACACCAAGCACGCGGTGGCTGCCTGATCCTCCGTCAGCTCCCGCCGACCAGCCGCACGAGCCGTCCGAAGGGGCGGCTCGTGCGGCATTTTCCGGCCACGAGCGGACAACCCGGTTGGCGGCGAATCTCGATTCGATCACATGATCGGATTGTTCGATTGCGTGCTGTCATCATGCGCGCATGTCCAATCGAACAGGTGGGGGACCGGGCCGGGGACGGGTTTCCTCTCGTGCCGTGCCCGGGTTTTCGAAGAACGCACGAACCACGCGCCCGAGGCGTGGAACGGGTCGGTGGGCGGCGGGGGTGGCCGCACTACTGGCGCTGACGGTGATCTCTGGGTGTACCGAGGACGACAAGGGGTCGGCTCGCCCGATTCCCACGCGCACCTCGGTCGGCGCGACCGCTACGCCGACCCCGGTCGCCTCGACGAGCGCGTCGGCGACGATCGCGCCGTCCTCGTCCGCGCCGCCGACCTCGGCACCACCGACGTCGGCACCGACCACTGCACCGCCGAAGGCCGAGGCCCCGCCGGCCCCGGAGCCGGTCGTGGTGGATCCACCCGGGCAGGATCCACCTCGAGCGGATCCACCGAGGAAGGACCCGCCCAAGCAGGACCCGCCCAAGCAGGACCCACCGAAGAAGGACCCACCGAAGAAGGATCCGCCGAAACCCGGTTCCGGACAGGTCGGTTCGGTTCACCCCGGCGCGTTCTGTTCACCGCTCGGCGCCCGTGGCTTCACCGTCAAGGGCACGCCGATGGTCTGCTCGGCGAAGGCGGGCGACAACTACGTCCGGTGGCGGGCGGCCTGATCCCGACAGGCGGTTCACTCGCACGCTCGACGTGATTCCGCACCCTTCGAGGCCCCCGGCCCACCGCCGGGGGCCGTGCCACTTGAGTACGCCTACTCATGTGCGCAACGCCCGTTCGGCCCAAAACTGTCGTCATGACTTCGCCGCTGCGCACCAACAACACCCAAGGGTTCTTCGTTCAGGCCGCACTGTCCTTCGGGGTGTCCGTGAGCGCGGTCCTGATCGGGATCGTCTATCTCCCGGTCGACCGCTGGATCCGGGCCTTCCTCGGAATCGGCGTGCTCTACGTGGTGACCTCCAGCATCACGCTCGCCAAGGTGGTCCGGGACCGGCAGGAGAGCGAGGCCGTGGTCAGCCGGGTCGACCAGGCGCGCCTGGAGAAGTTGCTGACCGACCACGACCTGTTCAAGAACGACCTGGTCTGAACGCGGGCCGGCGGTGCCCGAGGCTCCCCGGGCCCGCCGCACCGCCCGCCGCTACCCGCCCAGTTCCTCGATCGTCTTCAGGATCCGCTTGTCCGACACCGGCTGCGGGGTGCCGAGCGACTGGGCGAAATAGCTCACCCGCAACTCCTCGATCTGCCAGCGCACCGCCGCCACCTCGGCCGGAATCGGCGCACCCTTTGCCTGATGGTCCATCAAGTCCCGGTACGCCGCCTGGATCTGATGGACCTTCTGCATGCGCTCGCGATCCCGCACCGGGTCCGCCTCCAGCCGCTGCAACCGGCGCTCCATCGCCTGCAGATAGCGGTGCACGTCGGGCAACCGGCGCCACCCCGCCTCGGTCACGAAGCCCTTGTGCACCAGCGCCGTGTACTGCGCCTTCAGGTCGGCCAGCGCCGGGGCCAGCGCCGGACTGCGGGTCGCCTTCAGCCGCCCGGCCACGCCGTGGGAGGCGCCCAGGATGCGCTCGACCTTGACCACCGTGTCCTCGGTCAGCCGGGGCAGCCCCGCCTTGACCCGATCGCGCAGCCGTACGAAGCCCGGCTCGTCCCACACCGGCCCGCCCGCGTCCCGGATCAGCATGTCCGCCGCGCACGCGAGGATGTCCTCGAAGAGCGGATCGATGCCCCCGTGCGGGTTGTGACTGAGCGTCAGCTTGGCCATGTTGGGCAGTCGGCCCTGGATCTGCTTGACCGGCGACTGCACGTTGAGCAACACCAGGCGCCGCGTCCCGTCCCGCATCGCGCGCGACTGCTCCGGTTCGCTGTCGAACAGCCGCACCGCCACCGAGCCGCCCTCGTCGACCAGCGCCGGATACGCCTTGACCACCAGCGGCCCGCGCCGCTGCTCGACCACGCGCGGCAACTCGCCCAGATCCCACGTGGTGACGCCGGCGCGCTCGATGTCCAGCGTGCTCGCCGCCTCGGACACCGCCGCCCGCATGCGCTCGCGCAGCTTCAGCTTCAGCGCGTCCAGATCCTTGCCCTCGGCGAGCACGCGCCGGTCGTCGTCGAGCACCCGGAAGGTCATCCGCAGATGCTCGGGCACCTTCGCGAGGTCCCAGCCCTCCCGCTTGACCGGCATCCCGGCCATCCGGCTCAACTCCCGCTCCAGGCCGTCCACCAGGGAGCCCCGGCGCGGGGTCAGGCGGGCCAGGATCGCCCGCGCGTAGTCCGGCGCCGGCACGAAGCCGCGCCGGATGCCCTTGGGCAGGGACCGGATGTAGGAGGTCACCAACTCCTCGCGCAGCCCCGGGATCTGCCACTCGAAGCCCTCGCCGGAGAGCTGGTTGAGCACCGCGACCGGGATGTGCGCGGTCACCCCGTCGGCGTTCGAGCCGGGTTCGAACTGGTAGGTCAGCGCCAGCTCCAGACCCTCCTCGACCCACGTGTTCGGGTAGTCCTCCTCGGTGATCCCGCCGGCCTTGGCGTTGATCAGCATGGACTTCTCGAAGCTCAGCAGGTCCGGATCGGTGCGGTGGGCCTTCTTCCACCACCCGTCGAAGTGCCGCCCGGAGACCACGTCGGCCGGGACCCGCTCGTCGTAGAAGTCGAACAGGGTCTCGTCGTCGACCATGATGTCCCGTCGCCGGGCCCGGTGTTCCAGCTCCTCGACGTCGGCGAGCAGTCGCCGGTTGGCCGCGAAGAACTTGTGGTGCGTGCGCCAGTCGCCCTCCACCAGGGCGTGCCGGATGAACAGTTCGCGCGACAGCTCCGGATCGACCTTGCCGTAGCCGACCTTGCGCGCGGCCACGATCGGCACGCCGTAGAGCGTGACCTTCTCGAAGGCCATCACCGCGGCCATCTTCTGTTCCCAGTGCGGCTCGCTGTAGGTGCGCTTGATCAGGTGCCCGGCCAGCGGTTCGATCCACTCCGGCTCGATCCGGCCGGCGATCCGGGCCCACAGCCGGGAGGTCTCGACGAGTTCGGCGGCCATCACCCACCGCGGCGGCTTCTTGAACAGCGCCGAGCCGGGGAAGACCGAGAAGCGGGTGCCGCGCGCGCCGCCGTACTCGCGCTTGGCCGGGTCCATCAGGCCGATGTGCGAGAGCAGACCGGACAGGATCGCGGTGTGGATGTGCTGGGTGTTCGGCTCCTTCGGCTCGCCGGTCGCCTCGATCCCCAGCGACTTGGCGGCGGAGCGCAACTGGCTGTGCAGGTCCTGCCATTCGCGTATGCGCAGATAGTGCAGGAACTCGCTCTTGCACATCTTGCGGAACCGGCTGGAGGACAGCTCGTCGCGCTGTTCCCTGATGTAGTTCCACAGGTTGAGATACGCGAGGAAGTCGGACTCCTTGTCCGCGAACCGCGCGTGCAACTGGTCGGCGTGCTGCTGGTGCTCGGTGGGCCGCTCGCGCGGGTCCTGGATGGACAGCGCGGAGGCGATGATCAGCACCTCGCGGACCACGCCGATGCGGTCCGCCTCCAGGATCATCCGGGCCAGGCGCGGGTCCACCGGCAGCTGGGACAACTTGCGCCCGATCGGGGTCAGCCGCTTGCGCACGTCCGGCTCGTCGGGGTCGAGCGCGCCCAGCTCCTGGAGCAGTTGTACGCCGTCCTTGATGTTGCGCCGATCCGGCGGCTCCACGAACGGGAACGCGGCGATGTCGCCCAGGCCGAGCGCGGTCATCTGCAGGATGACCGAGGCCAGGTTGGTGCGCAGGATCTCCGGATCGGTGAATTCGGGCCGCGACTCGAAGTCCTCCTCGGAGTACAGCCGGATGCAGATGCCGTCGGAGGTGCGCCCGCTGCGGCCCTTGCGCTGATTGGCCGAGGCCTGCGAGACGGCCTCGATCGGCAGCCGCTGCACCTTGGTGCGCAGGCTGTAGCGGGAGATGCGCGCGGTGCCCGGGTCGATCACGTACTTGATGCCCGGCACGGTCAGCGAGGTCTCCGCGACGTTGGTCGCGAGCACGATCCGCCGGCCGGTGTGCTGCTGGAAGACCCGATGTTGCTCGGCCGCGGACAGCCGGGCGTACAGGGGCAGCACCTCGGTGTCGCGCAGCCGGCGTTTGTTCAGCGCCTCTGCGGTGTCCCGGATCTCGCGCTCGCCGCTGAGGAAGACCAGGATGTCGCCGGACGCCTCGCCGAGCAGTTCGTCGACCGCGTCGCCGATCGCCTGGACCTGGTCGCGGTCGTCGGGTCGGCGCTTCCCGCCGCCCTCCTCGTCGTCCTCGTCCTCGTCGACCTCCGCGACCAGCGGGCGATAGCGCACCTCGACCGGGTAGGTACGGCCGGAGACCTCGATGATCGGCGCGTCGTCGAAGTGCTGCGAGAAGCGCTCGGGGTCGATCGTCGCCGAGGTGATGATCACCTTGAGGTCGGGGCGGCGCGGCAGCAGCTGTTTGAGGTAGCCGAGCAGGAAGTCGATGTTGAGGCTGCGTTCGTGCGCCTCGTCGATGATCAGCGTGTCGTATTGGCGCAGCAACCGGTCGTTCTGCACCTCGGCGAGCAGGATGCCGTCGGTCATCAGCTTGACCAGGGTGTGATCGCTCGACTGGTCGTTGAAGCGGACCTTGTAGCCGACCACGTCGCCGAGTTGTCCGCCCAGCTCCTCGGCGATGCGGTCGCCGACCGTGCGTGCGGCGATCCGGCGCGGCTGGGTGTGGCCGATCAGGCCCTGGACGCCCCGGCCCAGCTCCAGACAGATCTTCGGGATCTGGGTGGTCTTGCCCGAGCCGGTCTCGCCCGCGACGATCACGACCTGGTGGTCGCGGATCGCGGCGAGGATGTCGTCCTTCTTTTGGCTGACCGGCAGCGCCTCGGGGTAGCCGATCGTGGGCACGGCGGCGCGCCGGTTCGCGACCCGTGTCTCGGCGGCGTCGAACGCGGCGATCAGGCTCTCGGTCTCGGCGACCTGCTGCGGGCCCTTGCGGCTCTTGCGGGTCCGGTCGAGGCGACGGCGCAGACGGTCCTGATCCCGAAGCATCAGGTGGGGCAGGCGCGCCTGGAGGTCGGCGAGCTGAGATGTGGCTACTGGCGTTCCCATTACGGGGTCAAGGATAAGTGGCACCCCGGGGGCGACGGCCAGTGGATTACTCCCGACGGCGTTCGGGGTGTCGTTCCTTCTGCCGGGTCAATTGTTGAACATAGAACTACTTGGTATTCTGGTCGTATGGAGACCACCTCGTCGCGGCCCGCCGTGTCGCGTATGCCCGTCGTCTATCTCGGTCACGGCGCGCCGCCGCTCGCGGACGACGCGTTGTGGACCGGCCAGCTGGCCGCGTGGTCCGCCGACCTGCCCCGGCCCACGGCCGTGCTGATGGTGTCCGCGCACTGGGAGGACGCCCCGATCGCGCTGGGGGCCACCCGCACCGTCCCGCTCGTGTACGACTTCGGCGGCTTCCCCGAGCACTACTACCGGGTCGCCTACCCCGCCCCCGGCGCGCCCCGGCTGGCGGAGCGGGTGCGGGCGCTGCTCGGGCCGGACGTGCGCGACGCGCCCGAGCGCGGCCTCGACCACGGCGCCTACGTGCCCCTGGTGGAGATGTATCCCGACGCCGACGTACCCGTCCTGCAGATGTCGCTGCCCACGCTCGACCCCGTGGAGCTGTTCCGGGTCGGGCGCCGGCTCGCCGACCTGCGCGACGAGGGGGTGCTGATCGTCGGCAGCGGCTTCTTCACGCACAACCTGCGCGGCCTGGATCCCCGGGCCGAGGCGCCGGTGCCGGGGTGGTCGGCCGAGTTCGACCACTGGGGCGACGAGGCGTTTCGCGCGGGCGACCTGGACGCGCTGCTCGACTTCGCGCACAAGGCGCCGGCCGCGCGCCTGGCCCACCCGCGCACCGAGCACCTGGCCCCGCTGTTCGTCTCGCTCGGCGCCGGACACGAGGACCTGGACACGCTGCGCCAGGTGATCGACGGCTTCTGGTTCGGGCTGTCGAAACGATCGATCCAGCTGGGCTGAGCCGGGAGGGGCGGCCCGAGGGTGATGGTCGTACGGCTCGCCAACACCATAAAGAGGCCCTTGTCGTAAATAACCGAAAGCGCGCCACGGCGCGCCACCGGAGCCGTACCGTAGCGGCATGGCTGCCAGAACCCTGCCGCAGAGCTGCGTGGGCGTCGGCTGCATGCTCGTGCGCGAGCACCTGAACGCCGAACAACACTTCTGGGACGCGAGGTTCTTCCCGTCCGGGGGAGTGCGCGAGGACAGCGGGTTGCTGGTCGCGCTGTTGATGGCCTCGGCGCTGCACCGCGTCGCGCGCGGCATGGGCATGTCGGACGGCGATCCCGACGCGGTGATGCGCGTCCCCGTGGTGCCCACACACGCCCTGCTGCGCACCGATCGCGATGCGATCGAGGCCGCCCGGAGCTTCACCAACCCGGCCGAGCTCGACGAGTTCCACACCCGCCTGACCCGACTGAGTCCCGGCCGCGACGCGGTCTGGCCCTCGGTCCGCTGGACCGCCGAGGACCTGCTGCTCGTCTACGCGCACGCCGCCGCCACCCACCGCGTCCTGCCCACCCTCGACCCCACCAGCGCGCTCGCCGACATCGACCCGGGCCTGACGGTGGCGGGCCTGTGGGAGGAGTGAGGGAGAGTCCGCCCCCGCCGAGGAATTGCGTGTCCATCTTCGACGTATGAACCGAGGAGAGAAGGCATGACCGAGACCGAGCACGGTGACCCCACTCTCTACCGCACACCGGAGGACGCGATCGCCGCGCCCCCGGAGAAACTCGCCTACATCGTCGGCTTCGACCGCACCGAGCAGCGCCCCGACGCGTTGTTCACCGTCGATACCGACCCGGAGTCCCCCTCGTACGGGCGGGTGTTGAGTCTGGTCGAGGTGAGCGGCACCGGGGACGAACTGCACCACTTCGGCTGGAACGCCTGCTCCAGCGCCCTCGCGCACGCCTGCCACGAGCATCCCGAACGGCGCTACCTGCTCGCGCCCGGACTGCGTTCCTCGCGCCTGCACGTGTTCGACACCCGGCCCGATCCGACCCGTCCGACCCTCCTGAAGACCATCGAGGCCAAGGAACTCGCCGACCGGGCGGGCTATTCGCGCCCGCACACGCTGCACTGCGGTCCCGACGGCGTCTTCCTGTCCTGCCTGGGCGGTGCGGGCGGAGCCGACGGGCCCGGTGGTGTCGCCCTGCTCGATCACGACACGTTCGAGGTGCGGCGGGCCTGGGAGAGCGACCGCGGCCCCCAACACCTGGCGTACGACGTGTGGTGGCACCTGAACCACGACGTCGCGGTGACCAGCGAGTGGGGCACCCCCTCGATGATCGAGAACGGCGTCGACGCCGAACTGCTGCTCGGCCGGCGCTACGGCCACGCGCTGCACTTTTGGGAACTGCACTCCGGCCGGCACCTCCAGCGGCTGGACCTGGGCGATCGACACCAGATGGTGCTGGAGCTGCGTCCGGCCCACGATCCGCGGGCGACCTGGGGATTCGTCGGCGTCGTGGTGGACGTGACGGACCTGTCGGCGTCGGTGTGGTTGTGGCACCGCGACGGCGACGAGTTCGCCGTCCGAAAGGTGATCACGATCCCCGCCGAGGCCGCCGAGCCGGATCGACTCCCGCCGGTGATCCGGCCGTTCGGTGCCGTGCCGCCGCTGATCACCGACATCAACCTGTCGGTCGACGACCGCTGGTTGTACATATCGGCCTGGGGGACCGGTGAGTTGATCCAGTACGACGTCGCCGACCCGTTCCGCCCCCGGCGCACCGCGTCCGTCCGGCTGGGCGGCATCGCCGGTCGGGTGCCGCACCCCCGGGCGCCCGAGGTCCCGCTCACCGGCGGGCCGCAGATGGTCGAGATCAGCCGGGACGGACGGCGGGTCTATCTGACCAACTCGCTGTACGGCTCGTGGGACGACCAGTTCTACCCGGACGGTGTCGAGCCGTGGCTGGTCAAGCTCGACGCGGACACCGCGCACGGCGGCCTGTCGGTCGACGAGCGCTTCTTCCCGCACGGTGAGGAGTTCCGCGGCCGACGGGTGCACCAGACCCGGCTCCAGGGCGGCGACGCCTCGTCCGACTCCTACTGCCACCCCTCGGATCCCCGGCCCTGAACCCGCGTCCCGCCCACCCGGCGCGGGTGGGCGGGCGCCGTTCGTCGTGACGGCCGCCGCCCGCCCGCGCACGGTCGCCTCACCGCGCCGGGAACGCCGCCAAGTGCTCCAGCAGCAGACCGGTCAGGGCCTTCGCGCCGTTCTCCGGGACCCAGTGGTCCACGTCCCGGAGCACCTCGAAGCGGTACGGGCCGGTGACCGAGTCGACGGTGGCCTCCGCCGCGGTGCGGCCGAAGGCCTCGTCCCGGTCGCTCCAGACGTACAGGGTCGGGGTGTCGATGTCGCCGATGTCGCGCAGGACCTTCGGGTCGATCGCCCGGTACCAGTTCAACGCGCCCGTGAGCGCGCCCGGTTCGCGCAGCACCGCGAGGTGGCGTTCGGCGATCTCGGCGGGCAGGGAGGCGAACAACGCGCGCAGATAGGCCGCGTCGTCGGCGAGCAGCTTCTCCTCGGCCGCGCCGCGCGTGCGGAAAAGCCGGATGTACGAGGACTGTTCGCGCTGTCCGGAGGTCTCGTCCCGGACCGCCGCGGCCAGCGCGACCGGATGCGGCGTGGAGACCACCGTCAGCGTGTGCAACCGCTCCGGCGCCAGCCCCGCGACCTGCCACGCCAGCGCGCCACCCCAGTCGTGCCCGACCAGGTCCACCCGGTCCAGGCCCAGGGTGTCCAGTACGGCGAGCACGTCGCCGACCAACTCGTCGCGCCCGTAGGCCGATTCCTGCGGCGGCCGGGCCCCCGGCGAGTAGCCGCGCTGGTCGAAGGCGATCGCCCGGTGGCCGGCCCGGGCCAGGCCGAGCAGTTGCGCGGTCCAGGAGGCGGAGGTCTGCGGGAAGCCGTGCAGGAACAACACCGGCCGCCCGGCCGCCGGTCCGGCCACGCGGGCGTTGAAGACCCAGCCGCCGGCCGTGATCTCGGCCGCCTCCACGAACGGTTGCGGGGAGTCCGCGCCGACTGATCTGCCCGCCGAGGTGTTCATCCGACCTCCGGATCGATGTGTCGCGCCGTGCCGGTCTTCCGATCGGCAGCATAGGCGTCTCGGTACGCGAGATTCGCATCCCACGCACGTCCCGCGCCAGTCCCCCCTCGGCCACATCCGGGCCCGGCCCGCGACATGCTCGCGTTCGCGCGATTCTCATCGCACCTTAAGAAACGCCTCATCCTGCTCCCAGGCCGCCCCGACACCGTCCGACCATGAGCCTGACGACACCCACGCGCACCCGGATCGTGGACGTGGTGGTGCCCGTGTACAACGAGGCGCACGTGCTGACCGCGAGCATCCGGCGCCTGCACGCCTACCTCCTGCGCGGCTTCCCGTACGCCTTCCGGATCATCGTCGCGGACAACGCCAGCACCGACCGCACCCACGCGGTGGCGCGCGAGTTGGCGCGCGAACTCCCGCACGTCCGCGCCGTCCACCTGGACCGCAAGGGACGCGGCCGAGCGCTGCGCAAGGTCTGGACCGAGTCCGACGCCGACGTGGTGGCCTACATGGACGTCGATCTGTCCACCGACCTGGACGCGTTCCTGCCGCTGATCGCGCCGTTGGTCACCGGGCACAGCGATCTGGCGATCGGCACCCGCCTCGCCCGCTCGGCCGACGTGGTGCGCGGGCCGCGCCGGGAGGTGGTCTCGCGGTCGTACAACCTGCTGCTGCGCGGGGTGTTCGCGGCGCGCTTCTCCGACGCCCAGTGCGGCTTCAAGGCCGCGCGCACCGTGGTCGCCCACGCGCTGCTGCCGCACGTGCACGACGAGGAGTGGTTCTTCGACACCGAACTCCTGCTGCTGGCCGAGCGCAACGGGCTGCGGATCCACGAGGTCCCGGTGGACTGGGTCGACGATCCGGACAGCCGGGTCGACGTGTTGCACACCGCGATCGACGATCTGCGCGGCATGGCCCGCGTCGCCCGGCGGATCGCGGCCGGCACGTTTCGCGTCCCGGTCCCGGCCCGGGTGCGCGAGGCGCGGCTGCCCACCGGGATGCGCGCCCAACTCCCGCGCTTCGCGACGATCGGCGTACTCAGCACGCTGGCCCATCTGTTGCTGTACGTCCTGCTTCGGGACGGCCTGAACGCGCTCGCCGCGAACGCCCTCGCGCTGACCGTCACCACGATCGCCAACACGGCGGCCAATCGGCGCTTCACCTTCGGGGTACGCGGGCGCGCCGGTGCCTGGCGCCATCAGGCCCAGGGCGGCCTGGCGTTCGTCGTCGGCCTGGGTCTGAGCAGCGCCGTGCTGGCCGGATTGCACGCCGCCGTCGCGGATCCGTCCCGAACGCTCGAGTCGGCCGCGCTGGTCGGCGCCGGAGTGGTCGCCACCGTCGTGCGCTTCCTGCTGCTGCGGGTCTGGGTCTTCCGCACCCGCCACCCGTCGGCCGCACCCGCCTCGGATCCACCCCCCGGCCCGGCCGCGGCCGGCGCGACAGGCCCGAACGCGTCGACGGCCTCGGTGATTTCCATCACGTCGGCCGGCGCGGCCAAGAGCACGTCTCGTGAGGAGGACGCATGACCGCCGTGGTGGTTCCGCTGCCGATCCCCGCTCCCGGAGTCGGGGGCACGGTCGATCGACCCTGGTACGTCCGCCTGGTGCGCGGACGAGAGGCGGACGCGCCGTGGGTGCGCCCCGCGCTGCTCGCACTGCTCGTCGGCACCGGCCTGCTCTACATCTGGGGCCTGGGCGCCTCCGGGTGGGCCAACTCGTTCTACGCGGCGGCCGTTCAGGCGGGCACCGAGAGCTGGAAGGCGTTCTTCTTCGGCTCCTCCGACGCGGGCAACTCGATCACCGTCGACAAGACGCCGGCGGCGCTGTGGGTGATGGGCCTGTCCGCCCGGATCTTCGGCGTCAACGCGTGGAGCATCCTGATCCCGCAGGCGCTGGAGGGTGTGGCCACGGTCGGTGTGCTGTATCTCGCGATCCGGCGCCGATTCCCGGCCTGGGCCGGCCTGTTGGGCGGGGCCGTGCTGGCGCTCACACCGGTCGCGGCGCTGATGTTCCGGTTCAACAACCCGGACGCGCTGCTGGTCCTGCTGCTCACCGTCGCCGCCTACGCGGTCCTGCGGGCGCAAGAGAGCGGCGCCACCCGCTGGTTGGTGCTGGCCGGGGCCGGCGTGGGGTTCGGGTTCCTGGCCAAGATGCTCCAGGCGTTCCTGGTCGTGCCCGTGCTCGCGGCGGTGTACCTGGTGCTGGCGCCGGTGGGCTTTTGGCGACGGGTGCGACAACTGCTCTGGTCGGGGCTGGCGTTGCTGGTCGCGGGTGGGTGGTGGATCGCGATCGTGGAACTGTGGCCGGAATCCTCGCGCCCCTACATCGGCGGCTCCCAGCACAACTCGATCCTCGAACTGACCCTGGGCTACAACGGACTCGGTCGGCTCAACGGCGACGAGACCGGCAGCGTGGGTGGCGGCGGGCCTCGGGGCGGCGGCTGGGGCGCCACCGGCTGGGACCGCATGTTCAACCCCGAAATGGGCGGCCAGATCTCGTGGTTGTTGCCCGCCGCGCTGATCCTGCTGGTGGTGGGCCTGTGGTCGACCCGTCGGGCGCCGCGCACCGACCCCGGCCGGGCGGCGATCGTGTTGTGGGGCGGGTGGCTGCTGGGCACCGCGCTGACGTTCAGCTATATGGCGGGCATCTTCCACGCCTACTACACGATCGCCCTCGCGCCGGCGATCGCGGCGCTGGTCGCGATGGGCGCCGCGTTGTTGTGGGAGCGGCGCCGGGTGTTGCGGGCGGCGGCGGTCGCGGCGCTCACCGTGGCGGTGAGCGCGTGGTGGTCGTACCACCTGCTGGACCGTACGCCGGACTGGCATCCGTGGTTGCGGCACGCCGTGCTGATCGGCGGAGTCGTCGGCGCGCTGGGTGTGTTCGCCGTCACGCTCACCGCGGTGCGCGGGCTGGCGCCGGTGGCGGCCGGGGTGTCCGCGGTGGCGCTGCTGGCCGGGCCGGCGGCCTACACCTGGGCCACCGCGACCACGGCACAGCGCGGGTCGATCCCGAGCGCGGGTCCGGCGGGGGCGGGCTTCGGGCGCGGCTTCCCGGGCGGCCCCGGAGGTCCCGGGGGCGACGGTGGGCCGCGGGGCTTCCCGGGCGTGCCGCCCGGACAGGCGCCGGGTCAGGCGCCCGGTCGGGTGCCGGGCGGCCAGGCGCCCGGCGGGCAACCCGGCGCGGGTGCGCAGGTGTTCCCGGGCGCTCCCGACGGCACCGGCCGTACCCGGGGGCAACGCCCGGGCGACGGCACCGCCCCGCAGGACGGAGGGGGCACGGCGCGCCGACCCGCCGGCGGCGCGGGCGGTGGCGGCATGGGCGGCCTGCTCAACGGCAGCACGCCGGGCAAGGAGGTCGTCGCGGCGCTGAAGCGGGATGCCGGCCGCTACACCTGGGTGGCCGCCTCCGTCGGCTCGAACAGCGCCTCCGGCTATCAACTGGCCACCGGCGAGCCGGTGATGCCCATCGGCGGCTTCAACGGCAGCGACCCGTCACCGACCTTGGACGAATTCCGCAAGCTGGTGCGAAACGGCCGGATCCACTACTTCATCGGCGGCGGCTTCGGCGGGATGCGCAGCATGGGCGGCAGCAACACCGCGCAGGAGATCGCGACCTGGGTCGAGCGCACGTTCACCGCGACCACCGTCGACGGGGTCACCCTCTACGACCTGACCGCGCCGGAGGGGAACGTTCCCGACGAATCGTCACCAACCGCCTGACGGGTTGTCAATCGACCTGCCGCGTGCGGCAAACGGCGGGCCCGGATGATCCGTAGGATCCCTCCCCGTGACGATCAAGATGCGAAAGGTCGGGGCCGGGTTGATCGGCCTGCTGACGACCTTGGCTGTCGTGGGCGGTTCCGCGCCGTCCGCGATGGCCGACGAGACGAATTCGACCGCGCCGCCACCGAAGGTCGAGTTGATCCTCGACGTGAGCGGCTCGATGAAGGCCAACGACGCCGGCGGGATGACCCGCATCGACGCGGCGAAGAAGGCCTTCAACGAGGTCGTGGACGGCGTCCCGGAACCCGCCGACTTCGGCGTCCGGGTGCTGGGTGCGACGTACCCGGGCAACGACAAGGCCAAGGGATGCGTCGACACCCAGCAGTTGGCCCCGGTCGGCAGACCCAACAAGGTCGTGATCAAGAACGAGATCGCCAAGTTGCAGCCGACCGGCTGGACGCCGATCGCGCTGTCCCTGCGCGAGGCCGCCAAGGACCTCGGCACCGGCACCGGTACCCGGCGCATCGTGCTGATCACCGACGGCGAGGAGACCTGCGCGCCGCCCGACCCGTGCGACGTGGCCCGCGAGTTGGCCGCCTCCGGCCTCAACCTCGTGGTGGACACCCTCGGTCTGGTGCCCGACGAGAACACCCGCCGGCAGCTGTCCTGCATCGCCGAGGCCACCGGTGGTACGTACACCTCGGTGCTGAACGCCGACGAGCTGTCGCAGAAGGTCCAGCAGATCGTCAAGCGCGCGGTGCGCGAGGTGGACGAGACGCCCGCTCCGGTCAAGGGCAGCCCGAACGGTTGCCAGGACGCCCCGTTGCTCGCGCCCGGGGTGTACAGCGACCGCGAGGAGTTCGGCCAACACCTGTGGTACAAGGTCCCGGTCAAGCCGAACCAGGAGTTGCGGGCCACCGCGACCGTCGGCGCCGACCGCAAGGTGGCGCGGGACTACGACGTGACGGTCACCGCGTTCGGCGAGGACGGCCGCGAGTTGGTCGGCAACGCCGGTGCGGGCAACGGCCGTACGGATGTGCAGTCCGCCGGGTTCCGCTACCCGTACAAGACGGACAACGACCACGCGAAGACGAAGACGGTCTGCCTGGTCGTCACCAACGCGTTCGCCGCGCAGCCGAACGTGGCCACCAAGCCCGGTCTGCCGCTGGAGTTGACGGTGGACCTGGTCAAGGCCACCGACAGCAAGGCGGCCAACGTGCACGGCCTGGGCCGCGGTTGGGTGTTCCTGGGCGTGCTCGCCGGATTCGGCCTGATCTCGGGCCTGTTGGCCGGCTGGCTGCGCCGCGCGTTCAAGGCTCTCGGGAAGGCGATGTCATGACGGCGATCCGTACGATGAGGCGGGCGCTCGCGGCGGTCGCCGCGGCGTTCGTCGGGGTGACGCTGTTCGCGGGCGCGGCGGCGGCCGACCAGGACGTGCCGCCGGGGACCACGTTCCTGGCCGCGGGCACGCTCAAGCTCGGCCAGGACGCGCGCTGGTCGGCGTCCCAGGGCGAATACCTGTACTGGCAGTTCCCGGCCAAGGCGGGCAAGGAGATCCACGCCAAGGTCGACCTCGACCTGGCGTCCGGCAACGCCCGCACCGGTCCGGTGACCTACCGGATCGAGATCTACGACGGCCTGCGTCGGCGCCAGCCGTGTGTCGAGGGCAAGCAGGTCGCCACCGCGCAGAAGAGCGACACCAAGCTCGCGCTCACGTGCGTTCCGCGCGTGGTGCGGGACTGGGCCGAGCCGTGGTCGACCGACCCGCTGCCGGGGATGTACTTCGTCCGGATCGCCGCGATGGACGTACCCGACCTGGACGCGGGCGCCGCGGTCAAGGTGGCGGTGCGGGTGGACACCGAGGACGGCGACGACCAGGTGCCGACCTCGGACCGCAAGCTGGCCGATCCGCTGGTGCCGATCAGCAAGGCGGGCGCGGTGCTCAAGAGCGGGCAGACCGCGGACACCCGGTCGGTCGCGTGGGACCAGGAAGAGGACCACTGGTACCAGTGGGACTGGATGGACGGTCCGAACGCGCGGTGGTTCTGGACCGCGATGGCGACCTTCGTCGCGGTCGTGTTCGGGATCCTGGGCTACCAGCTCACCCGGAAGAAGCGGCACTGGTTCAGCTGATCCGGCCGATCCCGGTGATCCCGGCCGCGTCACCGCGTGGCGAACCGCCCCGGCGCACCCCGCGCCGGGGCGGTTCGCCATGATTCGACAGTCGTGCCGACACCGAATCCGAGCCGGACCCCGATCCGACGACGCAGGGAGCCATCATGATCATCGAACACGCGGACATCACCGTCACCGCCGGCCGCGAGGCCGAATTCGAGGCCGCGTTCCTGCGCGGGCGCGAGGTGGTCGCGAAGTCGGCCGGCTTCCGCTGGGCCCGGCTGGTGCGCCAGGTCGAGTCGCCCACCTCGTACCTGCTGCTGATCGGCTGGGAGACGCTGGAGGCGCACACGGTCGGCTTCCGCGAGTCGGAGCTGTTCCCGCAGTGGCGCGGCATCGTCGGCGAGTTCTTCGCGGTGCCGCCGACGATCGTGCACTACGAGAGCGACCTGACGCCGGCCGACGAGGGCTGAGCCGGGCAGCCGGTCGCCCGGTCCGTCCCCGAGACCCCTGTCCCCGTGCGTCGGGGCGGGGGTCCCGGTGTGTTTCGGCTGGCTCAGCCCGGCGGCGTGTCCCGGGTGCCCGGCAGGTGGATCGTGGCGATCGTGCCCGGGCCGTCGGCGGCCGGCTCCAGGGTCACCGTGCCGCCGCCGTCGGCCACCGTTCGGGCGACGATGGACAGGCCCAGGCCGGACCCGGGCAGGCCGCGGGCGGCGGGCGCGCGCCAGAAACGTTCGAACACGTACGGGGCGTCGGCGGCGGCGACGCCCGGGCCGTGGTCGCGCACGGTGAGGCGGCCGTCCGCGAGCCGGACCGTCACGACCCCCTCCGGGCCGCCGAACTTGAGCGCGTTGTCCAGCAGATTGACCACCGCCCGCTCCAGCGCGGCCGGCTCGCCGCGCACGTACCACGGGCTGACGTCCACCTCGATCCGCGCGTCGGGCGCCCGCAACCGGGCCCGCTCCGCCGCGCGTTCGACCGCGGTGTGCAGCGCGGCGGCCTCGGCCGGCGGCTGGCCGGCCACGTGATCCGGGCGGGCCAGCAGCAGCAGATCGCCGACCAGGTCGGAGAGTTCGACCAGTTGCGCCTTCACGTTGTGCAGCAGGCGTTCCTTGTCGGCGGGCGGGATCGAACGGCCGGTCTGTTCGCTGCGCAGCAGCAGGTCGGTGTTGGTCCGCAACGAGGTGAGCGGAGTGCGCAGTTCGTGCCCCGCGTCGGCGATCAGCCGCTGCTGGCGCAGCCGGGACGCCTTGAGCGAGGCCGTCATCGCGTTGAACGAGCGCCCCAGGCGGGCGATCTCGTCCTTGCCCGCGACCGGGATCACCGTGTCCAGGTCCTCGGTGCGGGCCACGTGTTCGGCCGCCTCGGTGAGCCGGTCCACCGGCTTGAGCGCCGCCCGGGCGACCAGCAGGCCCAGTGTGGCCGCGCCCAGGATGCCGATCGCGCTCACCGCGACGAGCCACGTGGCCAGGCTGTCCAGCGAACTCTCGATCTCGTCGAGCGGCCGGGACACGGACACCGCGGTGTCCCGGCTGACGTGCTGCGTCATCACCCGCACGTGCTGCCCGCTCTTGGTGGTGGCGTCGTGGAAGACGACCTTCTTCGTGCCCGACGTGTCCGCCGCCACCGCCTTGTCGTCCTCGGTCACCGGGACCGGACTGACCGGCACCGCGCTGCTGCCCTGCTGGGTGCAGGACCAGCCGTCGCCGCGCACCACCTGATACGTCAACAGGCCGCGCTGGAACGGCGGCGCGGGACGCAGACAGATGTCCGCGATGGTCGTCGCCTGGCCGCCGCGCGGGTTCAGGAACGGTGTCCCGGTGGTGGCCAGGGTCCGGTCCATCTGCTCGCGCAGCTGATTGCGGGTCAGCACCCAGCAGGTGACCGCCGCCGCCGCGACCGCGAGGGCGACGGCGAGCGCGGTGAGCAGCGCCAGGCGGGCGCGCAGCGGCAGGTGACGGTTCATCAGGACGGCGCCTCCGCGGTGCGCAGGACGTAGCCGACGCCGCGAACGGTGTGCACGAGCCGGGGCAGGCCGCCGGCCTCGGTCTTGCGCCGCAGGTACATCACGTACACGTCGAGCGAATTGGACGCGGGTTCGAAGTCGAACCCCCATACGTTGTGCAGGATCTGCTCCCGGGTCAGCACCTGGCGCGGGTGGGTGAGCAACAGTTCGAGCAGGGTGTATTCGGTGCGGGTCAGGTCGATCGCCCGGCCGGCGCGGGTGACCTCGCGCGAGGCGGTGTCCATCCGCAGGTCGGCGTAGGCGAGCGCGTCGTCCCGGGCCTCCTCGCGCGCCCCGGCCATCGCGCTGCGGCGCAGCAGCGCGCGTACCCGGGCCAGCAGTTCGTCCAGCTCGAACGGCTTGACCAGGTAGTCGTCCGCGCCCGCGTCGAGCCCGGTGACCCGGTCGCCGACCGCGTCGCGCGCGGTGAGCATCAGTACCGGGAGCGTGTCGCCCCGGGCGCGCAGCCGGCGGCACGCGGTCAGCCCGTCCATGCGGGGCATCAACACGTCGAGCAGCACCAGGTCCGGCGCGTCGCCCGCGATCGCGGTGAGCGCGGCCACCCCCTCGTCGGCGAGGGTGACCCGGTATCCCTCGAAGCGCAGGCTGGATTCGAGGGCCTCGCGGACGGCGGGTTCGTCGTCCACGACGAGAATGTGCGGCGGCGTTCCGGTGTCGGCGGCGGGCGTCATGGCGGGCGTCATGGCGGGCGACTCCTTCATTCGGCGGCGGATCCCGGGGGATCCGGTTACTCCGGGTCGCCCCACGGTCGCACGCGGACACCCTCCGTGTGGACTCGGTACAAAGCGTGTCGTGCCAATGTGCGCGCTCGACATGAAAGGAACATGAACGCGACGCGGTTCGATCGAAGCAGCCCCTCGCGTGTGAGGATCATGGAATCGCGGCGGGCCCTCGCCCGCGCCGATCGAGGTGACGTCCTCGGTCGGCCGAACGGGGGGCCGACGACACACGCGGGTGCCGCGACCGGCAACATACGCGGCACCGGGCGCGCGGTCCGGGCCACCCCCGAGTCCCCGCGCCGACCGCCCCGAACCCGGAGGTAAACCGTGGAGCCCGAGCCGGTACGCACGAGCCTGGACGACGAGCCCGGCCACCCGCACCCGACCGACGATCCGGTCCGGATGACCCTGGACGACGGCATCGCGACCATCACCCTCGACTCGCCCGCCAACCGCAACGCGCTGTCCGCCCGCCTGGTCGCCCGACTGCGCCACCACCTCGCCGAGGCGGGCGTGGACGAGCGGGTCCGGGCGGTGGTGCTCACCCACACCGGGCCGACGTTCTGTTCGGGCATGGACCTGCGCGAGGCGGCGGCGGGCGGGATGGCCCAGGGCGCGGAGCAACTGCTCGCGCTGCTGCGCCTGGTGGTCGAGGTGCCGGTCCCGGTGGTCGCACACCTGCGCGGCAACGCGCGCGCCGGGGGAATCGGCCTGGTCGGCGCGGCGGACCTGGCGATCGCGCCGGCGCAGGCCACCTTCGCGTTTACCGAGGCGCGGCTCGGGCTCAGCCCGGCGGTGATCTCGCTGACCACCGCGCCGCGGATGGATCCGCGGTCGGTGTCGCGGTACTACCTCACCGGCGACGTGTTCGACGGCGCCGAGGCGGAGCGGATCGGCCTGCTCACCCGCGCGGTGGACGGCCCCGAGGGCGCGGACGAGGCGGTGGCGGCGCTGGTCGCGTCGTTCCGGCTGTGCTCGCGGCAGGGGCTGATCGAGTCGAAGAAGTTGACGATCGGCGCGCTCCAGGCCGGTTTCGACCGGGACGGGCGGGAGTTGGCCCGGCGCTCGGCCGAACTGTTCGCCTCGGCCGACGCGACGGAGGGGATGGCGGCGTTTCGGGAGAAGCGGGAGCCGAAGTGGGTGAGCGAGGGGAAAGCGGGACGGTGACGGACCCTGCGCGACGCGCAACCATGTACGGCCGATCGGGAGTTGCCGCGACGTGACCGGCGAACTCTTCCCGGTGCCCCGGGAGCGGGTCGAACTCGCTCCCGGGGCCTGGCACGTGCCGAACTGGCTTTCGCTGGACGAGCAGCGGGAGTTGGTGGTCGCGGCTCGCTCCTGGGCCGCGCCGCCGGCCGGCATGCGGCACGTGGTGATGCCCTCCGGCGGGGTGATGAGCGTGCGCACCGTGTGCCTCGGGCTGCACTGGGAGCCGTACCACTACAGCGAGTTCCTACCGGACGGCACACCGGTCAAGCCGTTCCCGGCACTGCTCGGCGCGCTGGCCCGGCGGGCGGTGGCCGACGTGTATGGGTCGGTCCCGCCGGACCCGTACGACATCGGCCTGGTCAACCACTACGACGCCGGGGCGACGATGGGCCTGCATCGCGACGCGGACGAGGCGTCCCCGGCCCCGGTGGTGTCGCTGAGCATCGGCGACAGGTGCGTGTTCCGCTTCGGCAACACCGAGACCCGCACCCGCCCATGGACGGACGTGGACCTCCACGGCGGCGACCTGATCGCCTTCGGCGGCCCGTCCCGACTCGCCTACCACGGAGTACCAAGAATCCGCCCGACCACAGGCAACCCGGCAACGGGCCTGGCGGGCGGCCGCCTGAACATCACGATCCGAGCCTCGGGCCGACGGCCGAGCCGGTAGCGGGCGGGGTGGACGGTCGGGCGGTGGGGTTGGG
>NZ_BIFH01000061.1 GCF_003967355.1 Embleya hyalina | reverse complement strand
ACAGCCCGAACCCGACCCTAGGCGACATTGCGGAACGGGCTCCGCCGGTCGCTGCCCGGCGCAAGCCTGGAGGGCATTCCCGTGCCGTTCCCGTTTCCGTTTCCGTGCACGTCGTCGGGCCGGCCAGGAGTCGGCAGTCCGGTGGCCAGGTTCGGGAGTACGGACGCGGCGTCGGGGCCGGGGCGGGGATCCGGCGGCTCCTCTGTTTCGGCAATGTCCCGGCGGTGTTCCGCGTGTGGCGCGTGAGTTGGTCGAGGGTGTTGCCGAGGTTCGCCCTCGTGGCGTTCCCGATTCCGGGGCCGTCGATCGGGGGCTGCCCGGCCCCGGTAGGCCCCAACGGGTCGCAGTTGTAGGTGCGGTGGTGGGCGCGGATCCCGCGTTCGGTGACGGCTCGCCGTCGCACCGGAGGCTACATCGGGTCGATCCGGCGATGGCGTCGCCCGATCCCGCCGGGTCGTCGGGGGTGGGGGATTCGGGGGAGGGGTGCGGATGGGCGGTGCCGGGGCGTTGCGTCGTCGCCGAGGCAAAATAACGTACTAGTTACACTAAAAAGCTGCGGCAAGCAACGGCGACCACCTCCGCTACGCTCCGGCGCTCGAAGTGGTCGACGCCGTCGTCCATGGGCAAGCCCGCGTGGAGACTCCCGGACCGTCGATCGGGACGAACGCGCGGGGCGTGCCGAACTCGCGTGCCACTTCGGCCGTCACTCGCGGGCTGTCGACCGTGCAGCCCCCAAACTCCTTGGTAGGCACCGTGCTTCGTTTCTCCCCCGGGCGTCGCTTCACCCGCTTGCGCCGGGGTTGTCGGCGCGTCCTCGCCGTGGCGGCGGCGACCGTGCTGGTGGCAACCGCGTGCGGATCGCCGGGCCGGCAGACCCCCGACTCGTGGTCCACGCCCGGACGGGGCGGGGTGCTGCGTGTGGCGGTGCCGACGGATCCACCCTCGTTGGACCCGTTCACCACTCCCTCCTACGCGGTCGCCTACGGCCATCTGCTCGCCGCGATCTACGACCCCCTGGTGTGGGCGGACCCGGCCACCGGCGCCATCCGGCCGCACATCGCCGAGTCGCTCACGCCCTCCCCGGACGCGCGCACCTGGACCCTCGTCATCCGCCCCGGAGTGGTCTTTTCCGACGGTCTGCCGTTCGATGCCGCCGCCGTCAAGGCGAACTGGCGGGTGCACGCCGATCCCGCCACCGGGTCCGCCGGCGCGATCGCCGCCACCGGCCTCAAGCTCACCGTCGCCGACCCCCTCCGTCTCACCATCGAACTCCCCGGACCCAACGCGCACTTCGACCGTGCGGTCGCGAACAACCTCGCCTATGTCGCCTCGCCGCGCGCCCTGAACGACCTGGTGTCCCTGCGCACCGAACCCGTCGGAGCGGGCCCCTTCGTCCTCGCCGAACGTGTTCCCGGCCGGCGGTTGACGCTGCGCAGGAACCCCCACTACTGGCAGCCCGGCCGCCCCTACCTCGATCAGGTCGAGGTCCACGTCCCCTCGGTGGGGAAGACCCAGGTCGAATCGATGGCCGCCGAGGACTTCGACCTGACCACCGTCGGCGACCCGGCGCAGGTGAAGGAGGCGACCGCCGAAAAGCTCGGCGTCCTCCCCATACAGCTCGGCGGCGGACGCATGCTCGTCTTCAACACCCGCAGGCCGCCGTTCAACGACCCGGCCGCCCGCAGGGCCGTCGTGAACAGCCTCAGCGCGGACGAGATCGACCGCCGCTTCTTCCGGGGCGCCGGCACCCCCGCGCACGGGATCTTCGGCTCCACCTCACAACTCGCCAACGGCCGGCTCGCGGCACGCGACGACGACCCCGAAGCCGCCCGCGCGGGTTTCGACAAACTCACCGCGGGCGGGAGTCGACCCTTCGACTTCACCTTCGTCGCCGTGGGCGTCGAGGACCCGGGCTCCCAGGCCTCCTACATCCGGGCGCAGGTCCAGCGCTTCCCCGGCGTCCACATGCGGATCGACACCGTCGACACCGCGACCCTCATCCGCCGGAGCATCTCCGGAGACTTCGACATGGCCGTGACCGGCCTGTGGATGAGCGACCCGGAACCGGTGTTGTACGACTTCCTGCGCCCCGGCAGCCTCACCAACATCAGCGGATACTCCAACGCCACGGTCACCGAGGCGATGAACGCGGGCCGGCTTGCGACCAACCCCGTCGCGCGTCGCGACGCCTACACGCGCGTCCAGGTCCGGCTCAACGAAGACCTCCCCTTCTGGGTCTACCAAGAGGCCGCCAACACCGTCGTCTTCGCACCCTCCGTCACCGGGATCCAGCCACACGGCGACGGCCTCGTCCTCTTCGACCGCATAGGTCTGCGGCGCTGATCCCCGGACGGCCCGCGGCACGTCGCCGGGCGGCGGCTGGGGCGGGGTCGCGGCCGGCCCCGCCCGCACGACCGGCACACCGGGGCCATCCCCGGGTCACGGCCCAACCTCCGCGCATCCCGGCCCTGTTCGGCCGCCTCGGCCGATGACGCGGGGGCGTCGGGCATCGGGTTCTCCGGCGACCCCGGCGACCCCGGCGACCCCGGCGACCCCGGCGAGCGCGGCGAGCGCGGGCGGAAGCGCGGTCCGCCCGCCGCGCGCCCGAGCCGGTGCCCGACGGCCGACTGTCCGGCGGCGGTGGTGGCCGGGTGCGCGTGCGCTTGGTCGACGTCGAGCGCGACCGGCGCGGGAGCGGTGTCGGTCGCCGTCGCTCCCGTGCGGCTCGGGTGCGTCGTGCGTGGCCGGTGGTGCCGGCCACTGGGTCCGCACCGCAGCGGCGACGTCGTACCGGAGGGCGAGGACGGCGGAGGTCGGGCCGTCGCCGGCGACCTGGGCGACACCGAGGATCGCAACCACTCGAACCACCCCCCCATACACACCGGGAAGGACGCCGAACACCACCGACACCCACGCCCATGTACCCCGCGAGGCCCCCGACGCACCACCGGCCGCGCGTGAGCGTTTGGTGTGGATGGAGCCGACGGCCGGGTGACGGTCGGTCCGGCACCGAACGCGCCGACGGACGGGCCCGGTCCGGGGGCATCGCGACGTGCCGCTGTCGCAGCGAGCCCGGGGCCGACGTCCGCCCGGTCCCCGAGACCCGGCCGGCGGTGACGAAGCCGCGTCGCCCCCGATGGGCGATCGGGGGCCGCGTCTGGGAACGCTCCCGTGTTCACCCCGGCCGGGTTCCGCCTCGGCCGGCGAGGCGAGGCGCGCGGTTTAGCGCGTACCGACCGGCTCGGTCAGGACGATGTCGAGCAATCCCGGGAACAGCGCGTCGAGTTCGTCCCGGCGCAGGGTCAGGTAGAGCTTGCGGCCCGCGCGGCGTTGGCGGATGACGCCGCTCTCGCGCAGGGCGCGCCAGTGGTGGGTCATGCTCGATTTGGGGACGTCGGGCATGATCTCGCCGCAGTACCGCTCGACGCCGTCGGCCAACGCCCGGGCGATCTGCAGTCGGGCTGGGTGCCCGAGCGCGGCCAGGACGTACACGAGCTCGATGTCGTCGATGTCGGGGTGGTGCAGAGCGGCCATCCGCCAATAGTACGCGATCCTCGTACAAAGCCTCCCGCGTGCGCCGTTGCCACTGCCACGCAGCCCGTGACCGCCCTCTTTCCCGCGCTTGACAGGCATTGTTCGACCGTACGAATATCTCGTACATACAGATCGTACGAACTCTTCGTACAGTCGAATGCTCGAACGCGTGAACGCGTGAACATTCGAATGGTCGAACGCTCGAAGCTCTCCCGCCGACCCGGAAGGATCCCTCCGTGAACACCCCCACGCCCGACCCCCTCGACGACGCCGAACTGGCCCGCTCCCTCGACGGCGACTTCACCAGTCGCCACGCCGACGTGAACGGCGTGCGTCTGCACTACGTCGAGGGCGGCGCCGGGCGCCCCCTCCTCCTGCTGGGCGGATGGCCGCAGACCTGGTGGCAGTGGCACAAGGTGATGCCCGCACTGGCGCGTACACATCGGGTGATCGCCGTCGACCTGCGAGGCATGGGTGGGTCGGACAAGCCCGAGGGCGGCTACGACAAGAAGACGATGGCGAACGACATCCGCGAACTGGTTCGGCACCTGGGCGCGGAGACCGTCGACGTCGCCGGACACGACATCGGTGCCATGGTCGCGCAGGCGTACGCCGCGCAATTCCCGGAGGCCACACGGCGGATCGTGCTCTTGGACGTCCCGCATCCGGACGAGGGCCTGTGGGAGATGCGACTGCTGCCCGAGCCCGATCAGCACGTCGGTTCCGAGATCGAGAAGGGCGCCCGCACCTACCTGTGGTGGTTCGCGTTCAACCAGGTCCGCGGTCTCCCGGAGAAGCTGCTCGACGGCCGCAGCCGCCTGCTCGTGGACTGGCTCGTCGAATACCTGGCGAAGGACCCCGCCACCATCGACGAACACTCACGACAGGTCTACGCCCGCGCGTACTCCACCGCCGACGCCGTCCGCGCCGGCAACGGCTGGTACCAGACCTTCGGCACCGACATCGTCGACCGACGTGCGCACCCGATCCTGACCGCGCCGATCCTGGCCCTCGGCGGCGACGACAGCAACTACGCCGTCCTGCGCGACTTCCTCCCGGCCCGGGGCGTCGACGTACGCGTGGTCGAGGTTCCGGACTGCGGCCACTACATCGCCGAGGAACAACCGAAGTTCGTCATCGACGAACTCTCGGCCTTCCTCGCCTGACCCGCGCGTGCGTTCACGACGGCCGACGGCGCGGGCAAGCGTTCGTTGTGGTCGGCCGTCGGGTCGGGCGGAGTCGGGTCGCGGTCGCGACCGGACGTGTCGAGGCTGTGGTCCGACTCCCACGTCCGCGACATGCTCGACATGCCCTTCGCGAGCGGGCGGCGGCCGGCCGGCCGACCGGCCGGGCGGCGTCGTGGAACAACGCGTCGAGCCTGCGCGCCGACCCGCACGACCGCTTCGCCGAACACGCCCGCCGCCTCGCCCCCGACACCCGTGCGGTCGAACATCCGGGCGAACTCGGCGGATCGGGCGCCCGGTTACGGTGATTCCGGCGGGAGCTTCGCGGATCCGGGGCGGGTGCGGCCGGCGGGAGTGATGATGGTGCGATGGAACGACCTCGACCCCCGGTCGACGCCCACGTCCATCGAACATCGCCGTCCGGCGCCACGGCGGGTGTGCGCGGAGCCGCGTGGTGACGCCGGGCGTCGCTCGCTATCCGCACCTGGTGATCTTCCTGCCCGGCATCGGCGGGAGTGTGCTGCGCCGCGCCGGCCGTACCGTCTGGAACGGGAACCCGTTCGTCTTCCTGCACGACGTCGCCGTACCCGATCGTTTGGCTCTGCGCGGGGACGGCCGCGCGTTCGAGCCCGAGGCGGACGTCGAGGCGGTCGAGATCGTGCGCGGCGCGGGGCTCGTGCCGGAGTTGGCGGGCGTCGACTTCTACGGCCGTTGCCTCGATGAACTGTGTGGTTCCCTCGGTCTGCGTCGCGGCGCGAACCTGGTCGAATTCCCCTACGACTGGCGTCTGGACAACCGGCTCCATGCCGCGCTGCTGGTCGAGCGGGTGCCGAGGCTGCTGCATGCCTGGCGGGCCGCGTCCGACAACCCGACGGCGGAAGTGGTCTTCCTCGCCCACTCGATGGGTGGACTGATCGCCCGCCATGCCGTCGAGGTATCGGGTCTGCGGGCGGTGACCCGAGCCGTCGTCACCATCGGTACCCCGCACCGGGGCGCGCCCAAGGCGGCCCGTGTGCCGGCCCACGGGGTACCCGGGCTCGGGTGGCGCGACCGACTCACCACGGTTCTGCGGGCGATGCCCTCGGTTCATCAGCTCCTGCCGCTGTTTCCGTGTGTCGTGGACGCGAACGGCACGGACCGACGGCTGACCGATCCGGCCGTCGCACACGGACTCGATGTCGAGATGGTCGCGGACGGCGAGCGGTTTCTCCGCGAGATCCACGAGGCGGTGCCGGCGGAACCGGACGAGGACCGGCGGGACCGGTTGCACGCCGTCATCGGTGCACACCAACCGACGCCGAGCCGGCTCGCGATCTCCACCCGGCGAGGGCGGAACGGCGCCGACGTCGTCTCGATCGACTACGTCGAGACCCCGACACGGCCCGGTGATCGTCTCGGCGACGGAACCGTCCCGTCGGTCTCCGCACATCCGATCGAGTGGGACCGTCCGCGCGGAGCCGTCTACGTGTCCGGTCGGCACACCTCACTGGCCGGCGCGAAACCCGTCGTCGGGCATCTGGTCGGTCTCCTGCACAGCCTCGCGTATCCGCTCGACGAGTACCGCGCCGTCGAGGAGGCGCGAATCTTCGTGACCTTGGATTGCCCGCAGACGGCGACCGCCGGGGAGTCGTTGACGATCCGGGTGGGACCGACCATCGGGGGCGCCTTTCGTGGACGCGTGGAACTGCGGCCGGTGGATCCGACGGCACAGGTGGATCCGCTCCGCGCCACCGATCCGACGGAGGGTACCTGGGTGATCCCGAAGGCTCCCGCCGGCTACCACCGCGTGGTCGCGATCCCGCGACACGACCCGAACGCGGCCGTCTCGGAACTGATCGCCGTCTTCCCGTCCGCGTGAGCCCGAGGCGAGCGAAACGGAGACCCGGATGCTGCAACGGCTGCAACGGCACATCGACGCCCGGCTCTTCGAGAACCTCCTGCGCCGCTCCCGCGAGCGGATGGCCGCGGGTCGTCCGGACGATGCGAAAGTCCTGCTCGATCGCGCCCTGGCCCACGGTATCCGCGCCTTCGGCACGCACGACACCCGAGTGCTGACGCACATCACGCTCCTCGCCTTGGCGCACGCCTCGACGGGCCGAACGGACGCGGCCCGAAGACTTCTGGCCGAAGCCCGAGATCTCGTGCACGATCGAACCGACGTCGACCCGGTGGCACTGGGCGGACTCCTCGTGATCGGCGCGGCGTTGGCCGGCTTGGCCGGAGCGGTTGAGGACGCCCGCACCTGGGCGGACGAATTCCTCACGCTGACCGAGGAGACCCCGATCAAAGAGCAGGTGGTCGCCCAGCGCGTCGCAGCCCATCTCCAGCTCACCGACATCGAGTTCGAACAGGGAAGGCTGCGCGACGCGTTGCGTCATCTGCACGCCGCGGGCGCCGAATCGGGCCCGAGCCCGATCGACGCGTTCGTCGCGGTCGAGTCCTCGGGCGGGAGCGAGCCCGGGGCCGAGCGGACCGAGCCTGCCGCCGAGGTCGCCCCCGACGCGGACGCCGAAGGCGATGTCGACCCCGTCCTGTTCATCGACATCCTGTACAAGGCGGCGCGCGTTCATGCGGCCCTGGGCGGTGCGTCGATGGCCCAGGACATGATCGAGGACGCCGTACGACGCGTGCGGCGACTCGAAGCGGCACCGGCAGCGCGGGGGGACGGCTCCCGCCTCGGGTCCGCGACGAGCGATCCACTGTGGGCGGTGCCCACTGCGCGCCTGACGTCGCACGGTTTCGCCGCCGTGCTGCTGACCGCCGCCGGCATCGCCCAGGCGCGAGGCCGGTCGGAAGCGGCCCTGCGACACCTCGACGAGGGCGAATCCCGACTGCGCGCCCACCCGGGGCCCGGCGACCGGGTCCTGCGGGCCCATGCCCGGCACCTTCGGGCGCTGATCGCCGCCGATCGTCACGACTACGAAGGCGCGAGGAAACTCCTCGACGGACCGGCGGAATCCACAGCGGCCGACGCCGAACCCGAACCCGCCGACCAGCGGATCCGGGTGGACGCCCAGTACGCCCTCGCCCGGCTCGAATACCGCACGGGCAGGCGCGGGCAAGCCCTCTCCCGCACCGAGCGGCTGTCTTCCTGGACGAATCCGATCCGGGCCTGCGGCGGGCCGTGCTCGCTCCGCTGTCCGGCGCCGACCCGGACTCGACGAGCGACAGCGGTCTGTTGTGGATGTCGTTGCCGCGTCCTCTGCTGCGCTGCGGGCTCGCCCTGGCCGGCGCGAACCACGGCGACACCTCGCTTGCCCGGTCGGATCTCGGTTCGGGCATCGTGACCGGCGAGGACATCGCGGCCCTCGACCTCTCCGGCACCGAGCTCGTCGTCCTGTCCGCGTGCGACACCGGCCTCGGTGACATCCGCGTGCAGGAGGGGCCACAGGGGCCGGCCCACGCGTTCACGCTCGCCGGTGCCCGATGGATCCTGGTGACGCTGTGGCGGGTCCACGACCGAATCGGCCGGGAGTTCACGACCGCCTTCCACACCGACTACGCCACGCACGGCGACCCGCGCCGGGCCCTGCGCCACGCCCGAAGCCGGACCGCCGCCGAACACCCGGACCCGGTGCACTGGGCGGCCTACGTCCTCTACGGCATCCCGGCATCCGCCGAGCCCGACGGCCTTCGACGGGAATCGGGTCCGTCCGGATCGAGCCGATACGCGAAAACTCCATCCGACGGAAAGCCGTCACGGACCAACCACGACACCGTGCCGAACCCGGCCGAAAGCCGTCGCCCGCTCCGGAGCCCGGACGGTGGCATGCCGACTCGGACGTGCTGAGGGCTTTGTCTGAGGAATGGGCTCGCGCATCTTCATCGGATCACCGGGTTGTGTGGGTGGCGTCCGTCGGGTTGCCGGGGGGAGGACTTCGGAAAGTGGTGGCCGTCGAGGAGTGCGTTTCCGAGGGGGGTGAGCTCGTGCAGTACGGCGCTGCCGTGTCGGGTCGTGGTGATGAGGCCGGCTTGGCGGAGTACGGTGGCGTGCTCGCTGGCGGTGGGCAGGGACGCGGAGATTCGCTCGGCGAGTTGTCCGGTGGTGCACGGTCCGTTGGCGATGGCGTCGAGGGTGTGGGCGCGGGTGCGGCCCAGGAGGGTGGACAGGGCCTTGTCCAGTCCGTTCCTCCGGGTCGTCAGCAGGGTGGCGGCGTCGGTGATGTTGCGGATGACGGGTACGAACAGCAGGTCGGGCGCCTGGTCGTCGGTGCGGTCGATGTAGGTACCGACCCTGGCCCGGCAGAAGGCCGAGGGGACCAGCAGCAGACCTCGGCCGGCCGGTTCGGCGGTGGCGGAGAGTGCTCCTCGGCCGATCTCCAGCATGGGGGGCCGCCAGCGGAATCCGGGTGGCAGCCCGGCGAGCATCGCCTCCACTCCGTGTTCCGCGAGGGTACGGGCGTGACCGGCCTGTTCGGCCCGTAACCGCGACAGGATGCGCGGCCAGTGGGGGGCCACGGCGGCGCGGTGGGCGTCCCGGAGGTAGGACACCAACTCCTCGCGGTCCGCGCGGTCGTCGGCGATGTCTCCCCACGCGGTACCCGCCCACGGCCTCGTGGAGCGCGAGTAGTACATGCGGGCCTTGAGCGCTGCGGCGAGTTCGACGCGCAGGTGGTCCGCCCGGGCCGCACGAAGCGCGTCGAGGCCCTCCTCCAACGAGGTCGAGGCTCTCGCCACGGTGAACAGATCCAGGAGCCCCTCGTGGAAGAGCGCGGAAGCCGGATGCGTCCGAGCGGCGGATTCGGCGTGCACTCTCCGGCGCCACCCACCGAACAGAGCTTCCTCATGGGGCTGTTGCAGGGTCGCCAGGGAGAGGAACGTCTCCCCGAGCGGGCCCCACGTGGAGGCGATCCGGGTCCTGGTCAAGTCTTCCGACGTGAGCTTGATGCGCAGCACGCGATCTCCTTCCGGGGCGACCTGAAGGGGTCATCCTTCCGGACCGTCTCGGCCGCGCCAAGGCGCTTTCGGGACAGGCACTTCGGCGACGGCCGAAAGGGTTTCGGCTTCGCGGGGCCTCGCCTTCAGGATCTGTTCAGAGCGGACGGCACGGCCCGTAAGGCCGATCACCTGCGACCTCGTGTCGCCGTTCGCCTCGGCTGACACTTCGACGGGCGCATCGAGTCGGGGACGATGCGCCTTCCGGGGCCGGTCCGATCGGGATGGGGACCGGCTCCGGGACACACGGGAGGAGAACAGATGGGCGTGCCGATGGTGGCAACGATGTCGATGGAGCGGAAGGTGGCCGTCGGCGTGGCGGGGTTGTGCGTCGGCAGCTGTGTGGCCGGAGCGCGGACGCGGTTCCTCGGTGCTCGGCGGCGGAGGGCGGCGTTCTCCACGATGACCCGCGCCGACGGCGGCGCGGTCGAGGTCGACCACCGGCGCCCGTCGGGTGCCGAGTTCGGTGTGATGTTCTTCAACGGCCTCGGCCTTCCGCACGAGCAGTGGGCCCGGGTACGCGAGCACCTGCCCGAGAACGCGGCCTGCGTGGGCTACAACCGACCCGGCCACGGGCTCAGCAGTCCGCTGCCGGATATCGGCTTGGAAGAACAGTTCCGGATCGTCGACGAGCTGCGCCGGCACTACCTCGACGGCCTGCCGCTGGTATTGGCGGGACATTCGATCGGCGGCTACATGGCCGCCGCGTACGCCGCCTCGCGGCCGGACGCGGATCTGTCCCATGTGGTGATGGTCGACCCCACGATCATCGCCGACCTGCAGGCCAGTCTCGGCCTGATGCCCGACCGGTGGACGCGCCAGCGCCTGCTGATGGAATGTCTGTGGGCCGCCTCCGGGCTCAACGTCCTGCGTCCGATGACACCGGTTCGCGAGCTGTACACCGAGGACGTCAAGGACAGTCTCACCGCGTATCACGCCCGGCCGCGTGTGTGGGCCACCGCGTATCGCGAGTACATGGCGGCGCGCACCTACCCGCCGGCCGGGAGGATGGCCGTCCCGTTGCACGTGGTGACGGCGTTGAAGGGTACGCGCGGTGTCGCACACCGCGCGTCGCAGGAACGGATGCTGGAGCTCTCGGATCGGTCCTCGCATCACGTCCGGGAGGACGCCGACCACCTGGGGGTCGTCGCGGAGGAGACCCACGCGAAGACCATCGCCGAACTGATCGCCTCCGGGGGCAGGGCGTGAACGGGCATCGTGTCGTGTACTCGGCGGTGTCGACCGGCCTCGCGGCGTGGTTGGTCGGCACCGTCGCCGGCCAGCTCCCCGACCAGCGGTTCGACCGTCTGCTGGCGCGGGGCCCTCTGCGCCTTCTCCCGGCGCCCAACTGGCGGTTCTTCGGCCCCAATCCCGGCGTGGACGACGCGCACCTGCTCTATCGGGACATCACCGCCGGCACGGCGGCGCCCTGGAAGGAAATCGAGGTGACCCCGGACCGGCCCTGGTACGCCCTGGCCTGGAACGCGGGCAACCGCGCTCCCAAGGTCCTCCTCGACACGCTCCAGGTCATCATCAAGGTGTCCAACGATTCGTGCGCGGACATGGTCCGGATCGCCTCCAGCCCCGGCTACCTGATTCTTCAGGGCTATCTGACCACCCGGATCCCGCACGACCCGGGCGCCGACCACACCCAGTTCATGCTGCTGCGGGGCCACCCCGAGCGCGGGCAACCGTACGCGGTGGAGCCCCTGTTCGCCTCTCGGCACATCCCGCTGAGGCCCGAGTCGCCGGCGGCCGTTGCCGCGGGGTAGGCCGCCTCGGCCGGGAGCCTCGCCCTCACGTCCGGGCACCCACACCCGCACGTGAGGACGGGACCCCCAGTCGAGACGGGCCGCACGCCCTGCTGGGGAGCAGTCACCGCACCATCGGAGATCCGCCGAAGGATCACTAGGAAAGGGACTCGATGTCTCCAGTAGCCCAGTTCGCCAACGCATCCCTGACCGACGTCTCCCCGGGCATGCTCACGGGGATCGACGCCGCCCGCCTGGACAGCCCCGCCGACCCCGTCATGGCCACTCCGCTCATCACGGCGGTCTTCGCCGTCGCGACGGACATGCTGACGCAGAACATCGCCAACTACGTCAACCGCAACGCCCACTGACGATCGGCGCCAAACCCGTTGTGACGGCCGGGGATTCGGCCGGGACAACCGGCGGCCGGTGATCGTACCGGCTGCGCTTCGCAGGCGTCGGGACCGCCGACGTACCCGCGCGGCGCGCCGCTCGACGCGCACCACGCGACGTTCGGCGTGCGGCGAGCACTCGCGCCGTCGCAGCCGGGGACAGGAGCCCTCCTGTCCCCGGCACCCGACCCCATCGGAAGGAGACTCCGTGTTCCGTCGCCTGACCCGGGTGGCCTCGTCCCTCGCCCCGGCGAACCCGCCCGTCGCGGTACGCCGCCTCGCCTCCGCAGGAACCTTCGTGGCGGCGTTGGAGGCGCTCAGCCAACACAAACGGTTCGTGAAGGGCGACCTGCTGGGAAGCCAGGTCGAGTACTTCCGTCCGAGACTCGCGAAGAGATTCCCCCGGGTGAACCGCGCGCTGGCGTCCAGGGCGTTCCCCTACGCGCTCTACGGCACGCAGGCCGCCGTCTCGGCGGCCACCTTCCTGTGGCCCGGGAACCGGCCGCTGCGGATCGCGGGCGGCGTGACGCTGGCGGCTCTGCAGAGTGCGCAGTCCGTCTGCATTCCGTTCGGCCGCGACGGCGCCGACCAGTTGCAGCAGGTCATCAACGTCACGATGGCATCCACCGGGCTGATCCACGACATCGAACGGGCCGACGACCTGGCGATGCGGATGCTGGCGCTGGAGACCTCGCTCTCCTACGTCGCCTCCGGGTTGGTGAAGGCGGTTTCCCCGATCTGGCTGAGCGGTGACGCCGTCGCCGGGGTGATGCGGACGAAGAGTTACGGGGACCCGCGCGCGCATCGCCTGATCACCCGCTACCCGGCCATCTCCACGGCATTGTCCTGGGGCACGATCGCCATCGAATGCGGCTTCCCCCTCATCTATGTGCTCCCCAAACCCGCGGCTCGCGCCTACCTCGCCACGATGTTGGTGTTCCACGTCGGCATCGGCGAGTTCATGGGACTCAACCGGTTCGTTCTCGCGTTCGGCGCCACACATCCGGCGATCCATTACATGCTGTCCCAGCGCCGCCGCGAAACGCCCGATCCGACTCGGCTCGCCTCCTCGCTCGCCCCCGCCTTCGCCCTCGCCCCCGCGCCGTGAACCGCCCGGACGGGTCGGCCGCGGAGCGATGCCGGCACGGCGACACCCCGTGCCGAACCCCTTCCACCGCAACGGAGGACTCATGACCGTCGAGGACATCGGCTATGGCGGGCAGTTCCGCGGCTGGTACGACCGCATCCTTCCGAGTGCCGCCGCCACGCGCGCCACCGTCGACGCCGTGGCCCGATTCCACCCGGACCCCACCTGGGGCACGCTGGAGTTCGGGGTCGGCACCGGCCGTATCGCGCTGCCGCTGTCGCACCGCGTCGGCCCGGTCGTCGGCGTGGACTCCTCACAGGAGATGTTGGCAGCCCTCGAAAAGAAGGCCGGCGAGGGCGAGGTGACCGCCGAACTCGGCGACATCCGGACCTACCGCGGCGACCGCGAGTACGGCCTCGTCTACTGCGTCTGCTCCACGCTCTCCCTGATCCTCGACCCCGCGGGGCAGGAGGACGCCATCGCCCGCGCGGCCGAACACCTGCGGCCCGGCGGCAGATTGCTGGTCGAGACGCACAACCGCCCCGGCATCGTGGACCTGCACCAGGGTCTGACCCGCACCACCATGTTCGTGCCGTACCCGGAGCGGGACACCGGCCTTCAGCTGCACGCCACCCTCCTGGCACACAACCGGATCTGGCAGGTGTCCACCATGTTGTTCGAGGCCGACGGCACGCACCGCATCGGTACCGAGACCGCGCGCCTGCTCACGCCCGGCGAGGTCGACGGCTACGCCCGAGACGCCGGGTTGCGGCCGGAAGGCCACTACAGCGACTGGCAGCGGACCGATTACGTGCCCGAGGCAGGCTTGTTCGTCGCGACCTACACCAAGCCGGCATGAACCTGCCGGAGATGGTCCGCCGCCATCGGGTCCTGCTGATCTCCGGTCTGGTCATGGGCCTGGCCGGCGCGGCCGCCAAGCTCGCTCAGCCCTGGATGCTGGGTCGGCTGATCGAGGCCGTGGGCCGAGACGCGTCGATCGCCGGGCCCATCGCGTTCATGGCGCTGTTCCTGCTCGTGGACGCGGGGCTCGGTGCCGGCCACGCCTACACGATCGGCCGGGCGGGCGAGAACATCGTCTTCGACGCCCGGCGCGTCCTCGGCGCCCGCCTGCTCCGCAGCCGGATCCCGCACTTCTCGCGTCTGGAGCACGGAGACGTCTTCGCGCGGACCGTCTCCGACACCTCCATCGCGTGCCTGACGATCGCTCAGGCGCTGGCGCAGACGGTTACCTCCGTTCTCATGGTGGGCGGCGGAATCGTGTTGATGGCCCGGCTCGACTGGAGGCTGCTGCTCGCCACGGTCGGCTGCCTCGGCCTGGCCAGCGGCGGCGCGCTGCTGCTGGCCCGCCGGATGCGCATCGCCGCCCTGCGCAACCGGGAGGACATCGGCGCGTTCGGTTCGGGTCTGCAGCGGGTGCTCGGCGCGCTCACCACGGTGAAGGCGTCGCGCGCGGAGGAGCGCGAGACCGAGGAGCTGACCCGTTTGGCGGCGCGGGCGCGGCGCAGCGGAATCCGGGTCACCGGGTTCGGTTCGCTACTGAATCCGGCGATCAACGTCGGCACCCAGCTCTCGCTGGCCGTCGTCGTCTGCTGGGGCATGGCCCGCGTCGCGACGGGTTCGCTGTCGGCCGCCGATCTCACGGCGTTCGTGATGTACCTGTTCTACCTGGTGACGCCGCTGGTGTTGCTGTTCGTGTCGATCGGCCAGATCCAGCAGGGCCGTGCCGCGGTCCGGCGTGTGACGGAGCTGGGAGCGATTCCGCAGGAGGAGGAAGCGAGCGGGCAACCCGCGCGGTTGCCGGAGTGCGACCCCGTCGCGCGGTGGACGTCCGCGATCCGCTTCGAGAGTGTCGGCTTCGCGTATCGCGAGCATGCCCCCGTGTTGCGGGGCGTCTCCTTCACCCTGCCGTGTCGCGGCCTGACCGCGATCGTCGGTGCCTCCGGCGCCGGGAAGACGACGATGTTCCAGCTCATCGAACGTTTCCACCAGCCGGACTCCGGCACCATCCGGGTCGCGGGCCGTGACATCGCCGACCTCAGGCTCGCCGAACTGCGGTCGTTGGTCGGCTATGTCGAGCAGGACTCGCCGCTGCTGCGCGGTACGATCCGGGAGAATTTGACCTATGCGCACCCCGAGGCGGCCCCGGTCGACATCGCCCGTGCGCTGCGGCTCGCCGGGCTGGGGGGCTTCGTCGCCGATCTGCCCGACGGGCTCGACACCGAACTCGGCGAGCGCGGCGCCGGCCTGTCCGGCGGCCAGCGGCAACGGCTCGCGATTGCCCGCACGCTGTTGCAGCGGCCGGCGGTGATCCTGTTGGACGAGGTCACCGCGCACCTGGACAGCGACACCGAGGCCGCGCTGCGCGACGCGATGGCGGAGGCCGCTCGCGAGTGCGCCGTGCTGGCCATCGCCCACCGGCTGTCCACCATCGTGCGAGCCGATCGCATCATCGTCATGGAGGAGGGGCACGTGAGAGCCGTCGGCACCCACCGGGAACTCATGGAGTCGGACGAGGTGTACCGGCGGCTTGCTGGCCTGCAGTTCGCCACCGGGAAGGCGCCGGTATGACGCGCGTCGACGTCGCCGTCGTCGGCAGCGGCCCGAACGGCCTGGCCGCCGCGGTCACCATGGCGCGTGCCGGGCTGACGGTGCACGTCCACGAGCAGGCCGGCACCATCGGCGGCGGCCTTCGCGCCCAGGCGCTGTTCGACTCCGAGGTCCGGCACGACGTCTGCGCGGCGGTGCACCCCATGGCGGCCGCGTCGGCCTTCTTCCGAGAGTTCGACCTCGCGGCACGCGGCGTGACACTGCTGCAGCCACCGATCGCCTACGCGCATCCCCTGGACGGCGGCGCCGTGTTCGCCCATCACGACCTCACCGAGACCTGTGCCGGGCTCGGCCCGGACGGCCCCCGCTGGCGGCGGCTGATGGCGCCGCTGATGCGGCACAGTACCGGCGTGACCGACTTCCTGCTGTCCGGTCAGCGGTCGCTGCCACCCGACTCGGCCGCCCCGTTGCTGCTGGGCCCGCGGGTGGTCGGACACCTCCTGCGGACCAACGGGCTGCGTACCGAGGCGGGCCGGGCGCTGCTCACCGGGGTCGCGGCGCACGCGATGGGCCGACTGCCCAGCCTGCCCGCCGGCGCCATCGCACTGCTGCTCGGACACCTGGCACACACGACCGGCTGGCCGCTGCCGCGGGGCGGCAGCGTTCGCATCGCCGACGCGTTGGCCGACGACCTACGGGCGCACGGCGGTACGGTACACACCGACCACCGGATCACCGACCTCGCGGAACTCGACGCCCGGGTGGTCATGCTGGACACCACACCCCGCGGCCTGGTCGCGCTGGCCGGCGACCGGCTGCCGCCGCGCTACCGTCGCGCGTTGGACCGCTACCACTACGGCCCGGGTGCGGCGAAGGCCGATTTCCTGGTCGATGGGCCCATCCCGTGGGCCGACCCGGAGGTGGGACGGGCGGGGACCGTGCACCTGGGAGGCACCCGCCCCGCGACGCTCGCGACGGAGAACGCCGCGGTGCGGGGCGAGGCCGGCGAGGAACCGTTCGTACTCCTGGTCGACCCCGCCGTGACCGACCCCGACCGCGCCGTCGACGGCCGTCGCCCGGTGTGGGCCTACGCCCACGTCCCCAACGGCGACACCCGTGATCCGGTGCCGCTGATCACCCGACGCATCGAACGGTACGCCCCCGGCTTCACCGACACGATCATCGCCTCGCGCGGTGTGTCGGCGGCGGCATACGAGACGTACAACCCGAACTACCCCGGCGGCGACATCGGCGCGGGAGCCGTCACGCTCACCCAGTCCGTCTTCCGACCGGTGGCCGCCCGGAATCCCTATCGCACGCCCCTGCCCGGCGTGTACCTGTGCTCGGCGTCGACGCCCCCGGGACCCGGCGTACACGGCATGTGTGGGTACTTCGCGGCCCGGGCCGCCCTGCACAGGGAGTTCAACGTGAGCACCACCCCGCACCTGGGGCCCGTGGCCGAGTGGCGTACCGAGCCCTTGGGTTGACCTTCCGGCGACGGGTACGCGCCCTGCTCGACCGGCGTCGTGGCGATGCGCTGTGCGAGGTGACCGACGCGGGTCGTCGAACGCCAGGTCGCCGCCGGGCGGTACACGTCTCCGGATCCGGACACGCTCGTCGTGCCCGACGCCGGCGACGACGTCTCCCGCATCGCCTTCGGCACGCCGTCGCCGCAACGCCCGAGAACGCACTCCGGCTGGGAGGGTATCCCCTCGAAGGGACACCGCATCTCGATCCGCCGCGCAGACTGCGGGAGTTGCGCGTGACCGTCGTCATGGAATCGACGGACGACGCAAACGACGGTCCCGCGCGCCAACGCGGATCAGCGTTCCCGGCATGAATGTTCCCGTCGGCGGTCCCTGGTTCGCTCCTTGGGGGGCCGGGCGGGCGCGTCGTTGTGGTGGATGGTGTGGTGGCGGTGTTCCGCGGGTGGGATGCCGTAGGTGGTGCGGAAGGTGCGGGTGAAGGCGGCGTGGTGGGTGAAGCCCCAGCGTGTGGCGATCACGTGCACGGGGGTCCGTTCCTGGGCGGGGTCCTCCAGGTCGCGTCGGGCGTGTTCCAGGCGGGCGCGGCGGACGTGGGCGGCCACGGAGTCCTCCTCGTCCCGGAACAGGCAGTAGAGATGCCTGGCCGAGATGTGGTGGGCGGCGGCGATCGTTCGGGGTGTGAGGTCGGGGTCGGGGAGACGGTCGTGGATGTAGGCGTGGATCCGGGCCAGGAGGATGCGTTGGGAGGTTCGGGAGAGGGACCGGTCGTCGGTACGGAGGGCGCGGGCGAACATCGCCGTGACCAGATCGGCGACGACCACGCCCAGACGCAGGGCGTCGGGCGGAACGTACGCGGTGGTGTCGGATGCCAGGCGCAGGAGGGTCTGTGCCAACAGGGCGCCGATGCCTTCCCGGCCCGACACGGGGCGTTCCATCGCACGAGTCGCCCGGGCCGGGGACATTGCGATCAGCGTCTTGGGAATGTCCAGGCCGACGATCGTGATCCGGTCTCCGGCGGCGCGGAACGTACACGGGTCCGCGGCGTCGAACGTGTGGAACTCGAACGCGCCCAGTCTCCGGTCTCGTCCGCCCCGGGAGGCTCGCGCGGTGCCCGACACGACGAGGACGAGCCGATACGCCTGCGGACGCGGCCGGCGGATGGACGTCAGAAACCTTCGAGGTCCCGCCGAGCGGGACGTGTTCGACCACATCGACACCGGCCCGAGGGCGATCTCCGGTTGCCACGGCGGGGGATCGCATGCTTGCCCGGTTGCCGTGTCGGCGCGCCGCACGCGTTCGGCCGGGGGCCGATCGGAGCGTTGTGTACCGGGCGGACGCGCGTGTCGCGGCACGGTCTCGGTTCGCATGTCTGTCCTCGCTTCCCTTCGCGGCAGACGCCGGATCACAGACGGGATGGATGCGCGGCGGAGCGCCGGCCGTGGATGTGCCTCGCGATGACCGGCGATCGTGGCCGCCGGGGTGCGGTGCGAGTCCCTTGCTGGATTTCGGTCGAAGAGGAGGACGCCCGGGTGGGCCGGAATGTTACGCGGGCCCACTCCCGGGCCACGGCGTTTGCCGGCCGGAGTCGATCCGCGTGATCGCGCGTAACATTCCGGCCCGCCCGGGCGTCTTCTTCTCGACGAGGGCGCACGGGAGCCGACATCGGGGGCGGACGGATGCGGGACGACGAGGACTTACGGACGGACTTCGACGCGTTGTACGCGACTGCCTCGCGTCGGCTGATCGCGTCGGTCTACCAGCTCACCGGTGACGTGACCGAGGCGGAGGACGCCGTCCACGAGGCGTTCGCGCGGGCCTGGGAGCGATGGCCGACCGTCTCGGCCGCCCGGGACCCGGCCGCCTGGGTGCGCAGGGTGGTGCTGCGTCTGGCCGTGAGCAGTTGGCGGCGTTCGCGCCATCGACTGCGGGCCCATCTGCGGCTCGGCGGACCCCGACACGTTCCCGATCCGACGCCCGATCATGTCGACCTGGTCTGGGCCCTGCGGCGGCTGCCCGTCGGCCAACGCCTGGTCGTCGTGCTGTTCCATCTCTACGACCTGCCGATCGAGGAGGTCGCCGAAGACCTGGGGATAACGGCCGGCGCGGTCCGGGTCCGACTCACCCGCGCACGCCGCGCACTGGCCGTCGACCTGACCACGACCACCCCCGACCCCCCGCGAGAAGTCGCGGACCGAACGGACACCGCGGAGGTGCCCCATGGGTGAGACGAGCGGGATGCCCGGCACCGGCGAACGCCGCGGATCGTCGGAACGCGACGAACAGGCCGCACTGACCCGGTACCTGGACGCCCTCGCAGTGCGCACCCAAACAGCCGTGAGCCCGCGCCCCGCGGCGTCGGCGCGTCGGCGAGGACGGCAGCGACGCATCCGGCGCCGGATCGCCCTCGGGGTCGCCGCCGCCATCGTGATCGTGGTGACCGTCCTCGGCGTACGGTCCACGGACCTCGGTGGCACGTTCCGAGGGGGACCCGCGACCATCGAACCGCTCACCCCTCGGCAGCTCCCGCCCGAGCTTGCTCCCTGGAAGCTGACCCACACCGACACGAACTACGCGGAGTTGTTGGGGTATCCGAAGCCGACGTACTGCGAGAAAGGGCGTCGGTTGGCCGGGGTTCGACACGCGCAGACGTTCCACTACACCAGCGCGACGAGCTTGACGGCATCGTTCATCGAGATCGTCATCCGTCTCGACGATCAGGCCGAGGCGACCCGTGTCGCCCGCGATCTGGAGCGCTGGACAGCCGACTGCCCCGGCACGAGTCGTACCGACATGCCGGACCCACTACGCGGGTCGGATCCGGGTGCCAGTGTCTCCGGGTGGTATCAAACGGAAGGCCAAATCGCCACTTTCACTGCGATTGCCCGCCGCGACAGCACCATCGTCGTCCTCTTGTACCGGGCGGACGTTCGTTGGCGGCCACTACTACCGTCAACCTTGACGTACGCGGCGCTCGATCGATCCGGCGACGCGAGGTAGTCCGGACGGCGCGCTCGACGTGGGCGTCCACCGCCTCGACGGCCGTGTCGTGGCGGGCGGTGCGGAGGTCGGGCCGCCGCCGGCCGCGGTGGACGCCTGTCGAGTCGGCACGGAGCGCGGTGCCGGTGTCGCCACCGGTCCATTTTTCCGTGCCGCTCCAAACCCGGCGTACCCGTCTCCGAGTAACCGGCCCGATCCGTCAGGCGTGCGTGCCGCCCGGTTTCCGTCGAGGTCGCCTGGAACACCGTCACCACGACCCGCCGGATCCACGCGATCGCCCGCCACCGGCGCCGCGCCGGCGCCGCGCACTTCGCACACAAGCGCATCACCCTGCAGGGAGCGTCAACAAGCATGCCGGGAATGCCAACGGCGTAGCCGATTCCCTTGGGCAGTCTCGTAGTTGAGCCCGACAGGGCGGACACCTTCCGAGCGAGTCAAGGAGATGACCTCCATGAGTATCGACAAGCTGCAATACGAATTGCCCCAGTTGGTCGAGGCGGGCGACTTCGACCAGGTGACCATGGGCCCGCGCACGTGGGGCTTCGACTACCGGGGGAAGTGCCTGTTCGTCGGCTGCTGACCCCATCCTTGGCGCGCGCTGTCCGCAGGTTGATCGCAGACTGGCGGGCAGCGTGATCCGCCGCCCCCAAGGGAGAGTCGCATGTTCGTTCACGCTGCCACGCTGCCCGCGGCGGGCAGTGCGCCCCCTGGTCAAGGAGATACGGCGACATGGGATTACTCATCGGCGACAACGGCCCGGCGTACCTGATCGCGAATCGTTGGAAGGCGATCCCATGGTGCGGAACGCGGGTTCGGCAGGATGCCCGGGCCCGTGTGGTCGCCGCGCGGGGAGCAACGAGCGATCCGACCGGTCACGACGGAGACGAATTGCTCCACGTACCGCCCACGTACCGGCACTCGCCGGCTCGCGGCGGCAATCCCCTGAACACGCTGCACCGGGCGGCCGGGGTCACCGCCTCGATGTGCCGTTGGAAACACGTACCGACGACCCGTGCCCACCGGGACGACCGACCCTCCGTCGATGGGGCCGGCGAGGGCAGGACGCCGCCCTGGGCAACCCGCGGGGCCGTGGATTCGGTACGCGCGCTGCTCCGCGCTTCCGCGAAGGTCGAAGCGCTCGCCCCGCACCGTAACCGGCACATGGAGCCCGAACCGGTCCGCGAATGCGGCGCGACGATGCATCGGGTGGACCGGCTCACCTCCGGTTCCGGCTTCTCTTCGCACGTGCCCTACCTCGATGACCGGGTGGTGGGGCTCGCGTTGTCGATCGGGCCGGCCGATCGTGCTGCGGCCACCCCATACCAGCCGCCATCGGCGGTGGCCATGCGCGGCATCGTCCCCGAACACCTCCCGGGCCGGCAGACCAGGGCCGATTTGGGCGCGGAGGCGACCGGCCCGAGACGACACAAGCACGAACTCGTCGAACACCGCGACGCCCTGCGACTCGCCCGCCTCGGTGCGGTAGACCCCGAAAAGCTGCGGGTCGCACTCCTCGGCCCGCACCCGGCCGCACCTACGATCATCCCGTTGGACGCCACCCCGGCGGGCGGGTTCCGGATGTGCCCGCTGCCCGACCACGCCTCCGTGACCACCTCTCCCGGAGGTCCGCGATGAGTCTTGCCCTCGCCGCGCACGTGTCCGCCACGGAGACCGAGGACGGCGGCATGGTCCTGCTCGACGGACGAAGCGGCCGACATTGGAAGCTCAACCCGACCGGCGGAGCCATCCTGCGGGTCCTTTTGGGCGAACCCAGCCAGGAGGCCGCGATCGGCGTCCTGCTTCGGGCACATCCCCAGTCGGCCGAGCGGATCCCCGACGATGTCGTCAACCTGGTCCGGACCCTGCGAGACCGACAACTGGTCGCGTCATGAGAGCGCCTCGCCGGGGTACGTCGGCGCAATGCGCGGCAGCGCCCGGCCAGGAGCGCCTACAACGGTCAGGCCGTCGGGGGAACCCCGGGATACCCGTCCGTACCACGTCCCCCGGACTGTGCCGAGCCGATCATGACCGACACCCGCACCCGACAAGGAGGCTCCCGATCGTGATCCCCGCAGGCGAGACCCGCTTCGGTATCCTGCTCGCCACCCAGCGCGGCCCGGGGCAGAGCGACAACGACGTGTTCCGCGACACCCTCACCCTGGCCGCCCGAGCCGAAGCCCTGGGCCTGGACGATCTGTGGGTCACCGAACACCACTTCGGCGACGCGGCGATCGGCCCGTCCGCCCTGGCCCTCGCCGCCTTCCTTCTCGGCCGCACCGAGCGCATCACGGTGGGAACCGCCGTCACCCTCCTCCCTCTCCATCACCCGATCCACGTCGCCGAACAGGCAGCCCTCCTCGACCAACTCTCCGGCGGTCGTTTCGTACTGGGGGTGGGACGCGGACAGACCACCACCGAGTACGAGGTGATCGGTCGCGGCATCGACGACCGGCGGCGCGGCGCGGCGGAACCCCTCGACCTGATCCGCGCGGCCTGGACCGGAAGAGTGGGCGCCTCCTCCGATCGATACGCGTTCTCGCCGGTCACCCCCACGCCGGCCCCGCTCACCCGGTCGGGACCGCCCGTGTACGTCGCCGCCGGATCCGCGGGGACGATCGAAACGGCCGCCGCCCGGGGCCTGCCGATGCTGCTTTCCTTCGACAAGAACGCCGAGGCGAAGGCCGAAATGGTAGCCCTGCACACCGAGTTCGCCGCCGCAGCGGGACACCCCACCGGCGGCTTCCCACATGCCTTCCTGCTCTTCGCCCACGTCACCGAGTCCGCGACCCGAGCACACGACCTGATGGCCGACCGAGCCAGGTATCTGCTCCGGGACGCGCAGCCCCCCGCGTCGCCGGAGCGCCCGCACGAGAGCACGGAGAACCACGAGGCGGAGCCCCAGCGTGAGGCGCTGATCGCAGCGGTCACCGAACACCTGCTGGAATCCCAGGCGGTGGGCGGCGTCGACACCTGCGTCCGGCACGTGCTCCGGCACATCCGCGCGTCGGGCTGCTCCCGGGTCCTCTTCCAGGTGGAGCAGGTTACCGACCCCGACGACGCGCTCGCCAACCTTCGGCGACTCGCCACCGAAGTGCTGCCCGCCGTCCGCGCACAATTGGCGATCGACGCCGCCGAACCCCACCCGGGCCGGGCCCGGTGACCCGACTCCGCCCCTCCTCCAAAGTTCACGTGCCCGCACCCGGTTCCGCCACCACCGCGCCCACCTCGGAGCCTCCCGATGCGTCGAACCCACCGTAGTCGGGCAAGGCACGCCGGGACGACCGCTCCGACGGCGCGGGCCCGACGCGGCGCCTCGTGTGGGCGTGGTGTTGCACGACGGTGAGGGATCCTCGGGGGCCGGACACGGTGTGCCGGCGTCGACGTGTCGCGCCGTCTACGCCCCAAGGCTCGGGGGAGGGGGCGGGGTGCGGTTCGTGCCGGGTGGGTTTCCGTTGGTGATGCTGCGGTCGCCACCTCGTACGACCCCGCGTCGGGAACCGTCCACGGGCCGCGGTGTGACGACCGGACCCGTGTGCGGCGTGCGGGGACGGGTGGGTCAGAATGGGTCGATGCGTTCGATGCCCAACCAGCCGCAGGTCCTGCCGGCGGGTGCCAATACGGCGGTGCCCACCGGAGTTCTGGACGTCACCCTGGCGTTTACGCCCCGACCGGGTACGCCCGTCCCGGACCTGTGCGCGCTGCTGCTCGGTACCGACGGACGCGTGCGCTCGGACGCCGACTTCGTCTTCTACAACCAGCCGTCGGGCGCCGGCGGCGCGGTGCGCTGCGTCGACGTCTCGGGAGAGGGCGGCACACGGGCGGCGGTCCGGGTTTCGCTCGGCGACCTACCGCCCGACGTCGAACGTGTGCTGGTCGCGGCGTCGGTCGACGGCGGACGTTTCGCCGATGTCACCGACCTGGCCACGCACGTCGTGCGGGTCGATGCCCACGACCCACACGGTTCGGGCGCGTTCGCGGCGCACTGCCCGGGCTCCGGCGGCGGCACGGAGACGCTGCTGGTCGTGGTCGAGTTCTACCGCCGTCAAGGCGACTGGAAGCTACGGTCCGTCGGGCAGGGCTACGCCGCCGGCCTGGCGGGACTGGCCACCGACTACGGAGTGGACGTCGCCGACGAATCGGCGCGGCCGACAAGCGCCCACACGGCCGGCGGTACTGCGGGCCGTCCCGCGCCGGCGCCCGTGTCACCGCCTGCCGCGAAGGGCGCGGATCCCACCCGGGACACCGCGGCCCTGCCCGCCGACCTCGCCCGGCGGATCGACCTGCGCAAGGAGCGGGTGGCGGTGTGTCTGGAGAAGAAGGGACTCGCCGGCACCCGGGCACACGTGGTGCTCGTCCTGGACGCCTCCGGGTCCATGTACGACGTGTATGGGCAGGGTACCGTCGCGCGCATGCTGGAGCGCCTGGCGCCGGTCGCGGCCCGCCTCGACGACGACGGCACCCTGGACGTGTGGTTGTACGCCGACCGCGCCCGCCGGCTACGCGACCCGTTGCGCATACCCGAACTCCGACGCTGGATGAAACAGTTCCGCAAGTGGCCGGACAACGTCGGCGTCGGCAACGACGAACCCGTGGTGATGCGCGAGTTGGTGTCCGCCTATCGCCGCTCCGCCGACGGACTGCCCACCCTCGTCCTGTTCGTGTCCGACGGCGACGTGTGGGCCGACGACGAGATGGCCCGCATCCTCACCTCCGCCGCCGAACACCCGATGTTCTGGCAGTTCATCGGACTGGGGAACAGCCAGTACGGCGTCCTCGAACGCCTCGACACCCTGCCCGGGCGCATCGTCGACAACTGCAACTTCTTCGCCCTCGACGACTTCGACTCGGTCACCGACGACGACCTGTACGACCGCCTGCTCGGCGAGTTCCCCCACTGGCTCGCCGCCGCCCGCACGGCACGACTGCTCGGCTGACCGCGCCGGTGCCGCCACCGCGCGCAACCGGCCGAGTCGGGCCCGCCGTGCGGCGGCGGATCGGCCGGGCGGAGCGGCCGTCGTCGGCGTCATGGTGCGTCCGGCGTGACGGCGCACCAACCGGCACCCCCGCCTGAACCACCCGGCCGGCAGGTAGCCTACGGCCCTCATGTCGAACAACCCGGTCAGCCTGAACGCGCCGCTGCGGCTGTGTACCTCGTTTCGGTTCCCGATCGCGGATCGCGCCGCGCGGACCGACGTGTTGATCGGCGCGGCATGGCTGTTGGTACCCGTCGTCGGATGGCTGCTCAACCTGGGCCACCGCGTGGAGGTGGTCCATCGGCTCCAGCACGGTCGGCCGGGATTCCCGGCCTGGCGGCACCCCGGACGCCTGCTGCGGCACGGACTGGTCACCGCTGCCGCGATGATCGGCTACACCGCGCCCGGCGGCCTGCTGACGGCGGCCGGACTCTTCTGGGGCAGCGTCCCTGTCGCGGTCGTCGGGGGTGTGTTCCTCCTTGCGGCGATCGCCGCGATTCCCGGGTTCATGACCCACTACTGCGTTGCCTTCGACGCCTGCGAGTTGTTCGATCCGGTCCGGGCGCTGCGCCGGGTGGCCGCCTGCGGTGCGGCCTATTGGCGGGCGTGGGGCATCGCGTTGGCCGGCCTGGCGGTGTCCGTACTGGGCCTCCTGGCCGTCGGGGTCGGTTTCCTGGTCACGAGCGTGTGGTTCTGGCAGGTGGCGGGGTTCGGCTTCGCGACGGTGTTCACCGACACCCATCAGCTCGGCCCGGCCGGGGCGGAACCTCCGTTGCTTGTGCACACCGAGACGAATGAGGTCGAGTAGGCATGGACGATCGCTCCCCGGACGTGGCGCTCGGTGTGCTGCTCGGCTTCGCCGATCGCGACGGCCTCGACGCGGCCGTGCGGCGGATGCCCGAGCTGTGCGCCGCCGCGTTGACGGCGTCGCGCGTGCCACTGCCCGAACTCGTGGACACCGCGGCCGCGTCCGACCATCCTGCGGTGACGCTCGCGCTCGCCCGTCTGCCGTACACGCCCGTGCCGGTACGGCTGCGGCTCGCACGCCGCGGCGACGCAAGGTTGGCGGCCGCGCTGTTCCGCGGGAGTTTCCCCGACGGGGGTTCGGACCTGGTACGCGAGGCCGTGCTCGGGTCCGCCGACCCGGCCGATCCCCACTGGTTCGCCGACGACGGACTGGTGGCCTCGCACCTCCTCGGGCCCGGCCTGGACTACCGGGCGCGGGTGTTCGAGGAATGGACCGACGGGGCCGGCCCGACACTGGAGTACGCGCCCGCGATCATCGACCTGGTGCCCGCGCTGACGACCCGGCTGCCAACCCTGCGCGCCACGGCGTTCCGGGAGTTGGCCTACGCCATGATCCGGCCGCCGGAGGACTACGCCGCAGCCGACACCACCGGCCGGACGTTGCGGCGGCTCCTCGCCGCCGGGTACATCCCCGCGTCCAGGAGCGTCGCGGAACTGTCGCGCGCTGGTGGGGTGGAGGCCCAAGTGGCCGCTTCCCTCACCGAAGGGCCGCTCGACTGGGCGGTCGTACGCGAGCACCGAGCCCTCGGCCGACTGGACGATCGTGTCCTCGCGTTCCTGGCCGCTCGCGCCGACTGTCCTGCGAACCTGCTGGACCGGCTCTTCGACAGGAGCCCTTGGGAGACCCTCGCCGTCGCACGGCGCATACCCCTCGACATGTTCCGCAGGCCCGGGCTGCGGCAATATTCGGACGAGTGGCGGTCCGCGCTGCGGCGCCACCTCGAGAGCGGCGCCCTCGACGCGCGGCAGGTCCTCGCGGCCCTCACCCCCGCGCATGAGGTCGCGGCGGCGCTACCACAGGAATCGCCGGCCGTACGCGAGGCGTTGCGCGCGCAGGCCGCCCGTCTGGGCGGGGACCCCCGAGCGTGGCGGCGCCTCGCGTACACCGGCACGGCGGCGCAGGTGACCGTCGTCGGCGCGGTGGACGATGCGGCCGGCCCGACCGCGGCGGCCGAGCCCGAGCCGACACCGGAGCACCCGGCCGACTGGCCGAGTGTCGACGAAGAACGCGACAGGTACCCGCTGTTGCGCGCCCTGTTCCCGCACCTCGCGCCGCAGCACCAGAACCGGGTCCTCGAACACCTCGACGTCGCGCTGCTGCGCGCGCTCCTGGCCGACCACCGCTCCGGCGAACTACACGACCTGGTCATCGAGACGCGCGCAGGTACGGCCGTCGCCGCCGAGGCGGCCTGCGGCAGGCTTACCCGGGCCTCCGTCGCCCGCCTGCTCGGCCTCGACGATCCGCGGGTCAACGCCGCCCTGTACACACACGCCGATCTGACCTACGCGCAGCGCCTGCGCGTCCTGTCCGGCCGCGACCGCACCGGCCGCCCCGGCGCGCTGCCCGTCGCCGACGCCGTCGCCGCGTACCTCCCCACCACCCGCCCGAAGTCCCCCTTTTCGTGGGCGTCGGCCGCGATGGTCTCGGGGAACCCGGTGGCCGTCCGGACCGGGCTGCGGGCCTACACGCCGCGCACCACCGCGCTGTGGGCCCGGATCGTCTCCGCGCTGTGGGAGTCCCACGGGCCGGGCCATGTCGAGCTGCTCCTCGACGAGTTCGCTCCGGAACGGACACCCGCCGCGCAGCGATGGACCCGCCGCCCCGTGAGCGCCGACTCGGCCACGATCCGCCGGGCGCTGCACGCGCCGGAAGGACCGGCCGGGTTCCGAGCCACGTGCGCCCGCGAGCATCCGCCGCAACTACTCGTCGACGCGATGGCCGGGTCCGGGCCGGGCTCCGAGCAGCACAACCAGGTGAACTTCCTGATGGAGTGGGGCCCACCGAGCCCCGCCGACTGGGCGGCGTTGGCGGCCGCGCGGCAGGCGGGCCGGCTGACCACGTCCTGGAACACGACGGTACTGGCGACCCACGGTGCGGGCCTGGGGCACCCGGCCGAGGTCGTCGAGGCGGCGCTGCGGCCGGCACTGGCGGTGGTGTACCGCCCGCTCGGTGCCCTCGCCCGCGACGTGTACGGCGACGGCTTCCACATCGCCGCCCGCATCCCGGCACGCGCCGCTCTGCTCCTCTACGCCCATGCGGACGCCGACGTCGCGGCGGACGGCGGCGCGACCCGCTGCGCGGTTCGTGACACCCTCCGCGACAACCCCGACGCCTGGGCGGCGGCTGCGGCGCTGCTCCCGGACTTCACCGGCACGCTGCTCGAACTCCTCGAAACAGCGGAGCGCATGACGACCCGCGGGGCGACCGGCTGACGGCCCGCCACGCCCCCGCCCGGTACGCGTTGCCCTCCCGTCGCGCCCATGCCCTGGAGGGCGAGCGTGGCGCCCAAGGTCAAGCCGACCAGGGCACGTCGAGTGCGCATGACGTTTTCCTTTTACTGTCGTTGGTCGCTGGGGTTCATCGTTGATTCCGATGGCTCGAAGCCGACCGGTGGCCCCGGGTGAAGTCGGCCGGCCGAGTGAATTCCCGATCGACGCCGACGGCGTCGAGGGGATGGCCTCCGAACTCGGCGCGCTCGACCGGGGTTTCGCGTGTCTGTTGCGGACGCACAGCGAACGAGGGCCCCGCCACGACCCCCACGGGCCGGACCCGGTTCGGTCGAGGTGGCCGGGGTGGGGAGAGGTGGTAACTCCCCCTGGCGGGTTGGGGATTCGCGATGCCGCAGGGTGAACCGGTGGGATCTGTGAGGGAAATTCGCCATGCGAGGTTCAGGCGGTTCGATGATATTTGTGGCTGAATGAACCTCATTTTCATTTTGTCATGGAAACTCCAAGGCGTTTGAGTGCTATCCGTCGTCGGGGCCGGCGGCCGTGTCGAAATCGGTCAGTCGGCGAATATCGACTGGTGCGCCGGGGGTCCCGTCCATAGCGTGCCAAGCTGCTGACGCTGAAAGTCTGCGGGGAGGCTAGGCATGCTTGATCTCTCGAAGCATTATTACGAGACGACGGGGACGATCTCGCACAGCACGGGATGCGACCCCGAGGACCGGATGGAAATTCGAATCCTCGGGCCGGTGACGATGTACAGAGGGGGAATCGAGACCACGTTCGACGGAACCAAACCCAGCACGGCTTTGGCGGGCCTGCTCCTGGCCCACGGGACGGTGCTGTCCGACGCTCGGATGAGCAGCTACCTCTGGGGCGACCGACCGCCCGCCACCGCGAGTTCACAGATCTACACGTACATCTCGCGGCTGCGCAAACTGCTCGGCCCGGCCGGTACCTACATCGTGCGGCGCCAACCCGGCTACGCGCTTTCGCTGGGTCCGGCCCGCTGCGACCACGAGGAGTTCGAGCGACTCAGCCGAGTAGGCCAAGCGGCCCTGACCGACCGGCGGTTCGAGGACGCCTCACGGCATCTGTCGGCCGCCTTGCGGCTGTGGCGCGGCCCGGCCCTGGCGAACGTGACCGAGTTCCTGGCCGCCAACGACGGCCCGTGGCTGGAAGAGGCACGGATGCGGGCGCTGGAGGCCCGGATCGAGGCCGACATGGAACTCGGCCTGCACGCGCGGCTCGTGCCCGAGTTGACCGCACTGGTGGAGGGCCACCCGGTGCGCGAGCGCATGCGCACCTACCTGATGATCGCGCTGTACCGCAGCGATCGACAGGCCGACGCGCTGGAGATCTACCAGCAGGGCCGGCACGTGCTGGCCGAGCAACTCGGGGTGGACCCGGGCCAAGCGATGAACACCGTCTTTCGGGGGATTCTGGACGGTGATCCCACACTCGGGCGCACCGCGGACGGGGCCGGCGCACGGGTGGTCACCACCAGCGCGTGGAGTCGGCTGCGGCCGGCCATGCTGGCGCCCGACATCGTCGACTTCACCGGCCGAAACAGCGAACTCCGAGTGATCGAGACCCTGTTGCGGGCGGGCTCGGCGGCCCCGGCGGCCTCCGGGGAGTCGGACCACGCGCACCGGCCGGCCCGTGCGCCGAGCAGACCGGTGGCGATCACCGGGATGGCCGGCATCGGCAAGACCGCGCTCGCGATGCGGGCCGCCTACCGGTGCCTGGACGTCTTCCCCGACGGTCAACTCCACGTGGATCTCGGCGGTCTCGACGAACGTCCCAAGGATCCGAGGCAGGTTCTCGGCTGGTTCCTGCGCGCGCTGCGCATCGACGAGTGGGCGATCCCCGATTCGATCGAGGAACGCGTCCAGCTCTACCGCAGCAGGCTCGCCGGCCGACGGATGCTGATTCTGCTCGACAACGCGCGGGACGAGAGCCAGATCCGACCACTGTTACCCGGCGCCACCGGTTGCCGGGTACTGATCACCAGTCGCCACTCGCCGACCGCCCTGGACGGAGTCAGCCTGATCGAACCGGGCCCGCTGTCCATGGACGAGGGATTGGAACTGCTGTCCCGGGTCTCGGGGGAGGCCCGGATCCGGGCCGAGCGCGAAATGGCCCGCCGGCTGGTCGAGTTGTGCGGCGGTCTACCGCTCGCGGTGCGGATCGCGGCCGTTCGCCTGCACGCGAGACCGCACTGGCAAGTGGCCTCGCTCGTGGTCCGGCTGGCCGCGGAGCGCGGCCGGCTGGACGAGTTGCGCACCTCGGACCTGGACGTTCGATCGGGGATCCGGCAGAGCTATCGCGAGCTGGCTCCGCACGCGCGGCGGGCCCTGTGCCTGCTCTCCCACCTGGACGTGCCCGACTTCCCGTCGTGGGCCGCCGCCGAGATTCTGCGGCTGCCCCACGACCAGGTCGAGGACGTACTGGAGACGTTGGTGGACGCCCGACTGCTCTCCTTCGTCCCCGGCGCGGGTGGGACCACGACGCGCTATCGGCTGCACCGTCTGGTGCGGATATTCGGCCGCGAGGCCGCCGACCTCGAAGTGGCCACCGCGCCGGAGCTCGCCGCCGTCCTGGACCGGGCGTTGACCGCCTGGGTGCACCGCGGGTACGCGGCGCAAGCCGCCCCCGTGCGTGAGGGCGAACACTGGTTGGAGGACGAGAAGAGCGCCCTGATCGCCCTGTTCCGACAGGCACGAGGGGCCGGAAAATCTTCCTGCGCCTGGGAGTTGGGCCAGAACATGGCCCGTTTCCTGGATCGCTGCGCCTATTCCGAGGACCGGGTGCTCCCGGTCGCACCGGCGCTGGGCGCGGCGCGCATCGCATCCCGGAATCGACGGAGGCAGGCACATGCCCACGACGCGCACCGACGCTGAACGATTGGACGCAGAGGACGTGTTGGCCGGCTTCCGGGAGCGGTTCGCGCTGCCGCCGGGGCTGATCTACCTGGACGGAAACTCGCTCGGGCCGCTGCCGACCTCGGTCGCCCCCGCGGTGCACGAGACCATCCACAGACAATGGCGCGAGGATTTGGTGCGCTCCTGGGTGGACTGGATGGAACTGCCCACCCGGGTGGGGGATCGGATCGGCGCCCTGCTCGGGGTCGGCCCGGGACAGGTCGCGGTGGGCGACTCCACCTCGGTGCAGTTGTTCAACACGCTGATCGGGGCGGCCCGGTTGCGGCCGGGCCGGCAGGTGCTGTTGACCGATCCGCGACACTTTCCCACCGACCGCTACATGGCCGAGTCGGCGGCCAGGCTGCTGGGCCTGCGGGTGGTCGAGGTGCCCGCGGGGGAGGCGGCCGGGTGGTTGGCCCGAAACGGCCGCGACGTGGCGGTGGCCGCGTACCCGGTGGTGGACTACCGCACCGGCGAGTTGTGGGACATCGCGGGCATCACCGCGGCGGCGCACGACGCGGGCGCGGTCGTCCTGTGGGACGTCTGTCACGGCGTGGGCGTGCTGCCGCTCGAATTGGCGCGCCACGACGTCGACCTGGCGGTGGGCTGTACCTACAAGTACCTGTCCGGCGGCCCCGGTTCACCGGCCTTCGTGTACGCCGCCGAACGCCACCACCAAGCCCTGGACCTGCCGCTGGCCGGCTGGCTCGGACACGTCACCCCGTTCGCCACCGGTGGCCCGTACCTGCCGGCCGCCGGCATCGCCCGGGCCGTGGTCGGGACACCCGCGATCCTGTCGTTGGTCGCCCTGGACGCCGCGCTGGACGTGTACCGCGACGTCGCGGTCGAGCAACTGCGCGACAAGAGCCTCTCGCTCACCGCGTTCTTCATCCGCTGCGTGGACGAACTACCGGACGAACCGGCGTTCGAGGTGGTCACCCCACGTGCGGCCGAGCGACGCGGTGGGCACGTCTCGCTGCGGCACGAACACGCCTACGGGATGATTCGCGCCCTGATGCCGCAGGGCGTCGTCGCGGACAGTAGGCCGCCGGATCTGCTCCGTTTCGGATTCCATCCGCTATATGTCTCGCATCAAGACGTTCGGGAAAGCGTCGAACGCTTGTGGCGAGTCGCGGAAACCAAACAGTACACCGATCCACGATTCGCCCGAACCAGCGCCTACGGTTAGCCGATTGCCTCGTCGGTGAGCGATCGCACATCGGTCCGGGCCGGCTCATAGGAAAAATATAGAGCCGTCTCACAGGATGCTCTCCAGGGTCGGCCGCGGGGATCGAACCCCGCGGCCGCAGGCCGAAGGAGAGACTCGTGGACCATCGCATCAAGAGGCTGGTCGTTCTCGGCGGCGGGACGGCGGGGTGGATGACCGCCTCGTATCTGGGGAAGGCCCTCCAGGGTGCCGTGGACATCACGGTCCTGGAGGCGCCCACCATTCCCCGAATAGGTGTCGGCGAAGCCACCGTGCCGAACCTGCAGTCCGCGTTCTTCGACTACCTCGGGATTCCCGAGGACGAATGGATGCGCGAGTGCAACGCGAGCTTCAAGGCGGGCATCCGGTTCGTCAACTGGCGCACCCCCGGCAACGGCGCGGCACAGCCACGCGCACTCCACGGCGGCGTCGACCACTTCTACCATCACTTCGCCAACCTCCCCGAGCACGACGGGATCCCGCTCTCGCACTACTGGCACCTGCGCACCTTGCGGGGCGAGACCGACGTGCCCTTCGACTACGCGTGTTTCGCCGAAGCCGAGGTGCTCGACGCCAAGAAGGGCCCGCGCTACGGCGACGGCAGCCAGGCCACCGGCTACGCCTGGCACTTCGACGCCAACCTGGTCGCGGACTTCCTGCGTCGGTTCGCCACCGAGAAGCAGGGTGTGCGGCACGTCCGGGACGAGATGACCGAGGCGGTCCTCGACGAGCGGGGCCACATCACCGCGCTGCGCACGAAGGAGGGTCGACTCCTCGAAGGCGACCTGTTCGTGGACTGCTCGGGCTTCCGCGGCCTGTTGATCAACCAGGCGATGGAAGAGCCGTTCCTGGACATGTCCGACCAACTGCTGTGCGACAGCGCCGTGGCGACCGCGATCCCGCACGACGACGCCGCCAACGGCGTCGAGCCGTTCACCTCGGCGATCGCGATGAGTTCCGGCTGGACGTGGAAGATCCCGATGCTGACCCGCTTCGGCACCGGCTACGTCTACTCGAGCAAGTTCACCGGCCAGGACGAGGCCACGCGCGAGTTCTGCGACCTGTGGGGTCTGAACCCCGACCGCACCCCGTTCAACCACGTACGCTTTCGGGTCGGCCGCAACCGCCGGGCCTGGGTGCGCAACGTGGTGAGCATCGGACTCGCCTCGTGCTTCGTCGAACCGCTCGAGTCGACCGGCATCTACTTCATCTACTCGGCGGTGCACCAACTCGCCAAGCACTTTCCGGACAAGCGCTTCGACCCGACCCTGGTCGACCACTTCAATCGCGAGGTGGAGAGCATGTTCGACTTCACCCGCGACTTCATCCAGACGCACTTCTACTTCTCGCCGCGCACGGACACGGAGTTTTGGCGGGCCAACAAGGAGCTTCCGCTCGGCGACGACGTCCGGGAGAAGATCTCGTTGTATCGGGCCGGATTCCCGGTGAACACCTCGCAGGCCGGCGAGCGAGTGTACTACGGCAATTCCGAAGTGGACAACAAGAACTTCTGGAACAACACGAACTACTGGTGCATCTTCGCCGGCCTCGGCCACCTCCCGGATCGTGTGTTGCCCGCCCTGGAATACAAGCCGGCCTCCATCGAAAGTGTCGAGAACCTGTTCGCCGAGGTCGAGTCCCGGCGGCGACACCTGCTGGCCGAGCTGCCCACCACGCACGAATTCCTGCGCCAACTCCACGGTAAATGACCTCGCTCGACCGGGACTTCTGGAGTAATTCGTGACGCATTCCATCCGGGCCGACGTACACAACGACGTCCGGGTCGATCACCCCGCGGAGCCGACCGACCGGGCGGACCGACTGCGAGCCTTCATGGCCGGCTTCCCCACCGGTGTCGGCGTGCTCACCACGCTCGACGCGGGAAACCACCCGTGGGGCATGACCTGCACCTCGATCAGCTGCGTGACGCTGTCGCCGCCCACCCTCCTGGTCTGCCTGCGCCAGGGCAGCCCCACGCTGGAAGCGGTCCGAGCCGGCGGCACCTTCGCGCTCAACCTGCTGAGCGGACACGCCAGGAGCACGGCCGAGTTGTTCGCCTCCGGCGCTCCCGACCGGTTCGCGCGCACCCCCTGGTGTCTGCCCGCCGGCGCCGGCGGCCCGCATCTGGACGAGGCCGCACACGGGGTCGCCGACTGCAAGGTGGTGCGCGACGACGTCGTCGGCGATCACGCGGTGATCTTCGGCGAAGTGCTGGGCACGGCCCACCGCTCACTGCCCGATCCGCTGCTGTACGGCCTGCGTGGCTATGCCGCCTGGCCGGGGCAGCCCTGAGACCCCGCGGCGCGCCCGCCGCCCCCCGTCGGCGGCGCGCCGCGGTCCCCACGTCCACACCGGCGCCGTGCTCGCCCCGACCAGAGAAGGTCGCGATGTCCATCCGTGAGAACTCACCGACAGGGAGCGGGACCGACCCGCGGCCGGTCCTCGAGCGCGAGAACCCGCCCGCACCCGACCCGCCGGTGTCCCGCGGCAGACAGATCCTGCTCTACGTGCTGGTCGTCGGGCTGTCGGTGGCGCTCATCCTGGCGGGCCTGTGGTCGGGCGTGCGCCACTACGGCGGACACGGCACGCACACCACCGGCGGGGTGCGAACGACCGCCGCGGACACCTTCGCCCACCTGCTGCTGGCGCTGCCGGTCGTATTGCTGCTGTGCCACCTGATGTCCCGACTGTTCCAACGCATGGCGCAGCCCGGGGTGATCGGAGAGATCTGCGTGGGCATCCTGCTGGGACCGTCCCTGCTCGGCCTGTCGTGGCCCACCGGATACCACTGGCTGTTGCCCGAATCGCTCAACGGGTCGATCAACGTGCTGGCCCAACTGGGCCTGATCTTCTTCATGTTCCTGGTCGGCTACGAACTGGATCTGCGCCAGGTGCGCGGTCGCGGCCGGATCGTATTGATGATCAGTCACGTGGGAATCGCGGTACCGATGCTCAGCGGCGTGCTGCTGGCCCTGGTCGGATACTCCTCGCTGGCTCCCCACGATGTGGGATTCGTGCCGTTCGCGCTGTTCTTCGCGGTGTCCATGAGCATCACCGCCTTCCCGGTGCTGGCCCGCATCCTGATCGACCGCCGGATGGAACGTACCCGCCTCGGCGCGCTGGCGCTGGCCTGCGCCGCCGTCGGCGATGTCACCGCGTGGTGTCTGCTGACGGTCGTGGTGGCGACCACCGGACACTCCTCCGGCTTCGGAGTGGCCCGAACCCTGCTGAGCACCCTCGTGTTCAGCGCGGTGATGTGGGGCGTGATTCGTCCCGCGTTGGCCCGCCTCGAAGGCGCCGGGCGCGAGCAACCCCGCAGGCTCTCGGACGCGGCGGTCCTGCCCGCGCTGCTCGCGGCGATCATGCTGGCCGCGCTGGCCACCGACCGGATCGGCATCCACGCGATCTTCGGCGCCTTCCTGCTGGGAGTGATCGTCCCGCGCGGTTCGGTCACGGTCGAGGTCGCGTCGGCACGGATGCGGGACCTGACCGTCACGCTGCTGCTGCCGCTGTTCTTCGTGTACTCGGGCCTGCGCACCGAGTTCGGCCTGTTCGGCTCGGACCCGCGGTTGTGGTCCTGGTGTCTGACCATCACCGCGGTGGCCGTGATCGGCAAGTGGGGCAGCACCGTGGCGGCCGCCCGCGGCCTGGGCATCCCCGGCGGCGAGGCGCTCGCCCTGGGCACGCTGATGAACTGCCGCGGCCTGACCGAGTTGATCGTGCTCAACGTGGGTCTGGATCTCAAGGTGATCACACCCACTCTCTTCACGATGTTCGTGACCATGGCACTCGTTTCCACCGTGATGACCTCGCCGGTCCTCACCCTGATCGATCGCCTGGCGAACTCCCGACGCAACCGAAAGGACGACAATGATCCGCAACGTGGTGATCGTGGGCGGCGGCACGGCGGGCTGGATGACCGCCACCTACCTGAAGCAGACCTTCAGGGATGAGGTGTCCGTCACCGTCGTGGAGTCGGAACGGGTGGGCACCGTCGGCGTCGGCGAGGCGACGTTCAGCACCATCCGCCACTTCTTCGCCTATCTCGGCCTCGAGGAGCGGGACTGGATGCCGAGCTGCGCCGCCTCGTACAAGCTCGGTATCCGGTACGCCAACTGGCGCGAGGTCGGCACCTACTTCTACCACCCCTTCGAGCGGCTCCCGGTACTCGACGGATTCACCCTGGACGACTGGTGGTTGCACCTGGACGGCGACGTGGAGAACTTCGACACGTCCTGCCTGCTGCTGTCCGCGTTGTGCGAGGCGAACCGCTCGCCGCGCCTGCTCGACGGCAGCCTGTTCACCACGCTTCTCGATCGCGAGATCGGCAACGCCAACGAGCAGCGCACCCAGTTCCCCTACGCCTACCACTTCGACGCCGACCTGCTCGCCAAGTTCCTGACCACGTTCGGCGTCGAACGCGGCGTGCGCCACGTGGTGGACGACGTGGTCGAGGTGCGCCGCGACGAGCGCGGTTGGATCGACCACCTGGTCACCACCGAGCACGGCGACATCCCCGGCGATCTGTTCGTCGACTGCACCGGCTTCCGCGGGTTGCTGATCAACGGGGTGCTCGAGGAGCCGTTCGAGTCGTTCGAGGACGTGCTGCCCAACAACCGCGCGGTGGCCCTGCGGGTGCCCGCCGACCCCGGGCGGGAGATGGCGCCCTACACCTCCGCCACCGCGGCCGAGGCCGGGTGGATCTGGACCATCCCGCTGTACGAGCGCGTCGGTACCGGGTACGTCTACTCGGACGAGTTTTGCGACCCGGCCGAGGCCGAGCGCACGCTGCGCCGATTCGCCGCACCCGATCGGCCCGATCTGGAGGCGAACCACATCCGGATGCGGATCGGTCGCAATCGCAATTCCTGGGTGAAGAACTGCGTGGCGATCGGCCTGTCCAGCGGCTTCGTGGAGCCGCTCGAATCGACCGGGATCTTCTTCATCCAGCACGGCATCGAGCAGCTGGTGAACTACTTCCCCGACCGCGACTGGGACCCGGCACTGGCGGTGCGCTACAACCGCAGCATTGCCGAGGTGATCGACGGCGTGAAGGAGTTCCTGGTCATGCACTACTGCGCGGCCGGACGTGAGGACACCCCGTACTGGAAGGCGGCCAAGTCCCGCGCGGTGCCCGAGGGGTTGGCCGAGCGGCTGGAGTCCTGGCGCACACTGCTGCCCGAGCCGGACACCATCTACCCGCGCTTCCACGGCTTCGAGGCCTACAACTGGAAGGTGATGCTGATCGGGCTCGGCAAGGCGCCCGCCCGGCCCCGACCGGCCTTGGCCGGCCTGGACCCCAGCGGCGCGATGGCCGAGTTCGCGGCGATCCGCAGGCAGGCCGAACGACTCGTCGCCGAACTGCCCGGCTGCCGGGAGTACGTGAGCCGACTGCACGGCTGACCCGGGGCCCGTCCGCCGGACCCGCCCCGGGCCCGGGATCGCCGCCGGGTCGGCGGCATTCGCGGATACCGGTCGCCGATCGGCGACCGGTATCCCCTGTTCTTGGAGAAACCAGTGACCACAGCATCCTTTCCGGTGTACCGCTCACCGGCGGTCCGCGGGGGCGGAGACGGTGCGACGTCGCCCGACTCGGACCGCGGCTCACCCGATCGCGCGGACTTCCTGATCCTCGGACCCCTGGAAGTGGTCGTCGACCATCGGTCCGTTCCCCTCCGGGCACCCAAACAACGCAGCCTGCTGGCCTGCCTGTTGCTGCACGCCGGACAAACGGTGGGGGTCGAGAAGCTGCTCGGCCACCTCTGGGAGGGCAACCCTCCGGCCAGCGGCCGCAACGCCCTGCACGTGCACATGAACCGGCTGCGCCAGACATTGGAACGGGCGGGCGGTGAACGGCTGATCCACACCGTGCCCGAGGGGTATCGCATCTCGATCGCCGCGTCGGCGCTGGACCTGAACCGCTTCGACGACCTGGTCGAGCGCGCCGAACGGGCGCGTCAGGCCGATCGGCCGCAGGAGGAGACGGATCTGCTCGCCGCCGCCCTGGCCCTGTGGCGCGGCCCCGCGCTGGACGACGTACCCGCGGAGGCCCTGCAACGGGAGGCGGTGCCCGTGCTGACCGAACGCCGGTTGCGCGCCGCCGAACGATACTTCGACGTCGGCCTCTTCCTGGGCCGACAGGACCGGATCCTGGCCCCGCTGCGCGAGATGACCGCCGAACACCCCTACCGCGAACGGTTCTGGTACCAGCTGATCCTCACGCTGTACCGCTGCGACAGGCAGGCGGAGGCGCTGGCCGCCTACGCCGAGGTCCGCGACCGGCTCAACGAGGAACTGGGCATCGATCCCGGTGAACGGCTGGTGCGTCTGCAACGGGCGATCCTCAGCGGTGCGCCGGCCCCGCCCGCCGAGTCCGCCGCCAAACACCGCACGGCGCCGGCCGATACCCGCGGCTCGTGGACCTCGCTGTACCAACTACCGAGGGACGAGCGCGATTTCGTCGGGCGCGAGGCGGTACTCGGAGGCATCGTCGAGGCCGCCACGCCGCACCACGGGCTGCCCGCGTCGCCGGTCGTGGTGCTCTCGGGCGGCCCGGGAGCGGGGAAGACGGCGACCGCGCTGCGGGCCGCGCACCGGTTGCGCGGACAGTTTCCGGACGGCCAGTGGTACGTGCGCCTCAGCGACACCGACGACAGCCCCCGCGATCCGGCCGAGGTGTTGGCGGAACTCCTGAGCGCGTGCGGTTCACGCCGGGTGCCGCCCGGCCTGGAGGCACGGGCGGCCGCGCTGCGTGCCCAACTGGCGGACCGCCGCGTGCTGTTGCTCCTCGACGACGTCACCTGCGCCGAGCAGGTCACGCTGCTGCTGCCGGGTACCGCGGGCTCGACGGTCCTGGTGACCAGCCGCGTGGACCTCCCGGAGCTGAGCGCGTCCTGCGGTGCTCGACTGTTCGCGCTGTCGGACGAACTGACCGAGAGCGAATCCGCCGCCCTGCTCGAAGGCGTGCTGGGTACGGCCCGGCTCGCCGCAGAGCCCGAGGCCGCAGCGGAGTTGGCCCGGCTGTGCGACCGCCTGCCCCTGGCCCTGCGGATCGCCGCGGCGACGCTCGCCGCCGATCCCCGGTGCCGCCTCGCGGACTACGTGGCCCGGTTGCGCGAGGGGGACCCGCTGAGTCGGCTCACCCTGGGACAGGGTCCCCGGGCCGGCGTGCGCGACGCCTTCCGGGCCGCGGCCGGGCTGCTTTCGCCGCAGGCCGCGCGGGTGTATCGGCTGTTGCCGCTGACGCCCGGACCCGATTTCGGCACCGCCACCGTCCGGGTGTTGGCGGGCCTGGCCGACGACAGACGGGCCAAGGAGATCCTCGACCGGCTCGCGGCCGGCCACCTGGTCGCCCCCAGCGGCCCCGGCCGGTTCCGGCTGCGTGGACTCACGCGCGCGTACGCCAACGAGTTGTCGCGCACCGCGGATGCCCCGGACGAGCGGACCCGGGCCGCGCGCCGCATGAACGAATGGCTGTTCGCGGGTGTGCGGGAGGCGGTGCGCCGGCTCGGCCTGGGTACCTTCCCGGAGTTCCCCGGATCGGGCGACGCGCCGGCGCGCTTCGCCGAGGCCCGCGCCGCCTCGGCCTGGCTCGACGCCGAGCGGGCGACACTGGTGGCCCTGGTGGAGGCCGGTGACGCCGAATGTCCGGCGATCGCGCTCGCCGCGTTGCTCGGTCCCTACCTGGCCGAGGGCGGGCACCACGATCAGGCGCTGCGCTGCGCCCTGGCCGCACGGGCGGCCGAACAACGCGCCGGGTGCGGGTGGTCCGCGGCCACCTTGATCGGGCTCGGTTTCGCCCATCTGGGCCTGGGGCGTTCGACCCGGGCACGGCTGTACTTCACCCGGGCGCTCGAACGCGACATCGCGACGAGCGAGCCCTGGCAACGGTTGGCCGCCCTGCGCGGCCTCGGGCTCGCGATCGGCGTGGAGCGGCACGGCGCGAGGGCCGTCGAGGTGCTGACCACCGCGCGTGACCTGGCCGACCGGCTCGGCGGACCGCGGGCGGCGGCGTGTGTGCGGCGGGATTTGGCGGCCGAGTTGCACCGGGCGGGCCGGCTGGACGAGGCCCGCGAGGAGTTGCTGGTCGCGCTGCGCGACACCCGCCTCGTCGAGCCGGGCGAATCCGGCCCCGGCATTGCCCGAACGTTGTGGCGGCTGGGCCTGGTCTCGCACGACCAGGGCCGGGCCGAGCGGGCCGTCAGCTATCTCGCCCAGGCGTTGGCGTCCGGCGGTACGGCCCACGATCAGGCCGCGATCGAGGCCGTGTTGGCCCGGACGTACCTCGAACGCGGGGGACTGGGCACCGCGGCCCGACACGGCGGCGAGGCCCTGCGGCTGGCGTGTGCCGGCGGCGACGCGCGGTGTCGGGCACACGCCTTGAACGTGCTCGGCGAGATCGCCCGGGTGCAGGGGCAACGCGACCTCGCGTTTCGGCATCACACGGTCGCGCTGAGGCTGGCCCGTCGGGTCGGCTCGACGCGGGGCGAATGCGAGGCCCGGACCGGTCTGGTGCTGGTGCTGCTCGCGGAACGCGACGCCCGTCTGCTCCGGCCGGCGAGGTGGCACGCCCGGGCGGCGGTCGGCACGGCCGTCCGCGCCGGTCACCCACTGATCTACGCGCGTGCCTGCCACACCCTGCACGCGGTCTCGACGGCGTCGAGCGCGACGGGCGCAACTCGGCCGCGGCGCGCCGAAACGGTGTCGCGCGCATGCGTGTTCGTGGTTCAGGCGGACAGGTCGGAGCCGGCCCTGCCGCGCAGACTGCCCGCACCGCCCGCGTTTCGGCAACAGGAGGCGTCGGCGCCCGCGCTGATCGGGCCGGGGCGCACGAGGCGAACGTGTCGCGATGCCACCCGGCGCGAGGCGGGGGAGCGGGAGGCGCTGGAGGACAGCGCCTGAGACGCGTCGCCGACGAACCCCGCAACCGTCGAACCCGGAAACCCGTCGAACATCGAACGCCGGCGCTGCGGCGTCGATCGAATGTGGAGGACCCATGACCATCGTCTACGGCGCGTTCGATCGAGCCGCGCTCGACCGGGAGTACTCGCCGAGTTCCCGCGCGCCCGACTTTCTGCGGACCCTGGACCAGGCCGCGGATCGCAGTCGGCGGGCACGCGCCGACCTGGCCTGCCGCCCGGACGTGCGATACGGACCCGATCCGGCCGAGCGGCTCGACTACTTCCCCGCGACCCGGCCCGGCGCACCGCTGTTCGTGTTCGTCCACGGCGGCCACTGGCAGCAGTGCAGCAAGGAGGAATCGGCCTTCGCCGCACCCCGGTTCGTGAGCTCCGGGGCGGCGTTCGCGGCGCTGGGATACGGATTGGCGCCGGGCAACTCGCTGGCCGAGATGGTCGCGTCGGTGCGGCGCGCGCTGCGCTGGTTGGGCGAGCACGCCGACGTGCTCGGACACGCGGGCGACGCGGTGTACGCGGGCGGGAGTTCGGCCGGCGCCCATCTCGTCGCGGCGGCGCTCAGCGGACCCGAGGCGGGGCCGCGAGTACCGGGGGTGTGCCTGCTCAGCGGGGTGTACGACCTGCAACCGATCCGGTCGAGCTACGTCAACGACGCGCTGGGACTGGATCGGGAGACCGCGGAGCGCTACAGCCCGCTGCGTGCGGGAACCCTCGCCGCACGATCGGTGATCATCGCCCGAGGTGCCGACGAGACCTTCGAATACGCCCGGCAGCAAAGGGAGTTCGTCCAGATGCTCCAGGCCCGGAAGCACCCGGTTCGCGATCTGGTGGTGGTCGGACGCAATCACTTCGACCTGCCGTTCGATCTCGGTCGGGTCGGGACCTCGGTCGGTGACGCGGTGCTGGCACAGATGGGCCTGTCGCCACCCGCCGCCCGGCCCTGAACACCACACGCGCGCCGGTCGGACCGCGGGCTTCGGTCCGACCGGCGCGCGCGTGTGGCAGGACCCGACCGGCGCGCCCCGCGGCCCGATCACGGCACCGGGCGGCCCGGTTCCGCGAGGATCCGCCGGGCGGGACGTCACACGTGTCCCACCGCCGAGGTCACCTCCGCCGACTCGGGCTCCTCGTCGCTCGATTCCCGGGACGCGGGTGTGTCGACCAGGACGAAGACCACGAGCGCGGCCAGGAGGGCCATGCCCGCGGCGACCCATAGCGTCACGTTCAGGCCCGAGGCGAAGGCTTCCCGGACCAGATGATCCATCGAGGCCCGCTCGGGTTCGGGGGTGCGGGCGATCACGCCCTGCGCCTGACCGCCGGTCAGGGCCCCGGCCACGTCGTGGGCGTCGGCCAACCGGCCCTTGTCGGTGAGCACGTCCTGGACCCGGGCCTGGAAGATGACGCCGAACACGGCGATGCCCAGGGCGAAGCCGAGTTGGCGGAAGGTGTTGACCGCACCACCGGCCATGCCGCCACGAGCCGCCGGAACCGAGGCCAAGGCGGCACCGGACAGGGTCGGCGTGACCAGACCCACCCCGACGCCGGCCACCAGCAGGCCGCCGATGATCACCCCGCCCGACGAGCCGGCCTCGACGAACGCCTGCAACGCCGCGCCCGCCGCGATGAAGAGCATGCCGATGCCGATCGCGGGTTTGGGGGCCCACGGTCCCAGTCGACCCACCAGGGCGGAGAGTACGAACGCCGAGATGCTCAGCGGCAGGATGTACAGGCCCGCCTTGATCGGCCCGTAGCCCAGAACGGTCTGGAGCCACAGGGACGTGAACAGGAGATAGGCGAACGCCGCGGCCTGCATCAACAGGCCGGCCGACATGATGCCCACGAACGACCGGCTCCGAAAGAGCGTGAGATCCAGGATCGGGTACGGGTGCCGGCGCTCCACCACGATGAACACGATCAGCGCGACCAGGCCGAGTCCGAGCATGCCCAGCGTGTTCACCGACGTCCAGCCGTCGACGTGGGCCCGGATCAGCGCGAAGGTGACCGACCCGGCGGCGACGGTGAACGCGACGATGCCCGGGAGGTCGATGCGGTGGCGCTCCGCGGGGCGCTCCTCCCTGAGCACCCGCACGCTCAGCACGACCGCGATCACGCTCACCGGGAGGTTGACGTAGAAGATCCAACGCCAGTCCAGGTATTCGGTCAACAGACCGCCGACCACCGGTCCCGCCGCCGCGGCCACCGCGTTCGTGGCACCCCACACGGCGAACGCGACGGCGCGGTCCTTGCCCCGGTAGTGCGAGCCCAACAGGGCGATGGTGGTGCCGAACATGCCGGCCGCGCCGATGCCCTGGACACCTCGGGCCGCGATCAGCACGCCGGCGTCGGGGGCCAGCGCACACACCAGTGAGGCGACCGCGAAGACCACCAGTCCGACCAGGTAGGTGGCCTTGCGACCGAGGAGGTCCGCGGTCGATCCGATGCCGAGCAGCAGCGCGGCCAGCGCCAACGCGTAGATGTCGACGACCCACTCCAGATCGGACAACTCGGTGTCCAGATCGGTCGCCATGTCCGGCAGGGCCACGGTCACGATGGTCACGTCCACGAGCAGCATGAACGTACCCAGGCAGATCGCCACAAGGGGCGGCCACTTACGCATGAGTTTCCTCTCGGCGGCGGGGGTCGATGTCGAGAACCCGGTCACCGAAACCTTCGTGGCGATCGGCCGGACCGCGCCACGCAGGGGGCCCGCATTGCTTGTTTTCGACATCACGACCGCCGACGAGGTGGGAAATCGTCGAGACGCGCCGGACAAGACGGCCGACGGTTCCACCGCCGACGAACGCGCCGGGTCCTTCAGCGCCGGGGCGGACCGCTCCCGGCGGACAACGACTTGGGTACGCTGCCGGCGCGCTTGACCGAGCGGATGACCGGAGCCGTCTCCATCGCCACCACCTGGGTCAACGTGGCGATCCGTGTGGTCAGGTAGTGGTAGAAGTCGTCGGTGTCGTGGCAGGCGACCATCGCGACCAGATTCGCCGAGCCGGTGACGGCGGCGGCGAAGGCGACCTCGTGATGCCCGGCCAGCGCCTCACCGACCGCGACCAGGGCCGCCGGGGGCACGGAGAGCCACAACATCATCTCGGCCTCGTAGCCGAGCAGCGCCGAATCGATCTCCACGTCGAAGAACAGCGCCCGGGCCCGGCGCAGCCGCTCCAACCGGCGTTTGGCGGTCGATTCGGACCAGCCGGTCACCTCGGCCAGCTGGGCGTAGCCGGCCCGACCGTCCAGGGCGAGCATGGCCAGGAGTTTGCCGTCGCCCTCGAACATCTCCAGTCGCTCGCGCTGCGTGGGGGGATCACCCAGCCCCGCGTCGAGTTCGCGGATCTGGTCGGGGGTCAGCGAGTCGGCCTTGCCGTGCCAGCCGGTCGGGCCGCCGGAGAACGCGTGCAGGATGTTGTGCGCGGTGACACCGACCACGCGTGGAGTGCGCGGTAACTTCTGCAGGAGCAGCGAATCGCCGTCGGTACGCGGCCCGCTGCGGGTGACGCAGACGATCTCGGTGCCGCCGGCGGTCAGGCTGACCCAGGAGGTGTCGTCGCGCCGGGCCAGGGCGGCGGCGACGCCGGCCGCCGCGTCGGGGCTGCACTGGATCCGGACCAGCCACTCGACCTGGCCGAAGCGGCTGACGTCGGGCAGGCCCAGCACCCGCATGGCACCGGAGTTGTGCAGCTTGCGGTAGCGGCGGGCCACGGTCTGATCGGATACGTCCAGGACCGCGGCCACTCGACTCAAAGGCGCGCGCCCGTCGATCTGGAGCGCATGTACCAATTGCCGTTCCAGCCGGTCGAGCCTGGTGGAATCCACCCCACGACGCTACTTGAAAGCCGATATCCGGCGCCAGAGGCCGGCCGGCTTCGGCCGGCAGGCCGCTCTCGTCGACGTCGAGTCGTATGCCGCCGGGCCGGCCGGTGCCGCCCGTGCTCGCCGCCGGCCGGCGGTTGGCCCAACGCCTGTCGCCGGTCTCGGCGCGACGTTGAAAAGGGGGCCGGGCACCCGGTGCGAGCGGGCGAACCGGTCGCACCGAAATGCCCGGCCCGGACCCACCGGGCGCGGCCTTTGGTCGCCTTCGACGTCCCGCCCGGCCACCGCCCCGCGTACGCAAGAGACACGACAGGGGTGCGTAAGTGCGCCCTGCCAGTGTCCGATTCGGCCTGGACGGAGGTTCGGGTCGCGCCATCAGGACGCTGGGGGACTACGCCGATGATCGTGGTGATGGATCAGACTTCCGCTCCGGAGCTTGCCGAAGACGTGGCTGCGGCGCTTCGTGCGGAGGACATGCAGGTGCTGCGCAGCCGATGCCACGGCCGCGCCCACCTGATCTCGACCGGGACCGCTCCGCGGGGCCTGGCCGAACGCATCCGACCGTTGCCCGGTGTGGAATCGGTGGTCGACACCGAGGACGCATTGCGCTTCACCGGACGCGCCTACCAACGCGCCGACACCGTCGTCGACGTGGCCGGAGTGCCGATCGGCGGCCCGGCGTTCGTGGTCGTCGCGGGGCCGTGCGCGGTGGAGAACCGGGCCCAGATGAGCGACTCCGCGCACGGCGTCGCGCTCGCCGGGGGCGCCATCCTGCGCGGTGGTGCCTACAAGCCCCGGACCTCGCCGTACAGCTTCCAGGGCCTGGGACGCGCCGGACTGCGTCTGCTCGCCGAACAGCGCGAGGTCACCGGGTTGCCGATCATCACCGAGGTGCTCGACGTCGCCGACCTGGACGACGTCCTGGAGGTCGCGGACATCCTCCAGGTCGGCACCCGGAACATGAGCAACGCGACCCTGTTGCGCGCGATCGGGCGCAGCGGCCGACCGGTGCTGCTCAAACGCGGGATGGCGGCCACGATCGAGGAATGGCTGCTCGCTGCCGAGTACATCCTGTCCGAGGGCAACCCCGACGTGGTGTTGTGCGAACGCGGCATCCGCACGTTCGAGCCGGCGACCCGCTTCACCCTCGACCTGTCCGCCGTCGCCGCGGTGCGACGGATCAGCCACCTGCCGGTGATCGTCGACCCCAGCCACGCGGCCGGTCGCACCGACCTGGTCCGGCCGCTCGCGCTGGCCGCCGCCGCGGTCGGCGCCGACGGCGTCATGATCGACGTCCACCCCGACGCGGCCGGCGCGCTGTGCGACGCGGGGCAGGCGCTGCATCCCAAGGAACTCGCCGAACTGACCGCCGACCTCGGCCGGTTGCTGACCGCGACGGGTCGGGTCCTGGCGGTGCCGCCGCCGCGTGCGATGCCGGCACGTCCGCGTGCGCTGGCGACGGAAGGGGTCTGATGTGACCTCTCCCGCAGAGGGGCCCCGCAACGGCGGTCCCGACACCGACGGCGACGACGCGACGGTCTGGCGGCATCGACTCTTCGCCGCCGAAGTGAGCATGGCCAACGCGCTCGAACAACTGGGCGCCGGCGGCTACGACGCGTGGACGGCGATCCTGTCCCGACTGGACGACGGCCGACCCGAGCCCGACGAGACCGACACCGAGGGTTGGCGCTGCGTGTGCCTGCGCGCGTTGGCGCTCATCCGGGGCTACTTCGCCCAGTGCTTCGGCGCCGAGGGTGTGCGCGCCTGGGCCGCACTCGACGCCCAGACGTGGCGCTGGGCCGAGCCCCGGGGCCGACCGCAGGCGGGCGCCGACCCTGCCGCCGCCGAACTCGCGCGTCAGGAGACCGCGGCGTACCCGCGTCCCTCGTGGGAGAGCGGCATTCGCGCCGGCGGCGCCCCCCGGCAGATCCGTCGCACGCTCTCCGCGAGCACCGCGGACCCGATTCCGCTCGGCCGAACCGCCACCCTGGGGTGTTCCGCGCCCGGCGCGTACTGGCCGCCTCGCGCCACGAACTGCTCCGTGATCCGGGACGAGGGCATCCGATGAGGAAATATCCGTTCGTCACCCTGGACGCCGAGCACGACCGGGAGTTGCACACCTGGCTCGGCGACTACATCGCCCAACCGCATCCCGAACTGGGCCGCGACGGCCCGGTCTGCCCCTTCGTCGAACCCTCGTTGCGCGCCGATTCGCTGATCGCGGTGGGTCATCGCTGGGAGGGCCCGCCGCACCTGCCCCGGATGGTGCGGATGATCGAGGACGCCACCCGGATGTTCCGGTCCATCGACTGGAAGGCGCGCAATCCCCAACTGCACGCGCTCGTCGTGCTGGTCACCGACCTGCCCGAGGAGGGCTGGTGGCTGATCGACGAGGGCCATCGGGCGACCAAGGACCGGGCGGTGGCCGAGGGTTTGATGCTCGGCCAGTTCCACCCGGACTGCCGGGCCCCGGCGGCGCGCAACCCGCTGTTCCCCGTCAACCGGGCGCCCTGGCCGATGATCGCGATCAGGAACATGGCCTTCCACGACATCCTCTTCCTGCACGATCACCCCGGCTGGTTCTCCAACTACCGCGACCGGTACGCCCGTTACTACGACAGTGGCGCCCGGATCGACCCGCGGTTCGCCGGCCTGTACGCATCCGCCGTGCGCGCGGCGGACGAGCACGCCGTCCCCGTCCTGTCCGGTCGTGCCGACCGGTCCCGATAATCCGGCGCCGAGGAGAGCAACCATGAGATTCGACGGAATCCACCTGGCCGGTATCGGCACCCACCTGCCGGACCGGGTGAGTACCGAGGACGCGGTCGCGGCCGGCCGCTACCCCGCGGCCGAACGCGAGAGCAGCGGGCTGCTCTCGATCGGCGACGCCGGCGACCTGCCCGCCCCCGACATGGCGATCCGCGCCGCGAACGCGGCGCTCAAGCAGGCCGACCACGAGGCCGCCGAGATCTGCAAGCTGTTCCACAGCACCGTGCACTACCAGGGACCGGACGTGTGGTCCGCGCCGCACTACATCGTGCGCAACACCGTAGACCGGCCGATCTCGGCGATCGAGGTCCGGCACGGTTGCCTGGGCATCATCGAATCGCTGGAACTGGGCGCCAACCACCTGCTGGCCGACCCGAGCCGGACCGCCGTCCTGCTGACCACCTCGGACAACTTCAACACCCCCACGGTCGACCGCTGGACGGTCTCCAAACTGTTCGTACTCGCCGACGGGGCCGGCGCGATCGTGTTGTCCACCCGACCCGGATTCGCCCGACTCGTGGCCACCGGCGCCCGGTCCATCCCGCGCATGGAGGAACTGCACCGCGGCGGCGAGCAGATGTTCCCGCCGGGCATCACGCGCGGCGAACCGCTCGACCTGGAACGCCGGCGCACCTACTGGGCCCGACAGTGGGCCGCCGGCAGTCCGCCGCCGATGGGGCACCTCGGCGACCTCGTGGCCGAGGTGGTGCGCGAGACGGTGGCCGAGGCCGAACTCACCATGGACGACATCACCCGGGTCGCCCACGTCAGCTTCGCCCAAGACGCGCTGCGGGACACCTTCCTGGACCCGATCGGGATCGACGAGGCGCGCGGCACCTGGGAGTTCGTCCGGCGCACCGGGCACGCCGGCCCCTCCGACCACGTCGCGGGGCTCGAACACCTCTGGACGACCGGCGCGGTGCGCACCGGCGACCACGTGCTCCTGCTCGGCGGCACCCCGGGCTTCGAGGTGGCCTGCGCGATCGTGCGGATCACCGAAGACGCGGCCGGAGGCCGATGATGCTCGCCGGCTGCACCCCCTGGCCCGACGAATGGGCCGAACGCTACCGCGAATCGGGATACTGGCAGGGCCGTACCCTGGGCGACCTCCTGCACGACTGGGCGCGCCGATACGACGACCGCGTCGCACTGGTGCACCGGGAACGCCGGCTGAGCTATCGCGAACTCGACCTGTGGGCCGACCGGGTGGCGATCCGGCTGAACGCCGAAGGAATCACCGCGGGCGACCGGGTCGTGGTGCACCTGCCGAACATCCCCGAGTTCGTCGCCGTATGTTTCGCGCTGTTTCGACTCGGCGCCCACCCGGTGTTCGCCCTCGCCGCGCATCGCGGCAACGAGATCCGGCACCTGTGCCGCATCTCCGAGGCGGCCGCCTACATCGTGCCCGACGGCCGGGTCGGCTTCGACTACCCGGCGCTGGCCAAGCGGATCCAGGCCGACGTACCCACCCTGCGCACGATCCTGGTCGTGGGCGGCCCGGACGACTTCACCGACCCGGGCGCATCCGACCGTGAGCTCGAACCGGTCCGTGTGGACCCGGCCGACGTCGCCTTCTTCCTGCTCTCCGGCGGAACCACCGCGCTGCCCAAGCTGATCCCGCGCACCCACGACGACTACGCCTACCAGGTGCGCGCCGGCAGCGAACTGTGCCGACTCACCCGGCAGGACGTGTACCTCGTGGTGCTCCCGATCGAGTTCAACTTCCCCTGGGGATGTCCCGGCGTACTCGGCACCCTCTCCGCCGGCGGCACGGTGGTGCTGGCCGCGGACGCCGGCGCCGACGAGTGTTTCGCACTGATCGCCCGGGAACGGGTGACCTTCACCTCGCTGGTGCCGGCCATCGCGCATCTGTGGCTGGAAGAGACGGAGTGGACCGCACACGACCTGTCGAGTCTGCGCTTCGTCCAGGTCGGCGGGGCCAAATTGCCGGTGGAGTCGGCCCGCCGCATCCCGCCCGCGTTCGGCTGCCGACTGCAACAGGTCTTCGGGATGGCCGAAGGCATGTTGTCCTACGTCCGCGAGGACGACGACGAGGAGACCGCGTACACCACCCAGGGCCTGCCCCTGTCCCCGGCGGACGAGGTGCGGGTCGTCGACGAGCACGGCGATCCGGTGGCCCCCGGCGCGGCCGGCGAGATGCTCGTGCGCGGGCCGTACACCCTGCGCGGCTACTACCGCGCCCCCGAACACAACGAGCGGGCGTTCACCGAGGACGGCTTCTACCGCACCGGGGACGTGGTCACCCGCACCCCCGACGGTCACCTGGTGATCGAGGGCCGGATCAAGGACGTGGTGATCCGCGGCGGCGACAAGATCTCCGCACCCGAGATCGAGGAACACCTGCTCGCCCTGCCGGGGGTCCACCAGGTCGCACTGATCGGGGTCCCCGACCCGATCCTCGGCGAGCGCACCTGCGCGTGCGTGGTCGCGCACGGCCACGCGCCCGAACTGCTCGACCTGCGCACGGCACTGCGGGACGAGGGACTGGCCGACTACAAGCTGCCGGATCGCCTGGAGATCCTGGTCGACCTGCCGCGCACCCCCCTGGGCAAGGTCGACAAGAAGGCACTGGTCGCCCGGTTCTCCTGACCCCATCGGCGACGGACACCCGGGACCGGACCCGAAACCCTCCGGGCCGGTCCCGGGGCCACCCAGCAGGAAGGAAACCGAGGATGGAACCGCGCACCGACCCGAATGCCGCCGACGCGGCGGCCGACTCAATGACCCCACCGCGACTGCGGGAAACCGTCGCCGCCGTGATCGGCACCGACCCCGACAACCTCCGGGGCGACCAGAACCTGGTCCTGCTCGGACTCGGATCACTGGAGATGATGCGACTGGTCAACCAATGGCGTCGGCTCGGCCTGCGCGTCGCGTTCCAGGACCTGGCCGCCCAACCCACACTCGACGCCTGGTGGCAAAGGATCGACGCCGCCCGGCGCGCCGCCACCGAGGACACCCACCCCGCGGACCGCGAGGCCGGGCGATGACCGGCGCGAGCGCGAACGCCCCCGCGCCCACCGGGCTGTTGATCCGGGACGGCGTGGTCTACAGCGCGGCCGCCGACGCACGGGTGTACGACCCGGGGTCGGTGCTCGTCGTCGGCGACACGATCGTCGCGGTCGGCGCCTCCGCCGACGTCGACGAGGCGGTCGCCGCCTGCGAGCCGGCCGTGCGAGCCGCCCTGCGCACCGTCGACGCGCGCTCGATGATGGTGCTGCCCGGCTTCGTCAACGCGCACTGGCACGAAATGTACGCGATGCGCATCCCGTTCAAGGGCGCGCTGCGGTCCGCCGACGACCACGCCGACGAACCCGGATTCATGGCCTGCGGTGGAGACATGGCCCGAATCTCCACCATGTTCGACTCGTTCCACGGCCTCGCCGGGCAACTCGCCCCCGACGAGGCCGAGGCGATCGCCGCCTACTCGCTGTGGACCCAACTGCGATCCGGCACCACCACCATCGCCGACGTCGGATCGTTCACGCTGCCGCACTCGCTCGCCGACGCCGCACTGCGGATCGGACTGCGCTGCGTACTCGGCACCTGGGCCACCGACGGAGTCGCCGTCCCCGAGGAGAACGCCTTTCGGCGCACCCGTGAGCCGGAAGCCGTACTGGGCCCGCTGGAGGACGTGCTGCGCCGCTGTGCCCAGGACCGCAGCGGCCTGCTGCGCGGCCGGCCCACGGCTGTGTACCCGGGCAACATGTCGGACGAACTCGGGCGCGGGCTTGCCGAGTTGGTCAAGCGATACGGCACGACCTTCGCCACCCACGTGGGGGCGCTGCGGCACGAGGACGAGGCGACGCGCGCGTGCTTCAACACCACACCGCTGCGCCGCCTGCACGAACTCGGTCTGCTCGACGACCGGTTGATGGCGGTGCACTGTGCGTTCGCCGACGAGTACGAGCGGTCCCTGCTGATCGACAACCGCGTGCACATCAGCCACTCGCCCGCCAAGTACGGCAGCACCGGCGAATCCGCGCTGACCGAGACGCGGCTGATCACCGAACTGATCCGCGCCGGTCTGGACGTGTCGGTGTCCACCGACGGCGTCGTCTATCCGCTCGGCGGCATGGCGGAGAACATGCGCGCGGCCTGGCAGGCGCACAACGAACTCTCGGCCGACCAGAGCTTCGTACTGCCCACCGACGTGCTGGCCATGGCCACCCGGCTGCCCGCGCGCGGGCTGCGCTGGGACGACGAGATCGGCAGCCTGGAGACGGGCAAACGAGCCGACCTGGTGCTGGTGTCCACCGACGACTGGCGCTACGTGCTCAACCCCCGCCCCCTGGAGGCGTTCCTGCACCTGGGCGGCTCCATCGACATCGACACCGTGATCGTGGCCGGCCGCGTCCTGGTCCGCGCCGGGCAGGCCGAGCTGCTGGACGAGCGGCAACTCCTGGAGGACTACCTCGACGCCTTGCACTCGTTCTCCGCCCGCCGGTTGGGCATCGACGAGAAGGTGCTGCGCCCACTTCTGGACGACAACCCCCGACTGCGCCGCGCTCGTGGCGCACACCCGACGAGGAGGCTTCGATGAGGGACCGATCGGCCGCCGACACCGTCCCGACCCCCGCGCGCTGCCCATTCGGCGCGGGTGCCGACCGGGACGGGCCCGCCCCGTACGTGTCCTACGCGCGCATGGACGAGCTGCACGAACTGGCCCGACCGCTCACCGATTCGCCGTGCGAGCTGACCTTCATCCTGATCAGCCACGTCAAGGAGATCCTGTTCCGCACCATCCACATCGAACTGGACCAGGCCCGTACCGCGATCCGGCAGGACGAGATCTCGGTCGCCTGCGAGCATCTGCAGCGAGCGACCCGGTCCCAACAGGCGCTGCTGACGTCCTGGGAAGTGCTCAGCGCGATGGCCCCCGACGAGTTCCTGGAGTTCCGCGACATCCTGGGCGAGGCATCCGGCACCCAGTCGTTCATGTACCGCGCACTCGAGTTCACGATGGGCAACAAGGACCCGGACACGGTCCGGGCCTGGAAGGCCGAGCTGGAGCGATACCCCATGCTCCGGGCCGAGTTGCAGGCGCCGAGCGTGTACGACGAGGCGATTCGATACCTCGCCCGACAGGGCGCGGAGTTGCCCCCGGAACTCCTGGAACGGGACGTGACACGACGTCACGAGCCGCACCCACTGGTGGAGCAGGCGTGGTTGGAGATCTACCTCGACCCGGCGGGTCGACCCGTGGAGCACCGCCTGGCCGAGGCGCTGAGCGACGTCTCGTTCCGCTTCTCGGTCTGGCGCTCCACCCATCTGCTGGTGGTGGAACGTATGCTCGGCGGCAAGCCGGGCACCGGGGGCACCACCGGCCTGGACTGGCTGCGCACCATCAACGAGCACCGGTTCTTCCCCGAACTGTGGTCGGTGCGCACGCTGTTGTGACACGTGCGCCCGGCCCCGCCAGGCTCGATCCGCCGTCGACCGGAGGTACCCCATGACCGCGACCCCGCACCTGACCATGGCCGACCTGGTGCCGCTGCTCTTCGGCCACGCCGCGTTCCAGCAGCTGAACGCGGCCTGCGAGCTGCGACTTCCCGAACTCCTGCACGAACGACCGGGCAGCACCCGGGAGGAGATCGCCAAGGAACTGGAACTGCCCGAGCGCTCGGCGGCCGTGCTCCTGCTGGGCACCACGTCGCTGCGACTGACCGTCAAACAGGGCGACGGATACACCAACGCCTCCGTCGTGGAGGCCGCCTTCGACGACGGAACCTGGACCAACCTGCGCGACATCGTCGAGTTCCAGGCCCGGATCGCCTACGCGCCCGCCGCCGAGTACACCGCGTCGCTGCGCGCGGGGGAGAACCTGGGACTGCGGCACTTCCCGGGTCGAACCCGCGATCTGTACAGCCGCTTGGCGGGTACGCCCGGCCTGGAGGAACTGTTCTACAAGGGGATGAACTCCTGGTCGCGAATCTCCAACCCGGTGCTGATCGACGGCGTCGACTACGGCGGCGTCCGCCGCATCCTGGACATCGGCGGCGGAGGCGGCCTGAACGCCATCGCACTCGTCACCGCACACCCGCACCTGCGGGTCACCGTGCTGGACCGCCCGGGAGCCCTCGAAGTGGCCGAACACAACATTCGCGAAGCCGGCCTGACGGATCGCATCGACACCCACGCGGCCGACATCTTCGACGACGAGTACCCGCTCGGCTACGACTGCGTGTTGTTTGCCCACCAGTTGGTGATCTGGTCCGCTCCGCAGAACCGGGCACTGCTGGCCAAGGCGTTGCGCGCGGTCGACCCCACCGGCCGAGTGCTGATCTTCAACGCGTTCTCCGACGACGACGGCGCCGGACCGCTGTACACAGCCCTGGATGGGGTGTACTTCACCACACTCCCCTTCGAGAGCAGCACGATCTATCCCTGGCGGGCCTACGAGGGCTGGCTCGACGAGTGCGGCTACGCGGCGCACCGCCGGATCACCGTCGGCGGCTGGACACCGCACGGAGTCGTCGAGGCGTATCCCACCGCGGTCGCCCCGTCCGGCTGATCCGCGGGCATGCCCCGTCCCGACCCGCGAAGTCCCCCGCATCCTCTCGATGCGGGGGACTTCGCACGTGCCGGGGAGATTCAGCCGGCCGCCATCGCGGTGGCCGACTCGGGCACCAGGAACCGGGCGACGCTGCGCATCTTCTCGCAGGTCTCCTCCAGTTCGCGGTCCGGCGTGGAGCCCGCCACGATGCCCGCGCCCGCCTGAAGCCAGGTACGGCCGTCGCGCTGGAAGACCGTCCGCAAAACGAGCGCCGCGTCCAGGCCGCCCCGCGCGTCCGCGGTCAGGACCGTCCCGCTGTACAGGCCCCGCGGACCCGGTTCGTACCGGTGGATCGCCTCGAACGCCGCGCGCTTGGGGATCCCGGAGGCGGTCACCGCCGGGAACAGCGCGGCGAACGCGTCCCAGGAGTCCATGCCGACCGCCAGACGACCGCCCACCGCCGAGGCCAGATGCTGGACCGAGCCGCGTTCGAGGACGTTCATGAACTCCTCGACCCGCACCGACCCCGGAGCGCAGATCCGGGCCAACTCCTCGCAGGCGAGTTGAACCGAGATCGCGTGTTCGAACACCTCCTTGGGATCGCCCAGCAGGTCGGCCCTGAGCCGGGCGGTGCGGGCCCGGTCGAGGGGGAAGAACGCGCGCGTACCGGCCAACGGGTGGCTGCGCACCGCACCGTCCGGGTCCACCTCGACCACCGTTTCCGGGCTGAACCCGGCCGCCGTCAGATCGCCCAGACGCAGCAGGAACGAGCGCGAGGGCGTGTTGTGCCGGCGCCCCACCAGATAGGTCGCGACCAGGTCCACATCGAACGCGACGGGCACCGTGCGCGAGACGATCGCCTTGCGCAGCCTGCCGTCGTCGATGTCGCGCACCACGGAGGCGACCGCCTCCCGGTAGGCGTCGGCGCCGATCTCCTCGACCGATACCGGCGACGGCTCGGGATACGGGTCGGCGGGCGCGTTTTGCACCACGTCGGCGAGGATCTGCAACAGTCGGTGGTCGCTGCCCCGCAACACCACGTGGTTCGCCGACATCTTGATCTCGACCTGGGGCACCACCATGTGCAGCAGCGTCCCGTCGTCGAGCAGATCGCGCATGCCCGCCTGCGCGTACGCGAATTCGAAACCGGCCCAGCCGTACAGGCTCCAGTCCTCCACGGGGGCGTCGGCCATGATCTTTGCCAGGTCGCGGCTGGGATCGTGGCCTACCGGCAACAACCGCTCGTAGGCGCCCCAGCGCACCCGAAAGCCGGCCCGATCCAGGATCACCTCACCGGCGCCGCCGCCGGCGAACGTCCACACTCCGTGCCGCTCGTAGACGACGAAGCTGCCGAACGTGGCCGAGCGGGCCAGGCACGCGGCGGCGGCGGGGGGATCGACAGCGGTATGGATTCTCAGCTCGTGCGGATACTGACGCTGTGCCATGGCTTCCCTTTCGACCGGGAATCGGGCCTGTGGGTACCGGAGCGGTCGGCCGCTCCGACACCGGCGGGCCACCCTCGCAGCCGTGTCTTGCGCCGCGCTGTCGCTGCCATTGCGTCACCGCCGAAGGTGACGCAGATCGGCAATCCCCCGCTTCCCGACGTGGTGTTCCGGCAGTTCGGGGCCGCTGACTGGTGAGTCGTTCGCACGGGTCGTACAACCACTGGCAGGCATGAGCCATCCGTGCGCGCACCCTTTCCCGAACTGCTTCCAGGGGGAACGTCGATGAGCAACGAGTGGAACGATGACAACGGTCGCCGCGAGCACAGCCGACCCGCCGACGGCGCCGGGCCGGGTACCCAGCCCCACCGCTCGACCGTGGTGACCACGGATCGCGGGCGGATCCGGGGCGAGGACGACGGCCCGATGCGATCCTTCCGGGGCATCCCGTACGCCGCCTCGCCGGTGGGCGATCTGCGCTTCGCGCCGCCTCGGCCGCACCCGTACTGGGCGGGCATCCGCGACACGGTGCGCTCCGGCCCGTCGGTGCCGCAGGGCCCCGCACGGCTCGAACGTATGGTGGGGCCGCGCACGCCCGACTGGTCCGAGGCGAACTGCCTGACCCTCAACGTGTGGGCCCCGCGCACGAGCGGCGCTCCGCGACCGGTGCTCGTGTGGTTCCACGGTGGCGGCTTCACCAGCGGATGCGGCGGCTGGGACTGGTACGACGGCGCCCGACTCGCCCTGCTCGGCGACATCGTGGTGGTCACCGCCAACTACCGGCTCGGCCCGCTGGGCTTCCTGTACCGGCCCGAGATGGGCGCGGACAACCTCGGCCTGCGGGACCAGGGCGCGGTGCTGCGGTGGGTGCACGACAACATCGCGGCCTTCGGCGGCGACCCGCGCACGATCACGGTGGGCGGGCAATCGGCGGGCGCCTGGACCGCGCTGCTGCTCGCGGTCGACCCGGAGACCGGGCCGCTGATTCGCCGGGTGCTGATGCAAAGCGCGCCGTTGGGCCTGCCGGAACAGACCCGGGACGCCGCGCGCGCCGCGGCCGTGCACTACCTGGCCCTGCTCGGGCTGATTCCCGGCGACGACCCCGCCGAGGGTCTGCGCGCGCTTCCGGTGGAGCACCTGTTGCGCACGTACGCCGGCCTGGGCCGGGACATGGCGGCGACCGCGAACGTGGCCCCGCCGATGTATCCGGTGCTCGGCGGCTTCGGCGTGCGCCGGGGGCTGCGCGAGTCGGTGCGCGAAGGCGCGCTGGCCGACAAGGACGTCCTGATCGGTACCACCGGGGAGGAGGCCGCGGCGTTCTTCGGGCTCAACCCCTCGGTACGCGAGGCCGGTCGGGTGGACGTGCTGCGGATGATGCGCGACGAAAGCGGACACGTCTACGAGCGATACGCGAAGCGTCGCCCCGAGGCCACCCCGGGGCAGGTGTTCACCGAGGTGATGAGCGACCGGATCTTCCACGCCGGTACGCGCGACGTGGCCCGGGCCCGCGCGTGGCAGGGCCACCCGGCCTACCTGTATCGCTTCGACCGGCCGATCGCCGCCCCCGAACTCGGTCTGGGCGCGCCGCACTGCGCCGAACTTCCCTACCTGTTCGGCACGTTCGACGCGTTCGCGGAAAGCCTGATGCTGCGCGGCGTGGACCGGGCGGCCGCAACCGAACTGTTCACCACGTTCGGCGGGGCATTGGCCGCCTTCGTGGCAACCGGGTCACCGAACGGCCCCGGCCTGCCCACCTGGAAGCCCCACAGCCCCAAAAACGCGGAAACGATGTATTTCAGGTGACCTCGCCCGAGAAATCCCATGACGCCGCAGCCGATCGCATCGACGGAGCGGCACCGCCTCGGCGGACCCGGAGCCCTACTCGACCACACCGCGCACGCGGCCGGGAACGATCTCCACACGAGGGCCGGCCGGCCCCGCCACGGTTCCCGGGGTAACCGCCGCGAACGGGTGAACGATACTCGTCTCCCGACGATGTCGCACGGGGCCGGCGCCGCCGCAGATGATCAGCGCAGGGCTGCGATGCCGGCCAGGAAGATGTCGACGCCGGCGAGGAACTGCTCGCGGTCGTTGTGATCGCGCAGTTGCGACACCGCCGCATGCACGAACGGGTACTTGCCGGGGTTCACTTCCGCCCATTGTGTGGCGGCGGCGCCGAGGAAGGCCGCTCGGTCCATGCCGCTGTCGGCGAGGTGCCGTGCGGTTGCAGCGTTCTTTACGGCATCACCGAGGACGTAGCTCATGAATGTGCCGGTCGCGTCGAAGCGTGCCCGCTCGGGGACGTCGAGGGCGTCCAGCAGTCCGGCGATGCTCTCGTAGAAGTCCAGCAGTACGGGCCGCCATGGCTGCCGGGAGAGTTCTGCCGCGACCCAGGGGTGCGCGTCGATCGCGTCGAAGAGTCCCAGGGCGAGGTGCCGCAGGTTTTCGCGTGGATCCGTATCGATGACCGCACCGGTCAGCACGCGGGCGAAGATCTCGTCGGTCGCGGTCGCGAGCAGATCGTCCTTGTCCGCGACATGGTGGTAGATCGCCCCGTAGCCGGTGCTCAGGTGAATGGTGAGCGCGCGCAGCGTCAGTGCGCGCTCACCGCCGCCGTCCAGGAGCTCGATCGCACTCTGGATGATCACTTCCCTGGACAGGCCGTCCTTGCGCCGGGGAGCCCGCGCCGATCCGTTCGCGGATGTCTTCGCCATGCCCTCAGTATCGCACGAGTGGATTGTCGCTCCAACGTCGTGTTAACGTTTTTGGAGTGGCAATCCAATGGGGATCGTCCACTGGATCAGGAGGATCACCATGACGACGCCGGTCACGATCATCGGAGCAGGTCTGGGCGGCCTGGTGCTGGCCCGCGTGCTGCACCTGCACGGCATCGCGTCCGAGGTCTACGAGGCGGAATCGTCCCCGTCGGCGCGCATGCAGGGCGGGCTGCTCGACATACGCGACCACAACGGTCAACCGGCACTGGAGGTGGCCGGCCTGACCGAGGAGTTCCGCAAGCTCGTCCTGGAGGGGCGTAAGGCGATGCGGCTCCTGAACCGGAAGGGGCACGTTCTGCTCGACGTGCCCGACGACGGCACGGGCGCCAACCCCGAGGTGCAGCGCGGGGAACTGCGGCAGATGCTGCTCGACTCGCTCCCGGTCGGCACGGTCCGGTGGAGTCACAAGGTCAGCGACGTCCGCTCTCTCGGCGCGGGCCGCCACGAAGTGGCCTTCGCCAATGGCGCCACCCTCGTCACGAGCCTGCTGGTCGGCGCGGACGGTGCCTGGTCCCGGGTCCGGCCGCTGCTGTCCGGCGCGACACCCGAGTACACCGGTGTCTCGTTCATCGACACCCACCTGTTCGACGGCGACAACCGCCACCCGACCAGCGCGAAGACCGTCGGTGGCGGAACGATGATGGTGCTCGAACCGGGCAAGGGGATCGTGGCCCACCGGGAGCGCGGCGGGAACCTGCACACCTGGGTCATGCTCGACAGGCCGCAGAACTGGTTCGCCGATATCGATTTCACCGATCCCGGCGCGGCCACCGCACGAATCGTGCAGGAATTCGACGGCTGGGCACCGAAACTCACCGCTCTGGTCACCGATGGCGAGACCCCGCCCGTCCTGCGCCACATCCACACCCTGCCCGCCGAACACCGGTGGCACCGGACGGCCGGGGTGACCCTGCTCGGCGACGCCGCACACCTGACGGCCCCCAACGGTGAAGGCGCCAACCTGGCCCTGTACGACGGCGCCGAACTCGGCAAGGCCATCGCCGCGCACTCCCACGACATCGAGAGCGCGCTGGCCGCGTACGAGCAGGCGATGTTCGTACGTACCGAAGCAGCCAACGCCGAGGCGTACGAGCTGCGCGACATGCTGGGCGACAGCACACCCCACAACCTGATCAACGCCTTCGCCGGGAGCTGACCGCCGCAGGTCGCGGGTGGGGGCAGGGGATGTCACCGCTGGCGAGGAGCGGCGGAAGCCCGGGCGATCCACGACTGAGGGCCGTGTGCCGTGTGCGCGAGAATCGACGAATGGTCCCCTACGCGGTCGTCCCGGCGGTGGTGGACACCCATCCGACCTACGGGGTGACGGTGCGTCTGCCCAACGGCGAACGCGCCTTCCTCGAGCGGCAATACCTGGAACCCGACCCGCGGTATCCGAACGGCCGGCCCGCGAAGGGCACACGTCTGGATGTCGTCGTCCTGGGTTACCAGTCCAGACATCCGCCGATGGCTCTGCTGCCCCGGGTGAGCGCTCCAGCCGAGCACACCCGACCGGGCGGACTCACCGCGACCGTCGAGCCGCAAGCCCCGCAGACCTTCCCCCCGTTGTCACCACCGACCACCGACCACCGTGACGCGGTGCCGCGCCGCCGCGCGCATGGCTCGATCGGGTGTGCGCCGCGACCGGTGTGGAGGTTGCGCCGGTATTCCTACGAGTTCACGGGCCGGCCGTCGCATTCGACGAGCAGGAGCTTTCCGGGCCGGTCTGCTTCAGCGAGTTCGACGGGCTCGTGGACCGGGGCGTGGCCTGCGGTGGAGATTCGGTCGAGCGAGCCGAGTTCGTCGGTGGCGTGGGGGGTCGTCTGGCCGGCACCCCTCGGACCGTCGAGGAATACCGCAGTACACGGGCGGAATCGAAATGCGGGCAGGCGCTCCGCCTTGTCCGGGCCGTGACGGGCGGCGAGTTCGACGAGGTTCTCCTCGGTCGGCGCCGGTTTCACGAACACCGTGCCGTGTTCGGGCCGGGTCACCGCGTGACGGCCGTCCGCGCGGCCGGGGACGCGCTGAGATATCCGATGCGTGAGGGCATGGTCCATTCGCCCGGTCGAAGGTCGCAAACACGAAGCGAACCGGTGTCGAGACTTCCCGAACCTCGTCGGGGTGCCACCGGCGCGTGCCCAGTCGGGTGAGAAGCCGCTCATTGCCGCCCCCTGGGGGTTGTACGCTCGCGGGCCCGCTTCGGTTCCCACATGCACTTCTCCGGCCGGGCCGCCTCGCCGGTGCCCGCTTCCGGACAGGAGGTAGGCACGAATACGGCGGCGCCGGCGCGGGGGCTGTCTCCACCGAACCGGCTCGCCCCGGGCGGACGAACGAACCGGTGTCGCCCCCACACCCTGCGGAATTGCTCCAAGGCGACGCCCGTCACGCCTGCGGAAGGCTCCGGGGGAGGGAACCGCTCGGAGTCGGACACCGGACTCGGGCTCGGTCCGATGGGCCCGTCGCTCGATCGTGTCGCAGGGTCCGCCGGTCGTTCCGCAGGGCTCAGCGGGTCTCGCTTCACATCCCGACGTCGGGTGTGGGGAGGAGGTGGTCGAGTGGGCGGTGGTCCTCGTGGGTCCTGCCGGGCGCGGGTACGTTGAGGATGCCGATGTAGACGGGTCCGCAGGTCGTTTGTGTCCGCAGTGCGGTCCATTGGTCGAGTTCGTGTTCCGCGTACGCGCGGACCAGGACGGCGAGTCGAACCTCGTGGGCCCGGGTGAACCGGTTCTCCCGCGCGCCGAGCGGGGGCAACTCGTGGTCGATGGAGCGGAAGCCGGCATCGGTCATGCCCGGGGCGAGTGTGCGAAACAACTCGACGTACACGTCCCCGTACCTCGTCCGGGCCCGCAACAGGGCCACCTCGTCCAGGACGTGCTCGGCGTACTCGTGCAACACGACACCGAGTTGCCTCTGGTCGGCACGGTCGAACCCGTTCACCACCTCAGCCTACCGGCCCCCGTCCCTGGGACCTCGCGAGGACGTGCGGAGAGTCCTTCGCGTAGTTCCGGCCGCGAGGAGTGGGCCGTGGACGACGTCGTCACCGAGGAGGCCGAGGGAAGTTCCGGAGTGACGGTGTGCCGGGCGATCGACCGGGGTAGCGGGTCCGCCGAAGCCGACCTCGGTGAAGGCGCAACCCTCGCGTTCGACGTAGGGCAATGCCCGCCGTGAGACGAGTGTCGGAGCCTGCCGGAAGACTGGCGGAAGCCAGAGGCCCGGAACGTCAACTCGAACGCGTGGCCTTCGATGTGCCACAGGGGCATGAGCGAGAAGTTCGGGCGGGTGTCATCCGGCGCACCAGCCGGTGCACCCTGTCGATCTCCAGGTTCAAGGCCGAACCCTTGAAGAGGAAGGCCACCCCGGCCGACCGGTCCGCCCTCATGAGTGCGGCCATCGACGGCGTCACGAACCACCGCGGTTCCGCGTTGGTCCGACACCGACCCGAACCCGGAGGCCGAACTCGAAGAAGTCTGCATCGTATTCGAGAGACGTCCGCCCGACGGCGGTCATGATGGGCACCGTCCACACCGACGCCGTTCCTCGAGGGAGTGTCCCCATGGATGAGTTGCGCACCGACGTGCTGTACGCCGCCGATCCCCAAAGCGACGACACCTACGACCCCGACGACCGGGACGCGCGCCCCGCCGGCGACCCGACGTATCCGGTACGGATCATGGACCCCCGCCCGTGGGTCATGACCAGGTACTCGGCCGATGCCCAGCGCTTCACGTGGCGACCGGCCGAGCCCGGTGCGGGCAGTGAGGACGACGAGGTCGTGGGCATCCCCTGCCTGTACTGGGGGACTTACACCATCGACGCCCCGACCACGGGCTCGGAAACCCTCCTACTGGCCCAACCCTGGGCGCAGTTGCCCACCGACGAGGAAGCCGTGGCCGAGGAATTCACCCGTCGCTTCCGCGAGATCCACGCCCTTCCCATAGGAACACCGCTCGCCAGGAACTACCTGCTGCTGATGCCGCTGGCACGCGAGTCGATCCTGTGCCCCTGGCAGGACCTGGCCCGATACCGCGCCACCCACGACACCACCGCCGAAGCACGCGCGCGTGCGCGCGACCGCCAATGGGACCGGCTCCAGCGGCGGCTCATCGCCTTGCGCCGATCCGGAGCCGAACCCGACACGATCAACGCCCTGCTCGACCGCGCCCAGCCCACCGGATGAGGTGGAATGCCGCGCACTGGTGCGGCGCTTTGGGACGAAGACGACGGCGGCGCATCGGGTGCTCCGTTGCGGCGGGTGGGACTTTCGTGGTTGGTC
>NZ_BIFH01000060.1 GCF_003967355.1 Embleya hyalina | reverse complement strand
AAAGCCGGCGGACGTTGACGCGACTGTTCGTGCAGGACACAGGCATGAGCTTCGAGCAATGGCGAACCCAGGTGCGCCTGCGGGCCGCGCTGCGGCTGTTGGCCGAGGGCAGCCGGTTTCACGCGTGGCACACGCCGTGGGGTACGCCACGGCGAGCGCGTTCCTGGCGGCATTCCGCCGCACGGTCGGCACCACGCCCGGGCGCTACCTGCGCAGTCGTTGAACTGTTCCCTCCGGGTGTGCGGGGCCGGGTGTGCCGGGGCGGTGCCGGGTTTTTGGTGTTGCGTGCGGTGCCGTCCTCGACGGCGGTGGTGTACCTGCGCGGTGCGCGGTGCGCGCTTCGGGTCGAGGGCGGCTTCCACTCCGGCGATCGACTCCGTGAACGGTTCGCGTTTCCCCGACCGTGCGGGGAACGCCCCGCACTCGACCAGCGAGGCCCGTTCGGCGAGTTGCGCCCCGCGTGCACCCGCGAACAACGGTGTGGCGGTCACGTCGATGCCCGCGTACACGAACGTCGCGCGGATGCGTTCGGTGAGGTCTCTTCGACAGATCCGCGGTCACCGCACCGGCTCCGGATGGACGACGCCGAACCGGCGTTCCTGTCCGCGTGCTCCACCGCGCGTCCCAGCGGTCGGCCGGCCGACGAGGCGATCCACCTGGCCTCCGCCTTCCAACTCGCCGGCTATCGGCACGTGATCGGCACTCTGTGGCGGATCGGTGACTGGCAGCCGGTGGACGTCGCCGACCTGATCTACTCGGCGATCGCCGACGGCGCGGGCGTTGCCGAGGCTGTCCACGGCGCGACCCGCCGAATGCGCGACCGATGGCCGGATGACCCATCGGCGTGGGCGTCGCACATCCACGTCGGCACGTAGCCGGAGGATGTCAGGCCGGCCGTCCCAACAGGAACGTCGCGACACAAGCCGCATGGTCATCGTCGTCGGCGGACAGCACCAGACTCCGCGAGCCCGCCCCACCGCCGTAATGCGCCACGAACGTGGGGCGCGCGGTCGCGGTGTCCCTGGTCGCGAATACGAAGCGGCTCTCGGTGACCGTCACCAGAGCAATACCATGCGCCGCCGCGAACTCGACAGCACCACTTTGGTACGGCGAAGTGGCAACCATTACACCCTTGTGCGCGCCCGACACTGTGGATCTTCTGGTGAAGCACCTGGACGAGTTCACGCTTGATTGGATTCCGGTGCAGCTTGGCCTCGACGACCACCAGGAAGGCCATCCCCGCGGACCTGTATCGGACGGTGGCGTCGAAGTCGTACGCACCATCGGCGCCAACGATCTTCTCGTGGACGGTGACCACGAGGTCGTCCACCTCCGACCCCGCCGCGCCCAACAACTCTCCCGCGATGATCGTGGAGGTGGTTGTGGGGCGTCGTCCCGGAGCGTTCGTCCGGCCGGTGAGCGACGTATTCATGCAGCGTTCCACCCGTACAACTGCCCTGCACGAACCGAAAGCCCGCATGTCCCCGCTCTTTGGCAGTGATGTTCGAAGCGGCTGATTCAGCCGCTGGTACGAGCTGCCTGACGAGCAGCGGTGTTCGCCCTGACGGCTGCGGCGGTCAGGAGCCCGAGAACGGCGGCCATGCCCACCAACGGGACGACGAGGACCGCCGAGTTGCCCCCACCGCTCAAGGACACCGCCAGAGCCAGGGTGAAAGCGGCAGCCCCGGCCGCGTAAGCGGTCAGGTATGTCGCGGTCAGCAGCGGTCCCGCAGAGGCGTGACCGGCCTCCCACGCCACGTCGGAGGCCATCGTGGCCTTCGTCCGGATGCCCACCGCGGAGTTGCGACGGATGTTTCCCCTCGCCACCTCGTTCCGCACGAAGTGGACCGCCCCGCCCAACGCCATCAGGCCCGTCCCAAGGGCCCAGCCCGCGCTCGGATCAACCATTGGCGTCCTCTCCTCTCATGCGAGATTGCGGCACCGGGGCGTTCGCCGTGACCATCGACACCCTTTGTTCAACAGCGTAGATCATGTCCCTGCGACACCCCGGCACGCACAGGGACTACAACGACCGCTTGGGCAGCGGCACTCGCGACAGTCGAATACGTGAGTTCACCACTATCACACCCCGGCACTCGACCGACGCGCCCGACCATGCTGTGGCTCAGCGTGAATGTCACGGGAGAAGGACGCGGTGGCGGAGGAGGTTGAATCCTGCTCTTCCGTGCCTTTTCCTCATGATGCGTTTGGTCAGGGTAATGACATCTTCGGTGCGTGCGTTGTGGGGGACGGCGTAAGGGCGGCATCGACTGCCGCGCTGTCGAGTTCGAGGCCGTCGGTGAAGGCGTGCGGGTGGCGCGGTTCGGTTTCGCGGACGGCCGTGAACCATTCCATACGCCCGATTTCACTTCCAGGGACGGGGGCCGATAGTGAGGTGAACCTTCCGATCATAAAGTCGAGTTCTTCAGCTCGAGACAGGTGGCGGTGAGGTCTCGGATGAGTTCGGCCTTCGCAGACGACCAATGGTCGCCACAGGCGGAGTGGACCGAGCACTCGCCCTGGCGGCCGCCGTGACCGTGTCAACCTCCGTGCTCGCTCCCCACGCATGGGCCTCGTTCGCTTCGTCGCCGCCCGCGACCACGACGCAGTCCCTGTCCGCCGTGGTCAGCCGGCTCGCGTCGGCGAAGTCCGCGGAGTGCCGGACGAACGTGACCATCCGGTCTTGGGCCAACCGCAGGTACGTGTCCGCCGAACTCGACTACCGCGGTGGGAACTACGGGATGCTGCGCGCCCGCAACAGCGTCGTCGACGCGTGGGAAACGGTCGCGTTCGAGTGAGCGGAGGTGGGAGCGGACGTGCGCGTCGGGGTGTACACGGACCCGGCGTGCACTTCGCGCCGTCGATGAACCAACGCATGTGGACCAGCCCCGTCGTCGTCCGCAACGTCGCCCTCCTGCGCGCCGACGGCTGGTCACAGGTCACCGAGGACGGATGGAGGCTCACCCATCGTGTGCTTGCCCCGCGAACCGGGGCCCACAGCCCGCCCGTCGACGGGGGTCGGCGCGGGTGGTGTACGGTTCGCGTTCCTCGGTCGGGACGCGCTCGATGCCCGTTCCCGGGCCGGCGCCGTCGGCCCGCCCCCGGCCCAACCGGCCCAACCGGCCGATCCGCCCGGCGCCTGTGCCATCGGCGTGATCACCCCGCGCGGTCCACTCGGCTGTGGTCGACGCCGGATGTGAGCTCGCGGGTCATGCGCAGGTTCGGCAGCCTTCCCCGCCACAGCTCTCGCTCGCCCGTGATCTCGAATCCGTGGCGTCGATAGAAGCGGATCGCGTCGTCGTTGTACTCGGTGACCCACAGGCATACGGGTGCGGCTCCGGCCCAGGTGAGGAACTCGGTCATCATGCGGGCGCCGAGCCCCCGGCCCTGGACGTGGCTCAGCAGATACATCGGCCCGAGGGTGACCATCTCGCCGCGGCGCCCGCACAGAACGCCGACGATCCCGGTATCGGAACGCACGACACGGCAGAACAGCAGGTCCGGTTGCCGGTTCCGTGCCTCGACGAACTTCCGCCACCGGGCGATGCCTTCCGCCGTGGCCGACGAACCCCGATGCTCACGGATCCAGTACTCGTCGATCCCCAGCTCCGGGTTGGGGTAGGTCTGCAGCCACGCTCTCAGCAGCAACGCCCCCAACCCCGCGGCGTCGTCCGGTCGAGCGGATTCGATCACGTAGGTCATGGCAACGATCCTTGTCGATCATCCACTGCCTCGGACAGCTCGGACAGCTCGGACAGACATCAGCCGATTGGGAATCGGTGCCGGTCGGTGCCGGTATCGCCGACCCATCTCCCTGTTCCGTCGGTTGATCAGCGATGGGGCCCGGAGGCGGGCCGGCGCCGGGTGGCGTGGATGGAACCGAGCAGACTGAGGGACTGGGCACTGGGGCTGCCTGGTTCGGCGTGGTAGATGACGAGCTGTTGGCCGGGGGCGTCGCGTACGTCGAAAGCCTGGTAGGTGAGGGCGAGAGGGCCGACGTCCGGGTGGAGGAAGCGTTTGGCGTCCCGGGTCTTGCCGCGCACGGTGTGGGCGTTCCAGAGGCGGGCGAAGTCCGTGCTGTGCTCGGTGAGGGTGCGGACGAGTTCACGCAGCCGTGGGTTGTCCGGGTCGAATCCGGTTGCCTCGCGAAGGTTGGCGACGGTGGCCTGTGCCGCCCGGTCCCAGTCCATGTGGAAGTCGCGGCCCGCGGCGTCGAGGAAGGTCATGCGGGCCAGGTTGTCCGCCGGCTTGAACGGAGCGTAGAGGGCATCGGCCAGGGCGTTGACGGCGAGGAGGTCCAGGGCCCGGCTCATGACGAACGCCGGCGTGTTCGGGTAGCCGTCCATCAGCTGTCGCAGCGAAGAGCCGACTCGTTCGGCGGCATGGGCGGAGGGCCCGTCGTTCGGCGTGGCCCCGGCCAGCCGGTACAGGTGCGCGCGTGCGTCCGCGTCGAGGCGCAGCGCGCGGCCGAGTGCGTCGATTACCTGTGGTGAGGGGTTGCGCTCGCGGCCTTGTTCCAGGCGCGTGTAGTAGTCGGCGTTCACCCCGGCCAGAACGGCGACCTCTTCGCGGCGCAGTCCGGTGACTCTGCGGACCCCGTGGCTCGTCATGCCGACGTCCTCCGGCCGCAGGCCGGCGCGGCGTGTGCGCAGGAAGTCTCCCAGGTGGTTGTCGTCCATGTATGCAGGTTAGGCGGCGGCTCGGTGTGGTGCCTGGGTGTGCTGCACCCCGGCGGCACGCGTCCTGGTTGACGGCCGCCGACCTGCGCAGACTCGGTGGAGCGGGAAGGACCGCACCGTTCGACGAGAGGAGCCCCGCCATGGCCGGGCCCGTTGAGGACGACCACGTCGACGTGGTCGGGATGTGGGTGACCGCGGATGGTCACATCCGGCAGGAACTGCTGCCGGAGGGCCGCTACGAGGAAGCCCGCGGCGGCCGGGCCGGCGCGTACACCGGCCGGTACACGGTGACCGGGAGCCACCTGGACTACGTCGACGACACCGGCTTTACCGCCACGGGCGACATCCGGGATGGAGTGCTCCATCACGAGCACCTCGTGCTCTACCGGGAGTGAAACCGGTCGTAGGAAAGGCCGGGCCACGGCCGCCCTGGCGCCGGGAGGCGAATCCGCCTTCGGCGGACGAAAAGACCCGATACAGCAGCCGGTCAGCCAGTCAGCCGGTCAGCCGGCAGCAATGAGAATCGAGGACGATATCCATGACAGGACGACGACTTGAGGGGAAGGTCGCGCTGATCACGGGCGCGACCGGCGGCCTCGGCACGGCGACCGCCGAACTCTTCGCCCGCGAAGGCGCCCGCCTGGTGATCACCGATATCGCCGAAGGCCCCCTGCGAGAGCTGTCCCACCGGATCGGGGCACGCGGTGTGGACGTCGTCGCCGCCCGCCTCGATGTCTCCTCCGCGCGGGAGTGGGACGAAGTGGTCGCCGTCGTACGCGACCGGTTCACAACGCTGGACGTGCTGGTGAACCTCGCCGGCATCCTCGACTGGCCGGGTATCGAAGACACCCGGGAAGAGGAGTGGGACCGCGTCATCGACGTGAACCAGAAAGGCACCTGGCTTGGCATGAAGGCGGCGATGCCGCTCCTGCGTGCGAGCGGCAACGCGTCGGTGATCAATACGTCGTCCGTACTCGGCCTGGTAGGAAGCGGTGCGGCTGCGGCCTACCAGGCGTCCAAGGGAGCCGTGCGCCTGTTGAGCAAAACCGCCGCAGTCGAGTACGCCCGGCAGGGAGTACGCATCAACTCACTGCACCCCGGGGTGATCGCTACCCCCATGATCCAGGACCTTCTGGACGAACAGGGCGACCAGCAGCCGGATATCCAACGCACCCCCATGCGCCGTGCCGGCCGCGCCGAGGAGATTGCACCCGCGATCCTCTTCCTGGCCTGCGACGACTCCTCGTTCATCACCGGCGCGGAACTGGTGGTCGACGGCGGGCTCACCGCGCACTGAACAACCCGGCCGTACGACGTCCACGTGGGCCTGCCGTGGTGCATCGACGGCGCGACCCACCCGATCGGTACACCGCACGGCAGCACAGCACAGCACTCCAGGTGCTTCGCACCGGCGCCCGCACTCACACTCACCTTCTCCCGGGACCGCACCATGACACCTGCGACCACGTCCGCCACAACATCCGAATCCACCGAACCCACCGAATCCACCGAGTTCGCCGAGTTCGCCGGGAAGATCGCCCTCGTCACCGGAGCCGCGCGAGGGGTGGGCCGGGAGACCGTGGCGCTCCTTCACGCCCGCGGGGCTCGGGTGGTCGCCCTCGACCTCCGCCCCGACGTCACGAACCTGGCGGGAGAGTTTCCCGGCGTCGTCGCGACAATCGGTGACATCACCCAGGAGGAGACCGCCCACCGCGCGGTGGCCACGGCCCTGGATGCCTTCGGCGGACTGGACATCCTCGTGAACAATGCCGGGCGTACCCAGAACAAGCTCCTCACCGAAACCACGGCAGAGGACTGGGACACCGTGATGGCGGTCAACGCCCGTGGCTCCTTCTTCTGCGCCCGTGAGGCGTTCCGGGCCATGAAGAGCCGCGGCGGCGGTGCCATCGTCAGCACCGGCTCGTACGCCTCCACCGTCGCCCTGCCCGAAGGCGTCGCCTACAGTGCGTCGAAGGGCGCTCTGGCCCAGCTGACCAAAGTGCTCGCCGTCGAGGGCGGCCCGCTGGGCATCCGCGCCAACCTCGTGGCCGCGGGCGTCATCGAAACGGACTTCCTCGACACGATCCGCCCCGACAGTCGCGCCTACCTGGCGTCCTTCGCCGCCGCGCAGCCCCTGGGACGGGTGGCGCAGCCCGAGGAGATCGCCGAGGTCCTGTGCTTCCTCGCCTCGCCCCGCTCCAGTTTCGTCACGGGGGCCGTGGTCGCCGCCGACGGCGGATTCACCGCAATCTAGCGACGCATCGGACGGCACATATCCGCCGATCCGGCGACGGTGGCGAACTACACCAGCACGCAGGACCAGGGCGGCGTGCGCCGGAAGGACGACCCGAAGCAATGCCCCGTCGCGAACTGGACCCCGGCCGCCCCCACGAGGCCCTCATCATCGGCGTCCGGTTCGCCGTGGGTACCTGGACCACCACGGTCGACGACGGCCGGCGGGCCATTCTCGGCGGAGTCGGCTCCCTGGGGTCGGTGGTCGCTGGGAAGGTGTGCGCATGGGTTCAGCGACTGCGGCCGACTACGGCTGGATACGTTCCTCCTTCGTGTTCCCCTCGGGGATCGAAGTCGGATACAGCCTGACGCTGGTGAGGGGTGTCCCACCCGAGGAGGTGCTGCGGGTGATGGGGGCCGAGCCGCGCGGCGGGTGCCGGGGCGCCGAGGAACTCTTCGAGCGGCAGGACGAACTCGTCGCCGGATCCGACGAGTGGGACGAGTCCTTCCTCGCCGGCGTATGCGCGGTGCCGGGCGGGGACGGGGACTGGACCCTCGTCCTGCACTTCGACGGAGGCATCGGCATGCGGCCGGGATTCCTGGAGACCCTGTCGGCGGGGTCGCGTGCCGTCATGCACTCCAGTAACGGAGGAAAGCCCATCCACATGTTCGAATGGTACGAAGACGGTGAACTGCGGGCCGGTTTCGAGTGGCCCACGGTCCGCCACGGCAGCGCCCCCGACGACCTGGTGCCACTGATGCACGAGGCCGGGTTCGACTTGGGCGAGGAATCCGACGTCGACACGTACGACAGAAAAGCCGCAGTCCTCGCACTCGCTGAGCAGCTGACCGGCGTGCGACTGACCGAGGACCTGCTGGGCAACTCCACGTACCTGCTGGGACACGTTCCGGAGGAACCCGCCGACGACTGGACCGGCGTCGTGATCGACCTCACCGACGCAAACCGTCAGGGCATCCACAAGGAAGTCACCCGCGAGCAGGTCGAGCACGCCATGGAGCACCATCGAGCACACCGCGACCGGCCGCTCCGCCTGGACGAACCATGAGGGGTTGCCCTCACTGCGGTGGCCGCCGTGTTCGTCCTGGCGGGACGCTCCGCCGACGAGCGGCAAAGCCCCGACCCCGATGCTCCCGTCTACCGGTCCGACATCCGCCGAGCCGCGAACCGCCCGGCGCGAAGCCGCAGCGTCGCTGCGGGATTTCCGACCCCGGCCGGCATCGTCACGTCCTCGGCGCGGGTCCCGCAGGGCTGCGGCGGTGTGGCCGCCCCGGGCGCACGGCCGGACATCGCCGAGGAGTTCCGTCACACCAAAGGAACCGACCGGACCGCATTGCCGGTTCGAGGTGATCCCCGACGCCCGGGCCCAGGTCGACCGGGGCGACGAGGGCAGGGTCCTCGCCCACCTTCCATCGCCACCGCCGCGCGATGCTCGTGCGCGGCGCCGCGCGTGACAGCCCCCTACACCCCGGACACCCTCCTGAACCTCGATGGCGGGGTCCGTCCCGAGATGATCGCGACCGACCACGCCTCCTACTCGGACACGGCGTTCGGGTCGACCAAGGGTCGACCCGATGGTCGACACCTACCGGCGCCTGGGTGAACCGCCGACCCACCGCGTAGGAATCGCGCGACCACCTGCCCGCGCGATCTGCCACGGCGGGCGGGGCCGGATCCGGCAGGCGTATCGCGAGGGCCAAGAATGGCGGTCGACTCGGATATGGAAACACCGCATGATCGGGAACCGGGAAGATCAACATTCCGGATTTCACGGAAATCGCGGCAGAATCAGAAAAGGCCATCGCACACGTAGCGCATCCACCCGGTTTCGCGTGGCGGTTGCTGACCCGCCCCTGCCGAGGTCTTGTCCCGCAACAGTGGTGCCTTGCCTGCTCACACGAGCGGACAGGGCACCATCGCGTCGTGGCCGCCCAGGGTGCATCCCCGCGATCTGCCACATGTGAAGCCGCGCCGCGGTCCTCCGACCATCGACCTGTTCGTCGTCCCCGACGAGTCGTGGATGATCAGCCCCGGCCGAGTGGAGCGCTCCGCGGCGGAAGAAATCGGCGCAACGGCAAGAAAAGTGTCACCGCTAATTCCTTTCCCCGAGTGCGTATGCATAAGGGAAAGAAGGAAGCGATGACACTTTTTCTTTACATGAGATCTCGACGACCATGGGTGCACCGGCTTCTTTCCGAATACCACCCACCCAAAATTCCGGAAACTCCGCCGGGTTCGTTCCGGCGCCGGATAATCGCCCCGACTTTGATGTCGTCCGATTGTTTCGACAAGCCCGACGCAACTCGCCGCGCGGTTCGTCTCATGTCCCGAAAAGCGACATCGAAGTGCCGCCGGAACTTTCACCGTCTGCGCGGCACCGTATTAAGTCGGTCCTGCCGACCCAAACTCGCCCTCAGTCCTCACGGCACACTCGAGAAACAAGTTCGGAGGCGCCGTGAGGCGCCGCAGGCGGTCCGGCACAAATGGCTGTTCCGACGCGAGTCGGTGCCGGCCAAGGCGTCGTTGCGGACCGGGGAGACGAAATGGGAAATCGTGCTGGGTGCACATCCGCTCCCACGCCCGAGCAACGCCTTTCCCCGACCCGAGTGCCTCTCCGCACATTTGGGGGTACCAGGTGGCCTCGGCCCACGTGCTCGCCGCCGACGGCCGCATCCCCGCGTGCACGTCGGTCCGAAGTACCCGCACGACGGTGCCGTTGTGCCTGTACATCGACAACACGCGTGTGGTGCCGAAGGGCGACGCCGGCGCCTCGGGTGCCACGGCCCGAGATCGGTTTCCTCAATCACATCGATGCCTCCCATGGTGGGCTCGTTCGCCGATGTCCACCTCGTGCGGCGCCGGGGTATCGCCACGCGTGCGTGCCGGCGAGGCATCGACATGGACGCGCCTCCAAGTTCTTCGGGTTGACGAGTGTCCGTGCGGGGCTCTCATACGCGGTGCGTACGAACGATTACACGATTGCAACGACCGGGCCCACACGGGAAGTCACCAAGGTTGCACGACGGGGCTACGAAAGTAGCTGGTTGTACCGCCGTGCCCGTGCTATGAACCGACGTCGATCACGGGCCACTTCGCAACGCCCGAGGCGCCGTGCGACGAGCCGGTGGCGGTCGGGGTGCGGTGGTCGATGCGGATCCGGCGTTCGGCGACGGGTTGCCGGCGCCCCGGCAGCAGTTCGCGGGCGGTTGTCGACGAGAACGTCGAACGTGTCGGCCCTGTGTTTCGGGGGGAACGCAGGCCGGCCGGTGTCGGTTGCGGTGGGTTTTCCCACATCGGCTTCGAGGCGTGCGGGCGAGTGCGGACGGTGAACCGGGAAAGGCTCCCGGCTCCCCACGAGGAGGGTTCACCGGTGGAAGACGCAACGGGCAGTGATGCGCGGCTCGGCGAAGGCGACCCGCCCGACAAAGCCGAAACGGTGGGCGCGCCCGGCCCGTTCACCGCCGCGACCAAGCCGATTCCCGCCGACTGGTACCTGCGTGACCAGTCGCCCGCGCCGACTTTGAGGCCCGCGTTCGCGCCGGAGACCCCGGCCGAGCCCGCCGAACGCCGACGCGCGAACGGTCGGGGACCGCGCCGGCGCCGCCTGCGCACGCCGATCGTGTGGGGTCTGGCCGGTGTACTGGTGCTCGGCGGGGCCGGGATCGGGGCGACCCTGTTCCTGCGAGATGATGGCAAGAACGATCGGGCCGATACGGCGGTCGGCGCGGAGCCTGCCCCCACGCCCACGGCCTCCACCGCGCCTGCGGCGGGGAAGCCGCCGGCCAACGACGTGGACTCGCCCAAGAACCCCAAGGCGCTCACGCCGGCCGCCTACGCCGCGTGGAAGCGAATCGACCAGGCGATGGCGGCCGAGGGCATCAAGCTGAAGCTGAACTCCGGCAAACGCGGCTGGAGACACCAGCAGAAGCTCCTGGACGACAAGATCGCCGAGGTCGGCTCCCGTGAGGCGGCGCTGCACTGGGTGCTGCCGCCGGAGAAGTCGATGCACGTCCAGGGCGTCGCGGTGGACATCTACCCGGCCGACGCCCAGGCCTGGCTCCAGGCCAAGGGTAGCGAGTACGGCTGGTGCCGACTGTACGACAACGAGGTGTGGCACTTCGAGTACAACGCCTCGTACACCAGGGGCTGCCCCCCGCGCCTGCCCAGCGCCCTCGACTCGTAAGGGGCCCGGACCGCCGGCGACTCGTCGTACGACGAAACATGCGGTTCACCCACCCGGGAAACGTCCCGAGGTTCGCGGCCTCGACGAAGCCCGATGACCGCGTCGGCAACACCGGACCCCGTCCCGCTCGGACGCACCCGACACCGACCGACACCCCGCAACCGCCACCGTGTGGAGGGTGAAGGCGGGGTTGGGGGAGCCGACGACCACTACGTCCGGCGGTGGCGGTCGGCCGGTGGTGTCGGAGTCGTCGCGGTCATCAGGCTTGCTCGGGGTGCAACGCGAGGGTCTCCAATGCGGTGACCACGGCGTAGACGAGCAGTGACACGACGACTGCCGCGACGCCGTAGGCCCAGATGGCCGTGAAGTCGCCCATGTTGCGGCTGCGTTGCAACAGCGCGGCCAGGACGTCACCGGTGATGAGCCATTCGGCGACCAGTGCCCCACCGATCGCGCCGGGGGCGGCGATGCGCGCCGCAGCGAACAACCACGGCACGCTGTACCGGAGTTGGACGAGCGCGAGCACGTGGAGGCGGGAGCCGCCGTTGACGTGGATCAATTCCCGTGCCTGACTGGGCGCCGCGTCCAGGCCCAGTGAGGCGTTGACGAAGGTGGGCAGGAAGGTGAGCAGGGCGACCACGACGGCGACCGAGGTCTGGCCGCGGCCCAGCACCAGGGCGATGACGGGGACCATCGCGGCGATCGGGATGGCGGCGAGGACGATGAGGTACGGCGCGAGCAGCCGGTCGAGCGCGGGCGACAGCGCGACGGCGACGGCCAGGAGGATGGCTGCGGCGAAACCGGCGGCGAGACCGACGAGGGCGTGTCCGGCCGTGGTCTCGAAGGCGTCGGCCAGGTCGGACCAGTGGGTGTGTACGTCCGGGCCCTGGGTGAAAAGGCGTGCCACGTCCGCCGGGGTCTTCGCGAAGTAGGGGTCGAGACCGAGTGCCCGCACGAACAGGTGCCAGCCGCCGAGCGCGACCGCGACGGTCGCCGCGACCGTGCCCGCGGCGGCCGCGACCCGGCGCCACGAGCCGGCGACGGTGACCGGTGCCGGACCGACGGCCAGGTGCGCGCCGTCGCGGGCCCACGGGGTGGCGAGTCGCCCCAGAAGGCGTACACCGACGTAGCCGATCAGGGTGAGCGCGGCGGCGGTCGCGCCCAGTGCCCAGGTGCGCTCGACCTGCAGGGCGGACCGGGCCTGCACCATCGCCACGCCCAGGCCCGTGCTGCTTCCCATGTACTCGCCGAGCATGGTGCCCACGACCGCGGCGGGCGCGGCGACCGCAAGGCCGGCCGTGATGCCGGGTAGCGCGGAGGTGATGCGCACCCGCACCAGTTGTGCCAGGCGCCCCCCGCCCGCCACGTGTACGACGGCCAGGGCGGCGTCGTCGGCTCGGCGCAGCCCGACCACGGTGGCGACGTAGGTCGTGAAGAAGACGAACAGAGCAGTCATGACCACCAGCGGCGCACGGCCGACGAAGACGATCTGCAGGATCGGGGCGACGGCCGTCATCGGCATGCAGTAGATGGCCAACCCGAGCCGGGCCAGGACGGGTTCGAGGCCGGGGACGAGTACGGCGATCGAACCCGCGAGGATCGCCAGGCCGTTGCCGATCAGGAAGCCCACGATCGCGGCGCGCGCGGTGGCTCCCGCGTGCGGGCCGATGGAGTCCCACTCGTCCCACACTTCGGAGACCACGGCGAGCGGGGTCGACACCAGAGCGTCCGCCTCGACCACGGTCCGCGCGAGCAGCGTCCACAGGCCCAGGCACAGCAGGCCGGACACCGCCGGTACCAGGATCCGGCGCACATCCACCGATACCGTCATTCCGGGTCACCTCCATGAAAGAGCAGAGCGCTCACCTGATCGCAGAGTTCACGGAACCGGGCGGAGCGCTGGGTCCGCGCGTCACGCGGTCGAGGCGGGTCGACGTCGATCGTGGCCCTGATGCGCCCGGGACGCGCGCTCATCACGACGATGCGGTCGGCGAGCAGCACGACTTCGTCGATGCCGTGCGTGACCAACACCGTGGTCATCCCGCGTTCGGTCCAGATGCGTTGCAGTTCCGGATTCAGTCGCCGCCGCGTCATGTCGTCGAGCGCGCCGAAGGGTTCGTCCAACAGCAGGACGTCGGGATCGGAGACCAGGGCCCGGGCGATCGAGACACGCTGCTGCATGCCGCCGGACAGGTGCGCGGGTCGGGCCGCGGCGAAACCGCCGAGGCCGACCAGTTCGATCAGTCCGGCGATGTGCGCGGGGTCGGAGCGGGTCCCGGCGACCTGGAGCGGCAACAGGTCGACCACGTCCGCGACGGCCCCGGTGTCGACGAGTCGGGTGACGAGACGACCGCCGATGCCCTCGATGTCGACCTGGTCGTGCCCGATCGCGTGCGGCGGCCGGCGCCGGGGTGTCGGTCATGCGAACGATCACCCCCAACGACACCGACATACCCGTGCCGCGGATGCCGGCGGCGGGCGCCGACCCTCGCCGGGGTGGTCGCGTGCCGGGGACACGGTCCCATCGGGGCTGTTCCTCCTTCTCCGGTGGCGAGTTCAGTCGGAGTTGGACCAGACCAGGATGCCGGGGCCGAACTCCGTGGTCACCGGGATGTGTGCCTCGGTGACCTGGTTCAGGTCCACATACACGCGACGGTTCGCCATCACCGGATCCTGCACGGTCGCCCTACGCCGCCTCCCCTTTTTCGATCCCGACGGCGGATCGTTCCGACGAGCCAGGCGTTTGCGGCGTGGCCGCTCGAAGGCCCTTGCCGCCACCCCCGCGCACCCGTCTCGACGTGGAGCAGCAGGCCCGCGTGCACGCGGGCCCGTGGTTGGTGTGTGTCGTCGACTAACGAACAGTGGGCTCGGAGCCAGTGACCTGAGTCAGAGATTCGGTGGCAGGAGGCGGCGACTTTGTCGAGGATGTCGTCGGCGGTCTTCGTCCAGGCGAAGGGCCGGGGCTGTTCGTTCCAGGCAGTGAGCCAGGACCGGATGTTTCGTTCGAGGGATTGGACGGAGCGGTGGACTCCGCGCTTGAGCTTCTTGCGGGTGAGCTCGGCGAACCACCGCTCCACCAAGTTCAGCCAGGACGCGCTGGTGGGTGTGAAGTGCAGGTGGAACCGCGGGTGTGCCGGCAGCGACTTCTTGATGTCCGGTGTCTTGTGGGTCGCATGGTTGTCGAGGATCAGATGGACCTGTAGACCGGCGGGGACCTCCTTGTCGAGCTTGGTCGGGAACTTCCTGAACTCGGCGGCGCGGTGGCGGCGGTGGAGTGAGCCGATGACCTTGCCGGTCGCGACCTCCAGAGCGGCGAAGAGCGTGGTGGTACCGGCGCGGATGTAGTCGTGGCTGCGGCGTTCGGGAACGCCCGGCATCATCGGCAGGACCGGCTGGGACCGGTCCAGGGCCTGGATCTGCGACTTCTCGTCAACGCAGAGGAGCAGGGCCTTCTCCGGCGGGTCGAGGTAGAGGCCGACGACGTCGCGGACCTTGTCGATGAACAGCGGATCCGTGGACAACTTGAACGTCTGGGATCGGTGTGGCGCGAGCGCGAAGGCCCGCCGGATCCCGGAGACCGTCGACTGTGACATCCCGGTCGCCGCGGCCATCGACCTGGTCGACCAGTGTGTCGCGTTCTTCGGCGTCTCCTCCAGAGTCTTGACGATCACCGGTTCGACATCCGCGTCGGTGATCTTCCGTGGGACACCCGGCCTCGGCTCGTTCCCCAACCGGTCCAGGCCGTGTTCCGGAAACCGCCGCCGCGTGCGGACCGTGTCCGGAGCAATGCCCAACCGGCGTGACACCTCCATGACCGAGTGCCCCTCGGCGCACTCCAGCACGATCCGCGACCGCTGAGCCAACGCTTGGGCCGTCGTGCGATGACGCAACCAGCCCTCCAGCACGGCCCGCTGGGCATCGGTCACCGACAACGGCGGAATCTTCGGACCCGGACGACTCATACCGAGGTCACCTGCCGTTGCTGTCGGACCGGACGCCGGCGGGGTGGGCGGTGGCGTGATCACCGGCAGGTGATCGACGCGAACGCGTTCTCCCGACCGCACCCGCTCTGACCCCGAGATATCTACACGTGGTGAGTCGGCTGTCAGGAAATACACACTCGACGCCGACGCTATCCCGATGGCGCGGCTCGCCGGCAACCCGCCGGATAGTCCTGCTGTTCGTAGGCTGCGAATATCGCTACGACGGCTCGCTGTTGTCGGGGCCGTTCCCGAGTACGCGGAGGACGGACACGATGAAGCACGCGCGCAAACTGACGGTCGGTCTCGGTGCCGTGGCGATGTCGGTGGGCATGGTCGCCACTGCCAGTGTCGCGAACGCCGGCACGAATGCCACGGACTACGGCTACAACTCCTACACCGGTGCCAAGGCCGCGAAGGTCTATTTCCAGCACAACGGTGACGTGTTCTACATCCACGACCTGGCCGCCGACGGCTGGGGGGTGGCCGTCCAGTATCGAGTCAACAATTCCAACACCATCACGATGGTTCACTGGGGCGGTGCCAATACCATGGTCGCCATCGGCCGCAGCGAGATCCCCGAGGGCGCGACCGTCCAGTTCCGGGCATGCCGGTGGCTTTCCGACCGTTCGGATTGCGGCCCCATGGCTTGGAGTGAAAGCGCAGTCAAGGCCAAGGCCTGACACCGACCCCCAATGGGCAACAGGGCCTTCCGGTCGTCGAGTGGGAGTTTCACCATCCTACCGAATCCGGAAGGCCCTCACTCCTTCATCGGTAAATCGCCGCAGGATCGTTCGAAGAGGGCATCGCACCTGGTTACTTGCCCCTGAAGAAGTCCGGCGCAGAAGATCACGTGCAAGCTTTCCCGCCTCCGGGCCGAGGTCCGCAAGGCGGAGGCCCCGCGCGGCCGGATCGACGACCTGGCGATCCTGTTCGAGCCGGCCGAGGAGATGGACGACCCGGACATCCGGGTCGAGGCCGAGACGGAGCTCACGGCCGTCCGCGAGGCCCTCGACGAGATGGAAGTCCGCACTCTCCTCTCCGGCGAGTACGACGAGCGCGAGGCGCTGGTCGACATCCGCGCGGAGGCCGGAGGCACCGACGCCTTCGACTTCGCGGAGCGGCTGCTCCAGCGCATGTATCTGCGCCGGGCGGAGCGCCATGGCCAATCGACCGAGGTATACGAGACCTCGTACGCGGAAACGGTCGGCGTCCGGTCGACCACCTTCGTCGTGAAGGCGCCTTACGCGTACGGCTCGCTTTCCACGGAGCAAGGCAGGCAGCGCACCGGCTGGTGCACAGGTCGCCGTTCGACAGCCAGGGCCGCTACTCGATCTCCTTGGCGAGTGTCGAGGTGCTACCGGTCGCCGAGAAAACTGATCACGTCGAATTCGACGCGTCCGAACTGCGCGTCGATGTCTCCCGTTCCTCGGGCGCCCGTTGTTTCGGTATCCCTCCCGACTCGGCGGTCCGGATCACACACATTCCGACCGGCATTGTCGTAATTTGTCAGAACGAACGCACCCAAGGGCGGAACAAGGCCGGTGCCATGGAAGTCCTCCGGGCAAAGCTGCTTCGGCACGGTCATCAAGCGGGATGGGCCAACGCACACGTTCTTGATGACGACAGTGACGGTTTCCGGAGCGGCGACGACTCCAACCGTTCTTACGTCCTATTTCCTGGCGAAGCAGTCAAAGACGTCCGCACCGGCCGCGAAGCCGGCGAACTCAGGGCTGCGCTGGACGGCGACATCGACGGCTTTCCAGAGGCAGGGATTCGTTGGCGCGCTGCAGGCCGCCGCTCCCTTACGCAGAGCGACAGCGGCAATCGGGCGCTGACATGTCTTGAGCGTGTTCCAGAGGCTCATGGCAGACACCTGTCACCCGGAGACGTCAAGCCTCGGGAGGCACGCACGACCACCATCGCCCTCGACGCCCTCGACGCCCCCGATCACCCGGCGGGCCCGTCCGCCGCGATGACCGCGTGGGCACGCTTGGTTCGGGCCGTACGTTTCCTGACCGCGACCGCGACCGCGACCGCGACCGCGACCGCAGCGCGTGGCGTGGCCACCGGCGTGGGCACCGCCGCCGGCACGCGGCTCGTGTGGTGGATCACCCACCACTGAACCCCGCGCCATCCCCGCAACGCCCGGGGCGCCGTCGACATACCCCGAACTCCGGGCGTGCTGCCGCCCGCGAGGCGAACCCCGGCGGCCTCCCGGCCGGCGCGGCCGGACCGGCGACACGGACGCGCCGAATCACCACTGGGGTACCGACCAACGACACCAGCGGCGAAGCCGGGCGGATCAGCACGATCGCCGGTACCACCTCGACACAGCCGCCTACCGACAGGTCCCCGAACAGGCTCGGCGTCAGCGGCGCCCCGAACGGCCACCGTCCACAACCACGCCAAGCGACGACCAAGGGCGGCATGGTCCCAGCACCACGCCATAAACCCGTTGGGTACGCAACGCGCAGGCCGCTCCGGAACGAGCAGCCCATCAGGGCATGTTCGTCGCGGATCGGTCCGCGCCAGTCGGCTTCGGTGAGGAACTCGGCCCACCCGTACCCGCCCGGCGGGAGTGCCGAACCGGGGTTCGTCGGACAGACGCTCCGGTCGATCGGCGGCGAACCGCATACACCACCCGGGCCCCATCAACCGGAACGCGAGGCGCCCGCCCGTCGATTCCCGCTTCCCGACCCCGCACCGGTTCCTCGATTCGCGTTCGGTGGATAGCGATGCCGTGGGCGAGGTCCTAGCTTTTCGGCAAGCCAACCGTTCGCTCGGGCTCACGGAGGACACAATGCATGCTCGGCGCACGATGCCGGCGACAATCTTGGCGATGACTTGTGTCGTGGGCCTGGCGGGCGTCGGGCAGGCCACGCCCGCGGCCGGCAAGGAGGATCTCGTCACCAACGGGGCCTTCGAGCCGGAACCCGACTATTGGTGGACCACCGGTGCGACCACGGCCGAGACCGTGGAGGGGCGGGCGCGAATCACGGTGCCCGACCGCACCAGCGCGCCCTGGGATTCGATGCTCGGGCAAGGTGGTCTGCATCTGACGAATCTCGCCGTGTACACGCTTTCCTTCGACGCCTCGGCGACCGTGACCGCCAAGGTTCGGATCACCGTCCAGTCGCATCTCCCGCCCTACAGGACCGTCTTGGACCGAACCGTCACGTTCGCCGAGAACACCGCCGGGCATACGCTGCGCTTCCTGGCCATGCCCGGCATCGACGCGACCCAGGTCACCTTCCAATTCGGGGGGCGCGCCAAGGGGTTCCAGGCGACCGTGGACAACGTGTCGCTGCGGCCGACCGGTTCGCCGATCCCCGGAGTGCCCGCGAAACCCTCGGCCTCTTCCCGCCCCGGTGCGAAGCCGGCCGACACCCCCGTTGCCCGACCGTCCTCCGCTTCCCCGCCGGCCGGCGCGACGACGTCCTCGCCCGCCATCAAGGTCCCTCCGGCGAGTCCGGGCGAGAAGTTCTACACCGACCCGATGAACAACGCGGCGGCGTGGGTACGGGAGCACGGCTCCGACCCGCGTGCGGCGAAGATTCGTACCGCGATCGCCTCGCAGGCCGGAGGACGCTGGTTCGGCGCCTGGAGCGGGGACATCGGCACGGCGGTGCGTACGTACGTCGACGCTGCCGCCGCCACGCGGAGCACGCCGATCCTGGTGCCTTACAACATCCCGGACCGGGACTGCGGCGGCGCGTCCGCCGGCGGCGCCGCCGGTTCGGACGCCTACCGCCGTTGGATCTCCGACTTCGCCGGCGCGGTCGGCGACCGCTCGGCGATCGTGGTGATCGAACCCGACGCCGTCGCCAACGTCGACTGCATGTCGACTCAGGGACGCGATGCTCGCTTCGCCCTGTTGCGCTACGCCACCGAGCAGTTCAAGGCCAAGGCACCCAACGCCAAGGTCTACCTCGACGGCGGCAACGCGGGTTGGATCGAACCCACCGCCATGGCCTCGCGGCTGGCCAGGGCCGGAGTGGCCAATGTGCGCGGATTCGCGGTCAACGTCTCGAACCACAAGACCACGGCGGACTCGGCCGGTTACGCCGAGAAGGTCCGCGCCGCGCTGCCGAACGGCGGGGCACGAACCGCCAATTACCTGATCGACACCAGTCGCAACGGCAACGGCCGTGCCAACGGTGTGTGGTGCAACCCGGCCGGCAGCAAGCTCGGCAAACCGTCCCGGGCGGGGACCGGCGGGGCCGAGTACGAACTGTGGATCAAGGTGCCGGGTGACTCCGATGGCCCGTGCGGTATCGCCCCAGGTGTCGCGGCCGGCACCTTCGACCCGAACCTCGCCACCCGTTTGATCGATGGCAGCTGACCGCCAGGGCGCCGCCCGCGCCGCGCCGGGTCGGGTCGGGTCGGCAGGAGTCGCAGCGGGGCGCGCCCACGTCGCAGTCGACGCCTCCGCCGGTGCCCGCGTCGAGCAACCCGGCCGCACGTTTCGAGGCGTCGACCGGCGATCGGCGGCGGCGCGAGGTCGGCGACGACTTCCACGGCGATCCCATGTCCGCCACTTCGTCGCCCTCGGCGACCTGCTTGACGAACAGGGCTGGACGCTCGGCGACGACGCCCGCTACGTCCAGCTCGGCGTGACCTCCGAAGCCGACCGGCAGAAGGGCCTCAAGACCGCCGTGTCCCGGTTCGGCGGTCTCAACGAACCGGCGCACAGTGTGCGGCCGATCGGCATGACGACCGAGGCTGGTGGCGGATCCATCGTCGGCATCGCCTCCACGGCCGGCTTTCGGGGCGCCCCGGCGCTGTCCGCCTGATCGACCGCTGCGCCGGCGAGCTCGACCTGCGCGACATCAGCGTCCACGCCCGCTCCAGGGCGTAGTCGTCGGCTCGGCGCTCGTCCACGGCATTCGTCGAACGCCGCAGTAGACACGGCCTCGTGCCGTTCGTACATGCCATCGGCGAACCCGCGAACGAAGCCCTGTGGCAGATTCGGGACCTCGGACGCGACTTCCCCGACACCACCATGACGGGCATCGACGCGGCGTTTCCTCCATCGTGCAGTACCAACAACCGCTCTCTGTCGGCGAGTCGACTGCCGATCGCGCCTTCGACACGTCGCAGGCCTACACCTTCGACCCATCCTGAACCCGGCGAACTGGCTCGTCATCCCATGAAGTTCGCCGCCGGCGCCACCGCCGAGAACCGAGGTGCGACTCTCAGTCCCCGTGCGCCCATCCGTGCGTCTCGCTCACCTCTGCCGCACAGAGGGTGGGATCGGCCGGAACGCTTGCCGATGCCACAAGCCACGCTCCGGGAGTCGGTGCGCTGCGCGGGGGCGCGTTTCGGCGAGAGCCGGGTAGGCGCCGTTCGGGCCAATGGGGCCACCCTGCCGGGCCGTTCGCGTGTCGGTCCGGCGGGAGACTTCGGGAAGGAGGCCGTTGATCATGGGTTTGGATGGAGCGATATTCGCCGCTCAGGGTGGCTTGTTGACGGGTGGTCGTCCGGACGGGCCGAATTGGTTCCCGTACGCGTTCGTGGCGGTATAGGTGCTTATCGCGTTTTTCTGATCCCGCACTACCTCAGGAAGCGCAAGCGCTGATCCGGGGGAGGTGAGCGGTCGCCGATCGGGCGCGTGTGGTGCGTAGTTCGAGATCCCCATGATGAAGTCGCCACCGTCTGGCGTCAGTTGGCGACGGGAAGTGTCGGGTCGGTGACCCGGACGGCGGCTGGGATCGGCGCGGAGTCGGTGCAGAAGGACTCCATGTCACTGCCCGGTGCGGTTCGAAGTCGCCCAATGGGCCGGTCGCGGGTGGACGGGGGCAACTCCATGCACCGACACCGTGGCAACGCCCGCGCTGCGCGGAAGGCCATCGGACGGCATGGGGCGGGGCGCGACCTCGGGAGACGGCCGGAAAGGCGATCACTCCTCCACGGGCCCGGCTACGGGATGCGGGCGAATTCGTCGATGCCCGGATTGGGTTGCGTCCCGTCGGGGAGCGGCAGACCCGCGCAGGTCAGGTGCGGCACCAGCCGATCCGGGTCGGAGGCCCAGCGGTCTCGGGGCCGGTCGAATCAATGATCCAGGCCCGGAAGTCGCGGGACGGCTGTGCGCCCAGTGCCAAGACATGGTCGCTGTGTGCCAATGCGGGCTTCCTCGTCGACGGCAAGAATCGACACGCGTCACGCAGGAGCACACGCGCACGCCGCATTGCCACGGGGGGCACGGATGAGCCATCTGATCAGGGCGCAGGTGAGACGGTACGCCCGGCACGGCCGGGGCGCTCCTGTGCGGATCCTCGCCGAGGGGGCCGCGGCGGTGGGCAAGTGCGGACAGGAACAGGTGCCGCGGCGCATGGAAAGGGCACACATGCGGCGCCGGTGGCGCCGACCGTGGTTGGGGCACCAAGGCGGCGCCGGAAGCAGGCAGGACTCACCGCCGCGTGTGGCCCTTGCTTGCGTTTGCTCGAGTAGCCCGCACACGACGGTCCGGCTCCGGCCGGGGGCAGTTGTCGACGTTGCCCCGTCTCGGGCCGGACGGTTCTCGTTCTGTGCGACGTGCGCCGACGTTCGAGATTTTGCTCCAGGGAAAGTCGTGCTCCCTTGTGGAGGCGGCTTTCCCGGCTGTTTCTTCTTCGTTCCCAGGCCGGCAGAGAGGTATTTCATGGAGCCTACGACGTTCTGGAGCCGGCGCCGAGTGATAGCCGCCGTGGCGACTGGCATGGCGGCGGCGGCGCTGCCGATGACGGGTCTCTCCCGGGCCCGGGCCGCCGAGGGCGGCGATGTGGAGACAGGGGACGGTCTCGGTCTGCCCGACACCGAGCGGGCCAAGGTGGTCGAGGCGTGGATGACGGGGGGCAGGGCGACGAAAGCGGCGGCCGGTCACGCGCTGGCCGGCAGCGATACCGAGGTCGCGCTGTTCCTGTCCGAGACGCTGCCGAAGGTGGGGGCGGAGGACGACCGGGTCGCGATCATGGCGTTCCTGGCCGGGGCCGGAAAGGGCATGCAGCGCGACGCGGTCGCGGCCTTGAACGCCGGTGACACGGCGATCGCGGCGTTCGTCGCGAACGGCTTCAGGGCGTCCGTGCTGGAGGACTACCGGGTGGCCGCCGCCACGGTCATGAACGAGGGCGGTCAGGCCCTGACCCGGTCCGCGCAGGCGGCGTTGAACGACGGCACACCCGCCACACTGCACACGTTCCTGACCGAGGGCCAGTTCTCGGCCCGCGCCGAGGACATGCGCGTCGAGGTCACCAAGTACATGGCCACGGCCGGACCCGAGGCGCGCAAGTACGCCTCGCGCGCGCTCGGCGGCAGTGATGACGATGTCGAGTGGTTCCTGGAGGTGGGCCGGAACATCGCCCACGCCCGGGACCAGGAGGCGTCCAGGATCGAGGAGTTGGTCGCGGTCGTGGCCCGGGCGGGACGCACCGCCCAGTCCCAGACGGACATGGCCGTCACCGCTTCCGAGCAGGCGATCACCGCGGCCGGCAAGGCCAAGGAGGCCGCCGAGAAGGCCGCGGAGGAGGCCAGGGCGGCCCAGCAGGACGTGCGCAAGTCGGCGGCCGCGGCCCGGCGCGCGATCTCGTCGGCACAGGGCGCGGCGGACGCGGCGCGGACCGCGGTGCGCGCGTCCCAGGTGGCGACGGAGGCGTCGCGGCTGGCGTCACGGGCGGCCACGGCCGCCCAGCATGCCGCGTCGGCGGCGGCTTCCGCGGCGTCGCGGGCGTACAAGGCGGCGATCGACGCTTCGAAGGACGCCAACACGGCGGAGACGGCGAAGAACGCGGCGGTCGCCGCGCGCAACGCCGCGGCCAGGGCCCGCGAGATGGTGGCGGGGCTGGACAAGGTCCTTCGAGAGGTCGGACGGGCCAAGGCCGCAGGCAAGCAGGCTGCCGCTGCCGCCGCCGGGGCCGCCGGTGCGGCGGATGCCTCGGCTGCTGCCGCCGCCGAGGCCGGCGCCGCTTCGGGCGAGGCTCGCCGTGCGGCCGAACAGGCGCGCCGTCAGGCGGACATCGCCTCCTCCGCGGCACGCCAGGCCGGCGCGGCCGCATCGAGGGCCGACGCGCTGTCGGAGGCCGCCGCCGGTGCGGCGCAGTCCGCGCGTAGCGCCGCCAACTCGGCCGCCGTGCACGCCGACAAGGCCGCGGACGCGGCCGAGGAGGCGGTGAAGTACGCCGGCCAGGCCCGGGACTTCGCCAACAAGTCCACCGCACACGCGGCCGAGGCGATCAAGGCGGCCGACACCGCCACCAAGGCCGTCGCGGACGCCGTCGAGGTGGAGGCCAAGGCCCGTGAGGCCGAGGCGGCCCAATTGGAGATGGAGCGCCAGGAGGGCATCGCCGAGGCCCGGGAACTCGCCCGCGTCGAGAAGGAGACGCTGACGGCCCACGCGGGCAGGCTCAACCAGGTCCAACAGATCAACCAGGAGATCCTGGACCTCCTCGGCCAAGCCGAGCAGGCGTTGAAGGAGGGTGACCTGGCGCCGGCCGCCGTCGCGGGTCGCAAGGCGGCCGTGGGGCTGTTGCAGGCGAGCGGAACCTGGACTCGGGAGGCCGCGCAGTTCGCCCTGGCGGGTACGGACGATGCCATCCTCGGCTGGATCGATCTCGACCGGGCCCTGGCACAGGCCCAGGACGACCGTGAGACCGCCCTCTACCTGGCGCAGGTCGGCAGCCCCGCCGTCGCCGAGGCGGCCGCGCGGGCGTTGACCGACGACACCTCGACGGCCGTGGGGGACTTCAACACCTCGGGACGTGTCAAGGCGTCGCAGGAGGACAATCGACGCGCCATCTTGAAGATCATCAATGACGACCCCGGGCCCGCCGTGCGCAAGGGCGCGGAGGACGCGCTGAACAAGAACACCCCGGAGGCGCTGCAACACTTCCTCGACGTCGAGTTCCCCGAGTTGCTCATGGAGGACGATCGGGTCAAGATCGCCGCCCTGCTCAACGGCGCCGGGGTGTACATGCGGGTGTTGGGCGAGATCGCCATGGAGGGCCCGTCCTGGATGCGCCGGCAGTTCCTGGAGAAGGTCCGCTACCTCGCCGCGCAACTGGACCTCGACACCGACGCCCATGTCGCGGCCGTGAAGGGGGCGATCGCGGCAGCCGCCCGCATCGCTCACGAGGCACAGCAGGACGCCGCCCTGGCCTCCAAGGTGGCCGCCGAGGCACGCAAGGCCGCGGCCGAGGCCGCGAGGTGGGCCGCCGCCGCTCAGGCATCCGCCCGCAACGCCGCCGACTCCGCCGCCGAGGCCCGCAACAACGCCGACATCGCGGACAAGGCTGCCGCAGAGGCCAAGGCCTCGGCCGAGAAGGCCAGATCCGCCGCCACGATCGCCCGTGCCGCGGCGCGCACCGCGAACTACGCCGCGAACCGTGCTCTGCAAGCCGCCGAGAATGCCGACAACTCCGCGCGCCGGGCCCGCGCCTCGGCCGAGCGGGCCCGCCAGGATCAGCTCCGCGCGGGCAAGAGTGCCGCTGAGGCGGAGGCCGCCGCCCGGGACGCCCACCGTATCGGGCTGCAGGCCCGGGAGGACGAACAACGCAGGCGGGCGCTGGAAGCGCAGCGCAAGGCCCAGCAGGACCGGGACAACAACGTCAATCCCTCCGACACGCCTGACAACGACCGGGTCAGGCAGCAGGACCACTGGTGGGAGGACATGGACACCTGGATCAAGGTGGCCGGCTGGGTGGAGACGGGGGCGGGGGTCGTCGCCGCCGGAGCCTGCGTGGTCGCCGTCGTGGCACCACCCACCGCACCCGTCTCCGGGACCGTGGCGGCGGTCGCCTCCAATATCGCGATGGGGGCCAGCGGCGTGAGGGCCGGGCTCACCGGGTTGGAATACGGCTTCCGCAGCTCGGCATTCGGCAGGGCACTCGGCGGCTTCGCCCTGACGACCGTCACACGCGGGGGATACAGGCCCTTCAAGTTCGCCAAGAAGCAGTTGGACTACGTCCTGGCGGCCTGAACAGCCCGAAGCCCGAAGCCCGAAGCCCGAAGCCCGAAGCCCGAGGCCTGAGGCCCGAGGCCCGAGGCCTGAGGCCCGAAGCCTGGATGGTTGCGTTCCCACGGGAGCGCAACCGCCTCTTTCCCCGCCTCCCGCACGCGAATCCCGCATGCCACCAGGGGCCGGCGGGCTCGGCACTCCCCGCTCCCGGCGGTTGGTGTTCACTCTCTCTACACCCAAGGACCTCTCCATGAGATTTCTACGGCGGATCGTCGCCACCGGTGCGCTCGCGGCTGCCGGTGCCGCCGCGCTCTTCGCCCTCGCCACCCCCACCGCCGCCCCGGCCGCGTCCGCGCCGTCCACCGGGGCGGTCGCCGACGACCAACCCGGCTACGCCGTGGAGAACTTCGCCTACCCGGGCGCGGACAAGATCAAGACGGAGAAAGGCATCCTCCTCAAGCGCGGTGACGGGCACATCCTGCTGACCGGCTGCGCCGCCGGGACCGGGCAGCTGGAGGTGTGGGCCCGTGGCAAGGGCCAGTTCTGCTTCCGCGTCATCGGTGATTCCGGCCTGCTGACCCTCGAGGTCCCCTCGGTGTACGCGGTCAAGGGCGCCGCCGCGCAGTCCGCCGACGTCACCCTCACCGCCGCGGACAGCACCCGCCAGGACATCGAGGTCGGCAAGGACACCTGGACCCCGGTGGGCGAATCCGCCGATCCACAAAGCCGTGAGTTCGCCCTGCTCGAGATCCGCACGAGCAAGTGAGGAGGCCGCGCGCCATGTCTCGTACCCGGCACACCGACTTCGCCCGGCACCGCGGACACGGTCTCCGAGCCGTGTTGGCCGCAGGCATGTTGGCGGGCACCTTCGCGGTGAACGCCGTACCCGCGCACGCCGTCACCGGCCCCGCCGACTCCTCAGGCACTCACGACTACACCGCGCGCCTGGACATCGGTGGCGCCACACGCGGCTGCTCCGGAGTCCTGATAGACAGCGAATGGATACTCACCGCGGCCAGTTGTTTCGTCGACGACCCCGCACAGAGCCTCACCGTGCCGGCCGGCAAGCCGCAGCTGAGGACGACCGCGACCATCGGCCGCCCCGACCCGGCCACGAGTCAGGGCGCCGTGCGCGAGATCGTGGAACTGGTGCCGCGCACCGACCGCGACCTGGTGCTGGGCCGCCTGTCCCGACCCGTCGCCAACGTCACCCCGATCGCCATGGCCTCCACCACGCCCGGCACGGGCGAGGAACTGACGTTCGCCGGATACGGGCGGACGGCCACCGAGTGGGCGCCGCTGCAGTTGCACACCGGTGCGCTCTCGGTGAACGCGTCCACCGCCACCACGGCCACGTACACCGGCAGGGACGGTGCGGCCGTATGTCTGGGCGACACCGGCGGCCCCGTGGTCCGCACGACGAACGGCACCCACCAGCTGGTCGCCCTCAACAGCCGCTCCTACCAGGGCGGTTGCTACAACACCGATCCGGCCGAAACCCGCACCGGCGGAATCGCCACCCGCGTCGACGACCTGGCCCCCTGGGTGAACTCGAAGGTGAGCGCCGTCCCTGTCGCCGACTTCAACTGCGACGGCGTCGAGGACATCGCGATCGGCGACCCCAAGGCGACCGTCGGCGGCAAGGCCGCGGCGGGTCTGATTCGGGTGGTCTACGGCGGCGGCAAGGGCACCGCCGAGATCACTCAGGACCTCGGCTGGGTTCCCGGCAACGCCGAACCGGAGGACTGGTTCGGCGAGGTGTTCGACACCGCCGACCACAACGAGGACGGCTGCACCGACCTCGTCGTCGGCACCCCCGCCGAAGACCTCGGCAGCGCTACCGACGCAGGCACGGTCGACGTGCTCTACGGCGCGCGCAACGGCATCGGGACGGGACCCGCAACCCTGCACCTGGAACAGGGCACCGGCTCCGGGGCCATCGCTGCGGCGGCCTCCCAGACCGGGGACCGCATGGGCCACTCGGTCGCCGCCGGCCGAACCGCCGCGGGCGAGCCTTACCTGCTGATCGGCGTTCCCGGCCAGAGCTCCGGCAACCTGGCCAAGGCAGGGATGGTCTTCTACCTGCGGGGCACCACCAACACCTCCATCACCCAGGACAGTTCGACCGTCCCCGGCGGAAGCGAGGCCAACGACGGCTTCGGCACAAGCGTTGCCGCCGACGGCAACCACCTCGCCATCGGCGCCCCCGACGAGGCCATCAAGGACCAGGCCGGTGCCGGCGCCGTGTGGATCTTCGACCACAAGGTGAACACCGACGGCATCCCCACCCCTCTGCACGGCATCGACCAGGACTCCGACATCATCGACGGCGGCTCCGAGGCCGGCGACAGGTTCGGCGCCTCACTGTCCATGGCCGACTACCGCCCGGCCGGTGCCGCGGCCGCCACCGAGTCGGTACTCGCCATCGGCTCTCCCGGCGAGAGTCTGGGCGTCAACAATGTCGACCAACCCGAGGCCGGCCGCGTGGTCGCCGTCCGCATCACCGCCACGGGCGCCTTCAGCCAACTCAACAACTTCTGGCAGGGCACCGGCGACGACGCGGTGGCCGGTACCGCCGAACGCGGCGACCACTTCGGCGACCAGGTCGGCGTCGTGAACACCGCACCGCGAGCACAGAGCACCGCGGCCACCATGCGGATCGCCGTCGGCATCCCCGGCGAGGACATCAACACCGCCACCGACGCGGGCGCCATCCAGACCTTCTCGCTCCTCGGCACGCCCGGCGACTCCGACCACTGGATCCAGGCGGGCATGGTCGGCATCCCCGGCACCCCGGGAACGAACCAGTACCTGGGCCACAACATGCACTTCACCGGCACCGGACTGTACGTCGGCATGCCCTACGGTCCGTCCGACTACGGTGCGCTCCACGTCCTGCCGATGGGCAACGCGACCGCGGGCGGCACGATCGGCCAGACCACCACCTACCAGCCCGGCACGGGCGGCCTCCCTGCCACCGGCGACCGCTTCGGTCACGTGGCGCGGTAACTCCCCCTGCCCGGAAGCCTCCACCGGCCCCGAGCGGGCGGCCGTCGCCGTCCGGGGGCGCCCCCGCCCGGGAGTCGGCGCGGTCGCGGCCCACGGGACGAGGACGGTGCCGGGTCGAGCGCCGATGGCGGTACGGACGTAGGGGGCTTCACCGGCCGGGTCGGGCCGGCCGATGCCGGTGCGATCGGTGAGGACGACGTCGGAGCCGAAGCGGAACCGGCCCCGCCGACACCGGGAGCGGCGCCGGCGTCCGCTGCCCCGGGGCGCCCAGCGTCCGGTGCGCCCCCTCATCAGACGAAGAAGGAGACCCGACGAAACATGCATGAGTCACGTCCCGGGAGCACTGCCCGAATACGTGCGGCCAGACGACGTGCCCGCTCCACCGTACTCGCCGTGCTGATCGCGGTGACGGTGGGACTCGCGACCACAGGCATGACCCCGATACGGCAGGCCACCGACGAGAAGCCACGGCGGGCCCGCGAAGTGGTGGCCGCATCGAACCGGCCCGATGCTCGGACCCCGGCCACCGAAACCAGCTCCTTCCCCCTGGGGGCCGGAGAGCACTGCGAGTCCACGAAGGCGGGCTCGAAGGAGCGCAGGGCGGGCGCCGTCGAGGCGTGTGTGAGTGTCGGCCCCGCCCCGGCCGCACGCACCGCGGCGCAGGTGCGGGGCCTCGCAGCCGGCAGCTGTGACAACGCCGGCCCCGGCGTCTATTCGTACGAGCGCTTCGAGTACTGCGTGACCGGGGTGGACGTCCTCTACGTCCTGCGCAACAACAACGGCGCGGAGATCGGGCGCGGCACTCTGGAGATCGCCACCCGTGCGTCACTGCCCGCGAAGGGCACCACGTGGAACGAGCAGATCACGGTGAAGATGATCGGCGCGAGCGGCGACGTCACCACACTCAACGCCAAGTTTCGCGCCTCCTGCGGAACCGGCTGCACGGCGACGAAGACCGCACCCTGGTACGGCGGCGACCTGGCGCTCGGCCAGTCCCTCGGCGGCACCGTCGCCTACTCCTCGGCCCCCGCCGCGGGCGCCGTCGCGGAGTTCACCACCTCGTACAAGATGTACGTCACCTCCCCGGGCGCCACAGCCGTCGACCCGAATGCCTCGTGGGACAACCCACGCAGGATCCGCTGTGACGACGCGCTCGGAGGTACCTCGCGCGCGGGCTGTGCCGTTCCCTCGGTCATGCCCGTCGTGCCGATGAAAACGACGAACGCGGACCCCGGCGGCGCAGTCTCGGCCTACGACTGGGCGCAGAAGAACCTCGACGGCGCCTGGGGGAAAAAGGGAAGCCCGCTGACCCGGTCGACGAACGGCGTGGCCGCCCGCACCGCCGGCACGTGCGGCGGCTTCAAGGCTCAGCCGGAGCTCGTCACTGCCGACACCTGCGGTGACTTCCCCTTCGGCGAGGCGAAAGAGGGCGGTGCCGCAGGCGCGCAGTGCGCCGAGGTGATCCCCAACCTCGGCGACGGCGAATGGGACACGTACGTCCTGAACGACGGCCATGTCCTGAACCCCGCCGCACCCTGTGTGCAAGCCCATGTCAAGCCCGCCGAGAAGCAGTTCGCCGACACGCAGCTCGCCGACGGCTTTGTCGACCAACGGGTGATCGACGCCGACAGGTTCGAACTGGCGGTCTCGGTACCGGACACCGGCCCGCAGATCCGTTGCCTGAACAAACCCGCACCGGACGACTCGTTTCGCAACGAGGGCGGTTGGTTCAGGAACACGACCGAGGCGGTTCCGTTGATCAACCGGATCGACAAGGCGAGCGGGCCCGGACTGCGGCCGACCCGGGCTACGGCGTGCCTGGGCCTGAAGACCCCCGAGGGAAAAGGAACCAGCGATCCCATCACCGGCTGGGAGGACGCGCAGGACTTCAAGACGAAGAACGGGCAAACCGCCGGGTTGTCCCGATGCCACCTCATCGCAAGCATCCTCGGTGGACGAGGCAACGACGCGCCCACTCGGTACAACCTCGTCCCCTGCTGGCAGTCCGGCCTGAACACGGGAACGCCCAGCATGCGCACCTACGAGGCGATCGCGCAAAAACTGATCAAGGGCAAGCCGCCCGGTATCGGAACGGACGAAGCGGTCTTCTACCAGGTGACACCCGTCTACAAGAACGACGAGAGCACCGTCCCGGTGGGCGTCACGATGAGCGCCCACGTCGAACGAGCGAGCGGAGTGACCGAGAAGGCGTTCGCCAACGTCTACGTCACCAATACCCTGGGGAACACCGGGACGCTCAACCTCGGCAACTGACCCGAGATCCCCGCCGGTTCGGGCACACGGGAGCCGAGGAGAGTCTCACCACCCCACTGCCGCCTCGCGACGTCCCCGCACTCATCCCTCAGTCGACCCCACTCGCGCACACGGCAACCCGGCCGCACCCGTGTCCCGTGTCCCCGTCCGTACACGACAGTTCGATCGGCGGGCCGCTCCAGTGGCCCGCCGACCAGCCGTGGCCGTACTGCAACGCGCCGCCCGACAGTCGCGTGGCGCCCGGCAGTCCCCGCCACCGACGACGTGCGGCATTCCGGGGATCACTTCGTGCCGCTGATGCGTGCCGGATACCGATCCTCATCCCCGCATCCCACCGCCCCGGACGCGGACTCGGACCGCGTTCGGCACCATTCCCGAGTCGAGACTCGCCCCGGCTACGCCGCACGGCACCTCGACACGCGAACGCACGGATCCCGGGTCCGGAGTATCGTCCGCGGTCGGCCACTGCGGTTCACGGGGACGCGGGTTCGACTACCGGCGGGCCCCAAGGATCGTCCGCCGGCCCGTTCCTGACCCGCCGCGTGATGTCGGCTCGACCCGGCAGGCTCGGCGCACTCGCCGTCCGGCTCACCCGTGCCCGGGCCGAGGAACCGCCGGGAGGATGAGCGCATGAGTGTCGGTCACCAGTCGTACGCGTGGATCAACGAACCCGGATTACCCGTCTATTACCGCTTCACCTTGGTGCGGAGTCTGGAGCCGGACGAGGTCCTGCGTCGCTTCGGCGCCGATCCGGGCACCGTGAGGTCGATGACGCTCGAGGAGCGTTCGTCGCACCCGCAATCGTGGTTGTTGGTCTGCGTGCACGATCTCGGCGGCTGGACCCTGGCGATCGAGGACGACTGTCACGACGGCCCGGGGGAGAACGCGGTGACCGCGCTGTCGGCGGGGACCGAACTGGTCACCGTATACACCGATGTTCTCGCGCACCACCGCTTCACCCATATCGTCGACGGGGACGTTCGCACCGACTTCGACGCGCTGGACGCCGGCACGCGCTTCGGGAGCCGACCCGACGGCTTGGCGGCCGCCATGCGCCGGATCGGCCTCGACTCCCGCCCCGAGTTCGAGGATCCGGACGACGAGCCCGAGTACGTCGCCCACGCGGCCGCGATGCTTCTCGCCCTCGCCGAGGAGGTGACCGGCGTTTCCGTGACCGCCGAGATGTTGAGCGGCCCGGCACCCACCGCCGCGGTCCCCGAACCGGCGACGAACGGATGAAGCAACCCGGGCAACGGAAGGAACGGAGCACACGCGGGCGTGGCTCTGCTTCGCGTCGGGCCATCCGCCGATCCCCACCGGGAGCCGACGGTGGGGGGCGGCGGATCGGCCCGCCTCCCACGGCCGACTTCCCTGTGGGCGGCGGTGCGCGATGGTCCGGCGCCCTACACACCCACGCCCGCAGTGAGGCAACACCCTACGACCCCGACCGGCGCACCCGGGACCGGCCGTTCGTGCGGTGGCTGATCGACGGACTTGCCACGGCCGGCTCGACTCTCCGCCGAGACCGCCTCCTCCTTCGCCCCCCCGCGAACCGCTATCGCAGCCTCGGCGACACTCGCGCGGAGCTGATCGCGACCCTCACCGACATCGGCATCGAGCAGGTGCACACCGCGCATAGGGTCGGCCTCGTGGACCGGGCGCGGGAGCAGGAGTCGCGGGACCAGCCGGATCCCGCCCTCTCGGACGCGGACCTGCATCGCTTCCCGGGCCACGCTCGATCCGGCCGCGTCAGCCCTTCGACTCGATCTGCCGTGCGGGCACCCGGCCACGGTCGATGCCGCGGCGGCGATCTCGGGTGTTTCTCGGTTCTGTTCCTCTCGGGGTGTGTTCCGCGTCATCATGAGACTTCGGACCGTGACGAGCTTGGGGGCGTGTGGTGGGTGATCACAGCAAGCCGGAGCAGCCGTTGGACAAGGGTGAGCCGCCTCCCGGAAACGGCGACGGTCGTGTTCCCAAGCCCGAGGACCCGAAGGGCAAGCACAAGAAGGACCGGCAGGAGTGAGCGCCGTTCCCGACGACCTCGCCGTCCATCGCCGCCGCGCGCTCGCGGCGATGGACGCAGGCAACGCGTGGCCGAAGGAATCCCCGTGGCTGCGTGACGCCGTCGACGCCCTGCCTCGGGACGTGTTCGCGCCCGACACGGTGTGGACCTGGGACGGTCATGCCTGGCGCCGGGTCGACCGCGCCGAGGACCCGCAAGACTGGGCCCGGCTCGTCCACGCCGACCCGGACGAGGCGACGATCACCCAGATCACCGACGGCGTCCCGTCGTCGTCCCTGTCGTGTACGTCGATCGTCGTCGACATGCTCGACTCCCTCGACCTCGAACCCGGCCACCGCGTCCTGGAGTTGGGCACCGGCACCGGCTGGAACGCCGCCCTGATCGCCCACCGCACCGGCCCCACCGGCCACGTCACCAGCGTCGAGGCCGACCCCGCCCTCGCCATCGGCGCGGCCGCGACCCTGACCCGCGCCGGAGCACGCGTGGACGTTCGGATCGGCGACGGCGCCCTCGGCTGGGTCCCGAACGCCCCCTACGACCGGCTGATCGCCACCTACGCGGTCGACCGCGTCCCCCGCGCCTGGATCGAACAGACCACCCCTGGCGGCGACATCGTCCTCCCCTGGACCCGCCTGGGCTACTTCGCCCTCACCACCGCCAAGGACGGACGCTCCGCGAGCGGGTGGCTCCATGGCCTCGCCCAGTTCATGAACGCCCGCGGAACCCCCACCGCCCCCACGCACCGCCAGGTCCGCGCCGACCGCGACCCCGACCACCAACGCCCCCTCACCCGCGACCCGCGCCCCCTGCACGACAACGCCCACCTGATGTGGGCGCTGCGCCTGCGGCTACCCGACATTCTGTTCGACACCACCGTCGACACGGGCGGCGTCCACGCCCGCCTCCACGACGGCGCCGAGTCCTGGGCGACGATCTCCACGCCGCCGACCGGGCCCGCGATCGCCGCCCAGGGCGGTCCGCGTCGGCTCGTCGACGAACTCGAGGCCGCGTGGCACGCGTGGACCGCGGCGGGCGCGATCGGCCTGTACGAGCACGGCATGACCGTCACGGCCGACGACGAGCAGTTCGTCTGGGCGGGCGACTCCGACACCGGCCCCCGATGGCCCCTTCCCACGCCCGCGCCGATCACGATCGGGTGAAGCCGACACCGCAGCACACCGACGTCGAGCCTCGACCGGCACCGGATTCGGGACTATACGGGTCAATCGCCTTGGATGTCGCGTCGCATTGCTTCCCTGAGCTCCTCCAGAGCGGTGACGTACGGGCGATGGACGGCACGCCAGGTCGTTGTCCGGTTGTCGTCCCGCGTCGCGACCGTGCTTGTCTCCAGGTGTGTGGCGATCATCGCCTCCCGAATGTCCCGGAGCCGCCGGTACGCCTCGTCCGCCGCCCGACCGACCTCCGGCGAGGCGATCAGGCCCACCTCGTACCGGCGTCCCAGCAGGTCCTCCGACCGGAAGGCGTCCAGCGCCTCGTCCTTGCCCAGAGGTCCCGGGCGCCGGGCGGCGGCCTCCTGCAAGGCGGCGTCCGTCCGGGCCAACGCCCGGAGGTACCGGGCATAGCCGTCGCGCCGCACCGTATCGAGCCGGGCGCGCCGGTCCCGCCGCGCCCGAAACGCCTCGGCCGCCATGGTCGATGCGACGCCCAGGACGGCACCGGTCAAGGTCCCCACCAGCGTCAGCAACTCCACGCCTCAGCAACCTAGATGTCGATGGCCCACTGCGCGAGAGGATCAACCACAGTGCGGTGCAACAGGCAACGCCCAAGCCCGCACTGATTTGCGCCGAACCGGCGCCGCGAGTGTGGTGGTTCCTGTGGCGTCGCTCGGATTTCTGTCTGGTTTTCCTTACGACTTCCGGGTCGGGTAGGCGGCGACGACTGCGGCCGAAGGCCCGCATTCGTCGGTGCTCGTGCCGGGGGAGCCCGCATGGGAACCCCGGGATCAGTGGGCGTCCCGGGTGAGGAAGTCGAGCAGGATCCGTCGGCTGGTCTGGGATGTGAGGCTGCCGTACGCGTCGTCGAAGGCGTGTTCGGCGAAGGGCAGTTTCCGCACCTCTGCCGGGACGCCGTTCTTGCGGAGCGCGTCGCCGAAGTCGGTGACGGTTCCGGGGCGGGCGCTGCGGTCGCGGTCGCCGACCACGAGCAGGGTGCGGGGCAGTCCGGCGCGGATGTCTGAGGTCGGGGAGACCTCGCGGTAGCGGTCGGGGTATTGCTGGGGCGTGCCCCCGGTGAACAGTTCCGCCGCTTCGCGGGTTCCGGCCACGTCGTTCTTCCACATGTCGGTGACGTCGGTGCCGGGGTAGAAACCGATCACGGAGGCCGGGGGTTCGGGGGTGGTGCCCTCGGAGGCTTCGATGGTGCCGTTGTGGAGGCGGTAGGCGGCGTTCATCGCCAGGGTGCCGCCGGCCGACATGCCGCCGAGCGAGATTCGCGAGCTGTCGAGGCCGTACACGTCGGCGTTCTTGCGCACCCAGCCCAGGGCGGAGACGAGGTCCTGGGGGGCCTGGTTCCAGGTGGGGTGATCGCGTTCGGCCAGGCGGTAGTCGACGGCGAAGACGGCGACGCCGTGGTCGGCGAGCCAGCGGCCGGTGCCGCGCAGGTCGCTCTTGTCGAAGGTGTGGAAGCCGCCGGAGTGGGCGAGCACGACGGCCGGGACCTTCTTGCCCGGGGAGTTCCCGGGCAGGTACGCGTCCACTCGCAGCGGCCTGCCCTCGGGACTGGCGTACGTCTCGGTGGCGTTCGGCTTCGCCGCCGGGTAGCCGAGTTCGGTGAACACCTGGTTCAGGGAGACGTCGACGCCCGCGTTCCAGGCGGTCCGGAGCTGGGTTCCGCCGATGGCCAGCGCACCGACGGAGCACAGCGTCGCCACGATCGTGACCACGCGTCCCCAGCGCACCAGGCCGGCCCGCCAGGCGAGCCCGGCGAGGACGGCCGCGACGAGGGCGATCAGGGCCACGTGGAACGGATACTGCCCACCCAGGACCGGCCCGATCACTCCCGCCTTGGGGATGCCGGGAAAGTAGGCGCCGAGAACGATGGCAAGGGTCAGGAACGCGAGGAACGAGGCCAGGACGGCGGAGGCGCCCCGCAGGATCCGGATCGGCCGGCCGGTCGACGCGGCGGAGCTTCTGGGCATGGTCATGGCTGTACTCCCGGCGATGGTGCGTGCGGCGGCTTCCGCCGTCCGCGGACTTGTCGCGAGCCGCGAAGCCCTCGAAGCCACCTGTCGGGCGGCGAGGATCGACTCACGCAAGAAAGGTAGAAACCGGGCACCCGCTCCGGCCTCCCGCCACGGAGCCATTCCCTGCTCTGGTTCTCAGGTATGAGGTCCGTGGAAGACGTCGGGGCCCTCGCCGCCGCACTGCGCGGGGATCACAGGTTGGTGTGGCCGGGAACGACCAGGCCCGTCTCGAAGGCGAAGACGGCCGCCTGGGTGCGGTCCCGCAGCTGGAGCTTGTGCAGGATGTTGCCCACGTGGGTCTTGACGGTCTGCTCGGCGACAACGAGTTCGGCGGCGATCTCCACGTTGGACAATCCCTGGGCGACCAGCGCCAGGACCTCGCTCTCGCGGTTGGTGAGCACGTCGATCCGCACCTGGGCCGGCGGTTTCGCGGAGCCGCTCAGTCGGGAGAATTCCGTGACGAGTCGCCTGGTGAGCCCGGGCGACAGCAGAGCGTCCCCGGCGGCCACGACGCGCACGGCGTCGGCCAGTTGTACGCCCGAGGCGTCCTTGAGGAGGAACCCGCTCGCACCGGCCCGCAGCGCCTCGTACACGTACTCGTCGAGATCGAAGGTGGTCAGGACCAGGATCCTGGTCGCCAGGTCGGTCTCCCGAGTGATGCGGCGGGTGGCTTCGATGCCGTTGAGTCCGGGCATCCGGATGTCCATGACGATCACGTCGGGCCGAAGCTCCTCGGCCTCGGCCACCGCCTCCAGGCCGTCCCGGGCGGTCGCGACGACCTCGATGTCGGGATGGGCGCCGAGAAGCACCGAGAATGCCTCGCGAATCATCGCCTGGTCGTCGGCGATCAACACTCGGATCGTCATTCGGTGTGTTCCTTGTCTGTGTCTGTTCGGACGGCCGGGACGGCGGGCACCGGCAGCACGGCCGTGACCTCGTAGCCGCCCTCGGGGGTGGGGCCCGCGGAGACTTCTCCGCCGAGCATCGCAGCACGTTCACGCATGCCCAGGAGGCCGTGTCCGGCGCCCGGGGAGGGCCGGGCGGTCCGCCCTCCGGCGCCGTTGCTGATCCGCACACGAAGTGCGTCGTGTGCATAGGCGAGTTCGACGCGGGCCGCGGCGCCGGGGGCGTGGCGCAGGGTGTTGCTGAGGGACTCCTGCACGATGCGGTACGCGGACAGTTCCACGCCCTCGGGCAGCGGGCGGCGGACCCCGGAGGTCACCGCCCGCACGTCGAGCCCGGCCGCCCGGACGCCGGTGAGCAGGTCGTCGAGCCGCTCCAGGGTGGGCTGCGGCGCCTCGGGAGCGTGGCCGCCGGAATGGTCCTCGGCACGCAGCACGCCGAGGAGCCGACGCAGTTCGGTCAGTCCCTCCAGCGCGCCCGCGCGGATGCCGGCCAGTTCCGCGACCAGTTCCCGGGGCGGATCCGCGACCCGGTACGGGGCGGCGTCCGCCCGGATCGCGATGAGGGACATGTGGTGGGCGACCACGTCGTGCAACTCGCGGGCGATGCGGGCGCGTTCCTCCAGGACGGTGCGGTGCGCCCGCTCCTGCGCGAGCGCCACCTCCTGTTCCGCGAACCGGGTGCGGGCCTCCCTCGTCCTGCGCACCCCGGTCGCCGCGATCCAGACGAGGGCGAACATCACCAGCACGATCACCGTGAAGTACCAGGGCCCCATCCCGGCGCCCGCCACCCGGAGCCCCAGCAGCAGCGCGAGGCTCGGCAACACCGTCTCGGCCGTCACCCGCGGCGGGTTGCGCAGCGCGACGAGGAACAGGAGCCCGGCGTGCACGGCCCACGCCCATCCCATGTACGGCCCGAATGGCCCCCAGAGCGAGAACACCGGCAACATCGCCAGGGACAGCCACCAGGCCGGCAGCGGCCGGCGCAACGCGGCCACGAGCAGTGCCGCGTGGATCATCCCGACGGGCCTCAGCGGGATGTCCTCGGTGGCGGAGACCGCCGCGAACACCGCCACCGCGACGACCGCGACATGCGGCAGCCACCTCAGTGGCCTCGGCCCGCCCATGGGCGGCATCGGCTGCGGGACGGGCGTCAGCAGATCCCTGCGAACAGTCCTCAGCACCTCGCGCACCGTCCCCGTCCCGTCCTCGTCCATGCGATCAGTATCAACCAGTCGGTTCACGCCCCGGCCGCGCCGCCCTGCGACATCGCCCGGGCCCGCACCCGCCGGCTCCGGGCGGCGCCGATTCCTCACGGCCCGACCGGGACCACGGACGCCGTGGGACATCGGCGAGGCGGAGGCGCATCTCACCGTGCGCACCCGCGCCTTGTACCGGGCGGCCGCTTCCACCAGCCGGCCAAGTCCACCTCACGGAACCAGGCGGCTCCGGAGCCCACGGCTCCGGGACTTTCCGCACCACGAACACCTACGCAACGCATCACCCCGACTCGGAGCCCACCCGGACGCACTCGCGTTCGGAAATCGCCGCGCGTCCGCGTGCAGGCGCCACAAGGAGCGGGCCACCGCACGCGGGGCCGTCGGGGTCGCGCTGCCACATATCCATGGGCGAGTCGACGTGGCCGGGTGCCCACCGCGCTGACCGGCGGATCTGACACTGTGCTGCTGATCGCTGGTGAGGGACCATCTGGCGAGGCGCGGCCGGCGAACAACACCCCCGACCTGCCTCCCGGGCAGCCCCAAACCGCCGCTCAGGCACGTGTCGGCTGGATCGCCGTTCGTTAACGGCACGTCCGCCGTGAGTTCAGCGTGACCGAGGGACGTTCACCGGGAACCCACGGCGTTTTCTGCAGGCGTGCCCGCAAGGGTGGCGGGTTGGTCGCCTCCCTTGTCGGCAGGATACTCATCCGCTCTTGGCGGGCTGCTCGATCTGGTCGTCGAGCAGGTCCTGGGCGATGGTCGCGTAGCGGCTCGCGGTGATGTGGGACAGGTTGAAGACCAGGGCGCGGTGCAGCGGGTCGGTGCCGACGGTCAGGGCTTCGTGCAATACCCGGTTGCCGCGGATGCGTTCGAGGTGGACACCCTGGTGCAGCAGGTGCCGCTTGAGGTACTCGGCGCTGACGGGTTCGGTTCTCGGCGCGGTCATCGCGTTGATCAGGACGTGTCGGTTGGGAGTCCTCGGCCAGGTGGTGCGGCGTTGGTCGAGCCAGGCCCGCAGGGTCTGGTAGGCGAGTTCGCCAAGCCTTTGGGCGTGTCCGGCGATCGTGATCCGCCGGTTGGGCATGTCCAAGTCGTCCAGCGTGAGATGGATGGCTCTGGCGCGGGCGGCATGGATAGCGGCCGGGGCAACGATCAACCGTTGCCCCGGGGTGACGGCGATCCGTTCGACGGCCGGCACGTCGGCGCCCGAACCCGCTTCGAGTACCCGTCGTCGGCACCGGTACCGGGTTCGTGTGGTGGCTTGTCCACCCGCGACGTAGCGCACGGCCGCCGCGACGGCGGCCCCCCCACGCGGGGAACGGTCGCGGCCCCGACCGCGTACGTGTGGTCGGGGCCGTTCGGTGTCCGTGTCGTGGGGCACAGCCCGCACACCACGCCACGAGACGAATGTGAGGACCCCGCGAGGGACACCCCACCCACCCTGCGCCGGCAAACCGCCCCCGGACACGGCCGATTCGCCCGAACGATACGACACGATTACACACGAAGCCCACGATCCCGACGCCACCGGACCGGTTCGCAGCGTGAGCCGCGCATCGGTCGGCGCGGGCAGGGACACGGTCGGCGCCGCCGGACGGGGTCGGACGAGAATGGTCGGTTCCCAAAGTCGCGCGCCCCGGGTCCACGACCCCTCGTCGGGCGGTACCGCCCCACTCGATCCGCGCGACACGCGGTCCGAGGCGCGGCGCCGGCCCGCGACGCGAGGATCCCGGGGCCTGGCCGGGTGGGCGCGGGGGCTTATCCGATCGGTAGGCAGATTGCCCAGGCGTGGATGGCGGCTCCGGGGGTGTTGTCGCGTGGGGCGGGGACCTGCTAGCCCGTGTTGGTGTCGTTGGGGTGTCCCTTCTCCCCGGGGCCGATCCGCGAAAACCGTTTCGACGGATGCGACCAGATTCACAAGCCCCCGGCCCCCCGGCCACCTTTCAGGGCCACCCGTGGGTGGGTTCGGCGCCTCGGAGTGGAGAACCGAACTGCCGTTCGGACCGGTCCCGTTCACGGCCCCGGGAGAGTTCTGGCCCCGCTCGGGGACGACCGGCAGGCTGCCGCGGTCGGTCTCCGGCCGCAGCCGCCACGCACGGGTCGCGGACGGCTGTACACGATCACACATGGTCGGAGACGCCCATCCGCCCGTCTGTTTCTCGCGCTCGTCGTACGGGCAACCTCGAAGGCCGATACCCCCTTGGAGGACACGTTGAGATACCTGACTCTGCTGCGGAACGCCGCCCCGTCGCTGCTGGCCGCCGCACTGCTTACGGGAGTCGTGGCGCACCCCGCCGCGGCCGAGCACGCGGACGGGCACGGAGGAGGCGGAGACTGCCCGCACAACTGCCCGGCCGCAAAACCCGGCCCTCCGGGGCCTCCCGGACCCGCCGGACCCGCCGGACCCGCGGGGCCTGCCGGTCCTGCGGGGCCGACCCGGCCGACCCAGATCGTCCAGATGACCTACACGCTGACGTCCGGGCTCAACACGGGAACCGCGATGTGTCCGTCGGGAACGGCCATCACGGGCGGTGGATTCAAGACGCCCCTCGGAGGCAACAACCTCACCGCCCAGGTGTACGAGTCCTATCCGTCCGCCGCCGACACGTGGACGGTGTCCTTCAACAACTCGGCCGGCACCACGGGCTCCTACGTGGTCTACGCCGTGTGCCAACCGGTGACGGTGACCTGAAGCCCCGGCGCGCCGGCCGCCGGGCGGTGACACCCCATCGCCCGGCGCCGGCCGCCACGGCCCGGAACCGCAGCACAGGGCGCCCGTGTACGCCATGGACGGACTGCTGCGGATGTACGAGTACGAGGGATCCCGCGCCGCCGCGACGGAGCGCGCCGTCGACCCGATCGAGCGGGCGCCGGCCGGCGAACGGTGGCACACCCACCCACGCACACCCGACCCGAGCGACCAGAAGTCCGGGCCGTCCCCGCGGGCCGCGCGCACCGCCCGCCGCGACTCGTCCCGCCCGGCCGCCGGGGCAACGCCTCGTCGTCGTCCGGGCCGGCCACGATCCACCGCCCGTCGGACGCCTCGGCCGCGACCCGCTCGGCGGCCGGCGCCACGGTCGCGGTGTCGTCGCTCGTTCCGTGTGACGAGATGCCGTGCCACTCGCCCGGGTCCCACACCACCAGCACCTCCCCGAGGTGCACCGTGCCGCCGAGCGCGGAGTCCTCGGCTTCGCCGACGCGGGCGGGGTGAGACCGAGCGCGCGCAGCTGCTCGCGCTGCGCCGCGTTCAGCCTGTCCCACCCGGGTCGCTCGCCTCGCTCGGCCTGCTCGGGAGGTACTCGGCCGTGTGGGTCAGGTGTCGCTGCCACCCACGGAGAGTGCGACGGGACGCGCGCGCTCATCGACGTTCTGCCGCTGGGCCGCCATCTGCCCCTGAACACCTCGTTGCCGGCGTCGCTGCGGTTCTTCGCTCAGGCGCGCTTACCTGGGACGCCGTCGCGCTGGAGGCCCGCAAAGCTGCCGAGGCCGACACAACAGCCCCGATGAAACCGGAACCGCCCGCCATGAACCGGGCAGCGGTGTTCTCGCTCGCCGAGCGGCGCCAGGCCCGGCTTCCGCCCGACACCAGGCCGCTGCCCTGGGTCGCCCACTACGACCAGCTACTGCGACGCCGCCGACGGGACCGCCCGACCCCTGAAGGAGACAAGCCGTGACCTTCCCCCGCCGGCGAGGACTCACCGAGCGGGCCGCCACCGCCGCCGTCGACCAGGCATGCCGGATGTTGCGGCTGCCCACCATCCGCTCCCGGTTCCCCGAGCACGCCGAGAGCGCCGCCCGTGAGCAGATGTCCTATCTCGGCTCCCTGTCCGAGCTGTTGATGGCCGAGTGCGACGATCGTGCCAGGCGCCGCTCGGAGCGCCGGATCCAGGCCGCCGGTGCCCCGGGGTCGTCCGTGCCCGACGGAGAGGAGACGGTGACCTCGACGCGGTTGCGAGTCGGCGTCTACGAGATCCCGACGAAGCGCCGGCGGCGACAGTTCTGCGGGTACACGTCGGCCCAGCCGGTGTAGCCGTCGTCGTACATCACCGGGTTGTAACCCATGAGGCCGGTGTTCGTGCTGACATATCCACTGTTCTTCTGTACCCGTGCCACCAGGAACCCGGGGCCGGCGCCGTCGTGGTCGGCAACGAGTGTCCACCAGTAGCGTTCGTGGTCGCACTCGCCGGTCACGCGTACGTGCCCGCCGAAGCCGTCGTCGGAGCCCACGACGTAGTCGCCGGCGTGGTAGCCGCCGACTCCCTTGATGTGGAAGAGCAGTCGGCGCTCGACGTGCGCTTGTGCGAGGTCCATCTGCACGTCGTCCCAGTGCGCGTCCGCGACGGTCCATTCGCTCGTTCGGTCGGCCCGGCCGGGGAGGTCCTTCATGTAGAAGCCCTCGAAGGGACCATGGGGGTAGGGCTTCGCGGTCATGACGATGGGCCGGTCGGTGCCCGACGGTTCGACGACGACGAACGTCTTCACGTGGTCTGCGGTCGGATCGACGTCACCGCCCTTCCACCAGTACGTGTCGCTGCACCCCTTCGACAGAAGCTGGAGCCAGGCCTCCGCGGCGGCACCCCATTCCCGGTACGGATGGTCGGGGTCGCGCCCCTGCAGGGCCCGATCGAGCACCCCCCGCCAGTACGCGCAGTCGTCGCCTCCGGTCGCGTCGGCGTCGGAGGAGGCCGGCTTCTCGGACGTGTTCATCCCACACTCCCAATGCATGTTCCCGACGGTGTGCCACGACACCTACCACGGGACCGACCCGACACACGTCGGACCACTGCCGCCACCACCCGAAGGAACCAACACGACGAAGCGTCGACGACACTCACCACCGACAGCGGATGGTGCCGACGGTCTCGGCAACCGCCGCATCACGATTGCCGGACACAACCGTCCACTGGACGACCTCACCCACCACGCGATCGTGGAATGGCTCGATCATCGGCGAACCCGCCGGCCGAACACCGCGAACCCACACCTGCTGATCACCCCAAAGACCGCCGTCGAACTCGGCCCCGTCGGGGCTCTCGGCAACCGAAGCCACCCGCAACATGGCCGCGACCCTCGAACGCCTCCGCGTCGACCGCCAACTCGAAGGGCCCTGACCCACGGCCTCGAACCCCTCCAACTCGCCCTCGTCTTCGGCATCGACGAGAAAACCGCCATCCGCTACGCGGCCACGGCACGGGGCCTCCTGGAAACCGGTGCCCAATCGCAGGCGGTCGTGCAAGCATCCACGAATGATCAACGCCGAGGACCCGAGCGGCCGCCGGCTCCTGCGGGTCACGACGTCCCGGCACCACTACCCGGACACCGAACCGTCCCTCCTGCACATGTGGTTGCACCTGGACGAACCCCACGATCACTACGACCTGGACGAGTACCGCCACGTCACCGTGGAGGACGATCCTCCGGACTTCCCCATGAGCCGTTCTGGATCGGCGCATCGTCTCCGTCCGGCCGATTCGGTATCGGGACGCGGACATCGACTACGTTGCCGGCGCCACCCTGCGATTCGAGAGCGGCGACATCCGCGTCCTCGCCGTCGCGGCCGAGGCACCCGACGCCGACGGGCCGCGTCAACTCGACCTGCTCACGATCGTCGATTTCGCGCCCGCCGAACCCGCCGGCATCGACGAGGCGGACCGCGAGGAGCGGGACCAGGCCCTGGTCGGCGATGGCGCCGCGCTGGCGTTGTTCGCCATCGATCCGGACGGTTGGACCACCTCCGACCTGCGGCGGGTGACAGAAGAGCGTTCCGTTCGCCGGTCGATCGCCGGATGTCTACCGTGGAAGGCATGTCGGACAGCGGAGCCCAGGGCCTCGTCTGCTGCGTGGCGGCAGCCGCGATCCCCGTCTTGGTCATTCCCCTGATCGGTGTGGTCGTCCTGATCGTCCAGTGGATCGCGACCGGACACTGGTCCTGGACCTTCCAGGGGTTCGGCCGAGGTGAGCCCGGAAGGGGCAGTGAGACGATCTTGAAGCCCTGGGACTGGCCGGCGACGTCGACGGACGGGTGATCGGCGAACACCACCGCCGGACTCCACCCGCCGTCGGTGGTGCACATCGCCCGCCACGGGTTCCGGTCGTCTTCCTGTTGCTCGGCCTGGTCTGTCACACGCTCTCCTTCGAATGGGCCGGGCACGCAGCCGCAGGACGGTGCGGGCAGGCCAGGAATTCAGCGCAACGTGTTCCAGGGTCCGGGTCGGAGCGGGCCATCCGTTCGCACGTGTGAGGGGCGGCACGCGCACGAAGACCTCGCCGCGACCCGGACGTGTCGACCCGCTACCCCGGCCGCGTTCACGCGAAGCCTCTGATGGCCCGTCCGGGTCCCCGGGCGCCGCGGTCGTGGCCTGACGTCCGTGGATCGGGGGCGAGGAACGCCCGCCGGCCGGTGACCTCGCTCAGGAGAAGACGTCGGCCTCGTACTTGGCGCTGTGCTCCCAGGTGCCGGCGGGGAAGCTGGACTGCCAGGTGCCCAGCCGGATGTGCAGCTTCTCGTGCCTGGTCAGTCTGCCGGTGACGTGGATGGCCTTCGACTCGGAGGTGCCCACGCCGCTGCAGCCGACCTCTTCGGAGTCCTTCCAGGACTGGCTCGCCCCGCCGTGCTGGATCCACGCCGTCGTACGCGAGGTCGCCTCGCAGTTCACGCTCAGGTACCCGCCGATCGCGTAGGAGCCGTCGCCCGTCCACGTGACCTCGCCCTGGAACGACCCGCGTGAATACCCTCGCTGCACGTAGAAGCCGATGGGGTCGCGCCCCTCCTGGACGGACGACGCAACCCGCGCCGACGTGCCCGCGGACGCGGGTGCCGCGGTGGCGGCCGGGACCCCGCTCGCCACCGCGGCCAGGATGGTCAGGGCGACCGACGACGCCCTGCCGAACACACGAAACCTCATGGAGTACCGTCATCCTCTCGTCGGGAGCCCCGGCCGCGCGGCGCCGCCGGCACCTCGTCCACCGGCAGCCGACATCTCTGCGGCGAGGCCGTATCGCGATCACTCATCCGGGGTGTGACTTCTCCGCCCCCGGTCCGCCTCATGCGCCGCCGGGCCGGGATTCGCCCTTTCGGGGATGCCTCGGGAATGGATTCGACGGCCGGGACCGCGAGGAGCGGGACCAGGCCTCGTCCGTGATAGCGCCGCCTCGGGGTTGTTCGCCATCGATCCGGACGGTTGGACCGCCTCCGACCTGCGGCTGGTGTCCGTTACCACCGTCACGCCCCCGCACGCGCCGCCGTGCGCCACTGTCGGCGCCTCGAGGTGGCGGCGCACACTGGTGGGCGACGATCGGCCCGACCCGGAGGGGGCGCGCATCATGGCCGAGCACGGCGACCCTGTACTGATCACCCACATCGGCGGCGAGCTGGTGGAACTCCCGGGCAGCCTGTGCGGAATCAGGGCCGGCCTGCCGGACGACGCCGCGCATGCCGCGGCGCGCTTCGATGCGATGCCGTCGTCGCCTTCTCGCCCGAAGGAGACCTGCTCTCGGCCGAGGCGGACTCGGTCGTGTAGGTCAAGTGCATCGACAGCTGGGACGAAGGCGACTGCTGGGGTGGACGTCTTCGCGTCGAATCCGACCGCAACAAGGACAGGTGGATCGATTCATCCGACGATGGGTCAGAGCGGTGAGCAGCAGGGCCGACCCCGTCTGGTTCGTCGACAAGGGCGGCTGCCACGAGCTGTGGCAGGGCGGGAACAAGAATCGTCCCTGATCGACTCGGACGGCGAGCTGTGATTCGCCGCCGGCATGACGCCGGGTCGCTTCACTATCAAGGACTGACGGCAGCGGGCGGGACGTGCCGGCGTGCCGGCACACGAGCATGCTCGCCCACGCCGCCCGTGCCACATCCGTCGCCGATGCCGCGCGCGGCGCAGTCGTCGACGGACGGGATCGGGTCGGCGAAGGGCCGCGCCTCGCCGTGGGCTTCGTGTCGTTCCCGGCGGCGGCCGCGCGGATGTCGCACGGGCGTTCCAGAGGAGCCGGGAGCCTTCCAGCTCGATGGATGAGAACACGTCATTACATGATGCAATCGGGCCAGTCATCATTTGTGTGATTGCTTACTTCTTGTCCGTGACGTCAAGTTGTTGAGCGACGCCGGGGAGTGACTGTCGCAGTCCTGTCGTACTGCTTCCGGCGCCGAACCCTTCGTCGCGATTTCAAGGTGGGTGACGGCTGTGGCGATACAGGTCCAGACCTTGCGGAAGCTGTTCGACGACACACGGCCCGGGGGAGTTCTCGACGTCGCGCCGGAACTCCTCGGCGCGGACGCGGCTCTCGTCTTCCCCGGGGGCGTGCTGCACATCGAAGGCGTCGTGTGCGATGCGAAGGAGTTGCGCGCGGCCGGTCGGGCGGTCACCACGGCCGCCGACGGACCCCTGCCGGTACGGGTCGACTTCGGCCGGGACGGCGAACACGTTTCCGGTGTCAGGGCGTTCGTGGACCTGGGTGGCACCGTCGGCCTGGTTCTGGTCGACGGAGTGCCGAGCGGTGACGGGCCGCGGCCCGGCGCCTGGTTGGTGACGGGTGATCGGGTCCTGCCGTTGGCCGCGCCCCCGCGGTGCGAGCCCGACACCGATCCGGAGCGCCGCGACGGGCTCGGCCGACCGCTGCCGCCCCGGCGGCTCCGCACCGCCGAGGAACGACGACGCGAACCGCGGGCGTTGGTGACCTCGCGCGGCATCGTCGTCCCCCGGGCCGCGGCCGTGCGCCGCAAGGGCGTCACCGTGCTCGACTCGCCGATGGTCCGCGGTTGGTCCCCGCCCGAACCGCCACCCGGCGCCAACGGCATCAGCATCAACCTCGAACGCCGCACGTTCCGTCTCGTCGGCGCGCTGACCGCGCTTCCCGCCACCCCGCCGTACAAGACCACCATCGCCGGCCTGCTCATCGTCGGCGTCGGAACGTACACCGGCACCGCGATGGGCGCGTACGTCGTGCCCGACAGCGGCACCGACCCCTCGATGTTCGTGTACGCCGCGCTCAGCGGTGACCCGCTGCTCGGCTACCCGCCCCTCGAACTCAACGGTGTCTCGGCCGGATTCGGCTGGAACAGCAAGGTCCGCGTCCCCGCCGCCGAGGCGCTCGCGACCTTCCCGTTCCTCCAGGCCCTCGACGACCCCGGCTCGATCGGCCACGACGAGGAGGCCACCGATCCCCTCGACATCCTCGCCACCCTCGTCGGCAGCGGGAGCCTCGCCTGGGTCCAACCCTCCGAAGGCAACATCTGGATCGCCGCCGGCTTCGCCTTCAGCGTCTTCGAACTCATCAAGGGCCGCGCCATGGCCATCGTCCAGTTCGGCGACGACCTCGTCATCAGCCTCCTGGGCGCGGGCGGCGCGGAACTGCCCACCAAGAGCACCAAGAAGATCGCCCGGGTGGAAATCGGCGTCGAGGCCACCATCCGCCCCTCCTCCGGCGAACTCAGCCTCGGCGTCGGCCTCACCGAGAACACCTTCGTCATCGACCCGGACTGCAAGGTCCGCGGCGGCATCGGGCTCAAGGTGTGGTTCGGCGCCAATCCCAACGCCGGCGACTTCGCGTTCATCCTCGGCCGCATCCCCGCCGGGCGCGAGCTCCCCGTCCGCTATCCCCGGGGCGCCGAGGCCGCGCTCACCTGGGCCCTGGGCTCCACCGTCACCGTCTCCGGCAGCGCCTACGCCGGACTGACCCCCAAGTCCCTGATGGCCGGCGGCGCCCTGGAACTCGTCTTCGAGTCAGGCATGTTGCGTGCCTGGCTCATCGCCAGGATCGACGCCTTCCTGCAATGGAAGCCGTTCTACTTCGATGTCGGTATCAGCGTCCGCGTCGGAGTGTCCGCCACGATCCCGATCTGGTTCGTCCGGATCAGGATCTCCATCGAGGTCGGCGTCAGCGTACGAGCCTGGGGGCCGCCGGTCGGCGGCGAGGCCACCGTCCACCTGTGGTTCATCTCCTTCACCATCGGCTTCGGCCGAAAGCGCGACGACACCCCGCCACCGCTGGGCTGGTTCGGCTTCCAGGGCACCCTGCCCGTACCCCAGCACATGGTCCGCTCCACCGCCGGCGCCGGCCTCATCGGCGAAACCCCCGCAGGCACCACCCGCAGCGGACGCAAACCGTGGATCGTGGACAACGCCGGCTTCCGATTCACCGCCGACACCCAGGTACCGGTCAGCAAGGTCTACCTCAGCAGGACGGGAACCGAAGACGTCGTCGGCGGCCCACCGATCGACATCCTGCCCATGGCGCTGAAGGACCGGCAGAGCGAACTGCGCGTGTGGGTCACCTTCAACGGCGACGACACCTACGACCTCATGGAGTGGGGACGCGGCATCCTCCGCGGACCGGTCCCACGTGCCCGCTGGGGAGACAGCGGCGACGGCGGCGAACTCATCCCCGAACAGGTCATCGGCGTCGAACTCGCCTCACCACCGGTCGACAACGGCACCGACACCGGCTTCATCGACGAGGAGGGCATCTCCTTCGACCCGGTCACCCCGCCCGGAATCCAGCCCCTCGATCCCGCCGCCACCCCCGTCGGCCCGGTACCGCGGCGGCCCTCCCGGAGCGTGGTCGACATCCTCGCCACCGGGGTGAACACCCCCGCCGTCAAGGACCGCCGCAACGCCCTCGTGGACGCCGCCGGGAACCTCGGCCTCTTCGACCGCGGCCCCGTCGATACCGACCTGACCGCCTACGCGTCCGCCGCCGGCACCGCCTTCACCGCCGACCCGATGCTCATCCCGGCCTGAGCCGCTCTTCAGGAGGACCACCGTGACCACCGCACCCCAGGCCGGGGCTTCCGACCCACCGCGCCCGGCCACCGCCCACCGCACCCGCTTCTTCGACCACCGCATCCCCTCGCTCCACGCGGGCCGCTACGAGATCCACAACGGGCAACTGCTCCGCGACACCGACGGCGCCGACCGGCCGCTCGACGGCACACCCCAGCCCTTCGACGTCATCCAACCCCGCTTCGCCATCGCCCCCACCGCCGTCAACGCCCGCTACCCGGTGCCCGACGCCGTCGGCACGTACAGCGAGGTCCTGCCGCACATCAACCTCGACACCCCCGAACTCCCGTGGGCCCGGCCGCTCGGCGACCTCGGCGAACACGACGAGAGCATCCCGTGGATGGCCCTGTTCGTCTTCCGCCCCGGCGAACTCGACGAAGACCTGGAGGCGGTCGGCGCCGTCACCGTCGACACGGTACGCAAACTGCTCGCCGGGGAACACGGCCCCGGCCGCCCGCCGGACATCGACCCGAAAAGCCTGCGCCCCGACGAGTGCGACGAGAACTGCGTCAGCATCCACGTCCCCGCCGCCCTGTTCGACCGCGTCAAGCCGCTGCCGACCGAAATGGCCTACCTCGCCCATGTCCGGGAGGGCGGCAAACCCGACGCCACACGCGCCGGTAGCAGCCCGGAACCCGACATCGACCAGCTCAACGCCGTCGTCGTCGCCAACCGATTCCCCGACGCCCGAGGCGGCCTGCACGTCTGCCACCTCGTCAGCCTCGAAGGCCACGACGACGCCCTCACCGAACCCGCCGCCGAGGAAGGTGTGCGGCTGGTCTCCCTCACCTCCTGGACCTTCGAGACCCGACCCGACGACGGCACCGGCTTCGGTGACATGGTGCAACGACTCGCCACGACCGACGGCGTCACGCCACGCCGGGACCTGCGCCTGCGCGTCCCCGTCACCGAGCCCGCGAATGTGACGGAGCCCCAGCGCGAAGCGCTCGACCGCGTCGCGGGCGGCGCCACCACCCTCCCGCAGCGCCTGCCCACCGGCGAACGCACGATCGCCTTCCACCGCGGACCCTTCACCGCCCTCAAACCCCAGCCGCTGCCCGACCCCGGCGAGGGCCGGGTACGCCTGGACTCCTCCGGCGAAGCACTCGTCTACCTGGAGAAGTACGGCGTCTTCGACACCTCGTACGCCGCCGCGTTCACCACCGGACGCACACTCGCCCTCGCCGACGCCGACTACCGGAAGGCCCTGCTGGAGTTCCGCAAAGCCGCCCGGTTCGCGGTACGCCGCCTCGCCTCCCATCCGCGTCTGGTCGGGCGTGCCGTCTCGGCCCGGCAGCTCACCGCACCGCTCGCGATCGAATCCTTCGACCGCATGCTCCTGGACGACGACGGTGCCCGGCTCGGCCGCGCCGTCCGCGAAGCCCCCGCCGCGATGCGCGCCGGTCGCCGTCGCACGACGACGCGGGCCCGGCGCACGACCGGCGACATCGGGACACTGCTGGCCGACACCTCCGTGCGGTCCCTCGTCCGCGAAGCGGCCGGCGACGAGTTCGAGGGCGTACGGGCCTGGCTCGATCGGCTGCGCCTGCTGGAGATCGCGACCTTCGACAACCTCGTCCCGGACACCCGGATGCTGCCCCAGGAGAGCATCCGCTTCTTCCACGTCGATCCGGAGTGGATCCGCGCCGCCGTCGACGGAGCCCTGAGCGTCGGCGTCGGCCACGCCCTCGACGCCGATCTCAACAGCCTCGCCGTGGACGGCGGGCCGGTCCCGGAGTGCGGCGTGCTCGTGCGGTCGTCGCTGATCCCCGGCTGGCCGACCACCATCTTCACCGGGCTGCGCGCCGAGGTCGACGTCGAGCCGCTGCGAACGGCCGACTACGGCACCGACGTTCGACTCGTGCTGTACCCGCGGGTGATCGACCGCTTCGAGATCGCCGAACCCCCGCGCGGCATCTGCTTCGGCGTCGGCAACGTCGGCACCATCGAACTCCGCGAGATCGACGGCCCCCGGATCGGATACCCGATGGGCGAGTTCCCGGCGGATGCCGACTTCGGCGCATACCTTCGCGACCGGGAAACGGGGGTGCTCAACATCGGCGGCTCCGGCACGGCCCTGCTCGACGGTCTCGACACCGCGCACGGCGGCGTCCGGCTGACCTCGGCCCAGTTCGCCCTGCAGATGATCCAGGCACCGCAGGTCCAGTCCTTCACCCGCCTGTGAAAGGAGGCCCGAGATGTCCGCGGACACCACCCTGGTCGTTCCCGTCGAGGTGGCGGCACTCGCCGTCAACCGGCAGACCCGCGACACCGGCGACGATCACGTCATCCAGCGCTGGAACACGAATTTCCGAGGTGTCGCCCAGGGCAACCCGCCCGAACCCGCTCCTTTCATGGGCCTGGAGCAGTGGCGCGGAGACGAAGACCGGCTCGGCGTCTACCTCCAGTGGGAACTGCCCGCCGCCCTCACCCGCGGCCGGCACGACGAGGACGAGGGCGTAGGCGACTTCCCGCTCGTCCCCAACCGCTGGCTGGTGGTGCGGCACGAGGACGGCACCTCCAACGTCAGGGCGTGGATCGTCGAGAGCGACTACCTCGACCCCACCAACGGCACGGTCTCCTTCCAGACCCCGGACACCGAGCACCCCGAAGCCACAAAGATCGGCAAGTGCCACGATCTGACCGAAGCCTGGCGCGAACCCGACGACCGGCACACCCCGTTCCTCACGGCGATCGGCCCCGGGCTGCCGACCTTCTCCGTCTTCCAGCCGTACAACACGAACGTCTTCTCCATGCACGACACACTGACCGGCGTCGAACCCGTCGAACGGCTCGGCTACTTCGTCGCCGGCTGGTACGCCCAGCCCGACAGCGACATCCTCGCCGGAACCGAGGACCTCTCGAAGCTGCTCGACGATCTCGGCTGGACGGCGCCGCCCGGATCCGGCAGCGGTATCCGCAGGTCCGTCTACTCCGGCACCGTCCTCGGCCTCGACTGGCAGATCGACGGCGGAGTACCGCGGTCGAAGTGCCCGCACCGCCGCGACGTCACCGCGACCGTCGCCAACAGCGTGATGGAGGCCGTGGGGGAGGCGGGGACGTCCGCCGAGGGTGTGCTCTCCGTCGAAGAGGCCGAACTCTTCCGGGCGTTCCTGCTCGGCGGAACCGAGGCGCTGGCCGAACGGGACCTCCCCGAAGCGGACATCCTCACCGACCGCCGCGCCCACGACATCGGCTTCGGCCCCGTCCCCGGCGGCTACCACTGGTTCATCGGCGCCCGCGACGCCATCGAACCCGACGCCCCCTCCGCACCCGCCGGACGGACCTTCCTCGTTCGGGACGAGGAGGAGAACACCCTGCTCCGGCAACTCAACGAACTCCAGGCCCGGGCGGACGGGCGCGAACGCGAACTCCGCGCCGCCCGTGAACGCCTCTACCAGCTGTGGTGGCTCACCCAACGCGAGGACCAGCCGGACATCTTCCACGAAGGCATCGAGGACGCACTGGCACAGGCCAAGGCGGAGGTCGATCGGCTCTCCGCGGATACCGCCCGCGACTCCCGGCTGCCGACCGGCAGGACCGCCGACCAACTCGCCGCCGACATCGAACGCAAGTACCCGCAGTACAAGGCCCGTTCGGCCCGAACCCTGATCCGCGCGCCCCGCCAGGACTTCGAATACAGCGCCGATCCGGTCCTCGCCCTCGAAGGCGCCAACCTGCACGCCCCACTGGTCCGTAAGGAATCCCTGCCCTGCCGCACGCCGGATCGCCTGGTCACCGCGGCATCCGGAGTGACGGGCAGTCAGGTCGCCCCGCTGGTCGCGAAGGTGACCTTCACCAACCTCCCGCCCTGCTTCCCGGCCCTCGCCACCGAGTTCTTCATCCTCGACAAGGCGCTGAAGACCGGCAACTACACCAACGTCATCGGCACGATGCCCACCTTCGGCACCAGTGAGTGGGAGATGCCCTGGCAGCCGCTGTTCCTCATGTGGAAGGCGGAATACTTCCCGCTGCCCTTCCACGACGAGGGCGGCGACCACTGGGAGTTCATCGAACGCTCCCGCTACCGCTGGAAGGGCTGGCCCGAGGAAGGCCCCCCGCAGGAGATCACCACCATCACCGCCTCCGGCCGACAGATGCTCGCCCCCACCGCCGGGCACGTCCTGGAAGGCGAGATCGCCATTCACGCACGCCGCCGCGACGGCCTGATCCCGGCCGAAACCCTGCGCAGGCTACGATCCGACGCCAAGGAGACCAACGTCCTGTCGCAGGTCCTCGACGGCTTCGGGGCGGCGATCGCGCAACGACAGCCGGCCGGCGCCATTCAACCGCCTCCGGACGTCGCCGCCCTGCTGGGCGACGGCGACTTCGCGCCGCCCGACCCCGGCGGCGCACCGGCCGACGATTGGGATCCGTGGCCCCCGTCGCGGTTCCAGGAACTGCGGGCCGGACAGATGGCCTTCCTCGACCTGTCGGTCGTGGACCGGTTCGGCCGGGCCGTCGACCTGATCGGCGATGCGCTGCACTTCCGGCCGGAGATCGTCCGCACGATGGAACCCGAGTATTTCGCCCAGGAACAGGACGCCGACCGACTGATCGAACTCGGCCCCAGACTGCTCCAACCGGCCCGGCTGCGCTTCGACTTCCTGTCCGCGGACGGCGACGAGGACGTCGAACTCGCCCCCGGAAACAACCCCGTCTGCGCGTGGCTGGTGCACAACCGGCTCGACAAGTCGCTGGTGGTGTACGAACCGACCGGACTGGTTCTCGGCGAACTGCGCGTGACGCTCGACTCCCGGTCGACCAGGGAGGTCTCCTGGTCCGTGCTCCCCGGATCGAACATCACCGACTTCGAACAACTCCGGACGGTCTCGGCACACGCCTACGACCTTCTCGAGCCCGTCAAGACCAGGGGGCCCGAGGCGTTCGACGCCTTCCGGGCCACCGTGGACAAGGCCCTGCACACCATCGACCCGGAAGGCCCCGCCGATCCCGGCCTGGGCTTTCTGCTGGGTCGCCCGCTGGCCCTGGTCCGGACCCGACTGGAGATGGAGGCCCACGGCCCGCCGGCCTCCGACGTCAGCTGGCGGATGCTGTTCGAGGAGACCGTACGCGAACTGCCCTCCTACCCCTGGGTGGTACGCATGGGCGAGGCGGACCAGACCGACGACGGCGTCGTCGGCTACGTCACCGACGGCGATTACGAGCACTTCGACACCGTCGTCGACCCGGTGGCCGGCGCCGGCGACTACCTGCGCCCCATCGGTGACGTGCCCGCGCTGTGGCTGAACTTCGGCGACCGCAACACGACCGTGCTCACCCTCCTGGTCGACCCGCGCGCCGCCGCCCACGCCACCACGGACATTCTCGCGACCAAGAAGGTCCTCGTCCCGCAGGAGTTCACCGACGCCGCCCTCGCACGTATGTCGGTGAACTTCCGCACCGGCGACCTCCTCGCCGCAAGCGTGAACCTGTACGGCCCGTCCCGGGAACCGCAGGAAACCGTCCTGATGCCCGTGCCCGCGACCGTGCTGGGCGAGTGGTCCTGGACCGAGAACCGCCGCGGAGTGTGGGAGAAGCTCGCCATCCAGCCACAGGACGCGACCGACCTGCCGCTCGCCGACCCGGAGATCAGGTCCGGGTTCCTGACCCTGGACAACGCGGCGGCGCACACCCGTTCCAACGAAGGGAGCTGACGAGACATGGGTCTGGTCACACAGAGTTTCACCGTCGTGTCCGCAGACGAACCGCTCCTGTCGTACGACCTGACGACCGCCCCGGACCCGGTGGAGGCATCACCGGAGAACCCGCAGATGCCGCCGGAGACCTGCGAACTGATCATCGTGGCGTCGCGGCGCAGTGGCACGGCGGCCGACGTGGCGTCGATCAAGGTGAAGATCCCGGCCGGCACGGCCGCCCCCGACCTCGCGCTCGATCTGAGCAGGGCGGTGGCGTCCATCAGCCTGTCCGGGTGGTCGGTGGCACTGAACTCGTCCACGGAGGAGTTCGTGTTCACGCCGGTGGCGGAGTACGAGACGATCGGCCCGGACACCTCGATCACCATCCGGATCTCGGAGCTTCCGGTGAGCCGGAAGGTCGGCAGTTGTCCGGTGACGGTGACCGAGCGCTCGCGCACGGGCAACAGTGCCTTCCGCAACCGTGAACTGGTGTTCAGCGTGGGCAAGTTTCCGCCCGGCTTCTACATGCGGAACCTCATGTGTGACCCCTTGGTGATCGACAACGGTGGCGACGTCACCCTGACGTGGGAGCGCTCGGCGAACGCGGCCTATGAACTGCTGTACGGGCGCACGTGCCTGCCCGTCACCAACGTGTCCACCCGGAAGATCACGAACGTCACGTCCGACACGACGTTCTACCTGCGGGGCACCGTGGGTCAGGCCCCGGACCAGGTGGTGCGGATCCTGGCCGCCCAGGTGACGGTCGTCAAGCCGGACCTGGAGGTCGGGAATCTCGTCGTCCACGGCACGACCACCGCCAAGGGCGACGTCACGGTGGACAAGGACAGGACGCTGTATGCGCGCACCATGATGGGGCTGGGGCAGAATCCGACGATCGACGTCGGCGGACACCTCAACCTGTCGTCGTCGGACCGGACGACCACCGTCAAGGGGCCTTTGGTGGTGGAGGGCACCACAACGGCGAAGGACGACGTCTCCGTCACCGAAGGCGGTTCGATCGTGCGGATCAGGGACCTGCGAGGACCGTCCGCCGTAGCCTTGACGATCAACAGCAACACGAACGTGTTGCCGGGCAACGACGTCACGATCGCCGGCAACCTCACGGTGTCCGGCACCAGCCTGCTCAACGGCAACGTGACCGTGGCCACGGGCAAGCAGTTGTCCGCGGCGAAGATCGTGGCGGGCGCCGACGGCCTCACGGTCGGGGGACCATTCGCCGCGACCGTGTCCACCATGGACATCGTCGGCCCCGCGCAGGTCTTCCCGCTGACGTTCGGCCGGACCCTGGCGTTCACCGCGCCGACGGCGGGCCTGGCGATCGGCGAGGTCCACACCACCGGCAACTCCCGGAACTCCATCGTCAAACTCTCCGGAAACGGGACCAACGTCAGAGCCTCCGCAATGCGTATCGACGGTCGTACGGCCGCCAACGTGGCGGTGTTGCCGATTCGCAAGGGCGCCTCGTGCAGCGTCTACTTCGGGATGGAGGGCGGCGACAGCGGACCCGAATTCAGGGCCGCCTGGCTCGTCTGGGTGCCGTTCGGCAAGGGTGGCATCACGCCGTCCTCGGTCGCGGGCGACGTGGACCCGCCGGACTCCGAACCCGAGGAGACCCCGGAGAAGTCCGCCTCGCCCGCCTGACGGAGCGGCCCCGCCGCCCACCGGGACGACAAGACCGGCTACGACGGGCCGATCCTCAAGCACGGTACGTACGCCGACGCCCCGGCCGACCGCGTCGGCTGACCTTCCGCCGATCCGAGCCCCGGCACGCCTTCCGGCCGCCGGGGCTCGCCCGTACAGGCAGGGTGAGGTGTGAGAACCCGACCCGTCGGGCGGCCGCGCCGCGCTTGTCCCCACGGCCACCCGGGCCCGCCAGGGGCGGCCGAAACCGTACCGGGCGCACGGCACGGCGCCCGGTACGGGAGCCGTCAGGGGACGATGAGGGTGAAGGGCTGGTCCTGCGCGACGCCGTCGGTGCCGGTGGTCACGCGAACGGAGTTCGCCGGACAGACTCCGCCGGTGCGCCCGACGTAGATCCCGCTCTTCCAGTCCGCCGCGCTGTCCAGCGTCGCGATCGGCACGGAGCGAGCCACGTCGACGGTCTTCTTCAGCGTGACGCAGTAGCGTCCGGCTCCGTCCTTGCCGACCGATTCGACAGAGCCGGCCTTGCGGGTGACGGTGCCGGTCCTGTCGACCGAGACCGTCACCTGGGCGTGGGGGGTTGACGGTGTCGGTCGAGTCGGCTGCCACGGCGACACCGACGAACACGGCGCCGGCGGCCGTGACTCCGGCGGCGGCAAGGGCAAGCTTGTTGCGCATGCGCACGGGGAACCCCCTCCAGGGTTCGACCATTGAGCCGCAACCATCGGCTCTTCTTCGCGGGCACTTGCCCACCAACCGATGGGTGGTGGGCATGTCTCATGAGACATCGCGAAGTCTGGAGAAGGACGGGATCCGAAGGATGCTCGTCCCCGAGTCCGACGGAGCGGTGTGGTCGGTGACTTCGCCCCGTCCGCACCCCCGGTGCCGTACCCGCCGGCGTGGGTGATGCCGTGTTCGACGTTGTTTCGCGACCGCGGGGGCCCGGAAGTCGCGCCCGATGTCGCCCGGCGGGACGTGCCTGTCGTGGGGCGGGGGCGGGCCGTTCTCGGGGGAGTCGGCTCCCTGGTGTCGGTGGTCGTTGGGAGGGTGTGCGCATGAGTGCGGCGACCGCGGCCGACTACGGCTGGATACGTTCCTCGTTCGTGTTCCCCCAGGGGATCGAGGTCGGGTACTGCCTGATGCTGGTGCGGGGTGTCCCACCCGAGAAGGTGTTGCGGGTGATGGGTGCCGAGCCGCGCGGGGGGTGTCGGGGCGCGGTGGAACTCTTCGAGCGCCAGGAGGAGCTTTTCGCCGGATCCGACGAGTGGGACGAGTCCTTCCTCGCCGGTGTGTGCGCTGTGCCGGGCGAGGGCGGGGACTGGGCCCTGGTCCTGCACTTCGACGGGGGCATCGGCATGCGGCCGCGGTTCCTGGAGGTCCTGTCGGCGGGGTCGCGCGCGGTCACGCACGCGAGCAACGGGGGGAAGCCCATCCACACGTTCGCATGGTACGAGGACGGCGAACTGCGAACCGGTTTCGACTGGCCCACGCTCCGCCACGGGAGCACCCCCGACGATCTGGTGCCGCTGATGCACGAGGCCGGGTTCGACATGGGCGAGGAGTCCGACGCCGACACCTACGACCGCAAGGCCGCGGTCCTGGCACTGGCCGTACGGCTGACCGGCGTGCGGCTGACCGAGGACCTGCTGGACACCTCCGCGTACCGGCTGGGGCATGTCCCGGAGGAACCCGCCGACGAGGATGGGACCGGCGTCGTGATCGATTTCACCGACGCGAACGGTGACGGCTTCCACAAGGAAGTGATCCGCGAGCATGTCGAGCACGCGTTGCAGCACCACCGGACGCAGCGTGGCCGGCCCCTCCGCCGGGACGAAACATAGGAAGCAAACCGGACGCGTCGCGCGAGAGGCCCCGCGATGCGTGTGAGGGGCCCGCCAGGCGACCGGGCGGCGGGTCGGGGCACCGCACGGTTCGCCCCTCCTCGCGCGGAGGGGCACCCGCGACGAGTGCGGTGCCGTCGGGTCAGGGGGGCGCCCCGTGGAGCGGGGACGTCCTGCCGGGCGCGGTCGATCTCGACGCCGTTCCCGTGGTCCGGGTCGACCTGCTCGACCGGAACGCGCCGGCGAGCGACGTGAGGATCGGCGCATCCCATGGGACGTACGTCGAGGTCTTCGTCGCCGCGAACAGCACGAACCTCGCCGTGGTGGCGCCGGGGCGGATGCCGGACGAGCACGGTTGTCGCGATCTCCCGGGCACCCCGGGGCACGGCCGCGGCCAATCGTGTCGGGCACGACAGCGTGTGCGCACCGACAACAATCGTGTCGCCCGTATCGACACCGTTCGTTTCCCCAGCGGCAAGGGGATCCTGGTCCACGTCACGGTCTGGCCGCTCCCGGGCCGAGGCATGGTGTCGTCGGAAGTCCTCGCCCTCGGCGACGGCCCAGGGGGTCAGCGCATCCCGCGCCGTCGGCGGCGTCGTGGCCCGGGCCGGGTGATCCGCGGCGGCCCCGGGAGGCGGCCCGCCGGGATGGTCACGAAGCTCCGGCGCGGAAGCGCCCGCGGGGAGAGGCCGTCGCGGGTCACGGGCGGTTGCCGCCTGCGCAGGTGGCGGGTGGTTGGGGGAGCATCGGGGTGTGCGGCGGGATGGGCTTCGGCCTGGTGCGTTCGGTCCGGTAGTGGATCGTCGCGGATGCGCGGACGACGAACGGGTGTTCGGTGTAGGCGTGTTGCCATCGCACGGGCTCGGCGTCCGGGCTGCTCCCGCTCCCTGCGAGCGGGCCGTATTGCTCGCCCGCCCCGGGCGGTGGCGTCGGGTCCGGGGGGCGCAGGTCCGGAACCGGTTGTGGCCGCGCCCAGGTCGCCGTGTCCGGCGTCAGTCCGAGCCTGCGCGCCTCGCGCTCGAACGCGGTCGTCGACGTCGTGGGATCGTCCGTACCGTAGAAGTACACGACCGTGGACGTGCATGTCACGCCCGTCATGCCCGCCCGCGGCTTCATCCGGGGCGTGGTGTCGCGCCAGCACCGGTCGAAGACGAAACGCTCGAACTCCGCACCCGCCGGCCGGCCGAAGACCCGGAAGGGCACCTCCACCTCGACCCGCGCAAGCCGTTCCTCCGCGCGATGCCTCTCGTGCTCCTCCCTCTCGTCCGCCGCGAACTGCCGCTGACACGCGTACAGCCCGCCGAGGAAGGTCACGACCGCCAGGGTGATCACGGCCAGGACGAACCGGCCGAGCCACAACAGGCAACCACCCATCGGCCGCGTATCCGGACGCGAAGACATGCCCCCATCGTCGCCCGCAACCACGCCCGCATCGCCGGTCGTTGCGCACTCGCAACCCACCCCGCCGCGCACATCCGCTCAGTGCGCCACGGGGGTTCAGTACATCGCTGCGAGGAGTTCGCCGAACTCGACGTCCCGGCGGGGCAGTGTGGTGCCGAACTCGGTGTGCATCATGCGGTGGAGGAGTCGTTGCCGTGCGTCGATGCCGAGGTCGGGTTGGGTTCCGTCGGGGAGCAGCAGGCCCGCGCGGGTCAGGTGAGGAACCAGCCGATCCGGGTCGGAGCCCCAGCGGTCCCGGGGCCGGTCGAACCCGCACACCACGTTCCCGGACTGCGCGTAGTGGAACATCGTGAGCGCGTTGATGTTCTCGAAGGTGCTCAGGGCCACCGTGCCGGCCGACACTGCGGCGAGGATGTCGCGGTGTGTACCGCGGCTGCCGGCGTCCTCGACGGCGAAGGCCCACCCGTCGGCCTCGCCGCCCCGGATCACCCTCTCCCTGTCCGCGACCGCGGCGTGGCCGAACTCCTCGGCGACGTCCTCGATCCAGTGGTTCGCGTCGATCACGCTCTTGCGGGCCGTGCGCGACATATCGCAGCCCATGCGCCGCAGCAGCTCCGTCGCCGACAGCCCGCGTGCGAAGGTCACGCAGTACCCGAACTCGGTGAAGTAGGAGTCCTGCAGCCACTCGACAGTGTCGCCATCCACGGCTCGACTCCTTCAAATATTCCGACCGTCGCGGGACTCGGCAGGCTACCCGGGCGACCCGACACGACCCCGCTCCCTCCTCCCGGCGGCCGGGGCGCACGATGTCCGCGGCCGGGAACGGCACGCCGTGTCGGGCGAATTCCCTTCCGCGCCCGGCCCGCCTCGACCGGTACCCGCCGCAGGACTCCGCGTGCGCTTCAGGAGAAGCTGTCCCATTCGTCGGCGGGGATGCGGCTCTGCGTCGAGTCCGCGCATCGGGGTGCCCATTCCCGGGCGACGAGGACCGGCCGGGTCAGGACGCGGTCCCCGGCGCGTTGGACACGCATCACGACGCCGAGGTCGGGCGCGCACAGGTTCGCCTCCAGGGAGAACACCGCTTGAAGGCCGTGTGCGGCGAGATGCCCGAACAACGCGTCCTCCAGGAGGGACGGCACCCGGCCCACCAGCGGGATCCCGTCGAGGTTCACCTGTGGGCCCATCCGCGCGTCGATCGCGATCGCGGCCAGGCCGACCCCCCCGGTCGTAGTACAGGTGCACCCCGGCTCCCCCGCCGTAGTGGACGGGCCACATGTCGGCCCGCGACACCCACCCGGTGCCGTCCTCAAGCGATCCGATGGTCTCCAGGACCCCGTCGAGCGCGGCCGCCGCCCGCTCGTGGGTCATGCCGAACCTCAGCGGGCCCACGTGCTCGAACGGCGTGAACGACCACACCGCGCGCCGCGACTCCTCCACCACGTCCCACACACCCGCCACGTCGAACCCCCGCCGCTCGTCCGTCGATCCCGCAGCGCGCGACCGATGCGCGCCGCCCGTCGGGGAGGCTACGGGCACGGGGCGACAACCCGGCCCGCGTACCCCACCCCGCCGCGGACCCAGCTGGAGGACTGACGGGGCCGCGGCGCGTTCGGTGATGGGGCGGGCGGCGTGGACGGCTCGGTCGATGTTCGTGGGCACCTGTAGGTTCGGTGATCGTGTTCAAGGGTTGGTGGCATGTGCTGGCGGACGAAGAGCGGCGGGCGTGGGTGCCGGCGCCGTTCGTGGGTGTGGGGCCGCTGCGCTTCGGCATGACCCCCGACGAGGTGGCGGGCGCGATGAGCGAGGTCACCGCGGAATGCGAGCGGTACAGGCGTGGTTGTCCGCCGGGCGCGAGCGTCCACACGGTCGAGGAGGGGGGTATCGGGAGTTCGGTCTGCGCCTGTACCACCGGGGCGAGCGTCTCGCGGGCGTCGCGGTCGACGCCCTGTGCGGACCACAGGTCCTCGCGGACGGCACGGCGCCGGTCGGCCGCGTGCCCTCCGCCATCGAGCAATGGATGCTCGACCGTGCCGAGACCCGCCCGCCGTACACCGAACTCGCGTACGTGAGCGCGGGTGTTCCCTCCTGCGAGTCGTTGGGCGTGACGATCAACGTGCAACGGGAGGGCGACCGCCTCCTCACCCGGCCGATCTTCCACCCAGCCGAGGCACTCGACGACCTTCCCCACCGGCTGCCGCCGCAGGCCTGGGCGATCCACGACTGAGGGCCGTGCGCTCCGTGCGCGAGAACCGACGGACGGTCCCCACACGCGCGGCACCGCCGTCCCGGGGGGCGTGGACACTCGTCCGCCATACGCGGTGATGGCGCGTCCGCCCCACGGCGAACGCGCCCTTCCCCAGCCGCGACACCTCGAACCCGACCCGCGCCACCCGGGCACCCGGCCCGCGAAGGGCACACGCCCGGACGTCGAAGTCCCGGGATACCGACGCCGGCGCCCGCCGATGGCGCTTGTGCCCCGTGTGGCCCCGGCGGGGGAGGGATGACCGCAGAGGCGTCGGCGGGCGGGCCGTGTGACGATAGGTTCGCCGGGTGACGGTCGAACGCCTGCGCCTCCTGTCCGGCCCCGAATACACCGATGTCTGGGACCGTTTCGACGCCCGCTTCGCCTTCAGACCCAGCGTGTGCGAGTTTCCCGGGATCACGGAGCCCTCGCCGTCGATCACGTGGAGCCTGGACGCCTTGCGCGACGACCCCGGCGATCGGAATCTCGACCGTCTGGTGGACGTCGTCCAGGACGGGCTCGCCACCCGTTGCGGGCCGGGGGAGTCGCTGTGGCTCCTGGACTGGCAACACACCTGCCACCGGCTGCGCCCGGACGTCCCGGAGACCGACATGTTCCTGCCGCGCGTCCTCGAAGGACGCTCGCGCGAGGGCTGGCCGTTCGGCCCGTACCCCGACGGGGACTACCACGTCTTCCTCGCGGAGGACCTGCGATTCGGCACCTTCGGGCACCCCTGGGAACACACCTTCTGCGTATTCGGCGCGGAACTCCTGAACGAGATCGAACAGGACGTGCACCACATCCTGGGACGACCCCTGCGCCGGGACGGGGTACCCGCCGATCGACCCGCCCCGCGGCGGTGACGCGTGCTCGTGCCGTTCGTTCGGCCGCCCGGCCTGCGGCGCGTCGGCCGATGCCGTCGTTGGTGGGCGCGGGCACCGGCCCCGGATCCGGGGCGAGGGTCGCGTCGGCGGTGTGCCGGGATCGGTGTCGCGGCACCCGGTGAAGTCGTCGGCGCGGGCGCGGGCGGTGGTCTCCGTCCCGGGCGCCGACACCCGGTTCGACAGCGCCCGCCGTTCCCCGGAGGGAGCCCCGGAGTGTGGATGGTCGTGGCCGCCTTGACGCGTTCGGTGGCCTCGGACCGCCCCGAGCGGTTGCCGGGGCGCGGGGGTGGTCGTGGGGTCCACCCGTGTCTCCACCCGTTGTTCCACCCGTGGGTCCAGGTGCGGATAAGGCGGCGGCGACAGTGTGAGGACATGACAAACGCCGACTGGATCACCGACATCGTCCTCGTCCTCGTCGTCTTCCGGCAGCTGCGGGAAGGGCGGCTGGACCGCAAGACGTTCCTCGTCCCGCTGGGCATCGTGGCGTTCGTGGGATTCAAGTACCTCGACTCGATTCCCACGGCCGGCAACGACCTGGTGCTGATCGGCACGCTAATGGCGATCGGCGCGGCGCTCGGCGTGGCCGGTGGCGTCTTCACCCGGATCCGTTCCGCGGGCGGGCATCTGCTGATCAAGGCCGGTGCGATCTCGGCGGTGTTGTGGGTGCTGGGCATGGGCGCGCGGATGGGCTTCCAGGTGTGGGTCGACCACGGTGGTGCCGACCACGTCGTGCGCTTCAGCCTCGCGCACGACATCACCTCCGGGCAGGCGTGGGTGGCGGCGTTCGTGTTGATGGCGCTCACCGAGGTCGTCACGCGGGTGGCCACGATCCTCGTGCGGAGCCGGATGGTGGCCTCCGGCCGGCCGGTGACCGCGGCGGCGCGTCCGGTGTCGTCCCTCGAGCACGCGGCCTGACCGCGGGATGCGGCCTCGCCGTTCCCGTCGCCGAGGGTGTTCCCGTTCCCGGGCCGGCCCAGGGGACGGGAGCCCGGCGCGCGGGGGACGGCCCGCCGCGATCCTCGGGTCCGGTGGGCCGTGGGCCCGGGCATCGTCGTCCCGGGACTCCCCGGACCGCGCGCCGAGCCCGACGATCCCGGTCGCCCGCGCGGTGTGCCACCCCGGCCCCGCCGATGGAGAACCCGCGCGTTGCACGGGCCGAGGCGCCGTGAGGAACACGCCGTGCGGGGATTGACGCCCCCGGTGCCCTGACGCGATCTCGAGGCGTCGGTCGGGTCCCGTGTCGGGTGGCGGGCCCGACGGTCGCGGGATTGCCGTGGTCATCGTGGCGTCGGGGAGTGCCATGCGAATCCGGGGGAGGGGCCGCCGTGGTAGTAGATGTTGGAGCGGTAGACGGGCGTGTCGTTCGGGTCCGGTGCGTGGGGCCCGTCGTGGTCGGAGCAGCCTGCCGGGAGGAACGCGGCGGCTGCCACGGCCGGGGCGACCGTGCGCAATCGAGTCGTTCCGCGACGCTACCCGCCCGCGGGCGGCGTCCGCCGGGATATCGGTGCCCCCGCCTCGGGCGAACCGCGGACGTCCGTGCGTGCCGTGCCAACACCGGACGTCGGTCCGACCGGCGGCCTCCCACGCCCGGTACGGCGCGAGCGCGTCCTCGACGAGAGTCCGCGCGGCGGGTCCGGTGCCGTGGCCGGCGCTCGCCCGGACGACGGCCACGCTACGGGTGACCTCGTCGAACAGGCCGATCTCGCAGGCCGATTGTCGGGGTCGGTTCCTGTCGTGCGGCGCATGGACACCGACGAACACGACCGGCGGGAAAGCCTTTTGCACCAGCGGCGCGTCCACGCGCGGGATGATGTCCCTGGCCTTGTACACGCTCACCCGGTCTCGATCATCGACCCGCGACGATCGATCACGTGCTGACCGCCATTGCCGTGAACTTCGAACGCCTCGGCGACCGGCCTGCGGACGAGGACACCTCACCGCCGAGACCACCGACCGCGTTCCAGATCTTCCCGGACCAGAACGACATCCCCCGACCGAAGCCCTGGAGGGACCTCGGTACTTGAACCTGACTACCCAAGATCCCCGACTGCGAGGATGGGGCAGCACCGCTCAGAGTCAAGCTGAGGCGTTGGCGACATGGCCTATTTCCAGCGGGTCGGCCGTCCGCAGTAGAACTCGTACTTGGCCGTCATCCGGTGCATCAACGTGTTTTGTTCCGCGGAGCGGTCGCCC
>NZ_BIFH01000059.1 GCF_003967355.1 Embleya hyalina | reverse complement strand
CGCCGCAGGCCCGGGGTGCCATGCCGTGGACCCGGGGGCCGCCGACATCCTTCAAGGGAGCGTCGTTCGTGTCGACTGCGCAGGAACGCATGCGACTCCGCGTGTCGGCTCGCGATATTCGTGCTCACATGGCCATGCTCACGCAATCCCAGGATTTCTGGTAGCTCCGAAGCCCGATGTCGAATTGTCGCGAACATCCCATGTGGACGTCATCGCCAACCGGCAAGCCCGCTCAACCCGACGCATCAAACGATGCCAAGGATGGCGTATTATTCCTATCGATATGTTCGGATGTTTGTCCGCGGCTTCGGCGCGACCCGAACCGCCGTACGTGTGCCGGCTTTTGGGGCATGAATGCAGCTCTGAAAAAGATGGCTGTCGATGCCGCACGGTTCCTGCCCCGTGACGATCGGAATCATCGGAGGACCATCGGCCTCGGCATCGACGACAGCCTCCGTCGTCTGTACGTACAAGGTCACCGCCTCGCATTGGGGAATCGACTCTTCCGGACCATCCGTCGTGTGGGCCGGCGCAGGTCGCACCTACCCGGGGTATCGGGATATCTTGAGCGGGAATCGTCGCGCCATGTTCAACGGGCCGGGCGCTTGGTGGGGAATCCGCGACAAGACGCAGGTCGTCTCCGGATCCTCCAGAACACGACTTCGCGCAAGGCGCAGGAGCCCGGGTCGCCTGTCGCCGACCGCGTCACCGGCTCCCATGGGAGGCGCACGATCGGGAGGTACCCATCTCGGCGGCGACGTGCGCCATCGGTCGCGTGCGGCACCGTTCGATCAGGCGCCGGCGGCCGTTCGCAGACAGTGGCGCGTTGCGGTGAACCAGCGATGTCAGCGGGCGTCGGGGCGCGTCGCGACCGCGATGTCGGTGGCGACGGTGAGCGGGTCGGTGAGCGGTCGGCCGAGCAGTCGGACGAGGTCGGGGGTGGTGTTGCCGAGGAATCCGTGGCGAATACCGGATGCGATCGAGGCGAGCATCGGCGGCTGGAACGGCAGCAGCGCGTCAACGGCGAGGAGCCGGTCGCGGTACTCGCCGAGCCCTATCGCGCGGTGCGCGACTCCGAGGTTTTCGGCGACGTCGGTCGCGGTGATCGGTTCGCCGACCAGGTCGTAGATCCTGCCCGCGTGCACGGACGGATCGGCGGCCACGACGGCTGCGGCTGCGGCCAGGTCTGCGCGTGCGACCGCGGCGAGCGCGCCGTCGCCGAACGCTGATTCCACGCCGTCGGGGGTCCAGGTCAGCAGCGCGCCGAAGAGTTCGGCGTAGAGCCCGTTGCGCAGGATCGTCCAGTCGAGTCCGCCGGCCGTGATCAGGTGCTCGGTGGCCCGGTGGGCGAGCGCGAAACCGAGGTGGTCACCGTCGCCGGTGAGGCTGGTGTAGACCACGTGGGTCACGCCGTCGCGCACCGCGGCGTCGAGAACGGACCGGTGACGAGCGACGACCCGGTCGTCCTCGGCGTACCCCGCCGAGACGAGGACCAGCGTCGAAACGCTCGTGAGATCCAGGGTTGCAGGGTCGTCGAAGTCGAGGCGTCGCTGTCCTTCGACAGGCGATCGACTGCCGCTCAAGGCGGGCACGTTGTGCTCGGCCAACTCCTGGAGCGTGAGGGACGCGAGCTGTCCGTTCGCGCCGGTGACCATGATCATTGTGATTCCGTCTCCTGGTGTGGTTCTTTTCAGTAACTACAGTGAGGATCCTCGACCGACTGCGGTCGGCTCACAAGGAGGCAGTTTCATGTCACTGACGCACACCGGTGTAACCACTGGAGCCGCCGAGCTTGAGCCGTGCGGACAGCCGGACCACCCCGACTGCGGGATCAGAGACGTCCTCGACCGGGTCGGTGACAAGTGGTCGGTCCTCGTCGTCGTCGAACTCGCCAACGGCCCACGACGCTTTCGGGAACTCCAGCGCGCCATCGATGGAATCTCCCAGCGAATGCTGACCCTGACGGTGCGCAGGTTGGAGCGAGACGGACTGGCCCTTCGCACCGTCTATCCGACCGTGCCGGCCCAGGTCGACTACCGACTCACGGAGACCGGTGCGAGCCTCACCCACCTCGTCAAGGCGCTGGCCGACTGGTCACTCGAACACCGCGCGGACATCGCACGGTCACGCGAGTCCTACGACAACGATCACCCTGAGAACGAGATCCGATGACCGGCGAAACGTCATCGACCTCGTTCGGCGCGTCCGAGGATGCGCACTCGACCCCTCACCACCGGAACCCCACTCGCTGCCGTGGCAGCGGCCCCCGCGGCGCGTCATGCGCGGGCGACCGGATCCTGTGGGCGCGGATCGTGGTGCGAGTTGGGAGGGTCCGTGCGTGCCGGAGGTTGCGGCCCGCACGGGATGCCACGCAAAGACGGTCCGGCGGTGGCTGCGCCGGTTCGACGAGGGGCCTGGCGGGCTCGGCCATCCTGTCCTCCTCGGTCGGTTCACGCCCCTCGGTGTGCCCCGCGTAGTAAACGCGCACCGCAATCTCGTCGTACCGTGCCATCGTTGCCTCCGGCGTCGACCGCTCGACCGTGTCGGGGCCTTCCTTCCAGGCTCCCCTGGAGGAGGTCCCGGAGACGTCGGATCCGGACCAACACGTGGTCACATCAACCGAGTTGAATAAGGTGGGAGCGTGCCGGCTCCCCCCGTGGTCGGCACACGCGCGGTCCGACGCCCGTTCACCTCGTTCGGTCGTCGGATCGCGCCCGACCGGGCGCACCGGACACCCGAGCCCATCGACCTCGACGCGCTCGGCCATCGCCTGCTCCCTCTCGCGCCCGGCGCCGGATGCGCCCACTCCGCCCGAGAGCGGCAACCGGCCCGACGCGGCGTGGTGGCCCGCTCGGAAGCCGAACCGACACACTGTCGTCATGGGCCGGTTGGACGCGTCAGTGCGCGACGCTTTTCGCTTCTTCGCGTGGTACCTGACCAACGGGACGCTCGGCGGCACCGATGTGTGGGGCAACGACGAGCAGCACTGGTACACGGAGCTGTTGCTGGAATCACCGGGCACCTATGAAAACACGTGGTCGGTCTTCGTGTCCGGCCTGACCGTCGACGACAGCGGCGCGTTGAACCGGCACCCCGAGGACGCCTACGACCGAGCAGCGCAATTCCTTCGCGCACAGGTGGATCCGCGCTACGTTGCCGAGCCGGCGTTCGACGCGGCGGAAATCGATCCGCGCTTGCCGCGGCCCGACGCCCGGCGCCAAGGGCGCGGTTTGCACACGACCGTCCGCGTCGCGACCAGAGACTTCGCAGGCGCGCTCAGGCACGGACGACTCGTCGCCCTCGCAGGAATCGCGTACGTCGAAACCCTGGCGGAAAGACCATCGTTGATGGAGTCGGTGTGGTCGATCTTCGTCAACGTACTGGACATCGACGACGCGGGCGCGGCAGTGACACCCTTGCACGCCATGGATCGAGCCGCTCAATTCCTCGGCGAGGCATGCGGAGGACCCGAGGCCGTCCCACCGTGGGCAAGCTGGGAAATCGAACCGCCCTTCGTCTGACCGCGCAGGGCGGGCCGGCGGACCGACCGCTGCAAGGGCTCCCGAGCGGCCGTCGACGGGTTCCACGTGCCGACGTCGGAGGAGATCAATGATGGAATGAGGCCCGACCCGTTTCCGGCCTCGGATATCGCACATCCTTCGAGGTGCACGGCCATCATCGACACCGAGACAGAGGGCGCTCGGCTGGATCCGCGACGGAGAACCAGTGACGGTCGCGCGGGCACGTGACTCCATCACCACGCCGTGAAGCGCGTGAGCGGCCGGGGTCGCGATCGCCCGGGCCGGACGCTTGCTGCGCATCGGGCACGCCTCGATGGCCCGCCGCAACGGAGGGACGAGGTGGCCACCGTCGACCAAGGCGCCCGGCCCGCCTCTACCGTTCCGTCCACGGCTACAAGGGAGGCGCCGAGAGGAAGTGCCCACGGTCGTACGTGTATTGCCGTTCGTGGTTCGGGTAGTCGTTCGGTGGCGCCGGCTTCCCCCGTGGTCGGTGCTCGCGCGGTCCGACGCTCGTTCACCCCCGTCCGGCCGTCGGACCGCGCCCTTCCCCGGTCCCTGCCGCGACGACGGGGACGAGCCGACCGTCGCCACCCTGACGACTCGAACAGTCGTCCCTTCAGAGCCCGCCCCGTGACGAGGTAATCGCCCCGGCGCCGAGCCGAACGCTGCTCAGGCCGGGGGATGTTGTCCGGGAAGGTCGCCGCGGCGGTGGACCCACGCAGTTCCCGGTGCCACGTCCGATGGTGGGACGACGCTCGCCGTGAGGACCGCTCGAGTCGGGTTTCAGCGTCCTACAAGGGTGTGTAGCCGAAGGTGGTCCAAGTCGAGGTCCGAGCCCGGGCCCACTGGGTGAACGCGATGACCTCGCCGTTGCGCTGAAGGAATCCCTCGCAACGCCGGCCAGTCACCCCCGGCGGCGCGGACGTTTCGGACGCGAACCTACGAACGGGCCCCGGAGCCCGGTCCGGGGCCACGCGGGCGACGGATGCCTGTCCCCGCCTCGCCGCCGCAACCGCGACCTTCGGCTATTCGAGGTCGTCGAGCTTGTCCCGCACCCATTCGACCTCCCGGGGGACATCGTCCACGGGCCAGTTCGCACTGAGCCCCACGAGGACGGTGCGATGGTCCTCGATGAGTTCTTCCCGCATCAACCCCCACGCCGCAGCGGCCTGAAGCTCCACCTCGGGGCAGTGCGTCGCTCGGACGAGCAGGTCCACGGAGTCGGTGCCCGGAGACCGGGCCAACAGACGCACCGCTGTGACACGATCGGGCAACGGCACGTTCTCGTCGGACGCGACCTTCCCGAGCGCCTTGACGAGCCGCGGATCGGCGTTCTCCGCGTTCTTGAACACCGTCTCCACCGAGTCGAGAGTCCGCTCGCGGATGTGATCGCTCGTGGCGGTCTCCAAGACCTCGGCCAGGAGGGAGGGCTCTTGCGCCGCCACGACGTCCAGCGCCGACAGCGCGGTGAGGTGTTTGGCCATGGGCCCGTAGTCGCGGCTGAGTTCGGCTGGTGAGGGAGGCTGCCGCAACGCTTCTCCGATGCGGTCGAGGACGAGTGCCCTCTCCGGTTCACGTGCTTCCTCGCCGCCCCGCCGCTCGGCGCCGGCGGGACTCCACCAGTGGTCGAGGGCGATGCCCACGGCCGCCTGGTCACCGCTTTCGAGCAGTGTGCGAAGCGCCCGATGATACGACTCGTCCACCGCGGGAGCCCGCAGCCTCTTGTGGGCGCGATACAGCTCGGGGTTCGCCAGTCGGTGGCCTTCCCAGTGGATGCTGTGCGGCGCGCCGAAGATCATGTCGATGGGATTCCGGCCCCAGGGACACTCGGGCGGCCGGCCTCCCCAACTCTCGGCGACCTCCTCCAGGGTCGCACGGTGCCGGTCCAGTCCACCCGTCCCGACCAGGTGGTAGGACGCGTGGGCCTGCACCTTCGGCTCCCCCTCGCGGAGCGCCCGCAGGAGAATCTCGTCCGCGGCCGCGCCGAGGCTGTCCGCCAGGACGCGGATCGCCGTCTCCTTCGTGCCGACGGACGGCTCGAAGATCAGGGTGCCCAACATCGCGACGAGCCGCTCGTCCTTCACCTCCGACGCGTCGAGCACGCCCCGCGCCATCCAGAGGGCCTCGTGGCGCACCCCGTCGGAGTCCGTGCGCGTGAGAACATCCAGCAGGAGGTCGACGTCACCGTGCTCGACGTCCGTTGCCCTGATCATGTTCAGGGCGCTCACCTCGGCGGGCGACATCCTCCGCCGGAGCACCTCACGAGCGCGGGCCGACACCTCGATCAGGTACGCATCGGCACGTTCCTCGTCCTCCAGGACGCGACGCAGTCCCTCCCAGGACGCGTAGTGGTCGAGCGCGATACCCACGGCCACCGGGTCCTCACTGCGGAGCAGGGTGACGAAGGCCCGCAAGCACTCCTCGTCGTCAGTCGGGAACATCAGCTCGTCATGCGCCTGCCGCAGTGCGGGCCGGTCGGGTTCGGTGCCTTTCCAGTAGGTGCTGTGGAAGCCCGCGAGCGCTTCGCGAACGTGCTCGGCCTCCCAACCCGCGTCCTTTGGCCAGGACTTCGCGATCCGCGTGACGCGGTCGCGGTGGACACGGAGTCGCCGGGGCATCGTGAGGTGCCACGCCGCGCACACCTGGAGTTCCCGTTCGGACGACTCACCGACACGGATCATGACGTCTTCGACCTCCGGAGAGTCGAGATCGGCGAGTGAGCGCAAGGCGTCCTTGCGATCCCGCGTGTCCAGGCTCTCGTCCAGAGCCGTGGCGGTGATCAGCCCCAGCAGCCGCCGGTTCGGCTCCTCGCCCTCCGCGAGAGCGGTCCCCGCCGCGCGAAGCGCCGTCTCTCGCTCCACGGCGTCCGGGGCACCTTCGAGGACGTCGGCGATCAGGTCCGCGTCCTCCTCTTCGGCGAGATGCCACAACACGGTGAGTGCGCTCTCGTGGCTGCCGCCGGACGAAGGTCGCCCGAGGAGGTCTCGGGCAGCGGACCGCACTTCGTCGTCGAGCGGCCGATAGGGGTTGTCCACGCCCCATCTGGTGTCGGCTTGGGCCTGCTGGTAGTCGTCCAAAGCCCGGCGGACGACGTCGACGTCGTCGCTCTCCAGTCGCACGCCGAACTCGTCGAGACGCGACGACTCGTCGTCTCTCACAAGGTCTCCTTGGTGATCACCTCCTCAGACTGGCAGAGCCGTCCCGGCCGTGTCTCCCGCATATCCTGGGGCGGAAGTCGCCCTCATGAGGCCGTCGCAGGGTCACCCGCCGGACGTAGGTGCGGCTCTCACGAACTTTTGGTTTGTCGGGCATGAGGGTCGTCGTTCCGATTCGCTGACGGAACACGCCGTCCCCACATGCGCTCGGGGCGTCCGTCACGCAGCGGTCGACATCCGGCAGGGTCGAGTTCGGCGGGTTCGCCGTCGACCTCGACCGAGACGGGCGGCGACGTCATACCGTCGGAGACCGACGGGCGCCGGCGGGACCACTTCGCCGTGGTGGATGACATTTCGTCGGAACGGTTCAGCCTTCCGGGTAGATGCTCAACAGCAGAACCTCGTGTGGGCCGAAGACCATGACGCCGGCGAACTCGTGGGAGCCGATGGTGTGCCCGTGATCCCAGGTACCGACGACGCCGAGTGTTTCGGCGGCGGTGGCGGGGTGTCCCCGGGTGATGTATCGCAGCGGCGCGTCGACCGACTCGGCCCACAACTGCCCCGCCAGCGCGGTCCGATTCGCCTTCACGACGGACGGATCGTCGTATTCGTGATCGCCTTCGTTGCCGCCGTACTCCTCCAGGCAGTCCTTGCGGAAGGCGTCGAGGTCCTTCAGCCATTCACGGGTGTCGAGCACATGGAAGTGGGCATCGTCCTGTTCGATCTCCCACGCCGCAGGGGGAAGCCAGGACCGGATGGTCGTCGCGTCCACGGACCGCAGGTCGTGCGGCGCGATCCGGACGTCGAAGACGACTTCGCCGGTGTGGCTCATCACGAGCCCGTCGGCGAGGATCCGTGCGGCACACGCTGCTCGCAACCGGACGTTGACGCGATGTAGTTGGTCGTCATCCAGGAAATGCTCGTCGGAGCATTCGAGGCCGCCGAAAGTGCATCGAGGATCGGGAGTCGGGTCCGATCCGCGTGGAAGGCCCGCCGCTTCGGGCAGCACGCTGACGCGCGTCGAGCCCCGGTAGTCCACGACGATGACGTGCAGTTCATCGCGTACGACGCGTCCCGTACTCGTGTCCAGGGCTTCGACGACGACCGCGTCCAGGAATTCGCCGGTCAGATCGAGTATGAATTCGTCCAGCAGTAGGCGTGCGCGTGAGCCGAGTTCGCCACCCCGGTCGCGCAATGGGCGCTCGATCGCGTCCATAAGTGCGTCACGCAGCTCGCTTTCGTCGATCGGTTCGCAGGCCACGGCCTTCCGCAGGGTGCCCGATGTGGCGTCGATGTGCGGGAAGTGCCGGTCGTCGTGGGCCGTTGCCGGGTTCGGGGTACTCGCGGAGGGGCTCCGGCGATGGTCGGCGTACAGCGCGGGTACGGGACCCGTTGGTGAAAGGGCCTCGTCGAGGGGCGCGGCGTCCTCGCCCAGCCAGAGGGTCAACAGGTGCGCGCGGGCGGCGGCGCCCTGGTCGGGGAACGATTCCCGCGCTCCTCCCGCCTCGTCGAGGCTCACAATGCCCGAGTGGGTCGTGAAGGCGGGTCGGTCCGGCTGATACATCGGTCGTCCGTTCGGGAGGGAATCACGATCGAGGCCCGAAACGAGGCGGCCGATCCCGCGACGTCGTGCCCTTGCCGAAAACACAGGTCACCCGGCGTCGTGGACGCATCATCATCCGCGAAAGCGCCTTCGTGAGACTTGGACAAAGCCGTCGAAGCATCGACGCCTCGCCGCGGCCGCGTACCTCCTCCCCGGTCCTTGCCCGCGAGGGTGTGGTGGGGTGTCGGTGTCGGTGCGTCTGGTGCCGGCGGCTGTCGGCGGGCTCCGGCGAGATGGTGCCGACGGTGGGTGCTCAGTCGTGCTCGGGTTGATTTCCTCTCATCAGCGCCGCAGGGCCGGGATGTGGCCGTGGACGGGGTCACGACGCCTGCCCACCCGGTCGTACGGCTGTCCGTTGAGGACGCCTACGTCGACGCCGAGAGCGGCAGTCACCGCCGTCACGCGACGGCGACAGGGGCGGCGGCGGTGGACGGAGTCGGCGTGAGCAGGCGCTGGGGCGTCGTCTCCAGCACCGTGCGCACCGCCTCGTCGCCCAGGCGGCGGCGCAGGCGGGGGACGAAGTCGCGGCCCAGGACGTCCATGCCCGGTCCGCCGCCGTACGAGGTGAGCATGGATCGGCGGCCGACGTCCGTGCCCAGGCACACGTGGTCGAGGCCGTCGTGAGCGGCGATCGTCTCCAGCAGGTCGAGCACGACCGCGTCGGGGCGGTACTTGATCCGGCCGATCGTGTCGTAGACGAGGTGGGCGCCCCGGGCGATCAGGTCGAGGTGCAGCTCGGGGTCGGGGTTGCGGTCGGTGTGCGCCAACAGCACACGTCCGGCGGGGATTCCGTGCTCGGCGAGCAGGTCCAGGGCGGTGAACGCGGCCGTGCCGACCTCGGTGTGCACCGCGATCGGGACGCCGGTGGCGCGCGCGGCCTCCGCCCCGGCCGCGAACCAGCGCCGCTCGACGCCCTTGATGTGCTGGTAGGAGGCGCCCAGTTTGATGATCCCGGCGCGGTGCGTGGTGGGCTCGGGGTGGGGGAAGGTCCAGTCGTGCCGGTCGATGCCGACGGTGAGGTCGTCGAGCAGGATCGACAACAGGGTCTCCTCGTCCGCATCCCGGGCCCAGTGGTCTTCGCGATAGTGGGCGGCCCGGTGGTAGCCGGTCGCGGCCACCACGTGCACGCCGCTGCGCCGGGCCGCGTCGGCCAGTTCGAGCGGCCGGCGGCCCAGGCCCACCGGGGTCAGGTCGACCACCGTGCGGATCCCGGAGGCCGACACGGCCGACAGTTCGGCGGCTGCCTTGTCCGGGTCGAGGAACTCTTCCCCCGGGTTGACCGGCGTGCGCAGGAAGACGTGTTCGTGCGCGTCGACGGTGCCGAGGTCGTGGGCCGGTACGGGGCCGAGAACGGTTTCGACGGTCGTGTCGGTCATGGGGACTCCTCGGCGTGCGTGGCCAAACCTCAGGTCAGTTCGATGTGGAACACGAAGCGCGCACCCGCGTATCGGGATTCGGTGCGCTCGATGGGGTCGCCCGAAGCGGTGCCGACCAACCTGCGTTCGACGAACACCGGGGCACCGGGCGCGATGTGCAACAACCTCGCGTCCTCCGCGTCGGCGATGGCGGCGACCTGGGTGCCGGTCGCGCGCACGGGCGCCAAGCCGTGGTCGGTCAGCGCGCGGTGCAGCGAGCCCTCGGCCAGGTCGACGTCGAGCAGCCACGCGCAGTGGGGTGGCAGTGCGACGTCCTCGATTGCCATGGGTTCGCCGCCGGCCCGGCGGATCCGGCGCACCTGCACGACGTTCGACTTCGGCGGCAGGCGCAGTTCGGCCACCTCGTCCGGGGTACCGGGGCGCAGTCGGGCGGCCAGGACCTCGGATGACACGGTCATCCCGCGCAGGGCCATCTCCTCGGTGAACGAGCGCAGACGCCCCATCTGTCGGTGCACCCGCGGCTCGCCGACGAACGTCCCGACACCGGAGACCCGATAGATGGCCCCCTCGGCGACCAGACGTTGCGTCGCCTGTCGCACCGTCATGCGGCTGACCCGAAACAGTTCGCACAACTCCGCGTCGGATTCGAGCGGGTCGCCCGGGCGCAGTCCCGCGATCCGGCTCCGAATGTGCCGTTCCACCGCCTCGTGACGAGGCATGCCACCACGGGCCATCTTCACTCTCTCATGTCTAGACCGGTATGGCCATGGAGTCTAGGTCATCTCGATGGTGACGTCCACGACCGAACAATCGGTGCGCATCACGGCCGTTGACCACTGGAGATCGAGCGGATACGGTGCATTCCCGATTACCTGTCTAGACGGGTAGTACTGGTGTAGCGCCGGTCTCATTCCCGTGAGCGACCGCCCCGAACCGAAGGGCCGTGCCATGCCTTCCTGGATTCGCTCCGCCGTCGACATCGTCGAGCGGCTCGCACAGTCACAAGCCGAGGCCATCGAGGCCGCGGCCCGGATCGCCGCGCGCGCCATCGCGGCCGACGGCGTCGTGTACACCTTCGGGACGGGTCACTCCCGCATCCCGGTGGAGGAGTTCTTCCCGCGCTACGGCTCCTATCCCGGGTTCCAGCCGATCGCCGAACTGTCGATGACCTTCCACACCCAGGTGGTCGGCGCGAACGGACAGCGCCAGGCGATGTTCATCGAACGCACCGAGGGCCTGGCCGACCGGATCCTGGACAACTTCCGACTCCGCCCCTGTGACGCCATGTTCATCTTCAGCGTCAGCGGCCTGAACGCCGTCCCCATCGAGATGGCGATGGGCGCGCGCCGGGCCGGACTTCCGGTGATCGTGGCCACCTCGCGCGCCGAGACCGACGCCGGGGAGTCCCGCCACTCCGGCGGCACCCGGCTGCGCGACCACGCCGACGTCGTGATCGACCTCGGCTCACCCGTCGGCGACGCCATCTGCGCGGTGCCGGGCCTGGACGTGCCCGTGGGGCCGGTGAGCACCTTCACCGCCGTCGCCGTGGTCAACGAGGTCAAGGTTCGGGTCGCCGAACTCCTCGCCGCCGAGGCGGCCATGCCGTCGGTCGTCACCAGCGCCCGTCTGGTCGGCGCCGAGCGCAGCGAGGACCTGTTCGAGGACGCCTACCTGGACTTCGCCCGCCGGGCCGCCTCGACGCTGCGCACCTCGGGTGGACCGCGATGAGGCGTCTGCTGGTCGCGGGCGCGCACGGCGGCATCGGCGCCGCCTGCGTCCGGGCCGCGCGGGCCGCCGGCGCCGGGGTGTTCGGCGTCGACCGGCACGACCACGACGTGACCGTGTCGACCGGCGCGGACGACGCGGTGGCCGCCGCGGTCGGCGCGCTCGGCGGACTCGACGGCATCGTGCACGCGGTCGGCATGTCCGGCCGCCGACTGGGCGACGGGCCGATCACCGAGTGCACCGACGAGGCGTGGCACGAGGTGTTGCGGGTCGACCTCGACTCGGTGTTCCACCTGCTGCGCGCCGGGATGCGGGCGATGACCGACGGCGGGTCGATCGTGGTGATCGGCTCGGCGCTGGCCGGCACCTTCGACGAGGACTTCCACACCGCGGCCTACACCACCGCCAAGGGCGCGTTGATTCCCCTCGTTCGCTCCGCCGCGTTCGCCGGGGCGCCGCGCGGCGTACGCGTCAACCTGGTCGCCGCCGGCCTGGTCGACACGCCCATGGCCGCGCGCGCCATGGGCGACCCCGTGATCCAAGGGCGGATGCCCCGCCTCATGCCGCTCGGTGCCCGGGCCTGCACGCCGGACGAAGTGGCCGACGCCGTCGTGTGGTTGTTGTCCGACGCCGCGGCGCGTACCACCGGATCGGTGCTCCCCGTCGACGGAGGGTGGCAGTTGCGATGACTCTCGTCCCCTTCGACCCGGTCCGGGTCACTCCCGAGGAAGCGGGCCGCTACCCGTTGCTGTGGGACGGCGACGTCGCGGTGATCGGCGGCGGGTCCGCCGGCGCCGCGGCCGCCGTCGCCGCGGCCCGACACGGCCGCGGCACCCTCCTGGTGGAGAGCGCGGCCTGCCTCGGAGGCACCGGAACCGCGGTGCTCGACACCTTCTACGGGCTGTACGCCCCTGGCGGCGCCGAACGTGTCGTCGGCGGCATCGCGTGGGAGGTCTGCCGCGCGCTGACCGACCGCGACGCCGCGTTCGAGCGCCTCAACACCTACGGCGCCGGCACCGGTGTCACCTACGACCCCGAGGTGCTCAAGGTCGTCTGGGACGAACTCGCTCGCGGAGCCGGCGTCGCGGTGCTCCTGCACGCCCGCGCCTCGCGCGTGGTGATGGACGGCGACACCGTGTGCGGCGTGCTGATCGAGACCGTCGCCGGCCCCGGCCACATCCGCGCCCGGGTCGTCGTCGACGCCACCGGTGACGCCGACATCGCCTGGCGTGCCGGTTGCGCGCTGGAACGGCCGCGGGCCGACCGGGTCGTGCAACCGCTCACCCAGACCTTCCGGCTCGCCGGCGTCGACCCCGTCCGCACCACCACCGCCGAACTGCACCGGCTCATGCGCGAACACGGCGACAGCGGCGCCTACGACCTGCCACGACGGGAGGGTTCGGCGCACCGCACCACCGCGCCGGGTGTCGTGCACACCAATCTGACGCGCGTACACGGGGTGGACCCGACCGACCCGTGGCAACTGTCCGAGGCCGAGGCGGAGGGTCGCCGACAAAGCGTCGAGTACGTGCGCTTCCTCACCGAACGGGTCCCCGGCTACGAGCGGGCGTTCCTGGCCGGGGCCGCGCCGCGTATCGGAGTCAGGGAGAGCCGGCGGCTGATCGGCGAGTACGTGCTCACCCGTGACGACGTGTTGTCCGCGCGGGAGTTCGACGACGCCGTCGCGCGGTGCGGCGCGCCGATCGAGGACCACGCGGCGGGCCGGGACACGATCTGGCGCTACGTCGGCTCCGGCGATACAACCCCGACCGGACGTTCCTACGGGGTGCCGTTCCGCTGTCTGGTGCCCCGCCGTGTCGACGGGCTCCTGGTCGCGGGCCGCTGCCTGTCGGCCACCCACGACGCGCACGCCTCGGTGCGTTCGATGGGTCAGTGCATGGCCATGGGGCAGGCCGCCGGCACCGCCGCCGCACAGGCGGCGGCCGGCGGGACCCGGGTGCGTTCGGTCGACATGGCCACGCTGCGGGAACGCCTCGTCGTCGACGGCGCGCTGCTGTGAGCCCGCGATGACCACGATCGGCCGTGAGCGGGACGCGGAGCGGGCCGAGCGGCCCGAGCGGGCCGGCCCCGCCCGGCACACCGCCACCGCCGTGCTCGGCGTGGATGTCGGCGGCACCGACATCAAGTGGGTGCGCTGGGCGAACGCGTCGGTGGTGAACGAGGGTTCGCTGCCGACGCCGCGCTTGGGGCCGGACTCGGTGGTGACGGCCATCGCGCACCTGGTCGGGACGCAGCCGCCGGTCGGGGCGCTGGGCGTGGCGGTGCCCGGGCATCTGGGGCGGGACGGCCGGTCCACGCGTCTGGTGCCGAACGTGCCCGGGGAGTGGGCCGGGTATCCGCTGGCGGACCGGCTGCGGGACGTCACCGAGGTCCCGACGGCGCTGCTGAACGACGCTCGCGCCTTCGCGCGCGCCGAACTGGCCCTGGGCGCGGCCCGGGACCGGTCGGAGGCGGTGTTCGTGACGATGGGCACCGGCATCGGCGGCGCCCTCGCGTTGGGTGGCGCCGTGCTGCGCGGCCCGGGCGACCGGCTCGGTGAGATCGGGCACATGCCGGCCGTCGCGGACGGCACGCCGTGCGGCTGCGGGGCACGCGGCTGCCTGGAGACCGTCGCCGGGGGACGTGCGCTGGCCCGGGCATGGGACCGGGAGGGAGGCTCGGCCGCGCCGGACACGGCCGTGTCCGGGGCCGCGCACCTGGTCGCCGCCGCCCGGGTGGGCGATCCCGGCGCGCTGCGGATCCTGGCCGACGCGGGTGATGCGCTGGGGCGGGTGCTCGGTGGTGCGCTCGCGTTGCTCGGCTTTCGTACCGTCGTGATCGGAGGGGGAGTGGCACCCGCGTTCGAGTTCATGCGAGCCGAGACCGCGCGGGCGTTGACCGGCCGCGGGCCGTTGGTGGGTTGGGTGGATCTGCGGCTCGCCGCGCTCGGGACGCGAGCGGGCGCCGTCGGCGCCGCCCTGGAGGCAGCCTCGCTCGCGTGCTCGGCGTCGCCGTACTCGACCGGTGCCGCCGACGGCTGAGCACGCCGCGCGCCCGGTCCGAACCGGATGGGAAACACATACCGCGGACCCGGCGCGCTCGTGTCGCTGCGGCCGTCGACGCTCACCGAGGGTTGCCGACCGACCGCTCGCCGGCTCCCGGAGCGCGACGCTGTGTGCCCGTGGGTAACGCGCCGTTCGTCGGCTGCGAAGTGTCGAATGTGTGTCTGCGCCGTGCTTGACCTGCGCCGCCCGGGGCCCGGCAAGATGACCGCAGGCACGAGGTACCGCCGCCTGCCCCGACGGCGGTCGGCTACGTCGCGTGAGGAGCTGGTGGTGCGAGGCTTGCTGCTGAGGCTGTCCGCATTGGACCCGAACGCGGAGAGCGCGGTCCGGGTCATCGAGTTCTTCGACCGACTCGTGGAGAACCGGGCGAGCGTGCAGGCGCTGGTACGGGCCGCCGCGAATTTGGCGGAGTGCCCGGCCGGATTCCGGGATCCGCACGGCGGCGCCGCGGTCAGGTTCGACGAGCATGGACGTCCGCTCTCCGGGGCCCTGGGGGTGGCCTCACTGGAGCGCGAATTCGGTTCCACCTCGGACGAACGCGGCACGGTATGGCTGGAGCGTCCCGCGCTCCCCTCCGCGCTGGACGAACTGCTCCTGGAGCGGATGGCCGTCGCCGCCGATGTGATCTGGGACCGGATGGATCGCGGGCGACCGCGGGCTCTGGGGGGCGAGGAACTGTTGCCGCTGCTGCTCGGCGGCCGGGCCTCCGAGCGGGACGCCCGACGGGCGGCGGAACTGCTGGGTTTCCCGCGCGACCAGGAACTGACGGTCGCCGCGATCCGGGTGCCGAAGTCGGTCGCAGAGACGGCCCGGGGTCTGGGTGCCGCCGCCGGTCGGGTGGGCGGCAGCCTGGTGCGCGGCGGCGTGGTCGAGGGGGAGATCGCCCTGGTGTCGGCGTCGCCGCTGACCCCGAACGGGATCGGCGGGACGTTGGAGGGATCCGCCTTCGCCGGTCTGGGCACCCCCCGACCGCCGGCCCGCTGCGCGGAATCGTGGGAACAGGCGCGCACCGCGCTGCGCTTCGCCCGTGCGGGCGGACGCGGTGCCGTCGTCGCCTACGCCGACCTGGGGCCGCTGGCCCTGCTGGCGCAGATCCCCACCGGGGAGAGCATGCGCGAGCCGGACGTGGCGGCCGTGGGCCGGTTGATGGCCACGGAGACCGGTCGCGAGGAACTGGCCGCTGTGGTCAGCGTGTGCCGCACCGGCTCGCTCCGGCGCGCGGCGGTCGACCTGCACCTGCACCACAGTTCGCTGTCGCACCGGGTGCGCAAGGCCGAGCAGGCGCTCGGCTATTCGCTGGAGACGCCCGAGTCGCTGAGTCGCGCGCAATTGGCGGTCCAGTTGTGGCGGTTGGGGCACCTGGAGGACTGACTCGCCAGTTGGCGAACCGTCGCGTCATCGGCGGCCATGCGTCGGATGAGGAAGCCGTCCCTCCGTTTCTACGCTGATGGCCCGACGCTCCACCCGGGCGTCGCGGACATCAGGAGAATCGAGGAGGTTCGCTGATGACGCACATGACGCACGCCGCGAGAACGACGCGCAGAGCACGCCTGGCCCCCATCGCGCTGGTCACCGCCGGACTGCTGGCCGCGAGCGCGTGCGGTGACGGTGGCGGTTCGAGCAGCACGTCGTCCGGACACCGCAAGGTCAAGACCATCACCTACGTGAACCCGCTGCCGTCGTATCCCGACTTCAACATCGCGGGCAAGTGTTTCGAGGCCGAGGCCCGCAAGCAGGGCTGGAAGCCGGTCCAGGTCGGCATCAGCGGGACCGCGGTCGACAACCAGGGCTCGATCAACCAGATCACCCAGGCACTGGCGAGCGGCACCGACGCGCTGGTGGTGGTGCCGGTGGTCGACAAACTGTTCACTCCGGTGATCAAGCAGGCCAGAGGCAAGGGCGTATACGTGGTCGGCCTCAACGCGGGCGACGCGAACACCGGACAACAGACCCAGGTCGGCACCGTGCACCGGCGCATGGGCGCCGTGATGGCGGACGGTCTGGGCGCCAAGTATCCGGACGCGCGGGTGGCGTTCCTGTCCGTGTCGGCCGGCACCGTCTCGCACGCCGATCAGATCGCCGGCTTCAAGGCCCAGGCCGCCGCGAAGTACCCGGGCATGAAGTTCGTCGCCAACGAGTACGACAACGGCGATGCCACGAAGGACGTGGACATCATCGGCAACATGCTCACCGCGCACCCCGACATCACCGCGATCTTCACCCCCGCCGGCGCCGCGCTGCCCGCCGCGATCACCGCGGTACGCGAACACGGCATGAGCGACAAGGTCGCCATCGTCGGACTGGACCTGACCGACGACCACCGCAAGGCGGTCGAACAGGGCCAGATCCACGGACTCGGCATCCAGGGCTGGTGCGAGATGGGCACCCGATCCGTCCAAGCCGTCCGCGACCTGGAGCAGGGCAAGGCGATCCCCCCGAACATCGACACGGGCGCCACGTTCGTCACGAAGGAAACCCTGCCCGCCCAGTGACCCCCGTCGACGCCCCCGCGTCGCACCGGGCCCGTGGAAGCGGAGACCACGCATGACAACCACCACGCACCGACCCACCCTGGAACTCAGGGGCATCACCAAGAGATTCGGGCACGTCACCGCGCTCGACGACGTGCACCTGCAGGCCCGACCCGGCGAGATCCTCGCCCTCCTGGGCGACAACGGAGCGGGCAAGTCCACCCTGGTGAAGGTCATGTCCGGGCTGTACGCACCGGACGAGGGCGAGATCCGACTCGCCGGCGACCCCCGGCGCTTCGCCACCCCCGCCCAGGCCCGCTCGGCCGGCATCGCCACCGTCCACCAGGATCTCGCCCTCGTCGAGTGCCTGGACGTGGCCACCAACCTGTTCCTGGGCCGCTTCCCCCGCCGCGGCCTGTTCGTCGACCGCGCCCGCATGGAACGCGAGACCGAGGAGTTCCTGCGGTCCCTCGACGTGACCGTCTCCTCCGTGCGCACCGAGATCGGCATGCTCTCCGGCGGCCAGCGCCAGATCGTCGCCATCGCCCGGGCCCTGAAGACCGGCGCGGACACCGTCCTGCTCGACGAACCGACCGCCGCGCTCGGCGTCCGCGAGACCGCCCAGGCCGCCGACCTGATCCGCCGGCTCCGCGACCAGGGCAAGGCCGTGATCGTGGTCAGCCACGACATGCAACTCGTCTTCGACACAGCCGATCGCGTGCAGGTGATGCGACTGGGCCGAGTCGCGGGTGTGCGAACCGTCGCGGAAACCGATCGGGACGAGGTGGTCGCGCTGATCACCGGTTCGAGGAGGGACACATGAGCACCGTGACCGTACGCGCCGTGCTGCGCACCGGGTCCGGCCGCGCCGCACGACTGCTCACCGGCCCCCAGGCCGGTGTGTTCGCCGCCATCGTCGTGCTGCTGGCGATCACCCAGGCGCGCAACCCCGTGGCGTTGCAGAGCGACAACCTGATCGAGATCCTGCGGTCCACCGTCACCTACTTCATCGCCGGCTGCGGCGCCACCATGCTGCTGGTCGGCGGCGGCCTGGACCTGTCCATCGGATCGGTCTTCGCCGCGGGCGCCGTCGCCGCCGGCATGCTGATGAACCATGGCGTGCCCTGGCCTGCCGCGATCGTGCTCGGCGTAGCCGTCGGCGGACTGCTCGGCGCGCTGAACGCGTTCCTGGTGATCGTTGCCCAAGTGCCGCCGTTCATCACCACACTCGGCTCGTTCTTCGCCGTCAACGGCCTGGTCACGGTGCTCACCGAAGGCAATCCCCTGTTCGATTTCCCCGAGGGTTTCGGCCGCGCCGGCCAGGGCGAGATCGGCGGTATTCCCTACCTCGTCGTCTACGCCGTGGTCGCGGGTGTGTTGTGCCACCTGGTCCTGGAGAAGACCAGGTTCGGCTACGACACCCGCGCCATCGGCGGCAACGAATCCGCCGCACTGGCGAACGGTGTCGCGGTCGACCGGGTCAAGACCTGGCTCTATGTGATCAGCGGCGGCACCGCCGCGCTGTGCGGCATCCTGCTCGCCGCCCGGCTGTCCAGCGCCGACCCCAACTCCGGCGGATCGTCCTTCGCGTTCCAGGTGTTGGCGGCGACCATCATCGGCGGCACCAGTCTGTTCGGCGGGGTCGGCTCGGTCGGCGGCACGGCCCTCGGCGCCCTGCTGTTCTCGGTCCTGGCCAACACGCTGGTGCTGACCCGGGTCAACCCGCTGTGGCAGAACGTCGCCACCGGCACGGTGCTGGTCCTGGCGGTCATGGTCGACCAGGCCCGACGCCGCCGCCGCTTCCGCACCGGGCGGTCCGGATGACCCGCGGATCCCGAACGACCGCCGCGCCGTCCGTCGACGACCCCACGCAACACCCCACACCCGCCCGGAGGAAGACCAGGATGGATCCCGAAATCGCCGCCGCACTGGCCCTGTTGGAAGCCGTCGACCCCTACGACCTGGCCGCGCACCGCGCACTGCAACGCCGCCAGTACGCGGCCGCGCAACCGCTGCGGGACCCCGCCGTCGACGTCGACCACCTCGAACCCGACGGCGCCGGCGGACCACCCGTGCGGCTGCGCACCTACCGCAACCTCGCCACCACCGAACCCGCGCCCCTGGTCGTCTGGCTGCACGGCGGCGGATTCGCCCTCGGTTTCTGCGAGATCGACGACGACCTGTGCACGTGGCTCGCCGCCCAGGTCGGCTGCCACATCATCGCCCCCGAATACCGCCTCGCCCCCGAACACCCCTTCCCGGCCGGATTCGACGATGCTTACCGCACCCTCGAATGGGCCGTCGCCCACGCGGACGAACTCGGCGTCGACACCGGTGCCGTCGTGGTGGCGGGCGCCAGCGCCGGCGGCGCCCTGGCCGCGGCGGTGTGCCAGCGGGCCAGGGACGAAGGCGGGCCCGCCATCCGCTTCCAACTGCTGATGTACCCGGTCATCGACGACCGGATGGACACCCACTCGATGGACCACTACACCGACACCCCCATCTTCGACCGCTCCCAGGCCGAACTGATGTGGCACCGCTACCTCGGCGACGAGCGCACCACCGTCTCCCCGTACGCCGCCCCCGGCCGCGCCGAGGACCTGTCGGGCCTGCCCCCGGCGTACGTACTGACCGTCGAGCTCGACCCGCTGCGCGACGAGGGCCTCGACTACGCGCTCCGGATGATCCGCGAGGGCGTCAAGGTGGAGATCCGCCACCTGCCCGACGCGTTCCACGGCTTCGACGGCGTCAGCCCGTCCGCGTCCCTCAGCCAGCGCCTGCACGCCGACTTCGCCGCCGTCCTGCGCGGCGCCGTACAGCGCTGACCCACGGCAACACGAACACCAGGCGAGCGAGGCCGGCGGACCACGGGGGTGCCCGCCGACCTCGCTCCCGCCCACGCCGTCCCGGCCGGTTGGGGGGAGCCGAACCCACGGTGTGCCGGGTGCCCGGTCGGCGAAGCGGATCGGAGAGCCTGGCGCGGCTGTCGTATGGGCAGGCCCGTGCCCTCCTCGACGAGCACACCACCGTGCGCGGCGACAGCAGACGATGAGGCACACGTGGTTCGTCGCAGGAGGATGCCCGCCGTCAGGTCGCCTCCGGCCCGAACCGGCGCTTGTATGCCGACGGTGTGATGCCGGTCTCGCGGCGCATCAGCGTGCGCAGATTGGCAGCGGTGCCAAGCCCGCTGCGTCGCGCGACCAGCTCGAACCGGGACTCACCTCGCTCGATCAACCGGCACGCCAGAGCAAGCCGTTCCCCCGTCAGCCACGCCAACGGCGTCGTGCCCAGTTGCGCCCGAAAGCGGCGATGCAAAGTCGCCGGACTGACCGCCGCACGCATCGCAAGGTCCGACACGGCAAGCGGTGAGTCCAACCGTTCCTGAGCCCAGGCCAGGACAGGCGCCAGAGACTCGTCCGGCAGGTCGGGCATGGGACGTTCCACGAACTGCCGCTGCCCACCGTCCCGGTGCGCCGCGAAGACCAGCCGCCGGCTCACAGAGTTGGCGACCTCAGCGCCGTGGTCGCGGCGAACCACATGCAACCCGAGATCGAGCGCAGCTGCACTCCCTGCCGCGGTGAGGATGTCACCGTCATCCACGAACAGCACGTCTGCTTCGAGGCGGACAGAGGGGAAGCGGGCCCGGAAGGAATCCGCCCACTGCCAGTGCGCGGCGGCCCGGCGCCCGTCGAGGACTCCGGCCTCGGCCAGGGTGAAGGCGCCGCTGCAGAAGCCGATCAGGCGCGCACCGCGGGCGTGTGCCCGGCGGACGGCATCGAGCACGGCGGGACGGCGAGGCACGTCGGTGTCCGGGCGATTGGGGACGATCAAGGTGTCCGCCGCGTCGGCCGCTTCCAGGTCGGCGACTCCCGTGAGCGTGAAGAATCCGTCCCGCATCAGGGTGCGGGGCTGGGGGGGAACAGAGCCTGAAGTCGTAGAGATCACGGCCGATCTCCGGTCTGCGCAGACCGAAGACCTCGGTCGCGCAGCCGAGCTCGAAGGGGTTCGAGTTCTCGTCCACGATCACGACGACTCGGTGTACGCCCGCCGCGTGGGCTGCGTGCGAGGATTCTTTCGCCATGTGCAATTCCTAGCACTCGCGGTGGCATGCGGAACGGCTCAGGATGAGCCCATGCGCAGCGAACCCATCCCCCTCGGCAAGGCTCTGGCCTCCTTCGATGCCCTGTGGAGCCCCCGCATCGTCACGCGCGTCAATAACTATGACGTCCGCATCGCCAAGGTCGAGGGCGAACACATCTGGCACGTCCACGACGACACGGATGAGTTCTTCCTGGTACTCGACGGCGAACTGCACATCTCCCTACGCGAGCCCGACGGGGAGCGCACGGTCCTGCTCCCGCAGGGGGCGGTCTTCACCGTCCCCCGAGGCACAGAGCACAAGCCGTACGCTCCGTCCGGCGCCGCAATCCTCATGTTCGAGCCCACCGGGACACCGACTGTGGGCGATCGCCACGACGAGATCCCAGAGCATGTCGACTCAACGACCGGACACACACTCGGCACCTGACCCGACAGGCTTCGGATACGCCACTGCCCATGGCGTAGTCCGACACCGGGTCGGTTGGGTTCACCGACTGCACGGCGAGAGCGGCGCGGAACTCGATCCCCGTCGGTGTCCGGGTCGCGCAGGGGGCGCATTCCGCCGGGCAGGTCGGAGCTGGAAGGAGTACCGGCCGAGCACATCGATGTGATGTCGCGCGAACGGGGAGAGCCGGGAGACGACCTCGTCTCGGACCTCGAAGCCGTCGCTCCGGAGCTGCGTGACGGCGGCGTCCATGTAGCGGATGTTGAACAGTACGAGGGCGTTGAGAACCAGGCCCAGCACGCCGATCCGGTCTTCCATGCCGTCCTGATAGCGCTGGTAGAGCTGCCCGGGCCGGCCGTGGAAGATCTTCCGGGCGAGGGAGTGGCGGCCTTCCTGGAGGTTGGGCCGGCTCTTGATCTGCCGCCGGTGGCCGGGCTCGTCGGCCAGGCGCAGGATGTGCAGGGTCTTGGCGATCCGCCCGTAGTGGGCGATAGCATCGCCGAGCGGGGTGGGTCGGCCGTCACGGGACAGCATCCGGATCACGTCGTACGCGCGAACGGCGCCGGTGTGGATGGAGCCGATGATCCGACGAACGCCCTCCCAGTGGCGTTCGATCCCGGCGAGGTCGACCCGGCCGCGGCAGGCGCGCGGTGAGAAGCCGCGAGTGCGACGCCACCGAGCCGATCCGAGCAGGACACCATGCCCACAGTGCGAGCCGAATACCCGGACCGACTCCGCCGGCACCTCACGGCGAACCCGCTCGCACCCGACGGCGCATGGCTGTTGCCGGCGAGACGGCTCGCACAGGCCTGGCCGGGCGCGGCAACCCTGACCTCGGCTGTTCATCGGCCGACGGTCATCGAGGCGATCACCCGGGCGGGTCTACCGGATCCGGCGGACGTACACGAGTCGCCCCGCACCGCCGAGGAACCGAGTCGGGGCTACGCGGCGGCAGCCGTGCTCCTGGCGGTCGCCGCCACCCTGTGGTCCCCGCACAACCCCAGACCCCACCTACGCAACGGCCCATCCGTCGGCCACGCGCTCGCCAAGGTGCCACAACGACATTTGAACGACGACACATTGCAGCGCCTGCTCCATCTACTGCTCCGAGAACGCCCCGATGGACTCGCCGAACTCGTCCGGTACCTTCCGTACAGCCCGGTCGCACGCGTCGACCTCATGAGCGTCGTGGCGCCCGCCTATCTCATGGCGGCTCCACCCGACCCGCGGGAGCGCGCGGACCCGTACCCCGACCGTGATGCCTGGCAGATCTTTCGCGACGACGTCCGCGACCTTCGCCCCGGCCTCGGCATCGGCGACCACGGCGGCCCGTACCTGGGTCCGCGCAACCCGAACCCGCACCCACACCTGAGACGATCGCCGCGCCTGGAACACGCCCCCACCCCTCCCACCCACCGCACGCGGTAGTCGTGCTCGATCCGCCACCGGATCTTCGCCAACCGCACCACCTCCGCCGTCGACGTCTCCTCCGGCAGGTCGTCGGCGACCGTGTGGCCGGGGATCGTCATGTCCATCGGCGCGGCGAGAGCTTCCTCGGCGACAAGATCGGCTTTTTTACCCCGGCGGGCATGGACCGACCCGTACACGCGTTCTGCGTCGTCGCCGTCGACCCGATCTTCCACCGGGTCCGGTGGAAACGGCTCCGAGCGGCGGGCGGGCGATCCGATACCGGGCATGTCGACGTCGATCGATGACAGGCGCGATGTCCACCAAGCGGTTTGCTTCGGCAGCGGCGCGTCGCTCGTACGCGGCCACCGGAACTTCCCTGGGCCGAGTCCGATCGTCGTGTGGTCGGCCCGAAGGAAGACTGCGGGTCCACGTCCTTCAGTCCAGGGTGCCGAGTATCGTTTCGGCGATGCCCTGGTGCCCGCGTGCGTTGGGATGCATGGGGGCGGCGTCGGCTGCGGGATCGGCGCCCTCGACCCATTTGGTGTCGACCGGCCGGCAGACGTCGTGCCCGAGGCTTGGTGTGTAGATGTCCGCGTACTCCGCGCCCGCAGCCTTGGCGCGTGTGGCCAGGACGTTGTTGATGTCCGGTACGAGATCACGCAGGTAGCCGATATCACCCGGCGCGAACGGCGCATCGCCGGGGCAGACGGGGCCGGACTCGGGCAGGATCGACGGGTAGCCGACGACCAGGATGCGCGCTGTGGGCGCACGTCGTTTGATCGCGTCGAGGGTGCCCGCGATTCGAGGTCCCAATTCCTCGATCCTGCGGGCCAACTCGTCGTGACCGTCGGCGGTGAAGAAGTTCTTGCACGGGCTCAACGACCGGTTCAGCGCTTTCTCTCCGCAGGTGCGCAGCACTTCGGTGAACCCGAAGTCGTTGCCGCCGATGCCGAGGATGACGAACCCGGTGTCGGCGCGCAGTGCGTCCAGTTGTGGTGGCGGTGACCCGGCCACCTTCTGCGGCGCGGCCATGTCGACCGTGGTGGCTCCGCTGCAGGTCACGTCCACGAAGTCGACGATGCCTATGCGCTGGGCCACCAGATGCGCGTAGTTCGCCTGCGAACGGCTGCACCCGGCGGGCGCGTCGGCCACGAGCGGCGGGATCTTCACCCCCGCCGCGTAGGAATCCCCCAACGCCACATAGGTCGTCTTCGCGGTCACCGGTACCCGTGAGAGCGTGGGTGCGACGGTTTGGACGGGCTTGTTCGCGTCGGGCTTGGACCCGGGATCCTTGACCGACGAACACGAGGTCGTCACGGTCAGGGCGAGCAGGGCGCTCACCCCGGCCACCATCGATCGCCGCACTGCCACGCCGAACACTCTTCTCCGGAGACCAACTCTTGGTTTCGACACGCCACTTGGCAACCTGGCGGCGGGTACCGCAGACACTATCCGGGTGGGGGAGCGTCGGCTTGTACGGACACGACGGGCCGGAAACGGCCCAGGGCTCGCACCATGTCGTTTCAGGCCGGCACGTCCAACTGGCGACCGATGATGTGGGCGAGGACACCGGACGGCGCGTCCTGGGCCTGCCGCATCTCGACGCAGACCCGCTGTGGACGGGCGGGACGCCGGCGGCCGGAGGCGGGGCGGGCCAGGTTGTGCGGATGCGCGCCTCTGTCGTCGAGGCCCGGCGCCAGGGCGACGGCGTCGAGCACGTCGGGCGAGACGTTGCGGCCCGACCCCGTTCGAGGCATGCGTGGTAGTCGACGCTGACCCCGGCCAACAGGGCGAGTTCCTCCCGACGCAACCCCCGCACCCGACGCGGACCGCCACCGAAGTCGGGAATGCCCATGTCCTGCGGACGCAGCCGCGCGTAGGTCCCGCGACTATGTCTGCCGCGCCGTGGGCCTGCGCCCTGGCTTTGTTACTGAGGGCGGGAGTCGTTTCGATGTGTCTGTGGGAGTCGGCTTCCGACCGAGTTTGCGGTGTCCGTTTGTTTTGACGTCACCTGGTGCCTTGCGGTGGGACGGTGGAGTGGGCTTCTGCCGTGGGAGGCCGGATGGGGAAGTCGCAGTCGAGGGTCGACCTATACGCCGCGATCCGGCGAGATCATCGCCAAAGCGGTTTGTCGCAGCGGGCTTTGCAACGGAAGTACAACGTCACCTGGCGGACGGTGCGGCGGGCGTTGGACGGGCAGTGGCCCGGTGAGCGGAAGGCGCCGCGACGCCGGGAGACGCGGCTTGACCCTTACAAGCCCCTGATCGACGGCATGCTCCGGGCGGACTTGGACGCACCTCCGAAGCAGCGTCACACCGCGAAGCGGATCTTCGACCGACTGGCGGACGAGCACGACGCCGACGACATCTCGTACGCCATGGTGCGCGCCCATGTGAAAGACCGACGGGCGGAGGTGCGGCGGGAGGCCGGGCTGGGCCCGCAGGCGCTGTTCGTGCCCCAGACGCACCTGCCCGGGGCCGAGACGGAGGTGGACTTCGGTGAGGTCCAGGTCGTGTTCGCCGGCACGGTGACGCGGGCCTACCTGTTCTCGCTGCGGTTGTCGTACTCCGGCAAGGCGGTGCACCGGGTGTTCGCCACCGCCGGGCAGGAGGCGTTCTCCGAGGGCCACGCCCATGAACTCGGCTACATGGAACCCGACCGCCGCGGAGCCGAACTGCCGTTCCAGGTGCTGACCGAACGCGAGGAGAAGAACAGCGTCGCCATCGCCTCGAACGAGTCGTTCAGCGGCTGGACGAAGACCTTCACCGACCCGCGGCTCTGCGCAGCCATCGTCGACCGGCTCACGTTCAACGGCGCAATCATCCAGACCGGCACCCAGTCCTACCGCCTCGCCCATATCGAAGCCCAAGCCGGACGCACCGCGACCGGGTAGCCCGAACGATCAGGATGGACGGGTCGGAACACGCGGCGCCCGCACAGGCGCGCCCAGAATCCGGGCAGGATGGTGCACACGCCGCGACTCGAGCAGTCCGGTGGTTCGTTCGCCTTGCCAAGGAGGTCTTGAGCCCTATGCGCTTCACGCAAGTCAGCGTCGGCCGCACGTTCGGCATCGCCCTTGACGAGGGCGAAGATTTCCTTCCCCAACTCGTCGCCTTCTGCACCGAGCACGGCATTCGCGCCGGATATCTGCCCATGTTCCTGGGCGGCCTTCGCCACGTCCGGCTCGTCGGCACCTGCGAGCGCATGGACAACCCGGACGCACCCGTATGGTCAGCCGCCGAATACGAACTGGTCGAGGCCCTCGGCTGCGGAACCATCGCCTGGGGACGAAGAAGCGAACACCGTCGCGCCCCACATCCACGTGGCCGAGGGCCTGAAGGGCCAAGCCGCCGAAGGCAAGACCAGCCACCTCCTCGCCGGAACCGTCCAGTTCATCCACGAACTGCTGCTCGTCGAAGTCCTCGAACCCGCCATGACACGCCCCAAGCTCGGCCCCCCACCGAGTGCCGACACTGCAATTCGGCGCACAGGGCGCCTCCGCATAGGAGTGCACTCGTCTGCGGTGGACCAGGCGATGGTTTCCCACGCCCGACAGACACCACAGCGAGCAAGTTAGTTATCGCGAACACCACGTTGCGGGGGCCGGGCAGTACCCAGCCCCCGCAACGTTGGTCAGGGACTGACATCAATTCACACTGACGTTGGTCTTGCTTCGGTGCCGCAGGTGACTCCCGAACTCGCGTCGAAATGACTTCCACGGAACGTGACGCGGTCATGTGCCCCGCAGGCCGTCGTTGCCCCGGCGCTCGCTCCCACGACCCGGTCGATGATCGCGAGCAAATCCGTTCCGACCGGTGAGCCGGCCAGGAGTTCGGGGGAGTGGTGCAGGGCTGTGAGGGCTTGGCGGCAGGAGTAGTGCGTGAGCACGTCCTCGCGGGGCACACCGGTGATGACGCATCCGAACCCGCGGGGACTTCCACGGGCGGGCACCCGCGCACCTCCTGGAAATCGCGGGCAACGCCCCCGAGCGGCTGATCCTCTCCCGCGGCCACGGAATCAACCTGGACCCTGCTCGGCCTGGACGGCCTGGTCCTGGACCCCCGGGCAGCCCTGCACGTCACGGTCCTGACGGCGGCCCGCAGGCACGACGCCGACATCGCCGCGATGACCACCACGTCGGGTGCCGGCGCCCATGTCGCGGCCCACGGGCGGCACTTCGCCCGACACGACGGGACACGCCTGGTGTACGCCGTCCACGGGCACGTCCCGTACGACGACACGAACCACCTGTCCGAGCTGTACCGGATCCACCACGTCGACCCGGCGATCCGCAATCTGTTCGCGAACCGGTTCCTGCCGTTGTGCTCGCTGCACGAGAAGTCCGGCCTCCGAACCGCCCAACTCGCGGGCCTGCTGAAGTTCCCGCGCCGCGCCACGCTCGCCGGGACGCCTGTACCGCGGAGCACAGTCCTCGAGCAAGTGCGGACGGCGGTCCGGGCCGGCGACGCGCGCTGGGTCATGGACGTCCGTGTGCTGCCTCATCTCTTCCCACCGACACCGACAGTCCCGAGCCGCACGGACGGATGATTCGAACCTCGACCGGGGTGCACGTCGGCGAACAGAGGGCCCTCACAAGCGCTGCCGCGCTTGTGAGGGCCCTCTAGGGTCGGGTCGTATCGGGACACTCGCGTCCTCGGGACGGGTCATCGCGATGGGTGGTCCTGCAGCGGGCGGTTCGGCGTTCGGTGCAGATGGGATGACATGGTCGGCCGCGTGGGGATCGCGTGCGGGTGTGCATCCGACACAGGTCATAGGGCATTTCGACCGGGGCGACCCTCAAACGCCGCGCGATGCGGGTGTCCTCCTCGTCGTGTCGGCCTTTGCGGGCGGCGCGTTCACGAAGGGCTCGGGCCTCCGCGGGTGTGAGTGGCACACCCGCTTTGCCCCATCGGCTTCGCTCGCTCACGCTCGCCGCCCCGGGGCCGTGCCGTCGCGCGCGCTGCGCCCAGGCGTGGGTCGGGGGAACTCGTCCCATGTCCTGCCGTCGAGGTCGCGGCCGGCTCTGCCTTCAGCCGCTGGTCGTGGTGGCGTGGAGGGTCACGCGGCGGGGCTGGATGGTGATGGTGTCGAGCACGACATGGTCGGCGTGATGGAACCAGAGATCCTGAAGGAGAGCGTCAGCCACGGGAGTTCATCATCGCGGTTCCGGTGACGCTCCGTGGCCCTGGCATCAAAAGTGATCCAGAACCAGTTTTTTCAGAGAGCGTTGACAGCCTCGGGTGATGCGGTGGGGAGCAGCCGTTCGGCGAGCGACGCGCTCGCCTGCGATGCCGTGTCGACGTCGATGGTGCCGCTCGCCCGGCCCGGCAGGTTGGTGCCCGTGGCACGCCAGCGCAAGGGCAGTGATCGTGGAGCGGGTACCCGGGCGGTGATGGTCACCGGCTCGAGGTCGACGGTGTCGAAGGCCCGCACGGATACGGGGGAGAAGACGATCTCGACATCGCCGTCGTGCTCGTCGATCTCGGGGGCACGCGGATCGGGGAAGCGGTATGCCAAGGCGCCGAGGTCGCGTGGCGACCACGTCGCGCCTTCTCGCGTCATCCATTCCGGGACCGGCGACGGCAGCAGATTCCTGCGACGTGGGCCGTAGGCGCGCGGCGGGTCGGGAAACGCCGCGACCGGCGGCGCATCGGCGGGGAGGGCGACCACGGTCCCCTCCTTCGCGACGGTGACCATGACCTGGACACCCTCGACGTAGTGCTTGCCCGTGTTCACCAGCCGAAACCGCAACGTCGGCCCGGAGACGAGCAGCCCGCGGGCCTCGCGCACGAACTTCTCCCGGCAGTCGGCGAGGTGGGCCTCGACCTCGGCACGGTACTCCGCGGGTGACCGCGGATCGGGCTCCGTCGTGGTGAACGCCAGGGACACGTACGTCCGGCGCACGCGCTCGCCGATGCCGCGCAACTCGGCGACGTACCGGAGCTCCTCGGCCGTCCAGGTCTCCCCGGCGCGTTCCCGGGCGTCCAACTCCGCCCCTCCTCGAGAGTCCTCGCGCCTTCGCCCGACTCGGCAATCACCGTGTCCACCTCGGGGAGCGTCGATGCGTCGAACCCCTCACTGTGCCGGGCCCGCCCCTCCCAGGTTTCCAGGGACGCCAGCGTCTCGCGTCCGCGTCGTTCGAGCCACGTTCGCAGGCGGTCCTCTCCCAGGTCGAACACGGGTACCTCGCCGACGACTTCGAGGCAGATGCTGTCCTCGATCTCGGGGCCGCTCCGGCGTGTCAACAGCCGCCGGATCAACGCGATGTCCTCGGACTCCGTCCGGCCGCAGGCGGCCGCGTCCGCACGGCGGGATGCGATGGCTCCGTGGCTCCGTGGCTCCGTGGCTCCGTGGCTCTTGCGACTGCGCTCACTCCTGGATCGCGTGGATGATCCGTTGTGCCCAGTCGACGGGCTGCTCGTGACCGAGGCGCCGGGACAGCAGGTCCAAGCGGACGCGACGCTCCGAGGGAGCGAGGGCGAGGGCGCGCGCCAGGACGGTCCCCAGGTTCTCGGGTGAGCGGGGGTCGGTGAGCAGCGCCGCGTCGCCGAACTCGGCGGCCGCGCCCGCGTGGCGGGAGAGCACCAGGATGCCGGGCCGGTCGGATTCGCGGGTGCCGACGGCTGCCTGCGCGGCGACGAACTCCTTGGCCGTCAGGTTCATTCCGTCCTGCAGCGAGGTCACCCAGAACACGTCCGCGGAGAGGTACTCGTCCACCACCTCGGTGGGAGAGAGGGTGCATGGAACGTATTCCACCGGTTGCCAACCGCTTTTCTGCCAGGCGCCGTTCACATCGGCGATGCGCCGCTCGAGAAGCCGGCGGGTGGAGTCGTAGGCGGTGATGCCCGGCTCCGGTGGCGGGCAGACGAGCCGGAACGTCACCCGTTCGCGCAGGTCGGGGCGCTGCCGGAGCAGTCGCGCGATGGCGTCGACCTTGTGGACCGGGGCCTTGGCGTAGTCCAGGCGCTCCACCGACAACACCAGATGCCGCAGGGTTGGTCGGCGGAACGGGATCCGGCCGCAGGCGAGCGCCTCGATGGCGAGCCGGTCGATCCCGAGCGGGTGGACGCCCACGCGTGGGAGCCGGGCCGGGCCGGTCGGGCCGGTCGGGCCGGTCAGGGTCTGCCGGAAGTGTTCGGCGAACGTGTCGGTGTGGAACCCGGCCCAGTCCAGGCAGGCCAGCGAGGCCCGCAGTTCCGAGGCGGCCGGCAGGGCGGCGAAGATCTTCGCGGGCGGGAACGGTGTGTGGTGGAACAGGCCGATGCGCAGGTCGGGTCGGGCGGCGCGAAGCAGGCCGGGCACCAGCCACAGGTTGTAGTCGTGCAGCCAGACGGTTCCCCCGGGCGCGGCCTGCGCGCTGATGTGCTCCGCGAACAGGGTGTTCACGGCACGGTAGTGGGCCCAGCTGTCCCGGTCGTCGACCATCAGGTGCGGTTCGGACATCAGCACCGGCCAGAGGGTCTCCTTGCACGCGTGGTGAAAATAGCCGTTCCATGCGGAGAGGCCGAGCGGGACGAGGGACAGCGGCGGTCCGGGGCGCCGCGTGCCGCCGTCGGGCCGGCATCCGTCTCGGGAGACGTCGGCCGCGACCCAGACTCCCGGCAGGCCGTCGGCGAAGGCACTGTTCAGGGTGGGCAGGATGCCATTGGGGCTGGTCGACCTCTGCCGGCCCCCGTCGATCCGGCACGCGGGTGGGCGGTGGTAGCCCACCACCAGTCGGTGGCGGCGCCCCGACCGGCCGGGGCCGGGCGATACCCAGCCCAGCGCTTCCAGGGCCGCCAGGATGCCGGCCGCGCCCGGGCGGTCCGGACGGTGGACCAGAGGTTCGTCGGAAACCGCTGCCCGTAACGCCGGTTCCGCGTTCGCGACGAGGACGCTGTGCGTACCGAGCCGAAACAGCGACAGATCGTTCAGCGAGTCCCCGGCCACCAGGATCGAATCCGCCGCCCAGTCCGACATCTCGGCCAGCGCCTTGAGCGCGCTCCCCTTGGAAGCCCCCGGCGGCAGGACGTCGAAGTAGCGGCCCGCCGAGTGGATCCAGGTACAGCCGAGCGCTCGAACGGTCTCGGTGATCTCCCCGGTCAGGTCGTCCGGCGCCAGGTGGTAGGAGCAGCGGCCGTCCTGGACCACGTCGTGCTGGTAGACCAGCGCCGGGAAACGGCGTAACGCCGCACGGACGCGGTCTCGGCCGGGCCACCCGGCGCGCAACCGGACGCGGAGGCGTTCGACGGGCGAGAAGTCCGTGCCGTCGATCACGCTGGCGCCCACGTCCGCGATGATCCAGCGCGGCGGCGGCAGGAGAGGGTCCCGCAGCAGGCCGCGGACCGAAGACAGTCCGCGCCCCGTGGCGAAGACCACCGTGAACTCGGGATGGCGGGCGAGTGCGGCCTTCAACCGCAGCCGATCCTCTGCGTCGCCGTCCAGCAGCGTGCCGTCCAGATCCGTGACCAGAATGCGCATCCGGGGGACGCTAACACGAAGCCGAAACGGGGCGGAACCATAATCTCACTCGGCGCAACCGCGGCCGCAGGTGTGCGACGTGTCGGACCCGCGATCCAACCAGTGGGACAGGCGATCGGCACGGAGGGCGGCGGCGGAGCCCGGGGCGGTCGTGGCGGCGGCTCCGCAGGCCACCGCGAAGGCGAGCGAGTCCGCCACGCTCCGCCCTCCGAGCAGCCCGTGGACGAACCCGGCGTTGAAACAGTCGCCCGCTCCCGTGGTGTCCACGACGTCCACCGGGACGGCGGGCACGTCGTGTCTCCGGCCGTCCCACACCGCGGTGGCGCCGTCGCCGCCGCGCTTGACCACGACGGTCGGCACGAGCGCGCTCAACTCGGCCAGGGCGTCGTCCAGGTCGACCGTGCCGGTCAGGCGCAGCGCTTCGGCGAGGTTCGGCACGAAGACGTCGACCAGGGCGAGGGCTCGCCGCACCGCCGCGTCGTCGAGGCCGGCCGCCACGTCCTGGCAGTCCATCACCACCACCGTGCCGAGTCGCCGGGCGACCCGCAGGGCCGCCAACGTCCCGGCGTCCCAGCGAAGTTGCGGAAGCATCAGCACTCGCGGCCGGTGCTCCCGGAGCAAGGCACCGAGGGGCCGAGGATCGATCCGGTCCAGGTAACTGACCATCGCCCGGTCCCCGAACCCGGACAGTGAGACGGTAAGACACCGGACCGGGCGCGGATGGTGACGGAAACCGGTTTCGTCCAGCCCTTCGCTCCGCGCCGCGGACAGCACCTGGGCACTGAACGGGTCCGTGCCGAAGTCGGTGCTCCACAGCACGTCGTGGCCCAGGCGATGGACCGCCATCGCGAGGGTGTAGGCCCCGCCGGGCACCAGCGCGAACCCCTCCGCGAACACCTCGCCCCCCTGACGCACCGGCTCCTGCAACGCATGAAAGACGAGATCCGCGAAATACGCGCCGGCGACGAGCACATCACGCCGCGGCGCCGAGCCGTTGGTCGACATTGCGCGAGCATACGTCCGGGGACACTCCGAGAAACCGAGTCCCACATGTCCGGCCGTCCCTCGGAGTTTCGGTCTGATGGTTCTTGTAGCCGACCCACTCGGCCCTCCCGGGTTTGTGGCTGAAGAGCGCCTGCTCATCAAGTGGGGAGACGATCTCCACCGACGACCACGGCACGCAGGCGATGGCCGGGTCGGGGTTTCCGGCCGAGGCAGGCCCGGAAGCGGATCGCCGGGCCGCGGTGCGACGGCTGAGCCGGTCACGGGTCTGCTTGGGTCCGCGCCGGCGCAGGTCGCCGTGTTCGTCGAACCAGTACTGCTGGGATCCGGACCTGCCGCAGCATCTCGACCTTGGGCAGCCACCGAAGCCGGGCCGGGGTGGTGGGAGCAGGCGCCGCGCCGCTGCCAGGACGTGCGTGGAGTCGGTGCGCCAGCGCCCGCGTCGCCTGACCAGCCCCGCCTCCGCCGGACCAACCCCGCGATCGACGCGGGGCCTACGGCGGAATCGGCCCCGCGCGAGCGGGGATTGCTCCAAGCGCATCGGTATCGACATCGACACCGAGGCGTCGGCCCCGTGCGAGCGGGGATGCTTCGTAGGGACTCGACTGGTATCGAGCCGATTTGTGATCGGCCTCGTAGGCTGGGGTGTTCGGCAGGCGACGACCTCGGCGCGCAGCATGTCGATCCGCAGGTCCCGGTCGCTTTCGCGGAGTTTGATGCCGCCTCGTTGCGTTCCACCCGCCTCCCAGGGCGCGCCGCGGGGCGCGTGTCCCGCCCGAGTGCGCCGGCTGCCGATCACGCGGGCCGCGGTGTCACCCTGAGGCCATGGACCACGACCTCCGCGACCCCGACCGGCCGACCATCACGACCACCATCGACGGCCGCCCCGCCACCCTCCCCGGAACCCTCGCCGACATCCGCGCGGCACTTCCCGAGGACCAACGCGACGCGTTCGACGAGGAGATCAACAATGCGGCGATCCGGGACCTCGCCGCCATCGCCGTCCACTGGGCCATTCCCCCCGAGGAGCATGCCCGCATCGCGGCCGATGCCGACCGCATCCGATCCGGCGATCTCACCGGCGTCGTCGACGTCCACGGCAGGCCGGTGGAGCGGTGAGTGGCTACTACGTGCAGTACTTGGACCGTGCCCGCGGCGAACACGGGGCCCTGCCCGCCGTGACACGACGCGGCTTCGACCGCGCCGTCGCCGACATGGCCCGTGACCCCCACGCCCACGGCGCCGCCATCCGCGGCGACAAGGACCGGCGCTCCGCGTGCCTCGCGGGGGTGATCACCGAGTACGAGATCAGCCGCGACGTCCTGGTGGTGACCATGCTCAAGCTCGTCTCCATCTGAACCACCGGTGACCACCGGCCACCCCACCCGCCGCGTGTCGGGCCGACCAAGCCGTACCCCCACAGAAGTGTCGAGCCGGCCCCGCACGCGAGGAGTACCCCGCCCGCCAGGTTCGCCTCGGCCCAGCAGCGTTCCACGTACGGCCCAGGCTACGTTGCCGACGGGGAGGGGAAACCGAGGCGGCGAAAAGTGTTCCGACTGGTACAGCACCGCAAGCGGGATCAACGCCGGGGAGAGACGGCCGTCCCTGCACCTCCGCGACCGTCCGCCGGTCCTCCGTGCGATCCACCCACGGCAAGCGCACATCCGCTGTCCGGAAGCCGACACCCGCCGCGCCGCCCCCGCGCGGGACACCTCCGGGCCCGCAGTTACCTGCTGGCGTCGAGTCGGTCGACAGCTGCGCTCCGGGGCGGAGGCGGTCGGCGCGACCCGGGCGTGCGAAAGGGGGGTGTGGACGGAGACGAACCGGGCGGTGCGGAGCGTGCGGCGCCGAGCCCGGTGCGTGCAGCTCGCGAGGGGCTCGCCGGGGGCGCGCCGGCGTTCGACGGGTGATCGCGGACCGGGCGTGCTGCTCGCGGGCGATCCGCGCCCGCCTGCGGGCGGCGGGGGTGCGGGTGGTGGTGTGGTCCCCGAACGCGCCGTCGGCGGGCGAATCGTCGCCGTCGGGGTCGTGCGCGGGCGTCCGCCCAAGGCTCGACCGGGAGGCGTATCGCGAACGCAACGTCATGAAGCGGTGTTTCGCCCGCCTGAAGCAGTTCCGGGCGATCGCGACACGCCACGACAAGCTCACCGCCCACTACGGCGCGCGTCGCCCTCGCCTCGCTGATCCTGTGGCTCCGCGAACCACAACCATGCTCCCCACGTGGCGATCGGCGCGAACGGGCACATGCTCTCCCCCTTCCCGTTCAACTCCTCCCCGGACGGCGGCGCGGGGTCGATCCCGACGCGGACCCGGCGCACGGTATACACGACTGCCGTATACCCGTGCCCGACAGGGGAGTGCGGGAGCACGAGCTCATCCGCCCACGGTTGTGCCACACCAGGAAAACAGGCCCGGTCCGAGGCCATTGCCGCGCTTTGATCCCAACGAGTCACGAGCGACACCAAGGAGCGACATGGGAGTCGACACCAACGCGATCCTCGCCTATGGCTACGACATCGGCGGCGGCGAACCCTGGAGGATCCGCGAAGCGACCGGCGCGAACGGCGAGATCGAACTCGACTGGTACGACCCCGACTCCGACGGTTTCATCGAACTCTGCCGGGAGCGCCTCATGGCAGGCGTGGGCATCACCGCTCGCCGGCCTCCGCGCGACGAGACCGGTTTCGAGCGGGAGCGTGCGGCCCGGGAGGCACTCGGCGTCGAGTTCGAGACCTATTGCTCCGACGGCCAACCCATGTATCTGCTCGCCGCCCACGCCATCATCGTGGCCCGCGGCGACATCAAGACCATCGACCTGGACGCGCTCAGGGCCGTCCCGGGGCGCGAAGGCTGGGACGCGAAGCTCGCCGCCGCCGTGGCCGCGCTCGGGATCACGCCCACGCAGGACCGGCCTCGATGGCTCCTGTGCTCGTACTGGGGCTGACGACGGCCCCGGGGGTGCCGACTTCGACGAGGGCCCACATCGCCCAGTGGCGGAGATGACCGGCGGGATCGTTCAACGCCTTCACCCACAACCGAACGCCCCCGCCCCGCGAGAGGGAGGAAATCCGGGGCCCGCACCGCGATTTCCCCGACACGTGGTGACTCGTCCTCCAAAGCGGCGACGAACAGGCACGAACCGGAAGAGTCACCCAGCCCGGCCACAGCCATCGCCGCCTCCAGTGCCGAGACCCGCAGTCCCCCGTCGTCCCAGTCCGCGTACATCATATGCGGCCCGCAGAACCTCGATCGCGGCCGATCGCCGTGGACGCCCGGCGCAGCCGCCCGGGCAACATGTCGGACATGCGTCCGAAGGTACGTACGTCGTCGTGCCCGACGACGTGACGCCCCGATGGGCCGGTCGGATTCGCCCGAACGGATCACCGGCTCCGCCTTGCCTCGATGGCGGTTCGGCGGCAACACGCCGACGGTGTGCCCTTTCGGCGTATGAAACCGACAATCGAACATATGTACGGTCACGATGGCGGCGACGACACCCCGGGGTGGGAGCGCCCGGGTCGTTTCGCCCGCGTCCTCGCCGGGACGAAAGCCGCCTCGAGGCCGCGGGGTCGGGCGGGTGTGGCGCCGCCGGGGTGGCCGCGGCAGGTGCGTCCGCCGGGTGTGCCCGGGTGGGAGCGCACGGCCGTCGCATGGTTGTGGGACCTGTGCCCGCCCGGCTATCGCAGCCACGACGTGCTCCGCAGACACCCGCTGATCCTGACCCGAATGGCCCTGCAACACGTCGGCGCCGCGCTCGCGGCGGCCCGCCACGGATACGGCACCGCCCGATCCGACCTCGCCACCACCGTTCCCGCCACGGTCCTGGAACAGACGCTGCGCCTGTACGCCCTCGAGGGCGCGCGGGCGGCGGCGACCGAGCGGGCGGTGCGCCTGGTCGGGGAGGCGTTGGCCGGGGAGCGGTGGGAACCGCGCCTGTGACACCGCGGTCGACGCGTTGGTCGGGATGCGCCTCGGCACACGCACCCGCGCTCCCCGGCCGCAGGGCGGGCAAGCCCGAAAGTGGAAGCGCGGGGCCGAAGTGCCCGCAGATGCGCGTGCCTTCGGGAAGGCCGGTGTGGTCCGGCCGCGCTCACGAGCATGGATCTGAGCGACGACGAGCGGGCCCTGCTCCGCGAGATCGCGGCGTCGCCGAAGCCCGTGGCGATGTCCGACTTCTTTCACGAACTCTCCCCGCCCCCGGGGCCGTTCCCGTCGGAGGAGGGCGCTCCGAAGCAAGAGGCCTGGACGCAGCGGCAGATCGACTGGTACGGCGTGTCGCTCTCCCTGTGGCGCACGGGTTGCGTGCGTGTGGTGTCCCCGGCAAACGGCGAGCGCCCCGATCTCGTCGAAGCGACCGGGGCGACCGACACCATTTGATTACCGGACCGTCCTGGTGGGCCGCCCGACGGACGGCCCACCAGGACGGTCCGGGGTGTTGATCGGGAACGGGCTCGCCGGATATCCCGTGCGTGTTCGGCGAGCCCGGCCCGCCGTGGGATCGGCGTGGACGCGTGGCGCATTGCCGCGACACCCGTCGTGGTGACCTGGGCGGGTACCGAATGCGTTACCCGTCGAAACGAGCCCGGGTAACGCGGTGACCTGCATGGGTAACGAAAGCGTTACCCACCGGCGAGACCTCGGGTAACGCTTGCCCGGCACTCGTGCGTCACCGGTTGTCGAGCCATTCGTCACTGAACATCCGCTGCAAGGAGCCCACTTCCGCCGCGACGTACACGGCGACGTCCTGCCCGCCGCTGCGGTCCGGTCGGAACCGGTCGGGCGTCTGCCCGAGGAACGCCGCGTTGTCGGTCCAGGCGGGCGGGACGAGGACCTCGCGCAGGGTGTCGACCAGGTCGGGAAAGCGCCCCTCCCGCCGGGCCGGGCCAGATGAGAGGGCAGCCGGCGGTACATCGACGGCGTGTTCGGTACCTACCCCTCGGAGATCACCCGATACCGGAGCTGCCGCAAGGTCACGCCGACATCGAACTCGGGGACGATCTGTCGGACCCGGTCGACCACGACGGGCCGGTGGACACGTTCCATGCGATACATGTACCCATCGCCCGAGCGCGGGCCCGTGCGATGCGCGGTACGAAGCCGCCGTCCGTCTCGGTTGGGGTGACCACCGGACGCGTCGGCGATCACCGCCGGCACGTCCAGCCGGTCGAACTCGACGATGTGCGCGCGCCGTGCGACGCCTGCCCGACCGGTCCTGTCACGTTGCCCGGATTCCCGGCGTCGGGCAGGTGACGTCCGAGCATGGTCCGAAGCACTGCTCACGGTGTCGGCAGGACGGGTGGGGTGAAGGCCTCGCTCCAGTGCAGCATGTCCCCCAGGTGTCGTGGGCGCCGGGCGCCGGTGGGGTCTCGTTGTCGTACGCCTCCCGCAGTTGCTCGATCCAGGCCTCCGTCCGGTCGAGGTGGGTTCCGTCGTCGTCACCGCGGCTGCGCCGGGCTTTCGTCGTCCCCGGTCCAACGGGCGTGGGCCGAGAAGGTGTTCGAGGACGGGATCGGGGTGGGCGGCATGGTCGATGGCGTCGTCGATCGCCTCGGCCGGGACGTGCAGCCGCTCGGCCCACCCCGGGCGGGACATCACCTGTGTGGCGATGCGGGCGCAGCCGGCGGCGACGACCACCGCGACCGTCTCCGCCGACGTGAGCCGCACGGCGCCGACGACCGGCCCGCCGGGCTCGTAAACGGGTCCGGGTAGGGCATCGGCTCGCCGTGGGGCCGGGGAAGTGCGGGACAGGGGTCGACCTCGGCCGGGCCGTACGGGTCCATCGCGGTCAGCGTGTGCTCGATCCCCCGGCCAACGCCTACACCGGCCCACCGGGCCGACCCAACCCACCGAGCCAGGCACCGGCCCTGCTCCCGGCCGCCGCGATCCGCTGCAACGCCTCGCGTGGCTCCGGTGTGGCGATGGTCGACTCGGCGATGGGACCGGAACCAGCCTGCGGCAAGTGATGATTGCCCGCCCGGTGAACGAGCGAACCCGAGACCGGACGTGCGGCACAGGCGCCGCGACCCGCCGGGTGGCCCTTGCCGGATCCGAACCGACAGGTGTGTAATCGAACCCCGGCCGCCCTCCGGACCGACCCGGCGAGGACCCGTCTCGCCCGCCACGGTCCCCGACACAACCCGAACGCGCCGCGGACACGCCCCCGGCAACTCGGGCGGCAATCCGGGCGGCAACTCGGGCGGACACTCTCATCGTCCGGGCATCTCTCCACGTCTCCGCAGGTCACCGCGCCTGTATCCAGGCCGGTGGTGCCCCGGACCGTTTGTAGAGAAGTGTTCTCTCCAATCCCTGCGGCGGCCGCGCGGATTGCAGTCCACACCCTCGTCGCCCCGGCCGGCCGTCATCCCTCACGACCTGTTCCCGGCGGCTGCCCCGGTCCGACCCGCCCCCGGTCCGACCCGCCCCCCGTTCCGGCCTCGCCGCCTCGGGCCCTCCCCCCGGCCCAGTCCCGCCCCGTCCGCCTTGTCGGGGCTCGACGCCCCAAGCTGCCCTGCCCTGCCCTCCCGCGCCGACCGCTCGGCCGCTGCGCCCCGCTGGCCGGCCTTGCCTCGTTGCACGACCGAGAAGAAGGAGTTTTGCGATGTCCGCCGACGAAGTCTCGTCGTCTCGTATCCGAAAACTCGCGGCCCGGTTGACCGACCGGGACCGCCTGATCCTGCGCACCCTGGCCACCCACCGCCTGCTGACCACCCACCAGATCGCGGAGTTGGCGTTCGACAGCCCGGTCACCGCCCGCCACCGCATGCAGCAACTCGAGCAAATGCAGGCCGTGGACCGGTTCCGCCCCAGGGCGGACCGCGGTTCGTATCCTTCCCACTTCGTCCTGTCCCCCGCCGGCGCCGCGGTGGTGGCCGTCGACGCGGAACTGGAGACGAAGCCGGCGATCCGCCGCGCCCGCCGCGACCGCGAACTCGGCCTCAAATCCCCGAGCCGCCTGCGACACCTGCTCGGCGTCAACGGCTTCCACACCGCCCTCCAAGCCCACGCCCGCACCCACCCCGACACCGCCGTCGAACGCTGGCTCAGCGAACGCGAGATGCCCGAACAGGGCCTGTACTCACAGCGCGTACGCCCCGACGCCGTCCTGACCTGGCGCGAAGGACCTTCCCAATCCACCCTCGCCCTCGAATACGACACCGGCACCGAACGCCTGGCCCGCCTCGTCGACAAGACCGACCGCTACGCCGCCCTGCTCTCCCTCGACCCCCGCACCCCGGACGGATGGGAGGCCGACGAACTGTTCGGCCACCAACGCCCCATCGTGGTGTTCGTTTTCACCACCACCCACCGCGCGACCCAGGCCCGCGCCGCACTCGAGCGCACCTCCACCACCGCGCCGATCGCCACCGGCGTGTGGACACCGGGGACCTCCCCGGCCGAAGCCCTGTGGCTGCCGCTGCACACACGACCACCACGTCTGCGCCTGGCGCGACTGGACACGACCGCCCTCCCATCGGGCGCACCGGCACGGCCCGAGTCCGGGTCGGCTCCCGCGCGAGGCCGGGCCGGATCCTCGGCGCCGTCGACGGTGGACACCTGGTTCGAGGACGACGAGATCGGCCTTTGGTAAAGACGCGCGCACTACACCGTTGTGAGCGGACGGCACACACACCTCGTCGGCGCACCGCATCGTGCGAGGGGGTACGCACCGCATCGATGGACCACACCGCACCGCACCTCTTCGCGTCGCACCGCACGTGCGCTCGCGGCGCGCTGTGTGTACCCGAGCGGATTCCGGTCATGCGCTGCGATGTCGATTCGGGCGATCGGGACAACAAGAGTTCCTCCCGGATTGGCGCCCCGGTTCAGGGAGTGGTGGCAGCGCCCGCCGTCGAGGACCATGTCCATCAGTTCGACCACCTCTGTCGGCGTACACGTCGAAGTGCCCAGGCAGGTACATGCGAGCGTGCTCACCGCGTCGCACGCGCTGACGGCTGCGGGACCCGTGTTCCGGGCCGACGAAACCGGGCCCGCTGCCCTACGGCTGCCTCGGGACGATCGGCGCGGGAAGGTCGAGCACGCGGGCGAGGGCGGCTGTGACGGGAGCGCAGTGGTCGGGCAGGTGCTCGGAGGCCCAGGCGGCTGCCAGCGCGAGGAAGTCGGCCAGGTCGCGTTCGGCACCGGCGAGCAGGTGGCGGAGCTCGGTGACGGACATCTCGATCACCGGACTGTCGCTCTGTTCGGTGTCGACGGTGAGCCGGACGGTGTCGCCGAAGAGCTCCGCGACCGGTGACACGGGCGCATGTCCGAATCCGAGCGGACCGCCGCCGTCGACGAACCGGTGCCAGTCGCGCCAGTCCTCCAGCCCATCGCAGCAGCCGGGCAGGAAGGTGACGCCCGTGGAGTCGTCGGTGACCCGCAGGCCGCCGGCGGCGAAGAGACTGTCGAAGGTCAACAGCCCGTGAAGGAACGAGCCGAGTGCGTCGTCCGGACGAGGCGGGCGCTCACCGTCGGGGTCGATGTCATTGCAGCCGACGATGCACATCACGGCCGTCCCGACCTCGACGGGTGAGAGTCCACCACCGAGAGGTAGGAAGTCGAACGGCTCGATCTTGCCGACAGGCCAGAGGTCGAAGCGGTCGGGCGTGCGTGTCTCCAGGACGGGCTGCATCACGATCACCCGGCGAAGTGTTCCGCATCCCACGCCCGTAGCGCCGCCCGTTTTGCCGAGCACTCCCCTCTGGGCCAGAGGAGCCGAGCACCTCGGTTGTACCGTCCTGAGCAGATAGAGGTGTACGCCGACAACCTCGGTCGCCTCGTCCGGGGAGATGGGTTCACGCGGTCCCGGCGACGAACAGCCTGGTCACCCCTTGTCCACGCGGCCGCGACCACCCCGACACCTCTACCCGAATCCCCCGGTGCGGGGAGACGCCTTCCTTCTCGCCCGGCCCGAGATCCCGCCGAGGCATCGACGAAGAACGGCTCGTCTCCTCACCCGTCCCCCAGTGAGGCGGGGGGAGCGGAGCGGGCTGGACGTCCGACGCCCAGGCGAGGTGGGCGCGGTGTTCGAGTTCGTCGGCGCCGGGGATGCCGTCGGTGCGGAGGCGGTGCAGGCGGGCGCGCATGTCCTGGCCGGTGGTGTCGACCTTGAGGGAACGCACGCCGGTGGCGCAGGTGACGAATTCGTTCCAGGTGGCGATCGCGGTGTCGGGGTCGCCGCGGCGTAGGTGGAGTTCGCCGAGGACGGCCAGGACGATCGCGCGGGTGCGCCTGCGGTCGAGGCCGTGGACGTCGAGGGCGTGCCGCAGGTGGGCCTGTGCCTCGTCGAGTTCGCCGAGGCGGGCGAGGACCATTCCGCTCTCGTGGGCCCAGCGGCCGATGCTGTAGTGGCCGGCCCAGGACGTTCCCGAGGTGTGGGCGGGGGCGTGTTCGATGTGGGTCTGGGAGGAGGCCAGGCATCGGGTGACGGTGGCGCGGTCCTGGTCGAGGGCTGCGGCCTGCGCCAGGGTCGCCTCCTACAGCGTGATCGACGAGGTGCTCAAGGGCGCCTTCGCCAACGCGTTCTTCATCAACCCGCTCAGCGACGTATCAGGCAACTTGCCGGCGATCCCGTCGTCCTCGACGACGGCAATACCGGCGCGATCTTCGCCGGCAACGGCGGAGGAATCCTCTACGCCATGGGCCCCGACAACAAGGTGTACCGCTCACACACCGCTGCCTTGAACGGCGGTTGCACGCCCATCGCGACCGACCTGCGCGACTTCCTCGACTGCGTCTTGGCGTTTTTTTCCGTGACGATCCGGACCAACGCAACGCAGGATGAGCGGGCATCCGGCTGTGGGACCCACTCTGTGGGCGGGGCCGGCCGGGAATTCGTAGGCATGCGCACGGGGAGTCGCTGTGACGCCATCCAAGGCTGATCCCGCCGAAGCCGTGTACCGGGCCGCCGTCTCGGACCTATTCCGGGAGTATCCGGAGCACGACTTCCACTGCTGCGCGCCGGTCACGTCGGGCGAGGCTTTCGTCCCGTCGCTGTCGGCCTGGTCGCCCCAGGCCCTGGCCGCTGCGGCGGGTGGCCCCGTGACGAGGCCGAAGTGTTGTGGTGGTCCTACGCGGCCTCGCCGTTCTGCGCCTATGGCGAGCGGTACTTCGCCCCGATCCGGAGCCTGTTCGACGCCCGAGCGCAGGTTTTCGACCTCCCCGACGACGAGGGGATGCCGAGTTCGAACTGCGGTTGCGCGCGATGGTCACGGCGTTGGCCCGCCTCGACGCGGAAGGGCTGGTTCGGGCGTCTGTCCGTCGTCACCGTCGTCGAGGTTCCCGGGGACGAGGCCGACAATGTTGCCCACGTCTGCATGAACCCCTCGGCGGCAGCCGCCGCGTTCGTGGCAAGCTCGCCCGAATCTGCGCTTTGCACCTCCGGCCGCCGCGTGCGTGGCCACCCTTCGGTCCCGGGACGAAGGTTCGGTGGTCGTACGTGGTCGTTGTGAGGAGTCGCTACGGCGACCAGCCCGAGTTACCTACTGAGATCCGGGTGTTATGGGCATGTCGGTACGGGAACGTCTCCGCAGTCCACCACGAACTCGACACCCGTGTCGGAATCGTCGCCGACACCAATACCACGGGCGACGATGCCACACCCCCACGACAATCCCAGCACTGACAAACACACCCACCAGTGCGGTGGGTGCGCCACCTCGGCCGTCCGGACACTGGATCCGGTGCCTTTGCCGTCGACGTTTCCGCGTGAGGGTGGACAGTACTTCGTCCCTGCGGGAACTCCGTTCTTCTGGGCCATCAAGTCCACACATCGGGGGAACCCCCGTAGCCGTCGGCCGGGATGTGTTCTCGTCGTTGCCCCCGGAGGGCTGATGCACGTCGATCCGAGGTTCGTGCCAGAGTTCGTGGATTTGATCCATTGCGAGCGACTCGACGATCTCGACCGGTTTCTGGGGCCGGTCGAACTCTTCGACGAGTTGCCGCTCTACTCCCGATTCCATCAACTGGCATTTCTCGACAGCCTGTCCGTCGGGCAGAAGAACCGCCTGCTGATTCGTGCCGCCGCCGCGCACCTGCCACGAATCGTCGAACACGGCAGGGGCCACGACTTCTTCTGCATGCTCTCCGTCCTGTCATGGGACGAGTGGGAACTCGGTGGTCTCATCGAACCGGCATTTTGGTACACCAAACCCAGCAATCGGCCCGATCCCTCAGACCCGCGCGGGATACTCGACTATCTCCGCTTTCGGCCGCCCACCAGCCGATACGGCCTGTTCGTGGCGGACGCCCTCGACCACGATCCCCGTTATGTCATCCGGGACGACTCGGGAACAGATCCTTTGACGAGGCGGGTCTACGTCATGGTCGGTGAGTGGTAGACACCGAGGATAGTACGGGGCGCCGCCCGATTCGCTTGACCGCGTGCAGGGCATGGCGAACTCCGCGGAGCGGTCGGCAGGCACGTCGGCGAGCACGTGCACCGTCCGAAGTACCGCAGGTCGCCCACCACTCCGGCCGGCACGTGATCGCCGTCGGCGCGCAACAATTCGACGATCTCGGCGGCGAGTTCCGGAAATGCGTGCACCAACATGGGGTACTCGACCGCGGTCATGGCAGAACCGTACGGGAGGTGCATGGTCTCGCTTCGAGACCGGAGCCGATCGCGGGATCCACGGTGCGGTGTGGACGCGGAAGAAGGCCGAAATCGCCGTTCGCCGAACGCTGTTCCCCGTCGGCCCCTGTCGGCTCGGGCCTGCCGGGATGGATGTGCGACGATCACGACGTGGCCATACCTGTCCCTCCACCGTCCGATGCACCGTGCTCGCCCGTGCGTCCCGCGTCGGCGATGTCCGTCCTGGCGGCGCTGCTGGATCGTTCGCTGGATCGGATGGCGGACGCTGCGGCGGATGTCCGCCGGTTCGACCGGGAAGCCATTCGCGAGGCGGCGGATGTGTGGGACAACAATCTGTTTCCACTGTTCTGGGCCGCGAGCACGTCCAACGCCGGTCGACGCGAGCGGCGGGCGACGACCGTACTGGAATGGATGGCCGACTTCGGCGAGCGCCGGCGCGCATGGATGACCGAGCAGGCCGCGATCGCCGGGTACGACCTCGAACCGCTCCTACCACCGGCCGGGCCGCACATGCCGGGCCGGGACTATCGCGGACACGTCATGGCACCGCAATGCCGGCTCACGCGCCACAACGTGGACGAGTTGGTCCCCGACTACGATCTGGCGGCGGCGTCGGTCCGCCACCTGCGGGTGGAGCGTGCCGGTACCCGCCTGACCGCTCATGTCCGACTGGTCGCCGACCGCAGGTTCGCCGTCGACGAGCCCGCGCCGCCCGCCCTGCTGGACGTGTGGCTGGACGACGTCACCGACATCGCCTTCGACCTCGCCGACACCCGGGCAGTGACCCTGCACACCGGACCGCGAGAGGTCGGGATCTCCCTGGGCCCGGGCGGTCGGCTCCGCGCCGCCGGCGGCGAGTATCGCCTGGACGACCGCTCATGGCACCTGTCGACCGGCGGCCGCCGCGCCGACGCCACCACCCCCGCCCGAACCAGCCGATCGAATCCACCTCGGCCGCCGGGCGCAGACCTGGACCCCGACGCACACGCCGCCGCCACACTCTTGCACCACGCCATGCTGGAACTGCGTTCCGTACGATACGCCGCCCACGCGGACGACGTCCCCGTGCCGAAGTTGTGCGAAGCCTTCTCGGGAGCGGGCGAAGCGATCCTGGCCGCCGGGTCGCAACGCGGCGCCCACCGCCGCGAGGCGGCCTTCCGGGACGTGATCCGAGCCTGGGCCGACCAAGGCGACCCGGACATCACCCGCTGGATCGCCACCGTCCTCAAGCAACGCGCGGGCCGCCCGGACATCATCGCCCCCCGCCCTGCACAACGAACAACTCCCGACCTCCACGACGGCCCGCCCATGTCGCGTACGCCGTCGCAGGCGGTTCTCGTCATGGCCGCCTGGACGGCGACACACACCGACTACGGGACAGAGCGTCCGGCCGCCGCCCAGCTCCACCTCGCCCTGCCGCCCCGCAACGACGACACCTCTTCGGCCCCCTGGCGACTGCGCACCGTCGACTGCGCCGATCCGGACACCTTCCGCCTTCGCACCGATGCGTTCCATGGCCCCGGCCGGCTCGTCCGCGTGGGCAAGCCCACCACCGCCCGCGGTCTCGACCTGCACCAGGGCGCCCTGCACGTCACGACCGGAGCCGGCCGGAGCACGTCTGTGATCTGACCCTCTCCCGGCGCCGTCACCGCGCGTTCCCCATTCTTTGACAGCGGGAGGCGATGTCCACCTCGAGGGAAAGACGAACAGGGTCTGGGCCACGCACAGTTCCTCGCCGCGCGCCGCGTCGGCGGCTTCCCCACCCTGGCGGAGTCGCAGCGCAGGCACAGGCCGCAGGGGTGCTCGCCGGGGATCGGACGGCGGTCCGACGCGGCCCGACGGACAGGAGATCCTGGCGTCGACGACGATCGCGGCCAGGCCGATCCCCCGGTCGTAGTACAGGTGCACCCCGGCCCCCGCGCCGTGGTGGACGGGCCACATGTCGGCCCGCGACACCCACCCGGTGCCGTCCCCCTGCGATCCGATGGTCTCCAGGACCCCGTCGAGCGCGGCCGCCGCCCGCTCGTGCGTCATGCCGAACCTCAGCGGCCCCACGTGCTCGAACGGCGTGAACGACCACACCGCGCGCCGTGATTCCTCGACCACGTCCCACATACCCGCCACGCCGAACCCCCGCCGCTCGTCCGTCGATCCCGCGGCACGCGGCCGACGCGCGTCCGACGTCGGGGAGGCTACGGGCACGGGGCGACAACCCGGCTCATGCACGCCATCGAGTCACCGACCGGCCAAAGGATCGACGGGTCGACGGCGGGCTCGGTTTCGCGCCTTCCCGCCGTGTGTGCGTGCGGCTGCCGGTGGGCGGTGTTCGGCGGCTCGACACGAGGGGACGTCGATGGCGGGTTCCGTCCCCTTGCCGACGTCGAGAACCGGTTCCCGGCACGTCGCGCGGCCACGCTCGCGGAGGACTCGAGGACCCGGGCGCATTTGCCCGCCGGTGGTCTTCGTCGGGGGCGGGTGTCGTCAACGGATCCCGGTGGTGGTGAGGAGGTTGGCGACGCCGATGGCATGGGGGTGTCGTTCGGCGAGTTCGGTGACGATGTGGCGGATGGTGGGTCGGTCGCGGACTTCGCCGGGTGCTTCGTGGTGGGCGGCAATGAGGGCGGCGGCGGTCTGTTCGGGTTTGCCGAGTTGCCACCACGCGCGGGCGAGGTCGGTGTGCAGGCGTCCGCGCCGTTCGGCGGTGGGGAACCGTCCCGGGTGGAGGTCGCGTCCGGCGTGCAGGGCGGCGCCGGCGTCGCCGAGGGAGTACAGCACCCCGATCTCGTACAACCCCACCGATGCGGGCGTGACCGTGAACACCGTCCGCGCCTCGGGCCCGCTCGGCACGCGCCGGGCGGCACGTTTGGCGTCGGCCATCAACTCCAGCGCGTTCGCCCGGTCCCCGGCCGCCGCGCAGGTGTAGGCGGCGGTGCACAGCATCTGCGCGTAGGCGGCGGCCTGTTCCGGGGTGCTCAACCCGGTGGCCTCCACGCGCGCGGCCGCTTCCAGCGTCACACGCTGCGCGGTGGCCTCCTGCCCTTGGTGGCGCAACACGATGGCGAGCATCCGCGCCGACGATGCGGCCGCGAGGGGTGCGCCGGACTGGTGGGCGTACACCGTCGCCCGGTCGGCCGCGGTCCGCGCCCGCTGGTACCGGCCGATCTTGGAGAGGGTTTCGGTGGCGAGGTCGTAGCACGCGGCCAGACGCGCGAACGCCGCCGCGTCGCCCGTAGTGTCGGCGTGGGTGTGGCCGGCCGCGAGCAACTCCGGCAACGCCGCGACCAATCGGGCGTGATCACCGCCGTCGTACCACCCGCGAGCCCGCGCCAACAGGGCGAGCACATCGTTCCCGGTGGTGGGGGAGGAGCGGGTGGGGATGGACGCGAGCGCCTGGTCGATCCCGCCGAGCATCGTGGCGGGGACGGCCGCGAGGGAGGCGGTCAGCAGGCGGCGTCGGCGCATCGAATCGTCCTCCTCGTCCCGCCGCACGGCGGTCCGGCCCACCCTAGCCGGTAGCGGCGCGCTCACACCCAGTGCCGCGCCCAGCACCCCGACAGGCATGTCCACCGCTGCGGCCAACCTGCGCAACACCGCCACGTCCCGACCCGAACGCGCGCCCGACTCCAGGCGCGAGACGGTCGACGCGGAGTAGCCGACGATCGACCCCAGGTCGCACTGCCGCCACTTCCGCGCCAATCGCCCCAGACGCACCAGGCCCCCGACATCACCACGCGCGGCCAGGACCCGCACCCGCGGCGTATCCCACGGCGGACGGAGCTCGACCATCACGACCCCCTCGGGCGCGCGGCGTGCAGACGATGTCCGCCCCCACCGTAGCCGGCGAATCACCCAGCGTCGACGCCATGTGCACAACACGCACACCGCATGCACACCCCGCACACCGCCTTCCCACCCCCGCCCCGACGCGATGTCCTGGAAACGCACGACGGTTCGCACCACACACGAAGGGACTTCCCGTGGCAACTCCGTTGCTCCTGACCCGCCGACTCCCGATTCCCGCCCCGACCGGCCGCTCTCTGCCGTTGCCGGAGCACCGCTACGACCCGCTGGTCGGCGCGAACGTCGTCGCGGACGGCCGGCTGCTGGTGGAGGCGGCCGATCCGGCGACGGTGGCGAACTACACCAGCACGCAGGACCAGGGCGGCGTGCGCCGCAAGGACGACCCCAAGTAATGCCCCCTCGCGAAGCCCGTGTGATCGTCGTCGCGGCCGAGGACGACCTCACCGCCGACCTGGTGGCGAGCCGCCTCGGCCGCGACGCGTTCATCCGCCTGGACCCCGGCCGCCTGCGCGAAACCGTCACCGCCGGCGGCCGGTTCGCCGCCGGCACCTGGGCCACCACGATCGACGACGGCCGGCGGGCCGTGACCGTCGGCCCCGCCACCTCGGTGTACTGGCGCAAACCCACCCGCCCCGACACCCACCCCGACGCGGACGAACGATGGCGCGCCGACGAGAACACCACCGCACTCCTGGGCCTGCTCCGCGCCCATCCCGTCCTGTGGATCAACGACCCGCTCGTGGTCGACGCGTCCGAGCACAAACCCACCCAGCTCGCCTGCGCCGCCCGCCACGGTCTGCGCGTACCGGACACGCTGTTCACGTGCGACCCGGACACGGCCCGTACCTTCGTGACCGCCCACCGCGACAAGGTCGTGGTCAAGGCCCTCACCCAACGCCACACCACCCTGATCCCCACCACCCGCCTGCGCGCGTGCGACGACCTCGACGCGATCGCCGGCACCGTCCACTACCTCCAGGCCCTCGTCGAGGACCGCCTGTTCGACGCCCGCGTCACGGTGGTCGGGGATCGGGTGTTCGCCGCGTCGATCGCCACCGACGGTGCCCTCGATTGGCGTACCGTCCCTGCCGCCGACTGCCGCCATGCCGCGATCACGCCACCCGCCGACGTCGAACGCGCCTGTGTGGAACACGTGCGCGAACTCGGCCTGGTCTACGCCGCGCTGGACTTCGTCGTCACCGCCGACGGCTGGACCTACCTGGAGACCAACTGCGCGGGCGAGTTCGGCTGGATCGAAGCCCTCACCGACCTGCCGATCTCCACCGCGATCGCCCGCCTCCTCACCCACCACACCCGCGCAACCACTGCCACCTGACACCGCACGGCGCCCGTGCGCGCGAGGATGTGACGATGGACCCGCTGCTCGCCGCCGCTCTCGCCGCCCTCGACGTCACCGACGAGCCCCACCCCCTGACCACACACCACACCGACGCCTGGCGGGCCGGCCGCTGGAAGATCAAGACCACGACCGAACCGGCCGCCGCAGCCCTGCTGCTGCACGAGGCCGAAGCCGTGCGACTGCTGCATGCCCGGGGTCTGCATCCCGCCGACGGCCGACACGGGCGCGTCGGCGACGGGGTCTGGACTGCGGTGGAGTTCCTGCCCGGCGTCGACCTGTGGCGGTGGTGCGCCCTGGGCCGCGTCCCCGACCCGCCGCCCGACTTCGCACCGCGCCTGACCACGATCGCCCACCGCGCGTTCGCCGGACTCGACGACCTCCACGCCGCCGGATGGCGCCACGGCGACCTGCAACCCTGGAACATCCTGATCGACCCCGGCGACCAGCCCGTGTTCGTCGACCACGAATACACCCACCACCAGGGCCTGTTGCCACCGGCGGGCCCCTACCGGGGCGGCATGGACCACGCCACCACACCCGGCGTCGCCCGCCAACTCCTGCACACCCCACCCGAGGTCCACATCCGTCTCACCCCCGCCGACGAACGCCACGCCCTCGCCGCCGCCCTGCGCTGGGCTTGGACCGGAACCACCCCCGCCACCACCCGCGACGTCGGCCCGGGCGTCACCCTCGACGACCTCCTCGAGGACATCGCCACCGGCCGACACCACGTCCCCCTCGCCGACGCCCGCCCATGGCCGGCCCCGGAACTCGAGGCCCTCATTGCACACGCAACAACTTAGACCCCACCGACCACCACGGGCCGCCCAGCCCCGCGTGCGCCCTGCCCCGGATGCCCACGCCCGAGAGACCCCGCCTCGACAGCAGCCGCCTTCGACACCTGCGGGCGACGACAGCGCGGCCGCGGGCGCGGCCACGCGCGGGCCGCACGTCGAACCGGCACCGATCGGGCGTCCGCTCCACCGACCCCACAGCGACCGTCGACACCCTCCACCGAGCCCGGATGCGCAGCGTCCCCGGTCGGTACCCGCGGCGCCGACAGCACCCGAAGCGCCCCGTCGCCCCACCCGCCGAGGCGTACGCTTCGGGACCACGCCCCGACACGGCCGCTCACCTGAGCGAACCCATCTTCAGAGGCAAGTGGCCAGTGAGCAGCGCTCGCAAACCCGTGGCCGGATCAGATGCCTACTGAGACGCTCATGGGGTGGACATCGATGCACAACAGACGAGCGGGATCGAGGACGGCCCGGCTGGTGCGGCCGCGCCGTGGGCCTGGGACAACTGGCGGCGTCGGGACGCGGGAGAACCCGTGGTGACCACCGCGGAGTTCGCGCTCTACAGCGACGCATCGTTCGCCGGTGGGCCTGTGGGTGACAGTGGCCCGTATCGGTTCATCAGCACCCTTCCGGCTCCGTTCCGACCTCGCATGCGCGCAGGCGTGGTTCTGCGCGTGGACGATCACGTGCCGCGTCGGACGCCGAAGATGGATGCGACCGACGCCGAGGGGTGGTTGGCTTTGAGGCCGGATGACGAAATCGCGGTCCTCGGTTCGCTGGCTCTGGGAGTACGGCTGCGGTCCGGCGGTGCGGTGCGGGTGTTCGAGGACGACTCCGACCTGCGGGGTCGTCCCGTCGAGTACGACCATGAACCCTGCCCGTTCCGCCTTCCCGAACCTCCCGAAGTTCTTCCCGGCCTGGCCGGTCGGGTAGTCCCGTTCGAGGGAGTGGCCGAGTGGATGGGCCGCTTTCGGGACCTGGCGCCCGGACACGCCCTGGCGTTGATGCGCGCGGCCCGCCACTACCGCGACGCGCTGTGGTGGGCCGAGGAGGACCCCGAGATCGCCTGGCTGTGGCTGGTCTCGGCGCTGGAGACGGTCGCGGTCGAGGAACAGGCGATCACCGATCCCGTCGAAACCCTGGGCTTGTGGAACGAGAAGGTCCGGAAGGCCCTTGTTGCGGCCGGCGACGAAGACCTGCTGTGCGTGGTCGCGAAGGCCGCAGGACCACTGGTCCGCAGCACAGCGCGTTACCGGTCGTTGATAGAGAGGTACTTCCCCGCCCCGCCATCCCGACGTCCCGAGACGGACAGGGTCCTGTGGGAGCGCGAGAACCTCATCGCGGCCGCGACACAGGTGTACGGCTATCGCAGCAAGAAGCTCCATGTCGGGCTGCCGTTTCCCTCGCCCATGTGCGCGGCCCCGTTCACGTTCACCGGCCAGACACCGCCCGAGCGCCCACCCGGGCTCGCCTCTGCCGCCGGTTCGAGCACCTGGAGCGCAGCAGATCTGCCCATGCACCTGCATACCTACGCCCACATCACTCGCGAGGTGTTGATGAACTGGTGGCGAGCACACGCAACCTCGACAACCCGTGCCGCCGACACCAAGTCGAACGGACAATCTTCGCTTGAGTGAGCGGGGGCACGCCGGGACCGGTGGTGGTGTACGACGGCTGCGGACGGTGGCACCAGCCCGGACAACGACGGTGCAGATGCGTTGACGAGGCAGATGTTCGGGCGACATCCCGGCCGGACACGGCAGGCGCAGCGGGCCGGCCGGGACGGACGACCGGCCCGCGTGGATCCGTGTCGTGGAGTTCTCGTCCACGGTCGGCCGACGTCGCCTGGCGCCGCCGTCACGCGGGTTACGTGGTCGTCGGCCACCTGGGCCCGGTGTCGGAGTCGTAGGCCCACACGAACTGCGTGTCGGGAGTGACGGTCATTCCGTGGTCGTACAGCCCCGGGGCACCGGCGGCGATCCACCGGTCCCAGGCCGTCTCCACCTCGTCGCCCAAGCGCCGTGGGCCGCCCTGGTACAGCGTCGTCATGCCGTCCGCGGACGCGGAGTACACGGCCCAGGAGGCGTCGCCATCGTGGATCCAGGCATTGACGCCGTCGGCGTCGCGCGCGGCGCGCACCCGCAGCTCGGGCAGCGCGACACGCAACGCGAACAGCAGATGCGCGTCGTCGCACAACGGCGCCAGGTCCCGGACGACTTCGCGCTCCTCCCCGACCTCCGCGTCGCCGCGTACATCGGCGAAACCACGTTCGGCCGGGGTGCCCCGGGCGGGCATGAACGTGGCGAGCCCCTGAACCCACCCGCTCGCCGAGCCTCCGTCGTCCGCGACGGTCAACGCGAGGTGCCCCAACCGCCCCCACGGTGTGACCACACGGCCTCCGGGTCGGGCCTGCGCGATCCACGCCCACGGCACCCGCTCCACCGCGTACGTCGAGATCACCCGGTCCCACAGCCGCTCCGACGGACGACCGGCCGCGCCGTCCCCGACCTCGACGCACAGGTCCAGCCCGGAGGCCGCGAGTGCCTTGCGGGCCCCCTCGGCCAAGCCCGGATCGACCTCGACGCTGACGACGTTGCCGGGCCCGGCGCGCCGGGCGGCCAACGCCGCGTTCCACCCCGTCCCCGTACCCAACTCCAGGACCCGGTGCCCGGGTTCCAGGAGCAGCGAGTCGAGCATGTCCACCACCACCGCCTGGCACGACAGGCTCGACGTGGGAACCCCGTCGACGACCTGCGTCACCGCCGCGTCGTCCGGCCCCGCGTACACCAGCGCCACCCACGCGTCCTCGTCGACCCCCCGATCGACCGGCACATAGCCGTCGCCGTCCCAGCGCCACAGCCGGTCCGGCGCGAACTCGTCCCGGGGCGTGGACTCCACGGCAAGCCGGATCCACGGCGCGCGCTGTGGCCATTGCCCACGCCGATCCATCTCGACCGCCAACCGCGACCGCGCCTCGACAACATCCACGCGAGCTACTTGTCCTTCTTGTGCTGGCCGTTCGACGGCGGAGGAGCAGGCACCTGCCCATCGGAGTTGTTCGGCGGCGGATTCCCCTTCGACGGATCCGGCGGCGGCTTCTCGTGCTGTCCCATGAACGCCTCCTCGATCACCCAGAGAAACCCCATGATGACGCAACACCACATCGGCGCGGAAGACACACCCCACCGCGACCCACACCACCCGTCGCGCGGCACCCCCGGCCGCCTCAATTCCCACAGGCCAACGTCTCCGCTGCGCCCAGGCGAAGGAGTGTCCGGCGCCGTCAGAGCAGCACCGGGTTCGTCGTACGGGGTGTGCGTTCGCCACTCGGCGTCGCTTCGACCGGGACGACGATACGGGCGTGCGCGACCGTGTTCCGGTGCGGTGTTCGCCGCGCCGCGCCGATCGTCCGGGGACATCGCGGTGACCGTCGCGAACATCACGTCGTTCGCGCCGTCGAGTCCGGCGCGTCCAGCCGGTGCGCCGCGGTCGACGGACTGCCCGGCACCGGCCCCTGGGTCACTCGGCCGGTGCGCGGGCCGAAGGGCCCGGTCGCTCAGGTTCTGCCGGGTTTGCCCGTCGAGACCAGCAGGAGGACGGACGAGCCCGGTGCCACCGGTTCCGCGCCGCCCCGGGGGTGACTGCCGATCACCTGCCCGGCGGGAGCGTTCCAGTCCGTGTGCCGCATGATCGTGCAGCTCAGTCCGAGTCCGCGCAGCAGGCTTTCGGCCTGTTCGACCGGCATGCCGGCCAGGTCCGGCAGCGCGATGCCCGCTCCCGCGGTCCGCTCCTGCTCCCGTGTCGGAGTCGCGTCGGCGCTTCCGCTCCTGGGGGTGCCGGTGGCGAGCGGGGTGCACGCCCCGTTCGCCGGTGGGGACAGGGACGGGGAGGCGCCGGGCGCGGGCGGCACGGGCTTCAGCGCGAAGGACCCCACCGTGGCGCACGCCAGCACGCAGCACGCCGCAGCGGTGCCGAGGAGCGCCCGGCGGGTGCGGCCGCGGCCGACGGCTCGCTCGATCGCGGCCGCGTCGACGACCGGCGCCGTCGGCCCGTCGGCGAAGGAGGCCACCGCGGCACGCAGCTCGGCTTCGAGGCCCGGCTCGAACGGGGCCGGTCCGGACGACGTGTTCCTCACTTCGTACCTCCGAAAGCGGCCGACGGCGGGTGCGGCGCCTGGGCGCCCGATACGGAATCGCGCAGCTTGGCCAGGCCGCGGGCGAGCTGGGACCTCACCGCACTCGAAGAGATGTCCAGGACGTCGGCGACCTGCCGGGCGTCCAGATCGTGCAGGTAGTACAGGACCACCACGCTGCGCATGCCCATCGGCAGCCCGAGCAGTGCCTCGATCAGTTCCGCGCGCAGATCCACCTGCCCGAACCGGTCCCGGGGGTCGGCCGTCTCGGGCACCCCCGACAGCCCGGGGCGCTCGCCCCGGCGCGACAGCCGCCGCCAGCGGTCGTTGGCCAGGTTGACCAGCACTTTGCGCACGTACGCCTCCGGCGAGTCCGCCACCGCGACCTTCCGCCAGTGTCGGCACGCCCGCTCCAGCGTCTCCTGCACCAGATCCTCGGCCACGTGCACGTCACCGGTCAGCGCATACGCGGTGCGGAACAACGCTCCCGACCGCTGTGCGACGAACTCCGTGAATCCGTTGCCCGGACCGCTCCTGCGAAACCTCACCCGCCGACCTCCTCTCCTCGTCCCGTCCCGATCACTGCCCCCATGACGGCGGAACGGGGCCGGGTGCTGCACCGAGCCGCCGGCAGTGACGTGAATCACAGCCGGGACGGAAGGGTGTCCCAGGACCTCGCGCCGCTGCCGCCCGGGGTGCGGGCGGGTGCTCCGTCCCGGCTGTTTTGAAAGTTCTTGTCGATTGATCATGTGTTGACCGGTGCGTTTGCAGGATCTGGGATTTTGGATCTTGGGTGCGTGGCCTGGGTTTTGCGTCTTGCTCGGCTTTGGTCTGGCTTGTGGCCTGTGGTTTGCAGGATTTGGGACGGATGGTCGGTTCGGTTGGGAAAACCTGTGGACGGGGGCGGGGTTGCGTCTCGGTGGCTGTTCGTGTCGTTCCTGATCGGTGTCGTTTCCGAGGGCTGCCTCGGCGGGTGAGGCCTGGGACGTCCGGTCGGCGGGTCCTGGCCGCGGTTGAGGCGAACCGGTGTCGCTGGCGTGGCGGTTCCTGTGGGGCGCCTTTCGGTTTCCTGTCTGGTTTTCCTTACGACTTTCGGGCTCGGTTTTCAGTGGATGCCGGGTCCGTCGTGTTGTTGCGGAGTGGCTTCGTGTGGTGTATCCCGTCTCGTTGTATCGGAGGAATCATGAGTGATCGGCCGGTTTCCGAAGCCGGGGTTGTCGGCCCCGGGCCCCTGGTTCCCCTGGACGAGGCCTACGTCGCGCACGCGGAGGTCCTGCGCGAGGTGGCGGTGTGTGCGTGGGACGCGGTGCCGCTCGCGCGGGGCGCGGGGCGCGGACCCGGGCACGACCTGGAGGCGGCGCTGCGCCTGGCGGACCTTGCGGCGCGGTTGGTGGAGTGTGCGGTGGTCGTCGCGTTGGAGGGCGGTGCGTCCTGGGCCGATGTCGCGGTGTTGGCGGGGGTGGGCGAGGACGAGGCGCGTGGGCGGTGGGCGGGTCCGGTCCGGGACTGGGTGGGAGCGGGTCGACGACGTCCGCCCGGTCGGGTCGATTCGGTGACCGTCGCCGGTGACGTCGACGCCTGGTATCGCGGTGTGGAGCCGGGGGTCGAGGGTGTGGTGACGGCGGGCCTGGTGTCCGCGGGCCCGTCGGGGGAGGCCGCGCGGGAGGAGGCGGATCGGGGGCGTGCCGAGGCCGCGGCGCTGTGGAGGACGAGTCCGGGTGGGAGCCTGGAGTCCGGGGTCGCGTGGGCGAGTGGCCTGAGGACCCAGGCCGAGCACCTCGAGCGTCTCGCGGTCCTGGAGCCGCCCCTGGCGGACGAACACGTCGCACAGGCGCGTGAGCTGCGCGAACTCGCGGCGCTGGTCGAGCCGATGCCCGGCCCGTTCTGAACCCACCGCGAGTGTTCGGCATGGCGGCGGCGGTCGGGTGTCGGCGGGTGTCGAAGCCCGCCCGGCGCGGGACCGGCCCGTCCCCGATCGCGGCGTCGTCGATGTTCCGCCTCATGCCCTCCCGGCGTTTCGGGCGGTTCGATCCGCCCTCCCCGGCGGCCGGCCGGGGGGTCGACGTGTTCCGGTTCCGGCTTGTGTGTGGGTGGTTCCGTGGGTGTGGTGGTGCGCGCATACTGGTCGGTGTTCGTGGCGGCACACCGGGGAGGGTCGGGGGATGCACAGGCCGACGATGCGGGTGCGGGGCGAGACGGTGACGTTGCCGGGCACGTTGAACGAGATCCGCGCGTCGTTGTCGGCGGAGCAGCGGGAGGAGTTCGACCGGGAGATCGGCGACGCGGAGTTGCGGCATCTGGCGCAGGTCGCGGTGTCGTGGGCGATCCCGCGCGAGGCCCGCGACGACGCCGACGCGGCCGTGGCGCGGATCGAGGCCGGCGACCTGGACGGTGTCGTGAATCCCGACGGCACGCCCGCGACGCCGTGACCTGGCGTGTCCAGCTCACCGACGAGGCCCGCGACGGTTACGACCACCTCGACGCCCGCCAGAGGAGCGCCGTCGACCGGGGCTTGCGGGAGCTTGCCGACGATCCGTATCGCAGCGGTACGCGTCCCGAGGGCAAGGATCCGGACCGGCGCACCGTCGCGTTCGGTGACGTCATCGTGGTCTACGTGATCAGCGCCGGCGTCCTGGTGGTGACCGTCGTGCACCTGATCCCGCTCTGAACACACACGCCGACCGGTCACCCTCGGAGTCGGCGGCCAGGGTCCGCGATGCCGGCTTCGTCTTCCTCGGTGGGGTTCGGCGAGTTGTATCCGCGGGCCGCGTCGGGGGTCGGTTGGCGTTCCGGGTTGCCGCACGCCCGGGGTCCTGATCGGGACGGTCGTGGCGTGGTGGTCGGGTGCGGACGATCCGGTGGAGACGACTCCGGGGGTGGCAAACCGTTGGATGTGCCACTGCGCTGACGCGAGGGCGCCGGCTCGTTCGCCGGCGAGGGTGCGGTGACTTACGAGAACGCCGGCCTTCTCCCCGGCATCGGCGACAGTTGCTCGTCGTTCTACGCCTGGTCGTGCGGGCGACGGTAGCGGACCGTGCGATCCGGTGTGGTGAACGCGTGATGGGTGCGCCCCGTGTACTCCACGCGTTCCACGACGGCTCGGAGGCCGTGACCGGCATGGACGCGACCGCCGCAGACCCGTGGGGGAGCGGCTCCGTCGCGACCCGGTCGAAGGACCGGCGTGAGGTGACGCTCGGCTGCGGGATTCTCGTCGTGTACCGGATCACAGCCCATCGGCTTCCGGTGACCGTCGTCGACATCCTCTCGCCGTGGCGCGAACCTTCCAGCTCGTCTCGGTTCGTGTGGCGCCGTGCGGGAAACGACGTCGAGGTCCCGCACGTCGAGGGCGTCGCGCCCGCCGGGGCGCTCCGGCCGTGTCGCACCTTCATACGGCACACGGCGGGCCGATCGGCGCGGCACCCCTACGCCCGTGCCCGCTCGAGGACCTCGCGTGCGGGCGCGCGACGGGATCGCTGCCCGCACGGGTCGCGGCCCGGACACGCGTGCCGTCGTGTCCTCTTCGACGCGGCTCAGTGCCGGTGTTCGGCTCTTCCCGAGGCGGAGGGTCCGAAGCCGTTGCCCGGCCCCCGAGCCCGCGTACGGCTTCCGGTGTCGCCAGGGTCGTCGTGCGCGCCGGTTGGTTCCGTGCTCGTTTCCATGGCCCGGGCGTGTCGTTGTCGGGCGGTGTCGCGCAAGATTTCGCGGAGTCGTTCGGCATTCGTTCCGCGTGTCTTGACGGCGTGGCAGTTCGGGCACAACGCGATCATGTTCTCCGGGTGGTCCCGGCCGCCGCCGGCGAGATCCCGGACGTGGTCGACCTCGAGTATCGGTTCGCCGGCCGGCGTGACCTCGCGGAAGTCGCCGCTCGCGCACACCGGACTCTCACACCGGCCGCCTGAGCGTGCGACGACCAGGCTCCGTGCCTCGCGCGAGCGTCGCAGCCGGAGGACGGCGGTCTCGCGCGGCGGGAGACTCCCCCGATCCGGGGCCTCCAGGTCCCGGACCCGCCGACGGTAGTCGGTCGGCACGGGGATCGTCGCGTCCGCCGCCGATGTCGTGGCGGTCTCCTCGGGAAGCGGCTCCACCCGAAGCTGTGCGGCCGTGGTCCCCGGAGTGCAATCGGGACACCACAGCTTGTTCCGCTCGGTGTACTCGCCCTCGCGCGCCCCGGGGACCAGCCGCCGCCCGATGGGATGACCACGAAGGTGGAGCGTGCACGCGAGGCCGTACTCGTAGTCGTGGAACCGCCCGTCCTCGCTCCGCTTCCGTCGGACGACGACCTCCAGGTTCCGATGCGGCTTGGCGTACTGCACCAGCCATCCCGGTATGCACGAGGGCCCGTCCGGCACCTTCCGCCAAATGCCGTCGACACCTTGCTCCTTGTCCAACAGGCCCCCCACGCTCACGGGTGCCGCGCACACCCCGGCCACGCAGACTACGGCGGACCGGCATTGTCGTGTGCGGGGATCCAAGGGCTTGCGCGAGGCCGCGCCCTGTGAGTTCTCGGGTTTCTTTGTGGGCATGGGCTGTGGTCCCGGGGTTCGGCCGGACGGATCCGTGTTTCCCAAGGTGCCGTTCGACCCGCCCGGATCGCGGGTGTCCGGTTCCGATCGGGGACCTGCGGTGTGATGACCTGCGGTTCCGAGGTTCGGCTGGAATGCCGGATGTATCGCGGGAATCCCCATGGATTCTCTTGTGTCCGGGCGGGGGATCGGGCCGTGCGCCGCGGCGGCGCGGTGAGGTGTTTCGGGACCTCGACACCGGCCGACCCCCGACGCTGCCGGAGCCGGCCCGGTAGGGCATCTCGCGTCGGGTCGACGTTCGAGGGCCGGCCGTCGGACGCCGGGCCGGTCCGGTGGCGCGTGAGCGGGCCCGGACACGCCCGAGGCGGTCGACCGGTCACCGATCGACGCCTCGAACCCCACGCGAACCTCACTGTGGTGTCGCCGTTCGGCCGGCCGTGTCCTACCGCGAACTCGTCGTGTCCCCGCCCGTGTTCTCCTCCCGCCGCCCGACGTCCCCGATTGCCGTCGTGGCCGTCATCCGGGGATGCCCCGGGCGGCTTCCGTCCGGGCCTGTGCGCGGACGGGCGGAGTCGGCTCAGCCGAGGAGTGTGTGGGTGATGTCGGCGATCGTTCCGGTGAGGTGTCCGGTTTCCGGGCCGGCTCCGACGAGGATCACGAGTGCGAGGGTGGCGAGCGCGGTGCGGACGCGTCGTCGCCGCCGCGGTGATGCGGTCCCGCCGGTCGTGTCGGTCGTGTCGGGCCGGTCGGTGGGGGAGTCGGGGTTCGTGTCGGTGGGGGTGTGGCGCCGGAAGGGGTTTCGCACGGGTTTCTCCCAACAGGGTTCGGGTGTGGGCGAGTTGCGCGGTCCGAGGTGACCGACGGAACCCACGATTACGGCCCGGACGCTGTCGGTGACCGGGTTGGATGATTGTTCGGCGGACGTGCCGGGGTTGTTCGGGAAACAACCCCGGGTTGTCCCGGGACAACGACGCGGGCAGGGGGCGGGCGTGGGACGAACCGAACGCCTCGAGCCGGGAGTTGAACGATCTGGTGTGGTTGTTGCGCGACTGGCTGGACGAGGCCGGTGTCACCGTGCGGGCGTTGCACGCCGCGCTGACTCCCGAGCATCTGACCCCGCCCGCGCACCACGACCGCCCCGACCGCGTGCCCGCCGCGACCGTGCCCACCCTGCGCGTGCTGCGCACACGCCTGAACGGCGAGGGTCTGACGTGGGAGTTGGTCGCGGCGGTCGTTGGCGTGTGCACCAACGAGCACACCCTCCAACACGAACGCCTCGAGCACGCCCGCGCGTTGTGGACCGCCGCCTACCGCCGCCTACCGCCGCCTACCGCCGCCTACCGCCGCCTACCGCCGCCTCACCCCGCGGCGCCGGCCCCGTGCCCGCGGACACCGAGCGGGCGTTCCCGTGCCCCGGGTCCGCGCGCCCCGGATCCCCCGCGCCGACCCCGCGATCACCCGACGACCGCGACCGTCTGATCGCCGCGCTGGAGGAGGCCAACGAACTCCGCAAGGCCCTGGACGAGAGCCACCGGGCCCACGCCCGCGCCGAGAAGGCCGCCCTGCTGCTCTACGTCCTGGCCGACCACCTCCACCGACACCTCACCGACCTCACCCGCGAACGCGTCCACCTGCTCACCCACCCCCCGATCGACCACGACCGATTACACGGACTCGACCACGAGATCGGCCTCACCCGACACCGCAGCGACATCACGCTCGACCACCTCGACCGGGCTCGCACCGCCCGCGACCGGGTGAAGACGAACACGATGGAGTCGTCGCCCGCGTTCGAGCTGTCGACCAGGGTCGAGGTCGCGTCGGGGTAGGTGCTGGGGATCAGGCCGCCGCCGGAGCCCCCGGCCCCGACGACGGGATTGCCGTTCACGATGCCGGAGTTGCCGGTGCCGCCCCGGCCTCCGGCCCCGTAGCCGGCCCCGCCGCCCCGCCCGCGCCCGCCGGGGAGGACGGCCTGCCCGCCGGGTTGGGCGTTGCCGTTGGGGAAGGTGCCGGAGGCGCCCGCGGTCGAGGTGCCTTGGCCGATCCCGCTCGCCGCCCGCGCCGCCGCTGGCGGTGGCGGTCCCGGCCTCGCCGCCCGCGCCGCCGCCGCCCCGCGAGCCCTCCGACGCCGCCGCCGAGGCCGTTGCGGCCGCTGTCGGCGCCGCGCTGGCCGGCGAAGGAGAAGGCCCCGGTGCCGCCGCCGGACCCGGCGGTCAGCAGCGGGGTGCCGGTGGAGTCGGTGACCGCGACCAGGTCCCCGCCGAGCCCGCCCACATTGCCCGCGGGCAACCCGGTGTCCAGGGGCCCTTCCTGCCGACGGTCGCGTTCAGGACCCGCCCGGGGGTGACGGCCGGCGTGGCCACCACGTGGGCGCCCTCGCCACCGGGCACCCGACCCCGTTCGCAAAGCCCCCGGCGCCGTCGAGCGTCACGACCACACCGGATACGGCCGGCGGGACGGTGACACTGCCGGTGCCCCGGCCGAGCAGGTGATCGTGGTCGTGGCGCCCGAGACCACCGGGGTGCCGCACATCCCGTCCGCCGCCGCAGGCCCGGCCAGCGCCACCAGTCCGCCGACGGTAAGGGCCGTGCTCGCGACCACCGAGACCGCGCCGCGCCGCCAACGCGGGTACGGGCGGCGCGACCGGATGATCGAAGACACGGATCTCTCCCCTTCTCCCGATGCGCGCCGTGGCGGCGGGAATCGGAGGACCCCGGAGACCGACGTCGAGCCGCCGCGTCCGTTCCTTCATCAACCGTCTTCGTCCGCTGGTTCGCCTTGCCCTGCGATGGACCGGCACGATGTGGTTGTGACCATCGAATTGCCGCACACGGCCTCCGAGGCAGTTGCGACGGCCGCCCAGCCGCGCCGCCGCGGCGAGAACCCCTTCGCGGCGGGTTTCCGATCCTTTCCGGCACGATAGTGGGAACCCCCGGGTGGGCCGCGCACATGTAGGGGTGTGAACATCTCCACCGAGACCGACCGCGATTTGTGGGACAGGGCTTGCGCGGGCGAACGCTCCGCGTTCGGTGACCTGTTCGATCGCCATGCCCGCGCGGTGCACAACTTTCTCTTTCGGCGCACCGGCTCGTGGGCCGACGCCGAGGACCTGACCTCCGCCGTGTTCCTGCACGCGTGGCGGATCCGGGCGGAGGTCGTGCTGTTTCAGGACAGCGCGCTGCCGTGGCTGCTTGGGGTCGCCCGCAACATGGCCGCGAACAGCGGCCGGGCGCTGCTACGTTACCGAGCGCTGCAGGCCCGACTCCCGCTCCCGCCGGCTGCTCCCGATCACGCGGACGAGGTGGCCGCGCGACTCGACGACGAACGCGCCATGGCGAGCGTGCTCTGTGCCGTCGCCGCGTTGCCCGAACGCGATCGCGAGGTGCTGGAACTGTGCGTCTGGAGCGGTCTGTCCCAGGAGGCGGCGGCCGCGGCCCTGGGCGTGGCCGTCGGCACGGTCAAGTCCCGGCTGCACCGGGCCCGCGCCCGCCTGCGCGACCTCGTGGCCGCGCTCCCTCCGCCCGCCGGCGATCCCGCCGCGACCAATCGTCCGTCTTCGTGCGTGAAGGACGTGTCCCGATGACGAGCCCCCACCACCCGCCCGCCGACCGGGATCTGCGGGCACACGCCGCACGCCGGGCGGAGGTACTGGCCCTGCTCGACGACGCGGACGGCCTCGACGACGCCGACGCCTTCGTCGACACGATCGTCCCCGTCGAGATCGCCGCCGCTGGCGCGCGGCGTTCCGGCGCGTCCCGGCGAGGACTTCTCGCGCGACACCGTGTCCCCCTGATCGCCGCCGCATCGGTCGCCGCCGTGGTGGCCGGTGTTGCCGTGGCCCTGCCCGACAGCGACGCCCGACCCCACAGGGGGTCGACTGCGGCTTCCCCGTCTCCCGCCGCAAGCACCTCGATGTTGCCCGAGTTGTCGAGGAACCTGCTTCCCGTACCGGCGGACCGGGCGATGTCGGAACCACTCGCCCGCAAGTTCGTGGCCGACTGCGTGCGGACCGTACCAAACCCCGAGGGCCGCCCACAGACCGAACTGGCAGAAAAGTTCCGCCCCTACCTGGCGGTGCGGACACCACGGTCGGGTCGGCCGGACGAGTACTTCGCGATCGCGGTCGACGACCGGGCCCGGTTCGTGGGGTGCGGAGGCGAAGCGGACCCGACATCGGTCCCGTCCCCGGAGGGCGACCCCCGGGACACCACCTGGATCGACGGCCCGGTCGACTACGGCGGCGGCGGGGGCAACTCGCTCGCCGGGAACTGGACGACCAGCGCGTGGGGCCGATACACCGGCGCCGTCAGCCGGATCACCATGGACGTCGGTCGAGGCGAGCAGGACGCGTTGATGGCGGGCGGGGTCTGGTACGTCTCGGCTTCGTCGCGGCGCCCGAACGAACCCGTGAACAACGACGACCGGCTTCGTGCGTACGACGCGTCGGGCGCGCTGCTCTGGGACTTCGTTCCGGGCAAGGCCCGGAGCGCGGACGATTGCGTCCGCACTCCCGACGGCCGCACGCTTTCCGCGTCCCCGCACGACGCGAACGCTCCGACGGAACCGCCGAAGTGCCGCCAGGCGATGCGCTGGACACCGGGCGATCCCCAGGGGCGCTGAGCAGGTCGGGGAGGAACGATCCGGATCCGATCGGGGTTGCCCAACCCGGGACGTCGGTCGCCTCGTTCGCGAGGGCGGCCACGACGGCTGCGTCTTCTCAGTGGCGGGTTCGGGGTGCGGTGGCCTGACCTGGGGTGGGGCACCGACCGGGAATTCGTCCTGTGTCTGGTGACCTGGGACTTCTGTCTGTGGTGGTGGGTGGGCCTTCCGGTGATGGGTGGGTTGACCTGTGGTGTCGCAGGGTTTGAGAAGGCCGCGCAACGCGATTGAGATTTCCCCTGTGGCGGGCTGTGTGTTCGCGTATCGGAACCGTGCTTGGCGGCCGTTCGTGTCGTTCCCGAGCCCGAGCCCGAGCCCGAGCCCGAGCCCGAGTCCTTGCCGACTGCCGCGCCGGTGGGTGAGGCATGGGCCTTTGCGGAGTCCGTCCGTGTTGGTGATCGGGTCGGGGCGGGGGTCGTTGTCCGTGTGGAGTTCGGCCGAAGGGCGCGACGGCGCGGACGATGGTGACGACCAGGACCCCGGAACACCGCCGAAAGGCTCGCTCCGCTCCGCTCCGCTGCGCCGTTGTTGTTCCGGCCCCGCCCCCGTGGCTTCGCCGCCGAGAGGGTGTTTGGGTCCTCGTTGTCGCCGATCCGCACGACTGCGGGACTCGCCGTTGGCGCCCGGCGGCCCGTCGTACGGTGTCGAAGGCCGGGGCTGCAAACGCTCTTTCAGGGTGTGCCGGGTGTCCCCGACGTTGGGGGTTGTGAGGGGTTGGGCGAGGCGGGGTCGTGGCGGGGGATGATGGTGCGGTGGTGGAGGTTCATGGGCATCGGCTGCGGTTGGGGGAGGGCTCGGGGTGCGGTTCGTGCCGGGTGGGTTTCCGTTGGTGGTGCCGCAGTCGCCGTTGCAGTTGTGGGCCTATGACGCGGGTCATTCGAGGATGGTGTTCCGTCGTCAGACGCAGTACGGGATCCGCTACGACGACGACCGGGTCCTGGACGTGTGTTTCTGGGATGTGCGGAAGGCGATGATCGAGCCGTACGTTCCCGGCGCTGTCGTGCGTCCGCTGGACGTGCCGCCGCCGGGTGAGGTGCCGGTGCCGGAACACCGTCGGGCGAGGTACTTCTCCGTCACGGGGACCAGCGCCCTGCACGGCGGCGCCGCCGGGCACTGGGTCCTGTGCGGGAGTGTGTCGTGGGGGTGGTGGGACATCGGGTGGAACGATCCGAGTCCGTTCCTGGACGAGGCGTCGATGGAGTCCCTCGACGCGGTCGTCTGGCGGGGGCGGGTCGAGCCGCCCGCGTGAGCGTCTGCGCGGCCGACTCGGACGATCCCGGCCGGGCCGGACGACGGTCGGTTCCCGATCGTGGCCGCCGGCGTGGTGCCGCCGGGCCCGGTCGGTGGTGTCACGTTCGGGCGGGCGCGTTCGTCGTCGTGGAGTGGCGCGTGCGCCGGGAGGGTGTTGTCGTCGAGGAGCCGGCGTACCCACGACCGGTGCGTGACGAACGTGGCTCGACACAGGCCGCGTTCGGGGTGGTCCTCCCCAAGGCCGCCGATCGCCGGGTCCACGGGGTTGTCGGGGTCGGTCGGTTCGGACAGGGCGGCGGTCACCGGCACCACGGTGAACGACTCGTCCCGGCCGGGGTACTTCGGGATCGGTCGCCCGGGCGCGGCAAAGACGGCAGCGCCGCCGACGTCGCCGATGCTCGTCACGCCCGACATCTCCACCCGACCCGACGCCCGCGCGGCCTCCTCGGCCGCCCCGGCATTCGGGGTCGTGGCATACGCTCCGCAGCCTCTCGGGCGATGGGCCGGACACGGGGTCCGCGGAGCGGGCAGACTGGGAGGGCCGACGGACTCGGGAGGCGTGATGGCGGTGGAGGGCAGGCCCGCGACGATCGCGGAGATTCGTGAGCGGTTGGGGCCGGAGGAGCGTGTCGAGTTCGAGGAGCAGCTCGCGAACACTCCGTTCGATCAGCTCTACGCGAAGATCGTGTTGGAGTGGGCGTTGACGCCGGAGGAGCGCGCGGAGGATCGTGCCGTTCTGGACCGGGTGCGTGCGGGGGACTTCTCCGGGTTGCGCAACCTCGACGGCACCCCCTTCGCGCCGTGAGTTACGCGGTGGCGTATGCGCCGACCGCGGAGGTCGAGCTCAGGCGGTTGGGGCCCGATCGGTTGCGTGCGTTTGAGCGGGGCATGAGCGTGCTGGCTCGGGATCCGTACGGGAACGGGTCCGCGCCCGCCCGTGCGGGCTACGAGGATTGTCGCGATGCCACCGTCGCCGACGTGGTCATTCGTTACGAGGTCTCCAAGTCGGTTCTGCGTGTCACCGTCGTTCGGGCCGCACCCAGCCCCTTCTGACGATCCGCCTTCGTGTCCGGAAGCGATGGGACCCGTTTTTCCGGTCGAGTTTTCCTCCTCGGTTTTCCTGTCGACTTTCGGGTTGGGTTGTTGTTTGGGTGCCGGGCTTGTGGGTGGCGTTGTGCGACGTTGCGCTGGCTGCCGGGTGGTTGTTGGTGTGAGTGGTCGTTGGTTCTGGGGTGGCGTGGGGTGTGGGCTGGGGTTTCGCAGTTGTATCGGGATGGTTGTTCCGGGCGCAGGGTTGGTGGGCGTGGTTTCGGGGTGCGGGTGGGTGTTCGGGTGGGCTCGGGCGGGGTTGTGAGCTGGGGTTTTCTCACTTCTGTTGGGTTTCGCGGGTGTTGTGGGATGCGTTGAGATTTTGTGCAGTTCGGTTGGGGATGCCATAGGCGGCGGTAGCGTTTGGCGGCCCGTTTCGGGTGGTCCGGGGGCTCGGCCCGAGGGGCAGCGGGGTTTTCAGGGTCGCGTGTGGTGGTGGATCCAGGACCGCAAAAGGTCGTCGGGTCCGGGGGCCAGCGTGTGAGTCCGAGTGTGTGGGCGGTGTGTCCGAGGAATGTGGTCACGGCCGGGTGCCGGTCGGGCCGGGGCGTCGCCGCCAGGCGCGTACGAGCGAGGGCGCGGGCGAGGGTGACCGTTTCGGGGTGGATGATCACGGGCCGGGCGGTGAGTCCCCAGGAACTGCCGTGCGTGGTCGTGTGGTCGGGGTCGGCCGCCGCCAGACGGTGTCCTCGCGCTCGCCATTGGCCGGACGAGAGCCGCACCGCGCTCGGCGTCCCTGACATTTTCAATGGCGTCGCGGGAACCGCAGTGCTTGAATACCGCGGTGGTCATGAATGTGGAAGAACTGCTGGCAGCGTACGATCGCAGCCTGCGTAGCCCGGATTCGGCGCATCCGCGATTCGGCACCGTGGTCGAGCGGATCGGACCGCTGGCCCTCACGCACTACGGCACCCACTGCATCGTCGATCACCCCGCCCTGGACGCCTCGATCTCGACCGCGCAGCTTGCTTCGCAAGTGCAGCAGTGCGCGGCTGCGCGTGTGGAACCTGTGGAGTGGCGCGTGTTCGCCCACGACACAGAAGCGTCACGGCTGACGGCCTCGCTGGAAGCGGCGGGTTTCACCGCAGGATGGGAGCGCAGTGTCCTGGTCGGCGAAGTCGCCGAGCTCGACTTCCCCCGGCCGCAGCCGGAGTGGGGAATTGAATCGGTCCGGTGGGACGAGGCGCAGGCGCAGCAGGCGCTCGACCTCTCCGCCGGCTCCGGGCCGCACCGGGTCCCCCTGTCGGTCTGGCACGCGATGGGCTCGATCCCGTACTGGGACGTCGATGTCCGCGTGCTGACTCACCGCGGAAGGGTTGCCGCGGCGTGCTGGCTGGAGACCGTTCGGGGCACCGGGTTCGCTGCTGTCGGGGGCCTGACCGCTTCACGTGCCGAACTGCTCGCCAAGCTGCCGTTGTGGCGGTTCCAGCCGCCGGCGAAGGGGTTCCTGGTCGCCGAGGCCGACGGGCAGCTGCGCAGCGCCCTTGTGGCCGTTGGGTTTCGGGACGTCACGATGGTCCGGTCCCACCGCTGGGCCCCGCCAGGCGAGCCCGCTGTGGCCCCGCCCGCGAGGCATTCTCTTCACGACGCCGGGTCCGGACGGATAGCGCGTCGCGGCGAGGCTCGCATCGGCTTCGATTACGCCAGCGGGAGCGGGCGGTATACAGCGCCGCTCGACTCGCGCCGTTGGTTCTACGGCATGCTTGACCGTGGCGCTCCGGCGATCTCAGCTGCCGAAGGCGTCATCGAGCGCGGCCTGCGTGCCTGCGTCCGGCCCGGTGAATGGGTCTACCAGTGCCGTCCATATCTCAACGGCTGGGAGTTCGATCCGCACCGCGTCGGCGGCCCGGGGCAGCCGCCCTGGCCGGGCAGCGCCATCGCCGACGATGAGTTCCAGTTCCTCGTCACCGCGGATGCCCGCCTCGGCACGTTCGCCCACTACGCCGAACAAGCCCTCGTCGTCTTCGGAGACGACCTCATCGAGCAGGTCGCCAATGACCTGGACCAACTGCTCGGCGACGGCGTCTGGACCTTCGGTTGAGCAATCGGATGACGCCCCGTCACCGATTTCTCGCGAATGTCCTGACTGAGCCGCATTCCGTGCCGTGAACCGGTGGAGCGCATCTCCGCAGAGACCGCGGTCGCGTCGTTGTGCCGGTCCCAGCCTGGGACGTCCGGTCGACGGGCTTGATGCCGTTGAGTCGATCCAGGGTTGCAGGCGTGGCGGTTCCTACGGCGTGTCTCGGTTTCCTGTCGAGTTTTCCTGTCTGGTTTTCCTCACGACTTTCGGGTCGGGTGTCCGGGTCTGTCGATGGCGCTGTGCGTGTTGCCCGGCCTCTGGCGGGATGGGCGGTTCGGATGTGCGGGGGCCGCAGGAGGGTACCCAGGCCGCTTGTGTAGCGGTTTCTGGTGGTTGCGTGGCGGGCTTGTGGTAGTTGTGGAGGCTGGTTCGATGGGCCTGCGGGTCGGTGTCGGTTCGCTTGCTTGATGTGGCGGTGGGGCCGCGGAGCGGCCCGGTCCGGGGTCCCGGTGGGACCCCGCCCGTCTCCCGAATCGTACCCGGGTCGAGTTTTGATGCATGCTCTTGCCCGGTGATGCCGATGCCGACCTAATATTGGAAGTGTTCGGCGATCGTGAAGTCGCCTGTTTCCAACAATCGTTGATGGGCGGCGGTTCCAAATCCTGTGCTGTCGTGGGGTATTGGTTTTGTTCCATGGGACGCCGCCCCGGTTTTCCGTCTCCCGCGTGAACACGGGCCCGGACGCGAACCCCGGTCGCTGCCGGCGCAGTTCCGGGGCAACGACGGTCGCCAGTCGAATGCGGGTGATGGGGTGGCCAATCGCGTAG
>NZ_BIFH01000058.1:51534-71607 GCF_003967355.1 Embleya hyalina | reverse complement strand
CCTCGCGAGCCGGCGCGGAGCGCCCAATAAGAAGCAACGCTGCGAACACGACTCTGGTTGCCTGTCTTGCCGGCGTTGCGACTCTGGTTGCCTGTCTCGCTGGTGTTGCGACTCTGGTTGCCTGTCTCGCTGGCGTTGCGACTCCGGTTGCCTGTCTCGCCGGTGTCGCGACTTCGGTTGCCTGTCTCGCCGGTGTCGCGACTCCGCCTCCCCGTCTCGCCGGCGTTGCGACTCCGCCTCCCCGTCTCGCCGGCGTTGCGACTCCGCCTCCCCGTCTCGCCCGCGCCGCGACCCCGCCTCCCCCTCTCGCCCGCGCCGCGACCCCGCCCCCCGCCCGCGCCACATCCACCCCCCGCCCCAGCCACCCGCCAAGGCGACGCGCGGATCGGTGCCGAGACGTTCCAACCCCCCCGACGGGCAGCCCGTCGACTGCCCGTCGCGTCCTCGGTCGAGTCGACGACCGAGGGTGAGGGCCTGGTCCTCCGGGTCAGGCGACCCGAGCGTTGGGCGCTCATACTGGGTGTCACGGCTTGGGTGCACGGTCGATGTGGGGATCGGGGCGGAGCGCGGTGGATCCGGTGCAGGGGCGGTTGTTGGCGACGGCGATCGGGGGTGCGTTGCGGCGGTTGACGGCGCCGCCGCCGGGGGCGCGGCTCGTGGATGCGCCCGTGCGGATGGGTGGGCGGGTGGCGCGGCGGCGGGAGCGGCGCGAGGTGCGTACGGCCGACGTGGATCGGCTGACCCGCACGCTGACCCTGCGACTGGCCGACGTCGAGCCGGACTTCGCCCGCCTGGCGCCGGTCGAGGGCGAGCGCATCGTCGCGGCCGTGGTGCGTACCCTCGGCGGCGCGGTGACCATGGACGACGTCCAGGCCGCGGGCCTGGATCCGGCCGCGCTGCGGGTCCGGATGGAGGTCCGTGCCGAGGCGTCGGCGGAGTGCGCGGCGCCGCTGTACGGCGTGTTGCTCGACGAGTGTTGCCTGCAGATCGTCGACTTCTTCACCAAGCAGCCTGAGTTCCTGGCCCGGACCATGGTCGAACAGGCGTCGGGACAGGCGGAGTTGTTACGCAGAGTTCCGGAAACCGAAGCGGTGGACGAGGAGTTCGCCCGACACTACCGCGCCGGCCTGCGGGCGAAGTTGGACCGGGCCAGGCTGTTCGGGGTCACCGAACTCGACCCGGAGGACAGCACATACGAGTTGACCACGGCCTACGTGAGCCTCGTGGTGCGGACCCGTCGCGACCCGAGGCCGCTGCGGCGGTGGGACGACGAGGCGGCGCAGGCGGACACCACGCGCAGCCTCCTCGAAGACGCCCTCGCCCGCCGCGACCGGATGGTCCTCGAAGGCCCCGCCGGATCCGGCAAGAGCACCCTGCTGCGCCGGCTCGCGGTGCACGTGGCCTCGGGCGATCTGCCGGACCGGCTGGCGTCCTGGGCCGGGCGGGTGCCGTTCCTGTTGAAGCTGCGGGCGATGGTGGTGGACGACCGGCTGGTGCTGCCGGATGTCGCCGACTTCGTCACCGCGTCCGGGTCGACGCTGGGCGGCGAGCAGCCGCCGGGGTGGGCGGCCCGTCGGCTGCGCGCGGGGCGGGCCGTGGTCTTCGTCGACGGCCTGGACGAACTGCCCGAGGAGCACCGGGCGGACGCCCTCGACTGGGTGGAACAGCTGTGTGTGGACTATCCGGACGCGGCCTACCTGCTCACCTCCCGGCCCCGGGTGTTGTCCGAGCGGCGGCATCGACGATTCCGGCAGGCGGGCTTCGTCGCCGGTGAACTCCAGCCCATGTCGAGCGCGCAGGTCGAACTGTTCGTCGACCGCTGGCACCGCGCCCAGCCCGGGGACCCGGACGATCTCGCGGCCTGCGCCGAGCAGTTGAAACGCACCCTGGACAGCCGCCGGGACCTGGCCCGACTCGGCACGAACCCGTTGCTGTGCGCACTGATGTGCGCCCTGCATCGACACGCCGACCAGGCCCTGCCCGAGGGCCGGACCGAGTTGTACCGCTCGGCGATGGCGATGCTGCTCGGCGGCCGGGAACGAGCGCGGCGCATCTCCACGAGCCGGGTGCGGCTCCAGCCGACACAGATGGAGAAGATCCTCGCGGCGTTGGCGATGTGGATGACGCTCAACGGCCGCCGGTCGATCCCGGATCGGGTCGCGGTGTCGTGCGTGACCGACGCGCTGACCCGCTTCCGACAGACGACCGAACCGCCCTACACCGCTCGGGAGGTACTGGACAGCCTGATCGACCGCAGCGGCCTGCTCCAGGAACCGGAGTCGGGCGTCCTCGAGTTCCGCCACGCGAGCTTCCAGGACTACCTGGCGGCACTGGAGATCGTCCGGGCGGAGCATCTCGACCATCTGATCAACCACGCACACGACCCGCTCTACCACGACGTGTTGATCATGGCGGTCGCCCGCACCCAGGACGACCCGTCGCGACAGCGGGAGCTGCTGGCCGGGTTGATCGCACGAGCGGAGGCGGACGAGGAGCATCGGGCACGGTTGTGGCTGCTGGGCGTCGCGTGTGTGTCGGGGGCGGGCATGGTGGACCCGGAGTCCGCGGCCCGGTTCCGGGAGGAGACGGCCAAGCTCCTGCCGCCGCGGGACGCGAGCGCGGCGGAGGACTTGGCCGGCGCAGGGGAGTTCGTGCTCGATCTCCTCGCGGACCTGACCCGGACGCAGCGCGTCCCGGACGAGATCGCGACGCATATCGTGGGGGTGGCGCGCCGGATCGGAGGCGAGGCGACGATCCCGCTGCTGCGTCGCCTGTGTGACCGGGATTCGATCCGGATCCGCCTGCAACTGTTGGGAATGTGGGAGACCCTGACGGATCGGGAGCGCTACTACGAAACGGTCCTGACCCACGTCAGGCTCGACGACTGTCGTGTGCCGATCCCGGATCCGGCGTCTCTCGGACTGCTCGCGGGGCGCCGGGACGTACGGAGCATCAACCTCTCGGCCGAACTGTCGGGGATTCCCTCGTCGGCGCTCGCCGCGCTCCCGCGGCTTCACGCGCTCGGAGTCGCCGACACCTCGATCAAGGACCTCGGCCCGCTGGCCGAGCTGCCGCAGGTGACCTCGTTGACACTCGGACCCGCACAGCGCGCGGAGCGGGCGCTGTTGGCCGCTCTGCCGTGGGTCACCGCCTTGCACTTCAACGGTGATCTCCAGGTGGAGAGTGTGCGTGTCCTGCCCGAGACGCCGAACCTGAGCCACCTCTATCTGCACGACACGGGCGTTCGAGATCTGTCGGGCCTGACGAAGTACCCGAACCTGACCCTGCTGGGCATGATCTCCACCCCGGCCGGCGACCTGAGCGCGCTACGCCATTCACCCGCGCTCGAAAGGTTGCTCATCGACGGATCCCGGGTGACGGACCTCTCCCCGTTGGTCGACCTGCCACGTCTGTCCCACGTGGGCATCGCCGCGTGCACGGTGACCGACCTGAGCCCCCTGGCCGACCTCCCGGCCCTGAGGTGGCTGCGGATCGACAAGAGACAGCGCGATCGCCTCGGTGCGCTCGCCGAACGGGTCACCGAAGGCCGACTCGAACTGGACGTGAGCGCGGACTTCGACTGACCTCCTCGGGGCCGGCCCTACCCCTCCGTCGGCGTCGCCACCCGCAGCCGGTTCCCGTCCGGGTCCCGCAGATGCACCTCCCGAGCCCAAGGCTGCTCCTCCACCACCACGCCGAACTCGCGGGCCACCTCGTCCACGTCGACGACCCACACATACACCAGCGTGTCCGGGCTCGCGTCGCCCGCGTGTTCGCTGAGGAACAGCTTCGCCTCACCCCTCGCCACCTCGACGAAGGCCGGAAAATGCGGCTCGAAACGGTGCTCCCACTGTTTGACGAAGCCCAGACGGGCATACCAGCCCACGGATTCGGCGGCATCGACCACACGCAGGATCGGAATGGCTCGTTCCCTCATCCCCCCACCCTGCCGGCCCACCCCGACACCCGACCGGAACCTCGGCGAGTGCCGTGTCATCCGGGAGCCAGAGGGTAACGGCTCGGCGGAGGTGCCGGGCGGCCGGCTCGGTGCCCGTCGCACTCACGATCCGCATCCGTGGAGGACCCATGGCCATCGCGTCCGTCAATCCTGCTACCGGTGAGGTGGTCGAGGAGTTCGTCGAGATGGGGGAGGCCGAGATCGAGGCTCGGATCGGGCGGGCCGATGCGGTGTTTCGGGGGCATCGGGGGGACTCGTACGACTCCCGGGCCCGGTTCATGCGGCGGGTCGCGGAGCTTTTGGATGCCGAGCGGGACGAGGTTGCGGCGGTGATGACCGGCGAGATGGGCAAGACGCTTGTCGCCGCTCGGGCCGAGGTGGCCAAGTGTGCTCGGCTGTGTCGGTTCTATGCCGAGCGGGCGGCGGGGTTTCTCGCGGACGAGCCGGCCGACGCCGAGGCCGTGGGGGCGCGGCGGGCCTATCTGCGGTATGAGCCGCTCGGGCCGGTGCTGGCCGTGATGCCGTGGAACTTTCCGCTGTGGCAGGCCATGCGCTTCGCCGCGCCCGCGTTGATGGCGGGCAACACCGGGCTGCTCAAGCACGCGTCGAACGTGCCGCGCACGGCGCTGTACATGGGGGAGCTGTTCACCCGAGCCGGCTTTCCCGAGGGTGCGTTCCAGACGTTGTTGATCGGGTCGAAGTCGGTCGAGCGGGTGTTGTCCGACCCGCGCGTGGTGGCCGCGACGCTCACCGGCAGCGAGGGGGCCGGGCGGTCGATCGCGGCGATCGCCGGGCGCGAGTTGAAGAAGACCGTGCTCGAACTGGGTGGCTCCGACCCGTTCCTGGTGTTGCCCTCCGCCGATGTCGAGGCCGCCGCGCGGACCGCGACCACGGCCCGGACCCAGAACAACGGGCAGAGCTGCATCGCGGCCAAGCGGTTCATCGTGCACGCCGACGTGTACGACGCGTTCGCCGAGGCGTTCACCGCGAACATGGCCGCACTCCGCGTCGGCGACCCCACCGCCGAGGACACCGACGTCGGCCCGCTCGCCCAGGAGCAGGGGCTGCGCGACGTCACCGAGCAGGTCGAGGACGCCCGGGCCAAGGGCGCCCGGATCCGGTGCGGCGGCGAGCGCCCAGCGGGCCCCGGCTGGTACTACCCGCCGACCGTGGTCGCCGACCTGACCCCGGACATGCGGATGTACACCGAGGAGGTGTTCGGGCCGGTCGCCGGGCTGTACCGGGTCGCCGACCTCGACGAGGCGATCGATCTCGCCAACGCCACCGCGTTCGGCCTCGGAGCCAACGCCTGGACCACCGACGAGGACGAACAGGCCCGCTGCATCGCCGAATTGGCCGCCGGGGCGGTGTTCGTGAACGGCATGGTCACGTCCCACCCCGAACTGCCCTTCGGCGGGATCAAGTCCAGCGGCTACGGCCGCGAACTCGCCGCGCTCGGCATCCGCGAGTTCTGCAACGCCAAGACGGTCTGGGTGGGCGGCGGCTGAGCGGCGCGCCGGCGCTACCGCTGCCGGATCACCGCCTCCTGCACCACCGAGGCCACCAGCACGCCGTCGTGGTTGTAGAACTCGCCCATCGCCAGTCCGCGTGCGTCCTGCGCGGACGGGGACGCCTGGGCGAACAGCAGCCACTCGTCGGCCCGGAACGGGCGCAGGAACCACACCGCGTGGTCGAGCGAGGCCATCTGGAGCGTCGCCGGGTTGGTGATGTACGGCTTCGCGGCGGTGCCGGCCAGGGTCAGGTCGGACATGTAGGTCAGCCCGCACACGTGCAGCAGCGGGTCGTCGGGCAGCTGCTTGGCGGCGCGCATCCACACCCGCTGGTGCGGGATGCCGTCGACCATGTGGGTGCCCGGCGAGCGGTCCTCCGGGACGAAGCGCAGGTCCATCAGGAGCCGGGTCTGCGACTCCTCGTAGTGCGCGCGCTCCTCGGCGGACAACTTCTCGTACGGGTCCGGCAGGTCCTCCGGCAGCGGTACGTCGGGCATCGCGCGGCGGTGTCCCGGGGTGTCCTCGGCCACCTTGAAGGACGCCGACAGGGTGAAGATCGCCGCGCCGTGCTGTACGCCGGTCACGCGCCGGGTCGCGAAGGAGCGCCCGTCGCGGACCCGGTCGACCTGGTACACGATCGGCGCCGTGGTGCTGCCGGGGCGCAGGAAGTAGCTGTGCAGCGAGTGCACGTGCCGCTCCGGGACCACGGTGCGGCCCGCCGCGACCAGGGCCTGCGCGGCGACCTGGCCGCCGAAGGCGCGCAGCGGGGCGCCCGCGTGGCACCAACCGCGGAAGATGTTCTCCTCGATCTGCTCCAGCCGCAGCAGGTCGAGGAAGGTCTCGGCCCGGCCCGGGCCCTCGTCGGCAAGATCGTGTTCGCTCACCCTGCCCATGATGGACTACGGCCGCTCGGCCCGTCGCTCAGCCCGTCGCACGCGGGAACGCCCGCACGATCGGTCCGGCCGGCCGCCCGCCGGTCACCCCGCCCTCGACCCCGACCGCCACCACGATGTCGCCGCGGCAGGCGACCGTCCAGCCGTTGTCCGGGCCGGCCGCCACCGACCTCCGCGGTGCCGGTCTCGGCGCCCACGTCGCCGCCCGGGCCGCCGAGCGAGGCGTGCGCGGTGCCCCTCGTCGCCGCCGATGCCGAAGCAGTCGTGCGCCATGGTGGACGGGTCCGCGCCGGTGAGCTTGTCGGACGGGCCGGCGATGGTGGTGGCGCAGGACCGGGCGAAGGCCGGCTCGAAGCCGGCTTCCGGGAACGCGCGGCCCTCGCAGTCTTCGAATGAACGGGCCGGTCGGCGGCCTGTGGGAGGCCCCGGATTCACGTCGTCAGCAGCGTCGCCAGCCGGGTCGTGAGGTCGTCGGCCCGCGCCCCCATCGTCCGGAACGACTCGATCGGCTCACCCATCGGATCGTCGAGTTCGTCGGCGGGGCGAGCCAATCGGCTCGCCGGTCGCCGCGCGTCCACCCCGGCCACCCAGTCGGCGAGCGGCAGTGCGTCCCGCGGGCCGAACGCCTCGCCCAGGCGCACCAGTTCACCGAGCAGGAAGGTGCGCGGCAGGGCGTCGGCGGCGAGCGCGTCGATCGCCCAGTGGTGCTCGCGGGACATGCCGATCACCAGGTCGGCGGCGCGCAGCAGGTCGGCGGTGAGCTTGCGGCTGCGGTGCGCGGGCGGGTCGATGCCGTACTCGATCAGCACCAGGGCGCTGTTGTCCGCCATCGGCCGGGCGTTCCAGTCGATGGTGCCCGCCGAGGACACCTCGCTCGGCAGCGCGGACCCGGCCAACCGGCCGCGCAGCATGGCCTCGACGACGGGGGAGCGGCAGATGTTCCCACTACATACGACCAGCACCGAAGCAGTCACGCTGCGGATCCTAGAACGCCGCACCCGCGATCCTCGGGCCGCCCCCCCCGTACGGATCCCGGGTCGGATCCGTACGGGGATGACGGGTGATCAGTAGGCTGACCGCGCTGAGGGGGCCAGGAATCGGCGCAGTGAATGGGGCGAGGGCTTGTTCGGGATCATCCGGCCGTGCCGGCATCGACTGTCGGAGAAGTTGCAGAGCGAGTGGATGGCGCACCTGTGCGGCATGTGTCTGGCGCTGCGGGACGACCACGGGCAGGCGGCGCGCGTCGCGACCAACTACGACGGGTTGATCATCTCGGTCCTGGTCGAGGCGCAGTCCGCCCGACCGACCGCGGACGGGCGGCGCAAGGCCGGTCCCTGTCCGCTGCGCGCGATGCGCCGGGCCGAGGTGGCGATGGGCGAGGGCGCGCGGCTCGCGGGCGCGGTGTCCCTGGTGCTCGCGTCGGCGAAGATGCGGGACCACATCGACGACGGCGACGGGGTGTACCGACGGCGCGCGGTCGCGGGTGGTGCGCGCCGGGTCGCCGAGCGCTGGGCCCGGCAGGGTGCGGGCACCGCGCTCGACGTGGGCTTCGACACGGCCGTGATGGTCGAGGCGGTGGATCGGCAGGTCGAGGTCGAGGCGCTGGCCGGGCCGGGCGTTTCGGTGCTGGTGGTGACCGAGCCGACCGAGACGGCCACCGGCGCGGCGTTCGCGCACACCGCGGTGCTGGCCGAACGGCCGGACAACGCCGAGTCGTTGGCCGAGGCGGGACGGTTGTTCGGCCGGCTCGCGCACCTGCTCGACGCGGTCGAGGACATCCACGCCGACCGGGCGGCCGGCGCGTGGAACCCGCTGTTGGCCACCGGGACCGGGCCGGACGAGGCGTACCGGCTGTGCCGCGACGCGGCGACCGGGATGCGACTGGCCCTGGCCGAGGTCGAGTTCGTCACGGGCGCGCTCGCCCACCGGCTGCTCGTGCACGAGGTCGACGAGGCGATAGACCGGTCGTTCCGGCACGCGGGCTTCCCCGTCGAGAACCCCTCCTGCTCGGTCGGCGGCAAACACGGCGGCGGCTGCGCCAAGCACGGCGAGCGGGCCGAACCCCGGCTTGCCGCGCGCCCCGAGGGGTCCTGGCCGAATCAGCCGCCGAACCAGACGCCCACCCAGCCGCCGCCCGGCAGCCCGTACGACCCGAACAGCCCGTGGGGTCCGCCCGGCGGCCCCACCCCGCCCCCGCCGCCGCCCGGCGGGCACAACGTGTTCGTCGCCTGCGCGATCTGGGCCGGGTTGTGCTGTACCTGCCAGTGGTGTTGCCGGGAGACCTTCGAGGATCCGTGCACCGGCCAACAGCGGCAGGGGTGTTGCCACAAGTGCGACTGCGGGGACTGCTGCGACGGATGCGACTGCTGCGGCAACTGCTGTGAATGCGGCGAATGTTGCTCGTGCGACTGCGGTTGCTGAGCACGCCCGAACGCACGCGGGCGCTCCCGCCGAGCGCGCCGTATCCGACAAGATGTCGGAAAGCCGAGAAAATCCCCGAACTGGCATTCGACGGGAAAAACACCCAACCGTAACGTCTTGGTAAAGCATCTTCGGTCCGATTGACCCTGCTTTCGCCGCCCAACCACGATCAGCGATGACCGGGTGTCGTGCGATCGACACCCGGCGTCACCGATCTCGGGCCGGTTCCGCCGGCCCGATGCCGTGTGCTCTCCGGGGCACGCGGCAGACGGGAGGGGGCCGTTCATGCACGACACGACGCACGCGACGCACGCGAAACGCCCATTGCCCCGGATTGACGAACCGCCCGCCGGCGCACCGGTACGAGCGGGGCAGGCACCGGCCGAATCGGTGGCCCGGGACCGGGTCACCCTGGTCGTGCCGGCCCGCAACGAGGCCCGCAATCTGCCCTGGGTGCTCCAACAGATACCCGACGGCGTCGACGAAGTCCTGCTGATCGACGGGGACTCCACCGACGCCACCTCGCTGATCACCCGCCGCTACCTGCCGGCCGCCCGGGTCATCCCGCAATCCGGCGCCGGCAAGGGCAGCGCCCTGCGCACCGGATTCCGGCACGCCACCGGCGACATCATCGTCACCATCGACGCCGACGGCAGCATGTCGCCGCACGAGATCCCGCACTACGTGCACTTCCTGGGCAACGGCTACGACTTCGTCAAGGGCTCCCGGTTCGTCGGCGGCGGCGGATCGCTGGACCTGACCGCGGTCCGCAGCCTCGGCAACCACGTGCTGATGGCCCTGGTCAGCCGGCTGTACGGATATCGGCTCACCGACCTGTGCTACGGGTTCTGCGCGTTCCGCCGATGCTTCCTGGAACACCTGGACCTGCGCTCGACCGGCTTCGAGATCGAGGCCGAGATGATCGTCCGGGCCCTGCGCGCCGGACTGCGGATCGCCGAGGTACCCAGTCTCGAACTGCCGCGCCGGAGCGGCCGATCCAACCTCAACGCGCTCCGCGACGGACACCGGGTGCTGCGCACCGTCCTGCGCGAGCACGCCGGCGCCCGCCCGAAGCGAGCGGGGGAGGACGCTTGACGCCCCGCCGAGATCCCGAACCCGACCCGAGGCCGCTGATCCCCAGGCAGCGCCCGGCCGAACCCGCCGCCCCGCCGCCCGGCCCGCACCCACCGGCCACGCCCACCCCGATCGCCATCCCGCGCCCGGCCGCGCCGACCGCCGCCACGCCGACCGCCGCCACGCCCGCGGACGAACGGCCCGCGTCACCCGCCGAGTCGGCCGCGCCCGCCGCCGCCCCACCCGGCCCGCCCCCCGACCTCGTGCACGTCCGGGTCCTCGACCTCGTCGCCGACGCCGGGCCGAGGTTGAGCACCCCCGACGGCACCCCGGCCGACTGCCCCGCCGGCGCCGTGCTCGCCCTGGTCCGGCACGCAGGCACCCCCGTCGGCCTGCTCGACCTCGAACTGCGCGCACCCGGCCCGGAACCGCTGATCGCCTGCGCGACGGCCCGCTTCGGCACCCCCGCCGCGCCCGACCACGCCCCCGGGCCGCCCGGGCCGCCCGCCCCGCGCGGCACGCCCCGGGTCAGCGTGATCGTGGCCACCCGCGAGCGGCCCGAACTGCTCGCCGCGTGCCTGCGCACCCTGCTGTGGCAGACCTACCCCGACATCGAACTGATCGTGGTGGACAACGCCCCCACCACCAACCGCACCGCGAGCGTGGTCCGCGGTGGTTGCGCCGGCCTCGTGCGCTACGTGCGCGAGCCGCGCCCCGGACTGGCCCTCGCGCACAACCGGGGCATCGCGGTGGCCACCGGCGAGTTGCTCGCGTTCACCGACGACGACGTCCTGGCCGACCCCGGCTGGGTCGCGGCCCTGGTCGCCGGCTTCGCCCGCGCGGGCTGGCCCGCGTGCGTCACCGGCCTGATCCTGCCCGCCGAACTGCGCACCCCCGCGCAACTGATGCTCCATCACCACGCGGGCTTGGCCAAGGGTTTCGAGCCGATCCTGTACGACCCCCGGACGCCGCCCGCCGACCCGCTGTTCCCGTTCACCGCCGGCCGCTTCGGCTCGGGCGCCAACATGGCCTTCCGAGCCGACGTACTGCGCGCCATGGGCGGCTTCGACCCGGCCACCGGCGTCGGTACCCCGGCGCGCGGCGGCGACGACCTGCTCGCCTTCTTCCGCACCATCGTGCGCGGACACCGGATCGGCTACGAACCCGGCGCGCTGATCTGGCACCGACACCGGGCCGACCGGGCCGCGGTGGCCGCCCAGGTGCGCGGCTACGGCACCGGCCTGGGCGCCTACCTGACCGCCGCCGTGCTGCGCGAGCCGCGCACCCTCGGCGCGCTCGCCAGACGCGCCCCCGACGGAATCCGGTACGCGCTCGCCCGGACCCGCGCTCCCGGGCGGCCCGACATCCCCTGGCCCGCCCGACTGGCCACGCCGGCGCGCCGCGCGCTGGCCGCCGGTCCGCTCGCGTACCTGCGCTCGCGGGTGCGGATGCACGGCGTGCGCGCGCCCTGGGAGCAGGCGGAGTCCGGCCGGTGATCCAGGCCGGGCCGCGCCGGTCGGCCCGACCCCGGGTGGACCCGCTGCTGCGCAACGGGCATGTGCTGACCGCGGGTTCGCTGGTGACCTCGGCGTTCGGCGCGGGCTACTGGGCGCTCGCCACCCGCTGGTACGGGGACGCGACGGTGGGGCGCACCTACGCGGCGGTGTCCGCGATGATGCTGCTCTCCGGGCTCGGCCAACTCGGCCTGGCCAACGTGCTCGTGCGCTTCCTGCCACAGCCGGGCGCGGATCGGCGCGGGCTGATCCGCACCGCGTACACCGCCGCGTTCGGCGCGACCCTGGTGGCCGTCCTCGGCTTCCTCGCGCTGATCCCGCTGTGCGCGCCCGGCCTGGGCTTCCTGCGCGAACCGGCGGCCGGCTGCTGCTTCGTGGCCACCACGGTGGCCTACGCGCTGTTCGCGCTCCAGGACGGCGCGCTCACCGGCCTGCGGCGACCCGGCCTGGTGGTGGGCAAGAACAGCGGTTTCGCGGTCGCCAAGCTGGTCCTGGTCGCCGCGTTGGCCGCGGTCTCGCCCACGCTCGGCATCCTGATGTCCTGGACGCTGGCCCTGGTGTCGACCCTGCTGGTCGTCGAGACCCGGCTGTTCGCGCGACTGCCGCCCGCCCGCGGGCCCGCGCGGGCGGCGGGCATCGCCCCCGACCCCGACCCACGCGTCCCCCCGGGGCCGGCCGAGGGCGACGGTCCGCGCCGGCCGGCCCGGCCCCGAACCCCCCACCCCGGGCCGCGATTTCGGCCCGGCCCCGGGCTCGTGCGGTACGCCGGCGCGGACTACCTCGGCACGCTGTGCTGGCTGGCCGCGACCACCGTGCCGCCGATCATCGTGCTGGAGCGGGTCGGCGCCCGGGAGAGCGCCTACTTCTCGCTGGCCTGGGTGGTGGCGAACACCCTCTACCTGGTCGGGCTCAACATGGGGGCGTCGCTGCTCGTCGAGGCCGCGGGCGGCACCGCCGGGCTCGCCGCCGGATGCCGGCGGGTGTTGCGCCACACCGGAGCGCTGCTCCTGCTCGCGATCGGCCCCCTCGTCCTGGGCGCGCCGCTGGTGCTGCGCGTGTTCGGCCCCGGCTACGCCCGCGACGGCGCCGCGCTGTTGCGACTCCTCGCCCTGTCCGCGCTGCCGCACCTGGTGGTCGCGACCGCGATCAACGCCTGCCGGGTGTTGCGCCGGATGCGCGTCGTGGTCGCCATCCAGGCCGGCCTCGCGGCGACCGTACTGACCCTGACCGTCGCCCTGTTGCCCGTTTTCGGCCTGATCGGCGCCGGCATCGCCTGGCTCGGCGCCCAGACCGCGACCGCGCTCGCGCTGCTCGCGGCCCGCCGGATCTGGCTCCCCACCGTTTCCGGGAGGCCCGCATGACGGAGACCCCACCGCGCACCAGGCGCCTGGCCTGGGTGGCCATCCGCGCCGAGCGGGCCGCCGCCGCGCGCGCCCTCGTCCGCGCCCGCGGCGCCGGCCCCGCCGTCGCGCGCACCCCGCCCCGCCCCACCCTGACCGTGGTGGTCTGCGCCTACACCATGGACCGCTGGGACGACCTCACCGCCGCGCTCGGCTCGCTCCGGGCCCAGGACGAACCGCCCGCCGAGGTCATCCTGGTCGCCGATCACTGCCACGAACTCGCCGCCCGGGCGCGCGCCGTGTTCCCCGACGTCACCGTGCTGCGCAACCGCGGCCGACGCGGCCTCTCCGGCGCCCGCAACACCGGCGTCGAGGGCGCGCGGGGCGACATCGTGGCCTTCCTCGACGACGACGCCGTCGCCGAACCCGACTGGACCATGCGCCTGCTCGACGGCTACGCCGACCCGAACGTGCTCGGCGTCGGCGGCCGGATCCGGCCGAACTGGGACACCGACCGCCCGACCTGGTTCCCCGCCGAATTCGACTGGGTGGTCGGCTGCACCTACCGGGGCATGCCCGAACAGGCCGCGCCGGTACGGAACCTGATCGGCGCCAACATGTCCTTCCGGCGCGGCGTGCTGCTCGACGTCGGCGGCTTCCGCACCGACCTGGGCCGCGTCGGCACCCGCCCGCTCGGCGGCGAGGAGACCGAGCTGTGCCTGCGCGCCGCGGCCCGACACCGAGGGGGCGTGCTCGGGTACGAACCGGCCGCCGTGGTCCGCCACCGCGTGCCCGCCGCGCGCACCACCTGGCGCTACTTCCGGGCCCGCTGCTGGGCCGAGGGCCTGTCCAAGGCGGCGGTCGGCAGGCACGCCGGCACCGACCGCGCGCTCGCCTCCGAACGCTCCTACCTGGCCTCGACCATCCCGCGCGCCCTGGTGCGCCCGTTCGCCCCGGAGCCGCGCCCGCCCACGGCCACCATCCCCGCGCTGGTCCTGGGCGTGCTCACCACCGCGCTCGGCTACGCCGCGGGTCGGGCGCGCGGTCTGGGCCGGGACCCGCTGCCCACCCCCGCCGCGCTCGGGTTCCGCGCGTTCGGCCTGCTCGCCCTGCCGGTCGCCGTGGTGCTGTGGATCCTGGCGATGCGGATGCCGGTCGCGGTGGACCGGATGGGCGGACTCGGGCTGCTCGACGTGCTGCCCGCCCTGTACTGGTGCGCGTTGGCCGTGCTCACCCTCGGCTTCGCGGTGAGCCTGCTCGACCGCACCGCCCGGTCCCGGCGCCACGCGCTGTACACCGGCGCCCTGGTGACCATGCTGCACGCCACGCCGGCGGTGCTCTACGAGCATCTGCGCTACGCGTGGGCCTGGAAACACGTCGAGGTGGTGGACCAGTTCCTGCGCACCGGCCGAACCCTTCCGGACGCGGGCGAATTGGCGCCCTACCACCAGTGGCCCGGGTTCTTCTCCGCCGCGGCCACGGCCGTTCGGGCGTCCGGCGCGCCCGACGCGCTGACCATGGCGACCTGGTCGCCGCTCGCCTTCGACCTGCTGCTGATCGGCCCCCTGGTCCTGCTCTACCGCACGCTCACCCGCGACCGGCGGATCGTCTGGGCGGCGGTGTGGATCTACTTCGCCACCGCCTGGGTCGGCCAGGACTACTTCGCCCCGCAGACCTTCGCGTTCGTCCTGTACGTGACCATCCTGGCGCTGGTCCTGGATCGCGACCGGCGCCCGCTCGCCACCGTCGGACTGTGCGCGCCGCTGGTGCTCGCCGTGGTGACGGCGCATCAGCTCACTCCGCCGATGCTCGTCGTCGCGCTGGGCGCACTGGCCTGCTCGCGCGTCCATCGGCCGGTCGCCCTCCCGCTTCTGGGACTGACCGCGGTGGCCGTGCTCGGCTGGGACCTGACCGTGGCCCGACCCTTCCTGTTCGAGCAGATCGGCTCCTCCTGGGCCCAGTTCGGCGACTTCGAGTCGAACGCCCATGCCGGCATGGTCAATCTGGGCAGCGCCGAACCGGGCCAGGTGCTGGTCGCCCGGGTGGACCGGGCGCTGACCGCGGGCGTCGCGCTGCTCACCGCCGTCGCGCCGATCCGCTGTCCGCGCCTGCGCCGCTCGCCCGCCATACCGCTGGTGCTGGCACCGCTGCCGCTGCTCGCGGCCGGTGCGTACGGCGGCGAGATCATCTTCCGGGTCTATCTGTTCGCGCTGCCCGCCGCCGCGTTCCTGATCGCCGGATGGCTCGCACCACTGTTCGGCGACCGGGGCCGCCCGCGCCCGCGCGCGGTGTTGCTGCCGGTGCTGTTCGCGCTGCTGCTCACCGGATTCGTGTTCGGCTACTACGGCAAGGAGCGCCAGAACCACTTCGACGACGGCGAGATCGCCGCCCGGCAGTGGCTGGCCCGGGTGTCCGCGCCCGGCGATCTGATCGTGGCGGCGAGCAACAACTTCCCCGGCGCCTACGCCGACTACGAACAACAGCGACATCGCTGGTTCGCGATGGAGACGCCCGCGCTGCGCGAGGCGGTGGTGCGCGATCCGGTGGCCGGGCTGAGCGCGCTGGCCGACGAGTATCCGGGCGACACGGCCTACCTGTTCCTGACCGCCGGCCAGCGGGCCGAGTGCGAGCAGACCGGACTGCTGCCGGCGGGCACCCTCGGCCGCATCGACCACGCGCTGTCCATCGCGCCCCGATTCACCCTGCTGCTGCGCGACCGGGACGCGGTGATCTACCGGATCGACCCGCGGCCGGGGCCCGTACGATGACCGGTCCGATCCGGGCCGTCTGGCCCGCCGCCGCCGGGTGGTCGGCGTTCGGTGCGCTCGAACTGCCCGCCGAACACCCGCTGCGGGCCCTCGTCGTGGTCGCCTTCCTGGCCGTCGGACCCGGCTACGCGCTCGCCGGCGAGGGCGCGAGCGTCCTGACCACGGCGGTGACCTCGGTGGCCGGCAGCGCGGCGTCGTGCGCGCTGACCGCCGAGGCATACCTGCTCGCGGGCGCCTTCTCCGCCCCGCGCGTGGTCGGCACCCTCGCCGGTCTGACCACCATCGCGGTGCTGATCCGCACCGTCGTGCGTGCGCGCACCTCCCGAGAGGAGCTTCGATGAGATCCGAGGCCGCGGTACCGGTCCTGCTCTACCACGCGGTACGGGACGACCCGCCGCCGTGGATCGCGCCGTTCACCGTCACCCCGGCCGAGTTCGGCCGACACCTGGACCGGGTGTCGGCGAGCGGCCGGGTCCCGATCGGCCTGGACCGGTTCACCGAGGCCCTGCACGGGGGTCGCGACCTGCCCCGGGAGAGCGTGCTGATCACCTTCGACGACGGCTACGCCGACTTCGCCCGGTACGCGCTGCCGCAACTGGTCGAGCGCGACCTGCCCGTGACGCTCTACGTCACCACCGACGCGCTGTGGCCCACGCCGAGCCCGGTACTGCCGCCGGCCGCCATGCTCACCTGGCGCGAACTGCGCCGGATCGCCGACACGCCGGGCCTGACCATCGGCGCGCACGGCTGCACGCACCGCGAACTCGACACCCTCCCGCTCGCGTCGATGCACCGCGAGATCGCCTGCTCGCGGCAGCGCCTGGAGGCCGAACTGGAGCGCCCGGTCACCTCGTTCGCCTACCCGTTCGGCTACAACGACGCCGCCGTGCGGGCCGCGGTGCGGCACGCGGGCTTTCGTACCGCGATGGCGGTGCGCGACGCGCACAGCTCGCGCGAGGACGATCCGTGGCGGATCTCCCGGCTGATGGTGCGCGCGGACACCGGCCTCGACCGCCTGGACGCCTGGCTGGCCGGTGTCGGCTCCCGGGTCGCCCCGTTTCGGGACGGGCTGCCCACGCTCGGCTGGCGGGCCTGGCGCCGGATCCGGGCCCGCCGGCGCGGCCGGCCCGCTCCCTGGCACGAGCACTCCGACGCGGTGGCCGGCCGGGCCGGTTGAGGTGATCGTCCGACCGAGGCCGGCGCGCGCGGGTTCAGCGCTCCCAGACCCGCACCGCCCGGATCCGCATCTCCGCGCCGGTCACCGTGTCGGGGACCGGCTCCGGGTAGCCCATCGCGAGGGTGAACAGCACCTCCATCGGCTCGTGCGGGACACGCGCCCGGTCGGTCACGGCGAACACCTGCTCGCCGTCGATCGACCAGGTCACCCGATCCGGCCGCCAGTCGAGGGTGAACCGGTGGAACGTGCCGGACCAGTCGCGCTCGCGGGAGGTGCGCGTCTCCTCGTCGGGACGGCCGTCGGGCCCGGTCCAGTGCACCGTGGCCCGGGCCAGGCCGTCCGGGCCGATCAGTTCGACCACGTCCAGTTCGGGAGGGGTGCGCTTGGCGGCCGGCATCAACCAAAAGGCCGGAAACGAGAACGGCTCGCGAGGCAGCCGCAGTTCGGCCTCGACCCGGCCGTAGGTGAAGGTGAACCTCGGTCGGCCCGACCAATTCGGCCGCCCGGTGGACAACATGCCCGAGACCCACGGGTAGGCCACGCCGTCCGAGCCGGTGGTGGGCCGGCGCGCGGCGGTCAGGATCGCCTGCCCGTCCCGCACCCGGACCTGCTCGGGCAGGTACCACTGCTGCTCGTGGTTGCCCGCGTTGGTACAGCCGGCCACGTTCCAGTCGTAGCACGTCACCCAGCGCTCGGCGGCGAGCGCCGACCCGGTGAAGTCGTCGGCGAACAGCAGCCGGGGCCCGGCCGGCGGCGCGGACTCGCACCCGGCGAGCAGCAGCACCGGCACCACGACCGGCAACACCACGGCGAGCCGTCGGCGGACCCGCGTCGCTCGACCCGTTCTCATCGAAGCCACCCACTCTCCTCAGTGCCGCCGCCGGCGCACGGCCAGGGCGAGCACGCGCACCGCCGTGACCACCGCCGGCAGCGGATCGTCCAGAGCCAGCCAGGCCGCCTCCACCCCGCCGTGCCCCGGCGCGCGGCCGGGTGGCCGGGCCACGCCGCAGCGCCCCCGGTAGGCCACGAACGCGGCCGGATCCAGATGCTCGGCGACATAGCGCCGACCCTCGCGCTGACCACCCGAGGGGATCGGCCGTCCCGTCAGGTCCAGATGCAGCGCACGCACCACGTCGAGGCCCCCCGCGGTCTCGAACATGCGGAACTGGGCGCCCACCCGGGGGTTGAAGTCGACCAGCTTGTAGCGCCCGTCGCGCAGGTCCAGCCGCCAGTCCAGATCGGCCGGACCCCGGTAGCCGAGCGCCCGACACAACCGGGCCGAACGGCGGGCGAGACCCGGGTTGGCCAGCGCCCGGGCGTACGTGGTCACCCCCGCGTGCGGCGGCCAGGAGCGGAGCTTGAGGCCGGTGAACACCGGTGCGCACCGACCGTCCGGCGCGGCGTACAGGTGCACGATCCAGTCCTGCGCGGCCTCGCGCGGCACATACGCCTGCAACAACACCGCGCGCGGCTCGCCGACCAGCGCGAGCAGCGCGCGCCGGTCGCGGACCAGCGTGGTGCCCGGCACCACCGGCGCCCGCAGTCGGTCCCACGGCGCGAGGTTCTTGACCACCACCGGATAGCCCAACTCGGCGGCGAACGCCGTCAGTTGTTCACGGTCGGCGGGGAAGCGGGTGTCCGGCGCGGGCACCCCGTGGGCCAGGCAGCGCCGGTAGAGCCCGCGCTTGCCCGCCAACCCGGCGGGCAGACCGGGGTCGACCTTGGGCAGCAGGAAACACTCCGCGAGGCGGTCCCGGGCGCCGGCGGCCAGCAGCGCCGCCTCGTCGTCGGTGGGTATCAGGACCGCGCGGGCGGGCAGTCGGCGGCCGATCCCGAGCAGTCGCTCCACCAGCGCCCGAGGGTCCTCCAGGCCGGTGGTGGGCCACACGTGCCGCCGACTCAGGTGCCGGGACACGGCGGTGGGGGTGTACGCGTCCTCGACCACCGCGTGCACCGGCACGCCCGCGCGCCCGAGCGAGCGCACCGCGCCGACCGAGCCCTGGTGCAGCGGATAGCGGCCGACCTTGAACAGCAGCGCGGGCACCGAACGATCCAGCTCGACTCCTCGGACAACCATTTCGTCGCCTCCCCGTCCGGACCTTTCTAGCAGCGCGAACCGACGTTTCACCGGATAAGCCAACAATCCACTCGAATATCCGAAGGGCACCGCCATGACCGTGGCCATCGTCGGAGCCGGCCCCTACGGCCTCTCGCTCGCCGCCCACCTGCGCCAACTCGGAGTGACCGCCCGGGTGTTCGGCGAACCGCTGGAGGGTTGGCGGCGGCACATGCCGATCGGCATGCTGCTGAAATCCAGGCCGGCCGCCTCCTCGATCGCCGCGCCCGGGCCCGGATTCACCCTGGCCTGCTTCCAACGCGCCCGCGGCGAGCGCCCGCTGACGGGCGATCAGCCGGTGCCCCTGGAACTGTTCGTGGCCTACGGGCGGTGGTTCGCCGACCACCTGGTCCCGGACGTGGAGCGCGAGCGGGTCACCGGCATCGAGCCCGCCGGCCCCGGCTTCGTACTCGCCCGGGACGGCGGGCCGGACCTGGCGGTCGACGCGGTGGTGCTGGCCACCGGCCTGGCCGCACATCGCTACGTGCCGGCCGTGCTCGAACACCTCGGCGACGACCTGGTATCGCACCCCGCCCAGCGCCCCGACCTGGCCGAACTCGGCGCGGATCGGGACATCGTGGTGATCGGCTCCGGCCAATCGGCCCTGGAGAGCGCCGCGTTGCTGCACGAGGGCGGCGCCGCACGGGTACGGGTGTTCGGCCGGGCCGAGCGCATCCGGTTCGCCGCCCCGCCCCGGGCCCGGCGGTTCACCCCGGATTCGCCGCTGGGATCCGGCTGGACGATCGCCGCCGCCGCGCGGGGCCCGGCCGCGTTCCGGCTGCTGCCCGCCCGCGTCCGGGTCGACCTGGCCCGGCGCATCCTCGGCCCGTCCGCCGCGTGGTGGTTGCGTGACCGGCTGGACGGGCGGGTCCCGGTCCGGGACGCGCAGACCGTCACCCGGGCCCGGCGCGAGCCCGACGGGCGGGTGCGGATGTGGCTGCGGGACCGGTCCGGCCACCAGCGCGAGGTACACGCCGACCACGTGCTCGCCGCGACCGGCTACCGGGTCGACCTGGCCGCCCTCGGCTTCCTGCCGCCGTCGCTGCGGCGCCGGATCGCCACGGTGGGCGGACTGCCCGCGCTCGACGCCTCGTTCGAGACGAGCGTGCCCGGCCTGTACGTCACCGGCCCGCCCGCCGCCGCCACCTTCGGCCCGGCGATGCGCTTCGTCCACGGCGGCGACTTCGCCTCCCGCCGACTCGCGGCAGTACTGGCCGCCCGCTTCCAGGACTGACCGCCACCGGACCCCGTGGCGCGTCAGCGCCCCCGACCCGGTCCCATCCTGGAGATCGACGCGCGAA
>NZ_BIFH01000058.1:33342-51509 GCF_003967355.1 Embleya hyalina | reverse complement strand
CCCGCCGCTGCCGGGCCGGTTTTCGCCGAGCAACGCATCCGTCTCGTCGGGAGCTTCGGGTCTCGGAGCCCCCAACGCCGGCGGCGGCCGGCCCCGCGACCCGGACGGACGCCGCACCGGTCGGCCCGCAGCCAAAGTGCAGACATCCCACCCACTCCGGAAGGCCCTGGCGGACTCGACCGGACCGCCCTCCCGCTCCCCCGTCGCCGGCCAGCTCTCGCCGAGCAGCACGCCCGTCTCGTCGCGCGCCCCAGGGCTCGGAGCCCCGAACGCCGCCAGCGGTCCACGCCACGCGCCGGACCGGCCCCCGCACCGGTGCCCCGCAGCCGGAGCGCGGCGTGCCTGCTGGACGCGGTCCGGTCCGGCCCGGTCCGTTCGGTTGGCCGCCTGTGGGTGTCGGGTGTCGGGTGCGGGGCTTGGGTCCGGGGTGGGGTTGTCAGGTCTCGCGGGATATCAGGGACAGGATGTGGGTGCGGCCTCGGTCGGTGAAGGCTGTTTCCAGGGTTTTGCGGTCGGATTCGGTGAAAGGGCGGTATGGGGTGGTTCTGCCGGTTCGGGGTTCGCGCCACCAGATGGGGTCTGGGGTCGTGTGCCAGGCTTGGCGGGCCAGGACTCTGGTGAGGATCTTGTTCGTGCTGGTTTGTGGGAGTGCTTCGGCGATCCGGATGTAGCGCGGGTGCCAGGCGCGGGACAGGTCCGGCTGGGCCGCCAGCCAGTCCGCGAAGGCCGCCGGGTCGAAGGTTGCGCCCTCGCGCAGGACCAGGGCCGCCATCGCCTGGTCACCCGCCGCCTCGTCGGGCACGCCGTACACCGTCGCCACCGCCACGTCCGGGTGCCGGGACAGGATGCGGGCGACCGGCGTCGCGCCGAAGTTCTCCCCGTCGACGCGCAGCCACTCCCCTGTGCGGCCGGCGAAGAAGACCAGGCCGTCGTCGGTGCGGTAGGCGAGGTCGCCGCTCCAGTACCAGCCGTCGCGCATGCGCTGCGCGGTCGCCGCCGCGTTGTTGTAGTAGCCCTCGAAGGTGCCCGCGCCGCCGACGTTGACCAGTTCGCCGACCGCCGCCTCGGTGTTGGTCATCCGGCCCGCCGCGTCGAAGGCGGCCGGCGGGCACGGCTCGCGCGTGTCCGGGTTCAGGATCCGGATGTCGCCGTTCGGCCGGCCCAGCGCGCCCGGCGGCATGTCCGGGACCGGGCTGAACGACAACCCGCCCTCGGTCGAGCCGAACCCGTCCCGCACCGTGCAGCCGAACCGCCGGGCGAAGCGCTCGACGTCCTGCGGCCCGCCCTCGTTGCCGAACACGCGCGTCAGCGGGTTGTCCGCGTCGTCGGGGCGCTCGGGCGTGGCCAGGATGTACGACAGCGGCTTGCCCACGTAGTTGGCGTACGTGACCCCGAACCGTCGCACGTCCGGCAGGAATCCCGACGCGGAGAACCGCCGCCGCAACACCAGTTCCGCCCCGGCCGCCAGCGCCGGCGCCCAGCACGTGACCACCGCGTTGGAGTGGAACAGCGGCATCGCGCAGTAGGCCACGTCCGTCCCGTCCAACCGCTCCATGGCCACCACGCTCGCCCCCTGCCCGGCGATCTTGCCCTGCGAGCAGATCACCGCCTTGGGGTGCCCGGTCGTCCCGGACGTGAGGATCAGCATGAACGTGTCCTCGACCCCCGGCCGCTCGACCGGCGGCTCTGCCCCCGCGTACGGCTCCAGCGCCCGCGCCCAGGCCGGGTCGTCCACGCACAGCAGCCGGTCCGCCGGAAAGTCCGGTGCGGCGGTGCGCAGCTGCTCCAGATGCGCCGCGTCGGTGACGACGAGCGAGCAGTCGGTGTGGTCGATGTCGCGCGCCAACTCGGACCCGACCCGGGTCGGGTTCAGCCCCACGATCACCGCGCCGGACAGCGCCGCGGCGCCGAGCAGCAGCGGAAACTCGGGCACGTTCTCCAGCATCACCCCGATGTGCCACGGTCGACCCTCGACCCGCAGCGCACGCAGCAGGGCGGCTCGGCGCGCGGATTCCGCGACCACCTCGGCCCAGGTCCACGCCCGGTCCTCGTCGCGCAGACCGGCACTGTGATCCTCGGCCCGCTCGCGTAGCAGTGCGTCCAGTGTGATGCTCCAACGTCCAGACACGACATGGCTCCTGACGGGCAGACAGACAGACGGACAGGGCAGACAGACGGATGGATGGACGGACGGACGACGGGTGGACGGACGGACAAACCAACCGACGCACCTACATGGCACGATCAAGCTTCCGCTTCGCGCAACCTAACCCGCGTGCGCGCGGATCGGAAGACGGCCAAGATCGATACCGGACCGGAACCACACCGAATGTGGCCTCGCTTGCCCGCACGTGACGCGTCGGACAGATTGAAGCCGTACGCATCGGGGGAGGCAGGCATGGACATGAGTATGGATTCGGGCATACCAGGCAGAATTCGCAGCGCGCTTTTCCTTGACTTTGACAATATTTACAGCGGACTGCGGGAGACGGACCGCGCGTCCGCGGAGATTTTCGCTCGCAAACCGTCCCAGTGGTTGGAGTGGTTGGAGAACGAGGCGACCGAGCGCGGCCTGCGCCGATCGTTGCTCGTCCGCAACTGCTACCTCAACCCGGTGATGCACGACCGTTACCGGGCGTTCTTCACGCGGTCGGCCTTTCGCGTGATCGACTGCCCGCCGCTGACGGGCCGGGGCAAGAACAGTGCCGACATCCACATGGTGATGGACGTACTCGACACGCTCCAGCACTCGACCAGGTTCGACGAGGTGATCATCATGAGCGCCGACGCGGACTTCACTCCGGTCCTGCTGCGGCTGCGCAGCCACGACCGGCGCACGATGGTGATCGCCAGCGGTCCGGCCGCCCAGGCGTATGTCGCCGCGGGCGATGTGGTGATCAGCGACCAGGAGTTCATCGAGCGGGCGCTGCGCGACGAGATCGACGTGGCACCGGCCGACGAGGGGGTGCGCGAGCAGGTGATGGCGCACGTACGCGAGCAACTCGGCGGCTCCGAGGAGCCGATCGTGCTCGCCACCCTCGCCCACTCGGTGCTGCAACAGGTCGGTCGCGAACAGGTCACCCGCACCCGCTGGGGCGGCGCGGCCACCTTCTCCTCGCTGCTCGAACTGATGCTGGAGCAGGGCACCGACGAGAAGTTGTCGATCAGTCGGGTCCCACCCGGGTACATCTACGACCGCACCCGACATCAGCCGCCCTCGGCTCGTCCCAACGGCCAGGGTCGCATGGACCACCTGCGCGAGCCGGTCCGCGACCTGATCGACCGGGTGGCCACGGTCACCGGCGCGCCGCGGCTGTCCCCGGAGGAGTACCACGTGCTCTTCGCGGAGTTGCACGCCGAGGTCAGCGAGAACGGCTTCCAGGGCAACCAGACCTCGGGCGCGGTCCGCGACCGTTGTGCCGAGCGTATGCAGACCATCGCCCGCAAGGCGATCGCGTTCGTCACCACGGGCCTGGTCTACTCCGGCTACTGGTCCTCCACCGCACACCCGGTCGCCTCCGCCGACGACCTCGCCGTCGCCTTCCTACGCAACGTCGAGACGCTGTGCGCCAACGCCCGCCTCTACCTCAACGCCACCGAACGCGCCCTCCTGGCCGAATGGCTGCTCGGCACCGCGACCACGAACCACACGAGCACGAACCAGGCGGCTCCGAACCACGCGGGGGCCACGAACCACGCGGCCGCCGATCCCACCGCCGCCGACCTCACCGCCCTCCCCGGCGCCAACAGCGCATAGCCGGTCCGGCGGGTGCGACCCCGAGGGCGCACCCGCCGGACCGAAAAGGCGGCGGCCCACATCGGGGCCGCCCGCGCTAGAACTGCCCGCGCCGGTACAGCCCGACCACCGCGGCGCCGCCGAGCCCGATGTTGTGGGTGAGCCCGACCTTGGCGTCGGCGACCTGGCGGGCGTCCGCCAGGCCGCGCAGCTGCCAGCTGATCTCGGCGGCCTGGGCCAGCCCGGTGGCGCCCAGCGGGTGGCCCTTGGAGATCAGCCCGCCCGAGGGGTTGACCACCCAGCGCCCGCCGTACGTGGTGGCGCCCTCGGCGACCAGCTTGCCGCCCTCGCCCTCGCCGCACATGCCCAGCGCCTCGTACGTGAGGATCTCGTTGATCGAGAAGCAGTCGTGCAACTCGATCACGTCGACGTCCTCGATGCCCAGACCGGACTGCTCGAACACCTGCCGGCCGGCCGCCGCCGACATCGGCTTGCCGACCACGTCGATGCAGCTGTTCGAGGCGAAGCTCTCCTCGGTGTCGGTGGTCATCGACTGGGCCAGAATCTCGATCGCCTGCTCCTCCAGGCCGTGTTCGCGCACGAAGCGCTCGCTGACCACGACCGCCGCGGCGGCGCCGTCGGAGGTGGGCGAACACTGCAGCCGGGTGAGCGGCGAGTGGATCTCCTTGGCCGCCAGCACCTCGTCGAGCGAGTACTCGACCTGGAACTGCGCGTACGGGTTGTTCACCGAGTGCCGGTGGTTCTTGACCCCGACGTGCGCGATCTGCTCGGCCGTGGTGCCGTAGCGGGCCATGTGCTCGCGTGCCGCGTTGCCGAAGATCTGCGCGGTCGGCGGCGCGGTCATCGAGAACCCGTGCGCGTCGCCCATGATCTTGTAGTGCCGCGCCACCGGCGACGTGGAGAAGTCGCCCTCGCCGCCCCCGCCGAGCGAGCCGCGCTTCATCTTCTCGAAGCCGATCGCGAGCACACAGTCGTTCAGCCCGCCGGCGACGAACTGACGGGCCATCATCAGCGCGCTGGAGCCGGTCGCGCAGTTGTTGTTCACGTTGTAGACCGGGATACCGCTCAGGCCCAGCTCGTACACCGCGCGCTGACCGGCGGTGGACGCCTGGAAGCAGTAGCCGACCGGGGCCTGCTCCACCTTGTCGTAGCCGATGCCCGCGTCCGCGAGCGCCTTGCCGCCGGCCTCCTTGACCATGTCCCAGTACTGCCAGTCGCGGCTCTCCGGCTTCTCGAATTTGGTCATGCCGACGCCGACGATGAACGCCTTTTGTGCCATGTCGCCAACTCCTACGGAAACGGATCAGGAACGAGAACGAGAACAAAAACCGAAAACGCAATCGGACACCGGAACCGGGGACCGAAACCGGGACCGAAACCGGATCAGCGAACGACGAGAACTACTTCTCGCTCGGCTGCGGGTCCCTGGGCAGCCCGAGGATGCGTTCGCCAACGACGTTGAGCTGGACCTGCGTGGTGCCGCCCGCGATGGTCAGGCAGCGGCTCATCAGGAAGCCGAACGCCGCCTTCTGCCCGTCTCCCTCGTCCACCGCGCCCAGCGGGCCGAGCAGTTCGAGGCTCAGCTCGGACTCGCGCTGCTGGTGCGGGGTGCCGACGAGCTTGCGTACCGACGCCCCCGCGCCCGGCTCCAGCCCGGACAGCCGGGCCAGCGTGGTGCGCAGCTCGATCAGCGCCAGCGAGGACGCCTCGGCCACCAGCGCGCCCAGGCGCTCCCGGAAGCCGCCGTCCACGAACTCGCCCGCCGGGCCGTTCACCGCCGCGACCAGATTCGCGATGCCCGCGCCGAACGAGCTGCCCGCACCCATGTGCACCCGCTCGTTGCCGAGCGTGTTGCGGGCCACCTGCCAGCCGCCGTCGACCTCGCCGACGACCATCTCGTCCGGGACGAAGAGGTCTTCGAGGAAGATCTCGTTGAACATCGCCAGGCCGCTGATCTCCTTGAGCGGACGGATGTCCAGCCCCGCCGAGGCCATGTCCACGACGAAGTACGTCAGCCCCTCGTGCTTGGGCTTGTCCGGCGAGGTGCGCGCGAGCAGGATGCCCCACTGCGACTCGCGGGCCCGCGAGGTCCACACCTTCTGGCCGTTGATCAGCCAGCCGCCCTCGGTCCGGGTCGCACGCGTGGAGATCGCGGCCAGGTCGGAGCCCGCGCCCGGCTCGGAGAACAGCTGGCACCACTGGATCTCGCCGCGCAGCGTCGGCGGCGCGAACCGCTCCTGCTGGGCCTGCGTCCCGTACGCGATCAGCGACGGGATCACCCAGTTGCCCATGGTGATGTCCGGCAGCCGCACGCCGAGCGCCTTCATCTCCTGCTGGATCACCAACTGCTCGACCGGTCCGGCCCCGATGCCGTACGGCTTGGGCAGGTACGGCGCCGCATAGCCCAACGGGGCGAGCCGCGCGCGCTGTTCGGCCCCGGACTCGCCGGCCACCTCGGCCAGGATCGCCCGCGCGGTGTCGCGCAGCCGCTCCGCCTCCTCGGGCAGGTCCAGGACCAGGTCCCGGCGCGCACCGGCGCTCGCCAGCTCGGTCACCCGCAGCCGCCAGTACGCGGCGGGCCCCGCGTACTGCCGCAGGGTCAGCCCCCGGCGCAGGTAGATGTGCGCGTCGTGCTCCCAGGTGAAGCCGATGCCGCCGAGGATCTGTACACAGTCCTTGGTCGTGGTGAAGGCCGCCTCGATCGCGTACGTGGCGGCGATCGCGGCGGTCAGCGACCGGGTCGGCGCGTCCGAGCCCGCGTCGAACGCCCGCGCCGCGTCCCAGGTGACCGCGCGCGACTGCTCGACCCGGACCAGCATGTCCGCGCACAGGTGCTTGATCGCCTGGAACTGCCCGATGGGGCGGCCGAACTGCTCGCGCACCTTGGCGTATTCGGTCGCCGTGTCGAGCGCCCACGCGGCCACGCCGCACGCCTCGGCGGACAGCAGTACGGCCGCCAGGTCACGGGCCAGGGCCTCGTCCACACCGGCCAGCACCCGCGTGGCCGGGACCACGGTGTCCACCGTCACCTCGGCGCTGCGCCGGGTCGGGTCCACGCTCTTGAGCGCCCGCACGTCGACGTCCGGCGCGTCCACCGCCACGTACACCGCCGTGCCGTCGGCCCGGCGGGCGGCCAGCACCAGCACGTCGGCGAGCGCGCCGCCCAGGATCGGCGTGGCCACCCCGCTCACCCGCAGCCCGCCCGCCTCCTCGGCGGCCGTCACGGTGCCGGGGCCGGTCGCGACCGCGCCGGTCAGGGTGCCGTCGACCAGGCCGGGCAGCAGCTCCTTCGCCGCGTCGCCGCCGTCGGCCTGCAGCAGCGCCGAGGCCAGGACGGTGGGCAGGAACGGGCCGGGGAGCATGCCGAGGCCGGCCTGCTCGAGGGCCACCGCGGTCTCGACCAGGCCGTAACCGGCGCCGCCGAACTCCTCGGCGACATGCATCCCGAGCAGGCCCTGCTCGGCCAGGGCCGCCCAGTGTCCGGGGCGCTCCTCGCCGTCCGCCTCCAGGACCCGGCGCACCTCCTGGATGGGTGCAACACGTTGCACCCATCCGCGTACCGATTCCGCCAGGGAGCGATGCTCCTCCGTGATGCCGATGGCCATATCGCGCCTTCCATGACTTCCGTGACTCGGTCCAGTACTTGCGATAGTAGAACCCGTTTCAATTGTTGGGGACCCCGATGTGGCCCCCGACACGGTGGCGCGGGGGCGGCTGCGGCAGCATGGGGTCCGGCCGGCCGACGGCGGCCCGGCGGTGTACCGACCCGGCCCGCGTGGTCCGACCCAGGAGATCCCGACATGAGCACCATCGACCCCGCCGTGCGGGCCGCGTTCGAGGCCGCCACCGGATTCATGCCGGCCGACGAGGGCGACGCGCTGTACGCCGCGGCGGTCCAGGCGGCCCGGGTCGGCCCGCTGGTCGAACTGGGCACGTACTGCGGGCGTTCGACGATCCTGCTCGCCGCGGTCGCGCGCGACGCCGGCACGGTGGTGGTCACCCTCGACCACCACCGCGGCTCGGAGGAGCAGCAGCCCGGCTGGGAGTACCACGACCCGAATCTGGTCGACGCCGAACTGGGCGTGATGGACACGCTGCCGACGTTCCGCCGCACGCTGTACCGCAGCGGGCTCGAACCGTACGTGGTGGCCCTGGTCGGACACAGCCGGACGATCGCCCCGCTGTGGAACACCCCGGTGGGCCTGGTGTTCATCGACGGCGGGCACACCGACGAACACGCCCGGGGCGACTACGAGGGCTGGGCACCACACGTCGCGGTAGGCGGACTGCTACTGATCCACGACGTGTTCCCGAACCCCGCCGACGGCGGCCAGGCCCCACACCGAATCCACCAACGCGCCCTCGCCTCCGGCGCATTCGAAGAACTCCCAGGCCAAGGCTCCCTACGAGTACTACGCCGCGTGGCAACCGGAATCTGACCAAGCAACCCAACCCAACCCCACACACCCCCATGGCGCGTCAGCGCCCACGCCCCAGGCCGCCCACGCGATCGACGCGCGCAGCGCGGAGAGCGGCGGAGCCGCGAAGTGTGGGCTGGGCGACCCGGAGCGAAGCGGAGGGGCGCACAGCCCCGAGCGAGGGGCCGCTTTTTCTTGGAGGAGCGAAGCGGGGGAAAGAAAAAGCGGCCCCTCGCGAGCCGGCGCGGAGCGCCCAACAAAAAGCAACGCCGCGAACACGACTCCGGCCCCGCTCCACTCCCTGACTCCGCCCCCGACTCCGCCCTCCCGACTCCGGCGCCCCCGTTCCGCCGCCCCACTCCCCCCTCCCCACTCCGCCCTCCCCACCCCACCCCCACCCCCACATCGCCCCCTGCCGACCCAGCGCGCCCCCAGCCACCCCCACCCCACCCCACCCCACCCCAAAGGCACATCCACGTAAGATCCGCGCGCCCCACCCACCACCCGACGTCAAGATCGATTCGAGCCTGATTCGATTCCCGAAAGCAATCCGTTCCGGTCCCGCGCGGCTCCCGTTTGCTGGGACAATGCCCATCCGGAAGGACGCGGGGGGATGGTCATGTCCGATCAGCATCAGCACGACGACGCGCCCGGCGAACCCGCGGCGGGCGGCGAGCGGTTCGAGACGGTGTGGGACCGGACGGCCAACGGCGGCGTGGGCGGCTGGGTGCGCCGCCGGATCACCGCCGGCCCGACCGCCGTGAACCCGGGCGCGCCGCCGCGTCCGCATCACGAGCCCACCGCCCACCTGCCGGCCGCCACGCCGCCGGCGCGGCCCGGCACGCCGCCACCCGCGCCGCCCGACGAGCAGGACACCGTCGACAACCCGGCGGCGGCCCGCGGCATGCCCGCCGGCCCGCCACCGCCGGGGTGGCCGGTTTCCACCCCGCCCCTGGTGTCCACCCCGCCCCGGGTATCCCCCGAGCCGCCCGCCGTCCCCCCGCCGCCGCTGCCGCGCCCGCCCGTGCCCCCGAACTCGTCGGCGCCGACCGCGGACTGGTACCGGCAGGAACCCGGCGCCGCGCACACCCCCGTCCACGGCGTCCCGGGCGGTCACGCCGACCACGGCGTCCCGCCGGCCCGCGACGTCCCGGCCGCCCCGGACTGGTACCGCGGCGCCACCCCGCCGGCCCCCGGCCCGCTCTCGCCCACCCCGCCCGGCCCCTCGTTCGAGCGCACCCTGCTGTTCATCGTGGCCGCGGTCGTCCTGGTCGCCGCCGTCGGCACCCTGTTCGCCCTGAAGCCGTGGGCGGAGGACGACAAGGCGCCGGCCGCCCACGGCTCACCGAGCGTGGGATCCACCGCCGGCTCGCCCTCCCCCTCCGGCGAAGCGGCGGGTGCCCAGCCGGGCGCCCCGTCGACCCCGCCGCCGGCCCGACAGAGCACGATCACCACCCCGCCGCCCGCGAGCCCCACTCCGGATGCCCGCACCCAGGCCGCCGCGTTGGACACCCTGCTCTCCCGCAGCGGTTCGTCCCGGCAGTCGGTGATCGACGCGGTGAACAACGTCGGCTCCTGTTCGTCGCTGGCCGCGTCCCGCTCCGCGCTGCTCGACGCCGCCGCGCAACGCGACCAACTGGTCACCCAGTTGGACTCGATGCGCTTCGACGAAGCCCCCGAACTCCAGGCCGCCGCACCGACGTTGCGCACCGCGTGGACCGCCTCCGCGCGTGCCGACCGATCGTTCGCCGCATGGGCGCAGTCCGCGGCCGACTCGGGCTGTCCGGGCACCCGGGCGCTCTACGACGAGGGCGCCACGATCAGTTCCGAGGCGTCCACCGCGAAGAAGTCGTTCGTGACGACCTGGAACGCCGTCGCCTCGCGCTACGGCCTCACGTCCAGGAGTGAACTTGACCTCTGACCGCCGCGACGATCGTGGTCGTCCCGACGACCCCGGCCCCCACCACCCCCGTCACCCGGCCGCCGCCGACCCCTTCGGCCACGCGCCGGCGCGGGAGGCCCGGATCGAGGCGGCGACCGACCGGCTGCGCCGCCGGCGGCGGATCACCCTGACCGTGGCCGCCCTGGCACTGGCCGCCGCCGGCGCCGGCACCATCGCGGTGGCCTGGCCCGGCGGGCACGACGCGGCGCGCACCGAGGCCGCCCACACCCGGTCGGCGACCGGGGCCGGCGACCCGCCGAGTACGCCCCGCGCCGCACCGGCCGACGGCGCACCCGCCCCGAACGCGACCACCTCGACCGGCGAACCCCCGCCCGCCGCCCCGGCGGAGCCCCCCGCGACCGCGGCGGTCCCGCCCCCGCCCCGCGCCGGCGGCGGACTCCCGCTGTCGGGGCGGGTGGTGGTGCTGGACCCGGGCCACAATCCGGGCAACGGCGGCCATTCCCGCGAGATCAACAAGCAGGTGTACGCGGGCGGGCTGACCAAGGAGTGCGACACCACCGGCACCGAGACCAACCAGGGTTACACCGAGGCCGAGTTCACTCTCGATGTGGCACACCGCGCGAAGCGGTTGCTGGAGGCCCAGGGCGCCACCGTGGTGTACACGTGGGAGACCGAGGCGTGGGGGCCGTGCGTCGACGCGCGGGCGGCGCGGGGCAACACGGCGAAGGCGGACGCCGTGGTGTCCATCCACGCCGACGGCGGCCCGGCCGGCGGCCGCGGCTTCCACGTGATCCTGCCCGCCGCGGTCAAGGACGAGAACGTGGACACCACGCCGATCCTGGCGCCCTCGCGCGCCCTCGGCGGCCTGCTCGCCAAGGCCTTCCGGGCGGCCACCGGCACCTCCCCGGCCACCTACCTGGGCACCGACGACGGGCTGGTCACCCGTACCGATCTCGGTGGACTGAACCTGTCCACCCGACCCAAGGTGTTCATCGAATGCGGCAACATGCGCAACGCGTCGGACGCCGCGCAGTTCACCGACCCGAACTGGCGCGAGCGCGCCGCGTCCGGGATCGCGACCGGGATCACGGCCTATCTGTTGAAGGGGACGTGAGCCACGAGTCCCCCGTCCCCTAGGGTCGTTGCGATCGTCCCGCCGCGCGTGCGCGGCGGTGACGCTCCCCGGTTCGCGACGTCCACGTGCGCCGGGCACCGCCGGACGGTTCCCGGTCGGGCAACGGACCACCGCGAGCCGCACGATCGGGCCCGGCGCGAGCCGCCCACGCACCGCACGTCGCCCGGCGCACCCCGCGCCGTCGGCGTCACGTCCCCCTCCGTATCGCCAAAGGAGCAACGTTGAACCGGAAAGGGATCACGAGGGGCGATGCGATCGTCATTCTCGCGATCGTCCTGATCTTCATCTTCTCGTTCTTCAAATACTACGAAGTCAGCGCCACCTCCCACGGCAGCAGCAACATCGGCAGCGACGACGGGGACCTGCTCGGCGGCGGCCGCAGCGAGTCCAAGAGTTGGAACGCCTGGACGGTCGACTTCTATCCGCTGATGCCGGCCGTCGTCCTGGTGCCGCTGCTCGCCCTGCTGCTCCTGGTGATCGGCCGTTTCACCGCGCAGCCGGACAAGCCGGCCCTGGGCCTGGCCCCGCGCCAGTGGGCGATCGCGCTCGGGGTCTCCGGCGCGATCAGCGGCTTCTTCGCCCCGTTCGGGGCCGGCGGCATGATCGGCGACATCGTCAAGGACTCGGCCCCGTCGCGCTACTCGGTCGATTCCGGACCCACCGTCTTCGCCTGGCTGATGATGGTGGCCGGACTGGTCGCGGCGCTGTTCCTGATCATCGGCGACCGCATCCCCAGCCTGACGTCACCGCTGTTCAGCCCGGTCCCGCAGCAGCCGTGGGGCTACCCGCCGAACGCCACCGGCGGCTACCCGGCCCCGCTCGACCCGAACACCGGCCTGCCGATGGCGATCGACCCGAACACCGGCTACCCGCTGCCGAACGCCACCGGCGGCTATCCCGCGCCGCCCGGCTACCCGGCGACGGGGGTGGGCACCGCCGCGCCGATCGCCGGCGTCCCCGCGCACATGCCGCCGCCGGACCCGTCCGGGTCGACCGCCGCGGTTGCCGAGGCAGCGGCCGGCACCGCCGCGCCGGTCACCGGTGCACCCGTCACCGGCGCACCCGTCACCGGCGCACCGGGCGCCGTCGAGTCCGGCACCGGCGGCCGACCCGCGGCCGAGACCGGCCCGCAGCCGCCGGAGTTCGCCCAGTTCTGGTTCGCCGTGCCCGAGGCCCGACCGCTGGCCCCCACCGAGGGCCTGTCCAAGACCCCGGTGGCCACCCTGCGGACGGGCCAGTGGTACCTCGCCGTCGCCCCCCACCCGGGCGGCGTCCTGGTCGAGGCCGACGGCGTCCGCGGGGTCCTGAGCGACGTCTCCGGAATCCAACGCGGAGAATGACGGTATGTCAGGCCCCGGTGCCGGTGCGGGCGACCGTACCGGCACCGGGCCGCGACGCGACGGCCGCGGTCCGTCGCGACACGCGCATGTCCACGCAGTACGAAAGCCCCGTCAGGGAGGAGCACGATGCCACGCAAAGGCGTCACCCGAGGTGATCTGATCGTCGCGGTGGCGGCGATCGGAGTTCTGGTCTTCTCGTTTCTCCCCTGGTACACGGTGACCGCCAAGGGCAGAGATCTCACCGAGGGCACCACCCATTACTCGGCGTGGATCGGCGACTTCACACCGCTCGCGCCGGCCGTCGTGCTGCTGTCCTCGATCTCGCTGGTGCTGCTGCTGATCGGCCGGTACACCTTCCGTCCCGGCTCGCCGCCGACCGAGATCCAGTTCGCCGGGGTCGCCCTGCGGCAGTGGGGCGTCGTGCTCGGCGTGGCGTCGGCGTGGAGCGCGGCGTGGGCCGTGCTGGGCGCGGACGGCGGCTACGACAAGCTGGCCCGCACCGCGCAGCGGATCGCCCGCTCGGGCGGCGACTCGCAGGCGACCGTGGACGCCGCGCACGGCTGGGGCGCGTGGGGGCTGGCCGGGTTCGCCGTGCTGCAGGCCCTGTTGCTGCTCACCGTGGACCGGATCGGCGGGCTGAACGTGCCGCTGGTACGCCCGCGCGAGGCCGGCTGGTCCGGCTACCCCGGCGGCGGCTTCCCCGGCGCGCCCGGCGGCTATCCGCCCGGCCCGCCCGGAACCGGTGGCTTCCCGGTACCGCCTCCGGTCGCGCCGCCCGTGTACGGCCCGTCGGGCAACACTCCCCCGCCGCAGACCCCGCCGATGCAGCCGCCGGCGATGCAGCCTCCGGTGCTGCTGCTCAAGTCGGACGACTCCGCGGCGAATCCGGCGATCGGCGCCGACCGGGTGCCGGCCGCCACGGCCGGGGACGTTCGGGACTCGGCGGCGGATTCGGGCGATCCGGGCACGTTCGAACAGTACTGGCTGGCCGTGCCCGAACCCCGCACGCTGCGGCCGCTCGACGTCTCCGGCGCCGCGCCGGCCACGCTGCATCCCGGGGTCTGGTACCTCGCGGTGGGCGTGCGCGACGACGGCATCGTCATCGACATCGACGGTGTCCAGGGAGTGTTGACCGACCTGACGGGCATTCAGCGCGGCGAATAGACATCCGTGGAAAATGCCCCCATACGGTGTGTCGTATGGGGTCGGGGTACAGATCGTTCGCCCGTCTGGCACAGTGTCCCCGGACCAATGCACCGAGGACGCGCGGGGGCGATGCCGGTGGCACGACTTGGGTCGCCCCCGTACGCTGTCGGCGCCCATCCCCCTCGGGAGGAGTATTCAGTGGACGTCAGAAAGCTCTCGCGTGGCGACGCGGTCATCGGGGTCGCCGCCGTGCTCATCTTCATTTTCTCGCTCTTCGACTACATCGGCTTCAAGAGCGAGATTCGCGGCGTCGACGGCGCGGCGAGCGCCTGGTCGGGCGACGTGGCTCCGGTCATCTTCGCGTGCGTGTTGACCCCGATCATCGCCGGTGTGCTGTTCATCCTCGGCGGGCTGATGCCGCAGCTGCGGGAGAAGCAGATCCTCGGGCTGACCGCTCGTCAGTGGGCCCTGCCGCTCGCGGTGGTCTCGCCGATCAACGCCCTGTGGTCGATCGGCCGCGCCTCCGACGGCCTGGAGATGAAGGCCGGCGGAATTCTCGTCATCCTGTCCGTCCTCGTGCTCAGTGGTGCCCTGATCGCCACCAGCGTGGTGCCGGCCCTCCAGGCGCCGCTGCTCGGCGCGGGCGGTCCGAGTGCGGGTCAGGCCAACCAGTACGGTGGCCCGCAGAGTCAGCAGCAGTTCGGCGGTGCGCCCTACGGCGGACCGCAGGGCCCGCAGGGTCAGCAGCAGTTCGGCGGCGCCCCGCAGCAGGGTGGCTTCGGCGGCCCGGCCCCGCAGGGCCCCCAGGGGCCGCAGGGCGGCTTCGGCGCCCCGGGCCCGCAGGGCCCCGGTGGTGGGCAGCAGCCCGCCCCGGGCGGTGCGCCGTTCCAGCCCTTCTGGTTCTCGGTGCCGGACTCGCGCCCGATGCTGGACGAGCACACCAACCAGGAGAAGGGCGTGCTGAACACGGGCGTCTGGTACCTCGCGGTGGCCGAGCACCCGAACGGCCTGCTCGTCGAGGTCGACAACGTGCGCGGCGTGCTCCAGAACACGATGGGCATCCAGCGCTCGTGACACCGGTGCTCCCGAGGAACCGGTGATACCGAGACCCCGCGAACAGACACAGGCAGGGGCGTCGTCCACTTCGGACGGCGCCCTTTCGCCTGTCCGCGGGCGGGTCGACCGGGTCGCCGGGGGAGGCGGCCTCCCCGAAAAGTAAAACGTGTTCTAGTCTGCGGAGGCGATTCACCGCGCCGCGTCACGCCGCGTCGCGCGATTCCGTACGACATCGGGCAACCGTGGGCAAACGTGGAGGTACCGCCATGAGGCTGGGTCTGACGTTCGGGTACTGGGGCCGAGGCCCGTCCGCCGACTTCGTCGAGACGGCGCGCGAGGCCGAACGCCTCGGCTTCGACTCGGTCTGGACCGCCGAGTCCTGGGGCTCGGACGTGTTCACCCCCCTGACCTGGATCGCGGCCAACACCTCGCGGATCGCACTGGGTACCGCCGTCACCCAGATGACCGCCCGCACCCCCACCGCGACCGCGATGCACGCGTTGACCCTGGACCACCTGTCCGGCGGTCGGATGATCCTCGGCCTCGGGCTCTCCGGGCCGCAGGTGGTCGAGGGTTGGTACGGGCGGCCGTTCCCGAAGAGCCCGCTGACCTTCACCCGCGAGTACGTGGACGTGATCCGCCAGGTACTGCGCCGCGAGGGGCCGGTGGTGGCCGAGGGCCGCTACGCGCGGCACCCGTACACGGGCGAGGACGGCAGCGGACTCGGCAAGCCGCTCAAGTCGATCACCCACCCGCTGCGCGCGGACCTGCCGATCTTCCTCGGCGCCGAGGGACCGAAGAACGTGCACCTGACCACACGGATCGCGGACGGCTGGCTGCCGTTGCACTGGGCGCCGACCCGTCCCGAGGTGTACGCGGACGCGCTGCGGGACAAGCCGGCGGGCTTCCGGATCGCGCCGATGGTGCAGGTGGCGCTCGGCGACGACGTCGAGCGGGCGATGTTCCCGATCAAGGCGGCGATGGGCTTCTACGTCGGCGGGATGGGCGCGAAGAACAAGAACTTCCACGCGGACCTGATGCGCCGCTTCGGCTATGCCGAGGAGGCGGACCGGATCCAGGAGTTGTTCGCGGCCGGCAAGCGCGACGAGGCGATCGCCGCGGTACCGAGCGCCTTCGTCGACGAGATCGCGCTCGTCGGCCCGGCGGCCCGGATCCGCGAACGTTTCGCCGCCTGGGCCGCCGACCCGCACGTCACCGACATGATCGTCACCACCCGCGACCCGGAGGCCCTTCGCCTGCTGGCCGACCTCGCGTCCTGACCCGAGCCCGCGCCGGCCGGTCGGCGTCCCCGGTCTACGTCACCGTCGACATGCACAGTTCCTGCCCCCGGGAGGGCAGCGGATAGTAGACCGGGGATCGGCCGGGGCAGGTGGTGCCGGTGGACGAGGGCGTCGGATGGATCTCGTCGATCCGCAACCGGCCCTGGCCGTCCCGTCGGAAGGCGCCCTGGCACGGTACGAGCGCGGCCAGGAAAGCCCACTGCCGCCCGTCGCGCACCTCCGCCGGCACACACTCGCCGGGTCGGAAGATCCGCTCCAGGCACAGCGCGGGCTGCCCGGACACGATCGGCCACCGGCTGCGCCCGTCGGTACTCATGCAGTCCGCCGTGCCGCCGCCGGCCGAGGTACGGGCCAGCACCCGCTGCCGCGCCGCCGGATCCTCACAGGGCAGCGTGCGCGGTCCGACGGGCTGCCAGGTCGGCGATCCGTCACCGGCGAAGTCCACGCAGGCCCCGACCTGTACCGAGGCCACGAAGGCCGCGACCGGATCGCCGGAGCCGGCGGTCGGCACCCCGGCGGGCCCCATCGCCCCGCGCTCCCGATCCTCGCGCCCCCGCTCGTAGGCGACTCCGGCCAGCAGCCCGCCGACCAGCGCGATCACCACGAGCGCGGCCACCAGTACCCAACTGGCCCCACCACCCTCGTGCACCTCGGCCGGCTCGGGCAGGTCGTAGGGGTCCTGCCGATCGTCGCTGTCGTCGATCCGCGGCACCATCGCCTGGACGATCTTGGCGAGTTGCATCGTCTCGGCGGTCTCGGGGGCACCGGTGCCGTCGGGTTCGGGCGCGGGCTCGGCCGACTTCGCCGGGGTCGGCGCGGCGGCCTTCGGGTCCGATCCGGCCTCGCCCGACGGTCGCGGTTCCACCGGGTCCGGGATCGTCCCGGCGTCGGCCGACTCGTCGGCCTCGGCGACATCCGCCGCCGAGTCGACGGGCTCGTCCCGCTCGACCGGCTCGGCCGGCCCGAGGCGGTCCGCGAGGGGCACGGTCGGCGGGTCGCCGACCAGGCGACCGCGCCGGTGGTACGCGTCGATCAACTCCAGGGCGGCGCCCGGAAGCCACGAGGCGGCCCCGTAGGCCCCCTCCCGAGCCGTCGACGCCCCGGCGGCCCCGTCCAGCAACTCCCGCGCCGTGGGCCGATCCTCCGGATCACGCGCCAGGCAGGACCGGATCAGGTCGGCGACCTCGTCCGGTACATCGGCCAGTTCGGGCTCACCGGCCGCCACGCTCCGCCGAATCGCCGCCTCCCCCACACCGGAGTGCGGAGCGTGTCCGGTCGCCGCGAAACACAGCAGCGCACCGAGCGCGTAGACGTCGGAAGCCGGCACCGGCTCCTCCCCGCGCGCCTGTTCGGGCGCGAGGTAGCCGGGCGCGGCGAGCGGAGCGTCCGGGCCCGCGCCCGTGATCCCGAATCCGGTCACCCTCGGCCCGTCGGAGGCCACCACGATCTGCGCGGGCCGCAGGTCCCCGTGCACCAACGACGCCTGATGGATCGTCACCAGCCCCTCGGCGATCCCGGCGGCGAGCCAGCGCACCGCGTCGGGCGTCAACGGCCCACACGAGATCACCAGGTCGGCGAGCGACGGCGCCGGCACGTACGCCGAGGCCACCCACGGACCGCTGGCCGCCCCACCGCTGCCGATCACCTCGACCACACCGGGCCCGCGCACCTTCTGCGCGCGCTTGATCCCCTGCTGCTCGCCGTACAACATCCGCACGGCCATCGGCCGCCCGGCTCCGGTCCGCGCCAGATACACCCAACCGGGACTACCAACCCCCAACAGCCCCACCACCGTGTAGGGCCCTATTCGATCCCCAGGCTCCAACCCAGCCGCCATACCCACCTCGTCACCCGAACACCAGTCCCCCCCTGGTCAAACCCTATTGCCGCAACCAAACCCCCCAAGACCACGGTCCACCCGAACCCAAGCCCCAAGCCCGCGAGGCACCCGAAACGGGAGGCGCGGGCGGGAGCTGGGCCGGACGGGTAGACGCAGTCGCGAGGCGAGCCGAACGGGAAGGCGCACTCGCGCGCCGAACCGAACGGCAAGACACACCCGCGCGCCAAACCGAACCGGGAGACGCACCCGGGCACCGAACCGAACGGCAAGA
>NZ_BIFH01000058.1:1136-33317 GCF_003967355.1 Embleya hyalina | reverse complement strand
GCGCGGAGAGCGGCGGAGCCGCGAAGTGTGGGCTGGGCGACCCGGAGCGAAGCGGAGGGGCGCACGGCCCCGAGCGAGGGGCCGCTTTTTCTTGGAGGAGCGAAGCGGGGGAAAGAAAAAGTGGTCCCTCGCGAGCCGGCGCGAAGCGCCCAACAATCAGCGCGCGTGCGGCTCCAACCGGACCACGATCGACTTGGACGTCGGGGTGTTGCTCTCGTCGGCCGTGCTGTCCAGCGGCACCAGCACGTTGGTCTCGGGGAAGTAGGCCGCGCAGCAGCCCGCGGCGGTGTCGTAGGACACCACCCGGAACGCCTCCGCCCGCCGCTCCGACCCGTCGTGCCACTCGCTGACCAGGTCGACCAGCGCGCCGTCGGCGAGGCCCAGCGTGCTCAGGTCGACGGGGTTGACGAACACCACCCGGCGACCCTGCCTGATGCCGCGATACCGGTCGTCCAGGCCGTAGATGGTGGTGTTGTACTGGTCGTGCGAGCGCACCGTCTGGAGGATCAACCGACCCTCGGGCACCCGCAGCACGGCGAGTTCGTTGCGGGAGAAGTTGGCCTTCCCGGTGGTGGTCGGGAACCGCCGCGCGTCGCGCGGCCCGTGCGGCAACACGAACCCGCCGGGCTCGCGCACCCGGCGGTTGAAGTCGGTGAAGCCCGGGATCACCCGCTCGATCCGGTCCCGGATCAGGTCGTAGTCGCGCGCGAGGTCGCGCCACGGCACCGACACCCGGTCACCGAGCACCCGCTCGGCCAGCCCGCAGACGATCGCCACCTCCGAGCGCAACCGCGGCGAGGCCGGCGGCAGTTTGCCGCGCGACATGTGCACCGCGCTCATCGAGTCCTCGACCGTGACGAACTGGTCCCGCTCGGTCCGACCCAGGGTGGGCAGGATCAGCGCGCGCCGCCCGGTGACCGCGTGCGAACGGTTGAGCTTGGTGGACACCTGCACGGTCAGCCGGGTGGCCCGCAGCGCCGCCTCGGTGGCGGCGGTGTCCGGCGTCGCGGAGACGAAGTTGCCGCCCACCGCGACGAACACCTTCACGCTCTCGTCGCGCATCGCCCGGATCGTGTCCACCACGTCGTGCCCGTGCGCGCGCGGCGGCGCGAAGCCGAACTCCTGCTCCAGCGCGTCCAGGAACGCCGGCGCGGGCTTCTCGTAGATGCCCATCGTGCGGTCGCCCTGCACGTTGCTGTGCCCGCGCACCGGACACACCCCCGCGCCCGGCCGGCCCACATTGCCGCGCAGGAGCAGGAAGTTGACCACCTCACGGATCGTCGGCACCGAGTTCTTGTGCTGGGTCAGGCCCATCGCCCAGCACACCACGATCCGCCGCGAGCCGAGCACCCGCCGGTGGATGCGCTCGATCTGTTCGCGGGAAAGCCCGGTCGCCTCCAGCACGTCGGCCCACGGCGTGGTCCGCACGTCGGCCGCGAACTCCTCGAACCCGTGCGCGTATTCGTCGATGAAATCGCGATCGAGCACGGTGCCGGGCGCGGCGTCCTCGGCTTCGAGCAGCAGCCGGTTCAGCGCCCGGAACAGCGCGAGGTCGCCGTTCACCCGGATCTGCGCGAACTCGTCGGTCAGCGGGGTGCCGGACCCGAGCATCCCGGAGACCTTCTGCGGATTCTTGAACCGCAACAACCCGGCCTCAGGCAGCGGATTGACCGCCACGATCGAGGCGCCCGCCTGCTTGGCCTTCTCCAGCGCGGACAACATCCGGGGGTGGTTGGTCCCCGGGTTCTGACCCACCACGAAGATCAGGTCGGACCGGTACAGGTCCTCGAGCGACACGCTGCCCTTGCCGACCCCGAGCGTCTGGGTCAGCGCCGAACCGCTGGACTCGTGGCACATGTTGGAGCAGTCCGGCAGATTGTTGGTGCCGAACGCGCGGACGAACAGCTGGTACACGAACGCGGCCTCGTTGCTGGTGCGGCCCGAGGTGTAGAACGCCGCCGCGTCCGGCGAGTCCAGCGCCGCCAACTCCTCGGCGACCACGCCGAACGCGTCCTCCCACGAGATCGGCGCGTAGTGCGAGGCGCCCTCGGCGAGATACATCGGCTCGGTCAACCGACCCTGCTGGCCCAGCCAGTAGTCCGACTTGTCGGCCAACTCGGCGACCGGGTGCGCGGCGAAGAAGTCGGCGCCCACCCGGCGCACCGTGGCCTCCTCGGCGACCGCCTTCGCGCCGTTCTCGCAGAACTCGGCGACACTGCGGTGGTCCGGCTCGGGCCAGGCGCACCCGGGGCAGTCGAAGCCCTGCTTCTGGTTCACCTGGACCAGGGTCAGCAGGCTGCGCTTGACCCCCATCTGGCGGCCGGCGTGGCGCAGCGACCAGGCGACGGCCGGCAGCCCGGCCGCGTACTCCTTGGGCGGCCCGACCACAAGCCCCTCGTCGCCGACGTCGTCCACGGGCGGCTTGCTGACCATGCGGGTGCTCCTGCGGCTCGAAGCGGTCGTATCGACACGACTCGACACGACCCTGATGACCAGTACGTTACGCCCCCGGCTCCGACGCGCCGCGGCTCAGCGGCCCCGAAGCAGTACCGTCCCGCGAGCGGACCCGTCCAGGCTCTCGGTGTGCAGCCGCTGCGGGGCCACCCCCAATTCGCCGGTCAGCCGGTGCGCGGTGGCCCGGACCAACGCCGCCGACCCGCTGACGAACACGTCGTGGTCCGCCCAGTCGCCGTACCTGGCCAGCACGTCGGGCAGCGCGCCCCGGACGCCCGTGAACGAGCGGTCGTGGGTGACCGCGGGGATCACGTTCAACCACGGGTACACGTCGGCCATGGCGGACAGCGCGCCCAGGTCGTACAGGTCCGCCCGATACTCGGCGCCGATGAACACGTGCGCACGGTGTGCCAGCTGACGCTGCGCCATGTGCTCCACCAGCGCCTTGATCGGCGCCAGGCCGGTGCCGTAGGCCACGCACAACGTCCGGCGCAGCGTCTCGCCGCGCAACACCAGGCCGCCGCGCGCCGGGCCGAGCCGGATCCGGTCGCCGACCCGGGCCCGGTGTACCAGCGCGTTGCTCACCCACCCCGCCGGCACCGCGCGCACGTGCAGCTCCAGCCGGCCGTCGACGCGGGGGGCGTTGGCGATCGAGTAGTGCCGCCACACCCGGGGCCACCAGGGGGTCTCCACCGTGACGTGCTGGCCGGGGTGGTAGGGCAGCGGGCGATCCGGCTCGACGGTGATCACCGCGATGTCCCGGCCGCGCGGCTCGTGGGCGGTGATCACCGCGTCCCACCACGCGGGCGCGTCCTCGGCGTCGTCGGCGGCGGCCTCGATCATCACCGCCGCCGCCCACGTGTACACCTCCACCCAGGCGGCCTGGAGTTCGGGCGTCCAGCGCTCGCCCAGGTAGCGGGCCAGCGCGCCGATCAGCGCGCCGCCGACCGCGTCGTAGTGCTCGTCCAGTACCCCGTATTTGCGGTGGTCCCGGCCCAATCCGCGCAGATAGCGGCGCAACTCGTGCGGTTCGTCGCCGGCCGCGCCGACCCGCAGCAGCGCGGCGAGGAGGCGGTCGCGCTGGTGGTCCATGGCCGGCGGGAACAACGCGCGCAGGTCGGGGCGGCGCAGGAACAGCAGCGCGTAGAAGTGCGAGACCAGATCGTGCGCGACGGGCGCGACGGCCTCGAGGCTGCCGCGGAGCAGATCGGCCCGGGAGGGGTCGGGACTTCCGGACATGACGGACCGCATCCTCGTGTGCTCGGAGAGCGACCGATCGGCCGGACATGTACCACCGAAGCCGGAAACCGCCGGTCGCCCGAAGGGGAAGTGACCCGACGGTATGCGCCGGTCCGATTGCGGAGGGTGGGTAATGCGGTAAGCCCGCCGCGGGGAACCGCGACGGGCTTACGCTTGAGGATTTCTTACGCCGTGTGGGTGACACGACGGCCGGCGTCCGGCCGCCCGGTCGAGGAGCGGTGGGATCCGGTACGGGTCAGGGCTGGTAACGGACGAAGGTGCCCGCGATCTTCGCGTCCTGGTCCGCGCCGACGGCCACCGGGTCGGCGCCGCCCAGCACGTTCTCGGCGAAGTCCTTGAGCGGACCCGCCGTCCAGCCCGGCGCGGCCGGGTACGGCTTGCCCTGGGCGAGCGCGGTCAGCGTCGCGGCCCGGGCCGGGTTGGCGGCGCCCGACGTGGTGGTCAGCCCGCCGAGCGCCGGCACCGTCTCGTTCTCGTTCGCCCAGCGCTCCTGCCACACCGACGAGGACATCACCCGCAGCAGGTTGGTCGCCCCCACCGGATGCCCGGTCTTCGCCGACACGGCCAGCACACCGGCCCACACGCCGACCGTCGCGGGCTTGCCGGCGGTGGTCCCGGGCATCGGGAAGGCGCCCAGGTTGCGGGCCGTCTCGGGGGAGGTGCGCAGCAGTTCGGCCACCACCCAGTCCGGCTGGATCGCCATCGCCGCCTTGCCGGCGGTGAGCACGGCGGTGATGTTGCCGGCCGGGTCCTTGTACTCCTCGACGTTCTTCGGCGCGCTCGAATAGGACTGGAGCTTTTGGAAGAACGCGATGCCCGCGCGGCCCGCGTCGGTGTTCAGTCGCCCGACCCAGCGCTCGTTCTGCCGCACCGCTATCTCGCAGCCGTTCGCGTACAGGCACGCGGCGATCGTCTGCCAGGCCCGGCCGACCAGGTGCAGCGCCTCGAACTTCGGGTCGCTCGCGTAGTGCTGCTTGAGCTTGTCCAACTGCGTGATCCACTCGTCGCGCGTGGTGGGCACCACGAACCCGGCCGGATCGCACAGCCGCTTGTCGTACAGCACGACCGGGGCGTACACGTCCATCGGCAGCGCGTAGAGCTTGCCGTCGACGGTGCAGGCGGCCCGGGCCGCCGGATGCCACGCGTCCGCGTTCAACCGCTTCGCGTAGGGGGTCAGGTCGAGCAGGGTGCCCTGCTTGACCCGGCGGGCCAGGCCCAGGCTGTCCACCTGGAAGAGGTCGGGGCCGTTGCCCGCGGCGAGCGCGGTGTCCAGCTTCGTCTGGTCGATGTACTCCTGGACCTCACCGCGCACGGTGCCGAGTGGATCCACCTTGACCAGCGCGGCGGCCAGGTCGGAGTTGGTCTTCGCCTGGTCGACGCCCGGGGTGTAGAGCTTGTCCAGCCACATGGTGAGCGTGTACGGACCGCTCTCGGTGGTGGGCGGTTCGGGGTCGGTCGGCGGCCCCGGCGGTACCGGCGCGGGGGTGGTCGGGTTCGGCTTGGGCGAGGGGGCGGCGCTCTTGTCGTCGCCCCGGGTGAGCAGCCAGGCCGCGACCCCGCCGCCGGCCGCGACGGCCGCCGCGACCGAACCGGCCACGATCACCCGGCGCCGGGAGGTCCCGCCGTCGGGCCGCGGGGGTTGCGGACCCCGGCTCCCCGGCGGCGTGTTCGGGTACTGCGGCCCGCCCGGGTACTGGGCGGGTGCACCCGGATACGGCCCGCCGGCCGCGTATTGCGCCCCCTGGCCGGCCGGGTACTGCGGTGCCTGGTTCGGGTATTGCGGTGCCTGGCCGGGAGGTTGCCCCGGCGAGTATCGCGGGGCCTGGCCCGCCGCGTACTGCGGAGGCGGCCCGGCCGGGTAGCCGGGCGCGGGACCGGCCGGCGGCTGCGGTGCCCCACCCGCCGGGGGTGGTCCGGGCCGCTGCCCGGCCGGGTACCCCGGCGGCGGTCCGGCCGGCCGGTGCTGCGCGGGCGGTCCGGCCGGCTGTCCCGGGGGCGGCGGCACGGCCATCGGGGCGTACGTGGGCCGAGGCGGTGGTTCGGCCGACGGGTCGTCGTCCCTCGACGCGGGTGGTTCCTCGTTCCACGACGACACGGTGCGGCTCCTCCGAGAGTGGGCGACAGGCATGGCCGGATGCCATGCCTGCGCAAACCCTAGGCCGCGCGGTGATCTCTGCCGCCAGGGAGATCCGTCAGGTGGGGTCGACGCCGAACTCGCGGGCCACGATCGTGTTCGCGGCGGCCGCCGCCACCAGCGGATCGGTGCCCGCCAGCGTCTGCCGGGAGAGTTCGGCCAGCGGACGCTCCGACCACCCCGGGGCGACCGGATACGCCCGACCGCCCACGGGCAGCGCGGAGAGCGCGGCCTGGATCATCGGATTGTCCGACGGCACCGCTCGATCCAGGCCGCTGCGGACCGGGACCAGCCGGGCCTCCGTCGCGATCCGGGCCCGCCAGCGGTCGGTGGCGACCAGGGAGAGCAGGTCGATCGCCGCCTCCTTGAACAGGCTGGCGGCCGACACCGCCAGGACCGTGCCGTGCACCCCGACGGCGGCCGGCTTGCCCGCCGTGCGGCCGGGGATCGCGAACGCGCCCAGCACCGGGCGCAGCGCCGGATTCGCGGTCACCACCGCGTCGTACAGCGAGGCGTCGGCGATCACCGAGGCGACCCCGCCCTTGGCGACGCGGGCCGTGGTCGCCGGGTCGTCGTTGCCCACCCCGACCGCGTCCGGCGCGTACGACTGGAGGTGTCGGAAGAACCGGGCCCCCTCGACCGATCCGGGCAGGTCGAGCGTGCCGCGCCAGGCGTCGCCCTCCTGCACCGCGATGGTCCCGTCGTCCTCCCACACGCACGAGGCCAACACCGGCCAGGCCCCGCCGGGTACGTACAGCGCGCGGTAGTCGGGGTTGGTCGCGTTGGCCTGGCGCAACTTCTCCAGGTCCGCGACCCAGGTCACCCGGTCGGTCGGCACGCCCACCTGCGCGGCCTGGAACAGCCCCTTGTCGTAGAGCACCACGGGCACGCCGGCGCCCAGGGGCAGCGCCATGATCCGGCCCCCCGAGGTGACCGCGGCCCGCACGGCGGGGAACCAGCTGCCGCCGTCGAACCGGCTCTGCAACGGGGTCAGGTCCATCACCAGGTCGGCGGCCTTGAACCGGGCCAGGGCGAGCAGGTCGAGTTCGAACACGTCGGGCCCGCGACCCGCGCGCAGCGCCTGTTCGAGGGCCTGGGTGTAGCCGGCCTTCGGCTGCACCCGACTGCCGATCCGCACCCCGGCGCCGGAGGTGCCCATTTTGCCGAACTCCAGGCCCAGTTCGCCCAGCAGCGCGGCGGGCACCAGGCTCTCCGTGGTCCACACGGTGAGTTCGCGGACCGTGCCGGGCACGGCCGGTCCCGGCGTGCGTGCCGCCGAACTCGACGCCGGCGCCGACGGCTTCGGGGTGGCCTTGGGCGTCTTGTCGCCGCCCCGGCTCAGCGCCCATGCCGCACCGCCGCCGCCCAGGACGGCGGCACCGGCCGCGACGGCGAGGAAGCCGCGGCGGGACTTGGCCCGGGACGAGCCGGCGGCCCGGTGCGCGCGGGTGGGCGGTTCGCCCCCGGCCGGCGGCACGGCGGGTTCGGCCCGGGCCGCGCGGTGGGTCCGGGCCGGGGTGGCGGGCGGCGCGGACTCCGGCTCGGGGACGGGCGGCGCGGCGGGGGAGGCGACGGTCGTGGTCGTGGGCTCCGGCTCCGGCGGCGGGGTCGCGCCGGGCGGCGGGGCCGGTACGGTGTCGGCCGCGTACGGCTCGCTGCCGGGCATCGGCTCGGGTGGCTCCCACGGGTTGGCCACCCGTTCGGCCACCCACGTCGCGGTGGCCGCGGGCAGCCAGCTCGGGCCGGCGGTGCCGGCCGCGACCCGGGCCACCTCGTCCGGACTCGGCCGCCGGTCCGGGTCCTTGACCAGGCAGGCCGCGATCAGGTCGCGCAACGAGGCGGGCACGTCGCCCAGTTCCGGCTCGCCCTCGGCGACCCGATCGGCGGGCGAGCGCTCGTCGCCCCGGTCGAACGGGCCCGCGCCGGTCGCGGCGAACACCAGCACCGACCCGAGCGAGAACACGTCGCTCGCCGGACCCACCGTCAGATCCCGTACCTGCTCCGGCGAACGAAAGCCGGGGGAGTCGAGCACGGTGCCGATCACCACGCCGTCGGCGGTCACCGACGAGCCGAGCGAGGCGTGCGCGATCCCGACGTGCGGCAGCCGGGGGCCGTTCGGATCCAGCCGCACCGCACCGGGGTCGAGCCGCCCGTGGTACAGCCCGGCGGCGTGCAACAGGCCGAGCGAGGCGGCGAGTTCACCGGCCAGCGTGCGCAGCGAGTGACCGGGGAGCAGACCGTGCCGACGGACCGTCTCGGCCAGCGTCGGACCGGGCACGTGCGTGGTGGCGTACCAGAGTTGCCGGCCGGTGGTGTCGGCGTCCAGGACCACGGCGGTGCCCGGACCGGGCAACCGCCGAGCGGCGTCCACCTCTTCGCCGAAGCGGACGCGGAAGGCGGGATCACGCCCGAGGTCGGCCCGGATCACCCGCACCACGACGGGGGCGTCGTCGGGCGCGGCGCCCAGATAGGTCCGAGCCGTGGTCCCTTCGCCGAGCCGGCCCACCAATCGGTAGGCGCCAACGCTCGAAGGGTCCTCGTCGTGCAGCGGCCGCATGGCAGAAACTCCGTTTCGCTCACCGGTGTGAACGGTGCCGAAGTCTGCCATGAAGCGCGCCCGCTTCCGGCCACCCGTTCGGCGGCACCCCCGCCGAGCCCGTCATATCCGTAAAACACCGGGCGCCGCGCCCCCGGAGCGGCCCGCCCGCGCGGCACGGGACCCGCGCGACGCCGCGCGCGGGTCCCGCCGTACCTATCGCGACCGGGGCAGCCCCAGCCGGTGCTCCGCGATGTTGTTGCGCTGGATCTCGCTGGTCCCGCCGTAGATCGTGGTCACCGGCGCGTCCCGCGCGGCGTGGTCGACGAACCACGCGTCGCCCGGCTCGCCCAATAGTCCCTCGGGTCCGGCCATGTCCAGGCACGCCTCGGCAGCCCGGTTGTACGCCTCGCTCGCGTACAACTTGGCGATCGAACCCTCGGTGGTGGGCAGGCCGCCCGCACTGGCGATCAGCGCCGGACGCAGCGCCAGCAGCGCGGTGATCTCGTTGTCGATCGCGATCCGGGCCAGCCGCTTGCGCACCGCCGTGTCGTCCATCGCCCCGGTCTCGGTCGCCCACCGGGTGAACCGGCGCAGCAGCGACACGCCCTGGTTCATGTTGCCGAACACGCCCCGCTCGTAGGCCAGCGCCACCTTCATCACGTCCCACCCGCCGTGCACCTCGCCCAGCCGCCAGCGGTCGGGGACGCGGACGTCGGCGAAGTAGGTGATGTTGGTGCGGTCGCCGCCCATCGTCTCCACCGCCTGGAAGGAGATGCCGGGCAGGTCGGTCGGCACCAGGAACATGGTCAGGCCGCGATGTTTGGCCACGTCCGGGTCGGTGCGGGTCAGCAGGATCACGTAGCCGGCCTCGTGCACGAGCGTGGTGAACATCTTCTGCCCGTTCACCAGCCACACCGGCTCGTCCTCCGGGTCCCCGGGCACCCGCTCCGCGCGGGTGGCCGCCGCCGCGACGTCCGATCCCGAGCCGGGTTCGCTGTAGCCGAGCGCCGCGATCGCCTCGCCCCGATGGAACCGGGGCAGTACCTCGGCGAGATGGAACGCGCTGCCGATCTGCTCCACGACTCCCGCCACCAGCATGGTGTTGGCCAGCCCGTAGAACGGCGCGTCGGCCAGCCCCAGTTCGTCGAAGAAGACGTACAGCTCCAACGGGTCGCGCCCCCCGGCCCGCCCGGGCCCGGCCATGCCCTCGGCGATCACCCCGGTCGCGGCCAGCGCGCGGTGGAACCCCCAGTCGTGGAAGGTGCCGGTGCGCCGGGCCCGCTCGATCATGTCCTCGGTCAGGTGTTCGGCGACGAAGCCCCGGATCCATCGCCGGAACTCCTCGACCGATTCCTTGGGTCGAAAGTCCATCAGACGCCTCCCACCGCTCCGAAGAGATCGTCGGCCAACGCCCGGTACTCCTCGTCCGGATCGCCCAGGACCAGCGGCCAGCCCCGCGCGCGCCGGAAGTAGAGCTGGATGTCGTATTCGAGGGTGACGCCGTATCCGCCGTGGAAGTGCACCGCGCGATAGGTCGTGGTCCGGGCCACCTCCGTCGCGGCCAGGAACGCCATCACCGCGAGCCGGCCCGCCTCGGCCGGGTCGCCCTCGTCGGCGCACCACGCGGCGCGCGCGGTCAGCAGCCGGATCCCGTCCAGCGGCCCGACCAGATCGGCCAGCCCCTGCTGGACCGCCTGGAAAGCGCCGATCGGCTTGCCGAACTGTTCGCGCTCCAGCGTGTACGCGACCGCCGACTCCAGCGCCCGCTCGGCGAGCCCGGTCAGTGTGGCGGCCGTATACAACTGCCACTCCCGGCGCAGCGCGGCGTGTCGCCGGGCCGCGTCCTCGCCCCGGGCCAGGACCACCCGCCCGCCCCGGTCGTCGCGCACGTATCGGTCGGCCAGCGGCGCCGCCGCGTGGTTGACCGGCGCGGTCATCGGCGCCTCGCCCCGTACCGCGACCAGTTCGTCCTCGTCGAGCGCCACCACCACATCGGCCACCGCGCCGCCGGGCACCAGTCGGGCCAGGCCGTCCACGGTCGGCCGCAGGGCCGGCGCCGCGATCAGCGTGCCGTCGGCGACCCCCGCGCACCACGGCGTGTCGAGCAACAGTCGGGACGCGGCCAGGTGCGCGCTCAACGGCACCGGCGCCAGCACCCGACCGGCCTCGTGCAACAGCAGGATCAGATCGGCTCGGCTCGCACCGCCGCCGGCATCTTCGGGCAGCGCCATTCCGGGTACGCCCATCGCGGCCAGGCGCCGCCACAGATCGGCCGCGAAGCCGAGCGGTTCGGCCGCGCGCACCACGGAAATCGGGCATCGGTCCGTGAAGAACTCCGAAAAGGCGCTCCGTACCGCCTTTTGATCTTCCGTCGGTTCAAGATCCACCGGCGACCTCCGTTCACACCTCACCGCTCGCACGAGCCGGCCGGCGCACGCTAGCCGGTGTCGCCGCACCCTTCCATGGCATCGCGGGGGCGAAGTGACCGATGTGCCGGAGATCTCGATCCCATGACATTACTTGCCGGTAGCTGACTGGCGGGTTGCTCTTTGCGAAGATCGGCTGCCCGAGTGACATCCGACGAGAACAGCTGCTTTCCGCCGTGCGGGTCCTGGGGGATCGAGCCGATCACCCATACGATCCGAGGAATAACGGAAAGCGAAGGGAGAGCCCGCTGTGCGTGCATACCGCCACGTGGCGCTGGTGTTGATCGCCTTGCTGGGTGCGGCCCTGATCATCTTCCCGCTGGCCGCCGGCCTGCCGAAGAAGACGCAGGCCGTCGACGACCTGACCAATGCCTTCCGGCCCGCCTTCACGCCGCAGGCCATCGAGCAGAGCCGCACCGACCTGAAGACCATGAACGAGATGCTGGAGCAGCTCCAGGCGGAGACGCTGCCCGGACTCGCCCAGCAGGCCGGGATTCCCACCCCCTCGCTGATCAACCTGATGGGCACCACCGCGCCCGAGGTCGGCAAGGGGCTCAAGGAGATCCCGACGATCATGCCGCGGTTCAACAAGCTCGCGGGCACGATGGACGCGCAGGCCGGGAACTTCCGCCAGGCCGACGACATCCCCACCGCGGACGCGCCGAACACCGCGGTCACCTATCTCTATCTGATCCCGGGCATCGTGCTGCTCGTGGTGGGCGCCGGCGGGCTGCTGTTCTCCTTCGTCGGATCGCGGGCCGTGGTGAGCACGGTGTGCCTGGCGCTCGCCGCGGTGGTCGGCCTCGGCATGGTGGTGGGCACCCTCGCCACCGGCGTGATCGGCAAGACCAAGGCCTCCGAGAAGATGTTCACCGCGTTCCGGCCGACCTTCACCGACGCCGGGTACAAGCAGGCGCACGACGACCTGGACACGCTGGGCAAGATGGCCGTCGGGATGAAGACCAAGTCCATCCCGTCGATGGCCGCGCTCCTGCGCAAGCCCGTCCCGCAGTTCACCGCCGAGTTGGCCACGCAGTACCCCAAGGTCGGCAAGGGCCTCGCGGAGACCGACCGCATCCTGGCCAAGTTCAACGCCCTGGTGGAGAACATCGGCGCCAACATCGACACCTTCGACAAGGCGGACAGCATCCCCAACAAGGACACCGAGGTCTCGGTCATGCCGTGGCTGCTGCTCGGCCCGGGCGCGGCGGTCTTCCTGCTGTCCGGCGTCGCGCTGGTGATCCAATTCACAGGGCGCGGCAACGGCTCCACCGACCCGAACGCGGGGGCGCCGAGGCAACCGTCCGGTGCGGCGGTCTGACCGCTCGACGGCCACACAGCGGAACCGTCCGTCAACCGTGTGTCTAGGTTGTCCGGATTATTCCTGATGTAGGACCAAAAGAAAGAAAAGACTGGTTCCCTGAATGTCCGGGAACCGGGTGTAAAGCGGCCCTTGGTCGATCGAAATGCACGTGCATCGGCGCGGTGCAGACGCAGAAATCGTCGATGCACGTGCATCCGGTCTTGCAGTTGGGGTCGGCATCCTCATAATGAAGTGTGTGCATGTGCACGCGCATGTGCATGGACGCTCTGTGAGGCGAGTCCTCTGGCGGCGTTCCCAACAGGCCGGGGACCAGTACCCGCTCGGAGGCACGGATGACCGTCGCGAGTCCCGCAGGGTTCCGGACGTCGACGTTTCAGTGGATGGAGCCTCTGGCCGGGGATATGGGCCCAACATCCGATATCGCGATACAAGCCCTCGCCGCACGTCGCGAGTCGGTCAAGGCCGCCCGTGACTTCACGCAGTCGGTGCTCGCCGGCTGGGGCGCCGCCTGTCTCGAGGACGACCTCGCCCTGGTCGTGTCCGAGCTCGTCACGAACGCACTGTGTCACGGTCTGGGTGCGGGCCGCGACGACGCGACGGACGTCGCGCACAACATCCAACTGGCGCTTCTGCGCAAGGGCGAACGCGTCATGTGCGCGGTGCAGGATCCGGGCGAGAGTCTGCCCGAGACCCAGGCCGGCGGCGAGGACGAGGAATCGGGCCGCGGGCTGTATCTGGTGGGCTGCTTCAGTGATTCCTGGGGCTGGTTCCCGTTGAACGGTATGGGCCGACGCACCGGAAAGGTCGTCTGGGCCATGTTCGAGATCCGCGGCTGATCCACACGTTCCGCAATATGGGGACCGCATTGCGTGGCGACATTGTGTTGCAGCGAAGCGGCGAGTTTTAATTCACATTCGCCGGCGGCAACGAATGCGGCGGTATCCGAGTCACGGCGCCAAGCGTTTACCCGTCGATCCCGTCGACGGGTTTTCTGCATTCTTACGCCCGTTTCGTCCCCGGCGGCTTAAGCAGCTTTTACGCTTCCTTTGAAACCTTGAGGAATGCATGAGCCCTCCCGTGTGGGTGAACTCCGGCTGCGCTATCATCGCCGTTGTACGCTGCAAATGCATGGTCAGATGCACGTGCATGCGTAAGTCGGACCGGTTTTGGAAGAAATTGCGACGGACCGGGACGAAGGAACGACACGTGCCGCAACCGGGGGGCGGGCGACCGCCGTCGGGTCGCTCGGCGAGAGGTCCAGGAGAAGCGTCATGCAGGCAACGCACAACGGGGTATCGGCGACCGCGCTCGACGGGGTCACCTGGCAGAAGAGTCGCCGCAGCAACTCGCAGGGAAATTGCGTCGAAATGGCCGCGCTGCCGGACGGCGACGTCGCGGTCCGCAATTCGCGCCACCCCGACGGGCCGGCGCTGATCTATACGCGCGCCGAGATCGAGGCGCTCATCCTCGGGGTCAAGGACGGGGACTTCGACAACCTGCTGGCGTGACGACCCGCCCGGGGTGCTTCACCCGGGTGGGCGTACCCGACGGTGTGTCGGTCAGTTCTCCTTCAGGATGCGCTGGAGCAGATCCACGCTCTTGTCCGGCGGCATGCCGTCCACGCTCAACCGGTCCATCACCTCGGTGTACGCGTCCACCTCGTCCCGCTTGTCCAGATAGAGCGCGCTGGTGAGCTGCTCCAGGTAGACCACGTCGGGGAGGTCGCTCTCCGGGAAGCGCAGCAGCAGGAACGGACCACCCTCGGCCGCGTGCGCGCCGAACCTGAACGGCATGATCTGGATCGTCACGTTGGGCAGGGCGGCCATCTCGATCAGATGCCGGACCTGATCGCGCATCACGTCCCGACCGCCGATCGGGCGACGCAGGGCCGCCTCGTCCAGCACCACCCAGAGCCTGGGCGGCTTGTCGCGGTAGAGGATCGACTGGCGCTGCATCCGCAGACCGACGCGCCGGTCGACCTCGGCCGCCGACGCCGAGGGTTGTCCGGCGATCACCACGGCCCGCGCGTACTCCGGGGTCTGGAGCAGGCCGGGGACGAACTGCACCTCGTAGGTGCGGATCACCGAGGCGGCCTCCTCCAGGCCCACGTAGACCTGGAACCAACTCGGCAGGATGTCGTTGTAGTTGTGCCACCAGCCCTGGGCGTTGGCCTCCGCCGCGAGGCCCAGGAGGGCCGCCCGCTCGGTCTCGTCGCCCACGCCGTACATGGTCAGCAGATCAGCCACGTCTCGCTCCTTGAAGCTGACGCGCCCCAGTTCCATTCGGCTGATCTTCGATTCGGAGGCGCGGATCTCGTAACCGGCCTCCTCCCGCGTAATGCCCTTCGCTTCGCGCAGACGGCGAAGCTGGGAACCGAGGAGAATACGGCGAACCGTCGAGCCGCTCCCCGGCTGCGTTGCGGGCATCTGCTACCTCCGGCTGAATGGACCAGCGCATAGTATGCCGGCGCGTTGCCACGCGTCCTCGGATCATGGTTACAACAGCACTCTCTTGACGATGTGCCACCACCCACCCGGATCGACCATGTGCCGCACACTCGGCTTGTCATGTTCGGGCTCCGAGCCCCAGCCGCCCATGCTCGCACAGGTGATACCACCTAATCGATGCCGCGGCACCGCGAATCCCCCTCTACTGCCGGGTAATCCGGAAGTTTCCGACGAACCGACGGCCCGATACGCACGCTACGCGCGCGGTTGGTGACACGCGTCGCATCATGCGCCGACCGAGTGACGTGGGCGCACTCGTGCACTCGGGTGAACCGGTCCGCCTCCTTTCGGCCGAACTCACCGCCGAAGGCGGCACGAAAGCGCCCCGGCGCCCGGGCCGAGACCGCCCGGGAGACCACCCGAGAGGACCCGACAACATCCGATTCCCGCTGTCGGACGGGTTGTCTACGGTCTTCACATGTCCTCCCCGGTACATTCCTTCACCTATCTGCGGCCGTCCGCGCTCGGCGCCGTCGACGGCTCCCCCTCCCTCGGCCTGCAGACCTGCGGCGGGCTCGGTTCGCGCGGCCTGACCCCCTTCCCGCGCTTCTTCTCCGGCTTCCTGACCGCGCCCGAGGCGGCGGCCGGCGGCCTGCTCGCGGTCGCCGACGTCGCGGCGGCGCGCTACTACCAGCCGCTGCGACCGGGTTCGCTGGACCCGGTGGTCACCGGCAACGGGGACCGGCTGCGCTTCGAGTCGTTCTCCGCCTGCTGCGGGGTGCACGCGCGCCTGGACGTGCTGCCGGCCGGCATCGACGGCGAGATGTTCGGCACCGGCACCACCAACGTGGACGTCAACGCGCCGCTGCGCGAGGCGCTGGCCCGGGTCGGCGGCGCCGATCCGCTGCACCTGGCGGTCGGCCCCGACGACGTCACCGTCACCACCTTCGACGGCCCGGTGGTGGAGAAGAAGGTGCCGCTGCCCGAGCGCTGGCTGCGCGGCTTCGCCGAAGTCCAGGTGATCTCGGGCGGGTTCGACCTGCGCGCCGAGGTCGGCGCGGGCGAGGCGGTGCGCTTCCTGCGGGCGCTGCCGCGCGGCTCCCGGCAGGCGCTGTGGGCCGTCCCGGCCGGGCGCTCGCTGCGGCTGACCGCGCGCCCCGTGCCGGGCGCGGTGTGCCTGCCCGGGCCCGATCGCCTCCAGGCGCTCACCAGGCTGCTGCGGCACGCGTCGGCACTCCGTATATACGGACCCGCCGTACAGGCGCGCAGCGCGGCCGTCTCGTCCGCCTGGGAGGTCGAACTGCCGGGCATGCGGCTGACGTTGACGCTGTCCCCGGACCCGGCCCGCGGTTTCTCCGGCGAGGGCGCGGTGCTCACCGGCCTGGCGACCCGGACGAGCGGCGCGGACGCGGACCTGATCTCCGCCCTGCTGGCCTGGGAACCCCGGGTCGAGATCGGCGAGTTGGCCGCCCGCTCGGGCCTGGACACCGAGCGGGTGCGGGCCGCGCTGGTGCGCCTGGGCACCTCGGGCCGGATCGGCTACGACGTCGCCGAGGCGGCCTACTACCACCGCGAGCTGCCCTACGACACCGGCAGTGTGGAGCGGATGAACCCGCGCCTGCGCGACGCGCACGCCCTGGTCGCGGCCGGCGCCGTCACGCTCACCGGCGGAGGCGAGGAGGCCGCGGTGCGCAGCGGGGACCGTACCTACGGCCTGCGGTTGGCCGGGGACGGCAGCTGCACGTGTCAGTGGTGGGCCGAGTATCGGGGCGGGCGCGGGCCCTGCAAACATCTGCTCGCCACGCAGATCGTGCGCGGCCGGGCCGGGGCCGACGCGGGCGGCGGCACGAGCACCGGCTCCGCGATCACCACCGGCACCGCGAACGGCGGCGCGACCGAGAACGCAGCCCAGGAGGCGAACCGATGACCGGCACCACCCCGACCGGCACCCGGCCCACGGGCACGCCCCCCACCGGCGCCGGCCCGACGGGCGGCGCGTCCGCGCGCGAGCCCCTGACGTGGGAGCGGGTGCTCGCGGTCGTGGACGACCCGGGCCGGCACGTGGACGACCCCGCGCCGATCGTGGCGCTGTTCGCGGGCCGCACCGAGGCCGAGCGCCGCGCGCTGTTGCCCGCCTACAAGGAGGCGGTCCGCACCCGCCGCGACGGCAGGCCCGAGGTACGCCCGCTGCGGCCGCTGCGCCACGTCGGCGTCGCGCTCCTGGGCGGCCCCGCCGGCATCGCCCAGTGGCTGCTGCGCGAGGACATGACCTGGCCCGAGAAGTTCGGCCAGGAGGCGATATACACGATCCTCGCCGAGCGCGACCCGGCCTGGACACCCGACATCGCCACCCGCATGGCCGCGCGGCTGCCGCTGGATCCCTGGGGCAATCAGTGGCACGTCGTGGACGCCCTGGTGCGCGGCGCCGGGTTGCCCACGCCGACCACGCCGGGCTTCGTCCTGCGGTGGATGTTCGAGGTGGGCGGCCGGTGGCGCGGCTCGGGGCGCCCGCTCGCCGAGCACCTGGCCGCCGACCGCTACTTCCCGGACCTGCTGCCCGCGCTGTTCGAGGTCGCCGGGGTCGGGCAGAACCTGGACACCCCGACCGGCGGGCCGAACGCCCTGCGGCCGGGCTGGGACACCGCGCTGGCCGCGCTCGCCGACGCCGGGACGATCGAGCGCGACGTGGTCCTGGACGGCTGCCTGTCCAGGCTGCTGCGCGGCGAACGACCCGGCGCACTGCGCGGATTCATCCGCCTGCACGAGGCGCTGGCGCCCACCGACGACGAACTAGCCGCCCGCGTCGACGGCTACCTCCGGCTGCTGCCCGACGCGCCCTCCCCGGTGGCCGCGCTCGCCCAGGCCGCGCTGCGCCGGGTGGACGCCGCGGATCGGCTGGATCCGGAGCGGATCGCCGAGGCGAGTCGCAGCGTGCTCTTCCGCGCCGAGAAGACCCTGGTACGCGCCCAACTCACCTGGTTGGGCACGGCGATCAAGCGGCACCCGGCGCACGCCGGCACCCTGCTCGCCACCGCCTGCACCACGTTCGGCTCGACCGCCGGCGACCTCCAGGAACGCGCCGTCGCGTTGATCGCCAAACACGTCCGCGCGCTGCCCCCCGACCAGGTCGACCTCGTGCTGACCGAGGTACGCGACGCGCTGCCGATGCTCGGCGACGCGATCCGCCCGGAGGCGGCCGCGCTGATCGGCGAAAGCGGGGCGCCGGAGCCGGAGTTCGTGATCCCGCTCGGCCCGCCGCCGGCCCGCGAGCTGCCGCCGCCGATCGCCTCGATGGCCGAACTGGTCGAGGAACTGGCGGTGTTCTTCGGGAGCACCCCCAACCCGTGGGTCAACCCACACGGCCAGGCGACCGACCCGCTGGCGGTGGAGCGGATCGTGGCCGCCCTGCTGCGCGAACACGCCCGGGACCGCCAGGCGTTGCACACCGCGCTGCTCCCGCTCACCGAGCAGCACGGGCACATCGTGCACCAGGACTGGTTCGCCCAGCAGGTCCGGGGCGCGGTCGGCGCCATGGTGGCCGCCGCCACCGGCCACGGCGGCCGACAGGGCTGGTTCCGCAGCCTGTTCGGCAAGGGCGACGCGGCCGAGCACGACCTGATCCCCGGCGAGAAGCGCGACATCGAGCGGATCGCCCCGCCCCAACGTTTCCTGCTCGCCCGGTTGTACGAGGTGGGCACCCGGCTGCGAGTGCCGCACTCCGGCCCCTACCTGGCCGAGATCGCCGACGCGAGCGGTTTCGTGGATCCCGAGGCGCTGGTGGCCGGCCTGGAGACGTGGGAGGCGTCCGGGCACAGTCCCTGGCGGCGCGACGTCGACCAGGCACTGCTGCGGCTGCCGTTCGACCTCGACCCCGCGTCGATCGCCCGCGCCCACCGACTCGCCTCGCCGGCGGGTCTGCGGGTGGCCCGGACGATGGCGGCCGGCGGCCCGGCGCCCGCGCTGGTCGGACGCGGTCGATTCGACCGGATCCACCGCGCGTACTCCGCGCCGAAGGGCGGATGGGTACACAGCGACGGGCCCCTGGCCACGGTGGTCCCCGGCGACCCGGACACCGTGCCGGAGACCGCGCGCGCCGTGTACGGCCTGGCCGACCCGGGCGCCACCGCCCGCAGCTCGGCCTGGTCCGAGGACTCCGGGCCCGACCTGCACTGCTGGCCGCTGCTGCTGCCCCGGGACCGGGACGTGATCGCGGCGCACCTGGCGATCTGTACCCAACGCGGCATCGACGGCACGAGCCGGGGCGCGGAGGTGCTGCCGGCGCTGGCCGAGTCGTTCGGTCCGCTGGGGCCGGGCATGTCGTTGGCCATGGCCTACGCGCTGGGCGCGCAGGCCGCCGAGGACCGCACCGGCGCGGTGGACGCGTTCGTGACGTTGAGCGCCCGGGACGACGCGTGGGACACCGCGGCGCTGGGCCGCGATCTGGGCGAGGCGGTACGCACACGCGGGCTCAAGACCACCCGCGTGGTCGCCTCGCTGCGCGACGCGGCCCGGGCGGGCGCGACGGGCACCGTGTGGGGCACGCTGAGCGGCTTCCTGCCGGACCTGCTGGCCGGGACCAAGGCCACCGGGCTCGGCGACGTGCTCGCGCTCGCCGCGGAGACCGCGGCCGGCTCGGGCGCGCGGGGGGTGTCCATCCCCGGCCTGGCCGAACTCGCCGACCGCAAGGGCTCGTCCCGGGCCGTGGTGGAGGCACGGCGGCTGCGCAAGGTGCTCGGCGGCGACCCGGGCTGAGCCGGGCCGGGCGCACGGTGCCGGACGGATCGGGCCCGATCCGTCCGGCACCGCGGCGTCGGCACGCCGGGCCGGTGCCCGGCGTGCGCCAGGGACGGGTCAGTCCTCGTCGAGCGCCTTCACCCGGGCCAGCGTGATCCCGTCCGCGACCGGCAACATCACCGGCTCCACCCGACGGTCGGCCTTCACGTGCTCGTTGAACGCGTGCACCGCCGCCGGCGTCGGGTCGCCGTTCGGCGCGAGCACCTGCCCGTCGTAGAGCACGTTGTCCGCGATCAGCAGACCGTTCGGCCGCATCCGCGGGACCAGCGCCTCCCAGTAGGAGATGTAGCCGTCCTTGTTCGCGTCGATGAACGCCAGATCGATGTGCGGATGCGAGGGCAGCGCGTCCAGCGTCTCCAGGGCCGGTGCGATCCGCAGGTCGATGCGATCGGCCACGCCCGCCTCCCGCCACGTCTCGCGGGCGATCTCGGTCCACTCCTCGGACACGTCGCAACACAGCAGCCGGCCGTCCGCGGCCAACCCCTTGGCGATGCACAGCGCCGAGTATCCGGTGAAGGTGCCGACCTCGACCGCGACCCGCGGCCGGACCACACCGGAGAGCAGCGTCAACAGCGCGCCCTGCTCGGCGGGCACCTGCAACTGGGCCAACCCGCCCATGCCCCTGGTGCGTTCGATCACCGTGCGCTGCGCCGGGTCGGGCGCCAGGGAGTGGTCCAGGACGTAGTCGTACAGCTCCGGGGTGACGCGCACCTGCTTGTCGAAGGACATCGGTCAATTCTCCTCGGGTCGTTCCGGGCGCTCGGGCGGTTCGGGGAAGGCCGTGTCCCAGGGCAGCAGCAGCCCGAAGTCGCGGACCAGGAGTCGCAGCACCTCGTGATCGTCCGCGAGCCGGCGCTCCTCGGTGGAGCCGTCGCTGCGCACCACGGTCAGCAGCCGGTCCACCACGTAGGCGCGCTCGTGCGGCCCGCTGCGCTGCACCCGCAGGGTGTGCCGGAACGGGGAGCCGGGATGGGTGGCGACGTACCAGTTCGCCACCTCGTAGTCGACCAACTCCCGGCGCTGGAGCGTGAACTCGTAGACGGTGAACCACCCGTCGTCGCCGTACACGGTCTGCAGCAGCCACAGGTCGTGCTCGCGCACCAGCCGGTAGCGCCACGCGCCCTGCGGGCTGGACACCCCCGGCAGCAACGGCAGCGGCTCCAACAGGCCGCCGCTGCCGAAGCCGACGTCGGCGATGTAGGGGTGCGCCTCGCCGGGCACCTCGACCGCGAGCAGTATGTGGGTCAGCGGGCGGACCGCGTCGGAGCCCATCCGCACCCGCGCGGCCAGCCGGGTCACCTCGAAGCCCAGGGCCTCCAACACGCCCGCGAACAGCAGGTTGTGCTCGAAGCAATAACCGCCGCGGCCCTGCCGGACCAGCTTGTCCTCCAGGTCGGCCGGCTCCAGCGAGGGTACGCCGCCCATGACGACCTCGACGTTCTCGAACGGGATGCCGACGACGTGCGCCAGATGCAGCGAACGCAGTGTCGCCCACGTCGGCGCCCGCTCACCGGACCAGCCGATCCGGGCGAAGTACGCGTCGAGGTCCGGATGGTGCTGATGGCGTTGCCGGCGCAAGAGCCGCCTCCTTCGGATCCGGGGCCCGGGGCCGGGCGTGGACCGATTCTCACACGCGTGTCCACGCGGGTGGGACGGCTCGCGCGGCGCGCCACCCGATAGGTTCGGATCGGGTCGCACGGCGGCCCGGCCCGCGCCGTGCGGGCCGTCACGCGCACGGAGGTCGTCATGAGCGAGCAACAGCCCGAGTCGGGGTCGGAGTCGCCGTCCGCGGCGGACGAGCGCGCCATCGAGGAATTGGCCGGGCGGATGTTCGAGGCGGCCCGGGTCGGCGACGCCGAGACGCTGGCCGGCTACGTGGACGGCGGGTTGCCGGCGAACCTGGCCAACGACCGGGGCGACACGCTGGTGATGCTCGCCGCGTACCACGGACACGCCGACGCGGTACGCGCGTTGCTGGACCGCGGCGCGGATCCGGACCGGGCCAACGACCGCGGCCAGACGCCGCTCGCGGGCGCGGTGTTCAAGAACGAGCCGGAGGTGGCGGCGGCGCTGTTGGCGGCCGGCGCCGACCCGGACGCGGGCACGCCGAGCGCGCGCGAGACCGCGCGGATGTTCGGCAAGGAGGACATGCTTTCGGCGACCGGTGGGTAACAAAACCATGACCCTCCGTCAGTTCCCGCCTGCGCCAGGGACAGCCGGGCGCGAGGGAGTCGGGGGAGGCGCACACGATGTCCGACCAGGCCGCGATACCGCGACTCGAGCTGGACGGATTCCCCACGGGTGCGGGGCTGTTGCACCTGCGATCGGATCTTCCCGAGGCCTTGGACGGAACGTTTTCCCCTTGGTGCGATCGACACCACGACGACCTGCTCAAGGTGCCCGGCTTTCGGCGCGCCCGCCGCTTCGTGCTGTGCGGCGCGTTCACCAACGGTGAGGCCGAGGTCGGGCCGCCGGCCGCGCGGTATCTGACCGTGTACGACCTCAAGCACGTGGGTGTGCTCGCCGCCGCCGGCGACGACGTACACGACACCGCCCGCACCCCGCTGCCGCCCGAACTGATCGGCGCGATCACCTCGTCCCGGCTGGACTGCCGCGAGGTGCGGCGCTGGCCCAACGTGTCGGCGAGCCGGCTGTTCCCGGCCGGCGACAAGGTGCTGCACCTGACCGCGCACGGCTCCGGCACCGCGATGGGCCGCTGGTTGCACGAGGAGGCGGTGGCCGAACTCCTGCGCTCACCGGGCGCGGTGGGTCTGCGCTGGTTCGACGCGGGCAGCGGTCTGCACGTGCTGCTGTGCGAGGTGAGCGGCCCGATGTGGCCGCTCCCCCCGCACGTGCCACAGGACCTGGGCCCGGCGGTATGGAGCGGCTACCGCCAGGTGTACCTGGCCGACGCCCCCACCTGACCGAGGGTCCCGCTCGGCCGAGCCCCCTGAAAACCCGGCGTCACACCTCGGAGCGCACCACCTCGAACCCGGCCGCCTCCAGGTCCGGGACCACCCGCGAGGCGTCGCCCTCGACCACGACGGCAAGCTCGTCGGGCCGCAGATGGGTCGCCGCCGCACGAGAGACCGCGGCCCGGTCCGTGGACCCGATCTCCGCGTACTCACGCGTCACATGGTCGTCCGGAAGGCCGTGCACGATCGCCTCGATCAACCTGCCGCCGATGCCGCCCGGCGTCTGCAGATTGATCGGCATGCTGCCGAGCGCGTGGGCCCGCGTCGCGGCGAGTTCGTCGGCGGTGACCCCGTCGGAGTGCATGCGGCGGATCTCGGCGATCGTGTCCACCACCGCCGCCGCGGTGACCTCGGTGTGCACCGCGGCGGACATCGTGAACGAGCCCGAGCGGCGACCGTGTCCGAAGCTCGCGTGCGCGCCGTAGGTGTAGCCCTTGACCTCGCGCAGCAGGTGGTTGAGCCGGGAGCCGAAGCTGCCGCCCAGCACCTCGGCGCACAACTCGACGGCGATCAGGTCCGGAGTCGAGCGCGGTGCCGCGGTGTGCCCGATCCGCAACACGGACTGCACCGCGCCGGGGCGGTCCACCACGATCGCCTGCCGGGTCGAGGGCGCACCGGTGAACTCGGCGAGTTCGGCGGGGCGTCCGGTGCCGGTCGCGCCCGTGAAGGCGATCGTGCCCAGCGCCTCCAGGTCGATCGTGTCCAGGTCGCCGACCACCGCCAGGGTGCCGGGCGCGGTCATCCGGTCCGCGTGGAAGGCCCGGATCGCGTCCGCGGTCAGCGCGGCGGCGGTGTCCGGGGTGCCGCCGAGCACCCCGCCGAGCCGGTGTCCCGGCCCGAACAGGGCCTGCCGGAAGGCGAGTTGGGCGCGGGTACCGGGCTGCGCCCAGGCGGTCTTCAGGGAGCGCACGTGGTCGGCGAGGAAACGCTCGACGTCGGCGTCGGTGAAGGCCGGGCGGCGGATCGCCTCGGCGACCAGGTCCAGGCCCGCGGTGAGCCGGTCGGCGGGCAGGTCGACGCCCACCTCCTGGGTCTCCCACCCGCAGGCGATCCGCCACTGCGCGCCCAGCGCCTCGACGGCCAGGCCGAACGCGTCGGCGTCGCGGTCCAGGCTGCCCTCGTCGAGCAGTGAGCAGGTGATCCGGGCCAGCCCGTCCAGGCCGACCGGTTCGTGCAGCGCGCCGCTCTCCATGACCGACTTGGCCCAGGCCAGGCGGTGTCCGGGCAGGTGCGCGCCGACCACCTCGCCGCCGGCCACGGTGACCCGGCGGACCTCGGGGAAGCGGTACGGGCGCGGCTCGGTGCCGGTGGGCCGCTCGGCGACCAGGGTGTGTCGGGTCCCGACGTGTGCGCTCATGCGGCGGCCTCCGGCTCGTCCGTGTCGATCCCGGCGCCCGCCTCGGCGGCCTCGGGCAGGAACTCCAGCACGATGCGGTTGTCCGCGTGCAGGATCTCGCGGGCGACGCGGCGCACGTCGTCGGTGGTGACCGCGAGCAGGTGGTCGAGGTGGTCGCGGATCGACTCGGCGTCGCCGAATCGTGTGGTGAAGCGGCCGATCGCGTCGGCCCGGCCGCCGGCGGTGGACAACTCGCGCAGCCAGTCGCCGGCGAGCATCGCCCGGACCCGGTCGAGTTCGGCCTCGGTCACCCCCTCGTCCGCCACCCGGTCGCACACCGCGACATACGCGTCGAGGAGTTCGCCGGGGTCGGTGCCCTCGCTCGGCGCGCACGAGCCCATCAGGACCGACTCGTGGTTGAGGTAGCCCCACGCGGACAGGAACGCGCCGGTGGACTGGGCCAGGTTGCGGGCGGTGACCAGTTCGCGGTACAGCCGGCTGCCCCGGCCGCGCCCGACGACCGCCGCGAGCACGGTCGAGGCGGGCCCGTCCGGGGTGCCGAAGCGCGGTGCCCGGTGGCACAGGAACAGGCGCGGTGTGGGTACGTCCCGATACACCGTCACGTGCCGCCCGGCGCCGAAGCGGGCGGGCAGCGGGTCGGGGGAGGGCTGCGGGAAGGAGCCGCGCGGGGCGATCCCGCCGAAGTAGCGTTCGGCGAGCGCGACCACCCGCTCCGGATCGACGTCCCCGACCACGGTCAGCACCGCGTTGTCCGGCGCGTAGTAGGTCTCGTGGAAGGCGGTGAAGTCGGCCAGTTCGGCGCTGTCCAACTCCTCCATCGAACCGATCGTGGACGTCGCGTAGGGGTGGCCCGCCGGGTAGGCGAGGGCCGTCATCTCCTCGCTCCAGGTCCCGTACGGCACGTTGTCGTAGCGCTGCCGGCGCTCGTTCTTGACCACCTCGCGCTGGTTGTCCAGGGTCTCCTGGGTCAGCGCGAGCGAGCCCATCCGGTCGGCCTCCAGCCACAGCGCGAGGTCGAGCCGGCCCGAGGGCACCGTCTGGTAGTAGTTGGTCCGGTCCGGGTTGGTCGAGGCGTTGATGCCGTCGCCGCCGCAGCCCTCGACGGCGGCGAAGTGGCCGCCCTTGTCGACGTGTGCCGAGCCCTCGAACATCAGGTGCTCGAAGAGGTGGGCGAAGCCGTGCTTGCCCTCCACCTCGTGCCGCGAACCCACGTCGTACCAGAGGTTGACCGCGGCGAGCGGCACCGTGGTGTCGGGGCAGACCACCACACGCAGACCGTTGGCGAGCCTGGTCCGGTGCAGGGCCCACGGGAAGTGGGCGGAAGTTGACGGCACGTCAGGTTCCTCCGGGGGTGCGGCGATCGACGACGGACCGCCATTGTTCCAGGCGGGCGCCGCGAGCGGGCGCGACCCAGGACGCACGACGACCACCCGCCCGGGTGCGTGTCCGGGGCGGGTGGTCGTCGTGCGTGGTGTGCGGGGAGTTACTTGACGAGCGCGGCGAACTTGGCCAGCGACTCGATCAGCGCCTCCTGGGTGGCCTTGGTGACCTTGCCGGCCATCATCTGCACCGCGCCGCCCTTGACCTCGGACTCGATCCGCAGGATCGAACCGTCGCCGGACGCCTCGACGATGAAGATCTCGGTCATGATCACGCCCATCGGGCCCTTGCCGTCGAGCGCGAGGGACTTGCCCGCCTCGACGTCCTTGATCGTCCACTTGATGTCCGCCGGGAAGCCCATCAGCTTCATCTTCTCGTCGTACGCCACGCCGGCTTCGAGCTTCTCCGGGGCGCCGTTCGGGAACTCGACGTGCGGGACCATCCATTCGCCGAAGACGCTGTAGTCGGTCAGCTTCGCCCACACGGCCTCGGGACTGGCAGCGACCTCGACCTGCTCGTTGATGACGGGCATGCGTGTGTCCTCACGGTTTCGATCTGTTTCGATCTGCGGAGAGCTTGCGGCTCGGAGCATGGAGTGCACGGAACGTACCGCCGATATGTGACACAGTCAATGGTGTCGGGAAGCAAAAAGAGAACGTGTTCTAGTTCTCATGTCGCCCCCGTTGACTACGCTCGGGCGGCATGACGAGCACGCTGCCGGGGATACCGCCCGGCCCGGAAACCGGGGCCGAAGGAGGGGCCGTCCTCGAGGCCGTGCTGGAGCGCATCACGTACCAGAACGACGAGAACGGCTGGACCGTCGCCCGGGTGGACACCGGCCGCGGCGGCACCGAACTGCTCACCGTGGTCGGTGCGCTGCTCGGCGCGCAGCCCGGCGAGTCGATCCGGATGCGCGGCCGGTGGGGCAGTCATCCGCAGTTCGGCAAGCAGTTCCAGGTCGAATCGTTCAGCACCGTGCTGCCGGCCACCGTGCAGGGCATCCGCCGCTATCTCGGCTCCGGGCTGATCAAGGGCATCGGCCCCAAGACCGCCGACCGGATCGTCGAGCACTTCGGGGTGCGCTCGCTCGACGTGATCGACGAGGACGCCGGCCAACTCATCCAGGTCCCGGGCCTGGGTCCCAAGCGCACCAAGCTGATCGCCGCCGCGTGGGAGGAGCAGAAGGCGATCAAGGAGGTGATGGTCTTCCTCCAGGGCATCGGCATCTCCACCTCCCCGGCGGTGCGGATCTTCAAGGAGTACGGCGACGCGTCGATCACCGTGGTGCGCACCGAGCCCTACCGGCTCGCCGCCGACGTGTGGGGGATCGGCTTCAAGACCGCCGACGCGATCGCCAAGGCGGTCGGGATACCGCACGACGCGCCGCAGCGGATCAAGGCCGGCCTGCAGTACACGCTGTCCGAGGGCTCCGACAGCGGCCACTGCTACCTGCCCGCCGACGTCCTGGTCGCCGAGGCGGTGAAGATCCTCGACGTGCCCTCCGACCTCGTGGTGCGCTGCCTGAACGACCTGATCGGGGAGGAGGGCGTGGTCTGCGAGGAACTGCCCGGCCCGGTCACCGTGTCCGGCACCCAGGGGGATCCGGTCCAGGCGGTCTACCTGGTGCCGTTCCACCGCGCCGAACTCTCCCTCGCCGGGCGGGTGCGCGCGTTGCTGGGCGCGCGCGAGGACCGGCTGGCCGCGTTCGCCGACCTGGACTGGCCCCGGGCGCTGACCTGGCTGCGCGGCCGGACCGGCACGGCGCTGGCGCCCGAGCAGGAGCAGGCCGTACGGCTCGCGCTGACCGGCAAGGTCGCGGTGCTCACCGGCGGCCCGGGCTGCGGCAAGAGCTTCACCGTACGATCCGTGGTCGAACTGGCCCGCGCGCGCGGCGCGAAGGTGATCCTGGCCGCGCCCACCGGCCGGGCCGCCAAGCGGCTCGCCGAGCTGACCGGGTGCGAAGCGGCCACCGTGCACCGGCTGTTGCAGCTCCAGCCCGGCGGCAACGCGGCCTACGACCAGGACAAGCCGCTCGACGCCGACCTCGTGGTGGTCGACGAGGCGTCGATGCTGGACCTGCTGCTCGCGAACAAGCTGATCAAGGCGATACCGGCCGGCGCGCACGTGTTGTTCGTGGGCGACGTGGACCAGTTGCCCAGCGTCGGCGCCGGCGAGGTGCTCCGCGATTTGCTCGCGGCCGAGCGGGTGCCCCGGGTGCGGTTGACCCAGATCTTCCGCCAGGCCCAGCAGTCGGGCGTGGTGACCAACGCACACCGGATCAACGCCGGCCGCCCGCCGCTCACCGACGGGCTGAGCGACTTCTTCCTGTTCCCGGCCGAGGAGACCGAGGACGCGGCCACGCTGACCGTGGACGTGGTCGCCCGGCGCATCCCGCGCAAGTTCGGTCTGGACCCGCGCCGCGACATCCAGGTGCTCGCCCCGATGCACCGCGGCCCCGCCGGCGCCGGCGCGCTCAACCTGCTGCTCCAGCAGGCGCTCACCCCCTCGCGCGAGGGCCTGCCGGAGAAGCGGTTCGGCGGGCGCGTCTTCCGGGTCGGCGACAAGGTCACCCAGATCCGCAACAACTACGACAAGGGCGCCAACGGCGTCTTCAACGGCACCGGCGGGGTGGTGATCGCGCTGTCCCCCGAAGAGCAGAAGCTGGTGGTGCGCACCGAGGAGGACGAGGAGGTCGACTACGACTTCGCCGAACTCGACGAGCTGTCGCACGCGTACGCGGTGACCATCCACCGCTCCCAGGGCAGCGAGTATCCGGCGGTGGTGGTGCCGGTGACCACGGGCGCCTGGATGATGCTCCAGCGCAATCTGCTCTATACCGCGATCACCCGCGCCAAGCGCCTGGTGGTCCTGGTCGGCTCGCGGCGCGCGCTCGGCCAGGCGGTGCGGACGGTGTCGGCGGGCAAACGGTTCACGGGGCTGGCGCACCGGTTGCGGTAGGGGTGGGCCGGGCCCCGGTGGCCGGGCTCCGGGCCCGGAAACGCCGGACGCCGCCACCCCGAGGGGTGACGGCGTCCGAAGCGGTGGTGCGGGTGCTAGCGGATCATCCGCAGGCCGATGCGCTCCACGCCCTTGCGGGCCATCGCCATCGCGGGCACGAGCAGGGCCAGGGTGACCTGGGTGGTCGCGCCCATGTTGAGCATCCACTCGCTGCCCGGCGCGTCGGCCGCCCAGGCGATCAGGCAGCTCATGCTCAGCCCGATCCCGGCCATGACCAGGATCGCCATGTTGCCCTGCGGCTTGGGGTACTCGATCCGACTGACCATCAGCCCGGACACGGCCACGATCAGCACCGCGGCCGGCGTGAACGGCAGGTCGAGCAGCACGATCGAGACGACCGTCATCGCGCCCATCGGGATGGGCATGCCCTGGAACACCCCCGGGCGTCCCGGCGTGGTCGCGAATCTGGCCAGCCGCAGGACACCGGCGATCAGTACCGACAGCGCCACCAGTACCGCGGCCGGCGCCTGGCCCGCGTTCACCGGCACGGCGGCCCAGGTGACCACGAAGAACGCCGGCGCGACACCGAAGGTGATCACGTCCGCGAGGTTGTCCAGCTGCGCGCCGAGCGAGGACATCCGCAGCTTGCGGGCGACCATGCCGTCACACAGGTCGCACAACGCGCCGACCAGCATCAGCACGACGGCCGCCGCCATGCCGCGCTCGGCCGAGACGCCGACGTCGCCGCCGCGCTGCGCCATCACCGAGCAGGCGAGGAAGTAGATCGCCATGAACCCGCAGGCCGCGTTGCCCAGCGTGAGCACGTCGGCGACCGAGATCCGCGAGGACAGGCACGCCTGCGGATCGTCCTCGACCGGGGTGCCCAGGATGTTCAGCTCGGCGACATCCAGGTCGGCCGTATCGTCGTAGTCAGTCCCGGTCAAGACGTGTCTCTCCCGCCGTCGTCCGTTGTCCCACGGTCACCGCGGGCTCGACGCCCGGCGGCAGGTACACGTCCACGCGCGAGCCGAACCGGATCAGGCCGATGCGGTCGCCGCGGGCGACCTCGGTACCCGGCTCCAGGTACGGCACGATGCGCCGTGCGACGGTGCCGGCGATCTGCACCAGCTCCACGTCGCCGATCGCGGTGTCGAAGATCCACACAACGCGCTCGTTGTGTTCGCTTTCCTTGTTGAACGCCGGAACGAATCCGCCGGCCTTGTGCTCCACGGACTTCACGACGCCGTCGAGCGGCGCACGGTTCACGTGCACGTTCAACGGGCTCATGAACGTCGCGACCCGGGTGCGGCCGTCGGGCCAGGGGTCGATGCTCTGGACCACGCCGTCGGCCGAGGCGATCACGCCGTCGCCGATGACGCGCTCCGGGTCACGGAAGAACCACAGCATGCCACCGGTGAGCGCCAGCGTCGGCACGGCCGCGAGGGCCCAGCGCCGGTTGCGCAGTGCGGCCAAACCGGTCAACGCGCCGGTCACGGCCGTCGGCACCAGCCAGGGAGAAGCTCCCTTGGCCAGGCGCGGCCGTTGCGTCGGCACGAACCCCGCCGAAGCCGGCGAGGGGGAATCGTCACTCATCGAGAACCTTTGTCGGGGGGCGTGCCCGTCGGTAACGGGCGGCACTCGGCGGATGCTACCTAGACGGAGGGCCATCGCGCTTCCGGCGGTGATTGCTCACGACGTACCGACATTGCCCAAACCAGCGTATTTCGGACGCTGATCGAGCCATTTTCGGTCGTGGAACCGGTTGCCCGTATCCACAAGGTTGCCCTCCGCGCATGCCCGCTGTGAAGAGGCCCCGGGTCCCGCTCCCCGTACGCGGTCCGTGGCATCGATCACGTTGGCCGTAGCGTCCCTGTGGCGCCTGCCCCATGGTGAAGGCCAGGCCGGATCGTCACAAAACCGTGACACGGCGGAGGATCGGTGACCCGCCGCCGTGTTCCAAGGGTAAGGGGAGTTATGTGACGTTCCGTCAGTCGGGCAACGAGACAAGTCCGACCATCGTGCCCGGCCGCTCCCCGGTGGGCTCGGCGTCGAGCACGGTGGGCACGCCGCGCACGATGGTGGCCCGTACCCCGGCCGGTCCGCGCGTGAAGCGCCACGAGCCGTCCGGATTGTCGTAGCGCTTCTCCTCGGGCCGCACCTCGATCTCGTCGAGCGCGAACACCACGAGGTCGCCGGCCAGGCCGGGGGCGATCACGCCCCGGTCGCCCAGGCCGAAGAAGCCGGCGAGCTTGCCGGTGAGGTTGTGCACCGCCTGCTCGACGCTCAGCAGGCCGGTGTCGCGCACGTAGCGGGTGAGCAGGTAGACGTTCTCGCCGGAACCGCAGAACAGTTGCAGGTGCGCGCCGGAGTCGTTGATGTTGGTCAGCGTGTGCGGCTCGGCGAACAGGCCGGCCACGACCGGCTCGTCGAACGCGTCCGGGATGCCGCGCAGGCAGGACAGGATCCCGTTGTGGCCGATCCAGGTGGCCAGCGCGTCGGAGATGTGCAGCCCCTCCCGGTCGGCGTACTCCTTGAGCGAGATGCCCAGCGGGCCGTGCCCGGTCTCCGAGATGGCCAGGATCAGCGACTCGGGACGATCCAGTCGAGATGTCGACGACGAGACCCGGTTGTCCCAGTCCTCGCGGGCCTGGGCCCGCCACTGCGGATCGGCCAGGGTGGCGAGCTTGGTCTCGGCCGGACCGTTGATCCAGTGGTTCCACGCGGCGACCCGCTGGAAGGTGAGCGCACGCTCGAAATTGAAGAACGGCTCCAGCGGTTTGTGCGGCACGTTGGGCCAGAAGTCGACGCCCTCGGCGCGCAGCCTGCGGTGCAGCGCGATGGTCTGTTCGCGCAGGTAGTCCTCCCGAACGGTGGACGGGATGGCGGTCCACTGGGCCCGGATCCCGCGCGGCTTGCAGATGCGGGCGAAGCGCTCCACGTCGGCGTCGATGTTGTCCGGTTCGTTGAACCGGGTGATCAGTTGGAGGGTGGCCCCGGGGTGCCGGGCGAGTACGTCGGCCAGCGCCTCGAACTCGGCGTCCTCGGCGAGCCGCGTGGGCACGGGCTCGAGGTAGCGGTCCTTGTCGAAGACATTGGTCGACAAGCCGATAGCTCCATGAGTCAACGACTCGTCAAGCAGCGCGGCCATCTCGGCGATCTCCTCGGCGGTCGCCGCACGCGCCCAGGACGCCTCCGCGCCCATCACCGTGGTGCGCAGGGTCAGATGCCCGACGAACCCGGCCACGTTGACCGATACCGCCTGCCCCTCGACCGCGCGGCGGTACTCCGGCCAGCGCTCCCACGTCCACGGCACCTTGTCCTGGAAGGCGGAGAGCGGAAGGTCCTCCAGGAAGCAGAACAGATCGAGCACGGGCCCACGTGCACTCTCCCGCAACGGCGCCACCGACATCCCGCAGTTGCCGAACACGACGGTGGTGGTGCCGTAGGCGGGCAGCGGATCCAGATCCGGGTTCCACCACATGGCCCCGTCGACGTGCGTATGCGCCTCGATGAACCCGGGGGCGACATAGGCCCCGTCCGCCTCGACGACCCGCTCACCGTTCCCGACCGGGACCAGCCCGGGCCCGACCTCGACGATCACGCCGCCCCTGATCCGCACGTCGGCGGGGGTAGGAGGCGCTCCGGTCCCGTCGACGACAGTGCCTCCGCGTACGAGCAGATCGGCCATGGGCCTTCTCCCTATCACTTGTGCCGGATTACCTGTGCCGGATTGCCAGCGCCCCTGTGGATTTACGTTACGTGTTGTAACTTAACCTGGTGAACTATTCAAGGGAGGCGAACGGTTGGCACGGGGGCGGGAGGGAGGGGTGGAGCGGGGCCGGCCAGGGTCGTGGGGTGGGCCGCCGGCGGCGTGCGGGGCTCCGGGGCGGGGGCTTTCGGCGAGACGGGCGCGTCGCTCACTGAAAAGCGGCCTGCAGCGGCGGGCGGGGTGGGCGGTCGGGTCGGGTTCGCCGGGCGTGCGTTTCCGGGTGGGTCGGGTCTTTTTCGGCGGGCGTTGGGCTTTGGGTTGCGGGTGGCCGGTGCGGGGCTGGTCCGGGTCGCGGGGTGGGCCGGCGGCGGCGTGCGGGGTTCCGAGACTCCGGGCTTGCGGTGAGACGGCCGTGTTGCTCACC
>NZ_BIFH01000058.1:0-544 GCF_003967355.1 Embleya hyalina | reverse complement strand
CCTGTCCGAGTCGGTGGTGGGCCGCTGCCGGCGCGGGGCTCCGAGACTGGGCTTTCGGCGAGGCGGGCGTGTTGCTCACTGAAAAGCGGCCTGCAGCGGCGGACGGGGTGGGCGCTCGGGTTGGGTTCCCGGGGGTGCCTTTCCGAGTGGGTCGGGGCGTTTCGGGGGCGTTTGGAGGGGGCTGGGGTTCGAATCCGGATCGCGGTGGGTGGTTGTGGGCTTCGGGCTTCGGTGACCTGCGGTTTTGTGGGGTCGGGGTGGAAAGTCGGGTGTCGAGTGCCGGTTTCGTGTGCTCCGGCCCCCACGGCGCCGGAGCGGGACCGGAACTGCCCGATTGCCGCCGACTTGGGGCGCCGTGACCTTGCAGAGGTCGTCGAGGAGACCGAATGTGCCCAGTGGGAGCCGAATCCGGATCCCGAGGTGCCCGAAACGCCCCGCGCCCCGCGCTGACCTGCGGTTTTCCCTCACGCCGGGGCAACGGCACCCCACACCGTCCGGTTACGTGAGCTCCCGCCCCCCACGCCCCCGAAACGCCCCGGCCCCC
>NZ_BIFH01000057.1:1136-53390 GCF_003967355.1 Embleya hyalina | reverse complement strand
CCTCGCGAGCCGGCGCGGAGCGCCCAATAAGAAGCAACGCTGCGAACACGACTCTGGTTGCCTGTCTTGCCGGCGTTGCGACTCTGGTTGCCTGTCTCGCTGGTGTTGCGACTCTGGTTGCCTGTCTCGCTGGCGTTGCGACTCCGGTTGCCTGTCTCGCCGGTGTCGCGACTTCGGTTGCCTGTCTCGCCGGTGTCGCGACTCCGCCTCCCCGTCTCGCCGGCGTTGCGACTCCGCCTCCCCGTCTCGCCGGCGTTGCGACTCCGCCTCCCCGTCTCGCCCGCGCCGCGACCCCGCCTCCCCCTCTCGCCCGCGCCGCGACCCCGCCCCCCGCCCGCGCCACATCCACCCCCCGCCCCAGCCACCCGCCAAGGCGACGCGCGGATCGGTGCCGAGACGTTCCAACCCCCCCGACGGGCAGCCCGTCGACTGCCCGTCGCGTCCTCGGTCGAGTCGACGACCGAGGGTGAGGGCCTGGTCCTCCGGGTCAGGCGACCCGAGCGTTGGGCGCTCATACTGGGTGTCACGGCTTGGGTGCACGGTCGATGTGGGGATCGGGGCGGAGCGCGGTGGATCCGGTGCAGGGGCGGTTGTTGGCGACGGCGATCGGGGGTGCGTTGCGGCGGTTGACGGCGCCGCCGCCGGGGGCGCGGCTCGTGGATGCGCCCGTGCGGATGGGTGGGCGGGTGGCGCGGCGGCGGGAGCGGCGCGAGGTGCGTACGGCCGACGTGGATCGGCTGACCCGCACGCTGACCCTGCGACTGGCCGACGTCGAGCCGGACTTCGCCCGCCTGGCGCCGGTCGAGGGCGAGCGCATCGTCGCGGCCGTGGTGCGTACCCTCGGCGGCGCGGTGACCATGGACGACGTCCAGGCCGCGGGCCTGGATCCGGCCGCGCTGCGGGTCCGGATGGAGGTCCGTGCCGAGGCGTCGGCGGAGTGCGCGGCGCCGCTGTACGGCGTGTTGCTCGACGAGTGTTGCCTGCAGATCGTCGACTTCTTCACCAAGCAGCCTGAGTTCCTGGCCCGGACCATGGTCGAACAGGCGTCGGGACAGGCGGAGTTGTTACGCAGAGTTCCGGAAACCGAAGCGGTGGACGAGGAGTTCGCCCGACACTACCGCGCCGGCCTGCGGGCGAAGTTGGACCGGGCCAGGCTGTTCGGGGTCACCGAACTCGACCCGGAGGACAGCACATACGAGTTGACCACGGCCTACGTGAGCCTCGTGGTGCGGACCCGTCGCGACCCGAGGCCGCTGCGGCGGTGGGACGACGAGGCGGCGCAGGCGGACACCACGCGCAGCCTCCTCGAAGACGCCCTCGCCCGCCGCGACCGGATGGTCCTCGAAGGCCCCGCCGGATCCGGCAAGAGCACCCTGCTGCGCCGGCTCGCGGTGCACGTGGCCTCGGGCGATCTGCCGGACCGGCTGGCGTCCTGGGCCGGGCGGGTGCCGTTCCTGTTGAAGCTGCGGGCGATGGTGGTGGACGACCGGCTGGTGCTGCCGGATGTCGCCGACTTCGTCACCGCGTCCGGGTCGACGCTGGGCGGCGAGCAGCCGCCGGGGTGGGCGGCCCGTCGGCTGCGCGCGGGGCGGGCCGTGGTCTTCGTCGACGGCCTGGACGAACTGCCCGAGGAGCACCGGGCGGACGCCCTCGACTGGGTGGAACAGCTGTGTGTGGACTATCCGGACGCGGCCTACCTGCTCACCTCCCGGCCCCGGGTGTTGTCCGAGCGGCGGCATCGACGATTCCGGCAGGCGGGCTTCGTCGCCGGTGAACTCCAGCCCATGTCGAGCGCGCAGGTCGAACTGTTCGTCGACCGCTGGCACCGCGCCCAGCCCGGGGACCCGGACGATCTCGCGGCCTGCGCCGAGCAGTTGAAACGCACCCTGGACAGCCGCCGGGACCTGGCCCGACTCGGCACGAACCCGTTGCTGTGCGCACTGATGTGCGCCCTGCATCGACACGCCGACCAGGCCCTGCCCGAGGGCCGGACCGAGTTGTACCGCTCGGCGATGGCGATGCTGCTCGGCGGCCGGGAACGAGCGCGGCGCATCTCCACGAGCCGGGTGCGGCTCCAGCCGACACAGATGGAGAAGATCCTCGCGGCGTTGGCGATGTGGATGACGCTCAACGGCCGCCGGTCGATCCCGGATCGGGTCGCGGTGTCGTGCGTGACCGACGCGCTGACCCGCTTCCGACAGACGACCGAACCGCCCTACACCGCTCGGGAGGTACTGGACAGCCTGATCGACCGCAGCGGCCTGCTCCAGGAACCGGAGTCGGGCGTCCTCGAGTTCCGCCACGCGAGCTTCCAGGACTACCTGGCGGCACTGGAGATCGTCCGGGCGGAGCATCTCGACCATCTGATCAACCACGCACACGACCCGCTCTACCACGACGTGTTGATCATGGCGGTCGCCCGCACCCAGGACGACCCGTCGCGACAGCGGGAGCTGCTGGCCGGGTTGATCGCACGAGCGGAGGCGGACGAGGAGCATCGGGCACGGTTGTGGCTGCTGGGCGTCGCGTGTGTGTCGGGGGCGGGCATGGTGGACCCGGAGTCCGCGGCCCGGTTCCGGGAGGAGACGGCCAAGCTCCTGCCGCCGCGGGACGCGAGCGCGGCGGAGGACTTGGCCGGCGCAGGGGAGTTCGTGCTCGATCTCCTCGCGGACCTGACCCGGACGCAGCGCGTCCCGGACGAGATCGCGACGCATATCGTGGGGGTGGCGCGCCGGATCGGAGGCGAGGCGACGATCCCGCTGCTGCGTCGCCTGTGTGACCGGGATTCGATCCGGATCCGCCTGCAACTGTTGGGAATGTGGGAGACCCTGACGGATCGGGAGCGCTACTACGAAACGGTCCTGACCCACGTCAGGCTCGACGACTGTCGTGTGCCGATCCCGGATCCGGCGTCTCTCGGACTGCTCGCGGGGCGCCGGGACGTACGGAGCATCAACCTCTCGGCCGAACTGTCGGGGATTCCCTCGTCGGCGCTCGCCGCGCTCCCGCGGCTTCACGCGCTCGGAGTCGCCGACACCTCGATCAAGGACCTCGGCCCGCTGGCCGAGCTGCCGCAGGTGACCTCGTTGACACTCGGACCCGCACAGCGCGCGGAGCGGGCGCTGTTGGCCGCTCTGCCGTGGGTCACCGCCTTGCACTTCAACGGTGATCTCCAGGTGGAGAGTGTGCGTGTCCTGCCCGAGACGCCGAACCTGAGCCACCTCTATCTGCACGACACGGGCGTTCGAGATCTGTCGGGCCTGACGAAGTACCCGAACCTGACCCTGCTGGGCATGATCTCCACCCCGGCCGGCGACCTGAGCGCGCTACGCCATTCACCCGCGCTCGAAAGGTTGCTCATCGACGGATCCCGGGTGACGGACCTCTCCCCGTTGGTCGACCTGCCACGTCTGTCCCACGTGGGCATCGCCGCGTGCACGGTGACCGACCTGAGCCCCCTGGCCGACCTCCCGGCCCTGAGGTGGCTGCGGATCGACAAGAGACAGCGCGATCGCCTCGGTGCGCTCGCCGAACGGGTCACCGAAGGCCGACTCGAACTGGACGTGAGCGCGGACTTCGACTGACCTCCTCGGGGCCGGCCCTACCCCTCCGTCGGCGTCGCCACCCGCAGCCGGTTCCCGTCCGGGTCCCGCAGATGCACCTCCCGAGCCCAAGGCTGCTCCTCCACCACCACGCCGAACTCGCGGGCCACCTCGTCCACGTCGACGACCCACACATACACCAGCGTGTCCGGGCTCGCGTCGCCCGCGTGTTCGCTGAGGAACAGCTTCGCCTCACCCCTCGCCACCTCGACGAAGGCCGGAAAATGCGGCTCGAAACGGTGCTCCCACTGTTTGACGAAGCCCAGACGGGCATACCAGCCCACGGATTCGGCGGCATCGACCACACGCAGGATCGGAATGGCTCGTTCCCTCATCCCCCCACCCTGCCGGCCCACCCCGACACCCGACCGGAACCTCGGCGAGTGCCGTGTCATCCGGGAGCCAGAGGGTAACGGCTCGGCGGAGGTGCCGGGCGGCCGGCTCGGTGCCCGTCGCACTCACGATCCGCATCCGTGGAGGACCCATGGCCATCGCGTCCGTCAATCCTGCTACCGGTGAGGTGGTCGAGGAGTTCGTCGAGATGGGGGAGGCCGAGATCGAGGCTCGGATCGGGCGGGCCGATGCGGTGTTTCGGGGGCATCGGGGGGACTCGTACGACTCCCGGGCCCGGTTCATGCGGCGGGTCGCGGAGCTTTTGGATGCCGAGCGGGACGAGGTTGCGGCGGTGATGACCGGCGAGATGGGCAAGACGCTTGTCGCCGCTCGGGCCGAGGTGGCCAAGTGTGCTCGGCTGTGTCGGTTCTATGCCGAGCGGGCGGCGGGGTTTCTCGCGGACGAGCCGGCCGACGCCGAGGCCGTGGGGGCGCGGCGGGCCTATCTGCGGTATGAGCCGCTCGGGCCGGTGCTGGCCGTGATGCCGTGGAACTTTCCGCTGTGGCAGGCCATGCGCTTCGCCGCGCCCGCGTTGATGGCGGGCAACACCGGGCTGCTCAAGCACGCGTCGAACGTGCCGCGCACGGCGCTGTACATGGGGGAGCTGTTCACCCGAGCCGGCTTTCCCGAGGGTGCGTTCCAGACGTTGTTGATCGGGTCGAAGTCGGTCGAGCGGGTGTTGTCCGACCCGCGCGTGGTGGCCGCGACGCTCACCGGCAGCGAGGGGGCCGGGCGGTCGATCGCGGCGATCGCCGGGCGCGAGTTGAAGAAGACCGTGCTCGAACTGGGTGGCTCCGACCCGTTCCTGGTGTTGCCCTCCGCCGATGTCGAGGCCGCCGCGCGGACCGCGACCACGGCCCGGACCCAGAACAACGGGCAGAGCTGCATCGCGGCCAAGCGGTTCATCGTGCACGCCGACGTGTACGACGCGTTCGCCGAGGCGTTCACCGCGAACATGGCCGCACTCCGCGTCGGCGACCCCACCGCCGAGGACACCGACGTCGGCCCGCTCGCCCAGGAGCAGGGGCTGCGCGACGTCACCGAGCAGGTCGAGGACGCCCGGGCCAAGGGCGCCCGGATCCGGTGCGGCGGCGAGCGCCCAGCGGGCCCCGGCTGGTACTACCCGCCGACCGTGGTCGCCGACCTGACCCCGGACATGCGGATGTACACCGAGGAGGTGTTCGGGCCGGTCGCCGGGCTGTACCGGGTCGCCGACCTCGACGAGGCGATCGATCTCGCCAACGCCACCGCGTTCGGCCTCGGAGCCAACGCCTGGACCACCGACGAGGACGAACAGGCCCGCTGCATCGCCGAATTGGCCGCCGGGGCGGTGTTCGTGAACGGCATGGTCACGTCCCACCCCGAACTGCCCTTCGGCGGGATCAAGTCCAGCGGCTACGGCCGCGAACTCGCCGCGCTCGGCATCCGCGAGTTCTGCAACGCCAAGACGGTCTGGGTGGGCGGCGGCTGAGCGGCGCGCCGGCGCTACCGCTGCCGGATCACCGCCTCCTGCACCACCGAGGCCACCAGCACGCCGTCGTGGTTGTAGAACTCGCCCATCGCCAGTCCGCGTGCGTCCTGCGCGGACGGGGACGCCTGGGCGAACAGCAGCCACTCGTCGGCCCGGAACGGGCGCAGGAACCACACCGCGTGGTCGAGCGAGGCCATCTGGAGCGTCGCCGGGTTGGTGATGTACGGCTTCGCGGCGGTGCCGGCCAGGGTCAGGTCGGACATGTAGGTCAGCCCGCACACGTGCAGCAGCGGGTCGTCGGGCAGCTGCTTGGCGGCGCGCATCCACACCCGCTGGTGCGGGATGCCGTCGACCATGTGGGTGCCCGGCGAGCGGTCCTCCGGGACGAAGCGCAGGTCCATCAGGAGCCGGGTCTGCGACTCCTCGTAGTGCGCGCGCTCCTCGGCGGACAACTTCTCGTACGGGTCCGGCAGGTCCTCCGGCAGCGGTACGTCGGGCATCGCGCGGCGGTGTCCCGGGGTGTCCTCGGCCACCTTGAAGGACGCCGACAGGGTGAAGATCGCCGCGCCGTGCTGTACGCCGGTCACGCGCCGGGTCGCGAAGGAGCGCCCGTCGCGGACCCGGTCGACCTGGTACACGATCGGCGCCGTGGTGCTGCCGGGGCGCAGGAAGTAGCTGTGCAGCGAGTGCACGTGCCGCTCCGGGACCACGGTGCGGCCCGCCGCGACCAGGGCCTGCGCGGCGACCTGGCCGCCGAAGGCGCGCAGCGGGGCGCCCGCGTGGCACCAACCGCGGAAGATGTTCTCCTCGATCTGCTCCAGCCGCAGCAGGTCGAGGAAGGTCTCGGCCCGGCCCGGGCCCTCGTCGGCAAGATCGTGTTCGCTCACCCTGCCCATGATGGACTACGGCCGCTCGGCCCGTCGCTCAGCCCGTCGCACGCGGGAACGCCCGCACGATCGGTCCGGCCGGCCGCCCGCCGGTCACCCCGCCCTCGACCCCGACCGCCACCACGATGTCGCCGCGGCAGGCGACCGTCCAGCCGTTGTCCGGGCCGGCCGCCACCGACCTCCGCGGTGCCGGTCTCGGCGCCCACGTCGCCGCCCGGGCCGCCGAGCGAGGCGTGCGCGGTGCCCCTCGTCGCCGCCGATGCCGAAGCAGTCGTGCGCCATGGTGGACGGGTCCGCGCCGGTGAGCTTGTCGGACGGGCCGGCGATGGTGGTGGCGCAGGACCGGGCGAAGGCCGGCTCGAAGCCGGCTTCCGGGAACGCGCGGCCCTCGCAGTCTTCGAATGAACGGGCCGGTCGGCGGCCTGTGGGAGGCCCCGGATTCACGTCGTCAGCAGCGTCGCCAGCCGGGTCGTGAGGTCGTCGGCCCGCGCCCCCATCGTCCGGAACGACTCGATCGGCTCACCCATCGGATCGTCGAGTTCGTCGGCGGGGCGAGCCAATCGGCTCGCCGGTCGCCGCGCGTCCACCCCGGCCACCCAGTCGGCGAGCGGCAGTGCGTCCCGCGGGCCGAACGCCTCGCCCAGGCGCACCAGTTCACCGAGCAGGAAGGTGCGCGGCAGGGCGTCGGCGGCGAGCGCGTCGATCGCCCAGTGGTGCTCGCGGGACATGCCGATCACCAGGTCGGCGGCGCGCAGCAGGTCGGCGGTGAGCTTGCGGCTGCGGTGCGCGGGCGGGTCGATGCCGTACTCGATCAGCACCAGGGCGCTGTTGTCCGCCATCGGCCGGGCGTTCCAGTCGATGGTGCCCGCCGAGGACACCTCGCTCGGCAGCGCGGACCCGGCCAACCGGCCGCGCAGCATGGCCTCGACGACGGGGGAGCGGCAGATGTTCCCACTACATACGACCAGCACCGAAGCAGTCACGCTGCGGATCCTAGAACGCCGCACCCGCGATCCTCGGGCCGCCCCCCCCGTACGGATCCCGGGTCGGATCCGTACGGGGATGACGGGTGATCAGTAGGCTGACCGCGCTGAGGGGGCCAGGAATCGGCGCAGTGAATGGGGCGAGGGCTTGTTCGGGATCATCCGGCCGTGCCGGCATCGACTGTCGGAGAAGTTGCAGAGCGAGTGGATGGCGCACCTGTGCGGCATGTGTCTGGCGCTGCGGGACGACCACGGGCAGGCGGCGCGCGTCGCGACCAACTACGACGGGTTGATCATCTCGGTCCTGGTCGAGGCGCAGTCCGCCCGACCGACCGCGGACGGGCGGCGCAAGGCCGGTCCCTGTCCGCTGCGCGCGATGCGCCGGGCCGAGGTGGCGATGGGCGAGGGCGCGCGGCTCGCGGGCGCGGTGTCCCTGGTGCTCGCGTCGGCGAAGATGCGGGACCACATCGACGACGGCGACGGGGTGTACCGACGGCGCGCGGTCGCGGGTGGTGCGCGCCGGGTCGCCGAGCGCTGGGCCCGGCAGGGTGCGGGCACCGCGCTCGACGTGGGCTTCGACACGGCCGTGATGGTCGAGGCGGTGGATCGGCAGGTCGAGGTCGAGGCGCTGGCCGGGCCGGGCGTTTCGGTGCTGGTGGTGACCGAGCCGACCGAGACGGCCACCGGCGCGGCGTTCGCGCACACCGCGGTGCTGGCCGAACGGCCGGACAACGCCGAGTCGTTGGCCGAGGCGGGACGGTTGTTCGGCCGGCTCGCGCACCTGCTCGACGCGGTCGAGGACATCCACGCCGACCGGGCGGCCGGCGCGTGGAACCCGCTGTTGGCCACCGGGACCGGGCCGGACGAGGCGTACCGGCTGTGCCGCGACGCGGCGACCGGGATGCGACTGGCCCTGGCCGAGGTCGAGTTCGTCACGGGCGCGCTCGCCCACCGGCTGCTCGTGCACGAGGTCGACGAGGCGATAGACCGGTCGTTCCGGCACGCGGGCTTCCCCGTCGAGAACCCCTCCTGCTCGGTCGGCGGCAAACACGGCGGCGGCTGCGCCAAGCACGGCGAGCGGGCCGAACCCCGGCTTGCCGCGCGCCCCGAGGGGTCCTGGCCGAATCAGCCGCCGAACCAGACGCCCACCCAGCCGCCGCCCGGCAGCCCGTACGACCCGAACAGCCCGTGGGGTCCGCCCGGCGGCCCCACCCCGCCCCCGCCGCCGCCCGGCGGGCACAACGTGTTCGTCGCCTGCGCGATCTGGGCCGGGTTGTGCTGTACCTGCCAGTGGTGTTGCCGGGAGACCTTCGAGGATCCGTGCACCGGCCAACAGCGGCAGGGGTGTTGCCACAAGTGCGACTGCGGGGACTGCTGCGACGGATGCGACTGCTGCGGCAACTGCTGTGAATGCGGCGAATGTTGCTCGTGCGACTGCGGTTGCTGAGCACGCCCGAACGCACGCGGGCGCTCCCGCCGAGCGCGCCGTATCCGACAAGATGTCGGAAAGCCGAGAAAATCCCCGAACTGGCATTCGACGGGAAAAACACCCAACCGTAACGTCTTGGTAAAGCATCTTCGGTCCGATTGACCCTGCTTTCGCCGCCCAACCACGATCAGCGATGACCGGGTGTCGTGCGATCGACACCCGGCGTCACCGATCTCGGGCCGGTTCCGCCGGCCCGATGCCGTGTGCTCTCCGGGGCACGCGGCAGACGGGAGGGGGCCGTTCATGCACGACACGACGCACGCGACGCACGCGAAACGCCCATTGCCCCGGATTGACGAACCGCCCGCCGGCGCACCGGTACGAGCGGGGCAGGCACCGGCCGAATCGGTGGCCCGGGACCGGGTCACCCTGGTCGTGCCGGCCCGCAACGAGGCCCGCAATCTGCCCTGGGTGCTCCAACAGATACCCGACGGCGTCGACGAAGTCCTGCTGATCGACGGGGACTCCACCGACGCCACCTCGCTGATCACCCGCCGCTACCTGCCGGCCGCCCGGGTCATCCCGCAATCCGGCGCCGGCAAGGGCAGCGCCCTGCGCACCGGATTCCGGCACGCCACCGGCGACATCATCGTCACCATCGACGCCGACGGCAGCATGTCGCCGCACGAGATCCCGCACTACGTGCACTTCCTGGGCAACGGCTACGACTTCGTCAAGGGCTCCCGGTTCGTCGGCGGCGGCGGATCGCTGGACCTGACCGCGGTCCGCAGCCTCGGCAACCACGTGCTGATGGCCCTGGTCAGCCGGCTGTACGGATATCGGCTCACCGACCTGTGCTACGGGTTCTGCGCGTTCCGCCGATGCTTCCTGGAACACCTGGACCTGCGCTCGACCGGCTTCGAGATCGAGGCCGAGATGATCGTCCGGGCCCTGCGCGCCGGACTGCGGATCGCCGAGGTACCCAGTCTCGAACTGCCGCGCCGGAGCGGCCGATCCAACCTCAACGCGCTCCGCGACGGACACCGGGTGCTGCGCACCGTCCTGCGCGAGCACGCCGGCGCCCGCCCGAAGCGAGCGGGGGAGGACGCTTGACGCCCCGCCGAGATCCCGAACCCGACCCGAGGCCGCTGATCCCCAGGCAGCGCCCGGCCGAACCCGCCGCCCCGCCGCCCGGCCCGCACCCACCGGCCACGCCCACCCCGATCGCCATCCCGCGCCCGGCCGCGCCGACCGCCGCCACGCCGACCGCCGCCACGCCCGCGGACGAACGGCCCGCGTCACCCGCCGAGTCGGCCGCGCCCGCCGCCGCCCCACCCGGCCCGCCCCCCGACCTCGTGCACGTCCGGGTCCTCGACCTCGTCGCCGACGCCGGGCCGAGGTTGAGCACCCCCGACGGCACCCCGGCCGACTGCCCCGCCGGCGCCGTGCTCGCCCTGGTCCGGCACGCAGGCACCCCCGTCGGCCTGCTCGACCTCGAACTGCGCGCACCCGGCCCGGAACCGCTGATCGCCTGCGCGACGGCCCGCTTCGGCACCCCCGCCGCGCCCGACCACGCCCCCGGGCCGCCCGGGCCGCCCGCCCCGCGCGGCACGCCCCGGGTCAGCGTGATCGTGGCCACCCGCGAGCGGCCCGAACTGCTCGCCGCGTGCCTGCGCACCCTGCTGTGGCAGACCTACCCCGACATCGAACTGATCGTGGTGGACAACGCCCCCACCACCAACCGCACCGCGAGCGTGGTCCGCGGTGGTTGCGCCGGCCTCGTGCGCTACGTGCGCGAGCCGCGCCCCGGACTGGCCCTCGCGCACAACCGGGGCATCGCGGTGGCCACCGGCGAGTTGCTCGCGTTCACCGACGACGACGTCCTGGCCGACCCCGGCTGGGTCGCGGCCCTGGTCGCCGGCTTCGCCCGCGCGGGCTGGCCCGCGTGCGTCACCGGCCTGATCCTGCCCGCCGAACTGCGCACCCCCGCGCAACTGATGCTCCATCACCACGCGGGCTTGGCCAAGGGTTTCGAGCCGATCCTGTACGACCCCCGGACGCCGCCCGCCGACCCGCTGTTCCCGTTCACCGCCGGCCGCTTCGGCTCGGGCGCCAACATGGCCTTCCGAGCCGACGTACTGCGCGCCATGGGCGGCTTCGACCCGGCCACCGGCGTCGGTACCCCGGCGCGCGGCGGCGACGACCTGCTCGCCTTCTTCCGCACCATCGTGCGCGGACACCGGATCGGCTACGAACCCGGCGCGCTGATCTGGCACCGACACCGGGCCGACCGGGCCGCGGTGGCCGCCCAGGTGCGCGGCTACGGCACCGGCCTGGGCGCCTACCTGACCGCCGCCGTGCTGCGCGAGCCGCGCACCCTCGGCGCGCTCGCCAGACGCGCCCCCGACGGAATCCGGTACGCGCTCGCCCGGACCCGCGCTCCCGGGCGGCCCGACATCCCCTGGCCCGCCCGACTGGCCACGCCGGCGCGCCGCGCGCTGGCCGCCGGTCCGCTCGCGTACCTGCGCTCGCGGGTGCGGATGCACGGCGTGCGCGCGCCCTGGGAGCAGGCGGAGTCCGGCCGGTGATCCAGGCCGGGCCGCGCCGGTCGGCCCGACCCCGGGTGGACCCGCTGCTGCGCAACGGGCATGTGCTGACCGCGGGTTCGCTGGTGACCTCGGCGTTCGGCGCGGGCTACTGGGCGCTCGCCACCCGCTGGTACGGGGACGCGACGGTGGGGCGCACCTACGCGGCGGTGTCCGCGATGATGCTGCTCTCCGGGCTCGGCCAACTCGGCCTGGCCAACGTGCTCGTGCGCTTCCTGCCACAGCCGGGCGCGGATCGGCGCGGGCTGATCCGCACCGCGTACACCGCCGCGTTCGGCGCGACCCTGGTGGCCGTCCTCGGCTTCCTCGCGCTGATCCCGCTGTGCGCGCCCGGCCTGGGCTTCCTGCGCGAACCGGCGGCCGGCTGCTGCTTCGTGGCCACCACGGTGGCCTACGCGCTGTTCGCGCTCCAGGACGGCGCGCTCACCGGCCTGCGGCGACCCGGCCTGGTGGTGGGCAAGAACAGCGGTTTCGCGGTCGCCAAGCTGGTCCTGGTCGCCGCGTTGGCCGCGGTCTCGCCCACGCTCGGCATCCTGATGTCCTGGACGCTGGCCCTGGTGTCGACCCTGCTGGTCGTCGAGACCCGGCTGTTCGCGCGACTGCCGCCCGCCCGCGGGCCCGCGCGGGCGGCGGGCATCGCCCCCGACCCCGACCCACGCGTCCCCCCGGGGCCGGCCGAGGGCGACGGTCCGCGCCGGCCGGCCCGGCCCCGAACCCCCCACCCCGGGCCGCGATTTCGGCCCGGCCCCGGGCTCGTGCGGTACGCCGGCGCGGACTACCTCGGCACGCTGTGCTGGCTGGCCGCGACCACCGTGCCGCCGATCATCGTGCTGGAGCGGGTCGGCGCCCGGGAGAGCGCCTACTTCTCGCTGGCCTGGGTGGTGGCGAACACCCTCTACCTGGTCGGGCTCAACATGGGGGCGTCGCTGCTCGTCGAGGCCGCGGGCGGCACCGCCGGGCTCGCCGCCGGATGCCGGCGGGTGTTGCGCCACACCGGAGCGCTGCTCCTGCTCGCGATCGGCCCCCTCGTCCTGGGCGCGCCGCTGGTGCTGCGCGTGTTCGGCCCCGGCTACGCCCGCGACGGCGCCGCGCTGTTGCGACTCCTCGCCCTGTCCGCGCTGCCGCACCTGGTGGTCGCGACCGCGATCAACGCCTGCCGGGTGTTGCGCCGGATGCGCGTCGTGGTCGCCATCCAGGCCGGCCTCGCGGCGACCGTACTGACCCTGACCGTCGCCCTGTTGCCCGTTTTCGGCCTGATCGGCGCCGGCATCGCCTGGCTCGGCGCCCAGACCGCGACCGCGCTCGCGCTGCTCGCGGCCCGCCGGATCTGGCTCCCCACCGTTTCCGGGAGGCCCGCATGACGGAGACCCCACCGCGCACCAGGCGCCTGGCCTGGGTGGCCATCCGCGCCGAGCGGGCCGCCGCCGCGCGCGCCCTCGTCCGCGCCCGCGGCGCCGGCCCCGCCGTCGCGCGCACCCCGCCCCGCCCCACCCTGACCGTGGTGGTCTGCGCCTACACCATGGACCGCTGGGACGACCTCACCGCCGCGCTCGGCTCGCTCCGGGCCCAGGACGAACCGCCCGCCGAGGTCATCCTGGTCGCCGATCACTGCCACGAACTCGCCGCCCGGGCGCGCGCCGTGTTCCCCGACGTCACCGTGCTGCGCAACCGCGGCCGACGCGGCCTCTCCGGCGCCCGCAACACCGGCGTCGAGGGCGCGCGGGGCGACATCGTGGCCTTCCTCGACGACGACGCCGTCGCCGAACCCGACTGGACCATGCGCCTGCTCGACGGCTACGCCGACCCGAACGTGCTCGGCGTCGGCGGCCGGATCCGGCCGAACTGGGACACCGACCGCCCGACCTGGTTCCCCGCCGAATTCGACTGGGTGGTCGGCTGCACCTACCGGGGCATGCCCGAACAGGCCGCGCCGGTACGGAACCTGATCGGCGCCAACATGTCCTTCCGGCGCGGCGTGCTGCTCGACGTCGGCGGCTTCCGCACCGACCTGGGCCGCGTCGGCACCCGCCCGCTCGGCGGCGAGGAGACCGAGCTGTGCCTGCGCGCCGCGGCCCGACACCGAGGGGGCGTGCTCGGGTACGAACCGGCCGCCGTGGTCCGCCACCGCGTGCCCGCCGCGCGCACCACCTGGCGCTACTTCCGGGCCCGCTGCTGGGCCGAGGGCCTGTCCAAGGCGGCGGTCGGCAGGCACGCCGGCACCGACCGCGCGCTCGCCTCCGAACGCTCCTACCTGGCCTCGACCATCCCGCGCGCCCTGGTGCGCCCGTTCGCCCCGGAGCCGCGCCCGCCCACGGCCACCATCCCCGCGCTGGTCCTGGGCGTGCTCACCACCGCGCTCGGCTACGCCGCGGGTCGGGCGCGCGGTCTGGGCCGGGACCCGCTGCCCACCCCCGCCGCGCTCGGGTTCCGCGCGTTCGGCCTGCTCGCCCTGCCGGTCGCCGTGGTGCTGTGGATCCTGGCGATGCGGATGCCGGTCGCGGTGGACCGGATGGGCGGACTCGGGCTGCTCGACGTGCTGCCCGCCCTGTACTGGTGCGCGTTGGCCGTGCTCACCCTCGGCTTCGCGGTGAGCCTGCTCGACCGCACCGCCCGGTCCCGGCGCCACGCGCTGTACACCGGCGCCCTGGTGACCATGCTGCACGCCACGCCGGCGGTGCTCTACGAGCATCTGCGCTACGCGTGGGCCTGGAAACACGTCGAGGTGGTGGACCAGTTCCTGCGCACCGGCCGAACCCTTCCGGACGCGGGCGAATTGGCGCCCTACCACCAGTGGCCCGGGTTCTTCTCCGCCGCGGCCACGGCCGTTCGGGCGTCCGGCGCGCCCGACGCGCTGACCATGGCGACCTGGTCGCCGCTCGCCTTCGACCTGCTGCTGATCGGCCCCCTGGTCCTGCTCTACCGCACGCTCACCCGCGACCGGCGGATCGTCTGGGCGGCGGTGTGGATCTACTTCGCCACCGCCTGGGTCGGCCAGGACTACTTCGCCCCGCAGACCTTCGCGTTCGTCCTGTACGTGACCATCCTGGCGCTGGTCCTGGATCGCGACCGGCGCCCGCTCGCCACCGTCGGACTGTGCGCGCCGCTGGTGCTCGCCGTGGTGACGGCGCATCAGCTCACTCCGCCGATGCTCGTCGTCGCGCTGGGCGCACTGGCCTGCTCGCGCGTCCATCGGCCGGTCGCCCTCCCGCTTCTGGGACTGACCGCGGTGGCCGTGCTCGGCTGGGACCTGACCGTGGCCCGACCCTTCCTGTTCGAGCAGATCGGCTCCTCCTGGGCCCAGTTCGGCGACTTCGAGTCGAACGCCCATGCCGGCATGGTCAATCTGGGCAGCGCCGAACCGGGCCAGGTGCTGGTCGCCCGGGTGGACCGGGCGCTGACCGCGGGCGTCGCGCTGCTCACCGCCGTCGCGCCGATCCGCTGTCCGCGCCTGCGCCGCTCGCCCGCCATACCGCTGGTGCTGGCACCGCTGCCGCTGCTCGCGGCCGGTGCGTACGGCGGCGAGATCATCTTCCGGGTCTATCTGTTCGCGCTGCCCGCCGCCGCGTTCCTGATCGCCGGATGGCTCGCACCACTGTTCGGCGACCGGGGCCGCCCGCGCCCGCGCGCGGTGTTGCTGCCGGTGCTGTTCGCGCTGCTGCTCACCGGATTCGTGTTCGGCTACTACGGCAAGGAGCGCCAGAACCACTTCGACGACGGCGAGATCGCCGCCCGGCAGTGGCTGGCCCGGGTGTCCGCGCCCGGCGATCTGATCGTGGCGGCGAGCAACAACTTCCCCGGCGCCTACGCCGACTACGAACAACAGCGACATCGCTGGTTCGCGATGGAGACGCCCGCGCTGCGCGAGGCGGTGGTGCGCGATCCGGTGGCCGGGCTGAGCGCGCTGGCCGACGAGTATCCGGGCGACACGGCCTACCTGTTCCTGACCGCCGGCCAGCGGGCCGAGTGCGAGCAGACCGGACTGCTGCCGGCGGGCACCCTCGGCCGCATCGACCACGCGCTGTCCATCGCGCCCCGATTCACCCTGCTGCTGCGCGACCGGGACGCGGTGATCTACCGGATCGACCCGCGGCCGGGGCCCGTACGATGACCGGTCCGATCCGGGCCGTCTGGCCCGCCGCCGCCGGGTGGTCGGCGTTCGGTGCGCTCGAACTGCCCGCCGAACACCCGCTGCGGGCCCTCGTCGTGGTCGCCTTCCTGGCCGTCGGACCCGGCTACGCGCTCGCCGGCGAGGGCGCGAGCGTCCTGACCACGGCGGTGACCTCGGTGGCCGGCAGCGCGGCGTCGTGCGCGCTGACCGCCGAGGCATACCTGCTCGCGGGCGCCTTCTCCGCCCCGCGCGTGGTCGGCACCCTCGCCGGTCTGACCACCATCGCGGTGCTGATCCGCACCGTCGTGCGTGCGCGCACCTCCCGAGAGGAGCTTCGATGAGATCCGAGGCCGCGGTACCGGTCCTGCTCTACCACGCGGTACGGGACGACCCGCCGCCGTGGATCGCGCCGTTCACCGTCACCCCGGCCGAGTTCGGCCGACACCTGGACCGGGTGTCGGCGAGCGGCCGGGTCCCGATCGGCCTGGACCGGTTCACCGAGGCCCTGCACGGGGGTCGCGACCTGCCCCGGGAGAGCGTGCTGATCACCTTCGACGACGGCTACGCCGACTTCGCCCGGTACGCGCTGCCGCAACTGGTCGAGCGCGACCTGCCCGTGACGCTCTACGTCACCACCGACGCGCTGTGGCCCACGCCGAGCCCGGTACTGCCGCCGGCCGCCATGCTCACCTGGCGCGAACTGCGCCGGATCGCCGACACGCCGGGCCTGACCATCGGCGCGCACGGCTGCACGCACCGCGAACTCGACACCCTCCCGCTCGCGTCGATGCACCGCGAGATCGCCTGCTCGCGGCAGCGCCTGGAGGCCGAACTGGAGCGCCCGGTCACCTCGTTCGCCTACCCGTTCGGCTACAACGACGCCGCCGTGCGGGCCGCGGTGCGGCACGCGGGCTTTCGTACCGCGATGGCGGTGCGCGACGCGCACAGCTCGCGCGAGGACGATCCGTGGCGGATCTCCCGGCTGATGGTGCGCGCGGACACCGGCCTCGACCGCCTGGACGCCTGGCTGGCCGGTGTCGGCTCCCGGGTCGCCCCGTTTCGGGACGGGCTGCCCACGCTCGGCTGGCGGGCCTGGCGCCGGATCCGGGCCCGCCGGCGCGGCCGGCCCGCTCCCTGGCACGAGCACTCCGACGCGGTGGCCGGCCGGGCCGGTTGAGGTGATCGTCCGACCGAGGCCGGCGCGCGCGGGTTCAGCGCTCCCAGACCCGCACCGCCCGGATCCGCATCTCCGCGCCGGTCACCGTGTCGGGGACCGGCTCCGGGTAGCCCATCGCGAGGGTGAACAGCACCTCCATCGGCTCGTGCGGGACACGCGCCCGGTCGGTCACGGCGAACACCTGCTCGCCGTCGATCGACCAGGTCACCCGATCCGGCCGCCAGTCGAGGGTGAACCGGTGGAACGTGCCGGACCAGTCGCGCTCGCGGGAGGTGCGCGTCTCCTCGTCGGGACGGCCGTCGGGCCCGGTCCAGTGCACCGTGGCCCGGGCCAGGCCGTCCGGGCCGATCAGTTCGACCACGTCCAGTTCGGGAGGGGTGCGCTTGGCGGCCGGCATCAACCAAAAGGCCGGAAACGAGAACGGCTCGCGAGGCAGCCGCAGTTCGGCCTCGACCCGGCCGTAGGTGAAGGTGAACCTCGGTCGGCCCGACCAATTCGGCCGCCCGGTGGACAACATGCCCGAGACCCACGGGTAGGCCACGCCGTCCGAGCCGGTGGTGGGCCGGCGCGCGGCGGTCAGGATCGCCTGCCCGTCCCGCACCCGGACCTGCTCGGGCAGGTACCACTGCTGCTCGTGGTTGCCCGCGTTGGTACAGCCGGCCACGTTCCAGTCGTAGCACGTCACCCAGCGCTCGGCGGCGAGCGCCGACCCGGTGAAGTCGTCGGCGAACAGCAGCCGGGGCCCGGCCGGCGGCGCGGACTCGCACCCGGCGAGCAGCAGCACCGGCACCACGACCGGCAACACCACGGCGAGCCGTCGGCGGACCCGCGTCGCTCGACCCGTTCTCATCGAAGCCACCCACTCTCCTCAGTGCCGCCGCCGGCGCACGGCCAGGGCGAGCACGCGCACCGCCGTGACCACCGCCGGCAGCGGATCGTCCAGAGCCAGCCAGGCCGCCTCCACCCCGCCGTGCCCCGGCGCGCGGCCGGGTGGCCGGGCCACGCCGCAGCGCCCCCGGTAGGCCACGAACGCGGCCGGATCCAGATGCTCGGCGACATAGCGCCGACCCTCGCGCTGACCACCCGAGGGGATCGGCCGTCCCGTCAGGTCCAGATGCAGCGCACGCACCACGTCGAGGCCCCCCGCGGTCTCGAACATGCGGAACTGGGCGCCCACCCGGGGGTTGAAGTCGACCAGCTTGTAGCGCCCGTCGCGCAGGTCCAGCCGCCAGTCCAGATCGGCCGGACCCCGGTAGCCGAGCGCCCGACACAACCGGGCCGAACGGCGGGCGAGACCCGGGTTGGCCAGCGCCCGGGCGTACGTGGTCACCCCCGCGTGCGGCGGCCAGGAGCGGAGCTTGAGGCCGGTGAACACCGGTGCGCACCGACCGTCCGGCGCGGCGTACAGGTGCACGATCCAGTCCTGCGCGGCCTCGCGCGGCACATACGCCTGCAACAACACCGCGCGCGGCTCGCCGACCAGCGCGAGCAGCGCGCGCCGGTCGCGGACCAGCGTGGTGCCCGGCACCACCGGCGCCCGCAGTCGGTCCCACGGCGCGAGGTTCTTGACCACCACCGGATAGCCCAACTCGGCGGCGAACGCCGTCAGTTGTTCACGGTCGGCGGGGAAGCGGGTGTCCGGCGCGGGCACCCCGTGGGCCAGGCAGCGCCGGTAGAGCCCGCGCTTGCCCGCCAACCCGGCGGGCAGACCGGGGTCGACCTTGGGCAGCAGGAAACACTCCGCGAGGCGGTCCCGGGCGCCGGCGGCCAGCAGCGCCGCCTCGTCGTCGGTGGGTATCAGGACCGCGCGGGCGGGCAGTCGGCGGCCGATCCCGAGCAGTCGCTCCACCAGCGCCCGAGGGTCCTCCAGGCCGGTGGTGGGCCACACGTGCCGCCGACTCAGGTGCCGGGACACGGCGGTGGGGGTGTACGCGTCCTCGACCACCGCGTGCACCGGCACGCCCGCGCGCCCGAGCGAGCGCACCGCGCCGACCGAGCCCTGGTGCAGCGGATAGCGGCCGACCTTGAACAGCAGCGCGGGCACCGAACGATCCAGCTCGACTCCTCGGACAACCATTTCGTCGCCTCCCCGTCCGGACCTTTCTAGCAGCGCGAACCGACGTTTCACCGGATAAGCCAACAATCCACTCGAATATCCGAAGGGCACCGCCATGACCGTGGCCATCGTCGGAGCCGGCCCCTACGGCCTCTCGCTCGCCGCCCACCTGCGCCAACTCGGAGTGACCGCCCGGGTGTTCGGCGAACCGCTGGAGGGTTGGCGGCGGCACATGCCGATCGGCATGCTGCTGAAATCCAGGCCGGCCGCCTCCTCGATCGCCGCGCCCGGGCCCGGATTCACCCTGGCCTGCTTCCAACGCGCCCGCGGCGAGCGCCCGCTGACGGGCGATCAGCCGGTGCCCCTGGAACTGTTCGTGGCCTACGGGCGGTGGTTCGCCGACCACCTGGTCCCGGACGTGGAGCGCGAGCGGGTCACCGGCATCGAGCCCGCCGGCCCCGGCTTCGTACTCGCCCGGGACGGCGGGCCGGACCTGGCGGTCGACGCGGTGGTGCTGGCCACCGGCCTGGCCGCACATCGCTACGTGCCGGCCGTGCTCGAACACCTCGGCGACGACCTGGTATCGCACCCCGCCCAGCGCCCCGACCTGGCCGAACTCGGCGCGGATCGGGACATCGTGGTGATCGGCTCCGGCCAATCGGCCCTGGAGAGCGCCGCGTTGCTGCACGAGGGCGGCGCCGCACGGGTACGGGTGTTCGGCCGGGCCGAGCGCATCCGGTTCGCCGCCCCGCCCCGGGCCCGGCGGTTCACCCCGGATTCGCCGCTGGGATCCGGCTGGACGATCGCCGCCGCCGCGCGGGGCCCGGCCGCGTTCCGGCTGCTGCCCGCCCGCGTCCGGGTCGACCTGGCCCGGCGCATCCTCGGCCCGTCCGCCGCGTGGTGGTTGCGTGACCGGCTGGACGGGCGGGTCCCGGTCCGGGACGCGCAGACCGTCACCCGGGCCCGGCGCGAGCCCGACGGGCGGGTGCGGATGTGGCTGCGGGACCGGTCCGGCCACCAGCGCGAGGTACACGCCGACCACGTGCTCGCCGCGACCGGCTACCGGGTCGACCTGGCCGCCCTCGGCTTCCTGCCGCCGTCGCTGCGGCGCCGGATCGCCACGGTGGGCGGACTGCCCGCGCTCGACGCCTCGTTCGAGACGAGCGTGCCCGGCCTGTACGTCACCGGCCCGCCCGCCGCCGCCACCTTCGGCCCGGCGATGCGCTTCGTCCACGGCGGCGACTTCGCCTCCCGCCGACTCGCGGCAGTACTGGCCGCCCGCTTCCAGGACTGACCGCCACCGGACCCCGTGGCGCGTCAGCGCCCCCGACCCGGTCCCATCCTGGAGATCGACGCGCGAAGCGCGGAGAGCGGCGGAGCCGCGAAGTGTGGGCTGGGCGACCCGGAGCGAAGCGGAGGGGCGCACGGCCCCGAGCGAGGGGCCGCTTTTTCTTGGAGGAGCGAAGCGGGGGAAAGAAAAAGTGGTCCCTCGCGAGCCGGCGCGAAGCGCCCAACAATCAGCGCGCGTGCGGCTCCAACCGGACCACGATCGACTTGGACGTCGGGGTGTTGCTCTCGTCGGCCGTGCTGTCCAGCGGCACCAGCACGTTGGTCTCGGGGAAGTAGGCCGCGCAGCAGCCCGCGGCGGTGTCGTAGGACACCACCCGGAACGCCTCCGCCCGCCGCTCCGACCCGTCGTGCCACTCGCTGACCAGGTCGACCAGCGCGCCGTCGGCGAGGCCCAGCGTGCTCAGGTCGACGGGGTTGACGAACACCACCCGGCGACCCTGCCTGATGCCGCGATACCGGTCGTCCAGGCCGTAGATGGTGGTGTTGTACTGGTCGTGCGAGCGCACCGTCTGGAGGATCAACCGACCCTCGGGCACCCGCAGCACGGCGAGTTCGTTGCGGGAGAAGTTGGCCTTCCCGGTGGTGGTCGGGAACCGCCGCGCGTCGCGCGGCCCGTGCGGCAACACGAACCCGCCGGGCTCGCGCACCCGGCGGTTGAAGTCGGTGAAGCCCGGGATCACCCGCTCGATCCGGTCCCGGATCAGGTCGTAGTCGCGCGCGAGGTCGCGCCACGGCACCGACACCCGGTCACCGAGCACCCGCTCGGCCAGCCCGCAGACGATCGCCACCTCCGAGCGCAACCGCGGCGAGGCCGGCGGCAGTTTGCCGCGCGACATGTGCACCGCGCTCATCGAGTCCTCGACCGTGACGAACTGGTCCCGCTCGGTCCGACCCAGGGTGGGCAGGATCAGCGCGCGCCGCCCGGTGACCGCGTGCGAACGGTTGAGCTTGGTGGACACCTGCACGGTCAGCCGGGTGGCCCGCAGCGCCGCCTCGGTGGCGGCGGTGTCCGGCGTCGCGGAGACGAAGTTGCCGCCCACCGCGACGAACACCTTCACGCTCTCGTCGCGCATCGCCCGGATCGTGTCCACCACGTCGTGCCCGTGCGCGCGCGGCGGCGCGAAGCCGAACTCCTGCTCCAGCGCGTCCAGGAACGCCGGCGCGGGCTTCTCGTAGATGCCCATCGTGCGGTCGCCCTGCACGTTGCTGTGCCCGCGCACCGGACACACCCCCGCGCCCGGCCGGCCCACATTGCCGCGCAGGAGCAGGAAGTTGACCACCTCACGGATCGTCGGCACCGAGTTCTTGTGCTGGGTCAGGCCCATCGCCCAGCACACCACGATCCGCCGCGAGCCGAGCACCCGCCGGTGGATGCGCTCGATCTGTTCGCGGGAAAGCCCGGTCGCCTCCAGCACGTCGGCCCACGGCGTGGTCCGCACGTCGGCCGCGAACTCCTCGAACCCGTGCGCGTATTCGTCGATGAAATCGCGATCGAGCACGGTGCCGGGCGCGGCGTCCTCGGCTTCGAGCAGCAGCCGGTTCAGCGCCCGGAACAGCGCGAGGTCGCCGTTCACCCGGATCTGCGCGAACTCGTCGGTCAGCGGGGTGCCGGACCCGAGCATCCCGGAGACCTTCTGCGGATTCTTGAACCGCAACAACCCGGCCTCAGGCAGCGGATTGACCGCCACGATCGAGGCGCCCGCCTGCTTGGCCTTCTCCAGCGCGGACAACATCCGGGGGTGGTTGGTCCCCGGGTTCTGACCCACCACGAAGATCAGGTCGGACCGGTACAGGTCCTCGAGCGACACGCTGCCCTTGCCGACCCCGAGCGTCTGGGTCAGCGCCGAACCGCTGGACTCGTGGCACATGTTGGAGCAGTCCGGCAGATTGTTGGTGCCGAACGCGCGGACGAACAGCTGGTACACGAACGCGGCCTCGTTGCTGGTGCGGCCCGAGGTGTAGAACGCCGCCGCGTCCGGCGAGTCCAGCGCCGCCAACTCCTCGGCGACCACGCCGAACGCGTCCTCCCACGAGATCGGCGCGTAGTGCGAGGCGCCCTCGGCGAGATACATCGGCTCGGTCAACCGACCCTGCTGGCCCAGCCAGTAGTCCGACTTGTCGGCCAACTCGGCGACCGGGTGCGCGGCGAAGAAGTCGGCGCCCACCCGGCGCACCGTGGCCTCCTCGGCGACCGCCTTCGCGCCGTTCTCGCAGAACTCGGCGACACTGCGGTGGTCCGGCTCGGGCCAGGCGCACCCGGGGCAGTCGAAGCCCTGCTTCTGGTTCACCTGGACCAGGGTCAGCAGGCTGCGCTTGACCCCCATCTGGCGGCCGGCGTGGCGCAGCGACCAGGCGACGGCCGGCAGCCCGGCCGCGTACTCCTTGGGCGGCCCGACCACAAGCCCCTCGTCGCCGACGTCGTCCACGGGCGGCTTGCTGACCATGCGGGTGCTCCTGCGGCTCGAAGCGGTCGTATCGACACGACTCGACACGACCCTGATGACCAGTACGTTACGCCCCCGGCTCCGACGCGCCGCGGCTCAGCGGCCCCGAAGCAGTACCGTCCCGCGAGCGGACCCGTCCAGGCTCTCGGTGTGCAGCCGCTGCGGGGCCACCCCCAATTCGCCGGTCAGCCGGTGCGCGGTGGCCCGGACCAACGCCGCCGACCCGCTGACGAACACGTCGTGGTCCGCCCAGTCGCCGTACCTGGCCAGCACGTCGGGCAGCGCGCCCCGGACGCCCGTGAACGAGCGGTCGTGGGTGACCGCGGGGATCACGTTCAACCACGGGTACACGTCGGCCATGGCGGACAGCGCGCCCAGGTCGTACAGGTCCGCCCGATACTCGGCGCCGATGAACACGTGCGCACGGTGTGCCAGCTGACGCTGCGCCATGTGCTCCACCAGCGCCTTGATCGGCGCCAGGCCGGTGCCGTAGGCCACGCACAACGTCCGGCGCAGCGTCTCGCCGCGCAACACCAGGCCGCCGCGCGCCGGGCCGAGCCGGATCCGGTCGCCGACCCGGGCCCGGTGTACCAGCGCGTTGCTCACCCACCCCGCCGGCACCGCGCGCACGTGCAGCTCCAGCCGGCCGTCGACGCGGGGGGCGTTGGCGATCGAGTAGTGCCGCCACACCCGGGGCCACCAGGGGGTCTCCACCGTGACGTGCTGGCCGGGGTGGTAGGGCAGCGGGCGATCCGGCTCGACGGTGATCACCGCGATGTCCCGGCCGCGCGGCTCGTGGGCGGTGATCACCGCGTCCCACCACGCGGGCGCGTCCTCGGCGTCGTCGGCGGCGGCCTCGATCATCACCGCCGCCGCCCACGTGTACACCTCCACCCAGGCGGCCTGGAGTTCGGGCGTCCAGCGCTCGCCCAGGTAGCGGGCCAGCGCGCCGATCAGCGCGCCGCCGACCGCGTCGTAGTGCTCGTCCAGTACCCCGTATTTGCGGTGGTCCCGGCCCAATCCGCGCAGATAGCGGCGCAACTCGTGCGGTTCGTCGCCGGCCGCGCCGACCCGCAGCAGCGCGGCGAGGAGGCGGTCGCGCTGGTGGTCCATGGCCGGCGGGAACAACGCGCGCAGGTCGGGGCGGCGCAGGAACAGCAGCGCGTAGAAGTGCGAGACCAGATCGTGCGCGACGGGCGCGACGGCCTCGAGGCTGCCGCGGAGCAGATCGGCCCGGGAGGGGTCGGGACTTCCGGACATGACGGACCGCATCCTCGTGTGCTCGGAGAGCGACCGATCGGCCGGACATGTACCACCGAAGCCGGAAACCGCCGGTCGCCCGAAGGGGAAGTGACCCGACGGTATGCGCCGGTCCGATTGCGGAGGGTGGGTAATGCGGTAAGCCCGCCGCGGGGAACCGCGACGGGCTTACGCTTGAGGATTTCTTACGCCGTGTGGGTGACACGACGGCCGGCGTCCGGCCGCCCGGTCGAGGAGCGGTGGGATCCGGTACGGGTCAGGGCTGGTAACGGACGAAGGTGCCCGCGATCTTCGCGTCCTGGTCCGCGCCGACGGCCACCGGGTCGGCGCCGCCCAGCACGTTCTCGGCGAAGTCCTTGAGCGGACCCGCCGTCCAGCCCGGCGCGGCCGGGTACGGCTTGCCCTGGGCGAGCGCGGTCAGCGTCGCGGCCCGGGCCGGGTTGGCGGCGCCCGACGTGGTGGTCAGCCCGCCGAGCGCCGGCACCGTCTCGTTCTCGTTCGCCCAGCGCTCCTGCCACACCGACGAGGACATCACCCGCAGCAGGTTGGTCGCCCCCACCGGATGCCCGGTCTTCGCCGACACGGCCAGCACACCGGCCCACACGCCGACCGTCGCGGGCTTGCCGGCGGTGGTCCCGGGCATCGGGAAGGCGCCCAGGTTGCGGGCCGTCTCGGGGGAGGTGCGCAGCAGTTCGGCCACCACCCAGTCCGGCTGGATCGCCATCGCCGCCTTGCCGGCGGTGAGCACGGCGGTGATGTTGCCGGCCGGGTCCTTGTACTCCTCGACGTTCTTCGGCGCGCTCGAATAGGACTGGAGCTTTTGGAAGAACGCGATGCCCGCGCGGCCCGCGTCGGTGTTCAGTCGCCCGACCCAGCGCTCGTTCTGCCGCACCGCTATCTCGCAGCCGTTCGCGTACAGGCACGCGGCGATCGTCTGCCAGGCCCGGCCGACCAGGTGCAGCGCCTCGAACTTCGGGTCGCTCGCGTAGTGCTGCTTGAGCTTGTCCAACTGCGTGATCCACTCGTCGCGCGTGGTGGGCACCACGAACCCGGCCGGATCGCACAGCCGCTTGTCGTACAGCACGACCGGGGCGTACACGTCCATCGGCAGCGCGTAGAGCTTGCCGTCGACGGTGCAGGCGGCCCGGGCCGCCGGATGCCACGCGTCCGCGTTCAACCGCTTCGCGTAGGGGGTCAGGTCGAGCAGGGTGCCCTGCTTGACCCGGCGGGCCAGGCCCAGGCTGTCCACCTGGAAGAGGTCGGGGCCGTTGCCCGCGGCGAGCGCGGTGTCCAGCTTCGTCTGGTCGATGTACTCCTGGACCTCACCGCGCACGGTGCCGAGTGGATCCACCTTGACCAGCGCGGCGGCCAGGTCGGAGTTGGTCTTCGCCTGGTCGACGCCCGGGGTGTAGAGCTTGTCCAGCCACATGGTGAGCGTGTACGGACCGCTCTCGGTGGTGGGCGGTTCGGGGTCGGTCGGCGGCCCCGGCGGTACCGGCGCGGGGGTGGTCGGGTTCGGCTTGGGCGAGGGGGCGGCGCTCTTGTCGTCGCCCCGGGTGAGCAGCCAGGCCGCGACCCCGCCGCCGGCCGCGACGGCCGCCGCGACCGAACCGGCCACGATCACCCGGCGCCGGGAGGTCCCGCCGTCGGGCCGCGGGGGTTGCGGACCCCGGCTCCCCGGCGGCGTGTTCGGGTACTGCGGCCCGCCCGGGTACTGGGCGGGTGCACCCGGATACGGCCCGCCGGCCGCGTATTGCGCCCCCTGGCCGGCCGGGTACTGCGGTGCCTGGTTCGGGTATTGCGGTGCCTGGCCGGGAGGTTGCCCCGGCGAGTATCGCGGGGCCTGGCCCGCCGCGTACTGCGGAGGCGGCCCGGCCGGGTAGCCGGGCGCGGGACCGGCCGGCGGCTGCGGTGCCCCACCCGCCGGGGGTGGTCCGGGCCGCTGCCCGGCCGGGTACCCCGGCGGCGGTCCGGCCGGCCGGTGCTGCGCGGGCGGTCCGGCCGGCTGTCCCGGGGGCGGCGGCACGGCCATCGGGGCGTACGTGGGCCGAGGCGGTGGTTCGGCCGACGGGTCGTCGTCCCTCGACGCGGGTGGTTCCTCGTTCCACGACGACACGGTGCGGCTCCTCCGAGAGTGGGCGACAGGCATGGCCGGATGCCATGCCTGCGCAAACCCTAGGCCGCGCGGTGATCTCTGCCGCCAGGGAGATCCGTCAGGTGGGGTCGACGCCGAACTCGCGGGCCACGATCGTGTTCGCGGCGGCCGCCGCCACCAGCGGATCGGTGCCCGCCAGCGTCTGCCGGGAGAGTTCGGCCAGCGGACGCTCCGACCACCCCGGGGCGACCGGATACGCCCGACCGCCCACGGGCAGCGCGGAGAGCGCGGCCTGGATCATCGGATTGTCCGACGGCACCGCTCGATCCAGGCCGCTGCGGACCGGGACCAGCCGGGCCTCCGTCGCGATCCGGGCCCGCCAGCGGTCGGTGGCGACCAGGGAGAGCAGGTCGATCGCCGCCTCCTTGAACAGGCTGGCGGCCGACACCGCCAGGACCGTGCCGTGCACCCCGACGGCGGCCGGCTTGCCCGCCGTGCGGCCGGGGATCGCGAACGCGCCCAGCACCGGGCGCAGCGCCGGATTCGCGGTCACCACCGCGTCGTACAGCGAGGCGTCGGCGATCACCGAGGCGACCCCGCCCTTGGCGACGCGGGCCGTGGTCGCCGGGTCGTCGTTGCCCACCCCGACCGCGTCCGGCGCGTACGACTGGAGGTGTCGGAAGAACCGGGCCCCCTCGACCGATCCGGGCAGGTCGAGCGTGCCGCGCCAGGCGTCGCCCTCCTGCACCGCGATGGTCCCGTCGTCCTCCCACACGCACGAGGCCAACACCGGCCAGGCCCCGCCGGGTACGTACAGCGCGCGGTAGTCGGGGTTGGTCGCGTTGGCCTGGCGCAACTTCTCCAGGTCCGCGACCCAGGTCACCCGGTCGGTCGGCACGCCCACCTGCGCGGCCTGGAACAGCCCCTTGTCGTAGAGCACCACGGGCACGCCGGCGCCCAGGGGCAGCGCCATGATCCGGCCCCCCGAGGTGACCGCGGCCCGCACGGCGGGGAACCAGCTGCCGCCGTCGAACCGGCTCTGCAACGGGGTCAGGTCCATCACCAGGTCGGCGGCCTTGAACCGGGCCAGGGCGAGCAGGTCGAGTTCGAACACGTCGGGCCCGCGACCCGCGCGCAGCGCCTGTTCGAGGGCCTGGGTGTAGCCGGCCTTCGGCTGCACCCGACTGCCGATCCGCACCCCGGCGCCGGAGGTGCCCATTTTGCCGAACTCCAGGCCCAGTTCGCCCAGCAGCGCGGCGGGCACCAGGCTCTCCGTGGTCCACACGGTGAGTTCGCGGACCGTGCCGGGCACGGCCGGTCCCGGCGTGCGTGCCGCCGAACTCGACGCCGGCGCCGACGGCTTCGGGGTGGCCTTGGGCGTCTTGTCGCCGCCCCGGCTCAGCGCCCATGCCGCACCGCCGCCGCCCAGGACGGCGGCACCGGCCGCGACGGCGAGGAAGCCGCGGCGGGACTTGGCCCGGGACGAGCCGGCGGCCCGGTGCGCGCGGGTGGGCGGTTCGCCCCCGGCCGGCGGCACGGCGGGTTCGGCCCGGGCCGCGCGGTGGGTCCGGGCCGGGGTGGCGGGCGGCGCGGACTCCGGCTCGGGGACGGGCGGCGCGGCGGGGGAGGCGACGGTCGTGGTCGTGGGCTCCGGCTCCGGCGGCGGGGTCGCGCCGGGCGGCGGGGCCGGTACGGTGTCGGCCGCGTACGGCTCGCTGCCGGGCATCGGCTCGGGTGGCTCCCACGGGTTGGCCACCCGTTCGGCCACCCACGTCGCGGTGGCCGCGGGCAGCCAGCTCGGGCCGGCGGTGCCGGCCGCGACCCGGGCCACCTCGTCCGGACTCGGCCGCCGGTCCGGGTCCTTGACCAGGCAGGCCGCGATCAGGTCGCGCAACGAGGCGGGCACGTCGCCCAGTTCCGGCTCGCCCTCGGCGACCCGATCGGCGGGCGAGCGCTCGTCGCCCCGGTCGAACGGGCCCGCGCCGGTCGCGGCGAACACCAGCACCGACCCGAGCGAGAACACGTCGCTCGCCGGACCCACCGTCAGATCCCGTACCTGCTCCGGCGAACGAAAGCCGGGGGAGTCGAGCACGGTGCCGATCACCACGCCGTCGGCGGTCACCGACGAGCCGAGCGAGGCGTGCGCGATCCCGACGTGCGGCAGCCGGGGGCCGTTCGGATCCAGCCGCACCGCACCGGGGTCGAGCCGCCCGTGGTACAGCCCGGCGGCGTGCAACAGGCCGAGCGAGGCGGCGAGTTCACCGGCCAGCGTGCGCAGCGAGTGACCGGGGAGCAGACCGTGCCGACGGACCGTCTCGGCCAGCGTCGGACCGGGCACGTGCGTGGTGGCGTACCAGAGTTGCCGGCCGGTGGTGTCGGCGTCCAGGACCACGGCGGTGCCCGGACCGGGCAACCGCCGAGCGGCGTCCACCTCTTCGCCGAAGCGGACGCGGAAGGCGGGATCACGCCCGAGGTCGGCCCGGATCACCCGCACCACGACGGGGGCGTCGTCGGGCGCGGCGCCCAGATAGGTCCGAGCCGTGGTCCCTTCGCCGAGCCGGCCCACCAATCGGTAGGCGCCAACGCTCGAAGGGTCCTCGTCGTGCAGCGGCCGCATGGCAGAAACTCCGTTTCGCTCACCGGTGTGAACGGTGCCGAAGTCTGCCATGAAGCGCGCCCGCTTCCGGCCACCCGTTCGGCGGCACCCCCGCCGAGCCCGTCATATCCGTAAAACACCGGGCGCCGCGCCCCCGGAGCGGCCCGCCCGCGCGGCACGGGACCCGCGCGACGCCGCGCGCGGGTCCCGCCGTACCTATCGCGACCGGGGCAGCCCCAGCCGGTGCTCCGCGATGTTGTTGCGCTGGATCTCGCTGGTCCCGCCGTAGATCGTGGTCACCGGCGCGTCCCGCGCGGCGTGGTCGACGAACCACGCGTCGCCCGGCTCGCCCAATAGTCCCTCGGGTCCGGCCATGTCCAGGCACGCCTCGGCAGCCCGGTTGTACGCCTCGCTCGCGTACAACTTGGCGATCGAACCCTCGGTGGTGGGCAGGCCGCCCGCACTGGCGATCAGCGCCGGACGCAGCGCCAGCAGCGCGGTGATCTCGTTGTCGATCGCGATCCGGGCCAGCCGCTTGCGCACCGCCGTGTCGTCCATCGCCCCGGTCTCGGTCGCCCACCGGGTGAACCGGCGCAGCAGCGACACGCCCTGGTTCATGTTGCCGAACACGCCCCGCTCGTAGGCCAGCGCCACCTTCATCACGTCCCACCCGCCGTGCACCTCGCCCAGCCGCCAGCGGTCGGGGACGCGGACGTCGGCGAAGTAGGTGATGTTGGTGCGGTCGCCGCCCATCGTCTCCACCGCCTGGAAGGAGATGCCGGGCAGGTCGGTCGGCACCAGGAACATGGTCAGGCCGCGATGTTTGGCCACGTCCGGGTCGGTGCGGGTCAGCAGGATCACGTAGCCGGCCTCGTGCACGAGCGTGGTGAACATCTTCTGCCCGTTCACCAGCCACACCGGCTCGTCCTCCGGGTCCCCGGGCACCCGCTCCGCGCGGGTGGCCGCCGCCGCGACGTCCGATCCCGAGCCGGGTTCGCTGTAGCCGAGCGCCGCGATCGCCTCGCCCCGATGGAACCGGGGCAGTACCTCGGCGAGATGGAACGCGCTGCCGATCTGCTCCACGACTCCCGCCACCAGCATGGTGTTGGCCAGCCCGTAGAACGGCGCGTCGGCCAGCCCCAGTTCGTCGAAGAAGACGTACAGCTCCAACGGGTCGCGCCCCCCGGCCCGCCCGGGCCCGGCCATGCCCTCGGCGATCACCCCGGTCGCGGCCAGCGCGCGGTGGAACCCCCAGTCGTGGAAGGTGCCGGTGCGCCGGGCCCGCTCGATCATGTCCTCGGTCAGGTGTTCGGCGACGAAGCCCCGGATCCATCGCCGGAACTCCTCGACCGATTCCTTGGGTCGAAAGTCCATCAGACGCCTCCCACCGCTCCGAAGAGATCGTCGGCCAACGCCCGGTACTCCTCGTCCGGATCGCCCAGGACCAGCGGCCAGCCCCGCGCGCGCCGGAAGTAGAGCTGGATGTCGTATTCGAGGGTGACGCCGTATCCGCCGTGGAAGTGCACCGCGCGATAGGTCGTGGTCCGGGCCACCTCCGTCGCGGCCAGGAACGCCATCACCGCGAGCCGGCCCGCCTCGGCCGGGTCGCCCTCGTCGGCGCACCACGCGGCGCGCGCGGTCAGCAGCCGGATCCCGTCCAGCGGCCCGACCAGATCGGCCAGCCCCTGCTGGACCGCCTGGAAAGCGCCGATCGGCTTGCCGAACTGTTCGCGCTCCAGCGTGTACGCGACCGCCGACTCCAGCGCCCGCTCGGCGAGCCCGGTCAGTGTGGCGGCCGTATACAACTGCCACTCCCGGCGCAGCGCGGCGTGTCGCCGGGCCGCGTCCTCGCCCCGGGCCAGGACCACCCGCCCGCCCCGGTCGTCGCGCACGTATCGGTCGGCCAGCGGCGCCGCCGCGTGGTTGACCGGCGCGGTCATCGGCGCCTCGCCCCGTACCGCGACCAGTTCGTCCTCGTCGAGCGCCACCACCACATCGGCCACCGCGCCGCCGGGCACCAGTCGGGCCAGGCCGTCCACGGTCGGCCGCAGGGCCGGCGCCGCGATCAGCGTGCCGTCGGCGACCCCCGCGCACCACGGCGTGTCGAGCAACAGTCGGGACGCGGCCAGGTGCGCGCTCAACGGCACCGGCGCCAGCACCCGACCGGCCTCGTGCAACAGCAGGATCAGATCGGCTCGGCTCGCACCGCCGCCGGCATCTTCGGGCAGCGCCATTCCGGGTACGCCCATCGCGGCCAGGCGCCGCCACAGATCGGCCGCGAAGCCGAGCGGTTCGGCCGCGCGCACCACGGAAATCGGGCATCGGTCCGTGAAGAACTCCGAAAAGGCGCTCCGTACCGCCTTTTGATCTTCCGTCGGTTCAAGATCCACCGGCGACCTCCGTTCACACCTCACCGCTCGCACGAGCCGGCCGGCGCACGCTAGCCGGTGTCGCCGCACCCTTCCATGGCATCGCGGGGGCGAAGTGACCGATGTGCCGGAGATCTCGATCCCATGACATTACTTGCCGGTAGCTGACTGGCGGGTTGCTCTTTGCGAAGATCGGCTGCCCGAGTGACATCCGACGAGAACAGCTGCTTTCCGCCGTGCGGGTCCTGGGGGATCGAGCCGATCACCCATACGATCCGAGGAATAACGGAAAGCGAAGGGAGAGCCCGCTGTGCGTGCATACCGCCACGTGGCGCTGGTGTTGATCGCCTTGCTGGGTGCGGCCCTGATCATCTTCCCGCTGGCCGCCGGCCTGCCGAAGAAGACGCAGGCCGTCGACGACCTGACCAATGCCTTCCGGCCCGCCTTCACGCCGCAGGCCATCGAGCAGAGCCGCACCGACCTGAAGACCATGAACGAGATGCTGGAGCAGCTCCAGGCGGAGACGCTGCCCGGACTCGCCCAGCAGGCCGGGATTCCCACCCCCTCGCTGATCAACCTGATGGGCACCACCGCGCCCGAGGTCGGCAAGGGGCTCAAGGAGATCCCGACGATCATGCCGCGGTTCAACAAGCTCGCGGGCACGATGGACGCGCAGGCCGGGAACTTCCGCCAGGCCGACGACATCCCCACCGCGGACGCGCCGAACACCGCGGTCACCTATCTCTATCTGATCCCGGGCATCGTGCTGCTCGTGGTGGGCGCCGGCGGGCTGCTGTTCTCCTTCGTCGGATCGCGGGCCGTGGTGAGCACGGTGTGCCTGGCGCTCGCCGCGGTGGTCGGCCTCGGCATGGTGGTGGGCACCCTCGCCACCGGCGTGATCGGCAAGACCAAGGCCTCCGAGAAGATGTTCACCGCGTTCCGGCCGACCTTCACCGACGCCGGGTACAAGCAGGCGCACGACGACCTGGACACGCTGGGCAAGATGGCCGTCGGGATGAAGACCAAGTCCATCCCGTCGATGGCCGCGCTCCTGCGCAAGCCCGTCCCGCAGTTCACCGCCGAGTTGGCCACGCAGTACCCCAAGGTCGGCAAGGGCCTCGCGGAGACCGACCGCATCCTGGCCAAGTTCAACGCCCTGGTGGAGAACATCGGCGCCAACATCGACACCTTCGACAAGGCGGACAGCATCCCCAACAAGGACACCGAGGTCTCGGTCATGCCGTGGCTGCTGCTCGGCCCGGGCGCGGCGGTCTTCCTGCTGTCCGGCGTCGCGCTGGTGATCCAATTCACAGGGCGCGGCAACGGCTCCACCGACCCGAACGCGGGGGCGCCGAGGCAACCGTCCGGTGCGGCGGTCTGACCGCTCGACGGCCACACAGCGGAACCGTCCGTCAACCGTGTGTCTAGGTTGTCCGGATTATTCCTGATGTAGGACCAAAAGAAAGAAAAGACTGGTTCCCTGAATGTCCGGGAACCGGGTGTAAAGCGGCCCTTGGTCGATCGAAATGCACGTGCATCGGCGCGGTGCAGACGCAGAAATCGTCGATGCACGTGCATCCGGTCTTGCAGTTGGGGTCGGCATCCTCATAATGAAGTGTGTGCATGTGCACGCGCATGTGCATGGACGCTCTGTGAGGCGAGTCCTCTGGCGGCGTTCCCAACAGGCCGGGGACCAGTACCCGCTCGGAGGCACGGATGACCGTCGCGAGTCCCGCAGGGTTCCGGACGTCGACGTTTCAGTGGATGGAGCCTCTGGCCGGGGATATGGGCCCAACATCCGATATCGCGATACAAGCCCTCGCCGCACGTCGCGAGTCGGTCAAGGCCGCCCGTGACTTCACGCAGTCGGTGCTCGCCGGCTGGGGCGCCGCCTGTCTCGAGGACGACCTCGCCCTGGTCGTGTCCGAGCTCGTCACGAACGCACTGTGTCACGGTCTGGGTGCGGGCCGCGACGACGCGACGGACGTCGCGCACAACATCCAACTGGCGCTTCTGCGCAAGGGCGAACGCGTCATGTGCGCGGTGCAGGATCCGGGCGAGAGTCTGCCCGAGACCCAGGCCGGCGGCGAGGACGAGGAATCGGGCCGCGGGCTGTATCTGGTGGGCTGCTTCAGTGATTCCTGGGGCTGGTTCCCGTTGAACGGTATGGGCCGACGCACCGGAAAGGTCGTCTGGGCCATGTTCGAGATCCGCGGCTGATCCACACGTTCCGCAATATGGGGACCGCATTGCGTGGCGACATTGTGTTGCAGCGAAGCGGCGAGTTTTAATTCACATTCGCCGGCGGCAACGAATGCGGCGGTATCCGAGTCACGGCGCCAAGCGTTTACCCGTCGATCCCGTCGACGGGTTTTCTGCATTCTTACGCCCGTTTCGTCCCCGGCGGCTTAAGCAGCTTTTACGCTTCCTTTGAAACCTTGAGGAATGCATGAGCCCTCCCGTGTGGGTGAACTCCGGCTGCGCTATCATCGCCGTTGTACGCTGCAAATGCATGGTCAGATGCACGTGCATGCGTAAGTCGGACCGGTTTTGGAAGAAATTGCGACGGACCGGGACGAAGGAACGACACGTGCCGCAACCGGGGGGCGGGCGACCGCCGTCGGGTCGCTCGGCGAGAGGTCCAGGAGAAGCGTCATGCAGGCAACGCACAACGGGGTATCGGCGACCGCGCTCGACGGGGTCACCTGGCAGAAGAGTCGCCGCAGCAACTCGCAGGGAAATTGCGTCGAAATGGCCGCGCTGCCGGACGGCGACGTCGCGGTCCGCAATTCGCGCCACCCCGACGGGCCGGCGCTGATCTATACGCGCGCCGAGATCGAGGCGCTCATCCTCGGGGTCAAGGACGGGGACTTCGACAACCTGCTGGCGTGACGACCCGCCCGGGGTGCTTCACCCGGGTGGGCGTACCCGACGGTGTGTCGGTCAGTTCTCCTTCAGGATGCGCTGGAGCAGATCCACGCTCTTGTCCGGCGGCATGCCGTCCACGCTCAACCGGTCCATCACCTCGGTGTACGCGTCCACCTCGTCCCGCTTGTCCAGATAGAGCGCGCTGGTGAGCTGCTCCAGGTAGACCACGTCGGGGAGGTCGCTCTCCGGGAAGCGCAGCAGCAGGAACGGACCACCCTCGGCCGCGTGCGCGCCGAACCTGAACGGCATGATCTGGATCGTCACGTTGGGCAGGGCGGCCATCTCGATCAGATGCCGGACCTGATCGCGCATCACGTCCCGACCGCCGATCGGGCGACGCAGGGCCGCCTCGTCCAGCACCACCCAGAGCCTGGGCGGCTTGTCGCGGTAGAGGATCGACTGGCGCTGCATCCGCAGACCGACGCGCCGGTCGACCTCGGCCGCCGACGCCGAGGGTTGTCCGGCGATCACCACGGCCCGCGCGTACTCCGGGGTCTGGAGCAGGCCGGGGACGAACTGCACCTCGTAGGTGCGGATCACCGAGGCGGCCTCCTCCAGGCCCACGTAGACCTGGAACCAACTCGGCAGGATGTCGTTGTAGTTGTGCCACCAGCCCTGGGCGTTGGCCTCCGCCGCGAGGCCCAGGAGGGCCGCCCGCTCGGTCTCGTCGCCCACGCCGTACATGGTCAGCAGATCAGCCACGTCTCGCTCCTTGAAGCTGACGCGCCCCAGTTCCATTCGGCTGATCTTCGATTCGGAGGCGCGGATCTCGTAACCGGCCTCCTCCCGCGTAATGCCCTTCGCTTCGCGCAGACGGCGAAGCTGGGAACCGAGGAGAATACGGCGAACCGTCGAGCCGCTCCCCGGCTGCGTTGCGGGCATCTGCTACCTCCGGCTGAATGGACCAGCGCATAGTATGCCGGCGCGTTGCCACGCGTCCTCGGATCATGGTTACAACAGCACTCTCTTGACGATGTGCCACCACCCACCCGGATCGACCATGTGCCGCACACTCGGCTTGTCATGTTCGGGCTCCGAGCCCCAGCCGCCCATGCTCGCACAGGTGATACCACCTAATCGATGCCGCGGCACCGCGAATCCCCCTCTACTGCCGGGTAATCCGGAAGTTTCCGACGAACCGACGGCCCGATACGCACGCTACGCGCGCGGTTGGTGACACGCGTCGCATCATGCGCCGACCGAGTGACGTGGGCGCACTCGTGCACTCGGGTGAACCGGTCCGCCTCCTTTCGGCCGAACTCACCGCCGAAGGCGGCACGAAAGCGCCCCGGCGCCCGGGCCGAGACCGCCCGGGAGACCACCCGAGAGGACCCGACAACATCCGATTCCCGCTGTCGGACGGGTTGTCTACGGTCTTCACATGTCCTCCCCGGTACATTCCTTCACCTATCTGCGGCCGTCCGCGCTCGGCGCCGTCGACGGCTCCCCCTCCCTCGGCCTGCAGACCTGCGGCGGGCTCGGTTCGCGCGGCCTGACCCCCTTCCCGCGCTTCTTCTCCGGCTTCCTGACCGCGCCCGAGGCGGCGGCCGGCGGCCTGCTCGCGGTCGCCGACGTCGCGGCGGCGCGCTACTACCAGCCGCTGCGACCGGGTTCGCTGGACCCGGTGGTCACCGGCAACGGGGACCGGCTGCGCTTCGAGTCGTTCTCCGCCTGCTGCGGGGTGCACGCGCGCCTGGACGTGCTGCCGGCCGGCATCGACGGCGAGATGTTCGGCACCGGCACCACCAACGTGGACGTCAACGCGCCGCTGCGCGAGGCGCTGGCCCGGGTCGGCGGCGCCGATCCGCTGCACCTGGCGGTCGGCCCCGACGACGTCACCGTCACCACCTTCGACGGCCCGGTGGTGGAGAAGAAGGTGCCGCTGCCCGAGCGCTGGCTGCGCGGCTTCGCCGAAGTCCAGGTGATCTCGGGCGGGTTCGACCTGCGCGCCGAGGTCGGCGCGGGCGAGGCGGTGCGCTTCCTGCGGGCGCTGCCGCGCGGCTCCCGGCAGGCGCTGTGGGCCGTCCCGGCCGGGCGCTCGCTGCGGCTGACCGCGCGCCCCGTGCCGGGCGCGGTGTGCCTGCCCGGGCCCGATCGCCTCCAGGCGCTCACCAGGCTGCTGCGGCACGCGTCGGCACTCCGTATATACGGACCCGCCGTACAGGCGCGCAGCGCGGCCGTCTCGTCCGCCTGGGAGGTCGAACTGCCGGGCATGCGGCTGACGTTGACGCTGTCCCCGGACCCGGCCCGCGGTTTCTCCGGCGAGGGCGCGGTGCTCACCGGCCTGGCGACCCGGACGAGCGGCGCGGACGCGGACCTGATCTCCGCCCTGCTGGCCTGGGAACCCCGGGTCGAGATCGGCGAGTTGGCCGCCCGCTCGGGCCTGGACACCGAGCGGGTGCGGGCCGCGCTGGTGCGCCTGGGCACCTCGGGCCGGATCGGCTACGACGTCGCCGAGGCGGCCTACTACCACCGCGAGCTGCCCTACGACACCGGCAGTGTGGAGCGGATGAACCCGCGCCTGCGCGACGCGCACGCCCTGGTCGCGGCCGGCGCCGTCACGCTCACCGGCGGAGGCGAGGAGGCCGCGGTGCGCAGCGGGGACCGTACCTACGGCCTGCGGTTGGCCGGGGACGGCAGCTGCACGTGTCAGTGGTGGGCCGAGTATCGGGGCGGGCGCGGGCCCTGCAAACATCTGCTCGCCACGCAGATCGTGCGCGGCCGGGCCGGGGCCGACGCGGGCGGCGGCACGAGCACCGGCTCCGCGATCACCACCGGCACCGCGAACGGCGGCGCGACCGAGAACGCAGCCCAGGAGGCGAACCGATGACCGGCACCACCCCGACCGGCACCCGGCCCACGGGCACGCCCCCCACCGGCGCCGGCCCGACGGGCGGCGCGTCCGCGCGCGAGCCCCTGACGTGGGAGCGGGTGCTCGCGGTCGTGGACGACCCGGGCCGGCACGTGGACGACCCCGCGCCGATCGTGGCGCTGTTCGCGGGCCGCACCGAGGCCGAGCGCCGCGCGCTGTTGCCCGCCTACAAGGAGGCGGTCCGCACCCGCCGCGACGGCAGGCCCGAGGTACGCCCGCTGCGGCCGCTGCGCCACGTCGGCGTCGCGCTCCTGGGCGGCCCCGCCGGCATCGCCCAGTGGCTGCTGCGCGAGGACATGACCTGGCCCGAGAAGTTCGGCCAGGAGGCGATATACACGATCCTCGCCGAGCGCGACCCGGCCTGGACACCCGACATCGCCACCCGCATGGCCGCGCGGCTGCCGCTGGATCCCTGGGGCAATCAGTGGCACGTCGTGGACGCCCTGGTGCGCGGCGCCGGGTTGCCCACGCCGACCACGCCGGGCTTCGTCCTGCGGTGGATGTTCGAGGTGGGCGGCCGGTGGCGCGGCTCGGGGCGCCCGCTCGCCGAGCACCTGGCCGCCGACCGCTACTTCCCGGACCTGCTGCCCGCGCTGTTCGAGGTCGCCGGGGTCGGGCAGAACCTGGACACCCCGACCGGCGGGCCGAACGCCCTGCGGCCGGGCTGGGACACCGCGCTGGCCGCGCTCGCCGACGCCGGGACGATCGAGCGCGACGTGGTCCTGGACGGCTGCCTGTCCAGGCTGCTGCGCGGCGAACGACCCGGCGCACTGCGCGGATTCATCCGCCTGCACGAGGCGCTGGCGCCCACCGACGACGAACTAGCCGCCCGCGTCGACGGCTACCTCCGGCTGCTGCCCGACGCGCCCTCCCCGGTGGCCGCGCTCGCCCAGGCCGCGCTGCGCCGGGTGGACGCCGCGGATCGGCTGGATCCGGAGCGGATCGCCGAGGCGAGTCGCAGCGTGCTCTTCCGCGCCGAGAAGACCCTGGTACGCGCCCAACTCACCTGGTTGGGCACGGCGATCAAGCGGCACCCGGCGCACGCCGGCACCCTGCTCGCCACCGCCTGCACCACGTTCGGCTCGACCGCCGGCGACCTCCAGGAACGCGCCGTCGCGTTGATCGCCAAACACGTCCGCGCGCTGCCCCCCGACCAGGTCGACCTCGTGCTGACCGAGGTACGCGACGCGCTGCCGATGCTCGGCGACGCGATCCGCCCGGAGGCGGCCGCGCTGATCGGCGAAAGCGGGGCGCCGGAGCCGGAGTTCGTGATCCCGCTCGGCCCGCCGCCGGCCCGCGAGCTGCCGCCGCCGATCGCCTCGATGGCCGAACTGGTCGAGGAACTGGCGGTGTTCTTCGGGAGCACCCCCAACCCGTGGGTCAACCCACACGGCCAGGCGACCGACCCGCTGGCGGTGGAGCGGATCGTGGCCGCCCTGCTGCGCGAACACGCCCGGGACCGCCAGGCGTTGCACACCGCGCTGCTCCCGCTCACCGAGCAGCACGGGCACATCGTGCACCAGGACTGGTTCGCCCAGCAGGTCCGGGGCGCGGTCGGCGCCATGGTGGCCGCCGCCACCGGCCACGGCGGCCGACAGGGCTGGTTCCGCAGCCTGTTCGGCAAGGGCGACGCGGCCGAGCACGACCTGATCCCCGGCGAGAAGCGCGACATCGAGCGGATCGCCCCGCCCCAACGTTTCCTGCTCGCCCGGTTGTACGAGGTGGGCACCCGGCTGCGAGTGCCGCACTCCGGCCCCTACCTGGCCGAGATCGCCGACGCGAGCGGTTTCGTGGATCCCGAGGCGCTGGTGGCCGGCCTGGAGACGTGGGAGGCGTCCGGGCACAGTCCCTGGCGGCGCGACGTCGACCAGGCACTGCTGCGGCTGCCGTTCGACCTCGACCCCGCGTCGATCGCCCGCGCCCACCGACTCGCCTCGCCGGCGGGTCTGCGGGTGGCCCGGACGATGGCGGCCGGCGGCCCGGCGCCCGCGCTGGTCGGACGCGGTCGATTCGACCGGATCCACCGCGCGTACTCCGCGCCGAAGGGCGGATGGGTACACAGCGACGGGCCCCTGGCCACGGTGGTCCCCGGCGACCCGGACACCGTGCCGGAGACCGCGCGCGCCGTGTACGGCCTGGCCGACCCGGGCGCCACCGCCCGCAGCTCGGCCTGGTCCGAGGACTCCGGGCCCGACCTGCACTGCTGGCCGCTGCTGCTGCCCCGGGACCGGGACGTGATCGCGGCGCACCTGGCGATCTGTACCCAACGCGGCATCGACGGCACGAGCCGGGGCGCGGAGGTGCTGCCGGCGCTGGCCGAGTCGTTCGGTCCGCTGGGGCCGGGCATGTCGTTGGCCATGGCCTACGCGCTGGGCGCGCAGGCCGCCGAGGACCGCACCGGCGCGGTGGACGCGTTCGTGACGTTGAGCGCCCGGGACGACGCGTGGGACACCGCGGCGCTGGGCCGCGATCTGGGCGAGGCGGTACGCACACGCGGGCTCAAGACCACCCGCGTGGTCGCCTCGCTGCGCGACGCGGCCCGGGCGGGCGCGACGGGCACCGTGTGGGGCACGCTGAGCGGCTTCCTGCCGGACCTGCTGGCCGGGACCAAGGCCACCGGGCTCGGCGACGTGCTCGCGCTCGCCGCGGAGACCGCGGCCGGCTCGGGCGCGCGGGGGGTGTCCATCCCCGGCCTGGCCGAACTCGCCGACCGCAAGGGCTCGTCCCGGGCCGTGGTGGAGGCACGGCGGCTGCGCAAGGTGCTCGGCGGCGACCCGGGCTGAGCCGGGCCGGGCGCACGGTGCCGGACGGATCGGGCCCGATCCGTCCGGCACCGCGGCGTCGGCACGCCGGGCCGGTGCCCGGCGTGCGCCAGGGACGGGTCAGTCCTCGTCGAGCGCCTTCACCCGGGCCAGCGTGATCCCGTCCGCGACCGGCAACATCACCGGCTCCACCCGACGGTCGGCCTTCACGTGCTCGTTGAACGCGTGCACCGCCGCCGGCGTCGGGTCGCCGTTCGGCGCGAGCACCTGCCCGTCGTAGAGCACGTTGTCCGCGATCAGCAGACCGTTCGGCCGCATCCGCGGGACCAGCGCCTCCCAGTAGGAGATGTAGCCGTCCTTGTTCGCGTCGATGAACGCCAGATCGATGTGCGGATGCGAGGGCAGCGCGTCCAGCGTCTCCAGGGCCGGTGCGATCCGCAGGTCGATGCGATCGGCCACGCCCGCCTCCCGCCACGTCTCGCGGGCGATCTCGGTCCACTCCTCGGACACGTCGCAACACAGCAGCCGGCCGTCCGCGGCCAACCCCTTGGCGATGCACAGCGCCGAGTATCCGGTGAAGGTGCCGACCTCGACCGCGACCCGCGGCCGGACCACACCGGAGAGCAGCGTCAACAGCGCGCCCTGCTCGGCGGGCACCTGCAACTGGGCCAACCCGCCCATGCCCCTGGTGCGTTCGATCACCGTGCGCTGCGCCGGGTCGGGCGCCAGGGAGTGGTCCAGGACGTAGTCGTACAGCTCCGGGGTGACGCGCACCTGCTTGTCGAAGGACATCGGTCAATTCTCCTCGGGTCGTTCCGGGCGCTCGGGCGGTTCGGGGAAGGCCGTGTCCCAGGGCAGCAGCAGCCCGAAGTCGCGGACCAGGAGTCGCAGCACCTCGTGATCGTCCGCGAGCCGGCGCTCCTCGGTGGAGCCGTCGCTGCGCACCACGGTCAGCAGCCGGTCCACCACGTAGGCGCGCTCGTGCGGCCCGCTGCGCTGCACCCGCAGGGTGTGCCGGAACGGGGAGCCGGGATGGGTGGCGACGTACCAGTTCGCCACCTCGTAGTCGACCAACTCCCGGCGCTGGAGCGTGAACTCGTAGACGGTGAACCACCCGTCGTCGCCGTACACGGTCTGCAGCAGCCACAGGTCGTGCTCGCGCACCAGCCGGTAGCGCCACGCGCCCTGCGGGCTGGACACCCCCGGCAGCAACGGCAGCGGCTCCAACAGGCCGCCGCTGCCGAAGCCGACGTCGGCGATGTAGGGGTGCGCCTCGCCGGGCACCTCGACCGCGAGCAGTATGTGGGTCAGCGGGCGGACCGCGTCGGAGCCCATCCGCACCCGCGCGGCCAGCCGGGTCACCTCGAAGCCCAGGGCCTCCAACACGCCCGCGAACAGCAGGTTGTGCTCGAAGCAATAACCGCCGCGGCCCTGCCGGACCAGCTTGTCCTCCAGGTCGGCCGGCTCCAGCGAGGGTACGCCGCCCATGACGACCTCGACGTTCTCGAACGGGATGCCGACGACGTGCGCCAGATGCAGCGAACGCAGTGTCGCCCACGTCGGCGCCCGCTCACCGGACCAGCCGATCCGGGCGAAGTACGCGTCGAGGTCCGGATGGTGCTGATGGCGTTGCCGGCGCAAGAGCCGCCTCCTTCGGATCCGGGGCCCGGGGCCGGGCGTGGACCGATTCTCACACGCGTGTCCACGCGGGTGGGACGGCTCGCGCGGCGCGCCACCCGATAGGTTCGGATCGGGTCGCACGGCGGCCCGGCCCGCGCCGTGCGGGCCGTCACGCGCACGGAGGTCGTCATGAGCGAGCAACAGCCCGAGTCGGGGTCGGAGTCGCCGTCCGCGGCGGACGAGCGCGCCATCGAGGAATTGGCCGGGCGGATGTTCGAGGCGGCCCGGGTCGGCGACGCCGAGACGCTGGCCGGCTACGTGGACGGCGGGTTGCCGGCGAACCTGGCCAACGACCGGGGCGACACGCTGGTGATGCTCGCCGCGTACCACGGACACGCCGACGCGGTACGCGCGTTGCTGGACCGCGGCGCGGATCCGGACCGGGCCAACGACCGCGGCCAGACGCCGCTCGCGGGCGCGGTGTTCAAGAACGAGCCGGAGGTGGCGGCGGCGCTGTTGGCGGCCGGCGCCGACCCGGACGCGGGCACGCCGAGCGCGCGCGAGACCGCGCGGATGTTCGGCAAGGAGGACATGCTTTCGGCGACCGGTGGGTAACAAAACCATGACCCTCCGTCAGTTCCCGCCTGCGCCAGGGACAGCCGGGCGCGAGGGAGTCGGGGGAGGCGCACACGATGTCCGACCAGGCCGCGATACCGCGACTCGAGCTGGACGGATTCCCCACGGGTGCGGGGCTGTTGCACCTGCGATCGGATCTTCCCGAGGCCTTGGACGGAACGTTTTCCCCTTGGTGCGATCGACACCACGACGACCTGCTCAAGGTGCCCGGCTTTCGGCGCGCCCGCCGCTTCGTGCTGTGCGGCGCGTTCACCAACGGTGAGGCCGAGGTCGGGCCGCCGGCCGCGCGGTATCTGACCGTGTACGACCTCAAGCACGTGGGTGTGCTCGCCGCCGCCGGCGACGACGTACACGACACCGCCCGCACCCCGCTGCCGCCCGAACTGATCGGCGCGATCACCTCGTCCCGGCTGGACTGCCGCGAGGTGCGGCGCTGGCCCAACGTGTCGGCGAGCCGGCTGTTCCCGGCCGGCGACAAGGTGCTGCACCTGACCGCGCACGGCTCCGGCACCGCGATGGGCCGCTGGTTGCACGAGGAGGCGGTGGCCGAACTCCTGCGCTCACCGGGCGCGGTGGGTCTGCGCTGGTTCGACGCGGGCAGCGGTCTGCACGTGCTGCTGTGCGAGGTGAGCGGCCCGATGTGGCCGCTCCCCCCGCACGTGCCACAGGACCTGGGCCCGGCGGTATGGAGCGGCTACCGCCAGGTGTACCTGGCCGACGCCCCCACCTGACCGAGGGTCCCGCTCGGCCGAGCCCCCTGAAAACCCGGCGTCACACCTCGGAGCGCACCACCTCGAACCCGGCCGCCTCCAGGTCCGGGACCACCCGCGAGGCGTCGCCCTCGACCACGACGGCAAGCTCGTCGGGCCGCAGATGGGTCGCCGCCGCACGAGAGACCGCGGCCCGGTCCGTGGACCCGATCTCCGCGTACTCACGCGTCACATGGTCGTCCGGAAGGCCGTGCACGATCGCCTCGATCAACCTGCCGCCGATGCCGCCCGGCGTCTGCAGATTGATCGGCATGCTGCCGAGCGCGTGGGCCCGCGTCGCGGCGAGTTCGTCGGCGGTGACCCCGTCGGAGTGCATGCGGCGGATCTCGGCGATCGTGTCCACCACCGCCGCCGCGGTGACCTCGGTGTGCACCGCGGCGGACATCGTGAACGAGCCCGAGCGGCGACCGTGTCCGAAGCTCGCGTGCGCGCCGTAGGTGTAGCCCTTGACCTCGCGCAGCAGGTGGTTGAGCCGGGAGCCGAAGCTGCCGCCCAGCACCTCGGCGCACAACTCGACGGCGATCAGGTCCGGAGTCGAGCGCGGTGCCGCGGTGTGCCCGATCCGCAACACGGACTGCACCGCGCCGGGGCGGTCCACCACGATCGCCTGCCGGGTCGAGGGCGCACCGGTGAACTCGGCGAGTTCGGCGGGGCGTCCGGTGCCGGTCGCGCCCGTGAAGGCGATCGTGCCCAGCGCCTCCAGGTCGATCGTGTCCAGGTCGCCGACCACCGCCAGGGTGCCGGGCGCGGTCATCCGGTCCGCGTGGAAGGCCCGGATCGCGTCCGCGGTCAGCGCGGCGGCGGTGTCCGGGGTGCCGCCGAGCACCCCGCCGAGCCGGTGTCCCGGCCCGAACAGGGCCTGCCGGAAGGCGAGTTGGGCGCGGGTACCGGGCTGCGCCCAGGCGGTCTTCAGGGAGCGCACGTGGTCGGCGAGGAAACGCTCGACGTCGGCGTCGGTGAAGGCCGGGCGGCGGATCGCCTCGGCGACCAGGTCCAGGCCCGCGGTGAGCCGGTCGGCGGGCAGGTCGACGCCCACCTCCTGGGTCTCCCACCCGCAGGCGATCCGCCACTGCGCGCCCAGCGCCTCGACGGCCAGGCCGAACGCGTCGGCGTCGCGGTCCAGGCTGCCCTCGTCGAGCAGTGAGCAGGTGATCCGGGCCAGCCCGTCCAGGCCGACCGGTTCGTGCAGCGCGCCGCTCTCCATGACCGACTTGGCCCAGGCCAGGCGGTGTCCGGGCAGGTGCGCGCCGACCACCTCGCCGCCGGCCACGGTGACCCGGCGGACCTCGGGGAAGCGGTACGGGCGCGGCTCGGTGCCGGTGGGCCGCTCGGCGACCAGGGTGTGTCGGGTCCCGACGTGTGCGCTCATGCGGCGGCCTCCGGCTCGTCCGTGTCGATCCCGGCGCCCGCCTCGGCGGCCTCGGGCAGGAACTCCAGCACGATGCGGTTGTCCGCGTGCAGGATCTCGCGGGCGACGCGGCGCACGTCGTCGGTGGTGACCGCGAGCAGGTGGTCGAGGTGGTCGCGGATCGACTCGGCGTCGCCGAATCGTGTGGTGAAGCGGCCGATCGCGTCGGCCCGGCCGCCGGCGGTGGACAACTCGCGCAGCCAGTCGCCGGCGAGCATCGCCCGGACCCGGTCGAGTTCGGCCTCGGTCACCCCCTCGTCCGCCACCCGGTCGCACACCGCGACATACGCGTCGAGGAGTTCGCCGGGGTCGGTGCCCTCGCTCGGCGCGCACGAGCCCATCAGGACCGACTCGTGGTTGAGGTAGCCCCACGCGGACAGGAACGCGCCGGTGGACTGGGCCAGGTTGCGGGCGGTGACCAGTTCGCGGTACAGCCGGCTGCCCCGGCCGCGCCCGACGACCGCCGCGAGCACGGTCGAGGCGGGCCCGTCCGGGGTGCCGAAGCGCGGTGCCCGGTGGCACAGGAACAGGCGCGGTGTGGGTACGTCCCGATACACCGTCACGTGCCGCCCGGCGCCGAAGCGGGCGGGCAGCGGGTCGGGGGAGGGCTGCGGGAAGGAGCCGCGCGGGGCGATCCCGCCGAAGTAGCGTTCGGCGAGCGCGACCACCCGCTCCGGATCGACGTCCCCGACCACGGTCAGCACCGCGTTGTCCGGCGCGTAGTAGGTCTCGTGGAAGGCGGTGAAGTCGGCCAGTTCGGCGCTGTCCAACTCCTCCATCGAACCGATCGTGGACGTCGCGTAGGGGTGGCCCGCCGGGTAGGCGAGGGCCGTCATCTCCTCGCTCCAGGTCCCGTACGGCACGTTGTCGTAGCGCTGCCGGCGCTCGTTCTTGACCACCTCGCGCTGGTTGTCCAGGGTCTCCTGGGTCAGCGCGAGCGAGCCCATCCGGTCGGCCTCCAGCCACAGCGCGAGGTCGAGCCGGCCCGAGGGCACCGTCTGGTAGTAGTTGGTCCGGTCCGGGTTGGTCGAGGCGTTGATGCCGTCGCCGCCGCAGCCCTCGACGGCGGCGAAGTGGCCGCCCTTGTCGACGTGTGCCGAGCCCTCGAACATCAGGTGCTCGAAGAGGTGGGCGAAGCCGTGCTTGCCCTCCACCTCGTGCCGCGAACCCACGTCGTACCAGAGGTTGACCGCGGCGAGCGGCACCGTGGTGTCGGGGCAGACCACCACACGCAGACCGTTGGCGAGCCTGGTCCGGTGCAGGGCCCACGGGAAGTGGGCGGAAGTTGACGGCACGTCAGGTTCCTCCGGGGGTGCGGCGATCGACGACGGACCGCCATTGTTCCAGGCGGGCGCCGCGAGCGGGCGCGACCCAGGACGCACGACGACCACCCGCCCGGGTGCGTGTCCGGGGCGGGTGGTCGTCGTGCGTGGTGTGCGGGGAGTTACTTGACGAGCGCGGCGAACTTGGCCAGCGACTCGATCAGCGCCTCCTGGGTGGCCTTGGTGACCTTGCCGGCCATCATCTGCACCGCGCCGCCCTTGACCTCGGACTCGATCCGCAGGATCGAACCGTCGCCGGACGCCTCGACGATGAAGATCTCGGTCATGATCACGCCCATCGGGCCCTTGCCGTCGAGCGCGAGGGACTTGCCCGCCTCGACGTCCTTGATCGTCCACTTGATGTCCGCCGGGAAGCCCATCAGCTTCATCTTCTCGTCGTACGCCACGCCGGCTTCGAGCTTCTCCGGGGCGCCGTTCGGGAACTCGACGTGCGGGACCATCCATTCGCCGAAGACGCTGTAGTCGGTCAGCTTCGCCCACACGGCCTCGGGACTGGCAGCGACCTCGACCTGCTCGTTGATGACGGGCATGCGTGTGTCCTCACGGTTTCGATCTGTTTCGATCTGCGGAGAGCTTGCGGCTCGGAGCATGGAGTGCACGGAACGTACCGCCGATATGTGACACAGTCAATGGTGTCGGGAAGCAAAAAGAGAACGTGTTCTAGTTCTCATGTCGCCCCCGTTGACTACGCTCGGGCGGCATGACGAGCACGCTGCCGGGGATACCGCCCGGCCCGGAAACCGGGGCCGAAGGAGGGGCCGTCCTCGAGGCCGTGCTGGAGCGCATCACGTACCAGAACGACGAGAACGGCTGGACCGTCGCCCGGGTGGACACCGGCCGCGGCGGCACCGAACTGCTCACCGTGGTCGGTGCGCTGCTCGGCGCGCAGCCCGGCGAGTCGATCCGGATGCGCGGCCGGTGGGGCAGTCATCCGCAGTTCGGCAAGCAGTTCCAGGTCGAATCGTTCAGCACCGTGCTGCCGGCCACCGTGCAGGGCATCCGCCGCTATCTCGGCTCCGGGCTGATCAAGGGCATCGGCCCCAAGACCGCCGACCGGATCGTCGAGCACTTCGGGGTGCGCTCGCTCGACGTGATCGACGAGGACGCCGGCCAACTCATCCAGGTCCCGGGCCTGGGTCCCAAGCGCACCAAGCTGATCGCCGCCGCGTGGGAGGAGCAGAAGGCGATCAAGGAGGTGATGGTCTTCCTCCAGGGCATCGGCATCTCCACCTCCCCGGCGGTGCGGATCTTCAAGGAGTACGGCGACGCGTCGATCACCGTGGTGCGCACCGAGCCCTACCGGCTCGCCGCCGACGTGTGGGGGATCGGCTTCAAGACCGCCGACGCGATCGCCAAGGCGGTCGGGATACCGCACGACGCGCCGCAGCGGATCAAGGCCGGCCTGCAGTACACGCTGTCCGAGGGCTCCGACAGCGGCCACTGCTACCTGCCCGCCGACGTCCTGGTCGCCGAGGCGGTGAAGATCCTCGACGTGCCCTCCGACCTCGTGGTGCGCTGCCTGAACGACCTGATCGGGGAGGAGGGCGTGGTCTGCGAGGAACTGCCCGGCCCGGTCACCGTGTCCGGCACCCAGGGGGATCCGGTCCAGGCGGTCTACCTGGTGCCGTTCCACCGCGCCGAACTCTCCCTCGCCGGGCGGGTGCGCGCGTTGCTGGGCGCGCGCGAGGACCGGCTGGCCGCGTTCGCCGACCTGGACTGGCCCCGGGCGCTGACCTGGCTGCGCGGCCGGACCGGCACGGCGCTGGCGCCCGAGCAGGAGCAGGCCGTACGGCTCGCGCTGACCGGCAAGGTCGCGGTGCTCACCGGCGGCCCGGGCTGCGGCAAGAGCTTCACCGTACGATCCGTGGTCGAACTGGCCCGCGCGCGCGGCGCGAAGGTGATCCTGGCCGCGCCCACCGGCCGGGCCGCCAAGCGGCTCGCCGAGCTGACCGGGTGCGAAGCGGCCACCGTGCACCGGCTGTTGCAGCTCCAGCCCGGCGGCAACGCGGCCTACGACCAGGACAAGCCGCTCGACGCCGACCTCGTGGTGGTCGACGAGGCGTCGATGCTGGACCTGCTGCTCGCGAACAAGCTGATCAAGGCGATACCGGCCGGCGCGCACGTGTTGTTCGTGGGCGACGTGGACCAGTTGCCCAGCGTCGGCGCCGGCGAGGTGCTCCGCGATTTGCTCGCGGCCGAGCGGGTGCCCCGGGTGCGGTTGACCCAGATCTTCCGCCAGGCCCAGCAGTCGGGCGTGGTGACCAACGCACACCGGATCAACGCCGGCCGCCCGCCGCTCACCGACGGGCTGAGCGACTTCTTCCTGTTCCCGGCCGAGGAGACCGAGGACGCGGCCACGCTGACCGTGGACGTGGTCGCCCGGCGCATCCCGCGCAAGTTCGGTCTGGACCCGCGCCGCGACATCCAGGTGCTCGCCCCGATGCACCGCGGCCCCGCCGGCGCCGGCGCGCTCAACCTGCTGCTCCAGCAGGCGCTCACCCCCTCGCGCGAGGGCCTGCCGGAGAAGCGGTTCGGCGGGCGCGTCTTCCGGGTCGGCGACAAGGTCACCCAGATCCGCAACAACTACGACAAGGGCGCCAACGGCGTCTTCAACGGCACCGGCGGGGTGGTGATCGCGCTGTCCCCCGAAGAGCAGAAGCTGGTGGTGCGCACCGAGGAGGACGAGGAGGTCGACTACGACTTCGCCGAACTCGACGAGCTGTCGCACGCGTACGCGGTGACCATCCACCGCTCCCAGGGCAGCGAGTATCCGGCGGTGGTGGTGCCGGTGACCACGGGCGCCTGGATGATGCTCCAGCGCAATCTGCTCTATACCGCGATCACCCGCGCCAAGCGCCTGGTGGTCCTGGTCGGCTCGCGGCGCGCGCTCGGCCAGGCGGTGCGGACGGTGTCGGCGGGCAAACGGTTCACGGGGCTGGCGCACCGGTTGCGGTAGGGGTGGGCCGGGCCCCGGTGGCCGGGCTCCGGGCCCGGAAACGCCGGACGCCGCCACCCCGAGGGGTGACGGCGTCCGAAGCGGTGGTGCGGGTGCTAGCGGATCATCCGCAGGCCGATGCGCTCCACGCCCTTGCGGGCCATCGCCATCGCGGGCACGAGCAGGGCCAGGGTGACCTGGGTGGTCGCGCCCATGTTGAGCATCCACTCGCTGCCCGGCGCGTCGGCCGCCCAGGCGATCAGGCAGCTCATGCTCAGCCCGATCCCGGCCATGACCAGGATCGCCATGTTGCCCTGCGGCTTGGGGTACTCGATCCGACTGACCATCAGCCCGGACACGGCCACGATCAGCACCGCGGCCGGCGTGAACGGCAGGTCGAGCAGCACGATCGAGACGACCGTCATCGCGCCCATCGGGATGGGCATGCCCTGGAACACCCCCGGGCGTCCCGGCGTGGTCGCGAATCTGGCCAGCCGCAGGACACCGGCGATCAGTACCGACAGCGCCACCAGTACCGCGGCCGGCGCCTGGCCCGCGTTCACCGGCACGGCGGCCCAGGTGACCACGAAGAACGCCGGCGCGACACCGAAGGTGATCACGTCCGCGAGGTTGTCCAGCTGCGCGCCGAGCGAGGACATCCGCAGCTTGCGGGCGACCATGCCGTCACACAGGTCGCACAACGCGCCGACCAGCATCAGCACGACGGCCGCCGCCATGCCGCGCTCGGCCGAGACGCCGACGTCGCCGCCGCGCTGCGCCATCACCGAGCAGGCGAGGAAGTAGATCGCCATGAACCCGCAGGCCGCGTTGCCCAGCGTGAGCACGTCGGCGACCGAGATCCGCGAGGACAGGCACGCCTGCGGATCGTCCTCGACCGGGGTGCCCAGGATGTTCAGCTCGGCGACATCCAGGTCGGCCGTATCGTCGTAGTCAGTCCCGGTCAAGACGTGTCTCTCCCGCCGTCGTCCGTTGTCCCACGGTCACCGCGGGCTCGACGCCCGGCGGCAGGTACACGTCCACGCGCGAGCCGAACCGGATCAGGCCGATGCGGTCGCCGCGGGCGACCTCGGTACCCGGCTCCAGGTACGGCACGATGCGCCGTGCGACGGTGCCGGCGATCTGCACCAGCTCCACGTCGCCGATCGCGGTGTCGAAGATCCACACAACGCGCTCGTTGTGTTCGCTTTCCTTGTTGAACGCCGGAACGAATCCGCCGGCCTTGTGCTCCACGGACTTCACGACGCCGTCGAGCGGCGCACGGTTCACGTGCACGTTCAACGGGCTCATGAACGTCGCGACCCGGGTGCGGCCGTCGGGCCAGGGGTCGATGCTCTGGACCACGCCGTCGGCCGAGGCGATCACGCCGTCGCCGATGACGCGCTCCGGGTCACGGAAGAACCACAGCATGCCACCGGTGAGCGCCAGCGTCGGCACGGCCGCGAGGGCCCAGCGCCGGTTGCGCAGTGCGGCCAAACCGGTCAACGCGCCGGTCACGGCCGTCGGCACCAGCCAGGGAGAAGCTCCCTTGGCCAGGCGCGGCCGTTGCGTCGGCACGAACCCCGCCGAAGCCGGCGAGGGGGAATCGTCACTCATCGAGAACCTTTGTCGGGGGGCGTGCCCGTCGGTAACGGGCGGCACTCGGCGGATGCTACCTAGACGGAGGGCCATCGCGCTTCCGGCGGTGATTGCTCACGACGTACCGACATTGCCCAAACCAGCGTATTTCGGACGCTGATCGAGCCATTTTCGGTCGTGGAACCGGTTGCCCGTATCCACAAGGTTGCCCTCCGCGCATGCCCGCTGTGAAGAGGCCCCGGGTCCCGCTCCCCGTACGCGGTCCGTGGCATCGATCACGTTGGCCGTAGCGTCCCTGTGGCGCCTGCCCCATGGTGAAGGCCAGGCCGGATCGTCACAAAACCGTGACACGGCGGAGGATCGGTGACCCGCCGCCGTGTTCCAAGGGTAAGGGGAGTTATGTGACGTTCCGTCAGTCGGGCAACGAGACAAGTCCGACCATCGTGCCCGGCCGCTCCCCGGTGGGCTCGGCGTCGAGCACGGTGGGCACGCCGCGCACGATGGTGGCCCGTACCCCGGCCGGTCCGCGCGTGAAGCGCCACGAGCCGTCCGGATTGTCGTAGCGCTTCTCCTCGGGCCGCACCTCGATCTCGTCGAGCGCGAACACCACGAGGTCGCCGGCCAGGCCGGGGGCGATCACGCCCCGGTCGCCCAGGCCGAAGAAGCCGGCGAGCTTGCCGGTGAGGTTGTGCACCGCCTGCTCGACGCTCAGCAGGCCGGTGTCGCGCACGTAGCGGGTGAGCAGGTAGACGTTCTCGCCGGAACCGCAGAACAGTTGCAGGTGCGCGCCGGAGTCGTTGATGTTGGTCAGCGTGTGCGGCTCGGCGAACAGGCCGGCCACGACCGGCTCGTCGAACGCGTCCGGGATGCCGCGCAGGCAGGACAGGATCCCGTTGTGGCCGATCCAGGTGGCCAGCGCGTCGGAGATGTGCAGCCCCTCCCGGTCGGCGTACTCCTTGAGCGAGATGCCCAGCGGGCCGTGCCCGGTCTCCGAGATGGCCAGGATCAGCGACTCGGGACGATCCAGTCGAGATGTCGACGACGAGACCCGGTTGTCCCAGTCCTCGCGGGCCTGGGCCCGCCACTGCGGATCGGCCAGGGTGGCGAGCTTGGTCTCGGCCGGACCGTTGATCCAGTGGTTCCACGCGGCGACCCGCTGGAAGGTGAGCGCACGCTCGAAATTGAAGAACGGCTCCAGCGGTTTGTGCGGCACGTTGGGCCAGAAGTCGACGCCCTCGGCGCGCAGCCTGCGGTGCAGCGCGATGGTCTGTTCGCGCAGGTAGTCCTCCCGAACGGTGGACGGGATGGCGGTCCACTGGGCCCGGATCCCGCGCGGCTTGCAGATGCGGGCGAAGCGCTCCACGTCGGCGTCGATGTTGTCCGGTTCGTTGAACCGGGTGATCAGTTGGAGGGTGGCCCCGGGGTGCCGGGCGAGTACGTCGGCCAGCGCCTCGAACTCGGCGTCCTCGGCGAGCCGCGTGGGCACGGGCTCGAGGTAGCGGTCCTTGTCGAAGACATTGGTCGACAAGCCGATAGCTCCATGAGTCAACGACTCGTCAAGCAGCGCGGCCATCTCGGCGATCTCCTCGGCGGTCGCCGCACGCGCCCAGGACGCCTCCGCGCCCATCACCGTGGTGCGCAGGGTCAGATGCCCGACGAACCCGGCCACGTTGACCGATACCGCCTGCCCCTCGACCGCGCGGCGGTACTCCGGCCAGCGCTCCCACGTCCACGGCACCTTGTCCTGGAAGGCGGAGAGCGGAAGGTCCTCCAGGAAGCAGAACAGATCGAGCACGGGCCCACGTGCACTCTCCCGCAACGGCGCCACCGACATCCCGCAGTTGCCGAACACGACGGTGGTGGTGCCGTAGGCGGGCAGCGGATCCAGATCCGGGTTCCACCACATGGCCCCGTCGACGTGCGTATGCGCCTCGATGAACCCGGGGGCGACATAGGCCCCGTCCGCCTCGACGACCCGCTCACCGTTCCCGACCGGGACCAGCCCGGGCCCGACCTCGACGATCACGCCGCCCCTGATCCGCACGTCGGCGGGGGTAGGAGGCGCTCCGGTCCCGTCGACGACAGTGCCTCCGCGTACGAGCAGATCGGCCATGGGCCTTCTCCCTATCACTTGTGCCGGATTACCTGTGCCGGATTGCCAGCGCCCCTGTGGATTTACGTTACGTGTTGTAACTTAACCTGGTGAACTATTCAAGGGAGGCGAACGGTTGGCACGGGGGCGGGAGGGAGGGGTGGAGCGGGGCCGGCCAGGGTCGTGGGGTGGGCCGCCGGCGGCGTGCGGGGCTCCGGGGCGGGGGCTTTCGGCGAGACGGGCGCGTCGCTCACTGAAAAGCGGCCTGCAGCGGCGGGCGGGGTGGGCGGTCGGGTCGGGTTCGCCGGGCGTGCGTTTCCGGGTGGGTCGGGTCTTTTTCGGCGGGCGTTGGGCTTTGGGTTGCGGGTGGCCGGTGCGGGGCTGGTCCGGGTCGCGGGGTGGGCCGGCGGCGGCGTGCGGGGTTCCGAGACTCCGGGCTTGCGGTGAGACGGCCGTGTTGCTCACC
>NZ_BIFH01000057.1:0-544 GCF_003967355.1 Embleya hyalina | reverse complement strand
CCTGTCCGAGTCGGTGGTGGGCCGCTGCCGGCGCGGGGCTCCGAGACTGGGCTTTCGGCGAGGCGGGCGTGTTGCTCACTGAAAAGCGGCCTGCAGCGGCGGACGGGGTGGGCGCTCGGGTTGGGTTCCCGGGGGTGCCTTTCCGAGTGGGTCGGGGCGTTTCGGGGGCGTTTGGAGGGGGCTGGGGTTCGAATCCGGATCGCGGTGGGTGGTTGTGGGCTTCGGGCTTCGGTGACCTGCGGTTTTGTGGGGTCGGGGTGGAAAGTCGGGTGTCGAGTGCCGGTTTCGTGTGCTCCGGCCCCCACGGCGCCGGAGCGGGACCGGAACTGCCCGATTGCCGCCGACTTGGGGCGCCGTGACCTTGCAGAGGTCGTCGAGGAGACCGAATGTGCCCAGTGGGAGCCGAATCCGGATCCCGAGGTGCCCGAAACGCCCCGCGCCCCGCGCTGACCTGCGGTTTTCCCTCACGCCGGGGCAACGGCACCCCACACCGTCCGGTTACGTGAGCTCCCGCCCCCCACGCCCCCGAAACGCCCCGGCCCCC
>NZ_BIFH01000056.1:76648-82259 GCF_003967355.1 Embleya hyalina | reverse complement strand
CAGGACTCGACCCGACCGCCCTCCCCGCCCGCCACTGTTGGCCGGTTTTCGCCGACCAACACACCCGCCTCGCCGGCAAGCCCGAGTCTCGGAGCCCCCACGCCGGCGGCGGCCCGCCCCACGCGTCGGACCAACCCCGCACCGGCACCCCCAACCGCAACCACAACCACAACCACAAACCACAACCGCAACCTGGCTCGCTCAAGTCAGGCCCAGCCAGCCCTGACCCGACCGAGGCGCAAGACCCGCCTCGCGCCCCGAAGCCAAGCCACTCAGACCGGCCGGCGCTTGAGGCCAAACAGCCCGGCCGGCGTTTGAGGCCGACGGTGCCCCCGTCCTCAGCCCGTCGTCGGCTCGCCCACCAGTTCCACGCCGGCGCGCCGCAGGTCGGTGAGCGCCGCCGCTGTGCTCGTGGGGGCCACTCCGGCCGTGAGGGACAGGAGTACGCGCGTGGCGAAGCCCTCGGTCACCGCGTCGAGTGCCGTTGCCCGGACGCAGTGGTCCGTGGCGATGCCCACCACGTCCACCTGTGTGACCCCCCGCTCCCGCAACCACGCGGCGAGCGACGTTCCGTCCGGAGCGGCTCCCTCGAAGCCGCTGTAGGCGGCGGCGTGGGCGCCCTTGGAGAAGACCTCCTCCACCCGCCCCGACTCGACCGCCGACGCGAACGCCGGGTGGAAGAGCGCCCCTTCCGTCCCGGCCACACAGTGCACCGGCCAGGACCCCGCGTAGTCCGGCGTCGCCGAGAAGTGCGCCCCGGGATCCACGTGGTGGTCCCGCGTGGCCACGATGTGCGCATACGCCGGCGTCTCCGCGTGTACCGGGTCCGGCGGCTGCTCGGCCGCGTTGGCCGCCACGTGGTGCCGGATCGCCTCGGCCACCGCCGCGCCGCCCGCGACGGCGAGGCTCCCGCCCTCGCAGAAGTCGTTCTGTACGTCCACCACGATCAATGCCCGGGTCATCGCCACCTGCCTCCTCGTGACCGGCCCGCCGCCACCGACGAACCCGCTCGCGCCTACTCGTAAATGGTCGGAAGTACCGGTTCCCCGCGCGAGAGCTGCGTAGCCGAAAGCGGCAGTTCCTCACGCGAACGCTCGTGCCGTGCCCGCGCCGCCGACAGCGGCTCGCGCCCCACGATCTTCCCGCCGAGCACCAGCGGGACCAGCAGTTCCCGCTCCCCCGGCACCGGCTCCGCGTCCGCCCGGAACGGCCGCAGCACCTCGGCCTCGGCCACCCCGTCCGCGTCGTAGCGCCGCACCGCGCTCTTGCGGCCGCCGTGGCTGGGCTTGCCCGGCGACTTCTTGGCCACCGGCACCAGCGGCGCGTCCGGCTCGTCGCTCATCGCCCGCGCGACCAGCTTGTACACCAGCGACGCGGTCGGGTGTCCCGAGCCGGTGACCAGCTGCGTGCCCACCCCGTAGGCGTCCACCGGGGCGGCCCGCAGCGAGGCGATCGCGTATTCGTCGAGGTCGCTGGTGACCACGATCCGGGTCTTGGCCGCGCCGAGTTCGTCGAGCTGGGCCCGCACCCGGTGGGCGAGCAGGAGCAGGTCGCCCGAGTCGAGCCGGACCGCGCCGAGTTCGTGCCCGGCCACCTCGACCGCCGTCCGTACCGCGGTCGCCACGTCGTAGGTGTCCACCAGGAGCGTGGTGTCCGCCCCGAGCGCGGCCACCTGCGCCGCGAACGCCTCGCGCTCGTCGTCGTGCAACAGCGTGAAGGCGTGCGCGCTGGTGCCCCGGGTCGGAATCCCGTACCGCTGCCCCGCCCGCAGGTTGGACGTGCTCGCGAAACCGCTGATGTACGCGGCGCGCGCGGCGGCCACCGCGGCCTCCTCGTGGGTGCGGCGCGAGCCCATCTCGATGCACGGCCGCCCGGCCGCCGCCGAGGTCATCCGCGACGCGGCGGCGGCGACCGCGGCGTCGTGGTTGAGGATCGACAGGATCAGCGTCTCCAGCACCACCGCCTCGGCGAAGCTGCCCTCGACCACCACCAGCGGCGAGCCGGGGAACCAGCACTCGCCCTCGGCGTAGCCCCACACATTGCCGGTGAAGCGGTAGCCGGCCAGCCAGTCCAGCGTCGCCCGGCCGACCACGCCGGCCTCGTCGAGGAAGGTCAGCGTCTCGTCGTCGAAGCGGAAGTTCTCGATGGCGTCGAGAAGTCGCCCGGTGCCGGCGGTCACGCCGTAGCGGCGGCCGTCCGGCAGCCGGCGGGCGAAGACCTCGAACACCGAACGACGGTGCGCCGCACCGCTGCGCAGTGCGGCTTCGAGCATCGTCAGCTCGTAGTGATCCGTCAGCAATGCCGTGGTCGCGGTGTCCATGTCGTCAGCATAACACGATTACTCGTCAGTTTGACGATTACTCGCAAGAGTGGCGCGCATCACGGAAATTCCGCCGCAACAACCCACATTCACTCACCATTCCGGACATTCACCCGACCCGGTCCTCCTCCGGCGTAGGCGCCCACGTCGACCCGTTGATGTGCGTCCCGCCGCCCACGAACAGGGTGTTGCCGGTCACGTAGCGCGAGTCGTCGCTCGCCAGGAACAGCGCGGCGCCGCCGATGTCGGTCTCCGGGTCGCCCATCCGCCCCATCGGATTCAGCGCCTCGGCGGCCGCGGCGGCCTCCGGGTTCGCCTTCGCGTACGCCTCGAACGCCTCGGTCCTGGCCCCGGGGCAGATCACGTTGGCCCGGATCTGGTGCGGCGCCCACTCCCGCGCGGCCGAGCGGGTCAGCGCGCGCAGCGCCTCCTTGCCGACGTTGTACTCGGCGGTGAAGCGGTGCGCGTTGACCCCGTTCAGGCTGGCGATGTTGATCACGCTGCCACCGCCCGCGTCCCGCATCGGCTCGAACGCCGCGCGCATCGTCCACCACCCGGCCCACATCGCCATGTCCAGGCCGTGTCGGAACTGTTCGTCGGTCTTGTTCTCGATCCGGTTGATCCGACCGCCGCCCCACGCGTTGTTGACCAGCGTGTCGAGGCGTCCCCACCGGGACAGCGCGGCCTCGACCAGCCCGACCGCCTCGGCCTTGACCGTGACGTCGGCGGCCACCGCCAGCGTCTCGACGCCGAACGCGTCGGTGATCTCGGCGGCCACCCGCTCCGCCGCCTCGCCACGGATGTCGTTGACCAGGATCCGACACCCCTCGGCCGCGAACCGCCGGGCGATCCCGCGCCCGATGCCGGCGCCCGAGCCGGTGATCACCGCGACGTGGTCCCGAAGACGTCCTGCCATGCGCTGCCTCCCACGTGGATCGTTGTGCTCTCGTGGGTTCGGTGGGTATCGGCAACCGCTCGACAAAACAAGAGCGTACCGGCGAAACCGCAGGTCAGCTGGGTCGCCATTGGTGATCGCAGTCCCGACACTTGCGGTCCCCGTACGGCATCGAGGACACCTTGCCCGAGCCGCACTCGGGACAGGTCGGCCCGTCCGCGGCGGTCGGCGGTCGCCAGCGCGCGGCGCACGAACCGCAGACGTAGTCGCCGACGATGTCGGTACTCACCTTGGTCGAGCCGCACTTGCCGCACTGCACCTCGACGTGCCGCCGTTTGCGCGGCGCGGCGCGGCCGATCGCGGCCTGGCGTTCCCGCTGCGCGGAGAAGCCCCAGTAGGAGCGCAGTCGATCGGCCATGTCCGGGCGCAGGTCGCCGCCGTCGCCGGGCGGGACCTCGCTGCGTCGCTGCTCGCTCATGATCGGCACGGTAGGGCATGCCGACCGGCGCGAGAAGCGGGTTCCTCGGGCCCGCGCCGCGCCCGCGCCCGGATGTCCGAGCCCGCGACACGGATATCCCGTCGACCCCGGCGAAGCGTCCCGTTATCGTCGGGGCATGGAGATCCACGGGCAGCGAGCTACCGGCGTCGGGCCGGCGAACCGGGCGCGATAGCGCGGCTCGGCCCGGCTCGGCGTGTGTGTACCCCCACCGCCCGCTGCTCTCGCGAAGGCCGATGCGCCATGCTCTCTCCACACATCCGCTCCACCTTTCTCGATTTCTTCACCGCGCGCGGACACCGCCCGGTGCCGTCCGGTTCACTGCTGCCGCCCGATCCGAGCCTGTTCGTGGCGAACGCGGGGATGAACCAGTTCAAGCCCTGGTTCCTGGGCGACGTCGAGCCCGGGTTCCCCCGCGCGACCTCGGTCCAGAAGTGCGTCCGCACCGTCGACGTCGACAACATCGGGTACACCCGTCGGCACTCGACCTTCTTCGAGATGCTGGGCAACTTCTCCTTCGGCGACTACTTCAAGCCGGAGACGATCGCGTTCGCGTACGAACTGCTCACCGAACACTTCGGCCTGTCCCGCGACCGGCTGTGGATCACCGTGTACGAGGACGACGACGAGTCGGAGCGGATCTGGCGCGCGGTGGGCGTGCCGTCGTCGCGGATCCAACGGATGGGCGCGGCGGACAACTTCTGGTCGATGGGCGTGCCGGGGCCGTGCGGGCCGTGCTCGGACGTCACCTACGACCGGGGCCCGTCGTTCGGGTCGGACGGCGGACCGGCGGTGGACCCGGAGCGCTTCGTCGAGGTGTGGAGCCTGGTCTTCATGCGCAGCGTGCGCGGCGAGAGCGGGCCCGACGGGGACTTCCCCATCCTCGGCGAACTGCCGCGCACCGGCGTCGACACGGGGCTCGGGCTGGACCGCCTCGCGGCGATCCTCCAGGACGTGGCCGGCGCGGTCGAGACCGACCTGCTGCGGCCCACGCTCGCGACGGTCGAGGAGTCGGCGGGTCGGGGCTACTCCCCCGTCGACCGCGAGAACCCCGACCGGGTCTCGTTCGAGGTGGTCACCGACCACGCGCGGGCGATCGCGTTCCTGCTCGCGGACGGCATCCGGCCGGGCAAGGAGGGCACGGGGTACGTCCTGCGCCGGCTGATGCGACGCGCGATCCGGCACGGCCGCCGACTCGGCATCGAAGGTGCGATCCTGCCGCCGATCACCGCGAGCGTGGTGCGCAACCTGGGTCCGTCCTGGCCCGAACTAACCCTCGCGGCGCCCCTGATCGAGGACGTGACCGCGCGGGAGGAGGAGTCCTTCGACCGAGTCCTCACCCGCGGCACCCGCATGGTCGACCGCGCCATCCGCCGTCGCCTGGCGGCGGGCGAATCCGACCTGCCGGCGGAAACCGTATTCACCCTCTATGACTCCCACGGCTACCCCCCGGACCTGACCATCGAGGCGGCACGCGAGTCCGGCCTGACGGTAGACCACCCACACCTACGCACCCTCCTACCAACACTCACCCCGACCCCGAACGAGAAGTAACGAGCGAAAGCAACCAAGTCCCGGGAGCCGGGCCCGAACCCCACGGACCCGGCCCCCAGAGGCAGGCACCTCCAGCCCATCAGGCACTCGAGAACAGGCGGAGCCCAACCCGCCCCCGGAGCCCAACCGACCACATCGGCCCGCCCGACACTCGAGAACACCCAGCCGAAGGCCCCCCCCAACCGCAACCCCCGACACCGGGGACACCAAACCCCCTCAACCAGCCCGTCCGGCGCTTGAAGACACCCAGCCGAAGCCCACCACCCAACCGCAACCCCCAGCACCGGGAGCACCAAACCCCCTCAGCCCGTCCAGCACTTGAGGACACCGACCGAAGGCCACCACG
>NZ_BIFH01000056.1:0-76106 GCF_003967355.1 Embleya hyalina | reverse complement strand
CCACCACCCAACCGCAACCCCCGACACCGGGGACACCAAACCCCCTCAGCCCGTCCGGCGTTTGAGGACACCGGCCGAACACCACCCAACCGCAACCCCGGCACCGGGGACACCAAACCCCTTCAGCCCGTCCGGCGTTTGAGGACACCGGGCCGGAGGCCGGCCGACATCGACTCGGCCCGACACCACACGCGCAGCCCCAGCCGAAACCCGACGCAACCGGTTCGGCCCGAGCCCGAACGCAAGCAACTCTCCAGCCCGTCCGGCGTTTGAGGACAACCGGGCCGGAGGCCGGCCCGGTTCGACGACGCCCCGGCCGAAGGCCGGCCCGCCCACGCGGCTCATTCCCGCCCCAGGCCCGCCTCCGCCGAGGCCGTCATGGTCTGCACGCCCACGACCCGAAGCAGCGCCAACTGCTCCGCCGCCCGGCTCCCCGGCTCGGCCGCGTACACGATCAGCCGCTGATCCACCTCGGCCGCGACCAGGACCTGGCACCGCACCGTAATGTCGCCGATCGACGGATGCCGGAACGTCCTCTCCGACGACCGACGCACCGCCACATCGTGCGCGGCCCACAACTCCGCGAACTCCGCCGACCCCGCCGACAGTTGCGCCACCAGCGCCGCCGCCCGGGGATCGCCGGCCCGCCGCCCGACCGTGGCCCGCAGATCGGCCACGTGGGTACGCGAGGCGGCGTCGGCGTCCTCCGCCCGGAAGCGCGACCGCGAGTCCGGCTCGGTGAACCACCGCACCAGGATGTTGCGTCCGACGCCCGGCCCCATCAACGCGACCGCCATCGTGTTCTGCGCGAGCACGTCGCCCAGATCGGAGACCACCTGCGCCGGCACGTCGTGCAGCCGATCGAGCACCAGCAACATCGCCGGCGGCACGTGCGCGTCGCGACCCGACGAGTGCCCCGGCGGGACCTGCCCGGCCAGGTGGAACAGGTGATCGCGGCCGTCCCGGTCCAACCGCAGCGCGCGGGCCAGCGCGGCGAGCAGTTGCGGCGACGGGTTGGGACCCCGGTTCTGCTCCAGCCGCGCGTAGTAGTCGACCGACATCCCGGCCAGCCGCGCGACCTCCTCGCGCCGCAGCCCCGCGGTGCGCCGCCGGGAGCCGTCGGGCAGCCCCACGTCCGCCGGGGACAACCGCTCCCGGCTGCGCGTCAGGAAGCCGGCAAGTTCGCGTCGATCGCTCATGTCCCCAGCATCCGACCTGGTCGGCGCGGTATCCAGGGACCATGTGTCCCTGGATACGCAGTCCCCGGACAGCACGTTCGCGGCCGACGCGTCCGCGGTCCAGCGGGTCTCTCCCGCGACCGGACCCACCCCACCAGGCCGGGCGCACCGAGTTCGGAACACCGGATTCGGCCCCACCCCCTCGGGAACACCACCATGCGCACGATCCCGGTCACCGGCGCCACCGGCAACGTCCGCACCCGCTTCGTCCCCCGCCTGCGGGCCGCGCTCGACCCCCGCGACACCGTACGCGTCCCGGTTCGCGTCCCGGTTCGCGACCCGCACCGCGCGCCGACCGGTACCGAGGTCGTGGTCGGCGACCTGCTCGACCCGTCCGACCGGGCGACGGCGCTCGCGGGCGTCGACGTCGTGATCGACCTCGCCGCCGCGTTCCGGGGCGTCCCAAACGAGCCGGCGCGCGCGGTCGCCCTGGAGGCGGCCGCGACGCCGGCCCGGCGGGCGTCGACAGCAGGGGCGGCGCTTCGTGCACACGAGTACGAACCTGGTCCACGGCACGGGGCTCGGCCGGCCCCGGAGGGCGATCCGGCCGAGCCGAGCGGCGTGTTCGGGCCCTACGCGTCCACCGGGGCCGTCGCCGACACCGAACTGCTCGCGCTGCGCGAGGCGCTCGGGTTCGACGTGGTGATCCTGCGGTTGGCGTTCGTGTACGGCGAGGGCGACAGCGACACGCATGCGCGATTTCCTGCCGCAGATCGCCGGTCGGGCACCGCATCGACGGCTGCCGACGGTGCATCACGTGGACGTCGCCCAAGCCCTGATGCGCGTAGTGCGGGGCGGAGCGGACCGGCGGGGCGGAGCGGACCGGCGGGACAAACACGGCGGCCCCGTGCCGTCCCCGGTGTACGACGCCGCCAACGACACGCCGCTCCCCGCGCACGCGTCGGCCGCGCAGCACGGCCCGGACCGCCCGACCGCCGGCGGCGTGGACGGCGCCGCCGAAGATCCCCGGGCGGGGCTGCCGGACACGAGCCTGGCGCGCTGTGACCCCACCTCGGCTGCGGGGCCGTACATCGACGAAGGAGCCGGTCAGGCGGCTCGGCGGATCGCGGTGACGAGTCGGGCGGTGGCCTGCGCGCGTGCCTGTCGACGGCGGCGCAGCGCGATCGCCGCGACTCGTACCTCTCGACTGTCCCGCTTCTCCACGACCGCCACCTCCGAACGAACCCCGGTCCGCCCCGAGAGGGCGACACCGTGCGCCCCAGCAGGGGCGACACAGCCAAACCTAGGTGTCGTACCCCCATTCGGGCGTCGGCCGGGAGTGCCGATCACGCCTACTACCCGAGGACGACCCGAACCCCGAGGTACCCCCAGGGCATGCCACCCCGGGAGCAGTCGGCGGCACTTCCGAGGGAGCAGCGGGTACTCCGGATCGCCCCCGGTCGGGGTTCGTTCAGACCACCTTGCCCGGATTGAGGATGCCCAGCGGGTCGAACGCGGCCTTGACGCCGCGCTGCACCTCGACGCCCACCGGCCCGAGTTCCTCCGCCAGCCACTCCCGCTTGAGTGTGCCCACGCCGTGTTCGCCGGTGATCGTGCCGCCGAGGTCCAGGCCGAGTCGCATGATCGCGTCGAACGCGACGCCGGCCCGCTCGACCGCGGCCGGGTCGGTCGCGTCGAAGATCACGATCGGGTGGGTGTTCCCGTCGCCCGCGTGCGCGCACACCCCGATCACGGTGTCGTGGCGCTCGGCGATCGCGGCCACCCCGTCGAGCATGTCGCCCAGTCGCGAGCGCGGCACCGCGACGTCGTCGATCATGCTCGTGCCCAGCCGCTCCAGGGCGGGCAGCGCGAGCCGGCGGGCCTGCATGAACATCGCCGAGTCCTCGGCGTCCTCGGCGGTGAACGCCTCGAACGCGCCCGCCCCGGTACAGATCGCCTCGATCGCGGCCAGCTCGGCGGCCGGCTCCGGGGTGTCCACGGCGATCAGGAGCAGCGCCGCGCTGTGCTCGGGCAGGCCCATGGCGGCCAGCGCGTTCACCGCCCGCAGCGTGGTGCGGTCCATCAGCTCCATCAGCGAGGGCGTGTGCCCGGCCGCCATGATCGCGGCGACCGCGCGAGCCGCCGAGGCGGTGTCGGCGAACTGGGCCACCGTCACCAGCGCGGGCGGCGGTGTGGGGCGCAGTGCGAGGGTGGCCCGGGTGACCACCCCGAGGGTGCCCTCGGCGCCGACGAACAGGCGGGTCAGGTCGTAGCCCGCGACGCCCTTGGCGGTCTGGCGCCCGGTGTGCAGGACCCGCCCGTCGGCGAGGACGACCTCCAGGCCGAGCACGTACTCGGCGGTCACGCCGTACTTGACGCAGCACAGTCCGCCCGCGCCGGTGCCGATGTTGCCGCCGATCGTGCAGGTCTCCCAGCTGGACGGGTCCGGCGGGTAGACCAGGCCGAACTCGGCCGTGGCCTTGGACAGGTCGGCGTTGACCACGCCCGGCTCGACCACGGCGACCCGGTCCACGGGGTCGACGCGCAGGATCCGGTTCATCCGTACGAGTGACAGCACAATGCAGCCGTCGACCGCGTTGGCCCCGCCCGACAGTCCGGTCCGGGCGCCCTGCGGGACCACCGGCACCCGCAGCCGGGTGGCCACGCGCATCACGTGCCGCACCTGTTCGGTGGTCTCGGCGAGGACCACCACCGCAGGGTTACCGGCCGCACACAGGCCGGCCATGTCACGCGCGTACGATGCGGCGATGTCCGCGTCCGTCACCAGGACGTGCGCGGGTAGATCCTCCCGCAGCGCCGCGATCAGGTCGGTCGTCATGCTTTCTGCCTCCCGGTGTGGCCGTGAATGGCCCCAGGGTAGGCACCGGGAACCGAGTACCCCGAGGGAGGGCACCGTGCAGATCGACCGGTTGGATGCCGCGCTGATCCGGTTGTTGGTGGAGACGCCGCGGATCGGTGTCGTGGAGTGTTCGCGCCGACTCGCCGTGGCGCGCGGGACGGTCCAGGCGCGCCTGGACCGCCTGCGCGAGGCGGGTGTGATCAGGGGCTTCGGACCGGACGTGGACCCGGCCACGCTCGGCTTCCCGGTGACCGCGTTCATGACCCTGGAGATCCGCCAGGGGCAGGGGCGTGACGTGCGCAAACACCTGGAGTGTGTGCCGCACGTACTGGAGGTGCACACGATCACGGGTCGGGGCGACCTGCTGTGCCGGATCGTGGCCCGCTCCAACGCGCACCTGCAGCAGGTGATCGAAGGGATCGTCGAACTGGACGCGGTGGTCCGCGCCTCCACGACGATCGCGACGGAGAACCCGGTGCCGTACCGGGTGTTGCCGCTGGTCGAGTGCGCGGTAACGGAGGGGTGAGCCGGACACGGGACCGGCGGGAGGCGCGCGGCGACCCGCCGCCGGGGCGTTCGGCCGCAACCAACGCCCGAGGTCGGCCGAACGACAAACCGGCCCGGCCGGCCCTCGAGGCCGAAAAGGCCGACGAAGACGCGACGTCAGCCGAACGACAAGCCGGCTCGCCGCACGCTCGAGGCCAACGGCGTCAACACGACGGAACCTTGCCCCCGGCGTTGAGCGCGTTCAAGGCGTCGACCGTCCCCGAGAGGGTCTCCACCGGAATCAGCTTCAGCCCCCCACTCCCCACTCGCCCGGCCTCGCCGCATTCACCCCTCGGCAGGACGAACACCGTCGCCCCCGCCCGCTTCGCCGCCAACAGCTTCATCGGCAACCCGCCGATCTCGCCGACCTTGCCGTTCGGATCGATCGCCCCCGTGCCCGCGATCGTCCGCCCGCCGGTCAGCTGCCCCTCGGTCATCTTGTCCACGATGCCCAGCGCGAAGAACAGCCCGGCGCTGGGCCCGCCGACATCGGACAGGTGCAACGTGACCTTGACGTCCTCCGGCGACTTGCCCAGATACCGAAGCGCCGCGACCGTCGCGCTGTCCTGCGACTTGACCATGTCCTTGACGTTGGTCTCGACGACCTGCTCGACCGATTTGCCGTCCGGGTAGATCGACTTCCGAGGCACCACCGACTCCTCCTCGTCCCACCAGGCGGAAAGCAGCGACCCGAGGCGGTGCTTCTCGTTCCGCCCGCTCGCGTGGATCGTGGTCAGCAACAGGTGCCCGGTCGTCGGGTACACGGGAGCCGGCCCCGAGATCTCGACCACCGGCCGCCCCCCGTCGTCCCCGAGCGTGTCGGCGACCGAGCCCGGCGTGATCAGGACGTACGGCATCGGCACCAGAAACGCGAAGCCGAGAAGGCACGCGACGAGGAGCAGAGACACCGGCAGGGTGAGCTTGGTTCGGGCCACGCTTGGCAATTAAACACGGCGCGACCACCCACGCCGTACCGGACTCGCCTCACCGCCCCCGCAGGCGCCGCACCGGCGCCACACCGGGTCCGACCCTACGCCGCGGACACCCGCACGCCGCCCAGTTCGTTGGACAGTTCGGCCGCCGCCTCGGCCACCCGATGCCCCAGGCGTTCGGTGTCCAGGTTCCCGAGCGAGACGATCCCGACGCTCGATTCCACCGCCGCCAGATCCGGCACCGCCGCGGCGATCCCCGGCACCGTGTTCCGACCGTCGCCGGGGGCGTACACATAGGACCTGGGCCCGTCCAGCCCGGCCATCACCCGACGCGCGGCCAGGATCGCCAACCCCGCCGCACCCGCGTCCAGCGGGTGCCGCGAGCCGACCCGGTAGGCCACGTGGTAGTCGGTCCAGGTGGGTTCGGCCACGGCGACCACGAGGGCCTCCATGCCGTCCACGATGGTCAGGTGCGCGGTGGCCCCGGTCTCCTCGGCGAGCCGACGCAGACACGGCACCGCCGCGTCGCGGACCAGCGGGTGGGCCCGACGGGCCAGTTGCAGCGCACCGAGGCCGAGCTTCGTGCGTCCGCTCTCGTCGCGGCGGACCAGGCCGTGTTGCTCCAGGGTGGCGAGAATGCGGTAGACGACGGTGCGGTTGACGCCCAGTGCGGCGGTGATGTCGTACACCGACAAGCCGTCCGAGGCATCGGCGAGCAGTTCGAGAACCTTGAGTCCTCGGTCCAGGGTCTGTGACGTCTCGGCGACCACCGGCCCCCCTCCCTTCGCGTGACGTTGCATTACGTCCAGCGGCGGCGTTCGATCCCCGAACGGAACGCCACATTCGCGAGGCTGTGCGGCGCCAGGTCATGGGGCCAGGACACGTACTCGTCACCATTCGACGGGCAGGCCGAACGGGTTCCCACGCCCACGCAGGACGGTTTCTCCTGTGCGAGGCGTCAGAGGATCACGCTAACCAGAGGGGAAGGCTTTGGCACCGGATATCCGAGATACGGACAGCTAAAATATCAGATGAATCAGGACATAAGCCATAAGCAAACCAATCCACAACATGCGATCCTCGCCACGTTGCGCGTACGGCGATCTCGGGGCAGGCCCGTACTCACCAGCCGGACACCTCGTCCCAACCCCTGAGATCGAAGGCGGTCCGCCCCACGGTCCGCGGGCCCGTGCGAGTGGCCGAAACCAGAGGATTCCAACCGCCGACATCGGCCGAAATCGCAGGACACCGCCCGGGTGGATCACGCCTCGACCAGACTCGACTCGGGTTCGGGCGAGGGCTCGGGCGAGGGAACGGGCTCGTGCGAGGGCTCGGGCAAGCGCTCGGGCTCACCGCCCCTCCTCAGCGCGTCACCCGGCCCCGGACTCGGCAATCCCCCGCGGCACGCCACCCGGCCCCGGACTCACCGACCCGACGTGGCCCACTCCCGGATCTTCCCGATCCGCGCCTCCAACTGCCCCGCCGAGGCCTGGGCCACCGCCGGCCCGCCGCACACCCGCCGCAGCTCGTTGTGGATCTGCCCGTGCGTCTGCCCGGTGCGGTGATGCCAGGCGGCCACCATGGTGTTGAGCTCCTTGCGCATCGCGGTCATCTGACGATGCGTCACCACCGGGCGCTGGTCGGCCGGTTTCTCCGACAGGTCGGCCTCGTGGTCCGGCCTGCGTCGGCTCTTGGCCACCTGCTTGGCCTGCCGCGATTGCAGCAGCATCTGCACCTGGTCGGGTTCGAGCAGCCCGGGCAGCCCCAGGTATTCCTGCTCCTCCTCGCTGCCCACGTGCGCCTGGAGGCCGAATTCCGCGCCGTCGAACAACACCCGGTCGAACCGGGCCTCGCTCTCCAACGCCTCGAACGCGAACTCCTCCTGCTGTCCCGGCTCGTCCTTCTGCGCGTTGGCCTGGGCGAGGAGGGCGTCCTCCTCGTCGTACATCCCGCCCTCCTTCTTCGGGCGGTCCAGCACGTGGTCGCGCTCGATCTCCATCTCGTTCGCGTGCTGGAGCAGCGTCGGCACGGAGGGCAGGAACACCGACGCGGTCTCACCACGCCGGCGGGCCCGAACGAAGCGCCCCACGGCCTGGGCGAAGAACAGCGGCGTCGAGATCGTCGTCGCGAACACGCCCACCGACAGCCGAGGTACGTCCACCCCCTCGGACACCATCCGCACCGCGACCATCCATCGCTCCTCGGAGGCGGAGAAGTCCTCGATCTTCTTCGAGGCGCCGGCGTCGTCGGAGAGCACCAGCGTCGCGCCCTGACCGGTGATCTCCCGAATCATCCGCGCGTACGCCCGAGCCGACTCGTGGTCGGTGGCGATCACCAGACCACCCGCGTCCGGAATGGCCTTGCGCACCTCGCCCAACCGCTTGTCGGCGGCCCGCAACACCTGCGGCATCCACGACCCCTGCGGATCCAGCGCGGTACGCCAGGCCTGACTGATCGCGTCCTTGGTCATCGGCTCGCCGAGCGAGGCCGCGATCTCGTCCCCGGCCTTGGTCCGCCAGCGCAGATCACCCGAGTAGGACAGGAATATCACCGGCCGCACCACGCCGTCCGAGAGCGCGTGGCCGTACCCGTAGGTGTAGTCGGCCGACGAACGCCGGATGCCGTCCTTGCCCTCCTCGTACGCCACGAACGGAATCGGATTGATGTCCGACCGAAACGGCGTACCGGTCAACGCGAGCCGCCGGGTGGCCGGCTCGAACGCCTCCATGCACGCCTCGCCCCACGACTTGCTGTCGCCCGCGTGGTGGATCTCGTCCAGGATCACCAGCGTCTTGCGGTTCTCCACCCGACGCCGATGCAACATCGGATGCACGCCGACACCCGCGTAGGTGACCGCGATGCCGTGATACTCCCGCGAGACCGGCCCCGACGAACTCGAATAATTCGGATCGATCCGCAGCCCTATCCGCGCCGCGGCCTCGGCCCACTGCTTCTTCAGATGCTCGGTCGGCGCCACGATGGTGATCTGGTGCACCACATGCGCGTCGAGCAACTCGGAGGCGATCCGCAACGCGAACGTGGTCTTCCCGGCACCGGGCGTCGCCACCGCGAGAAAGTCCCGAGGCTGCCGCCCCAGATACCGATCAAGGGCCCCTTGCTGCCAAGCACGCAACTTGTTCGCCGTACCCCACGAGGCACGGTTCGGAAACGCCGGGGACAGATGGGACGCGGCTGCGGTACTCACTGCGACGGCTCTGCTCCAGACCGAAAGACAACCAAAGACAAGCGCTCAGGCTACCCGAGCGCCCCATCGGGTCCCTTCGAACACGACCCCACGCCCCGGCGAAACCTCTGCGCTCACCCGTGATTCCGCCCAAACTCCCAGGGCCCTCCCCCACCCAAATCCCACCCCACTCGACGTCCCAGGCGCGTCCCGACAAACCCCCCGTCCCCCGGCGGACCGACGCTTCGGCTTCCGGGTCACTCCACGACGGCGGGCGCGTGTGCGCCCAGGATCCGGCGGATCTCCTCGCCGGCCAACCGATCGTCCAGGCCCCAGACCGCCCTGGCCCGGTTGAGCTTCGTGGTCAACGAGGCGACGAGGCGGGCCGCGGTCCTCGGGTCGACCGCCGCCGCGATCAACTTGGCATACCTGACGGTGTCCACGAGGGCCGACTTGACCCGCTCGTGCCGGATGTACACGGGCAGATCCACCGCGGCCGCCGTCCGCGCGTCGGCCGGCATCGCCGCGAGCCAGCCGTCGCGCACCGCCTCGGCCTCGGCCGGAAGGTAGTCCATCTTGTGCAGGTGCACGGCCAGGTCGTAGAGCGGATCCCCCCACAGGGCCAGTTCCCAGTCGAGGAAGTACGTCCGGCCCGCCGCCACGATCAGATTCTTGCGATGCACGTCGCAGTGCAGCGCGCGAAACACCCGCCCCGTCAGCGCGGGCCAATCCGTCTCCACCCGATCGAGCGGATCCGCCGGCACCCCCAGAGCCGCGTACAGCGCCGCGTACGGCTCGCGAAAGCGCCGCCAGACGTCGGCGGTGACCGCCGACAGCCGTGCCCCGAACCCGGCCGTGTCCCCCTCCTTCGGCCAGTCCGCGGGCGGGTCGGGGAGGACGTCGTACGGCACCTCGGACATGTCGCGGAAGAAGCGCACCACGTCCCCGGGCAGATGCGTGGGCACCGCCGTGCCGCGCGGAGCGATCGTGTCCACCACGTCACCCGCGATGAAGCGGTGGATCTGGAACACCGGATCCGCCGAGACGTGCAGGACCTCGGGGATCGCGGCGACCCACGGCGCGACCGCCGGGATCACCTCGTGCTCCGGCCATACGCGCAGGTCCATACCGTCCGCGCCGTGGATCGGGACGCGGACGATCACCGCCCCGTCGTCCGTCTCGGATCGCACGTTGTCGTTGTAGAACCCGGACGCGCTCGTACCCGACGCGCGGGCCTCGCGATAGAGCGTGATCGGATCCGGCGTCATGCCCGCTCCCCCAGGACGCCGGCGATCCAGGCGTCCACTCTCGCCTCGAGCGCACCGAGGGTGTCGACGGGACGGATCGCGGCGCGCGCCCGGGCCAGGGAGGCCGCGTGCTCCGGTCGATCCAGCCCCGACCTGCGCAGAGTGCTCAGCGAGGCGAGGACGAGCGTCGGATACACCTCCGCCGCCTCGAACTCCCGAATCGCCCATTCCGCGGTGCTGCGCGCGTTCTCCGATTCGCCGCGACGCAACAGCGCGAGCGATCGGACCAACTGGGCCCGTGCCGTGCCCGACCGGTATCGGGCCCGGCCGAGCACCTCCAGCGCGGTGTCCAGCGACGACTCGGCCTCCGCGGTGCGCCCGCAGCGAAGCAGGGCCAGTGCCTTGGCCGTGTACGCCTTGCCGAGCTCGTGCAGGGCGCCGATCTCGCGTTGCGCCGTGATCGCCTCGTCCGCCACGTCGCCGGCGTGTTCGGGTTCCGTCCAGGCCAGGAACTCGGCCCGGTTGACCACCAGGTTCGCGAGATGGACCGCGGATCCGGCCTCCAGGTAGTGCAGTTGCGCCTGGTCCAGACTGCTGCGAGCGGCCGGGAAGTCGAACGCGAACCGTCGACCCAGGTGAAGCAGCCGCGCGGTGTCTCCGCGCAGCAGATGTTCGTCGCGATGCAGGGTGGCGGTGAGCCCGTTCACCACGGTTTCCGCGTCGCGAAAGCGCCCACCGGCCATGTACAGGTCGGCCGCCCACAACGCCGCGCTGCGTCCCTCGGGAACGGTGGCCCGCTGCCACAACGCCGAGTAGCGCGCCAGTGCCTCCGAGGTACGTCCGAGCACCCGCAACGCATCCGCCCCGGCGAGCCCCAACCGCACCTGGGCCGAGTCATCGCCGTCGATGCCGAGCAGACCGCAGGTCAGCGCCTCGGCGTGCTCGACGTCCCCGACCAGGATCGCGGTCTCGGCCTCGACGCAGCGCGCGGCGGTCTCCAGATCCGGGCGCGGGTGCTCGGCGGCGGCGCAGAACCGCCGTACGTCCTCGACCACCCCGCCCAGCGAGCGAATGCCGCCGCTCGCGGCGATCTCCGCGGTGAGGGCGAGCAGTTCGGCCGGGGTGAAGTCCCCCGCGTGCATGCTGTGGTAGACGACCTCGCGCAGTTGTGCCCCGGTGGTTCTGCGGATGCTCGCCACCGCTGCCCCGGAGACGTCGGCCCGGGCACGCCACTCGGCCCGGAGCACTCGGTGCACGGCCCGGCGCAGCTCCGTCGTCTGGCGGGCCCGCAACTCGCCGGCCATCAACTGGTGCAGTTGGAACCGCTCGAGGCCGGCCGGCTGGACGAACGAGTACGCGGTCAACGTCTCCCAGGTCCGCCGATCCGCCGCGAGGCCGAACGCGGCCGCGACCGTGCGGAAGATCTCGTAGTCGACGGTGCGGGCCACGGAGAGCACTTCGAGCAGCCGGACCTCCTGCGGGTCCACGTGGTGCAGGAAGCGTTCCAGGATCTCCTCGCCCGACACGGCGGAAGTGAGCGCTCCGTCGCCGCGATCCGTGCCGGTGTCCGCGTCGAGGGCCAGATTCAGATAGAAGGGCACCCCGGAGCTGGCCCGGGCCAACGCGGCGCGTTGCCGCACGTCCGACACCCCGTGCACTTCGAGGAGCTCGACCCGCGCGGTCATCGGCAGGCCGTCGAGCGGAATGGGCGCGGTATGTGCCGCCCACTGGCGGTCGTACGTCTCCCAGCCCAGCGGCTCGCGACTGGCGATGGCCACCACGCCTCGGTCCAGTTGCGAGACGAGATCGCGCAGCCACGCGTCCAGCCCGGCGGTCCGACCGGCCCGGGTGCTGCCGCCCACCAGTGCCTCGTAGGCGTCGACGCAGACGAGATAGCGCTGCTCGGCACTGGCCAGCCGCAGATCCTCGGCGAACAGGAAGGTCGCGGCGTCGGCGAGTTCGGCCGGATCGAGGTCGTCGAGCCGCTGGAGGGTTTCGTCGTTTTTGAGCCAGCGCCAGCGCCTGAACCTCTCGGACGAACGACCGGCCAGATTCAGCAGCCCACCGACGGTCCGAAACACCGGCAACCCGCCCACCGCGTCCGCGAGATCGGCCAGGACGTCGCTCTGCTGGCGGGCCGCGACGTCGGCGAGTGAGATCTGCAGGTGTGGGTGCAGGCGTTGCCACAGCGCCAGGTAGGCGAGGTCGTAGCGGGGAAAGGCAGCCCCCTGGGCGCCGAAGCCCGACCGTAACACCGCGAGCGCGGCGTCCTGTTCACGCAGCGCGGGAATCTGCAGATCGAGCAGCACGGTGCGGGCCTCGGCCGTCGACCGTGCCTGGCACTCCCGCAGGAATCGCGACTTCCCGATGCCGCCGACACCGGTCACGTTCACGACCCGCAGGCCGTCCCCGGCGCCGGTCCACACCGCCTCGAAGGCCGACGTGGCCTCTTCCCGGTCGACGAATCGCCGCTGCGAGCCTGCTGATCTCCGAAAACGCGGTTGCAACGGCATGAGGCCCCCATCCCCGAGGCGCGCGGTACCGCACGCGCTCGGGACTCAGGGTAGTCGCAGGAGTCGCTGTCCGTATCCGGAATTTCACCCACGATCGACGAGCCCGCGACCGGCGCCGAGGGCCTCGGTCAGCTTCGGGTGGGGCGGGGGCGTATTCGCGGCGGCAGGAAAGTACCCGCCAGGGCGAGGATGAACATGATGGCGAAGATCAGGGCGAAGACGCCGCCGTCCTTGCCGGAACCCTCGTGGAGGGCGGCGAAGACGGCGTTGGAGATGCCGATCATGACGATCGTGCCGAGGGAGTCGGCGACTTGGAGGGAGGAGGAGTTCGTGCCGGATTCCTCCGGAGTGGACAGGTCGAGGGTCAGGACGCTCAGCGAGGAGACGGCCAGGCCCATGCCGATGCCGCCGAAGAACCAGCCCGCGGTGACCGTGTAGGGGGTCATGCCCGGCAACAACGCCAGCAGCGCTCCACCGATCGCGAGCGCCACGAATAGGAAGCCGACCCGGACCAGGACGGGGCGGCGCTCGTGGGGCGAACGGCCCTGGTACCAGGATCCGATCGCCCAGGACAGCGCCCCCACCGTCAGGGTCAGGCCCGCCTCGGTCGGGGACAGCCCGTGTTCGCTGGTCAACATCAGCGGAACGAACGACTCGACCGTGAAGAACGCGCCCGCGAGCACGCCCCGGGACAGGATCACCGTCGGCAACCCGCGTACCGCGCGCATCGTGCCCGACGGCAGCAGCCGGGGCACCGTCACGGCCATCAATACGGTCCCCGCGACCAGGAGCGGTATGCCGACCACGTCCAGGTCCTGGCCGCCGTACTCCAGCATGCCCGCACCCAGCGCGGCGCCGGCCGCCGCGCCGATGCGGCGTCGGTTCATCCGTACGTCCGGGGCCGACTCGCCCGCCATCCGCTCCAGTTGCGGCAGCATCATCACGATCGGCAACACCACGAGCACCGGGATGGCCAGGAACACCCAGCGCCAGCCGAGATGATCGGTGACCAGGCCGGACACCGGCGGCCCGACGATCGAGGGCAGCACCCACGCCGCCGAGAAGGCCGAGAACACGCGCGGGCGCAGCGTGGAGGGGTACGCCTTGCCGACCACCACGTACAGGGACACGATCACCAGGCCGCCACCGAGGCCCTGGACGGCCCGGCCGACGATGAACGGCCACATCGACTGCGCGGTGCCGGAGAGTACGAGGCCGGCGGCGAACGCCCCGATCCCGCCGAACAGCGGCAATCGCGGTCCACGCGCGTCACACCATTCGCCGGAGACGACCATGGCGAGCAGGCTGGTGGTGAAGAAGCTCGAGAACGCCAGCGCGTACAGCTGCACGCCGTCCAGTTCCCGGACCGCCACCGGCATCGCGGTACCCACGGCCATCGCCTCGAAGGCGATCAACAAGACGACCGACACGATCCCGAGCGTCAGATGCCGGTAGGGCCGGGTCAACACCCCCGGCTCCCGCCCCTCGGACCCTGCGGCGCCACGTCGTGCGGCGGACTTCGACTCCCCTACGGCTGTCACCGAGACAGCCTAGGCCCTGTCATATCAACCGACTTATCAATGCAATCACCCCACCTTCTCAACCCACGAACACCAGCCGAGGCGGACCACGACCCTGTGAACACGGGCCGGCGAGCGGCAAGACGCCGAGAGCCGTGCCGGGGCACGACGGCGCAGGGCGTCGGGCCCGAAACGGGGCGGACGCGGCGGGCGGCGCGGGTGCGGCAGGGCACCGCGGGCCGGGGCGCGAGCGTGGGGACCGCGGCGGGATACGGCGGATGTCGTGGGCGCCGTAGGCGGGAGGCGATGGACGGAGCCCGGGAGCGAAAGGCGCCGGACGGATCGGTCGGGGTGGGCGCGGCGACCGGGCAGCGTACGACGCGCGCGGCCGCACGGCAGACCAAGCGGACACGGCGAGACGGGTGCGGCAGGTACAACAGACGTGGCGAACGCCGGGCGATCCCACGCACCGCGGTGGGGAAAGGCGACCGGCGAACGGGCACGGCAGGCGTCACGCCGGGAGCGTGCCGCGCCGGGTGTGGTGGGTTCCGGGCTCGGCTGGGTGTGGCGGCGTGGGGCGAGGCTGCTCGCGTGCCCGGGCGTGTTCGCACCCGGGAGCACCGGATGGGCGCGCGTAACGCACAAGGAGGCGCGGTCGGCGTCTGCCCGCGGCGGCCCCGGCGGTCGGTTGTCAGTCCACCACCACGTCTCGTGGGCGCATGGGGAGGCGGGGGAGTTCCAGGCCTGTCGCGTTGCGGACGGCGGCGGCGAGGGCGGCGGGGACCGGGACGATCGCGGCGTCGCCGAGGCCCTTCGCGCCGAAGGGGGCGCCCGGTTGCGGCTCCTCGATCCACGCGGCGACCCGCACCTGCGGCACGTCCCACGGCCCGGGCGGCGCCCACACCGACTCGGCGTCCTCCGTCAGTGCCAGCCCCACCCCCATCGCCACCGAACTCTCCACCCGCACCCGAGCCTGCGCCGGATCCAGCACGCGCCCCGCGTCGTAGGCCCCGGTCACGTCCACCACCCGGATCGTGCCCAGCTCCGGATCCAGGTCCACCACCACCCGACACGCCGAAAACGCCACCGCCGGATACGCGTTGCCCTGCCCCGCGTCGTCCAACGGCTCCGTGCTCGGCGCCCGACACGCACCCGCCGTGGTCACCGTCGCCGTGTCCTCGTACATCACATCCACCGGCAGGTCGATCAGCCCGTCGTAGGACCGGATCCGCCCGTCGCGCACGTCCAGCAACCGTGCCGTCATCCCGTACCGCGCCGCCACCGGCGCCAACAGCCGCTCCCGGATCTCCCGCGCCGCCTGCTCCACCGCCCCCGCGGTCAGCCACGTGTGCCGCCCCACCCCCGGCGCCCCGGCCGTCGGCAGCGCGGTCCCGGCCTGGAGCACGATCGCGTCCGGCACCCCCAGCACCTCGTCGACGATCTGCCGCACCAGGGTCACGAAGCCCTGCCCGACCTCGACCGCCGCGCAGGTCACCGTGACCACCCCGCCGTCGAGCCGCACCGTCGCGGTCGACGACTCGTCGGCCCCCTCGATCCCCAGCAGCGGCATCAGCCCGACCGCGTACCCCGTCCCGCGCAACGTCCCGGGCGCGGGCGGTGCCGCCGGCGGCGCCGCCTCGGCCACCGCCCGCAACGCCGCGCCCACCGGCACCGGCCCGTCCAGCACCTGACCCGTCGTCAACATCGTCCCGGTGCTCAGCGCGTTGCGCAGCCGCAACTCCACCGGGTCCATCCCCAGCGCGTCCGCCAGCTTGTCCATCTGCGCCTCGTGCGCGAAGCACACCTGCACCGCGCCCGGCCCCCGCATCGCCCCGGCCGGCGCGTTGTTGGTCCGCACCGCCCACGCGTCCACCGCCGCGTACGGCACCATGTACGGCCCCGCCGCACACCCGATCAGCCGCCCGATCACCTCCGGCGACACCCCGGCGTACGCACCGCCGTCCAGGATGATCTGCGCCTCCACCGCGAGCAGCCGGCCGTCCCGGTCCGCCCGGTGCGTGTACTTCATCCGCGCCGCGTGCCGGTGCCCGCCCGCGCGCAGCGACTCGTCCCGATCGAGCACCGCCTTGACCGGCCGCCCCGTCCGCAGCGCCAACAGCCCCACCACGGTGGTCAGTCCGACGTCCTCGCGACTGCCTCCCGAGCCGCCCGCGCCGGTGGGCATCAGCCGGACCATCCCGGCGGGCAGCCCCAGACACTCGGCGACCTGATCGCGGTCCGCGTGCGGATACGGCGTGGCCACGTGCAACTCGACCCCGCCGTCGGGCGAGGGCAGCGCGAGCGCGGCGTCGGTGGCCGGATTGGCCTGATACTGCGCCGGCACCTCGTACAGCCCCTCGACCACCACCTCCTCCACGGGCGTACCGTCCCGGCGCACCCTGACCGGCCGCCCGTGCCGCAACGCGATGTGCCGCAGCACGTTCCCGTCCGGATGCAACGGCGGCCCGGCGAAGGCGTGTTCGGGGTCGACGGCCGGCTCCAGCGGCTGGTACGACACCAGCACCGCCGCGGCGCCGGCCCGCGCCGCCTGCAGGGTCTCCGCCGCCACCGCCGCGACCGCCTCCCCGGCGAACCGCACCACGCCGTCGGCCAGTACCGGCCGATCCGCCACGATCGCCCCGTGGCACGCCCCGGCGGGCAGGTCGGCGGCGGTGACCACGCCGCGCACTCCCGGCACCGCGTAGGCCGCCCCGGCGTCGACGCCCAGGATCCGCGCGTGCCGATGCGGCGAACGCACCAGCACGCACCACAACAGGCCCGGCGCCCACAGGTCGCCGGTGTACGAGAACCGCCCCCGGGCCTTGGCGTCGCCGTCGGGGCGCGGCGTCGACTCGCCGATCACCGGGTCCGCCCGATCACTCGGCGCCGCCGGACGTCGGCGGCGCGATCACGTTGAACATCATCGTCGAGTGGGTCTGCCTCGGTACCCGCCGGCGCGCCGCGATCCGCACCGCGTCCACCATCGGATGCGGCCCCGCGCACCGGCACGGGTGCCCGTCGAGCGCCCGCCGGATCTCCACCTCGCTCGGCTCGGCCACCCGGGCCAGCAGCGCGCACACCGACGTGACCACGCCCGGCACGCAGAACCCGCACTGCACCGCGCCGGCCTCGATCAGCGCGCGCTGTACGTCGGCGGTCTCCGGGTCGTTGTCCAGGTCCTCGATGGTGCGGATCTCACGATCGCCCAGCGTGGCCGCGGCGATCAGGCACGCGGCCACCGCGACCCCGTCCAACTGCACGGTGCAGGTGCCGCACACGCCCTGCCCGCAGCCGTCCTTGGCGCCGGGCAGGCCGAGCCGCTCGCGCAGCACGTACAGCAGGTTCTCGCCGATCCAGGCGTTCTCGATCAGCCGGGCCTCGCCGTTGACCCGCAACACGTACGACGTCGTCGGGGTCGCGTCGCCCCCGAGAGCGTCCCCGAATCCGGGCCCGCTCATCCGCCGAACGCCCGTTGTACCGCGCGTCGCGCGCACACCGCGACCACGTGCCGCAGATGCGCCCGGGCGGCCCGCTGCTCGGCCTCGGGGCGCACCTCGTCGGCGACGAGCCGGCCGAAGTCGGCCGCGTCGCGCGCGTCCGAAAGCCGTCCGCTGCGCGCGTCCATCCGCCCCGCCAACCACCGCTCCGCCTCGAACGCGCGCACCGGCCCGGGGTGCGCCCCGCCGACCGCGCAGCGCACGTCGCCGACCACGGGTCCGGCGACCAGGGCCAGGGTGAGGTACCGCCCCGCGCCCACCGGCGCCTTGACGAACTCCTGCACGCCGCGCAGCAGCGGCACCCGTACGCCGGTGATCAACTCCCCCGGCCGCAAAAGCTGTTCGGCGATCGGACCGGACCGGGGCTCGAGCAGGTGCGGTGCGACCTCGCGCACCCCGCCGGGCGAACGGCACGACACGGTGGCCTCCAGGGCCGCGAGTACGGGCAGCGAGTCGGCGGGTCGGCCGCTCGCGAGGATGTTGCCGCCGAGCGTGCCCATCGCGCGAACCTGCGCGGTGCCCACCTCGTTGGCGGCGGCGGCCAGCGCCGGGACGAGCGCGGCCAGGTCCGCGTCCGCGAGCCGGGCCCAGGTGAGCCCGGCGCCGAGCATGGCGAAGCCGTCCTCGTAACCCCATCGCCGCAGGTCGGCGACCTTCGCCAGGCCCACCAGGGCCGACGGTCGCACCAGTTCGGCGTTGACACGGGGCATGAGGTCGGTCCCCCCGGCCACCGGCAGTGCCCGGGGATCGCGCGCGAGGGCGTCCACGGCCTCGTCGAGCGACAACGGCATCAAGATCGTCGCGTCCACAGCGCCGCCCACCCTATTGCCACGCGGCCACCGAACGAGCGGACCCGGCCGAGATTTGAGCCAACCCGAAACCCCACCCGGTGAACCGGGGCCCGGAAGCAAAACCCAACGGATGAAAAGAGCGTCAAATCCCGACCCGGACCGACTCGACCCGACCGACCCCACCGACCCGACCCCACCGACCGACCCGACCGACCGACCCGACCGGCACCACCCACCCAGCCCACCCGCAACGCAAGAGGCGCCGACCGAATCGGCCGACGCCCCCAGCACACCTCAGCGACTGCTGCTACTGCTACTGCTTGCCGCCGCTCTTGCCACCGCTCTTGTCCTTGTCACCCGACCCGCCCGCAGGCATGGTCTCGTAGATCTCCTTGCACATCGGGCAGACCGGGTACTTCTTCGGGTCGCGACCCGGTACCCAGACCTTCCCGCAAAGGGCGATGACCGGGCTCCCGGACATCGCGCTTTCCATGATCTTGTCGCGCTGGACGTAGTGCGCGAAGCGTTCGTGGTCACCGTCGCCGTGGGAGAGCTTCGGCGTCTCCTCGATCAGCGTGCCGGTGCCCGTCCCGTGCTCCGGCTCCGGGAAGCTCTGGGGAGTGGTCATACCCACCAGGATAGCCAGACGCCGGCCGCATCGATCGGCGCGTGCGCACGAGCGCCGGGCGCACCCGCGACCCGCCGTCGGCCGCACCCGCGACCACCCCGCCGAGCGCCCCCGCGACGACCCCCGGCGACCGCGCTAATTCAGCGTCGGGTCCTCCGGGTACGTGGCGACCATGGCCAACTCGCCCACCTGCCGCCGCAGTACCGCCCGCCACAACCGATCCGGCGTCGGCGTGAAGGCGTCGCCCGGCTCGGAGTCGACCACGTACCACGCGCCCGACCGCAGCTCGGTCTCCAACTGCCCGGGACCCCAGCCCGCGTAGCCCGCGAAGACCCGCATCGACCCGAAGTCGGCCGCCACCAGTTCGGGCGGCACGTCCAGGTCCACCAGCCCGAGACCGCCGTGCACCCGACGCCACCCCAGCGGCTCCGCGCCGCCCGGTACCGAGGCGATGGCCAGCGCCGAGTCCATCGCGACCGGCCCGCCCTGGAACACCACGGACGGCTCGCTGACGATCTTGGACCAGGGCACGAGCACGTCGTCGACGTCCACCGGACTGGGCCGGTTGATCACCACGCCGAGGGTGCCGTCCTCGTCGTGCTCCAGGAGGAAGACCACACACCGGTCGAAGTTCGGATCGGCCAGCGCGGGCGTGGCCACGAGCAGGCGTCCGGTGAGCGATACCTCGGTCATAGGGCTCATGATCCCGCAACCGCCGCGTCAGGGTGTGCCGCCCGGCGAGGAAGTCGGCCGGCGAGGGCGAGCCCGGCGCCGATCCCGCACACGTCCGCGAGCACGTCCCACGGATCACCGCTGCGGTGCGGCAGCAGGAAGTGCTGGACCAGCTCGCTCTCCACCGCGTGCCCCACGAGGAGCGCGCCGAGCGGCAGCGGACCGAATCCGACACGCCGACCCGTCCAGGCAATGGCGGCGAACGAGAGAAAATGCACGATCTTGTCACGATGTGGAACGAACGGCGCCGGGTCACCCGGACTGCCGGGATTGAACAGGAGGTAGAGATTCACCAGCACCGCCACCGCGAACGCGCAGTACGCGAGCCTGCCGCCCCTCGTTCCCCCGGCCATCCCCACTCCTCGTCCGCGGGCCGAACCCCGCTTTTCCCCGGGTTCCCCGGGCCTCATCGGCACCACGACCCGACACGGGAGCGGTACGGATCCGACTACCGTGTAGCGCTGTCGGCCCATCTTCCCTGTCGGTTCCGGCACCAACAGAAGTGCGAGGATTCATGCAAGACGACGTGCTCTTGGTTCACGGCGGTTCCCCGCTGGAAGGCGAGGTTCGGGTCAAGGGCGCCAAGAACCTGGTGCCCAAGGCGATGGTGGCCGCGCTCCTGGGCGAGGCGCCGAGCCGACTGCGCAACGTCCCGGAGATCAGCGACGTGCGCATCGTCAAGGGCCTGCTGCAACTGCACGGCGTGGCGGTGCGCGACGGCGACGAGCCCGGCGAACTGCTGATGGACCCCACCCAGGTGGAACAGGCCAACGTCGCGGACATCGACGCGCACGCCGGCTCCAGCCGGATCCCGATCCTGCTCTGCGGCCCGCTGCTGCACCGCCTCGGCCGCGCGTTCATCCCGGACCTGGGCGGCTGCATGATCGGCGACCGGCCGATCGACTTCCACCTGAGCGTGCTGCGCGAGTTCGGCGCGGTGATCACCAAGCGCCCCGAGGGGCTCTACATCGAGGCGCCCAACGGCCTCGAGGGCGCGAAGGTGCGGCTGCCGTTCCCCAGCGTGGGCGCCACCGAGCAGGTACTGCTCGCGGCGGTGCGCGCCGAGGGCACCACCGAGCTGTCCAACGCGGCGGTGGAGCCGGAGATCATAGATCTGATCTGCGTGCTCCAAAAAATGGGCGCGATCATCTCGGTCACCACCGACCGGGTGATCCGGATCACGGGCGTCGCCAAGCTCGGCGGCTACGACCACCGCGCGCTGCCGGACCGGCTGGAGGCCGCGTCCTGGGCCTGTGCGGCACTGGCCACGCACGGTGACATCTACGTCCGCGGCGCGCGCCAGCTGGACATGATGACGTTCCTGAACGTCTTCCGGCAGGTCGGCGGCGCGTTCTCGATCGACGACGAGGGCATCCGCTTCTGGCATCCGGGCGGGCCGCTGAACGCGATCGCCCTGGAGACCGACGTGCACCCCGGCTTCCAGACCGACTGGCAGCAGCCGCTGGTGGTCGCGCTGACCCAGGCCACGGGGCTGTCCATCGTGCACGAGACGGTGTACGAGCGGCGGCTCGGCTTCACCTCGGCGCTGAACCAGATGGGCGCCACGATCCAGCTGTACAGCGAGTGCCTGGGCGGTACGCCCTGCCGGTTCGGCCAGCGCAACTTCCAGCACTCCGCGGTCATCTCCGGTCCGGCCAAGCTGCACGCCACCGACCTGGACATCCCGGACCTGCGGGCCGGCTTCTCGTACCTGATCGCCGCGCTCGCCGCGGAGGGCACCTCGCGGGTCACCGGCATCGATCTGATCGAGCGCGGCTACGAGGACTTCCAGGCCAAGCTGGAGGCCCTGGGCGCCCGCGTGGAGCTGCCGATGCGGGTCGCCGAGAGCGTCGCCTAGCCGTTCGTCGGCCGTTTACCGCGACCCCTCGGGTCACGATGGCCCCTTCCCGGGGCCTCAGGGGCCCGAGGAGGGCCGCGCAGGGCCGGTCGGGCCCCACACGCCGGAAGGGCGGCTTCCCTCACTGGGGAAGCCGCCCTTCCGGTTTCCACCGGGGCTGCTACGGACTTACTTGCCCGAGGCCGCGGCCTTGAGCTTCGAGCCCGCCGAAACCTTGACGCCGTAGCCGGCGGGGATGTCGATCGGGTCGCCGGTCTGCGGGTTCCGCGCGGTGCGGGCGGCACGGTGGGTGCGCTCGAAGGTGAGGAAGCCCGGGATCGAGACCTTCTCGTCGCCCTTGGCGACGATCTCGCCGACCACGTCGGCGAGCGCGCTCAGTACGGCGTCCGCGTCCTTGCGGGTCACGTCGGCGCGCTCCGCGAGGGCGGCCACCAGCTCACTGCGGTTCATGTGTCACTCCCGTGTCTTGCTGACCTCCGCCGACGACCACGGAACGTGGTCGCAAACGTGGTTCAGTCCAACTCGCTGTTCTTGCCCCGGGGACGAATCCTGCACTCATCCATGCCCGGAAGCTAATCAAGGACACGCCAAATCACTGGGAAAGCCCCGTGATTTCGCGGTTCCGGCAGATTACGGGGCCGTTCGGGGGGCCCCGCAACCGGGATACGGACCGACAGTACGACGATCATCCCGCAGGGTTCTGACGCTCCGCCAACACCGCGTCCCGCACCGCCGCGGCGACCACCGAGGAGACCTCCGGGTGGAAAACGCTCGGGATGATGTAGTTCGGGTTCACTTCGTCGTCGGAGACCACCGACGCCAGCGCCCGCGCGGCCGCGAGCAGCATGTCGTCGCTGATGTGCCGGCTCTGCGCGTCCACCAGACCGCGGAAGACGCCCGGGAAGACCAACACGTTGTTGATCTGGTTCGGGAAGTCGCTGCGCCCGGTGGCGACCACCGCGGCGTGCTCCAGGGCCGCCGCCGGGTCCACCTCGGGATCCGGGTTGGCCAGCGCGAACACGATCGAGTCGGTGGCCATCGCGGCGATGTCGGAGCCGTCGAGTACGTTCGGCGCCGACACGCCCACGAAGACGTCCGCGCCGACCACGGCCTCCTTGAGCGTGCCGGTCAGGCCCTGCTCGTTGGTGTGCTCGGCGATCCAGCGCAGGTCCGTACCCAGGTCGTCGCGCCCGGTGTGCACCACGCCGCGCACGTCCGCGACCACCACGTGGCCCGCGCCCGCGGAGAGGAGCAGCTTGAGGATGGCGGTGCCGGCCGCGCCCGCGCCCGACATGACGATGCGCACGTCCCGGATCTTCTTGCCGACCACCCGCAGCGCGTTGGTGAGCGCCGCGAGCACCACGATCGCGGTGCCGTGCTGGTCGTCGTGGAAGACCGGGATGTCCAGCGTCTCGCGCAGCCGACGCTCGATCTCGAAGCAGCGCGGCGCGGAGATGTCCTCCAGGTTGATCCCGGCGAAGCCCGGCGCCATCACCTGCACGGCCCGGACGATCTCGTCCGGGTCCTGGGTGTCCAGGCAGATCGGCCACGCGTCGATTCCCGCGAAGCGCTTGAACAGGGCCGCCTTGCCCTCCATGACCGGCAGCGCGGCCTTGGGGCCGATGTTGCCCAGGCCGAGCACCGCGGAGCCGTCGGTGACCACCGCGACGGTGTTGCGCTTGATGGTCAGTCGGCGCGCGTCGTCCGGGTTCTCCGCGATGGCCAGGCACACCCGCGCCACGCCCGGGGTGTAGACCATCGAGAGGTCGTCGCGGTTGCGGATCGGGTGCTTGGACTGCATCTCGATCTTGCCGCCGAGGTGCATCAGGAAGGTGCGGTCCGAGACCTTGCCGAGGGTGACGCCCTCGATCTCGCGGATCGCCTCCACGAGCCGGTCGGCGTGATCGGTCGAGGTCGCGGCGATCGTGACGTCGATCCGCAGGCGCTCGTGGCCGGACGCGGTGACGTCGAGCGCGGTGATCGACCCCCCGGCGGATTCCACCGTGTTGGTGAGCCGACTGACCGAGGGACCCCCTGCGGGGACCTCCAGTCGAGCCGTGATCGAGTACGAGGCGCTGGGCGCTGCGGGCATGAACTCTTTCTCCTCCGATCGCTGCGACGCCCGTCTCCCACGACGTCGCATCGCTCCCGATGGTCTCACTTCGTGGACATCGGCGTGGCGGCCGGGGCCCGCCCTTACCCGGACCCCCCGACCACGCAAACTGTGATCCTCGTCCTTCGCCGATCCCCCGGGCTCGGCGGGACGGTCGGTTACGCTGGTCGACGACACCGGCTCGATCCAAGCCCCCGGGCCCAACCATTAGTCCCTACGAGGGACCACTTGCCGAGAGGCGAGCATTGGCGGGTCGGTGTCCTCGACGAAACGAGACGGCGGTCCTTCGGGGCCGCCGTTTCGGCGTGCGGAGCCCCGTGCGGGCGGACCCGGCCCGCGCCCGCGCGGGTCACGGGCACCCGCCCGGGCACGCGAAAAGCCCGGTGTGCGGGCACACCGGGCTTTCGTTTCAGCGGTTTCAACAGGGGTGGAGGTGGCGGGAATTGAACCCGCGTCCTACGGTGCGGAACCAGAGCTTCTCCGAGCGCAGTCCACAACGATTTTCTCGGCCCCGGTGTTCACGTGGACAAGACACCGACGGGCCCAGTTACTGTTTTTTGTCCCGAACGACCCCGTAACCGGGTCGGGCGGTGGAGTCCCCTAGATTATGCCAGGATCCGGGGCGGGGACGCACCCGGTCTGACACCTTCGGATACTCGCTTAGGCAGCGAGGGCGAAGGAATCGCGCTTGGTATCGGCGATTATTTGTTTGCGACATATGGTTAACGAGATCATTGTCGCTTCCTCGGCTCGCTTCCTCTGCTTCGACAGCCGCAGTCGAAACCGATCACCCCCTATTGAATTTTCAAGCAACCACCCGAGGGTGTCCTGCTCGACGGCCCGACTCGCCACACGTGCTCGAGCCGAACCAGGCACATCGTACGGTCCAACGTCGGACCGGTCCACTTCATTCCCCGCCGGTCACCCTCGCCGCCGGTTCACTGCCGACGGCCGCGCACGTACTTCGACATCACGCGCTCCGTCTCCCTCTTGTCCTGCTGTTCGCGCAGGGTCTGTCGTTTGTCGTAGTTCTTCTTGCCCTTGGCCAGCGCCAGTTCGAGCTTCGCCCGGCCGTCCTTGAAGTACAGGCTCAGCGGCACCAGCGTGTGGCCGGTCTCCTGGGTCGACTGGACCAGCTTGTCGATCTCGTGCCGGTGCAGCAGCAACTTTCGCTTGCGTCGCGCCGTGTGGTTGGTCCACGTGCCCTGGGAGTATTCCGAGATGTGCACGTTGTGCAGCCACACCTCGCCACCGTCGATGCTCGCGAAGCCGTCCACCAGGGACGCCTTGCCGGCCCGCAACGACTTGACCTCGGTGCCGGTCAGCACGAGCCCGACCTCGAGGGTGTCCTCGATGAGGTAGTCGTGCCGCGCCTTCTTGTTCTGGGCGATGAGTTTGCGCCCGATCTCTTTCGCCATGATCCCTGCATTCTCGCGCATGGCCGCAAGCCCATTACCCCGGAGCCGGCCCGGCCGTCACAACCACAGTGCCGGGTCGACGAAGTCGCCGTCCACCAGCACCTCGAAGTGCAGGTGCGCGCCGGTGGACCAGCCGGTGTTGCCGGAGCGGCCGACCTGGTCGCCCCGGGCCACCCGCTGCCCCTCGCGCACGGTGATCCGGGACAGGTGGTTGTACGTCGTGGTCAGCGCGACACCGCCGACCCGCCCGTGCGAGAGCACCACGCGGTAGCCGTACGCGGCGTTGTAGCCGGTCTGCACCACCGTGCCCTCGCGGGCGGCGGCCACCGCCGTGCCCTCGGGGATCGCGAAGTCGGTGCCGGTGTGCAGCTTCGTGTACTCCAGGATCGGGTGGTAGCGCATCCCGAAGCCCGAACTGACCGAGCCGCGGACCGGGTAGGACAGCGCGCCGCCCTTGGCCGAGGAGGACGTCCGCGGCCCGGCCCCGCGGGCAGGCGCGTTGCTGCGGTCGACCAGCTCGGTCAGCCGCTTCTGCTCGGTGCGGATCGCTTCGTAGCGCTGCTGGTCGGCCGCCTTCTCCTCGCGCGCGACGGCCAGCGCGCCCTCGCGCCGCGCGCCGAGCGCGGTCACCCTGGCCGCCGCCTCGGTCGCGGTCTTCTCCAGCGCGACCACCTCGGCCAGGTTCCGCCCGGCCTCGGCGTGCCTGCGCCGGGCCTCCTCGCGGCGGCGCTCCAGCTCGGCCCGGCGGGCGTCCACCGCGTCCCGGGTGCGCTCCAGACGCGCGATCGTCTCGTGGTCCGTCTGCACCATGCGCCGATAGCCCTGGAGGCTGCTCAGCAGCTCCGCGGGGGTCTGCGCGCGCAGGATCATCGACAACTGCGCCATCTGCCCGCTGCGGTACGCCCGCCCCACCAGCTGCGCCACGTCGTCGCGCACCGCCTGGGTCGAGGCGGCCACGTCGCGCAACTCGGCCTCCGCGGTGGTCACCGCGGCCTCCGCCAGCTCCACGCCGTGGCTCAGATCGGCGGTACGGGCCCGCGCCTCGGCCACCTTCGCCCGGGCCGCGTCGGCCGCGGCCCGGGCCCCCGGCGCGGCCGCCTCGGCCTCTTCGTACGCCTTCTCCGCCGCGGTCAGCCGGACCAGCGACGCGTCCAGGTCGGCCCGCATGTCCCGGGCCGCCGCGTCGGCGCGCTGCTTCCGGGCCCGCACGTCATCGTCGTCGCCGTCGGCGTACGCGGGCACGAAACCCACCGCGGCGGCCGTGATCACCACGAGCACCGACAATCCGAGTCGCCTGGTCCGAATTCTGCGCATGATCACAAGAAACGCGGAATGCACATGAATCGCCACTGAACACACCGGTATGGAAGTAATACGAACCCACACGGAACCCATCCGGCCGCATACACACGTTCGAGAGCCCCGCCGCGCCGTGGCGCCGCGGGGCTCTCGGGCCGCTCCGGGTACCCGGTATGCGGCCGGTGCTCAGACCTTGAGGTATTTCAGCAGGGTGAAGAACGACGCGATCGCCGACATCACCGCACCGAACACGATCAGCCACGGCAGGGTCATCAACACCGGACCCCAGCCGATCAGGTCGAACGCGCTGAACTGCTGACCGAGCCCCTGTTTCACCCCGAAGTAGAACCCGGCGCTCAACAACCCGGTCGCCATCAGGCCGCCCAGCAACCCGGCGATCGCGGATTCCATGATGAACGGCAATTGGATGTACAGGTTCGACGCGCCGACCAGGCGCATGATCCCGGTTTCCCGACGGCGGCTGAACGCGGACACCCGGGCGGTATTGACGATCAGCAGGATCGCCACCAGGAGCATGAAGACCATCACCCCGAGCGCCGCCCATTGCGCGTTCTTCAGCAGTTTGAAGAACGGCTCCAGGATCTTGCGCTGGTCCTGGACGGACTGCACGCCCGGACGCCCCTGGAACGCGCTGGCCACCACCTGGTACTTGGTCGGGTCCTTCAATTTGACCCGGAAGGATTCCGGCAGCTGATCGGCGGTCACGCTGCCGGAGATCGGCGATTCCTTGTTCTGCTCCTTGAAGTGCTGGAACGCTTCCTGCTTGGTCTCGTAGTAGGTCTTCTCCACGAGGGGCATCCGGCTGAGTTCCGCGCGGAACCCCTCACGCTGTTCGTTCGAGACCTCGCCGCCCTCACAACCGGGCCCGTGGTCGCTCTTGCCGCACAGGAAGATCGAGACCTCGACCCGGTCGTACCAGAAGTCCTTCATCTCGTTCACCTGAACCCGCAGCAGCAGACCCGCTCCGGCCAGCGTGAGGGACAGCGCGACACTGACGATCACCGCGATCGTCATGGTCAGGTTCCGGCGGAGACCGACTCCGATCTCCGAGAGGACGAACTGGGCGCGCATGATGTCCTAGTCGCTAGGGGCGCGGCCGGACTGCCGCGCCGGGTGGTCCGGTGGATCAGTGCTGGTAGCCGTACACGCCGCGAGACTGGTCGCGGACGAGTCGGCCCTGCTCCAGCTCGATGACGCGCTTGCGCATCTGGTCCACGATCGCCTGGTCGTGCGTGGCCATCAGGATCGTGGTGCCCGTCCGGTTGATCCGGTCGAGCAGCTTCATGATGCCGACGCTGTTCTGCGGGTCGAGGTTGCCGGTGGGTTCGTCGGCGATCAGGATCATCGGCCGGTTCACGAAGGCCCGGGCGATCGCCACCCGCTGCTGCTCACCACCGGACAGCTCGCCGGGCATGCGCTCCTCCTTGCCGCCCAGCCCCACCAGGTCCAGAACCTCCGGTACCACCTTGCGGATCGTGCCCCGAGGCTTGCCGATCACCTCGAGCGCGAACGCGACGTTCTGGTACACCGTCTTGTTGGGCAGCAGGCGGAAGTCCTGGAAGACCGTGCCCACCTGGCGGCGCAGCGCGGGCACCTTCCAGTTGGACAGTCGGCCGAGGTCCTTGCCCGCCACGAAGATGTTGCCCAGGGACGGCCGCTCCTCCTTGAGGACCAACCGCAGGAAGGTGGACTTACCCGAGCCCGAGGACCCGACGAGGAAGACGAACTCACCCTTCTCCACTTCGAGGGAGACGTCGTGCAACGCGGGGCGCGGCTGCTTCGGGTAGGTCTTGCTGACGTTGTCGAATCGGATCACGGTTGCATCACGGTGCGCCAGTGTAGGGGGCAGGACATGCAGCTGGGGGCACAGAGGAGACCAAGGGACCACGCTGTCGGGAGCCGGGCGCCCAGGCTCGAACAGAGTGGTCGTCGGGCATGGCCATTCCGTGAGTGTAAGCGGCACAGTGGAGGGGGACGGGAACTTCCCGCCGCGTCGTGAGCGTTATGTGTATCGATGCGTGATAACGGAGCAATCGAGGCGGAGGAGTCGAGATGACCTTGGACCGCCTGGTGTGTGCGAACTGCGCCGGACTGGTCGCGGAGGGTCGCTGCCCGACGTGCCGAGCCAGTCGCGAACGCCTCAGGGGCTCCGGCGGGATCAACCCCGCGATGGTGGCGGCACTCGCCCTGCTCGTTCTGGCGTGTGCGCTCCTGCTGGCCCGCGTGGGCGGCTGAGCCGCCCGGAGCGCGCCGAAGGCCGGGAGACCCCGGCAAAAGCCGAGACCGGACACGACGAAGGCCCTGGGTGCCCCCAGGGCCTTCGCGCTGTGCAGCGGCGTCCCGCGGCTTCCGGAACCCGGACCCGCCCTCGCCGGCAGCTGTCCGGCGCGGACCGATCCGAGCGGGCGCCCCGTTCTCGGGTCGGGCACAGGGCCCGACCGCGTACCGCGGGTACCGCCCACCGCCCCCGGTTCCGGGCCGACCGTTTCACAGACGCACTCGCGATGACCGCGGTGCGCCCGGCTCGGAACGCCGGGACGGCGGATTCAGTGCCCCGGCACCGCCGCGCCGGGGCACAAGTCTTCGACTAGGCCGCGGGGGCCTGCTGCCGGCGCCGAAGCCGCGCGGGGAGCACGGTGAAGGTGAAGCCACCGGCCGCCATCGCGGCACCGCCGACGATCAGGAACGCCATGTTGGCGCCGGAACCGGTCTCGGCCAGTTCCTTCTTCGCGGCCTGCTGCGCCGGCGCGGTGTCGCCGCCGCCGAAGTCGCGGACGGGCGCGTTCTGCTGGTCGTTGCCGCTGCTCGTCCGGGTGTTCCCATCGCCGCCGCAGTTCAGGTCCAGCCCGCCGGAGGCGTGCGTGGCGTCACAGGTGTTGCCGCCGGTGCTGCCGCCCGAGTTGCCCTTGGTGGTGTCGCCCGAACCGCCCGAGTTGCCCTTGGTGGTGTCACCCGAGCCGCCCGAGTTGCCCTTGGTGCTCCCGGCCGAGGTGCCCGACGACGTGCCCGTCGAGGTCCCGGTCGAGGTGCCGGTCGAGGTGCCGGTGGACGTACCGGTCGAAGTACCGGTCGAGGTACCCGTGGACGTACCGGTCGACGTGCCCGTCGAAGTACCCGTCGAGGTACCGGTGGACGTTCCCGTCGAGGTACCGGTCGAGGTGCCCGTCGACGTACCGGTCGAAGTACCCGTCGACGTACCGGTGGAGGTCCCCGTCGAGGTCCCGGTCGAGGTGCCCGTGGACGTACCGGTCGAGGTACCCGTCGAGGTGCCCGTGGACGTTCCCGTCGAGGTACCGGTCGAGGTACCCGTCGACGTACCGGTGGAGGTCCCCGTCGAGGTTCCGGTCGAGGTGCCGGTGGACGTGCCCGTCGAAGTACCGGTGGAGGTACCCGTGGACGTACCGGTCGAGGTGCCGGTGGAGGTGCCCGTGGACGTACCGGTCGACGTACCCGTCGAGGTACCGCCCGGACCACCGGGGCATGTGTGCGTCTGCTCGCACCCGTCGTCCGGACCGCCGTCCGTCGCGCTCGCCACACCGGCGACCGCGAAGGACGCGCCCGCCGCGAACAGCGCAGCGGCGGCCATCCTGGCCGTCCGGACGCGCATTTTGGTTGACATCAATTAACCCCCAGTTGGATGAGATCCCCGTATCCGCGCCGGCGCGGGTGGGGTCCCAAACGCCGTTGGGCATCACCCGACGCGCGTCCGTGCCATCTGTCGATGCGCTTCGGACTCCCCTGATCGGATGCGTCACGGCAATGCCGCTGTTCAGACTGGTAACCGGGCGGATGCCGCGTCAAGGGCGTTCGGAGAGGGTTGCGGGGGTTAATTCCGATTCGCCGCGAAAATCGGCACGAAAGCGCAACGCCACACGGCCCGGGCCCCCACCGAATCGTGGGGGTCCCGGGCCGTGAAATCGACTTGTTCACCGGAATTCCCGGCGGCCGGCCTCGGCTACGCGGCGGCGGTCTGCTGGGTTTTGCGCCAGCGGATACCGGCCTCGATGAAGCCGTCGATCTCGCCGTCGAGCACCGACTGCGGATTGCCGACCTCGAATTCGGTGCGCAGGTCCTTGACCATCTGGTACGGGTGCAGGACGTAGGAACGCATCTGGTTGCCCCAGGACGAGCCCTCGCCCTTGAGCGCGTTCATCCGGGCCTGCTCCTCCTGGCGCTGGCGCTCCAGCAGCTTCGCGGAGAGCACCGCCATCGCGGAGGCGCGGTTCTGGATCTGCGAGCGCTCGTTCTGGCAGGACACCACGATGCCGGTCGGGATGTGCGTGATCCGCACCGCCGAGTCGGTGGTGTTGACGCCCTGGCCGCCCGGACCGGACGAACGGTAGACGTCGACGCGCAGTTCGGACTCGTCGATGTCGACCCGGTCGCTCTGCTCGACCACCGGCAACACCTCGACGCCCGCGAACGAGGTCTGTCGCCGGCCCTGGTTGTCGAACGGGGAGATGCGCACCAGGCGGTGCGTGCCCTGCTCGACGGACAGCGTGCCGTAGGCGTAGGGCACCTTGACCGCGAAGGTGGCCGACTTGATGCCGGCCTCCTCGGCGTAGGAGGTGTCGTAGACCTCGGTCGGGTAGCCGTGCCGCTCGGCCCAGCGGGTGTACATCCGCAGCAACATCTCGGCGAAGTCGGCGGCGTCCACGCCACCGGCCTCGGAGCGGATGGTGACCAGCGCCTCGCGCGCGTCGTATTCGCCGGACAGCAGGGTGCGGACCTCGAGTTCGCCGACCGCCTTGTGCACCGCCGCCAACTCGCTCTCGGCCTCGGCGCGGGTGTCCGCGTCGTCCTCGGCCTCGGCCAGCTCGAACAGGACGTTCACGTCGTCGATCCGCCGGCGCAGGTCCTCGACCCGGCGCAGTTCGCCCTGGAGGAACGACAGCCGGCTGGTCACCTTCTGTGCGGCCTCGGGGTCGTCCCACAGATCCGGCGCCGCCGCCTTCTCGTTGAGAGCGGCCACGTCGGCCCGCATCTTGTCGAGGTCGAGGACGGCCTCGATCGACCCCATGGTCGACTCGACGGACTTGAGCTCTTCGGAAGGATCAACGGCAGCCACGCACCCATCCTAAGTGGACGGCGGCCCGACTCGGGACTCAGCCCGCGTCGGGGGTCGACGCGGCGGCCTGCAGGCGACCGTTGTCGGCGCGGACGTACACGTCGACCCGGTCGGCGCCGACGGCCGCCGCGGCGGGGGCGTCGGCGCTGGCGGTGTTCGGGTCGACCGGCCGCCAGCCGCCTTCGCCGGGCACCGCGCCGAGCAGTCGCCCGTTGCCGTCCCGGGCCAGCACGACCAGGCCCCGGGCCTGGCTCCAGGCGGCGGCCGGGCGCGCCGACGCGGCGAGGTTGACCCGCTCCGGCTCGCGCCAGGTGCCGTCGACGCTGGTGATGTGCAGCACCGCGTGGTCGCCCGCGCGCACCACGAAGGCGTCCAGCGTGCCGCCGCCGCTCGCGGTCAGCGCGGGCGCCGCCTCGATCCGGCCCGCGCTGGGCACCGTGGTGAAGCCGCTCCAGCCGCCGCCGGTGAGCGCCCCGGCGGCCAGGCCGTCGCTCGCGGTGCGGGCCACGATGTCGATCCGGTCGCCGGTGGCCACCGCCGCGGGCGCGCCGGTGAGCTTGGTCTTGCCGTCCGTCCTGGTCCACTCGCCGAAGCGGCCGTCGGCGAACGTGGCGCGATACAGCAGCTTGTCGCTCGCGCCGACGGCGAACACGTCCATCCGCCCGGGGCCGGTGGCCACCGCCGCCGGGTCGTCGGTGGTGCGGAAGGTGGGCAGCCTGCGCCATTCGCCCCAGCGCGTGCCGTCGCCGGAGACGTACCAGAGCCCGCCGTCGCCGTCGCGCTGCACGAGGTAGCTGCGGTCCGCGTCGACCCGGGCCGCGGCGGGGCCGCCCTGGAGCAGCACGGGCGCGGCCGGCAGCGGTGCGAACGCGGCCCACGCGTAGCTGCCGGGGGCCCGCTGCGGGGCCGGCCCGTCGGAGCCGCGGGCCGGTCCGGGCGCGATGTTGGTGGGCGAGCCGGCGCTTTGTCCGGCGGGGCGGGCCGGGTTGTCGTCGTCCCTGCCCAACCACATCGCGCCCGCGCCGACCACGACCACGGCCAGCACGCCGCCGAGCACCGCGACCCACCGGCGCCGGCCGCCGCGCGCCGGTTTGCCGCGCCGGTGCGACTGCACCGGGACCGCCTCCTCGAACACCGGGCGGGTCAGGTTGGTGTGCGTGTCCCGGCTGCCGTCGGCGGCCTCGGAGATGCCGGAGACCAGCGGGACCACGCCGGACGGGCGCGGCACGGGGGTGTCCTGGCGGCCCGCGGTGCCGTTGGGGTCGGGGACGTCGAACGCGGGCAGGCCGATCAGCGCGGGCAGGGCCGAGCGCAGCCGCTCGCCGAACTCGCGGGCGGTCAGCCGCGCGGCGGGCGCCTTGGACAGGCAGGACGCGAGCACCGCGGCGAGCGGGTCGGGCAGGCCGGGGATGCCGGGCACCGGTTCGGTGACGTGGCGGCGCAGCACCGCGCCGGGGTGTCCGCCGCCGAACGGGGTCCAGCCGGTGAGCAGTTCGTACAGGACGGTGGCCAGCGCGTACACGTCCACCGCGGCCGTCGGTTGCAGGCCCTCGATGATCTCGGGGGCCAGGTAGTCGGGCGTGCCGATGATCCGGGTGGCCCGGGTGCGGCGCGGCGCGTCGACCAGGCGGGCGATGCCGAAGTCGGTGAGTCGGGCCCGGGAGACCCCGCCCGAGGTGTCGATCAGGATGTTCTCGGGTTTGACGTCGCGGTGGATCACCCCTTCCGCGTGTGCGGCGGAGAGGCCGTCGGCGACGTCGGCGACGATCGCGGCGGCCAGGCGCGGGGTGAGCACCCGTTCGCGCTCCAGCCGGGCCCGCAGGTCGGGGCCGATCACCAGGTCCATCACCAGGGCGAGGTCGGCACCGTCGACGACCAGGTCGTGCACGCCCACGATGTTGGGGTGGTCGAGGCTGGTCAGCGCGGTGCGCTCCTGCACGAAGCGGGCGACCAACACCTGGTCGGACGCGAGGTCTTCGCGCAGCAGCTTGATCGCGACGGGTCCCTCGGGGCCCTCGCCCTGCCAGACGGTCCCGCTGGCGCCGCGCCCGAGCACCTTCAGGGCGACGTATCGGCTACCGATCTTGCGTGCCAAAGCAGCTCCGTGGACCCAGCGAGCGTGGTGCTCACAGCGGACTTCCCCGACCGCACCCTACGCGGCCGACCCCCGAATGCGGGGACCGTCGGGCAGGACGGCGTGTACGAGGTCGACCTCGACGCGGGCGACCGGGGGATGACTTCGCGTCAGTTCTCGCCGCCACCGCCGCTGCCGTCGCCCTTGTCGCCGCCGTCGTTGCCGGTGACGAAGTCCTTGACGTCGTCGTACCAGCCTCGAACGGTATCGAAGGTGTCGATGGCGGAGTTCACCCAGTCGTGCAGCGGGCTGAACCAGTAGACGGCGAACAGGACCGCGGCGATGATCACCAGCCGCAGCAGGCAGCCGATGGTGCAGCCCACGCCGGGAATGCTGCCGAGCCGGAACCCTCGCCGGCGCGGCTCGCGTTCGCGGCGTTCGCGCGGCTCGCGCTCCCTGGGCTCCGCCGGCTCGCGCACGGCGCGCGGTCGGCGCCGGGGCTCGCGTTCGGCCGCCTCGTCGCGGCGGTAGCGCGACGGGGGCGGTGGGGGCGGTGGGCCCGGGTCGGCCTGCGCGGGCGGGCCGGGCGGGCCCTGTCGCATCGGCTCGGCGTAGGCGGGCGGCGGGTGGTGCGGGGCCTGTCGCACCGGTGGTTGTTGCGGCTGCGGGTAGCCGGGCGGCTGTGTGCTCATCACCCGGGTCGCGTTCGGCGACGCGGGCGGTGCGGGCGGCGTCGGCGGGGTGGTCGGCGCGCTCGGGTAGCCGGCCCGGGTCTGCGGGAGCGCGCGGGTGGCGTCGGCGGCCCCGGCGGCGCCCGCCCCGGCGCCGAACGCGCTCGCGGCCAGCACCTGCGCGATCGAGCCGTCGTCGGGTCGCGCGCCGGAGACCACGTCGGCGGCCATCCGCAACGCGCGGCCCAGACCCGCCGCGTCGGGCCGTGCCTCGGGTTGCTTGGCCAGACAGCGTTCGGTGATCAGCCAGTAGGCGTCGGGCATGCCCGCCGGCCGCGTCGGCAGCTCGGTCAGGTGGTGGTGCAGCAGCGCGATCGGGTTGGTGTCGCGGAACGGCGGGTGTCCGGCGACCAGTTCGTAGAGCACCACGCCCGCCGCGTAGACGTCCACGGCGGGGGTGAGCGGGCGGCCCTCGGCGGTCTCCGGGGCCACGTAGCTGGGGGTGCCGACGAGTTCGTGGGTGCGGGTGAGCGCGGGCGAGTCGGCGAGCCGGGCGATGCCGAAGTCGGTCAGCATCGGGTAGAGCGAGTCGCCGTTGCGGGCCAGCATGATGTTGGCCGGTTTCAGGTCGCGGTGTATCACGCCGTCGGCGTGTGTCACGCTCAACGCGTCGCAGATCTGAGCCATCGTCAGCGCCGCGGCGGCGGGCGGGAGCGGGCCGTTGTCGCGCAGGTAGGTGCGCAGGTCGGGACCGTCGATCAGGTCCATCACCAGGGCGAGCGTCTCGCCCTCGACGACGAGGTCGCGCACGTGTACGAGGTTGGGGTGGCGCAGGTTGAGCAGCAGTGAGCGCTCGCGCAGGAAGCGGGTGACCACGTCCGGGTCGGTACCCAACTCCTCGCGCAGCACCTTGACCGCGACCACCTCGCCGGAGTCGCGCACGCTCGCGCGCCAGACGGTGCCACTGGCTCCGCGCCCCAGGGTCTCCTGGAGCAGATATTTGCTGCCGACCGGCCGGTCCACGCCGCTCCCCACTGTCCTGTCCGCCACCTGGGCGGTGGTGCCGGGTGCCTCCCACCCTAGGTGGTACTCAGGTACGGACGCATCGACCGCAGGTACGGTTCGGCCGCCCGGGTCGAACCTTGTCCGATCGGGTTCTCGGCGGATACTCGACACGGGGTCGACGTCGTGGGGTCGGCGCGGTGGGGGTCGGAGTAGCTCCCGTGTTCGGGCGATTCGCCGGCGACCCGGTCGTTTGCGGTCGAAATTCGGACAAGAACCTTCGTCCGTCCGGCCGTGGGCGACATGACGGTCGTGGGTGCGAGGATGCCTCTTGTTTTCTGCTCGGAGGAGGGAGGGCGCGCATGCAGATCCGGCTCACCGTGCACGGACCGCAGCGGACCGGACCGGGCGCCGACGTGCTCGTCACCGCGCCGTCCGGGACGACCTTCGCGGGGATCGCGGGCGCGCTGCGGACCGCCTCCGGCACCGACGGCCAACGTTTTTGGGTGGGCGACGTGCGACTGCGCGACGACACCCCCGTGGGCCGGCCGCCGCTGGTGGACGGCGCGCTGATCACCGTCGACGCGCTCGGCTCCCCCTCCCCCTCCGCCGGGTCCGCGCAGCTGCGGGTGGTCGGCGGGCCGGACGCGGGCGGCGTACACCTGCTGCACCAGGGCGGGGTACGGATCGGCCGCGCGCCCGAGGCCGAGGTGCGTCTGGGCGATCCCGACCTGTCCCGGCTGCACGCCGAACTGTGGATAGAGCCCGGTCGCATCCGGGTCGCCGACCTCGACTCGACCAACGGCACCACCGTGGACGGCATGCCGGTCGGGCGCGAGCCGGTCGACCTGCCGCCGGGGTCGCTGCTCCGGGTCGGCGAGTCCACCCTGCAGACGTTCCCGCCCCAGCCCTACGGCTCGCCCGACGACGCCGCCGGCACCCCGGCGCGGGCCGACGGCACCGGCCACATCGAGGTCCGCCGGGTTGCCCGCGCGCAGTTGCCGGTGCCCGCCCCGGCCCGCTTCGAACTGCCCGAGGAGGCACCGGGCCGGCGCCGCCCGTTCGCGCTGCGCCGCCGGGCCGGCGGGACCGAGCGGGAGACGATCGAGGCGGCGGCCCGCTCGGCGCTGCTCGACGAGGTGCGCTGGCGCCGCGACCGGTCGCCCGACCCGGCCACGCTGCTGCTCGACGCGCTGGCCACCGGCGAGCCGGGTCCGTCCGGCCGGCTCTGGGAGCGCGCGGCCGGCCATCCGGAGGCGCTGAGCGTGCGCCTGGGGGTCGGCGACCTGCCGTCGCGGGTGACCCTGGTGGAACCGCCGACCTCGGCCGGCGACGGCGCGGAGCGCAGGCTGACCGCGTTCTCCGTACCGGTCACCGTCTCGCTCAAGGACACCGTCCTCGGCCTGGCCGGACCACGTCTTCGGCTGCTCGGCCTGGCCCGCTCGGTGGTCGCCCAACTCGCCGGGCTGCACGGACCGCAGGACGTCGAACTGGTCGTGCTCTGCGCCGACGCCGCCACCGCCGGCGACTGGGCCTGGGCCCGCTGGTTGCCGCATCTGCGGCCGGGCGAGGGCCAGGACTGCCGGCTCCTGGTCGGTCTGGGCCCGGATCAGGTGCTGGCCCGCGCCGGCGAACTGCTCGACCGCATCGACACCGCCGAGCGGGTGCCGGTCCGGCGCACCGTGGTCGTGCTCGACGGCGCCGGCCGACTGGCCGCCCGGCCGGAGATCGTCCGGCTCCTGGTCGAGGGCCCCGCGGCGGGCGTACACGCGCTGTGCCTGGACGAGCGGGCCGAGGACCTGCCCGCGCAGTGCTCGGCGGTGGCCCACGTCACCGGCGAGGTGGGCACCCGGATCGACCTGCTCGGACCGGGCACCCGCCGATCGACCGACGTGGTCGCCGACGCGGTGTCCTCCGCGTGGGCGGACCGCTTCGCCCGCGCGCTGGCCCCGTTGCGCGAGGCCACCCGCCGGGTCACCTCGCCACTGCCCGAGTCGGTCCGCCTGCTCGACCTGCTCAACCTGGACCTGCTCACCCCCGCCAAGCTGCTCGCGGGCTGGCGCGAGGCGGGCCACTCGCCGCGCGCGGTGCTCGGCTCGGACGCGCGCGGGGCGATCACCGTCGACCTGTCCGCCGAGGGCCCGCACGTGGTGATCGGCGGGGCCGCCCGCTCGGGCCGCTCCGAGTTGCTGGCCTCCGTGTTGTGCTCGCTCGCGGTGGCGAACCGGCCCGACGAGTTGGCCATCGCGCTGGTCCGGGGCCCCGAGGGGCTGTCCGACCTGCCGCACGTGGTGGGCTCGCCGGCCGACGCCGACGTCTCGGCGACGGGTGACGCGATCGCCGCCGTGCGCGACGAGTTGGACCGCCGCGAGGGGCTGCTGCGCGGCACCTCGTTCGAGACGTACCGGGCGGGTCCGGACGGGGCGCTGCCCCGGCTGGTGGTGGCGGTGGACGACATAGACCTGCTGGCCGAGACCTACCCGGGGTGCGTCAAGGGCCTCGCCGACGTGGCCCATCGCGGCGGCGCGCACGGCGTACACCTGCTGGTGACCACGGGTCGGCCCGCCCGGAGCCTGGAGATCGAGGCCGCGGCGGGCGCCGAACTGCGGATCGCCCTGCGTGTGGACGATCCGCAGTCCTCCCGTGTGCTGATCGACGTCGAGGACGCGGCGGGCGTGGACGAGGACTACCCGGGCCGGGGTTTCGTGCGCGGTCGCGACGGCGCGGTGATCCCCTTCCAGGGCGGCCGGGTGACCGGCCGGATGCCGCGCACGGCCACCCTGCGCCCCACCGTCGTCCGCCAGGAGTGGCAGGAGATGGGCAACCGCCTGGCCCGCCGCCCCACCCCGGTCGGCGGCGGCAACGGCCCCACCGACCTGGCCCTGCTCACCGGCGCGGTCCGCCGCGCCGCCGAACAACTGGGCACCCCCCTGCAATCCCGCCTATGGCCCAGAGCCCCCCTGCACCTGACCCAAAAAGCCCGGTAGCCACAAAGCCCAACAGGCCGGATCGGCGCCCCGAACGCCGTAAACCCGCAGCCCGACGACCAAACGCAACGGATGGAGCGGGCGGGCGAACCAACCCGAGCCGACCGACTACACGGCCAACCCGGGCGCCGGAAACCGCGCCAAAAACTCCCGCACCTCGACGCGCACGCGAGCCTCCTCGGCCTCCGACCCCCCGACCACCCGATCGATCCAGCCCGCGACCGACGCCATGTCCTCCACCCCCACGCCGCGCGACGTGAGCGCCGGCGTCCCCAACCGAATCCCCGAAGGATCGAACGGCGACCGGGTGTCGAACGGCACCGTGTTGTAGTTGACCACGATCCCCGCCCGGTCGAGCGCCCGCGCCGCGACCTTGCCCGGCACCCCGCGCCGGGTCAGGTCCACCAAAAGCAGGTGCGTGTCCGTCCCGCCGGAAACCAACTCGAAGCCGCGCGCGGCCAGTTCCTCGCCCAGCCGTTTCGCGTTCGCCACCACCTGCCGCGCGTAGGCCCGGAAGTCCTCCGTCGCCGCCTCGCGCAGCGCGACCGCGATCGCCGCCGTGGTGTGGTTGTGCGGCCCCCCTTGCAGGCCCGGGAAGACCGCCTTGTCGATCGCCTTGGCGTGCTCGGCACGGCACATCAGCATCGCGCCGCGCGGGCCGCGCAGCGTCTTGTGCGTGGTGGTGGACACCACGTCCACGTGCGGGACCGGCGAGGGGTGCACCTCGGCCGCGATCAGCCCGGCGATGTGCGCGACGTCCGCGACCAGGATCGCGTCCACCTCGCGGGCGATCTCCGCGAACGCGGCGAAGTCCACCGTGCGCGGCACGGCCGTGCCGCCGCAGAAGATCAGCCTCGGCCGCTCCCGCAGGGCCACGTCGCGCACCTCGTCGAGGTCGGTGCGCCCGGTGTCCGCGCGCACCCCGTAGCGCACGCCCCGGAACCACGTCCCGGTCGCGGACACGCCCCAGCCGTGGGTGAGGTGTCCGCCGCTCGGCAGCGCCATGCCCAGCACCGTGTCACCGGGCCGGGCGAAGGCGAGGTAGACCGCGAGGTTGGCCGGCGAGCCCGAGTAGGGCTGCACGTTGGCGTGGTCCACACCGAACAGCGACTTCGCCCGCTCGCGCGCGATGTTCTCGATCGGGTCGACGTTCTGCTGGCCCTCGTAGTAGCGCCGGCCGGGATACCCCTCGGAATACTTGTTGGTGAGCACCGTCCCGGTCGCCTCCAATACGGCGGCGGAGACGTAGTTCTCACTCGGGATCAGCCGCAGCGTGTCCTGCTGCAACTCCTCCTCGGCCCGCACGAGCGACGCGATCTCCGGGTCGGTACGGCCGAGTTCGACATGACGGTCCATCATTCCTCCGGCTCGGTTCACAACGGATGTGAGCCGGGTGCCCAGGCGGACGACACCTCGTCGGCGGAACCGCCGCTCCCCCGTGGTCATTCCACGTGTACGCCAGTCGCGGCACGGCCAGCATACGGAGCGCGACCGGCATCCGTCCCCCCATTACGCACTGATGATCGAAAGTCACGAATAAGGCTCGTTGCGCGGGGCAGGGCTTGTGGCGAACGCCACACCAGGCGTACGACAGGACATCGGAAGGCGACATCTGTCCACCCTCGGGGGAAATTCGTGGCGGAAGTGGTTCTGGATGGGGTCGGAAAGGTTTACACCGATGGCACGAGAGCGGTCACCTCGCTCGATCTGACTGTTGCGGACGGGGAGTTCCTGGTATTGGTCGGTCCGTCCGGATGTGGCAAGACCACCGCGTTACGCATGGTGGCCGGCCTGGAGGAGATCAGCGAGGGCACGGTCAGCATCGGGGATCGGGTGGTCAACCGGGTCCCCTCGCGGGATCGGGACGTGGCGATGGTGTTCCAGAGCTACGCCCTGTATCCGCATCTGAACGTGCGGGACAACATCGGATTCGGGCTCCGATTGCGGAAATTGCCCAAGACGGAGATTCGCGAGCGGGTCGATCGGGCGGCGCGGACACTGGGACTGGCCGAGCACCTCGGCCGCAAACCGCGCCAACTCTCCGGCGGACAGCGACAACGGGTGGCGATGGGCCGGGCGATCGTCCGTGAGCCCCAGGCGTTCCTGATGGACGAACCGCTGTCCAATCTCGACGCGAAGCTACGCGTGCAGATGCGTGCCCAGATCGCCCGGCTGACCCGCGAACTCGGCGTCACCACGCTGTATGTGACGCACGATCAGACCGAGGCGATGACGCTCGGCGATCGGGTCGCGGTGATGAAGAAGGGGGTGCTCCAGCAGGTCGCGCCACCCCAGGAGTTGTACGACCACCCGGTCAACCTGTTCGTGGCGGGCTTCATCGGCTCGCCCGCGATGAACCTGCTCACCGGCGCGCTGACCCGCGACGAGGCGGGCGACTTCGCGGTGGACGTGGGCAGTCAGCGGTTGTCCGTGCCCGCCGAGGTGCTCGCCGCCCGGCCGGCCCTGGCCGGATACGCCGGGCGGTCGCTGATCGTCGGCATCCGGCCGGAGGACCTGCACGACGCCGCCCTGGAGGGCGCCGAGCCCGCGCCGGGCGCGGTGTTGCGGGCCGAGGCCGATCTGGTCGAGGCGATGGGTTCCGAGGTGCTGGTCCACGTGAGCGTGGACGCGCCGCCGGCGGTGACCGAGGACGTCCAGGAACTGGCGCGCGACGTCGGCGCGGAGGAACAGGTGCCCGACCCGGACGCGGCGCACTCCGAACTCGTGGCCCGCTTCGGCCCGCGCACCCGCGCCCGCGAGGGCGCCGGCGTGGTGATGCGGGTGGCGACCGACCGGCTGCACTTCTTCGACCCGGAGACGGGTCTGTCCATTACGGAGGATGCGTGAAGCGGCTTGTGGGCGCCTTGGCGGTCGCCTCGATGCTCGCCATGGGTCTCGCGGCCTGCAGCGACGACGGCGACGGCAAGGACAAGAAGAGCGACTCGACGCCGAGCGGCGGCGGTGCGCCGGTACCCAGGCTCGACGGCACCACGGTGAGCGTCGCGGCGGTGTGGACCGGTGACGAACAGGCCGCGTTCAAGAAGGTGCTCGCCGACTTCGAGAAGCGTACGGGGGCCAAGACCGAGTTCATCCCCACCGGCGACAGCGCCTCCACGTTCCTGGGCCAGCGGGTCGAGGGCAACGCGCCGCCGGACGTGGCGTTCCTGGCCCAGCCGGGCGTACTCCAGCAGTTCGCGCAGAAGGGCTGGATCAAGCCGCTCGCGCCGGACGTCCAGCAGGCCGTGCAGGCCAACTTCTCCGGCCAGTGGCAAAAGCTCGGCTCCTACCAGGACAAGCTCTACGGCGTGTACTACAAGGGCGCCAACAAGTCGCTGATCTGGTACAACGCCAAGGTCTACGAGAACGCCGGCGCGACCGAGGCGAAGACCTGGGACGACCTGCTCAAGAACGCCGGCCTGATCTCCGACTCGGGCACACCGCCGTTCGCGATCGGCGGCGCCGACGGCTGGGTGCTCACCGACTGGTTCGAGAACATCTACCTGAGCCAGGCGGGCCCGGAGAAGTACGACCAACTGGCCAAGCACAAGATCCCGTGGACCGACCCCTCGGTGAAGGCCGCGCTGGAGACGCTGGCCCAGGTCTTCGGCAAGGGCGACTGGTTCCCCGGCGGATCCGGCGGCGTGCTCCAGACCGAGTTCCCCGCGTCCGTACCGCAGGCGTTCGGCGATCCGCCGAAGGCGGGCATGATCGCGGGCGGCGACTTCATCGGCACCAACATCATCAAGGACACCAAGGCCAAGATCGGCACCGACGCGAAGTTCTTCGGCTTCCCCGCGGTCGGCACCGGCAAGGCGCCGGTGGTCACCGGCGGCGACGTGGCGGTGGCGATGAAGGACTCCCCCGGCGCCCAGGCGCTGCTGAAGTATCTGGCCTCGCCGGACGCGGCCAAGGTATGGGCGCAGCAGGGCGGTTACCTCTCGCCGAACAAGAACCTGGACTTCGCGGCCTACCGCGACGACACCACGCGCGGGATCGCGAAGAACCTGATCGCGGCGGGCGACGACTTCCGCTTCGACCTCTCCGACCAGACGCCGGCGGCGTTCGGCGGCACCAAGGGCGAGGGCGAGTGGCGCGACCTCCAGGACTTCCTGCGCAATCCCTCCGATGTCGCGGGGGCGCAGGCCAAGCTGGAGGCGGACGCCGCCAAGGCGTTCTCGGCCGGGTGATCGACGGCCATGAGTGACAAGGCACCCGCACAGGTCGCGGTGCCCGAGAAGACAAAGCCGACGCCCGCGCGCGAGACGCGCGGGCTCGGTTCGGGCACCCTGCTCGGCTGGCTGTTCCTGCTGCCGGCCATCGTCATGCTCGCCGTCCTGGTCGCCTATCCGATCGTGTGGTCGCTGATTCGCAGCCTGTTCGGCGCGGACGGCTGGTCGGACTTCGTGGGGATCGACAACTACAAGGAACTGTTCACCGACGACAACACGTTCACCGCGCTGAAGAACAACCTGATCTGGGTCCTGGTGGTGCCCGCCGCGGTCACCGCGCTCGGCCTGGTCTTCGCGGTGCTCACCGAACGCGTGCGGTTCGCCACCGCGTTCAAGCTGATCGTGTTCATGCCGATGGCGGTGTCCATGCTGGCCGCCGGCATCACCTTCCGGCTGGTGTACGACCGCGACCCGGACCAGGGCGTGGCCAACGCGGTGATGACCAGCGTGCACGACGTGTTCAGCGAGGGCGCGCCGTATCCCGGCGCCCGCCCGCGCAACGACGCCGTACTCACCCCCCAGGGCGGCGGCTTCCTCACCAGGGCCGGCACCGCGGCCGACGGCACCGCGTTGCTGCCGCTGGTCGCGCTGCCCGCGAACAAGATCCCCGGCGACGCGCGGAACGCCCGGCCCGGCGTGCCGGCCGCCGGCGGCCTGGGCGGCGTGGTCTGGATCGACTTCAGCAAGGGCAACGCCGGCAAACCCGGCGTGGTCGACCCCGGCGAGAAGGGGTTGCCGGGCGTGAAGGTGGAGGCGGTCCGGGGCGGACACACCGTCGCGAGCACGACCACCGGCAAGGACGGCTCGTTCACCCTGCCCGCGTCCGCCGCCGAGGGCGGCCCGGTGCAACTGCGCCTGGCCGCGTCCAACTTCGCCAAGTCCTTCGCCGGCTACGACTGGCTCGGGCCGAACCTGATCACCGCCGCGATCATCGGCGCCTACATCTGGATGTGGGCCGGCTTCGCGATGGTGCTGATCGCCGCGGGCCTGGCCGCGATCCCCCGGGACGCGCTGGAGGCGGCCCGGGTGGACGGCGCGACCGAGTGGCAGGTCTTCCGCCGGGTCACCATCCCGCTGCTCGCTCCCGTGCTCGTGGTGGTGATGGTCACCCTGGTGATCAACGTGCTGAAGATCTTCGACCTGGTGTACATCATCTCGCTGGGCTCGTCGCAGAAGGAGGCCAACGTCCTGGCCCTGCAGATGTACATCGCCTCCTTCGGCGGCGGCAACAACCAGGGCCTGGGCAGTGCCATCGGCATCCTGCTGTTCCTGCTGGTGCTGCCGGCGATGTTGTTCAACATCCGTCGCTTCCGAAGGGAGAACCGGTGAGCGCGCCCGCGGCCTCCGACCCGACGAAGCCCTCCCCGCCGCCACGACCGGAGATGGGGATCAGGCGCGGCCTCGCCTCGCGGATCGTCGGCCGCACCGGCGGCGGCCTGGCGGCGGTCCTGCTGGCGCTGATCGCGCTGTTCTGGCTGATGCCCACGTTCGGCCTGCTGGTGTCCTCGCTGCGCGATCCGCAGGAGATGAGCAAGTCCGGCTGGTGGAAGGTGCTCGGCAAGCCGAGCGACCTGACCTTCTCGAACTACGACAAGCTGCTCGACAACAAGGACATGACCCGGGCGTTCTTCAACACGATCTGGATCACCGTGCCCAGCACGCTCCTGGTGATCCTGATCGGCTCGCTGGCCGCCTACGCCTTCGCCTGGCTGGAATTCCCCGGTCGGGACTGGCTGTTCCTGGTCGTGGTCGGGCTGCTCGTGGTGCCGGTGCAGGTGGCGCTGATCCCGATCTCGAAGTTGTACGGGGACACCGGGCTGTTCGGCACGATCACGGGCGTGGTGCTCTTCCACGTCGCGTTCGGCCTGCCGTTCGCGGTGTTCCTGCTCCGCAACTACTTCGCGGGCATCCCGCGCGATCTGCTCGAGGCCGCGCGGATGGACGGCGGCACGGATCTGACCATCTTCTTCCGGGTCATCCTGCCGCTGGGGCTGCCCGCGATCGCCTCGCTCGGCATCTTCCAGTTCCTGTGGGTGTGGAACGACATGCTGATCGCGCTGATCTACGCGGACACCGAATCGGCGCCGCTGACGGTGGCCCTGCAGTCGCAGTCCCGGGCGTTCGGCGCCAACATCGACGTGCTGGCCCCCGGCGCGTTCCTGTCGCTGATCGTCCCGGTGCTCGTGTTCTTCGGCTTCCAGCGCTACTTCGTGCAGGGCGTGATGGCGGGCGCCGTGAAGTAGTCGACAGGTGGACGACGGCCGCGGGGCGGTCCGGTGACTTCCGGGCAACCGCCTCGCGGCCTCGACGTTTCGTGCCGGACTCGTTACGGATACCGCCGTCGGGAACACGATTCCGTGTGGCATCGTCCGAAGGCGTAGGGTGCCACCCCTGTTGCGGAACCGGTTCGGGGGCGCATCAAACGGGGGGCAAAACGTCATTTCGGGGGAACAATGAGGGGAAGTCGTCGGATCGGTTTTCTCCGCACGCTGCTGATCGCGTTGGCCGTGGAGACACTGCTGATGAGCGTGGGCGCGGGCACCCTGGCGGTGATGTCGTTCGCGGTGCGCGACGACCGCAAGAGCCTGGAGGGGCTCGGCGATCTGCTGCTGATCGCGTCGGTGTTGTGCGCGGGCATCGCCGTGATGTGCGGTTTCGGTGTGGTCGGGGTGCGCGACGCGCTGCGGCGCGGCACCGGCGCGCTGGGGCGTGCGGCCGCGGTGGGCCTGATCCACGTGTTCGTCGCGCTGGTGGCGATACTGATGGCCTGCCCGACGTGGTCGATCCTGGTGGCCGGTGTGCCGGCGGTGGTCTACCTGCCGTGCTGGTGGGCCGTGCGCGAGCGCAGCCGGCACGAACTGCTCATGCTCGAACCGTAGAAGGCTCGCGGAACACACGAACCACCGGCCGCCGGCCCGGAACCCCGAGCGGGGTTCCGGGCCGGCGGTCGTTCGTGTCGGTCAGCTCTTGGCGCCCGTCCGCAGCAGCGTACGGATCACCCGCATGGCGACCGACAGCGTCGCCAGGTCGTAGTTCTCCGCCTCCTGCAACTCCTCCAGCGTGGACCGCGCCCGCACCAGCACCGGCGCGTTCTTGTGCTCCCACGCCTTGAACCGCAGCTCCGGGGTGTCCTCCGGCTCGCCGGAGGCGAGCACGTCGGCGGTGAGCCCGGCCTGCGCCGCGTACAGGTCCTCGCGCAGCGAGGCCCGCGCCATCGACTTCCACCGGTCGCTGCGCGGCAGTTCGATGATCCGGTCGAGCAGGTGCGCGATCGGCAGCCGGTCGGCGATGTCGAAGTACACCTGGGCGACGTCGACCACGCCGCGATCGGATTCGGTCGCCACCTCGACGATGTCCAGGGCCGCGTACGCCGAGGACATCCCGGCCACCGCGGTGGCCAGTTCGGTGGGCACGCCCGCCGCGGTGAACTGCTCGTACAGCCCGTCCATCCAGGCCAGGTCCGAGCCGCGCAGCACCTTGGGCAGGTGTGCGATCACCTCGGCCACGCCGTCGCGGAACAACTCCACCTGCGCGGCGATGTCGATCTCGCGCCGACTGCCCAGGAACCAGCGGGTGGCCCGCTCGATCAGCCGCCGGCTGTGCAGCCGCAGGGTGGTCTGCATCTCGGCCGGGACCTTGTTGTCCAGGGCCGCGATGGCGCCCATGATCCGGTCCGCGCCGAAGATCTCCCGTGCGGTGATGTGCGCCCGGGCGACCTCCTCCGCCGACGCGCCGGTCTCCTCGCGCATGCGGAACATGAACGTGATGCCCGCGAGGTTGACCACCTCGTTCACCACGACGGTGGTGATGATGTCCCGGCGCAGCGGGTGCCGGTCCATCTGCTCGACGAACCTCGCCCGCAGCGCGCTCGGGAAGTAGCGGTACGACTCCCGGGCCAGGAACGGATCGTCGGGCAGGTCGGAGGCGATCAGGTCCTGGGCCATCACGATCTTCGTGTAGGCCAGGAGCACGGCCAGTTCGGGCTGGGTCATCGCCTGCCCGTTCTGCTGCCGCTCGCGGAGCTGACGGTCCGTCGGCAGGAACTCGATCTCCCGGTCGAGGTGCCCGTCGCGGACCATCCGGCGCATGTACCGCATGTGCACGTGCAGCAGGCTGGCCGCCTGCGCCACGGCGTTGGCCAGCGCCCAGTTCTGGCCGTAGTTGGCGGCCAGGACCAGGTGGCCGACCTCGTCGGTCATCTGCGCGAGCAGCTCGTTGCGCTGCTTGCCGGTCATGTCGCCGGAGGCGGTGACCTGGTTGAGCAGGATCTTGATGTTCACCTCGTGGTCCGAGGTGTCCACGCCCGCCGAGTTGTCGATCGCGTCGGTGTTGATCCGGCCGCCCGCGAGCGCGAACTCGACCCGGCCCAGCTGGGTGCAGCCCAGGTTGCCGCCCTCGCCGACGACCTTGACCCGCAGGTCGGCGCCGTTGACCCGGATGGCGTCGTTGGCCTTGTCGCCGACGTCGGCGTGCGACTCGCCGCTCGACTTGATGTAGGTGCCGATGCCGCCGTTCCAGAACAGGTCCGCGGGGGCCTGCAGGATCGCCTTCATCAGCTCCGCCGGGGTGAGCCGGACGAGCCCGGCGCGCAGCCCGAGGGCCTCGCGCACCTGCGCGCTGATCGGCACCGACTTCGCGGTGCGCGGGTACACACCGCCGCCGGCCGAGATCAGGCTCGTGTCGTAGTCCGCCCACGAGCTGCGCGGCAGGTCGAACAACCGGCGGCGCTCGGCGAAGGAGACCGCCGCCTCCGGGTTCGGGTCCAGGAAGATGTGCCGGTGGTCGAACGCGGCGATCAGCCGGATGTGCTCGGAGAGCAGCATGCCGTTGCCGAACACGTCGCCGGACATGTCGCCGATGCCGACGACGGTGAAGTCCTCGGTCTGGGTGTCGTGGCCCAGCTCGCGGAAGTGCCGCTTGACCGACTCCCACGCGCCGCGGGCGGTGATGCCCATGCCCTTGTGGTCGTAGCCGGCCGAGCCGCCGGAGGCGAACGCGTCGCCGAGCCAGAACCCGTACGACTCGGCCACCGCGTTGGCGATGTCGGAGAACGTCGCGGTGCCCTTGTCGGCGGCCACCACCAGGTAGGTGTCGTCCGCGTCGTGGCGCACCACGTCGGCCGGCGGCACGACCTCGCCGTCGACGAGGTTGTCGGTGATGTCGAGCAGGGCGCCGATGAAGGTGCGGTAGCAGGCGACGCCCTCGGCCAGCCAGGCCTCGCGGTCGCTCGGGTCGGGCAGTTGTTTGCAGACGAATCCGCCCTTGGCGCCGACCGGCACGATCACCGTGTTCTTGACCATCTGCGCCTTGACCAGGCCCAGGATCTCGGTGCGGAAGTCCTCGCGCCGGTCGGACCAGCGCAGCCCGCCGCGCGCGACCGCGCCGAAGCGCAGGTGTACGCCCTCGACCCGGGGCGAGTAGACGAAGATCTCGAACCGGGGCCGCGGCGCCGGCAGGTCCGGGATCTCGTGCGGGTCGAACTTCAGCGAGAGGTAGTCGTGCGCCTCGCCGTCCTCGCGGTGCTGGAAGAAGTTGGTCCGCAGGGTGGCCTTGATCATCGCCAGGAAGGAGCGCAGGATGCGGTCCTCGTCCAGGCTGGCGACCTGGTCGAGCGCGCCCTCGATGGCCTCCACGATGCCGTCCACCAACTCGGTGCCGGCCTGCTGGTGGCCGGGCGAGAAGCGGGCCTCGAACAGGTTCACCAGGAGTCGGGTGGTGTGCGGGTTGGAGACGAGGACGCCCTCGATGTAGTCCTGCCCGAACGTGACCCCGGCCTGGCGCTGGTACTTGGCGTAGGCGCGCAGCACCATCGCCTGGCGCCAGGTCAGCCCGGCCCGGAAGACCAGCGCGTTGAATCCGTCGTTCTCCGCGCGCCCGGTCCAGGTCGCCGAGAACGCGTCCTGGAACAACTCCTTGACGTCCTCGGGCTGCCCGTACATCGCCGAGGCGTCGTAGCGCAGACCGAAGTCGTACACCCATGCCACGGTGCCGTCGGCGCGGTGCAGCTCGTAGGGCCGCTCGTCGACGACCTCCAGACCCATCCGCTGCAGGATCGGCAACACCTCGGACAGCGAGACGTAGTCGCCGATGCGGTAGATCTTGAAGCGCCGCTCGCCCGGCAGTGCTCCTATCGGCTCGTACAGGTGGAGCGTGAAGTCCGCCTCGGGGGTCAGTTCCTCGACCCGCTTGAGGTCGGCGACCGCGGTCCGGGGCGGGAAGTCCGACTTGTACCCCTCGCTGAACGCGTGCGCGTAGCGGCGGGACAGTTCGGACGCGCTCTCCTCGCCGCATTCGGCGACGAGGGCCTCGCCGAAGTCGTCGATCCAGGAGCGGGTGGCCTCGGAGAGCAGGCGCTCGATGTAGTCCACGTCCGGGTCGCCGAGTTCGGCGCCGGTGGGCACGCGCACGGTGAAGTGCAGGCGGGCGAGCACGGACTCGGTGTTGCGCGCGGTGTAGTCGACGACGGAACCGGCCAGCTCGGCGAGCAGGATGTCCTGCATCTTGAGCCGGATCTCGGTGGTGTAGCGATCACGCGGCAGGTAGACCAGGGCCGAGTAGAACCGGCCGTACTCGTCCTTGCGCAGGAACAGCCGCAACCGGCGCCGCTCCTGGAGGTAGAGCACGCTGATCACGATGTCGTGCAGTTCGTCGACGGCGATCTGGAAGAGGTCGTCGCGCGGGTACGTCTCCAGGATCTGCAGCAGGTCCCGGCCGTCGTGGCTGACCGGCGGGAAGCCGGCCTTGTCCAGCACCGCGTGCACCTTGCGGCGCACCACGGGGATGCGCTGCACGCTGTCGGTGTAGGCGGCGGAGCTGAACAGCCCCAGGAAGCGCCGCTCACCGATCACGTTGCCGGCCGCGTCGAACTTCTTCACGCCGATGTAGTCGAGGTAGGCCGAGCGGTGCACGGTGGCCCGCGAGTTGGCCTTGGTGAGGATCAGCAACTGTTTCTCCCGGGCCTTGGCCCGGGCCTGGGTGGACAGTCGGCTGAAGGCCGCCGACAGGTCCTGGTCGGCGCGCAGGATGCCGAGCCCGGTGCCGGGCACCGCGCGCAGCACGTCCTCGTCGTTCTCGCAGACCAGGTCGTATTCGCGGTATCCCAGGAAGGTGAAGTGGTCCTCGGAGAGCCAGCGCAGCAGCTCCCACGCCTCGCCGATCTCCTCCTCCGGCAGCGTCGCCGGCGGGTCGTTGGCGAGTTCGTCGGCCAGGCGCAGCGATGTGTCGCGCATCTTGGCCCAGTCCTCGACCACCTCGCGCACGTCGCTGATGATCCGCTGCAACCCGCTCTCCACCGCGCGCAGGTCCTCGCGGTCGGTTTCCCGGTCGATCTCGATGTGCATCCAGGACTCGACGATCGCGTCCTCGGGCACCCCGTGTGCGTCGGTGGTGTCCACGATCTCCAGCAGTTCGCCGGCGATGGTGCGCCTGACGATCAGCTGCGGGTGGATCACCACGTGGATACTGCGTTCCTGGCGGGAGAGTTCGTTGGTGACCGAGTCCACCAGGAAGGGCATGTCGTCGGTGACCACCTCGACCACGGTGTGCCCCGACGCCCAGCCGTTCTCCTCCACCGTGGGCGTGTACGCCCGGACCCGCGCGGTGCCCTGGGGGCGCCCCGCCGCGAGTCGACAGTGCGAGATCGCCGCACCGTATACGTCGACCGGATCGCGGTCGATCAGGTCGTCGGGTGCGGTGTGCCGGTAATAGCGGGACAGGAGGACATCGAGGTCCACCCGGTTCGGGCCCTCGGGCCCGCCGCCTCCGTGCTGTGACGATGCCGCCCGTGCCGCGTCCGCCGCTCGGGCGAGAAGCTCCGCCTTCGCCTCGTCCAGCTTGCTCTGCATGATGCTGCCGCTCCTGTCGCGCGCCGTTGCGTGACCATTGCCGTCCCCGGGCGTGCCCGGCCGTGTACTGCCGGTACCCGCTTTGTCGCGAGTACCTGTTTCAGGCGACGTCGGCGCGTCGGTGATGGTTCCGGGACTCCGTCGTCCCGGCACGCGACCCGCACGGCGTCGCCGCATCGTCAGGCTACTCGCGTGGTCCTCGGCCGCCGAGAGGGGATCTCGGATCACCCTGTAAGTAATTTTCGGTTATGCCCGGACACCCCGTACCACTGTCGCCCTGAGCCCGCGGGTTCCGAGGCGCCGGCGATTGCCCATTGCCCCCGGACGCACGCTCGGGGCACCTTTGGTGCGGGAGCAACGACGCGACGCGGGCGGACGAACTCGGTGGGGAGACGATCGTCATGGCCAAGAAGGTGCTGTTGATCACGGGCGACGCGGCGGAATCGCTCGAGGTGCTCTACCCGTACCAGCGGCTGCGCGAGGAGGGCTACGACGTGCACGTGGCCGGGCCCTCGCGCAAGAAGCTCAACTTCGTCGTGCACGACTTCGTCGACGGATACGACACGTTCACCGAAAAGCCCGGCTACACGTGGCCGGCCGACTTCGCCTTCGTGGAGGTGCGGCCGGAGAACTACGTGGCCCTGGTGCTGCCGGGCGGCCGGGCGCCGGAGTACCTGCGCAACAACCCGGTGGTGCAGCGCATCGTGCGGCACTTCTTCGCGGCCGAGAAGCCGGTCGCGCAGATCTGCCACGGGCCGCTGGTCAGCGCCGCCGCGGGGGTGCTCAACGGGCGCCGTACCGCCGCCTACCCGGCGATCGCGCCGGACGTACGGGCGGCGGGCGCCACCTGGGTGGACGGCGAGGCGGTGGTCGACGGCACCCTGGTCTCCGCCCGCGGCTGGGTCGACCACCCGGCCTGGATGCGCGAGTTCGTCCAGGTCCTGCGCGCCAAGGCACCGGCCTGAGCCCGCCCGCCCGGCCGCTCAGCCCATGTGCGGATAGCGGTAGTCGGTCGGCGGGTCGAACGTCTCCTTGATCGTGCGGGTGCTGGTCCAGCGCATCAGGTTCTGCATCGCGCCGGCCTTGTCGTTGGTGCCGGACGCCCGCGCGCCGCCGAACGGCTGCTGCCCCACCACCGCGCCGGTGGGCTTGTCGTTGAGGTAGAAGTTGCCCGCCGCGAAGCGCAGGAAGTCGGTGCCGTGCGCCAGCGCGCGCCGATCGCGGGCGATCACCGAACCGGTGAGCGCGTACGGCGCGGCCGACTCCATCTGCCGGAGCATCGTGTCCCAGTCGCGGTCCTCGTACACGTGCACGCCCAGGAACGGCCCGAAGTACTCGGTGGTGAACACCTCGTCCCACGGATCCTCGGCGAGCACCACGGTGGGCCGCACGAACCAGCCCACCGCGTCGTCGTAGGTCCCGCCCGCGAGTACCCGCAGGCCGTCGGCGGCGTGCGCCCGGTCGATCGCCGCCTTCAGCTTGGCGAACGCGCGCTCGTCGATCACCGCGCCCATGAAGTGGCTCAGGTCGGTCACGTCGCCCATCGACAACCCGTCCACCTCGGCCAGGAAGGCGTCCCGGAACTCGCTCTCCCAGATCGAGCGCGGGATGTAGGCGCGCGAGGCGGCCGAACACTTCTGGCCCTGGTACTCGAACGCGCCGCGCACCAGCGCGGTGCGCAACACGTCGTGGTCGGCGCTGGGATGCGCGACCACGAAGTCCTTGCCGCCGGTCTCGCCGACGATCCTGGGGTAGCCGTGGTAGGCGTCGAGGTTGTCGGCGATGCCCCGCCACAGGTGCTTGAAGGTCGCGGTGGACCCGGTGAAGTGCAGCCCCGCGAAGTCCGGGTCGGCCAGCGCCACGTCGGAGACCGCCACGCCGTCGCCGTGCAGCAGGTTGATCACCCCCGGCGGCAGACCGGCCGCCTCCAACAGCCGCATCAGGTGGTGCGCGGCGAGCGCCTGGGTGGGCGAGGGCTTCCACAACACCACGTTGCCCATCAGCGCGGGCGCGGTCGGCAGGTTGCCGGCGATGGCGGTGAAGTTGAACGGGGTGACCGCGTACACGAAGCCTTCCAGCGGCCGGTGGTCCAGCCGGTTCCACACCCCGGGGGAACTGATCGGCTGCTCGGCCAGGATCCGCCGGGCGAAGTCGACGTTGAACCGCCAGAAGTCGATCAGCTCGCACGGCGCGTCGATCTCCGCCTGCTGCACCGTCTTGCCCTGACCGAGCATGGTCGCGGCGGCGACGGTCTCGCGCCACGGCCCGGCGAGCAGGTCGGCCGCCTTGAGGATGATCGCCGCCCGATCGTCGAAGTCGAGCGCGCGCCACTCGGGCGCGGCCTCCTTCGCCGCGGTCAGCGCGGCCCGCGCGTCGTCGTGGGTCGCGTTGGCGAGGGTGCCCAGCTCGCCCGCGCGCCGATGCGGCTGGACGAGTTGCACCCGCTTGCCCGCGCCCATCCGTCGTTCGCCGCCGATGGTGTGCGGCAGGTCCACGGGTACGGCGGACAACTCGGCGAGCCGCTCCTGCAGGCGGGCCCGCTCGGGGCTGCCCGGCGCGTAGCCGTGGACGGGTTCGTTGCTCGGCCGGGGTACCCGGGTCACAGCATCCATGGATGCGCAGTGCCCACGAACCGGACAATCGATGCGCGAGGGGCCTCAGCGCACGTAGGTACGCGCGAGCTCGACCGCCTCGGCGAGCGAATCCACCACGGGCACACCGACCCCCTCCAGGCCGGCCCGCGCGTGCGAGCCGCCCGCGTACAGCACCACCCGCGCGCCCACGTGCAGCGCCGCCGCCGCGTCGTCGGCGGCGTCGCCGATCAGCACCACGTCGGCCGGGTCCCGCTCAAGCGCGGCCAGGTGCCGCACCAGGTGCTCGGCCTTGCCGCCGCCCGGCGGACCCACCCGCCCGTCCACCCGGACGAACCGCTCCTCGATCCCGAACCGGCGCACGAACGGCATCAGCGCCTCGTGCGCGGTCAGCGACAACAACGACTGGGTACCGCCCTCGCGCTGCCAGGCGTGCAGCAGCTCGTCCGCGCCGACGGCGAGTTCGCAGCGCGCGCTGTGCACGGTGTAGACCTCCTGGAAGGCCGCGTCGAGTCGGATCCACTCGGCCGCGTCCGGGACCCGGCCGACGACCTTCTCGTAGAACTTCGGCACCGGCACGCAGTAGAGCTCCCGATAACGCTCCAGCGTCATCGGCGGTTGTCCGATCAGCGCGAACGAGGCGTTGGTGGCCTCGATGATCGCGTCCAGGTCGTGGAACAGGGTGCTGTTCCAGTCCCATACCAGGTGCGGATTCCGATTCGTCATGGACCTTGATTGTGCCCTGCCGGTCGTCACAGCAGGTCGGCCAGCTCCTGTGTCGCGAACCACAGCAGCTCGTGCTCCTCGGTGGCCTCGATCAGCTCGTCGGTGAGCCCGCCCGCCAGCGCCGCGGCGACCGCCTCCTCCGCGTCGGCGGTGTCCATGTGCACCGCCGCGATCCGCTTGCGCGGCACGCGCGCGTCGACCAGGACCGCGCCCGGCCCCTCCTGGGACCGCTCGGTCACCAGCGTGTCCGGCACGTCCGCCGCGAGTACGGCCCGACGCACCGCGCCCGGTTCGCCCGCGAGCAGCCGGAGCGAGCCCTCGGCGGCGCGAGTCAGCGCGCCGTACTCCAACTCCTCCTCGTCGTCGCTCCCGTACCACGCGCGAAACGCCTCGGTGACCGTGTACGCCGGCAGCGGCGCCGACTCGATCCCGCCGGCGGCGTGCACCGCGGCCAGGCCGGCGGGCGTCGTAGGGATGAACACGCGCATCGGGCGACTCCAATCGAGTGAAATCCGGACACTCCTTCGGGGACGAAGGGCGCCGAAACGACGGCCGACCCGGCGCCACCACGCGTGAGTCGACGCGCGTCAGCGTAATCGCAGCGGTGACCAGACGAATGGTTGACCGGGCGGCGCCGGCCGGCTAGGAAGTGCCTGCACACGTCCCGGTCGGGGGAACGAGCGGGACGACGTGCGCCAAGACCGTCACGTCCGTTTCACGGGGAGGACCCATGGTCCACACGAACACCGGTTCGCCACCACGCCTGTACGTGGTCCGAGCCCCCGCCGGCGAAACCCCCTTCGACACCGCGGCGGTCGCCGAGGTGATCCCCCTGCGCCCGTCGGGAAGCCGCACCGCCCTCGTCCACGGCAACCTGGCCCACGCCCCGCACCCGCTGCCTCATCCGCTGCCCCATCCCGAGCAGGGATCCGACTCCCGGCCGGGTTCCCGCCTCGCGCCGCGACGCGACCCGCGACCCGCCCTGCGCCTGGTCCCCGCCCTGGCCGAACCGGACCCGGCCGAGGCCCGGCTGCGCTCGCGACGGCTGGCCCACGCGCTGGCCGAGATCGCCTCGGGCCGGCGTGCGATCGCCCAGCTGCGCCCGTACGCCTCCGCCCCCGTCTACGGCACCACACAACACCTGATCCGCCGCCTCGCCGCCCGCCACGTGGGACACCTGCGGGTGGAGTCCTGCGGCGGCCACGCCCCGGCCGACGGCATCGCCGAGGGCTACGCCCGCCTACGCGCCCCGTCCTGGGTCCTCACCCTGGCCTTCCGCCTGGAACGCGACGCCCCCACCCGCCACCCCACCAACACCTGGCTCTGCACAGCCCTGGAACACGACGAACTCACCTGAAAACCCAGAGGGCCCGAACCCCCCGGGTCCGGGCCCTCGCCCCCACCATCACCAACCCGAACCAAACATCAGCCCGTCAACCCATCCAGCACCAAACCCGACCCTGTCAGCCGGTCCGACACCAAACCCGAGCCCGTCAGCCCATCCAGCACCAAACCCGACCCTGTCAGCCGGTCCGACACCAAACCCGAGCCCGTCAACCCATCCGGCACCAAACCCGAGCCCGTCAGCCCATCCGGCACCAAACCTCAGCCCGTCAGCCCATCCGGCACCAAAACCCAGCCCGTCCGGCGCTTGAGGACAGCGGGCCGCAGGCCGGCAAACCCCGACCGGGGCCACCACCCACGACCCCCACCAACCGACATCCCCTCAGCCCGTCCGACGCCTGAGGACCCGCGCGAAGGATCCCTACTTCTTCTTCCGCTTCGCCCGCTGCGCCCGCCGCCGCTCCGCACGCGTGGCGCCCTCCTCGACCTCGTCCTCGTCCTCGTCGAAGTTCTCCTCGGAGGTGACCACACCACCCTCGCCGTCGATCGTGGGCGCGCTGTACTGCAGGTGCGCCGGCCGCTGGGGCGCGTCCAGGCCCTTCGCGTGGATCTCCGGCAGCGGCGCGGCCTTGTCGATCGAGATGCTCGGCGCCTCCGGCACCTGCTCGATCTCGACCTCGACGTTGAAGAGGTAGCCGACCGACTCCTCCTTGATGCCCTCCATCATGGCGTTGAACATGTCGAAGCCCTCGCGCTGGTACTCCACCAGCGGGTCGCGCTGCGCCATCGCCCGCAGGCCGATGCCCTCCTGGAGGTAGTCCATCTCGTACAGGTGCTCGCGCCACCGGCGGTCCAGCACCGAGAGGATGACCCGGCGCTCCAGTTCGCGCATGACCTCCTCGCCCAGCTTCTCCTCACGCAGCGCGTAGGCGGCCTGGGCGTCGGCCCGGAGCAGTTCGATCAGTTGGTCGGTGTCCAGCTCCGAGCGGTCGCCGAACTCCTCCTCGACCTCCTCGATCGTGATGCTGACCGGGTACAGCCGCTTGAGGTTGGCCCACAACTTCTCGAGGTCCCACTCCTCCGCGAAGCCCTCGGTCGCACCGTGCACGTACGCCTCGACGGTGTCGTCGATGAAGTGCCCGATCTGCTCCTGCAGGTTCTCCCCCGCGAGCACCCGACGGCGCTCGCCGTAGATCACCTCGCGCTGCCGGTTCAGCACCTCGTCGTACTTGAGCACGTTCTTGCGGATCTCGAAGTTCTGCTGCTCGACCTGGGTCTGCGCCGACTTGATCGCGTTCGAGACCATCTTCGACTCGATCGGCTGGTCCTCGGGCACGTTCGCCAGGGTCAGCACCCGCTCGACGATGTTGGCCTTGAACAGGCGCATCAGGTCGTCGCCCAGGGACAGATAGAACCGCGACTCGCCCGGGTCGCCCTGCCGGCCGGAACGACCGCGCAGCTGGTTGTCGATCCGGCGGGACTCGTGCCGCTCGGTGCCGAGCACGTACAGCCCGCCGAGGTCGGAGACCTCCTCGTGCTCCGCCTTGACCGCCTTCTTGGCCTTCTCCAGCGCCTCCGGCCAGGCCGCCTCGTACTCCTCCGGCGTCTCGCCCGGGGTCAGCCCGCGCTGCGCGAGTTCGGCCGCGGCGAGGTGGTCCGGGTTGCCGCCGAGCATGATGTCGGTGCCTCGGCCGGCCATGTTGGTGGCCACCGTGACCGCGCCCTTGCGGCCGGCCTGCGCGACGATCTGCGCCTCGCGCTCGTGGTGCTTGGCGTTCAACACCTCGTGCGGCACACCGCGCTTGCGCAGTTGGGCGGACAGGTACTCGGACTTCTCCACGCTGGTGGTGCCGACCAGGACCGGCTGGCCCTTCTCGTGCTTTTGCGTGATGTCCTCGACCACCGCGTTGAACTTGGCCTCCTCGGTCTTGTACACGAGGTCGGACTGGTCCACGCGCTGCACCGAACGGTGGGTGGGGATGGGCACCACGCCGAGCTTGTAGATCTGGTGGAACTCGGCGGCCTCGGTCATCGCGGTACCGGTCATGCCGCCGAGCTTCTTGTACAGGCGGAAGAAGTTCTGGAGGGTGACGGTGGCCAGGGTCTGGTTCTCGTCCTTGATGTCCACCCCCTCCTTGGCCTCGATCGCCTGGTGCATGCCCTCGTTGTAGCGGCGACCGGCGAGGATGCGGCCGGTGTGCTCGTCGACGATCAGCACCTCGCCGTCCACGACGACGTACTCCTTGTCCCGCTTGTACAGCTCCTTCGCCTTGATGGCGTTGTTCAGGTAGCCGACCAGCGGGGTGTTGACCGCCTCGTAGAGGTTGTCGATGCCCAGGTAGTCCTCGACCCGGCCGACGCCGGACTCGTGGATGGCGACGGTGCGCTTCTTCTCGTCGACGTCGTAGTCGCCGGTCTCCTCGATGCCCTTGAGCGGGTTCGCGGCCTCGCCGCGCTTGAGCCGCTTGACCATGGTCGCGAAGTCGGCGTACCACTTCGTGGCCTGGTCGGCCGGGCCGGAGATGATCAGCGGGGTGCGGGCCTCGTCGACGAGGATCGAGTCGACCTCGTCGACCACGGCGAAGAAGTGGCCGCGCTGCACCAGCTCGTCGGCCGACCACGCCATGTTGTCGCGCAGATAGTCGAAGCCGAACTCGTTGTTGGTGCCGTACGTGATGTCGTAGCCGTACGCCTTGCGGCGCTCGTGCGGCGGCATGTTGGCCAGGATGCAGCCCACGGTCAGACCGAGGAAGCGGTGCACGCGGCCCATCCACTCCGAGTCGCGCTCGGCGAGGTAGTCGTTGACCGTGACCACGTGCACACCCTCGCCGGCGATGGCGTTGAGGTAGGCGGGCAGGGTGGAGACGAGGGTCTTGCCCTCGCCGGTGCGCATCTCGGCGATGTTGCCCAGGTGCAGCGCGGCACCGCCCATCAGCTGCACCTTGTAGTGCCGCTGACCGAGCGTGCGGCGCGCGGCCTCGCGCACCGTGGCGAAGGCTTCCGGAAGCAGGTCGTCGAGGGATTCCCCGTCGGCGTAGCGCTGCTTGTACTCGTCCGTGAGCGCACGCAGCTCGGCGTCGGAGAGGTCCTTGAAGTCGTCTTCGATCGACTCGATCTGATCTGCGATGCGGTTGAGCTTGCGCAGGATTTTGCCCTCGCCGGCGCGCAGGACCTTGTCGAAGATAGACACGCTGGATGAGCTCCTTGCCCGACGGCGCCCGCCCGCCTTTCGGACGTGACGGCACGGCGGGGCCCGTCCCGCCGATACGGCCATCGTATGCGAGGAGGCAAGCCGGGATCGAGCCTCGCGGGCCGGCACAGTGACCGGCATGGAACCTGTGGAGATCGCGGCGGGACGCTTTCAGCTCCGGCCCTGGAACGAACACGACGTCGACGTGGTGGCCGGCGCGCTCGCCGACGGCGAGATCGTGCACCGGCCCCCCGAGCCCGAGGACGAGGATCCGCGCGCGTGGTTGGCCGAGCGCGAGCGGCGGTGGGCGACCGGCGAGGGGCCCTCGTTCGCGGTGATGGACGCGGTGACCGGCGAGGTCCACGGCCATGTGGCGCTGTGGAAGGTGGTGCCGAAGTGGCGCTCGGCCGAGGTCGGCTACTGGACGCTGAAGTCGGCGCGCGGTCGAGGGGTGGCCCGGCACGGGGTCGGCGCGCTCACCCGCTGGGCGTTCGGCGCGCTGGATCTGCATCGCCTCGAACTGCGCCACACGGTGGCCAACACCGCCTCGTGCGCGGTCGCGAACGCGTCGGGATATGCACTCGAAGGAGTACTCCGGGGCTGCCTCACCGGCTTCGGCGAGGAGTTCGCCGACGTACATCTGCACGCCCGGCTCGCCACGGACGTCTGATGCGAACATACGTTCTAAGGTGGCGGCCATGACCTCACAGCCGACCTTCACGCCGGACGCCGAGCTGACCGCCGACGAGGCCCGCCGCATCGTGCTGGCCGCGCAGGGCCTGCTGGGCGCCCCCGATCGCCGGGCGGGCGTGCTCGGCGTGCTGCGCTCGCTGGGCGCGGTACAACTCGACACGATCTCCACGCTGGCCCGCTCGCACGAGCTGGTGCCCTACTCCCGGCTCGGCCCGGTCGGCCGCCCCACCGTCGAGAGCGCCTACTGGTCCGGCGAGACCGCGTTCGAGTACTGGTCGCACGCGGCCTGTGTGCTGCCGATGTCGACCTGGCCGGACTTCGCCTTCCGCCGCCGGCACTACCGAGACCGCGGCCGGCTGTGGGGCCACCAGGTGACGCAGGAGTCGTTCGACACCGTCCTGGCGCGCCTGCGCGCCGAGGGCCCGCTCACCGCGACCGCGCTGGGCGGCGCCAAGAACAAGGGCGAGTGGTGGGACTGGAGCGAGACCAAGATCGCCGTCGAGCGCGCGCTGGCCTTCGGCGACGTGGTCTGCGTGCGCCGCGACGGCTGGAAGCGGGTCTACGACCTGCCCGAACGTGTGGTCCCGGCGACCCTGCTCGCCGAGGAGCCCGACGACGCGGAGTGCCTGCGCCGCCTGGTGCGCCTCGCGGGCCGACAGCTCGGGGTGGCCACCCGGGCCGACCTGATGGACCAGTACCGGCTGACCCGGGCCCAGGTCGACGCCGCCCTGCCCGGCAGCGGCCTGGTCCCGGTCGCGGTCGCGGGCTGGGGCGAACGGGCCGCCCGCGAGGGTGCGTGGGCCGACCCCGACGCGCTCGCCTCGCCCCCGCGTGGGCGTCATCGCGCCACGCTGTTGTCGCCGTTCGACTCGCTGGTGTGGGATCGCCCGCGCACCGCCCGGGTGTTCGGCGGCTTCGAGCACCGCCTGGAGGCGTACGTGCCCGCCGCGAAGCGGGTGCACGGCTACTTCGTGATGCCGATCCTGGCGGGCGGGCGGCTGGTCGGCCGGGTGGACCCGGCCCGGGAGGGACGCACCCTGGTGGCCCGGCGCATGTCCTTCGAGGCCGGCGCCGCGGTCGGCGAGCGGGTGCTGGCCGGCGCGGCCGACGCGCTGCGCGCGGCCGCCGGGTGGGTGGGGTGCGACGACGTACGGATCGAGGCGCTGGACCACGAGAGCACCCGCGCGCGGCTGACCGCGCTGCTCGCGGGCTGACCCTCCGGGATCGGCCGGGCGTCCGCGTCCGGCCGACCCCGGAGGGCCCGGGCGGCGCCCCGATTCAGTCGCCGATCTCCAGGATCTTCTCCCGCATCGCGTAGACCACGGCCTCCATGCGCGAATGCAGCTGCAATTTCTCGAGGATGTTGCGCACGTGGTTCTTCACGGTGTTCTCGCTGATGAACAACTGCTTGGCGATGTCGCGGTTGTTGCGCCCGGTGGCGACCAGGCGCAGCACCTCGATCTCGCGGTCGGTCAGCCGCGGCGCCGGCACCAGTCGGCGCTCGTCGTCGCGCCGGCTCATCGACTTGAACTCGGTCAGCAGCTTGACCGCCATCGACGGGCTGATCTGCGACTGCCCGTCGGCCACCGCGCGGATCGCCGAGGCCACCTCGCCGTGCGAGATCTCCTTGAGCAGATATCCGGTGGCGCCGGCCTTGATCGCGTCGTAGAGGTCGGCCTCTTCCTCACTCATCGTCAACATGATGATCTGCGTGCTGGGCGCGACCTCCTTGATCGCGGTGCAGGCCTCGATGCCACCGCGTCTGGGCATGCGCACGTCCATCAGGACGATGTCGGGCAGCAGGTCCTGCGCGGCCTCCAGCGCCTCGGCGCCGTCCCCGGCCTCGCCGACCACGGTGATATCGGGCTCCGGCGCGAGCACGATGTCCAGACCCCGGCGAAACAGATCGTGATCGTCGACCACCAGCACGCGAATCGGTTCGCCCGCTGAGCCGTGCTCCACGCGGGCCGGAACAGACTGTTCACCCACCGTGTTTCCCCCCTGGGTCGGCACGATCCGTGTCCAGGACATGATCCCACGTGATCGCCACGACGCCAGGCCCTGATGGGCGTTATGTGCGGAACGTACTTGCGAAGCGGAACATTCGCCAGGGAACGCCAGGGTCGGGGACGCAACCGACGCCGAAACCCCGAAGGGTTTCGGCGTCGAATCACGACCAGAGGGCGCGCGGGGGCGGCCCGACCGCGACTACTGCGGTCCACCGTCCTCGCGGTCCTCGGGCTTGAGGTGGATCACACCGTAGTCGTAGCCGTGCCGGCGGTACACCACACTCGGCCACCTGGTGCTCGAATCGATGAACAGATAGAAGTCGTGGCCCACCAACTCCATCTCGTACAGCGCCTGGTCGAGCGCCATCGGACGCCCGGCGTGTACCTTCTCGCGAACCACGAGGGGGCCTTCGCCATCCACCTCGATCGGGCCCGCCATGTGCGGCTGGGGCCTCAATTCGCCGTTCTTCACAGCCTCGATGTCTTCCGCGGACGCCACCACGGCCCCATTGAGCCGATCGGCGTGATTGATCTCCGCAGTGGCCGCGCCCACCGAGACGGGGGAGCGGTGACCATGGTGCACGCGCCGCCGGTCGGCGGCCTTGCGCAACTGTGCCTCGAGTCTCGCGCACGCCAGGTCGAGTGCGGCGTAGGGGTCGGACGCGGCGGCTTCGCCCCGGATGACGGGGCCACGCGTGTTCAGCGTGATCTCCACCCGGTCCGAGCGCTCCGCCAGCCGCGGGTTCCGCTCCTTGGACACCTCCACGTCAACGCTGATCACCTTGTCGTCGAGCTTGCGGATCTTCTCCAGCTTCTCGACACAGTGCTTGCGAAAACGCTCGGGTACCTCGGTCTTGCGGCCCTTGACGACAATGTCCACGCAGAACTCCATCCATTGCGCCATGCCGGAGGGGTGGGCACCCATCCGACCGACCAGGTCGCCGACGGCCCTGCTCCGTCCCGCGCCGCCGGGCGGTCGCGGCCACCACGGCCGCCGCCTCGACTCGCCCTCCCACGGCTCGGACCGCACGGGTCGCCTCCGCGAGAGTTGCGCCGGTGGTGCAAACATCATCGACGACGATCACCACACTAATGCCCGTAAACAAGGGCGCCAACCTGTCCGAAACGATCATTGATCGGCGCACGTTCATCCTCCGTTCATGTGCAGAAAGGCCCGCCTGGTCCAGGATTCGACGGGTATGTCGGAGTGCCGGCAGCACCCGCGCGGGTACCCCGGCCGCGCGCAATCGGCCGGCCGCGCGCAGCGCCAGCTCCCCGGTGGCGTCCCGACCGCGCCGACGCACCGCGGCGCGTGTCGAGGGCACCGGGACCAGCAGGCACGGCCCGGCCGGATCGGCGAGACCGGCCGCCACCGCCCGGGCCAGCGCGTCCCCCAGGGGGCGGGCCAGGCGGCGCGCGCCGTGCTCCTTGTACGCGGCGAGCACCGAGCGCACCGGCTCCCGATAGGCGGTGACCGCGTGTACCGGCGGCAGCCCCTCGGGCGCGGGCACCGGGTCGGCCGGCCGCGGCGCCGGGACGAACACCGCCCGACAGGCGGCGCACAACTGCGCGCCGGGCGCGGCGCAGCCCGCGCAGCACACGGGCAACACCAGGTCGGCCCATGTCGCGAGCACCCGACGCCGTTCCATGCCCCCAAGCTCGCACGCCCGGCCCCGAAACGGACCGGTCGCACGCGCAACCACCCGATCCGGTCATGGCGCGCCGTGGCGGACGGGCTTCGGGCCTGGGCGGCCCCGGGCGCGGGCGCTACCCCGGATAGACCGGGTACGTGCCGCTGTGCACCTTGGTCCAGTTGTTGCCCTGGGACAGCTGGTAGATGTTCTGCTCGCCGGAGTCGGCGAGCAGCGGCTGGTCGGCGCCGTCCGGCGCGGCGATGTGCAGCATGCCGTTGACCGAGGCGACCGAGATCGAGATGCCGCCGTCGATGTCGACGATCTGCGGCTGCAGCGCGCCCTGGCCCTCCTTGCCGAGCACCACCAGCCGGTCCGGGCCGTTCCACGAGATCGCCTTGACCTCGACCAGCGAGGGGAGCACGGAACGCGGCGCGGCGATGGTGATGGCCGGCACCCCGTTGCTCACGCGCCGCTCGACCCGGCCGACCAGCACCTGCCCGGTGTTCAGCACCAGCGCCGCACGCACGCCGTCCGAGGACAACCGCAGGTCGGTGATCCGGGCCGCGGGAATGCCCTCCACGTCGACCGCGACCTTGGTGACCTGGCGCCGCTCGTCCTCGTACAGCGCCAACACCTGCTCGGCGTTCCTGGTGCGATCCAGCGCCCACAACACGCCGCGGCCGTCCCAGGTCGGGCTCGACAGCGACCCGGGCGTGGTGTTCAGCCACTCCTGGGCCTCGCCGTGACCGTCCACGTCGCCGACCCACAACTTGCGCCCGCCGGTGTCGATGCCCGCGATCCGCCGCCGGAACTGGTCCCGCGAGACGGCGATCTGGTCCACCTTGAAGGTGCCGTCGCCGAAGGGTCCCGGCAGCGCCGGCGGGTTGCCGTTCGCGCCGGGCACCACGTTGACCATGCCGCCCTTGGCGATGAAGTAGCCGGTGGCCCCGGGCGTCTTGGCCGCCCGCGCGGGGTCGTAGCGTGCGGCGTCCTCGTCGGAGAGCAGGCACATCGGCGCGCCGCCGCCGGTGATCGAGACCGAGTCCACCCCCGAGACCTGGCGCAGCGTGAACAGCAGTTGGGCGGCCATGCGCTCGCAGCCCTTGCCCTGCGCGAGTCTGGCCTGGCGGTTGAGCTGGACCCGGGCGGTCCGGTTGTCCTCGATCGAGACCACCCGGTCGGCGGGCTCGGTGCCGGCCGGGAAGGCGCTCTCCACCACCGGCCGCAGCCAGTCGGTGGGGCCGTTCATCAGTTGCCGCACCAGCGCCGAGGTCAGTCCCACCCGGCTGCGCAGGTAGACCGGATCGGGCACCAGGACGTCCTGGCCCAGCGGCATCGAGGTGGCGAACCAGTAGGTGTTGACCGACCGGTAGATCCGGTGGAACTCGGCGTTGGACAGGATCAACCCGTCGGGCAGGTCGGCGATCCGCCACTGGTTGTCGGTGCCCAGGCGCAGTTGCAGGGTGGCCAGGTAGGGCGCGCCCGCCTGCTGTTCGGGCTGGTAGGCGTTGCGGCTGTCCACGGTGCCGACCCGGGTGCCGGAGACCTCGGCCCGATAGGTCCGCTCGTCGGCGCCGGCCACGAGTTCGATCTTCGCGATCGTGTTGAGCACCACGATCTCGCGCGTGGGCACCCACTTGGCCCGGGCCTCCGGGGTCAGGTAGGCGCGCGCGGTGGTGTAGTCGGGCTCGTCGCTGGTGACCGCCTCCAGGAAGCCGGCCACCATGCCGTGCGGCTGCTCGCCGGGCTTGGGCGGCACGGCGAACACCCGCACCTGCTGCTCCGGGCCCTGGTCCTTGGTGCCGCCCTTGGCCGCCTCGCGCACGCTGCCGCTGTGCGGCATCGACGCACACCCGCCGAGCGCGCACAGCACGCACACCAGGGCCAGGAACGGGGTGATCCGCCTCATCGACTGCCTCCCGCGGAACCGGCCGTACGTACGCCGCGCCGATACGGCGAGCCCGCCGGCCCCAGGCCCCGATTGGCCCGCGAGTCCTCGGGCTCCAACGGCAGCGGGGACCGCACCAGCTCGCCGCCCGCGGTCTTGGGCAGGCTCAGCCGGAACTGCGAGCCGCCGCCCGGCTCGCCCCAGGCCTGGAGCCAGCCGCCGTGCAGATGCGCGTCCTCGAGCGCGATGGACAGGCCCAGGCCGGTGCCGCCGGTGGTCCGCGCCCTGGCCGGGTCGGCCCGCCAGAACCGGGCGAACACCAGCGAGGACTCGCCGGGCTTGAGGCCCACGCCGTAGTCGCGCACGGCCACCGCGACCGAGTCCTCGCCGGCGGCGACGGTGACCACCACGTCGTGCCCCTCGCCGTGCTCGATCGCGTTGACCACCAGGTTGCGCAGCACCCGGTCGATCCGCCGGGGATCGACCTCGGCCACGCACGGCTTGTCCGGCGCGCGCACCACGAGCCGGCTGCCGCGCCGCTCGGCCAGCGGCTCGGCGCCCTCGACCACCCGACGCACCAGGTCGCGCAGGTCCACCGGCTCGGCATCGAGCACCGCCGCGCCCGCGTCGAACCGGCTGATCTCCAACAGGTCCGACAGCAGCGCCTCGAACCGGTCCAGCTGGTTCTGCAGCAGCTCGGCCGAGCGCCGGGTGGCCGGGTCGAAGTCCTCGCGCGCCTCGAACAGCACGTCGGCGGCCATCCGCACGGTGGTCAGCGGGGTGCGCAGTTCGTGCGAGACGTCGGAGACGAACCGGCGCTGCACCCGGGACAACTCCTCCAGCTGTCTGATCTGGTTCTGCAGGTTGGACGCCATCTTGTTGAACGACGAGCCCAGCCGGGCCAGGTCGTCCGCGCCGACCACCCGCATCCGCTCCTCCAGCCGACCCGCCGCCAACCGCTCGGCGATCCGGGCCGCCATCCGCACCGGGGTGACCACCCACCGGGTCACCAGCGCCGCGATCGCCACCAGGAGCAGCACGAGGAAGACCCCGGCGGTGGCCAGCGTGCTGCGCACCAGGCCCAGGGTCTTCTCCTCGGGACCGAAGGAGAAGAAGTAGTACAGCTGGTACGACCCCCCGTCGGGGTCCTCCAACTGGGCGCCGACCACCAGGCCGGCCTCGCGGGTGGTCTCCGCCGGGCCCTCGCCGTGCTGGCCCTCGCGCACGATCTGGGTGTACTGGAGCAGCGCCACCCCGTGTTTGAGGCCGACCTCGCGGCGCAGTTCGGCCGGCACGCTGTCGTCGGGGACCACGTCGCCGGACGCGCGGGGGCTGCGGCCGGACCCGGGTGGGCTGTCCACCGTGTCCTGACTGGTCGCAGCCACGTCGTACACCCCCTGGCCGCCGCTGGAGAGCTGCTTGACCAGCGCGTTGAGCCAGTCGCCGGTGTTCACCCGGTTGCCGGTGGCCGGCGTGCCGGCGGGCATGCCGGTGGGCACCTGGACGTGCCGGCCCGGGCTGGTGGCGATCTCGTCGGCCTGCGCGCGGGCATCGGCGAAGCCGCCCTGGGCCTGGGACCGGGCGGAGGCCACCTTCGCGTCGAGCAGGCCGTTGCGGACCTGACCGACCACCACCACGCCGAGCAGCACCGTGACGGCGACGGACAGCACGAGGGTGGTGGCCACGACGCGGAACTGGATCGATCTGTTCCACAGCGCCATGACCCGGCCCACGCCGCCGCGCACACGACGCAGGGCGAGGGACCAGGCCGACGGGGAGGGCGACCGCTGCGCGGTGCTCACCGGGACGATCTCAAGGTCAGGCCGGTCCCGCCTTGTAGCCGACCCCGCGCACCGTGACCACCGTCTCCGGACGCTCGGGGTCACGCTCGATCTTCGAGCGCAGCCGCTGGACGTGGACGTTCACCAGGCGGGTGTCGGCCGCGTGTCGGTATCCCCAGACCTGTTCGAGCAGTACCTCGCGGGTGAACACCTGCCAGGGCTTGCGGGCGAGTGCGACAAGGAGGTCGAACTCCAGCGGGGTCAGTGCGATGTTCTGCCCGTCCCGCTTCACGGCATGGCCGGCCACGTCGATCACCAGATCGCCGATCACCAGTTGCTCCGGGGTGGGTTCCTCGGCTCTGCGCAGGCGGGCCCGCACACGAGCGACAAGCTCCTTGGGCTTGAACGGTTTGATCACATAGTCGTCTGCTCCGGACTCCAGGCCGACCACGACGTCGACCGTGTCGCTCTTGGCGGTGAGCATCACGATCGGCACGCCGGACTCGGCACGGATCTGGCGGCAGACGTCGATGCCGTCGCGGCCGGGCAGCATCAGGTCCAGCAGCACCAGGTCCGGTTTGACGTCCCGGAATGCCTGGAGTGCCTTGTCGCCGTCCGCCACGAACGACGGCTCGAACCCTTCGCCACGCAGCACGATGCCGAGCATCTCGGACAGTGCGGTGTCGTCGTCAACGATGAGGACGCGTCCCTTCATGTGCCTCATCGTCGCATTACCGGATTGTGACCTGCACTCATCCGACCGATTCCGGCCGCGTCCTCGGGTGACAAAACGTACTTTTCTCTGACTATTGGCATGCCCAGGGAGTGCGGAGTCACCCCGGATGCCGGAAGGTACGCCGCCCCGACCGGGCACGCAACGGACGTTTCGGGCCATCGACGCGACCCTCGCGGCCGGCGCCGGGCGGCGTCCGGAACGTGCGACCGGGCGCCCGTCGTTGTCCACCCGACCGGCCCGCCCGGCCCGACGTCCGGATCCGCCGGCCGCCCGTTCACCAAGGGGCCACACGGGCATGCCACGATGAGTCACCACCCATCAGGACGAGGAGCGCAATCGAGATGACGGACTCGCCCGGCCGGCCCACCCCGGACGCCCCGGGGCCGGACGCAGCACGCCCGGCGGACGACGCCACGTCACCCGACCGATCCGCGCCCGAGCCCGAGCACGCGGCGCCGCCCGCGTCCGAGCCGGCGTCGGCCGCGCCGTCCTCGTCCCCGGCCGATCCGGCGGCCGCCGAGCGCGGGACGGCCGCGACCGCGGAGGTGCGCTCGGACGATCCGGCGGGCACGGACGGGGCGGCGGCCTCGGATGGGCCGAGCGTCCCGGAGCGGACCTCCCCCGAGCCGACCGCCGCCGACGGGGCGCCCGCCCCCGAGCGGACCTCCTCGGGCGAGGCCGCGTCCTCGGACGGGCCGGTCACGGCGGACGCTCCCGCCGCGTCGGACCGGTCGCCGGTCGCGGACGATCGCTCCGCCCCGGGCGAGCCGACCGCTCCGGGCGGACCGGCCGCCCCGAGCGGACCCACCTCGCTCGACAAGCCCGCCCGCCCGGAGTCCGACCGGCCCGCGCCGCAGGCCCCCGCACCGGGCTGGGCGCCGGTCCAGCCCCCCGCCGCCGGTTGGGGGCCGCCGCACCAGGGCCCGGCCGCCGGCTGGGGACCCCCGCACCAGGGCGCCGATCACCCCGGCGCCGCACCCGACCCGCGCTGGGGCGGCACCCAGCCCCTCTGGGGCGCGCCCCCCGGCTGGAACGGCCCCTACGTCCAGGCCGCCAAGCCCGGCGTGATCCCGCTGCGCCCGCTGAGCGTCGGCGAGATCCTGGACGGCGCGTTCGCCGCGATGCGTACGCACTGGAAGGTCATGATCGGCATCGCCGTCGTGATCGCCCTGCTCACCCAGTGCCTCGAGGTGCCGGCCACCTGGCTGCTCAACCGCGAGTTCTCCCCGGGCGACCTCTCCGACGAACCCACCGGGGAGGAGTTGTGGCGCTACCTGCGCGACACCTCCGCCGTACTGATCGTGCCGATCGTGGTCTCCACCCTCGGCCAGATCGCCGCCACCGGGATGCTCACCGTCGTGGTCAGCCGTGCGGTGATCGCCAAGTCCATGTCGGCGGCCCAGGCCTGGAAGGCGGTCCGCCCGCTGCTGCCGCGCCTGCTCGGGGTCACCTTCGCGACCTGGCTGGTCCCGGTCGGCACACTGCTCGTGGCGATTCTGCCGGGTCTGGCCCTGCTCGCCGTCGGCGCCGACGGGCTCGGCGCCCTGCTGCTGCTCCCCGGCCTGATCGGCGGCGTGGTCGCGGCGATCTACCTGTACGTCTGCCTGACCCTCGCCGGCCCCGTCCTGATGCTGGAGAAGCAGACGGTCCGCAAGGCCCTGGAGCGCTCGCGCAAGCTCGTCACCGGCTCGTGGTGGCGCGTGTGCGGCATCCTGCTGCTGATCTGGCTGATCATGGCCATCGTCGGCGGCATCATCCAGATGCCGTTCCTGCTCGTCTCCGACGGCTTCACGACGCTCACCGCCTCCAAGGCGTCCGACATCCCCGACCCCACGTTCGTCGACCTGCTGATCACCGGCGTCGGCGCGGTGATCGCCGCCGCGCTGCTGTACCCGTTCGCGGCCGGCGCGACCGCGCTGCTCTACATCGACCAGCGCATCCGCCGCGAGGCGCTCGACCTCGAACTCGCCCGCGCGGCCGGCGTCCTGGACGAGGAGACCGGCACCGGGTCGGCCGCGGGACCCACGCCCGCGTGACCCGACTCGCGTTCGCGCTCCCGCTCCTGCCCCGGGACTGGGAACCGGTGGACATCCCGCGCGACGACGCGCGGGATGCCGCCCGGGACGAGCTGTCCCGGGTCGAATACCACCGCGACGACCCCAATCCGGTCCGCCGGATCCTGGACTGGCTCTTCGACCGCCTCGGCGACCTGGTCTCCCGGGCGGGCGACAACACCCCCGGCGGCTACACCGGCCTCGCGGTGATCGTGCTCCTGCTGGTCGCCGCGCTCGTCCTGCTGCGGCTGCGGCTCGGGCCCCTGGGCGCGGCCCGGCGCGCCGAGTCGCCGCTGTACGGCGAGCAGGGCCCGATGCCGGCCGCCCGACACCGCGCGGCGGCCGACGCGCACGCCGCGGCCGGCCGCTGGGACGAGGCGGTCCGGGAACGTTTCCGCGCGATCGTGCGGGACCTGGAGGAACGCGCCGTGCTGGACGTACGCCCGGGCCGCACCGCCGACGAGGCCGCCGTCGAGGGCGGCCGGGGGCTGCCCGAGGTCGCCGCGGACCTGCGCGCCGCCGCCGCGATCTTCGACGACGTGCACTACGGCGGCCGGACCGCCGACCGGGCCCTGGACGACCGACTGCGCGACCTCGACGCCCGCTGCGCCGCCGCCCGCCCGCGCGCCGCCGAACGGATCCCCGGATGAGCGCCGACCCGGCGGGCCCCGCCGCACCCGACTCCCCCGCCCCGGGCGTCTCGGGCACGGCCGCGTTCGGCCCCACCCTGCCCGCTCCCACCCCCCTCGGCCGCACCGCCGAGCAGACCTGGCGCCGCCTGCGCGTTCCGCTGGCGCTGGTCGCCCTCGTGGTGATCGTCGTCTCCGCCCTCGTGCTGATCCGGGGCGACCGCCACGAGGGCAGCCTGGACCCGCGCTCGACCGGGAAGGCGGGGAGCAAGGCGGTGGCCCAACTGCTGCGCGCCCGAGGCGTCGAGGTGGAACCGGTCCGCTCCGCCGACGCGGCGGAGCGCGCGATCCGCCCCGACACCACGCTCGTGGTGGCCTACCCCGACCTGGTCACCGACGCGCACCTGGCCCGCCTCGCCGCCGCCGCGCCGGCCCGCACCGTGCTGATCCGCCCCGACGAGGCCGCGCTCACCGCCCTGGCCCCCGGCGTACGCGCAGCCCGCGACACCTCCGGCCGCGAGCTCGATCCGGACTGCCGGCTCCCGGCGGCGCAACGCGCGGGCAGCGCCGACGTCGGCGGCGGGCGCTTCGACATCGGCCCGTTCCCGACCGCCACCGGCTGCTACCCCTACGCGGGGCTGCCCACCCTGGTGCTCGCCCCGGCCGGCCCCGGTCGGGACACGGTCGTACTCGGCTCCGGCAGCATGCTCACCAACGACCGCCTGGACGCGCACGGCAACGCCGCGCTGGCCCTGAACCTGCTCGGCGCCCATCCGCACCTGGTCTGGTACCTGCCCGGCAGCGGCGAACTCCCGCCCGCCGACGACTCGTTGTGGGACCTGCTCCCCGCCGGCTGGCGCTGGGGCGCGGCCCAACTGGCCGTCGCCGCCGTCCTGCTCGCGCTGTGGCGGGCCCGCCGGCTGGGCCCGGTCGTGGCCGAACCGCTGCCGGTCGTGGTCCGCGCCGCGGAGACCGTCGAGGGCCGCGCCCGGCTGTACCGCCGCGGCCGGGCCCGGGACACCGCCGCCGAACTGCTCCGCGCCGCCGCCCGCGAACGCCTCGCGCGCCTGCTCGGCGGCGACACCGGCGAGGCCGCCCTGATCGCCGCCGTCACCGCCCGCACCGACCACACGTCCGCACACGTGCACGCCCTGTTGTACGGTGCGATCCCGGAGAGCGACGAGGCCCTCGTCACCCTGTCCGCCGACCTCGACGCGCTGATAAGGCAGGTACGCACGACGTGAGCGCACCCGAGCAGACCCGCGGGGCGCGCGACGCCCTCGAAGCCCTGCGCGGCGAGATCGGCAAGGCCGTGGTCGGCCAGGACGCCGCCGTCACCGGCCTGGTGATCGCCCTGCTGTGCCGGGGCCACGTGCTCCTGGAGGGCGTGCCCGGCACGGCCAAGACGCTGATGGTGCGCGCCCTCGCCCGCAGCCTCGAACTGACCACCACCCGCGTGCAGTTCACCCCGGACCTGATGCCGGGCGACGTCACCGGCTCGATGGTCTACGACGCGCGCACCGCCGCGTTCTCGTTCCGCGAGGGCCCGGTGTTCACCAACCTGCTGCTCGCCGACGAGATCAACCGCACCCCGCCCAAGACCCAGGCCGCGCTCCTGGAGGCGATGGAGGAGCGGCAGGTCTCGGTCGACGGCACCACGCGCCCGCTGCCCGACCCGTTCCTGGTCGCCGCGACGCAGAACCCGATCGAGTACGAGGGCACCTACCCGCTGCCCGAGGCCCAGTTGGACCGATTCCTGCTCAAGCTCACCCTCCCGCTGCCCGAACGCGACGACGAGATCACCGTGTTGCGCCGACACGCGGAGGGCTTCGACCCGCGCGACCTCGCCGGCGCGGGGGTGCGACCGGTGGCGGGCGCCGACGATCTGGCCGCGGGCCGCCGGGCGGTCGCCGAGCTGCGCGTCGAGCCGGACGTGCTGGCGTACGTCGTCGACGTCTGCCGGGCCACCCGCACCTCCCCGTCGCTGGCCATGGGCGTCTCCCCGCGCGGCGCCACCGCCCTGCTCGCCGCCGCCCGCGCGTGGGCCTGGCTCGCCGGCCGGGACTACGTCACCCCCGACGACGTCAAGGCGCTGGCCCGGCCGGCGCTGCGACACCGGGTGCGGCTGCGCGCCGAGGCCGAGATGGAGGGCGTGACCCCCGACGTGGTGATCGACTCCGTACTGGCCCACACCCCGGTCCCGCGTTAACCGCCGATGGCCCTGACCGGACGCGCCGTACTGGCCGCGGCAATCGGCGTATTGGTGGTCGGCCTGCTGCTGCCCTCGCTGCTCGGCCTCGCCGTGGTCGAGGGCCTGCTCCTGCTCGGCGTACTCACCGACCTGCTGCTCGCCGCCGGCGTTCGCGACCTGACCTTCACCCGCGCCGGCGACACCGCGGTCCGGCTCGGCGAATCCGCCGAGGTGACACTGACCGTGACCAACCCCGGTGGTCGGGCGCTGCGCGGCCGACTGCGCGACGCCTGGCCGCCGAGCACCGGCACCACCACGCAGCGGCACGACCTGGCCGTACCCGCCGGCGAACGCCGCCGAGTCACCACCACGATGACCCCGACCCGCCGGGGCGACCGGCACGCCCACCGGGTCACCGTGCGCTCCGTCGGCCCCCTCGGCCTGGCCGCCCGGCAGGGCTCGCATCTGGTGCCGTGGCGCCTGCGCGTCCTGCCCGGTTTCCCCAGCCGCCGCCTGCTCCCCTCCAAGCTGGAACGCCTGCGCGAACTCGACGGCCGTTCGGCCCTGCTCACCCGGGGCGCCGGCACCGAATTCGACACGCTCCGCGAGTACGTGCCCGGCGACGACGCGAAGTCGATCGACTGGCGCGCCTCCGCCCGCAACCAGGGCGTCGTGGTGCGCACGTGGCGCCCCGAACGCGACCGGCACATCCTGGTCGTCCTGGACACCGGCCGCACCTCCGCGGGCCGGATCGGCGACATCCCGCGCCTGGACGCCGCGATGGACGCGACCCTGCTGTTGACGGCGGTGGCGAACCACGCGGGCGACCGGGTCGACCTGCTCGCCTACGACCGCCGGGTCCGCGCCGAGGTCCGCCGCGCGCCCCGAAACGGGATACTCCCCGCCTTCGTCCAGGCGATGTCCACGCTGGAACCGGAGTTGGTCGAACCCGACGCCCGCGGCCTGGCCGCGGAAATCCTCCGCCGCTCCCCGCGCCGCTCACTGATCGTGCTGATGACCGGCCTGGAACGGGAGGCCGTCCAGGAAGGCATCCTGCCGGTACTCCCGCAACTGGCCGCCCGACACGAGGTGATCGTGGCCGCGGTCGCCGACCCGGCGATCACCCGCATGGCCGCGCACCGAGGCGACGCGACCGCCGTCTACGAAGCCGCCGCCGCGGAAAAGGAGTTGGCCGAACGCCGCACCACGGCGGCCGACCTCCGCCGCCGAAACGTCACGGTGGTGGACGCGCCGCCGGGCGAACTGGCTTCGGCGGTCACGGACATGTACCTGGCACTGAAGCTGGCGGGGCGGTTGTAGCGGTACGGAGCCGGGGCGGCACCGTCACCGCTGCCCACCCGGAGCGACATGGCCGTTCGCCCACGCCCACGCGGCGATGCCGACCCGGTTGCGCACACCCAACTTGGCCTGGATGTTCGCCACATGCGTCTTGGCGGTACCGGCGGAGATGAAGAGATCGGCACCGATCTCGGCGTTGGTGTGCCCCCGGGCGATCAGCCGCACGATCTCGTGCTCCCGCGCGGTGAGCGGGTCGTGGGCCGGGCCGAAACCGCCGCCGGGACCGGTATCGGCCGGTCGCGTCGCCCCGGCGGCCGCACCCGCACCCGCGCCCGACGACAGATGATCCAGCAGCCGCACGGTGACCTGCGGACCGATCAACGTATCCCCCGCCATCGCCGCCCGGACCGCCTCGATCAACAACGCCGGCCCGGACCGCTTGAGCAGGAACCCACAGGCCCCGTTGCGCAGCGCGGTGTGTACGTACTCGTCGATCTCGAACGTCGTCACCACGATCACCCGCGTGGGCGCGGCGACATCGGGGCCGGCCAGCCGGCGGGTCAGTTCGAGCCCGTCGAGCCGAGGCATGCGGATGTCCGCGAGCACGACGTCCGGCCGCAACCGCGCGGCGGCCTCGACGGCCGCGACACCGTCGGCCGCCTCCCCGACCACGACCATGTCCGGTTGCGAGTCCAGCACGAGCCGGAATCCGCTGCGGATGTCGTCCTGGTCGTCCGCGATCAGAATGCGCGTGGTCAACCGATCCTCGCTTCGTGGGGTGTGCCGGGTATGGGTGACGGCATCGCCGGATGGACCGAGGGCTGGGCCGGCAGCACCGCGTGGACCCGCCAACCCCCGGGCCCGTCGTCGCCGTGCGGCCCGGCATCGAGTTCACCACCCGCCTCACGCACCCGCGCACGCAGCCCCACGAGACCGCGCCCACCACCCCCGCCGGCGCGCCCGGGCGCATCGACGCGACGCCCCGAATCGCCATGCGGGGCACGGTGGTTCACCACGAGCACGGCCACGGCCGGTCGGCCGAGGCGGGTCGTCGTGGTCACCGCGACCTCGACGCCACCGGCACTCGGCGCATGCCGGCGCACGTTGGTCAGCGCCTCGACGACGACGCGGTACACCGTCGCCGACGCCTCCCGGGACACCGGCACCACCGACGAGTCGTCGCAGGACGCCAGGTCGGGGGCGATGGTCAGGATCGCACCGGTGCCGCCGGGAGTGGTGAAGTCCGCGACCAGCTCCGGGAGTCGGTCGATCCCGGGCAACGCCTCCCGGGAGGCGGCCCGCCCCGGATCGCCGACGTGCAGCGTGGCGACCATACGATCCATCGACGCCAACGCCGCCAGGCCCGCCCGCTCGATCCGTTCCAGGGCGACCAGCGCCTGCCCCGGATCGACGGCACCGACGAACCGGGCGGCCTGGGCCTGCGCGACGATGCCACTCACGTCGTGCGCCACGTAGTCGTGCAAATCCCGAGCGATGTCGAGCTGTTGCTCCCGCCGGGCAGCCGCGACCGCGTCCACCCGCCGCCGCTCGACCACCCGCGGATAGCCGCCCACCACCACCGCGACCCCCACCGGCAGGCACCAGAACACCACCGCCCCGAACGCCTCGAACGGCCCACCCCGCCACTCCACCAGGGGCACCGACCACAACGCGACGGCCGCCCCGAGCAGCACGACGGCCACCACGCACGCCCGCCCGACCTCCCCACGCGCACAAACCCCCACCAGCACGAGCAACACCGCAACCCGGCCGAGCCCCCAAACCCCGGCCTCATCGGGCGCCGACCACATCTGCCCCACCAAACCCACCAAACACAGCCCGCCAACCCCGCCCGCGGCAAGCACCACCGACCGCCCGGCAACCCTCCCCCACCCACAGATCACCCACACCAACACGGCGAACGCGACAACGGTGGGCACCACGGCAGCGACACTCTGCCCAAAACCAACCCCGACCCCGACCCCGGCGACACCAACAACGCCGGCCACCATCGAGGCCCCACGCACACTCCCCATCGCCCGCGCTCCCCCGCTTCGTCACCCGTGTACGTGTACGCCGTCCGTCCACCCGAGCCTAGACACACCCCGCTTCCACCCACCTCTGCCGATCGGCAGACCCGAACGACCGCGCGCCCGACGGATCCGCTCATCGGCCGATGGCCGGCCCAATCACCCACCCAACAAGCTGACCGAGCCGGAACAACCACCGAACCAACCACCGAAAGGAATCACCATGCTCGACAGCACCACGGCCACCCGAGACCACCGGGACCACCGTCCGCTCGACGTGCGCCCCCAGGCCGCCCCTTCCCGCCTCGCCGTCCGGGCCGCGCACGTGGCGGTGCTCAGCACGGTCCCCTCGGGGCTCTGGCGCATCGCGGGGGCGGCCGGCATCCCGCTCGGCTTCGGCCAGGACGATCTCCTGCACGAGAGCAACTTCCCAAGCCGCTACTCGTTCTACCTGGTCGGCCTGAGCATCCTGGCCGAACTGGTCGCCCTGCTCACCCTCGGCCTGGTCCGACGATGGGGCGAGGTCGTCCCACGATGGATCCCATATCTGGGCGGCCGCCCGATCAACCGCTGGGCCGCCACGATCCCGGCCCTACTGGGCGCGGCAGTACTGTGCACCGTCGGCGTCATAGGCACCCTCACCTGGAACAGCCCGGAAAACATGGGCGCCCCCGACTCCCCCAGCGGCGCCGCGTACTGGGTGATGACCCTCGCCTACGCCCCACTGCTCCTGTGGGGCCCGGCCCTGACCATCACCGCAGTCGCCTACTTCCGCCGCCACTCCCCCCACACCCCCAACCAACCAAACCACGGCTGACCTCTTTCCAGCGGACGTCACACTCGTGGTGGTGGGTGGCCGGTGCGGGCTGGCCCGGATCGTGGGGTGGGCCGCCGGCGGCGTGCGGAGCTCCGGGACGGGGGCTTGCGGCGAGGCGGGTGTGTTGCTCACCGGAAAGCGGCCTGCAGCGGCAGGGTGGGCGGTCGGGTTGGGTTCCGCCGGTCGTGCGTTTTCGGGTGGGTCGGGTTCTGTTTCGGCGTGCGTTGCGCCTGTGGTTGCGGGGGCCGGTGCGGGGCCGGTCGAAGTCGGTGGTGGGCCGCC
>NZ_BIFH01000055.1:76120-93254 GCF_003967355.1 Embleya hyalina | reverse complement strand
CGAGGAACACGCGGAGCGGCAGCGGCTGTTGTCCACGGCCGCGGGCGGACGCCCACAGGTGCGACACGAGAGCGGCCGACCGCTCGACCTGAAGCTGCGCGGCGTGGGCTACCGCGTGCGGGTGGCGCGGGTGGGCGCGCACCGGTTCCGGGTCGGTATCGAGGCGGGCGAGGTGGTGCGCACCGCCGACGTCGAGCTCGACCGGTTCGACCGGCACACCGGTCAGATCGTGGTCAACGGCACCCGCTACCGGCTGCTCACCGCCACCCACGGGCCGACCCACCTGGTCGAGGTCGACGGCGTCACCCACCGCGTCGGTCGCGACGAGGGCGGCGTCGTACGCTCCCCCGCACCCGCCCTGGTCGTCGCGACCCCCCTTGCGGTCGGCGACGAGGTCGAGGCCGGCGCCCCGGTCCTGGTGCTGGAGAGCATGAAGATGGAAACGGTGCTCCGCGCACCGTTCCGCGCACGCCTGAAGGAATGCTCGGTCTCCGTGGGCAGCCAGGTCGACGTCGGTGCGGCGCTGCTGCGTCTGGAACCGCTCGCCGCCGCCGAAACCGACGCCGAGGACACCTCGTCCGTCGAGCTGGACCTGCCGGTCGCCGCCGAGGCGATCCCCACCCGGGAGCGCGCCGCACGCGGCCGGGAGAACCTGCGCGGTCTGCTGCTGGGCTTCGACGTCGATCCGCACGACGAGCGCCGGGTGCTCGACGACTACCTCGCCGCGCGCCGGGCGGCCCTGGCGGACGGCGACGAACGGCCGCTGGCCCGGGAATTGGAACTCGTCGAGATGTTCACCGACCTCGCCGAACTGGGCCGCAACCGCCCGGCGGGCGAGGACGGGGGCGGCGAGGGGCACGTGCACAGCGCCCGCGAACACTTCCACACCTACCTGCAGAGCCTCGACGTCGAACGGGCCGGTCTGCCCGAGGCGTTCCGGGCCAAACTCGCCAAGGCACTCGCCCACTACGGCGTCACCGCGTCGGAGCCGTCGGCCGAGCTCGAAGCCGCGGTGTTCCGGATCTTCCTCGGTCGGCGGCGCGCGTCCGCCGACGCCGCGGTGGTCTCGGCGCTGCTGCGGGTGTGGTTGCGGGAGGCGCCGCCGGACGCGACGCTGCGCGAGCCGGTCGGCCTCGCCCTGGAGCGCCTGGTCGCCGCGACCCAGGTGCGCTTCCCCGTGGTCGCCGACCTCGCGCGGGGGCTGGTGTTCGCGTGGCTGGCTCAGCCGTTGTTGCGCCGCAACCGTGCCCGCGTCTACACCGACGTCCGCCGGCACCTGCGTCATCTGGACGCGCACCCGGACACCGCGGACCGCGCCGAGCGCATCGCGTCGATGGTGCGCAGCACCGAACCGCTGGTGTGCCTGCTCGGCCGGCGGCTCGTCCACGACGGCCTGGACGACACGATCATGCTGGAGGTGCTGACCCGCCGGTACTACGGCAACAAGGGCCTCTCCGGCGTGCGTTCGACCGAGGTCGCCGGTTGCACGTTCGTGGTCGCCGAGCGGGCGGGCACGCGCCTGGTGTCCGCGGCGGTGCGGTTCGACGAACTCGGCGGCGCGTTGAGCGGGCTCGCCGAACTCGCGGACGGGGAGGGCGCGGTCGAGGCGGACATCTATCTCGGGTGGGAGAAGCAGCCCGCGGACTCGGACGCGATGGCCGCCGCGCTGCACGAGGTCGTGGACACCCACCGGCTCTCGCACCGGGTCCGCCGACTCACCACCACCGTCGCGGGCCGTGGCGGTGCGGTGATGCACCACCACTTCACGTTCCGCCCGGCCGGCACCGAAATGGTGGAGGAGCGGCTGATTCGTGGTCTGCACCCGTACATCGCGCAGCGCATGCAGTTGGAGCGGCTGAGCAAGTTCGACCTCACCCGGCTGCCGTCCTCGGACGAGGAGGTCTACCTCTTCCAGTGCGTGGCCCGGGAGAACCCCGCCGACGACCGCCTGGTCGCCTTCGCCCAGGTCCGCGACCTCACCGAACTCCGCGACCACGAGGGCCGACTGGTCGCACTGCCGACCGCCGAGAACGTGGTGGCCACGTGCCTCGACTCGATCCGCCGCGCCCAGTCGCGGCGCCCCGGGCGCAAGTACGCCGACACCAACCGGATCGTGATCTACGTCTGGCCGCCGACCGAGATCACCCGCGCCGAGCTGGAAACGCTCGTCGGCCGCGTGTTGCCGACCACCGAGGGCGCGGGCCTGGAGGAGATCCTGGTCATCGCTCGGATGCGCAACCGGCACACCGGCGCACTGGACAAGATCGCCGTCCGGATCTCCGTGGACGCCTCCGGCGGGCCCGAAGTCACCATCGGCGAACGCTCGTTCGAGCCGATCGAGCCGATCGACGAGTATCGGCGCAAGGTGCTCCGCGCGGCCGCCCGCAACACCGTCTACCCGTACGAACTGGTGCGTCTGCTGGGCGACTTCGTCGAGTACGAGCTGGACGACGAGCACGTCCTGGCGCCGGTCGACCGACCGAGGGGCACCAACACGGCGGCGATCGTCGCGGGCGTGGTCACCACACCCACCGAGTTGCACCCGCAGGGCATCGACCGGGTCGTCCTGCTCGGCGATCCGACGAAGTCGCTGGGGGCGCTGTCCGAGCCGGAGTGCCGGCGGGTGATCGCGGCGCTGGACCTGGCGGAGCGGATGCGGGTGCCGGTGGAGTGGTACGCGCTGTCGTCGGGTGCCCGGATCTCGATGGAGTCGGGCACGGAGAACATGGACTGGGTGGCCGCCGCGCTCAAGCGGATCGTCACGTTCACCCAGGACGGCGGCGAGATCAACATCGTGGTCGCGGGCATCAACGTCGGCGCCCAGCCGTACTGGAACGCCGAGGCCACCATGCTCATGCACACCAAGGGCATCCTCGTGATGACCCCCGAGTCCGCGATGGTGCTCACCGGGAAGCAGTCGCTGGACTTCTCCGGCGGTGTCTCCGCCGAGGACAACTTCGGCATCGGCGGCTACGACCGGGTGATGGGGCCCAACGGCCAGGCGCAGTACTGGGCGCCGAACCTGGGCGCCGCGCGGGACGTGTTGATGGAGCACTACGACCGGACCCACGTGGTACCCGGCGAGGCGATGCCGCGGCGGGCGCGGACGAGCGATCCCGTCGACCGCGACGTCCGCGACTTCCCGCACACGTGGGCGGGCAGCGACTTCACCACGGTCGGGGAGATCTTCTCCGCCGAGCACAACCCGGACCGCAAGAAGCCGTTCGACATCCGCACCGTGATGCGCGCGCTGTCCGACCGGGACCACCCCGCGTCGGAGCGCTGGGCCGGCATGGCCGACGCGGACACCGCCGCGGTCCAGGACGTGCGTCTGGGCGGTGTACCGGTGTGTCTGATCGGCATCGAGTCGCGGTCGGTGCCGCGGCTGGGGTTCCCGCCCACGGACGGCCCCGACACCTACACGGCGGGCACGTTGTTCCCGCAGTCGTCGAAGAAGGTCGCGCGGGCGATCAACGCGGCGTCCGGGAATCGGCCGCTGGTGGTGCTGGCCAATCTGTCCGGGTTCGACGGCTCGCCCGAGTCGATGCGCAAGCTGCAGTTGGAGTACGGCGCGGAGATCGGCCGGGCGGTCGTGAACTTCCGCGGGCCGATCGTGTTCTGCGTGATCTCGCGCTATCACGGCGGTGCGTTCGTGGTCTTCTCCAAGGCGCTCAACCCGAACATGACCGTGCTCGCGCTGGAGGGTTCGTTCGCCTCGGTGCTGGGCGGCGCGCCCGCCGCCGCGGTGGTGTTCGCGGGCGACGTGCGCGCCCGTACGACCGCCGACTCGCGGGTACGGACGCAGGAGGCACACGTCGCGACCGTCTTCGGCGCGGAGCGTGCCGCGGCCAAGGCGGGGCTGGACGAGATCCGGGCGTCGGTTCGGGCGGAGAAACTCGGCGAGGTCGCGGCGGAGTTCGACCGCGTGCACGACATTCGGCGGGCGGTCGAGGTCGGCTCCGTCGACGCCGTCATCCGCGCCGAGGAACTGCGCCCGCGGATCATCGAGGCGATCGAACGGGGGTTGCGCGCGGCCGACGACGACCGGTCCCCGTCATCGGTCGCCCGAATGCAGCAGTGCGGGGCGCGTCCGTAGGGGTGGATTCGAAAATCGCCGACATGCCCGGTGAGCAGCGACGATGCCGGAAGTCTCGGTATTCGTCGGGTTATTCGAGGGGATTCGTGCGCCCGCCGACCGCGGATCCGCGTTCAGGATGAACCCGACCACCTCGGGCGAGGTGGTCTCTTCGAGGACAAGGGGATCTCATGCGTAGAATCGCGCGCGCTTCCGGCACCGTTGCCGCCGCGCTGCTCATCGCGGGTGCGGCCGGTACCCCGGCGTTCGCCCTGACGGCGCACGCCCACCACGCGGCGCCGGCGTCGGTTCCGCAGGACGGCGGTTGGGGTGGCGGCGGCGGCCTGGGCGGCTGGGGCCACGGGGGCGGTGACGAGCACGGCGGCGGCGGCGCCGGCGGCTGGGGCCCGTTCGGCGGTGGCGGCGGCTGGAGCGCGCCCTAGGACCGGTGTGGTGGTCCGGGTGGCTCGGTTGGCCGGGCCCCCGGGCCACATCCCTTTCGGCGTACCCGTGACGTGTCGGTGCGAGAGGTTATGGTCGGGCCCCGTCCCACGCGCCGTCAGGAGTCGCCCCGTGTCCCGCGCCGAACCCGTCTCCGCTCCACCCGTGATCGAGTTGCGTCAGTACACCCTGCACACCGGACGGCGGGACGAACTCGTCGAGTTGTTCGACCGGGAGCTCGTCGAGACCCAGGAAGCGACCGGGATGACCATCCTCGGGCAGTTCCGTGATCTCGATGATCCGAACCGTTTCGTCTGGTTGCGCGGATTCTCGGACATGGACACCCGACACCGCGCGCTGACGGCGTTCTACGGCGGCCCGGTCTGGGCCGAGCACGCGCACCGCGCCAACGCCACGATGGTCGACTCCGACGACGTCCTGCTGCTGCGCCCCCTGGCGGCCGGGAGCGGTCCGGCCGTGCGTCCCTCCGAGCGCCCCCCGTTCGGTACGCCGGCGTCGGACCGATTCGTATCCGCCGATGTGTGGTCCTTCCCGCTCGGTCGGCACGAGGGCCCCGCGGCGATCCGGGACCGACTCGTCCCCGTGTTGTGCGAGACCGGGCCCGCCCCGCTCGCCGTGCTGGGTACCGAGAGCGCGCACAACACGTTCCCCGGGCTGCCGGTGCGCACCGGGGAGAATGTCGCCGTGGTCCTCACGTCCTACCCCGACGAGAGCGCGCATCGGCGGCACGTCGCCGAGTCGCGGGCCCATCCCGTCGCCCGCGACGAGATCCTGCCGGCCATCGAGCGCGAGGGGATCGCGCCCGTCCGGACCCTCCGGCTGACTCCCACGGGCCGCTCGCTCGTCTCCTGACGCCAAAAACGTCGGCCTGCCCGATCCGATCGGATCGGGCAGGCCGACGTGCCTCCACCGGGCCCGTGCGGCCTCGCCGGGTCAGGACAGCGGGGCCGCCTGCCGCACGACCTTCGCCCGCGCCCGCTCGATCGAGGCGTGTACGACCGGTTCGAACGCGGAGCCCAGCAGCCTGGTGCCCAGGTCCATGACCTTCGCGTCGAGGCCGATGCACACCCGGGTTCGGCGCTTGCGGACGCTGCCGAGGATCACGCGCGCCGCGTGCTCCGGCGAGGTCTTGGACAACGAGTCGTGCACCGCCACGACCTCGGCCCGGTCGGTTCCCCGCGCCGCCCGCGAGTTGCGCACGATGGAGGTCCTGATCCCGCCGGGATACGCGGTGGTCACCCCGATCGTGCTGCCCTCACGCCGCAGTTCGTTGCGTACGGACTCGGAGAAGCCCCGCACGGCGTACTTGGTCGCGGAGTAGGCGCTGCGCTGAGGCATGCCGAACAACCCGAACGAGGAGGACACGTTGACCAGATGGGCGCCGCGCGCGGGATCGGCGCGGCGCAGGTGCGGGAGGAAGGACTTCGTGCCGTGGGCCACCCCCCAGAAGTTGATGCCCATGATCCATTCGAAGTCGGCCCACTCCATCTCGTCGACGCTCGCGGTCAACGCCACCCCGGCGTTGTTGATCACCAGGTTGACCTGGCCGAAGCGCTCCGCGGTGGTGTCCGCCCAGTCCTGCACCTGCTCGCGCCGCGCGACGTCGACCACGTCGACGTGCACCTGCTCCGCGCCCAACTCCCGGGCCCGCCGCGCGGTTGTGTCCAGGCCCTCCGTGTCGACGTCGGCGAGGGCCAACCGCGCGCCGTGTTCGGCGAGGGCGAACGCGAGTGCCTGTCCGATTCCGGAGGCGGCTCCCGTCACCGTGCACACGCGTCCTGCGTAGTCTCGAATCACGGGTTCACTCCAAAAACTCGGCCGCACGTGAATGAGGGGACATCGGCTCCCGGATTCAGGAGAAGGCGCCGACGGTGGAGCGCAGATCGGTGGAGAGGTCGGTCAGCAGACTCGGCAATGCCTCGTGCACGTACAGATGGCCGCCGGGATAGGTGCGCAGTCGCAGGGGCCGCGTCGTCTGTTCCTGCCAATTCGACAGGGAGTCCACCGCGACCAGGGTGTCGTCGCGGGCACCGAAGACACTCAGCACACAATCCAACGGCGCCTCGTGCACGTACCGGTGCTGGAGGGCCAACAGGAGGTCGGCCATCATGGCCGGTCCGAAGGCCGCCATCGCGCCCTGGTCGCGAAAGACCTCGGGCGGCAGCAGGTCGGTCAGTCCCAGTTGCCGCCAGGGCTGGTCCGAGATCAGGATCGGCTGGCACGCCCGCGCGAACGCGCCGCCCTGCGGCGGCGGCACGGCCGACAGGGCCAGCAACGACGGCATCGTGTGGCCGCAACGGCGAAGCTCGCGCACGGTGTCGAAGGCGATCATCGCGCCGATGCTGTGACCGAAGAAGACGTACGGCCGGCCGTCGTCGGATTCCAGTACGAGTTCCGCGACCATCGCGCTCAATTGCGCCGGATCGGTGAGTGACACCTCACCGGTACGGGCGCCGCGACCGGGAAGTCGTACGGCCGTCACCTCGACCGAATCCGGCAGATAATCCACCCACGGCGCGAACATCGTGGCGTCCGCGCCCGCATAGGGGATGGTGAACATCCGCACCGGGGCGAGCGGCCGGGGGGTAAAGGTGACCAGGTCCGGACGCGGAGAGCGAGTGCCGAGCGGGCGGCAGATGGATTCCACAGGCGATTCTCGATTCGTCCTACGCGAACTACGCGAAAAGGCGGGGGTCGGTTGCGTTCGGCGAAAATGCCGGCCGATCGCGGAGACTCTATGCCCTCGGGGGAGCCCGGCCGGAAACACGATCGCCCGAACGGGTAATGCCGCGAGTTCCGGCACGTGATATCCGAACAGCCTTGTGGGTCGAATGATTTGCCGTTTCGACCCGGCCCCCGGGAGGACGGTCAGCCGGCTGGTCGGTCGATGCCGTCGGCGGCGGAGTCGGCCGCCTGGCCGACGAGTTCGGGGTGGGCCTCGGTGCGGGCGTCGGGCAACTTCGCGCCGGTGTCGCGAGGGCGTCGGGGCAACGACCACGAGGGCGCCCACCAGTTGGCCCGGCCGGTGAGGCGCATCAGGGCGGGGACCAGGACGCCGCGGACGACGGTGGCGTCCACGACGACCGCGACCGCGAGGCCGACTCCGACCGTCTTGAGCAGGGTGACGTGGGACATGGTCAGCGCGACCATGGTGGCGGCGACGATCAGCGCCGCGGCGGTGAACAGTCGACCCGTGTGCTCGATGCCGAAGACGATCGACCGGGTGTTGTCGCCGGTGCGTACGAACTCCTCCTTGATCCGGGCGAGGAGGAAGACCTCGTAGTCCACGGAGATGCCGAAGGCGACGGCCAGGGTCAGCAGCGGCATCGTGGTCTCCAGCGTGCCGCCGGTGCTGAAGTCGCCCACCAGTCGGCGCAGATGGCCGTCCTGGAAGACGTAGACGATGGCGCCCAGGCTCGCGATCATGCTGAGCAGGCCCATCAGGACCGCCTTGATCGGTACCAGGACGCTGCGGGTGAACAGGAACAGCATGACCAGGGTGCCGACCAGCATGATCGCGACGCCGTAGGGAAGTGCCGCGCGCAGGGTGTGTTTGGTGTCGGTCAACTCGGCCGCCTTGCCCGCGACCAGGTGGGGCTGCGGGGCGGGCAGGGCGCGCAATCGGTGTACGAGCGCGACCGTGTCGGGCGACTGGCTGTCGGCGGTGCCGACCACGCGCAGCACGCTGCCCACGACGGCGGGGCGGCCCGGCTCCGGCGGCGCGGCCGGGCGTTCGACGGCGGGTGTCGTCCCGTCGGCGGCGGTCGCCTCCGGTGGCGAAGCCGGCAACTCCGATGTCCGGACGGGGAGTCCCGCGCGGTAGTCGCCGGTGTCGGCGAGGACGTGCGCGACGTGGGGCAGCGCGGACAACCGTCGGGCGTAGGCGTCGATCGCCGGCGCGTCGGTCGCCGCGTTCGCCCGGGGCAGGATCACCGGGATGATCCGCTCGGGCGGGTCGGCGAAGTCGGCACGCAACAACTGTGCCGTGCGGTGCGGTTCGGAACTCTTCGGCAGGATCTTCTCGTCGATGGTGGTGAACCGCGCATGCAGGAAGGGCAGGGCCAGGACCAGAAGGAGCACCGCGGCGGTGCCTCCGCACAGGATCGGCCGGGACGTGGCGAGCGTGGCGATGCGACGCCAGACGGGGCTGCCCCCGCCGACCCGTCCGCGCCCGCGCCGGAAGCGGCGGAAGGGATCCAGCCGATCCAGACGCGGTCCCAACACGGCCAGCAGCGCGGGCAGTACGAGCAGGGATGTCAGCGACGAGATGCCCACCACCAGGATCGACGCCCACGCCAACGAGCGCAGCAGTTCCAGCGGGAAGACGAACAGCGCGGACAGACACAGGGCCACCGTCGCCGCGGAGAACAGCACGGCCCGCCCGGCGGTGGCCATGCTCAGCGCGATGGCCCGGCGCGACTCGACGCCCCGGGAAAGCTCCTCGCGATAGCGGGTCACGATGAACAGGGCGTAGTCGACGGAGAGGGCGAAGCCCAGTGCCGCGCAGATGTTGATCGCGAACACGGTGATCGGCATCGTGAGGGTCAGTGTGGCCAGGACGGCCAGGGCGCCGGCCACGGAGACCGCGCCGACGGCGAGCGGGATCGCCGCCGCGGTCAGCGATCCGAACGCGAGCAGCAGGATGATCATGGTCAGCGGCGCCGCCAGCAACTCCCCGCGTTCGAGGTCGCGTTCGGACTCGTCGGTGGCCTGGGCGTTCAGCCACGCGGGTCCGGTGGCAGTCACCCGCAGACCGGCGGCGGCCTTGCGCACGGCGGGGACCAGGGCGCGCGAGGCGACCGCGCCGTCGCGTTCGCTGCCGGCCAAGTCGACGCGGATCAGGGCACCTTCGCCGTCGCGCGAGCGCAACAGGGGCGAGCCGGTGGTCCAGTAGGACTGCGCCGCGTCCACGCCCGGCCGGCCCGCGACCAGCGCGGTGATCCGGCGGCCCGCCTCGGCGACCTCGGCGTCGTCCACCGGCTTGTCGGCGCGGACGTAGAACACCAGGTCCGCGGCGTCGGCCCCGTATCGGGCGGCGACCCGCTCGGCCTCCGCGGCCCGGGTCCCCGTCGCGGTGAATCCGCCGTTGGACCAGCGGTCCTTGGCGCCGGCGACCACGACGGCGGCCAGGAGCAGGACGATCAACGCACCGGCCAGGAGCGGGCGGCGGTGTCGTGCGCACAGCTCGGCGAGGCGGCCGAGCGGGTCGCCGGGCGGGTCCGGCGTCTCGTGTTCGGGAGGCGGGGCCGGGATGGTGTCGAGCATGGTGTGTCCTCCCAGGACGACGTCGTCTGTGCGATGGGCGAGGACGCCCGTGAACCGGGCTCGGGTATGGGCATGGCGAAGTCCGGGCCGCCATCGCGTCGGGCGGCCGGGCAGGGGTGAATCCTGTTGCCGACGGTCCGCCGCGGCCACGGATATTCGGGGGCACTGTTCGCACCGCAAGCGAGGGTACCGCGCATACGGACCACAACTCGTTATTGCCGGCCACGGCCGCCGCATCGCAATTAATCGTATGTATAAGAATCGGATGTGTCCGGCCGGCGATCGAGTCGATAAATATGCCCATCGATGCCCCGGGTCGGAACTAGCCCATACCGGTGAACCTGACTTCCCGCGCCGCAGGGTGTACTTTTCCGACGCCCACGCATGGATAGTATCGACGTCGCAATACCCGGCCATCGGTTCCACGAGAAGAGGAATGAGACCGTGCAGGTTGTATTGACCGGAGGCACCGGTTTCCTGGGTCTGCGGCTCGTTCGTGAACTCGTGAATCGGAATTGCTCCGTCACGCTGCTCTCGCGCCGGAGCAGCACCAGCGCCGTCGACCGAATCTCGCATGCCCTGGGCCGACTGGGCGAGACGCCGGATTTCATTCAGAAATTTCGTCGTCGCGCCGACGAACTGGACATCGAAATCGAGCGCCCCCTGTTCGGCCTCCCCGACGACCGGGTGGAAAAGCTCGTTCGGCGTACCGACATGTTCCTCCACAGCGCCGGAAACATCGATCTCAACACCGGTGCCCGGGCGATCCGGCCGGTGAATGTAAACGGAACGCAAAACTTCCTCGACATCGCCGCCAGAAGCCCGCACGGCGCGCCGTTCTGTCATGTCAGCACCGCGTTCGTGGCGGGCGCCCGACGCTCGGGCACCGTCGCCGAAGCCGACCTGATCGACACCTACGGCTTCGAGAACGAATACGAGCGGTCCAAGTGCGACGCCGAATCCCTGGTCGGCCGATGGGCCCGGGAAAGCGGAATGCCGGCACTCGTCATGCGTCCCAGCATTCTCCTCACGGACCGGCCCCCGACCCCGGGACTCCCGGCACACCCCTTTCAGACCATCAGCGCACTGCTGCGTGCGTCGACGATCGAAAGAGGCATCGCCGGACTCTCCATTCCGCGGGGTCTGCGACCGGTCATCCACATGCAGGGACAGGCCGACGCGCGGCTGAACTGCCTTCCCGTCGAGGACGCCGCGAAGGCCATCGTGAGCATCGCCGCGGAACACCGGTCCACGGCGGCGGAGACATACCACATCGTTCACCCGGACGACGTCTCCGCCACGACGCTCATCGAACTCTTCGAGAAATTTGCCCCGATCCGCATCGTCCTCCGGCCCGAGTTGCCCGAAAGGCTCTCCCCGGCCGAGCAGCGCTTTCACAGCTACGCCGGGTTCGCCGCGTACTTTCGGCACACGCGGGTCTTCGACGACCGCAACGCGCGCCGCGTTCTGGGCGGACCCTGTTCCCGGACGACCGTCGACATGGCCTATCTCCTGGCCGGCACGCACGGGATTCTCTGACGGTCGACGAAACCCGAGTCCGACAACCCTCCCGAAAGGCCACAGGAGAAACCGTTCATGACCATCGGACTGCAGGCATCACCTCGTCGTGACGTGTCGGATCCCACCGCCGACGGTCTCCTGGCCGTGCTTCGCCAACCGCGGAGCATGGCCACGATCGTTCGGCGCCTGTCCGACTCCGTGACCGGCGCCGTCCTGGGTGACGCGCCCGTCGACGGCTGCGAAGTCGTCGGCACACTCTCTCCGCTGTATCCCGAATGGCTCGGGGATCGTTCGTTCACCACCGACCACGGCGTGCGATTCCCTTACGTGGCCGGTGAGATGGCACAGGGGATCGCGGGCGTCGCCATGGTCGAGGCGATGGCGCGCGCCGATCTGCTGGGCATCTTCGGAGCGGCCGGACTGCCGATCGACGCGGTTCGCCGGGCGATCGAGGAACTGCGCCACAAGCTGCCCGAACACGCCCCGTGGGGGGTGAACATCATCCACAATCCGCACTCGCCCGTGTGGGAGGACGAGGTCGCCGCCCTCGCCATCCGACACGGTGTGCGGTGCGTGTCCGTGTCCGCCTTCAGCAAGGTCACCCGCGCCCTCGCGCACTGTTGCGCGGCGGGCCTGCGGATGCGCGCCGACGGCCGGATCGTCCGTCCCCGGATGATGATGGCCAAGGTCTCGCGGCCCGAGGTCGCCGAACAGTTCCTCGCACCGGCACCCCCCGAGCTGCTGCACGAACTGCTCACCCAAGGGCTGCTGACCGCCGACGAGGTGGCCCTCGCCGCCCGCGTGCCGATGGTCGACGACCTGACCGTGGAGTCGGACAGCGGCGGGCACACCGACGGCAGGCCGCTGTCCACCGCGCTCCCGCAGATCCTGGCCCTGCGCGACACCGTCGCCCACCGGCACGGCATCGCGCCGCGCACCAGGATCGGCGCGGCCGGCGGCCTGGGCACCCCGCACGCCGTCGCCGCCGCGTTCGCGATGGGCGCCGCGTACGTGGTGACCGGATCGGTCAACCAGCTCAGTCTGGAGGCCGCCACCTCCGACCGGGCCCGCACGATGCTCCAGGCCGCGGACACGATGGACGTGGCCATGGCACCGTCCGCGGACATGTTCGAGATGGGCTCGAAGGTACAGGTCCTCAGCCGCGGCACGATGTTCGCCGCCCGGGCCTCCAGGCTCTTCCAGCTGTACCGCGACCACGAGTCGCTGGAGGACATCCCCCCGGCCCAGATCGCCCGACTGGAACGGGAGATGTTCCGTCAGCCGGTGGCGCAGGTGTGGGCCCAGACCGAGGAGTTCTGGCGCACCAGGGAGCCCGCGCAGGCCGACCGCGCGGCCGTGGACGGCAAACACCGCATGGCGCTGGTGTTCCGCTGGTACCTGGGCATGTCCAGCACCTGGGCGACCACCGGGGTCGCCGACCGCAGTGTGGACTACCAGATCTGGTGCGGTCCCGCGGTGGGCGCGTTCAACGACTGGCGCAAGGACGGATTCCTCGCCGATCCCGCGAACCTGTCCGTGGTGCAGATCGCCCGCAATCTCATGGAAGGCGCGACGGTGCTGACCCGCGCGCAGCAACTGCGCAGCCACGGTGTCGATCTGCCCGCCCAGGCGTTCACCGTCCACGCCCATGAACTGCTCTGAATCGCACATCGCAAGGAGTCCCGTGCCCGAGAGTTCCCGTCCCTCCCAACCACCCATCGCCGTCGTCGGCCTGAGCACCCTGCTGCCCGGTTCCTCGGACGTCGGCGGGTTCTGGCGCGACGTGGTCCACGCCCGTGACCTCATCCGAGACGTGCCGGACACCCACTGGCTCGTGAGCGATCACTATTCGAGCGACCCCACCGCCCCCGACAAGACCTACGGCAAGCGTGGGGCGTTCATGTCGCCGGTGGCGTTCGACCCGCTGGCCTTCGGCACCCCACCGTCCACGATCGACGCCACCGACACCGCGCAACTGCTGAGCCTGGTCGCGGCCGAACGGGTCCTGCGCGACGCCTGCGGCGACGACGGCCCGTCCGAGACGATGCGAGAACGCACCGGCATCATCCTGGGAGCCAGCCCCACCGAGCTGGCCTTTCGCATGTCCTTCCGGTCCCAGCGGCCGACCTGGCGCCGGGTCATGCTCGCGCGCGGCGTGCCGGAGCCCAAGGCCGACGAGCTGTGCGAGGCCATCGCCGCGTCGTATCCGGTGTGGAAGGAGAGTTCCTTCCCCGGCATGCTCACCAACGTCATCGCCGGCCGCGTCGCCCGCCACTTCGACCTGCACGGCAGCAACTACACCACCGACGCGGCCTGCGCCAGCTCGCTGTCCGCGATGAGCGCCGCCATCGACGAACTCACCCTCGGCCGCGCCGACATGATGATCACCGGCGGCGTGGACCCGCTGTGCGACGCCTTCGGGTTCACCTGCTTCAGCAAGACCCCGGCGCTGTCCCCGTCGGGCGAGTGCCGGCCCTTCTCCGCCGACGCCGACGGCACCCTCCTGGGCGAGGCCGTGGCCATGGTCATGCTCAAGCGCCTGGCCGACGCCGAACGCGACGGCGACCGCGTCTACGCGGTGATCCGCGGCGTGGGCACCTCCTCCGACGGACGCGGATCCTCGATCTACGCCCCCGCCGTCGCCGGGCAGGTCCGCGCGCTGCACCGGGCCTACGCCAGCGCGGGCTACAGCCCCGCGACGGTGGAGCTGATCGAGGCGCACGGCACCGGCACCAAGGCCGGCGACACCGCCGAAGTCACGGCCCTGCAGGAGGTGTTCGGCTCGGGCGACCCGGCCGACATCGCGCGCTGCGCCCTCGGATCGGTGAAGTCGCAGATCGGCCACACCCGGACCGCCGCCGGCGCCGTCGGACTGGCCAAGGCCGCCCTCGCCCTGCACCACCGGATCCTGCCGCCCACGATCAAGGCCGACCGCACCGATCCGGCGCTGGAGTTGGAGAAGGGCCCCTTCTACCTGAGCACCCGGACCCGGCCCTGGATCCGCGGCACCGACCACCCGCGTCGGGCCTCGGTCTCCAGCTTCGGGTTCGGCGGTACCAACTTCCACGTCACCCTCGAAGAGCACCGCCCGGCGGAAACCGCCCCGGCGGGCGAGCGGTACACCCGCAGCGCGCCCAGCGAACTGCTGCTGCTGAGTGCCGATTCCGGCCCCGCGCTGGTCGCGGCGCTGGACGCGCTGGCCGCGGACACCGCGCCGGCGGCCGACCTGGCGCGCCGTACCCAACTCGCCTTCGACGCCGCGGCGACCCACCGGCTGTGCCTGGTCGTTCGCGACGAGGACGACCTCCGGGCCCAGGCGGCGGACGCGCGGCGCCGGATCGCGGCCGATGCGCGGGCGGCCTTCCACACGCCCGGCGGTGTGCGTTACGCGTGCGGTCCCGCCTCGACCGACAAGATCGCGATGTTGTTCCCGGGGCAGGGCAGTCAGTACCCCGAGATGGGCATGGACGTCGTGATGCACCAGCCGCTCGCGCTCGCCGCGTGGGACCGGCTGGCCGGCTTCGAGATCGACGGACACCCGCTGCACCGTCTCGTCTTCCCGCCGCCGGCCGTGGACGAGGCGGGCGAACGCGCGCAGGCCGAACGGCTCAAGGCCACCGAATGCGCGCAACCGGCGCTCGCCGCCCACGCGTTGACGATGCGGGCGATCCTGGGCGCGGTCGGCTTCGAACCCGACTGCGTGGCGGGACACAGCTTCGGCGAACTCTCCGCGCTGCACGCGGCCGGCGTCTACGACGACGACACCCTCATGTCCCTGGCCCGGGCCCGCGGCGAACTCCTGCGCGACGCGGGCAAGGTGTCGGGCGCGATGCTCGCGGTCACCGCCTCCGCGAAGGAGGCGGACGACCTGGTCCGCGGCATCCGCCGAGCCTGGGTCGCGAACTACAACTCCCCGACGCAGCACGTCGTCTCGGGCGCGGAATCCGCGATCGTCAAGGTGGAGAAGCGCGCCCTGGAGCAGGGTCTCAAGACCCAACGGCTCGCCGTCTCCTGCGCCTTCCACAGCCCGCTGCTCCAGTCCGCGACCACCGGGTGGCGACCCGCCCTGGAGCGGTACGAGTTCGCGAAGCCGCGCCTGGCCGTCTACGGCAACGCCGACGCCCGGCCGTATCCCGACAAGGCGTCCGCGATCCGCACCGTGCTGCACGATCACGTGACCTCCTCCGTGCGATTCGCCGACATGATCCTGGCCATGCACGACGACGGCGTCCGTACGTTCGTCGAGGCCGGCCCGGGCACCGTACTCACGGGCCTGGTCGGCAGGATCCTCGCGGACCGGCCCCACCTCGCGCTCAGCGCGGACCAGGCCCGGGGATCCGGACTCACCGCACTGCACCGCGTCCTGGGCGCGCTGGCCGTCGCCGGTCGCCCCCTGGACTTCGCCCCGCTGTGGGCCTCGTTCACCTCGAGCACTCCTTCGCCATCGCTGACAAGGACGGGTATGACCATCCCCATCTCCGGTCCCAACCCCGATGTGGGACACCGCGAGAGCACCCCCGCCGTGCCCGTGGTCCACCAGTCGGGCACCGGGTTCCAGCCGGCCGTCGCGACGACGAGCCCGGCGCTGCCGGTCGCCGCCGCGCGGCCGATGCCGCCGGCGCCGCTCGCCGTCACGCAGGCGGCACCGCCGGCTCGGGTCCAGGCGGCGCCGCCGCCGGTCGCGGCCCCGGCTCCGGTCGCGGCGCCGATCGCGGCTCCGGCCCCCGCGCAGTTCGCGGCCGCCGCGCCCGTGTCGGTGCCCGAACCGGCGCCCACCCATGTGCCGGCGCCCGTTCCGGTACAGGCGGCCCCCGCCGTGCCGGTACGTTACGAACCGCCGGCCGCGGAACCGACGGCGCACGACGTCACCTCGTCCGGCTCCACCTGGTCGCCGGTGACCGCCTCCGGTGCCTGGCTGCACGCGTTCCTGGAGGTCCAGCGCCAGGCGGGCGACGCGCACAGCGCCTACCAGAGCACGACCTCGGCCAGCCACGCCTCCTACCTGGACCTGGCCAAGACCTCGCTCGACGCGCTGATGGCCTGGCGGCCCGGGGCCGAGCCGCGAGCCGCGGCCGCCCCGGTGCACGCTCCGGTCGAGATGTCGGCGCCGGTCGCCCCGAGCCCGCGTGCGCTGGAGGCCCGGCCTCCGGCCCTGGAGATCAGCCCCGCGCCGCCGATGCCGACGGCGTACCAGGCGCCGGCCCCGGTCACCCAGGCCCGCCCGCCCGCTCCGGTCGTTCCGGCGCCCGTCGCGCCCGTCGCGCCCGTCGCGCACCAGAGTGTGGTCCAGGTTCCGCCGGCGATGGCGCAGATCCCGGCTCCGACCCAGGCACCGGCCCTCGCGGCCGCGCCCGCCCCGGCTCCGGTCGCCGCGCCCGTCCCCGCTCCGGTCGCCGTTCCGGCTCCGGCTCCGGCTCCGGTTCAGGAGAGCGGTGCGGACGTGGCGTTGGCGATCGTGGCCGAATTGACCGGCTACCCGGTCGAGATGCTCACGCCCGAGATGGATCTGGAGGTGGACCTGGGTGTCGACTCGATCAAGCGGGTGCAGATCCTGACCCGGTTGCGGGACCACTTCCCGGGTGAGGCCGACGTGGACCCGGCCGACCTGGCCCGGTTGCGCACCATCGCCGCGATCGCCGAGAAGATCACGTCGATGCGCGCCCCCGGCTCTGCCGCCGCGCAGGCTCAGCCCCGCACGCAGGCCCTGGTTCCGGCCCCCGCTCCGGTCGCCGTTCCGGCTCCGGCTCCGGCTCCGGTTCAGGAGAGCGGTGCGGACGTGGCGTTGGCGATCGTGGCCGAATTGACCGGCTA
>NZ_BIFH01000055.1:0-76083 GCF_003967355.1 Embleya hyalina | reverse complement strand
CTGACCCGGTTGCGGGACCACTTCCCGGGTGAGGCCGACGTGGACCCGGCCGACCTGGCCCGGTTGCGCACCATCGCCGCGATCGCCGAGAAGATCACCTCGCTGCGCACCCCCGACGCGGCCCCCGCGCAGCCCCAGGCGCCCGTCGCCGCCCCGGTCGCGCCGGTCGCCCGTCCGCAGGAGCAGATTCCGGCGCAGAGCAAGCACGAGGCACCGCAGTTCACGGTGCTGCGCACCGGCACCACCCTCGTACCCGTCGAGGCCGCCGCCGGCGCCGCGCTCAAGGGCCTGCGCGAACAACCGCTGCTGATCACCGACGACGGCGCCGGCGTCGCCGAATGCCTGGCGGAGACCCTGCGCCGCGAAGGCATCAAAGCCTCCGTCACGGACCGCGTGACCGAGGACTCCACCGCCGTGATCTCCCTCGCCGGCCTGCGCGGGATCGACCCCGAGCAGGACCCGGACGCACCCACCCGCGAGGTCTTCACGACCCTGCGCACCATCGCCGCGGCGATGGACCGCCGAGGCGGCGTACTGGTCGTCGTCCAGGACACCGGCGGCGCGTTCGGCACCTCCGGCGTGCGCGGTCGCGAGGGCTGCGCGGGGATCGCCGCGCTCGCCCGCACCGCCGCGAACGAATGGGCCCACGCCTCGATCAAGACGATCGACATCGACCGGGCGGGGCGCGCCCCGCAGGACATCGCCCAGGCCATCGCCGCCGAACTCCTGCACGGCGACGACGTCACCGACGTCGCGCTGGCCGCCGACGGTTCGCGCGCGCTGCTGCGCGGCAGCACCGAGCCGACGGGCGCGCCCAGCCCGCTCGACCTCGGTCCCGACCCCGTGGTCGTCGTCACCGGCGGGGCCCGCGGCATCACCGCGGCGTGCCTGTTCGCCCTGGCCCGCGCACACCGGCCGAAGTTCCTGCTCCTGGGTCGGACCCGCCCCGTCGACGAGGACGACGAACTGCGCGGCGCCGCGGACGAGACCGCCATCCGCCAGATCCTGGGCAGCCGCCGCGACGAGCGCACCGGCGCGACCCCGACCCTGGCCGAACTCGCCGTCGCCTCCGGGCGAGTGCTCGCCTCCCGCGAGATCCGCAGCACCCTGGACGAGTTGGCCGTGGCCGGAGCGGAGACCCGATACGTCACCGCCGACGCCACCGACCGCGAGCGGGTCGCCGAGGCACTGGCCGAGGTACGTCGCGACTGGGGCCCGATCACCGGGGTCATCCACGCCGCCGGCGTGATCGCCGACAGCAACATCTCGGCGAAGACCGAGGCCCAGTTCACCAGCGTCTACGACACGAAGGTGCGCGGATTCCGCACCCTCCTCGACCTGACCGCCGCCGACCCGGTGCGCCTGGTGTGCGCCTTCTCCTCGGTCAGCGCGCGGCTGGGCACCGCCGGGCAGTGCGACTACGCGGCGGCCAACCAGGCCATGGAGCAGATCACCGCGACCGAGGCGACGCACCGCCCGGGGACCACGGTCAAGGCCGTGGCCTGGGGCCCGTGGGCGGCCGGCATGGTGTCCCCGGCGCACGCCGAGCACTTCCGCCGACTCGGCGTCCCGCTCCTCGAGGAGGCCGCCGGCGTCAAGGCGTTCATGACCGAACTCGAACAACCCGGCCCGGCCTGCGTGTCGATCGCCGCGGGTACGGCCGCCCCCGCCGGTGAACCGACCGAACCGGACGTCACCGAGATCGTCGTCGGCGCCGAGACGCACCCCTACCTGATCGACCACAGCATCGCGGGACGCCCCGTGGTGCCCGTGGCGCTGGTCCTCGAATGGTTCGCCGCCGCCGCGCGCAACGCGCTGCCGGACAACGGCTCCGTCCTGGTCCGTGACCTGCGCGTGCTGCGCACGATCGCGCTGGACCGGTTCGGGACGGAGGAGACCCGACTACGGGTGCACGTGCGTCCCGACGGCACACACCCCGACACCGCGCTGCGCCTGGAACTCAAGAGCATCGAAGGCGCGCTGCACTACTCGGCCCTCGCGGGTCCGGGCGAGGCCGCGAAGCTGACCGCCCCGGCGGCCGAGCCCGTCGACGAGAACTTCGAGGTACACCCGGGCAGCGCCGTCTACGACGGAGCGATGCTCTTCCACGGCCCGAGCTTCCACGCCATCCACACGATCACCGGGCTGAACTCCACCGGGGCGACCTGCGACCTGATCGGGGCGCGGCAACTCGGCTGGGCGCAGGACACCTGGCAGACCGACCCGCTCGTGATGGACGGCGCGCTCCAGGCGGCCTGCCTGTGGGTTCTGTCCTCGGCCAGCGTGCAGTCGTTGCCGATGGGCATCCGTGAGGTGCGCGTGTTGTCGACCGGCGCCGTGACGGCCCCGGTGAAGTGCATCGTGCGCAGCGTGAAGCAGGGTACCGACGACGCGGTCTGCGACATCTGGCTCACCTTCGAACAGGGCGGCGCGGAACGGGTCCTGGCCGTGCTCGGCGGCGTGGAGATGATCTACCGTCCGGACCTGTCCAACGCGACCCGGCCCGCGCTGATCTCGACGGACGCGTGAGGGGCATGGACTTCCCCGCAATCGCCATCGTGGGACGCGGCTGCGTCCTGCCCGGAGCACACACGCCCGCCGAACTGTGGGACACGGTGGTCTCCGGCGCGGTACGGCTGACCCCGTTCTCCATCGGGCGCCCGACGGCGGGGCCCGAGTGGAGCGGGGCCGACCCCGCGAGCACGGTGTTCGGCCACGTCACCGGATTCGAGGAGCGCTTCGACCCGTACGGCCTGGCCATCGACGCCGAGCAGATCAAGGGCCTGGACCCGACCGTGCGCTGGGTCGTGCACGCGACCCGGCAGGCGCTCGCCGAGGTCGATCGACTCGGGCTGCACCGACGCACCGGCCTGGTCCTGGGCAACATCTCGTGCCCGACCACGTCGATGGTCTCGTACGCCGAGGACGTCTGGCTGCGATCGCAGCCGGCCGATGTCCGGGCCGAATGGCCCCGGCACGACCGGCATTCGCCGATCCCGATGAGCCGATTCTGCTTCGGCCTGCCGGCGCAGCTCGTGGCCCAGGCCTTCGAACTGCGGGCCGGCGCGGTGGTCCTGGAGGCGGCCTGCGCGTCCGTGCTGTACGCGATCGAACTCGCCTGCCGGAAGCTGCACTTCCGGCAGGCGGACCTGATGGTCGCCGGGGCGCTGAACGGCGGCGCGCCCGAGATCATCAGCCACGGCATGGGCCGGCTGGGGGCACTGAGCCCCAGCGCGCGGTCGCGGCCCTTCCACCGGGAGGCCGACGGCCTCGTGCCCGCCGAGGGCACCGCGATGGTCGCCCTGATGCGGCTCGAGGACGCGCTGGCCGCGGATGTACCCGTGCTGGGCGTGATCCGCGGGATCGGGGCGACCAACGACGGCGGCCGGGGCGGCATGCTCGTCCCGGACGGCGGTCAGCAACAACGCGCGATGAGTCTGGCCTATCGGGCCGCGGGGATCGACCCCAAGACGGTGTCGCTGCTGGAGTGCCACGCCACCGGCACGGCGGTCGGCGACACCGTGGAACTGGGCTGCGCGGCCCGGATCTTCGCCGAGCGTGCGGATCTGCCGATCGGGTCGGTCAAGGGCAACCTCGGCCATCCGCTCACCGCCGCGTCGGGGGCCGCGCTGCTCAAGGTGCTGGGCGCGATGGAACACGGCACACTGCCGCCGACCGTCGGTGCCGACGATGCCAACGAGGCCCTGCGCGGTACACCGCTGCGGCCACTGGCCCGGCCGGAGGAATGGCGGGGGTTGCGGCGCGCCGCGGTCAGCGGCTTCGGGTTCGGCGGGGTCAACGCGCACCTGGTCGTGGACGCGTGGAACACCGCCGACCGGGCGTCGACCTCCTTCCCCGGCGTGGCCGTGCCCGGCCCCGCCGGGCGCCGCCGGCACCAGGTGGCGATCGTCGGCCTCGGCGCCCGCGTCGGGGACGGAGACACCACCGGCGACTTCGTCGAGGCGCTGCTGACCGGTGAGCCGAGATTGCGGCCGCCGAGCACGGTGGAACTGCGCGTGGACGGCCTGCGCATGCCGCCCAACGACATGCTGCAGACCTCCGGCGAACACCTGTTGGTCCTGGAGGCGGCCCGCGACGCCGCCCGCGCGCTGACCCTGCCCGACGAGCGCACCATGGTGCTCGTGGGTGTCGGCAGCGCGACCGTGCACGCCGAGTTCTCCGTCTGGCACAACCGCACGACCCTGGAGGCGCGCCGCTCGGCGGCGGCCGCGGCATCCTCCGAGGACCGTGTCGCCGACCCGTTGAACTGCCCGCCGTGGTCCCTCGGGGGCCTGGGCAACATCGCCGCCAACCGGATCAGCGCGCAACTTCGGCTGACCGACGCCAGTGTCGCGGTCTGCGCGGAGGAGGCGTCCGGGATCCGGGCGCTCGACCTCGCGGTCGACGCGATCGGCAGCGGAGCCAGCGACGCGGCGCTCGTGGGCGCGGTCGACCTCGCCTCGACGGTGGTGCATCGGTCGGTCGTCCGCGACCTCGGGCTCCCCGGGGCCGAGGGGAACGCGGCCGTGGTGCTGGCCCTCAAGCGGCTCGACCACGCGCGCCGGGACGGTGACCCCGTGCTGGCCGTGATCGATCCGCAGGGCGAGGACGGGGCCGGCGCCGAGGCGGGGCAGGGCGCCGTCGACCTGGTGGTCGGCGACCTCGATCCCGCGCCCGCGCCGGCGGATCGGCCGGATCGGCTGGATCCCTCCGGCCTGTTCGGTCGTCCGCACTGCGCGGCCGGGCTGTTGAGCGTCGCGTGCGCCGCGGTGGCGCTGTACCACCGCACCGTGCCGGCCGTGGGCGCGCAGGCGTTCCCGCGGGCGGAGTTGGCCAGGGCGAAGGTGACCGTCGCTCCGCTGGGCGCGCCGGCGGCCGAACTCCTGCTGAGCGCGGGGGATACGGCTCCGGCGGCGACGGGTGTGGCGACCCTGGGACGAAGGGCGGAGGGGCAGACGCCTGCAAGGCGGTTGTCCAGCATCGCGTTCTTCGACCTCAGGACCGTGCTTCGGCTCCAGGACGCGCGCCCGGCGCGGGAACTCGTGACGCTGCCCGCGGCTCGGCGGGTGCCGGCGGCGGAGATCGGCGGATCCCCGGCCCCGGTGGCGGCTCCGGTCGCGGTGGCCGTGCCGCCGGCGGCTCAGGTTCCCGCTCCGCTTCCGGTTCCGGCTCCGGTTCCCGCTTCGGTTCCGGTGTCCGTGCCGGTGTCCGTGCCTGTCTCGGTCTCGGTCGAGGAGACTCTGGTGCCGACCGCGCTGAGTGCCCATCAGCGGGCCGTCGGCAGGTCGCATGTGCAATTCATGAACACCCGGCATGAGAATCACCTGCTGTTCCTGGAGGTTCAGCGGCAGGCGACCCGGGCGCTGCTGGAAGTCGCCGGCATGTTCCAACAGTCGTATGGACCGGAAGCGGATGCGTTCGTGGCGGATTCGGCGGGACCGGTTGCCCCGGTTGCCCCGGTGGCTCCGGTCGCTCCGGTCGCTCCGACCCTGCCGATCCCGCCGGCCCCGCCGGCCCCGCCGGCCGAGCCGGTCGGCGAGGTCGCGGCGTTCGTCCCGGAGCCGGAACGCGGCCCGGCCGAGCACGAGTTCGTGGTCAGCCCCGATGCCGATCCGTGGGTGCTCGACCACTGCCCCACCTGGACGCTGCCGGTGCTGCCGATGATGTGCACGGTGGATCACCTGTTCCAGGCGGCGAGTACGTACACCGGCCTGCGGGCCACCGGCCTGCGGGAGTTGCGCCTCCAGCGCTGGATCCCGGTGGTGAGCCCCACCCGGCTGCTCACCCGAGTCGAGCCGATGGCCGATCGGGGCCGGGACGTGCACGTCAGCCTGCTGATGTGGCGGCCGGCCCGGAACGAGGCGCTGTCCAGGTTCGAACTCGTCGCCGAGGCGACGATCACGTTCGACCGGCCCGACACGCCGGCTCCGCTGCCGCCGCTCACCGATGCCCAGCGGGCCGAACTGCCGTACCTCACCCATCGGTTGCCTCACGGCCCGGCCTTCCGGTACCTCACCGAGGTCGGCTACGGAAGCGGCGGCGCCTTCGGGATCCTGGACGCGCGACGGGGTTCCGTCCCCGGCACGTTCACCCATCCCGGGCTGCTCGACGCGGCGACGCACATCATCGCCGATCGGGTGTTCTGGTTGCCCTACCCGCAGGTCGGACCCAACGTGGTGCCGTATCCGCACGGCCTGGTCCGCATGGACCTCTTCGCCCCGTTCCCCACGGAGGGGCAACTGCGCGTGGAGGCCCGACCGGGCGGATCCGAGGGCGATCTGCTGTTCGTCGACTTCCAGGTCCTGGCGGGGGATCGGCTGTGCGCCGCGTTCCGCAACGTCAGCATGGTGTCCCCGCCGAGTGTGCTGGAACTGCAATCCGGCGCCGATCGGCGGGCCTTCCTCCTGGAGCGGCGACCCGCGCCGAAGATGAGCCTGTCCCAGGTCGTCGGCGGCGCCAGTCGGCTGGATCGGGCGGTCCTGGAAACGGCCGACTGGCCCACCGGTGGGCTGGCCTACGTCTACGGTCTGCCCGCCGGTGCCCCGGCCCGACTGCACGCGGAGGAGGTGGCGATGCGCGAGCACGTGGCCCGGGCCCACGGCGAACATCCCGCCCGGGTCGTCGTGGACGTGGCGAACCGGGTCGCCTGGTTGTCCGACCAACCGGACACGCGCCACCATCTCGTGGTGCGTTCGGACGCCGAGGCGATCACCGTCGAGAACCGGCCGTAGCCGACCCGGGCACACGGTCGAGGTCGTAGCGGTGGGCGGGTTCCCCTCGGGACCCGCCCACCGTCACGCGTGAAACGAGTGAACCTCCCGGCCTTTTCGCGGCGAAGGCGTGTCAGCACCTGCGAACGACTCGTTTGTCCCTGCGACACCACCGCCTCAGCTTGGGGAAGCCATGACCTTCGGCACAGAAGAGCCGCCTTCCGTCCGGAACGACCGGCATCGCGGGAACGGGAAGGGCGGCGACGGCAACAGCGGCGTGGTGCCGGTACAGCGGGCAGTGGCCGGCATCGGGGAGGGGCCCGCGCCCGGCGGAGCGGGGACGGTGACCAAGGTCGCGGTACCGATGGCGGAAGAGCAGGACCCGATCGGGACGTTGCGTGCCCACGCCGACCATCCGAGCGCCTTCCTGGCGGTCAATGCCGGGACCCGGCACCACTACGGGAGCAGCGTCCCGGGGCTCGTCGCCTTTCTGCCGAGGCGGCGCCACCACATCCAGTTCGCCGGACCGTTCGCGGCGCCCGCGCATCGAGGGGCGTTGCTCGACGAATACCTGGACACGCTCGATCGCGGGCCCGGGCGGCGCACGGTGCTGACCGCGGTGCAGCTGCGTTCGCACGACGTCGCGCTCTACGCCGACCGCGGCTTCGCGGTCAATCAACTCGGCGTCGCCTACGCCATCGACCTGTCCCGCTTCACGCTGCGCGGCAAACCCCTCGCCAAGGTCCGGCAGAACGTCTCCCGGGCCCGACGGGAGGGCGTCGTCGTCACCGAGGTGGGATCCGACGACGTGCCCGACCGACGCACCCTGGAGCAGATCGACCGCGAATGGCTGCGCGAGAAGGGCCGCCTCGTGCGGCAACTGTCCTTCATGGTCGGCGAACACGGTGGAATCGGCCGCGGGTTGCGCCGTACGTTCCTGGCCCGGCACCGCGGGGAGGTCGTCGCCTACATCACGTACGCGCCCGTGTGGGGAAGTCGCCCGGGATGGTTGTGCGACCTGTCGCGCCGGCGTCCCCAGGCCCCCGTCGGCACCCACGAACTGATCACCCTCACGGCGTTGACCACCTTCACGGAGGAGGGCGCGGGCTGGCTGCACCTCGGGCTCGCGCCGTTCGTCGGGCTCGCGGACGAACACGAACCGCCCAGCGCCTCCGCCCTGTTCGGGTGGACGCTTCGGCAGGGGGCCAAGCGTGGGCGCGACCTGTACCCGGCGCGGACCCAGGAGGCGTTCAAACTCAAGTGGGCTCCGCACGTGTGCGAACCCGAGTACGTGGCCTTCCAGGACCGCGTCCGAGTGGCGGCGGTATGGAATCTCCTGCGCGCCACCCGACTGTTGTGATCGACCGGCCGTGTCGCGTGCGAGGCGCCGCCGGCTCAGATCCAGGTGCCGAACCACAGGCGGTCCAGCCACGCGCTTCGACCGATCGTCTCGCCGGCGAGGATCGGGTAGAAGTAGAGGAAGTTCCAGGCGATCAGGGCGATGACGGCGACCACGCCGACCGTGCCCCACGCGCGTCGGCGTTCGGTGGCCGCGGGTGGGCCGAGGAGCGCGCCGAGCATCATCGTCACCGCCAGGCACAGGAACGGGACGAACGCGACGGCGTAGAACAGGAAGATCGTGCGTTCCTGGTACGCCATCCACGGCAGGTAGGCCGCGCCCAGGCCGCACAGGATGGCCCCCGCGCGCCAGTCGCGCCGACCGGCCCAGCGGAACAGCAGGTAGCCGACCGCGACCACCCCGGCCCACCACAACATCGGCGTGCCGATGGCGAGGACGGTCCGGTAGCACTCCTGCTCGCCGCACCCGGCCGTGCCCTGGCGCAGGGTCTCGTTGTAGTAGAGCACCGGCCGGCCGAGAACCAGCCAGCTCCACGGGTTGGACTGGTACTGGTGCGGAGCCTCCAGATGGGTGTGGAACGACCACATTTCGGCGTGGTAGTGCCAGAGGCTGCGTAGGGGTGCGGGGACCCAGGTCATGCCGATTTGGGGGAGTGGGATGCCGAGGACGTGGTCGGGGGACAGTCCGGCGCGGTCGTCGGCCCAGTGGCGGAAGTAGCCGTTGTCGGTGAGGAACCAGCCGGTCCAGGACCAGATGTAGATGCCGAGGGCGACGGCGACGGTGGACAGGAACGCGAAGAGGACGTCGTGGCGCAGGGTGGCGCGGTAGGGGCGGCGTGCGCCGCAGGCGCGGCGGGTGCCGGCGTCCCACAGGACGGTGAGGACGCCGAGGGCGGCGAGGACGTAGACGCCGCTCCATTTGGTGCCGCAGGCGAGTCCGAGGCAGATGCCGGCGACGATGCGCCAGGGGCGCAGGCCGAAGCGTGCGGTGGCGGCGCGGGTGGCGTCGGGTCCGTCCTTGAACATGCGGGCGGCGAGGGCGCGGGTGTCGTCGCGGTCGATGAGCAGGGCGCCGAAGGCGGCGAGGATCCAGAACATCAGGACGAGGTCGAGGAGGGAGGTGCGGCTCATGACGAAGTGGAGGCCGTCGAGGGCCATGAGGAGTCCGGCGACGCAGCCCAGGAGGGTGGAGCGGAAGAGGCGGCGGCCGATGCGGCAGAGCATGAGGACGGACAGGGTGCCCAGGACGGCGAGGGCGAAGCGCCATCCGAACGGGGTGAGTCCGAAGAGTTGTTCGCCGAGTGCGATGGTCCATTTCCCGATGGGCGGGTGGACGATGTAGGAGCCCTGGGTCTGGAGGGTGTCGGTGTCGCCGGCGAGGATCCGGTCGTTGGCCTCCTTGGGCCAGGTGCCCTCGTAGCCGAGTTTGAGAAGCGACCAGGCGTCCTTGGCGTAGTAGGTCTCGTCGAATATCACCGCTTTGGGTTTGCCGAGGTTCCAGAAGCGGATGAATCCGGCCAGGAGCGTCACCAGGATGCACGGCAGCCAGCCGCCGCCGGTGTAGGCGCTGTTGTCGGTGTACGACGGCACCAACCGCTCGCGCAGCGAGGTCGGCGGCCGATCCCGATACCCGAACCGAGCCAACGACCAGGCCCAACCCCTGGCCTCGCCCCCGCCCCGTGCGGCACCGCGCGTATCGGGGAACTCCGCATCCCTTCGCGGTGGTTGTTCACGGGTCGGCCGGCCGGTCGCCACGTCACTCGTCACCCGGGCATCGTACTGACGTACGGACCGGCCGACTGCCCGTGAACGACATCGACGACATCCCCGACCGACGGCTCCACGACCGGCCGCTGTCCGAATTCCCGAGGTGGATCACCGCGGCACGGAGCGGGAACGTGCTCCGACACGTCCGTGTCGATGGCGGCGTCCACGCACCGACGAGCCTACGGACCATGACTGCGAGTGGTTATGGCTCGATCACACGACGTTGTCATGCCGCGTGATCCGTACGGTTGTTCACAACCTGGACGCGCTGCACGCATTCGGGGACAATCGCATGGTATGAGCCTTTCGTTCTTCGACGACAGGCGTCTGGCACGAGACGTCCACGCCGCGGCGAGCCGTGACGGCGGCGCCGACGACATCGGGGCGGCGATCTCCCGCGTGCTCGCGCCCATCGTGGCGCACGACGGGCTGAGTCTGTTGGGCACCGATCCGGCGACCGGTCTCGCCCTGGGCAGTTTCAGTTTCTGGCACCAATACGATCCGGACCTGGTCGGCGCTCTCGTCATGCACCAATACCTGGCGGGCGCGCCGCAGCGGCCGGCGGCTCCGGCCGCTTCGTCGAGTCCGGCGGTCGTGGTGGGTACGGAGACGGACGGTTCGGCCGACCCGGGTCTGCGGGAGATCCTCACCGCGCACGGCGCAGGTTCCGGACTGCGGCTGCTGCTTCGGGACCGGCACGGCCTGTGGGGAGCACTCGGGCTGCTCCGATGCGAGGGTGTCGCGCCGTTCGACCAGGACGACGCCCGGCGGGCGGCCCGACTGGTACCGGCCCTGGTGGCCGCCCTGCGTCGCTACGCGACGGCCGGTCCGCTGTGCCCCGAGGTGCCGCCCCTTCCGGCAGGCGTGATCACCATCGGCCCCGACCACCGAATCAAGGCCGTCAGTCCCCAGGCGCACCGGTGGTTGGACCGGTGGTCCACGCGGACCATCCCTTCCTGGACACCGAACACCCTCTTCGTCTCGCTCTCCCTCGCCGCCCGCACGGCGGCCCGTCGGCAGGACACGTCGATTCCGCTGATCTGCGCGCCCCCGGCCGTCTGTGGCCGCTGGATCACCTGCCAGAGCCAGGCGCTCGACGCGGACGCCACCGGGGATGTCGCGCTCGTGATCCAGGGCGCCACCTGGGATCTGGTCCTGCCGTCGTTGTGCGAGTGGTACGGCATCACCCCGCGCGAACGCGACGTCGTCACACAACTTCGCACCGGGGCGTCCGTCAAACAGATCGCCCGCCGCCTCGACCTGTCCGCGCACACCGTGAACGACCACCTCAAGGCCGTTTTCCGGAAGACCGGCGCGGACGGGCGCGACGAACTCGTCGCCGCGATAACACGCTGATCGGCCGGTCGCGCATCCCCGATATCAGGGGGGATCGGCGGCCGCGCCGCCACCGACGATGGTGGAGACGCCGGACATCGGGATCCGGCGCACCAGGGAAAGGAATCTCCACCATGCTCGCACTCACCCACCTGGTCCGAGGCGGCCTGGCGGTCGGTACGGCGGTCGTCCTGGCCACCGCCCCGGCCACCGGTGCGCAGGCCGCGACGGGAAACTTCCGGTACTTCAACGGCAGCGGACAGGAGTTCAGAGTCGTCAACCCTCCCGACAACGTTTGCGTCGCCCTCCAGGTCCGTGCGATCTCGATGGTCAACGAGACGAACAAGTCGGTGCGCGTGTACCTCGGCACCAACTGCGCCACCCTCGCCACGACCCTGCCCCCGGGTCGCGGGGTGTCGTACCTCGGAGGCCCTCAATCGATTCGCGTCATCGGTTGAGAGGGCGCCGAGAACCGGCGTTCGCACGCATCGTCGAACGGCCGACCGTCCCCGTGGTCCGGTGGGCGCAACCACCCCACCGGATCACGGGAACGCGACTTCGCCCACCACGGCCGTATATCCGCAACGACCCCGGTCGGGACTTCCGTTCCGCGGCGAAGGACCCCATCCTTGGGCGGTGGAATCGACAGGATCGGCGCTGGTGCCGGAAATGGCGGGCGCGTACACGACCGGCTACGTGGCCGTGCGATGGCCGTGTGCCCGATTACGGATCGAGACCGGTTCGATCGCCCTTCACGCCCGTCCGGCATGGATGGCGACCGCCTTCAACGGAGCCCTGTTGGCTCCGAGTTCGCCGGCGGAGATCGAGACGATCTTCCCGAGCGAAGGGATGCTGCGGGCTCCGATGGTGGGCCTGCGGACGGTCGAGGGGCGGACCTACTACTTCCGGCCCGGCCGCACCGCCCATCTCCGGGCCGGTTCGCGTACGGCCACGATGCTCGACCTGTGCGAGCAGGCGGGCTTCCCGGTGTCCCGAGAGGTACGCCGGATCGACCTCACCCGATGATCCACACCATGCGTGGGGCCGCGTCGCGCCGGTCGTGGGTCAGGTCTCCTCGCCGTGGCTGTTCGCGACGAACAGGGCCACGATCGCCGCGCCCGCGAGGAAGAACGCGCTGACCAGCAGGGCCTGTTGGAACCCGTCGGTGTAGGCGGTGGCTCGATCGTGTCCGTGCGCCAGTTGGTGGGTGGTCTTCGACGTGGCGACCGCCGACAGCACCGCGAGGCCGAACGCGCCGCCGAGTTGCTGCGCGGTGTTCATCAGCGCGGCGGCCAACCCGGCCTGGTCGGCCGGAACCCCGGCGTTGGCGGCGGTCGCGACGCCCACGAACACGAAGCCGAGGCCGAAGGACATCACCATCAGCCCCGGGAGCAGATCGGCGAGGTAGGAGCCGTCGACCGGGACGCGGGACAACATCCACACGCCGACCGAGGCGACGAGCGCGCCGGCGACGATCAGCGGCCGCGTGCCGGTACGGGCGATCAGTGCCTGCGCGATGCCCGCGGCCACGCCCACGCCGACCGTCACGGGCAGGAACGACGTCCCGGCCCTGATCTCCGAGTAGCCCATGATGCCCTGCACGTACAGGGTGACGAAGAAGAACATCGCCAGGAAGCCGGACATGGCCACGAACTGCGTGATGTTCGCCGCGGCGAGGCCCTTCACGCGGAAGATGCCCAGTGGCACGAGCGGGTTGCGGCTGCGCGCCTCGTTGATCACGAAGGTGATCAACAGGCAGGCGGCGATGCCCAGTTCGGCGATCGTACGGGTATCGCTCCAGCCCTGCTCGGGAGCCTTGACCAGACCGTAGACCATGAGGATCAGGCCGCCGGTGGCCAGCAGCGTGCCGGCGATGTCGAAGCCCTGCCACGACGCGCGGCGGTTGTCGTTCGGCAACAGCTTCGGGATGGCGGGCAGTATGACCAGGCACACCGGCACGTTGACGAACATGACCCAGCGCCACCCGGGGCCCTCGGTGAGCACGCCGCCGAGGAATACGCCCGCCGCCGAGGCGAACGCCCCGGTGCCGGCCCACGCACCGAGCGCCTTGTTGCGGTCCGGGCCGTCGCCGAACGACGTGGTCAGGATCGACAGCGCGGCGGGCAGCATCATCGACGCGCCCACCCCCTGTGCGAGGCGTCCGGCGATCAGCACCTCCGACGTCTGCGCGAAGCCGCCGATCAGCGAGGACGCGGAGAAGACGACGGTGCCCACGATCAGGACCCGACGCCGCCCGAGCAGGTCGGCCGCACGACCGCCGAGCAGCATCAGTCCGCCGTACGTCAGCAGGTAACCGGAAGGCACCCACTGGAGGTTCTGGTTGGACAGGCCGAGGTCCTTCTGGATGGTGGGCAGCGCGATGTTGACGATCGACGCGTCGATGAAGTCGAGGAACGCCACCGCGCACAGGAGCAGGAGGGTGAGCCGGCCGCGCGTGGTGGCCAGGAACGAGTCGGTGGCGTCGGATCCGGCGGCGGGCGTCCGTGTCGTCGATGTCGCCTTCGTCGGATCGGTCGATGCGGATGTATCGGTGGACATGGCGGCTCCGAAAGCGAGATGGGATGGTGTCCGGGCATGACGGGGTGGGGCGGCGGCCGTCGGGGCCGGCACCCTGGCGGGGGCGGGGCGGGGGTTACGCGGCTGCGCGCGCGGGGCCGTGATACCGCGGGGCCCACACGCGGCGGTACAACACCCGCGCCGGCAACGGAAGTTGCCTCATCACGGCAGCGGTGAGGGCGCTCGAAGCGCCGTCCAACAGCCAGGGCAGGTATTCGGCCGCACCGCGCAGCCCCTGCTCCTTGCGCATGCCGCGGCCGAACGCGTCCCAGCCGGCCCGCCCGAGGCGCGCCTCCAGGAGCGGCAGGGCACGTTGTTCCTCGTGCCGCATGTGCGCGCCGAGTTCCTCGGCCAACTCGTGCAGTCCGACCAGAGCGCCGCCGTGGTCGGCATCGGCCAGTGCCGCGTCGATCAGGTCGAGCAGTGGGTCGATGCGCGCGTGTTCGACATCCATCGCCGCGAGCATGTCGAGGTCGACGGGGTCGTCCACGGCCGCTCGCAGCGGTGGGAAGAGCACGGCGTCCTCGGTGCGATGGTGCAGCAGCAGGAAGCGCTTGAAGCGATCCCACACGACGGTGGTCTCCGGGGCGAGCGCCCGGCCCGCCTCACAGGTGGTGATCATCCGCGCGATGTCGCGGGAGAAGGCGTCGTGGGCGGCGAACATCATGGTGAAATCGACGGTTCCGACGAGGTCGGAACGGGCGGACCAATCGGTCGGCTTGTCCATGGGGACTCCGGTGGTGGGTGCCCGGCCGGGGTGCGCCGGGCGCGGTTCAGATGGTGTCGGATCGGGTGGTGTCGGATCGGGTGGCGTCGGGCGAGGCGCCGTCGGGCGGGGTGGTGGTGCGCCGGGCGGCCTCGGGTCGGGCGCCGTCGAGGAGGTCCAGGGAGACGTCCCCGAGCTTGGCGGGGTCGGCGACGACGTCGATGCGGACGATCCGGTCGCCCGCGACGGTGAAGCCCGCGATGCCGGTGGGCGCGTCGGAGTCGCCCACCAGGCGCCCCGGCGAACCGTTGACCAGGACCGGACGCGACATCGGCAGGAAGACCCTGGCGTTGGCCAACATCTGCCGCGCGACCTTCTCCGCGCCGACCACGGCGGACGGGCCGGCACCGGCGGCGGGGCCCAGGTCGATCTCGAAGGAGACGTCCGGGTCGAGTGTGGCCAGGAGCGCGTCGAAGTCGCCCTCTCGGGCGGCGGACAGGAACGCGTCGACGATCCGGCGCTGCCGAGCGAGGTCGGCGTCCGGTTGGGGCGCCGACCGCACCCGTCGCCGGGCCCGGGTGGCCAACTGCCGGGCCGCCGCCGGGCTGCGCCCGACCACCCGGCCGATCTCGGGGAAGGTCATGCCGAAGACGTCGTGCAGTACGAAGGCGAGCCGTTCGGCCGGGTTCAGCGTCTCCAGGACGATGAGGAGGGCGAGTCCGATGGCGTCGGCCTCGACGGCCCGGCCCTCCGGGTCGTACGCGTCGGCGTCGGCGGGCCGCACGATCGGCTCCGGCAGCCACGTCCCCGGGTAGTCCTCCCGCCGCAGCCGCCGGGCGCGGAGCATGTCGAGGCAGATCCGCCCGACGACCGTGGTCAGCCACGCCCGGAGGTCGCGGATGTCCCGGTGCTCGTTGCGCGACACCCGCAGCCAGGTCTCCTGGATCGCGTCCTCGGCGTCCGTACGTGAGCCGAGCATGCCGTACGCCACCGTCCGCAGATGCGGGCGCACGGCCTCGAACCGATCGGCGAGCCACGCTTCGCGAGGGGTGGGGCCCGACGGTGGGGCCTGCTCGGGCCCGGGTTCGTTCTTCATGCAGATCAGACGAACACGCCGGCGAAAGTGTGACGAGCCCCGGGAATCCCGTCGAGCGCCCGGACGGGTGACACGCGCGTCGCCGCCGGTCGGGAGCTTCGGGCTCGTCGGCGTCGGTCGGCTCGGGCATCAGAACCCGATGGCTTCGCGCAGGAGCAGTACGGTGACCCGGCCGGGGTACGGCTCGGCGTGCATCACGAGCAGGCGGTTGATCGCGCTCGGGACACCGTAGACCTTGCGGGCACGTTCGTTCTCCAGCGGCAGGGCGTGCTCCTCGAGGCGGTGCATCGCGGTCGACAGGTCGGGTACGACCTTCTGGGCGCCGACGACCCAGATCGCTCGGCCGGCGCCGCCGGAGTAGGCGGGCAGTTGGCTGCCGCTGCCGGAGGCGACCACCACCGAGCCGGTTTCGGTGATCGCGACGACGCTGCCGACGACCACGTCCGGGGTGCTGGTGAGCCGTCGGATCCCGTCGCCCTCGGTGGCCCGGTCCATGGCCAGCACGCGAGGCCGGATCGCGTCGTACCGGCCGCCGGCGTTGAGGTCCTCGTCGATGCCCGACAGTCGCAGCGTCTCGCTGGCCCCGGTGAACACCGACGCGCCCTCGGGAATGAGCTCGCGCACGCGGCTGCGCGCGGCGGCCGCGTCGGCCAGGATCTCGACGGCGAACCCGTGCTCCCGCAGCGCCGCGGCCGCGCGCTCGAGTCGCGGCACGGGCGCGGGTTCGGCGAAATCCGCGATGGTGGTCGTGGTGGGGGTGCTCATGCTTCCTCCGGATCATGGGGTCTGGTCGGCGGGCGCCGTGAACGCGGCTGTGATGTACTCGCCGCCACTCCTTCGACCAGCCGGCCGCCCGGAATGTGAGGCGGCGCGACCGGGCCGCGGCCGGCCTGACGTTTCGGCGGCCTGTCCGGTCGAAGAGGTGTGATCGAACGGATGAGGGCGACGGACGGGGACGGGATGCGCGAGGGCGGCGTGGAGGCGGTCATGGCCGAGCGGCAGCGGCTGATCAACCTGGCCTATCGGCTGCTCGGCTCGCTCGCCGACGCGGAGGACGTGGTCCAGGAGACCTACGCCCGCTGGTACGCGCTGTCCGACGCGCAACGCGACGAGATCGAGGTCCCGGCGGCCTGGCTGACGAAGGTGGCGGGCCGGGTGTGTCTGACCCTGCTCGGTTCGGCGCGGGCCCGGCGGGAGACGTACGTGGGCGAATGGCTCCCCGAGCCGTTGCCCGAGCCGACCGAGTGGATCACCGGGGGAGCGGCCGGCGGCGGCATGGATCCGGCCGACCGGATCACCCTGGACGAGTCGGTCAGTATGGCCTTCCTCGTCGTGTTCGAGTCGATGACCCCGGCCGAGCGTGTGGCGTTCGTCCTGCACGACGTCTTCCGCTACCCGTTCGCGGAGGTCGCCACGATCGTCGGGCGTACCCCCGCGGCGTGCCGTCAGTTGGCCTCGTCGGCCCGGCGGCGCATCCGCGAGTCACGGGTCGAGGCGGAACCGAGCGCCGGCCACGCCGCGGTCGTCCGCGACTTCAAGGCGGCCTGGGACGCGAAGAACATCGGCGCGCTGATCGGCCTGCTCGACCCGAACGCCGTCTGGGTCGCGGACGGCGGCGGCAAGGCCCGCACCATCCTGGACCCGATCGTCGGCGGCGAGCAGATCGCCCACGCCTACCTGCAACTCGCCTCCGTGGCACCCGACTACACGCTGCTGGAGCGCACCGTCAACGGCCGGCCCGGCCTGGTGGTCCAGCAGAACGGCCACGCCGTGACCGTGTTCGCGTTCCACGTGGTCGGCGAGCGCATCAACCGCATCTGGACGGTCCGCAACCCGGACAAACTCCGCCCGTGGACAACCCGCTGAAGCGAGCGCACGACGGCACTCGGCGCGGCGCGCTGTCGTCCTAGCGCTCCAGCACCAACCGCTGGGCGGGGCGCACCGGTCGGCCGAAGTGCGCGCAACGCTCCTCGAAACCCGGAGGGAGCCAGGTGCCGCCGAGCAGCCGAGGGTGGGCCGGAAACGCCGCGAGGGCGGCCAGCGCGAACACCAGGGACGCCCACGGAGTGGCGAGGCGCACGCACATGTAGCCCTTGCCGTACATGTCGTGATAGCGCGCCTCGAAGACGCTCGGCTCGGGCAGGTCGATCTGGTCGAGACCGGTGAAGCCGAGGCTCAGCGGGTTGCGGGGATGCGCGAGGTACGCGGTCAGATGCGTGATGGTCAGTTCGCCGCCGCCGTCGTTCACCCAGCGCGGGACGGTGTCCTGCTGCGCACGCTTGCGGCGTGCCGCGTTGCCCAGGGCGTTCACGGCAAGCGCGCCCACCACGAACCCGGGCCTGCCGATCGCGGCCACCCCCGTGCTGCGGTAACTGCCGTTGCCCACGGCGCGCAGCCGGAACTGCTCTCCCGCCCCGGTCGCGAGCACCCGCTCTCCCGGCGCGATCCGGGCCGTACTCGCCACGAGCGGGCGGCGGTCCGCCTGGCCGGTGACGACATCGGCCACGATGTCGCAGGTGTACCAGAGGAATTCGTCGGTCTGCGTCCACCCGTCGGCCGGCTGGGAGTCCATCCGGTTGCTCACGCTCGTCCCCTCGCCCGGCGAGCCCCGTGCTGCGCCGCGATTCCGAGTCTAAGCGTGTCTGATATACCAGAGCTTGAACACACACCCCCACAAGTTCCTCGGCCCGTGCCCGACGACGTCGGAGCCGCCTTCGACCCGGCCGACCATGTGGACGACCTCCGAACCCCGTACGCGTGCCGTCGGCCACGTGTCGCCGCGTCCGCCGCCCCACCCCGGTTGTCCGGGGTGGGGTGGCGTGCGGGGGTGGTCAGGTGGTGGGGGTGCCGAACCAGTGGGACAGGTGGGTGTTCAGGCCGTGTTGGTCGTCGCCGATCCAGGCGATGTGGCCGTCGGGGCGGAGCAGGACGCATGGGGCGTCCAGTGCCGCGGTGGGGTCCGCGACGTGGTCGACCCGGTCCGACCAGCCGTCGACGGTCAGGCGTTCGGTGCGGTCCAGGAGCAGGCCGCGGCCGCGGCGCAGCAGGTCGTAGAGCCGGCCCTGCTTCAGGTCGATGTCGCGCATGCGGCGGCCGAGCAGGTCGGGGCCGTCGCCGAAGTCGTAGCGGATGTCGATCGCGGTGATCTTCTCGATGAGACGGCGGTTCACCTCGTCGATGTCCATCAGTTCGGTGAGGAGCCTGCGCACGGCCCGCGGGCCCGGGGCGGTGGAGTTCAGTTCGGTCTGGGCACGGGTGTTGTCCAGTACGTCGGCGGCGACCGGATGGCGTTCGGTCTGGTAGGTGTCCAGCAGTGTGTCCGGCGCCTCGCCGCGGATGTGCGCGGCCAGTTTCCAGCCGAGGTTGACGGCGTCCTGAACGCCCAGGTTGAGGCCCTGCCCGCCGGTGGGCGGATGGATGTGCGCCGCGTCGCCGGCCAGCAACACCCGCCCGACGCGGTAACGTTCGGCCTGCCGGGTGGCATCGCCGAAGCGGGACAACCAGCGCGGGGAGTGCACGCCGAAGTCGGTTCCGGCGACGGCTCGCAGCTGTCGTTTGAAATCATCGAGGGTGGGCGGTTCGGCGCGATCGGCGACGTCCGCGGCGGGGACCAGGACGCTGTACACACCTTCGCCGAAGGGCCTGAGCCGGAAGCGTTTGTCGGTGCGGCTGATCTCGCCCGCCCTGGCGGCGATCTCCTCCTGCGGCACACCCACTCGCATCTCGCCCATCAGCGTGTCGTTTCGCGAGGGCTCGCCGGGGAAGCCGACGCCGAGCACCTTGCGCACCGTGCTGCGCGCGCCGTCGCAGCCGACGAGATAGCGCGAGCGCAGCCGTTCGCCGTCGGCCAGTTCGACGGTCACACCCTCGTCGTCCTGCGCGAAACCGGCCACCGCGCAACCGCGTCGGACCTGCGCGCCCAGTCGGGTCGCGTGTTCTTCGAGCAGGCGCTCGACGACCGGCTGCGGGATGCCCAGCAGATAGGCGTGCGCGGAATCCAGGCCCCGGGGCGCGGGTTTGTCGATGGCGGCGAAGAAGCCGCCGGCCGGACGCCGCCGGCCGTGTTCGAGCAGACGATCCAGCAGCCCGCGCATGGCCATCAGTTCGAGACTGCGAATGTGCAGACCCACGATGCGGACGAACGATACGGGCTCGGTCTCCTTCTCCAGAACGAGGACCCGTACGTCGTGCAGCCGCAGTTCGGCGGCCAGCATGGCGCCGGTCGGCCCGCAGCCGGCGATGATCACGTCGAACACGAGGGCCGCGGGATCGGCGCCGTCGGCGCCCTCGGCGCGGAGTTCGGGGAAGACCTGTGGAGATTGCATGGGTATTGCCTTTCGGGAGTGCCTTGTCCGCGAGGCGCTCCCGGCGATGCCTACGTCAATCGCCGGCCGTGACCGCAAGGGGGAGCACCCATATCGCTACAGCGTTCATGGGTCTCACCTCCTCGGGCGGTGTCACGGTCGGGTGCAAGCTACAACCCCGAGCACCGCCCGTGCAATCGGTTTCCGGGCCACGCGATCACCACGTGGTGTGATGACGGCGGCGCCGCCGAGATCGACGCGCCGCCGTCCGGGTCACACGCGAGTACAGGCGTCGATGGCGTTCCGCTCCATGTCGCCGATCACGGCTCGCATCCCCGGCTGGTAGCCCGGCGCGATTGCCGGTGGAAGCAGCAACTCCCAGGGGGATTGCCGTTCGTCCAGCCCGGCCGGGGGATTCTGGGTCCTGGTCGCGGCCCGCCACGCGGCCAGGGTCGTCGGTCCGTTGGGGAAGAGCGACAGGTCGAACACGTAGTCCCCGTCGGCGAAGTGCAGCACCGGGGCGACGTGGTGGTTCCAGTTGTCGGGCGGGTGCAGGTTCCCGTTGGGGGCGACGATCCAGTACTTGGTCAGGTGCAGCCGGGCCAGGTTCGGGTGCGCGGCCTGGAACCACTCACAGATGGCGTGCGCGAGATACTCGCAGCCCTCGCCCGCGGCGATCTGGGGATTCAACCGTCGGGCGAGGTTCAGCGCGGTCCAGATGGCGCCCCGGGTGGTCGCGGGCGGTGCGGGTGTGGCGGGTAGGGTCAGCTGTCCCACCCGCGTCTGTACGACGGTGAGCAGATCGCCCGTCAGGGCGGCACGGGTGGTGAGCCAGCCGGCCACCGCCCGACAACCGGTGAGGCTGAGCAACCACGCGGCGTCGTCGACGTGTTCGAGCGCGGCCACCCGGAACTCCAGCGCGGGCCGGTCCTCGGTCTGCGCGTCGAAGTCGCCGATACGGGCCGTGAGCGCGGCGTTCGCCTGATCCAGATCCAGGGCGGCGATCTCGGGGTCGGTCAGCACCGGGAGTTGCGGCTCGTCGTCCTGCGGAGGCAGTTCCACGACGAGCGCCGGGGCCGCGGGGCCGCCTTGGTCGGCCTCCTGGCCCGCCGGCACCTCGGGGACGCCTTCGGCGTCGCCCTGGCCCTCGGGTTCGGGCTGCTCCTCGCCGTCCTCGTGGGTTTCGGGCTCGCCGTCCGTGTCCTCCCCGGACGGCTGATCGTCGTTGTCGGAGTCCTGCGCGGGCCCGTGCGGCCGTTTGGCGGCCGGGGTGGTGAGAGGTTCGTATTCGTCGCGCGGCTGATCCTCGTTCGGCTTGCGTTTCACACGTCCCCCCCGGGAGTGAATCGGTCGATGGCGGGAGCTTATGCCGCTTCACCGGAGGTTGTCCGTGAATCCGGTGAATCCGGTGAATCCGACCAAGTCCATTTCGCGGAAAGGGAGTTGGTCGCCTCTCCGGGCGCCGCGGATACCCGGACGCCCGGACGCCCGGACGCCCGGACGCCCGGACGCCCGGACGCCCGGACGCCCGGACGCCCGGACGCGCGGACGCCCTCGTCCGAGCGGCGCGTCCGCCGCGGCAACCGGTCCGGCGCCCCGCCGAGGTCACGTCGACGCGGTCGTGGTCGGCTCGTGTGCCGTGCTGCGGTACGCGCCGGGGGTGCCGCCCATGGTGCGGGTGAAGGTGTCGATGAAGGCGCTGGTCGTGGCCCAGCCGCAGCGCCGCGCCGTCTCGGTGACGGTGGTTCCCTCGGCCAGGTGGATCATCGCCCGGAAGACCCGGGTGTTGGTGCGCCACCGCGGGTAGGTCGTGCCGAACTCCGTATGGAACAGGCGGGTCAGGGTTCGTTCGCCGACGCCGACGTGGCGGCTCAGCCAGGCGATCGTGCGGGGACGGCTCAGGTCCTCCTCGACCACCCGGCACGCGTGCGCCAGGCGCGGGTCACGGGCCGTCGGCAGCGTCAGGGGTCGGACGTGGGCACGGCGCAGCCGGTCGTTCAGCACCGCTCGCAACCGCCCCGCCTCGGTCGGCGGCAGGTCCGGTTCGGTACAGGCGACGAAGAGCTCGCGGAGCAGACCGTCGACGGCCACCACCGTCGGCGAGTCGACCGGCAGCGGGGTGTCGTCCGACGCGAAGCCCAGGGTGTGTACGGAGCTGCGGCCGAAGACCCGGTGCTCGTGCCACGTGCCCGCCGGGATCCAGACGGCACGGTCGCGGCAGGCCACCCACGATCCCCGCCCGGTCCGGATGGCCAGTACCCCGGCGCTGACGTGGATCAGCTGATGGAAGGTGTGCCGGTGGCGGTCGATGACCTCGCCGCCGACGTGGTCGTGGACCGTCGAGGGCACGACCGACGGGTGCTGGCTGTTTTGCGACACAAGTAGGCAGATTAATGGAAGAAAGCCATCGCGGCCTCATGACAACGTGACGCCATGAGCACGACACCGGGGGATTCGCGTCGACCGCGGCATCGACCCCGTCCGGGGGCGGGGCCGCCCGCCGACCGGGCGACGACGTCGAGGCCACCCGCCCGCCGCCCCACGACGTCGGGGACGGGGGCCCGATGACGCCGACGCCCGCGCCGAAGGCATCCCGGGGCATCGGCGCCCGGATACGTCGCGCGGCGGTGGACACGCGTCCGTTCGCCGTGCCCGCCTATCGGCGGGTGCTGGTCGGCCAGGGGGCCTCGCTGGTCGGCACGATGGTCACCGAGGTCACCGTCCCGGTGCAGATCTACTCCATCACGCACTCGTCGTTCTACGTGGGCCTGGCCGGACTCTTCGGTTTCGTGCCCATCGTGGTGTTCGGCCTGTACGGCGGCGCCGTCGCCGACCGGGTCGATCGCCGTCGCCTGTGCCTGTGGTCGTCGCTGGTGACCTGGGCGGTGACGATCGCGCTGCTCGCCCAGACCCTCCTGCACGCCCGCTCGGAGTTCCTCCTGCTCGGCCTCGTCGCCGTCCAGGGGGCCGGCTTCGCCACGGCTTCCTCGGCGCGCGGCGCGATCATCCCCCGCATCGTGCCGCACGAGTTGATCCCCGCCGCCAACACCCTGAGCTTCACGGTGGGCAACATCGGACAGATCGCGGGACCGCTGGTCGCGGGCGTCCTGCTCACCCTGCCGCACGGGTTCGCCTACGCCTACGGCGCCGACGCCATCTTGTTCACGCTGTCCCTCTACTCGACGTGGAGACTTCCGCCGATCCCGCCGGCGGGGGCCGCGACGGGCACCGGGATCGGCGCCGTGTTCGAGGGCCTGCGCTTCATCGGGGGCAGTCCGGTGCTGCTGATGTCGTTCGCCGTGGACATCGCCGCCATGGTGCTGGCCATGCCGAACGCGTTGTTCCCGGAGGCCGCCGCCACCCGCTTCCACGGGGGGATCGGCGTCCTGTACTCGGCCGTCGCCATCGGCTCCCTGCTGGCCGGCCTGTGCAGCGGATGGATCGCGCGGGTACGCCGCCAGGGCGTCGCGCTCACCCTGGCGGTGGTGGCCTGGGCGAGCGCCATCACGCTGGCCGGTTTCACCCGCGCCCTCTGGCTTGCCGTCGCCCTCCTCGTCCTCGCCGGCGCCGCCGACCTGGTCAGCGCCGTCTACCGGCAGACGATCCTGCAGACGTGGGCCCCGGACGAGATGCGCGGACGCATGCAGGGTGTCTTCACCGTCGTCGTCGCCGGCGGCCCCCGACTCGGCGACCTGCGGGCCGGGGCCATGGCGTCGGCGACCACCCTCGGCATCGCGTGGTCAGGGAGCGCGATGTTGTGCGTCGTCCTGGTCATCGTCGGCGCCCTGGCCGTACGCCCGTTCCGGCAGTACGACGCCCACCACGACCCGACCCCCGGGAAGCGCCCCCCGCCGACCCCGGACCCGCCGACCACCCGCCCCCGCTCCCCGGCGGAACCGGCCCGGTAGCGCGCGACCTCGTGCCCGTGCGGATGCCCCGAAGGTGGCCGATCCCCGTACGGTGGGTATGGCGAGCCAGTACGGTCTGCGCATGGCGGACGAGCAGGTGTTCACGGTGGACGGCGCCCGGGCGATACCCGCGACGTCGGTGAGCTTCGCGGAGGCCGGCCTGCTCGAGCGGGGGCATCTGCAGGAGTGGATACTGGCCCACCCGCGGATCCTCGGAGGCGATCTCCTGGTCGTCGCCGGCGAGTTCGGCCGATGGCAGGCAGCGCCGGAGTGGCGAACCACGACCGGCTCGACGTGCTGGCGCTGGACCGTACCGGCCGCCTCGTCGTCGCGGAACTCAAGCGCGACAAGGCACCCGACACCGTCACCATGCAGGCGCTGAACTACGCGGCCATGGTCAGCAGGTTCACGGTGGACACCCTCACCGAGGCATATGTCGCCCACCGCAACGTCGCGGACTTCGGGCCCGACCAGGCTCTGGAGGAACTGCGGGAGTGGGCACCGGAGTTGGCGGACGAGACCCTCGGGCCGCCCGGCATCGTGCTCGTCGCGGGCGGCTTCGGCGCACAGGTCACCAACACCGCGATGTTCCTGTACGAGAACGGCCTCGACATTCGCCTGGTCCGGGTGCAGCTCTACCGGACCTCCGGGGCGGAAACGTTGCTCACGGTCTCGCAGGTGTTGCCGGTCCCCGACGCCGAGGAGTTCATGATCCGCCCGAGGTCGGCGCCGGCGACCCAGGCGGGAATCCGGGCCACGCAGAAGAAGAAGGCCGGCATCATCCCGCGACTCATCGCGAACGACGCGCTCGCGGACGGTGCCGAACTCACCCTGACCGTCCCCGAGAAGGTCGGCCAGGACCGCGACCGCATCAACGCCTGGCTCGACGCCGCCCCCGCACGACGCGGCGCGATCTGGCATCCCGAGCCCGGAAGTCCGATCGAGTGGCCCGTCGGCGGCACCGCCTACCACCCGAACGACCTGGTCACGCTGGTCATCCGGGAGGCCACCGGCGCCGAGCCCCGGGCGGGCGTCTGGGGCGTCGGTTGGCTGCGCGACGTGAACGGCGTCCCCCTGCACAAGCTCGCCGACACGTTGCCGGACCACCCCTGAACCCTCCGGGCCACGGCGGCGGGGTTCAGGGTACGAGGCCCGCCGTGGGGCCGTCGTGCCGGGCGCTGGAGCGCCAGTCGGCGACGCGGACCAGTGACTCGAGGTACGCGAGCCGGAACGGTCCCAGGTCGTCGCGGTCGCGCAGCGCCAGGGCCCGCGGCGTCCACGAACCGTCCGGGCGGAACACCTCGGTGTCGAGCGACTGCCCGGGGAAGCGGTCGCCCGTGGACACGGCGACCGGCGGCGTGCGATCACCGTCGCGGACGCCGAGCAGGGTCAGCGCGTCCTCGTCGGCCTCCGGGCGCACCGACACCCGTACCCGACCGTGGTGCGCCGCGACCAGGTAGGTCACCAACTCCGGGTCGACCCCGTGGGTATGCCACTGCTCGCCGTTCAACAGCAGGAGCGCGCTGACCAGTTCGTGCCGGAAGTACGCCCGCGTGGAGACCCCGGTGTTCCACGGCGCCTTGGACTTGGCCAGCAGGTGGTCCGGCGGCTCGCCGCCACCGCCGCCGCGCAGCATGGCCTGGAACACGTCGTGGCACTTGCCGAGATCGTGGAACCTGGCGGCGTGGGCCACGGCTTCCCGCTGCTCCTCGGTCAGTCCGGGAAGGGCGGACGTGATCGCACGCGCCTCCTCCTCGGTCTCCAGCAGGTGCCGGTCGAGACTCACCCACGCGACACACGCGATCGCGGGAGGCGTGCGTCCGGTGAACAGCGAGGACACCGGTATGCCGCTCTCGGGTGCCCAGCCCACGTCGGGGAGGTACCCCCCGCGTGCCGCGTCGAGCAGCACGGAAGTTCCGGCGCGGAGGTCGTCGGCCACGGCGTGTCGCCACCGGCCGTCGACGGGATCCCGCAGCCATACGCCGCGGTCGTCCAGCATCTCCCGGACGTCGGCGAGCGGCGCCTCGCACTGCTCGGCGCGCGCGGCCTGCGGCTCGTCCTCCGCGGGTTCCCCCGACTCCCAGGCCCGCCACGCGACCAGGACCGTGCGCTCGTCGTCGGCGCAGATCCACGGACTCGCGTCGGCCGGTACCGCGCCGTGCGCGTTGTCGAACATCGCCAACACATCGTGCTCGCCCAGGACTCGGGAGGGCGCCGTGCCGTGGTCGACACGTGCGCGGAACAGGTCGAGGGTCGTGACCGCCTCGCCCTCGTGCGCGTTCAGCCAGGCCGCGACACCCTCGTCCGTCCCCGGTCCGTCCGGTGGCACACACCACAACAGGTCGCCACCGTCGGGGTGTTCGCCGTGACGGTTGCAGCGACCGGCGCGTTGCACGAGCGCGCTCCACGGGGCGAGTTCGGTCAGGAGCGTACGGCTGGACACGTCGGATCCGACGTCCGGTGCCCGCGTCGTGACCAGGATCCGGTCCCGGCCGGGCTCCTCCGCTTCCGCCGCGCGATCCCGGCGGTCGGCGGAACGCGCGTACGGATGCACCAGCACGATCTCCCGGCCCGGATGGGCCGCACGCAGCGCACCGTGGACCTCGCGCGCCCGTCGCGCGGAGCCGAGCACGGCGATGGTCTGGGTGCCGGGCAGGTGCGCCGAGCCCAGCGCGGCGACGAGGTCGTCGACGTACCGTGTCGGGTCCGGGTCCAACCGCCTGACGCGGCGAACCGCCGCGAGCGGGGTGCCCGTCGCCAGGTCGTCGCCGTCGGGCGCGTCCGCGTCCCACGTCGACGACATCCACGTGCTGCCGGTCGGCGCCGTCGCGCCGAACGATTCGCGCAGCGACTGCAGGCGCGTACTCGTCGGCAACCCCGGCCCCAACAGGTGCATTTCGTCGAACACCCAGTGGGTGTCGGTGTTGAGCAGTCCGAACGAGACGGGCGCCATCGCCCGCGCGTCGGCGAACCCGCGCATCAACGCCCGGCTCAGCAGCCCGTCGTGCGTTCCCACCAGGATCGCGGTCCGCTCGGGAAACCGCCGCCACGTGCCGTTCTGCGACTCCGGACCGGCGAGCAGGTGCAGATCCACGTCGTCCGCGCACCCGAGGCGGCGCAGCCACTCGGCGACGCGCGCGTGAGTCGGTTCCGCGAGGCTGCCCTGCGGCAACACGTACACCAGCCGCCGCGGCGTCACCTCGACCGCGGACACCAACCGCCGGTACAGCCACGCCAATACGGCGGCCGCGCTCTTCCCGCCCCCCGACGGAACCCGAACGAGCCGCGGCAGCCCACTCTCGGCGAACCGGGTCTGATACGCATAGGGCCGATGGCCGGTCGCGGTGTGGAAGAACTCTCCGAATCCGTGCGACATTCACGATCCCCTCGTCCGCCGGACTCCCGACTCTAGACGAGGCGTCGGACGGGCCGGCCGAGGATGCGGCGGCCGGACGTGGACCGCGCCGGCCGACGACTTGCCGGCGCGGCCTGCCTATGAAGTCGCCCGGGGAAGTCCGTACTCGGCCAACCACCGGAGCAGTTCCCGGCGGGAGGTCTCGACCAGGCGCCCTCCGGTGAAGCGGGAGTCGTCGGTCACCTCCGCCACGCACTCCGGGGGAGGCACGAACGACCGGGCCTCCTCGTCGTCGGTGAATTCGGCTTCCGCGAGGACCAGGCCCCGCAGAGGGCCGTCGAAGACGTCGACGCCCAAGGGCGGGAGGCCGAATCGTGTCTCGGACAACACCCTGGCCGGCAGCGAGGCGAGCAGGTCGTACTCGGCCGACGACAGACAGGTGTTGGTGATCAGCCCCTGCACCGCGCCCGGCCGAACGACCGGCACCTTCTGGGTGAGCTTGAACTCGCGGCCGCCGTCCGGCCATTCGACACGTCGCAGCCGCAGGCGCGTGCCCACGAGATATCGGTCGTCGATGGTCCGGGTGTCCGTCACCGCCGACGGTGCCGGCGGTACGGCCAGGAGGAAGCGCCGCTCCCGTTCGACGTGCGCGTACTTTCCCGGATCGCCCCACCGACCTCGAATCCCACCGGCTCCGCCTGTCATGGGGACAGCATGCCTGCCGGTCACGACACGACGGGCCCGGCGACCACCGAACCGCGGACGGCCGGCCCGTCTCCGGGCCCGCTCCGATGCGGAACGGGCCCGGCTACAGGCCGTACTCGATGGCGGTGGCGGCGACCGCGTGGGTCGATCCGTGCTCGACCGTCGTCGCCCCCGGGGCGGCGGCGAAGGCCACACCCGCGACGAAGGCGAGGATGGCACACGCGACCCATCGACGAGGATTCATGACCGTCCTTCCGTTTCCAGCGGCACAATCGCGTCGCGACCGGTTCCTCCCGGCCGTGCCACTCCAGGGTGAGCCCGCTCGGGTGGATGGTGCAATCCCGCCTCGGTCAAGCCCGACAAACCGACGGTTGCCGACACTTCCCCGCAGCCACGTCCCCGACTCGCCCGCCGGTCGGTGCCCGCCCGGGCCGCCGATGTGCGGCGTCCCGACGCAGCTCTCGGCCGGGCTGGGCAGCGCTTCGAGACAGGTGCTCGCACGACGGTTCGAGGTCACGCGAACCGGACCGTCCTTTGACAGCGGCGCGGAGCGGCCACGGACGGGGTTCGTTCCTCGCTCGCCGGTGCGTTCAACTCATCAACCCGCCTTCATAGGCGGCGATCACCAGTTGGGCCCGATCGCGCGCGTCGAGCTTCAGCAGCAACCGGCTGACGTGGGTCTTGGTCGTGGACAACGACAGGTGCAGCCGCTCGGCGATCTCGGCGTTGGACCGGCCGCGCGCCACCTCGTGCAACACCTCGCGCTCCCGATCGGTGATGCCGCCGAGCAGCGCCGGAGCACGCACCGCGGCGAGCGGGCGCTGCGCGAACTCCTCGATCAGGCGCCGGGTGACGCCGGGCGAGAGCAGGCCGTCCCCGGCCGCGACCACCCGGATCGCGGCGAGCAGGTCGGCGGGCGGGGTGTCCTTGAGCAGGAAACCGCTGGCCCCGGCGCGCAGTGCGGCGAACACGTACTCGTCCAGGTCGAATGTGGTCAGCACCAGCACCCGCGTGGTCGGCGGTTGCGGGCCTTCGGCGAGCACCTGCCGGGTCGCCTCGATGCCGTCCAGCTCCGGCATCTGAATGTCCATCAGGACCACGTCCGGTCGTTCGCGCCGGATCAACTCGACGGCCTGCGCCCCGTTCGCGGCCTCGCCCACCACGGTCAGATCGGGGTCGGACTCGACCAGGACCCGAAAGCCCGCCCGGACCAGCGCCTGGTCGTCGGCGACCAACACCCGGATGTTCATCCGCCCGCCCCCAGCGGCAGCCGGGCGACCACCCGGAATCCGCCCCGGATGCCCGGGCCGGCCTGGAACTCGCCGTCGTAGAGCGCGACCCGCTCGCGCATGCCCACCAGGCCGTGGCCCACGGCCGGGCCCGGCAGGTCGGCGATCGGGCCGACACCCTCGTCGGTGATCTCGATCCGCACGTCGTCGGCGCCGTAGTGGATGCGCACGTCGCCGCACTCGGTCCCGGCATGCTTGACCACATTGGTCAGGGCCTCCTGGATGATCCGGTACGCGGCGCGGTCCATCCCGGCGGGCAACTCGCGCGGGGTGCCCTCGACTCGGACCGCGACCCGCAGGCCGGCCCGGCCGGTCTTCTCCACCAGACCCGGCACATCGGCGAGACCGGGCGCGGCGTGGAAGCCCGCCCGGTCGTCGGCCGGCGCCTTCTCCTCGCGCAACACACCGAGCAGCGCCCGCAGTTCGCGCAGTGCCGAGCGGCTGGTGGTCTCGATCGCGGCGAGCGCCTTGGCCGCCTCGTCCGGTCGGGTGCCGCTCACGTGGTGGCCGACGCCGGCCTGCACCGCGATCACGCTCATGCTGTGCGCGACCACGTCGTGCATCTCCCGGGCGATCCGCAGCCGCTCCTCGATCAGCGTGCGGCGTGCCTGCTCCGCCTGTGCCCGGGCCCGGCGTTCGGCCTGCTCGCGCAGGCCCGCGTTGTACGCCCGTTGTTTGCCCACGGTCACCCCGATCACCCAGAAGGCCAGCAGCGGCCCGATCTCCGCCGGTAGCCAGCCGGTCAGGTAGGACCAGGTCGACTCCTCGGACCCGGCCAGGCGCGGGGCGATGCCCACCATCAGCGCCGCCGTGCCCACCAGCACGCCCGACCGCCGCGCTGGTTGGGTCAGGCCCACCGTGTAGATCACGAAGATCAGCGGGATCAGCGGCGACTTCGCGTAACCGTGCGTGGCCATGGTCGCGTATCCCACGCAGCAGAGCCCGAAGGCCGGCAGCGGAGCCGGTCGGCGCACCAACACGGCCGCGGCCAGCGCGATCACGACCGGGACGAACAGGGCCGGCGGCAGGCCGCGCTCGTCCAGGCGCCGCGGGTCCGGGCAGACCATGACCGTCACGAAGACGGCGGCGATCGCGTCCAGCGCGACCAGGTGACGCAGGGTCAGGCGCTGGGTGAGGGGCGGTCGGCTGTGTTCCACGGACAGACGGTAGTTCGTCCCCGCTCGACCGCGCGTCCCCCCGGGGAGGGGCCTCCCGGCATCGGTCGCACGACCGATGCCGCAGGCGGACCCGGACCGGGCGACCCGGTCCCGCCCGGGGGTCGCGGGCCGGACGCGGGCGAACGGGTGGCGGCGGGAGCGTTGCGGCACCGGGACCGCGTCGACGCGGTCCGCTTCGAGTGAGGACGATCATGAAACACCGCACACCGCCGCCCGCCCCGGGCGCACCGGGGCACACCACCCGAGCCGACCGCGTGGGCCCGGGCCCGGTCGAATCGGCCGCGCGGGCCCGTCGGTTCCGGATCGGGCGAGGGTAAGCGCATGTTGCGGACAACCCTGCGCGGGTTCCTGGTGCATCGCGGTCGGCCGCTGCTGTCCGGTCTCGCGGTGCTGCTGTCGGTGGCGTTCGTGACGGGCACGCTGGTGCTCGCCGATACGACGACCCGGGCCGCGACGGATCCGGCGGCGGACGGCGCCGCCGATGTGACGGTGCACGCGCCGGACCCGGACAGCGACGCCGGGCTGCGCTCGGCCGCGCCCGGTGGGCCGCCGACCCTGTCGGCCGGCGTGCTCGACGCGGTCCGGCGGGTGCCGGGGGTGGCCGCCGCCCATCCGGTGATCGAGGTACACAACGTGGCCGTGGTGGCGCGCGGCGATCAGCCGGTCCTCACCGCGATCGGGGCGCAGTAGTGCGACGCCGAGTCCGGTCCGTCGCCGCACTCGCGCCCACGAGCTCGTGCTCGCCGACTCCGATCAGGACGGGAACTCCCATGTGGCCCAAGCGTTCGCCATCTTTCGCCGACCGCGCGCTCGGTCGCCCGGTGCGCCTGTGCGTGCTCGCCGGTCTCCTGGTGGGCGGATCCGCGTGTGCCGAACCGGACTCGCCGTCCCACGCGACCACCCGCCGGGCGCGGTACATCGTCGACGCGCCGCTCACCCGGCTCGTGATCGTCGGCGGAGCGGGCCGGGTGCGGGTGGTTCAGGGCGGGCCCGGGTCGGTGCGGGTCACCGAGATCAAGCGTTTCGGCACCGACGAACCCGCCACCGAACACGTGTCGGCCGAGGGCACGCTCACGCTGCGGCACACCGTGAGCGGCAGCGCGCAGGTCTCGTACGAGGTGAGCGTGCCGCCGGGGCTCGCGGTCCGGGTCGGCACCACCTCGGGGCAGGTCACGCTGACCGGCCTGTCCGGCGATCTGGAGGCGCGGACGGCACACGGCGGCATCCGCGGCGAGCGGTTGACGGCGCGTACGGTCGTCGCCCGGGCCGACCGGGACGCGGTGGACCTGTCCTTCGCCGCGCCGCCCGATCGGGTCGACGCCGAGGGCGACGACGTCCGGGTTCGGCTGCCGGCCGGCACCGCCTACGCGACGGACGCGAGCAGCGAGCACGGCTCGGTCAAGGTCGACGTGGCCAGGGATCCGGCCGCACCGCACGGGGTGCGGGTGCATGCCACGTCCGGCGAGGCGGACATCCTCCCCACGCGGTAGCGCCGCCCGCGCGTACCCGGGGCAACCCGCTCCGTGAACTCCGTGTCGGCCCGCACACTTCGTGCGGGCCGAAACGGGCGTTGTCGGGCCGTTCGTCGTGGGGCGTCAGCGGGTGATCAGGGCCAGGACCCGGCAGGGGCTGCCCGATCCGTTGACGATCGGGAGCGGCGCGGCGATCACGATCGCGCCGGTGACCGGCAGCCGGTCCACGTTGCGCAACTGGGTGAGGCCGTACTTGTCGGCGCCCAGGAAGAAGTCGTGGCACGGGAACGGCGGATCGAAGGCGAACGCGCGGCCCGCGTCGGTGCCCACGGTCTCCACCCCCATGCCCAGGATGCCGCTGTCGGCGAGCAGGCGGGCGGCGTCCGGCGTCAGACCCGGCGTGTGCGGGCCGTCGGCGTCGACGTTGGCGAAGTCCGCCGGGTCGTCGCCGCGAGCCGCCCAGCCGGTGCGGTAGATCAGCCACCCGCGGTCGGGCAGCGCGCCGTGCTCGGATTCCCACTCGCGGATGTCCGCGACGTCGAGCAAGTAGTCGGGATCAGCGGCGACTTCGGCGGTCTTGTCGACGACGACGGCGGGGCCGACGAGACGCTGCACCGGTACCTGTGACACGTCGTCGAGGTCCCGTCCGCTGATCCAGTGGTTCGGCGCGTCGAAGTGGGTGCCGGTGTGCTCGCCGGTGCGGAAGTTGTTCCAGTACCAGGCCGGGCCCCGGTCGTCGTAGCGGCTGATCTCCTCCAACTCGAACGGGGCCGTCTGCCCGTACTCGGGCGGCAGGGCCAGCAGCGGCGTGCCCGCGTGCAGCGGTGAGGTCAGGTCGACGACCTCGATCGAGCCGTCGAGCAGGTGGGTCGCGAGGGTGGTCAGGTCGGCCATGCGGTGCTCCTTGCCTGGTGTGGGGAATGAGGCGTGAGGGATGGGGTGTCGTTCGTACACGCTGCCGCGATCCGCGCCGGGTCGATCCGCGCGCTCAGGCGGTCCGGGCCGACTCCGTTCCCGAGGCCGCCACGGCCGCACGCAGTGCCGTGCCGTCCTCGTCGGCGAGCGCGGCCGACGTCAGCCCGGCGAGTACCGTCGCGGCATCGTCGCGCCCGCGCAACTCCCGGGCCGCGTCCAGCAGAACGGCGAAACTCTCGCTGCCGTGCCGGTAGGTGTCGCCGTAGCCCTTGACCACCCGCCGGCACTCGACGATCTCGCAGGCCAGCGCGTAGTCGCTCGCCGCGGTCTCCACGACCAGGTCCAACCAGGCGTCGATGGCGACCTGTTCCCGACCGTACCGGCCCGAGCGCGGGCGCAGCGGGCGCATCGCGGCCATCGTCCACAACATCGTGTAGCCCACGACACCCGTGGTGTTGACGACCATGCCGTTGCGGGTGAGCCGCGCTACCAACCTGCCGAACAGCGCCGACCGGGACAGCGGACCGCCCAGCCGCGCCGGCAACGTGTCGGTGATCTCCTCGAGTTGCGGATGCAGATACTCGCGCACCTGCATCGGCTGTCCCGGCTCGGTCCGCGCCCGCTCGCGGATGTCCTCGATCCGACGTCGGCGGATCTTCTGCAACCCGACCTGGATGGTGTCCTGGTAGCACATCCACAGGGCCGTGTGCCGGGCCGTCTCCGCGGTCAGCCTCGCCTCGCCCCGCGGGTCGCGCTCCAGCGCGCCCACCCGGGCCACCCGATCGAGATAGCGGTCGGTGTACGACGGGTTCTGATACACCGCCGTGCGCTCGCAACCGTGGAGCGCCATCGAGCGGGCCGCCTCCGGGAAGTCGGCGACCCGCGCGGCGCGGTCGCGCAGGGCGGGGCCGACCAGCCGTCCGGGGTCGGTGTCGGCGAGCGCGCGCCGCCGCCGCTCCTCGGCGGTCGCGGCCACGACCGCCGGATCCTCCGGGGGCCGGCTGCCGATGGTCACCGCCACCGGTCCGCCCCCCGCCGTGCGCGGGCGGGCGGGGCGCGGCGGCGGCTGCCGGGCCGCGTCGTACCCGAGCGCGAACGCGGCCAGCGAGGACTCCACCCCCTTGCCCGACGCCCGCACGGCGTCCTCGAACCGCTCACGATCGAACGGCAGTTCCCCCGTCCCGGCCAACGCGCCGAACAGCGACGCGCTGATCACGCTGCCCGCCTGCCCGGCCAGCTCCAGGAAGTCGGCGCCCACGAAACGCCGCGCACCGCGGTGCGCCGCGTCGAGCAACAGGTCGCCGTCGACGCGCCCGTCACCCATGGCGATGCGCTCGGTGATCGCGTAGACCCGGTGGGTGGAGGCGATCAGGGCGGTGCGGTCCGGCGTACAGAAGCCGCGCTGGATCGCGCGCCCCGCCTCCATGAGTTCCGACGCGATGACGATGTCGACCTCGCCGGGCGTCGGGAACAGCGCGAGGATCGGCTCGGCGCGGCCTCCCTCGGGCAGGTCGGTGGTCGGCGTCGGGAACAACTCGACGTAGTAGACGGTCGCGCCGGTGCGCTGGGCGACGCCGGCGACCGAGGTGCTTTGCGCGGTGTACCCCGCGGTCTCCGCCACGGCGACGATCCAGTCCGCCAGGACTCCGCCGCCCTCGCCGCCCATGGCCAGGATCGCGATCGTGATCGGGCGCGGTGTGGGCTGCCGGTTCGACATCAGGCCACCTCGTACTTCGCGGCGCGGCGCTCGACCGGTGCGGACAGCACGGCGATCCAGGCCGTTCGGATCCTCGCCAGGACACGGTCCCGCAGGGTCGGGTTGACCACCACGTCGGTGCGGTGGAACGACGGGCACAACGACGCCGCGTGCGCGTTCGCGCCGCACACCCCGCAGCCGACGCACGTGTCGGTCACCGTGGCGACGGGGTCGGTGCGCATGGGGTCCGGATTGGCGGCCAGGGTCAGTGACGGGCAACCGGAGATCCGAATGCACGCGTGGTCGCCGGTACAGGTCTCCGCGTCGACGCCGAACCGCTCGCGGACGACGCGTTTGCCCTCCTTGATCGCCTTGTTGGTCCGGGGTCGCTCCCGGCGCTGCCGGTTCAACTGGCATTCGCTCTGCGCGACGATGACCTTGGGTCCGGGCTCCTTCGTGGTGAGCGCGCGCACGAACAGGTCGCGCAACTCGCCGACCCGGTAGGTGTCGGTGACGGTCCTCGTCCACTTGACGCCGATGCCGCGCACGGCCTTCTCGATCGCATGCCCGGTGGAGCGCCGGGGATGGTCGGCGGCGGAGGAGAGCAGGTCCTGTCCGCCGGTGGCCGCGCTGTACGCGTTGTCGACCACGACCAGGAGTTGGTCGTTGTCATTGAAGACCGCGTTGCCGACACCGCTGGTCAGACCGTTGTGCCAGAACCCGCCGTCGCCCATGATCGCGATGGTCCGACGGTCGGCGTCCTTGGAGTTCAGCGCCGCCGCGCCGGCCGAGCCGAGCCCGTAACCCATGGTCGTGGCACCGAGGTTGAACGGTTCGTTGATCGAGAACAGGTGGCAGCCGATGTCCGCGCTGATGTGGTGCGCGCCGGTCTCGCGTTCGGCGAGCTTGAGCGCGCTGAAGATGGGCCGCTCCGGGCAGCCCGTGCACAGGCCCGGCGGTCGGGCCTGTACCGCCTGCGGATCGACCCGCTCGGCGAACGGGCTGCGCGGGTCGCTTTCGGGCAGCAGCAGGGCCGGTTCGCCGGCCAACACCTCCGGGAGGTACCGGGACAGGAAGGCGTGCACCCCTCGGGTGACCGCCGACGCGGTGTACTCGCCGGCCATCGGCAGCAGATCCTTGCCGTGCAGCGCGGCGGCGACCTCGGCGCGGCGCAGGATCGTGTTCAGGTTCTGCTCGATGTAGTCGGGCTGCCCCTCCTCCAGGAGCAACACCGCGCGCTTGTCCGCGCAGAACTCGACGATCTCGGTGTCCACGACCGGATACGTCACGTTCATGACGTAGAGCGGAATCCGGGTGCGGCCGTACGGATCCGAGCAACCGAGCAGTTCCAGCGCCCGGTTGAGGGTGTTGTACAGGCCGCCCTGGACGATGATCCCGATATCGGCCTCCCCGGCGCCGAACACCTCGTTGAGCCCGCGTTCGCGGATGAAGTCCAGGGCGGCCGGCAGGCGTTGGTCGATCTTCTCGCGTTCGTGCCGGAAACTCGCCGGCGGCAGGACGATACGGTCGAGCTCGCGTCGGGGATTCTCGATCGCGTCCGTGACGGTCATCGGCGGGCGCACGTTGTCCTTCGCGACGAACGCGCCGTGCAAGTGGCAGGAGCGCAGGCGCAGTTGAAGCAGCACCGGGGTGTTGCTGACCTCGGACAGCTCGAAGCCGGACTCGACCGCCTCGACGATCGCGGTGAGGTTGGGTCGCGGATCGAGCAGCCACATCTGCGACTTCATCGCGAAGGCGTGCGAACGTTCCTGCATGATGCTGGAGCCCTCGCCGTAGTCCTCGCCGAGGATGACCAACGCGCCGCCGGTGACGCCGCCGCTGGCCAGGTTGGCCAGCGCGTCGGAGGCGACGTTGAGGCCGACCGTCGACTTGAACGTGACCGCGCCGCGCAGCGGATAGTGCACCGACGCGCCCAACATCGCGGCGGCGGTGGCCTCGGAGGCGCTGTTCTCGAAGTACACGTCGAGTTCGTCGAGGATGTCGTGGGCGTCGCCGAGTACGTCCATCAGGTGCGAGATCGGCGCGCCCTGGTAGCCGCCGACGTAGGCCACGCCGGACTGGAGCAGGGCCTTGGTGACCGCCAGGATGCCCTCGACGTGCAGCGTGGTGCCCGCGCCGTGGCGCAACTGTCGGACTTCGGTGGCAAATGACCGCTCGGCCATGGCCGGCTCCTGTTCGTTCGTCCGTGGTGGGCCGTGACGCGCGGCGGGGGTGGGCCGTGATCATCGGCGCGCGGTGGGGCGGGATGCGGGGGTACGGGCGGCGCGACGCCGGCCGGGGAAGTCGCCCGGGGGCGCGAGGGGTTGCGGCTCAGCGGCTGCCGGTGCGCCGCCGACCGGCGCGGATGAGTCGTTGCGCCACCAGGTGTCCCGATCCGGCGCCGAGCCCGGGGCCGGGGTGGGTGGAGGCGCCGATGTGCCAGAGCCCGGGCACCGACGTGGCGTGCCGGGCGGCGGCGGGCAGCGGCCGCCACAGGAAGTTCTGGTCGAGTTCGGCGGAGCCGCCGTACGGGTCGCCGGCGACGGCGTTCGGGTTGGCCGAGGCCAGGTCGGTCGGGGTGACGGCGTCCCACGCGAGGACGCGCTTCGACAGGCCCGGGGCGTGCCGGGCGATGCGGGCCAGCACCCGGCGGACGTACCCGTGGGTCAGCTCCTTCGTCCAGCCGCCGCCGGTGTCCAGCTCTCCCGCCGCGTCGCCCCGTGGGGCGTACGGCAGTTCCTGGAGTTGCAGCCACAGCGCGGCGGCGCCCTCGGGCACGCGCGAGGGGTCGAGGACGTGTTGTTGACCGACGACCACGGTGGGTCGGCGGGGCAGCAGGCCGGCCTCGGCCTCCGCGCAGGCGATCGCGGTACTCGCCGAGCCGTCGCTCAGGTGCAGCAGCGGTACGCCGGCCAGGCGTTCGTCCCGCCAGTCGAGCGGGGCGGACAACGCGACGTGGATCTGCATCGCCGCTCGTCCGTACCGGTAGCGCCGGGCCTGCTCCCGGACCTCGGCCGGCACCGGGGCGGACGCGGGCAGCAGGTCCCCGTACAGCGCGGTCGGGGAGACCGAGGCGAGGACCGCGTGGCGGGCCGTGATGGTCTCGCCGCCGCAGACCACCCCGCCGATTCTGCCGTCGGTCACGAGCAGTCGCTCCACCGGCGTGCCGGTGCGGACGTCCACGCCGCGTTCGGCGAGCAGCGCCTCGAAGGCGTGCACGAAGTTCCCCGCCCCGCCCGCGACCACGGGCAGGCCGAAGCCGTGCATCGTGGCGGCCAGGATCGGCACCATCAGGCCGCCCTGGGCGTGGTCCGGCGACAGCCCGGCGTGCAACAGCCAGGGAACCCACAGCAGATCGGCCTCGTCGCCGCGGAACTCGCCCCGGCAGTACGAGCGTCCGCTGGTGACGGTGGCGCGCAGCCACGCCTCGGTGCCGGTCAACCGCTCCCGGCGCAACATGCGCAGCGCGGGCCGCAGGGTGCGGGGCGAGCGTGGTTCGCCGCCCATGAGGGCACCGATGTCCTCGGCGCTGTCGAGGAATCGCCGCACCATGGCGAGGTACGCGGTGCGGTCCTCGGCGTGGGCGAACGCCCGCGCGGTGGTGTCGGCGTCGCGGTGACCCAGGACCACGCGGCCGTCGTCGGTGACGGTGCCGGTCACGTAGTCCTCGGTGTTGCGGTACTCCAGGCCGTGCCGGTGCAGGTCCGCGCCGAGGTCGGCGTAGGCCCCGCCGGACACGAAGAGCGGATGCCACGAGGAGTAGGTGTCGTGCAGGTAGCCGGGCAGGGTCCGCTGCTCGGTGGCGACGAACCCGCCCAGACGCCGGTTGCCCTCGACCAGCACCACCGACCAGCCCGCACCCGCCAACTCGGCCGCCGCGACCAGACCGTTCACACCGGATCCGACGACCACCGCGTCGACGGTATGTGCCATGGGTACTCCTCGGGCTCGGGGTGCGCGGCGGTTGGTCGCGGGAATGAATGGGACCGATCATTCGGCCGGTTCATTCGGGATCTCGGATCTCGGGATCTCGGGATCTCGGGTCTTCGGATCTCCGGGTACCGCGTGGTCGACCGGGTTCGGGATCGATTTCCTGCGCGGACGCTCGTGTCGTGATCTCTCGTGGGCGATCTTCGGTTTCCCGGACGGTCACGGGGCGGGGTTGCCAAGAAATTACGGGTAGTCGAATTGCCGCACCGTCCGCGGAACGCGGGCCGCCATCCACATTCCGCCGGATACATGCCCGGTACACACGGGCGGGACACGCGGGCAACGGGGGACATCCGCGTAGCGGCTCGCGCCCCCCGCGGCCACGCCCCGCGGGTCGCGCCCGTCGCCGGTCGGGTGCGCGGCTCAGGTGCGCAACGTCTGCGAGGGGTGTTCGCCGAACTGCTCCCGGTAGGCGATCGCGAAGCGCCCCGGGTGGAAGAAGCCCCAGCGGTAGGCGACATCGGTGACCGTCGTCGTGCCGGGCTCGGCGGCGGTCAGATCGGCGCGGACCCGATCGAGTCGCACCGTGCGCAGATACGACACGGGCGTGGTCTCCAGGTGCCGCCGGAAGCCGTCCTGCAGGGCCCGTACGCTCACCCCCACCGCCTCCGCCACGTCCTCCACGGTCAGCGGTTCGGCGGCGTGGCACTCGATCAGCTCCATCGCCCGGCGGACCGCGGGCGGCGCGACCCGGGGCTGGCGGCCGTGCAGCGCGGCGCTGAAGTTGTGCGGCTGGGTGAGCAGGAACTGGGTGATCAGCAGGTCGGCGAGCCGGCCGAGGATCAGCGGCTGGTCGAGCATGCCGCCGGGGTTGTCCGCCTCGCGCCGGAGCAGGTCGACCACGCCGAGCCAGGAACGCGCGGCGGGGGTGGTGAGGTCCATGCCGAGGTCGAAGCGCACGGGCGTTCGGGGCCGACGGCCGAGCAGTCGGCCCAGGTGGTGCTCCAGCGCGATCCGGTCGATCCAGACGATCAGCTGCGGGTTGCCCGCGCCCCAGTGCATGGCCAGGGGGTCGGTCGGCGCCGGTACCGAGGCCCGCTGCGGAGTCGAGGCGATCCGGGCCCGGCCGCAGGTGATCTCCGCGACCCCGGCGAGCGGTATCTGGATCAGGTAGAAGGCCTCCAGGGCACCCGGGGTGATCATCACCTCCGTGCCGTAGTCGAGGTAGAACAGGCCGGTCTCGCCGAACGCCACGCCGTGCATGCGCGCGTCGAGTCGCGCGGCGCGCCCGATCAGCCGCAGGTCGTGGGCGCAGAAGGCGCGTCCCACCTCCGAACGCGCCACGTCCACGTCGGAGGTGTGGAACCGCTCGTGCGCACCGAGGGGGAGCGGTGCGTCGGGCGGGATCCGGACGTCGGGCGAGAGCCGCGCGTCGGGCGGGCGTGGTACGTCGGGCGCGAGCCGTGCGTCGTGGGCGAGCGACGCGTCGGGTGAGAGCCGTGCGTCGAGCGGGAGTTGAGCGTCGACCATCCCGACCTCCAGCCGAGAGCGCGATCCGGACAGGGAGCAGCGTGTTGCGGATGGCAGGCCCAGGGCCCCGCACCTAATTTTTCGACAACTCCCGGCAAGGACACAGGAGACAGCATGAGTGGATTGTCGGTCAAGACCGCGCTCATTACCGGCGGGTCGACGATTATCGGGAAAGCGGTCGTTCGCGCATTCCGCGCGGCGGGGGCGAATGTGGTCGTCGCGGATATCGACGAGGACGGCGGCCGCGAATTGGCGGACGAAATGGACTCGGGTGTTCTGTTCCTGCGCACCGACATCACCGACGACGCGCAGGTCGCCGACTGTGTGGCCCGCGCGGTCGACGCGTACGGCCGGTTGGACGTGCTGGTGAACCTGGCCTGTTCGTACGTCGACGACGGTTTCGCCTCGACCCGCGACCAGTGGCACACGGCCCTCGACGTGAACGTGGCGAGCGCGGCGCTGCTGGCCCGGGCCGTACATCCGCATCTGCTCGCGCAGGGCGGCGGGGCCATCGTGAACTTCACCTCCATCTCCGGGCGGGTCGCCCAGCCCGGGCGCTGGCTCTACCCGGTGAGCAAGGCCGCCCTGATGCAGTTGACCCGCAACATGGCGGTGGACCTGGCCGGCGACAACATCCGGGTCAACTCGGTGAGTCCCGGTTGGACCTGGTCGAAGATCATGGACTCGCTCACCGACGGCGACCGGGCCAGGACGGACCGCGTCGCCGCGCCCTTCCACCCCCTCGGTCGGGTCGGCGACCCCGAGGAGGTCGCCCGCGTGGTCGTCTTCCTCTGCTCCGACGAGGCGTCCTTCGTCACCGGCGCGGACTGGGCCGTCGACGGCGGTTACTCGGCCATCGGCCCCGAAGGTCTCGTTCCCGCGATCGCGAAACTCGCCCAGTGATCAGGCGGTGATCCGGCGGAATCGGACGGTGACCGGAAGCAGCCGGGAACGACCAGGCAGTGACCGGACAACGACCAGGCAGTGATCGAGCCGTACCCACGCAGTAATCAGGACCGTCACGACCGGAGGAACACGCCCATGCGCGACATCACCATCATCGGGGCCGGACAGGCCGGCCTCCAGCTCGGCATCGGACTGCTGACGCACGGCTACCGCGTGACCCTGGTGACCGACCGCACCGCGGAGCAGATCCGCGACGGTCGCATCATGTCCAGCCAGTGCATGTTCGGCACCGCGCTCGCCCACGAACACAACCTGGGCCTGAACCTGTGGGACCGCGACTGTCCCCCCGTGGAGGGCATCTCGTTCGTCGTACCGGACGGTCGCGGGGGTACCGCGATCTCCTGGGCCTCGCGGCTGGACGCCGGCGCCCGCTCGGTCGACCAGCGGGTCAAGATGCCGGCCTGGCTGGCGGAATTCGAGCGGCGCGGCGGCCGGATCGAACTGCGCGAGGCGGATGTGACCGACCTGGAGTCCTACGCTCGCGGGTCCGACCTGGTGATCGTCGCCGCGGGCAAGGGCAGGATCGCCGGCCTGTTCGAACGGGACGCCGAGCGCTCGACGTTCGACCGGCCGCAGCGCGCCCTGGCACTGACCTACGTCACCGGGATGACCCCCAGGGACGACTACTCCGCAGTCGCCTTCAACCTGATTCCCGGCGTCGGCGAATACTTCACCTTCCCGGCGCTGACCACCACCGGACCGTGCGACATCATGGTCTTCGAGGGTGTTCCCGGCGGCCCGCTCGACTGCTGGGCGGACGTCTCCTCGACCGAGGAGCACGTCGAGCGCTCCCTGCGGATCCTGCGTACCCATCTGCCCTGGGAGGCGGAGCGCTGCGCCGACGTCGCGCCGACCGACCCCAACGGCGTGCTGGCCGGGCGTTTCCCGCCCACGGTGCGGAGGCCCGTCGGGCAACTCCCGTCCGGCGCGCTCGTCCTGGGGATGGCCGACGTCGTGGTGCTCAACGACCCGATCACCGGGCAGGGTTCCAACAACGCGAGCAAGTGCGCGGCCTCGTACCTGGCGAGCATCCTGGAGCACGGCGAGCAGCCCTTCGACCGCGCCTTCCTGCAGGGGACGTTCGAACGGTACTGGGACTACGCGCAGTACGTCGCGGCGTGGACCAACGCCATGCTGGGCGCGCCGCCCGAGCACGCGCTCCAACTCCTGGGCGCGGCGGCCGGCGACTCCCGGATCGCCCACCGTTTCGCCAACGGCTTCGACGATCCGCGCGACTTCTTCCACTGGTTCATGGACCCGGACGCGGCTCGGGTCTACCTCGACGCCGCCGCGGTGTCCGCGGGTACGGCGGAGGCGGTTCGGGTGGGCGCCGAGGCGGCGACGACCGTGGGGAGCGGCGCGTGACGGGCGTGGCCGTCGTCGGCGGGGGGCAGGGCGGCCCGGGGCCGGCCGGTGCGCGGCCGCCCGGGAATCCGCTGCGCCGGGCCTTCGGGCAGTACGCGACCGGCGTCACCGTGGTCACCGCCCGAGGCGCGGACGGCCACCGGGTGGCGATGACGGCGAACTCCTTCACCTCGGTGTCGCTGGACCCGCCCCTGGTGCTGTGGTGTCCCGGTGCGAACGCGCCGAGCCTGCCCCACTTCAGGTCGGCCACGCACTTCGCGGTCCATGTGCTGGCCGCCGACCAGCACCAGCTCTCCAGCCGGTTCGCCACCCCGGCCGAGGACAAGTTCGCGGACACTCCCACCACCGACGGCATCGCCGGAACTCCCTTGCTGGAAGGGGTCGTTGCCCGCTTCCAGTGCCGGACGGTGCAGTTCGTGGACGCCGGCGACCACGTCGTGATGATCGGCGAGGTCGAACACTACGAGGCACCCGGCGGGGAACCCCTGGTCTTCCACTCCGGTCGCTACCACCTGGCCACGAAACACCCGGATGTGTGAACGGGCGGAACCCGCCCGAAGGGCCGGCACGCACGCACGGCACCACCACCGCGCGCCGAACGGCTACGACCGCGGTGGCGTCGCGAGGTCGTCGGGGCCCAGGAGTCCGGTCAGTACGCGGGTGACGATGCGGTCGAAGAGCGCCTCCGTCGAGTCCTCGCTCCCGGGGGTCTGTCCGGCCAGGGCGGCGGCGAGGTGCGGGTGTCGGCCCGCCGTGGCGATCCGGGTGAGGTATTCCGCCTGGGCCCGTTGCCACTGGGGGATGGTCTGCCCGGTGAGACGTCGGGTCACCTCGGCGCGGGTCAGGGCGGCGATGACGGCGTTGAGGATCGCGATGGCTTCCAGCTTGGTACGGGGAGCCGCGTCGAGGTCGGCGAGCGCGGTGAGGGCGTGCTCCAGGTAGGTGACCGCGTGCGGTCCGACCGGGGTTCCGGTGGCGGTGGCGTCGAGCAGCCACGGGTGTGCGAGGTGGACGCTCCTGCTCTGCCGGGCGAGGGCGAGTAGGTCGTCGAGCCAGACTCCGGAGCCGAGTTCGGTGTAGGAGATCTCGCCGTTGACCCGGTCGATCATCAACTCGAGGAGTTCGTCACGCGTGGCCACATAGCGATAGAGGGACGCCGGTCCGGCCCCGAGGGCGTCCGCCACCGCGCGCATGGTGACGGCGGGCAGGCCGTCGGTGTCGGCGAGGGCGACGCCGGCGGCGGCGATGCGATCGCGGTCGAACGTCGGCACGGGGCCGCGTGCGGCGCGCTCGGGGCGCAGCCAGATGCTGTGGGCGGGCGGCTCGGTCATGGCCCCTCCTGTTCTGCGAACGATGTATGCAGTACCTTAGGGCACACCTGGACTGCGAACATCGATCGCAGTAAATGGAAGGAAGTCGACATGCCCCCGAGCCGGCCGCAACAGGACTGGACCCCGACCCGGTACGCGCACAACGGCGACGTGCAGGTGGCCTTCGACCGACTGGAGGGCTCCGAGGGCGAACCGCTGCTGCTCGTCATGGGCCTGGCCACCGCCCGCTTCTGGTGGCCGCTCGGACTGTGCCGGGCATTGGCCGACGCCGGATTCGCCGTGGCCCGCTACGACCAGCGCGACGCCGGCCAGTCGACCCGGATGCCCGACACCGCCACCACCAACCCGTTCAAAGCCCTGTTCGGCAAACGCGGCGACGCCTATACCTCCGAGGACATGACCGACGACGCCATCGCCGTGCTGGACGAACTCGGCTGGGCACGGGCCCACGTCTTCGGCCACTCCCTGGGCGGAGTGATCGCGCAGCGCATCGCGCTGCGCCACCCCGACCGGGTGCTCAGCGTCACCTCGTCGGCGGCCCTCCCCAGCGACGTCTCCGGCCTGCGCGTCCTGCGCCACCTGCGCTTCGGGCTGCTGGCCCGGCTCGCCCGTACCAAGTTCCCCGAGGGTCGTGAGGGCGACATCGAGGCCGCCCTCACCGTCTGGCGCGCAATCGCCTCACCGGGCTACCCGTTCGACGAAGCCGCGGCCCGTGCGTGGGTCGAGGCCGACGTGGACGGCGGCCCGCGTGACACCAAGGCGCAGAGCCGTCAGATCGGCGCCCAATGGCACGGATCCAAACTCGCGGAACTGCGCCGACCCACACTGGTCCTGCACGGGGAGCAGGACCCGATCCTGCGCGTCGGCGCGGGCCGCGCCACCGCCAAGGCCGTCCACGGCGCCCGCCTGGTCACCCATCCCGGCGTCGGCCACGACCTCCCCGCCGCCCTGTGGCCCGAAATCGCCCGCAGGGTGGGCGACTTGGCCGCCACGGCCGCACACACCCAAGGGTGACGGCGGCGCTTCCGTCACGCCGAAGCCGTGCGCGGGATCGGGCGCACGACAGTACAGTCGCGCTGTGACCGACCTCGTGGTGTTGGCGACCGGCCGAGACGCCGATGTCTTCGCGCTCGACGCGCGCCGCGTCCTGCGCCGCTATCGGGACGGAGGCGACGTGGCCGCCGAGGCCGTGATGATGGCCCACGTGGGCGGGTTGGGATTTCCCGTGCCGCGGGTCCACTCGGCCGAGGGCCGCGATCTGGTCCTCGAACGACTCACCGGCCCGACCATGCTGCAGGCGCTGGCCGGCGGGGAGATCACCGCGCCGGCGGCGGCGGAACTCCTGGCCGGCCTGCTCGCCCGCCTGCACGCACTGCCGCCACGGATCCCGGGCAGGTCGGGGGCGCATCCGGTGCACCTGGATCTGCACCCGGCGAACATCATGCTCGAAGCGCGCGGGCCGGTGGTCATCGACTGGCGCAACTCCCGAGACGGCCGGCCCGAGTTCGACGTCGCCGTGTCCGCGCTGATCCTGGCCCAGGTCGCCGTCGACCCCGCCCGGGAGGAGGCCGCGCTCGCCGCCGAACTCCTCACCGCGTTCCTGACCGCCGTCGATACGGTGCCTCCCGACGCGCTGGACCACGCGGTACGGTTCCGCCGCGCCGACCCCAACCCGACCACCCGCGAGATCGCCCTGCTCGGCGACGCGGTCGCGTTGATCGGCCGGGGCCCGTCCGGCGGACGGACCCCGGCGTCGTGAGCACGCCCGAGGAGGGCCGTGCGGCCCTCCTCGGCGCCGCCCGGTGGACGGGGCGGGCGACGTGTTCGTCGGTGGGGGCGGGGCGGTCGCGGGTCAGAGGCGGGCGCCGTTGTCGTGTGGGGTGTGGCTGGGGCGGGGGGTGCGCGCACTGTGGTGGGCGGGTGCGGGTCGGGGTCGCGGGGTGCGTGGTGGCGTAGGTGTCGTGCGCGACTCCAAGGCGACCGCCACAGGCGCGGCGACGGTTACCGTCGAGACGGTGCCGGCGATCACGCCGATCAGCAGCGCCAGTGCGAAGTCGGCCAGTGAGTCGCCGCCCAGCACCGCCAGTGCGATCAGCACGAACAACGCGCCGGAACCGGTGTTGACCGTGCGCGGCAGGGTCTGGAACACCGCCGTGTCGGCGATCCGGGCGAGCGGGCGCCCACCGGGCGCGCGGCGCAGTTCGCGGATCCGGTCGAAGACGACGACGGAGTCGTTGACCGAGTAGCCGATCACGGTGAGCAGCGCGGCCAGGAACACCGCGTCGACGGTGCGTCCCAGCCACGCGAAGGCGCCCACCACGATCAGCACGTCGTGCGCCATGGCGACGACCGCGGCCACCCCGAAGGTCCAGCGGAACCGCACCGCGAGGTATGCCATCTGGGCGGCGAGCGCCACCCCGAGGGCGATCGTGGCCTTGAGCCGCAACTCCCTCCCCAGGCTCGGCCCGATGAACTCGTCGCGCACCTTCTCCGCGCCGTGCCCGAGGTCGACGACCGTCGCGGTGATCCGGGCCTCCTCCGCCTCGGTCGGCTTGCCCGTGCGTACGGTGAGTTCGCGATCGCCCGAGGCCTGTACGACGGCCTTGGGGAACCCGGCGTCGGCGAGCGCCGCCCGGGCCCGGTCCGGATCGACGGCCTGCGTGGTCGCGTACTCGACGAGCCGGCCACCGGTGAATTCCACGCCGAAGTCGACTCCGCGCACCGCGACGCCGGAGACCGCCAGGCCCAGGGCGAGCACGGCGGATACGGCCGTCATGCGCCGGCGATGCCGCATGAGGTTCGGATCGCGCTCGGCCAGCCACTCGCGCACCCGGCCCGCGTGCGCGATGCCGCTGATCCGGGGCCGGCGCCGTACCGCCGCCCGGGTCACGGCGAACTCGGCCAGGACCCGGGTGAGCACCAGCGCGCTGACCATCGACGCCAGCACGCCGATGCCCAGCGTCACCCCGAACCCGCGCACCGGGCCGGTGGCCAGGAAGAACAGCAGACCGGCGGCGATCAGGGTGGTGACGTTGGAGTCGGCGACGGCGCCGAACGCGTTGCGGAAACCCCGGGTCAGGGACGGACGCAGCGCCGGCGCGGTTCGCGCCAGGTATTCCTCACGGGCCCGTTCGAACACCAGCACGTTGGCGTCGATCGCCATCCCGACGGCCAGTACGAATCCGGCCAATCCGGGCAGGGTGAGGGTGGCGCCGACGCCGACCAGGGCGGCGTACGCGATCACCCCGTAGCCGACCAGGGCCAGCGCGGCGAGGACGCCGAGCAGGCGGTACACGCACACGATGAACAGCGCGGTCAGCGTGGCGCCGACGATCGCGGCCCACATGGCGGCCTCGATGGCCCGTTCGCCCAGCGTGGGTCCCACGGTGCGGTGTTCGACCGTCTCGACCGGCACCGGCAGCGCGCCGCCGTTGATCAGCAGTGCCAACTCGCGCGCCTCACGTTTGTCGAAGTCGCCGGTGATGCGGGTGGATCCGCCGACGATTCCGGTGCCGCAGCGCACCGACTGCTCGACCCGGGGCGAGGAGACGACCCTGCCGTCCAGGACGATCGCCACGCGCCGCGCGGGGCTTCCCGACGGTGCGCACGCGGCGTCCGCGGTGACGTCGGCCCAGGCTCGTTCGCCCCGGCCGCGCAGGTCGAGCGTGACGTGCCAGCCGCCGCCGGCCGGATCCAGGAGCGCCCGGGCGCGGTCGACGTCGGCTCCGGTCATCCGCGACGCGTCCAGTTCGAGCATCCGGCCGGACTCGTCCGGCAGGATTCGTCGTCCTTCGGCACCGGATGCCTTTCGGGTCTCGGCACCGGTCGTGTCGACGATGTCGAGAACGGGATGAACGGTGAGTTGCGCGGTACGGCCGAGCACCTCGGCGGCGCGGCGCGGGTCCTGTACCCCGGGGAGTTCGACGATGATGCGTCGCTCGCCCGAGCGGACCAGGGTGGGTTCGGAGACGCCGAGCGCGTCGACGCGACGACGCAGCACCTCCAGGGTTCGATCGGTCGCGTCACGGTCGGCTTTCGCGGTCGGCGAGTCCCGGGTCTCCAGCACGATCTGGGTACCGCCGCGCAGGTCGAGGCCCAGGCGCGGCGGCACGGTGGCGGCGATGTAGGTGGACATGGCGAGGATGGCGAGGGCGAACAACGCCCGCACCTTGGTGGCACGTGGCAAGGATGGTCTCCACGGATACACCGCGGCCGGTGGTCGGCGCGCGGCGATCGGACTCAGGGAAGGTCTGGAGCCCGGGGAGACGGTGGAGCGCGGCCCGGCGGGAGCACGAAACGGCGCGGCGAGGGATCGGCGTCGGCGCCGAGCGCGGAGGTTCGATGCCCCGCGGGTGGTGGGAGCGCGACGGCGCGGCCGGTGAGCGCGGCGTCGTGGGGGTGGTGGAGGTGGTGCCGCTCGTCGTGGAGGTCACGGGCCGCGAGCGGGGCCGGCGGGCCGCGTCGCACGTCGCGGGTCGCCTCGTCGGCGACGTCGCGCACGTGCCCCGGATCGGCGACGGTGTGCGCGGAGACGGAGGCGGTGCGGTCGGGATCGGGTGCGCCGGCCGCGCGGGCGGACGCGGGCGCGGCCAACGCGCCGAGCAGCGCGAGGGCGACGGCGAGCAACGCCCCGAGCCATCCGTTGCGCCGGAAGCGCGAGGTGCGGGCGGAGGGATGCGCGCCGCGACGACGAGTATCGCGAGAGCCGGCGCGGGGAGGACGGACGGCGACGTGTCGCCGGGTCATCGCGCCCTCCTCGGTCTGCGCCGCTCCCACGTCGACGTGGGCACGATCCGGTTCATGGTCGCAACGCCCGGCCCGCCGTCCCGAGTTCCCGGGACGCGGTTACCGGGGCCGAACCGCCTTCACGGACCCGGTGTGCGTGTCCGGCGGACCCGGGTGTCGGTGTCGATGGCGGGTCTCCAGCGTGCCGCACACGATCAGGATCGCGGCGATGGTGGCGATCTGGGCCAGGGCCGAGCCGAAGCGGCCGATCGGGACGGTCGCGAGCAGGGTCAGCACGGCGCCGATCCGGTAGCCGTTCGGGGTGATGCCGAAGGTGCGACGGGTGGCCACGACCGAGGCGAGGAAGAGCGCGAGTCCGCCCACCAGGGTGCCGGCGTGGACGGTGTCGAGGCGGTCCGAGGGATGCGCCATCGCGCCCTTGACGCCGGCCGCGAACAGCAGCATGCCGAGCAGCAGCCCGTAGTGCACGTACCCGTAGACGTTGAGCGCGCGCAGATTGCGTGCCCTGGGTTCCATCCGCTCCAGGACCGCGACGGCGTGCTCGTCGTCCTCGGCGCCGAAGTACGCCCACCAGATGGCGAAGCACACCGTCAGGGTCGCCGCCGCCGTCGCGATCAGGGTCGCGTTCAGCGCGAGATCCTGCGCGCCGACGCCGATCGCGATCACCGACTCGCCCAGCGCCACGATGACCACCAGACCGTGCCGTTCCACGAAGTGCGGAACGCTCAACCGGAAGCCGTCGTTGCCCGCGACGTAGGGTGTGACGATCTGCACGACCACCGCGGCGGCCCACGCCGCGAGTTGCGCGTCGGTGTCGAGGAAGCCGCCGACCACGATCAACGCGGTACTGGAGACGTTGAACGGGGCGATCCGTACGAACGCCTGCCGGGTGCCGCCCGAGGCCAGGAACATCGCGAAGTGCACGCCGGCCACCATCAGGTACCCGAATCCGAACGCCTCCCCGGACCCGTCGAAGGCGTGCGGAACGGCCAGCGCGACCACGAGGAAGCCCGCCATCCCCACCATCAGCAGGGTGCGCCGCAGGGCCGTGGTCGGCGGCACGGTATTGGTCAACCACACGTAGCCGCTGTACATCCACCAGATCAGCGCCAGCATGAGCACCACCCGGGTGATCCCGGTCGGGTTCAACTCGTGCGCGATCGCGGCGGTCAACTGGGTCACCGTGAACACGAAGACCAGGTCGAAGAACAGCTCCAGCGTGGACACCCGCACGGTGGACTCCACCGGGGCGGCCGGTGCCGAGGACGCCGCGACGGGCGCCGGCTCGGGGATGGGGAGGGTCACGGCGACATTATGGAGACGCCGCCGAACGCGCGTGTCCTCGGGGCCGGGAACGCCGCGGTTGGGGTGGCGTCCGCGACGTGGTGGGGCGGGGCGCGTCCACGCCCACGCCCACGCCGACGCCGCGACGTCGATCAACGTTTCACCGGTATCGCCCCTCGGTCCGGGGAGCGGACGTCGCGGTCGCCCCGCGCGGCCTCCCGGCGGGACCGGTCGACGAGAACGAGCGGGATGGCGGTCGCCGCGAGGGCGGCGCCGATCAGGCACAGCGAGGTGAGCGTGGCCCCCTGGCCGAACGACACGGCGGCGAGGGCGGGGGTGACGCTGATGCCGAATTGGAACGCCGATACGGTGCCGGCTCCGGCGAGCGTCGGCGCCTCGGCCGCGATCGCGAAGACGCGCCCGTACACGGCGGGGTTCGGCACGAACGCGGCGATGCCGAGCAGGAGCACCGTGGGCACCACCGCCCAGGCCGCCCGCAGCGCGACGACCATCACCACCGACAGGACCACGATCGCCGAGGCACCGGCGAGGAGCGCGAGATGCGGGCGTCGATCGGAGATGCGACCACCGATCGACAGGCCGACGAAGGCGCCCACGCCGAACAGCGCGAGCACCGCCGGAATCCAGACCTCGGGCACCCCCGTGACATCGGTGAGCATCGCCGCCAGGTAGTTGAACGTGATCATGTACGCCGCCGTGGTCAGCACGGTGATCGCATAGATGCCCCAGAGCAGCGGATTCCGCATGGTGGCGAACTCGCGCGACACACGCGGCCCGACGGCGTGTCCGGCGCGCCGGTCGTCGGCGGGCAGCCCCACGAGACACCCGACGGCCCCGGCGATCGTCAGCACGACGACGCCCCAGAACCCGCCGCGCCACTGGGTGAAGTGACCGATCAGCGTGCCCGCGGGACCACCGGCGACCATGGCCACGCTGAGCCCGCTCACCACGACCCCGGACGCGCGGGCGTTGCGCTCCGGCGTGACCAGGCCGATCGCGGTCACCGACGCGACGGCGAAGAAGCCCGCGTAGGCCACCCCCGACACCACCCGACTCACCAGCAGAACCTGGTAGTTGCCCAGCAGTCCGACGACGATGCCGATCGCGAACACGGCCTGGGTCGCCACCAGCGCGGTCCGCCGCGGCCAACGCAGACCGAGGACGGCGAGCGGCGGCCCGCCGATCACGACACCCAGCGCGAACGCGGTGATCAGAAACCCGGCCGAGGACAGCGACACATCCAGGTCGTCGGCCATCGCCGGCAACACGCCGGCCAGCAGGAATTCCGCGCTTCCCATCGCGAACAGGCAAAACCCGAGCAGATACACCCCGGCGGGCAGACGCCGCGACGACCGCTCGCGGGCCGCCATCGCCGCCCCCGGAGCCGCCCCCGGTGTCGAATCCGGCGTGGAACCCGTCGAACCCGTCGAGCCATTCGATCCGTGTGTCGTTGTCGTGTCCATGCGGATCACCTCCACCGGGAGCATCCGAACAACCTCCCGGAAACGACAAACAACGTTGCCGATTCCGGGACGCCTTGTTTGACTGCCCCCATGGACGAACAGCCCACCATCGGCGCCGTGATCGAGCAGATCGCCCCACGGCTGCGCCGCGCCCGCGAGAAGAGGAACGTCAGTCTGGCCGCCCTCGCCCGCGCCACCGGCATCTCGACCAGTACGCTCTCCCGCCTGGAATCCGGGCAGCGCAAACCCGGCCTCGAACTGCTCCTGCCGATCACCGTGGCGCTCGACGTGCCACTGGACGAGATCGTCGCCGCGCCGCGGATCGTCGACCCCCGAGTGCCGCAGCACCCCGCCCGGAAGAACGGCCGGGTGCTGATCCCGCTGTCGCGCCGGCAGGGCGAACCGCGCGCCTACAAGATGACCATCCCCGCGCACGACGAACAGCCCCACCTGCGCACCCACGCGGGATACGAATGGCTCTACGTGCTCAGCGGACAACTCCGCATCCGGCTGGGCAGCCGGGATTTCACCCTGGGCGCCGGCGAGGCCGCCGAGTTCGACTGCCGGATCCCGCACTGGTTCGGCGCCGCGGGCCGCGGCGGCGTCGAACTGCTCAGCCTCTTCGGCAAACAGGGCGAGCGCATCCACCTCCGCCCGGTTCACCCGAAGGAACGGCCCGACGACGAGTAGCGCCGCGTCACACGCCGAAGTCGGGCTCCCCGGTGATGATCCACAGATGGTCGAACGGGTCACGGATGCGGCCCGAGCGTTTTCCGTACGGGCGGTTCTCGATGGCCACGACCACCTCGGCGCCGTGCGCGGTCATGCGTTCGCCGACCTCGTCGGGGTTGTCGACGTCGATCTCCAGCAGGACCGGCGAGCCGCCCAGATCACGTGGTGATGCCCACCCCCAGGCCGAAACGGCGGGGGAGACCCGGAACGAAGACCCGCCGAGACGGAGCTCCACCACGGTGGGGCGGCCGTCGTCGCCCGGCGCACGAAACACCTCCTCGGCGCCGAGGACATCCCGATAGAAGGCCGACGCGCGGTCGGGGTCGGACACGATCAGGCGAGGAAGGATCCGGGTCTTTGTCATGTACCGATCATGCGGCGGGGCGGCGGCCCGGTCTTGAACATTTGGGATCGGCCCCGGGCCCGGGATCGGACCGACCGAAGGTCGACCGGACGCGGTCGGCTCGCCGAAGGACCGGTCGTGGGCCGACGGCTACCGGGCGGACGGGCCCTCGGCACGCAGCCACTCGGTGGGCGTGTACCCGGACATCGCCCGCCACTCCCGGGAGAGGTGCGCCTGATCGGCAAACCCCGACGCGGCGGCCACGTCCGCCAGACCGGCCCCCGCGGTGCCGACGGCCGCGAGCCGGCGTCGGGCGGTCTCGAAGCGGACCAGACGCTGGTACTCCTTCGGCGTCACCCCGCACTCCGCACGAACCCTGCTGCTCAGGTGCCGCCTGGAACATCCGAGCCGCCGGGCGGCCTCGTCCACCCGGGCGGTGCGGGCCAGGGCGGCGAGCATCGCGCGCAGCTCGGACGCGTTGTCGCGCTCACCGTGCCGTGCCGGGCCGGCCAGCAGGGACCGTTCGACCAGCGCGCGACGCTGCGGCCAGGTCCGGCAGCCCGCCAGCCGCTCCGGGAGATCCGCGAGCGCGGGCACGACGTCGGCGAGATCGACGACGTGTCCGGCCAGAGCCGACGCGGGCAGCCCCAGCAGCGCCCCGACAGCCGGCGGGTCGAGCGTCACGTACACACCACGTGTGCATCCTCGCTGCCGCAGCTCGGCCGCGTCCAAGTGCAAGCCGGCCACCACGGCGCGGTGGCGACTGCGCGAGTCCGCCCGTGAGACCCACCCGACCTCGAGAAAGTCGGCCTCGGGAATGGTGATCGACACGGTGGACGAGGGCAGCCCACGATGAACGCCCCCCGAGCCCGACCCGAGATCGTACGCGTCCAACGTCGCGATGAACGGCCGCGGGGAGGATCCTTGCCTGATCATCGAGCCAGTCTCCCACCACCACCCGACACGAAACCCGGCCCCCGTTCCCACATGAGCATCGACGTCACCCCCCGTCCCCCGCCGGTCCACCGGGGGCGACGGCGATCGAGAAGTTGAAGTCGACCGGGCCCAGGACCCCGTACAGGCGCAGCCACAGCGGCATCAGGAGTTCCGTCGCACGGGCGCTGGACAGGTCGCCGAGGTCGATGATCCGGTCGGGGGTCCAGCCGAAGGAGCCCAGCAGGGCCGCCACTTCGGCCTTGGCGGCCTCGTCGTTGCCGCTGAGGAATACGTTGTGCGGGCCGGGGACGAGACCGGGCTCGACCATGACCGTGTTGTTCATCGTGTTGAGGGTCTTGACGATCCGGGTGTCGGGGAACGCCTTCTGCAGGTGCTCGGCGAGGCTGCCACCGTCCGGGGTGACGACCTTGGGCGGGAACCCCTCGGAGAAGTCCAGTGCGTTGGACACGTCGACGAGGATCTTGCCGCGCAGATTGTCGGCCCCCGCCGCCGCCAGCACGGCCGCCGAGACCAGGCCGCCGGTCGCGTTCACCACGAGTTCGCCGGCGCGGGCCGCGTCGGCGAAGGTGCCGTGTGCGCCGCCGTTCTCCGCCGCCCACCGCTTGGCCTCGGCGTTGTCCGCGGTCCTGGAGCCGAGCGTGACGTCATGACCCAGTGAGGCGAGCTTGCCGGCGAGCCGTCGTCCGACCTCGCCCGTGCCCAGTACGCCGATCCTCATGTGCTGTTCCCTCTCGTACCAAAACGCCGAGCGACCACGGCGGCAGACGGCGCGGTGGTCGGCCGGTTTCGTTCGACCGATTGATCCCTGCGACCGTAGATCGCGACCGCCCCGCGCGGAAGTACGCACTATTCGGTACCTCCACCGGGCGAACCTCGCACCGCCGACAGACCGGACGGCCCGGGGGCGTCGCCGTCGGCGAGGCAACCACCCTGTGGTGCGGCCGGGTTCCCCGTGCCGCCGGAACGGGAGCCCGTGATACGGGCTTGTGGCGGTCGGAACGGATCGCTAGCGTCCGCGCATGGCGCTGAAGAGTCTGGAGATCAACCGAACGTGGGTCGAACGTATGCTCCGCCTGGCCGAGTCCCCGTGGGAGCGGGCGGCCGTGGAGCAGCGCTTCGTCGACCATGGCTGGATGCGGCCCGGCGAGGTCCTGGACTGGTTCGGCGGGGCCTGTGCCCCGCATGTCGTCACCGGTTCCGATGACGGGATCGGCCACCGGCTGGAGTTGGAGTCCGCGGACGACTCCGGGCGGCCGGACATCGTCGGGGTGCGGCTTCCGTGTGCGCTTTTTTGGCCGCCGACCGGTCGGGACGAGGACGAAGAGGACGAGGACGACGAGGAGGACGAGGAGGACGAGCTCGACGGGGACTACGGCTCCGCATGGGTCCGGTTCCCCGACGCCCGGCGCGAAGCCTTCGAAGCGGAGTACGTCCGACTCCGTGCCCTGGTGGTCGCCGAACTGGGCGAGCCGGACGAGGAGGGGCCCGATGAGCAGAGCGACCGCACGGCCCTGTGGCGGCGGCCGGACTTCGTCGTGGAGCTCATCGTCATGGACGACCTCAACACCTACTCGTACTACGACGTGATCCTGCTGCGGGTGGCCCGCGCCCGGTGAAGCGGCGGCGTGCCGAGGACGCGCCGGTCGGCTCAGGCTCGGAATGTTCGTCGGTAGGTGCCCGGGGAGACGCCGATCGCGGTGTACAGGTGTTGTCGTAGGGACACGTCGGTGCCGAAGCCGGCGCGTTCGGCGATCCGGGACACCGACAGGTCGCTGGTTTCCAGCAACTCCCGTGCCAGGTCGACGCGTTGCCGGGTGAGCCACTGGCCGGGGCTCTGCCCCACCTCGGCTCGGAAGCGGCGGGTGAAGGTGCGGCGGCTCATGCCCGCGTGCCGGGCGAGGTCTTCCAGCGACAGCGGTTCGTGCAGCCGTTCCAGGGCCCATGCCCGGGTGGCGGATGTGCCGGTGTCGGCGGTCGGGGGAACGGGGCGTTCGACGTATTGCGCCTGGCCGCCCTCGCGCTGTGGTGGCACGACGCAGCGGCGGGCCACCAGGTTGGCGACCGCGCTGCCGTGGTCGACCCGGATCAGATGCATGAGCAGGTCGATCCCGGAGGCCGCGCCCGCCGAGGTCAGGACCCGGCCGGCGTCCACATAGAGCACGTCGGAGGTCACGCCGACCTGCGGATACAGGTGGCCGAAGCGCTCCGCGTGCAGCCAGTGCGTGGTTGCCGGATGGCCGTCGAGCAGGCCCGCGGCGGCCAGTACGTAGGTGGCGATGCAGATCGAGACGATGCGGGCGTCGGACGGGATGAGCCGCAGCGCACGGGCCAGCGGTGCGGGCATCGCGGCGCCGTCGACGATCTCCGCGAATCGTTCGGACGCCGGGATGACGACCGTACCCGCACTCGCGAGCACCGCGGCGTCGTGTTCGACGGTGATCGCGAAGTCCGCCGCGGTGCGCACGGGGCGCCCGTCGATCGAGCAGGTCACGACGTCGTACAGCGGCCGGTTCGCGGTGTCCGTGGCGGCCCCGAACAGACGTGCGGCGAGACTCAGCTCGAACGGGATCACGCCGTCGACGGCGAGGACGACGACGCGGTGCGGAACCGGCGCGGGCTCGTCCGAGACCGGCTCGGGAATGCACGAGACCGGCGCGGAAGCGGGTGATGCGCTGACCATGGTCATGGCCCGATCATTGCACATGATGACCTTCGGGCCACTGTTTTGCCTGGTCGCATCCCGGAGATGCTGGGCGCATGACAAGCACGGACGCCACCACCGCACAGGATGTGAAGAGCACCATGAAGGCGACCATGAAGGCGATGAGCCAGGACGTGTACGGCGGGCCCGACGTCGTCCACGAGATCGAACTGCCCCGGCCGGCGCCGGGCCCCTCCGAGATCCTGGTGCGGGTACACGCGGCGGGCATGAACCCGACGGACTGGAAGCACCGCCGGTTCGCCGGCTTCGTGGACCGGCTCCCGCTGGTGCTGGGCTGGGACGTCTCGGGCACGGTCGAGGCGGTCGGCATCGGGGTGACGCTGCACGAGCCGGGCGACGAGGTCTTCGGCATGCTGCCGTACCCGTCCGGGGTCGGGGCCTTCGCCGAGTACGTCGTGGCCCCCGCGCGGGCGATGGCCGCCAAGCCGAAGAGCCTCGACCACACCCGGGCCGCGGCCGTGCCGCTGGCCGCGCTCACCGCGTGGCAGGCCCTCGTCGACACCGCCGGCGTGCGGCCCGGTCAGCGGGTGCTGGTACACGCGGCCGCCGGCGGGGTCGGCCATTTCGCGGTCCAGATCGCCAAGGCGCGCGGCGCCCACGTCATCGGGACGGCGAGCGCCGCCAAGCACGACGTGGTCCGCTCGCTCGGCGCCGACGAGATGATCGACTACCGGACGCGGGACTTCACCACGATCGAACCCGTCGACATCGTGCTGGACGCCATCGGCGGCGACACCGCCGCGCGGTCGCTGGGCGTGCTCGCACCGGGCGGACAACTCGTGACGATCGCCCTGACCCAACTGCCCGACGATCTGGCCGACCGGGCGGCCCGTGCCGCGGCGGGCGTCCGGGTGCGGCCGATCCTCGTCGAAGCCGACCGGGAAGGCATGCGTGCGATCGCCGCCATGATCGACGCCGGATCGCTGCGCCCGGTCGTGGAGGCCGTGTTCCCCCTCGCCGACGCCGCCAAGGGCCACATGCTGGGCGACACGGGGCGGGTGACCGGCAAGGTCGTCCTGACGGTGCCGTAGTGCCGATCAGGCCGGATCCCCCGCCCCGACGCACGGCGGGGGATCCGGCCCGCGCCGCCGAGGCGTCGTGCGTCGGCGGCGCGCCGGGCGGTACCGGATCAGCTCGGCATCCGGTCGAAGAAGCCGTGGACGGCGCGGATTCGCCCGTCCCCGCCGAGCACCAGGACGTCGATGCCGGTCAGCACGGGCGCCGCACCGGGGAGGCCCAACTCCCAGAAGACGCGGGCGACGTCGTGGTGCGCCTCGATCTCCCCGACGACGGTGAACGCCATCCCGGGGAACTGCTCGCGCACCTCCGCGATCCGGGCGCGGATCGCCGGGTACCCGGCCGCGGCGCTCACCGGGTCGTCGTAGCTGCCGTCCTCGGTCCAGATCTCCTCGACCGGCGGCGAAGGCGTGTGCGGATCGGGTTCGTTCCAGGCCGCGAGATACCGGGCCACCAGGGCGGCGAGACCCGTCTCGGCCGCCCGCGGAGCGGGGTTCATCGGTGGTCCTCCGGGTCCGGGATCCAGCTCCCGTGGAAGCCCAGCGGGACCTTCGCGGGAAGGTGCACGGCGGCGACCGGGGGTCCGGTGAAGTCCCGCGCGGAGAGCAGGAGCAGGTCGGCGGCGCCGCGTTCGGGGTCGAAGACGATGGTCATCAGATAGCCGTCGTCCTCGGCGGAGTCGGCGCGCGTCGGTACGAACACCGCTTCGCCGACCCCCGAGCCCCGGGGGAACAAGCGCGTTTCGGTCGTCTCCGTGCGGGCGTCGCGCTTGAGCATCACCTCGCCGACCTTGGCCCCGAAGATGTCCTCGCCGACCACGGTGTACGAGTACCGGTGCGGCAGCGAGACCACCCGCTCGTCCACCCGGGGGTACTCCTGGGAGCGGTCGTCGATGACGTCCTGCCGCAGCGTGCCGGCCGCCGGGTCGATGGTCCACCGGTCCAGAACCGTCGGCGGGATCTCGTCGAGCCGACCCTGGTCCAGCATCCACGGGTAGCGCGCCACCTCGACCACCACCCGGCCGGCCGCGTCGTCGTACGCGTTGAGCGTGTGGAAGACCCAGCACGGCTCGACGTCGAACCAGCGCACCTCGTCCGCGCCGCCGTCGCGCGGCAGCAGGCCGATCCTGGAGGGATGGGCGTCGTTCCAGGCGTACGGGAGGCGGGCGCCGTTCACGGCCAGGTCCGCGCTGAACGTGATCGACAGGTCGTAGATGACCACGTAGCGCTCGGTCAACGCGAAGTCGTGCATCATCGGGCCGTCCGAGACCGGCACGTTCACCGTGCGCGCGATGTGTCCGCCCCGGTCCAGCACGATGTGCTGCACGTGGTTCCAACCGTGGAAGTAGGAGACGGCGTGCAGTTCGCCGGTGCGCGGGTCGCGCTTGGGGTGCGCGGTGTAGCCGCCGGGCAGGCCGCCGAAGTCGCACGGCCCCAGCGTCCCCAGGTCGTAGGACATCTCGTAGGGGCGCGCGCCGCCCTCCGCGAGTGTGATGGTGCGGCCGGCGTGCTCGATGACGTTGTTGTTGGGCGCCCAGTCCATGTCGGCGAACACCGGGCCGCCCGACCACTTCTCGCCCAGCGTGTTCGCGACGGACTCGGACCTGATCCAGCGGTTGCGGTACCACTCGGCCCGGCCGTCGCGCAGGCGTATCCCGTGCACCATGCCCTTGCCGAGGAACCAGTGGTACGAGTCGGGGTCTTCCAGGCCCATCGCGTTGGGGCCGTTGCGCAGGTAGCGGCCGTTGAGCTCGGGCGGGATCCGCCCGGTCACCGGCAGGTCGAACGCGGTCACCTCTTCGGTCACCGGGGCGAAGAGTCCCGCGAGGAAACGACTGGCCATGGAGTTGCCTCTCTTCTCGTGTCTTCTCGTGCGTCGAGGAGTGCCGCCGGGCGGATCGGGCGAGCCGGGCGGGGTGTCACGCGTGCGCCGCCGCCACGCCCGGATCGGCCGTCGCCCGCCGCACCTGTTCGACGCTGCGAAAGCCGCCGTCGACGGTGTCCAGGTAGCCCAGGACGACGCCGCGCAGCCCCGTCATCCGCAGCAGCGTCCGGCCGTCCGGGGCGACCGCGCTCAGCGTGTTGACCACCCCGGGATCGGTCAGGTCGACGCCCTTGGGCGTGCAGTACAGGTCCACGCCCTCCGGATACGCGTCCGCCAGTTCGACGTCGTTGCGGCGATCGAAGACGTCGATCCGCCGTACGGAGACCGGCGCCGCCAGCGGAACGAACCGACCCGGGGTCAGCACGGCCACCCTGGCCAGCCCGTCGAGCAGCACCGCGGGCAGCACGAACCTCGCGAACGCGGCATGGCGCCGCGCCGGCGGGAGCACGAACGTCGCGCGATTCCCGTACGGGTGCACGCGCGTGTCCGTCGTGGACACGAACGCGCCGGTGAGCAGCACCGCCGGGTTCGGTACGTGGTACGGGTCCGGCACCGCGACCTCGCCGACCGACGCGGGCCAACGCGCGCTCGTCGGCGCGGCGATCGGCTCGCGCCGCAGGTGCACCGTCGCCTCGAAGTGCAACCGGTCCTCGCGGAGCAACGTGCCCTGCGGGGCGCGGACGTCCGACACCACCCGGACGGCGACCACACGCTCCTCCGGGGTCTGCGCCCGGACGCGCGCGTCGATCCGAAAGGGCGACTTCGCGCGCCCCGGATACACCCGCAGGAACGTACTGAAGCCCAGTTCGCTCAGCGCCGTCACACACCAACCGGGGCTCAGCGCCAGCGCGGCCTCCGCGGCGATCTCCGGTACCAGCGTCCCGGGCAGGGTCGGCACGCCGTCGACGAGATGATCGGCCAGGTATCCGTCCGTCTCCGGGTCGAGTTCGCGCTCGACGAGCAGCCGGTCGGGTTCGTCCACCACGCGGCGTCCCAGGTAGAAGTCCGCGGCCGGGGCGGGCGCGAACGCCGGGGGAAGGGCCTCGGCGGCGCGCAACAACCCCGGCATCCTGGCCTCGATCGCCGCCCGCTCGGTGTCGCCGATGTGCAGCACGGACGGCTCGTGCCGGGCCCGGCCCAGCTCGGCCAGGAAGTGGCCGACCCCCTCGCCCGTGCCCATGCCGCTGAATTGGCCGCTGCGCGCCATGAACGCGGCGGTCACCGGATCCGCCCCCAGGCCCACGTCGCGCCACAACGTCCAGCCGATCGTGTACTCGTCCGCGCCCTCCGCGAGGTTGGCCCAACCCGCCGCCGAGGCCAGGAAATCGTTCGCCGCGGCGTAGTCCGCCTCGCCCTCCTGACCGGTGAAACCGACCAGCGAGCCGAAGTTGCACCACACGGCCGGCGGGTGCGCGGCGAGCGCCTGCTTGAGATTGCGGTAGCCGCGTACCTTGACGTCGCGGATGCGCCGGAACTCCTCGAAACGTTTGTCGCCCAGCGACGCACCCCGATTGAGCCCGGCGCCGTTGACCAGCAGGTCGATCCGGCCGTCGGCCGCGTGGATCGTCGCGAACGCCCGCCGTACCGCCGCCGGGTCGCGCACGTCGCAGGTGAGGTAGCGGACCCGGTCCGCGCCGCTGTGCGCGGCCATCCGGTCCAGATTGGCGCGCGCCGTCCGGGCCTGGAGCAGTCGGTCGAAGCGGCGGCCGAGTTCGGCCACCGAGACACCGGGGTCGGTGCGCAGCCCGCTCCGGACGAACTCCGGGCGGCGCCGGGCGAAGGCGTCCCCGGCGTCGGCGAAGACCTCCGGAGGGTGGGCGTCCAGGGGATTGGAACCGAGCACCCAGATCCGGGCGGACGTCGACTCGGCCAGCGCCACCAGCGTCTCGGCGGTGATCCCGCGCGCGCCGCCGACGCCGACGACGACCGAGGAACGGTCCAGGAGCGGCGCGCCCGCCGGCGAGGTCGGCGCGGGCCGGGGGACGAAACACTTGCGCAGCGATCCGTCGTAGACGACCACGGGCAGTGTGTGGCGCGCGCACGATTCGGCGGCCAGCCGGGCCAGGCCCGGGTCGAGCGCCGATGAACCGGTCACCACCGCCCAGCACCGCACCCCGCCCAGCTCCAGCGCCGCGCTCTTGACCAGGCCGGTGAACAGGCCCGAGACCGGATGCAAGGTGCCCTCGGGCAGGCCGCCGAGCAGCAGGGTCGCGAACGTGCCGCGCCGCTCGCGCAGTTGCCCGTGCAGGGAGCGCAGTGCCAGGAACAGCGCGTCGTGCAGGCCCAGGGCCGCGTCGGTGACGCCCCGGGCCGGGTCGCCGAGATCGGTCACCACCCGCAGGTGCCGGATCCGGTCGCGCACCGGCCGGATCAGCGCGTCCAGGGCCGCCGGGTCGACCTCGGCCAGGACGTGCCGCCCCGGGACGCGCGGCGCCGACGGATCCGTGCAGACCACGATCGCGCCGCCCGGATCCGCCGTCGCCAGGGCCGCCGCCAGGTCGGCACGGTCGGTCAGCACCAGGGTCTCCTCGCCCAGGGCCGGGATCGGCGCGCCCACCCGCTCGTACGGCTCGGCCTCCAGACGCACCACATGCCGCCGCACCAGCGAAGCGGCCGGCTCCCGCCGGCCCGGGCCGCGGACGAGCATGCGCGAGGTCCGGCCGGTCAGCGGATCCGCGCAGGACACCGCCGTCACCGGGGCCGGCGAGACCAGCGCCTCGATCAACGACCGCGCCGCGTCACCCGCGAGGTGGCTGCGCCGCGCGCGGGTCGGATCGCAGCGGATCTCGGGCACCTCGTCGGGACCGGCCCGGCCGTCGTCGGCGGCGAGGGTGCCCAGGATCGGCAGTCCCGCCGCCCGGGCCCTGGTTTCGAGGGCGAGCGCGAGCATGAAGGCCCCCTCGCCGATCTCGCCCGAGCGGGCCAGGGCGTCGCCCAGCACGTGCCGCAACTCGGCCGTGCTGTTGCCGTTGATCCCGCACACCAGGGCGAGATCGAGGTCGCCCCAGCGCAGATACTCCTCGGCCAGCCGCACCGCCGCGAAGCCACCCGAGAATCCGGTGTCGACCGTCAGATTGAGCCCGTGGAAGTCGAAGTGGTTGGCCACCCTGGCCGCGATGACGTTGGGCATGATCCCCGGGAACGAGTTCTCGTTCCCGGGCGGCACCAGGGCCCGGACCGTCTCCCGGAACGACCCGAACGCGGCCTTGAAATCCGGGTCCGAGCCCAGCCCGGGATGCTCGGCCGCGACGCGTTCCAGATGGTCGAGGTAGCACCGCAGCGCGTACGACGTGGCATTGCGCGTGGGGCCCAGGTGGCCCACCAGCACGCCGGTGGTGTCGCGGACCGAGGACCAGAAGTCACCGAGCGCCGGCCGCAGTCGACCCACACAGCGCAGGATCATCAGCTGGCAGCGGTCGATCGTGCGCAGCGTCGCCGGCGGGATGCGCACCTCGGCGACGGACGGCAGCGGAAAGCTGTCGCCGAACCGGGCCGCGGGCTCCGGGCCCTCCCCGCGCAGCCACGCCCGCACCTCGGCCGGCGACGGGTCCCCGGGAAGGGCCGCGCTCCAGCCGACGACGGCGAGCCGCCCCTCGGCCCGACGGGCGGGCCCGGCGGGTGTCGTCGCCGGCCGGTCGCGGACGATCAGGTGCGCGTTGGTGCCGCCGAATCCGAACCCGGAGACCGCCGCGGTTCGGGGCCGGTGCGCCGAGGCGGGCCACGCACGGGAGGAGGTGGGGATCTCCAGGTTGGTGGAGTCGATGCGGAACTCCGCGGGCGGCTCGTCGAACCGGAACTGCGCAGGGATGCGCTCGTGCGCGAAGCCGAGCAGGACCTCGATCAGCGAGACCACCCCGGCGGCCCAACCGGTATGGCCGATCAGCGACTTGTTCGAGGTGACCCGACAATCGCGGTTCGAGGCCATGGTGTCGCGCAGCGCGTCGAACTCCGCCAGATCACCGGCGGGAGTGCCGGTGGCATGCGCGACCACCCAGTCGATGTCCGCCCCGGTCAGCCCGGCGGCCCGCTGGGCCCGCGACACCGCCAGGCGCTGGCCGTCGGCGCTGGGCGCGTACACGGCCTTGCCCTTGCCGTCGGAGGACGTCCCGATACCGGCGAGCACGCCCAGGATCCGATCCCCGTCCGCCCGCGCCCGACGCAGCGTCTTGAGGATCACCACGCCGGCGCCGTCCGAGAACAGGACGCCGTCGCTGTCCTTGTCCAATGCCCGCACCCGGCCGCTCCGGGACAGGCCGTGCAGTTTGGCGAACAGCGTGGAGCCGCGCGGACCCAGGCCGAACGCCCCGCCGCAGGCGGCCACGTCGCTGGTGCCGGACAGCAGGTTCTTGACGCCGATGTCGATCGCGTACAGCGAGGACGAGCACGCGGTGTCGACCATCAGCGGCTCGGTGTCGGCGGGCAGCAGTCCCCGCATCGCGCGATGGCCGACCTGGTGCGGCAGATACTCCTCGGGCGATGGGCCCGCGTGCGGGAGCCGTTCCCGGATCAGGTCGTCGAGTCGTTCGCCCAATTCCCGGCGCCGGTCCTCCGGGAGGAGGTCGCGGAGCCGGCCGCGCAGCCCCGCCGCGACCGTCGCCTCCTCCAGGTGCTGGCTGCCGTCCGCCGTGTAGCCGACCACGAACGACCAGCGGTCGTCCTCGCGCCGCGCCACGCCGTCCAGGGCCTGACGCAACGCGTGCCGCAACCAGTGCGCGGTGAACTCCTCCGCAGGGTCGTCCGGTCGTCGGGCGGCGGACGTGATGTAGCCGCCGGCTCGCGAATAGGTGCGGTCCTCGGCGTCGGGATCGGGGGAGTGGAAGGAGGTGAGGTCCCATCGATCGCCCGGCTCGGAGAACACCACGTCCCCGCGGGTGCGCACCCGCCAGAACTCCTCGGGGGTGTCGGCGCCGGGGACCACCAGGCCCATGCCCACGATGGCGATGGTTCGGGCGTCGGGGTCCGTGGTGTTCGTGCCGTCCGGGGTGCCCGGGGCGTTCGCGCTGTCCGGGGTGTTCGCGGCGTCCGGGGCGTCCGCGGTGTCGTAGGTGGTGGCGGCTGCGACGGTGTCGGTGTCGTCCGTAGGGTCGCCGCCGTCGTCATCGCCGCCGGCGACCGCCGCCGGCGCGACCCTGCGGGCGGGCTCGCCCGGCGGAGACAGGATCGACCCGGCCAGGGACAGTCCGCCGTCGGCGAGGAGGACCTGTCCGGTCACCCACCCGGCCGCCTCCGACGCCAGGAACAGCACGACGTTGGCGAGGTCGGCCTCCGACGCGAGCCTCCCGAGCGGGGTCGCGGCGACCGTCACGTCCCGCATCTCCGCCGCGCGCGGGAACAACCGGGCGACGTCCCCCTCGATGAGGCTGCACGAAGCCGTGTTGACCCGGATGTTGTCCGGGGCGAGCTCGACCGCGAGATAGCGGGTCAGCGCCTCGACCGCCGCCTTCGACGTGCCGACCGACAAGTAGTTGCCGATGACCAGGCCCGCGCCGATCGAGGAGAGGTTCACGATCGACCCGCCGCCCCGCGCGGCCATCAGGGGAGCGGCCAGTTCCGAACACCACAGGCTGCCCTTGAGGTTGGTGTCGAAGGCCCGTTGCCAATGCTGCTCCTCGAGGTCGGCATGGGGGAGCAGCGCGCCCGAGGCGGCGTTGTTGACCAGGATGTCGATGCCGCCGACCAGTTCCCCGATCCGCTCGAACATCTCCTCGACCCGGGGGCGCCGTGCCACGGAGGCCCGGACGAGGTGGACCTCGCCGCCCGCCGCCCGCAGTTCGGCCTGCGTGGCGCGGGCGGCGTCCGGTGAATGGAAACAGTTGATGACGACGGTGGCCCCGTGCTCGACGAACTTGCGCGCGATGACCCGTCCGACGCCCTTGCCACCACCGGTGACGAGGGCGATCTTCCCCTGGAGATCGAACATTGATGGTCCTTCGTGAAGTACGCGAGTACGCGGGAAACGGGAGAGGGCGGGGCCTACGCCGGGACGGGCACGCCGGAGCCGTGCGTGATCACCAGATCCGCGATGCGCCCCAGCGTTCCGTAGCGACCGATCCGGAAATCGGCCGTCAGCTCCGGCAATCCGTACTGCTCGGCCACCCGCGCGAGCAGTTCGGTCTGCTTCACCGAGTCGATGCCCAGGTCTGCTTCGAGTTCGACGTCCTCGGTGAACACCTCTTCGGGATACTCCACCGCCCGCGCGTACATCCGCGTGATGCCATCGATCACGCCCGCCCGATCGAGCGGGGGCGCGGGGACGCGGGAAGTGTCCGATACAGCGGGTACATCCGGGATCGGGACGTGCGCCGCCGGTACATCCGCCGTCGACGCGTGCTCGCCCACGGGCGACGGGCTCGTCGCGGGGCCGCCGCGGAGTTCGTCGACCGCCTCGCGCAACGACACGACCGGCGACCGTCCCGCGACGGTGCACGCGATGGCGTTCACCTCGGGGAGGCTCTTGCGGACGAGGCGCGTGAGGGTGTTCCGGGCGCCGCATTCCACGAACACGTCCGTCCCGGTGTCGTGCAGGTGGCGGAGCGCGCCGAGAAAGTGCACGCGGCGGGTGAGGTGGCTCGCCAGGAGCGACCCGAGATCGTCCTCGTCGGTGTAATGGCGGCCCAGGATGGGCGAGTAGACCGGCAGCCGGAACCAACTCCGCCGCAGGTCACGGATGTCGCGGTGGAACGCGTCCGCCGCGGCGGCCAGCAGCGGGCCGTGGAACGGGTAGGGAGAGCGGACCCGGACGGACTCGATGCCGGCCCGACGCGCGATGTCGTGGACCGGGGCCAGCGCCGCTTCGGGCCCCGAGACCACCGTCTGGCGAGGGCTGTTCTCCACGGCGACCACCAGGCCCGCCGCCCCGACGAACTCGACGAGCCCCAGAACGCGCCGGACGCCGGCCCCGAGGGCCAGCATGCCGCCGGCGCCCGTGTCCGTGCCCGGGCCGGCCGCCGAACGCAACGCGGCGCTGCGCCTGGCCACGACGACCGCCCCCTCGCCCACGCCGAACGCGCCGGCGGCGACGAGCGCGGCGATCTCACCGAGGCTGTGTCCGACGAGCACCGCGGGCTTGACCCCCTCGGCGGTGAGAATCCGGTGGATCGCCAACGACGTCCCGTACAGGGCGAGTTGCAGGGTGTCCGGGTCGGTGTCGAGGAGGGTGTCCAACGTGGGCGGAGCATCACGCAACAGGATCGGCGAGATCGGGGCGACGTGGTCCGATCCGGCCACGCTCGCGTCGATCTCGGCGAAGACCTCGGCGACCTCGACGCGGTGTCGACGCAACTCGGTGAAGACGGACTCCAGATAGGCGCCCTGTCCCGGAAACAGAAAAGCCGTGCCGTCACCCATCGATCCTGCCCCTTTCACGGGTGTTGCCCCTTCGGGCGTGTACGTATCGTTCGAAAATCACCACAGGAGTCGTTCCTGTCGCACATTGCCGCCTCAGGTACCGGACGCCACGGGGACACCCGATTCCCCCAGGGATACCGCAAGTTTTCTCGACATGGCGAGGACGGCCGGGAGCGGGCGAATGAAAACCGTGCAGCGCCGGACGAGTCCGGCCGCGTCGAGTTCCACGATATCGACGCCTTCGCAGGGGTGGCCCGAAATTCTTCCGGAGAAAGTCATACAGAGGGAGTCGGCCTGTTCGAATCCTCGCCCGTAGGAAAGATCGTCGACCACATCCCCGAGGAAGATCGCCAGGACGGTCGATACGGCTTCCCGGCCCGTGAACGCGTGCGGGGTTGCCGGCGTCCACAATTCGACGTCCTCGGCCAGGGTCGCCGCGATCGCCTCGCGCCGCGGGTGCAGCGCCAGGTGGGTGAAGCGCCGCGCGTCGAGGCGCGCACCCGGCGTGGCGGCACCCCCGGCACCGCCCAGGCGCTCACGGATGAGTTCCGCGAACGCGGTCGCGATGAGCCGATGGCCCGCCGGGCTCGGGTGCAGTCCGTCGGGCAGCCACAACCGTTCCTCGGTCGAGCCGCCGACCGTGTCGGCGTCCAGACAGACGGTCCGGTATTTGGCGGAGACCTCGCGAACGACGGTGTTCGCCTGGCGAATCTGCCGACCCACCCGCTCCGCGTCGAGCGGAGCCAGGCCGAGGCGCGGCGAGAGGTCGGCGAGGGTCGCGGTCAGCACGATCGGCGCGATCGCGGACAACTCGCCGACGATCGCCTCGTAGTTGCGCCGGTAGCCCTCGGGCGAGAAGGAACCCAGGGCGTCGTTCATGCCGACGACGACCGACGCGATCCGCGCCGGGGTCCGGGCCGCCGCCGGGAGTTGCCGGATCCGTACCTGTGGGGCACGGGCGTTGCGTTCGGCGAGATCGACGACCGCCAGACGCCCGCATACGTCACCGAGGAGCGGGGCCAGTCGGCGCACCCACCCCCGGCGCGAACCGTCCGGCAACTCGTCCCCCTCTCCCTGTGCGACGCTGTCGCCGAGGGAGAGGAAAATCCCCGTATCCATGTCACCCCAAGAATCACCGCGGGTACCCCGTATGGAAAAATAAGGCCACCACGTGACGCTCCGAATGGACAAGTCCATTGACGTGTTCGGATGCTTACTGTCGGTTATGGCGAGGGTCCGACCTGCCGATCGATGAATCCATTACTTCGTGTGACCTGCATCACAACAATGGATTCGCCGCGGATATCTCTGGATAGGGGTCGCCTTAGGGGGTGAGTACGGGTATCGAAATCCGGGGAGGCGCACCAGGAATAAGGGCACGGAATTCGATCCCGGTTCCGATCCGTGAACCGGGGAACAGGACACGATACGCCGCCCGAGAGGCCGGACCACGCCGACGACCGGATCCGCACCTCGGTACCGAACCGAACCCCGCGGCCGGGATGTCGAGGGCCGGGATGTCGACGGCCGGGTCGAGCGCTCCGGGTGCGAACACCGGGCCGAGGAGCGGCCGTACGGGTCGGCCGACTCCTCGTCCCCTCCCTTGCCGCTCGTCACCGCGAGCCCGCGGCCACCAGTTTCGCGGTGATGGGTTCCAACGCGGTGATCAACTCGTCGAGTTCGGCGGGGGACAGGGCGTCGTACGGCGGAGCGGCGAGTTCGTCGGTGAGGGCCTCGACGCGTTGCTTGGTCTCGCGGCCGGTGTCGGTGAACCGCCCGTCGGTGTCGAGGAGTCCGCGCTCGCGCAAGCCGTCCATGACCGTGGCCAGTCGCTCCTTCGGCAGGTGGTGCACGCGCCCGAACGACTCCGGCGGATGGATGCCCTGCGCCGCCGCGTCCAGCAAGTGGGCCTCCGTACCGCCGATGCGCGCGCCGACGAGAGCGGCGACGTGCCCGTCGCAGCGGTGCTCGCGCAGCATGGTCGCGGAATGCCACAGGCGGGCGACCGGGTCGTTCGGCACCGCGAGGGCGCGCATCCCGGCGTACATCACCCGACCTCCCACGGGCGCGCTCGTCGCGGCCTTCGTGGTCAGGTCGGCGGCGCGCACCAGGCCCGGGGAGTCGGCCGTTTCGGCGCCGAGGATCCGCCGCACGGAGGCCGCGCTGCCCCGCTCCCGGGCGGCGATGGACGCCTCGGGTGGGATCGTCTCCCACACGCTCGGGATGTGCCGCGCGGCCTCCCCCTCCGCGAAGCTGTAGAAGGCCGCGTGCACGACCTGCGCCGGCACCCGCCCCAGCGGCGCGGCGCGGCTCGCGAAGTAGCCGTCCCAGTAGGTGCGGTGGCCGAGCGCGGCCAACTCCTCGTTGCACTCGTCGGCGAAGTAGGTGACCAGGCAGATCGGCTCCAGGAGCTCGAACATGCGACGGGCGATGTGAGTCATGGCCCACATCATGCCCGCGAGCCTCCCGCATGGAGCGGTACGCGCCGCCGAAAGCGCCTCGTCGCCGCGACCCTTCCGGACCCAACAGAGCGGCCGGACACCCCGGTTGCGGGGAACCGCCGGTGATCGTCGGCGAGGGAGATCCCGTAGCCGAGGTTCACCTCCGAACGAACCGCCTGCGACGACGCCGTCCGCCGCGGGCGGCGTCGCGCTCGGCGTCGGGTTCGTCAGGGGCGGATCACGTAGCGGCCCCGGAGGCCGCCCTCGGCGGTGGCCCGGTGGGCCTCGGCGGCCCGGTCCAGCGGGACGACGGCGTGGACGCGGGTCGGGAGTTCGCCGGCGGCGGCTCGGGTGAGGAGGTCGGCCAGTCGGGTGCGGTCGGAGGCGGTGATCACGGAGGCGACCGAGATTCCGCGCTCGGCGGGGGGTGCGAGGCCGGGCCGCAGGCCGACGTAGGCGCCGCCGTCGCGGACCAGCGCGAGGGCCCGGTCGTCGAGTTGCGCGGGGTCGACGACCGCGTCCCATGCCGGCTCGGCGTGCGCGGTGAAGTCGGCGCCGAGGCCGCGGACGAACTCCTCGTCGCCGGCGCGGGCGAGCCCGGTCACCTGCCAGCCGCGTTCCCGGGCGAGGACGGCGACGTTCGCCCCGACCGCCCCCGCGGCGCCGGTCACCAGCAGTCGGCCGGCGTCGGCGGGCGCGTCACCGAGCAGGTCGACGGCATGGGCGGCGGCCGACCCGTTGAGGGGGACCGTGGCCGCGGCGACCAGGTCCAGCTCGTCGGGGACCCGGGCGACGTCGGCCGCCGCGACCACGATCTCCTCGGCGTAGGTGCCGAAGTCGCGGTCGAAGCCGACCACCAGGCCGGCCACCCGGGTGCCGACGGCCAGGTGGACACCCGGCCCGGCCGCGTCCACCACGCCGGCGAACTCCCAGCCCAGACCCGTGTGTTCGGGCTGGTTGACCAGTCCGATCGTGTGGAAGAAGCCGGCTGCGACGCCGAGGTCGGTGGGGTTGACCGTCGCCGCGGCGATGGCGACGCGGATGTGGCCGGGACCGGGCTCGGTGACGGGCACGTCGATGATCTCGATCGAGTCGGGCCCGTTCGGTGTACGGACGACGGCGGTGCGGAAGGTGGCGGCAGTCATGGCTGTGTTCCTTGCGGTGCGGTGATCGTTTACGACCTCCATGCTGGTTTCGTTAACCTCTTCGTGGAAGCAGGCACTCGAAAGTGCCTATGCCCCTCCGGGGTGGGGAAGGAGCGATCGATGTCGACGCGGACGGCGGCCCAGCAACGGGCCGAGGCGAAGACGAGCTACAACGCGTTCATGGCGGGCTGCCCCAGCCGTCAGCTGCTCGACCGGATCTCCGACAAGTGGGTCGCGTTGATCCTCGCGGCGCTCGGCAGCGACGGCCCGCACCGTCCCGGGATCGACCACGGAGACGGTCCTCGGCCGATGCGCTTCTCCGAACTGTCCCGCCGGCTCGCGGGCGCCAGCCAGAAGATGCTCACCCAGACCCTGCGCTCCCTGGAAGTCGACGGGTTGGTCACGCGCACCGTCACACCCACGGTTCCGGTCACCGTCACCTACGAACTGACCGAGCTCGGCCTGTCCCTGAACCACGTCATGGCCGACCTCAAGCATTGGGCCGAAGCGCACATGGGCGACGTACTGGCCCACCGGGAGGAGCACCGACGCGCGGCAGCCGAACCCGAACACTGAGCGTGCCGCCACCCGTCTCGCCGACCGTGTCGACGCCGGTCGGCGCGGGGGTGCTCGCGGAACGCGTCACGGTGGGGCGGCGTTCGACCGGGACGATGTCCCGGTGACCCTGTTCACCCACGCGAACCGCGAGCACCCGCCACGTCCGGACGGTGCGGGACGAGGTTCAGGGCGACGGCGGGCCGTCGACCGTGGTGATGTACCAACGCTTGGTGGGCATCGGGGTGCCGTCGACGGATATCACGCCCGTCAGGTCGACGAAGTAGCCGCTGCCGGGAGCGAGATGTGAGGTGGGGTCGAAGGTGGTGATGCGCGTGGCGGCGTTGTAGGTCGTGGTGCCGGGGCGGCCGCCGCTCTCGCCTTGCCAGACCACCCACCGGATGGTGGAGGGCCGCACTTCTCGATCGAAGGTGGCGGAGAAGTTGGTGTCCACCGGGACGGAGGACTCCCCGTCCGTCGGGGAGATGTCGATGACCACCGGCGCCGGGCCGGGGGCGTCGGAGGTGTCGAACACCGGGTCGACCCAGTAATTGGTGTCGTTCCAGGTCGAGTTCGGGAATCCGCTGCCGTACAGGTACACCCCGTTGCCGCCGACGGCGTCGCTCGCGGGCGCGGTGAGCGGGCCGCGTACGTGTGCCGTGGTCAGGCCACCCTGATCGGCGTTGTACCTGCCGTTGGGCGCCTGGTACGAGGCCACGTAGGTGGTGCCGGCGGTGACCGGGACCGGCTGGGCGAAGTTCACCTGCTGCCAACCCGATTCGGACTCGTCGGTGAAGGTGGCGGTGGCCAGTCGATCGCCCGATGCCGACCACAGGGTGCCGGTGTGCGTGCCGGTGTTGGTGGCGTCCTTCCAGAAACGTACGCCGGTGATGTAACCGGCCCGGTCCGCTTGGAACTTGACGCCCAGTTCGGTGGCGACGGCATCCGGATCGGGACCGGAGGAGGGCTGTTCGGCCGATGCCCACAGGGTGCACGGGCAGACGGCCGGCGGGGCCGGGTCGACGGCGACGCCGATATCCTTGGCGCGGCCCCGAATCGTGTTGCCGGTCTCGCCGTTCGCGCAGGTGTCGGCGCCGGCGATGGGCGTATCACAGGAACTCGCGGCCGCCCGGGGCGTTCCCGGTGCGGCGACGGTTGATGCGAGCAGTAACGCGACGATGGTCGGAATCATCGCTCCGTGCAGCCTTGGCCAAGGTATGTTCACAAGTGTCCCCCACCCGAACATCACTTCCCGGGGCGGTTGTCCCGGGGTCGAGCCACGGGAAAGTCTGGCGCATCTCCCGACCCGCTGTCATGGGTTTGGGCTCTCCGGCAACTCGCTTTCCCGGCAAGGGAGATCGGCCGAAGTCACGCCTGTCCGGGCGTCACGGGAGCACGGCGACGGCGAGCGGGAGTCGGCCCACGGGCAGGCGCGTGGTGGCGCCGGTTGCGGTGTCGACCAGGGTGAGGCCGTTCCAGCCGCCGGCGCGGGTGAAGCCGCCGGAGACGTACGCGGTGCGGCCGTCGGGGGAGAGCGTGACGGTCTCGTGGGGCCCGTCGAGCGGGACGACGCGTTCGGTTCCGTCGGGGGCGCGGATGGTGAGCGACGGGCCGGCGTCGACGTCGGAGTCGATCGGGCCGGTGGCGACGACGTACAGGGTGCCGTCGGGGGCGACGGTGACGCCGTGCTGGTGTGCGTTGGCGGTCATCGGTTCGACGGTGACCCGGCCGGTCGCCGGGTCGACGACGGCGAGCCGTTCGCCCTCGAAGGGGAGCAACAGGGCGCCGTCGGACGGGCGGACGGCGGTGTAGTGCGGCTTGAGCCAGGAGCCGAGGCCGCCCCGGGTGCCGTACGGGGCCACCTCGATCCGGCGCGTGGCCCAGGTGTCGGTGTCGACCGCGGTCACGTCGAAGGAGTCGTGGTCGGTGACGTAGACATGGCGACCGTCGGCGGAGACGTCCACGTCGAAGGGACGGCGGCCGACCGGAACGACCCGGGTGACGGTGCGGGCGGCGGTGTCGACGACTTCCAGGGCGCCGTCGCCGCCGGGCACGTTGACGCCGACGTAGATCCGGGCGCCGTCGGGGGAGAGGGCGATGCCCATGCCACCGCCCCGGTACTCGCCGGTGGTGACGCGGCCGGTCCGGGTCGTGTACGGGATCCGCGCGACGAGTGCGCGGGTGCGGGTGTCGACGACGGCGACGCCCTCGGCGGTGGCCACCCACGCGGTGCCGTCGGGGGCGACCACGAGCCCGTACGGCGCGGTGCCGACCCGGACCGAGCCGAGGTCGGCGGCGCGGCCGGCGCGGGACGGGTCGACGAAGGTGACGGTGTCGGCGCCGAAGTCGGTGACGAGCAGGGTCGTGGCGGGCGAACCCGGCACGGGCGCGGCCGGGACCGAGACGGCGGAGGTCGCGGCCGGGGCGGGCGCCGGAGCCCGGGCGGGGGTGGACCCACCGCAGCCGGCGAGCAGCGCGGCGGCCACTACGGCGAGTACGCCGGCCCGAGCGGCGCCGTCCAGGGCGGTCACGCCCCATCCCGGTGCGGGTCGTCGGTGCGTCGCTCCGCGGCCCGCAGGGCGGCGGCGATCTCCCGGAAGCCGCGACGCTCGGCATGGGCGCGGGCGGTGACTCCATCGCCGTCCGGCAGCAGCGGGTCGGCGCCATGGGCGAGCAGGACGTCCACCACCTCGCGATGGGCCGGCCCGCCGTCCCCGAGGATCACGGCCTCGAGCAGGGCGGTCCAGCCGAGGTCGTTGACATGGTCGACATCGATGGCGGTCTCGGCGAGCACGGCGCGGACGTACCCGACGTGCCCACGCTCGGCGGCCGGAATCACCGACACCCCGCCGAACCGGTTCCGAAGCGTGAGGTCCGGCCCGCCGACCAGCAGCGCACGCATCATCGCCACGCTGCCGGTGACCCCGGTGACCAGCCACGGGCTGTCCGATCGGTCGTCCCGGGCGTTGACGTCCGCCCCGGCCTCGACCAACGACTCGGCGACGGCGACGTGATCGGCGAGGGCGGCGCACAACAGCGCGGTGCGGCCGAGGTCGTCCCGCGCCGCCGGATCGGCGCCCGCGGCGAGCGCGGCACGCACGCCGTCGAGATCACCGCGGCCGGCGGCATCCGCCAGGGCCCGGTCGGCCGGGGACAGGGGACGTTCGGTCATGACGGACTCCTCCACGGGGCAACACGGCAACCACCATCCTGCGCGGTGACCCCCGACCCGCCGTCGGCGCCTCGGTCGATGCCACGACGACGGCCGGTCGACACGGAAGTCATCCGATCGGACGACCCACGCCCCCGCCCACTCCGATCGAGGCGGTGGCGGAGTCCGATGACGCGCGGACCCGTCGCGTCATCGGCGCCCCGGACCACCCCGGAGGCAGCCCCGTTCGGCATGCGCCGGCGAAGCCGATCAAGATGTCCCGAAAGCGGCCCTCACGGCGGAAACTCGGTGAACCTCACACTGTGATACTCGGGCAGTGTGCCGTTGGTGCCGGGGTTGAAGAATCCGAAGATCCCACCACTGCAGTTGTTCGAGAAGTACACATTGGCTACTCGGTCGGTTTGGTTGGAGATCGGGCCTCCGCCGTTTCCCAGGGAAAAGCACGTGTTGTCCGCCGGATTGGTCAGGATGCGCTCGATGTCCCCGGGTTGTTGGCGGTAGAAGAAGTTGCCGGTGGCCGCGTGAGCGGTCCCCGTCGGCACGGCCAGGGCCAGTAGAGCCGCAGCGGCGGGCGCGTAAAACGTGATGGCACGCAGTCGCATGACAGAACCTCCGGTGTACGAATGGACCCAAAGTCGGCCGACAATGGGCTCATAACCTACCCAATAGGGTTAACTCGAACACCCGGCGCCGCCGTGATTCGCGAGCCCTTCACGACGATCCGTTTCTCATCCGGCTCACATTCGGCTCTCATGCATCCTTGCCAGGCTGTCGATGCCCCGAAGGACCCGGAAGGAATCGACGGACCATGAGCCACGACCACCACGAAGGCCACCGCGTCAGCCGGCGCACCGCGCTCGCGGGTATCGGCAGCATCGGCCTGGGCGCGCTGCTCGGCGCCTGCTCGGACGCGGACAACGGGGGCAGCGCCCGAGCCACCACGACGACGGGAGCGACCGCCACGGTCTCGCCTCGGGCCACCACCACCCCGGACATCGGCAGCCTGTTCGAGGGCGCCGGCACCTGCACCCTCACCCAACAGACCACCCAGGGCCCGTACTACTTCGACGCCGACAAGATCCGCAGCGATATCCGCGAGGACCGCGACGGTGTGCGGCTGCGCCTGGCCGTCCGGATCCAGGACAGCGAGACGTGCCGGGCGATCCCGAACGCGGTGGTGGAGATCTGGCACTGCGACGCCGCCGGCCTGTACTCCGGAGCCGAGAACCTCTCCGGAGGTGGCGGCGCGGGCGGCGCTCCGCGTGGTGGCACGCCCCCGCCCGGAGCCGGCGCACCGCCCCAGGGATCCCCGGGTGGTGGCGGTGGCGGCGGTGGCGACCTCACGCCACAGGACGACAAGCGTTACCTGCGCGGTGCCCAGGTCACCGACAACCAGGGCATCGTGCAATTCACCACCATCTGGCCGGGCTGGTACAGGGGCCGTACCGTGCACGTCCACGCGATGGTGCACATCGACAACGAACGCACGCTCACCACCCAGCTGATGATGGACGAGTCGCTCAACAGCACCGTCTTCGCCGAGCCGCCGTATGCCGAGCACACCGGCCGCGACACGTTCAACGACGGCGACAACATCTACAAGCCCACCATGCTCCTCGACATCACCCGGGACGGCGACGGCTACCTGGGCGCGATCACTCTCGCCGCGGATCCCGACAAGAACGGCAAGTGAGCCCGAAATCCGGGATCCATGGCGCCCGATCCGCGAGTTCACGTACCACGACACGGACTCGGGCGAACGGCCCGCACCCTCCGCCGCCGGTAGCCGGCAACGCGGACCCGGTGGCGGGCGCGAGCGTGGCGGACCACCGGGCAGGCCCCGACCGGGATGGTCGGGGCCTGCCTCGGCCGCGCACGAGCGGCTGTTCCGGGGGACCGTCCGGCCGCTTCAACGCCTCGGTACTCAGCGGGATTCGACGACGACCTTCTCGATGACCACGTCCTGGACGGGGCGGTCGTCGCGCGGGTTGGTGTCCGTGGTGGCGATGGCGTCGACGACTTTTTGGCTCGCGGCGTCGGTGACTTCGCCGAAGATGGTGTGCTTCCCGGTGAGCCAGGTGGTCGGGCCGACGGTGATGAAGAACTGGGAACCGTTGGTGCCCGGCCCGCTGTTGGCCATGGCCAGCAGGTACGGCTTGGTGAACGCCAGGTCCGGGTGGAACTCGTCGGCGAACTCGTATCCGGGGCCGCCGGTCCCGTTGCCCAGAGGATCACCGCCCTGGATCATGAAGCCCTCGATCACGCGGTGGAAGACGGTGCCGTCGTACAACGGGGCGGTGCTGGGTTGGCCGGTGTTCGGGTCCACCCACTGCCGTTCACCCGTCGCGAGTTCCACGAAGTTCTTGACGGTCTTGGGCACATGGTTCGGCAACAGCCGGACCACGATGTCGCCCTTGTTGGTCTTCAGGGTCGCGTACAGCTCTTCCGCCATCTCGATCCTCGGGTTCGACGCTTCGGGGGCACGGCCAGTCTCGCCGACACCCCCGCCACCCACGCCCGACGACACGGGATTTCACCCACACGGATGGCCCGGCCGACCCGACGGAAGCCGACGACGTGGCCGTGTCCGGCCACCGCACCGGCCGCAACGACCACGACATCCTCCTCGAAGCGGGCCAGGGGCCGAGTCCGCCAACCTCTTCCATGACGTGCCACCGCTCGCCTGTCGAGGTGGCGACAGGCACTCGCTACTTCCAGTCGTCGGCGAAGACTTGATTCCGTGTCGCGTCCCAGAAGAGC
>NZ_BIFH01000054.1 GCF_003967355.1 Embleya hyalina | reverse complement strand
TGCGAGGTTGCGCCGAGCGACGCGGTGACCTCGCCGACCCGGACCGAGTCCGGCAACACCACCGCGTCCCCCGGATCGAAGCGGCCGGTCTGCTTGCGACCCATGTCCTTCTGCCACTTCTTCAACGCCGCGGCCGTCGCCTCCGTGAACTTCTCGTCCACGGTGAACCCGCCATAGCCCAGGGCCTGGAGGTTCTGCTCCAACTCCCGGACGTCCACACCCTTGTCGACACCCACCGACAACGCCCGCCAAAACGGCGTCTCGCCATAGAACAACGGCACCTTCGTCCCGTCCCGACCGTACACACGGTCGCCACGCACGAGAGTGTCGCCCACGCCCGGAAGCCAGGTAATGGTGCCGGGGCCGGGGTTGTTGCCGCCGTCGGGGGGTGCGTTGCCGGTGCCGGACGAATTGCCGGGGCCCGGAGCGTTCCCGGTGCCGGGCGCGTTGCCGCCGCCGGTTGCGGAGCCTCCACCTCCACCTGAGGTCGAGCCTGTGCCGGGGCCCTTGCCCGTGCCCGGGTTCGAGCCGGGTTTGTTGCCCGTGCCCGTGCTCTGGCCGGCGTTGCCGCCGTTGCCGCCCGTCCCGCCCTGCGGCTTGTCGGCGCCGCCGCCCGGCGTCCCCGGGTCCGCGCCCGGCGCCGCCGCGTTCACCGAGTAGGTGCCCGCGTAGCCGAGCTTGCCGTCCACGTTCTGCCGGTCGACCAGATCGGCGCGGGTCACCGGTACCGCGTCCAGCTTCGTGCGATTCTCGGACGCGCCGGAGCCATCACCGCCGTCGGACAGCAGTACCGCCGCCGCGCCCCCCGCCGAAGCCAGGACCAGCGCCGCCGCCAGTGCGCGCCGCCGCCGGCGCCGCCGCCGCTCGCGCGGGTACGCCGTACGATCCGGGGCCACCGGCTGCGGCGTGCTCTCCTCCTCGAACTGCTGCGGGGTGTCGATCGAAACCACGAGGCGGCCCCTACTTCTGCTTCTCGAGCGGCGGGACCTTCTTGTTGCATATCTCGATCGCCTTCATGACCTTGTCGTCACTCGCGTCGATCGTCACCGCGAGGGCACCGCCGCCGCCGTCGTCCATGTTCTCCACGCCGTTCTCCCGCATGCAGGCCGCCCGCTTGGCCTGCCACTCCTTGAACTTGGGGTCGTTCGGGTCGAAGTCCAACTTGGGCTGGAACTTCTCGCACGCCTTCATCGCGTTCTCGGTCTTGCCCATGTCGCCGTTCATGGTCATCGCCGGCATCCGCATCGCGCCGCCCTCGCCCTGCTCCGGGTCGGGCATGTCGATGCCGTTCTCGCGCATGCAGCTCGCGAACTTGACCATCTGCTCGTAGCGCGTCTTGGCGTCGTCCTTGCCGGCGCCCGGCTGACCGCCCGCCTTCTGGTCCTTGCCGGCGCTGCCGCCGCCCGAGGCCACCTTGTTCTTCGCCGACCCGCCGTCGTCGCCCCCGCACCCGGCCGTGGTCAAGGCGAGGCCACCCACCAGAACCACGCAGGCCGCCCACCGCAACACCGGGGGCCGTCCCGATCCCGTGCGCCCGAACCTCGTCATCACTGCCGCTCCCGCTTGTGGTCCTCACCGTCGTCCGGCCCGATGGTCCGGACGTCCGGTCGCACTCACCGCCCACGGCGTCGTGGTCGGGATGTGTGCGACAGCAGGTCTACGTGGCGGCGGGTTTCCCGGTCGTCACCCGAATTGGTTATCCGGAGCTAACACGGGGTCGCGTATAAACGGTGGGGTCGACTCGAAGTCGGCCATTTCCCCCATCCCCGCTCCCCCATCCCCCATCCCCCGCACCTGTCCACCGGCCTGATCGGCTCACCCGGCCATCGGCCCCGAAGCGGAGCGACGAAACCTTGCGAGTCCTGGTGACCGAGGACGAGGAACTGCTGGCCGACCTGGTGGCCCGAGGGCTGCGCCGGGCGGCGATCGCGGTCGATGTGGCGTACGACGGCGAGAGCGCGTTGGAGCGGCTGGCGGTCAACGACTACGACGTGCTCGTGCTCGACCGCGACCTCCCCGGCACGCACGGTGACGAGGTCTGCCAACGGGTGGTGGCCGGGCGGCTGCGTACTCGGATCCTGATGCTGACCGCCGCCGGGACCGTGCCCGAGCGGGTGGCGGGGCTGCGCCTCGGCGCCGACGACTACCTGCCCAAGCCGTTCGAGTTCGCCGAACTGTTGGCACGTGTACAGGCGTTGGGGCGTCGGGCGACGCCCGCGGTGCCGCCGGTGCTGGAAAAGCACGGCATCGTGCTGGACAGCGCGCGGCGCCAAGTCACCCGCAACGGCGAGTACGTTCGGCTCGCGCACAAGGAATTCGCCGTGCTGGCCACGCTGATGGCGGCCGACGGCGCGGTGGTCAGCGCCGAGGAACTGCTGGAGCGGGTCTGGGACGAGAACATCGACCCGTTCTCGAACACCGTACGGGTGACCATGTCCAAGCTGCGGGCCAAGCTCGGCGACCCCCAGGTCATCCGGACCGTGCCCGGCGCGGGATACCTGATATGAGCGGCGGGGTGGGGTTGCGCGGCCTGGCGGGCGATCTGCGGCTGCTCCGGCGGGCGGTGTTCCGGCGGCCGTCGGCGCGGGCGCGACTGGCGCTGATGTACGGCGGCATGTCGCTGGTGGTCGGGACGGTGCTGTTGGGCATCGTGTACTGGTTCGTCGATCAGCGGGTGTCCCAGCGGCTGCCGACGGCGATGGCCAGGACGTTGTCGATCGACGCCTCGGGCAACGTGGCCTCGATCGCCCCGGCCGCCCCCGTACAGACCGCACCGGCGCAGCCGGCCGAGCCGGGGGCGTACGCCCAGTACGCGCTGCCCCTGGAGCGGATCCGCAAGGCCAGTTCGGTCGGCCAGGACGTGACGATGAGCCAGTTGCTGACCGTACTCGGCGCCGCCCTGCTCCTCCTCGCGGCGGCCTCGATCCTGGTCGGGTGGTGGATGTCGGGCCGTGTACTGCGCCCGGTGCACGGCATCACCGCGACCGCGCGCAGGTTGTCCGAGCACAACCTGCACGAGCGGATCGCGATGCCCGGACCGGACGACGAACTCAAGGAACTCGCCGACACGTTCGACGGAATGCTGGATCGGCTGGAGAAGTCCTTCGACAGCCGGCGGCTGTTCGTCGCCAACGCCTCACACGAGTTGCGCACGCCGCTGACCATCCAGCGCACGGCGATCGAGATCGGCCTCGCCGATCCGCACTCGCCGGCGGACATCGTCGAGACGCGCGAGCACCTGCTGGCGCTGAACCGGCGCACGGAGCGGCTGATCGACGGGCTGCTGAACCTGGCGGTGAGCGAGCGCGGGAACGTCCGGGTGTCACCGGTCGCGCTGGACGAACTGACCGCCGACGTCCTGCGCCAAACCCGCCCGGCGGCCGAACGGGCCGGGGTGCGGGTGGACGCGAACCTGGCCGAGAGCACCGTCGCCGGCGACCCCCTGCTCCTTCGCCAACTGGTCACGAACCTCATCGAGAACGCGGTCCGCCACAACCACGCGGGCGGCTTCATCACGATCGGCGTCTCCCCCGGCTCGTTCCGAATCCGCAACACCGGCCCGGTCGTCCCCGCCGCCCGCATCCCCGACCTCTTCGAACCCTTCCACCGCTTCCGCCCCAACCGCACCGGCTCCGCCAAGGGCTCCGGCCTGGGCCTTTCCATAGTCCAGGCCATCGCCCACGCCCACGCGGCCCGAATCACCACGACAGCCAACCAACACGGCGGCCTGTCGATAGCAATAGCCCTACCCACACACCACAACAACCCGACAACCCCACCCCGCCCAACAAACCACCCGACCCCACCCCTTGACACTCCCTCCACCCACCCCAGATCCAGCCCAGCCAACGTCTGACCACCCAGCCCAACCAAACACCCAACACAGCCCAAAACCCACCGCACCGGCCCACACCCAGCCCGGCCGGCACTTGAGGCCACCCCAACGCAACACACCCAGCCCGGCCGGCGTTTGAGGCCACCCGGCGCAACCAAACACCCAACCCAGGCCGAAGCGCCCCCGCCCGACCGGCGCTTCCAACCCACCCACCGGGCCGGCCCACACCCAGCCCGGCCGGCGCTTGAGGCCACCCCGGCGCAACCAAACACCCAACCCAGGCCGAAGCGCCCCCGCCCGGCCAGCGCTTCCGACCCACCCACCGGGCCGGCCCACACCCAGCCCGGCCGGCGTTTGAGGCCACCCCGGCGCAGCCAGACGCGCAACGCAGGCCGAAGTGCTCCCCGCCCCGTGGGTGCTTCCGGGTTGCCTAGCCGTTGTCCGGCTCGGGTGCCCGGGTGCCGAGCGAGGCCAAGAGGCCGCCGGTCGCCACGCGCGCGAGTGCGGTGGCCACCTGCTCCGCTGCCTCGTGTGCGTCGCCGTCGCCCGCGGCCCACCGGCTCATCGCGACCCGCACCGCGACATTCACGGCCCCCGCGGTCAGCCACACGTCGGCGTCGTCCACCGGCAACCCCGCCCGCGCCGCGATCACCGGCCGCAATCGCTCCTCGCAGTCGTGGTGCACCGCCAACCACACCGCCCGCAGCGCCGGATGCCCGTCCGCCACCCGCAACATCACCCGCAACTGCGCGTCGTCGACCCCGTCCACCTCACGCGCATGCCGCAACGCCGCGCGATAGCTCAGTTGCATCGCCGCGAGCAGCCCGGCCCCCGGATCCCACGCGGCCAGCCGCTCGACCCAGTCCGCCATCCCGGCGGAAAGCACCGGCGCAACCGTTTCCTCCTTGCTCCGGAAGTAGCGGTAGAAGGTCCGCAACGCCATCCCGGCCGCGTCCGCGATCTCCTCCACGGTGGTCTCGTCGAACCCCCGCGACGCGAACAACCGCACGGCCGCCCGGGACACCTCCGTCCGGGTATCCGCCTTCCGCCGCTCGGTCAACGAGGGCCGCCCGACCCGCGCCCCGCGCCCCGCGGGCCCGCCGGTCCCACCGCGCCCGCCCGAGCCATCGCGCCCGACCCGACCCGCCCCACTCGCCGCAGCAGCACCGTCCATCCGCCCATCCTACTGCCGCCACAGGAATTAATGGCACAACGTGCACATTAGGCGTAACGTGCAAGCCGGGGGCTCACCACCCCACCACCATCCGGAAAGAAGGCACTCACATGAACCGCTTCGACACCCGCCGCATCCTGGTCACCGGCGCCGGCTCCGGCATCGGACAGGCGACGGCACTACGACTGCTGCGCGAAGGCGGCCGGGTCGTCGCGGCCGACGTGGTCACCGAAGGACTCGCCACCACCCGCGAGCGCGCCACCGCAGAGGGCACCGCCGAGCGCCTGCACACCCTGGTACTCGACATCGCCGACGAGTCGTCCGTCACCGAGGGCGTGAAATCCGCCATCGCCGAGCTCGGCGGCCTGGACGTCCTGGTCAACGCCGCCGGCATCCTCCGCGCCGAACACACCCACCTGACCTCGCTCGACATGTGGAACCGGATCATCACGGTCAACCTCACCGGCACGTTCCTGGTCACGCGCGAAGCGCTGCCCGCGCTCCTGGAGACCGGCAACGGCGTCGTGGTCAACTTCAGTTCGACCTCCGCGGCCTTCGCCCACCCGTACATGGCGGCCTACGCGGCCAGCAAGGGCGGCATCCAGTCCTTCACACACGCCCTCGCCCTGGAATACGGCAAGCAGGGCCTGCGCGCGGTCAACGTGGCCCCGGGCAGCATCAAGTCCGGTATCACCGACGCGACTTCGGGCTACCTCCCCGCGGACACCGACTGGGAACTGTTCACCAAGCTCTCCCCGATCCTGGCCACCGACCTCGAATCGGGCGGCGCCCCGATGGCCGGCCCCGACACCATCGCCGGCGTCATCGCCATGCTCGCCTCCGACGACGGCGCCTTCATCACCGGCACCGAGATCCGAGTGGACGGCGGCACACACGCCTGACGGCCCACCGCCGCAAGCCCGGGTGCGGGTACGCCCACCCGTACCCGGGCACCACCACGACCCCGACGTCGGCTCAGCCGTCCGCACCCACCCGCCGCGCCACCGCCGCCGGCAGCGGATACGGCTTCTCCGGCGGCAACAGACGCTGCGCCTGGGCGACCCGCCCGTCCTTCACCAATCCCGACAACCGCCGTACCAGCGGCGTCAGATCGGTGACCCCGACGACCCACTCCTCGTTGAAGGTCCGGATCAACCCGCGCCCGATCCCCACCTGAATGCTGTAGTGATTCAGCGCCGCCCCGCGCAGCGACCGCTCGGGATCCCACTGCACATGCACGTCGGCGCCCGCCACCGACCCCTCGGTCGACACCGCCCGCGCCAGCGCCTCCTCGAACCCGGCCCGAGTGATCCGCACCGCCAACACCCGTTCCTGGCCCGCCTTGCGTCCCCAGTCGCTGCGGTGCATCAGCCACCGGAACGACGGCTTGACCCAGGTCATCCGCCCGAACGAGAACGGCGCCACGAACCGCCCCTCCCGCAACGCCGGTTCGGCGATGGCCGGCGCATACGCCTGGTACACCACCAACGAACGCGCATCGAAGTCGGCCCGAATCCGACGCAACATCACCATGCCCCGACACGCTGCCGGCCCCCACCCTCCCCCGGCCATCCATTTTCCCGACCCACCCCGATGTGCCATCCCTCACTACAACCTTCGGCCTCCGCCGATCGTCCAACGAACCCCCCAAACCAACCGAATCGGCGGATCCCACTACTCGTGACCACTCTCCGCACCCAATCAATCACTCTCGATCCTTGCCCGCGATTCAGTACCGCCGCTTTCCCCGTTGCGAGTGTCCCAAGCACCTGGTTGCCTTCCGTCGTCCGGTAATCCCGGCAACACGAGGAGTGCATCCATGCCCATGACCCGAAGGAAACCAACCCCAAGCCGCCGACTCTCCGCCCTCGTAGGCGGGATCGCCACCACGATCCTGGCCTCCGGCCTGCTCGCCGCGCCGGCCTCCGCCGCAACCACGGCGACCACCGGCCCGACCGACCTGCAGATGCAGCCGGCTCCGATCAACGGCTCTGCGGACAGCTGCGGTTTCCTCCGCGCGATCGCCTCGTCCAACACGCTCGATCTCTCCGCCACGATCGGCGAACCGAACGGCCCGCTGATCGGCGCGCACTTCGAAGTCCACGAGGTCGGCAACGGCAACTCGACCGTATGGGACGGCGGCTGGGGCTCGGAGTGGTACGGGACGCACGTGGCGCGGGCATCCGTCCCGGGCAGCGTCCTCACCGACGGCAAGACCTACGCCTGGAGCGTCGAGTCGGGACGTGCGAACGAGCCCGATCCGGTACGCACAGCAGGATGCACGTTCACGTTCGACAACACACGTCCCGGCACACCGAGCATCACCAGTTCGGACTTCCCGGTGAATGGCGGCGGCAAGTACGCCGGACAAGCCGGTGTCTTCGTCTTCGACGTGAGCGCCGCAGGACCCGATGTGACGGGAGTCGAATTCGCCATCGGCACCTCGATGCCGGTCGGTGGAGCAGGATCGGCGATCTACGACGCGCCGTCCGGCACTTGGCGGACACCACCCCTGACCTTCGGACAGTGGGGCACCAACAGCCTGACCGCGCGGACGGTCGATCACGCCGGCAACGGTTCCTGGCCCACGACCTACACCTTCTACGCCCCGAGCAACCCCAACCCACCCGTACCGAAACCGGGCGACATCACCCGCGATGGCAAGGTCGACGTGCTCGTCACCGACGGGGATGGCGCGCTTCGTTTGTACAGTGCGAGCGACAACCCTGCGGCCGGCGGTCGAATCGCGTCGGCGGCCGGAGAAGGTCCCATGGAGGACTACTCGTGGACGGGCGCGGGCGTCTCACACCGGGGCGGGGACTACGGCGACGATCTGTACGCGTTCGCGCATGGACAGATCTACCTTTACCGGAACTCACCGAGCGGGTCGCCCGCCGACGGCTGGTTCAGCACGGCCCGAATGGCCGTGGTGGCCCGCCCGAACACCTGCGTCGATCCGCCCGCGACCGCGAACGCCTGTGCGTCGTATGTACGCGACTGGAACAAGGTGAGGCAGATCGTTGCGGCCGGCGACGTGGACGGTGTCCCGACCGGTCAAGTCGGCAAGTTCACGAACGACCTGTTCACCGTTGAGGACGACGGTTCCGGGAACGCGCGTCTTTGGCTGTTCAGCGGTGCGGCGAACCCCGGTTCCCTCACCCGCGCCATCCCCATCGGCCCGGCCACCCGGCAGAACCAGGACATCATGATCCCCGGCGACGTCACCGGCGACGGACTGCCCGAACTGTGGGTCCGCGACCGCACCAACGGCAACGTCTACCAATACGCCTCCGTCAGGAAGACCGACGGCACCGCCGACCTCGACGCCTACACCGCCACCCCCACCCTGATCGGCACCGGCTTCGACACCACCACCCACCCCCGAGTCTCCACCGAAGGCGACTTCGACGGCGACGGCAAAGCCGACCTCTGGACCCGCACCCCCGACGGCAACCTCCACACCCACCCCGGCGGCAACACCCCCGACCCCACCACCGGCAACACCTTCGGCCCCGCACAACTCATCGCCGCCAACTGACCCACCACCGGGACCGCCCCCAACCATGGAGGCGGCCCCGGTCGCGTCGGTGTCAGATGCCGACGTATTCGAACACCGCGCCGTCCGGGTGACGCAACACCGCGCGGCGGCCGTTCGGGGTCGGGGCCGGTGCGGCGATCGATTCGGCGCCGGCGGCGATCAGGTCGGCGATCGTGGCGTCCAGGTCGGCGACGCCCAGGGTGGCGGCGACGGCGCCGAAGCGGGCCGCCGGCTCGTCCGGTCCGGTGAATACCAGGAACGGGCCGGTCGCCGCCAACTCCAGGCCGGCGAAGGCGAATCGGGTGGCCGGTTCGCCCGTGAGCCGCTGGTAGAACTCGATCGCCGCGTCCAGATCCGGAACGTGGCGCCGCACTGTCACCGATGTGATCGTCATGCCCGAAGTCTCGCGTGCGGGCATGACGACCACCGCATCGGTCACCCCGACGATCGGCCGTAGCGTCGCATCGCCTCCTCGGGCGCCTCGGGCTTGACCCTGCCCCGGCGGGCCAGCATCCGCAGGGTGCGGATCACGATCGACGGGGCGTCCACCGCGAAGTGGGTGCGGGTCGCGGCTCGGGTGTCGGACAGGCCGAACCCGTCCGTGCCGAGCGAGGTCCACTCCTGCCGGACCCACGGCGCGATCTGGTCGGGGACGCTGCGCATCCAGTCGCTCACCGCCACCACCGGCCCGGTCGCGTCCGCCAGGGCACGGGTGACGTACGGGACTCCGTCCTCCCCGGCGGCCAGCGCCTCGCGGCGCAGTTCGGTCCACGAGGTCACCGACCACACCTGGGCCCGCACGTCCCAGTCCTCGGCGAGCAGCCGCTGCGCCTCCAGCGCCCACCGCACCGCCGTGCCACTGGCGAGCAGTTCGGCGTCGGCCTCCGCGTCGGCGACGGGCGCGCAGCGGTACATGCCCCGCAGGATTCCCTCGGCCGCCCCGATCCCGGGCATCGCCGGCTGCGGCAGCGGCTCGTTGTACACCGTCAGGTAGTAGAAGACGTCCTCGCCCGTGGGGTGTTCGGGCGTGGCCGTGAGCATCCGTCGCAACCCCTCCCGCACGATGACCGCGATCTCGTACGCGAAGGCCGGGTCGTACGACACGCACGCCGGGTTCGTCGACGCGATCAACTGCGAGTGCCCGTCCGCGTGTTGCAGCCCCTCACCCGTCATCGTGGTTCGGCCCGCGGTCGCGCCGATCAGGAAGCCGCGCCCCATCTGGTCGGCCAGCGCCCACAGTTGATCGGCCACCCGCTGCCACCCGAACATCGAGTAGAAGACGTAGAACGGGATCATCGGCTCGTCGTGCGTGGCGTACGCGGTGGCCGCCGCGGTGAACGAGGCGACCGCGCCGGCCTCGGTGATGCCCTCGTTGAGGATCTGGCCGTCCACCGCCTCCCGGTAGGAGAGCAGCAGTTCGCGGTCCACCGCGTCGTAGGTCTGCCCGTGCGGCGAGTAGATCCCGGCCGTCGGGAACATCGATTCCATCCCGAACGTGCGCGCCTCGTCCGGCACGATCGGCACCCAGCGCCGGCCCACGACGGGGTCGCGCATCAGGTCCTTGGCCAGCCGGACGAACGCCATCGTGGTGGCGATCTCCTGCTTCCCCGAGCCCTTGAGCAGCGCCGCGAACGGCGCCGACGTGAGCGCCGGCGGCTCCGGCAGCGGGGTGAACGCGGTACGCCGGGCCGGGACCGGGCCGCCGAGCGCGCGCCGCCGGTCGGCCAGGTAGCGGGCCTCGGGCGAATCCGGTCCCGGGTGCAGGTACGGCGGCAACTCGCCGTCCAGGTCGGCGTCGGACACCGGCAGGTCGAGCCGGTCGCGCATCACCCGGAATTCGTCCTGGCGCAGCTTCTTCATCTGGTGGTTGGCGTTGCGCGCCTCGAAGCCGGGTCCGAGCGTCCAGCCCTTGACCGTCTGCACCAGCACCACGCTCGGGCCGCCGCGATGGTCCACCGCCGCCCGATAGGCCGCGTGCACCTTGCGGGGTTCGTGTCCCGCCCGCGAGAACCCGACCACCTCGGCGAGCCGCGCGTCGGCCAAGTGCGCCGCCACGCCGCGCAGATCGGGGGTGCCGCCGAGCAGGTTGTCCCTGATGTAGGCGCCGTCCGCGGCCGAGTAGGTCTGGAACTGACCGTCGGGGGTGTGTTCCAGACGGCGGATCAGCTCGCCGTCGTGGTCGCGGGCGAACAGGTCGTCCCAGTCCCGGCCCCACAGCGCCTTGACCACATGCCAGCCGGCGCCGGCGAATACGCTCTCCAACTCCTGGACCACACGCCCGTTTCCGCGTACCGGGCCGTCCAGGCGTTGCAGGTTGCAGTTGATCACGAAGACCAGGTTGTCCAGCCCCTCGCGGGCGGCCAGGGTCAGCGCCGCGGTGGCCTCGGGCTCGTCCATCTCGCCGTCGCCCAGGAAGGCCCAGACCCGGCTGTGCGACGTGTCCTTGATGCCGCGGTGGTGCAGATAGCGGTTGAACCTGGCCTGGTAGACCGCGGCCAGCGGACCCAGGCCCATCGATACGGTCGGGAACTCCCAGAAGCCGCCCAGCGATCGTGGATGCGGATAGGACGGCAGCCCGCCGCCGCCCACCTCGCGCCGGAACCGGTCGAGTTGATCGACCGTCAGGCGTCCTTCCAGGAAGGCCCGGGCGTACACACCGGGCGAAGCGTGTCCCTGGAAGTAGATCTGATCGCCGGGACCGCCGTCGGCCCGCCCCCGGAAGAAGTGCTCGAACCCGACCTCGTACAACCAGGCCGCCGACGCGTAGGTGGCCATGTGCCCGCCGAGGCCGAAGCGGCTCGCCCGGGTGACCATCGCGGCGGCGTTCCACCGGTTGTACGCGGTGATCCGCTCCTCGAGGGCGAGGTCGCCGGGGTAGGCCGGCTCGGCCGCGGTCGGCACGGTGTTGACGTACGGGGTGCGCGTCACGGGCGGCAGGTCGAGGCCGTGGTGCGCGCCGTGTTCGAGGAGGCGGGCCAGCAGCAGGCGGGCTCGGCCGGGGCCGGCGGCGCGTACGACGGCGTCGAGCGATTCGGCCCATTCCGCGGTTTCCTCGGGGTCCCGGTCGGGGAGCTGGTCGAGCTGCCCGGGCGGGATTCGGCTCGACGTGTGGGGTGACATCCGGGCCGCCTCCTTCGTATCGGTGAAGTCGGTGAAGGCTTCTGCGCGGGCCTTCGGGAGGCCCGCCGCGTGCGGGCTTCCGGCTGAAGTCCGGTGCCGAAGCATATTCATTCTGCGCAATGATCGATCATTGCGCAAAAGTCGCCCGCTCCGCCTACACTGGCGCGATGACCGAGCCGCGCCCGACCGCCGAGCCGCCCCGCCCGACCCTGGAACGCCGTCCGCTGCGCGAACAGATCCGCCAGTACGTCACCGAGGCCGTCGTCGCGGGCCGCTGGGCACCCGGCGAGCGGATCGTCGAACGCCGCGTCGCGGTCGAGCTGGGCGTCAGCCAGGCCCCCGTACGCGAGGCGCTGCGCGAGCTGGAACAGCTGGGCCTGGTCGAATCGGAGCCGAACAAGGGCGTTCGCGTGCGCTCCTTCAGCGAGACCGATCTGCGCGAGATCTACCCGGTCCGGGCCGGCCTCGAGGAGACCGCGGCCCGGCTGGCGCTGCCGAGGATCGACGACGAACGGCTCGCCGCGCTCGATCGACACGTCGCCGCGCTGCACGCGGCCTCGACGGCCGGGGACGCCGCCGCGCAGGTCCGGCACGGGGTGGCCTTCCACCGCGAGATCGTCGCCGCGTCCGGGAACGCGCTGCTGGGCTCGGTGTGGGAGGCGCTGGGCATCGAGGTCTGGACGACCCTGTCGATCCGCGTGTACCGCATGGACCTGCACGAGAACGCGGCCGACCACGAGCCGATCGTCGCCGCCTTCCGCCGCCGCGACCCGGCCACGGGCGCACTGCTGCGCGAGCACGTACTGGGCTACGGCGGCTGCGCGTTGTTGCCGTAGACACGGCCGGGTACCGGACACGCCGCGGCGCGTCGGACCCCCGCGGACCGGCCCGTCCCCGGGCGTCGTGTCCTACACGTCGGATCCCGACGTGCCCCGTCCACAGGTATCGCGTCCCCCGCGCCCCGCCCCTCCGGACGCGCCCCGCGCCCTCACCGCAGGACGCCGCGCTCCGCGCGCATGTGCGGCGCGACCACATTGCGCGGCCGGTTGAACAGGATCACCGTCAGCTCGACCACCGCGACCGCGAGCGCCACCACGAACGCGACCAGCGACAGGTAGCCCCAGAACGCCGCCGGGCTCTCCCCGTCCGCCGCGAACCACGGCGACACCGCGATCACTATGGACATGCACCACATCTGGATCGCCACCAGCGCCATCGCCCGCACCAGCCCGCGCCGCGCCGGGTCGCCCAGCGGCAGCGCCCGGAACGCGAGCATCACGTCGTCGGCCACACGCGCGCTGCGCCACAGGTCGCTCGTCCGGTTCGTCAGACCCACCGAGGACATGAACGCGAAATAGGTCAGCCACAGCCGCATGCGCACAACCTCTTCCCCCGCGACCCGACGTGTGGCTTCGTGTCACACGTGTCACCACCATTCTCGCCCAGCCCCTTCGGCCCGCGCACGGGGCCTCCGGTCAAAAGGGACAACAATGTGGTACGCGAGGGTGGGACCGCCGCGGAGGGCGGCGCGCGCTACTCGGTGACCGGGTTGCGCCGCTCGCGCTCCTCGACCGTACGCCGGTGCTCCTCGACGTTGCCGGTCAGCGCCTCGGTGCGATGTCCGCGGGCGATGTAGTCGAGGACGACCGCCTCGATCGCGTCCTGTGCGTTGCGGACGCCGGACAGGACCATGACCTCGATCACGGCGTTCGCGTCCAGGCTGATGTTGACCTTGGCCATCGACGGCTCCCTCGACTCGACCCGCTCCACACGATCGCACGACTGCCCGCTCGTCGGCGCGACCGCTCCGCCGCCGAACCACCCGCGAATCACCGGGGATCGCGCGCGCACGACCGTCGGATCACCCGCGAGAGGGGACTCTATCGGCCGTTAGGGGGGTTGGCGTCGTCCTCGCGACTGAATTCGTCCCGAGTGGGTGGATCCTCCGGGCATGTGCGCTTGCGTACGGTCCCTGCCCCCGTGTCGAAGGCGAGTCGGATACCTGTGACCTCGGAAGACCCCCTCGTCGTTCTCTCCGGTGTGAACAAACACTTCGGGTCGCTGCACGTGCTCCGCGACATCGACCTGACGGTGGCCCGCAACGAGGTGGTCGTCCTGATCGGCCCCTCCGGCTCCGGCAAGTCCACGCTGTGTCGCACGATCAACCGCCTGGAGCCGATCGACTCCGGCACGATCACCATCGACGGCCGGCCACTGCCCGCCGAGGGACGCGGACTGGCCCGGCTGCGCTCCGAGGTCGGCATGGTGTTCCAGTCCTTCAACCTGTTCGCGCACAAGACGGTGCTCGAGAATCTGACCCTCGCTCAGATCAAGGTGCGCAAGCGCAGCAAGGCCGAGGCGGAGAAGAAGGCCCGCGAACTCCTGGCCCGGGTCGGACTCGCCGACCAGGCGCCCAAGTATCCGGCGCAACTCTCCGGCGGCCAGCAGCAACGGGTCGCGATCGCCCGGTCGTTGGCGATGGATCCCAAGGTCATGCTGTTCGACGAGCCGACCTCCGCACTGGACCCGGAGATGATCAACGAGGTCCTGGAGGTCATGCGCACACTCGCCGTCGAGGGCATGACGATGGTCGTGGTCACCCACGAGATGGGCTTCGCCCGCTCGGCGGCCAATCGTGTCGTGTTCATGGCCGACGGACAGATCCTGGAATCGCGTACACCCGAGGAGTTCTTCGACCACCCGGAGACCGACCGGGCCAAGGACTTCCTGTCCAAGATCCTCAAGCACTGACGGGGGATCGGACATGCGCACCCAGACCGCCTCCGCCGGCACGGACACCGCGACCGGGGTCGGTACAGCCGTCACCACCGGTATCGCGCCCCGCACCGGCGCACCGCCGCGCCGCCGGCCCCGGTCCGCCGTCATGCCGCTCGCGGCGCTTCTCGCCGTCGTGTTGCTCGCCGCGTGCGGCAAATCCGGTACGCCCCCGCCCAAGGGCCCCAAACCCAAGGACCTGCCGTCGTATCAGGTCGCCACCGACGTGAACATCGACTCGCCCACGTTCCGATCGGCCAAATCGCGCGGCAGGTTGGTCGTCGGCACCAAGGCGGACCAGCCCTACGTCGCGGCGCAGGACCCGGCGACCGGCTACTACTCGGGCTTCGACGTCGAGATCGCCAAGATGATGGCGGCGTCGCTGGGCTTCGGGGTGGACCGGATCGAGTTCAAGACGATCACCTCCGCCAACCGCGAGACCTCGTTGCAGAACGGCGAAGTCGACTACTACGTCGGGACGTACACGATCAACGACAACCGCAAGAAGCTGGTCGGCTTCGCCGGGCCGTACTACATCGCCGGCCAGGCACTGCTGGTCCGCAAGGACGACAAGTCCATCAACGGTCCCCAGGACCTGGCCGGCAAGAAGGTCTGTTCGGTCGCCGGCTCCACGCCGTACCAGCGGATCGTGGCCGACTACCCCAAGGCCACCGCCGTCGCCTACGACAGCTACTCGGTCTGCGTGGACAACCTGATCAGCCTTCAGGTCGACGCGGTGACCACCGACGACACCATCCTCAAGGGTTATGCCGCGAAGGTACCGGACCAACTCCGGCTCGCCGGCGAGCCGTTCTCCAAGGAGCCGTACGGGATCGGCGTACCGCGCGGGGATCGCACCTTCCGGCTCGCGCTGGACGACGCGATCGTCGCGCACGAACAGAACGGCGACTGGAAGCGCGCCTACGACTCGACCCTCGGCCTCTCCGGCGTACCGGCACCCCCGCCGCCGCCGGTGGACCGGTACTAGCGGAAGGCGTCGACCATGAATGTCCTGCTCGACAACTTCGCCCTGTTCCGCGAGGGCTTCGTCGGTACCGTCGAACTGACTCTGGCCGCCGGGCTGATCGCGATGGTGGTGGGCGTGCTGATGGCCGGCTGCCGGGTCTCGCCGGTGCGGCCGATGCGGCTGATCGGCGGTGTGTGGGTGACCGTACTGCGCAACACCCCGCTCACGCTGCTGTTCTTCGCGGTGGTCCTGGGGCTGCCCCGATTCGGCGTGGTACTCCCCTTCTTCACCCTCGCCGTACTCGCCCTGGGCTGCTACACCTCGGCGTTCATCTGCGAGGCGGTGCGGGCCGGCATCAACACCGTGCCGGTCGGTCAGGGCGAGGCGGCCCGGAGTCTGGGCATGAACTTCGGCCAGACGCTCAGCCTGATCGTGCTGCCACAGGCGATGCGTGCGGTGATCCCGCCGGTCGGCAGCACGCTGATCGCGCTCGCCAAGAACACCGCCATCGCCGGTTCGTTCAGCGTGGTCGAACTGCTCGGCACGTACCGCACGCTCAACGAACTCGGCTACGACATCGTCGTCACGTTCATGTGGATCGCGATCGGCTACCTGATCATCACGCTCACGATCAGCGCGGTGTTCCGGCTCCTGGAGAGGCATCTGGAGGTGACCCGATGAGTGTCGAGGCGTCGGCGCTGTACGACATTCCCGGCCCGAAGGCACTGGCCCGCCACCGTACTTACGGCCTGATCGCCACCGTCGTGCTGCTCGGCGTGCTGGCCTGGGTGATCTACAAGCTGATCGACACGGACCAGTTCGCGAGCGACAAGTGGGCGCCCTTCGAATACGTGGGCGTGCAGAAGCTGTTGCTGCGCGGCCTGTGGCACACGATCCAGGTCTTCGCGTGGGCGGCGGTGTTGTCCCTGGCGTTCGGCGCGTTCTTCGCCGCCGGGCGGCTGTCCGACCATCGGGTGATCCGGTGGCTCGCGGGCCTGGTGGTGGAGTTCTTCCGGGCCATGCCGGTGCTGGTGATGATCTTCTTCATCTTCATCGCGATGAAGGTCGAACCCCGCCTGGCCCTGATCGCCGGCCTGACCCTGTACAACGGCTCGGTACTGGCCGAGGTCTTCCGAGGCGGGGTCAACGCGGTCCCCAAGGGCCAGAGCGAGGCGGCCTACGCGCTGGGCATGCGCAAGACCTCGGTGATGATCCACGTCCTGATCCCACAGGCCGTGCGGACCATGCTGCCCACGATCATCAGCCAGTTGGTGGTCACGCTCAAGGACACCTCGCTCGGATACCTGATCTCCTACGAGGAATTCCTCTACGCCGGCAAGCAGATCGCCACCAACCTCGACTACAGCCTCCCCTTCATCCCGGTGGTCATGGTGATCGCCCCCATCTACATCGGCATGTGCATGCTCCTGTCCGGCCTGGCCCGCTACCTCGAAAGCCGAGGCCGCAGACACCAGAAAGGCACATGACGCCCGCGACAGGCCACCGGGGCCGCCTCCATGGTTGGGGGCGGCCTCCGGTGGTGGGTCAGTTGGCGGCGATGAGTTGTGCGGGGCCGAAGGTGTTGCCGGTGGTGGGGTCGGGGGTGTTGCCGCCGGGGTGGGTGTGGAGGTTGCCGTCGGGGGTGCGGGTCCAGAGGTCGGCTTTGCCGTCGCCGTCGAAGTCGCCTTCGATGGATGGAAAATTCCTGGTTCCCGCCGAAGAGTTGCGCGATACCCCGCGCGAAGGCCGAATAAGCCGGGTACAGCAAAAGGCGTTGCACGCCGGCGGGGTCCTCCTGGACGGTCAACAGGTCCCCTGCGCCGTCACCGGTGACGTCGGTGGTCGCGATCAACTGCTTGATCCCGCTCCAGCTTTGCTGGTAGCCGACGCACTTGCCGTCCGCCTGACCGGGATCCTTGCATCGGGAAGGTCCAGCCGCCCCACCCGCCGGCGCGTCAGTTGCGGATCGGGATGGTGAGGGTCGAGGGGTCGTTTTGGGGGGAGGTGAAGGTGAGTTGGCTGCCGAGGGGGTTGTGTTCGAGGTAGAGGGGGTCGACCGTGTCGATTACCGCGGCCAGGTGGTGGCCCGCCGGGATGTCGTAGGACGTGGCGGTCAGGTCGAGGTTGATCGGGAACGGGGTGCCCGGGGTTCGGGCGTGGAAGGTGTACGGGGCGTGGGTGACGAGTTTGCCGATGCCCAGCGGGCCTACGTCGTATAGGTAGGCGAAGATCGTTCCGCTCTCGTGGGAAGCGGTGATCGTGGTGTGCAGCTTGGTGGTGCCGCGGACCCTGGTTGCCGTGCTGTGGCGGTCGGATTGCCAGACGGCGGCAAAGGCCCTGGGCAGGAGCGGGATCGAGGCGGTCGGTGGGGCCTGGAGGAACTGGTCGAGGATGCTGGACAGGAAGATCGTGCCGCCGTCGGCCCCGGAGTCGATGCCGGTGAGGATGCGGCGGGTGTCGGTGAGCGCGAGGGTGCGGGTCGAGTTCGCCGCGGCGGGCCAGTTCGGATAGCCCTCGTAGCCGCCGCCGGTGCGGGATTTCAGCTGTACCGCCGGCTCCCGGTCGATGCCGTTGTCGATGCCCCTGAGGTGGTGGTCGAGCCAGCGGGTCGAGTCGGCCCAGACGTCGTTGGGCAGGCCGAACAGGCCGCCCGCCTCGGCGGTGGCGTGGTCGCCGGGGCGGAATTCGAGGCGCTTGGGACCGGTCAACCCGCCGAAGAAGTCGGCGTATTGGTCGGGCGGGAAGAGCGAGTCGCCCCACGCGTTGCCGAGCATGATCGCGGGAGCGTTGGCGTTGATCCGGTCCAGGTGGGTCGCCGGGGAGCGCTTGGCGCCCCACGCCAGCATCTCCGGCTCCTTGGCGAGGTTGCCGGAGAGGAAGTTCTTCAGGATTTCGGTGAGTTCGGCGCTGGGTCGGCCGGTGAGGAAGCCGGCGCCGCCCAACAGCGCCGCGGCCTGCGCGTGTTCGGTCCGGCCGGCGTAGATCGACTCGATCAGGTCGGCCCAGCCGCTCATCGCGACGACGGCCTTGATCCTGGGGTCGAACGCGGCGGTGAGAAGGCTGATCCCGGCGCCGTAGGAGACGCCGGCCATGCCGATGCGGGTCGGGTCGGCGGGCGTGTTGGCCAGCGCCCAGTCGATCACCTTCGACGCGTCGGCGATGTCCGGCGGCCCGGCGGTCTCGATCTCGCCGCCGGATTGCCAGAAGCCGCGCGAGTTGTAGCCGATCACGACATAGCCGCGATCGGCGAGTTGCCGTGCGGGGACCACGTATTCGATCTGGGGCATCGCCCAGCTGGTCGGCAGCACGACGACCGGGTAGCGGGTGCCGGGCGCGCCGCCGGTGGGGGTGATGACGTTGGCGGCCAGCTTGGTGCCGCCGTCGCCGGGGATGTCGACGAAGCGCAGGGACGAGCCGGCGGCGGACCGCACGGCCGCCGCCGCGGGAGTGGGGGCGGCGCCGGCCGGGGCGGCCGGGCCGAGGGCGGCCCCGGCGAGGATCGCGGCCGAGACGACGGCGGCCGCACGAGCGCGTGGGCGCAGGCGGAATCGACCCATCAGGGTCTCCTGACGTCATGGTCGGGGCGTGGCCCGACCCGCGAGAATGCATGGTGAGACGACGCCTGGGGACGGCGTCGGAGGGTGACTCACGAGTAAGTTACGCGCCGGTAAACCAAGACGGAAGTACCACACGGCGATCGACTGAGGCGCCGCCACCCACCCGAGTACGGTGGTCCCGGCACGTGGGGGCAAGCGGGGGTGAACGTGGAGCGCGCGCAACACACCGAACGCGCAGCGCGGGTCGAGGACATCGACACCGACGCCGAAACACGCCGAGCCCGGGACCGCGGCGAACGCGGCCTGCTCCGCTGCATCGAGGCGTTGACGGACGACGCGACCCGCCGCACCCTGCCCGGGTACTCGGAGGCGACCGGCGGGCCGGCCCCGGTCGGGCCGCACCCGACCGACGGGCGGGCCACACCGGCCGATGGCCCCGACGGGGTCGCCGGCCTCCAAGGTCACGCCCTCGACGAAGCCCTCACCCTCCTCACCGAGGCCCTGGCCTCCCTGCCCGCCACCGATACGCGCTGGCCGGAATTCGCCTACGCCGCCGGCGTCGCGTATGGCGCTCGGGCGGGCCACGACGGCGACGCCCACACCCGCGACCAGGCCCGGGGCTGTTTCCGGCGGGCCCGCCGGGCCGCGCCGCCCGATGCCCACCTCTTTCGGGCCGCCACCCACGTGGGGGACGCGCGCGTGGGCGCCGGCCCGGCCGGCGGCGCGTGGCGTGCCCTCCTCGACCCGCCCTCGGCCGCCGAGATCGCCGTCGCGCTGCGCCGACTCGGTGCCGACGCGTTGGTCCAGCTCGTCCCCGGGGCCGCCGTGGTCAGCGGCGTCGACGGTTCGACCCGGCCGCTCGATCTGCCCGGGCTCGACTACGGCCTGGACCTCCCCGGGAGCGATCGGGAGCTCCTGTCCGACTTCCTCGACGTGCTCTGCGCCTGGGCCTGGGACGCGGTGATGGCCCCCGTGCTCGCCGCCGTCCCCGGCGCGTTCGGCCGCATCCCGTCCCTGGTCCTGCTGCCCGCCGGCCTGTTCGGCTCGGTGCCCTGGCACGCCGCCTGGTCGACCGTCGACGCCCGCCGCCGGCACGCGCTCCAGGTCGCGCAGATCTCGTACATCGCCTCGCCCCGCCTGCTGTGCGAGGTCGCCGCGCGCCCGACGGCCGACCCGCACCGGAACCGGCGCCACCCGATCGAAATCGGCCACCGCGCCGGCGACCCGATCGTGTTCGCCCCCGACCGCGCCTCGGGCTCCGCCGCCGAGCACCTGGCCGCCGGCACCCGCACCGTGGTGTCCACCCTGTGGCCCGTGGGCCCGAGCACCGCCGCGCTGGTCCTGTACATGGCCCACCACTACCTCAACCGCCGCGACCTCCCGCCCGCCCAGGCGCTGCGCACCGCCCAGCTCTGGATGCGCGACCCCAAACGCGGGATTCCCACCGCGATGCCCGCCGAACTCGCCGCGCAGGCACGGGCGATCACCCCGGACGACCTCACCGGCTGGGCCGCCTTCACCCACTCGGGCCGGTGAGCCGCCGGGCGCCGACCCCACCCCGCCTTCCCAAGCGGCCCGCCGGGAGCGTACTGTTCGCCACGCCATCGCGGGAGCTCGGACCAACCGGGCTGAGAGGGCGGCATGGGGTGTCGGCGGCGAGCCGGCGCGCACCCCGGGGCCACCGACCGCTTGAACCTGTCCGGGTAATGCCGGCGTAGGGAGAGCAGGTAGAGCCATGTCGGCTCCAGCAGTGGACGACGCACGCCCCGTCGCGGCACACCCGGTCGCCGAGGCCCCGCTGGTCCTGGACACCGCGCCGCCGCGCACCCTCGGCTTCCGCGACCAGGCCGCGTTCTGGGCCAACCTCGGGGTGAGCCTCCTCGGCTTCTCCGGCGCCCTGTTCGTACTGGCCCCGGCCGGCTATCCGCAACTGTCCATGGTCGCCGCGATCGTCGCGGCCATCGGCGGCACGCTGCTCGGCACGCTCATGGTCGCGGTCGCCGGCATCCCCGGCGCCCGCAGCGGCGCGCCCGCGATGACGGTGCTGCGCGGGTTGTTCGGCACGAAGATCTCGTACGTGCCGACCGTGTTCAACATCGTCCAGTGCATCGGCTGGGGCACCTTCGAGTTGCTGGTCATCTCGATCGGCATCGAGGCGATGACCGACGGCGACGGCCCGCACTGGCTCTACATCGTCGCCGCCGGCGCGGTCACCACCGCGATGACCCTGCGCCCGCTCGGCATGCTGCGGATCCTGCGCCGCTACGTGACGATCGCGGTGGGCATCGCGATGCTCTACTTCTCGGTCCAGCTGTGGCGCGAGGGGCTGCCGCCGATGACCGAGGGCTCGTGGTCCGGCTTCTTCCCGGCGATGGACGCGGCGCTCGCGGTGGCGGTCTCGTGGGTACCGCTGGCCTCCGACTACACCCGCCACTCGCGTGGCACCAAGCCCGCGTTCTGGGCCGCGCTGAGCGGATTCTCGGTCACCAGCATCTGGTGCTACCTGCTCGGCCTGGTCGCCCTCGCCCAGGTCGGCGGCGACGCGGACAAGATCTTCGACTCGTTCCTGGGCGTCACCGCCGGGTGGGTGTTCTTCGCGGTCCTGGTCATCCGCGAGGTCGACCAGAGCTTCGCCAACGTCTACAGCACCGCGATGTCGATCCAGAACCTCGCGCCGCGCATCGACCGCCGGGTCCTCTGCCTGGGCGTGGGTGCGCTGGTCACGGCATTCGCGCTGATGGTGAACGACTTCGACACCTACGCGAGCTTCCTGTCCCTGATCGGCTCGATCTTCATCCCGCTGCTCGGCGTGCTGGCGGTGGACCTGTTCGCCGGCCGCGGCCGCGACGGCTGGGACCTGGGCGACCACGCGCCGGCCCGCTGGGTGATGCTCGCCCCGTGGCTGCTCGGCTTCTGCATGTACCAGCTGATCAACCCCGGCACGGTCGAGTGGTGGGTGGACTTCTGGACCCCGATCCAGGACACCCTCCACATCCACGCCCAACGGTGGACCTCGGCGTCCCTGTTCTCCTTCGCCCTCGCCGGCGCCACCGCGTACATCGCGGTCGCGTGGGACCGTCGGCGGGCGGTCGCGGCGACGCGGTGAGGCGGACCGGCCGCGTCGGTGTGGTGGCCTCCTCCCGACGCGGCCGCGTTCCGCACACTCGGTTCGGCCGCACGACGGCCACCCGAGAACCACGACCCGACCGAACCGGCGAACCCGGCGGTCCATTCAGTGAACCGTCATATTCCCCACCGATGAGCCGCGTGCCTACAGTCCCAGAGGTCGCGCACGCCACGTGAACCCCGGTGCCCGTCGACCGTGCACGGGGGTTCCGCACCCGGGGGGAGCTGGGATGATCCATCACGTCACGACACACGCTCGTCGACCACGCCGCCTACGAAAGCGGCTGCTCGGGAGCTTATTGGCCCTGGTGCTGGGCGGCTCGATCCTCACCGTGCCGCCCGCCCGCGCCGAATCCGCCGCCAAGGCGGTGGACTCGAACGCGCTGGCCGATCTGCTCCTCGGCAGCTACATACGGATCGCCGACACCGATCGCGTCTACGCCAAGCACCTCGTGACCAGCGCCGAGTTCCTGGACTGGCGCGCGGCGCACCCACAGGCCGACCAGGCCGCGCTGACCGCCCACCTCACCACGGTGCAGCAGGCCATCGACGCGGCGATCCCCGACCGTGTGCAACCGGGCCCGGAGTACGAGATCGCCGGAACCGCGCTCGGCGTACTGCACACCGTGCCCGATGCCACGGTCGACGGACCACAGGTCGACCGGCTGCTCGCCGCACTCATCGCGCGGGACACCGTGCCGCCGACCGGACTGGTGTCGGATCGACTCGGCGGCGCACTCGCCCTGTCCTCGTGGAACGAGTCGTTCGACAAGACCCAGTCGCGGATATGGGCCGGCGTGGCGAGCACCGCCCGCGCCGACGCCGGCTTCGACGGCGCGTGGAACACGGCCATCGGCTCGGGCGTCGGCGGCGGACAGGACCCCGCGCCCGCCCGCCTGGCCGGGGGCGGCGTGCGAGCCTCGGCGACGGTCCTCGAACTCGGCAACCTGCCCGATCTGAAGCAGTACTTCGATCCCGCCGATTTTCTCCGCTTCCAGAACGAGCCGGAAAAACTCCGCCTGTTCACGTTGGACAAGATGTCCGCCACCATCGGGGACACCGTGCAAAAGCGCACGGCCTGGTTCGGTGACATCAAGACGGCGGCGCCGGGCCCCGACCAGCGGCCGGAAAGGCTCAAGAAGGAGGAGGAAGGCCGCAAGAAGATCATCGACGGGGCCAAGACCGCGTTCGACGGATTCGCCTTCTTCCTGGACTTCGCCGGCAGCAAGGACGCGGCGAGGGACCTCAAGAAGTTCGCGAGCGGCGCACTCCAGATCGCCGACGCGGCGAACAAGTGCATCACCGCCTTCAAGCTGATCGACAGCGCGTTCTCGATGGCGACCGTCGCCTTCACCGGCAATGTCATCTCCGGGATCGGCACCATCGTCTCGCTGTTCGCCGGCGCGGGCCCGTCGATCGATCAGCAGATCCTGAGCGCGATCGGAGATCTGCGCAAGGACATCCGGAATCTGCACCAGGACATGCAGCAGCGGTTCGACCGGGTCGATCAGCGACTGGACACGATGTACGCGCACATGATGTCCCAGTTCCAGCGACTCGACGGCAAGCTCGAAACCATCAAGACCGACATCGGCGACATCGCACGGAATCTGACCGCGGTCGAAGCCGGCATGCAGACCATCGGCGCCAACGTCACGCGGTCGTTGTCGGGTCTCTATCAACAGCCGACCTGGCAGAGCGCCGACACCCTCATCGACTACCGCCGTTACCACCCGGGTGACCAGGTCACGTTCGAGATGTACAAGCAGGGCGAGGAGACCTTCCACCTCGGTGGCACCGAAACCCCGAGGGCACCGGGCGCGTTCGTGGTCGCCGAACCGTACGACTCGGCCCCCGGCGCGGTACTCACCAATCTCCGTGACCTGGGGGCGGGCGGCAGCATCCGCTATCTGTCCTGGCTGGCGAACACCTGGGCGCCCGGATTCCCCGTCCCCGACGACAGGGTCGGCAATCCGGAGATGTGGAAGGTGGCCGCGAACGCCTACACCCTGTTGTCCGCGCAGAACCCCACACTGGCGAAGATTCCCAACCCGCCACCCAACACCCCTCAGGGGATCAGTTGGGAGCGTCCACAACACGTCATGGACGCCGGCAAGCGCATCCTCGCCTCGACGCGGAAATTCAGCGAACCCGGGCCACAGGGCACGACGAACGCGTTGTTCACCGGGCTGATGAACAACTACACCGCGCAGTTGGTCGCGCTGTTCAACAAGGCGCCGGATCGCGAACGCACAGTGACCGAGAATCGATACAACCTGTTCGGCGGTCCGACGCAACAGGTCACCAATCTGCCCGATCAGGAAGGCGACCCACTTGTCCAGCGGTGCGGCTCGTCCGATCCGGAACAGCGGCTCACCCGCCCGAACAACATGCTGGGTACCCAGTTGCCTCCGGCTCAGATGTTCGCGCGTAACGTGCACCCCAACCCACCGCGCTACGACGACTGTTGGCTCGCGGTCTTCGGCAACGAGCAGACGACGAGCACCGAAGACTTCTGCGAAGGACCCGACCACCCCGTCGGATGTGTCAAGACCGTCACCACCGCCGACCTGACGATCGATTTCATGCAGACACTCGGCTGGTCGGGCGACATGAACCGGGCAAGCCGGTTCGCCGGTGACACCATCCGACGCGGAATACAGGTCCAGTACTGCCAGAAGACCGCGACCGGCGTCGGAAACTACTGCACGGAGCGCCCCGATCCTCGCGCCCTGGTGCTCCGCGACTGGCAATCCGGCATGCATGATCAATTCCAGCGCGAGGCCACGATCTCGATCGAGCCCGCCACCGAAGACATGGCCAAGGCCCGGATGACCGAATTCCTCAAGCAGAAGCAGATCGACTACTACATCCTCACCGGCAACGACATCGACAAGGGCCTGGCCACCGAACTCGACCTGTCGGTACAGCTCCTGCGCTCCTACACCGAACTGGGCTTCCCGCGGGCGCTCCAGTCGGACGACCGGCTACGCGGCCTGCTCTACGGCAAGTACGCCCTGCACGCGAATTCGACCACCACACTGCCCAACTCCGTGCTGGCCCAGGCATTCCGGAACGCGGCCGGCAATGTGGCCGACGGCGTGCCCCCGTGGCAGTCCGACCAGTACGAGACCAACGACGGAAAGCCGTGCGAACGATTGCCCGGTTTGCAAAGCGCCGACCCCTTCGTGGTCTGTATGGCCTGGAGTGGGAAGCTACGCCTCGATCGGCTGGCCGAACGCTACGCCGCGCAGTTCAAGTATCGGGCCGAAGGCTCCGACCAGACGCTCCCGGACGTGCAGGGCCAGTTGCGCAACCTGTGGCTGGTCACCAAGACCATCTACCCGGAGGCCAAGGTCGGCGCGCCGGTGGACGCCCCGCCGCTGGTTCAGGCACAGTCACTGCTCAACGACGCGCAGGAGTTGTGGAAGACCGAGGGCACGCGTGCCGAAGCGGCCGACCGGGCCATGGAGGCGGTCGCGATCACCCGCGACTTCGCCCGACAACACCCGGACGCCCGTGGGCGGTTGGCGGAGGCCGCGATCCGTCCCACGGTCGGCTACCTGGCCGGGACGGGCCGGTTCGACGAGGCGAACAAACTCGGCGACGAGGCCATCGCGCTCTACAAACAGCTCTCCGCCGAGAAGCCGACCGACGACAACCTCGCCTTGCAATCCGCACAATCGCCGCTCACCGTCGCGCAGGCGCTGTGGCTCAAGCCGCAACTCCACGCCAAGGCGACCACCTACGCACTCGACGCCATCGCGGCCATCCGCCCACTCGCCGGACGAAACCCGGCCTATCGACGCACCCTCGCCGAATGGGCGATCTCGCCCACCGTCGGATACCTCGCCGAAACAGGCCGCTTCGACGAAGCGAACAAGCTCGGCGACGAGGGCATCGCGCTCTACAAACAACTATCCGCCGAAAAGCCAACCGACGACAACCTCGCCCTGCAGTCCGCACAGTCCTCGCTCACCGTCGCCCAAGCCCTGTGGCGCAAACCGGAACTCCACGCCAAGGCGACCACCTACGCACTCGACGCCATCGCGGCCATCCGCCCACTCGCCGCGCGAAACCCGGCCTATCGACGCACCCTCGCCGAATGGGCGATCTCGCCCACCGTCGGATACCTCGCCGAAACGGGCCGCTTCGTCGAAGCGAACAAGCTCGGCAAGGAAGCCATCGACCTGTTCGAAGGACTCGCCGCCGAAAAGCCCGGGGACCACGAACTCGCCTTCCTCGCCGCGCAATCGTTGATGACCTTCGGGCAGGCCCTGTGGCTGAAGCCGGAACTCCGCGTGAAGGCCGCCGAATCCGCCTTCGACGCGGTCGCGGCCCTTCGGCGCCTCGTCGCGCGAGCCCCGCAGTACCGCCGCACGCTCGCCGAGTGGGCCATCTCGCCGACCACCGGCTACCTCTCGGCGGTCGGCTGGTACGACGACGCGGACAAGCTCGGCAACGAGGCCGTCACGCTGTACAGGCAGCTCGCCGCCGAAAAGCCGGCCGACGACGAACTCGCGTTCCTGGCCGCACAATCCTCGGTCATCGTCGCGCAAGCCGTATGGCCCGAACCGGACCGCCGAAGGAAGGCGGCCACATACGCCCTCGACGCGGTCACCACCCTGCGCCCGGTAGCCACGCGTAACCCCGCCTACCGCCCGCAGTTGGGCGCATGGCTCCTGTCGCCGACCATTCCCTACCTGGTCGACACCGCCCAAAAGCCCAAGGCCGTGCCGCTCGCCCGGGAGGCCGTCGACATCTACACCGCCCTGAACCAAACCGACCCGGCCAAGTACGGCCCGAGGCTGACGGAGGCCGAACAGGTCCTCGCCGACCTCACCCGAACATAGGTGACCCACGGGCCGACACAACAACCATCACTGGACGCGCGCCGGGCTCACCGCCCGGCGCGCGCTATGAGGTGGGCCCAGGCCGCCGGGGGGAGGGCGATCGTCGGAGAGTCGACGACCTTGGTGTCTCGCACTCCGATGGCGTTTCCAAGAGGCGCGACCTCGACGCAGTCTCCTCCTCCGCTATAGCTGCTGGTTCGCCACTGCGGAATCCTGCCGGCCATGCCGTTCCTCCAAAGGTGCCTACGCGTCGCACGACCGGAGACTTCGGACGAGCTTCATCCACGCCTTGGGTGCCACGGATATCACTCGGGATCGGGGCACCTTGCTGTCCCGGATGCCCATGGCAGCGCCGACGACCGCAACTTCGACGCAATCGTCACCTCCGGTGTAGCTGGACTTGATCCAACGAGGTTCGCGCTGAACTCGATCGATCTGCAAAGCTCTTGCCTCCAACCCGTGATCATCGCAAGCGTCGCCACTTGGGACAATGCGGTCGAATGCAGGCGATCGAACACGGCCACAAATGCCTGCACATCGTCCGGACTGTCGATCAGCAGCGATCCTGTCAGTTGTTCCAACCAGGCAACATACCGACCCCGCTTGGGTTCGAGGATCAGGCAGGGGGCGGATACGGCGAACGGCGCCCCCGTCGGGAGGACCTGTAGCCGAATCTGTGGATGCTCCGCGACGACTCGGACAAGGTGTTCGAGCTGCCCTGCAAGGACTTGTGCGCTCCCGATGGGCTGGTACAGCGCGGGTTCGGCGACAATGAACCATGCGGGCATTTTGCTTGCGAACAGGCGTCGTGCACGATCCACCCGAAGACGCTGCCGCTCGTAAGCTGCCGCCATGGAAAGAGTCGGGTCGTGCATCAGGATGGCGGAAAGAGCATAGTCCGCAGTCTGAAGTTGGCCGGGAATGAACGCCGTCTGGTAACTGCGCAGACTGAATGTCTCGCTCTCCAGCCGAATGAGCCGGTGGAGCCGTTCCGGTACATCGTCGAGGATGTCGCGCCATCCGCGATCCATATGGTCCTCGTTCGACTCCTCGGGCGCGGCGAAGCCCAGCTGTGTCAGAGGCCTCCCGAAGAAGTCCTCCAACACCCGGCGGTAATCCGGCGTCGGATACGGCGGATCCGTGCTCTCCCACCGTCGGATCTGGCGCACGCTCACCGCCAGGCGCATGCCCATCGCGCGGGCGTGTTCCTCGAACGCGTCGGCGAAACCGGCCTGCGAGTGCAGGCCGAGGGCGCGGCGGGCGGATACCAGCTTGGTGTTGGCTCCGAGTGGTCGTGCGGACATGGCAGCTCCGGTTGGTCCATCCCCACGCGCCCGCCCCGGTGTTCGCGTATGCGGGGATCGCAGGATGGCGAAATCACGTGCACACAACGTAGCGAACCAGACACGCATCCTGCGCCGAAATGTCGGAGAGAAGGCCACTGCGGCCTTGACATCAAGTCAACTTGAAGTTCTACGTTCGAGGTGAACGCTCCCGGCGGGGGAGCCTCCGGACGGAGCGCCGAATGCCTGGCTACACCAAGATCGAACGCGCGTACCTGATCGGGCAGAGCCTCGGTCGACTCGCCACCGTCGGGCCGCAGGGCGCCCCGCATGTGCGGCCCGTCGGCTTCCGGCTCAACGACGACGGGACCATCGACATCGGTGGCCCCAATCTCAGCAACAGCCAACGGTGGCGCAATGTCGAGCGCAATCCCGGCGTCTCCTTCGTCGTCGACGACATGACGCCGGACGAGCCGGGCGCCTACCGGCCGGGCTGGGGACGCGGCGTCGAGGTCCGGGGCCGTGTCGAACTGTTGCGCGACCACGAACCGCCGCTGCCCCTCGACTTCTTCAGCAACGAGGTGATGCGCATCCACCCCGAGCGCATCATGGGCTGGAACCTGGAGGACCCGCCGGGCGGCAACGGTTCCTGACCCGGGCGCGCCGACATCGCCCGCCTGCACGGGCGATGTCGGCGGTCACATCTACCCTGGCCGCATGAGGATCCGCCGCGTCGTACCCAGTGTCATCGCCACCGATCTCGGCCCCAGTCGGGAGTTCTACCAGGACTTCCTCGGCTTCGAGGCCGGCATGGACGAGCCCGGGTTCCTGATGTTCCGCTCGCCGAGCAACCCCACCGCCCAGGTGATGGTGGTCGTCCCCGACGAGTGCGACTGGGACGCGCAGTCCGGCCGCACGGCGATGTCCATCGAGGTCGAGGACGTCGACGCGGCCTACGCGCAGGCGCGCGAGCGGGGCTACGAGATCGTGTACCCGATCACGAACGAGCCCTGGGGCGTGCGGCGCTTCTTCGTCCGCGACCCCAACGGCAGGGTCCTCAACATCAACATGCACATCGCCGAGCCGACCTGACCCGGACGCAAGCGCGGGCCTACCGCGCGCCGATCGCCGCCCCCAGCGCGTGGCCGCCGAAGCCGTCGTCGGCATGCTGGGCCGCCCACCAGTCGACCATGCGTTCGGGGGTCATCGTGGCCCAGTCCGGGGTGTCCTCGACCATCGCGTAGCCCATCGAGCGGGCGACCCGCACCAGGTCCGCGCCCGCCGGGTAGCGCTCGGCCTCATAGCGTGCCAACACGTCGTCCCACGAACCGGCCGGCCCCACCTCCCGACACGCGGCCTCGAAGGCCACCGCGTCCTGGATGCCCTTGACCGCACCACTGGCCACATGCGGCCGGGCGATCGCCGCCGCGTCCCCGGCGACCAGCATGCGTCCGCTCGTGAAGCGGTCCACCACGAGGTCGTTGATCGGCTGGATCAGCGTGTCGCTCTCGGGCGTCGAGGTGACCAGGTCGGCCCAGAACGGCGGAAAGTACTTGCGGGCCAACGCCAACAACGCCGGACGCGGGTCGGCCGTCCCGCCCACCGAGCTGTACAGCCCCCACGAGATCCGGTCTCCCCCACTGCTCGGGATCCGGTACATCACGCCCTGGCCGTTCGGGATGCAGATCGAGATCAGGTTGTCGATCGGCTCGTGGTCCCAGGCGCAACTGCCGCGCCACATCGCATAACCGGCGTACCGGGGTTGGACCTGCGGGAACACCGCCGTGCGCACCGCCGAGCCGTAGCCGTCCGCGCCCACCACCACGTCGTAGCGCTCGGTCGTACCGTCGGGCAGGTGTATCTCGCCGTCCGTACCTACGGTGACCGGCGTACCGCCGCGATAGTCGACCTCGGCCGGCACCCGGCGGCGCAGTCCGGCCCACAGCTGGCCCCAGTTGTACATCCGGAACGCGGCGGGCTGGTCCCACAACAGTCGCCCGCGTTCCGACTCGCCGTCGTCGAGCAGCCAGGTGCGCCCGCTCACCTTGCGCCAGGGCGTGGTGTCGTCGAGGTAGCCGGCGGCGACCAGTTCGACGTAGCGGTCCTCGTGCAGCGCGATACCCACTCCCCGGTCGGCGAGTTCGCCGGTGGTGCGCTCGTACACGGTGACCTCGGCCCCGGCGCGTGCCGCCGCGAGCGCGAAGGCGCAGCCCGTGATGCTTCCGCCGACCACTGCGACCCGACCTATCGGCATGCCCATCTCCCTTGGTTCACGTCCGACTTCGCACAGGCGTCCGGACCGGGCCGGACCCGGAAGGACCCTACGGGATGGCGGTCGCGATCCGATCACGTACACCGACCAGTTGTGCCCGGCGCGTCTCGTCGAAGGCGATCTCGGCCTCGTCGTCGCCGACATGGGCGGGCAGCCGGGCGTGGTCGTCGATCAACGCGGTCAGGCGCGGCAGCGCACCGGCGGCGTGTCCGCCCATGTCGGCCAGGACCCGGAGGGCGAGTTCGCCGACGTACTGATCCCCCGCCACCGCCGACATCTCGATGACCAGGCGCGCGGTGAACTCGGCGTCGGTGGGCCCCAGATGCCGCCACAGCACGCCCGCGACCTCGTACTTGCGCGGCCCCTCCCGCTCGAACAGGCACATCGCCTGCCGGGCCTGACGCTCGGTCAACCCGCCGTGCGCGACCAGCCCCATCAGCGTGCGCGCGACCCGGCGCTCGGACGAGTCGGGCTCGACGGGCTGTTCGGCGAGCCAGGCGTCGGCCTCGGCGCGGCCGTCGGGCAGTCGCCGTGCCGCGAAGACCGCCGCGAGGTCGGAAAGCGGCAACAGCGCGCCCGGCGACCCCAGTTCGTCCGCCAGTCGCCGCTCCACGCCGTCGCTCCTCCCGACCCAATGCCCGGCGGCCGCCCGCCACATGTCGCGCGACAGACGCAACACCCGCAGGCTCTCGGTACGCAGCGCGTCGTCGGCGGCGGCGTCGGCCTCCTCGGCCACCCCCGCCAACGCCGGCAGCAGTTCCGTCGGCCCGGTACGCCACAGCCTGATCGCCGTCGCCGCCATGTCCACGCCGACCCACCGCCCGTCCCGCTCCTCGGCGGCCGACAACGACCGGACGATCCGGTGGCACTCCTCCGCGTCCCCGAGCAGCCGCCAGGCCCACACCGAGCCCACCCGCACGTCCATCGGCCCACCATCGCGCCGCAACCGCCTTACCGCGTCCCCGAGATCCGCCAGGATCGCCGCGCACAGCGCCCGCCGCCAGGCCCAGGGAAGGTCCCGGTCCCCGAGCAGGACCAGCGCCGCCGTCACCCGCACCGCCGGATCGGCGTCCTCGGTCAGGATCATGGCCGAGTCGTCGAACTCCCGCCCACGACCGAGCAGCGCGATCGTGCCCGCCACCCGCACGTCCGGATCCGCCGCCTCCGGCAACCAGGCCGCCACGGTCCCGACCTCGGCCGTCGCCACGAACAGCCGGGCCGCCGCGACCCGGACGGCCGGCTCGGCATCGGTCAGCCACGACCACGCGCGCTCCGCCACCGCCGGCCAGGTCTGCCCGAAAAGCACCAGATCACGCAGCAGTTCGATCGCCCGCAGGCGGGCGTCCACCGGGCCCGTGTCGGCAAGACCCAGCAGCAGGCGGGCCGTCGAGCCGTCCCGATCGGCCCGTACCGCGTCGAAGATCGCCGCCCGCTCCGGCCCGAAGCGCGCCGCGGCCCCCGACGCCACCGCCCGCACGCACGCGTGTTCGTCGATCATCGGCCGACCGTGTCACACCCCACGGCGCGGGCCAAGCCGTTTGCGACCGGGAACCCCTGCACGAGTCACGGTCGTTCACGACGGCAGCCGACGGCACCCGGCGGCGGCCCGATCAGCGCAGCTCACCCTCCGTCTCCGAGCGCCCGGCAAGCTCGGTCGGGACCACCCCCGTCGACCCGGTCAGATGCATCGTCATCCGCACCACCACGCCCTCGGCGCACTCCGCCACCTCGACCTCGTCGCACAGCGCCCGCGCTATCCACAGTCCGCGTCCCGGCGTCTCCTGCTTGTCGGTCAGCCGAGGAAACGCGCGTCGACGGCAACCACCCTCGGCACGGCCGCCGTTCGCCCCGCCCCCTTCGTCACCGGCCGCGTGGATCTCGCAGACCACCCGGCCCGCCCCGGGCACACAACGCAGCAGCGCGGGCCGGGAGTCCGGGGTGACGGCGCACGCGGCGATCTCGTGTACCGCGAGCACCAGGCAGTCGGGGCGGTCGTCGCCCAGGCCGACGGCGTCGGCGTGCCGGCGCACCACGGCGCGGACCAGGCACAGGTCGGACGCGCCGAACGGCAGTACCTCCACCGGTCCGGCACCGATCCGCGCGCGGGCGTGGGCGCGATCACGGTTCGGGCCGGTCACTGCGCTCCCCCACTACACTCCCCGGAAGGTCGGTCCTCGTCCACGATCAGGCCGCCGGCCCCGCTCCACCCGAGCAGGTCGACCACCTTGCGGACCGCCGGACCCGCGGCGCGCAGGACCAGGTGCCGGTCCGGGCCGAGGGCGGTGGCGGCCCGATACAACGATTCCATCGTGCCGAGGTCGGCGAACTCCAGCGCGGACAGGTCGACGACCAGGTCCCGGCCCGAGTGGGCCATCGCGCGCCGCAGCGCGTCCTCCAGCAGGTCCCGGGTACCCACGTCGGCCTCGCCGACCAGGCGCAACCCCTTGGTGGTGTCGGTGACCTGGAGCGTGGGCGGACGCGCGCGGCCGGTGCCGGCGACGAGCGGGTGCAGCCGTTCCTGGGCGTCGATCTGTACCGAACTGAACTCGCGCGGATCGTACAGGCAAATGCCCATCGCCCGGCGACTCGGCAGGCCGAGGCCGGCGAGGCGTTCGAATTCGAGCAGGTCCGCGTGTTCGACGCCGCCGGCCCGACCCCAGGTCATGTCGCCGCATACGCGCAGGCCGCGAAAGCCGTCGGCGAGTGCCTGATCCACCGCCGCGAAGAACGTCTCGGCCATCCCCTCGGGCGTGAACTCGCCGTCCCATAACGGCGTTCGGCCGACATCGACGACCACGAGCGAGCCGTCGGCCTCGCGGTCGTCGGGTCGGGTGGGTCCTTCGGACAGAGCACTCATCAGCCAGGCCCGGTCGCGCCTGCCGAGCAGGCACAACACCCGGTCCTCGGCGGACAGCCCGTCCCTGATGTAGCTGTGCACCGCGAGCCGCGTGACGTCCTCGTCGGCCGACACGAAACAGCAATGGCTGCCGTACTCCATCGCTCCCACCGCAGCCACCGTGGCCCCGGCCTGGGAAGTGTCCATCTGCGTATGCCCCCTGGTCGTGACGCGTCCCGGGCCGGGCCCGGGGCCCTCGTCTCGCTTCAGACCGTAGTACCCGACGACCGCGCCACCGGGCGCGAACAGTCAAGAAAGCTTCTTTCGGGGGCGCCAACCCACCGGGCAGGGCACAATCGTTGGTTTCCGGCCGGCACCTCGGCCGGAGCGGCACCGGACCGGCCACCCGACCGAGGCAACCGGACACGGGACGCGACGGCCCCGCCCCGGACCGCCCGGCGACCGGCCGTCGCGTCGTCGAGCGCTCCATCCCGCCGATCGTGAACCCGATCGGGTGACACCGGCATCGGTTGGCCCAATACCGCGTGGGTGATGGTCGTACGGCGACTAGCGTCCTGACGAAACCCACTCGTCCCAGGGAAGACATTGACCACGCATGCCCCGGCGCAGCGCGCCATCGGGCCCGACTCGCCGCGCGTCGAGACCGTCGACGTGACGTCCCGTCAGGCCGCTTGTGAACACCTGCAAGGAGTTGGCTGAGCCATGCGCGTCGCCATCACCGGAGCCACCGGATTCCTCGGTCTCCATCTGCTCCGCGAACTGCTGGACCGCCACCGTACGATCACCGTCCTGTCCTACGCGGGTTCGCGCGGCGCCCTCGACCGGATCCGGGCGTTTCTGGAAGTCACCGCCGCTCCCGACGAGTTGGTACGGCGACTGCCCGAGCGGCTGCGGATCGTCGAAACCGATCCGACGTTGCCGCGACTGGGCCTGGCCGGGCCCGAGTTCACCTCGTTGGCCGACTCGATCGACGTGATCTGGCACTGCGCGGGCGACCGCCGACCCGACGCCGCGCCGGCGGAGTTGCGGCGCGACACGGTCGAAGGCACCCGCCACCTCCTCCAGTTGGCCGAGGCGGGTCGGCGGCGACCGCGCGTGTTGCACATCGGCACCGCCTACGTCGCGGGTGCCCGTCGCGACGGCACGATCAAGGAGCAACCGGCCGACGACTCGGCGGGTTTCGAGAACGACTACGAGCGGGCCCAGTACGAGGCGGAGACGCTGGTCCGGGACTGGGCGGCGCGGCTGGGGCGTTCGGCGTTGATCCTGCGGCCGACCACGCTGGTCTCGGATCGTCCCGGGGTGCCGGCGAACTCGCTGCGGCACGTGGTGGAGCGAGCCGAGGCGACCGGCGGGTGTGCGGCGTTCGGCTGGGCGGCGCGGCTGCCGGGGCGGATGCGGCCGGTGTTGCGGTTACCGGCGGCGCCGGACGGCCGGCTCAACTTCATGCCGGTGCACGAGGCGGCGCGGGTGATGACCCGGTTGGCCGATCTGACCGGCTCCGGCGGGGTGGACACCTACCACGTACGGCATCCGCACGACGTCCCGGTCGAGGTGGTCCGCGAGGTGCTGGCCGAATTCCTGCCGGTGCGCCTGCGGTTCGTCGACGAGCCGCCCGCGCGGCCGACCGGCGTGGAACGGCTCGCGGAGGCGCACGCGGCGTGCACGCCGTATCTGACGCACCGTCGGGGCTATGACGACTCGGGGGTACGGGCGTTGCTCGGCGAGCCGAGGTCGGCGACCGCGGTGGATCGGGACTACCTGGTGGACTGTGTCCGGCCGGGGCGCGGCGGGCGGCGCGACACCGCGTTGGAGCGGGCGTATCGCGATCCCGGGCGGGGCGACCGGGCCGGATCGGTCGAACTCGGCGCCGTACTGCGCTTTCGCGGCCTGGCGCCGACCGTGGCGGACCTGCGTCAGGCGGTGGCGGCCCGGTTGTGGCGGGTGCCGGTCCTGGCCTACCGCTCCGACGGCACGCATCGGCGGCGCGGGCCGGTGCACCCGGATCGGCATGTGCACGTGTATCCGGTCGGCCCGGGACGGCTGGGCGCGGCGGTCGACGCGTCGTTGGCGGATCGGCTGCCCCGGGACCGTCCGGCGTGGGAGGCGCGGCTCGTGCACGGCTACGCGGGCGACGAGTGGGCGGTGGTGTTCAAGGCGCACCACGCGCTGCTCGACGACGCGTCGGTGGTCGAGGTGGCCCGGCGGCTGTTCGGGGTGGAGCCGATCGAGGCGGCGGCGGTGACCCCGCTCGGGCCCGCCGTGCTCGGCGTCCGCGGCCACGTGCGCCGCCTGTCGCCGCCGTCCACCCGGCCGTTCGCGACCCGTGGGGCGACCGGCACGCGGCGGATGGCCTGGCTGGACCTGGATCCGGAACGCCTGCACGCGGCGTCGCGGCACGGTCGCGGGGTCGGCCCGCACGACGTCTTCCTCGCCGCGCTCGCGGGCGCGCTGCGCACCTGCCCGGGCGTACCGTGGCGGCGCGGCGTGCGGCCGGTCTGGGCGCTGGTGCCGTCCCCGTCCGGCACGTTGGGCGCGCCGGAGCCGGGCAACCACGCCCGGCCGGCCCGGGTACGCCTGCCGTGCGATCAGGCCGACCCGATCCGTCGCCTGCACCTGGTCGCCGAGGACAAGGCCCCGCCCGTCGACCGTTGGGGCTTCCGTACCGCCGTGTCCCCCTGGCAGATCGACCTGGCCGCCGGCTCCGTGCACCACTGGCCCCGCCACTCGTACGCCTTCCGCGGCTCCCCCGTGTTCGACGCGATCCCTCTCGGCGGGGTGCCGCGGAGCGCCCCGATCGGCGTCTTCCTGGGCTCCTTCGACGACACGATGCACATCACGGCGCTGGTCGACACGTGTCTCCCGGCCGGGTTGGCGGACGATCTGTGCGCGGCGTGGTCGGACTCCCTGGCCGAGCTTTCCCCGTAGGCACCGGCCGCCGGTGCGGCGGTACCGACCCGATTCGGCGGCACCGACCGGGTCGGTGCCGCCGCACCTCGTGGTCGCACGCCGTGGGCCAATCGTCCCGTGCCGCGCGCCGGGCTCGGCGCGCGGCTACCGCGACGCGAAGGTCGCGAGCACTCCCCGCACGGCCGTCCCGTCCGGCCGGGTCCAGCCGGCGACCAGGCTGCCCGACGGCCCGTCCTCGGCCTCGACGGGTCGCAGGACCCGGTTCACCCGAACGTCGAGCACACCGGCCGCGCCGCCGCCGTGCACCGTCACGGTCGGGTCCGGGGTGTCGCTCTCGCTCTGGCTCTGGGGCGTCGCCTCGCCGCGCAGGACCGCGTGCAACTGCCCCATCACCACCGGGTCCCGCAGGCCGTCGTAGATCCACCGGGTACCGAGCACGCCATGCTCGGAGGTACCGATCAGCGCGTCGTCGGGGGCGTCGGCCGGCGCCGCGCCGCGATAGGCCATGGGCACGAGATACGCGACCGGCTCCGGGCCGCCGGCGTCCACCACGATCATGAACTCGATCCCGACCTCGCCCGCCGGGTCGTCCAGCCGGAATCCGCCGGCCCTGATCGGCTCCGGCGCTTCGGCCCCGCCCGCGTACCAACCCTGCCGGGGCAGCCAGTCGGCGAGCAGTTCCAGTTTTCCGGGCGTCATGGTGGTGCGGTGGATCGAGGCCATGCGTACTCCCTCACCCATCGGTTCGTGATCGAATCCGATCGAATCTACCGCGCCCCACCACCCCGGCAGCCGCCACACGTACGGGTCCGGTCGGACCCGTGTTCGCGACCGCGCACGACGAGTTCGCCGCCCGAGCCGGCCGGCGCGCGGATCCGCTCGATCGCCGATGCGGCCGGATTCGGGACGCTCCCCCGGACCGGCCGGCATCATCGTCACCATGGAGAGACCTGGTGACGGGTGGTTGACGATCACGGTGTATCGGAACCTGCGGGGCTGCCTCCGACCGGCGGCGGCCGTGCGCGCTTGACTGCGTGAACGCGGCATCGACTGGATGCCCTTCGCCGACGAGGAGATCCACATCGGGCTGGTGTGCGGCGCCGATCCCGACGGTGGTCGGCAGTGCTGGTACGTCATCCGCGTACCTCCCGAGGCGCTGCGCCGGCTCGGCCTGCATCCCGATCAGCCGTCCGCCGAGGTCACCGGTGCGTCGCCGCCGCGCTGGTGGCACGCGGCGGCCGAACTCCACGCCCGGCGGCACGGCGGATGGTAGGCGGCGTCCCGCGCCCGCCCCGACCCGGGCGACCACACCGGGCCGGGTCGGGCAACGCCGCCGGCTATCCGGGCTCGGTGACGTCCTCCGTCCCCGCGAAGCGGGCCGCCGCGATCAGGTGGGGGTCACCGGTGCGGAGGGCGTCGGCGACCAGGGAGGTGGCCAGTGCCGGGTCGTGCCCGGTGACCCCGAGGTAGGGCAACGCGCGCAGCACGGCCCGGCGTTCGTGCGCGTCGCCGCGCCAGTACAGGGTGCGCAGGTGTGCGGACAGATCGTGGTGGGGCGTACGCGCCGCCAGTTCGGCCAGGGCCAGGACCCGCGCGGCGTCGTCGCAGGTCCAGCCGGGCAGACCGATCAGCGGGGCCCGGCCGCAGGTGCGCCCGGCGGCGGCGAACACGGTGAAGTCGGCGAGGCTGGGCCAGTCCTGGCTGCCGGGTTTGGCGGAGGCGGTGAACGCGCTTCGCAGATCTGCGATCGGCGGGTGCGGCATGGGCGGATCCTCCCGAGGGCCGGTGACGCGGGGTACGCACGTGTCCTGTGCTGTGCGTTCCCCATCCGGGAAGGTCCCCAATCGACAATCCCCGGGATCCCCGCGCCCACGATGCCGCCACACGAACAAAGGTCGTTCCACCCCCGGTACCTCCGGGACGCGGCACAACCGCACGGACATCCCGCGCCGACCCAGGGCGGGCCGGCTTCGCTCGCCCCGGCCGGCCCGATCGTCCTCCGCGCCTCCCTTCTCCGCGCGCGCCGGAGTCGGCTCCCTCCCGGGGGCGCGCGGGGGCGCGCGGGGGTGGTGCAGTCTTGACCTTCAGCGGACCGTTCGTGGGCTGACGTGGGTGTTCGTGAGATCTACGGTTGGTTCATGGTCCGTGAACCGCTCGTCGAGGTCAGTGTCGTGATCGCCGCGCCCACCGAGGCCGTGTGGCATGCCCTCGTGGACCCGGACACGCGTGCCATGTGGTGGAGCTATCTCGACCTGGACGCACGGGTGAACGGCCGGCTCTCGGAGCGCTGGAGCGGGGCCGACGGCGAGGCGCGGCTGACCACCGGGCGGGTCGAGACGCTCGACCCCTGTCGGCTGTTGCGCTTCACCTGGGCCGACGACGACTGGGCCGTGTCCACGACGGTGACCATCGAGCTGACCAGGGCCCGCCCCGGCACCCAGCTCCGGGTCCGCGAGACCGGCTGGAGCCGCCTGCCCGACGGGGCGAACCTGGCCGCCGCCCACCGCGACGGCTGGGGTGCGCACGTCGAGGACCTGCGCCGCTTCGCCGAGGCCACCGGCGGCCCCCGCTGACCCCGTCGACTCACCCCACGCGTACGTCCACGCTCCGCCCGTCGGGGTCGGTCAACAGATGGCGCCCCCTCGGGAGCGGCGAGTCGGCGGCCAATACGAGGCCGAGCCGCAGATAGCCGGTCAACCGGTCCGGGCGCGCCGGATACAGCTCCACCACGGTGCCGTCGGCGAGGGTCGCGGCGTAGTGCTCGGGACCGCTGCCGTGCCGCTCGCGGACCAGGGTCAGGCCGAGCGACGCGTAGAACTCGTGGCACGCGTCGAGCCGCGACGTGTAGACAACGATGAGGTCGAGCGACACGCCGGCGAGTCAATCACGATCGTGGCCCGCCCGGTAGCCGCGGCCCGAGCGCCGGACCGGGTCCTCCGTCCGAGGTACACGGTCGCCGGTGGTTGACGCGGGGGCGGGCGGTAGGGTTGTCCCGCCGCTCGGACGACGAACGGCGGAGCGAGCCGTCTCCGGTTCGTGCCCTCGGTACTGCCGAGGGCGCGGTCGGCCGGCTGCACCACCCTTGGGAGTCATCGTGTTGGACGCACTCGGCGCTTTCGCCGAACTCACCCCTTTCCTCGCGGTCGCGGTCGGCTTCACGTTCGTGATCCGGGGCATCCTGCGCGCGGATCGGCGCGAGCGCGAGCACTACGCGAAGAAGGACGCCGAGACCCGCGCGCACTCCTCCTGACCTTCGGCGAGGACCGGCCGTAGGGGCCGCCGTGTCGGCCCCTACGCATCGGGCCCGGGCACGCCCCGCCGGATAATCCGCGCGCCGAACCGCCCTCGCGCGCTACGGTTTCGCCCGACCCCCGGTGCGCAGGTCGCGGATACTCCATGGAGCCCGCAAGGGCGGTGAAATGTACGGGGCCTCGAGTCCCGGTCTCCGCTGCCGCCTCGATCTCGGCGGGTCACCCACTCTTGCGGTATCGGCCCCAGGCCGAAACCCGCCGCGGCCGCCGGGTCACCCGACCCGACGGCCACGCTCGTCCGCTACGACACCCGGTCCCGGGTCAGGCCGCCTCGGCCCCGCCCCGCTCCTTGTCGACGAGTTCCCGGAAGTCCACCGTCGCGCTCGCCGGGGGCGGCGTCACGTCGACCCTGGTTCCCCAGTCCCGGTAGTCCACCGTGCTGCCCACCTCGCCGACCTTGGTCGGCGTGCGCACCGACTGCCGGACCGGGAGGTCGGTCTTGGCGTCGATCCACACCTCGATGGTCGACGACGTGGCTCCGATCGCCTCGTTCGCGGCGCGCAGGCTTTCCAGGGTCTTGGCGCTCAACCCGAGTGCTTCCGCGCCGAGTTGGCCGGCCTTGGCCATGTCGACCGTGCCCTTGTAGTGCACGGTCGGCCGACCGGCCAGGTCCTCCCTGCCGACCTCGGCGATGTCGCCGGACCCCTTGAGCAACGAGAGTTGACTGGTGGGGTCCTGCTGGCCGAGGCCCTTGTTCAGCAGTTCGCCCACCGCCGCGAGGGCACCGGTCTTGTCCATCGAGCCCAGGGCGGTGAAGTCCATCTTGAGCCAGGACTTGCCGCCGGTGTCGGCGGCGAGCGCCTGGCCCATGTTCATGTACATCGCCGTCGGCGTCACCAGCGTCTCGATCTTCGCCGGCATGCCCGGGACGACGCCCTGCGGCATCGACATGGTCATCCGCAGCCCGCCCGCGTCACCGAACTTGATCGCGCCCTGCGCGTTCGAGCCCTGGCCGCCGGGCAACTTCTGCTGCACCGTGATCGCGACCGATTCGGTGCCGTGCACCTTGTCCACCGCGGCGAAGACCGCCGCCGCGGCTCCGGCGTAGGCCTTGCCGCCGCCCCCGCCCCCGCTCGGCGCCTCCTCGCCCAGGCCCCGATCGCCGAAGCCCGACCCGTTCCCGCATGCGGCGGTCACCAGCAGCAGCACCGCGCCGCCGACCGCCGTACCCAGCCCCCGCCGCAAACGTGGTCGCACGCGTCCGGTCATGTCTCATCCCCCTGATGATCGACTACACCGATCAACCTACCAACGTGTTCACCGGACGGTACGGGAGAGGCGTCCGAGGTCACGGGCCGGTGCCGCCGGACCGACGCCCGCATGGCGACCCGCACCCATCGCGGCCGGCCGTCGACCCCCTACCCCGGTATCACTCCCGGGTTGGCGCCGCAGTGTGATGCCCACCGGCGGCCCGCCTCCTAGCGTGGAGTCCACGGCGCCGACCGAGCGCCCACCGGCGACGAACCGGTACGCCCCGGCCCGCCGAACTCCTCGTGCCCGGCTCCCGGTACCCACCCCAAGGACCCGCCATGGCATCCACCGCCAGCCGCCCCGCCTCCGGCACCCCGCCGGCCGCCTCGACCCCGACCCGGGCCCGTCGCCCGCCGCGCCGGTTCGCGCCGGCGTCGGTGTCCGAGGCCGCCCGGCGCTCCGCGTACGCGTTCCTCGCGTTGCCGCTCGGCCTGATCGGCATCGTCCTGACGCTCGGCGGCCGTTCGTCCCGCGCCGGGCGCCTGCAACTCGCCGCGGCCCGCCGATTCCTGGCCCCGCGCACCGGCGGCGACCACCACATCGGCGCCACGAACGATCGGGCCGCCGCCCCGGGCGCCGTCCGGATCCTCCGCCACGCCATCCTCGACACGGCGCTCGGCGTACCGACGCTGGTCCTGGCCGCGTACGCCTACGGCAACACGATCCGCAACCTGACCTACCCGATCTGGTACGGCCACACCGATTATCACGACGCGTGGGGCGGCCCGACCCTGGCCGGCGTCTGGGCCGTGCACACGATCGGCGCCCTCGCCTTCTTCGCCGTCTGCCTGTGCCTGATCCAGGGCCTGACCAACCTCCGGGCAGCCGGTGCACGTCGCACCTTCCGCAGCGAAGACGGAGCCTGACCCCACCGAAACCCGACCCGGACCCACGCCACCCCCCACCCGGCCGCATCCCCGCGCCGACCCCCGGACGCCACCATGCACAAGACCCTCGAAGCCGGCTCGACCCCCGCTCCGTCCCACCGACCACCAGTTCCCGGCATACCATCACCAACCGTGAAGATCGTTCGGCCGGCGACGATCCGGTCCGCGCTGCGCGAGGCGGTGTCGCCCTCCTCGGTGGCCCCGCTCCCGCCCACGCGCCGTACCGTGCGGGTGCTGACCCTGGCCGCCCTCGTGATCACGGTCGTGGGGTGGCTCGACCTCCACCAGCACTACGACCTGGGCGCCGCCGGGACGACGATCGCCGCGATCGCCCGCGCCGTCCCGGTCCTGCTGTGCCTGTATCGCCCGCTGCCGGCCTGGTGGTTGGCCCTGGCCGCGGCGATCGCCACCGCCGTACCCGCCCACCCGGTGTCCTCCGCCGAGCCGTGGCCGTGGCCGGTGACGTCGGTGTTCTCCCTGGTCGTGGTGCTCACCGTGGTCGCCCTGCGGGCCCCGCGCCGGGTGCTCCTCGTACTGTGGCTGGCCCTGCTCGCGTCGGGCGTCCTGCTCGCCGCGACGCGCGGCCCGATCCGCGCCGAGGAACTGCTGCCGATCTCGATCCTGTCCGCCCTGGCCCCGCTCACCGCCGAGGCGATCGGCAGTCGCGGCGACGCGCAGCGCCGACTGGTCCTGGTCGAGGAGATCGGCCGGGCCGAACACGCCCGACGCGCCCTCCTGGAGGAACGCGCCCGCATCGCCCGCGAGTTGCACGACGTGGTCGCCCACCACATGTCGGTGATCACCGTGCAGGCGGACAGCGCGCCCTACCGGATCGCCGACCTGCCACCCGCCGCCGTCGACGAGTTCGGCACGATCGCCGCCGAGGCGCGTCGCTCGCTCACCGAGATGCGCCGACTGCTGCACGTCCTGCGCCAGGACGCGGACACCGGCACGGGAGACGGCGCCGCCGGAGCGGAGCACAGCCCGCAACCCGGCCTGGCCGACCTGCCCGTGCTGATCGAGACCGCGCACCGTGCCGGCCTGGACGCGCACCTGTCCATCACGGACACCGTGCCCGCGCCGGACCGGGTCCCGGTGGGCGTACAACTGTCCGCGTACCGCCTGGTCCAGGAATCGCTGAGCAACGTGGTCCGGCACGCGCCCGGCGCCGCGGTACGGGTGACCCTGTCCGGCGACGCCTCGGCGCTGCGCATCGACGTCCGCAACTCCGCGCCCACACACGGCGGTCGGCCCGTCGAACCCGCCTCCGCCGAGACCGACTCGGGCCGGGGGCCGGGGGTCGGCGGCCAGGGTCTGATCGGCATGCGCGAGCGAGTCGCCATGCTGGCCGGGGAGTTGCGTACCGAGTCGCTACCCGACGGCGGCTTCCGCGTCGCCGCCGTACTTCCCCTGCCGCCGGCCGCCGCCGGCTCGGCCCCGTCAACCCCTGGAGTGGCATGACCACCGTATTGATCGCCGACGACCAGTCGATGATCCGCGCCGGCTTCGCCGCGTTGCTCGCGGCGCAGCCGGACCTGGAGGTGGTCGGCGAGGCGGCCGACGGGCGCGAGGCGATCCGGCTGACCCGCGAGACGCGGCCCGACGTGGTGTTGATGGACGTGCGCATGCCGGTCCTGGACGGTCTGGCCGCGACCCGCGAACTCCTGGGCGCGCCGGGCGGGTCCGACCCGCTGCCGAGGGTGCTCATGCTGACCACGTTCGACATCGACGACTACGTGTACGAGGCGCTGCGCGCGGGCGCCAGCGGTTTTCTGCTCAAGGACGCGTCCCCGGCCGACCTGATCGCGGCGGTGCGCATCGTCGCCGCCGGCGACGCGCTCCTGGCGCCCTCGATCACCCGTCGGCTGATCGAGGACTTCGCCCGCAACCGCCCGATCACCCGGCCGAGTTCGACCCGCCTGGGCAAGCTCACGCCGCGCGAGACCGAGGTGCTGGGACTGGTCGCGCAGGGGCGTTCCAACGGCGAGATCGCGGCCCACCTCTTTCTCGCCGAGCAGACCGTCAAAACGCATGTCAGCCGCATCCTCGACAAACTGGACCTCCGCGATCGGGCCCAGGCGGTCGTCTTCGCCTACGAGAGCGGCCTGATCGCCCCGGGCGGCACGGGCCTGTCCCGCCCACCACGACAGGGATAGACGGCCGGATCCCGCAGCCGGCCCGGACGCCGAACGCGGGACGGCGCCCCGAAGCGCACCGCGTCGACCCCGGGCGCCCCGTTCGCTCACCCGGGATCGACCCACCCCCCGCTCCGGCGACTACTCCGACGGCGACCCCAGGTCCCGAAGCTCCGGACGCTCCAGGCGCCGCGGGTCCGCGAGGATGTTGATCTCGACGATCCTGTCGCCCACGATCGTGAAGTCCATGACCCCCATCGGCCGGCCCTTCGGCGCGGTGAAGAGCCCCGGGGCGCCGTTGACCAGCACCGGCCGCGCGTACTGCGCCATCCGGGCGAAGGAGAGCGCCTGGGCGACCACCGCGCGGGCGCCGCGGACGAGTTGCGACACTCCGAGCGCGCCGTCCCCGGTGTCGGCGCGCAGCAGCACGTCGGGGTCGAGCAGATCGAGCAGGGCCTGGAAGTCGCCGCCGCGCGACGCCGCGAGAAACGCGTCCACCACCCGGCGCTGGCGCGGCAGATCGGGCTTGGGCGCCGCGCCTTGGACCCGACGGCGGGCCCGGCTGGCGAGCTGGCGCGTCGCGGCGGCGGACCTGTCCACGATCGGCGCGATGTCGTCGAACGGCATCGCGAACATGTCGTGCAACACGAACGCGAGCCGCTCGGCGGGCGGCAACGTGTCCAGTACGACCAGCATGGCCAACCCGACCGAGTCGGCGAGCACCGCCGACCGCTCGGGGTCGGCCCCGTCCGCATCGGTCACGATCGGGTCCGGGACGTGCGTGTCCCACTCGTCCTCGCGTCGGGACTTGCGCGAGCGCAGCATGTCGAGACACACCCGGCCGACCACCGTGGTCAGCCAACCCGCCAGGTTCTCCACGCCGGAGACGTCGGAACGATCCAGCCGCAGCCACGTCTCCTGCACGGCGTCCTCGGCCTCGCTGAGCGAACCGAGCATGCGATAGGCCACCGCCCGCAGATGCGCCCGGTTCTCCTCGAACCGTTCGGCCACCAATCCCTGCTCCGTGATCATCCGCTGTCTCCCGTCCGGTCCCACCGCCATCACGATCACCGTTTTCCAGACGATATGACACCAGCCCCCACGTCCCGAACAGCCCTCCCAACCCTCCACGAATGCCTCGTCGACGCCGTCCCCGACCCGGGCGTACCAACCCGCGCCGGCCGAACCCCGCCGCCTCAGCCGATCCACACCAGGTTGATCACGCTCACCATCACCCGGTTCTCCTGCACGATGTACGTCGCGAACCCGTGTGCCGCGAAGGCCGCCTCCAGGGTGTCGCGCAACCCGCCGCTCATCCGCGCGCCCGCGGTCCACGGGTCGTGCCGCAGCCGCCGCTCCAACTCCGCCCAGGCCCGCCGCGCGGCGGCCGGGAGCGTACGCCGGATCGCCTCCGCCTCGACGTGGTACTCCACGCCGTAGCTCACCCCCGCACCCGCGACCACCGGCCGTCGGGGTGGATCGTGCGGCCGGCGGCGCACGGATCGGCGGAAACGCTCATACACCCAAGCGTCGCACCACCCACACGGTCGCCCACCCGAGACCGGGAATCCCATACGGGACGCCTCCGCACCGCCGCGAAAAATGGATGTCGCCCACCCGTACCGCGCCCCTAGGCTTCGAACACGAAGCAACGCACCTCCCGGTGCGCGGACGAGCGGCTACTTCCTTCCCAGAAGTGGGACCTGGTCCCACCGCCGCGCGTCATCTCGATCTCGGGAGGATCAACGTCGGGGTGCCCGGTGCGCAGACCGGGAATTCTTCCTTTTGTTGGGGTGGTCCCGGGTTCGAGTCCCGGTCGCCGGTTCGCCGGCGGTAGCTCAGCGGTAGAGCGCCTTGAAGCCCGATCGCCTCGATCTCGGGCACCTCGACGTTGCCACCTCCCCCACGTTCCACGGGGGATCACCATGTCTCGATTCAACCTGCCCCGAAGCCGTCCGGCCCTCGTCTCGCCGGTGCGCAGCACGGGCCCGAAGACCGTCACCCACCAGGGCGGCACCGGCTACACCCGCGACGCGCGCAGTGAGTTGTTCCTGCTCGCGGTGGCGAACTTCGTCGGCACCGACACGTTCTACGAGAGCGGCGGCACCCGCGACGACCGGTTCACCCAGCTCGTCCACGAACTGGCGGTGTACGACGGCGAATGGCTGCTCGGCCTGCTCACCTGGCTGCGCCGGGACGCCTACATGCGTACCGCCGCCATCGTCGGTGCCGCCGAAATGACGCGCGCCCGCCTGGAGTTCGGGCTGCCGGGGCTGTCCCGCCGGGCGGTGGACGCGGTGTTGCGCCGCGCCGACGAGCCCGGCGAGCTGCTGGGCTACTGGACTTCGCGGTACGGGCGGGCCATTCCCAAGCCGATCAAGCGCGGCATCGAGGACGCCGTGCGCCGGCTGTACACCTCACCCGCGCTGCTCAAGTACGACACCGCGAGCAAGGGCTACCGCTTCGCCGACGTGCTCAACCTGACCCACCCGCGCCCGGCGGCGGACAAGCCGTGGCAGGGCGCGCTGTTCGGCTACGCGCTCGATCGCCGGCACCACCCCGACACGGCGACACCGCCCGCGTCGGACCCGGTGCTCACCGCGCGCGCCGAGCTGATGGCCGTGCCCGCGGCCGAGCGCGCGGCGCTGCTGCGCGCTCCCGACGCGGCCGAGCGGCTGCGGGCCGCCGGCATCACCTGGGAGGCGCTGGCGGGTTGGCTCCAGGGGCCGATGGACGCGGCGGCGTGGTCGGCGGTGATTCCGTCGATGGGCTACATGGCGCTGCTGCGCAACCTGCGCAACTTCGACGAGGCCGGTGTCGACGACGTCCTCGCCGCGCGGGTCGCGGCCAGGCTGGCGGATCCCGAAGAGGTGGCGCGTTCGCGGCAGTTGCCGTTCCGGTTCCTGTCCGCGCACCGTGCCGCGCCGTCGCTGCGCTGGGCGTACCCGCTGGAGCGGGCGCTCGGTCACGCGCTGGCGAACGTGCCGAAGTTGCCCGGGCGGACGCTGATCCTGGTGGACACCAGTTCCAGCATGGAGTCGGGCTTCTCCCGGGACGGCACGCTGATGCGCTGGGACGCGGCGGCACTGTTCGGCATCGCGATCGGTCAGCGATGCGGGTACGCCGACGTGGTGTCCTTCTCGAGCACCCGGCGGTACTGGGAGGACAAGCCCGGCGCACACACGAAGACCTACCCGATGCGTCGCGGCGAGTCGTTGCTGCGCTCGCTGGACCGTTGGAAGCAGGACGGCTACTTCCTGGGCGGCGGTACCGACACCGCTCTGGCGCTGCGTCGGGAGTATCGGGCGCACGACCGGGTGCTGATCGTCACCGACGAGCAGGCCGGGCACGACACCCGGGAGGTGACCGGGTCCGTCCCGGCGAACATTCCGCTGTACACCTGGAACCTGGCCGGCTACCAGGCCGGGCACGCCCCGTCGGGCAGCCGCAACCGGCACACCTTCGGCGGCCTGACCGACGCCGCGTTCACCATGGTCTCGCTCCTGGAGGCGGGCCGGGACGCACGCTGGCCGTGGGAGGCGACGGCCGGCACCGCGGCCTGAACCGTGCCGGGCGTCGCACGACGCGCCGCCCGGCACGGCCCGATCCACCGCACGTCCGCGCGCCCACCCGGGCGCGCGGACGTGCGTTCACGCGCGCGACTTCTCCCGCGCCCGGCGCAGTTGCTCCAGTTCCCGACGCGGGAAAGGCCGTTTCCAGTCCGCGTACCACCCGTCCTCGCCACGATCGGCGTCCACCCGATCGAAGCCGCGCAGCACGCAGCGGGCCACCACCTCGATCGGGTGCCGCGCCTCCCAGAGCACCGCGCCGGGTCGCGAGCGCCGCGAGGTGTCGGGGTATTCGACGATCCGGATCTCGACCGCGTCCCCGTCCGGACTCAGGTGCCACAGAAAGCCGTTCGGCTCGGCCTCGAACATCACCTTGTGGTCACCCGATTCGCCGAGTGCGAGCCGGGTCACCGCGCCGATCAACTCCTCGGGCGCGGGGGTGACGTACGAGACGAGCATCTGCGCCTCCGCGTTCGCGTCCGCGATGACGCAGTCGGCCCAACCGGCACCCGACAGGGTCCACGTGAACGACAGCGATGCCTTCATTCCGGACATGTTGCCGGCCACCGCGGGATCGGCGCACGAATCGCCCGAATCCGACCCGCGCCATCGGTCTCGCCGCGGATCCGTACGTCGAGCACCGCCGCCGCGCCCACGCGCGCGTCCCGCACCGCCTCGGCCCGCACCGCCGCGTAGTACAGCCCGGACGCCGCGTCGGCGGCCCCACCCGGCCCCGCCGCGGCCGGCCCGGCGGCCAACGGGCCCGGGTCGCGCGGGACCCGATACCGAACCGTCCACACCACCTCGGCCCCCGGCCCGATCGGCGCGCCCGGCTCCGGCTCGGTGACCGCGACCCGTTCCGTGTCGAACACCCGGATCCGGAAGCGCTCGGCCCGCCGGCCCCGATTGCGCACCAACAGTCGTGCCTCGACCACCTCCCCGGGCCGAGCCGCCACCCGGGCGCGCTCGAACCCGACCTGCACGGCGACCCCCGGATCGCCCACCCGCTGGCCGGCCAGATCGGCTCCGCACAGCGGCCCTTCGCAGTACCCGTGACGCTCGTCCGGAACCTCGGTCCCGCACAGTCGGCAGTGCCCCGTTGCACTCATCGCTGCCCCCGAAAGTCGATCCCCCCGTCCGCAGAGACGGCCGATCGACCATCTCCGTTCCGCATCCACCCCCGGATAAGGGAAGGCCCTCGTTCCCTCGGCCGTTCCCGCACGGTTCCGGACCCGTTCCCCACCGGTTCCCTTCCCACCCGCCGGGCCCTTCCCGCTCCCCTTTCCCCGCTTCCTCTCCCTTCCACCTGATCGCAACCTGCACTAACGTGCCGCCACGCCCGCCCCGACCGCCCCCACGGCCCCGGCCGGACCGGGTTTCCCGGCCGTACGGCGCTCGGCGAGCGGCCGGCCGCGGGACACGAAACACCAGACACGACAACGGAGTCCCCATGGCAACCCCCCTCAGCGGCGCCAAGATCGTCGTCACCGGCGTCACCGGCCAGGTCGCCGAACCCGTCGCCGGGATCCTCGCGCGCGACAACGAGGTCTACGGCGCCGCCCGCTTCCAGGACGACGAGGCCCGAGCCCGCCTGGAGGCCGCGGGCGTCACCTGCGTGCGGATCGACCTGGCCGCCGGCGACGTCGCCGCCCTGCCCGCCGACGCCGACTACGTGGTCAACTTCGCGGTGGCCAAGAACGGCGACTGGAATCTGGACCTGGACGCGAACGCCGGCGGCGTACTGTCGCTGATGGAGCATCACCGGGCGGCCCGTGCCTTCCTGCACTGCTCGTCCACCGCCGTCTACCAGCCCGCCGGCCACAAGGAGTTGGCCGAGCACGCGGCGCTCGGCGACAACCACCGGGTCTGGTCGTTCCTGGAGACGTACAGCATCTGCAAGATCGCCGCCGAGGGGGCCGCGCGCTGGGGCGCCCGCCGATTCGCGCTGCCGACCACGATCGCGCGCCTGTCCGTGCCGTACGGGGACAACGGCGGCTGGCCCGGTATCCACCTGGAGATGATGCTCGGCGGCGTGCCGGTCGACGTGCACTCGAACACGCCCAGCATCTACCACCCGATCCACGTCGACGACATCGCCGGCACCCTGCCCGCGCTGTTCGCGGCGGCGACTCCCGAGGTGACCACCGTCAACTGGGGTGGCAGCGACCCGGTGAGCATCGAGGAGTGGTGCGGTTATCTGGCCGAACTCACCGGCGTGCAGCCCGAGTTCAATGCCACGAGCGAGACGATCGACTCGGTCACCCTCGACCTGACCGCGATGCACGCCATCACCGGCCGCACCACCGTGCACTGGAAGGACGGCATGCGCCGGATGGTCGAGGCACTGCACCCGGAACTGCTCGCGTAGCGCCCGGCGGCGGGAAGCCGTGACCGTGTCGGAGGGCACGGGGCGACCTCCGCCACCGGGTTCGGCCGGCGGTTCACGGCGGCGGAAGCTCCCACCACCGGGGGTTCACGTGACGATCGCATGCTCGGTGACGGGCCCGAGTACCCGAAAGCCCGATTTCCGGTACACGGGCTCGCCTTCCGCCGAGGCCTGGAGCACCGCGACCGAGTGCCCCTCCGCGATCGCCGTGTCGAGCGCGGCCCGGGTCAGCGCCGCGCCGTAGCCGCGCCGGCGCTCGGCGGCCACGGTCGCGATGTTGTACACGCCCGCGACGCCGGCGTGCAGGAACACCTCGGCGGTGGCCACCGGACGATCGTCCACGTAGCCCACCAGGTAGCGCGCGGCGGAGAGCAGGGCCGCGTCGGCGGTCAGCTCGGCGAAGCGCACCACCTCCGGGACGGCCGGCGTCCACAACGACGCGAGCACCGTCGCATAGTCCAGCAACCCCGCACGCGTGCGCACCGGTTCGATCCGCAGCCCCGCCGGCCGCTGCGCCACGCCGGGCGCGCTCGGGGACAACGTCGCCCACATCGCCACCTCGCGCTCGCCGACCGGGAGCCCGTACGCCGGCAACCGCTCGGCCAGGTCCACCGGCCGCGACCCCTGGGTGACCCACCACGAGAACGGCCGCCCGGTCGCGGCGACCCGGCGGACCGTACGTTCGACGACCGCCCCCAGCGTCTCGGCGCTCGCGCGCGTGCCCGCGACGATGTTGTACGTGTCGTGGCCCAGGCCGCTGTCCGCGACGATCACCTCGTCGTCCTCGAACACGCGCATCCCCGGGGTGACCCGGTGCAGGTGGCACGCGTGCTCGGCGAGATTGCGGTCCATGGCTTCGAGGTGTGCGCGCATGCGGACATTCTCGCCGGTGCCGCGGGCCGGGTGATCCGACGCCCGCTATTCATCTCCGGTCGGTTCACATTGTCCGCTTCACACGGGACCATGGAGAGCAACTGCCTCATGGTGGCTGCCCGATGGCAACCGCCCTACGGGTAGGTAGGGAGGAGCACCATGGACGGACTCGTCGTACTCGCCGTGTCCGCGTGTCTGCTCGGCCTGACCGTGCTCCTGGTGGTGCGCTCGCTCGGCCGACGCGACATCGGCACCGCACCCCCGGATCTGCTGCGCGAGAACGCGCTCGCCGACCTCGAAGAGGCCGAGTGGACACCGAGGGACGAACAACCCCGACGGACCGACACCGCCGGCGCCCCGGACCCGCGCACCTGCCGGTGACCGCGGGCCTCGGCGCCACGACCTACGGCACCTCCGGTACCTCCGGTCCCGGAGGTGTCTCGGGTCGGGGCTTCGCCCGCCCGGTCGGGGCGTGCGGCGGCGGATCCGCGTCGGCGGCCACCACCTGGGCCCGGGCCCGGTCGATCCGCCGGTGCCAGCGCGCCACCCCGGGATCGTGGACCGGGTCGGCGGACCGGGACAGCGCCACCCCGAAGCCCAGTTGCGCGCGCTGGAGCCGACTGCGCGCCCGGGCCGCCTTGCGCCCGTGCTCGCGTCGGGCCGCCTCCACCGCGTCCTTCCGGGTCTTGTTCGAGGCCAGCGCGGCCAACTCGCGCAGCGGCAGCAGCTCCGGCTCGTCGCCCACCGCGCGGGCGAACCGCCGGAACTCCTGCCGGGCCGCGAGCCGGTAGACATAGCTCGCGACGGCCAGCGCGACCAGGCCGTTGAGCACGATCTGCACGATGGTCAGATACCAGTCGGTGCGCCGCAGCACGATCTCCGCGAGCGGCGAATTGTTCACGAAGTGCAGGCCCCAGGCGACCACGTACAGCGCGATCGCGGCGGCGAGTCGCACCGGCAACGGCCGACGCACACCGACCAGCACGTACGCCACGCCCGCGCCGGTCATCGCGGTGAACGCGGCGTGGCTCCACAGCCCGTTGACGACGGCCCGGACGAAGAAGCTGGCCACGACGCCGCCGGTCCAGATCTCGCCGGACTGGATCGCCGCGTTCAGCCCGTACAGGATGTTCTCCACGACCTGGAAGCCCAGGCCGACCAGCGCGCCGATCACGAAGCCGTCGAGCACGCTCTCGAAGACCCGGCGGTTGATCAGGATCAACGTCACCACGCCGAGCAGTTTCAGCGTCTCCTCGACGATCGGCGCGGAGATCGAGGCGCCCCAGTCGGTGGAGAACTCCGGATCCAGCTTGGCCAGATAGCTGAGCAGGTTGTCGTTGGCCACCAGCGCGAACCCGGTCGCCACCAGGCCGCCCCACAACACCGCCGCCACACAGAACGACAGCGGCTCGCGCTCGAACAGGTCGAGGTGGGTGATCACCGCGAGCGCCGGGATCAGCCACAGCGTGTTGATCACCACACTCAGCACCAGCGCACCCGACGGAGCCGCCGAGGACAGCCGGACGAAGTTGGGCACCACGCTCGCCGCGCCGAGCGCGAGCACGATCGGATAGAGCCAGAACGCCGCGCGCGCGGGCTGCACGATGCCGCCCGCGTCCCGGCGACCGCGACGGTCGGTCAGCGGAGCCACACTCACGAGGCGGCCACCTCCACCGAGTCGAGCATGGTCACCACGTCGTCGGCGATCGCGGCGGTCAGCGGCGCGGTGTGCCGGGCGGTGAGCGACACGCCCAGTCCCTGGCCGCCGGCGACCAGGACGGTCAGCGTGCCGGCCACGGTGTGTCCGGTGATCGGCGCGACCAGGCCGGTGAGGCCGCGCGCGGTGGTCACCGCGGCGGGGTCGCCGCCCACCCGCCCGCGCCCGGTGGCCGCGTAGCGGCGCGCCGCGGCCCGGAACGCGCCCGCCGTCGAGGACTGCCGACCCAGCGGGGTCAGCCGATACGTGGTCGCCCCCTTGACCAGCACGCTGACCAGATCGGCCTGGGACGCGCCCCGGTCGACCTGCCAGCCGAGCGCGGGTTGGTACCGGAACGTACCCAGCGTGACCACCTGCCCGGCCCGCACCGGCGCGGCGCCGACCACGGAGCGGTTGAGCAGGTAGGGAACCGCGATCAGGACCACCATCACGACGGCGACGACCAGCGTGGCCCGCAGCCCGTGCGACCCCCGCGTCGGGCGTGGCCACAACCGGCGATCCGGTTTCGAGGAGTTCGAGGAGTTCGACGAGTTCGAGGAGGGGGGTCGCGGGACCGGTGCGGTGACGGACAAGCGCGGCTCCTGTCGGCGGGAAACTGCGAAGGCAGGATCTCCGCCGGTACCCGCGCCACTTCGGAAAGTCACTCCGACGTCCGCCGAAGGGGTGATCCGGTCACGGTGAAATCACGAAAACACTGTTTACGTCCCGCCGATTGATGGACGGCTGTTACAGAGCAGCCCGATCACCGTTTCGCCGCCCGGTTAAGGTCGTTTTTGTCAACAGCACCCCCCTGACGCCTGTCGGAGCTCTTCCCTTGAACCCCCTTTCCGCACGCCGTCCTCGCGCGACGGCGCTGCTCGGCGCCGTACTGCTCGCGGTGACCGCGGTCGCGTGCGGCTCCTCGTCCGGCGACTCCACGGTCGACCACGCCAAGAGCACCGCCGCGCCCCGACAGTCCGGCGGCCAGTCGTCCGGCCCGCCCGCGAAGCCCGCCGCCCCCGGCAAGGTCGTCATGCCGGCCGGGCCCGCGACGAACTTCACCACGGCGACGACCACCCCCGTCGGGCCGATCATGATGACCAGCTACACCGGCCCCAAGTCGGGCGTCACCGGCAAGGTGTGGGTGTGGCTGCCGCCGGAGTACCACGACCCGGCCTTCGCCAAGCACGGCTTCCCCGTCCTCACGCTCTACGCCGGCGGGCAGAGCAACGGCTACAACACCTGGACCGACAACCAACTGCCGATCCAACAGATGGCCGTGGCCGAGGCCAGGTCGGGCAAGACGCACCCCTTCATCATGGTGATGCCGGTGCAGAACCTGGAGAAGGACGAGAAGCGCAGCCTGGAGTGCAGCGACATCCCCGGCCAACCGAAGATGGGCACGTGGATGTCACAGGACATCCCCGACCTGGTCAAGGCCAACTTCCGCACCCTGCGCGACCCGGCGGGCTGGGGCCTGATGGGCGCCTCCACGGGCGCGTTCTGCAGCGTGAAACTCGCCCTCCAGCACCCCGATCGGTTCAAGGTCGCGGTGCCGATCGACGGCTACTTCAACCCGGACAGCCCGCTGTGGAAGGGCTACGAGGCGGAGCGGCTGGCCAACAGCCCCGATCGGATGATCGCGGAAGGCAAGGCGAACATCGACGTGCTCGCGACCGCGGGCGGCGGGGACGCGGCCGAGGTACGCCTGGTCAAGGCCTTCGTCGCCAAGGCGGCGGCACCCGTTCGCATCGAGTACTACGAGCAGCCCGGTGGCAGGCATCTCACTTCGCACTTCAAGAAGATGATCCCCGACCTCCTCGGCTGGCTCGGCCGGCACATGTCCCCACCCATCGCCGACTGACCGTGTCCGGATCGTCGCTGAATCACCCTGGAAGACGACAGTGAGTCTGACCGGTACCCCCTTCTACATAACGACCATCGTGCTGGCGACAGCGGCCGTGGTGCTGGCGTTGTTCGCGTGGAACCACATCCCCGGCCCCAAGCCGGTGAAAATCGTCGCTCGGCTGTTCATGCTGGTCACCTGCCAGTTCACGGCCATCCTGATGGTGTTCGTGATGGTCAACAACGCGAACAGCCTCTACGACACGTGGGACGACTTCCTCGGCACGGGCGGCAGCCACGTGGTCGAGGCGCGCGAGCCCGCCCCGCCGCCGGCGCCCGAGCAGAAGCTGCTCACCAAGTTCGAACCGGCCGGTGACGGCAAGATGGGCGAGGGCGTCCAGGAAACCAACCTCAAGGGCCCGCAGTCGGGGGTCGAGGCCGAGGTCTACGTGTGGCTGCCGCCGCAGTACAAGGACCCGGCGTTCGCGGACAAGAAGTTCCCGGTCGTCGAACTGCTGCCCGGCTACCCGGGTTCGGCCAAGGCCTGGTTCGGCACGCTGGACGTCAACAAGCAGCTCAAGAGCATGATGGCCAAGGGCGAGGTGGCCCCGTTCATCCTGGTCTCGCCGCGCACCAAGCTGCTCGCGGGCCAGGAGGACACCGGCTGCGCGGACGTCCCGGGCAAGGCCAACGCCGACACCTGGATCTCGGGCGACGTGCGGCGCATGGTGATCGACAACTTCCGCGCCGAGTCCGACCCCAAGCACTGGGCGATCGCGGGCTACTCCGCCGGCGCCCACTGCGCCACCCGGATGGCCCTGCTCCACCCGGACCGCTACGGCGCCGCGGTCAGCCTGTCCGGCTACAACGACCCCAAGGGCGAGTCCGACTCGGTCACGGCCAAGGACCCGGCCCTCCGAGTCTCCGCCAACCCCCTGACCATCCTCAAAAACGCCCAACAGCCCCCGAAGGTCGCCCTCTACATGGCCGGCGAAAAGGGCGACGGCTTCGGCGACGCCCAAGCCCTCAAAGCCGCCACCAAACCCCCCACAGCCATAACAGTCGCCGAAATCTCCGGCGGCGGCCACGGCACGGACGTCTGGCGCCGAATGGTCCCCGACGTCTTCCGCTGGCTGACCAAAACCATGGCCTAAACTCAGCCCGGCCGGCGCTTGAGGCCGAACAGCCCGGCCGGCGCTTGAGGCCGAACAGCCCGGCCGGCGCTTGAGGCCGAACAGCCCGGCCGGCGCTTGAGGCCGAACAGCCCGGCCGGCGCTTGAGGCCGAACAGCCCGGCCGGCGCCTGAGGCCGAACAGCCCGGCCGGCGCCTGAGGCCGAACAGCCCGGCCGGCGCCTGAGGCCGAACAGCCCGGCCGGCGCCTGAGGCCGAACAGCCCGGCCGGCGCCTGAGGCCGAACAGCCCGGCCGGCGCCTGAGGCCGAACAGCCCGGCCGGCGCCTGAGGCCAAGCGCTATACGTCGCGTACGTGAATCCCCGCCCCCTCCGCCAGGAGCGAGTGCAGGGCCAGGAACACCTTCCGCGCCCCCACCGCGTTCCAGTCCGCCGGCAACAACTCGGCCGGCAACCCCGGATCGAGATACGGCAACCGCCGCCACTGGGTGAGCATCGGCACATACGCCCGAAACGCCTCCCCCGGCGAAATCACCGCCCGCCCCCCGAGCTCCGCCGCGACCGGCCCATACGCGTCCGTGAACAGCGCGTACTGCTCCTCGATCGCCTCGAAGTCCCACCACTCCCCGACGGCCTCGCCGAGCCGCACCGCACTGGCCGCATCCCCCGTGAACAGGTGTACGTAGTCCGCCAGTTCGACCCGCTCCAGCGTCCGCCGGGCGTCCTCCAACAAGCGCGCCGGCGCGATCCACACCCCTGGCGACACATTGCCGAACCCCAGCCACGTCAACCGCGACCGCAACTGGTGCCGATGGGCCCGCTCCGACTCCGGCACCGAGAAGATCGCCAGCACCCACCCGTCCGAGAGCCGCGCCGGCTCCAGATTGCCGAAGATCCGCCGATCGCCCTCGTCGAAGATCGACTCCATCGCCGGACTCAGCCGATAGCCGGTCCCCTCCCGCCGCTCCTGGATGAGCGTGCCGCGCTTCTTCAGCCGCGAGATCGCCGACCGCACCGCCGGTGCGTCCACGCCGAGTTCGCCCATCAGCACGATCAGGTCGGCGATCGAGATCCACCCGCCGAGCCCGCGCACGAACGCGCCGTACACGGTGTTGATCAGGGAGCTGGGCCGGGCCGAGGTCTCCGCCATGGTCGCCTTCCTCGCGGAGTCTGGTTCGGCGGTGATCCTATCCGGGCGCCGGCCCCGCCCCGGCGACCGGCGTGCCCTCGGCCGCGCGCCGCCGCAACTCCGCACGCCGCAGCTTGCCGGTGTTCGTACGCGGCAACTCGTCCACGAACTCGACCAGACGCGGGTACTTGTACGGCGCCATCGTCCGCTTCACGAACCCCTGCAACGCCCGCGCCGTCGCCTCGTCCGGACTCACCCCGGGGTGCAGCACCACATACGCCTTGACCACCAGCCCCCGCCGCACATCCGGCGCCCCGACCACCCCGCACTCCGCGACGTCCGGATGCGTACCGAGCACCGCCTCGACCTCGGGACCGGCGATGTTGTACCCGGACGACACGATCATGTCGTCACTACGCGCCTGGTACCAGAAGTAGCCGTCTCCATCCCGCACATACGTATCACCGGTGATGTTCCACCCATCGCACACATAGTCGGCCTGCCGAACGTCATCGAGATAGCGACACCCGGTCGGCCCCTTCACCGCCAGCCGCCCCGGCGTCCCGTCCGGCACCGGCGAGCCGTCCGGCCCGAGCACCACGGCCCGAAAACCCGGTACCGGCAGCCCGGTCGCCCCGGGCCGGATCGCATCGTCCGCGGCCGAGACGAACACGTGCAGCAGTTCGGTGGCGCCGATCCCGTCGATGATCCGCGTCCCGATCGCGTCGTGGTACGCCCGCCAGACCCCGACCGGCAACGCCTCCCCCGCCGACACGCACCGCCGCACGCCCGCGAGCAGGTCGACGAGCCCCGCGCCGAGGATGGCCCGATACGCGGTGGGCGCGGTGAACAACACGGTGACCCGCCGCTCGGCCACCACGGCCGCCAGTTCCTCCGGCGTCGCCCGCTCCAGGAGCAGCGTGGCCGCGCCCACCCGCAGGGGGAACACCACCAGCCCACCGAGCCCGAAGGTGAAGCCGAGCGGCGGCGTCCCGGTGAACAGGTCGGTCGGCTCGGGCCGCAGCACGTACGCGGAGAACGTGTCGGCGATCGCCAGTACGTCCCGATGGAAGTGCATCGTCGCCTTGGGCCGCCCGGTCGTCCCGGACGTGAACGCGATCAGCGCCACGTCGTCGCACGCGGTGTCGACCGCCTCGAACACGGTGCTCTTCGCGGCGCAGCGGGCGGCCAACGTGCCCTCGCCCGCCCCGCCGTAGTCGACCACACGCAGTCCGGGGGTGTCGGCGGCCTCCAGTTCGGCGGTGAAGCGGTGGTCGCACAGGGCGACGACGGGTCGGGCGATCCGGTGGATGGTGTCGAGTTCGTGCGCGCGCAGCAGCGGCATGGTGGTCACCACGACCGCGCCGGCCTTCAACGCGCCGAACCAACTCGCGACCAGCCAGGGGTTGTTGGGGCCACGCAGGAGGATCCGGTGACCGGGCAGCACACCCAGGTCCTCGGTCAGGACATGGGCGATCTGGTTCGCGCGGGTGAGCAGGTCGCCGTACGTCCAGCTCTCCGTCACGGTGACCAGGCACCGCCGCTCGGCCCCGTGTCGGGCGATGGTGTCGTCGAGCAGGGCCACGGCGCAGTTGAGCCGGTCGGGATAGCGCACCTCCGGCACGTCGAAGACCAGTTCGGGCCACTGCTCGACGGGCGGCAGCCGGTCCCGGGAGAACGTGTCGACGTGCGCGGAGGGACGGAGCTGCATGAGGGCACCTCATCCTGTTGTCATCGTGACGACAGTCAACGGTACGCGACACCCACACGGGATGGCATCCCCTCGGCACACCCGCCCTCGACGCCCCGAGGCCGACTCGGCACACCACCCGACCGCCCGACCACGCGGCCACCCGCCCCACCCTCAGGCCGACCCGCCGTTCACCACGAGCACCGTGCCGCGACCGATCGCACAAACCGTCTCGGTACCGTCCTCCGCACACATGATCAGCGTGCAATCGCACACCGCCTGCCGCCGCCCGGCGTGCACGACGTGTGCCTCCGCCCGCAGCGACACCCCCTGCGCCGGCCGCAGGTACTGGACCTGGACGCTGCCGGTCAGCACCGCCGCGCCCAGCGTGCTGCCCGCGGCGAACGTGATCGAGTTGTCCGCCGCATACGCCAGCACGCCGCCGTGCAAGTAGCCGTTCTGCTGCCGGAGTTCGTCCCGCACGTCCACCTCGAGGGTGGCCCGCCCGGCGCCGAACACGGTCACCCGGGCGCCGACGAGCCGGCTGAAGGGCTGGGCCGCGAGCACCGTCTCGGCGAAGTCGAGCCCGAGGGGGCCGGTCGAGGGGCCGTCGGGGGTGTCGGTCATGGCGCTACCACCGTTCGTTCGGAGCCGGATGCCCGACCATCGATATCAGAGTCGGCCCGCCCGCCGACGTGCGCCCTGGGGCACAATCGGGACGTGTTCGAACTACTGCCGGGCGTGGGCGTGGTGTTGCCGCGCGGCGCCGGCGTGTTGCGGTTCGGGACGAGCGAGCAGCGGGCCCAGTGGACGTTGTCCACGGTCCTGGACGTACGCGCCTATTGGTCCTGCGCCGGCACCCGCCACCACGACGACGGACACCGGAGCTTCTGGAGCTTCGGCGGCTCCCTGGGCCCCCTGCGCGTGGACGTGACCGGCTCCGAACACGGCTGCCGCACGATCGCCTTCGAGCGGCTGCCGGGCACGACGACGGACCCGGTGGTGTGGCGGGACGCGGACCTGTTCGGGTATCCGGCCGACGAGATCGAGGCCGCGCTGCCCGGGGCGGCGGAGCGCGAGCGGCTCGGGTTGTCGCTGAGCCCGCCCGCCGCCGGGTCGACCGACGACCGGCCGACCCGGGTACGCCTGACCACCGAGGACGTGTCGGCGTACCGACCCGGCTGATCACCCCCACCCGCCGGATGCGCTTCGTCACACGGCACCACGATGGCGAAGTTGGACAGCTTCCCTTACCGTAGGCCCCCGTTTCGGCCCGACCCACGGCCCGTCGGCATGTCGGCCCGTCGGCCCAGAACAAGGAGAGCGACGTCATGACGCGGGAAAAGCTGGGTGTGGCGATCGTCGGGACCGGATTCGGGTGCCTCACCCACCTGCCGGCCTTCCGGGACGCGGGCTTCGAGGTACGCGCCCTCGTCGGCCGGGACCCCGCCCGCACCGCCGAGCGCGCCGAACGCTTCGGCGTCCCGCACGCCCTCACCGACCTCGACGCGGCGCTCGCCCTCGACGGCGTGGACGCGGTGAGCGTGGCCACGCCCCCGCACACCCACGCCGAGATCGTGCTCGCCGCGATCGCGGCCGGCAAGCACGTGGTCTGCGAGAAGCCGTTCGCGAGCGACGCGGCCGAGGCGGCCCGGATGCTGGCCGCCGCCGAACAGGCGGGCGTGGTGCACCTGTTGGGCACCGAGTTCCGCTGGCAGTCCGCCCAGGCGCTGCTCGCCCGGCTGATCGCCGCCGGCGCGATCGGCGAACCCCGGCTCGGCACCTGGCTGTTGCACATTCCGGTACTGACCGGACCGGCGGCCGAGGTGCCCGCGTGGTGGGGCCGGGCCGAGGACGGCGGCGGCTGGCTCGGCGCGCACGCCTCACACTGGATCGACCAGATCCGGCACACGCTGGGCGAGTTCGAGGGAGTCAGCGCCGGCCTGCCGCTGGTCGCGGATCGGCCGGGGCAGAGTGCGGAGGACACCTTCAACGTGCGCTTTCGCACGGTGACCGGGGTGGAGGGCTCGCTGCAGAGTTCGGCCGGGGTCTACGGTCCGCCGCTGATGACCACGCGCGTGGCGGGCACGCACGGCACGGCCTGGGTCGAGTTCGACGACGTGTGGCTCGGCGACGCGGCCGGCGACCGCCGGGTGGACATCCCCGAGGACCTGGCCAACCCGGACCCGATCGCGCCGCCGTCCGACCTGATACACACCGCGTACGACCTGCTGCACTCGATGGGCATCGACCGCGCGCCCTACGCCCGCCTGGCCGCCACCTTCGCCGCGCTGATCGCCGGCGACCCGATCCCCGACCACCCGCGTCCCGCCGACTTCGCCGACGGCGTGGCCGGCCAACGTGTCCTCGACGCGATCCGCGCCTCCGCCGCGCGGGGCGGCGCGTGGGTGGCCTGCGGCTGAGTACGCCCGCGGCTCAATCGCCCCGGGTGTGCGAGTTCAGCGGAGTCGGGTGGGCGTGATGCAGCGCGGCCAGGCCGTACAGGACCCGTACGTCCGGCCAGTCGACCTCGACCCGGTACCGGTTCTCGAAGTCGTCGTCGAAGAAACGGAACACATCCGCTCCGCCGCGCGTCCACCGGGTCTTGATCGGCATCCGGGGAAACTCGCCGCCGAACAGGATGGCCGCCGCCATCACCGCCCACACCGGTGAGAACAACCACCACCAGCACCAGCCGACGACCTCGCCCTTGACCGCGTACAGCGCTCCCCCGTCCGGCAGTTCGACATGCCACGAGGTCCGCCGCGGGGGCAGCACGCTCCCGCGGCGTCGGCCGACCCGCCCCAACGGCTCGCCCGCCGGGCCGAGGATGCGGTAGACGGCCCCGGTGTCGTCGGCCGACTCGGTCTCGACCGTGATCGCGGCCGACTCGCGCCCGGGGTCGGCCCACAACGTCAGGTGCCGCCAGTCCTTGTGCCGCCGGCCCCCGTCCGGCCGGGTGTCGTCGATGTACAGCAGGTCCTCGAAGGTGTCGTGCCGACCGGGATCCCGCCGCGTCCCCAGCGCCGGGCCCCGCCAGGCGTCGTCCGGCGGCTTGCGCAGCGCCACCGAACCGTGCCGTCCCCGTATCCCGAACACGGCTCCTCGCGCGACACCGACCGCAGACCTCATCCACTCCCCCGAAAAGCCCCGGCGACCCGCGCCGACTCCATGGCGACAGACGGATGGTACGGCCTACGGAATCGTTCGCTCCGGCCGGAGCCGGTGGTCGAACCGTTCGAGCAGCAGGGCGAGATACTCCTCCAGCCGGGCACCCGACAGGTCGGATGTCAGGTCCGCCCGACCCGCCTCCCGCCACGGCACCGCCACCTTCTCCGCGTCCGGGGCGAACGCGAGCGCGTCGAGCAGCCGCCAGTACAGGTGGTCCGCCGGATCGTCGGCGAGCCGACCGCCGGCCGCGACGTAGGCGGTGGGGAAGGACATCCCGACGGCGGGCCCGTGCAGCAGGGCCAGCGCGGTCGAGCAGTGCGCCACGTCCAGATCGGCCGGTCCCCATGAGGTCTCGACCCAGTCGACCACGCCGGAGATCCGCACGTCGGCGCCGTGCCCGACGAACAGCACATTGCCCGGATGGAAGTCGCGGTGCAGGAAACATCCCCGGTACGCGGGCGGTTCCCGCCGGATCAGCTCCACCGCCCGACGCCAGACCTCGGCCCGGCCGGTCGGGGCCGGCACGCCCACCCGCTCCGGCGCGGTCCAGGCCTGATAGTCCCGGGGCCGGGTGTCCTCGGTGACCGGCATCGCGTGGATGGCCACCAACTGCCGGGCGAGCAGCCCGATCCGCACCGCCACGCCGTCCTCGCCCAGCCGAATCCCGCCCGGGAGCAGCGACATCAGCAGGGACGGATGGTCGCAGTACGCGCCGCGCGCGTCCACCGCCAACAGGCGTGCCGCCGGGACGTCCACCCCGGTGTCGCCGTCGGCGAGCAGCGCGAGGATCGCCGCCTCCCGAGCCAACAGCTGCTCGGCGTGCGGGAGATAGAACGGTTTCACGAACGACCGCAGTACCAGGGCCCGTTCCCCGTCGTCGCCGACCACCCGCAGCCGCCGCATCACCGACGACCACCCACCGATCAACCGCTCGGCCGCCACGACCCGCTCGCCGGCCGGCAACACCCGCTCGACCCACGCCCGCGTCGCCCGCCACTGCGCCGCGTCGCCGCCGCCATCGCCATCGCCGATCACGCCAAAAGCCTAGCGTCGTGATCCCGAGCCGATCCTCCGACCGGAACGGCCACGCCCCACGGGCCGTGGACTCACTCCTCCAACGCCTCCGGGCGCAGATCCAACCGGCGCAACAACTGGGCGTTGAGGGCGACCACGACCGTGGACAGACTCATCAGGATTGCCCCGACCTCCATCGGCAGCACCACGCCCGCCCGGGCCAGCACGCCGGCGGCGAGCGGGACGGTGACGATGTTGTAGCCGGCCGCCCAGACCAGGTTCTGCCGCATCTTGCGGTAGACGGCGGTGGACAATCGGCGTACGCCGAGCACCGCGCGGGGGTCGTCGGAGGCCAGCACCACGCCCGCCGACCGCACCGCGACGTCGGTGCCCGCACCGATCGCGATGCCGACGTCGGCCCGGGCCAGCGCCGGGGCGTCGTTGACACCGTCGCCGACCATGGCCACCCGCAGGCCCCGGGACTGGAGTTCGGCCACCTTGGCGTCCTTGTCGCCGGGCAGCACCTCGGCGAAGACCTCGTCCACCGCGAGATCCCGGCCCACCCACGCGGCCACCTGGCGCGCGTCCCCGGTGAGCATCCCCACCCGCACCCCGGCCGCATGCAACTCCCGTACCGCGTCCAGGGATTCGGGCCTGATCTCGTCCTCCAGGGCCAACGCCCCGACGACCTCGTCGTCCGCCGACACGTACAACACCGCCGCGCCGCGCCCGACCCACTCGTCGGTGGTCGCCGTCACCTCGTCGGGCACGCGAACGCCCGTCTCCCGCAGCAGTGCCGGCCCGCCGACCCGCACCCGGACCCCGTCCACGTCCGCCTCGACCCCGCGCCCGGTCATCGACCGGAACCCGCTCGCGGCTTTCGGCCGTTCGTATTCCTCGGCGGCCCGTACGATCGCCCGGGCGAGCGGATGTTCGCTGTCCCGTTCGGCGGCGCCGGCGAGCGGCAGCACCTTCGATTCGTGCCATCCGGGCGCCGCGACGACGCCGGTCACCGCCGGCGCGCCACGCGTGAGGGTGCCGGTCTTGTCGAACAGCACCACGTCGACGTCGCGCATTCGCTCCAGCGCGATCCGGTCCTTGATCAGGATGCCCTGCCGCGCCGAGAGTTCGGTGGAGATCGCGATCACCAGCGGGATGGCCAGGCCGAGCGCGTGCGGACAGGCGATCACCAGGACGGTGACCGTGCGCTCGATCGCCGTTCCGCCCTCGCCGAGCAACGACCAGGCGAGCAGGGTCAGTACGGCCGCCCCCGCCGCGTAGTAGAACAGCAGTGCCGCCGCCCGATCGGCCAACGCCTGGGCGCGGGACCGGGATTGTTGCGCCTCGGCGACCATGCGCCGGATCCCGGCCAGTTGGGTGCCCTCACCGATCGCGGTCACGGTGACCCGTACCGCGCTGTCCATCGCCACCGTGCCCGCGACCACGGCGTCCCGCGTCCCGCGCGACACCGGACGGGACTCGCCGGTGATCATCGACTCGTCGAACTCGGCGGCGCCCTCGGCGATCGTCCCGTCCGCCGGTACGCGCCCGCCGGAACGTACGAGCACGGTGTCGCCGATCTCCAGCTCGACCGCCGGGACACGCTCGAACTCCCCATCCGGGCCCAGCCGTTCCGCTTCGTCGGGGAGCAGTGCGGCCAGCGCGTCCAGGGCTCCGGAAGCGGCGCCGAGGGCCCGCATCTCCAGCCAGTGGCCGAGCAGCATGATGTCGACCAGCAGGACCAGTTCCCACCAGAAGTCCAGGTCGTGCGAGGCGATCTCCAAGGTGGAGGCCCAGGACGCACCGAACGCGACGGTGATCGCCATCGCGATCAGGGTCATCATCCCCGGCTGCCGCGCGGCCAGTTCGTCACGGGCACCGGCAAGGAACGGCCATCCGCCGTAACCGAACACGACGGAGCCGAGCAGCGGCGGAATCCAGGAGGATCCGGCGAACGAGGGCTCGTGGTAGCCGAGTACGTCCGCGAGCATCGGGCTCAACACGAGCACCGGAAGGGAAAGCAGCAGACTCAGCAGAAACTTCCGCCGAAACATCTCGGCGTGACCGGAGTGCCCCGCGTGGCCCGCTCGCCCATCGTGCCCTTCGTGCCCTTCGTGCCCGGCGTGCTCGGCGTGCCCGCCATCCACGCCGTGCCCCAACCGGCTTTCCCCGTCGGCGAGTTCCGCGTCGCTCGGATCCCCGTCTCGTCCCGCACGCTCGTCCCGGTCGATCCGCCCGCGCTCCATCTGTTCCCTTTCCTCGGCTCCTCGTCCGCCGCCCATCCGTCACATATACCACCCAGGGGTATATATGGCGCCGACCGACCCGCGCTGATTCCTTGTGATTCCGACAGAACCGTCCGCATCTCGAGCCCACGGCGGTATAACCAGAGACCAGCCCCTCTCCCCCGGGAGGCCAAAATGGTGCGTCAACCCCGGTCCCGCAGCGTCGACTGGTTGTGGTGGGCGACCTCGTCGGGTGAACTGCAGCCCTTCCTGGACCATCCGGACCACGATCAACAGGAGATAGCCCGGGAAAAGTCGGCGGTCGCCGTACAACTCGCCCGCCTCGGCGACCCACTCGTCGACTGTCTGGCGGCAATCGCCCCCGACGTCCTCGCCGACGCCCTGTGGCGGTTGCCGAACCCCACCCGTACCGACACCCTGCGTGCCCTGCGGGTGCCGCCCGCCCGGCGCCCCACCCCCGCGATCGCGGAACACGCTCTCAAGCGGCTGCGCAAGCAGACCGCGAGCGTACGCGGCTACACCGCCCAGGTCGTCACGCTGCCCGTGCTGCGGGTGTTGCTGCCCGCGACGCTCGACACCGACTCGGGCGCCCTGGACGGCGAGATCCTGGAGAGCCTGAAGACCTCGGGGTTCACCCCCGACCTGGTCCGGCTCACCGCGCTCGCCGACTGGGGCTTCAGCTGCCAGGCCGCCGCGCTGCTGCGTCTCGCCCTCACCGAGGCCGATCTCGCGCTGCCCGGTTGGCCCGCCGACGTGATCACCGACATCGTGGCCGCCTGCCGTCGGTTCGAGGACTTCTGCCGCAACCGTTTGTGCGGCGGCGAGGAACCCCCGTCCCCGCTGCGCTCGCTCGACGACGCGCTCGGCCGGGCCCGGGCCGCCGCCGACTCGATCACCGCCGCCGTCGCGGCCGGCCGGGCCCCGGAGGACGCCGACCTGACGATGCTCACACACGTGGGCCCGGCGGTGACCGAGGCCCGCGAGGCGGTCGGCGCACTGGTCGGCGCCGAGCCGGACACCCTGCCCGAGGATCGACCGGGCCTGGCCGCCACGATCACCGCGCACGAGGCCGCCGTACACGCGCGCGAACTCGCCGACGTGGACCGCTTCCGGCACCTGGCCGGCCCACCCGCGCACGAGCCGGCGATCAACGAACTCCGCGAGCTGGCCGCCGACCTGAGCGAGCGTCACGAGAACTGGACACCGGACGACCGACGCCGCGTGTGCGCCCTGGCCGACCTCGGCGCGCTGATCGACGCGATCGCGGCGGACCGGGACGACGGCGTGGACGAACTGGCCGAAACGGTCCGCCCCCACCTGCCCGACCCGACCATCGTCAACGCCGCGTTGCGCGGCCGGTTGTCCTGGCACCGGACATCGGCCCCCGCCCCGAACACCGAGGCCGAGACCACGACCGAGGCCGCGCCGTCGCACGCTCCCGAACCCCTGGCCGAGCCGGCCGCCGACACCGAAGAGCCGCCGGAAGCCCCGGCGGCGGCCGAAATCGCGTCGCCCGAAACGGAAGGCACCCGCGAGGACCGGGTCGAGCCGGTCGAGCGGGACGAGGACGAGAAGGCCACATCGGGCACCGACGCGAACGACACGACGGCACGGACCGAGCGGGCCGAGCGGGACGGACAGACCGAGCGGACCGGCCGACCGGGAGCCGCCGGCCGGAACGACCCCGCGGACCCACCACCCCCGACCGGCCCGGACCCCGAATCCGTCGCCCTGCTCGGCGAGTTGATCGGTCGCGGCGACTACGCCTCGGCGCACGCCCATGCCGTCGACGATCCGGAACGCCTCTCCGCGCTGCGTGCCCTCGCCCTCGCCGACGGCGCGCGTTCGGACACGGGCGCGCTCGCGATGTCGCTACGCGACGAACTCGACGAGATGGCGATGCGCTCGCCCGGCCACGACCGCGCGACCCAGCTGCTGACCGTGGCCGCCGCCGCCCGCGCCGCCGTGTTGTGTGGGCACAGCACGTACGGCCTGCTCCAGGAGGCCGCCGCCGGCCTGAGCGACCTGCCCGCCGTGGCCACCCTGGCCCGACACATCGCCACCGGCTCCGCCCAGGGCCTGCTCGGCGGCTCGCGCAACCTCGGCGCCCTGGCCGCCCTGGCCGAGGCCGAGGAGGGCGCCGCGACCTGCGCCGCCGACGCCGCCGAGGCCCTGCTGCATCCGCGCCACCTGCGCTTCCCGCGCGCGACCTCGATCGCCCAGCTGTGGTGGCGTCCCGAGGACGGCCTGCTCGGTCGCATGTTGCGGCTCGCGGGCGGCAACGACCGGCGCGATCTGGAGGAGGTCGCCGAGACGTTGCGCCGGCTCACCAAGCATCACGAGCTGGAGAACCGGCTGTCCGCGATCGACGAGGAGTTCCGCAACGGCAAGGGCCATCGCCTGGAGGGCCCGGCCCGCCGACGACTGCTGGAATACGCCCGCGAGTCGCTGGGCACGGTCGGCCGCTGGGTGGACGCGATGCGACGGGTGGTGGAGACCGAGGCGGAGGCCGAGTCCTGGATCGCCGGACCGCTCACCGACCTGCGTCACACCCTGATCGCCGACCGCCCCGAGGCCGAACGCGAACTCGCCGACCTCGCCGCGCACACCGGCGACCCGGTCGCCGCCGGCGCCGCCCGAGCCGCCGCCGCCAGCCTGGCCGCGACCCTGGACCTGCTCGACGGGCGTCCGCTCACCGGCCCCGAACCCGCCCCCGCGTCGATCCTGGGCACCCCTCCGGAGCCCACCCCGGCCGCGGACCACCCCACCGAGCCACCACCCGCGTCCGCGGCCCTCGCCCGAACAACCTTCGACCCCGGACTCGACGAAACCCCACCCACGGCCCTGACCGCGGCGCGAATCCCACCCCGCCCCACCGACCCCCCACCACCCGACCCGACCGCCGCGACCCGCCTACTCCCCCCGGACGCCCACTGACCCACGGGGACGCCCGGGCCGACCACCACACCGAGCAGCACCCGAACCCGAGTCCACACCACGCGATCCCGAGCCCGCGCCACACCGAGCACGCGCGTCCGGGCCCACGCCTCCATCAGGCGCATCCACCCTGGGCCCACACCACACCCGCACCATCCGCGCGCCGCTCCACCATCGGCCCCGGGGGTCCCGCCCACCCGCGGCCCATCGACCGGCTTCCCGCGTGCCCGCCGGCGGCCCTACGGGACCTCTTCCTCCGGGATGATGTGCATCGCCGCCTCCTCGGCCCCGGCCGCGCCGCCGTCGATGCCGACATCGTGGGCGATCGCCTCCGATTCGGTGTCCTCGTGCACGCCCTCGTCCGTCGCGACCAGCCGGCCCGCCCTGGGATCGGGGCCGCCCTCCCACTCGTCCGAGACCGCGTCGTCGTCGGCGACGTCCGGCTCCTCCTCGGCCAGCAACTGGTCGAGCGATTCGCCGCGTCGGGACTCCTCCGGCGTATTGCCGTACCGCTCCGCCGCCGACCAGCGGTCGGGCGGCACGATCCCGGTGTCGAGCGGGTCGTACGACAGGTCGTCGGTGGACAGCGTGTCCTCGGGGCCGAGGACGCCGTCGTCGCCGGGAGTGTCCGGGGAATCCTCGACCGGGTCCCACGTGTCGTCGCTCATGGCCTGCCACCTTCCCTGATGTGCTCGTGCCCGCGTGCCCGGGACACAACCCTGTCCCCGGCGATCCGAGAGACGGTGCCCAGTGCCCGCCGGTTCATTCGGGGCGGTCCGGCGACGCCCCCACCTGGCAGCATGTGCCCGTGCCGACGAGCCGGGTACGCATCGCGGCCGCCCTGGGCTGCCTGCTCCTGTCCGCGACCGGCCGCGACACCGGCGGCGGGACCGGATCCGCGCCCGCGTCCGGTCCCGGGGCCACCGGGAATGCCCGCGATCCGGAGCCCACACGAGTCGCCGACGTCCGGCCCGATCCGCCGGTGACCGTCGACCGCGCGGACCGGATCTCCACCCCGACCGCACCACCCGCCGGCCACACCGTGCTCCTGGGCGACGTCGCCCCGGAGACCGGCCGCCGGCGCGATCCGCGTCCCGAACTGCGCCGACGGCACGGACGAGCCGACCTGGTTCGCCTTCGCCAGCGGTTTCCGCGTCGACCGCCCCGGCTGCGTCACCCTGATCGTGCGCTCGCGCGGTCTCCGGACCAGGGCCCATGTCCCGGTCGGCGCCGACTGCCGAGCCCAACCCGCCCGACCGGTTGGAGACGGGCCGCGAATCCATGGCTCGCGACCCACCCGGGCGCTCGTTCCAACGAAGTAGGCGGCTTCACCCGTCTCATGCCTGAGGCTGATTTTTCCTGACGGATTTGGACGATCTTTGACCGCCGGCGCAGGGTGGTCCAGGGGGTCAGGGATGGAAGGCCCGGTCCTGCACGGCCGGGGAGGGAGCGACACGATGCACGAGACGGCGAACGGGATGCACGAGGCGCAGACACGCGAGACGAACCGCGACGATTGGCGGACCCTGCACACCGGGACCCGGGAGTCGGCGGCCCGAGCGCTGCGCGCCGACCTGCTGCACGCGGGCATCACCGAGGCCGACCTGTCCCGACGGGTGACCGAGGCCTGGGCGGGCTCCGTGGTGACCGTCGCGAGCACCGGCCGGCAGTTCCGCGTCACCCGCACCGTCGCCGCCACGCCGACCGTCTCGCTGAGCGATCACGGACCGGCCTGACCGGGCGGGGCCACCCGAACCCGAGACGATCCGAGACGATCCGAGACGGGGCTTCCACCGCACCCCCCTGCCGTGCTGTGCTGTGCGCCATGGTCGATGAACCCACATACCCCACGGTTCCGCACCGGCACCGAGGCGTCCCCGCTCACGAGGCGGAAGCCCGCAGCCGTGCCTTCCACGACGTGATGGCCGAGCGTCGAACCGTCCGCGACTTCTCGTCCCGACCGATCCCGGACAACGTGATCGAATGGGCGATCCGTACCGCCGGCACCGCGCCCAGCGGCGCGAACGTCCAGCCCTGGCGCTTCGTCGTGCTCACCGATCCCGAGCGCAAGCGTCGGCTGCGCGAGGCCGCCGAGCAGGAGGAGCGCGAGTTCTACGCACATCGCGCGTCCGAGGAGTGGTTGGCGGCGCTCGCCCCGATCGGCACCGACTGGCACAAGCCGTTCCTGGAGGACGCGCCGGCGGTGATCGTGGTGTTCGAGGTGCACAAGGGACCCGACTCCCCGCGCCCTTACTACACGAAGGAGTCGGTCGGCATCGCCGTCGGCCTGCTGCTCGCCTCGCTGCACCAGGCCGGGCTGGCCACGCTGACCCATACGCCGAGCCCGATGCGCTTCCTCAACGAGGTGTGCGACCGCCCGCCGGAGGAGCGCGCCGCGGTGGTCGTCCCGGTCGGCTACCCGGCCGAGGACGCCCGAGTCCCCGACATCCACCGCAAGCCGCTGGACCAGGTCCTGGTCCGCCTCTGACCGCCGGCGCGATCGGGTCCCAACCATCCCCGGGAGCCCTCGGCGCGAGCCGAACACCTGCGCCGAGGGCCGCCCCTCTGCGATCCTGAACCGGCACGTTCGGGTCCGGATCAGCCGTACGAACGGGGGGCGTTGATGAGTGTCGTGGCCGGGAAGATCATCGACGAATCGATCGTCGTGGCCGCCGACTCCCAGGTGACCTGGGGTCAGGCCAAGACCGAGGGCACCAAGCTGTACAAGATCGGCGAGAACCTGATCTTCGGCGGCGCCGGGCTGCTGCGCGACATCAATCTGATGCGCCTGTTCCTGGACACGCACACTCCGGCGTCCGCCGAGGAGCGCGACGTCCTGGAGTTCTACGCCGAGTTCGTCGAGTGGGGCAAGCGCAAGCTCTCCAGCTTCGAGCCCAAGTCGGAGTTCCTGTTCGCCTTCGACGGCAAGCTCTTCGAGACCGGCAGCGATTTCGACGTCTTCTACTACGACTACGGCGCAATCGGCTCGGGGTGGGAGTACGCCCGAGCCGCGCTGCATCTGGGCCACACGCCCACGCAGGCGGTCGGCGTCGCGTGCGACCTGACCATCTTCTGCATGCCGCCGGTGACGGAGTTCCGCATACCGCGCCATCCGCAACAATCCACCGGCCGGGAGCACGAGGCCATCTGAGGACGATCTTCCGTGGGGTCCGCCGCAATCCGGAGCTAACCCTGTGTTTACGTGGACTCTCGTAAGCTCTTGCCATGTCCGAACAGCCCATTCCGGCGGACCTGATCGACCTGCAACGCGCCCGTGACGCCGCCTACGAGGCGATCGCCCGATCCGCGGGGCAGGTGTCCGAACACGAGCTCGCCCGTCTGTGGGCCGCGGCCCACGACGCGGTCGCGGCCCTGCACGCCCATCCGGCGATGATCACCAACGCCGACCGCACCCACCTGATGACCCGCCTGCGCCGCGCCGCCCAGGCCGCCTGACCCACCGGGTCGGGCCTCGGCGCGAGCGCACGGCGGTCCTCGTCCGCCGACAGCCCCCGCCCGGGTCGACCGCTCGGCGAACCCGGCAAGCACCGGCCTGCTCAACGCGGGCCGCTCCCGGTGTACGCGGCGGCGCTCGTCGGCGCGTCCCTCCTGTCGCGCCCGCCCACCGCCGCCGACCGCACGAACGCCGCCGGCCGCGACGCCGACCCCCGGAAGGGTCGGTGTCGCGGCCGGCGGCGTGTGCGAAAACCTCGGGCTCAGAGACCCGCGGCGGCCTTGAGCGCGTCCACGCGGTCGGTCCGCTCCCAGGTGAAGTCCGGGAGGTCGCGGCCGAAGTGGCCGTAGGCCGCGGTCTGGGCGTAGATCGGGCGGAGCAGGTCCAGGTCGCGGATGATCGCGGCCGGGCGCAGGTCGAACACCGTGCCGACGGCGGCCTGAATGGTCTCCACCGGCACCGCCTCGGTGCCGAAGGTCTCCACGAACAGGCCGACCGGTGCGGCCTTGCCGATCGCGTACGCGACCTGCACCTCGCAGCGGCGCGCCAGCCCGGCGGCCACCACGTTCTTGGCCACCCAGCGCATCGCGTACGCGGCGGAACGGTCCACCTTCGACGGGTCCTTGCCGGAGAACGCGCCGCCGCCGTGGCGGGCCATGCCGCCGTAGGTGTCGATGATGATCTTGCGGCCGGTCAGGCCCGCGTCACCCATCGGGCCACCGATCTCGAACCGGCCCGTCGGGTTGACCAGGAGCCGGTAGCCCTCGGTCTCGATGCCCAGGCCGGTCAGCTCCGGCTCGACCACGTATTCGCGGATGTCCGGCGCCAGCAGCGAGTCCAGGTCGATGTCGGCCGCGTGCTGCGAGGAGACCACGACCGTGTCCAGGCGGATCGGACGGTCGCCCTCGTACTCGATGGTGACCTGGGTCTTGCCGTCGGGGCGCAGGTAGGGGATGGTCCCGTTCTTCCGCACCTCGGCCAGGCGCTTGGCCAGCCGGTGGGCGAGCGTGATCGGCAGCGGCATCAGCTCGGGCGTGTCGTCGCACGCGTAGCCGAACATCAGGCCCTGGTCGCCCGCACCCTGGCGGTCCAGCTCGTCCTCGTCGCCGTCGACCCGGTTCTCGTAGGCCGTGTCGACGCCTTGGGCGATGTCGGCCGACTGCGCGCCGATGGACACCGAGACACCACAGGAGGCGCCGTCGAAGCCCTTCTTCGAGCTGTCGTAGCCGATCTCCAGAACGCGCTCGCGCACGATCGTGGGGATGTCGGCGTAGCCCTGGGTCGTGACCTCTCCGGCCACATGCACCTGACCGGTGGTGATCAGCGTCTCGACGGCGACCCGACTCTTGGGGTCTTCCTTGAGGAGAGCGTCCAGGATGGAATCGCTGATCTGGTCGGCGATCTTGTCCGGGTGACCTTCGGTCACGGACTCAGAGGTGAACAGGCGGCGGGACACATCGCTCCCTGGGGTTGCAGCGGCTGCTGGCTCTGACAAGTGGGCCCGACCATCCCGACGAGTCCGCACCGGAACGGCACGGACGGGAAGGAACGGACGGGTCCACCGAAATGCTGGGGTCGAGTTTATCCCCCCGACACCCGCGAGCGGGCGGGGTGCCCCCCGAGAAGATGGGCGTGGCGTTGCTCACTTTGTGTCAAATTGCAGCCATCAAGCGTAGGGATCAACCGACGAATCAGCTGAAACGGGACACCACGAGATCCCAGACGACGTCCGCCAAGTCCTCCTTCGGGCCGTGCGGAACGGGTGTCTCCGTACCGTCCGCGGCCAGGACGACCGCCTCGTTGACATCCGTACCGAAGGTCAACTCCTCGCCCACCCGGTTGACCACGAGCAGATCGCAACCCTTGCGCGCGAGCTTGGCGCGCCCGTTGGCGAGTACGTCGTCGGTCTCCGCGGCGAAGCCGACCACCACCTGGCCGGACCGGGCCCGGTCCCGGGAGATCTCGGCGAGGATGTCTGGATTCTTCACCAGCGCGATCGGCTCCGGCTCCGCGTCGGTCTTCTTGATCTTGCCGCCCACACGGTTCGCCGGGCGGAAGTCGGCGACGGCCGCGGCCATCACCACGCAGTCGGCGTCCTCGGCCGCCTTGACCACGGCCTCGCGCAGATCCACGGCGGTGCCCACGTGCACCACGTCGGCGCCCGCCGGGTCCGGCAGGCCGGTGTTGGCCTCGATCAGGGTGACCCGCGCGCCGCGGGCGATCGCGGTGCGGGCCAGCGCGTACCCCTGCTTGCCGGAGGAGCGGTTGCCGAGGAAGCGGACCGGGTCCAGCGGTTCGCGGGTGCCGCCGGCGCTGACCACCACGTGCCGCCCGACCAGGTCGGGCGCGGTGACGCCGCGGGCCAGGGCGCGCCGGACCACCTGGAAGATCTGTTCCGGGTCGGGCAGCCGGCCCTTGCCGGTGTCCCTGCCGGTCAACCGGCCCACCGCGGGCTCGATCACGATCGCCCCGCGCCGGCGCAGCGTCGCGACGTTGTCGACGGTGGCCGGGTGCTCCCACATCTCGGTGTGCATCGCGGGCGCGAACACCACCGGACATCGCGCGGTGAGCAGCGTGTTGGTGAGCAGGTCGTCGGCCAGCCCGTGGGCGGCCTTGGCGAGCAGGTCGGCGGTGGCGGGCGCGACCACGACGACGTCGGCGCTCTGGCCGATCCGTACGTGCGGGACCTCGTGCACCGCGTCCCAGACCCCGGTGGCCACCGGCTGCCCGGACAGCGCCGACCAGGTGGCCGCGCCGACGAAGTGCAGCGCGGACTCGGTCGGCACGACCCGGACCTCGTGGCCCGACTCGGTCAACCGGCGCAGGAGCTCGCACGCCTTGTAGGCGGCGATGCCGCCGGCGACGCCGAGGACGACGCGGGGTCGGGGTCCGCTACTCATCGCTGCTCCTGCTCCTCCGACGCGGCCGGCCCGGGTGCGACCGGCACCGCGAGCCTACGTCACGGCCCGGGACGGCCCGATCTCGCCTCGCGCGGGCCGGTGTTGCGGCCGAAACGCCGGGCGGGATCTGAGTACGAGTGCGGATGTCCCGCCGGGAATCCGCTGTCAGCATCGGTGGCCACGAACCCATCGGGGGAGACGACGTCGATGCTGAACGAACAGGTCCTGGACGACCCGACACGGTGTCCCGGCTGCGCGTCGCACCTGGACGAGCCGCGCACCGAGCGCTGCCGGCAGTGCGCGATCCTGCTCACCGGACCGGCCGCCGACCACCTGTGGCGGATCAGCGTGTCGGCCGCACGACTCCTGCGCCAACGCGAGGGCCTGCTGACCCGGATGCGCGCGGAGGCACGACGGCCGGCGGACACGTCGGCGCCGTCGAGGTCGACACCGGCGGGCGCGCCGACGGCCTTCGCGCCGACCCCGGCGCTCCCGGCCCCGCGCACTCCGACGCCCGCCCCGGCGCCCGCGTCGCCCGCCGCCGCCCCGGCACCCGCGCCCACGCCCTTCGGCCGGGTCCGGGAGAGTGCCGAGGTCGGGCGTCGTCGGGTCGCCCGGATCGTGCTGGGCTCCGGTGTGCTGCTCGTGGTGCTGGCCGCGCTGGTGTTCGTGGCGGTCACCTGGAACCACACCGGGACGGCGGGCCGCGCGCTGGTGATGGCGCTGGCACTGGTCCTGGCCGCCGCCGGCACCGGGCTCGCCGAACAGCGCGAACTGCCCGCCACCGCCGAGGCGATGGCCGCGCTGACGGTGGCGATGGGACTGCTCGACGGGTACGCGGCGTGGACCGCCGACCTCGCGGGTCTGCGCGGCGGGGACGCGCTGCTCGTCTCGGCCGGCACCCTGCTCGCGGTCGGCGGCGCGGCGGCGCTCGGCTCGCTGGTCGCGCCGCTGCGGGCGTTGCGGATCTCCGCCGCGCTGCTGTTGCAGGGGCCGCTGCCGCTGGTGATCGCCTGGTTCGGGGTGGGACGCGGGTCGCTGCTGCCCCTGGCGCTCGGGCTCGGGGCGCAGGCCGCGGTCGATGTCGCGCTGCTGCGCCGGACCTTCTCCGACGCCGCGCGCGGGTTGCGGATCGTGGCGGAGGTCGGGGTGCTGTGCTACTGGCTGGCCGCGGTCGGGCTGACCCTGGCCGAGGGTCCCGGCGGGGCGCCGGCGGGCACCATGCTGGCACTGGCCGCGCTCGCTGGCGGGATCGCGTACGTGCTGCGCGAGGCGCCCGTGGTGCGGCACCTGGCGTCGGGGAGCGCGATGGCGGGCGCATTGGCGGCGGCCGTGCTGCTGCTCGCGTCGCTGCCGGGGCGGGACGAGTCGGGCGGGTCGGACACCCCGGTCGCGTGGGTGGGCGTGGTGCTGCTCGCGGTGGTCCTGGTCGCGATGGCGCCGCTGTTCGCGGTGCCGCGCGAGTTTCGGGCCGGGCCGCTCGCGGTGCTCGTGCCGCTCACCGTGGTGCCGGCGTTCTGGGTGATCGCGGCGCCGCTGGTGGCCCTGTTCGGCCCGCTGTCCTGGCTCGGCCGGCCCTGGACCCTGTACCCGGTCGACGCGCACGCCCGGGACGCGCTCCTGTCCGGCGCGGCCGGCTGGAACTTCGGCGCGGCCCCGCTCGCGCTGCTGCCCCTGGCGGCGTCGACCGCCTTCACCGCGTCGACCCTCCTGCGTGGCCGGCCCGGTCCGACCGCGACCCGCGTGATCGGCGCGATCGCGGTCGGGGCGCTGCTCGCCGTCGTGCCGCCGGCGCTGGACCTGCCGCTGTGGGCGGCACTCGGCTGGCACACGGCGGCCGCGATCGGGTGGGCCTGCTCGGGGCGTGTGCTGCCGTGGTCGCCGCTCCTCGCCCTGGGCCACGGCGTGCTCGCCCTCGTGTGGGCGACCGCGTACTGGCAGACGTCGATCGTGGTCTGGGCCGTGGGCGCCGCCGGCCTCACGCTGGTCGCCGTCCTGTCACCGGGACGCCTCGCGACCGGGCCGAACGCGGCACCGGCGCCGGCGGATTCCACGCCGACGAGCAACGCGAACAACTCGGATGAACCATCCCAAGCAGGGGTCGACTTCGACAAACGACCACAGGCAGATCCATATGTCGCGCCCGCCGGCGCCCGGACCTCCCCCGACCCCGGCCCCGCCCTCGTCCCGCGTGTCCCCCCGCGCCCGCTCGTCCGTCCGCTCGCGGCCGGATCCGCGCTCGCCCTCGCCCTGTCCGACGTGGCGATGGCGACCCAGCACGCGGGCGCCCGGACCACGCTGATCGCGCTCGCCCCCGCACTGCTCGGCGCCCTGGTCACGCTGATCGCGGTGGCGCTGCGGCCCACCGCGCGGACCACCCGGGCGCTGACCCTGGTCGGCGGCGTCGGCTGGGCCGTCGGCGGCCTGGTCGCGGCCCGCGCCCCGGGCCCGTTGGCCGGCACGCTCGCGGCGGGCCTGGCGGCGTGCCTGGTGGGCGCGCTCCGCGACCGGCCGCCGGCGCGGCCCGCGTGGGCCGCGGTCGCCGCGCTGTGCTGGGTCGGCGCGAGCGCGGCCGGCGCGGCCGCCTTCGGCGCGGAGCGAACCGTCGTCGCACTCGCCGCCGTGCTCGCCGCCGCCCTGCTGTTCCCGCTCGCCGCCGTGCTCGCCGGCCCCCTCGCCTGCCCGTCCCCGATCGTCCTCGCCGTCGAGGCCGCGGCGGGCACGACCCTGCTCGTCGCGCTCCCGACGGGCGCGCCGACCTCGCCCGTCGCGTTGGCCGTCGCGACGGCGGCGACCCTGTGCGGCGCGCGGTTCGGCCACCCGGCGCTGCGGCGCGCCTGGCCGCCCGCCGCCGTCGTACTCTTCACCGCGACGGTGCCGGCCACGCTGTACCGGCTCAACGCGTCGAACACCGCGACCGTCCTGGCCGCGGCCGGCACGGCGATGCTCCTGTACCTCGCCGGCGCCCGCCTGCCCCGCCTCGGCCCGGCCGTCCCGATCGCCGCCGCCGCGGCCGGGTGCGCCGCCGGCGCCGCGACCCTGTTCGCGGCCCCCGAGCAGATCTGGCTCGTCCTGGCCGGGGCCGGCCTCACCGCGTCGACCACCCCGGCCGGGCCGCTGCGCCCGCCGGCCCGAATCGCCGCGGTGCCGCTGCTGTTCGTCGCCTACTGGGTCCGGCTCGCCCTGTTCGACGTGCCCCACCCGGAGGCGTACACCGTGCCGCTCGGCCTCGCCCTGCTGGTCGAGGGGTCGCGCCGGCGGCGGGCGAACCCGGACACCGGGTCGTGGGCGGCCTACGGTGCTCCGCTGGTGGTGTTGCTGCTGCCGTCGTTGCCGCTCGCGGTGGGCCGGGGCGAGCCGCTCCGGCCGAGCCTGCTCGGGATCGCCGCGATCGGCACACTCCTGGTCGGCGCCCGATTCCGGCTCCGGGCGCCGCTGTCCCTGGGCGCGGCGGTGCTCGCGATCATCGGCCCGGTGCACCTGGTGCCGCGGCTGGCGCCGGTGTACGACGCGGTGCCGCGCTGGGCGATCCTCGGCACGGCGGGGTTGGTGCTGATCGTGGTCGGCGCGGGCTACGAGCGCCGGGTCCGTGACCTCAAGCGGCTGCGCCGCGCGGTGGGTCGGCTGCGGTAGGACCGGCTCCGGCGCGGCTCAGGTCCGGGCCCGCAGTTCGTCCAGGACCTCCGCCACACACGCCGGGTCCGCCCGGTAGGGCAGATAGAAGCCCAGTCGATCGGCGACCCCGTGGGCGCGCGAGGCCAGTTCGGCCGCGACGTCCTTGGGTTCGCCGATCGCCACCACCCGGCTCAGCAGCGTGTCGTCGATCGCGTGCGGGATGTCCGACCAGCGGCCGGCCCGGATCAGCGCGTGCAGTTCGACCTGGAGCGCCCCGTATCCCTCGACGTCGAGCACCGGCCGATAGGCGGGCGTGGAGGCGTAGAACGCGACCATCGCCCGCGCGCCCTTGATCGCGGCGCGCATCTCCTCCTCGGTGCGCCCGGCGGCGACGATCACGTCGAGCATCACCGAGAACCGCTCGCGGGTGCGCTGCGACAGCACCAGGCCGTCGTGCACCGCGTCCGTGAGCGGGCCGCGCACGAACAGGTCGGTGTTGAGCGGGTGCACGAGCAGCCCGTCGGCGTGCTCGGCGACCGTGGTGACCATGCGCCGACCCACCCCGCCCGCGAGCAGCGGCGGCAGTCCGTACGGGTTCGGCCCGGGGCGCAGCGTCGGCGGCATCAGGGTCAGGTCGAAGAACTCGCCGTGGAAGTCCAACGGCGTCTCCCGCTGCCAGCAGGTGAGCACCGCCCGCACCGCGCGCAGCGTCTCGGCCATCCGGGCCGCCGGGCGAGACCACTTGGCGCCGTAGCGGCGTTCGATGTGCGCCTTGATCTGGGTGCCCAGGCCGAGCCGGAAGCGGCCGTGCGAGGCCAGGTGCAGGTCGTACGCGGTGTGCGCGAGGTGGGTCGGGCTGCGCGGGAAGGCCACCGCGATGTTGGTCATGATGTCCACGCCCGCCGCGGCGGCGGGCACCAGGGGCAGGAAGACGTCGTTGGGGCCCTCGAAGGTGAAGACCCCGTCGAAGCCGGCCTCGCGCAACTCCCGGGCCCGATCGCCGGCGCGGGCCAGAGGTGCGTCCAGGAGGGTGTCCACCGCCAACCGCCGCGGACTCGGTTTCGGCGTCGACGCGCCGCTCTCGATCGGGTCCACCCTCGTCCCCCACCCTCCGAATCGGTCGATACCGCGCCGGCGCACGTCGCCGGCCGCCGGATCGGGCGTCGCGCGTGTCGGGCCCCAACCACCCGCGCATGTGTCCGAACGCACCGAGGGCCCGACGGTTTCCCGTCGAGCCCTCGGCGATGCGTCGCGTGACGCGCTCAGCCCTCGATGGGCTCGGCGGTCAGCATGCCCGAGTTGATCTCGCGAAGCGCGATCGACAGCGGCTTCTCGTGCACGTGCGTGTCGACGAGCGGACCCACGTATTCCAGCAGGCCCTCGCCGAGCTGCGAGTAGTAGGCGTTGATCTGCCGAGCACGCTTCGCCGCGTAGATGACGAGGCTGTACTTGGAGTCGGTCGCCTCCAGAAGCTCGTCGATGGGCGGGTTGATGATGCCCTCGGGTGCGGTGGAAGAAGCTGACAAGGCAGGGGCCCTTCGAAAAGCTGTGAAAGCTGTGGGTGAAAGTCGGGCTGCCTGGTGCCGTCTGGCGACTACTGCCGGGCAGCCCGAACGATCAAGATACGTTCATCAAGGCTAGCAGTTCGCGTACGACGTCTTCGACGGACGTGTTGACCAGTGTCATGTCGAATTCGGATTCCGCGGCCAGCTCGACCTTCGCGGCGGCCAGGCGCCGCTCGATGACCTCGGGGGATTCGGTCCCCCGGCCCACCAGACGGCGGACCAGTTCGTCCCACGAGGGCGGGGCGAGGAACACCAGGCGTGCCTCGGGCATCGCCTGCCGCACCTGCCGGGCGCCCTGCAGGTCGATTTCCAGCAGGGTCGGAACATCGGCGTCAAGCCGTTCGAGCACGGGCTGTCGCGGGGTTCCATAACGGTTCCCGGCGAATTCGGCCCATTCGAGCAATTCATCCGAGGCGACCAGTTTGTCGAACTGATCGCCGTCGGTGAAGTGGTACTCCACACCGTCGGTTTCCCCGGGACGGGGTCTACGTGTGGTCGCGGACACAGACAGCCAAACCTCGGGGTGACGGCGGCGCAGGTCGGCGACCACCGTGCTCTTGCCGACCCCGGAGGGGCCGGAGAGCACGATGAGTCGACGGGTGCCGTGCACGGTACGGGGATCGTTGCCGGCGCCCGCGTCAGGACGCGGAGCCACCGAATTCCCGTTCGAGTGCTGCGATCTGGTTCGTGCCGAGACCGCGGACGCGCCGGGTCTCGGAAATGTTCAGCTTCTCCATGAGCTGCTTGGCGCGCACCTTGCCGACGCCGGGGAGGGATTCCAGGAGGGCGGAGACCTTCATCTTGCCCACGACCGGATTGTCCTTGCCCTCCTTGATGACGTCGCTGAGCGAAGCACCGGAGTTCTTGAGCCGGTTCTTCACCTCGGCGCGCTCCCGCCGAGCCGCAGCGGCTTTGGCGAGCGCATCCGCGCGTTCTTCGGGGGTCAGGGGTGGGAGAGCCACGCCGTGTCACCTCGGACTTCGTTGCGATCCTCAAGGCCGCCCGGCTCGGACGGCCACCAACAAACAGTGGAACCTAGCTGGTCAGAGCGTCCGCGGCAACGCGCGACACTCCACCGGGCCGGCTCACGAGGGAGCCTAGTCGGCGAATCGGTCTGCGTCGCCCGAATCGATGGGAAAAGCCCGGCTACCTGCACCAAAACCCGAACCTGACGGAGCGTCGGACGAATTCGGGGCGGTCGGGGGGCACATCCGCGCCTCCGTACTCCCTCCCAACGCTCTTGCGCGACGGTGCCGTCCGACCGCTCGGCACGGAGGAAGCGAACCGACCCGGCCCGCACGAACGAGGCGGACCGACCCGGCCTGCGCGAACCGAGCGGGCGGCACGGCCGGCACGGAGGGCGCGCACCAACCCGGCCCACGCGGGACCGAACCGGGCGGCACGGCCGGCACGGAAGGAGCCCGTCGACACGATCGACGCGGAGGGAGTCGTCGGCACGGTCGGTGTGGAGGGCGGGAGCCGGTCGGCGCGAACCGGTGGGCGTCGATGTGGGGGTGCTCCGCGTCGACGCCGGCACGATCGGCCGCCACAGCCGCCCGGGACGGCCCTCGGGGCGCCCGGCGACCGCACTCGGCCCCCCGGAGCCCGGAGGGCCGGTCCGGCTCCACACGGCCGCCCCAGTGGCATCCGCGAGCCATCCCACGTTCGCGCCACGTCCACCGGGCGCCGGTAGTGGGCGGCGAGCGCGACAAGCGGGACGAACGGGGTCGGTCTCCGCCGCCCCCGCCACCCGCTATCGTGCGGCCAGCCCCGCCGCGATCGTGCGCGCCGCCTCGGCGACGTCCGCCGCGCCGGTGATCGGCCGCCCGATCACCAGCAGGTCCGCACCGTCCGCCAACGCCCGCTCCGGCGTGGCCACCCGACTCTGGTCGCCGAGCGCCGCCCCGGCCGGCCGTACGCCCGGAGTGATCAGCACGATGCCGGGCCCCACCTCGGCCCGCACCGCCGCCACCTCGCGGGGCGAGCACACGATCGCCCGGGCGCCCGCCGCGACCGCCAGTCCCGCCAGCCGCCGGGCCGCCTCGATCGAGGGACCGGCCAGCCCGACCGCGGCCAGGTCGGCCTCGGCCATCGAGGTCAGCACCGTCACCGCGACGATGTTCACCTCGGGCGCCGCGTCCGCCGCGGCCCGGATCATCGCCGTCCCGCCGCTCGCGTGCACCGTCAGGTAGGTCGGCGCCAACCGGGCCACCGAACGCACCGCGCCCGCCACCGTGTTCGGGATGTCGTGCAGCTTCAGGTCCAGGAACACGTCCCGGCCGCCGCTGGCCTCCCGGGCGCCCGAGACCGCGTCCGCGCCGTCCCGCAGGAAGACCTCCAGGCCGACCTTGACCGTGCTCACGTACGGGCCCGCGGCCTTGGCCCACGCGAGCGCGCGGTCCAGGTCCGGGGCGTCCAGGGCCACCGCCACGGGTGCGAGGTTGCTCATCGGAATCCCACTCTCCTCGACATCGAAAATTCGTCCGCCCACGGGCCCGGACACGGCGATGCCGGCACGAACCCCGTCCGTACCGGCATCGCCCTCACCCACGTCGCGCGCTCAGCGGTGCGCGTACCCGATCGCCGCCTCCAGCGATCCGAAACCGCGGGCGATCAGCGCCGCCCGCAATTCGTCCAGGATCCGCACCGGCGAGGACGGATCGTTGAAGATCACCGTGCCCACCGACACGGCCGCCGCGCCGGCCAGGACGAACTCCAGCGCGTCCAGGCCGGTCCGGATGCCGCCCATGCCGACGATCGGCACCTGCGCCATCTGCCCGTCCAGCATCGCCGCGTGCACCTGGTAGACGCAGCGCACCGCGACCGGCCGCACCGCCGGGCCGGAGAGCCCGCCGGTGATGCCCGCGAGCACCGGCTTCATCGTGTCCGGGTCGATCGCCATGCCCAGGAGCGTGTTGATCATCGACAGACCGTCGGCGCCCGCCTCGACACACGCCCGGGCGATGTCCACGATCGACGTCACGTCCGGCGAGAGCTTGGCGAGCACCGGCACCTGCGGGTCCGCCACGTCGCGGACCGCCCGGATCACGTCGTAGGACGTGGCCGGGTTGCAGGCGAACACCTGGCCGCGGTTGGCCACGTTCGGGCACGAGATGTTGGCCTCGATGCCGACCACGCCGGGCGCGCCCTTGAGCCGCTCGGCCAGCGCCACGAAGTCGTCCACGTGCCCGCCCGCGATGGACACGATCGTGCGCCCGCCGCGCGCCGCCAGCCAGGGCAGGTCGCGCTCGACGAAGGCGTCGATCCCGGGGCCCTGGAGGCCGATCGAGTTGAGCATCCCGGACGGCGTCTCGGCCATCCGCGGGGTGGCCCGACCCGAACGCGGGTACGGCATGATCGTCTTGGTGACCACCGCGCCGATCGCGGCCGGCTCGAAGAACTTGGCCAACTCCTTGCCGTACCCGGCGCAGCCCGAGGCCGTGGTCACCGGGTTCGGCAGCAGCGTGGAGCCGATCCGGGTGGCCAGGTCGATCCCGCCGCCCGGCAGCATGATCGTGGACGGCGGCGCGTCGTCGAAGTCGCCCGCGTCCTCGTTGTCGGCGAAATTGTCGGCGAAACCGCCGTAGCCGTCGGTCATCAGTGCGCTCCCATCGCCGCTGCGCCCTCGATGTCCGCCGGAATCGTGCCGGCGTCGTCCCAGCGCACCTTGGTGCCGTCGAAGCACGGGCCGTCCACACACGAGCGGACGAACCGGCTGACGCCGTCGTCGCCGACCACCGGGAGCACGCACGTCATGCATACCCCGACGCCGCACGCCATCGATTCCTCGACCGCGGTGAACACGCGGGCGTCGTGCGCGCTCGCCACCTCGGTGACCGCGCGCAGCATGCCCATCGGCCCGCACGCGTAGACGACGTCGGCCTCCACGGCGGTCAGCACCTCGGGCAGCGGCCCGGTGACGAAGCCGCGCACACCCTCCGAGCCGTCGTCGGTGGTGACCACCACGTCCTCGGTGATCGCCTGCGCCTGGTCCACGCCGTACAGCCGCTGCGCGGTCGCCGCGCCGAGCACGAAGGCGACCGAGCCGCCGTCGGCGACGATCCGCTCGGCGAGCGCGAACATCGGCGCGCTGCCGTAGCCGCCGGCCACCATCACCGCGCTGACCGGCTCGGCCGGCAGCGGGAACGGCGTGCCCAGCGGCGCGACCACATTCACGCTGTCGCCCACCCGCAGGCGGGCCAATTCGCGGGTGCCGCGCCCGGCCTCGGCGAAGACCACCTCGATGGTCTCGGCGGCCGGGTCGGCGCGGTGGATGGAGAACGCGCGGCGCAGCAACATCGCCGAGTCCACGCCGCCGATCGCCACGGCGACGAAGTGACCGGGTTCGACGCGGGCGGCGATCCCGGGGGCGCGCAGCACCAGGCGGTGGTACGCGCCCGCGGGTTCGCGGCCGACGATCTCCGCCTGCACCTGCAGGGGAAGTGCCATCGGTGTCGTCAGCCCTTTCGGTGGGACGTGATGTGGTCGGCGTGCTCCTGGAGCGAGCGGACCCCGATGTCGCCCGCGATCAGCGACTGGATGCCCTGGACCGCCGCGGCGAAGCCCTGCACCGTGGTGATGCTGGGGATGCCCCGGGTGACCGCGGCGGTGCGGATCTCGTAGCCGTCGAGTCGACCGCCCGTACCGAACGGGGTGTTGACGATCAGCTCGACGTCGCCGTCGTGGATCAGCTGCACGATGGTCCGCTCGCCGGCCGGGCCCGGGCCCTCGCTGTGCTTGCGCACCACGGTGGCGGGCACGCCGTTGCGGCGCAGCACCTCGGCGGTGCCCTCGGTGGCCAGGATCTCGAAGCCCATGTCGTGCATGGCCTTGACCGGGAACACCATCGAGCGCTTGTCGCGGTTCGCGAAGGACACGAACGCGCGGCCCCGCAGCGGCAGCGAACCGTACGCGCCGGCCTGGGACTTGGCGTAGGCGGTGCCGAACACCGCGTCGATGCCCATCACCTCGCCGGTGGAGCGCATCTCGGGGCTGAGCACGGTGTCCACGCCGCGGCCCTTGGTGTCGCGGAAGCGGTTCCAGGGCAGGACCGCCTCCTTGACCGCGATCGGCGCGTCCATCGGCAGCGTACCCCCGTCGCCCTCGGCCGGGAGCAGGCCCTCGGCGCGCAGTTCGGCGATCGTGGCGCCGAGCGAGACGCGCGCGGCGGCCTTGGCCAGCGGCACGGCCGTGGCCTTGGACACGAACGGCACGGTCCGCGAGGCGCGCGGGTTGGCCTCCAGGACGTAGAGGATGTCGCCGGAGAGCGCGAACTGGATGTTGATCAGGCCGCGGACCCCGACACCCCGCGCGATGCCCAGGGTGGCCGCGCGCAGTCGCTTTATGTCGTGTGCGCCCAGCGTGATCGGCGGCAGCGCGCAGGCCGAGTCGCCGGAGTGGATACCGGCCTCCTCGATGTGCTCCATCACGCCGCCGAGGTACAGGTCCTCGCCGTCGTAGAGCGCGTCCACGTCGATCTCGATGGCGTCGTCGAGGAAGCGGTCGACCAGGACCGGGTGCTCGCTGACCAGGCCGGCGTTCTGCTCCAGGTAGGTCGCCAGGGAGGGTTCGTCGTAGACGATCTCCATGCCGCGCCCGCCGAGCACGTACGAGGGGCGCACCAGCACCGGGTAGCCGATCTCGGCGGCGATGGCGCTGGCCTCGCCGAAGGAGAACGCGGTGCCGTGCTTGGGCGCGAGCAGTCCGGCCTCGGCCAGCACCCGGCCGAACGCGCCGCGCTCCTCGGCGAGGTGGATCGCCTCGGGCGAGGTGCCCACGATCGGCACGCCCGCGTCCTTGAGCTTTTGCGCCAGGCCCAGCGGGGTCTGCCCGCCGAGTTGGACGAGCACGCCCGCGACCGGCCCCGCCTGGGTCTCGGCGTACACGATCTCCAGCACGTCCTCCAGGGTGAGCGGCTCGAAGTAGAGCCGGTCGGAGGTGTCGTAGTCGGTGGAGACGGTCTCCGGGTTGCAGTTGACCATCACGGTCTCATAGCCCGCGTCGTGCAGCGCGAAGGCGGCGTGCACGCACGAGTAGTCGAACTCGATGCCCTGCCCGATGCGGTTGGGCCCGGAGCCCAGGATGATCACGGCGGGCTTCGTGCGCGGCGCGACCTCGGTCTCCTCGTCGTAGGACGAGTAGTGGTACGGGGTGCGTGCGGCGAACTCGGCGGCGCAGGTGTCCACGGTCTTGTACACCGGCCGCACGCCGAGCGCCTGGCGCACCTCGCGCACGACCTCCTCGCGCATCCCGCGGATCGCCGCGATCTGCCCGTCGGACAGGCCGTGCCGCTTGGCCAGGCGCAGCACCTCGGGGGTGAGCTCGGCCTCGTCGCGGACCTCGCCGGCGATCTCGTGGATGAGGTACATCTGGTCCAGGAACCACGGGTCGATCCGGGTCGCCTCGAACAGCTCCTCGGGCGTGGCGCCGGCCCGGATGGCGTCCATGACCACGTTGATCCGGCCGTCGGTGGGCTTCTCGGCGGCGATCAGCAGCTCGTCCTTGGCGCCCGGTTCGGACACGAAGTCGAACCGGGAGTCCTTCTTCTCCAGCGAGCGCAGCGCCTTGTTCAGCGCCTCGGTGAAGTTGCGGCCGATGGCCATCGCCTCGCCGACCGACTTCATGGTCGTGGTCAGGCGGTCGTCGGCGGCCGGGAACTTCTCGAAGGCGAAGCGCGGGACCTTGACCACGACGTAGTCGAGCGTGGGCTCGAAGCTGGCCGGGGTCTCCTTGGTGATGTCGTTGGGGATCTCGTCGAGCGTGTAGCCGATGGCGAGGCGGGCGGCGATCTTGGCGATCGGGAAGCCGGTCGCCTTGGAGGCCAGCGCCGAGGAGCGGGAGACGCGCGGGTTCATCTCGATCACGATCACCCGGCCGTCGTCCGGGTTGACCGCGAACTGGATGTTGCAGCCGCCGGTGTCCACGCCGACCTCGCGGATGACCGCGATGCCGATGTCGCGCAGGTTCTGGTACTCGCGGTCGGTCAGCGTCATCGCGGGCGCCACGGTGATCGAGTCGCCGGTGTGCACGCCCATCGGGTCGAAGTTCTCGATGGAGCAGACGACCACGACGTTGTCGTGCTTGTCGCGCATCAGCTCCAGCTCGTACTCCTTCCAGCCGAGGATGGACTCCTCCAGGAGCACCTCGGTGGTGGGCGACAGGGTCAGGCCCTGGCCGGCGATCCGGCGCAGGTCGTCCTCGTCGTGCGCGAAGCCGGAGCCGGCGCCGCCCATGGTGAAGGAGGGGCGCACCACGACGGGGTAGCCGCCGAGGGTGTCGACACCGGCGAGTACGTCCTCCATCGAGTGGCAGATCACCGAGCGGGCCGACTCGCCGTGTCCGATCTTCTCCCGCACCCGCTCGACCACGCCCTTGAACAGGTCGCGGTCCTCGCCCTTTTGGATCGAGTCGAGGTTGGCGCCGATCAGTTCGACGTTGTACTTCTCCAGCACGCCGTTCTCGCTGAGCGAGACCGCGATGTTGAGCGCGGTCTGGCCGCCGAGGGTGGGCAGCAGCGCGTCGGGGCGCTCCTTGGCGATGATCTTCTCGACGAACTCGGGGGTGATCGGCTCGACGTAGGTCGCGTCGGCGATCTCCGGGTCGGTCATGATCGTGGCCGGGTTGGAGTTGACCAGGATCACCCGCAGGCCCTCGGCCTTGAGGATGCGGCACGCCTGGGTGCCGGAGTAGTCGAACTCGGCGGCCTGGCCGATGACGATCGGGCCCGAGCCGACGACCAGGACGGACTTGAGGTCGTTGCGCTTAGGCACTCTTGGTCTCCATCAGCGTGACGAAACGGTCGAACAGGTAGGCGGAGTCGTGCGGTCCGGCCGCCGCCTCCGGGTGGTACTGCACGCTGAACGCGGGCCGGTCGAGCAGCCGCAGACCCTCGACCACGTCGTCGTTGAGGCACACGTGGCTGACCTCGGCGCGCCCGTAGGGGGTGTCCGAGACGGCGTCCAGCGGCGCGTCCACGGCGAAGCCGTGGTTGTGCGCGGTGATCTCGACCTTGCCGGTCGTGCGGTCCTGCACGGGCTGGTTGATGCCGCGGTGGCCGTACTTGAGCTTGTAGGTGCCGAAGCCGAGCGCGCGTCCGAACAGCTGGTTGCCGAAGCAGATCCCGAAGAACGGGGTGCCCTGGTCCAGCACGGCGCGCAGCAGCTCGATCTGGTGGGTCGCGGTGGCCGGGTCGCCGGGGCCGTTGGAGAAGAACACCCCGTCGGGGGCGACGGCGTTGACCTCCTCCAGCGTGGCGGTCGCGGGCAGCACGTGCACCTCGATGCCGCGCTCGGCCATCCGGTGCGGGGTCATGCCCTTGATGCCCAGGTCGAGCGCGGCGACGGTGAAGCGCTTGGCGCCGATCGCGGGGACCACGTAGGCGGCGTCGGTGCTGACCTGTTCGGCGAGGTCGGCGCCGGCCATCTCGGGGCTGGTGCGCACCCGTTCGAGCAGCGCGGCCTCGTCGGCGTGCGCGGCGTCGCCGGAGAAGATGCCGACCCGCATCGCGCCGCGCTCGCGCAGGTGGCGGGTCAGCGCGCGGGTGTCGACACCGCTGATGCCGACCACGCCGTAGCGCACCAGTTCGTCGTCGAGCGAGCGGCGCGAGCGGTGGTTGGAGGGCACCCGGGCGGGGTCGCGGACGACGTAGCCGGAGACCTGGATGCGGGACGACTCGGGGTCCTCGTCGTTGACGCCGGTGTTGCCGACGTGCGGGGCGGTCATCACCACGACCTGGCGGTGGTACGAGGGGTCGGTCAGGGTCTCCTGGTAGCCCGACATGCCGGTGGAGAACACCGCCTCGCCGAACGTCTCCCCCACCGCGCCGTAGGCGCTGCCGCGGAATGTGCGTCCGTCCTCGAGGACGAGCACCGCAGGCGTCGTGGCCCGTCCGGTCATTGCGGTCACGTGACCGATCCTTCCTGGTGGTTCATTACAGCCGCGCCGGCGGTCGCCGGCGGATCCCCGGCGATCAGCCGGGTGATGGTCTCGATCCACACGTCGTGGTCGTCGGGGTGGTCGCCGCGAAAACCCGAGTCGAGCGTGGTGTCGCCGTGCGTCCAGGTGATCACCAGCAGGCCGCCCTCGGGCAGCACCTTCCCGGCGATGCCCTTCTCGTGCCGTACACCGGTGAGCGCGGCGGCGGGGACGAAGAAGTCGGTCGCGGCGGGTCGCTCGACCACCAGGCCGTCGGCGCGCAGGGTCAGCTCGACCGGGCTGCGGGTGCCCAGGCCGTGCGCGACCACCCGGTCCAGCCAGTCGCCGGCCGTGGTGCTGCCGAAGTAGCGGCCGACCAGCGGCGGCAGCAGCGGCGCGGCGCCGGACTCGGGCGCGGTGTGCGGCTCGGGCAGCGCGGCCTGGCGTTGACCGCGCTTCTTCCAGGCGCGCCACATCAGCAGGTAGACGCCGAGTACGAAGACGAGGCAGATGCCGATCCAGAGGATGCGACCGCCCCAGTCCGTCACCTCCGCCGACTTGCGGTCGGCGGCGAGCAGCAGCAGGTCGTGGTGGGCGTTGCCTGAGGTCACGCGAGCTTCCCGTCGATCACCGTGGGTACGCCGCGCAGGAACGTGGCGACCACCCTGCCGGGCAGGACCAGACCGGCGTAGGGGGTGTTACGGCTGCGCGAGGCGAGTTCGGACGGTTCGACCGTACGCCGTGCGCCCGGGTCGACCAGCACCAGGTTGGCGGGCTCGCCGACGGCGATCGGGCGGCCGTGTCCGTCGAGCCGGCCGATGTCGGCGGGGCGGGTGGACATGCGGTCGGCCACGCCCGCCCAGTCGAGCAGGCCGGTGTCGACCATGGTCTCCTGCACGATCGACAGCGCCGTCTCCAGGCCGAGCATGCCCATCGCGGCGACCGCCCACTCGCAGTCCTTGTCCTCGCCGGGGTGCGGGGCGTGGTCGGTGGCGACCGCGTCGATCGTGCCGTCGGCGAGGGCCTCGCGCAGCGCGGCGACGTCGGCGGCGGTGCGCAGCGGCGGGTTGACCTTGTAGACCGGGTCGTAGCTGCGCACGAGTTCGTCGGTGAGCAGCAGGTGGTGGGGGGTGACCTCGGCGGTGACGTTCCAGCCCTTGGACTTGGCCCAGCGCAGGATCTCCACGGAACCGGCGGTGGAGACGTGGCACACGTGCAGGCGCGAGCCGACGTGCGCGGTGAGCAGCACGTCGCGGGCGATGATCGACTCCTCGGCGACGGCGGGCCAGCCGCGCAGGCCCAGTTCGCCGGAGACGGTGCCCTCGTTCATCTGGGCGCCCTCGGTCAGCCGGGGCTCCTGCGCGTGCTGGGCGACCACGCCGTCGAACGCCTTCACGTACTCCAGCGCGCGGCGCATGATGACCGCGTCGTCGACGCACTTGCCGTCGTCGGAGAACACCCGCACGCGGGCGGCGGAGTCGGCCATCGCGCCGAGTTCGGCCAGGCGCTTGCCCGCCAGGCCGACGGTGACCGCGCCGACCGGGTGCACGTCGCAACGACCGCTCTCCTGGCCGAGCCGCCAGACCTGCTCGACGGTGCCGGCGGTGTCCGCGACGGGGTCGGTGTTGGCCATCGCGTGCACCGCGGTGAAGCCGCCGAGGGCCGCGGCGTTCGCGCCGGTGGCCACCGTCTCGGCGTCCTCGCGACCGGGCTCGCGCAGGTGGGTGTGCAGGTCGACCAGGCCCGGCAGGAGGATCTGCCCGGCGGCTTCGACGACGGTGGCGTCCTCGGCGGCGAGGCCGGCGCCGATCCCGGCGATCAGGCCGTCGCGGATGAGCACGTCCTGCGCGTCGCCGCCGAGGATCCTGGCGTCCTTGATCAGGTAGGTGCTCACTGGGCGATCTCCTCGGTGCCGGTGCGGCCGTTCGACGCGGTCGCCGCGCCGGGGGTGCTGGGGGTGTTCGCGGTGACGCCGCCGGGGGTGCTCTGGGCCGGTTCGTTGCCGCCCAGGAGCAGGTACAGGACCGCCATGCGCACGCTGACGCCGTTGGTGACCTGCTCGACGATGGTCGAGCGGGTCGAGTCGGCGACGTCGGCGGCGATCTCCATGCCGCGGTTCATCGGGCCGGGGTGCATCACGATGGCGTGCTCGGGGAGCATCGCCATGCGGCGCAGGTCCAGGCCGTAGCGGCGGGAGTATTCGCGCTCGGTGGGGAAGAACGCGGCGTTCATCCGCTCGCGTTGCACGCGCAGCATCATCACCGCGTCGGACTTGGGCAGCGGCGCGTCCAGGTCGTAGGACACCGTGCAGGGCCAGGTCTCCACGCCGATCGGGAGCAGCGTGGGCGGCGCGACGAGGGTGACCTCGGCGCCGAGGGTGGCGAGCAGGAGCACGTTGGAGCGGGCCACGCGGCTGTGCAGGACGTCGCCCACGAGGGTGATCCGGCGGCCTTCGAGGTCGCCCCGGCCGCCGGCCAGCCTGCGGCGCATGGTGAACGCGTCGAGCAGGGCCTGGGTGGGGTGCTCGTGGGTGCCGTCGCCGGCGTTGACCACCGAGCCGCGCAGCCAGCCGGAGCCGGCCAGGCGGTGCGGCGCGCCGGAGGCGTGGTGGCGGATGACCACCGCGTCGGCGCCCATCGCCTGCAGGGTCAGCGCGGTGTCCTTGAGCGATTCGCCCTTGGAGACCGAGGAGCCCTTGGCGGAGAAGTTGATCACGTCGGCGGACAGCCGTTTGGCGGCGGCCTCGAAGGAGATCCGGGTGCGGGTGGAGTCCTCGAAGAACAGGTTGACCACGGTGCGGCCGCGCAGCGTCGGCAGCTTCTTGATCGGCCGCTCGGCGATGTGCGCGAGTTCTTCGGCCGTGTCGAGGATCAGGATGGCGTCGTCGCGGGTGAGGTCCGCGGCCGAGATCAGGTGGCGCTTCACTGGCTACTTCTCCGCGTCGGTGTGGGCGGCGGGGTCGGCCGCGCGGGTGCCGAGCAGGACCGCGTCGCGGCCGTCGTACTCGGCGAGGTGGACCTTGACGGTCTCGCGCTGCGACGTGGGCAGGTTCTTGCCCACATAGTCGGCGCGGATCGGGAGTTCGCGGTGGCCGCGGTCGACCAGGACGGCCAGTTGCACCGCGCGCGGGCGGCCGATGTCGTTGAGGGCGTCGAGCGCGGCGCGGATGGTGCGGCCGGAGTAGAGCACGTCGTCGACCAGGACCACGAGCTTGCCGTCGATGCCCTCGGCGGGGATCTCGGTGCGCTCCAGCGCGCGGGCCGGGCCCAGGCGCAGGTCGTCGCGGTACATGGTGATGTCGAGTGCGCCGACGGGGACCTTGGCGCCGTCCTCGATGGAGGCGAGTCGTTCGCCGAGCCGGCGGGCCAGGGCCACGCCGCGGGTCGGGATGCCCAGGAGCACCACGTCGTCGGCGCCCTTGGCGCGTTCGACGATCTCGTGGGCGATGCGGGTCAGTGCCCGGTTGATGTCGGAGGGATCCAGGACCGCACGGGCGGTGGCCGGGTCGAGGTCCTTCGGACGGGCGGCCGACGTGCCGCCAGAGGTGTTGCGGGGTGCTGTCATGGAAAACAGACCTCCTTCCCCGTCTCACAGGACGGGCTTTAAAGGACGCCGGGGTACGTCCCTCACAGTATCAGCCACCATCATCAGTCTTTCGGCCGCCCGGACCGGCGGATCGAGCCGGGGCATATGCCGTGGAAGCTCGCGTAAAGGTGCCTCTCACCTGCATGAATCCGGCTTTGTAGGCCGTTCGGCTTGACGGACGCAAATTACTCTGCGTAACCTCACAATGAGTCACCACCGGGCCAAACGCGACAGTCGCGACGTGCCGAACCTCGCAGCTTCGGGGAGAGTTCGAGGTACAGAAAGCCGGCCCGGAGGTAGCCACCCCATCGGTTCGGCCAACCACCGGTGGACCTTCACGGTCAGTCACCTGTTTTGGGAGCGAGATGTCCAGCGACTACGCCAAGCAGCTCGGGGCGAAGCTCCGCGCGATCCGGACCCAGCAGGGCCTGTCCCTGCACGGCGTCGAGGAGAAGTCCCAGGGCCGCTGGAAGGCCGTCGTCGTCGGTTCGTACGAACGCGGCGACCGTGCGGTAACCGTGCAGCGCCTCGCCGAGCTCGCCGACTTCTACGGCGTCCCGGTGCAGGAGCTGCTGCCCGGCGGCACTCCGAACGGCGCCGCCGAGCCGCCGCCGCGCCTGGTGCTCGACCTGGAGCGGCTGCAGACGGTCCCGTCGGACCAGGCCGGCCCGCTGCAGCGCTACGCGGCGACCATCCAGAGCCAGCGCGGCGACTACAACGGCAAGGTGTTGTCGATCCGCCAGGACGACCTGCGCACCCTGGCCGTGATCTACGACCAGTCGCCGAGCGTGCTGACCGAGCAGCTGATCGGGTGGGGCGTGCTCAACCCGGAGGCGCGTCGGGCCGTGGAGCACCAGAGCAACGCGTGACGGCGTGACGGCGGAGCGTGACTTCGCCGAGACGGAAAACCTTGCGGGAACCCGAAGGGTCCCGGAGCCGATCGGCTCCGGGACCCTTCACCTTATGTACGCTCGGCGGCCTCAGCCGGATTCGCGGACCACCACGCGCGGGTGCACGACCATGCGCCCGCCGGGCCGGTAGTCGCGACCCCGGATCAGCGTGGTGATCGCGTCCGAGGCGCCGGAGCCCATCGTCCGGGTGTGCATCGAGACGCTGGTCAGCCGCGGCCAGACCAGGTCGCAGAACGGCAGGTCGTCGGCGCCGACCACGGCCATGTCGTCGGGCACCGACCAGCCGCACTCGCGCAGCGCCGAGATGATCATCAGGGCGAAGTCGTCGTTGCCGGCGAAGACCGCGGTGGGCGGCTCGCTCTCGCGCTGCCATTGGCGCACGATCGCCAGCACGTCCTCGCGCACGTAGCCCACGTCCACCCGGCGCAGCGACACACCCGCGTCCTCGGCGGCGGCCTGGGCGCCCGCCCAGCGCTCCTCGCCGAGGAAGGCCAACGGCCCGGACGGGACCAGGCAGGCCAGCCGGCGGTGGCCGCGGTCGATGAGGTGGCGCACCGCGACGCGGCCGGTGTCGCGGTTGTCGAAGATCGCGGTGGGCACGTCCGGGTGCTCCTCGCGCCCCCACGCGAAGATCGCCCGCACCCCCGCCCGCTTGAGTACGTCGACCGCGCCTCCGGTGAGCCGATTCGATTCCGCCATCACCGCGAGCGGGCGCAGCGCGGCCCACTGGCGGGCCGCGTCCGCGCCGCGCGAGGTGCGGTCGGCGTGGATGAGCAGGCTCAACTCGTGCCGGTTCAGCGCCTCGGTGAGTTCGTCGATGAACGCCTCGAGGAGTTGGCCCATGGGTTGCAGCGGCAGCGGGAAGAGCACCACGTCGCTGTTGCCCGAGCGCAGTGATCGGGCGGGCGCGCTGGGCGCGTAGCCCAGTTCGCGCACGGCGAGCATCACCCGCTCCCGGGTCTGCGCGCTGACCCGGACCCCGGGCGGCGAGTTGAGCACGTAGCTCACGGTGGACCTGGAGACGCCGGCGAGTCGGGCGACGTCCGAACTGGTGGGGGGCTTGGCCCCCGCCTCCGGCACGCTCATCCGCGACCCCCCGGGCGGCAAGTGACCGACTTCGTGCTCGTCATCTCGACGACACCCCCTACCGCACCCGCGCGCGGGGCCGGCCCGCGCGCAACCGATGACCACCGGATCACGGGGACGCGCGATCCGTTACCGCTTGGTTAGCCGGCACAACCTTGGCCGTAATCGCTCGAATGCGCTACTGACACGTGTCGGTCGTTACAAGATCACTCGCAGTGACGATTCGCTGCGCAGCGCACTTCGTTCAAGCCTTGAACGATCAAATCGTTATCCAGTCGGGCTGATTTCACGTTGTGGACCCATTCCCCTGCTTATTCGTGTCACCTAGGCTCCGGTCCCAACACCACGTCAAACGATTCGGGACCTCCGTGCAGGGAGGGTTTCGAATCCCCTCCATCGGACGGTCCACATGAGTTCGACCACCACAGAGGAGCCCGGCTCCTCGTCGCCGGCACCGGTGTCCGTCGCGGACCCCGAGAACACCGGGTACAAGGTCGCTCCGCTCTACGCGACGTTGCCCGTCGCCAACATCGCGCTCTACATGCTGTGGCTGGGCGTGGGGGTGTACCTGCTCCCGATCCAGGTCATCCACATCAAGGGCGTGCCCGACCAGGAAGCGCTGAAGTGGCCGATCTTCTGGGGCGCGCTGTTCGCCACGGTCGGCAATCCGCTGTTCGGCAAACTCTCCGACATCACCCGCTCGCGATTCGGCCGGCGCTCGCCCTTCATCCTGTTCTGCGCGCTCGTCGGCGCCGCCGCGCTGTGCTTCCAGGCCAACGCGAACTCGATCGCGGTGGTGGGGCTGACCTGGGGCCTCATCCAGTTCGTCATGAACGGCTACCAGGCCGCGGTGACCGCGGTCATGCCGGACCGGGTGCCGGCGAGCAAGTACGGCCGGTTCTCCGCGATGATCGGCCTCGGCATCCCCGTGGGCACGATCGTGGCCTCGCTGCTGCTGGCCGGCGTCGACCTGAGCATGATCGGGATCGACGCGCGGATCGGCGGCTTCGACGGCCGGTTCGCCGACCCGTCCGACGGCGGGGCCAAGGGCTTCTACCTGATCGCCGCGATCCTGGTGGCCGCCGCGCTGATCTTCGTGATCGTCAGCCCCGACCGCTCCACCAAGGACCTGGCGCGCGAGCCGTTCGCGTTCGTCGCCTTCGTCAAGGGGTTCTGGGTCTCGCCGCGGGAGCACGCCGACTTCTTCATCGCCCTGCTCTCGCGCCTGGGCGTGATGCTCGGGTACATGGTGGTGCTGCAGTTCAACTTCTTCATCCTGCTGATGTACGTGAAGATCCCGCAGGGCGAGGTCGTCTCCAAGCTGGGCACCCTGACGGTGATCAACGCGGTGGTGACCATCGTCGCGGCGGTGGTGATCGGCCCGATCGTGGACCGCGTCGGCCGCGTCAAGCCGTTCGTGATCGCCTCCGGCGCCGGCGCGGCCCTGTCCCTGGCGATCCCGATGATCTGGGCCACCGAGGACGGCATGATCGCCTTCCAGGTCGCCAACGGCCTGTTCTTCGGCATGTACATGGCCGTCGACATGGCCCTGATCACCCAGGTACTCCCCCGCCCCCAGGACGTCGGCAAGGACATGGGCCTGATCAACATAGCCAACGCCGGCCCCCAGATCGCCGCCCCGTTCCTGGCCCCCTTCCTGGTCGACGACCTGGACTTCGGCTACAAGGGCCTGTTCGCCTTCGCCGCCGCCATCTCGCTCCTGGGGGCCTTGCTGGCCCTGCTGGTCAAACGCGTGCGGTAGCGGCGGTAGCCGGCGGGTACGCGGCGAGCCCGATCGCCCCGGGCAACCCGCACCCGTCGACCCCGAACCCCGCCACGTCGAGAAGACACCCACGCGCAGCGACGGGCATGGCGTGGAGCGGAGGTCGGATTCGCGGGATCAGAGCCGACCCGGGGCGGAACCGCAGCAACACACCCGACCCGAACCGGAACCGCAACAACACACCCGACCCGAACCGGAACCGCAGCAACACACCCGACCCGAACCGGAACCGCAGCAACACACCCGACCCGAACCGGAACCGCAGCAACACACCCGACCGAAATCGTGTCGGCGGCGTTGCTTCTTGTTGGGCGCTCCGCGCCGGCTCGCGAGGCACCACTTTTCTGCTCCCCCGCTTCGCTCCTCCGCAGAAAAGCGGCCCCTCGCTCGGGGCCGGCTGTCCCTCCGCTTCGCTCCGGGCCATCCGACCCAC
>NZ_BIFH01000053.1 GCF_003967355.1 Embleya hyalina | reverse complement strand
GTCTGGTACGTCTCGTCCCGCCGGCCAAGCATTCTCATCCGTGTGGCCGACCGATCTCGGGACGTCGTCCCTCTCCCCCGGCCGGGACGAGATCACCAACTCCCTTACGGACAAGGATAGATCCCGGGTTCGCGTCCAAACGGACCCATGGACAATCCGCTGAGAATCCACCGGACGACAACACGAGACTCACCACCGGCCCGCTCCGCGGCCCCACCGCCGCGCCCGCCGGCCCAACTCGGGCCGACCTTCAGCCCCGTCGAACCGGCCCCTCAACGGCCACCGTGAGCCCGCCCCGGGACACCACCAGAAAACCCCGAGAACAGCCCTGGACGACCCCTGCGACCCTCACGCCCCGATCCCCGCCACAGCCCACACCAGGGGCCAGACAACACCACACGACGCCACACCCCGACATCGACGGACTTGGCCAAGCCGAGCCCGAAAGTTGTAAGGAAATCCAGGCAGGAAAATCAGCCAGGAAATCCGGGGACCCGCACCCGGATCGCCGAATTCCACGCGCCGGGCATGGTCTGGGACGCCTACGAACAGGGCCGGCGGGACGCCCTCGCCCACGCCCGCGAATACGCCCGACTCCACGGCGACCAGGCCGCGCCGGTCGACGCGATCATCGAGGGCTTCCCCATCGGGCGGCAGGGCAGCTGCAGAAATGGCGCCGGAGCAACGGTGAAACGCCACCCGGCACGCGCGGAGCAGCTCGCCGCCATCGACCCCGAGTGGATCCCGGCACTGGTTGATCGAGTGGCTGCGCCACCTCAACCACCTTCGCGGCTGGCAACAGGCCCACAACCCCCGAGGGCGGCGACGGCGCAGCGGCGGGTGGGGGTGAGCCGAATGTCGGGGTGGGCGCCGATGGGTCGTACGGCGCAGCGGCGAGTGGGCGTGGGGTGCCCGACGCGGCGGCGGTTCGAAATGGCGGGGCGGGGCGGGGCGGGTGGCGTGGGGGCCGGTGATGACGGGGGTCGACGGCGGCGGCGCGGTGGCGGTGCGGGAGGTGGTCGTTCCCGGGCTCGAGACGGCGTATCGCGGGGTCGGGATCGGGCGCTGGGTCGAGCGTCGGGTCGCGGGGTGGGCGCGGCTGAACCCGGCGCAGCGGGAGGCGCTGCTCGCCGTTGGCGTCGCGGCGCCCACTGCCGGGGCGGTGGCGGAGCGGCCTGGGGTGTCGGGTGGGCCGAGGGCGGGGCGCAGCAGGGACGAGGCGTTCGCGGTGGGGTTGGCCGCGGCCGGGGTGTTCTTCGCGCGGGAGGGGCACCTGGAGGTCCCGCGAGGGCACGTCGAGGCCGTCGACGTGCCCGGGGTGGCGGGGTCGAGGAGGTGCGATTGGGGGTGTGGGTCACCAACACCCGGACCCGCCGCGGGAAGTTGACGGCGGAGCGGATCACCGCGCTCGACGCGGTCGGGATGCGGTGGACGTGAGGCGGATGTGAGATCGAGCGTGAGGTTCGAGGTGCGGCCGGTTGTCGGGGAGGTTGGTCATGTCCGGGCGGGTCATGGCTCGATGAAGGTGAGTGTTTGGTTGTCCAGGTCGAGTTCGACGGTGCCGCCGTTGTGCTTGCGGAGTTGGCGCCATACGTCGTAGCCGGTCATGATCGCTCGTTCCCAGTCGGCGGTGCGGAGGACGTTGACTTCCAGGTGGGCGGTCATTTGGTCGATGGTGTCGAGGAGTTCGTGGTCGACGTGGCGTGTGCCTTCGAAGAAGTCGTGGCGTGTGGCGTAGGTGAAGACCAGGGCGGATACGCCTTCTTCGATGGCGATTGCGCGGCCTCCGTCTTCGGCTTCGTCGACGCCGGGGCGGCTGCGGCGTTTGCGCTCCAGGAGGAAGCGGGTGACCGGTGACCATCCCAGGACCGCGGCGTGCGCCAGGTGGAAGGCATCGTGAAAGCGGTAGTCGTCCTCGATGTGGGAGGCACTGGTGAGGGGGTCGCCTGCGGGGGTGCCGTCTTCGCGTGTGAGGACGACGACGGTGCGGTCGTTCTCGGCAGGTGTGGGGGTGAAGGTGACGGTCGTGCGGCGGGGAAGTTGTTCGTGGTGGGGATAGTCGGCGTCGAAGTGTACGCGTTCGGGCTCTGGGGTGACGCGCCACCGGTCCTTGGCCTTTTCGAGGCTCGCGGCGGCGACGTCCTCGAGGTCGAGGTCCAGGCGGTGGGCGAGGGTGGCGATGTACCACAGGACGTCGCCGAGTTCCTCGCGTAGTTGTTGTCGTCCTGTCGTCGTGCCGTCGCGCATGCGCTTCTTGTAGGCCGCGGCGACCGAGCCGACTTCGCCCACGAGTCCCAGGAGTGGGACGAGGACGGGGTCGGTGTCGGGGGTGGGGGGTTGCAGGGTCTTCAAGGCGGCCTGCTGATAGCGAGCGAGTTGCACCGACGCTCCGTTAAGGAATAGAGGACATGTCTGTCGGATTTTCCGACACGTCGCTATGCTAGGTGACATCAGCCCGAGCTGTCCGGGAGTTGCGAACATGGGGGCGTCCGGCATGCCTCACGAGAGAGTCAGGGAGATCGTCGACGTCGTCATCGATCTGCTGGCGGAGGAACAACGTCAGCCGTTCGACGAGGTGTACGAGGAACTCGCCGCGCGGGGGGCGGAATTGCCGGTGGACTCGGTGAAGGTCGTCGAGATCCTGATCCGTGTCGAGGAGCGTTACGGCGTCAAGATCGACGCGAATGCCGAAGCCGGGCGGTCCCTGCGCTCGGTGTGGGCGTTCGCCGAGACCATCCACGTAGCCGTCATCAAGAAGGAGGGACTCTCATGACCACCGCCACCGAGCCGGGGGACGACGCCACCGAGCGCACCCGGCTCGGGCAGAAACTGAGGAGCACCCGCGACTATCTGGGCCTGTCCCAGCAGCAGGTGTCCGAGCGCACCGGCATTCCCCGATCGGCCGTCAGCGACATCGAGAGGGGGGTACGCAAGGTGGACACCATGGAGTTGAAGAAGCTGGCTCGTCTCTATCGTTTGTCCACCTCCTACTTCCTGGACGAGGACGAGGACGCCGACGCCGGCGAGCACGCCTTGGCAGGGATGCCTCGCACCCGTAAGGACTTGACCGCCGAGGATCGGATCGAGGTGGCCAGGTTCATCCATTACCTGAAGGCTCGACGCGCTGCGGAGGCGGAGGACGGGCGCCCTCCGGCGTCGGATGCCTCGGCCGGGCCGTCGTCCGCGGAGCTTCCTTGAGTTGGGGCGAGGCGCACGGCATCGCGATGATCGCCGCCGCGCACGCGCATGAGGACCTCAAGGTTCGTCGGGACGACTACGTGGACGTCTTCGCGGCCTTGAGGGCGGCGGGGGTGGAGGTGATGGCCCAGAAGTTGGGGCCGTTGCTGGGGTTGTACGTCGCCGCGGACGATCACGGTCCGGCCTGTCTGCTCAACACGGGTCTGGCGGAAACCGATCTTCGGCACACCCTGGCCCACGAGTTGGGTCACCACGTCCTGGGACACGGAACGACCCTGGACCACGACGCGGACAGGAGGTGGGGACGCTGGGGCGAGGACTGGCCGGAGCACGAGAAGGCTGCCGAGGCCTTCGCGTCCTGGTTCCTGATGCCCTTGCCGGCCGTCCGTGCGGCCTGTGCGCGCATCGGTGTGCAGCGCCCGTCCGACCCTGCGGAGGTCTATCAAATCGCGCGGTGGCTGGGGACTCCCTACGCCACCACGGTGCGCCATCTGGTGCGGGTCAAGAGCATCGGAGGTGCCGTCGAACGGCGGTGGGCAGGCATCGCGCCGGCCGGCTTGAAGAGCCTGCTCGCGCACGGGTGCGGGTTCTCGTCCCGTGCTCACGTCCACACGTTGGGCCCCGGTGCCCACGAGGGGCACGCGCGCGTGGGCACCGGGGACCTCCTGTGGTTGGACTTCCCGGGCACCTGGGATGCGGTACCGCGTGGCCTCACGTGCGAGGACCCTTTCGACGGTGCGCAACTTCCCTGGGGGGAAGCCGGGTTCGACGGTGGTCGTGCTCTGTGGGTCACCGAGGATTTGGACACCACCTCCGCTTTGACCGCCACTGCGGGCGGCGGCGAGACCTTCCGCATCACCGTGTCCCCGACACCGCGACGTCGAGGCTCCGATCATTTCTGGCCGTCGTGAGCCGAACGCGCGCGTGTCGGATGTCGAGGGGAGAGAATGTTGCACACCTTCACCGTCGACGCGCTCGACGTGTCCTCCGCATGGCTGAAGGCATGTCGCAGCCTGGCCAAGATCCCCGGCGGGAGGGGCTATCACACCGTCGTGCGCATCGCCGACCCGCGGAGCGAACGTGTCGAGGTGCACGCCGAGTTGGAGCGCCTGCGCATCGCCGGGGACAAGTACCCGATGGAAGCGGTGATCAACACCCTCTTCCCCTCCGCGCTCGCCGCTTCCTGCAGGGACCACGCCGAACTGGCCCGACGCTATCTCGCCTTGTACGAGCGGCTGCGCAAGGCCGATCGGCGCAACGTCCACGGCACCTACTTCGGGCGGTTGGTGGGCCACCCCGGGCGCGAGGGCGCGGCTCCGGTCGACCAGTTGGGCCTACTCATCGCGCGACTGCGGAAGCTCAGTCACAGCAGTCGCTGGAACGCGGTGTATGAGGCCGGCACCGTCCACGTCGAGGACGGGCCGCCGCCGGTCGAGGAGGTTCCGGCCGACCTGCCCATCCGCGACCTCGGAGGCGATACCCAGATGCTGGACTTTCCCTGCCTGAGTCACGTCTCGTTCCAGTTGGAGAGCGGCACCGGCACCGTCCACACGGTCGCCTACTACCGCAGCCACTACATGTTCGACCGCGCCTACGGCAACTACCTGGCGCTGGGCAAGCTCAACGCCTGGGTCGCCGAGCAGGCGGGGCTACGTCCGGGACGTCTGATGGTCGTGGCAGGCGTCGCGCATCTGGACTGCAGCCAAAAGATCCTCGATCGGGTGGACAAGGCGCAGCCGGCAGACCTGCTCGGTCTCGTGTCGGACGCTCAGGAACGCTCCGCCGCCCCGGATGCGCCCCGTGTCCCGGACGCGCCGGCACCGGCGGCGTCGGTCAGTCCCCACTTCGGGGGGAACCACGGTGTCAACGGCGCGGAGTCGGCGCGGTAGACCTGCTTGATCCGTGCGCGGCCGCTGATCCCGGCGACCTCGGGATGCGCGACCCGGGCGTACTTGTCGACCTCGCAGAACAGGTTCTGGCAGTCGATCAGTTGGAGTCGGCGGCGGCCTCCCAGCCGCACCGGTTCCAGGCCCAGTCGGGCGAAGTGCTCCTCCTGGGTGTCGGTCATGTAGTGGATGACCTCAGCCTCGATGCCGTCCGCCGCCGCACCGAACGCCTTGCGAATACCGTCCTTGGCCCCCGGGCCGGGCACGACGAAGTCGCCTTCCTCGAAGGGCATCTCGGCCGCGTAGTTCAGGTCGATCACGTACTGGTAGGCCAGGAACGGGCCGATCGCCGGATAGCCGAGCAGGATCCGGTACGCCTCCTGGAGGCTCTTCGCCGCCAGTACCCGCGCGGGCGCGTTCGTGGCCATCATCGTCTCCAGCACGCGCAGGTGGTTGGCGTGCTTGCGTGACTCCCCCATGGCCGGCGGCGGGGTGATGTACGCCGCCGAGTACAACCGCCCACCGGACGCGAACGCCTTCGACAACACCCCGTCGTAACGACCGAAGTCGTAGTCCGCCCACGTCGGCGTCCCGCCGAGCGCGCCCACCAACAACTCCCACGTGGACGCCTTGTTGAAGAACTTGAACAACAGTGTGCGGAAGAACACCTCCTCCCAGCGCTGATCGCCCCGGTAGCTCACCCCCGCGATCAGCTGCTGGCTGACGCGATCCGCCGCGCGGAAGCAGTTGGTGAACCGGTGACGGGCCAGAATCGGGTCGCTCGTCCACGGCGCAGGCGCGCCGGCCACCCGGGCCCGATACACCCGGTCGCGCAGCACGGCGAACCGCCAATAGGTGTCGAAGACCGCCGTCGGCCGCAACCGCCGCCCCGCCACGACCACCTCGTCGCAGGCGCGATGAGCATGTTCCTCGGCAGCGGGGCTGGCCAGCAGGGAAGGCATGCGTTTGAATATATATTCAATCTATAGTCGATGAACAGGGGCGCCGCTGTGGACAGGTCCGTGGAGCGGGTCCATCAGGGAGCACGGCGCAAGGTCCTGCTCACCTGGCCGCAGGAGATCGACGCCCGCCTCGACCTTCTGGTGCGCGCGGCGACCGAGGCGGGCGAACGCACCAACCGGTCCGAGCTCCTGGCCGCCCTGATCGCCTCCACCAAGACGACCCCGAAGAAACTCGCGGACACGCTGCGCGCCTATCGACGACTCGACCCGGAGACGTTCACCGCCGCCCACGACCGGCCCGATCTGCCCACCGTGCGCCGCACCGGACCCAAGACCGCGAGCGGGGACACCACCGCACCCACGCCGTAGCCGCACGCCCCCGCGGCCGCCGCCACGTGGGCAGGCCCGCCGGCGGCAGATGTTCCCGCCCGGTCCGCACCGCATGGGTGACCCACCACCGCGTCTCGACACGGCGTCCGACGAAAGCAACGACACGCGGATTCAACCCCCCACACGACACCGAGGACACGGCCCAACCCCCACGACCACGCGCCGGCCGGCCGCAACAGGAACCCCCGGGAGTCGAAGACGGCTCACCCTCGGCGGAACGGGGCACGTCATCGCGTGCTCTACCGCTCGTCGCCCGTACACCGCACCGCCGGGCCGGCCCTACTCGCGGTTGCCGGATCGGGAGGGTCCACCGCACGTCGCAGAAACCAACGGCCCAGCCGAGGCGCGACATAGGGCGCACCCACGCGCAAGTTCGCTGGTGGAATCCCTCACGTGGACGACTCCCACGTCTTGGCGAAGATTCGTTCCAGGGTCCGATACATGGGCGAGGACACGGGGTACTTGACGACCGCGCAGTGTCGGCCGTGCTCGTGTGCCGAGTAGGGCGTGAAGTAGGCCGCCCGTTCGGTCAGACACACCCGCCCGATGTGCGGGGCGTCGAACCTTCTGAGTTCGATCGTGCCCGCACTCGTGTACGGGGCCACGAACGCGACGTTGGTCTCGATCTGAGTGTGCAACAGGCCCGAGCCGTGACTGCGATCGAACGTCGCAAGTTCCGCCTCGCGGTCGGTCGTCCAGCGAGCGTCCTGGCCGGTTCCGGTGCACGGCAACAGGAGCCGAACCTGGCGCCCCGTCGTACCTGCGGCCGCCAGGAGAGGAGCGAAAGTATCCCGCTGCAGCTCGTTTCCCCGACCGGTCAACAGGTCCACGCGACGAGCGCGCGCCAACTCCCTGCGGAAATCCTCGTCCGCCTCGACTTTCGTCGGCCACGTCTGACCGAAATCACCACGTGTCAATCGCGATACCGCCCGGATCAACAACCAACGAAAACGTCCCGACCACAACACCGCGAGTGTGACGGTCAGCCCCGTGGCCGCGAGTGAGGACAACACCCCCATCAAGAACTCGTTCACCACCCACCCCCTCGCACGTCATACCCCGCCGCCCGCTCCGACCAAGCCCCGGGAAGACGAACAACACATGCGATTCGCGACGTCGGCGCCACCCGCGGATGCGCGACTCCATTGGCGACCGGGAACGATTCGTGGCAACCGCATCGACGGCCACAGGCCGGCTCGCATCACAAGGGATTCGGTTCCCGGCCGATGTTCACCGAATCGGTCGGGGACCGGTCGGTCGTACCGCACGAGAACGCACACGCGCGCCGGACTCACCCGTCGAGCCCGTGACTTGCTCGCCGGTCCCGTTGCACGGTTCGTCGCCGCGGTGGGAGGCCGGGCGGGCCCCGAAGTCGAGCACAAGCGTGACGGGTGAAGGGACGGCGCTACGGGGCGCGGGCGTCGCCGTGCCACTGGTCGAGGAGGTCGGGGAACTCGGGTGCGTCGTGTGGGGTGCGTTGCTTTTTCAGGATGCGGTTGGTGAGTTCGACGGTGGCGAGGTACCACCAGAAGATCCAATCGAGGAAGGCGTCGTCGTAGTCGGCGCGTTGGTCGGCGCGGCCGTGGCGCAGGTCGTATCGATTGGCGATTTCGAAGAGGAATCCGTCGTCGGGTTTCCCAGCCTCGGTCTTGATGAGGTCGCGGCGTTGTTCGAGGATTCGGGCGAGGGCGACGATGGCCGAGCGTTTGTGGTCGCGGGTGGCCCCGCGTGCGCGGAACAGGGCGATGGCGTGCTCGGTGCCCGTGCGTGTTCGCGGGTCGGGTGTGTTCAGGACGTGGTGGACGAGGTCGCCGCGGGCGTCGTCGGTGAGCGCGACCAGTCGTCCGAGGTCCTCGCCCTCGTCGGCGAGTCGGTAGTCGATGCCGGCGTCGTGGAGGAGGTTGTTGATCCTCCACCGGTACAGGGCGCGGCCGGGGGCGGCGTTGAACTCCTTGTAGTGCCAGCCGCAGCCGGAGTAGGAGTGCATGTCGCGGTTGCGGGGGCGCGACACCAGGTCGTGGAAGACCTCGATCAGGCCGAAGAAGACGTCGTCGTCCCATGCGTCGGGATCCAGGGGCCACAGATTCGCGTATCCGAGGCGGCGGTCCAGGATCCGGGAGCGGTCCGGGAGCGGGTCGGGGTCGTCGACGCAGTCTCGGCCGAAGACCTCGACCAGGTAGCCGTTGGTGTCGAGTTCCTCGACGAGGCGGGCGAACTCGCGGCGTTCGCCGCCCTCGTGGCGTGCGTGGCCGGGTGGGGTGCCGTGGCGTTGGGGCCAGTACGGGCGTGGTCGGCGGGCGTGGCACAGTTCGGATGCGCGATCGATCAGCTCGCGCAGCCAGGTCCGTTGGGTGTACGCGGGAGGGGCCTGTCCCGCGGGCGGCTTCGGGGACCAGGGGTCGTCGGCCCGGATGGTCGAGGATTCGCCGACCTCGTCGAAGTCGCCCACCGCCGTGGTACCAGCGAACGCCTCGCCCAACAGCAGTCGTGCGCGTTCGACCCACTGGCGGTGGTCGGAACGCGAGATGCGCTCGGCCTCGGCCGTGAACAGAGAGGTGGGCCAAACGAGTTCGTACACGCTCACATCCAGCACGGGGACCATCCTGGCCGAGTGTGTACGAGATCGTCCCCGAATCAGCGTGGCTGCGTGCGGGGTCGCATCCCCGCCGGCGTCGGTCGGGTGCCGTGCAGTTCGGTCGGGGGCGCGGGGCGGTCAGGCCCGGCCGCCATTCCATGCCGAGTGCCTGCAGGGCGTCGAGTTCCGGGCGGGACAGGCGTGTGACCCGGTCGGGGTCGCGCAGGGCGGCGATCGCGGCACCGAGGAGAACACGGTCGCGGGGGACGCGTTCGACGTGGTCGGCGGGTACGCGCAGGTGTCCGTGGGTGCGACGGAACCGGCGGGCGGCGCGCAGGAGGTGGCAGAACTCCCTCTCCCCCGAGCTGCGGGGATTGCGCAGGCCGATGGCGAGGGGGTCCGCGGGCAGGAGAGCGGCGAGTTGCTCGCGCTGGCCCGAACGCAGCGCGGGGAAGGCGTCGAACTGGGCGTCCAGCCATCGGGTCAGGTCGTCGGCCTCGGCCTGGGCGTGGGTGATGGGGATGGCCAGGGCGCCGCTGCGGGCCCGAACGAGGGCGGCGGTGTGCGTTCGCTGCCAGGCGTGCGGCCAGGCGGGGTTCCAGTGGCGGTCGATACCGGCCAGCGCCTGGGCGTAGCGGCGGGGCAGGGTGCCGGCCGTGTCCTTGGCGCGTTGGTGCTCGAGCCAGGCGCCCAGAGGTCGTTTGCGGAAGGTCTCGGTCGGTTCGGGGAGCAGGTGGCCGTGTCGGTGGTGCCAGGCGCGGGCGAAGGCGAGGTGGTGCTCGGCGCTGTCGGCGGGGTGGGGCCAGCTCATGCCGAGTCGGGCCAGGGCGCGGATGCGGTCGGGGGCGAGGTTGCCGGCGGCTTTGAGGGAGCGCTGGTATCCGATCCACCAGCCGAGGTGGAATCCGTCGTCGTCGATGTGGTCGCTGTCGATGTCGAGGTCGCCGTGGCGGGCGTGGTGGAGGGCGGCGGCGTCCAGGCCGCGGAGCCATAGTTCGGGCGGTGGGTCCATGGTGCGCAGGCCGAGGTGGGCGGCGATTTCGGCGGCGCGTTCCGGGCGTGGGGCGGGCAGCGGGGCGTGGAGGGGGCGTTCGCCGGCGCGGACGAGGCGGTGGAACCAGTGCTCGTCGTGGGCGCGGAGCGCGACCATGACCTGGTAGAGCAGGTGGTAGGGGGTGGCGAGGGTGGCCTCCGCGGGGTCGTCGCCGGGGGCGAAGAACACCGGGACGATCAGGGTGGCGCATTTGGACGTGCCGGGTGCCAGGCGCAGCGCGCGGCCGACGGCTTGGACGATGTCGATGGTGCTGGATTTGGAGTCGGTGAACAGGACCGAGTCGGCCAGGGGGAAGTCGACGCCTTCGATGGCGAGGCGGCAGGTGGCGAGGACTTCCAGGTCCAGGGTGTTGCCCGGGTGCGTGGCGTGGGGCGGGCGGGCGAAGCGGTCCATGCGGCGGCGGCGTTCGTCGGGGGCGTGGCGGGAGTGGACGGCGGCGGCGTGGAGTCCTTGGTCGTGTCCGGGGCCGGCGTTGCGGGCGGTCTCCAGGAGGGTGTCGGCGAAGGCTTCGGTGCGGCTGATCGAGTTGGAGAAGGAGATCGTGCGGGTGATGCCGTGGCGTTCGCGGGCACGCAGCAGGGCGAGTTGGGCGGCGGCGGCGCGCATGTTGTCGGCGGACGGGTGGTCGCGGTGGCCGCGTCGGCCGGTCAGGACGGTGTGGAGTTCGGGGTGGTGGATCTCGGGGGCGCAGACGCGGTAGTCGGCGAGGAGGCCGTCGTCGATGGCCTGGGCCAGGGAGTAGCGGAAGACGAAGGGGCCGTAGAGGGACTGGTCGTCCATGGAGGCGACGGGCTCGTCGGCGAGGGGGTGGTTGACGTCCCAGATCCTGGGGGTGGCGGTGAGGTAGAGGCGGTGGCGGGCCGGGAGGGCGTCGGCACTGTGGACGACGGCCCATTGTTTGCCCAGGGCTCCGGCGGTGCGGTGGGCTTCGTCGACGACGACGATGTCCCAGCGCGGCAGGGTGAGTTCGGCGTGGGCGAGGAGGACCTTGTCGAGTGAGGCGTAGGTGGAGAACACGGTGACCGGGCCGTCGGCGGCGCGGATCGCCCGGGTGAGGACGCCAGGGTCGGTGGTCATGGTCATGTGGCCGTGCAGGGCAGGGTCGGTGGGGGCGGGGTCGCTGCACAGGGCGATGTAGGTGCCGCGGCGGCCGTGGGCGTGCCAGCGGGCGGCGGTCTGCTGGAGGAGGAGCCGGGTCGGGCACAGGACCAGGACGCGGCCTTCGGGGGCGCACTCGTGGGCGATACACAGGGACATGACCGTCTTGCCAGTGCCGCAGAGCGAGATGAGGGTGGAGCGTTCGCTGCCGAGGGCGAAGCTGTTGCACAGGGCGTCGACGGCGTCCTTCTGGCAGCCGCGGAATTCGACGTCGAGGTCGCGGAACGGCCGGGCGGGGCGGATGAAGCCGGTGGGGTGGTCGGCGTGGGTGAGCCGTGGCGGCACGGGGCCTCCTGAGCGTCGGTCGGGCCGCGCTGTCCGGCGGTGGTGCCGTCGGCGTGCCGCTGACGTGCTGTCTCCTGGGCAGCGTGCAGGAGCCGGGGCCGGGTTCCGCCCGTGCGGGCCGTCGATTCGCTCGTTCGAGCGAACAGGTCTGGTGTCGTTCGGTGTTGGCGTGCTATTCCGCGATGGGGTCGGCGCGGCGTGCGGCCGGGTGTGCGGGTGGTTGCCGGGAGGGTTCGCCGGGCCGCGGGGTGAAGTGGAACGGGGGTGGGTGCGGGTGGAGGGGCGGGCGGGGTGGGGCGTGTCGCGTCCGTGGCCGCTTGCGGTGCGGTTCGTGGCGGAGGAGTCGACGGGGTCGTTCCTGGTGCGGTGGGCGGCCGCGAACGGCCGGACGCTGGGAGACCTTCTGGAGGATCTCGGTGAGGGCGGGCAGCCGCCGGCGGACCCGGGGTCGGCGGAGGTCTACCTCAGTCGCCCGGCCCTGGCATGGCTCGCGGCGATGACCGGCCGTGCGGTGCCGGTGCTGCGGCGGGCGCTGCCGGGTCTGCGCGGACCGCTGTTGTTGCCCGGGGAGGACGCGCGGTGGCACTGCCCGTGGACGCCTGCGGCGGGGGTGCTGGTGCGGGCGTGCCCGTGCTGCGCCGGTGCCCGAGGCGCCGCCGACGCGTGGGTGCTGGCGCGGGATCCGTGGCGGGTGTGCCTGCGGCACCGGCGGTGGACGGACGGCGCCCGGGCACGGGATCCGGGGTGGTACGACCTGAGGGCGGTGCCGGAGGCAGTGGCCGCGTGGCGGGGGCTGGAGCGGTTGGAGCGGCGGTTCGGGCCGACGGGTGTGGCGCTGGTCGCGGACGCGTTCGCGGTCGCCGGGTGGTGGTGGCGCCGGGTGCCGCAGGCACGGGTGTGGGCGGACCGCGAACGGCGTGTGGGCGCCGGCCCCGGCGCGGTGCGCACCGCGGCGCTGGTGATGGCTCCGGAGGTGTACGCGGTCGCCCGGCTGCTGCTGCGCCACGAACGCGCCCGTGGCCTCACAGACCACGGCGGGGCAGGGGCGGGGGCGGAACTGCTGGCAGCGGCATGGGTGTCGGCCGGGCCGCTCGGCTTGTCGGCGGCGGTGGCGCAGCAGCCGGTCGCGGAGTGGTTGGCGCGTCATCACCGCACGCTGCCGCCGGTCCCCGGCGAACGGGTGCCGGGCCGGGGCGGTGGGATGCACCGGTCTGCGCCGGTGCGCGCCGTCGCCCATGAACGGGACGACCCGCGGGCGTGTCTGGACGACCGCACTTGCCTGCCGTGGTGCTGGGGTGACCTGCGAACCCGGGTGTGACGATGCACGCCGCGAAGGGCGGGCGGGCCGCGCTCGTGCGGCGGCCCGGGGTGCGTCGGGCCGCCGGCGCACGGCCGAACGGTTCAGGGAGCGGCCGCCATGTACCGTTGGCACCTTGCCCGTTCAGCGTCTAGCTCACTCTGGTCGGCTTGGCAAGGGCTTGCGAGGGGGGTGTCACCCGTTCGTGTGGATACGGCGGTCACCCGCACGGGCGGCCTCGCTTGGTGGATCACTGTGAAGGGACACGTCTCGTGCCTACACCCTGAGGGGGCCGCGTGCTGGAGATCTCCGTCGCCTACCTCGACGCACGAGGACGCCTCCGCGAGGTACCCGCCGCCGAGGCGTCCGGTGTGCCCATCGAGGAACTCCCCCCTGTCGCCCCTCCTGTCGCGCACCGGGGACGCCGCGGCTTCGTCACCGACGCCTGGGTGTCCACCACCGGCAGGGTCGTCTCCTGCGGGTCGCTGCGGGAGCAGCGAGTCGCCATGGCCCTGGACCGGGACAGCACGATCGCTGCGTTCAGCGCCTGCCCGGTGGAACTGCGCTGGGACGAGGGCGGCCGACACCGTGCCCTGCGGCCCGACTTCGGCGCCCGCCGCCACGGCGGCGAGCGGCTCCTGCTCCTCGTGGAACTGCAGACGCCCGGCGCCGTCTGGGAGCGCCGCAGGCACATCCTTGAGGAGGCCGCGCTCCGGACGGGATGGGAGCTGGAGGTCACCGCCCCCGCGACCGGCACGGAACTGGCGAACCTGCAGCTGGTCTTCGGTGCCCGCGACCCGCGCGGACGCGACCCGGGCGCCGCGCAGGCACTGCTGTCCGCCTTCGCCCGTCCCCGCCGGCTCGAGGACGGCGCCGCGGCCTGCGGGCTGCCCCGCCTGGCAGCAATCGAGCTCGCCCATCACCTGATCTGGCACCGGCAACTGGAGATCGACTGGCACGCGCCGCTCCTGCCGACCTCCCCTGTCTGGGCGAGCGGGGTGCGGCCGTGAACCAGGCACCGGTGCTCGAGGCACCGCATCCGAGCGGCGAGATCCTGGACGTGGGCGACACCGTGCAATTCGACGGCCACGCCTACACGGTCAGCCTCCTGCAGGGACCCCGGGTGTCGATGGAGCCGTGCGAGGAGGGCGTCGACGCGGTCACCGGCCTGCTCCCGGTGCTCGTCGCGGCCGACGACTTCGCTGTCCTGGACCGCTCCGGCCGGCCCCGGCCGCGTCCCCGGGTTCTGCACCGCAACGGCGAGTTCGAGGCGTTGCCCGTCCGTGTCCGCGCCCAGGCACGGGAATGGGAACGCCACGTCAAGCAGGTCCTGCACCAGCAGATGCCGAACATCCCCGCCGCCACGGCGCCGCGGCCCGAGTACGATCCCGCGCTGCGCACCCTCCAGGAGCGCTACGCGGCCAAGGCCGGGCAGCTTCGGGCACTGGGCAGGGACGTGTCGGCGGCGACGGTCGAACGCAAGTGCCGGTCGTGGCGCGCCCACGGGGTGATGGGACTGGTCGACGGCAGGAGCACCCGCCGGGGCTCCTTGTACGGGCGCACCGATCCGCGGGTGGTGGAGTTGCTGTGGGAGGTGATGGACGCCGAGGCGAAGGCCGAGGAGTCCGCCGGCACGGCGCAGCGCCTGTGGGAGCGGTTGGAGCGCGCCGTGGCCAGGCGCTACCGGCGCGAGCTCGACGATCCCCTCGAGCGGGCACGGCTGCGGGTGCCGCGCTCCACCTTCTACAAGCTGCTGCGGCGCCTGGGTGTCACCGTGGACGACGTGACCGGAACGCTGGTGCGGCGCACAGCCCGACGGGCTCGTCCCCGGCCCCCGTACACGCCCACGGTCGCGCGGGTGCCCGGTGAACTGGTGCAGATCGACACCACCGGCCTGGACATCCTCGCGATCGGCGACGACGGGCGGCCCACTCCCGTCGAGGCGACCATCGCGATCGACATCGCCACCCGCAGCATCATCGGCGAGATGATCGTGCCCAGGCAGTCGGGCGACGGGCCGCGCGGGGCGCGGGTGGGCGGGCGGGCCACCCGCGCCCTGGACGCGGTCTTCACCATCGCCCAGGCCCTCGCTCCGGTGCCGGGCAGATCCGGCTGGTCGCCGCTGACCCTGCTGGACGGCTCCGACCTGCCGTACGAGGAACTGCTGGCCGCCGACCCGCGGATGGAAGGGGCGGCCGCACGGCCGGTGATCCGGCCTCGGACCGTGGTGATCGACCACGGCCGGGTCTTCACCGGCAGTGTCTTCTCCTGCGCGTGCGCCGAACTGGGCATCGAGGTACGCCACGCCCGCACCCGCACCCCGACCGACAAGGCGGTCGTGGAACGCGCCATGCGCACCATCAAGACGAGGTTCAGCCAGTACGTCGCCGGCCACACCGCGCGAAAGCTCGAACTGCGCGGCAGGCACTTCGACAAGCAGCCGCTGTGGACGATCGACCAGCTCCAGGACATGCTCGGCGAGTGGATCGCCCTGCAGTGGCAGCAGACCCCGCAGGGCGGGCTGCGCAGCCCGTACACGCCCGGGCTCGTCCTGACCCCGAACCAGATGTACGCGGCAGCGGTCTCGCTGACCGGCTACCGGGCACTGCCGCAGACCCCTGGCGACAACCGCAAGCTGCTGCCCGTGCAGTGGGTGTCGGTCACCCGCAAGGGAATCCGGATCAACAACCGCACCTACGACCTCGGCGACGAACTCGCCCCGTTCAGACGCCCCTCCGGGATCCCGGGGCGCCGCGGCAGGTGGGAGGTCCACTACAACCCCTACGAGCCGGACGTCGCCTGGCTGTACGACCACCGCGCCGGGGAGGGGCAGGACCCGTGGGTGGAGGTCCCCTTCGTGTTCCGCCGGCTCGTCGAGGACCCGTGGACCGAACGCGTGTGGGAGCAGGCCACCGCCGCCCACATCGCGGCGGGCGGCAGCGTCCGCGACGAGCGGGCGATCGCCCGTGCGATCAACGAGCTGCGTGAACGCGCCCGCCGGGGCCACGCACCCGCCCGCGCCGTGGTGCCGCCCCCGTTCCGGGGCCGCAAGCTCGAAACCTCCGCACCGCACCCGGATCCGCGGGAGAACCTCCCCGACCTCGACCCGGCCGCCCTCACCCCCTACCGCAGCCTCGACGTGCCCGCCGCGGACCTGTTCGTCGACCCGTACCCGCCGCAGGCGCCGAAACCGCCGGCGGACGACGTCCTGGTCGCCCTCGACTGGGACATCGGCGATCTCGACGGCCTTCCCCCCGACGACCCTGATCGGCCCGGGCCGGATGCAGGCACGGAACGGCGATGAGCACCACCTCCACCGGCCGGGCCGCGCTCGGCCCGGGCCGGGCACCCGGCGTCGTCACCGAGCCGGAACCCGTGACGGTCCGCTCGGGCTGGGACACCTCGGTGCGCCACCCGGTCGTGCCGCCGGACCTGCAGGACTGTGCCCCCGCCGGCACACCGGTGCACGACGACGACCCCCGGATGCTCTACCACGCCTCGCTCGGCATGGTCGCCACCCCCGACGTCGAGCACGGCCTCAAGACGGCCAGACGCCTCCTGCGCGTCAACCGTCAAAGCGTCCATGCCCGCGTCCACGCCGCCGTCGACGGCGAACGCGGCACCGGCAAGACCGCCCTGACCCACCTGATCGGCCGCGCCCACCAGGGCCGCATCGAGCAGCTGCACGGCACCGACGCCAACCGCATCCCGGTCGTCTGCGTCAACGCACCGCCCAGCCGTGACGACGCCGTGAACTGGTCCGCCCAACTCGCCGTCTTCCTCGGCTGGGACCTCTACCGCAGGGACGTCGACGGAAGATCCGTCCTGCGGATGAAGGACTGGACCGGACCGGCTGTCCACGTGATGCGCGCCTCCCGGACCCGCCTCGTCCTGGTCGACGGCGTCGACCGGCTCCGCAACAACGACATCCAGCCGACCTTCGACTTCTTCGACTTCCTGTCCGCCGAGATCCCCTCACCGTCATCTGGTGCGGCACCGGCGCACGGGAGATCCTGCACGAGGCCCGCGGCGAACGCAGCCCCGCCCTCCCCCGCCCCGCTGGCACCCGGCACACCCCCACCCCACGCAACTTTGTCCCCGTCCTGTGGGTCAACCCCCTCCCCTACACCGAGGTATGGGGAAGGACCCTGAACGGCTTCGACGAGAAACTGCGCCTGCACCACCACAAGAAGCAGGGCCTGCTCGAACACGCGGCGCTCCTGCACCGCTTGAGCGAAGGGCGCATGGAACACCTCGCGCCCCTGATCTCCCAGGCCGCTCAGATCGCCATCGAGGAAGGCGGCGAAGCCATCACGGAGGACGTCCTCCGCGAAGCCGCATCGTTCCTCGACACGTGACCGCGCCCCTCGGGTCCGTGACTGCGGTCCCGCACCGAAGGGCCTTCCCGTGAACACGTGGACGATCACCACCGCCCGCCTCCCACTGCCCGACCACACGGCTCCCATGCATCTGCGCGGGCCGTGACAATCGTGCGCGTGGCGTATCCGAGCCTTCCCGTCCACCTTCCGACCGCGCCATGAGCATTTACTGCAAGTGCGGGCAGTAAGTGGGGAGAAGCACGCGAATCAGTTGTTCGCCACGGGTGGCCGGTGCCCGCGGGTGGTTCTCGCTCATTGCTGCGAAGTCGGTCCCGTAAAGGGCCACTTGCTCCTGGGGGACGAGGTCGTGGACCGGGGCCGGCAGGCGGTCGTCGCGCATGCCGAGACAGGCCAGGGTGAATCCGTCGATACGTCCGGCGGCAGCCCATTCGTGCAATCGTCATCGACATGCGGGGTGAAGGTCGTTGAGCGGCCCGGCTCGAGCGAGCCTGTACCGAGGTTGTCGTAGACGCCGCCGTCGGTGAGCAGCACGGTGTGGCGGGCCTGCCGTCCTGTGCGTTCGAAGGTGTAGGTGCGCTCGATCGCCGGGAGCAGCGCGGGGAAGGCCGCGGACGCGGCGACGCGGTGGCCACCGACACGGGTTCGGTGATCGTCCCCAGAGGTGAGCAACTGCTCCGGGCGCTGCCGAAGCGCATCGCGTTGCCGGTGACCAGGTCAGCGGCGGTCAGGACGGTATCGAGTCCCGCGTGGCCGGTGTCGGGCATAGTGGCGTCCCCGAAAGCCAGATAAGCCGTCTCGGCACCCCTGCATAAATCTCATTTCATCTGCAAGATCAACCAGAAACATCCCCATCACCTGCAAAAACAAGAACGCCGCATCAAGATCAACCCCCGACAGGACCCGAAACGTCCGTCTCGCTGTATCTACAGCACTACAGGTCAAACACCTACAGATCACACAACTTCAACGAGACGGGACAACGCTCGTGAGTACCGCATCTCTTCGCCCGCCACGGGGACAGCCCGCTCGGCCGGCCGACTGCCCGGGCTCGCCCGGCGCGGGCGGGCTGCGAGCGCTGCAGGCCGCGGCGGTGATGGCCGGGGCGTGTACGCGGGTCGGCTGGGTCCATCGGCAGTTGGGGCGGCCGGATCGGGTGTCGGCGGCGAACCCGCGGTGGCTGGCCGGGTATCGACATCCCCGGTATCGGGGGTCGCCCGGGGCTGATGGCCTCGGCGTTCCGGGCGTTCACACGAGAACGGCCACCGATCGAAGGCATCGAGGTGGTCGGCGACCCGCTCGAAGTTCTCCCCCGTATCTTCCACGTCCTGTGGCACGGGTGGTTTGACGGCAGCGAGCACACATGCGAGTGCGGACGGGATCGAGCACGTCGCCGGCGGCGCCGACGACCGGACGCTATTCGCTACGCTTCAGCCGGGGTGGGGAGAAACTTGCCGGCGGCTGGCCGATGTCCGGCCCGCCGGTGTGCGGCGTCGGGACGTAGCCCTCGGTCGGTGCGGGCAGCGCATCGACGCAGGCCGTCGAACAGGCGTTGACCAGCAAGGGCAGCACGTCGGCGCCGGATGTCCACAGTGAGATCCACACCTGGCGCAGGTTCGCACCGTGGACACGCTCGTCGCAGACGCTGCACGTGCGGATCGCGGTCGCGCCCCACACCCCGGGGTCGACGTCGTCGAGGTCCGCGGCCCGATCATCGGTTGCCGCGGCCCGGAGCGGCGGAAACGGCGGCCGCTGCTTGTAGTTGCCGTAGACGGCACGGGAGCTGACCGTGCTGCGCCGAAGATTGAGGCACCGGGTGATCTCGTACGGGAACCAGTGCAGGCGGTACGAGGTGTACGGGGTGAACTCCTCGAGGCTCGTCATCGCACCGATCTCGGGTGGGATACGCACCAGGTTGCTGCCGTACAGCACGAGGTGTTTCACCGAGGTGAGTTCGGCGATGGTCGCCGGGAGCGTAACGACCTGGCGCCGCTGCTCCGCGGTGAGTTCCACCAGCGGCTTGAAGACCTCCCGTCCGTCGGCCGCGGCCTCTTCGATCAGTTCGAGAAGGCGGATCCATCCCGGTGCGGTGGTGTCCTGACGTTCGGGATGGAAACGGGTCGGCGACTGTGTCCGGGAGGCGTATTCGATACACCCGCATCTCTCGCGCGCCGGACCCCGATCGCCGGGCCCGGTGGCATCGGCCCACCGGTTGGGAAACACCTGCGGCTTCGAGTCCTCACTCATCGGCTCACAGTAGACGTCACGGCCGGGGAGACGTAGAGGGGGTCCGGAAGGGTCGTTCAGGGAAGCCGAGTCGGTGGTCGCCTGTCTCTGAGGGGGTGCGGATCGTGGTCGGGCCGCGCGCCGTCCGACGTGGAACGGGAGGTCCTCGCCCCTCTCGTGCCGCCGCCGAGGCCGGGAGATCGACCGGGCATCCCCGACGCGAGATCCCCAACGCGCTCTCGTATCGGCTTCCGGCCTGCTGCGCATGGCGCCTGCCTCGGCACGACTTCTCGCCGTACCGGACGGTCCACCGCCACGGGCGCAGGTGGCGGACCGAGGGACGATCGGGGGCGATCCCGGGCGCTCCCGGGAGCGGGAACGCGCCGGTCGGGGCCGTGATCCGACCCCAGGCTCCGGGATCGTGGACAGCCGAAGTGTCAAGGAAACGGAACGATGGGCCGGGGCAATCCCGGCGGCGGTGCCGTAACCGGGCGAGACCAGGGCGGTGGACGCGGCGCCGTCGCCCGCAGAGACGGCCGTCCCCCGTCCCGCCCGGCCGACATGGCCCGACGTGTTGCGCTTCGCCCGCGCCCGGTTGTTCGCCCGCGATCGGCCGATGACGTTGGACGAACACCTCGGGGGCGCTGCCCCCCGGCCGGTCGTCGTACCGGAGACCGTCGTCGTGGACCGGGGAAGGGTCTTCCTGTCGAGGGCGTTCACCGCCGCGTGCGAGACGCTCGGGATCGGCGTGCAGCCCGCCCCGCCGTACACGCCGACGGCCAAGGGCATCGTCGAGCGCGCCTTCGGGTCGATCAACTCCCCGTTCTGCCGACACCTTCCCGGGTACACCGGCTCCGACGCCGGCCGACGCGGCACAGACGCCGGGCGTGAGGCGTGTTTCAGCGTCGCCCGGTTGCAGGACCTGCTCGACGAACGGCTCGTGCACCGGCACCACCGCCCCCACGAAGGACTACGCCATCCGGTGATGCCCGGGATCGCGCCGGCGCCGAACCGGATGTGGGCCGCCATGGTCGCGGCGGGCGGATACGTGCACGGTACCGCTGAGCCGCGGCGACTACCTCGAGTTGCTACCGGTGCGATGGCAGGCGATCACCGAACGCGGGATCCGCATCGACCACCGCACCTACGACCACGAGGTGCCGGGCCCGCTTCGCGGGCAGTCCTCCGGGATCGTCGCCCGCGGCGGGAAGTGGGAGGTCCACCACAACCCCCACGACGGCCGCCAGGTGTGGGTACGCCTGCCCGACGGCGAGTTGACCGAGATCCCCTGGATCCACCGCGACCACACCCACCACCCGTTCGACGAACGCACCCGGCGGTACGTGCGTGCCACCGCCGGCCCCCACACCGACGCCGACATCCACGAAGCGAACCTCGCCGACGCCCTCGACCGGCCCATGCGCCGCGCCCACACCGGACGCGCCACCCGTGCCGAACAACGCCTCCTCGCCTGCGGCACGCCCACCCGGACCCCCCACCGGCACGCTCCGTGCACGAAGGACCGGAGCGTGCCACCGTCCCGGGGAAGGGCGAGGAGAGCCTCGACGAACTCGACGACAGTCCCGATGCATCCCCACTGCCGGGGTCGGACACTGCGCTAAAACGGCGGCGGCTCGTACGGAAGCTCCACCCGAGCAGACTCGAGCTCGGCCAAACCCTTAAGGCCGAACCGGGACGCATACCGCTCGATAGAATAATCAGATGGAGTCGCAAAAGTTAGCATCCATCGCCCCTCATCGGGAGTCGCATATCCTGTCGGCGGGGGTGTCATGCGAACCAACGCATCCTCGCTACACCACAGCCTGACCTGAGGCTCTTCACTGCAGAGCGCTACAAACTTCAACGGCTCAAACGACTCCAGAGCATCGTTAACCTCGGAAATATCAACAAAGTTAGTGAACTTGGATGCACCCCCGATGACAGCCTCCCGCACGGTACAATGCAGAAGAAAATCGCCGAGAGCCTCACCTGTTCCCGCCCAACCGCTCTCTCCTGCCTCTCTGGAGAAAACCTGAAGTGCATCATCATTGAGATCGATGGCCCAGAAATAGCCGTTCTGATTCTCAACCCAGAATTCGAGCATGCCTCGCGCGTCCGGCGCAAGGTCTCGAGGCGCAACGGGCCGATCCTGGAACGTCACCGGGCCACGAGCATGCGCTGCCGCCGCGTGCCACTCAATCAGCTCGGCAGGCACACAGGAGCTAGTGTCGAGGTGAACGTCGTTCACAACCTCTACGGTGCCGTACCAGCGCCGGAGGAAACGCCTGACACTATCCGACTCAATTGAAAGTAGTTCGTCCATGATCCCCGATCATACGCCATGGATTCACCTCGCCTCGCATAATAATAGTTGCCATACCGATACACATTCCACTGAAAAATGTTTCGGCAGGGCATCTGGCGCAGCTTGCCGAATCACTTCAGCCACGACTAGCGGTAGTTCCCCGTGAATCTACCGAGGAAACGTCCATCTTGATTGTAGACCCACATTTGGGCACCCGTCGGAAGTGCGTCCTCAATTGGCCTGACCGGAGGACCGCCCGGACGCGTATACGCCGATCCGTTGCAAAATTGACATATACCGTCCGGATGGTTTATATAAAGCACTCCGCGCTTAATATCGTTGCGGCGCATATAGGCCGCAGCCTGCATCTCGACGTGATGAAAATTCGACTGCGTCATGCCGGGTACCCAGTCGCCCATATCGTCAACGAATCCGCCCGAACGAGGGCCGCTCCCGAACGGGACGACATCCACCTGGATGTCTAGGACTCCTGACGTCACGTGGTCCATTTGCTGCACAGCGCCCCGACACTGCTCCGAACTGATGTTGTGAACCAATACTGCGGTCGCACCAGCCCGCACATAGTACGTATGGTCGTCATCAACGGTGAGATCATGGGTTCGCTGTTGTTTGCGAAAGTGGCGAATGGCGCTGACCTGGGCCCACGTACCGGCCGAAGTCTGCAGCCACTGACCTGCCTGCAAGTCACCTGCGTTGACCCAGTGCCGTAGTTCGGGAACCCAGAAGGGATGATTCATGGTGGTGATGATGGAGGCGTCGTCGTTGTCAACCTTAACGGTGAGGTCGGCGAATTCCTTATCATCTTCGGTAGTGATGGAGGCAAGGACAATGCGAGGCTTAGATGCACCCGTTTCGGGGTTGGTTGCAAGGACTTCGTCGCCTGGTTGGATGTCCTTGATCTTTTTCAGCGAACCATCGGCCATCTGGACTTCGGTGTCGGGGACGAAGCTGTGAGTGCAAGGATTCATTCCTTTCACCTTCGTGAGAGCCCCCAAGTCCATCAGCAACTCAGTGGAGTTTTCGGTTTTCTTACCCAACTGCCACGAGTCGTCACAGCCTTTCACCTGGGCGCAAGCGCTGAGGTCGGTCTTGAAGCCCTCACTTTCCATCTGCTTTTCGAGGGCCTTGGATCCACACTCGATGTCCGCGCCGAAACTGTCGGCGATCCTGCATGGCGTGTCGATAAGGTCTGCGACCCCCGAGCCGAAACCGGCCACGAACTTCATAAATCCGGAGCGTTTGGGAGTGACCTTCCCCTTCGTCATCGTGGGTGGAGTGATGGGCTTGACCCGACCACAGTTCAAAGCCACCCAGTTGCTACAGCCGCTACTGTCAGCTGTCCGGGTCGCGTTGTTGACCGGCTGTGCAGGGGCTGCAGGAGGGTTGGAAGGAGAGCTGGCGTTTCCTGGCTGTGGCTGGAAGTCGCCGCAGTCGTTCACACCAAGGACTCCGCATATTTCGCGGGCACCGCTGGGATCGCTATAGGTGAGTGGGGAGTTACTCGAGTAGGTATAGCCGTGCATCTGTTGAGCGTCGGTGAGATCCATGATCGGGTCGACGCTGATGAAGCGGCCGAGAGTCGGGTCGTATTCGCGGGCGCCGACGTGGGTAAGGCCGGTGGCGTCCATGGGCTTGCCGAGGAAGCCCTTGTCGTCGGGCCATTGGCCGTTGGCCTGGGTGGGCTGGGGACCGCGGGGTTCGCCGAAAGGCTTGGACTGGCGACGCGTGGCCGCGAGGGTGGCGGCATCGAGAGTGCTCGTGGGGGTGCCGTGGTGGTCCGCAGCCATGTAGGTGAGCGTGGCCGGGCCGTTGCGGACGACGGTGGCGCCGCCTGCCGTGGGGTAGTAGCGGGTGCCGACGACGGAGCCGGATTGGTCGGTGTTGGTGGTGAGTTCGTCGGTGCCGAGGTAGAGCGTGGTTTTGCCGGCTTCGCGGCGGATGATGCGATTGCCGTCGGCATCGTGGAGGTATTCGCTGGTGCCGGTGGCGGAGGCGACCGCCGTGAGCTTGTCTTCTTCGTTCCAGGTGAGGGTCTGGAGGTTGGAGTCGGCGGCGGGGCGGGTCTTGGTGTTGCCTGCCTGGTCGTAGGTCAGACCAGTGGTGACCGCTTCGCGGGTGCCGGTCTTGACGGTGACGGTGTCCAGGCGGTGGGTGCGGTCCGTGGACGTGGTGCCCGCGCGGTAGCCGTACTCCGTGGTGACGTTCTTCGTCGGGTCGTCGGTCGCGTCGTGGTCGACGAGTTTGGTGCGGTTGCCGACGATGTCGTAGTCGAAGGACTGCCAGTACGCGTCCGGGCCGCCAACCGTGGACGGGGTCGGGGTCTGGGTGGTGCAGCCGCCGATGCCGGGGACGTTGGGAGCGGGCAGGGTGGTGGTACCGGCGGTGTCGGTCCAGGCTTCCTTCAGGCGGCGGTGGCCGTCGTAGGCGAAGCATTGTGTGTCGGTGGTGGTGCCGTCGCGGACGGCTTTGACGGAGGTGACGTCGCCGTTGGGCTTGTAGGTGTAGGACGCGGCATCGACGCTTGCGGTGGTGCCGGTTTCCTTGTCCCAGTTGGTGGACAGCAGGCGGCCCGTGGCGGGGTCGTAGGTGCTGGTGAAGGCGGCCTGCAGGGGGCTGTCGCCGAGGGTGGCGCGGGTGTTGCCGCCGAAGGCGTCGTAGAGGGCGCGGTTGAGGTAGGCCCGCTCGCCGCCGAGTTTGGTCCGTAGTCCCTGGGTGGTGTAGGTGCTGCGCAGCGTCTCGGCGGGGAGACCGGCCTGGGCGGGGAGGTCTGTGGCCACCGGGAGGCCCAGGACCGGTTCGTATCGGGTGGCAATGGTGTAGATGCCAGCGAGTTTGCCCTCGGCCGGGGGGATGGTTGTGCGGGTGCCGGTGGGGCGGTAGGTGCCGGGTTCAAATCCGGTGATCTCGTTCGTGTACTTCGCGCCGGTTTTACCGCCGACGTAGCGGGAGGAGCCGTCAGCCTGGCCCTTTGCGTAGCGGTCGTAGGTCCACTCAGCGAGGAGGTTCGTGTCGGCGACCGAGTCCTTGTAGCTCGCGGTCTTTCGGCCGAGCGCATCATACGTATATGCGAGGTTTTGGCCTCGGGCGTCGGTGATGCCGATCACGCGGCCGACCAGGTCGTAGCGGGTGTCGGAGGGGCCCTTGTCGGGGTCTTCGACGTGGGTTTTGCGGCCAAGGAAGTCGTAGGTGTAGGTCCAGGTGTTGCCGCCCGCGTCGGTGACCTTCTGGAGTTCCCCGCGTGGGGTGTAGGTGTAGGTGATCTTGGAGTAGTCGTCGCCGGTCGGGGTGCCGCCGTTGTACTCGCGCAGTTCCTTCGGCTTGCCGCGGGCGTCGGAGATGGACAGGGTCGCGGCGCCGCCGGTGGGTGGGGTGACGCGGGTTTCGTCGGCGCCGGCGTAGGTGGTGGTGGTGCGCCACTGTTCGATGCCCTTGGAGGAGAACGTCTGGGCGGTGGTGCGGCCCTGGCCGTCGTAGACGACCGCGTTCTGGCCGTGGACTTCGTTGTCGTTGCCGACGAAGACGGTCGTGCCCGGGTTCGAGGTGGTGTTCAGGTAGGGCTGGTTGGTCTTAATCGGGCGACCGAGGCTGTCGTGGAAGGTGTCGGTGATCAGCCGGCCGAAGTCGTCGTTGGCGGTGCTCGACTGGGTCTGGCGTTCCTGGAGGAAGCTGTTAAGGATCCGGTGCGAGACCGCGTACTTCTTGTCGGTTTTCAGGGTGCGGGTGGTGACCACGGACGGGCCGGTCTTGCTGGGGGCGTATGCGAACTGCAGGTCCGCGTTGTCCGCCTTGGTATGGCCAGGCTTCCACACGGCGATCAACCGGCCGAGTACGTCGTACTCCTGCTCCACCGCCAGGCCGTTGACGTCGACGGCCTTGACGGGAAGGTTGCGGGCCCCTGCGTAGGTGGTCGAGGCGGTCCAGCCGGTGGGGCCGGTGACGGCGACCGTGGTGGGCAGGCCGCCGGCGGCAGGAGTGTACGCCGTGGTGGTGGTCTTGTTCTCGGCGTCGGTGGCCTTAGTGACGCGACCGTACGCGTCGAACTCGGACTTCGCGGTGGTGACCCAGTTGGGGGTGCCGTCGGCCTTGTAGTCGATCACGGCGTCGGTGGAGGTGGTGTCGCCGATGGAGCCGACCTCGCCGTACGGCTTGTTGTCGTAGAGGGTGCGGGCCCAGGCGTAGACGGTGTCCTTGCTCTTGGTGGTGTCGCAGGTGCCGACCAGGGAGATCGTCTCGACGGGTTTGCCGATGATCCACGCTGCGGTGTTGTGCGCGTAGGTGGTCTTGGTGCAGTACTCGGGCAGGCCGTCGGCCTTATCCGACACCGTCTCCGGGAGGCCGTGGAGGGGTTCGAAGGTGGTGGTCTTGGACGTCTCACGCCAGGTGACGGCGTCTGCGAGGAGACTGCGAGCGCGGGACCTGGAAGTGGCGGTGCGTCGGGCCTCGAGCGGGGGCAGGCTGCGGGCTCGGGCATGACTGGCGGTGACCGCCGAGGAGAACGGGGTGTTCAGAGACGTGGCCGCGACGGAGCCGCCCGCGCCGGTGAACGTCTGGGTCTCGTAGGCGAAACCTGCGTGTTGGTTCGCGTCGACGAGGGTGGCACCGGTGGAGTCGATCAGCGTGAGGGCGCGTTTGGTGCCGTCCTTTTTCACGTCGGCGTCCATGCCGCGCAGGTAGAACGTCGCGGACTGCGTGACCGGATCCTTCGACGGGTTGCCGGAGCGGGTGACGACTTGGCCGTAGCCGCGGTACTGGTTCCAGGTGCGGCGGTCCTTGCTCTTGGGGCGTGAGGCTTCCTTGTCCTCGGTGAGCTCGGCGTCGTCGCGGTGCCAGGCTGCGCCGCCGACGTACTCGTACCGGGTGGAGCGGTTGGGGGTGGTGGTGTCGATGTCGTGTTCGGTGACCTCGGCGACGGTGTACTTGTGGAACCAGTGCAGGACCGGCTCGGAGTCCTCGTCGTAGTTCCACCACATCGGGTAGCACGCATTGGTGTTGGCGTCCGGGGTGGGCAGCGTGGCCGGGGTGCACTCGGGATCGTTGTAGGTGACCGTGGTCTGGCCGCCGGTCTCGTTGGTGATGCCCTTCAGGCGGCGGCGGTTCATCGGCGGGGCGAGGTCGCCGCCGGCGTCGACGCGGTTGGGCATGAACTGGCCGACGAAGTCGACCGAGGGGACGTCGATCTTGTTGGTGCCGTCCCAGGCGGTGCGGGTGATCGAGTTCAGCCACAGCGTCGGGGAGGAGCCGTCCTGCGGGTCCGGGTAGTCCTGGTCGAGGGCGTACTCGTCGACCGTCCGGTACGTCGAGCCAACCAGGGACTGCGTGGTGATCTTCGTGAGACGGCGGGTGGAGAAGAACGACTGGCCGTACTCCTCGCACTTGCCCGTGGCGGCGCACTGCTTGTCGACGGGCACGTCCGGCCACTTGGCGGCGTTGGCCTTGGTCATCTTGGCCGGGTCGCAGTCGAAGCCGTCCTTCTTCAGGCAGCGCTCCGCCGTATCGAAGAGGACCTGGGCGGTGGGCTGCGCGGTGTCGGTCTGCTTCGAACCGTAGGTGATCCTCGCGAGGGTGCCGCCGCGGGTGTACTCGGTCAGGGTGCCGGAGCCGACGAGAATCGCGCCGCGGGTGTAGCGGTTGGTCTCGGCGTTGTACCAGTAGGTGACCATCCCGCCGCGCGGGTCGACGACGTAGTCGAGGTTCCAGCGCCAGGCCTGCTGGCACCACGACGCGTCGAACCCGGAGGCCTTGTTGCAGGGTTCGCCCGCGTTGTTGCCGTAGACGGGCGCGGACCAGGTCGAGTTCGTGGGGGTGTCCTGATTGTTGCCGCCGGGCCTGTGGCCCACGCCGAAGTAGTACTGGATGCCGTCGCCGGTGGTCAGGCGCCAGTACTCGCCGTTGTCGTCGCCGTTGACCGCGCCGGTCAGCGGTTCGATGCGGGAGTCGTCGTCACCCTCGAGGCGCCACTTTGCCTTGTCGGTGTCGTCCTGGACCAGGATGGAGGACTTGCCGTTGAGGGACAGCGCCAGGGAGTTGCGGTTCGACCAGCACTTCTCGCCGGACTTGTCCTGCCCGTCGCGCGCGCAGGAATCGTAGGAGCGTTCGACGAAGCCCGGCGAGTATTCCCAACCCTCACCGATCCACGACGCCTGATTGTTCGTGGAGGTCGTGCGGCCGTCCACGCTGCCCGAGTTGTAGGCCAGGTTCAGCGCAGGGGCGGTGCCGCCGATCGCGGGCGGGACCGCGATGCCGTACGACCAGTTCATCGAACCGGAGTTGCCGCCCGCCGACCACTGACCGGACGGGGACAACGAGGTCGCCTTGTAGTCGCCGGACGGGCCCGACGCGTCAGCGGTGACCGCGAGCAACATCGCGCCCGGGGCTGCGTTTGCGGAACGGGCGGCGGTTGCGGACAAGTCGACATCGGCGAGTACGCGGTTCTTGACGCGGTCGTTGCGTCCGCCCGCGACCGGGGACTTGGTCCGGCACTCGGCCGCGTCGGGTGTGGTCAGCGCGCACTCGGGCATCGACACCAGGCGCAGGCGTGAGGACCAGTCGGCGCCGAACGCGTCGCGGAAGCCCGCGTAGTCGACGCCGATCGTGACCTTGCCGGGGTTGGAGGCCGCTTCGGTGGGGCGGACGGTGATCAGGACGCCGTCGACGCCGGCCTTCTCGGCGGCGGTGTGGTCGGCGACGGTGACCTTGACCCGGCTCGGAGTGGTCGTCGCGTCGCTCGGGGGTGCGGCGTGGGTGTTCGAGCGCAGGGGGCCGGGGGTGGCGGCGGTGGGGGTGGTGATCCAGACGGGGGTGCCGGGGGCATTGCCGCCGGTGGGGGCGGCCAGCAGGGACGATCCTCCCCGCGCGACGAACGAGGACGCGGGCGCCGGGGCGGTCTCGGCCTCGGCCGCCTTCGGCCAGGCGGTCGCGGTGGGCTTCCACGAGCGGTGGCCGTCACCGGTGAGCGGGCGCGCGTCCGGCTTGGGTGCGTCGTGGCCGCCGACGGAGGGTGTCTTGGGCAGGTCACGCGGGGACCAGCCTTCGGTGTCGGGGCGGGTCTCGATCCAGTCGACGGCCTGGGCCGGGGCCACGCTCGCCGTCAACGCCAACACCGTCGCGCCCGTCACGAACAGGCGTGCCGCACCGGCCCCTCGACTGCGGTGGGACCTCCTCGATCCCCACGACCAACCACGCACGACGACCAACCCCCACCCGGACGGATCCCGCCCCCGAACAGGCGAAAGATCACAGACGGAGCGCACCGTACGCGGCAAGTTCGGTGTGGGTAAAGACAGTTCCCAAGGGTGGATGTGGTCTTCGTCACTACAACCTCGGCAGCTGCCCGAGAGTCCCACGAGCGGCCAAATCACCCGTTGGTATCCATAGTTCGGCAATCTGCATGCACTCGGGGACGACTTGGATCCCTATCGACATGGCTACCGGGTCGATGTGATCTGCGCCACGTGGTGTGGGCTTGCAGCCAACCGGTACGTTCCGCGCATCTATGCGCGCTCGCGCCCCGCACCCCCAACTTTCCCGAGGAGTCACCCTCATGGGGCACCCGCCTCCCCGCCCACGCCCGTACGCACGACGACTGTCGGCACTCTTCGGCGGACTCGTCACTCTGTCGATGACGTGTGCCGTCGGCGCTGCCGGAGCCACGCCGCTCAGCGCACCCGCCGCCGCGAACATCGTCCCGACCGTGGGCAACACTGCAGACACCACTGCGGATGCCCCGTCGGCCGACGCGAAGGCCGCGGCCGAGGCCGGTGCGCGAGCGCAGGCTGTGCGCACCGGAGTTCCCGTGCCGGTGCCGGAGTTGACCACCGAGACCGACACCGTGGTCGCGAGGCCGGACGGTGTGATGGTGCTCAAGCGCACGGTGGAACCGTCGCGCACCAGGAAGAGTGGTGTCTGGCGCGACCTCGACCCGACGCTGGCCCGGGCCGCGGACGGGACGGTGCGGCCCGGCGCCACCACCGGCGACCTCACCCTGGGCGGTGGAGGCTCCACGCTGCTGGCGTCGATGACCAACGGCGGCCGCAAACTCACCTTCACCTGGCCCACCGCGCTGCCCACTCCGGTGCTCGCCGGTGACGCGGCGCTGTATCCCGGGGTGTTGCCGGATGTGGACCTGAAGGTCACCGCGGGCGAACAGGGCGGCTTCACTCATACGCTGATCGTCAAGACCCCGGCCGCCGCGAAGAACCCGCAACTCGCCACGCTCAGGCTCGGGATGACCACCGACGGCGTCGCCGTCACCGAGGGCGGCGACGGATCGCTGACGGCCAAGGGCACCGACGGGAACGTCGCGTTCGTCGCGCCCGCGCCGACGATGTGGGACTCGCGCACCACCCCGAAGCAGGCACCGGCCGCAAAGGCGGCAGGCACCGCGAACGCCTCGGAGGTCGCCGACGGCGCGATACCGGCGGACCAGCTCGTCTCCACCGACAGGCGGCCCGGGACGCATGCCACGACCGCGCCGCTGGAGACGTCCGTCGCCGGTGCCTCGCTCACGCTCACTCCGGACGCGGGTCTGTTGAACGCGGCGGACACGGTGTTCCCGGTGTACGTCGACCCGCCGTGGGTGCCGCTGCGCGACAACGTCAGCTGGTACGGCTGGGCCCAGGACGCATACCCCACCACCGTGGGCTACGGGCGCACCGACTACCAACCCGGCGCCGGCTACCAGCGGTGGCGCGAAAAGACGGGTCTGGAGCGCACGTTCTATCGGGTGGACTACAACTGGGCGGGGCGCCTGGACGGCAAGCTGATCAAGCGGGTCACGTTCAACACCACCCAGGTCGACTCCGCCGTCATCGACTGCAGTCCGGACGTGTCCCAGCCCGTGTACCTGCATCTGGTCAGTGACACGCTCACGTTCGGCACGCACTGGAACAACCAGCCGGCCGACTACGGTCTGTGGTCCACCGCCTGGGCGCCCAGTTCCCGTGTCGAGTCCCACTGCGGCAGCCGCCTCGTGGACTTCGACATCACCGCCAACCTCGCCGGCCACCAGAACTGGGAGTTCATCACCCTCGGCGTCTACGGGAAGGAATCCCCGCAGAGCACGGCCAACAACGGCTTCAAGCGGTTCTCCCGCACCGCGGCGGACAATTTCGTCTACATCGAGTACAACACCCCGCCGACCCCGCCCACCAACCGGCGGATGACACCCGTGCCCGTCAACGGCGGCGCCTCCGGGAACGACGGCTACGTCGGCGCGGTCAACCCCGCCGTCGGCGGCGTCAGCCTGTACGCCACCGTCGCCGACCCCGACCCCGGGCAGACCATCGACGCCAACTTCGTGGTCACCGAGGTCGGCAACGGCAACCCCGTCGTCCACACCACTGGATGGATCTCCAAGGGCGCGAGCGGCCACGAGGCCCGCGCCGACATCCCACCGGGGATCCTGCAGGACGGACACACGTACAGGTGGGCCGTGCAGACCGGGGACGGCGACGTGCCCTCGGCGTTCGCCGACGGTCAGACGTTCACCGTCGACGGCACACCGCCCACGCAGCCCGAGATCACCAGCACCGACTACCCCGTCGCCGGCGGCGGCAAGACCGTTGGTGACAAGGGGGTGTTCGTCTTCGACAAGGCCACCGACGCCGCGTCCGGCGTGGACACCATCGAATACTCGCTCGGCAGCACCATCCCCGTGGGCTGGGCCGCCCGCGCCACCCTGGGCACCGACGGCAAATGGCGCACCGACGCCCTGCCCGTGCTGCGCTGGGGCACCAACACGCTGTGGGCGCAATCCGTGGACAGGGCCGGGAACCGCTCGCAACCGAAGGCCTACGCCTTCTACGCCCCGGCGAACGTCGACGCCCGGCCCGTCCTCGGCGACATCAACGGCGACGGACGCGCCGACCTGCTCACCATCGACGACACCGGCGCACTGCGTATGTACAACACCAACACCGACCCCGCCCTCGGCGGCACCATCGCCTCGCGCACCTTCCAGGGCCCGGCCGGCACCGAGGACCAACCCAGCTGGGCGGGATCGCTGATCACCCACCGCGGCGGCGCCGGCATCACCTACGACGACCTGTACGCCCACGCGGGCGGACAGCTCTACCGCTATGCCACCGCCGGTGCCGGAGCCCACGGCGAATACTTCACCAGCGGGGTACGCGACGGCGTCACCCGACCCGACACCTGCGTCGACGCCACCCGCCCCAACGGCACCTGCGCCGCCTACACGACCGACTGGTCCCGCGTGCGGCAGATCCTCGCCCCCGGCAACGTCGACAACGACCTCAGCCCCACCCGCGCCGCCCGCCTGGACCTGCTCACCCTCGAGAACAACGGCGACGGCAGCGCGAGCCTGTGGCTCTTCCACGGCGACACCAGCGCCGGAGAGTTCGACAAGGCGATCCCCCTGGGCACCGCCGACTGGCGCAACCTCGACCTGATCGCCCCGGGTGACGCCACCGGCGACGGGCTCCCCGACCTGTGGGCCCGCGACCGCACCACCGGCAAGCTCTACCAATACGCGTCCAAGACCGTGACGAACCCGACCACGGGCGCGGTGACGGTCGACGTCACCGCCTTGGGCGACGCCGCGGCGCGCACGCTGATCGGCACCGGGTTCGACGTCGCCGCCCACCCCCGGCTCACCTCCGACGGCGACCTCGACGGCGACGGCAAGCCCGACCTGTGGTCCCGCACGCCCGACGGACGCGTCTACACCTTCCTCGGCACCACCCCCGACGCCACCGGCCACGCGTTCAAACCCGCGACGGTGATCGCGGACACGCCCGAGAGCGTGTGCGAGACGTTCGACAACGGGGCCGCGAAGGGCGATCCCGCGCGTCGGATCCAGTTGTGCGGGCCGGTCCTGGCCAAGTACAAGGACCTGCTGAAGAGTTCCGACACCACGGTCAACCTGCCGCTGACCGGCGTCCTCGCCGACACCGACGGCGTGGGCAAGTACGCCGAGTTCCAGGGCGCCGACGCGAACGCCACGACCGCCGGGGCGTCGATCCACTGGGCGCCCACCAGCGGCGGGGCCTGGTCCGTACGCGGCAACATCCGCAACAAGTGGCTCACCGACGGCGGCACCCACGGCACGCTCGGCTACCCCGTCAGCGACGAGAACCGCATCCTCGACGGCGCCGGGACACCCGTCGGCGCCGTGAGCGTCTTCGCCGGGACCAACGAAGGCACCGGCGCCATCGCCTGGACCGGCGGCCCGGGCGGGACCGGCGCGCACACGATCACCGGGGACTTCTACGACCGTTGGCAGGCCGGCGGCGGGGCGCGCGGCGACCTCGGGTTCCCGTCCATGGAGGCCTCGCCCACCACCCTCAAACAGCCCGGCCGCTACCAGCAGTTCCGCATCCTGCACGCCGGCGCGGACACCGGCTCCCTGTACTGGTCGCCCACCACCGGGGCATGGCCGGTCTACGGCAAGGACCGCCAGACCTGGGCCGCGCAGGGCTGGGAGGGCGGACCGCTCGGGTTCCCCACCGGCGACCAGTACACCGTCGCCGGCGGGCACCGCAGCGACTTCCAGGGCGGCTACATCCGCTACACCACCGTCCTGGACACCGCCACCGCACACACCAACCCCGCCGACTCCACCGCCGGCCAACGCACCGAATACACCGGGGACTTCGACGGCGACCACCGCGCCGACATCCTGACGACGTACGACCACGGATCCGAGTCCACCTCGTTCTTCGTCTCCCCCGGCCTCGCCGACGGCACCGTCGGGGCCCCGCGGCAGGCGTGGGTCAGCCACCCCGGCTGGTTCGACAACGCGCGCGCCAAGTACGCGATCGGGGACTTCAACGGCGACGGCCGCAACGACGTCGCCGCGCTGTACGGCTACCCCGACGGCAGCACCCGCCTGATCACCTTCGCCGCCCGGCTCGACGGAACGTTCGACGAAGGCGTCCCCGGCACCCGCACCGAACCCGGCACCCGGGACTGGACCAAGGCCGCCCTCCTCGCCGGCGACTTCGACGGCGACCACCGCGACGACCTCGCGATGATCTACGACCACGGCAACGAGGACACCGGCACCTGGACCTGGACCGCCAAACCCGACGGCACCTTCAACGACGCCCTCGCCAGCTGGCGCAGCGGCCCCGGGAACTGGGGCCAGGCCCGCGGGAAATACGTGAGCGGGGACTTCGACGGCGACGGGCGCGACGACATCGCCGTCATGTACGGCTACGGCAGCCCCAGCGGCGGCGCGGTCGCCCTGTTCACGCTCAAGTCGCGGGCCGACGGCGGATTCAACGATCCCGTCAAGTCCTGGAACGTACCCGCCGGGAACTGGGAATGGGACCACGTACAACTCGTCGCCGGCGACTTCGACGGCGACCACCGGGCCGACACGGGCGCGATGTACGACTACGGGAACGGCGACACCGCACTGTTCACCTTCCACGCCCGACCCGACGCTGGCTTCGACAACGACGTCCAGAAATGGCGCTCCGGACCCGGACAATGGTCCAACAACGACACCAAGGCACTCGCCGGAGACTTCGACGGCAACCAACGCGCCGACGTCGGGGCGATGTACGAATGGGCAGACGGCTCCACCACCACCCGCACCCTCACCACCAACACCGACGGAACCGTCAACGCCCCCGCCCAGGGATGGAGAGCCCCACCCGGCACCTGGTAAACCGACAAACGACACCACCGGAACAACGACACCAACGAACGCACAGGGCCCGGCGCGCATGCGCGCCGGGCCCCGGCCGTCACCCACCACACACGCCATGGTGCCGCGACGAGGCGCCTCGCAGGTTTCGGACGGTCTTCAAGGAGTTGACACCCCCAAACGGGGGCCGTCCCGGATCCGGGCAACACTCGGTCAGGCGACCCGTGATGCTGCGTCAGGGCCGACAACGTCGTGACCCTCACGACCTCCCGCGAGGCAACGAGCGATCCCGGCTTGATCCGGCGCAGTTGTGGACGGTCACGTAACTCCCCATGGGGGTCGGTCGGGGAGTTCCCCATGCGCGGGCCTGGTCCAACCGTTTGAGTTCGCGCCGTCGGACGGGAGATGAGCGGCCACGAGAGCGGCGGCTTCCTCTGGTGTGTCTGCTTCGCCGAGCAGGGTGGTGTACCCGGCCGAGTAGACCTTGTAGGGCGGCCCACCGCAGACGATGAACGGCAGGTCGTCGGGATCCGAGCGATCCCAGGGCGGGGCGGATCGCAGAAACTTCAGAGTGCCGTGGCTCGGCCATGGGTAGAGGCTGCGGAGTCTTGGCTCGACATGCGCCGCTTCGACGACCAGCGGGTCCCCTTGCCGGGTTCCCGGAGTGCGCTCCAGTAGCTGTCGCCAGGCGGTGGGGACGTCGGGGGCTTCAGGCATCAGGCGATCGTCCAAGATCACGGCGCTGGGGACAAGTAGCGCTGCCGCAGCCCCGTGTCGGACACACGCGGGCGTCAAACACGACCGGCCAGGAACATGACGTCGTCACAACGCGCTTGACGAACCTGGACAACACCACCCCGGTCGCCGAACGAAGTACCTTCGGAAACAACGAAGCGCCCCGTGCACGTCGACCCCGGCGATCACCGGGTGTACGGCACGACGGGACCTCCTGTGTACGGACCGGCACGGCCAAGCACGCCTGATTCGCGCCCGTCTCACGCTCGTGGTCTTCGTCGGAGCCCGTAATCCCCCAGGTCCTGGCTGTGTGAGCCACTAGGTTGGTGCGCGTGGAGATGCGGGGGCCGAGATATCGGTATGTGGGTCCGGTCGAGTTGAAGGCGCTCGTCCGGGCAGGCTGTGAGGGTCGGAGCATCCGTACGTCGGCGGACTTCGTCGCGTGGGTCTCCGGGCTGCACCTGGATGAATTAAACGAGCCGTTCACGTTCGTCGTCGACGGCGGCGGGGTGCTGCGCCTGGCTCCGCGCCGCAGCGAGCACGTGGTGTGTGCCGGCGGCGGAGAGGTGCTGAGCGCCGGCGAGATGGGCTTCCGTGAGGAGTCCGGGCGGTGGGTGGTCGAGGAGGTCAGCAACCAGTCGACCGGCTACTGCCCGGACGCCGGGTCATGGCCGGCCGTGGCCGAGGCCCTGGACCGGATCGGGATCCATCGCCCGTCCGGGTTCACGCACGAGGTGGTCTTCCGCCGATGCCGCTCCTGCGGGGAGCTCAACATCGTGCGGGAGGAGGACTTCGTCTGCGTCTTCTGCGGCGAGGATCTGCCGCGGGAGTGGAACGTCGGGGAGCCCGGGTGACCCGTCGGACGGCGAAGATCGCATCGCGTTGCGAGTGCGGCAGTATGGCGGTGCGACAGGTGAACCGGTTCATCCTCCGCGACCAGTTGTGGTGGGACGTCGAGTTCGCGTGCGGGTCCTGCGGCACCTACCTGTGCGAACACGCCGGTCCGGGGCCGGCACCCGACGATGTCCGGGAGGCTCTACTCGCGGCGCACGGACCCGTCAGGCTGCGGGTGGTCGATCCGCTTCCCGGTCTCGTGCCGGCTTTGAAGGTCTTTCGGGAGGTCTCGGGGCCTCGTTGTCGCGGGCTCGTGAGCCGGTCGGGGAGCTGAGCGACGATGGCCTGGTGGAGACGTTGTCGGAGAGGGAGTTCCTGAAGACCCGGCTTCGGCTGCGCGGGGTTCACGTCGACGTTGATCGGTAGCCGAGCGGAGAGGCATGGATCTTGCCGGCGAGATCCTCCGCGTGCCGGACGAGGAGTTGCCGCAGAACCGCGTAGTGGTCGAGCGGATCCGGCCGTGAAAGCTGGAACCACGTGCTGGAGCGTCGTGGGAGCCGGTCCCGATCCACTCGGTCGGGTTGGTCGGCTTCAATCGGCCGCGAAGCGCAAATCCGGGCTCGCCCCGTGTGACGTGGGCCCGGACGAAGGCGGAAGCCCCTTGCCGTTTTCTCGGCGATCATGACGGAAGGAATCCCCGCGAGCGGGACCTGGCCGTATCAACGCCGATGGTCGGCGATGGAATTGCCGGCGGTCACGGTCTCGACCGTGGCAGCCGGGCCCGGCCGGGCGTGGCGTGCCGGGTTGGGGTCGTCCCGCGTCGTGGCGTGCCGAGGGGATGTGCGTGGCGGAGCGGGTTGCGAGTGCGCAACGATCTCTTACCGGGCGGAGTTCCGGGACACGATGGGCGCATGTCTTCCCGTCCCGATGCGCGGCCGATGGGTTGTTGCCTGTTGTGGCTCGGCCGGTTCGTCCTGGCCGTGATCACCCTGGCGGTCGTGACCTTCCACGGCGGACTGTACGCGTGCCAACGGCAGTTCGCGGCTGCCGAGAGGGAGAAGGAGGCACACGAGAGGCACCCCGCCGAGGAGAGACGTGCGTGGGTCGATGTGGAGTTGCCCTTTCGGGTCTTCGGCCGACCGGCGAGTACGGAGTTCGAGCGCCGCCGATTCGACCGGTGTTGGCGCGACACCACGCCCCGGCCCGAGCCGCAGGCGGGCGTGGTGGGCGTGATCTGCACGTCCACCGCCGTGTACTTCTACGGTTCGGACGCTCCCACGACGTCGACGGCCGCCTTCGTGCACGAGGCACACAGGCTCGGGCCGACGCCGGACACGGAGAACTGGACGAGGTGATGTGCATCGGCGAGTTCGGACTGCCGCGCGGGGCCACGGCGATCCTCCCCGTGCGGCCGCCCCCGAATTTCGTCACACATCGCCCTGCGACGACCGACTGCTCCCACGACTGGAGAACTCCGCGCGCGCCGTCGAAGGACGTCCGGTTGCGCGCGCCATTCGATGCCTGCGGGCTCAATCGACTGCGGCATCCGGTGCGAGCACCAAACCGGCTTCCGCGAGGAAGTGCTCGAGATCGATGTCGCCGCCATTGGTGCCGTCGTCCCATTCGACCAGGAGCCCCGACAGGCCCGCCTCCCACGTCTCGGGCGTGTCGTCCGCGGCATCCGGGCCGCGATGCCATTCGACACTGCCCTTGCCGTGCCGGTAGCGGAGATACAGATACCGGCCGGACACCGTCCAGGCGTTCCACTGCGACGGAAATCCGTGACAGGTCTGCACCACCCGCACCAGCGTCCGATCCGCGTCCATCCGAGGATGATCGCGCAGTGGCAGGGCGTGAACAATCGATTTCGGCGCATCGTGATCCTGTGTCCCGGGGGCGCAAGTGTCTCCCCGCGGATGTATCCGGGTGGACGGTCAGGTGCCGCACAGGCTCCGATGGCGCACCAGCACGAGCGCGGATCCTCGACGTGGGCGTGGTCGGTCCGGTACGCAACGAGGATGACCCGGCAAACGGGCCGGGTGCGGGCGGGCACACCGTGGCAGGCGAGAGGACTTCCACCACGATCGCCACGCCGGGAGTGATCCGGTGACTCGCGCATGCACGACGACGGGCACGTGGTGACGGCCGCGGCGGGCCCGCGCGGGCCGTGGCGTTCGAGAAGGACCACGGTTCTACAAGCCGGGACGGATACACGCTCCCGCCGACAAGACCACCACCGGATGGGGACGGTAAGTCAGCAACTCTGGTGGCGGTTTCGACGGGCGCGCCGAAACACCGCGATACCGGCGGCGAGGAATACGGCGCCGGCCACCGCCGCGAGGATGGCCGCCGTCGGGACGGTCTCGTCCGAGGCGTCCGTGGAGTTCGATCCGGTGGCCACCGCCGGCGGGGCCTGCCCGAGGGCGGTGGAGGGGAGCGGGGTCGAGCGAGGTGCCGCGGTGGGGAACGGGCTCGGTTTCGGAGCCGATTTCGCGCTGCGGACGTCGACCAGTGGGGAGACGTCGCGCGGGCCCGGGTCCGACGTGGATTGGAGTGCTCGGCGCGGGCTGACGATGCCATATCCGACGTCGTCGTTGGGGGTGGGTTCGTCGGGGAATCGGATGACGGTGTCGAACGGGCGTCGGATGACCTGGTTGGCCGTCCGGTCCGGAGGCGCCGACCATTCTCCGAACCAGGGCTTGAAATCGCGGAGTTGTGGTGTTCGGGCGTGTTCGCGGACGAAGATCTCCCTGGCGGTGGTTGCCGCTCGTGATGGTCGGGAGGTGCCCGCAGCGATGCTTTTCTGCCGTTTTGGTCGGGCGAGGATCCGGTGTCGCGTGGATCCGGTGTAAGGGATGTTCCGAATGAGTGAGTCCGTGGCCGACGAGAACGGCGCGAACGTGGAGCCGACGACCTTGACGATCTCGGCGGAGAGCCTGGCCGATGCCGGGCTGGAGTCGCAGGTCCGGTCGTGGATCGGTGACGGCCCCAACGAGCCGATCACCGCAGATCAGGTCGTCGCGATCATCGGCGAGGACCAACTCGCCCAGACCGCCGCAACCTTGGGGAAGACGCCCGGCGACCTGGCCGCGGAACTCGCCGCCGAGCTGCCCGAACTCGTCGACGCAACCGCGCCCGACGACGAGAGCGCCCCGGCGGCAGGCCGGATCCCCGGTTTCCGGGTTCGCATCGCCCCGAGCAACCGGTTGACTCTCGACAACGAGGTGTCGATCGACGGCTCCGCGACCTTCGAGATCTCCTACCTCTAGGCCGTGTATCGGAAGTGAATCTTGTCCATAGGGTGTCGGCATGTCGCTGAGCCGCATAGCCCTCTCATCCGGACGTTCGATCGAGCTCACCGAGCTGCGAATGTCTTCGACCTATGGAGGGATGCTGGAGGGCTACCCGTGCAAGCCCATCAACGACATGAAGGTCAGGAGCCTTCAGCGGCAGGCCGAACGTGCGTTTCCCTCCGCGCCGGTCCATCTGGTCTCCCCCTCCCGGGAGTACCCGGACCGGGCTGCCGGCGTCTTCGGCCCCGTTGAGGTGCTGCCTGCCGTGGCCTGCATCGGCGCCTTCCGCTCGACAGCGGTCACCGTTGAACTCGACCCGGTGCTGCACCGTTCCGCTCTCACCGTGATCTGGTTCCAGACCGGCTTGGACGTTCCGTCGGGCAAGGACGCCGACCTTGTGCTGCGCGGCATTCGCTGGGAGGAACTGGCCCAGGACCACGAGCTCTAGCGACGAGTTCCGGTCACAGCCACTCGTTGACAGCAGCGATCAGGACGGTCGCCTCGTAGCGGGCGGACCGCGAGCTAGTCGTATCGCGTGGCGACGGCGCGGTGTCTCGTGAGGCGGTCGATCCCGCACTCGACCGCGTGGCGCTTGCGGTGGTCGGCCCGGTCGAAACGTGGTGGTCGGCCGCCGCGCGAGCCGAGCTTCCGGCGGTTGTGGGCCTGGTCGGCCCTGTCGGGAATGGTGCAGCGGATCCCGCGGGGGCGCAGGTAAGCGCGGTTCTTACGGGAGGCGTACGCCTTTTCGGCACGCACCCGATCGGGACGGACGCGTGGGCGGCGGCAAGACTCACCGATAGGCCCTCGATCTCGCCGGGCCGGCCCTCACGTTCGGCCTCGGCGGTCCGGGCTACCGATGTCGTGAGGTTCTTCCTCGCCGCCGGTGGCGGTAGAGACGTCCTCGGTCGGGATGCCCGCCGGGCGGTTCTTCCCGGAGGGCTCGGCAACTGCAGGCGGCGCCACAGACGTTGTGACGAGGACAATCCGAACCCCGTCCATAGAGGTGGCTGCACCGGCGGGGCGGGGGCCGGGTGCCGGGAGCGGCGACGCGAGGCCCTTGCCGGGCGGCCGCGGTGCGTTGGGAGGCGTGATGGGAGGGGGGCTCGGCGGGCGGTGTCCGGGTCGCGGTGGCGGAGCCTTCGGGTCTCGCTCCGGAGCGGTGGGTCGCGCTTCGTCGGCCGAAGTCGACCGTGCCGGCGCGGTATCGGCGGGCGCGTCCTCGCCGATGAACGGGAACGGGTGCGGCGGCGGGGGTGGTTCCGTCGGGGCGGGTGGTACGACGCCGAGGGCGGGCCAGGTGTCGCGGACCTCGTCCAGGAAGGCGCGGTGGTCGGTGCCGTGTGCGTACGCGGCCGCGTGCAGGGCGTCGAGGGCGGCGCGCAGGGAGTCCGGGTCGGCGGCGCCGAGCAACGCCGGTAGGGCGCACGCCTGTTGGAGCGCGTTGTGGGTGGCGCCGTCCGGGAGGGTGATCGTGGTGTGTGGCACGTTCCGGTCCTCGAGCAGGCGCCGCCACAGTTCGGCCGGGTCGTCGAACGGCGCGGGCAACGGTGCGCCCGCGTCGAGTGCCGTCAACGCGGGGGCGATCCAGTCGACGTCGGCGAGTCCCGCCACGGTGTATGCGCGATGGGCCGCCCAGTGGGCGATCGCGCGTTGTGTCCCGTCGTCGACGCGCGCGATCGCGTGGACCAGGTGCACGTCGAGCATGCGCATCCCGTGGACGTTTCCGCGCACCTGGCGCAGCCGTTCGGTCGGCAACCGGCCCGCCCACTGGCGCAGTTCGTACTCCCGGACACGCTCCGCCCTCTCGCGGGCCTGTTCCTCGCGGGCCGCGCGCGCCGCCGCGGCCCGCTCGTCGGGCGTCGGCGGTGGTGGCCGGTCCCGGGCGATCCTGTTCCAGTAGGCCGCCTGGTCGCTGGTCTGCCTGATCACGCGGTCCGGTTCCGCGGGCGCGGGCCAGAACTGCAGGAGGTAGTGGTCGACCGGCGGTTCACCGGCGAACACCACGCCGTGGGCGTTCGCCTCGTCCATCCCCGTCGCGCAGTAGCGCACGCGATGATGGACCAAGTCGAGTTCGAACTCGCACGCGTCCGCGTCGCCCCACTGTGCCAGCCGCACGGTGCGGGCCTGTGGATTGAAGGGCGCCTCGACCACGTCCTCCCACCGCCCGTCCACCTCGGGCGGGCCGTCGTGGACCTCGATGGTCAGCCCCACACTGCCGGTGTGCATGCCGGTGGTCAGGAACAGATACCCCTCCACCGCGGCACCACACAGACCATTGACCTGCCCCGCCCGGTGGTCCTCCTCGATCGCCGACCACTGCGCGCGGCTGTCGACGTACATCTGCATGTACGCCACGTGCACCGAACCCTCGAACACCGTCCGCACGAACACTCCCCCGAAACATCACCGGCCGCGCGTCCTCGACCCGGGCCTCAAGGTGTCAGGCTGCCGGATGGCACCGACAACGCGAGCATCGGTGACGCCCGGGTTCGGTTTCCGTCGCGAACGTCTCACCTGGCCCGCCGCGTTCGCGGTACGAGGGGGTGCGGTGAACCTATCGCCGCCGATCCTGTTCCTCGGTCGGTGGCTGATCTGTTGCCTGGCGGGCCCCGATCGGATGTGCGGGGCAGAAGGGGTGGTATCGGTCGTGGGGTGCGGGCCGACGAGCGCGGCCCCGTTACGACGCCGGACCGGACCCCGTCCGGACGCTCCACGTTGCGTGGCCGGACGGCGAGGGCGGGCGTGGGTGTGTCGGCTCGGACGGACAAAATGCCACCGAGGCACCGTCGTACGATGGGGGAAGGCCATGGCGGCCAGGGGATTGCACAGGTTGACAGAACTTCTCGGTGAGCCGCGGTACCGGGGACGGGGGCAGGCGACGCTGTGGGTGGCGTCGGAGGCGTATCTGGGGTTGGCCCTGCCGGCCGACTACAAGGCGTTTCTGGATCTCTACGGCCCCGGTGCCGTGGACGGCTACGTGTGGCTGGACCGGCCGATCGACGGTAGCCACGAGGAGGCCGAACGACTGTGGCACCAGGGCGGGTGGGAAGCGTCGTTTCCGGATTCCTCTCCCTGGCCTTTCCATCCGACGAAGGGCGGCCTCCTCGAATGGGGCCACGACGAACAGGGCAACTCGTACTTCTTCCTGGCTCTCGAATCGGACCCCGACGACTGGCGCGTCGTCGTCGGGGGTGAGGCGGGAGAATGGTTCGAGACGGCCGGTACATTCACCGATTTCCTCCTGCGGTGCTTCGATCGGGTGGATCGCCCGCCGTTCCTCGACCCGGGATGGCCGGGAAGGAATGCCCGGTATCACGCATGGCCCGAACGTTCGACCGGTACCGAGCGCACTGACGCACGAACGCGCTGACGAACGCTGCCTCCCGGAGTCACCGGGATTGAACTGCCGGAGAACCTCGGCGTGTCCGGCGGACGCAACGTAGCCATCGCGCACCTGCGTGCCGCGGCCGGCGTCGATGTGATCGTCGACCCCGACGACGACGGATTCCTCGCCGACACCGAGACGCCGGCCATCACCGCATGACCGCCCGCAACCGCATCCGGCTCGCCCGCCGCAACCTGCCTGCTCCACTGGTCCCCACCTACCTCGGCATACCTGGACTCTCACCACCGCCCTCGCCCGAGGCCGCCGCGTCCCTCGGGACCTCAAGGCGCGGGCCGAAGGACTCCGCGAAGGCTGGTTGTCGCTCCGTGGGGCGGAGCGCACGGTGTCGGGTCGGGTCATGTCTCGTCGTCGAGGCGGAATGCGTCCGTCGGGCCCGGCTTGACGGTCCGCCAGATCGGCAGGTCGATGGGGCGCCCGTCGCGGAGTTGGAACATCCCGGCCCCGATCCGCGCGTCCGTGTGCGCGGAGGCCGCGCGGGCGAAGGCGGTGCGGTCGTCGAGGAGATGGGACGCGTCCGCGAACGCCGCCCGAGTGGCCGCCTCGATGGCGGCGGCCTCGCCCATCAGCCGGTCCGCGACCGCGCGTACCCAGGCGTCGAATTCGTCCGGGACCAGGTCGAGGAGTGCGTCGAAGGGGGCGGTCTGGGCGATGACCTCCGCCTCCGCACAGGTAAGCGCATAGGCGACGTGGCGCGGGTCCCGGTCGGCGAAGCGCTGCATGCCGAGGTAGCGCCAGATGTCCCGTTCGGTCACCCCGGTCAGGATCCGGTGCAGTCGTACGTAGTCGGCGAACTTGAGTTTGACCCGCCGGCCGGAGGTGTGGCGCAGCACCCAGCCCTCGGCCGCCGTCCCGGTGACGGCCGTGCCGTCCGGCAGGCGGTTCTCGGCGGCGGCGCGGGCCAGTTCGGCGAGTGAGGCGACGGGCCGGGAGCGAACCACGCGTCCGCCGAGGGTGATCCAGTCGTCCGCGTGCGCGGCGAGCGGTTGTTCGGTGCCGTCGGGGCCGAGCACGGCGAGGAGGACGAGGGTGTGCTCGGAGCCGTTGTCGACCACGATGCGGTTGTCGGGATGGATGATCTCGGTGACGTAGCCCAGCGCCGGGTCGAGCGCGTCGATGTCCCGCTCGTCCAGCCAGTCCTGGGCCCACCGGGCCTGCCGGGAGACGAACGCCCCCTTGGACGCGGCTCGCCAACGGCCGGCGTAGTGGAACACCTGGCCCAGCGAGCCGTCTTCCTTGTCGAACGCCTCGAATCCGCCGTCCGGCAGCGCGGGCGCGTACGCCGTGCCGAGGCCGTGCTCCGCGAGGCCGAAGAACTTCGGCAGGCAGGGCCCGACGATCCGGTCGGTGCCATCCTCCACGACCAGTCCGCGACAGCGCAGCGTCACCGGTGTCCATCGCCGCTCGAACACGCAGGTCCGGGTGTAGGTGTAGATCGACAGCGGCAGTTGCGGATGCCGCCGACGTGCCACCAGACCACGCTCGACCGCACCGGCCAAGTCGTCGGGATGGAACAGGGCACTCACGGTGGCGGGTTCACTCATGCGGCGGCAGCGTAGCCGGAACCCACACATGACTTCGCCGGATTTTCCCGCCCTCGCGTCCGACGGTCGGGACGCCCCGCCGAACTGTGCCTAGACGAACCAACGACACCACCCCGGCGCGCACCCTGACAACGCATGGCCCGAGATCCGATTCACGCCGGCGCCGTCCGTCCGGTCCGGCTTGCCGGTGCGGATCGATGCGTGCCGGCTGAGTCGCCGGAGTCCATGCGGTCGCGTGCACGGCGGTGGACGGCCTACCGGTCGCCGTCACCGGCGGCAACGATCGCACGATCCGAGTGTGGGACCCGACGGCCGGACGGTGCACCGACCGGGTGCCCCTCCCGGACGCTTGTCACGGGCTTGCCGCTGCCGACGGGTAACGACTGTCATCGGCTTCGGGATCGACGTCGCCCTCCTCGCGCGCGCCCCGCAGCAACCGCCGACCGGCCCGCCCCGGGAACCCGATGTCGCGGACACGGGACGGAACAACGCATGACCCGAGCTGTCGTCGGTGCCTACGGGATCCGGAACTTCCGCTGGTGACAGCGCATACGAACGACGCCGTGTCGATCCGGAAGCGCCGCGTCGCCGCCCCCGGCGTCCACGCCCGCTTCATCGTCTCCCTCCGGATCCACGATGTCCGTCACCTCCTCCGGTTGCCGGCAGGTCGACGATGCACCCCCACCCCGATACGGCGTCAGGGCGAGCTCGTTGCGGTGTCCGAATCCTCGGGAGCGTCGTTGTCACGCAACCGGATCCTCGCCGTTCCCGCTGTCGTTGCCGATGTTCAGGGACGTGCGTTCGCTGCCTCGAGAAGGTCGACGGCTGTGAGCCCGGTATCTCCGCCGGCGACTGGGGGGCGGGTCTCCACAAGGACGGTCAAGGCGCGGCGCTCGCGACGCTCCGAACCATCCGCCCGTTCCGGGAGTGCGGAGCTCGGGCGAGGTCGCCGTTCCGGCCAATCCGGGGTTGTACGGAACATGTTCGGGACTGTACGGAACACCGCACCGGCCTGGACAGCGGCCCGGAACACTGATGCGATCCGGAGACGGAACGACGGCTCCCGTCCGGGAAGGCGGCGCCCCCTCGGCCTTCGAACGAGAGTGCGGGCAAGACCTCACCTCGGCGTCGTTCCTCGACCACATCCGCCCGGCGGGCGCGGCGGCCGATCGCCGTCGACGGCCCGACTCGCGATCACCCAGGAGACGTCACATGTCGCGCAGAACCGCACGGTTCATCGGCATCACCGCGACGGCCGCGTGGCGCACAGCCCGATCTTCTGCCCGCACACAAGAAATCCATGGGGGTTCCCGTGATACATCCGGCATTCCGGCCGACCCACGGAAGTGCAGGTCACCGCCGCAGGTCCCCGACCGGAACCGGACACCCCGGGATCCGGGCAGGTCGAACGACGCCGAGGGAAAACACGGATCCAGCTGGCCGAACCCCGGGACCACGGCCCGGGACCACGACGAAACCCGAGAGCTCACACCGTCACCGGCTCGTACGTCGCCGCGTCGGGGACCGACTTCGGATCTTCGTCGATTGCGGTACGTGGAACGGGACAAGCGTCGAGGAGGTATCGACCATTCCTCCTCGCCGAGTCCTATCGAATCGGCCTTCCGCCTCAATCATGGACGCATACACGCCAAATTTCTACGAAAAGGAGAAACCATGAGATTCCGCGAAAAGATCGTTGCAGGCGCCATGGGCACGGCCGCGCTGACCATGATGTTCGCCACCACGAGTCCCACCGCGTCCGCGGCAGCCGACAGGAACAGCCCCGGCTCCGACACCCGCGAGGCCTCCGCTGCCGCGTGGACCCCGACCACCACGCTGAACAATGGCCCGATCAGGGAGTGCTACGCGGCCGGATGCGCCGAGGTGTGGCGGCCGGGCCCCGGCGAAACGGTGCGTTGGAGCCACTACGCCTACAACAGTTCCGGCAACCGCTGGTATTACGTCCAGTACGTCGTCGGCAACGGCACGCCCCACACCTTCTACGGCTGGATCTACTGCGGCAACGTCGCCGCTCCCTGCTGAGTACCTCCGCCCGAGCGCCCCGCCCGTCAGGAGGAGGCTCCACCGGATGACGACGAGGGGTGCTCGAGGCGCGTTCGGTGAAGCCATCGCCGCCCCGACGCGAACCCGGTGAATGTCGCGGGGCGGTCGGTTTCGCGGCGCCGGCCGGCCCGGTGGTGTTGGGGCCGGAACACGGCGCGAACGCACGGCGCCGGGTGGGCAGTTGGTGACCGACAGCGCGATCGGCGGCGGCATCGCGCAGGTCTCCGACACCGGCGGCAACGTGCGGACCACCCGCCGCGGCACCGGGCCCGTCGTCCCGCCTCCGGTCGCGCCGGGTACACCGCCCGCCAGGGTGCTGCGGCGGCGGACGGGCAGCGGGTGCAAGGCGGTACGGTCTCCGGTCCGATCGAGCGGGTACGGGACACCGGCGGGACGTCGACATCGAGGAGGGTCCGTGACCGGCTCGCGTCGCCGGTCCGGTTGGTGGCTCCGCCGCAGCACCTCGCCGGCCCCCGAGCCCGGGGAGCTCGCGGCCGGGTCGGATACGCAGTGGGTGGCGGGGTCGGTGGTGTACGGGCCGGTGAACCAGGTCTCCGGCGTCACCGGGGACGTGCACATCACCACGCACACGCACACCGGCGGGGAGCGGGCGCTGTACCGGGTGGACGCCTTCCCGGTGGAGCGTGCGGCGCCGACCGCCGGGCGGGCACGCGCAGTTGCCGCAGGCACGGTACGCCCTCGTCGACTTCACCGGTCGTCGCGGGAAGTTGGCGCGGTCGGCCGCGTGGCGCGACGACACCGCAGCGGCGGCGTCGGTGCTGCTGGTGCACGGTCCGGGCGGACAGCGCAAGACACGCCCGGCCGCTCGCTTCGCCGTCGACACCCGTGCCGATGGCGGGGGTTGGGAGGTGCTGCAGGCCGACACGCATACGACTCCTGCGTCGCCTGGCCGAGGCCGATCCCGTCGCGTGGGAATCGGACCTCGCCACCGTGTTGAACAACCTGGGTCAGCCAGTCGACACGGTCGGCGAACGCGCGTCCGCCGGCTGCGGTGACTGCCGAGGTTGTCCCATATCAGGACGAGCGGCAGGTCGAACGTCTCGTGTATGTCGGGTAGTTGTCGGATCGGCTCCCGATCGGTGACCGAGCCCGGAACTATGCGGTAGAGGAACTTGGGCACTGCGTCCGGCGGGTAACGGCACCAGCCGACCAACGGCCTTGATCCGTGGTCATGACGCGCGTCCTCCCCGGCGGCGATCCCCACGCGCCATGGCAGGCTTCCACAACGCGAGCCGGCCCTCCGCACCGGATTCGTCGGGACCGGGTGTTCCGCACACCCGCGAGGAGACGGTGGTGGCGTTCGGCGGCCGATCGCAGGGCATGCGGCCGGGGCGGGGGTGTGGGTGACGACGGCCGCGCCCGGCGGTCAGGCCGGTACGCCCGGATCGGCCGGCGGGCGCGCTCCACCGGTGACCGCTCCGGCCGGGGAGCGGATCGAACGGCGGCTTCGTCGGCGGGAACAGCCGGTCTCGGCGCACCGGAACACTCGGTGCGTGAGCCGGGTGGTATGTACGCCGTCGATCGGATACCGGTGGAGCTTCCTGATGACCCGGTCATCGCGGCCGTAGAGGCTGTGCGGGCCGCTGTGCGGGCCCTCGTCGGAGACCGGGATCAGGTTGTTGTCGAGCCCGGCCGCCATCGTGGGCCCGCCGTCGTATGGGCTCAACGCACCTTGTCGAGCGCGGCGTCCGGGCGTGCCGTGGGCGGCTCGCTCGCGGTGTGTTTCGTGTCCTTCGCCGCCGAGGCGCGTCGCCCCATCCAGTACGCGAGGGGCGGCACGGCGACCGCGACCGCGACCGCGCCGGCGGCCAGGGTGAGGAAGTAGGCCGAGTCGTTCGACCCGACGTGGTGGTGGTCGGCCATGCTGCCGGCCAGCGCCGTGCCGATCGAGGCGCCGAGGTAGTGCAGGGAGACCATCTGCGCACTGAACACCTTCGGCGCGGCGGCCGAGACCAGCGCCAGTCCGGCCGGGCTGGCGGCCATGTCGGAGACGCCGAACACGGCGATCGTGACGACCACCACCCACAGCGGAGTCGCCGCAGACGCCGAGGCGAATGTCCCCAGCAGCGTGAACGCCGCCGCCGTGGTCGTCAGCACCGCGACGAAGCGGCTGAGGGCCGACGGCTGCCGTGTACCCGAACGCGCCCACAGCAGTCCCAGGAGCGGAGCCGCGAGGACGCCGGCCAGCGGGGCGACCCCGAACAGGCTGGACGCGGGCAGCTCGAAGCCGAGCAGGTGCCGAGAGGCCCGTTCGTCGGAGTAGATCGCGACCGTGGTGGCCAACTGCTGGTAGAAGGCGCAGAAGAAGATGTTGGCCACGAAGACCGGGATGTACCGCCACAGCCCGCGCCTCTCGGCGATCGACACACTCGGCGAGCGGAAGAACCGGATGAAGTAGGACACGGCCGCGACCCCGGCCACCGCAGCGACCAGGGTCGCCGGGTTCGCCCCGCCGGCCACCGCCCAACCGCCGAGCCCGAACAGTACGACGACGGCCGCGGCACCGGCGGCGAGGGACCGGTGCAGCGGCGCCCCGGCCGGCACGTCCGCGGGCCGCGGGGCGACCTCTTTCGGCGTCCGCCGGAACGGGAGGTAGCCGGCCAGGACGATCACCAGTGCGGCGGCATTGATCCCGAACGCGACCTGGAATCCCGTCCGCGACTCGAAGAAGCCGCCCAGCGTGATGCCCAGGAATCCGCCCACGGCACTGGCCGAGTAGTAGAGCGTGAACCCGGCGTCACGGCGCCCGTCCGTGTCCTCGTAGAGGCGCCCGGCCGTGACGGCGGAGTTCACCGTCATGGCGGCGCTGCCGAAGCAGGCCCCCACCAGGCCGATCACCAGCCCCGGCACGCCCGGCACCAGGGCGAGGGACAGATGCCCGGCCAGTGCGACGACAGCGCCGAGGACCATCGTGCGTTCCGCACCCAGGATCCGGTCGGCGATCCACCCGGCGCAGATGGTCACCAGGAACAGTGATCCGGCGTACGCGGACGCCACCGACGTGGCCAGCGACGTCGAGAACCCGAGACCTCCGTCGCCCGTCTCGTAGTAGACGTAGAAGACCAGGAGGCTCTGCATGCCCCAGAAGGCGAACTGGTCGCCGATCTCCAGGAACGACAGCGGAAACAGACCTCGTGGGAAGCCGAACGCACTCCGCGGGGCGGGGTGCCTACCGGAAGAGTCGGCGGGCCGATTCATACGGACTCCAGGCGGGGTTCGGGCCTACCCTCGGCCGTGCGGCGAGGGCGGGACGGGGGCGGCGGATGCCTCGGCGGATTCAGGCCATCTCGGCAGGCACTCCGGGGTCGGTGCGCCCGGTGGGGGCGGCCCGGCCTCGGGCAGGCGAGGCGATGGGGCGGAGTGCTGCCGCATGGATGTGAGCGCCGAGTCAAGCTATGCCGCCGCGCGGCTCCGAGCTCGCGACAATTGTCGGAAGTGTGGCATCGTCCTCCCTCCGGATGTCGTGCAGGGGCCGTAGGGAGATGACCGCCGTGGTGGTGAATGTACTTCAGGAGATTGTCGACCGACTGTCCGAAAGTCTTCGTCGTGCGGTCGCCGTCGACGATCCCGACCTGCGCCTGATGGTGTGCTCTTCGCACTTCGACGACGCCGACGACGCTCGGCTGAACGCCCTGCTCACGCGTGAGGCGACCGCGGGGCAGAAGGCGCACGTCGCGGCGTGCGGCGTGCACAAGTGGCGGGGGGCGGCCGTCATCCCGGCCGATCCGGCCGTGGGACTGGCGTACGACCGCTGGTGCGTACCGCTGCGGTCGCGCTTCGAGACCCTCGGCTACCTCTGGATCACGCTGCCGGACGGGGAGCCGCCGACCGCGCAGGCTCAAGAGCTCGTCGTGGAGTTCTGCGAGACGTTGGAGCACATCCTCTTCCGGCACGTGCACGACGTGAAGGCGATCGACGAGGAGATCGAATCGGCCCTGCTCGGGCTGCTCGATCCGGTGCCGGCCGGCCGCGAGAGCGCCGCTCGCGAACTGCACGACCTCGGCATGTTCAACCGTGTCCGGGCCTTCGTGGCGTTCGCCGTCGCCGTGCCCGAGGACTGGGCGCCGTGGGGCGGGACCTCTCCGCAGGACATTCTGGCCTTCGCGTTGTGGCGGGCGTTGCCCACCCTGATGACGGACGCCTACTCGTTCGCGCCGACGGTCCCGGAATCGTTCGCGCTCATCGGCTACCGGAACACGCCGCCGCGCGACGAACTCCAGGCGATCGCCGCGGGTGTCGCCCGCGAACTGCACGCCTACGACGCTCGATTCGCCGAACACTCCTTCGTGGGTGTCGGCGCGCCGGTCGATGCGCTGCAGGACTCCGTCCACTCGTACGAGCAGGCGCTCGTCGCCATCGGGATCGGCCGCGCCGAGCAGTCCCGCGTCACCGTCTGGCAGGACCACCCGGTCGCCGCGGCGTTGGCGACATATCTGGCCCCGCGGCCCGAGCCGCACCTGGTCCCGACGCAATTCGCCCGTCTGTCCGGGATGGGCGCGGACACCCTGGCCTTCCTGCGCGCCCACCTGGCGCACGCGGGCAACGCCACGGACACCGCCGCGGCGCTGGGCGTACACCGCGCGACGATCTACGCCCGGGTCAGAAAGCTGCAGGAGGTCACCGGGCTCGACCTGGACGACGGCCGGACCAGGCTGGCCGTGCATGCCTGGCTCACGGTCAGCCACCCCTGAGCGTCCCGCACCGAGGGCCGGTCCCGAGCAGCCGCCGCCGGACAGTCGGCGCCGGACGGTCGGCGCAGCGGCCCGTGGCGGGCCTCGACGCCGTGCGCGTCATTCGTGGTGTCCGCGCGCCCGGAGGACGACACCTGTCGCGAGACTCCGGCCCGCGGCGCCACCAGACTGACGGCCTGGACGAGGCCGCGACCCGCGGCCCGCACGAAACAGCGGATGGACGTCCCACATGGAACACCGGCAGCTTCGCGATTTCATCGACGGGCGGCAACACCTGTACACGGCGGCAGACTTCGTCGACCGCGCCTTCGACGATGTCGAGTACGCACGACGACTCGGCGAACTGCGCCGCCGACTGCGGGCCGCCGGCGTCGATGTCGCCGTCGTCACCGCCCCCGACACGATGGCCTGGCTCCATGGCTACCGCTCCCGCTGGTACCGCCACCACTCCTCGACGACGCTGCCCCCCACCCAGTGCACCGTCGTCCACGCCACCGAGGACCCGGTTTTCATGATCGAGGTCCCCGATCACATCGGACTGGTCAGGGCGACCTCCGTTGTCGAGGACATCCGCGCGGTTCCCGTCGGCAACGGGCTCGCGGAACCGACGCTCGACGAGTATCTGGCCTTTCTGCCCGCCCAGCTGGCCGAACACGGCTGGCGTGACTGTACGGTCGGGCTGGAGTTGTGGAGCTGTCTGCCCAACCCGGCGATCACCCGCCGTATCGAGGCGGCGCTCCACGACACGGGATGCCGCACCGTCGACGTGTCCGTACCCCTGCGCCGGGCCAGGTGCGTCAAGTCCGAGGTCGAGATCGCCAAGCTCGAACGTGCCCAACACGCCTGCGACGCGGGCCTCGCGGCGTTGCGGACGCACGTCACCGCCGACACGACCGAACTCCAGGCGTGGGCGCTCTACATGAACGCCAACGTCGGCGCGGGTGGCGAACCGGCGGCGCTGCACGAGACCATCGCGTCCGGGCCGCTCATGCCCTCGCTGCACCGGATCAGCTCACGTCGCCCACTCGGTGCCGAGACCCTGTTCCACGCCGACGTCGCCGGCGTCTACGACGGGTATCACGTACGCACCACCCGCCCGTACTTCATCGGTGCGGCTCCTCGCGAACTGCACGATCTCACCGGGGTTGCGGCCGGCGCCTACGACGTGCTCCGCACGTACGGGCGGGTCGGCAACAGTTGGGGAGAGCTGACGGCGCGGCTGAACGAGTACCACGCCAAGACCGGCCTGGGCGGCGGCGCGTGCGGCTACGAGCTCGGGCTGAGCGTCCCGCCGGCCGACTGGGTCGGGGAACTCACCTGGGGTATGGACGAGTCGGTCGACTCCCCCATCGAGGCCGGCACGGTCACGGACGTGGAGACCTGGAACACCGTGGCGCTCGTCGACACGGTCGTGTTCACCGACGACGGGCCCCGGTTCCTCTCCGCCCTCGCCCCCGAACTCCAGGTGGCGGACCGATGAGCGCGGAGTACGCACGTCCGGGTCACACCCCGGCACCGCTGCCGACACCGCCGTGCCGCGAATCGACCGTCGACACCGGCCGGGGCGGCACGCTGCTGATTCGCGAATGGGGTCCGCGCTCGGCACCCGCGGTCATCCACCACCACGGGACGCCGAGTTCCAGCGCGGCCGTACCGGGCGGCTGGCACGGCCCGGACCGCGCACGCGTGCGGGTGGTCACCTTCGACCGCCCCGGATGGGCGCGCTCCCACGACCAGCCGGGGCGAACGGTGGGCGACGCCGCCCGGTGGACGGAGCAGGTCGCCGACGCGTGCGGCATCGGTCGATTCGCGGTCATGGGAGTCTCGGGCGGCGGACCGCACGCACTGGCCGCCGCGGCGCTGTTGGGCGACCGGGTCGGCGCGCTGTGCGTCAGCGTGGGGCTCGGCCCGGTCGAGGCCGACGGATTCGACACCACGGAGGGCATGTGCGCGGAAACCGTCGAGGAGATCACCGCCGCCCGCCTCGGCGAGGTCCCGCTGAGAAGGTTCGTCGAGGCGGCCGCCGGCGGCGACGTGCCCATGGACGCGTGGTTGGCCCAACTCCCGGCGTCCGACCGCGAGATCCTCACCCGCGAGGCCGTGCGCGCCGAGGAGGCGGTCGAGGAACGCGAGTGGGTGGACGGCGGGCTGAACGGCTGGGTGGAGGACGACCTGGCCCTCTTCGGCCGGCCGTGGGGATTCGATCCGTCGGCGGTGACCACGCCCACGCTGCTCGTGTACGGAGGCGCCGACGTTCTGGTGCCGGCCTCGCACGGCGCCGCCTACCTGACCCTGCTGCCCCATGCCGAACTGCGGGTACACCCCGATGCCGGTCACTGGATGACGGACCACGACCAGGACGCCCTGTCCTGGCTGACACGCCACCTAGCGTGATGCCCACACGGACACCCACACCCACACCGACGCACCGGCGGAATGACGGAACGACGGAACGAGCAACAACGCCCCACCGTCCGCGATCGTCGACGACACCGAACGCATCACCAAAACCGGCCTCGACACGATTCGCCTGGACCACCTCGCCGAGACACACCACCGCCCCACCCCCGGCCACACACCAACCACCACCCCCGGAATCACACCGACGGGCAAGGCGGTATCGGGCGGGCGCCCGTTCGTCGCTCGTGCGCTTCATCTGCCCGGCCGGTACGGTGCTCGACCCGAGGATTCAGCGATCGGGTCGGTTCTCGCTGCGGGCGATCTCGTATCCGGCGGCGGTGGGGACGTCGGCGGCCAGGGGCAGTTGGTCCAGGCGGGCATGGACCGGTTCGCCGGTGGGCGCGGGCACCACGAACCTCGGGTCCCCGTCGGAGGGGCCGTCCGGAGGTCGCGAGCGGCCCGGACCAGGGCCGCCACCCGGGCGTGGGGAATGCGGCGGGCCCGGGGCGGGGAAAGACGGTCGGCAAGCAGGGCCACGATCGCCGCAGGCGGGGCCAACGCGCGGGTCAGCAGGAGGTGTTCGCGGTGCATACTCATCTCGAACGGTTCGGTGCTCGTGTGCGGTGCGGGTGCGACGGCGGCGACAACCGGTCTCCGGTCCAGGGCCACCGGGGGCTCGAACCGGTCGGGCGTGGGGTCTACGAGGTGGCCGGTGTTCACCAGCCACACCAAGGTGTGTCCGTGGAAGACGTCGCCACGCAGGCGGGGTTCGAGGGTGCCGTGGACGGTGGTGGAGCCGTCGCGGGCGTCGGTGATCGTCAGCTCCGCGACACGCACCTCGGCGCGCAGGCCCAGGTGGGCGTCGTCGAGACAACGTTGGAGGGGGTCCCCCATCTGTGTGGCGTGGTAATCGACGAACAACGGCGGCAGGCACACCAAGTGCGCGGATTCGCTGGTGTCCGCGTCCAGGGCCGCGAACAGGCGGGCGTACGCCTTCTCCTCGCTCGTGAGCGGACGCGGCGGCTGATCCTTGCGCGGCCCGGACCGCGATTCGGCTCGACGTCGACCGGACAGCTCGCGGCGGCGGCGGGACTTGGGCACGACGGCGACGCCGGCGGCAGGGCGGGGGTCGTGGCACGGACATCCGGGTATTCGATGGGGCCTCGGGTAGGTCGGACGCGACGCCTTCGGCCGGATCGCCGGTCGACGGCCGGGAAAGCCCGAACGCGCGCGGCATCTCGTGGGCGGCGAACCGCAGCGAGGCCTCGTCCGGGCCGCCGTGCCGGGCCGACACGACGCGCACCACCGAACACATCGGGACCGCCTCGCCGGGCCTCACCGCGGTCGTATCGTCGCTGCTCGAGTCGCATCGCTCTCGTGACGAACGAGAACGAGAGCGTGCGGAGCATGGTGCTGGGGGACGTCGAGATCATCCGGGTTGTCGAGTGGTACGAACCGTTCCTGCCTACCTCCGACATGTTCCCGGGAGCTGCCGCCGATGTGTGGAAGGACAACGAGGACTGGCCAGCACCGGACCACCGGGAGCCGGACGGCGACTTGGCGGTGCTTGCTTTGCAGAGCTGGGTGTTGCGCAGTGCGGGCCGGACCGTCCTGGTCGACACCGGAGCGGGGAACGGGCGTGAGCAACCCGGAATGGGGCCGTTCCACCACTCGCACAGTGATTTCCTCCACCTCCTGGCGAGGGCCGATGTCCGCCCGCAGGATGTCGACGTCGTCATCAACACCCACGTCCACGTCGACCACGTCGGCTGGAACACCGTCGACGCGGACGGGCAGTGGGTACCGGCGTTCCCCAACGCCCAATACCTCATTCCCGGCGACCGGGCCGTCTTCGTCGGAGATCTGCTGCACAGCCCGGTGCAGATCCTTGAGCCCTGTTGCAACAGCAACGCCTGCCTGGCCCCCGAACAAGCGGTGACCAGTCGCCGTCGGATTCTGGGGAGGGCGGCTGATGAACGGGAGTTGCTCGTTCCCGCGCACTTCGGTGGCGCCGGGGCCCTGGAGGTACGACGGGACGGGGACCGGTTCGCGCTCGGTCCATGGGCAACAACCAGCGGGAAGAAGAGTGCGTCCGCTTGCGCGTGATGTGATGTGGGTGCTCGTGGGGGCCTGGTCGATGGCCAGTGGGCGTCGATCGAGCCGTTGTTGCCGGATCGCTGGTCACCGACCGCCGCTTCGCCGGAGCGGGGGCCTCGGCGCCGCGCTGATCGAGGACGTACGCCGGGAGGCGACCCGTCGTGCCGTCGACCTGATCCGGGTCGACTGCTACGCCGGCGGCGACGGCGCGCTCGTCGAGCAGTACCGGACATTCGGCTTCAGCCCCCTGACGCAATTCGCGGTCGAGCGCCCCGGACATCCGTCCTGGCCCGGTCGGTTGCTCGGTATGCGCCTGAACTCCCGGCAGCGGTAACCCTTCACGACCCGCGATCGTCGAACCGACCCCGAGTGCGGGGGACGACCCCTCGGCCGGGGCTCCCCCGCGCCCGGCGTGGCCGCTTGTGCGCCCGTCTGCCCAACCGTCTCCGGGGCCGCCCGCACAGCCGCTTGCGTGACCACCGATCGACGCTGCGCGACCCGTGGGCAAGTACTGGGCAAGTACTCGGGATCGCCCACATGTTACTCACGAGTATGCCGTGACTTGTCACGCGATCACGCCTAGAACTTGTTCTCACTCTCCCCCCAGAGTGAGGAACGTCACATGAGCGATTCCGCCATGCACAGAAACAGTTCCCAGGGTTTCTCGCGCCGCGCTTTCATTACTGGAACCGGTTCCATTCTCGGCGTCGCGGCCCTCGCCGGTCGCGCCGGCGCGGCCCGGCCGACGGCGGCTGCCGCCGCGGCCTCGATCCCCTCCGGGGCAAACGTCCCGGCCCTGGTGATCGGCACCGGATACGGCGGCTGTGTCGCCGCACTGCGTCTGGCCCAGGCGGGCGTCGACGTGCACATGATCGAGATGGGCATGTCCTGGGACACCCCCGGCCCGGACGGCAAGATCTTCGCCAACACCACCTCCCCCGACGCCCGTTCCTTCTGGCTCCGCACCAAGACCAAGCAACCGCTGAGCAACTTCCTCGGCTTCCCCATCGACCGGGACATCCCCAAGTACACCGGCATCCTGGACGCCGAGGAGTTCGCCGGCATCACCGTCTACCAGGGCCGAGGCGTCGGCGGCGGCTCGCTGGTGAACGGCGGCATGGCGGTGACCCCCAAGCGGGAGAACTTCGGCGCCATCCTGCCCTCGGTGAACGTCGACGAGATGTACGACACCTACTACCCGCGCGCCAACGCCGGTCTGGGCGTAGCCACCATCGACCCGGCCTGGTTCGACACCACTGACTGCTACCAGTACGCCAGGGTCGGCCGCAAGCACGCCCAGCGCTCCGGCTTCCCATTCGTATTCGTGCCCACCGTGTACGACTGGGACTACATGAAGCAGGAGGCCGCCGGAGCCGTCCCCAAGTCCGCGCTGGCCGGTGAGATCCTCTACGGCAACAACTACGGCAAGAAGTCCCTGCAGAAGACCTACCTCGCCCGGATCAAGGACACCGGTCGGGTCACCATCTCCTCGCTGCACAAGGTCACTTCGGTCACCCCGGCGGCCGGCGGCGGCTACACCGTGGTGATCGACCAGACCGACACCAGCGGTGCCACCACCCTCACCAAGACCGTCACCGCCGCCAAGGTCTTCTTCGCCGCGGGCAGCGTCGGAACCAGCAAACTGCTGGTCCGGCTCAAGGCCACCGGAGCACTGCCCGCGCTGAACGGCGAGATCGGCCAGGGCTGGGGCGACAACGGCAACGTGATGTGCGGCGGGGCCAACCACCTGTGGGATCCCACCGGTTCCCTCCAGGCCTCCATCCCCACCGGCGGCATCGACAACTGGAACGCCGGCGGCGCGTTCGCCGAAGTCGCCCCGTTGCCCACCGGCATCGAGACCTACGCGTCGTTCTACCTGTCGATCACCAAGAACCCGAACCGCGCCCGGTTCTCCTGGAACGCCGCGACGGGCAAGGTCGAGTTGAACTGGCAGACCTCCTGGAAACAACCGTCCATCGACATGGCCAAGACCATCTTCGACAAGATCAACGCGAAGGAGGGGACGATCTACCGAACCGACCTCTTCGGCACCTACAAGATCTGGGGCGATCACCTCACGTATCACCCGCTCGGCGGCGCGGTGTTGACCAAGGCCACCGACAACTACGGCCGCCTGCACGGATATTCCGGCCTGTATGTGATCGACGGCGCGCTGATCCCCGGCAACACCAGCGTCAACCCGTTCGTCACCATCACCGCCCTCGCCGAACGCAACATCGAGAAGATCATCGCCACCGACCTGTGACACCGCCCTGACCGCGCGCCCCGGTGAGCCTCACCACCCCCGGTGCGAGCGCGATTCCGGGGCCGTCCGGACCCTCCGGCCGGCCCCGGGCCCGGGGCGAACGCCGCGCCGTCGACATCGCGGCGCACCCCGCCACACGGCATCATGCGCGCGTGATCACCATTCATCCGAAGTACCAGATCGACGCCGACAAACCGGCGGACTTCGAGGGGTACGGCCGCCGCTGAGTCGGCCTGGTCAACCGCTTCGGCGGCACCCATCACGGCTGCTTCCTGCCCGGCGAGGGCGACCGCGACATCGCCTAAAAGAGCGCTTTGTCGTGCGAATCGTGTTTGGTTCCGGGTTCAGGGGTCGCGCCGGTTCGGGGTGCTTTCATGGGTGAGTCGTCGACTCATGAGGTCGATCATGGCGAGGTGGATCATGGCTTCGGAGCGGTGTGGGTGGGTTTCGTAGTCGCGGGCGAGGCGGCGGCGCTGCATGAGCCATCCCGATGGGTGGGCCGCGCGACGAGGTTCTCGCCAAGGGCGAGTCCTTTTCCGCACGGCCTCCCGCCGAACCGGACATGACGGTTTCCCTGTCATCCGGCTCTCCAGTGACTACTGCGTGAGTGGTTCGGCAGGCCGTTCCGAATGGATTCGGTCATGGCAAGTATCGTGGTGTACTTGCACATTGCCCTTGCTTCCGCAGATCTCGCAAGTATCCGCCAGGAGCCTCGCGATGAGTTCCTTCTGCGGATAGTCCACTCGGACCGGGTCACGATCGGCAAGTGCTTCCGCCCGTTGCCGTTGGAGTGGAATTCCACCGAACCGTGCGACCAGTGGTTTCCTGTGCTTCCGTTCGATTCGGACCTCAAAAGCGATGCGGGCCCGTTCGGTATTTCGAAGGTGGTCCTCTTGTACTTCGTTGCCATCTTCGACACCGTTGAACGATGCTTTCCTGCCAAGGCCTTGAGCATGGAAGTCTCCATGACCCAGCGCAGGCGATGCAGCCGGTGGACATCACCGGCACGCAGGTAGTACTGGATGATTCCCCGGTAGACGGTTCCGAAGGTGGCGACGATGGTGTGGTCGTCGCTGTTCATCAGGGCCGTTTGCTTCGCGGGTTTTCCGCGAGCAAGGCAGGGGGAACATTTGGCCTTGATCACATCCAGTGGGACGCGCAGCGCAATCTGGCCGTTGACCACTCGTCGGCCCCGGGTGATTTTGGTGCTGTTCTGCCGAGTTGTGATCTCGTAGCCGAGGAACCGTGCCGTCTGGGTTCGGGCATGGGTGATCAGCGTCTTTTCCTTGGAGAGTTCCAGCTTGAGTTCGTCACGCAGGAACATCGCCAGTCGCTGTTTGATTTCCTCGGCCTCGGCCTTCGGTCCGGTGGACCCGAGCAGGTGGTCATCTGCATAGCGGACATAGCGCAGCCGCCTGAACCCCGGGTCATCAGGATCGGCGCTTGGAAGGCTGTGCATCTGCCGGCGCAGTCTGCGGGCCTCGGCCCGGTCACCGCGCCGGCGTGTCCTTGCCAGTGCATTGGCCACCGCGAGGTATTCCGGGTTACCGGCCCGGCGTTCCCCTCGGGTGTATTTCGGAATCAGTCGTGGGGGGGACGCGGGGCGTCGGGGTGTGTCCCGGAGCCGGTACTTCCCCGGTTCTCGGGTCGCGGCCCGGGAGTTGGGGCCAGACCGGGTCCGGATTCGGGGATGGTGTCGATCGAGAGGACGCGTGGTGTGTGGACCGAAGCCGAGGCCGGTGTCGACCTCGCCGCGGTGTGGGACGGCACGGTGGCACTGAGCACCTTCGAGAACATCAACGCGCTCACGATGTTCCACCACGCGGAATCCGGGGACGTGGTGTGCGGGTTCGACCGGCCCCGGGACCGCTGGGGCACCGACCCCGATCGGCTGGTTCCCCACCTGACCCGCGCGGGCCTGCTGCTCCCCGACGGAACCCAACACGACCACGGCATCGACGAACGACAACGACTCCTCCACCGCATGACGCACACCGAGTTCGGCACCACCCTGCCCTGCGCGGACGTCGAGCTCGGCGAACTCCTCGCCGCGATGTACTGAACCCGGCCTTCGTCCACGACACCCGATCGGGCACGGCACGCCCCGACGACGACGGTTCCCCCCGCGCGGTCGGGCGGCAGATCGGCAACCGCGTATCCGCCGGCGGCATCGGTACACGCCGGGGCCGTTCGTGATCGGCACGACCCCGCGCCGCGACGACCGTTCCCGACAACGCCGAACAACGCGCCCCACGCGAGGAGTTCACCCGCACGCGGTTCGCCGAACGTCGAACGCGCTCCGGTCGCGGGCGTCCGCCTGCGCGGGGAGGGCGGGCCGTGCGATGCCTCGACGGTCGCGGGCCGCCGCCCGGTCGCGCGGTGGATCCGTCACACGCGTGTCCGCTCCACGGCGTCGGAGCGTGTCGCCCCGGCGTGCCCGGGGCCCGGTGAATTGTCGGACACCGGCTCTACGGTGGGGTTATGAGTGCCCGGGACGGTATCGCGTGGCTGCGCGAGGCCCACGAGCTCGGAACCGACTACCGCGTCACGTTCGCCCGCGGTTTGGAGCCCCCGGAGTTGCTCACCCGCATGGGCTGCGACCCCACGACGGCGGTGCCGATGGGGCTCGTCGACGCGACCGAGACCTACTTCGACACCGGCGTCGAGACGATCCGCGCCGGCACCTCCCACGGATGGGCCTATGCCGTGGAGACCACCGGGAACCGCGGATTCAAGAAGGGTGTCCTCGATACGGTTTCCGCCGGCACCGAGGCGGTCCTCGTGTACAGCGACTGCAACCCCGTCGCGTACCTGATTTACGCCCGGGACGGCGAGGTCGTGTGCGGTTTCGAGGAAGAGGCTCCCGAAGATCGCTTCGGCACCGACCCCGACCGGCTCCTCCCCCACATGATCACCGCCGGGCTCCTCGCCCCGGACGGCACACCCGTCGACGACGACACCCAGGCGCGCGGATGCGAACTGCGCATGGCCGAGACCGTGTTCGGCCTCGACCTCCCCCACCACGACGTCGTCCACGGCCCACTCCTCGCCGCCGGACTGCGCGAAGGACTCTCCGCACCCCTGCCCGTCGACACCTCGCCGCCACAACCGATCCCCGTCCACGACACCGGGCCCATCACCCCGACGGCCACCGCCATCGCCGCCGAACCACCCGGCGAATAGACCACGGCAACGCGTTCCGCTCCCTCCAGACCTCCCACGGTGCCCAAACACCGACCCCGACCACTCCCGGAGCCCCCGACGTCGGTGTCGTGATGCGCGTCCACCGCGCCGGTCGCGTGTTACCCGGCCCGTACTCGTCGCGGGGGGTAGTTCGTCCGCATCGCCTTCCGGGCAGGCGCAGTCGCCGGGAAGGCGCGACGAAGTGTCACGTGGGAAACCGACTCGCGACCTCACCGGGCCCGCCCGGCCCGCACGCCCTGGGCATGCGGAGCTCGGCCGGGTTCCGGGTGTCGGATATCAGCCGCCGAGGTCGAATACGCCCCATGCGGTGAACGGCTCGGCCTGGACGTGGATCCTGCTTCCTCGGCCGACGACGCGTCGGGGGCCGGGGGCGGAGCCGTCGGGCTGGGTGAGCAGGCCGACGTCCGTCGGCTCGACGGACGCTTCGGTGAGCCTTCCGTGGGCGAGTCGGTCCCGCTCGTCGCCGTAACCGCCGTAGAAGGCAACCCGGTCGCCGTGGACGGCCACCGCCGTGGCGCCCCGGACGCGGTTCGACCACACCCTCACGGGCCGGTCGGTGCGGTCGGGGCGTATCTCGACGAGCGGGAAGTCCGTGTACGGGCAGGCCCAGGCCGTGGTGCCCGACACGTTCAGGGCGTAGCAGTCGAACAGGCCGGGGATGCGGGCGTCGTCCGACGTCCAGGCGAGCCGGCCCGTGGCGCTCCAGCGGCGGATTCCGTCCGGGTTCTCGTCGAAGTGTGCGACCCAGAGGTGGCCGCTCTCGTCCACGAGCAGGTGTTCGATGGCGTCCCCGACGGAGAACGATGTGGTCTCGCGGCCGAGTGCGTCGAAGATCTGGACCTGGTTGGCGTCCTCGTCGCGGCGGGCGCGGGACGCGGCGACGACGAAGCCGCCGTCGGGCAGGCGGTCCAACCGCGGCCAACGGGGGCGCACGGCGCTCAGTTCGGTGAGTTCGACGGTGTCGTCCGGGTGGACGGAGACGACCAGGGCGTCGAACGGCGGGAGATCACCGCCGGGCTGCGGGGCGGATTCGGCGAGCAGCCAGTGGGCGACGCCGTGGACGTCGACGGTACTGGTCAGGACGTGGCGGTCGTGGTGCGCTCGGGGCAGGTGGGCGTAGGGAACGAGGGCGGTCTCTTGCATGGGCGGGCTCTCCCGGGTGGATGTTCACGGCCGTCGGACGCTGCGATGGGCGGCGGTCGGCGGGGCGCGAGCGGCGGGGAGCGGAGCGGGGCGCCTAGACGGCATGGCCCTTTCTGGTGGTCACGAGGCGATCATCCTCGACGCCCGACCCCGTGACAAACCGTTTCGGGGCATCCCGATGCCCGACTGTTGTCGGCGCCGCTCCGTCCGATCGGTGAACGGCACCTGCGGGGCCGGTCGTTCGAGTGCCCGCGTCGGGTCCTGCATGGCGCGCCGGCGCCCGATCGGTTCCCCGGCCGAACGACGACTCGGGCGACGACCGGGCCCCGAACCCGCGTGTGGAGTTGTCGGTCGAGTCGTTGCCCGCCGGTGCTGACCCCGGCGCCGATGCGGATGTCGCTCGGCGTGCGTGGCCACGAGGTCAGCGGGTCGTCGGGGTTCGCGGCGTCGAGTGCGATGTCCACGGGGCATCGCGGCACTCAATGATCCGTCGTCGTGGGTTGTTGACGAACTCGGGTTTTTGAAGGGGTTTTGAACGCTAAGACCTTTTGAGGATCGTTCGTGTCGGTTTCCGAGGTCGGCTGCACTGATGGCCGAAGTCGTGTGTGTACAGGGCCGTTGTCGACGGGCCGAGTCGGTCCGGAGCGGGGCGGGTGGGGGGTGTCGGGTCATCGGTAGGCGGCGACGGCGGAGAGGTAGACGGCCGGGCCGGTGGCTGCGGCGCCGCGGCGCCGGTGAGGGTCGCCTGGGGAATGCCGGCACCGGATCGGTGGGCGAGCAGGCCGGCGGCGACGGCGAGGTTGAGGGCGGCGGACAGGGCGAGCGGCAGGGACACGATCTGCAGCGGGCTCATAGCGTGAACTCCCGGTGGTGGTGGCGGGCCCGGGCGGGCCGCGCCGGACGGGACCGACGCTGGCCGTCCAGTCGGCCATCCCGCAGGAGTCCGCAGTGAATCGGCTGCTTCGCGAGCCGAAGTTGCCTGTGCCGGCAAGACCGTCACCGTCGTCGTCGAGGAGACCTGCTTCCGCGTTCTCGACGGCGAGGTCGAAATCTCCACACACCCGCGCAAGGACCGGCCCATGATCCGCTTCATCGCCTCGCGCTGACCGTCAACCATCACCTGGAACCGTCAAGCATCACGCGAGACGCCGTCAAACATGTTGCGGAACCAAACTGTCAAGCATGTCCCCGGGCCTCACAAGCAGGGAGGACTCAGAGGCCATTGACAGATTGTCGATGGCGGGAGCGGCGGTGGACCGGACGACCGCGTTGCCCGTGAGGTCGTGGGAGGGTCCGCACCGCTTCCCGAGGCGACCGTACCCGTCCGCATTCGACTGACCGCCGAGCACACACGTCATGTAAGTGCCTCCATTCTGTTGCTCGGCATCGAAAATTCGAGCCACATTCACCCCCACGGAGCATCGCGATTTCTCGCCACCGGAACCCCGGCCACCAAGCGGTCGGCATCCGCGGTGGTCGCCAGGGGCGAGCCTCGATCAGGATCGGAGTCGTCCGCTCACGAGTTCGGCGAGTTCCCCGTGAGGGACCTCCGTGTTCGAGAGAATTTTGCTCCACACGGCGGGGTCGATGTCCGGGTTGGCGGCGGCGGCGTGGAACAAGGCGTCGTCGACTTCGATGCCCCGGTAGACAGCCGAGGCCAGGGGTGGGGGGATGTGGCTGCCGTTCATGAGGCTGGTCAACAGCCCGGCCGGCAGTCCTTGGCGCAACCGCAGCGTGCGGGTCACATCCTCCGGGAAGTCATGGCGGTTCAGGACCGCATACACGAATGCGTCGGGAACGGATACCCCGTCCAGGACGAGGTTCAGAAGGTTGTCGATGTCCGAGACCCAACGCGTCGTATCGGAGCCCGAAGCGCGCCCCGGCATGTCCGCGAACCCGCTTCGCTCACCCGGGGGAACGATCACGGGCGAGTCCCCGTTTTCCACTTCGTCCAGCAAAAGGTTCGGGATGGTGTAGCCGCGGTCGATCGCCTTCCACAGTTGTGGCGGGATGTAGCGCTCCGCCGCCAAGGCGTGGGTCATCTGCGCCGGTGTGCGTTTGCCGGCCAGCACCCGGCGTTCCTCGGTGTGCGCGGTCTTGCTCAGGAGCCGTTCGGCCAGGGCCTCCGGAAGCTCGTTGCCGACGACGACCATTTGTTCGAGGTCTCTCGGTACGTTCCGCCCGGCGAAGTAGGCGCGAAGCAGGGCGAGAGGAGGTTCCGTACGAGGCCCGACCGCGGCCGGATTGGCACTCGTGAGGTAGCGCGACATCACATCGGATGGCACCTTGTGGGCGTGCATCAGCTGTGCGGCGACGTCCTTGGGCACGGCGAACGTCAGGCGAACGTCCTCGGTCAGGGTCCGCGACGGCGCCTGCTCGTTGACACAACAACCGAAGCACGAGCACACCCCGGATGCCGGGACACCGTCGATGCGCACGTGCAGGGTGTACTCGACCGCGAAACGGAAGGCGCCTCCGCGATAGTTGACCTCTCCGATCGTCTCGCGCGCCTGCTTCGTCGTGTCCTCGCTCCCGTGCTTGCGGGCGTGGGAGATACCCGCCACGATTCCGCCGCTCGCGAGTGGGGCCCGGCTGACCTCGGACGGGACGTTGGCTGAGGCCGATACGTCGCCCTTGTAGGTGGTAGTCGTCTCGAGCGCCAGTTTCGTACCGATTTCCCTGAGGTTCTTGTCGGCCAACTTGTAGTCCGTATCCGGGAGGTACCCGAGCGGGACGAACGATCCGCGCGATGTGAACCACACCTCGAGGATGCTGCCTTGGGCACCCTTCGACGCTTTCGAGGTGACCGTGTGGTGACGGGACAGGACGTCCCGCCCGTTCGAGCGCAGCGCGTTTCGACTCAACAGGTCGTCCAGACCTTTCCGGTCGACGCCGAGGTTTGCGGTGTCGACCTCTGTTTGGATCATCTCGACGAGGTCGAGATCGCTCTCGATGTCGAAGGCCGACGGTGGGATGGAACTCGGCTGCCGAAGTGGATCCGGGTTTCGTTCGGGCGGGCGGGTCGTAACGTCCGCTTCGGGACTGCGGGCCGGTTGCGTCCGGGACACCAGTGGTCGGGACTCCGGCCCCCGGGTCGAGGAAGGCATGGTTTGCGAGGATGTGCTGGTCAGGCGGCGTTTCGTTGGCACTACAGACTCCGGATGTCGCCGGTCGGGCACCGAGCCGGGCGGTGGTGGGAAGCCCCATGTGCGGCGTGGGCGGCCGCCGACGAACGCTTTCACCGGAACGTCGCGTGGCATGCCGGGCGTTCGGGTGACGATTGGCGGATCCCCCCGGCGCCGGGAGCTCACGTCGAGGGGCACGGACCGCGATGTGTCGATCTACCTACCGGTCGGATCGGTGAAGACCGCCTCGTCGACGAGGCGGCCGAGCTTGCGCATTTCCGCCCGGGTCGCGGCGATCAGGTCGCCCATGGTCACGGGACGCCGCTCCACCGCGGCCCGGTATGCGGCGGACACGGCGCAGCAGTGGATGTCGCCGCCGGTCAGATCGAAGACGTCGGCGAGTCGATCCAGGTCGATATCCTCGGCGCGGGGAAGAACGGTGCCCAGGGCGACGTCCCATAGGGTGCGGCGTTGCTCGGCGTCCGGGGCCGGGAAGTGGACGACGTGGTCGAGGCGGCGGGTGAAGGCGGGATCGACGTTGCCGTGGAAGTTGGTGGTGAGCACCGCGACTCCGTCGAAGGCCTCCAAACGCTGCAAAAGGTAGGCGGTCTCGATGTTGGCGTAGCGGTCGTGAGCGTCCTTGACCGCGGTGCGTTTTCCGAAGAGGGCGTCGGCCTCGTCGAACAGCAAAAGGGCATCGACGTCGGCGGCCGCCGTGAACAGACGCTCCAGGCGTTTCTCGGTCTCACCGATGTACTTGTCCACCACGGTCGACAGGTCGATCACATGCAGATCAACGCCCAGATCGTGGGCGAGCACCTCAGCCGCCAGCGTCTTGCCGGTTCCCGACGGTCCGCTGAAGAGAGCCGTGACGCCGTGTCCGCGTCCACCACCCGGGCGCATGGCCCATTCGTTGAGAACGAGGTCGCGGTGTCGCGCTCGCCGGATCAGGTCGCGCAGTTGTTCCAGGGGCTCACACGGCAGCACGAGATCCGTCCACCGCCGGTCGGGTCGGACGAGCCGGGTGAGGCCACCGAGGGAGTCGCGACCTCGCGCGTGGGTTGCGGCGGCGCGCAGTTCGTCCGCGCCCGGTCGTACCCGACGTGCCCGCGCGTGGCGCGCGCAATCGTGGACCGCGGCCCGGATCTGTCGTGGGGACAGGCGGCGGGGAGCCATCTCCCGTGCAAGCGCGTCCATGAGCTCGGGACGTGCGACAAAGTCGCGGTTTTCGCTGAGGGCCGCGCGCCACAGGTGCATGCGGGTGGGCACGTCCAGCCGGGGACAGTCGACCACGAGCGGACGCGCACGGTCGTGGTGAGGCCAAGGAAGCCGACCGAACACCACGACGGGGACGGGAGCGTCGATCAGTCGGCTCGTGTCCGGGGGTGGCTCGGGAACAGGCCCCACGAGCAGCCCACAGCCGCGCAGGCGACACTCCACCACTACGGCGGTCAGGAGCGCGTCGCCGTCCGGTCCCGAGGGCATTCGGTCCAGTCGCAAGTGCAATACCTCGTCGCTTTTGCCGACACGGGCCAGCGCGGCGCGCGCGGCCGGTTCCGCCAGGTCCGATGCGTCGGTGTCGCGCACGTAGACCGGGTGTCCGTCGGTGAGCAGGCTCGCGACCGTGCGCACGGTTTCGTCCAGGACACCGCCCTCGGGCAGCGCCGGGTCGGCGGTGAGGTGAACGAGCTCCGCGACTTCGCGCAGTCGTTCCGACAGCGTGTCGTGGCCCAGTAGATGGGAGGTGACTCTGTCGGGCACCCACAGCGGACGGCCGAGGTAGTTCCCGGTGCCGGCGTCCGTTTCCACCAATCCGCCCGATCGCAATCGACCGGATGGACACAGCACGGTGCGTGCGATGCCGTGGACGGCGGAGATTCCGCACAGCCGCAACGCGGTTCCCGTGGTGACCCGTCCGCCGGGCGTGTGCGGGCCGTCGAGTCGGGCGTACAGGTCGCGAAAGCGAATGTCGACGTCGGGAGCCAGCGCGACGATCAAGAGGGCGATCTCCGGCTCGTCCAGGCCGAACGTCGAGACCAATGCGCTCAGACGCCCCGAGGACGGAGTCGCCGTCCCGTTCCGCAGGGCGCGTTCACCGGGCCTGTGGGAGGGCACCGGATCGACCGAGGCCGGAAGGGTGGATGAATGCGCGGCCTCGCCCCCAGGGAAAGACGCCCTTCGGTCCACCGGCATGTCGAGATGTTCCAGTCGGGACAGCAGTTGGAACAGCCGAGCGGAGAGTTCCGGGTCGGGACAGCCGGTTCGAGCGCACGCGCACGCCGTGACCTCGCGGCCTCCGTTGCCGAGGGTGGGTCTTTCGTCCGCCGATGCGGACCGGTTCGTCGGAGTACGGTGCGGCCCGCTCCCGACGTCGGGGGTCGTGTCGTTCGAGGGAGCCTGGCAGTCGTCGTCGCACACGGCCATGTGGAGTGGTCTTCCGGGTCGGAGCGGGCGGGTCGGGCGAAGGCAAAGCGCGAAAGAATGATCGACGAGCAACGGTCGAGTCCGGTGGGATGAGGCCGGGTGGGGGTACCGACTCACGTCACACGGAGAATCTTCTCCGAGCCGATGTAGACCCTGTCGGATCGGGAGTTCGTCTCGTCGACCCCCACGATGTGCATCGTGTACTCGAGGTTGTCGGCAGGATGGACGCCAACGGCGACGAAGCGCCGATCGCCCTTGTCCGACAGCGAGATCGTCATGTTGGACACGTGGACGTCATCCCGGCTGATCCAGGCCCGAAGCCCGGCTGCGTTGTCCGGTAGCCGACCATCGATCGTGATTCGGATCCGTCCGTTCTCGGAGTCCCGAACCACCTCGTGCAGGAGAGGTTCGGGGATACGTTCGGTGGTGAGCGTCCGCTTCTCCGGTGCGAGGATCCCGTCGCGGGAGGTGATGCCGAACTCGACCGCCGTCACCCAGGTGCCCGTGGCGATGCGGCTCTCGTCCGGGAGCATCGGGATGGTGACCGCCAGGTCCAGGAAGGGACGCGGGGGTACGTTCAGCGCCGACCACAGTTCGCCGGCCGAGCGAGCGTCCTCGGACGGCTGGTTGAGGCGCAGTGGCACGGAGACGCCGTATCGGTAGGCGGCGCGGTCCTCCATGGGGACGTACAGCGGCAGTTCGTCGATCGTGGTGAGTTCGGTCAGCAGGCCCTGGAACATGGCGTGGCTGTCGAGTGGTCGGAAGTCCTTGCCGGTGAGGGTGGCGAGTCGCATGGGGTCGATGTCGATCTGGGCCGAGGCGACGGAAACCATGTAGCCGAGTTCGGCGTATCGAGGTGGCTCCACGGTTCGCGGGTGGTCGGCTTCGCGGGTGTTGAGGTGGACGACTCCGGCCTGGCGTCGCCGGGTGTCCTCGCGAATGCGGTAGAGGAACATGTTCACCAGTGGGCGGCTCGGCGGTGAGGAGTCGGGCGCGCCGAGCGAGAGTTCGGCCCCGCGCAGTGTCGGGTTTCCCGCCATGAGGTAGGCGAGGGAGAAGTCGACCATGTCGATGGTGACGGGCGGCGGCAGGTCGCTCACGACGACGGTCCGCGCGGCGCCGGGGTACGGGAGGTGAGGCGTGCGAAGCGGCGGACGTGGTGCGCGGGCTCGGCGGCGCCGATCGGTTCTCCCGGGGCGCGGGCGGGTGGGTCGGCGTGGCGTGGCATCACTGGTGTCTGCTCCTGCCGGGTGCTCTTCGGGGACGACGTGCGGATGCCCGAACCGGCGGTCGTGAACCGACACGTCGCCCGGTCGGAGTGGGCTATGTCCGCCGTGGTCGTGCGGCGCGGGGTACCACACGAAAGCGAACCGGGCTATTTCTTCGCCCCGTTGACTTTGACGTGGAAGACGAAGGACGCCTTGTCCTCCGCTGCCGTGGCCTCGACCTTCAGGTCGCCGGGGGCGGGGCCGGCGGTCAGGACGTCGGCGGTGGCGATGCCGTTCGAGTCGGTGCTCGGTACGACGCAGGACGACCGGTGGTCCGGGAAGGCGGAGGTGGCCGTGGCGGGGCGGATGGTGAACGTCACCTCGGCACCGGGCACGGGGCCGCCGCTCTTGTCCTGGGCCACCACTCGCAGTCGCGGCAGGAGTTCCTTGTTCGGGTCCGCGTCGCGGTAGTCGTCGTCGCCATCGGGCACCACGAGATATGTCACCGGTTTCGGGGCGACGGACACCATCCGAACACGATGGTTGCCGCTGTCGGCAACGTAGATGTTGCCCTTGCCGTCCACGACCACACCCCACGGGCCGCTGAACCGGGCCGACGACGCGTCGCCGTCCTGGAACCCGGCCACGTCGCCGACATCCGTGACGGGACCGGCCACGGTCGTCACCTGGCCGGCGGAGATCATGCGCAGCCGATGGTTCTGCGAGTCGCCGACATAGAGGATTCCGTCGGTGTCGACGGCGACGCCGCACGGGCTGTGGAACCGGGCGGACGCGACCGGCCCGTCCTTGTAGGCCGGTGTGCCATCGCCCGCCACGGTGGTCACCTGGCCTCCGGCAATCACCCGTACCCGATGGTTGTCCCTGTCGGCGACGTAGATCTTTCCGTGGTCGTCGACGGCGATGCCGATCGGGCTGTTGAACCGGGCGGATGCCGCCGGGCCGTCGGCGAAGGCCGGTGTACCGTCGCCGGCCACGGTCGTCACCTGACCTCCCGAGATCTTCCGGACGCGATGATTGCTGGTGTCCGCGACGTAGACGTCCCCCTTGGAGTCCGCCGCCACGCCGAACGGGTAGTGGAGCCGGGCGGTGGATGCCGGACCCTCCTGAAAGCCGCTCGGCTCGCAGACATAGTCGGGACCGGCCGCAGTGGTCACCTGTCCGTTGGAGATCAACCGGATCCGGTGGTTGCACCCGTCGGCGACATGGACATTTCCGTCGGAACGCGTCGTCACCCCGAACGGCCAGCTGAACTCCGCCGACGATGCCTGACCGTCCTTCCAAGCCGGGTTGCCGTCGCCGGCCACGGTGGTCACCTGTCCGTTGGAGATCAACCGGATCCGGTGATTGTCCGCATCGGCGACGTAGACGTTTCCATTGCCCTTGTGCACCGCGACACCGAACGGGCGATGGAATCGCGCCGACGCGGCCGGACCGTCCTTGAAGTCCGCCGTGCCGTCGCCGGCCACCGTGGACACAATCCTGGTGGGCATGGCGCTCCTCGCTTCCCATGTGGTGGTACCGAAAGCGGGGACGGGGATGTCGCACCGCCGGCCGTGGCCGGGAATCGCACACCTCCCGAACCACGCCCGCGCGTACCCCCGTCGCGCGCACAACACGCCGTCGAAGTCCCCCTGGAAGACCGATCCGACCGTTACGAGCCGGGGGACCGGCGTCGTGTCCCTCGGGCGCCCGACCGATCACTCGGATGGCCCGCGCCGGGGGTGGCGACGGCTGAGTGGGGTATCCATCCGCCGTACCTGTCGGGCCCTTCAGTCCCGATCGGCGGCGGTGAAGTCCCATGTGCCCGGACAATCGTCAGGTGATCACGACGCTCCGGGGAGCCAAGGAGTGCCATGTCGAGCAGGACTGTTTCCACGGCGGCCGGCGACGGCACGGCGGCATTCCGGGACGACACGGCCGCCTCGGCGCGGTTCAACTGGCCGACGGATGTGGTGGTGGACGCCAAGGGCGATCTGTACATCGCCGACTCGAGGAACAGTCGCGTGCGGAAGCTGTCGGGGGACCGAGTATCCACCGCAGCCGGTCCCCCCACGGACGTCGGTGACGCAGCGGGCTACGTGGACGGCCCTGCGGCGTTGGCGCGGTTCGACTATCCGTGCGGTATGGCGATCGATGCCAAGGGCGACCTGTACATCGCCGACTACACCAATCATCGGATCCGGAAGTTGTCGGAAGGCTACGTGTCCACGGTGGCCGGTAGCGGTACGCCCGGCTTCAAGGACGGCCCGGCCGCCTCTGCCAGGTTCAACTGGCCGAGGGACGTGGCGGTCGACGCCGAGGGAAACGTCTACGTGGCGGATTCCGCCAATCACCGGGTGCGGATGATCTCACCCACGGGCGATGTGTCGACCGCGGCCGGTCCTCTCGCGGACGTCGCCGACGCGTCGGGTTGCGTGGATGGCGCGGCCGCGTCGGCCCGGTTCAACAGTCCGTACGGTGTGGCGGTGGATGCCGACAGAACCGTCTACGTCGCCGACTTCCTCAATCATCGGGTGCGGACGATTTCGGCCCAGCGCCAAGTATCGACGCCGGCCGGTCCTCCTGCGGAGGACGGGACCTTGCGCGGGTGTGTGGACGGCCCGGGGCCGTCGGCCCGGTTTGACGGTCCGTTCGGCATCGCGGTGGATCGAGACGGGAACGTCTACGTCGCGGACTTCTACAACAACCGAGTACGAATGGTGTCGAGGGCGCAGGTGTTCACTGTAGCGGGCCCTCCGGCAGGTAAGGACAGCGCGAGGGGTTGGGTCGATGGCCCCGCCGCGTCGGCCCGGTTCAACTATCCGAAGGGTGTGGCACCGGATGGCAAGGGGCGCCTCTACGTCGCCGACTGCGAGAACAATCGGGTGCGGATGGTGTCCGGTTCGGCGACGGCTCGATTTCTCGTGGTGCCCGAAGGCGACGATGATGCCCGTTGCGCGTTTGCGAACACCGAGTTCCTGCCTCGGCTCAAAGTCGTGGCCCTGGACGAGGAAAGTGGGCCGGTACCGTACGTGGAGGTCACGTTCACCGTGCACGGCACATCGATCGCGACTGCCGCCTTCCCGAACAACCGATCCTCGTGTACCGCGCTGACCGATCCCGACGGCATTGCCACCGCCGAAGCCCTGACCGCGGGTCCCGTCCCGACGGACAGGGGCCTCAAGGTCGAGGCCTCGGCGCCCGACAAGGCCTCGTTCGTCTTCCATCTCAGCGTCAAGCAGAAATAGCTCCGCCTCGTCGCGGGTCGGTCCGGGAGGAGGTCGGCGTCGGCCCGGGTCACGCGCAGGTCACCGTGATGTCGTCGGTGAGGAAGACCGCGTCTCCCTCGTACTTGCCGTTCATGTCGTCGTCGGGGTCGGATTGCGGGGGCGGTTTGGTCGCCCGGACCAAGATGGTGAACGTCGCGGCGAACTTCCCGCTGTTCAGCAGGAGTTGTCGGCCGTCGACGGTGGCGAACGCTCGGACCGCGTCGGCGTTCAGGGAGATGCGGCCGAAACCGGGAACGACGTACGGCGGACGGGTGTATGGGAACACCCCCTCGGCGTAGGGCGACACGTCCTTCTCATCGCCCGACAGGCACGGTGGGCGGCCCGCGACGGTGACTCCCCGGTCGGGCGCGACGACCAGTCCCGGGGGCGCGATGACCACCAGCCCGGGTGTCGTCGTGAACGACACCAGGACGCGGTCGGCGTCTCGGACGACGGCGCCGGTCACGTCGGATGCCTTTCGGGTAGTGGAGGTCCCAGGGTGAGAACGACGGCGGGCGCCTGGCCCGGTAAGGATGTGCGCACATCCAGGCCGACGGGAGAAATCGTGTACGGAGGGCCGGCGGCGGCCGGGCGTTCGGGGCCGACCGAGAGCCACGCGGTGACGCCGTCGGTGAAGTCCGGCTTCGGGCACAGTGCGGTGATCGCCGTGGCCTCCGGATCGAAGCCGAGCCAGGCCGGGCCCTCATGGCCCGGGATGTCCACGGTCGTGGTGGTGTGGAGGCTCGCCTGGGGGTTGGCGGGGTCGATGGTGATCAGGACGATTCGCCGGTCGCCCGGTGCCGCTGCGGCCAGGACGAGGTCCGGCGGACCCGCCGAGGCGAAGACCAGATGTCGCGCCCCACAGCCGATGTCCAATGGTGGTTCCCGCACCGACATGGATCCGGTGGTGGGATCGACGCTCAGGAAGTGCACGGCCCGGCTGTCCGGTTCGGCCACCGCGAGCAGATCGCCGCGCGGCGACAGCGCGACCGCGGCCGGGTTGGCACCCACCGGCACGGTGGTCTGCACGTCGGGTTCACCGTCGTTCGGGTCGACGCGCACGGCCAGAACGACCGCAGAGCCGGTGCATGTCACGTATACGCGATAGGCGCCGTCCGTGACCGCTCCGGCCAGGAAGGCGGGGTCGTGTCCGTGGTCACCGAGGTAAAGGCCGTGTGGCGTGCCCGGCGAGTCGGACAGGTCCGTCAGGGCAAGGGTGTCGCGGCGTCGTCGGTAGTCGGCCTCGCCCTGTCGTCGCGGGGCCTTGTCGAGGGTGCAGATGATGCGTGGACCGGCCACTGCGCGCGCTCCCCATAGTGCGGATCGGGACTGGCCTCTACCACTTGGGCCCCGAACCATGCGCTCGGCGCTTCGTGTTCGGATCGGCATGCCCGCGCGCCGTGCTGCGACGAGGACCGGAGGACCGGAGAAGTCGAAGGTCGACGTCGCCGGAGCGTGGCGGCACGGCCGCCGGATTGCCATTGCGGGTTCGTGGCAGCGATGGGGCGAATGGTGGACATCGGGTTCGATGCCGCACACCAGTGGATACCGACTGGTTGGCCAGGTCGTGTCCGCGTCCCGGCCGACCCGGAAGTGGTGCGAACGGCCCGCGAGATCGACGCGGCCTCGCCGCGTTCGGCCTCGTGAGCGTCTACGAAAGGATCCGCCGCAATGCTCAACGGCGACGTCTTCTCCAGCCACACCTTCGCCATCGAACTGGGCAAGTTCCAGGTCGAGACCGTTCGCGACGTCGGTGGCCTGACCCTGGAACAGGACGTCGTGGAGACCCGGCAGGTCACCCCCAGCGGCGAACTGGTCATCCGCAAGCAGCCGGGTGCCCGGCGTTCCGGCGAGATCACCGTCACCCGCGGTATGGACAAGAGCACCGCGTTCACCGACTGGATCAAGGCCACCCTCGTCGACGCCGACCTCGACAAGGCTCGCCAGAACATCAGCATTTCGCTCAAGGACGCCAGAAAGAACACCGTCCGGCGCATCCATCTGACCAACGCCTGGGCCTCGCGCTGGCAGGGACCCACCCTCGGCGCCGGCGACGCGAGTGCCGCCACCGAACAGGTCACGATCACCTACGAAGACCTCACCGTCGAATAGCCGCCCCCGCCCGACCGAAGGACCCACCCCATGAGCCCCAACGTCCTGCGCGCCCCCGGCGTCTACCTCGAGGAATACTCCAGCGGCATCCGCATCGTCACCGGCGTCGGCACCTCCACCCCCGCCTTCCTCGGCTACGCCTATCTCGACACGGAACACAGACACAAGGACGACGCCGAGGCCGAGCGGCGCCGGCGCGCACAACCGCAGGCGGTACGCGGCTGGTCCACGTTCGCGGCGGCGTACGACGTCGACGTCCTGCTCGACAAGATCCGGGCGCAGCAGTCCGACCCGACCACCGGCAGGAAGGCGACCGCGCAGCAGGAACGGTGGTTGCTGTTGGCCGAGGCGGTGTACGCGTTCTTCGCGAACGGCGGCACCCTTTGTTATGTAGGCATCCTCGACGACAACGCGGTCACCCTCACGGGCGATGCGACCAAGCGTTCGGGACTGGCGGGGCTGACGACCGTGCACGACGTCAACATGGTTGCGGTGCCGGTCCTTTGGGACATCGCGCAGCGAAATCCGTTCGGTGTCGACAACAGCGATACCAGGAACCTCCAATCGGCCCTGGACAAGGCCGCGGATGAGGCACAAGCCAAGGCCAAGACGGCCGCGGAGTCGGCCAAGAGGGCCCGGGAGGTCGAAAAAGCCGTCGAACTGGCGAACGCCTTCAAGGTCGAAGCCGATGACGGTGTGGCCACCGCGACCGCGGCGGTCGAAGACGCCGAAGCTCGCGTCGAAGCCGCCCGAAAGGACCTCGACGAGGCCGAATCCGCCAAGGCGAAGGCCGTCGAGGACCACACCGCCAAGTCACAGGCGGACGATGAGGCCACCGCCGAGGTGAAGGCCGTCCAGAAGGTGCAGGACGCGGTCAAGGCGGTAGGCGAGAAGGCGAAGGCGGCCACTGCGACCTCCAAGGCCGAAGCGCTGGAGAACGCCGCCGACGATGTCCTCGGCGCGGTGACTGCCGCCCTGAGAGCCGCCAAAAGGGTCAAGGGCGTCGCGGAGGTCGTCACCGCGCTCGACGACGTGGCGGCAAAGGCCGACGACGCCAAGAAGGTCACCCAGGGCGACGTGAAAAAGGCCGGCCAAGCGATCGCCGACGCGGCGCAGGAAGCCGTGAAGGCCGCCGAAGGCGCTGTCGACGTCGCGACCGACAACGCCAAGACGGCGAACGACGTGTGCGATGCGGCGTTGATCGCCCGGAGAAGAGCCGAAGATCTCGTCGCCTCACTGGGAACGCCCCTCCATGCTCGGCAGACCGAACTCGAGGACAGTCGGACTCGGCTCCACACCGCCGAAGCCGAGCGGGGCAAGGCGCTGCTCACAGCCCAAACGGCCGAATCCGACGCCGACAAGGTGCTCCGGGAAGCCGTCAAGGCTCGTGGCGAAGCCGTCCATGCCGAGCAGGTCAGAGCCGACGCCGCCCGGGCTCTGGCCGACAGCAGGGCCCCTCGGATCCGCACCGCGGCCCAAAGCCTCATGAAGGACGTCGTCGCCCACTGCCACCGGGCCGGCAACCGCCTCGCCGTCCTCGACGGCCCTCCCACCCCCGATCCGCTCACCTCCGCCTGGGACGCGGCCCTGAGGGACTTCGCCGGACCCCTCGGGACCGACGACGTCGACAAGGCCTTCGGCGCCCTCTACTACCCCTGGGTACGCGTCCCGGGCCTGGACGGCGACAGCACCCGGGCCGTACCGCCGTCCGGACACATCGCCGGCGTGTGGGCGTCCACCGACGCCGCTCGCGGGGTGTTCAAGGCCCCGGCGAACGTCGGCCTGCGCGATGTCGGCGAACCGCTGGACCACCTCGGCGACGCCCGCCAACAGCCCCTCAACGACGCCGGCGTCAACTGCCTGCGGGTCTTCCCCGGACAGGGCCTGTTGGTGTGGGGTGCGCGCACCCTCTCGGACACCCGGGACTGGCGGTACGTCAACGTGCGGCGCCTGGTGTGCTTTCTGGAGGACTCGATCCTGTCGTCGTCGCGGTGGGCCGTGTTCGAGCCGAACGACGAGCGGCTGTGGGCGTCGTTGCGGCACGCGGTCGCGGCGTTTCTCACCGATCAGTGGCGCGCCGGAGCGCTGTTCGGTCGCACCGCGGCGGAGGCCTTCTACGTCAAGTGCGACGCCGACACCCACACGCAGACGGATCTGGATGAGGGTCGCGTGGTCTGCGAGATCGGCGTGGCCCCGGTGCGGCCCGCCGAGTTCGTCATCTTCCGCGTCACCCAGATCGCGGCGGCCGTGGGCACGACCACCACCTGAGGTTGCCCACGTTTTTCCTTCGTCGACACCAGGAGACGCCCATGACAAACAAACTGAAGGCGCTGTACTCGCTCGCGGATCGGATCACCGGGAACCTCGACTCCGTCGCCCTGGCCGAAAACGGCATGCTGTGGATCACCGTGCAGAACCAGGCCTGCGTCGTCGGCGTCGACTCGGCGTTCCCGCAAAAGCGCGTCTACCTGACCAGGAACGCGCCTTCCAGCGCCGCGGGAATCGTCCGCGATCCCCGCAAGAACCAGGGCAACCGCATGTGGATCGCCGTGCCGCGCGGCTCCACCGACGAGGCGCCGCTCTACAGCCTGATCGACGACTCGAAGACGGCCACGCTCAAGCCCTATCCCGACACACGAGTCCAGATCAGCCCACTGGTCGTCGACGTGGCGACCTACGGCAAACCCAATGCCGAAGAAGCCCACATCGGCGTCCTCAGCCACTCCCTGGCCTCACCCACCATCTGGTACGCGCCGCTCGCCAAGAGCGACACCGGCGACATGAAGCTCAAGGAGATCAGCGTGTCCGACCTCCCCGACTACGGACGTTTGTGCGGAGGTTGTCTGATCGGTTCCGATACCAACCTGGACATCTATGTCGTGTCACAGGACCGCGACCGTGCGGTCAAGAGCAACGCGAACCAGCTCCGGGAGCGAACGAAGGGCCATTGGGAACCCCCCATCGAGATCGGCGACCGGCTTCCCGTCGACGTGGCCGTCACCGAGGTCGGCGGTAAACGACACCTGTGGTTCCTCGCGACCGAGACGGATGGCGGTGGGGGGCCGGCGATCCTGCGCGTTCGGACGAACGACGAATGGGAGGACGTCCAACTCCCCGCCGGGATCGGGGCGCCTCGTCGGGTGGTCGCGGAGGCCAAGACGAGTGCCGTGTGGGTGTCGACCGAAAAGGGCGTCCATCGCGTCGCGGCCGCCGACAACGACACCTACCCCGTCACCGACAGCGTCCCGGTCAAGCTCGGCCCCCGGGGGATGTGCGTGCTTTCCCCGGCCCAAAAGGGTGACAAGGACCTGTGGTTCGTGTGCGACGACCAACCCGTTCTGGGCCACTGCACGTACACGGTCAAGTGACACCCCCACCGGTGAACGCCCCCGGCCCGCCCCACTCACCGAGAGGACCCGAACCGGTGTCGAACCCCACGACCACGGGCCTGCGCACCACGTTCGACTTCGAACTGCCCCACGGATACGTCGACGACCACGGCGCCGTGCACCGCACGGGCACCATGCGCCTGGCCACCGCCCATGACGAACTGTCCCCGCTGATCGATCAACGGGTCCGGGAGAATCCCGCCTACCTCGGAGTCGTGCTGCTCAGCCTCGTCGTCACCCGGTTGGGGACGGTCGCCGACATCCACGCCGGTGTCATCGAGCGGATGTTCGCCGCCGACCTCGCCCACCTCCAGAGCCTGTATCGCCGCGTCAACGGCCTGGAGGAGACGCACAGCGCGATGGCCTGTCCCGGCTGCGGCATCACCTTCACCGTCCCCGAACCCGCGCGGGAACGCCTGGGGGAAGCATGACGCACCCCGTCGCCGTACTGCTGCGCGAAAGCGCCCGCATCGCCGGGCACTTCCACTGGTCGCGCGCAGAGATCCTTTCGTTGGCCCACCACGAGCGCCGCGACTGGGTGCGTCAGATCGCCGAACTCACGTCGACCGGCCACGAGCGAGCGTGACCCGTGGCCCCCGAACGCCGCCGCCCTGCGCGGCCCGTCCCCGCTTCGATGTCGCGATGCGATGATCCGCCCGGGTCGCTCACGCCCCGAGGGTTCGTACTCGGCCCGCTGGCCGCGCTGCGCAGGGACCTGGTCGCGTGGACCCCCGCCCCGACGGTCACGACCACGAGCCGACCACTGCCGCGCGCGATCCCGCTGTCGGCGTGCCGCGCGCTGCTCGACCTGTGGCCGGCGTCCGGCCCGGACGACGAGTCGGATGCCTTCGTGGCGGCCGATCAGGCAACGCCTTTGCGCCATCCCGGCGAAGCGGGCGGCCTCGTATCGCCCCGCCATTCCGGCACGATGGCCGCACCCGATGGCACACCGCTCCCGCCGTCGACCATCGGGCCCGGTCACGACGACCCGACTGCCCCGACGACCGCCGCATGTCGTGAACACGGTGGGGCGCCCGCGCACGCATCGGACCCGACGGCCCGCGATCGATGGCCCGCGCCGGACGTCGCACCTGTGTCCCCGGCATACACCGACGAACACACCGACTGGCACCGGGACTTCCATGACGACCCGGCCGACCACCACGCCGGAGGGAAGAACCGGCGGCCTTCGCACGCCGGCTCCGCGCACGTGGACACGTCCGCCCCGAGCACCCGCGATGGCGGCCTTCGTGCTGCGGCCGGTGCGCGCGAGACATCCGTCGAGGTCGATCCCGCCCGACGACCTTTCGGGCAATTCGGCACCCCAGAGCTCACCTTCGCGCACGACCACCCGTCGCACCCCGGCCCACGCCCGGTATACGGCCCCGCCCACTGCCCGCAACCGGATCCCGGGTATTCACTGCCGGTGGACGCCACGCGGCTCGACGCTCGGACGCCCGCGCACTCGCACACCGACGCAACCGACCTTCGCGGCGCGACAACGCCGAACGAACGGCGAAACGACATCCGTTCGTTGGCGCAGGCGGATACGGAACACGACGACCCCCGAGGCCCGACCGCCGGTCCGGCAACTCCCGGACGCGCAGACGACGGCCCCGCCGAGCCCCTCACCCGGCGACACGCGCACGGCACGCCTCCGTCGCTCCTTTCCCCGGACAACGCCCTCGCCCCACACGCCGACGTGTGGGAACCGGTCGGCTCCTCGGCCGTTCCGCCAAGCGAACGCGAAGCCGCCGGCGATCCTCCCACCCGGCACACGTGCGGTGCCCCTCCGCCGCCCGAATACGCGGTGTCGACGCACCCGGCGCACCGTGCCCCCGGCAACACCCATACCGCGCACGCCGAGTCCGGCGAATCGGTCGGCCCTTCGGCCGTTCCCCGAAGCGAACACGAAACCGACGGCGATCCTCCCACCCGGCACGCGCACAGCACCCCTCCGACCGAGCACCCGGCGCCCCCGCGCTCGGCGCCCTACCTCCCGGGCAACGCCCCCACCGCGCACGCCGGATCGGGCGAACCGATCGTTTCCCCCGCCGTTCCCCGGCGTGAACTCGACGCCGTCGAGTCTGCAACCCGCCGAGACTCGCTCGCTGCGCCTTCATCGTCCGCGTATCCCGGATACACGATCCCACTCCGACCGCTCGCCACTCCGACCGTCCCCGAAGGCGCCGACCACCCGGGCGAGTCGGCCCACCGAGATGCGCGCGTCGCCCTTCCGCCGCTCGGGCAATCGGCACCCGTCCACCCCGGACACCCGGCTGCCGCATCCCGCGCCGCAACCGCACGGGAAGCCCCCGCCGCGGCGACCCTGCCGCAACTCCGGGGCCCGGCGCCGAGCCGCCGACACGACTCGGCCCACACCACCGCGACCGGAATCGACCTCCCGGCACACCTCGGCACATCGCCCTCGCCGATCGCGCGCCACGCCGATCCGGCCGATCCATCACCGCGCACGAACCCTGTCGGCACCCCTCACGACCCGCTCACCCGACACCAGGCGCCTCCGGGTACCCACGCCCGCGTCCGACCCGCCTTCGACGCCCGGCACCACCGGACCCGCCCGGACGACCACTCCCCCGCCGCCGGCACCCAACCCGCCGCCCACCTCCCCGGTGCCGGTCGATTGGGCCGCCCGATCGACCGCCCTCCGGCGACCGCCGTCCCCTTGTCCCCGCCGCCCGCAGACCCGATGCCCCACTCCCCCACACCCACGAGCGCCGTGGCCACCCCGGCGCGCCCGGCAACGCCCCATGTCGCCACACCAACCACCGCCGCCGCGGCCCCCGCGTCCTCCCCACCTGCGGACGCCGCCGCGCTCGCCCACGAAATCGCCCGCCACCACACCGAGATCGTGGCCCGTGCCGTGCACGGACTGAGCGCGCCGCGCCGCCATCCCGTCCCTGCCGGTCTCACCCCCTTCCGGAGCCGCGCGGAGGAACCCCGATGACGACCTCCACGAAGCGTGGCGGCGCAACGCCGACTCCCGCCCCGATCCGCGCAGATGGGCCACCGGCCGGCGCAACCGACGAGCGGCGACCGGCGCCCGCACCCGGCCGGCGACCGAGTCCGCCAAGCCCGGCCCGCGCGCGCACCCGGCCACCCGTACCAACAAGCAACCGCCGGACGGCGACGACCGGTTCCGGCTCACCTCGCCGGCACGCACCGCCCGGGTGCCGGTCCCGGTCCCCACCGCGAAGAACGCGGCGACCGCCCCGGCCGCCAACCCCCCGTCCACACCGCCCGTCCCGACCGGGAGACCTACCGTGCATTCCGAGCCGTTCGCCGTCAGCTCCCTGTTCCACATCTCCGTCGGCGACAGCGACCTGGGCTCCTTCACCGGCTGCGACGGACTGGGATGCGTGCTCGACAGCGAGGAGCACACCGAGGGCGGGCTCAACGACCACGTATGGCACCTGCCCACCCGCATGCGCTACACCAACGTCGTCCTCACCCGGCCCCTCACCCGCCAGACCACCCTCGTGTGGCTGTGGATGCGGCAACAGATCCGCCAACCCCTCGGCCTTCCCGGGCAGATCGTCGCCCTCGGTCCCGACCGGCGGCCGCTGATCCGGTGGGTGCTCGCCAACGTGCTGCCGGTGCGCTGGAGCGGTCCCTCGTTCGACGCGGACCAGTCGCAACCCGCCCGCGAGACCCTGGAGATCACTCACGACGGCTTCGTCGAAGTGACTCTCTGAGGAGAATCCCCGTGCTCGAAGCCCTCGCCGCCACACCGGTCCGCGCCCACCTCGCCGTCCACGAACCCCCCACCGCTCCCGGCACCACCCCCGGCGCCCGAATCCACCGCATCGACCTGCACTTCAACCCCGACCGCATCACCGTCACCAAAAACGCCACCTGGCACCGCGTCAGCACGCCCTCCGGCGCCGACATCGCGCCGGCCCAATATGTCGGTACGTCCCCGCGTGTGCTGCGCATGAGCGCGCTGTTCGACGACGACGGCCGTCGCGGCGGTGTCCAGGACCGGGTCGAACTCCTGCTCGCCTGCTGCCACCCCACGCCGCACAGCGCCGCGGTGCCGCCCGCCTCACCGCCTTGGGTCCGCCTGGAATGGGGACGTTCGCGCACCGTCGCCTTCTACGCCCTGGTCACCGACGTCTCCGCCACCTACACCCGCTTCGCCGCCGACGGCATGCCCCTGCGCGCCACCTGCGAGCTCACCCTCGAAGAGGTCGGCGGCACCGTCGCCGGACAGAACCCGACGAGCCGTTCCACCACCGGCCCCACCACCCACCGACTCGAACCCGGCGACAGCCTCCCCCTCCTGGCCTGGCGCGTCTACGGCGACCCCACCCGGTGGCGCCGCATCGCCCGCGCCAACGACATCGACGACCCCCGCCGCCTCACCACCGGCACCCTGCTGCTCCTGCCCGCGCCCGGAGACGACGAGGAGCCCGCCCGTGCATGAACGGGAATCGGCCCCCCACGCGGCCCGCTGGAACCTCACCCTCGGCGGCGGGAAACCCGATCCGGGTCTGCACCGCCAACTGGTCACCGCCTGGGTGGACAGCGCCATCGGCGAACCCGACCAGACCTGCCTGGTCTTTCGCGACGAACAGGGCCGCTCGGTACTCGACCACAAGCACGCCCGCGTCGCGGGCCCCCTGACCATCACCGTCGACGTCGACGCCGCCGCCCGCGCCGACACCCCCTCGGCCCCACCCCTGTTCACCGGCGAGATCATCGCGCTGGGCACCCGCGTCGTCCCCGACGACCCGCACACGGGCGAGACCCCCGGCACGTTCACCCTGCTGTGGGCCAAGAGCCTCGACCACCGCCTCGACCGCGGCCGACGCGTCGAGGCCTACGCCGACCGAACCCTGCGAGAGATCGTCGAGACCGTGGTCGGCCGCCACAAGACGGCCGGCGGAGCGCTGAAGGTCGGCCGCGTCGACGACCCCGACCCGGGCCTTCGCCGCCGCTTCGACCAACTCAACCTCACCGACCGCGAGTTCCTGCTCCACCTCGCCGAGGAACGCGGCCTCGACCTGGCGATCGCCCACGGCGAGATCGCGCTGCGCACTCCGCGACCCGCCCGCGACGCACCCCCGCCCACCCCGCCCACGCCCCGCCGGGTGCTGCCCCACGACCGCATCCTCCGGGGCCTGGAGGCCACCCTGTCCGCCCAGGGCCAGGTCGCCGCGATCGAGGTCCGCGGCTGGGACCCCCACACCAAGTCCGCCGTGAGCACGCGCGTCGACGTCGCCACCAGCACCCGCCTCGACACCCCGACCACCGCCGGCACCCTCGTCCACGCGTTCGCCGACCCCGAACCACCCCGCCTCCTCGTCGCCGCCCGCCCCTACACCACCCGCGCCGAGACCACCCACGCCGCCAAGGCCCTCGCCGCCGACCGGGCCGCCTCCTCCACCACGTGGCAGGCGCAGATCTCCGGCACCCCCACACTGCGCGCCGGAGACCCGGTGACCTTCGCCGGCGCCGGCACCCCCTTCACCGGCCGGTACACCCTCACCCGCTGCCGCCACCTGTGCACCGAGGACCAACCCCTCACCACCCACCTCACCTTCGGCCCCCGGCCGACCCCGGTCGTCCCGCCGCCCCCGCCCATGCACGCACCCGGAGTCGCCGTCGGGCAGGTCGACGACGTCAAGAAGCCCGACAGGGACGGGTACGGCGCCGTCCGCCTGAAACTGCCGTGGCTGTCCGAGGACTACCTCACCGACTGGGTCCGCGTCCTGCAACCGGCGGGCAACGCGGGCATGTTCGGCCCCGCCGTCGGGGACGAGGTCCTGGTCGGCTTCGAACACGGCCGACTCGACCGCCCGTACGTCCTGGGCGGCCTCCACAACGGCGTCGACCGCCCCCTCGACCACACGCCGGCCCGCTTCGACGAGCAGGGGCGGATCAACCGCTGCTCCTGGGCCACCCGCGCGGGCGATCGCGTCGAACTCCTCACCCAGGACAACGGCCTCCAGGGCGTGCGCCTGACCACCGAGACGGCCGACGGCACCGGCGCCCGCCTGTTCCTCGACCGCCGCGACACCGCCGTCGCCCTCGACGCCGGACCCCGCGACAAACGGACCGCCATCCACCTCGACGGCCGCGACGCCGCCATCGTCCTGACCACCGGCACCGGCGGCCACGCCGTCGAGCTCCGCCTGGACGGCCGCACCGGAGCCCTGCACGTGCGTACTCGAACGGGCGACCTCGAGTTCGAGGCCGCCAACATCCGCCTCAAGGCCACCGACCGCGTCGCCATCGTCGGCAGCCGGGTCGACATCGGAAAGGCCTGACCCCGTGAACACCGACCAGGACGACATCATCGGCACCGGCTGGGCCCACCCCGCCACCATCACCCGCGACGGCCGCATCGCCACCGCCGACGGCATCACCGACATCGAACAGTCCATCACGCTCATCCTGTCGACCGTCCCCGGTGAACGCCCCATGCGACCCGAATTCGGCTGCGCCATCCACGGCCTGGTCTTCGACCCCCACGACGCCGCCACCGCCGCACAGGCGGAAACCCACGTGCGCACCGCCCTCGAACGCTTCGAACCCCGCGTCGACGTCGACGATGTCCTCGTCAGCGTCGACCCCGACCGGCCCGACGTGCTCTACCTCGACATCCGATACCGCCCGCGCGCCACCAACCAACCCCGCAACCTGGTCTACCCCTTCTACACCGCGCCCTCCGCCCCCGCCCCGAACCCCGGACGGTGACCCCACGTGGACCGGCCCACCCTGCCCGACCTGGACGACACCCCCTTTCAACAGCTCGTCGACGCGGCCAAGCGCACCCTGCCCGACCGCGCCCCCGGCTGGACCGACCACAACGTCTCCGACCCCGGCATCACCCTCATCGAGGCCTGCGCCCAACGCGTCGACCAACTCCTCTACCGGGTCGACCGCACCACACCCGCCGTCCGCGCCCGCCTGTTGCGGCTGATGGGCATCGCGCCCGCGCCGGCGTCACCCACCCGGGTGCGCCTGCGCGTCACCCGCCCGCCGAAGACCGCGCTGCCCGCCGACACCCCGCTCACCACCGCCGACGGCCTCGTCCTGTACACCACCACGGCCCTGGCGGCGGCGAAGGACACCCTCGCCGAGGCCGCCTGCCTGCGGCGCGTGCACGAAACGCTCGGCGTCTCCACCGGCGAACCCGGCCAGCGCTTCGCCGCCGGCCGGCGTCCGCATCGGCCCGATCACCCGCTCGATCCCGACGAGTCGTTCCTTCGTGTGGCCGTCGACGGCGAACCCTGGCGTGTGGTGCCGACGTTCGCCCGCCGACGGGTCGACGACCGGGTGCACATCTGGGACGACGCGTGCGGGGAGGTCGTGTTCGGGCCGCGGGTTCCGTACGCCGAGGGGGCGCGTCGACACGGCGGAGTCCCCTCTCGCGGCGCCGTGATCACGGCCGCGTACCGCGTGGGTGTCGGCAGCCCCGGGGCGCTGTCCGTCGGCACGATCCTGACCGGCTCGGACGTCGAGGCCGTCATCACGAGCATCCTGTCCCCGGGCGCGGACGCGGAGGACGTGGACCAGGCCCTCCGACGGGCCCGCCTCGACCTGACGCCGCCCGCTCGCGCGGTGACCGCCGCCGACCTCGAACGGGTGTTGGACGACCTCCCGCTCCTGGCCCGCGTGCGTGTCGGCCCCGAGGAACCGGCGCCGGCGGATCCCGTACCGGTCGCCCTCCAGACCCCGCCTCGCCCCTCCCGTGTGGATACCGCCTGGGCGGTGGACCAGCAACGTGTCGTATTGGTCTCCGCCGGGACATGCATCCGGTCGACCCTGGACGGGAAGCACGTCGAACACCCACAGATGCCCTTCGCCCGGGCCGACGCGGTCCTCTGGTTCGAACCGAGCCATTTCCTGTGGTCGCTGGGCGATCACTACCGATGGAACGACGACGCGACGCAGCGGCCGATCACCGACCTGGTGCCGAACCTCGAACCGTTCACGCGGGGCCTGGACGCCGCGTGCGTGCAACCGGCCGTCGGGAGCGATGCCGTTGACCTCTTCTTCTTCGTGGACGACCGCTACTGTCACTGCCCCGCGCGCTACGCGAACCGGAAGCTCACCCCCACCGGCGCGCCCGTCGTCTCCACGATCGCGGTCGACTTCCCGGCCCTTCCCCGGGTGTTCCGATCTTCCCCGGACGCGGTCGTCGTGGTCGGTGACACCTTTCACTTCCTCAAGGGCGACCGCACGGCCACCGCCACCCGATGCCCCGACGAACGCGGCCTGCGCGTGTCGCTCGTGCCCGCCTCCGCCGCCGATCCGACCACGTCACCGGGCCCCGACGAGGCGCACCCGCCCGGCGAACTCGTCGGCGCCGCCCGGTCCCGCGTCGAATCCACCCGCATGCTGGGCCAACACGTGACCGTGGGGGGATGTGCCCCGGTGTCCTTCGACGTGCATGTGACGGTGCGCCCGTGGGACGGCGTCTCGGACGTGCGGGAGATCGTCGCCCGTCGCCTGCACGCCTACTTCCACCCTCGGGTCGGCGGGCCCGACGGTCGGGGATGGCCATGGGGGCGGCCCGTGCACACCGCGGACGTGTTCTCCGCGCTGGAGGACGTCGCGGAGATCCACCGCGTGGTCGACACGATGCTGCGTGCTCGGGGCGCGCGGGTCGACGTCGTCACCCTGCCCGAGCACGGCCTGCCCCGGCTGTGCGAGGTCGACGTCGCCACCGAATCCGACATCTGACCCGACGGAGCCCCCAACCATGTGCCCCGACCCGAACACGACGACCCTCGCCGCGAGTTCGTACGGTCATCTACCCGCGATCCATGCCGCCGACCCCGTCACCTCGGCGTTCGCGGCGGCCATCGACGCGTTGACCGATCCGTTGGAGGAGCGCTTGGACGCGATGGCCGACGTCTTCGACCCGTGGCGCTGCCCCGCTCCCGGGCTGGCCTGGCTCGCGCACATCTCCGGGGCCCGGACCGAGCCCGACTGGACCGAGGAGCAGGTGCGTACGGCGATCGACCTCGCCCCGCGCCTGCTCGCCCGTCGCGGCACCGTGGCGGCGCTGCTGCTCGAAGCGGAGGCCGTGTACGGCTGGTCGCCGGCCGCGCTGACCGTCGACGACCAGGACGCCGGGGGCGGCACCATCCGGGTCACGCTGCGGATCGACGCCGACGAGCGGCAGGCGCAACGGCGACTCGCCCGCCTGGTCGACGCCCACTGTCCGGCCCATCTGTCGCCCACCGTGGCGGTGACGACCACCGGCGCGCAGGCGGCCGGCCGCACAGTCGGCGGGCGCGGTGGGGGGTGATCGCGTGAGTTCCCCGCCGTCCCCGTCGGTCACACGCGCACGTGAGGGCCTGCTCGCCGATGCCGTCGCCGCCGTCCGGGCCCGCCTGCCCCGCGACCTCGGCGGCACCTGGACCGGCGCCGACCGCCGAGAGCCGGGTCTGGCCGTACTGGAGACGTTCGTCGACATGGCCGAACTCCTGCGCGACCGCGTCGACCGCGCCCCCGAACTCCACCGGCTGAGGGTGCTGGGGCTGCTCGGCATCCGTTCCCGACCCGCCTCGGCCGCCACGGCCGGCCTGGTGTTCGAACTCGCCGCGGACCTCGGGCCGGTCACGATCCCGGCGGGTACCCAGGTGGCGACCAGACCCGCGGGCGAGGACACCGCCGTGTTCACCACACTCGCCGACGTCGCCCACACGCCGTGTGCGGCCGTCGCCACCGGCTTCTTCCTGGGGCGGGAGGTGAACGGCACATTCGCCGGGGCGTTCCATCCCTTCCCCGGCTCCCCACCGGTGGCTCTCGGACCGGACGATCCCGGGGTCGAGGCGTACCCGCTCGTCGTCCTGTCGCAGACGACGCCCGGCGCACGTGTCGTGCTGGACGTCGACGCGGACGAGCCCGGCGCCGGCTTCGGGCCCGGCCGTTGGCAGACCTGGCAGGGCAGGCATTGGGTCGACTGCCGCCACGTATCGGACGCCGGAGACGCGATGGGTCGCCCCGGCACCGTGGTCGTGGATGTGCCGGCCGACCAGTACCCGGCCGCCGTTCGGCTGCGGCTTCCCGACATGGACCTGAACCTCGACCTGGATCGGACACAGGTCGGCCTCCTGCGCTTCCGATCCGATCGGCCCGACACCCTCGGCGGCGGCTTCGTCAGGCGTCTGCGGCCACGAGCCGACATGTACCCGACCACCGGCGCGGCGCAGGCCCGTTGGGTGGCCGACGGGACCCTGGGCACCGCGGCCGGCATCGACGACGAATGCCTGCGGTTCGCCCACCCGCCTCTGCTCACCGCCGGCGTGCTCACCGCTCTCGTCGTGCTCGGCGACCGCACCGAACAGTGGATCCACGTCGACTCCCTGGCCGGTTCCGGCCCCGAGGACCGCCACTTCAGCGTGCTCCCCGGAACCGACGAAGCCGTGTTCGCCGCCGTCGCCAGAACCGACTCCGGCCCCCGCCGACACGGTGCCCGGTTGCCGCGAGGGGCGGTCGTCCGCGTACCGCACCACCTCACGGGCGGCGGCACCTGCGGAAACGTCGCCGCCCGCACCATCACCACGCTGCCGCGCCCGGTACCGGGCGTCTCCACGGTGACCAACCCGCTGCCGGCCGTCGGCGGCATCGACGCCGAGACCCCCAACGCGTGCGCCGTGCGCGAGCCCCTGGGCCGCACCTTCCCCCGACGCGCCGTAACCCCCGGCGAATACGAGCAAACCGCCCTGGACGCGGGCGCCGGCATGGCCCGGGTGCACTACGCGCCCGGCGCCGCGGGCATCCTGGACCCCGCGCACGCGTACGCGGTCTGGCGCCCGGCGACCACCACGATCGTGTTCACCCGCCGCCGCGGCACTTCGGGTGCGGTGCCCAAGGGCACCAGGGTGAGCACGGCGGGCGGCATCGTCTTCGAGACGACCCAGGATTCGAGCGGGCACGCCGCCACCACCGCGACCACCGTCACGCCGTTGCTCCTGAACCGCGGCGCGGCGAACACCGGTGACCTGTTCACCGCAGGGCAGCCGACGTCGACGCTGACGGCGGCGCACGATCTTGCCGGCATCCAGGAACCCATGGGTTTGATCCTGGCGACCGTCTCCGTCCCCCAACACCCGGACACGGACGCGTTGAGCCTGTGCGTCACGGTGACCGACGCCTCCACCCCGGCGCGACGCGTGGCGGTGTCGGTGTATCGCCCGGAAGCGGGTCGGCTGTGGTGGGACATCGACCGGTGCGCCTACGTCGCGGCCGTCCCCGACGCGAACGGCGCGATCCGGGTTCCCCTGGACGCCCGTGCCCGGCACACCCTCGACTGGGACGGCCCGAACCCCCCACCGACATTGGCGGTTCAGGTCCTCGATCCCGGACGCACCGCCCAGACGGGCTATGTGGTCGCCTGGGACACCGGAGACACCGACCCCGTCCCGGCCGTCCAGACGTCTCCCGGCGCCCGCGACCGGCGGTTCACCTCCGACGGTCGCCCCGGGCAGGTCTTCCCACTGCTGGACGCGCGCGTCTGCGACGACCCCCGGCCGCGGATCCTCGTCGACGGCAAACCCTGGAACGCGGTGCCCGACTTCGCCGACTCCGGGGAAGGGGACGAACACGTCGTCGTCGACCACACCACCGGGCAGGTGATCTTCGGCCCCTGGTCCCCGGGCACCACCGAGGCCGGTCGGCAACACGGCAAGGTCCCCCCGGCCGGTGCCGTCGTCACCGTCGATGCGTATCGCACGACCCGGGGAGCCGCCGGCAACGTCGGCCCCGGCGAGATCGATCGGCTGACGCAGCCCGCGCCGCCCGACGTCGTCGGCGCGCGCAATCCGGAACCCGCGACCGGTGGTGCCGATGGTGCCACCGGCGCCGGCGTCGTTCGCCGTGGTGTCCGCCTCCTGCTGATCCCCGCCGCCACACCCGATCCGACCGGCCGCATCCCCCATCCCTCCCTGAGCCCGTCGCCGGAGGCCCGCGACCGGTTGCGCCTGTTTCTGGAGGCCCGACAGGCCCCCGGCGTCCCGCTGTGGCTCGAACCGCCCCGCTATCTCGGCATCGTCGTCGAAGCCGACCTCGTCCCCCAACCGTGGACGACCGTCTCCGAACGCGACCGCCTGGCCGAGGACGCCGCCCATGCCCTGTACGCCCACTTCAACCCCGTGAACGGCGGGCCGGACCACACCGGTTGGCCACTGGGCCGCACCGTGCACGCCGGCGATGCCTTCCGCCTGCTCGAAGCCCTCCCCGCCGTCCGCCATGTGGCCGCCGTCCGGTTGTACCCCTGTGATCCCATCACCGGCGCCCGCCGCACGGACCTGCCCATGCAGTCGCTGGCCTGCGACGACGACGAGACGGTCTTCTCGTTCGAGCACCGAATGACGGTGCTGGACCCATGAGTTGCCGCCCGCCGCGCCGCGCCCCACATCGAACGGTCGAATGGAGGAAGCGATGACGACAACGAGACTGCTCGTGCCCAACCGAGGGTCGAACGAGCTCGGCGTGATCGACTTCGCGTCGGGCGACGGCAAGCCGGTGGCGGTGGCCGTCGGCGTCGGGCCCTGCGCGTTGTCCGTCGATGGAGGACGCTACGTCTACGTCGCCGACGCGCAGTCCGACACGATCACCGTGGTCGACCTCGATGCCGCCGCCGACCATCCGGCGCCCGTGCACCTGCCCGCGGGGGCCGAACCCGTTGCCCTCGCCTTGGCGTCCGTTGCCGGCGATCGGCGAACGCTGTGCGTCGTCTGCGCCGGCACCGACCGAGTCGCGGTCTTCGACGCGGCCAAGCCCGGCACGCTCACCCACATGGGATTCGTCGAGGTCGGACGCGTCCCCCGGGCGATCGCGCTCACGCCCGACCAGGCCCATGCCGTCGTGGCCAACTGGGGCGACGACACCGTTTCCGTCCTTCCCCTGGCCACTCCGCCCGCCAAAGCGCCCTGTGTGGCCGTCGGCAAGCGCCCCGGGGCGGTCCTCGTCACCGGGACGCGGCCGTACGCGTATGTGGCGAACCGGGACGCGGGAACACTGTCGATCCTCGATCTGCACGACCCCGCCAAGCCGAGCGCGCTTCCCGACGCCATCGGCGTGGGCCGCGATCCGCGCGCGCTGCGGCTGTCGCCCGACGCCGGACGCCTGTATGTCGTCAATTACGGGTCCGACAGTCTGTCCGTCGTGGACGTCGACCCCACGACAGGCGCGCCCCGGAACACGCAGCCGAAGACCGTCCCCGTCGGACGTCAACCGATCGACGTCGCCGTCTCCCGGGACGGCCGCGTATGCGTGGCCGACCACACCGACCGCACGATCACGTTCGTCGATCCGGTCACCCTCGCCACCACGAAGTGCGCGATCGTTACCGACCCCGGCGGCTTCGCGGCCCCTCGTGGCGTGGCCTTCGACCACGACGGTTCACGCGTGCACGTCACCGACCACACCGGCGGCGGCGTCGTCACCGTGCTCGCCAATCCCGCGGTGGCCGAGACCGCGCAGGTCGGCAAGGATCCGACCGATGTGGCGGTGAGCCCCGACGGGAAGCGAGTGCTCGTCACCTGCCGCGGAGACGCCACGCTCCACGCCCTGCACGCCGCGAGTCCGAAGATCAAGGGAACGCCGCTGACGGTCGCGTGTCTCGACGATCGATGGTCGTACGTGGGCACTCGTACGGACGACGGCAAGGCCGCAGTCGTCCCCGTGGACGACCTCGAGCCGGCCGAGCCGATCGACCTCGGCGCCGGCACGGATCTCCGCGCCGCGGCGATCTCCCGGAAGGAGTACGTGACGATCGCCGATTCCGGGCGTCGGCGAGTCGTCACCCTGCACCACGAATTCCCACGGGAGGTGACGACGGTTCTATCCGGACTGACCAACCCGGTCACGGTACTCCCGTCCACGGACGGCAGGTTCGTCTACGTCTCCGAAGCCGGGAAGGCCGTCACCGCGTACGAACTCGGAGAGAATCCCACGAAGCTGTGGACCGATCAGACCAATATCCACGGCCTCGCCGTCCACCCCAACCATGCCGATCACCTCTATGGCGCGCTATGGGACGACGACACGCGGCCGGTCGTCGTCTACAAGAACTCCACCAACGGCCAGGGCAAGAAAACCCCCATCGCGGTCGAGTTCACCAAGGGCAAGGAGCCGCTTTCCCCGTTCGGCATCGCGTTCTCCCCCGACGGTCGCCACCTCTACGTCACCCGAACACCGAGCAAGAAAAACGGAGTCGTGTCGGTCTACGCGTTGGGCGAGCAGGACGATGCCACACACGTTTGCGACATCGCCTCCGGGGTCAAGGGACCGACAACCGCTGGGGTCTCGCCCACCGGAATCCTGTATGTGGCCAACACCGAAGCGGGAAACGTGCTGGCGATCGTCGGGCCCGACGGCGAGAACCCCGAAGTCCACACGATCGCGGTGGGGTCCGCCAAGCCGCAAGGCGTCGCCCTGTCGCCGTGCGGACGAACCCTCTACGTGTCCTACGACAGCGCGCCCGGCTCGGCCTGGGAACTCGACGCCACCGGCTACGGATTGGTGGCCGACTCCCATCGGAAAGTGGGTGGATCGGAGTCGATCGCCGGCCTCGGAGTCTCCCCGGACGGCTGTCTCCTCTACACCTGCCACGCCGGAAGCGGCCAGGCGAAGCAGGGATCCGTCGGCGCCTTCCCCGTCCCGGCCGTCCTGCCCCTCGCCGCGAACGCCGATCCGCGACACCTCGCGGGCAGCCCCGACCACCCCTACGTCTTGGTGGCCGATGTCGCGACACCGACCCTCCACGTGGTCGACACGACCCACAACACGGTGGCCGCCACCCCACCGACCCTCACGACGAAGCCCACCGGCGTGGTCTGGGCACCGGGCGCCGCGAAGCCCCACATCGGGTACGTCGCCGGCGACGGCAACCTCGTACGCATCGCCTTCGATCCCGACGCCAAGACGATCACCCCCGCGACGCCGGTGTCACTGACATGGGACGGAACGCCCGTCCACGCCACCGGCATCGCAATCACCCCCGACGGAACCACCCTGCTGGTGACGGCCCGCGACCCCCACCGACTCCTGCTCGTCGACAGCACCGGGGGGCTCGCCCCACGTGCCCGGGTGGACCTCGACGCCACCCCGACCGCGATCACGGTCCACGACCCGGAGCACGTGTATGTGACGGGCACCCGGAATCCGGAGCCCGGTGTCGTGTTCACCGTCGACGTCGGCCCGCCCCGCCCCGACAAGCGGATCCCCGTCGGCCTCGACCCCGGCCGGCCCGAATGGTGCTCGTGAGAGGTCCGTTCGGACGACGCACCCGCCCCCATCCCGCCCCGAGAACGAAGAGGACGAACAGATGACCATCACCTTCCCCCTGACCGAGACCTTCTCCGGAACGATCGCGCCGAGCCGATGGACGTTCTACGGCGACACCGATCTGCCCGGCGGCTGGCTCGTCCTGGGCTATGGCGACATTCGGCAGCGACTGGGAACCGCCGTGCTCCACGACGAGATTTCCACCACACGGGCCTTCACCGTCGAATTCGACTACTACGCCGAGCACTCGCACGACCACCTCGACGGCGAAGGGCTCTCCGTCTTCCTCTTCGACGCCACGGCGACCTTTCACCAGGGAGCCGGCGGTGCGGCCCTCGGCTACGCGAACCTCAACAAGCCCGTCAGTGCGGGCGTTCCCGGTGCCTGCGTCGGCGTGGGCATCGACGAGAAGGGGCAGTTCTCCAACACCGAACTCGTCGGCACCAGTTCCACCTCGCACCTCACCGCGCCGAACTCGCTGGTGCTGCGCGGTCCGGCCGTACAGGCGAACCCCACGGGCAAGTACGCCTATAGGGATGCCACCATGGTGACGGCCGGCATCGCCGCCGAGCGGAAGACACCGGCCCGCGTCCGCGTCGACTTCACCCCCACGGGCCCGAAAGCGCCGGGATCCGGGAAAGTCACGGTTCGGCACAACCCGCAGGACCCCAAGCCCAAGTGGATCAACGACACATTCACCGGGCTTCCGTCCCACGTCAGGCTCGCGTTCTCGGCCACCACCAACGAGCGCGGATCCACCTACGCCATCCGGAACGTGCGCGTCGGGCTGCCTCCACTGACGGTGGACTCCCAACAGACCGGCGCCGACGCGAAGTCCTACAAGGTCACGCTGACCGCCGCGGAGGACTGCCCTCTGCGAGAATGGCTGCTGCGTTTCACCGTCCCGCCGAACCTCACTGTCATCGACGACGTCGTGTACGAAGTCGGCAGCGCTCCCCCCGCCACCGCCGAAACCGTCAGGGACGGCACCCTGGGCAGCGCGGAGATCCGCTTCGCCCGCGTATCGGCTCCCGTCCCGCCCAAGACGAAGGTCGAATTCACCCTGACCCTCGAAGGCACGGGCACCCCTGCGGCCAAACTGGACAACCTCACCGCTCAGCAGATCGACTGACCCCCCTCGCGGGCGATCACCGCGCCGTGGGCCATCAGGCCGCCGACCTGCGTCACCAGGCTGGCGATCCCGACGAACAGGGGCGCCCAACCGGGGTCGGTGTGCACCGTGACCAGGATGTCGCCCGCCTCCGCGTCGGCCCGCGCCATGTCGACGATGACGCGGGCCCGCCCCTCGACCGTCCCGGCGGAGACCGGCAGGCCGATCAGCGCGCCTGCCGGCACGTCGTCGCGTCGGTACGTCCCCGTGGCGGCCTCGCCGTCGGATGTGAGCACGGTGGGCGGGGTGAGCGCGTGGTACGAGCGGAACTCCTCCTTGCGCCGGCGGATCAGATCGTCGTCCACCCGCTGTTCGCGCACGGCGTCGCGGAACTCCCCGAACGTGAGGTGGAAGACGTCCTCGCGGTCGTGCAGGACGCCGGCCCGCACCAGGCGATCGGCCTCCTCCGGCAGGGCCCGCAGGCGCGCCAACACGCCCTCTTCCTTGGCCGGTGCCCGCTGTCGCCCCTGCTCGAAGCGCCGTTCGGCGGCGCCCGGTTCGAAGTTCGCGACGTGGTCGAGGATCACGGGCACGAGCGTAGTGGGGCGCTCGCGCCAGGGCGGCCGGGTGATGTCGATCTCGCCGACACAGCGCATGCCGTATCGGTCGTGGTATGCCTCGATGCGTCCCGGGCTTCGATCCCGCCCGGAAGCTTCGACAACTCGGCCGGGAAGTCCTCGTCTTCGACGGTACGCGGGAACGCCACCACGTCGGGATGGGGACGGATCACGTCCGCGACGTCGAGCAGGCCGATCCCATCTCCGACGTGATGTTGTCGGGCACGGACAGGGTGAGCGTGATCGGGACGCTGCACGCGACCAAGTGGGTGGACCTGGCCGTGCGGATCGCCTTCGATGACCTTCGCACGGCACCGCCCGATCCACGTTGGAGCACGTTCGGCAAGGCCCGCCGGAACTGGCGCGAACTGTTTCGGTGTCGACAGGTCCGGCAATCACGCCGAGCCGTGTCGGCGGCATCGGGCCGGCCGACCGCCGCGGGCCGGGTTCGGGCGCGCAGACCCGGCGCGGTACGAGGCTGCCGGGGAATCGGACAGGGGGAGCGGCGTCCTCGTCGCGGATCGCGTCGTTGTTATCTCGTGCAACACGCGAACCACGCCGAGACGAAGGTGCTCAAGCCCTCCACCGCGTGCCAACGCAGGCAACGTCAACCCCCGCACGGTGTGTTCCTCACGGCGCTTCGGCCCCTGCCACGCGCAGGTTCTCCATCGGCCGGGCCGGCGTGGCACACCGCGCGGGCGACCGGGGGCATCAGGCTCGGCGTGCGGTCCGCAGATCGGCGATCACCTGCGGGTCGTGCCCGCACGTGGCAATACCCCACCACAAGAACAACAGGTCGTCCGTGACGTGCTCCTGCGTGACGACGACGGCACGGATCTCCTGGTCCGCGGCCGCACCGAAGCAGCCCTCGACGCAATACGCGACCTGCTCCCGGGCGATTGGCTGAACGACTCCCGGTAGATCACGTTCCGACCTTCACCGAACGTCGAGCGCATTCCGGTCGCGGGCACCCGTCTTCGCGGGGAGAGCGGACCGTGCGCTGCCCCGACCGGCGCGGACCGCTGGAACACACCGTCGTCACCACGCTCACCCCTGAGCAGGTCACCGCGGCTGCCGAGGCTTTGCGCCGCGCTCCGTGCGAAACCTGGCTCTGCGCGAACCCCGCGGCGCATGACCGCGTTGGTGGAGGAACTCGAGTTCACCACCCCATGGCACGACGATTGGGAGCCGCGGGTCGTCCAAGACCTGGCGAAGCTCACCGGCTTCTATCGCGCGGCAGCCGATAGCGGCGACGCAATGGTCAAGTACCTGAGCTGCTGAGCTTTCGAAGTCCGTTTCGACCCCGTGATCAGGTCGCGGTCGGAACGCAGGACGCTGCCGCGGCCTGCCATCGTCCGAAAAACCGCGATCGCGTTGTCTGTGAGCCGCGAGAAGGACCCCCCCGACCTACCCGCGCCGAAGGGCCCTCGACGTCGAACCCGCCGGTGGTGCGCAGCGCTCACCGGTGCGATACGGACGGGTGGCCTGCGGCCGTGGGCGTCCGACGAACTTCGCGGCCGTCGGCATCCGCAGCAGTCGGCCGGACGCATCGAACTCGGCCGGGATCGGACCCCGGGGCGACACGACCGAGGTGGACAATCGATCGTCGCCTCGTCGCGCCGCGAGGGCGGCAGCGTGCAACGTCTGCGGCGAGTCGGACCGGCGGCGTCCGCAGGACAATCGGGAGGACTCGATGGACGAGGGTCGGCTTCCTGCGGACGCGTTGCCGGTGCGTACGTGCTCGGCGATCGAGGCCCTGACCGGGCCGATCCACGCGGTCACGCCCGTGGACGGAGGCCATCACAGCGACCTGGCCGTGCGCGTGGACACCGCGACCGGTCCGGTGTTCGTCAAAGGGCTGCGCGCCGGTGATCCTCGGGCGGCGGCGCAGCGGCGTGAGGCGTTGATCGGGGAGTGTGTGGCGGGATGGGGCTCGGGGTGTCGTGGCGGTTGCTGGTGGGGGGTTGGGATCTGGTGGGTTTCGAGTTCGTGGCCGGTCGGCACGCCGATTATCGCGAGCGCTCGGGGGATCTTGTCCTGTTGGCGGCGGCATTGACGGTGCCGGCCGGTGTTTCGCTGCCCGCGGTGGAGTTGCCGTCGGCCGGGGAGCGGTGGGCGGGGTGTGTTTCCGGTGTCGGTTTGGGTGAGTGTAGGTTCCGCTTGATCGTGAGCACTGGGCCCTGCGGAAACGCCGGAATCCGGGTGTCGTGAGCACTGGCCGCGTCGGTGCAT
>NZ_BIFH01000052.1:12479-103633 GCF_003967355.1 Embleya hyalina | reverse complement strand
AAAAAGAAGCAACGCCGCGAATACGACTCCGCCTTCCCGTCTCGCTCACATTGCGATTCCGGCTGCCGCATAACTCGCTTTACGACTCCGGCCCCGCGCCCCACTCACCCCACGACTCCGGCCCACACGTCCACCCTGCGACTCGAGTTGCCCGACCCCCGCGCCTTACGACTCCCGCCCCGCACCCCACTCACCCCACGACTCCGGCCCACACGTCCACCCAGCGACTCCGCTTACCTGCCCCCGCGCCTTACGACTCCGGCACCCCGACCAGCTCACCAACAACTCCGCGACCGAAACCGACTCATCCAGCAACTTCCGCGCCCTGCACGCCCCCGGCCCCGCCGGCCCGCACGCCCCCGCCCCTGCCGCCCCGCCTCGGCAACTCCGGCCCCGGCTCTCCACAACTCCCGCTCCCCAACGCGCCCACCCCGGATCCCGCACCCCAAATCCCACACCCGGCCCGCTCGCCCGCTCGCCCCGTGGCCCGCTCGCCCCCCGGCCCGCTCGCCCCGGCACCGTTGTGGCTCGCGGGTTGTGGCCCCGTCGTCGGCGGTCAGTCGCGTCCCAGTTCGCCCGCCGTCCAGCGGTCGTTCAGCATCGTGGCCATGTCGTCCCAGGCGGCTTCGACGATTCGGGACAGGCCGGCGGTGTCCATCACCTCGTCCTCGGCCCACTCGTCCATCGCCACCCGCATGACCGAGTGGTACAGGGTCACCGACAGCGCCGGACGCCGGTCGCGTTCGGGGTCCACGCCCTCGCGGCGGGCGATCTCCGCCGCCATCCGCCGCTCCAGCTCGATCGCGTTGCGCAGCGAGGCGGCCATCAGTACCGGGGTGCCCTCGATCAGTCGGCGCATGCGCAGGAACTCGTGGCCCGTGCCGCCGTCCGGCTCGTCGCCGAACTCCGACAACACCTCCGCGCCGGCGCGGCGCAGCGCGGTCAGCGGCGCCTCGTCCGCCGGTCGGGTGGCCAGCGCGGACAGGAACAGCTGCTCGAACTCCATCGCCCGGGCCAGCGCCACCTCCTCCTTGCCGGCGAAGTAGCGGAAGAAGGTGCGCCGGGAGACCTCCACGGCGGCGACGATCTCGTCGATGGTCGTGGCGTCGTACCCCTTGCGCAGGAACAGCTCCTGCGCGGCGTCCGCCAGGGCCTCGCGCGTGCGTTCCTTCTTGCGCTCGCGCAAACCCGTCGCGGCGCCGACCGTGTCCCGCACGTTGCGTCTTCCTCTCCTTGGGCCCTGCACAGTATGGCACTTGTCACTGCGTGCAACTTGAGTGATTTGGCTACTTGGCACACAGTGCCATATCGTTCGATGGTTCGATACGACGCTGAACACGGATGGATGTAGGGGACGCATGAGCCAGACTTCGACGGCGGCGACACCGGACGCACCCCCTCCGGATCCCTCCGCACCACCCGCCCGCAAGGGCATGCAGGGCCATCCCTGGCTCACCCTCCTCGCGGTCGCCTTCGGCGTGATGATGGTGGCCCTCGACGGCACCGTCGTCGGCATCGCCAACCCGGCCATCTCCAAGGACCTCGACGCCTCGCTCGCCGACCTGCAATGGGTCACCAACGGCTACCTGCTCGCGCTCGCGGTGTGCCTGATCCCGGCGGGCAAGCTCGGCGACCGCTACGGCCACAAGACGATCTTCCTGATCGGCGCGGCCGGCTTCGCCGCCACGTCGCTGCTCATCGCGTTCTCCCAGTCGGTCTCGATGCTGATCGCGTTCCGGGTGCTCCAGGGCGTGTTCGGCGCGCTGCTCCAGCCCACCGCGCTCGGCCTGCTGCGCAACAGCTTCCCCGGCAACAAGCTGAACATGGCGATCGGCATCTGGGGCGCGGCGATCTCCACCGCCACCGCCGCCGGTCCGATCGTCGGCGGTCTGCTCGTCGAACACGTCAGCTGGCAGTCGGTCTTCTACATCAACGTGCCGATCGGCGTACTGACGCTGGTGGTCGGCATCTGGGCGCTGGCCAACAGCCGGGTGGCCGGTGCGAGCAACCGGATCGACTACCTCGGCGTAGTGCTGTTGTCGGTGGCGATGTTCTGCCTGGTGTGGGGTGTGATCAAGAGCGGCGAGAAGGGTTGGGGCAGCGCCTACACGCTCGGCTTCATGGCCGCCGCGGTGATCCTGCTCGTGGTCTTCGCGCTGTGGCAGACCCGGGCGGCCGAACCGCTGATGCCGATGGGGATGTTCCGCAACCGGTCGTTCTCGATCGGCATCGTGCTGATGATCTTCATGGCGTTCGCGATGTTCGGCGCGATGTTCTTCATCACCTTCTATCTCCAGGGCGTCAACGGGCTCAGCCCGACCGAGACCGGCGTACGGATGTTGCCGATGTCGGTGGTGATGATGATCGGCTCGCCGATCGGTGGCCTCGCGATCACCAAGCTGGGCCCGCGCATTCCGATCATCGCCGGCCTGGCGCTGTCCGCGACCGCGATGGCGCTGCTGGCCCGGCTGGGCGAGGACGCGAGCTTCGGCGCGACCATGCTGCCGTTCGTACTGCTCGGGTTCGGGCTCAGCCCGATCATGGTGGGCGCCACCGACATCATCGTCGGCAACGCCTCGCTCGAACTCTCCGGCGTGGCCTCCGGGATCCAGCAGGCCGCGATGCAGGTCGGCGGCGCGCTCGGCACCGCCGTGCTCGGCGCGGTGGTGGCGGCCAAGGTCTCCTCGGTACTGCCGGACCGGTGGCCCGCGGCGGCCGGCGACTACGCCACGATGCCGCACGGGCAGCGCGAGGGGATCGAGGGCTCGGTCGCCCAGGGATTCCCGCCGCTGCGACCGGACCTGCTGGGCGGCAAACAGCTGGACGGCCCGGCGACGGAGGCGATCCGACACGCCTCGGACACCACGTTCCTGGACGGCATGCAACTCGCCTTCACCATCGCCGCGATCACGATGGCGGTCGGCATCGTCCTGGCCCTGTTCGTGCGCCAGGGCGAAAAGCGCGAGGGCGCGGTAGCCGTGCACGTGTAACCCGAAGGCGCCCGCACGGAGGCGGGCTTGGGCACGTGATCCGCGCGCCGTCGGCCGGACACGACACCCGAGCGGCACGCCGTCCCCTCCCCGGGCGGGCCGCTACGGCATGATCCATGGGTAATGGTCATTCGACCGGCGCGCCGTCCCCGACCTCGGTCGGGGACGGCGTCGTGGGTTTCCCCGGCAAATTAGACAGGTATTCTTACCTCGTGCAGCAAGACACCTCCTCCGGGCCCGAACTGGTGACGTTGCTGGTCACCGCCGTGCGTGGGATCAGTCAACTGTTCTCCGACCGCATGACGGCCGCGGGTTTCGACGAGATCCGGCCCACGCACGGCTTCGCGCTGACCCTGATCGGCGAGGACGGCACCACCGCCACCGAACTCGGTCGCCGACTCGGCATGACCAAGCAGTCGGCCGGCGAGGTGGTCTCGCACCTGGCCCGCCACGGCTACGTCGACCGCAGGCCCGACCCCGCCGACCGCCGCGCCCGCCGGATCACCCTCACCGAACGCGGCCGCGAGTGCCTGCGGGTGATCTGGGCCGAGCTGTCCTGGATCCAGGGCGCCTGGACCAAGGCGGTCGGCGACGACGGGGTCGAGGTGCTCAAGGACGGCCTGCGCGCCGGCATGCGCCAACTCGGCGCCTCCGGCGAACTGCCCGACAACCTCAGCCAGGCGTGGTGGTGGCGCGACGCCCGCAGCCTGTAGGCCGCGGCGCCCTCACCGCGGCGCCGGCAGCTCCCGGCGCCGGGCCAGGTAGGTGTCGGTGACATGGGCCAGTTCCACCGGCTCGGCGTACTCCCCGACGAACTCCCGTACCCGCGCCAGCATTTCGCCGCGCTGCCGGTCCCCCATCGCGGTCACGTAGCTGAACGTGGCGATCCGCTCCACGATCGCGTCGTGCGTCAGCGACTCGCGGCGCCGGAACAGGGTCCGCTCCGCGGGCTCGAACCAGGGGCTGCGGGCGACCGCCGGGCGGTAGTCGCGCAGGCCGCCGAACGGCCACTCGGCCACCTCGTACAGCCGGTCCACCAGCGCGTTCTCCTGATCCCGCTCGTTCCACAGCAGCGCCAGCACCCCGCCCGGTCGCAACACCCGCGCGATCTCGCGCAGCGCCGGCTCCGGCTCGAACCAGTGGAACGCCTGGGCGACGGTGACCACGTCGACCGCGCCGTCCGGCAGCGGTATCGACTCCGCGGTGCCGGCCAGCACCGGCACCCCCTCGACCATCCGGGCGAACGTCTCGCGCATCGCGGCCGACGGCTCCACCGCGCTCACCCGCGCCCCGCGCTCGGCCAGCAACCGGGTCAACTTGCCGGTACCGGCGGCCAGGTCGAGCACCGCGGTGCCCGGCCCGATCCCCGCGCCGGCGCACAGATGATCCATCGCCTCGTTCGAATAGGACGGTCGCGCCCGCTCGTACCGATCGGTGCCACGGGCGAATCCACGGATGCCGAGATCGTCGGTCGTCATGGCGCGCATTCTCGCCGCGACCCACGCCGCCGACAAGGGCTCCGTCAGGGCCGGCCGACCAGCACCACCGCCGCCAGCACACACGCCGCCAGCACCGTCAGCAGCGTCGCGCGAATCGCCCGATCACCGACCGCGGCGCCGCCGCCCCGAACCGCGTGGTCGACCTGTCGATGCCGCAGCAGCCCCACCACGTACACCCCGAAGCCGGCCGCCATCACCGCGAAGCCCGGCAGCATGAACCACCAGCGCCCCGGCACGTGACCGGCCCGTACCAGCAGCGCCCCGTTCGCGACGAACGCCAGCGAGGTGCGCGACCACGCCATCCGGGTGCGCTCGGGCTGCAGCCCCGGATCCAGGGGCGCGCCCGGCAGCGGGACGGTGCGGGCCATCAGGACACGAGCATGAGCACGACGCTCACCACGATCACGATCACCAGGCCCACCGACACCACCAGCGGCAACGCGGAGAACGGCAGCGCGCGACCCAGCCGCATGGCCCGCTCGATCCGGTACCAACGCCGGTACGCGGTGGCCGACAGGGTGAGCGCCAAACCGACCAGGGCCAGCCCGAGCACCAGACGCTGCGCCCGCGGGGCCAGGTCCGGCACCAGCTGCACCACCGCCACCCCGCCCGCGAGCAGGGAGAGCGCGGTGCGGATCCAGGCCAGGAACGTGCGTTCGTTGGCGAGGGTGAACCGATAATCGGGCTCGTCGCCGATCTCCCGCAGCCGGGAGCCCTTTCGATCGGATTTCATGATCTTCATTATCGGTACGGGAAATCGGCCGCCTCATCCGGGCCGGCACGAACGCGTCGAGCCGCCCACCCGGGCGGGGTGGGCGGCTCGACGGGTCCGGCGGCGGACGCTAGCGCAGCAGCGTCGGCTTGAGATCCTTTATCCGGGCCAACAGGCCGTTGACGAAGGCCGGCGACTCGTCCGTGGAGTATTCCTTGGCGAGCTCGACCGCCTCGTCGATGGCCACGACGTCGGGGACGTCGCTCTCCCAGAGCAGTTCGTAGATACCCAGGCGCAGGACGTTGCGGTCCACGCCGGGCATCCGGTCCAGCGTCCACCCCACGGCGTAGGTGCCGATCAGGTCGTCGATGCGCTTGCGGTGTTCCTGGACGCCCTCGACCAGCCGCATCGTGTATTCGGCGACCTGCGGCTCCGCCTTGTCGGCCCGGAAGCGGCCGACCCAGTCCGCGAGGATGGTCACCGGATCGACACCGCGCTGGTCGGCCTCGAACAGGATCTGCAGCGCGCGCTTCCGGGTCTTGCTGCGGGCACCGGCCACTAGCTGTTCACGCGGCCCAGGTAGTCACCGGAACGGGTGTCGACCTTGACCTTCTCGCCCGTGGTGATGAAGAGCGGAACCGCGATCTCGAAGCCGGTCTCCAGCTTCGCGGGCTTGGTGCCACCGGTGGAGCGGTCGCCCTGGACACCCGGCTCGGTGTACTCGATGAGCAGTTCGACCGAGGCCGGCAGCTCGACGTAGAGCGCGGCGCCCTCGTAGATCGCGACGGTCGCGTCGAAGCCCTCGAGCAGGTAGTTGGCGGCGTCGCCGACGGTCTCGGGCGAGATCGGCAGCTGCTCGTAGGTGTCCGTGTCCATGAACACGAAGTCGGAGCCGTCCTTGTACGAGAACTGCATGCCGCGCTTGTCCACGGTGGCCGTCTCGACCTTCGTGCCGGCGTTGAAGGTCTTGTCCACGACCTTGCCGGAGAGGACATGCTTGAGCTTCGTACGAACGAACGCGCCGCCCTTGCCGGGCTTGACGTGCTGGAACTCGACGACGGACCAGAGCTGGCCGTTGTCGAGCTTGAGCACCATGCCGTTCTTCAGGTCGTTGGTCGTGGCCACGAGTGTGGTGTCTCCTGCGTGCTTCTGGGACCGGATTCTCGCTCGTCGGACGAGGCGGCGGGCACCGGCCCGCTACAGGACGAGCAATTCCTTGGTCGTGATGGTGAGTAGCTCGGGCCCGCCGTCTTCGAGCGGACGAACCACAAGGGTGTCCTCGATGCGGACACCGCCGCGGCCCGGGAGATAGATCCCCGGTTCGACGGTGACCGGCATGCAAGCGTCCAGCTTACCGGTCGCCGTCGGACCCAGATGCGGGTCCTCGTGGATCTCCAGACCGACGCCGTGTCCGAGGCCGTGTCCGAAGAAGTCCAGGTAGCCGGCCTGCGCGATCACATCGCGCGCGGCCTTGTCCACCACGACCGCCTCGACCCCCGGCGCCAGCGCCTCGCGGCCCGCCTTCTGGGCGGCGAAGACCACACCGTAGATCTCCTGCTGCCAGGCCGCGGGCTCGGTGCCGATCACGAACGTGCGGGTCATGTCGCCGTGGTAGCCGCGGTAGCGCGCACCGAAGTCGATCTTGAGGAAGTCGCCGTCCTCGACCCGGCGGTCCCCGGGATCGTGGTGCGGGATCGCCGAGTTCGGCCCCGTGGCCACCACCGTGGGAAAGGCCACCGCGTCGGCGCCGTGGTCGGCCATCCGCCGCTCCAGCTCCATCGCGATGTGCCGCTCGGTCCGGCCGACCAGGATCGACTCGATCATCTCGCCCAGCGCCCGGTCACCGATCTCACAGGCGATCCGCAGCGCGGCGATCTCCTCCGGATCCTTGACCCGACGCAGGTCCTCGACCACCCGGCCCAGGGCGACCAGCTCCCCGGCGGCGCTCTCCTCGGCCAGCACCCGGCCCAGCGCGCGGTACAGCTCGACCGTGACGTGCTGCTCCTCGATGGCCAGGCGGACCGCGCCGGAGCGCGCGGCGCGGGTGGTCAGCGCCTGCGCGCAGGCCCGCTCGACCAGCAGTTCGACGCCCGGCGACTCCTCGGCCGCCTGGGCCGCGTAGCGGCTGTCGGTGCACAACACCGCGCCCGAGCCGGCCCCCTCGCCCGGCGCGCCCGGCGTGTACACGAGCAGCGCGGCGTTGGAGCCGGTGAACCCGGTCAGGTATCGCACGTTGACGAGGTTGGTGATCAGGGCGACGTCGGCGCCGGCACCGGCCAGGCGGGAACGCAGTCGATCACGGCGTCGATCATGGGCCTCGGGCATGGGAACAGCGTAGTCCCGTGAGGTGGGGGTAGCCCGGTGTGACTCGGCGGAACTGCATCCTTCGGGCTCCGGCCGGGGGTCCCGCAGGTCGGCGCCGGGCCTCCCGCGGGCTCGGACGGGTGATCCCGCGGGCTCCGACCAACGCAATCGCCCGATATCCGGACAGCGGCCCGGGCCCGGTTCTACCCTTCCTGCGAGGGGGTGGGCTTCAGTGGAAATCAGTGGAAATGACGGAACTGCCACATCGGCGGCGGACGAGCGGCTGGTGGGCAGACTGCGCGCCGCCGCGGCGCGCTACGCGGCGGCCGAGGCGGATCGGTCCACGATCGAGGCGCGGCGCGCCGACGGTCGGCGATTCCCGGACGACGACCACCGGCTGCAATTACGCGCGGCCCGGCTGGTGGAGCAGCACGAGGTGCCCGGGCAGGTGCTGCTGGCCACGTCGCCGCAGGAGAGCGGGCCCGGACTCGCCGAGCGCATCATCGGCGCCACCAACGATCTGCAGAGCCTGAACTTCCTCGCCCGCGGCATGCGCGCCGCCGCGTGCGTGGCACGGATCTGGTACTCCACCGGCGGCCCGGTGCAACCCCAGGCCACCGGCTTCCTGGTCTCGCCGAGCCTGTTGCTGACCAACCATCACGTCTTCCCCGACGCGGCGACCGCGCGCGGCGCGTTCGCCGAGTTCGGCGCGGAGATGGGCATCGACAACGACCTGCCCGCGCACACCACCCGCTTCACGCCGGATCCAGACACGCTGTTCCTGACCGACGAGGACCTGGACTTCGCCCTGGTGGCGCTGCGGCCGGGCGGCGACGGGCGGCCGGCGGGGCAGGTCTTCGGGCATCTGTGGCTGCTCGCGGCCGAGGGCAAGCTGGTGATCGGCGATCCGGTGAACGTGATCGGTCACCCGGACGGGCGGCTCAAGGAGATCGCCATCCGGCAGAACCGCTTCACCCAGCGCTTCGACGACTTCCTCCAGTACGAGACCGACACCGAGCCGGGCAATTCCGGCTCGCCGGTGTTCAACGACCAGTGGGAGACGGTCGCGCTGCATCACAGCGGGGTGCCCGCGCACGACGCGTCCGGGGCCGTGCTGAACCTGCACGATCAGCCGTGGCGGCCCGAGCAGGGGCAGGCCGAGATCAAGTGGATCGCCAACGAGGGGGTGCGGATCAGCGTAATCCTGGCCCGCCTCGCGGCGCTGACCACGGGCGACGCGCAGCGGGCGCTGCTCGCCGAGTTGGGTCCCGGCTCGGGCCTGGGCTCGGCGCCGGCGCTGCTGTCCACGGTGCCCGCTCCCCGGCCGCCGATCGAGGTCACCGAGGCGGTTCCGGTCGCCGGGGCGACCGGGCGGCCGGAGGCGTTCGGGGGCCGGCTGCGTCTGGTGTTCGTACACGGGCGCAGTCAGCAGGGGCGCGATCCGGACGAGTTGCGGCGCGGTTGGGCGGCGGGGCTGAACAGCGGGCTGACCCTGGCGGGGCTGCCGACCATCGATCCGGCCGACGTGTGGTTCCCCTATTACGGCGACCGGCTCGTGCAGGTGATGGAGTCGGCGCTGCCCGGCGAGGCGCCGCTGTCCGCGTCGGCGCGGGAGTTGTACGACCGCCTGCTCGACGAGGCCGCGCGCCGGGCGGGCATGCCCCCTCCGGAGGCGGCCGAGCCGGCGACCGAGAGCATCTGGGACCACGTGGTGCGCACCACGCGTGAGCCGCTGGGCTGGATCGCCGCGCACACCGGGGTGGACCGGCTGGTGATCAAGGCCGCGTTCAAGGACGTCGCGGCCTACCTGGATCAGGACGACACGCGCACGGCCGTGCTCGACCAGGTGCTGGCCGGGATGCCCGCCGACGGTCCGGTGGTGCTGGTCGCGCACAGCCTGGGCACGGTGGTGGCGATGGATCTGCTGACCCGGCTGGGGCCGGCGGTGCCGGTGGCCGGGTTGATCACCGTGGGCAGCCCGCTGGGGATGGACACCGTCTACTCGCGGCTGCGGATCGGCGGGCCGCATCTGCCGCCGATCGCGGGGCCGTGGTTGAACGCGTGGTGCCGGACCGATCCGGTCGCGATCGGGTGCCCGCTGGCGGACGACTGGAGTGGGCTGGCGGCGGAGTGCTCGGTGGCCAATCCGCTCGATCGCGCGCACGACATCGGCGCGTATCTGGGGCACCCGGAGGTGGCGACGGCGATCGGGCGGTTGCTCGGGTGAGGTGCCGCGAGGCGCGGCGGCTCCGCCCGGGGTGTCACCCACGTGGGTGACGCCCCGGGCGGGAGTGGTGCTCAGCCGTCGAGTTCCTCGGCGAGCGCGCGCAGCGCCAGGCGGTAGGAGCCGAGGCCGAAGCCGGCGATCGTGCCGCTGGCGACGGCGGCGACGACGCTGGTGTGCCGGAAGCTCTCGCGCGCGTAAGGGTTGGAGATGTGCACCTCGATGAACGGCGCGGTGCGCTGGGCGACCGCGTCGCGCAGCCCGTATGAGTAGTGGGTGAACGCGCCGGGGTTCATCACCACCGGGATGCGGCCGTCGGCGGCCTCGTGCATCCAGCGGATGATCTCGCCCTCGTCGTTGGTCTCGCGGACCTCGACGGCGAAGTCGAGTTCGGCGCCGAGGCGTTCGCACTCGGCGACCAGACCCTGGTACGAGGTCGCGCCGTAGACGTCCGGCTCGCGGCTGCCGAGCCGGCCGAGGTTGGGGCCGTTCAGGACCAGCACCCGGCGCGCGCTCACGCCGAGACCTCGGCGTAGGCGGCGACCAGGAGGGTCGGGTCGGGGGCCTCCAGGACGACCGGCTTGGCCAGGCCGTCGAGGACGATGAAGCGCAGCATGTCGCCGCGCGACTTCTTGTCCACGCGCATGGTCTCCAGGAGCCGGGGCCACGCGTCGCCGCGGTAGGTCAGCGGCAGTCCGACCGCGGCGAGCACGGTGCGGTGCCGGTCGGCGGTGGCGTCGTCGAGGCGACCGGCGAGCCGGCCCAGCTCCGCGGCGTAGACCATGCCGACGCTGACCGCCGCGCCGTGCCGCCACTTGTAGCGCTCGGCCTTCTCGATCGCGTGCGCGAGGGTGTGGCCGTAGTTCAGGATCTCCCGGCGGCCGGCCTCCTTGAGGTCGCCGGAGACCACGTCGGCCTTGACCCGGATGGCCCGGGTGATCAGCTCGGCGGTGTCCTTGCCCAGCGGGTCGCGGGCCGCCTCGGGGTCGGCCTCGATCAGGTCCAGGATCACCGGGTCGGCGATGAATCCGGCCTTGATCACCTCGGCCAGGCCGCTGACGTAGTCGTTGCGCGGCAGCGACTCCAGCGTGGCCAGGTCGGCGAGCACGCCGGCGGGCGGGTGGAACGCGCCGACCAGGTTCTTGCCCTCGGCGGTGTTGATCCCGGTCTTGCCGCCGACGGCCGCGTCGACCATGCCGAGCAGCGTGGTGGGCATCGCGATCCAGCGCACGCCGCGCAACCAGCTCGCCGCGACGAAGCCCGCCAGGTCGGTGGTGGCGCCGCCGCCGATGCCGACGATCACGTCGGAGCGGGTGAAGCCGGTCTGGCCGAGCACCGACCAGCAGTAGGCGGCGACCGCGACGTCCTTGGCGTCCTCGGCGTTGGGCACCTGGACGGCGATCGCCTCGTAGCCCTGCGCGGCCAGGTCCTCGCGGACCGCCTCGCCGGTGGCGGCCAGCGCCTCCGGGTGCAGGATCGCCACCCGGCGGGCCGAGGTGCCGATCAGCGCGGCGAGTTCGCCGAGCAGGCCGGTGCCCACGAGCACGTCGTAGGGCTCCGAGGTGCCGCCGACGCGGATCCGGACGGGTTCGGCGGGGGTACCGCTCATCGCTTCACGTCTTTCTCGGGCCTGGTGGGCTCGGGTCGGGCCCGGTGGGATGCGGTGGTCTCGAGGGTGCGCCCGATCTCGGCGGCCACGTCCTCGGGGGTGCGGCCGGCGGTGTTCACCGTGACCGCGGCGACCTCGGTGTACAGGGGGCGGCGTGCCCGCATCAGCTCGCGCCAGCGGGCCCTGGGGTTGCCGAGCAGCAGCGGGCGCGGCGCGTCGAGGCCGACCCGCTTGACCGCGTCGGCCAGGTCGACGTCGAGGAAGACCACGTGGTGGCCGGCCAGGAGATCGCGCGTGGCCGGGTCGAGGATCGCGCCGCCGCCGAGCGCGAGTACGCCGGGGTGGGCGGCCAGCGCGTCGGCGACCGCCCGGTGTTCGAGCGCACGGAAGTGCGGCTCGCCCTCGTCCACGAAGATGTCCGGAATCGGCTTGCCCGCCCGCGCCTCGACGTCGGCGTCGGTGTCGCGAAAGCCCACCCCGTGTGCCGCGGCGAGCAGCAGGCCCACCGTCGTCTTGCCCGCGCCGGGCGGCCCGACCAGGACCACCAGGGGGCGGGCGCCGCCCCCGTCCCGGTCGCGCGTGGTGTGCACGCCGTCGGCGATGTCCCCGGCGTCCCCGATATCTGCCATGGCGCTACCGAATCTCCAGCGCGTCCAGGTAGCCGCGCACGTTGCGGGCGGTCTCGGCGACCGAGTCGCCGCCGAACTTCTCGGTGACCAGGTCGGCCAGCACGAGGGCGACCATCGCCTCGGCCACGATGCCCGAGGCGGGCACCGCCGCGACATCGGAGCGCTGGTGGTGGGCCTGGGCCGGCTCGCCCGTGCGCACGTCGAAGGTGGCCAGGGCGCGGGGCACGGTGGCGATCGGCTTCATCGCCGCACGTACGCGCAGCACCTCGCCGGTGGACATGCCACCCTCCACGCCGCCGGAGCGGTGCGAGGTGCGGCGCGCGCCGTCGGCGGTGTTGACGATCTCGTCGTGTGCCTTCGAGCCGCGCACCCGGGCCAATTCGAAGCCGTCGCCGAGTTCGACGCCCTTGATCGCCTGGATGCCCATCAGCGCGCCCGCGAGGCGCGAGTCGAGCCGGCGGTCCCAGTGCACGTGGCTGCCCAGGCCCGGAGGCAGGCCGTAGGCGAGCACCTCGACCACGCCGCCGAGCGTGTCGCCGGCCTTCTGCGCGTCGTCCACCTCGGTGACCATCGCGGCCGACGCCTCGGGGTCGAAGCAGCGCACCGGGTCGGCGTCCAGGCGCGCGGTGTCGTCGGGGCCGGGGAACACGCCGGCCGGCGCCTTGGCCGCGCCGAACTCGACCACGTGGCTGACGATCCGGATGTCGGCGACGCGCTCCAGGAACGCCTTGGCGACCGCGCCGAGCGCGACCCGGGCGGCGGTCTCCCGGGCGCTGGCCCGCTCCAGGATCGGCCGGGCCTCGTCGAAGCCGTACTTCTGCATGCCCGCGAGGTCGGCGTGGCCGGGGCGGGGGCGGGTCAGCGCGGCGTTGCGGGCCTGCGCGGCCAGCGCCTCCGGGTCCACGGGGTCGGCCGACATGACCGTCTCCCACTTGGGCCACTCGGTGTTGCCGACCATGATCGCGACCGGGCCGCCCTGGGTGAGGCCGTGCCGGACGCCGCCGAGGAAGGTGACCTCGTCGCGCTCGAACTTCATCCGCGCGCCGCGCCCGTAGCCCAGTCGGCGGCGCGCGAGCGCGTCGGCGACCAGGTCGGTCGTGACGGGCACGCCGGCGGGCAGCCCCTCGAGGGTGGCCACGAGTGCGGGGCCGTGCGACTCCCCGGCGGTCAGCCAGCGTAGGTTGCCCACGAATGCTCCTTCTTGCGCGTCACGCGTGCCTGCTCCGGACGGCGGCACGGAGGTCCGGCACGATCCACCGAGCAGCACCGGACGGGATCCGCCCGGCGAATCTCCACCCGAATCCTTTCATGCCCGGGGCGGGCCCCAATCCCCGCGTCCATCTTCCGGACAGCGCCGCGTGAACCGATGCCGTCTCACCAGGCGAGATGCAATCGGGACAACTCGGCGCCGCACAACACGCCGCCGAGCGCGCCGAGCAGCAGCCAGGGGCCGAACGGGAGCCGGCTGTCCCGGCGCGCTCGGCCCACGAGTATCAGCGCCCCGGCGGTCAGCCCCGCGAGCAGCACGGCCAGGAACGCGCCGGTGACCAGCACGCCCCAGCCGAGCCAGGTCAGATGTATGCCGAGCACGCCGGCGAGCTTGACGTCGCCCATGCCCAGGGAGCCGCGGAAGAGCGCGGCCAGGCACAGGTGGTAACCGGCCAGCGTGACGCCGCCGAGCAGGGCGCGCCGGTAGGCGGTGAAGTCGCCCAGGGCCAGCGACTCCATGCCGAGCAGGGTCAGGCCGGTGGCCAGGGTGACCAGCAGCACCGGATCGGGCAGCCGCAGGGCGCGCATGTCGACCACGGCGAGGGTGACCCCCGCGACGGCGAGCACCAGGAACGCGAGCAGGTCGAGGCCGGGCCCGAGGCGCCAGGCGAGGAGGGCGCACACGAGCCCGGTCACCGCGGCGAGCGGCAGCGCACCGAAGCGCCCGCTCGCGGCCGACACCGGCTCGACGGGCAGGACCGGCGGACGACGGGGCGAGGCGATGCCACCGACCGAACCGGGGCCGGGGCTTCGGGCGAGCAGGAGATGGATGGGACGGGGCAGCCCGAGCCCGGCTACGAAACCGAGCAACGCGCACAGGAGAGTGAGTCCGAGGAACACGTCTGCGACGATACGCAGGATCGTACGCCGGTCACGTTGCGTCGTCCCCAACTCCGGTCCGAAGATCACACCAAACCCGAAACCTGGGGACAACGCCACCACGCCGACCAAGCCCGGCGAGCGCGGGTCGGTGATCCGCGTCGCCCGGCTCGCTCCGCTCGTCAGCCTCGGCCCGCCAGGGCCGCCTCGCCGGCCGTGCGCATCGCGGTGAGCGGGCCCGGCCGGCCCGTCATCAGCTCGACTTGGAGCACCGCCTGGTGCACGAGCAGGTCCAGGCCGCCCACCACCGTGCCGCCCGCGCGTCCCCACGCGCCCGCGAGCGCGGTGGGCCACGGGTCGTAGAGCACGTCGAAGAGCACGCCGGGCGCGGTCGGCACCTCGATCGCGAGATGGTCGACCGCGCCCTTGGGCGTGGTCGCCACCACCAGCGGCGCGGCCAGCGCCTCGGCGGCCTCCGTCCACGGACGCACGGTCACCGCGACGCCGAGCCGTTCCCCGGCCGCGTACATCTGGCGCTCCCGCTCCGCACCCCGCACGTACACCCGCACCGGCCCGTCCGTGACCTCCCGCAACGCGGCCAGCGTCGAGGTCGCGGTGGCACCCGCGCCCAGCACCGCCGCCGACCCGACCCGGTCCACCCCGCGCTCGCGCAACGCCGCGACCAGGCCCGGCACATCGGTGTTCTCGCCCACCCGGCGACCGTCGGCGGTGCACACCACGGTGTTCACCGCGTCCACGTCCCGCGCGACCGCGCCGATCTCGTCGAGCAGCGGCCGGATCACCCGCTTGAGCGGCATGGTCAGCGAGAGCCCGGCCCACGACGCGTCCATCTCGGCGACGAAGCCGGGCAGGGCCGCCTCGTCGATGTCGAACGCGTCGTAGGACCAGTGGGCCAGGCCCAGTTCGGCATACGCCGCCCGGTGCAGGACCGGGGACAACGAGTGCCGGATGGGCGAGCCGAGCACGGCGGCCCGGCGCGGGGGCAGGGGTGGGGTCGAAGGCGTCACGAGGTCGGATGTTCCTTGATCCACTTCGCCAGCTCGGCCTTGAAGTCCTGGAACTCGGAGTCCTTGTCGGTGAACTTGGTGGTGCCCGCGATCGGGTCGACGGTGACGAAGTAGAGGTACTTGCCCGCCGGCGGCGCCAGCGCCGCGTCGATCGCGGCTTTGCTCGGGCTGCCGATCGGCCCGGGCGGCAGACCCTTCTTCACCCGCGTGTTGTAGGGGTTGCTCGCGTCGTTGAGTTCCTTGTTGGTGAGCTGGATGTTGCTCTTGCCCAGGTAGTAGTTGACCGTCGAGTCCAGACCGAGCGACATGTTCTTGCCCAGCCGGTTGTAGATCACCTGGGCGACCTTGCCCTTGTCGTCGGTGGTCTTGCCCTCGGCCTCGACCAGGCTGGCGATGATGATCACGTCGTACGGCTTCTTGCCCATCGCCTGCGCCTTCGCGGCCAGACCGTCCTTGTCGTACTCCTTCACCGCCCGAGCCACCATCTCCTTGAGCACCACCAGCGGGTCCATCCCGGGCGCGGCGATGTAGGAGGCGGGGAACAGGAAGCCCTCGATGTTGCCGCCGGCGTAGTCCGGCAGTCCGAGCGAGGGATCCTTCGCGGCGGCCTCGACCTTCTCCTTCGGCACCTTGAGCGTCTTCGCCAGGGACTCGAAGACCTGTGCGGAGCGCATGCCGGGCCGCAGGATGAAGTCCTGCTTGTTCTTGGGGTTCACCAGGATCTCGAAGGCCGACTTCGCGGACATGTGCTTGGCCATCGTGTACGCGCCGGGCTGGATCTTGGACGCGCGCTGGTCCTTGTCCTCCCGGGCGACCTTGGTGAACGCCTCGACGCTCTTGGTGACCCCGACCCGCTTGAGTTCGTTGGCCATCTGCGGGGTGGCCCAACCCGGCTTGATCTCGACCACGAGCGAACCGGAACCGCTGCCGCTGTAGTCCGGCGGCGGGCCGAAACGGTCCTTCAGGAATCCGTAGGCCCAATAACCGCCGCCGCCGAGGATGGAGAGCACGACCACGAGGGCCAGGGAGACCGCGCAACCGCTGCGGTTCTTCTTCTTGCGGCCCCGGCCCCCACGCCGCCCACCGCGTGACCCGTCGTCCTTGCCCCGTCGCCGACTGCGCGGCTCCGACTCCATGCGCAGTCCGAGATCGCTCATGCCGTGGGCCTTTCAGAGTCGGATGCGGACCCGGCCGGAGCGGGGAGCACGGCCTGGCCCGGAGGACGTCCGGAACCTCGCTCGGTGTCGAGCGCGTTTTGCAGGATCACGATCGCGGCCGCCTGGTCGACGACCCCGCGGGCCTTCTTCGCCTTGACGCCGGAGGCCTGGAGCCCCCGGGTCGCGGTGACGGTGGTCAGTCGCTCGTCGACCATGCGCACCTCGATCGTCGGGTCGAGCCCGGCCACGAGTCGGCCGGCGAACAGCCGCGCCTTGGCCGCGGCCGCGCCCTCCTTGCCGGAGAGCGAACGCGGCAGCCCGACCACGACCTCGATCGCCTCGTATTCGGCGACGATCTCCAGGACTCGGGCCACGTCCCGCCGGCCGGCGGGCACGGTCTCCACCGGGGTGGCGATCAGTCCGTGCGGGTCGCTGGCCGCGACGCCGACGCGAACGTCTCCCACGTCGACCGCAATTCGTACTCCGCGTCTCAAGGTCGGCTCTCCGTCACAGACTCTGCGTCACTGACTATTCGGGCATGACGCCCCGGCATACAAGTCCCCCGGGGGTGCGGGAGTCCGGTTCCAGACTTCCACACCCGCCGGGGGAACGAAGGCAGGGAACGACTCAGGATGTACGTTCGGCGACTGTCCGGGTGACCGCGGCCAGTGCGTCGGCCACCTTCGTCGGGTCCGAACCGCCGCCCTGGGCCACGTCGTCCTTGCCGCCGCCGCCTCCGCCGAGGGTCTGCGCCGCGACACGAACCAGCTCGCCGGCCTTGACGCCACGCTCGCGCGCGCCGTCGTTGGCGGCGACCACGACCATCGGCTTGCCGTTGACCACCGACACGACCGCGACCGCGGCCGGGCGGGTCGCGAGCCGGCCGCGCACGTCCAGCGCCAGCTTGCGCAGGTCGTCGGGCGTGGTGCCGTCGGGCAGCCGGGCGGCGGCCAGCGCCACGCCGTTCACGTCCTGCGCGCCGTCGACCAGGCCGGCGGCGGCCTGGAGCACCTGGGCACCGCGCAGCGCGGCGATCTCCTTCTCCGCGTCGCGCAGCTTGGCCATGATCGAGGCGACCCGCTCGGGCAGTTCCTCCGGCCGGCCCTTCACCACGTCGGTGAGCTGGTTGACGATGGTGTGCTCGCGCGCCAGGAACTTGTACGCGTCGGCGCCCACCAGCGCCTCGACCCGGCGCACGCCGGCGCCGATCGAGGACTCGCCGAGCAGCTTGACCAGACCCAGCTGCGCGGTGTTGTGCACGTGCGTGCCGCCGCACAGCTCCTTGGAGTAGTCCCCCATGGTGACCACGCGGACCCGGTCGCCGTACTTCTCGCCGAACATCATCACGGCGCCCTGCTTCTTCGCCTCGTCCATCGACATCACCTCGGCGGTGACGTCGAGGTTGCGCGCGAGCACCTCGTTGATCTTCTGCTCGACGTCGGTGAGCACGCTGCCCGGCACCGCGCCCGGCGCGCCGAAGTCGAAGCGGAAGCGGCCGGGCGCGTTCTCCGAGCCGGCCTGCGCGGCGGTCGGGCCGAGCGCGTCGCGCAGCGCCTGATGGGTCAGGTGGGTGGCGCTGTGCGCGCGGGCGATGGCGTTGCGCCGGTCGGTGTCGATCTGCGCCAGCGCCTTGGCGCCGACCACGACCTCGCCGACCTGGACCCGGCCGCGGTGCACGGTGACACCGGCGACGGGGGTCTGTACGTCGCGGACCTCGACCACGGCGCCGGTTTCCAGCCGGATGCGGCCGGTGTCGGCGAGTTGGCCGCCGCCCTCGGCGTAGAAGGGGGTGTGGTCGAGCACGACCTCGACCTCGTCGCCCTCCTGCGCGGCGGGCGCGGGTACGCCGTCGACGAGCAGGCCGACCACGGTCACCTCGTTGGCGGTGTCCAGGTAGCCGGTGAACACGGTGCCGCCGGACGAGTCCGCGACCTCGCGGTACACGGACAGGTCGGCGAGTCCCTGCTTGCGCGCCTGCGCGTCCTTCTTGGCCCGCTGCCGCTGCTCGTTCATCAGCCGGCGGAAGCCGTCCTCGTCGACCGCCAGGCCCTGTTCGGCGGCGATCTCCAGGGTCAGGTCGATCGGGAAGCCCTCGGTGTCGTGCAGCAGGAACGCCACCTCGCCGGGGAGCACGCGCGAGCCCGCGCTCTTCGCCTTGACGATCGACTCGTCGAGCAGCGCGGTGCCCTCCTGGAGCCGGGCCAGGAAGCGCTTCTCCTCGGCCACCGAGACCGCGTCGATGCGCTCGGCGTCCTCGACCAGGTTCGGGTACTGCGGACCCATCGCCTTGATCGTGGTCTCGACCAGGTCGTGCAGCGTCGCGCCCTCGGCGCCCATCAGCCGCATGTTGCGGATCGCCCGGCGCATCATCCGGCGCAGCACGTAGCCGCGGCCCTCGTTGCCCGGCACCACGCCGTCGCCGATCAGCATCACGGCGGTGCGCACGTGGTCGGCCACCACGCGCAGCGACACGTCGGTGGTGTGGTCCTGTCCGTAGACCTTGCCGGTGAGTTCGGCGGCGCGGTCCAGGATCATCCGCGAGGTGTCGATCTCGTACAGGTTGTCGACGCCCTGGAGGATGCACGCCAGGCGCTCCAGGCCGAGCCCGGTGTCGATGTTCTTCGCGGGCAGGTCGCCCAGGATCGGGTAGTCGTCCTTGCCGGTCCCGGCGCCGCGCTCGAACTGCATGAAGACCAGGTTCCAGATCTCCAGGTAGCGCTCGCCGTTGACCGCCGGGCCGCCCTCCTCGCCGTACGCGGGGCCGCGGTCGTAGTTGATCTCCGAGCACGGGCCGCACGGGCCGGGCACGCCCATCGACCAGAAGTTCTCCGACTTGCCCAGGCGTTGGATGCGCTCGGGGGGCACGCCGATGACGTCGCGCCAGATGCGCTCGGCCTCGTCGTCGTCGAGGTAGACGGTGATCCACAACTTCTCCGGGTCGAGCCCGTAGCCGCCGTCGGCGACCGAGTTGGTCAGCAGCTCCCAGGCGAGCGCGATCGCGCCCTCCTTGAAGTAGTCGCCGAACGAGAAGTTGCCGCACATCTGGAAGAACGAGCCGTGCCGGGTGGTCTTGCCGACCTCCTCGATGTCCAGCGTGCGCACACACTTCTGCACGCTGGTGGCCCGCTTGAAGGTCGGCTTGACCTCACCCAGGAAGTAGGGCTTGAACGGCACCATGCCGGCGTTCACCAGGAGCAGCGTGGGGTCGTCCGCGACCAGCGACGCCGACGGGACGACGGTGTGTCCGCGTTCTTCGAAAAAGCGCAGCCAGCGCTTGCGGATCTCTGCCGACTCCATCAGGTGCCGTCCCTTCGGTCGTACCGTGCCTTGCCTTCGTACAGCTCGCGCGGGTCGTAGTGGTCCCGCCCGTCGTGCCGGTGCTCGTGCGGCTCGCGCGCGCCGGGCAGTATCAGCCGGCTCGGGGCGGGCGGCAGGGCCGCGGCGGCGACGTCCGCGCCGATCGCCCGGTACAACTCCTGCTCGCGCTCCGCCATGCCCGCGCGCACCTCGTCCGCGAAGTACTTGATCGCCTCGCCGATGCCCGTGACATTGTCGGCGACGCCCTCGGGCGTGTACTTGTACGCCTTGTCCTTGACCTTGCGCGCGGCCCAGACGCCGGCGCCGGCGCCGACCGCGATCCAGAACAGTCTCGCCATCGGTCAGCCCCTCCCGCGCATGCTGCGCTGCCGCGCGACCTTCTGCGCCTTCGCCGCGGTCCGCACCCGGCGGCTGAGCTCGGCGCGCTGCTGCGCGGACAACGCGCGGCGCACACCGTAGCTGAACGCGGCGGTCTTCACGAGGGGCCCGCCGAGCGTGGCGGCGACCGTGGAGGACAGCGCGGTGGCGTTCGTGGTCATGGTCTGCACGTTGCCCGCGATCTGGTCGACGCGGCCCATCTGGGCGTTGGTCGCCCGGACCGTCTCGGTGACCTCGTCGAGCAGCGGGACCGCCCGGTCCGCCACCCCTGCGACCAGGGTCGTGGCCTCCTTGAGCACCTTCGCCAGCTTCACCAGAGCCACCGCGAGAAAGGCGACCAGGATCGCCCAGAAAACGGCGATGATCATCAGCGCGACTTCGCCACCCGACACCGTCATGCGCTCCTTGATGAGTGGGATCAGTCGAGGCGGCGGATACGCGTCGCCCACCTCGGAAAACCCGACCCTACCGCGACCGCGCGGGTCCCCTCGTCCGAGGAAACCCGCGCGGTCGGCGTGGCGTGTGTCGCGACCCGGTGTCGTGTGTCGATCGACCTTCGGTGTCGGTTTGTCGATGTCGTCGATCAGCGGGAGTAGTACTCCACGACCAACTGCTCGTCGCAGATCACCGGGACCTCGCGGCGCTGCGGGAGGCGGTCGAGACGGGCCATCAGCTTGTCGAGGCGGGCCTCGATGTAGCGCGGGGTCTCGGCGGCGGCGAAGCCGCCGGCCTGGACCACCTGGAACAGCGGCTTGGTGCGGCTGCGCTCGCGCACGGCGACCACGTCGTCGGGCTTGAGGCGGTAGGAGGGCTTGTCCACCTTGCCGCCGTTGACCTCGATGTGGCCGTGGGTGACCATCTGCCGCGCCTGGTAGACGGTGCGCGCGAAGCCCGCCCGGAGCACGAAGGCGTCGAGGCGACGCTCGAGGTCGACCACCAGCTCGTCGCCGGTCTTGCCGGCGTGCTTGTTGGCGCGGTCGAACGCGGCCCGCATCTGGACCTCGGAGATGTCGTACTGGAAGCGCAGGCGCTGCTTCTCCATCAGCCGGGTCTTGTAGTCGGAGGTCTGCTTGCGGCCGCGGCCGTGCTCGCCCGGCGGGTAGGGCCGGTTCTCCAGGTACTTGGCGGCCTTGGGCGTGAGCGCCACACCGAGCGCGCGGCTGCGGCGGATCTTGGGGCGCGTCTGGTTGGTCAAGGTCGGGTCCTCCGTGCGGGGCCGTTCGGGCGGTTCGGGCGGTCGGTCGATGCGGGTGTGGCCGGTCCGGTCCTGGGTCGAGCCGTCGGGCCGGGGCGGTGGGCCGCCGGATCGGGCCGTCTTGCCAAGATCGGGGTACTTAGGTAAGCCTAACCTTAACGAAGACGCGGCCGGTAGCCCACTCGGGGGTCGCAAACGAGCGCCGTACCTGAGCGCCACACCTGGAGGACGCCATGTCTGTTCCCACCGAGGCCAACGCCGGGCGCACCGATGTCTCTTCCCGGCGGCCGCGCACCGCCGAGCGGGCCCGCACCCTGGCCGCCCACGCCGGGTCGGCCACCCTGGACCTGCCCGGCGACCGGGAGGAGCACGTGATCCCCGCCGCACGGGCCGTCGAGGCCGACGGCTCGCTGCTGCTGCTCGTCCCGGGCGAGACCGCCGCGGTGGTGCTGACGTCCCGGGACGACGTGGCCGCCGTGCTGCACCTGGTCGACGTGGCGCCGGTGGCCGTGCCGCACCGGGTGCGCGCGCACTGCTGGATCGCGGGCTGGCTGAGCATCCCCACCGGCCCCGACGCCGAGCGGGCCGCCGCGCTGCTGGCCGAGGCGGCCCCCGACCCCACCGCGTCCGAGCGCGCCGGGACGGTCGTGCGTCTGGAGGTCGGCGAGGTGCTGGTCGACGACCTGTGGGGCACCGGACACGTCGAGCCCGACGACTACGCCGACGCCGCGCCCGACCCGCTGGCCGGGCACGAGGCCGAACTGCTCCAGCACCTGGCCGCGGCGCACGGCGACGACCTGTACCGGCTGGCGATCGTGGCGGGCGCGCCGGCCTGCGCGGACCGGGTGGCGCCGGTGTCGCTGGACCGACACGGCATCCGGCTGCGCACCGGCGGTCCGGACCGCACCTGTGACGTGCGCTTCGAATTCGAGCACCCGGTGGCCGACCCGACGGAACTCGGCGGCGCGCTGCGCCGACTGCTGCACGGGGTGCACGGGGAGAGCTGAGGCTTTCGCCCGCCGCTTCGGGACGGGCACGCGTCGGGGCCCGTCGGCCGACCCGTGGCCTCGCATGATGCGGCGCCCGCCGGGCAGTCTCCTCCTCCGTGATCGGCCGTGCCGGGCCGGGGCCCGGGTCCGGAACCGGCTAACGTTTCCGGTCGCGGCACCGGGTGGCGATCCACCCGGACGGATCGCCACGGCGGACCGGTCGACGGTGCCGCCGGCGCGAGCCGGATCGCGGCGGGAACGGCGGAAGGGACGACACGGGGTGTCGGAGCAGCACTCGCGACACGAACCGGAGGAACCGGCGGACGAGGTCGGCCGCGCCCGTCCGGGCGCTCGCGCGCCCTGGGAGCCGGAGCGGTCCGCGACGCCGCGATCCGGCGCCAGCCCGTGGCAGGACCGGCTGCGCACCCAGCTGCGGTTCAGCGGACACACCGCGAGCATCCCGATCGTGCCCGCGCCGGAGAAGCCCGAGGCCGGCCCCTCGGTCCCGCGCGTACTCGATCTCGCGCTGCGTACCGGCGAGCTGCTGCTGGCCAGCGGCGAGGGCGGGGAGGACGTCGAGGCGGCGATGCTCGGCATCACCGACGCGTACGGCCTGGAACGTTGCCAGCCCAATGTGACCTTCGTCGCGATCACCCTGTCCTACCAGCCCTCGCTGGTCGAACCGCCGGTCACGGGCGAGCGGGTGGTGCGCCGCCGCGCCGTCGACTACACCCGGCTCGACGAGGCGCACCAGCTGGTCGAGGCGATCACCCGATCCGAGTTGACCCTGGAGGAGGCGTACCACCGCCTCGCCGACATCCGCCGCAACCGACACCCGTACCCGCGCCCGCTGTTGCTGCTGTCCGCGGGGCTGATCGCGGCCTTCGCGAGCGTGATGGTCGGCGGCGGACCGATCGTGGCCGTCGCGGCCTGCGTCGCGGCGCTGATCGGCGAGCGGTTGGCGCAGCTGCTCGCCGAGCGCGGCGTCCCGGAGTTCTACCAGTTCGTGCTCGCCTCGATGCCGGCCGCGGCGATCACGGTGGTGATGATCAAACTCGGCGCGGGGATCAACCCGTACGCCGTGGTCACCGGCGGGCTGTTCGCGCTGCTGCCGGGGCGGGCCCTGGTCGCCGCCGTACAGGACGGACTGACCGGCTTCTACATCACCGCCGCGGCCCGGTTGCTGGAGGTCTTCTACCTGATCGTCGGCATCATCGTGGGCATCTCGATCGTGCTGTACATCGGCGACCAGGTGGGCGTGAAGTTCACCGTCGAGGGGACCTTCAACCTCAACGGCAACCCCCGCTTCGTGCAACTCCTCGCGGCGGGCGCGGTGTCGCTGACCTTCGCGGTGCTGGTCCAGGTGCGTCGGGTGCTGCTGCCGATGGCGGCGGCGGGCGGGGCGGTCGGTTGGGCGGTATTCCAGGTGCTGCGCGAGGCGGGCGCCGCGCCGGTGCTGGCCACGGCGGTGGCCACCGGGCTGCTCGGGCTGCTCGGGCAGTTGCTCGCCCGCTGGCACGGGACGTCGGCGCTGCCGTACGTGATCCCGGCGATCGGCCCGATGTTGCCCGGCAGCGCGATGTACCAGGGCATGCTCGGACTGGCCCTCGGCCACACCGACAGCGGCTGGCGCAGCCTGGTGAACGCGGCGTCCCTGGCGCTGGCGCTCGCGGCGGGCGTCAACGTCGGCTCCGAGGCGGCCCGCTTCGTCCTGCCCTCCCCGCCACCGCGCACGGGCCGCGAGATGCGCCCGGCGTCCAAGCGCACCCGAGGCTTCTGACCCACCGCCGCGACGCCGCCCACCGACACCGGCGGATCCCGAACACCCACGCGCCCGAGTTCACATCCGCAGACACCACAACGCGCTCACGGGCACGAGTGGGATCACCGACCCGGTCCCGACGGCGAGCGGGGACGGCCACCGGCCAGGGGCGCGGTCGCGGTCGCAGGCGGGCGAATGCGGTCGCGGGCTCCCGGCAAGCACGAGCATGCACGCGGCCGCCAGGCCGAGCGCGGTCGCGAGCGCAGGCGCAGGCGAGCGGGGTCGCGCGCGACGTCGGTAACGCTGTCGCAGGGGCTCGGTCGCGAGTGCGAGCGCGGGTGATCACCGGTCGCAGGCGCAGGCGGATGCGGTCGCCGGCACGGGCGCAAGCGGGCGGATGCGGTCGCGGGGTCCCGGCAAGCACGAGCGTGCACGCAACCGCCAGGCCGAGCGCGGTCGCGAACGCAGGCGCAGGCGAGCGGGGTCGCGCGCGACGTCGGTAACGCTGTCGCAGGGGCTCGGTCGCGAATGGGAGCGCGGGTGATCACCGGTCGCAGGCGCGGGCGGGTGATTGCGGTCGCCGGCGCTCTCGTGGGAGTGACAGGCGGGCGCAGGCGCAGAGGGTCGGTGTCGGTGGGAACGACCGGGGTGGTGGAGGCGTTCGGGTTTTGGGGTTTGTGGTCGTGAAGGGCCCCGCACGACGCGAGTGGCCTGGTCGCCGGGGCCACGCCGACAGCATGGAGGGCTCCGCATGCCGGACGCGCACGCATCCACCGGGCCGTTCGCCGCGCTGCGCAGGTGGTCGCCGCCGCGTGACACGCCCGTACGCGCGGTCGTCCTGGTCCTGCCCGGTGGCCGGGCGCAGGGTCGGCAACCCGCCTCCACCCGCAACCTGGCCTATCGACGCATGGTGCCGATAGCGCGATCCGTACACCGCGCGACCCACGCCGCGGGCGCCGAGACCTGGCTGCTGCGCTACCGGGTGCGCGGCTGGAACGAACCCGATCGCGACCCGGTCCAGGACGCGTGGTGGGCCCTCGACGGCATCCGTACCCGATATCCCGACGCCGAGGTCACCCTCGTCGGCCACTCGATGGGCGGCCGCACCGCGTTGCGGGTGGCCGGCCACGACAGCGTGCGCACGATCTGCGCGTTGGCGCCCTGGATCGAGGACGACGAACCGTACGCACAACTCGCCGGCCGGGACCTGGTCGTCGTGCACGGCACGGCTGACCACACCACGAGCCCGAAGGCCTCGCACCGCTACGCGCTGGCCGCGCGCGAGGTCTCCGACCGCGTCTGCCGATTCGAACTCCCCGACGGCCACGCGATGATGCGCCGCGCACCGGCGTGGACCGAACTGGTCCGCCGCACGGTGGTGGGCGCGGTCACCGGCCGCCTGGACCCCGAGATCGCCCGCGCCATGCGAACCCCGGCCCCGGACGGCCTCCGCGCCTCCGCGATCGGCGCGAGCGGCCAGGGCCGTTAGGGCGGTCATTCGGCACCGATCGCGGTCAGGATGTCGGTGCGGGCGGCGGTGCGAGCCGGCCAGACCGCGGCGACGACGCCCACGACGACCCCCAGGGCGAGGAACCCGGCGACGCCGGCCCAGGGCACGACCAGGACCAGATTCGGCAATTTGCCGCGCAGCGTGCCCAGGATCCCCCAGGCCAGGAACGCCCCGACCAGCAGACCGAGCACCGCGCCGAACACCGAGATGACCGTCGACTCGACCCGGACCATCGTGCGCACCCGCGAGCGGTCCAAGCCGATCGCGCGCAACATGCCGATCTCCCGGCGGCGTTCGAACACCGACATGGCCAGGGTGTTGATCACGCCGAGAACCGCGATCAGCACCGCCATCGCCAGCAGCCCGTACATGATGTTGAGCAGCAGGTCGACCGTGCGACTGAAGGACTTGCGGATGGCGGCGCGATCCTCCACCCGCACGAGCGGGTTGTCGCCGATCGCGCGCTCGATCGCCCGCGTGGTCGCGGCGCTGCCGCCGCCCTCGATGCGGACCATGATCGAACGGATGTCGCGGTCGACCGTGTGCCGCTCCAGGAGCGCGGCCGGCACCGTCACCTTGGTCAGCTGTTCGAGGTCGCCCTGGATGCCGCCGACCTTGACGGTGCCCCGGGCGCCGTCGGGGTAGCCGATCGGGATCACCGAGCCGACGCCCCATCCCCGCCGCTTCGCGGTGTCCGCGGTGATCAGGATCTCGCCGCGGCGCAGCGCGTCGGCGGCCGCGGTACGGCCGCCGGTCTCGGGCGCGGCGAGGCCGCCGAAGTCGATCAGGTGCTCGATGCCCTTGGGCTCCACCGCGATCACCGCCGCCTCGTGGCCGTCCAGCAGCACCGAGTCCCGGACCAGCGGCGACATCGCGGTGACCCCGGGCACGCGGGCGACGACAGCCGGCACGCCCGCGTCGAGCGAGGCGCCGTTGACCGTACCGATCCGGTAGTCCGCGGCGATCTCGGCGATCGCCCGTTCCTCGACGGCCTGCCGGATCGACGCGCCGAGCATGGTCAGGCCGGCGATCAGGGACAGCCCGATGGTCAGCGCGGACGCGGTGGCGGCGGTACGTCGGGGATTGCGTACCGCGTTGCGCCGCGCCAGCCGACCGGCCACACCGAACACACGATCCAGCAGTGGCTTGCCCACGGCGATGGCGGGTCGGGCAAGCGACGGGGTGAGCACGAGGACACCGCTCAACAGCAGGAACGCACCGAGCGCGACCGGAACCCGGCCGCTGTCGCCGGCCGCCGAACGGCCGTACACGGTGAGCGCCGCACCGACCGCCGTCACCAGCGCCCCCAGCGCGCCGCGGCCACGCGGTCCGCCGCGGCCCGCCGGTCGCTCCACCGCGTTCAGCGCGGCGACCGGGGGAATCCGGGACGCCCTCCGAGCGGGCAACCACGCCGCCAGGAGGGTGACCGCACCGCCCACGAGCAACGCGACCGCGATCGTACGGCCCTCCACGATCAGCGGGCCGGCGGGCAGATGCGCGCCGAATCGTTCCAGGAGTGCCCGAAGCGCACCGGCCATCGCGATACCGGCGGCGAAGCCGAGCAGGGAGGCGATCACGGCGACGGCCGCGGCCTCGACCAGCACGATCCGGGTGACCTGTCCGCCGCGGGCGCCGACCGCGCGCAACAGGGCCAGTTCGCGGGTGCGTTGGGCGACCAGCATGGTGAAGGTGTTGGCGATGATGAAGGTCGCGACGAACAGCGCGATGCCGGCGAACGCGAGCAGCGCGATCGTCATCTGCCGGGTGCCGGCCTCGATCATGTCCACCTGCTCGCGGGCGAGCGTACGTCCGGAGGCGACCCGCAGATTGTCCGCGTCCGACACCACCCGCCGAGCCGCGGCGCGCAACGTCGCCTCACTCGTTCCGGGGACCGGAACCAGGTCGATCTCGGCGTAGCGCCCCGGCTCGAGCAGCAGCCGCTGTGCGGTCGCGGTCTCGAACAGCACGAGCGAGCCACCCGACGACACGCGCGGATCGTCGGTCGCGAACACCCCGGTCAGCCGAGCCGCGATCATCGGCCCGCCGAGCGCGACGCGCACGGTGTCGCCGACCCGGAAGCCGCCCTTGTCCGCGGTCCGCACGTCGAGCGCGATCTCGGCGGCGGCGGCCGGTCCGCGCCCGGACCGCATCGGAAAGCGGGGATCGGTGCCGTCCCCGACCGGTACGAAGTTCGTCCCGATCGTCGTCCACCCCGACCCGAGCAGGTCACCGTCCCGGTCCACCACGCCGGTGAACCCCTCCAGCACACCACGCGCCCGCGCGACACCGGGCAGCGCGCGCAGCCGGGCGAGGGTGTCCTCGGTGAGCGTGGGTTCGGGTCGGCCGTGCGCGCGCGAGCCGGTGCGGTCGACGTTGTCGTCCAGGACGGCGACGGATACGTCCGCGAAGCTCTTGGAGGCGGTGTTCTTGAACGCCCGCCCCAGGGTGTCCGACAGGACGAGCGTGCCCACGACGAACGCCACACCGAGCAACACCGCGACCGCGGTCATCGCCAATCTGGTCCGGTGGGCGACGACATTGCGCAGCGCGAAACGAAACACGGGCAACTCCGGGAGGGCCGAGCACGAACAGCGGGATCCCGCCCATCCTCACCCGCCCCCACCAGCACGGACGTCCCCCATCAGTAGCCCCTCGCACCCCCCGATCCGTCCCCCTGAAGTCCGACTCCACCCCCACAGGACGGACCCCACACACCACCTGAACGCACCTCCCGGCGCATCACCCCGACGGGCGGCGTTCGGTGCGGGCCGGGTGCGGCACAGCGCTGTTCGTACCGAGGTGCGCGGCGCGGGGTGGGGTGGAGTGGGGTCCGCGCGTCAGGACGTCGGCGGGGTCGGCGTGTTCAGGCGGGTGCGGAGCCACGTGGTGATGTCGGCGTAGCGGGCCTCCGCGCCGTGGCGGGTGGGCTCGTAGTAGGTGCGGCCGTGGATGGCGTCGGGCGCGTACTGCTGGGCCGCCACACCGTCCGGGTCGTCGTGCGGGTAGATGTAGCCCTGCGCGTGGCCGAGTTTGGCGGCGCCCTTGTAGTGCCCGTCCCGCAGGTGCGGCGGGACGGGGCCGGCCAGCCCCTTCCGGACGTCGGCGAGTGCGGCGTCGATCGCCAGGTATGCCGCGTTCGACTTGGGTGCGAGGGCCAGATGGATGACCGCCTGGGACAGCGTGATCCGCGCCTCGGGAAAGCCGATCAGCGCGACCGCCTGCGCGGCGGCCACCGCGACCTGGATCGCGGTCGGATCGGCCATCCCGATGTCCTCGCTCGCCGAGATCATCAACCGCCGGGCGATGAAGCGCGGGTCCTCCCCCGCCTCCACCATCCGCGCGAGGTAGTGCAGCGCCGCGTCCACGTCCGAACCCCGGATCGACTTGATCAACGCGCTCGCCACGTCGTAGTGCTGATCCCCGTCCCGGTCGTACCGCACCGCCGCCCGGTCCACCGCGCTCTCCAGCGTGGCCAGGGTGATCGATTCCTCGCCCTTGTCGGCGGCCGACCCCGCACCCGCCTCCAACGCGGTCAGGACACGCCGCGCGTCACCACCCGCGATCCGCAGCAGGTGCTCCTCGGCGTCGGCGTCGAGGGTGAGCGTCCCGGCCAGGCCGCGTTCGTCGGTGAGCGCGCGCTGCACCACCTCGCGCAGGTCGTCGTCGGTCAACGACTCCAGGGTCAGCAGCAGCGACCGGGACAGCAGCGGGCTGATGATCGAGAAGTACGGGTTCTCGGTGGTCGCCGCGATCAGCGTCACCCATCGGTTCTCCACGGCCGGCAGCAACGAATCCTGCTGGGCCTTGGAGAAGCGGTGGATCTCGTCGAGGAACAGCACCGTGTCCCGCCCCTGGGACCCGGCGTGCCGACGCGCGTCCTCGATCACCGCGCGCACTTCCTTGACGCCCGCCGTGATCGCGGACAGTTCCACGAACCGCTGACGAGTGACATGGCTGACCACGTAGGCGAGCGTGGTCTTGCCGGTACCGGGCGGTCCCCACAAAATCACCGAACTCGGCGCGGTGACCCGACTCTCCGACGCCACGAGCCGACGCAACGGCGACCCTTCACCCAGCAGGTGCCGCTGCCCGACCACCTCGTCCAGTTCACGCGGCCGCATCCGCACGGCAAGCGGCGCAAGCGAGGGGTCCTTGGCCTGCCGCGCCTCGGCGGCAGCGGTAAAAAGATCGGCATCCACTCCCCGACCCTAACCCCCACCCCCGACACCACCCGCCACACACGAACACCGGAATCCGCCGACCCCCCAGAGCCACCCGCCGGAAACAACCAAGACCCGGCAGACGCACCAACAACACCCCTCGACCACCAAGGCAACAGGCCAAATCAGACACCATGGCACCCACCCGCCCGGGATGGGACGGGACGGGGCGGAGGATCGTTCGGGAGCCTGGGACTCTTGACGACGAGACAGGCGTATTGCCTCCGGGGAAAGCCACCGGCAGACCGGGCGGACGGTCGGCTTGGATCTGCCGAGGGCCTTCCCGGGTGGGTCGGGCGCTTTCGGCCGAGGGTGCCGCTGCGGGTCTGGCCCGGGTCGTGGAGTGGCCGCCGCCGGCGTGCGGGGCTCCGAGAGTCGGGCCTTCCGACGAGACGGGTGTAATGCTCGGCGAAAACCAGCCGGCAGCGGCGCACAGGGCGGGCGGGTCGAGTTTGCCGAAGAGCCTTCCCAAGCGGGTCGGGGGTGTTTGACGGGCGCCGCGCTTGTGGTGGCGGAGCACGGGGCCGATCAGAGCCGATGGTGGGCCGCCGCAGGCGTGCGGGGCTCCGAAGGTCCGGCCTCCCGACGAGACGAGCGTGCTGCTCGGCAAAAACCGGCCTGCAGCGGCGCACAGGGCGGGCGGTCGGGTCGAGTCCGCCCGGGGCGCCTTCCCGAGTGGGCCGGGTGTTTCCGGCGGGCGTTGCGCTTCCGGTGGCGGAGCTCCGGTGCGGGGGCAGTCCGGGTCGCGGGGTGGGCTGGCGCTGGCGTGCGGGGCTTCGGGCGGCGGGGCTTCCGACGAGACGGGGGTGTTGGTTGGCGAAAACCAGCCGGCAGCGGCGCACAGGGCGCGGGCGGTCGGGTCGAGTCCGCCGAGGGGCCTTTCCGAGTGGGTCGCGGCGCTTCGCGGGGCGTCGGGGAAAGGTTGGGGTTCGAAACCGGATCTCGGTGGGTGGTTGTGGGCTTCGAGCCTCGGTGACCTGCGGTTTTGCACGGTCGGGGCGGAAAGACGGGCGTCGAGTGCCGGTTTCGTGCGCTCCGACTCTCTCAACACCGGAGCGGAGACCGAAACCGCCCGGTGGGAGTCGGCCTCACGCGCTGCGACCCCACCGGGGCCGTCGAGGAGGCCGAAAGTGCCCAGTCAAGTCCAAAACCGGACCCCAAGGCACACCAAACGGCATCCCTTCCCACTGACCTGCGGTTTTCTCTCGCCTCAAGCCTGCGGCACCTCACGCCGCCCGATTTCGCGAACTCTCACCACCCACACACCCACCACACACCGAAAACACCCGACCCGCTCGGAAAGGCCCCCGGCGGACTCGACCCGAGCGCCCGCCCCGAGCGCCGCTGCAGGCCCGTTTTCGCCAACCAACACCCCCGTCTCGTCAGAAGGCCCGCCGCTCGAAGCCCCGCACGCCGGCGACGGCCCACCCCACGCCCCGGACCGCCCCGCACCGAAGCTCCGCCACCGGAAGCGCAACGCCCACCGGGAGCACCCGACCCACTCGGGAAGGCGCCCCGGCAAACTCGACCCGACCCCTCCCCCCTCCCCCCTCCCCCGCTGCCGGCCGCTTTTTGCCGAGCACCACACCCGTCCCGTCGGAAGCGCTCAGTCTCGGAGCCCCGCACGCTGGCAGCGGCTCACTCCGCGACCCGGACCGGCCCCGCGCCGGAGCTCCGCCACCAAAACGCAACGCCCGCCGGGAGCGCCTGACCCACTCGGGAACGCACGCCCGGCGGACTCGACCCAACCGCCGCCCTGCCCGCCGCTGCAGGCCGCTTTTTCGCCGAGCAACACACCCGCCTCGTCTAAAGCCCCAAGTCTCGGAGCCCGCACGCCGGCAGCGGCCCACCCACCGACCCAGACCCACCCCGCACCAGGCCACCCGCCACCCGCCACCCAAGGCGCAACGCCCGCCGGAAACATCCGGCCCACTCGGGAACGCACGCCCGGCGGACTCGACCCAACCGCCGCCCTGCCTGCCGCTGCTGGCCGGTTTTCGCCGAGCAACACACCCGCCTCGTCGGAAACACTCAGTCTCGGAGCCCCGCACGCCGGCAGCGGCCCACCCCACGACCCGGACCGGGCCCGCGCCGAAGCTCCGCCACCACAAACGCGGCGCCCGCCAAACACCCCCGACCTACCCGGGACGGCGCCTCGGCGGACTCGACCCGGCCGCCCGCCCCGCCCGCCGCTGCAGGCCGGTTTTCGCCGACCAACATCCCCGCCTCATCGGAAGCCCCGCCGCTCGGAGCCCCACACGCCGGCGGCGGCCCACCCACGACCCGACCCGGACCGGACCCGCACTCCCGGCCGAGGCGCAACCGTCGCCGAAAGCGCCCGATCCACCCGGGAAGGCCCCGGCCGCCCGCCCGGCGGCGAAGCGAGATGGGCGTGTGGGTCAGCGTAGGACGCCGGCTGCTTTTGCTGTTTGGAGCCATTCGGGGAATTCGTTCATCAGGTTGTCGTAGAGGGTGGGGTCGGGCATGCGGCGGGGGTCGGCGCCTGCTTCGAAGAAGCCGGCGTTGTCGACTACGCGGTACTTCGGGGCGGGCAGGTCGTCGAGGCGGTGCAGGAAGCGGAATTCGTCTCGGCCGAAGCCGATGAACTGCCAGAAGATGGGCAGTTCGGCCGCCTTGCACAGGGTCTTCTCGGCGGCCTTGGCGTTGTTCGGCGCGCCGTCGGTCTGGAAGATCACGAAGGCCGGGTCGGTCGCGCCGCACGAGCGGTAGTGCGCGATCACCGCCTCCATCGCGGACACGTAGTCGGTGGTGCCCATGTGGCCGAGCTTCTTGTGCAGCGCGGCGATGCGGCCGCCGTAGTTGTCCAGCGAGATCTCCTCGGCCGCGTATGCCTTCGTGTCGAAGAAGATCACCGGCACCGTGCCGTCGTCGTCGAAGTGCGCGGCCGCCGCCAACACCCGGTCGGCGAGCGCCTGGACGCTGCCGTTCTTGTAGAACGGCGCCATGCTGCCCGAGCGGTCGAGCACCAGATAGACCGCCGCCCGCACGCCGGCCAGCCTGTTCTTCTCCAGGCTGACCCCGGCCGCCTTGTAGAGGCTGACCAGACCGGGCGCGGAGCGCTCGATCTTGTCGAGGCTGACCGCCGAGCCGCTGCCGCTGCGCACGGTGGCCGAGGGTGTCGCGCCGACCGTGGGCGGGGCCGCCGGGGACGGTGCGGGCTTCGACTTCTTGCGACCGAACAGCGAGAAGGGCATGGCGAGGCTCCCAGCAGTCGAACGAGTCGGGTGGCCGCCCCCTCCCGGGGGCTTCCCGCGACTACGCTCCCAGATGCCCCACCCCCACGAACAGGGGCAGATCCCTCACGAATCGGCCATGTCGCACCCCGCCCGTCGGCGCCGAACCCGGTCGGCGGTCCACCCCGGCGGCACCACCACCACCTCGCCGATGTCCCCGGCCCACATCACCTGCGGCCCGAACGCCTCGGCCAGCGCGACCACCGCCCGCTCCACCGCACCCTCCCCCGGAGCCCGGCAGGTCAGCCCGGACGCCGGCTCGTCGCCGCCGATCCGCTTGCGCTCGCCCGCGACCGCCAGCGCGAGCCCGCCCAGATGATCGCCGTCACCACCCCCGGGCCGCTCCGGGAGCGGATCGGTCACCTCGGCGCCGTCGACCCACAGACTGAACCAACAGCGCGCCGACAACCCTTCGCCGCGCAACACCCCCAACAGATCGCCGACTTGCGGATAGGACGCGGCCCGCGCCTCCTCCAGGAGGTCGGCCGGCACCGGCGTGCCGAACGACTCGACGAACTCCAGGCCACCCTCGCCGTCGGTGAACCACCGCAGCGGATTGATATGCACGGTGTGGCTCATGCGACCTCCCGATTCGAGCCCCGACCTCGACCCGCTCCAGCATCCCGCCCGCCTCCGACATGCGAGCCGACCCGAACCCCCACCTCGACCCCGGCCTCGGCCTCGGCCCCGGCCCCGGCCCCGACGACAACGGGCGCACCACCTCCGCCCGTTGCACCCCCGTCGGTCCCGACGCCCCCGGCCGCCGCCCGCTCCAGCGCCGCCGCGCGCCGCCGCCGCGACGCGTGGAACCACTCCTGCCATTCCCGCGTGCCCTCGATCGCCTGCACGCGCGCCATCGCGTACAACCGCACCGGCGGCGAACCGCGATATCGCATGTTGGCCATCGTCCCGTCGGGCTCGGTCAGGAAACGCCCGATGGCGGCCTGCGTCCAACCCCGCCCCAGCACGGTCGACCGCGTCACGTACTCCGCCGGCACCCGCCGCTTGGTCAAGTCCACCGCCATGTCGGCCTCCCCGAGGTAGTCCGAACCGATCCCGGCGACCGGCTCGACTTCCAAGGTAGGCACCGACGCCCACCCTCGCTTTCCCCCTGTGCAGAAGCGTTTTTCCTACGCCCGCCCCCACCGCCCCGCCGCCACCACACGCGTCCACACGCCCCCACACACGCCCGTCCGCCCCCCCGAACCCGCCCCCAACGCCGAAGGGCGGCCGAGCCACTGGCCCGACCGCCCCACAACATCCACCGACAGACGGGCGGTTACACCTTCTCGGCATCCGCAACCGCAGCCCCAGCCGCACCCGCACCCGCACCCTTGGCACCGGCATCACCGGCGCCACCGGCCCCCGACTTCGGCTTCGCGTCGATCCCCGCCTCCCGCCGCTGCTGCACCGTGATCGGCGACGGCGCCCCGGTCAACGGATCCCCACCGGAAGCCGTCTTCGGGAACGCGATCACATCCCGAATCGACTCCGCCCCGCCCAACAACGCCACCAGCCGGTCCAACCCCAACGCGATCCCGCCATGCGGCGGCGGCCCGTACGCGAACGCGTCCAGCAGGAACCCGAACTGCGACTGCGCCTCCTCCTCCGACATCCCGATCGCCGCGAACGCGCGCTCCTGCACGTCCCGACGGTGGATACGGATCGAACCGCCGCCGATCTCGGTGCCGTTGAGCACGATGTCGTACGCGTTCGACAGCGCCTCGCCCGGGTTCTTGTCGAACCCGTCCAGCCACTCCGCCGTCGGCGCCGTGAAGGGGTGGTGGATCGCGTGCCAGCCCTGGTGGTTGCCGGCCGCGTCCTCGATCGGCTCGAACATCGGGAAGTCGACGACCCAGAGGAAGTTCCACTTCGACTCGTCGATCAGCGACCCGCGCCGGGCGATCTCCAACCGCGCCGCGCCGAGCAGTTCGAGCTGCGCCGTGCGCCGCCCGGCCGCGAAGAAGATGCAGTCGCCCCTACTCGCCCCGGTCGCCTCGACCAGCCCGGCCAGGTGCTCCTCGGACAGGTTCTTGGCCACCGGGCCGCGCAGTTCGCCGGTCTCCGCGTCGACCAGCACGTAGGCGAGCCCGCGCGCGCCGCGCGCCTTCGCCCAGTCCTGCCAGCCGTCCAGCTCCTTGCGGGTCTGCGCGGCGCCGCCGGGCATCACCACCGCGCCGATGAACTCGGCCTGGAACACCCGGAAGGAGGTGCCCTCGAAGTAGGCCGTCAGGTCCGCCAGTTCGCACCCGAAGCGGGTGTCCGGCTTGTCCGAGCCGTAGCGCGCCATCGCCTCGGCGTAGGGCAGCCGGGGCAGCGGCAGCGCGATCTCCACGCCGTGCACCTCGCGCCACACCCGCGCGATCAGCTTCTCGGTCAGCGCCAGGATGTCCTCGGCGTCGCAGAAGGACATCTCGACGTCCAGCTGGGTGAACTCCGGCTGCCGGTCGGCCCTGAAGTCCTCGTCCCGGAAGCAGCGCGCGATCTGGTAGTAGCGCTCCATCCCGGCCACCATCAGCAGTTGCTTGAACAACTGCGGCGACTGCGGCAGCGCGTACCACGAGCCCGGCTGCAGCCGCACCGGCACCAGGAAGTCGCGGGCGCCCTCCGGCGTGGACCGGGTCAGGTACGGCGTCTCGATGTCGAGGAAGTCGTGGTCCTCCATCACCTCGCGGATCACCCGGGTGACCTTCGAGCGCAGCCGCAGGTTGCGCGCCATCGACGCGCGCCGCAGGTCGAGGTAGCGGTGCTTGAGCCGCACCTCCTCGTTGACCGTGCCCGGGGTGTACTCCTCGATCGGGAACGGCAGCGGCGCCGCCTCCGACAGGATCTCGAAGTCGTCCACGACGACCTCGACCGCCCCGGTGGGGATCTCGGTGTTCTCGTTGCCGTCGGGACGCACCCGCACGTCGCCGGTGACCCGCACGCAGAACTCGGAGCGCAGGTTGTGCACCGTCTCCAGGTCGCGGAAGACCACCTGCACGGTGCCCGAGGCGTCGCGCAGGTCCACGAACGCCACGCCGCCGTGATCGCGCCGCCGGGCCACCCAGCCGGCGAGCGTCACGGTGTGGCCGGCGTGCTCGGCGCGGAGCGTCCCGGCGTCATGGGTGCGGATCACTGAAGCTTCTCCTTCAAGACGGTGACGACCTGGTCGAGCGGAACCGGGGTCTGGTCCCCGTTCGACAGGTCCTTGATCTGGGCGACGCCCTCGGTGAGGTCACGATCGCCGACGACGATGGCGTAACGGGCGCCGGATTGCGACGCGGCCTTCATGGCGCCCTTGAGCTTCTTCCCGCCGAACGCCATGTCGGCCGGGATGTCCTCGATCCGCAGCTGGGTGACCATGGCGAAGACCGCGCGGCGGGCCGCGTCGCCGATCGCGACGCCGTAGACGTCGCAGTCGGCGGGGGTCTCCACGGCCTGGCCCTCGGCCTCCATCGCGAGCATCGTGCGGCCGATGCCCAGCGCCCAGCCCACCGAGGGCAGGTCGGGGCCGCCGAGGTCCTCGGACAGACCGTCGTAGCGCCCGCCGCCGCCGATCGCCGACTGCGCGCCGAGGCCGTCGTGCACGAACTCGAACGTGGTGCGGTTGTAGTAGTCGAGGCCCCGGACCAGCCGGGGGGTGTCCTCGTAGGCGATCTCCAACTCGTCGAGCATGCCGCGCACGAACGTGTGGTGTTCGGCGCAGGCCTCGCACAGGTGGTCGGTGATCAGCGGGGCGTCGGCGATCAGCGCCTGCACCTCGGGCCGCTTGTCGTCGAGCACGCGCAGCGGGTTGATCTCGATCCGCGCGTGCGTCTCCTCGTCCAGGTCGAGCGCGCGCAGGAACTCCTGCAGCTTGGCCCGGTAGACGGGGCGGCACTCGCGGCAGCCGAGCGAGTTGAGCAGCAGCCGGAAGTCGCGCAGGCCGAGCTTTTGGAAGCCCTCGGTGGCCAGCGCGATCATCTCGACGTCGACCAGCGGGTCGTCGCTGCCGATCGCCTCGGCGCCGACCTGGGTGAACTGCCGGGTACGGCCGGCCTGCGGACGCTCGTAGCGGTAGTACGAGCCGAAGTACCACAACTTCACGGGCAGTCGGCCCGCGTACAGGTTGTGCTGGAGCACCGAGCGCATCACCGCCGCGGTGCCCTCGGGGCGCAGCGTCAGCGAGCGGCCGCCGCGGTCCTCGAAGGTGTACATCTCCTTGGTCACGATGTCGGTGGACTCGCCGACGCCGCGCAGGAAGAGGCCGGTCTCCTCGAAGGTGGGGGTCTCGATGTACTGGAAACCCGCGTCGCGCAGTTCCAGGCCGAACTGGATCCGGATCCGGTTGAACGTCTCCGAATACGGCGGGAGCATGTCGAAGGTGCCCTTGGGGGCGTTGAAGGTACTCACGGTATGAAAATCCGTCACATTCCTCGGTGCGGTCCCGCGGGCGGCGTCAGCTCTTGCAGATACGGATTGCTCGCGCGCTCGCGGCCGATCGTCGTCTGGGGGCCGTGGCCGGACAGGACGACGGTCTCGTCCGGCAGGGGCAGACACACCCGGGACAACGAGCGCAACATCTGCGCGTGATCGCCGCCGGGCAGGTCGGTGCGTCCGATGGAGCCGGCGAACAGCAGGTCACCCGAGTACAGGATGGGCGGGATGTCCGCGCTTCCCTGGGTGCCGAAGGCCACCGACCCCTGTGTATGGCCGGGCGCATGATGGACCGTCAGCTCGAGGCCCGCGAGTTCGAGCACGGCGCCGTCGGTGAGCAGGCGCACGTCCTCGGGTTCGGTGAAGGTCATCCCGCCGAACAACTGCTGTCCCACGCCGAGCGACAGGCCCTTGGCCGGGTCGGAGAGCAGGTCGCGGTCGTCGGGGTGGATCCACGCGGGCACCTTGTGCTCGGCGCACACCGGCACCACGGAGAACATGTGATCGATGTGCCCGTGGGTCAACACCACCGCCACCGGACGCAGCCCGTGCTCGCGGACGATGTCCTGTACGCCGTCGAACGCGTCCTGCCCGGGGTCGACGATCACGCACTCCTCGCCGGCGCCCGGAGCGACCACGTAACAGTTGGTCTGGAAGGACCCTGCGGGGAACCCGGCGACGATCACGTTCGTCCTCTCGGTCTCGGGGTCTTCCGGCGACGGGGGCAAGCACGGAAGTATGCGGCGGACGTGGGAATCGGATACGAGACTACCGGCGCGCGGGGGCGGATCGCGAACCGGTTCCGGGGGTGCGTGCCTAGACTGTGCGCGAGCTGCGACCGGTTCCGCACGTGTGGGATCACCGCAGGTCGGGACCGGTACACGGATCCCGTCACGGTGCCGGAAGCCGTCGTCCGGCGCAGGCTCGGTCGCACGGCCGTCCGGGTCGAGTCCCATCCACATCAGTCCGTTCGAACCATTCGAATCCAGGAGAGCACGCGGTGGTCACCAAACAGCAGCGCCAGCGACAGCTCGCGCGCGAGAAGTTCGAGCGCCAGCAGGAGCGACGCGGGACCGCGCACGCACGTCGGCGCCGGCGCAATCAGGTCGTCGCCGCGGTCGCGGCGGTGGTCGTGGTGGCGGGTGGCGGGGCATGGCTCGCGGTGGCGACGAGTGACGACGACAAGGACGACAAGAAGACGAACGCGGCGAACACCCCGCCGAGCACGCAGCCCTCCGCGCCGCAGTCGCCGCCGCCCGCCGCCAAGCCGAAGACGTGTGCGGCGCCGGCGCCGGGCGATCCGACGAAGGAGCAGTTCACCGCGGAGCCGGCGATGTCGATCGACACGGCCGGCGCGTACACGATGACGCTCAAGACCACGTGCGGCGAGGTGAAGGTCGCCCTGGACGCGGCCAAGGCGCCGCACACGGTGAACTCGTTCGCGTTCCTGGCGGGCAAGAAGTTCTTCGACCACACCAAGTGCCACCGGCTGACCACGGGCGGCCTGGCGGTGCTCCAGTGCGGCGACCCGACCGGCACCGGCACGGGTGGTCCCGGGTACAAGTTCGTCGACGAGAACCTGGGCACCGCCGGCGCGGACGGCACCGCGGCCTACCCCGCGGGCACGGTGGCGATGGCGAACTCCGGTCCCGGCACCAACGGCAGCCAGTTCTTCCTGGTCACCGGGGACAGCAAACTGCCGCCGAACTACACCCCGTTCGGCAAGGTCACCGGCGGGATGGACGTCCTGCAGAAGATCGCCGCCGCGGGCACCGAGGACGGCGGCAGCGACGGCGCGCCGCACGAGAACGTGGTCCTCGACAGCGTGACCGTGGCCAAGTAGCAACCGACCGCACGCGTGTTCCACCGCGACTCCCCGGGCACGGCCCGGCCCGCGCCCGGGGGGTCCTGTGTAGAGTGCGCCGCATTCAGCATCGAAGGAGGCCGCTGTGAGCAGCGACCCGTGGGGCCGCGTGGACGAGCAGGGAAACGTCTTTGTCAAGACGGCGGACGGTGAACGCTCCGTCGGTTCGTGGCAGGCGGGTTCCCCGGACGAGGCCCTGGCCTACTTCCGGCGCAAGTACGAGGGACTCGCCGTCGAGGTGGAGTTGCTCGCGCGGCGGGTACGGACCACCGACCTCGCGCCCAAGGACGCCCACCACGCGATCGAGCGCCTGCGCGCGAGCATCGTCGACGCGAACGCGGTCGGCGATCTGGAATCGCTGGTCAAGCGCCTGGACGCGCTGGTGACCGTGGTGGATTCCAAGCGTGAGGAGCGCAAGGCCACCCGCGCGAAGGCGCAGGAGGAGGCGCAGGGCGCCAAGGAGCGCATCGTCGCCGAGGCCGAGCTGCTGGGCCAGAGCACGGACTGGCGACCGGCCGGCGAGCGACTGCGCGCGCTGGTGGACGCCTGGAAGGCCGTGCCGCGCCTGGACCGCAAGGCCGACGACGAACTGTGGCATCGGTTCTCCCAGGCCCGGTCCAACTTCGCCAAGCGCCGCAAGGCGCACTTCGCGGAGCTGGACGGTCAGCGCGACAGCGCCAAGCGGGTCAAGGAGAAGTTGGTCGAGGCGGCCGAGGCGCTGTCCGCGTCCACCGACTGGACCGACACCGCGGCGCGCTACCGCGACCTGATGAACGACTGGAAGGCCGCCGGCCGGGCCCAGCGCGACGTCGAGGAAGAGCTGTGGCAGCGCTTCCGGGCCGCGCAGGACGTGTTCTTCGCGGCGCGCAGCGAGGTGTTCGCCGAGCGCGACTCCGAGCAGCGGGAGAACCAGGCCGCGAAGGAGGTGCTGCTCGTCGAGGCCGAGACGATCCTCCCGGTGACGGACGTCAAGGCGGCTCGGGCGGCACTGCGCTCGATCAACGATCGCTGGGAGGCCGTCGGCCACGTCCCGCGCGACGCCCGGCCGAGGATGGAGGCCCGGCTCCAGACGGTCGAGCGGGCGATCCGCGAGGCCGAGGAGGAGCTGTGGAAGCGCACGAACCCGGAGGCCCGGGCTCGCGCGCAGGCCGCGGTGGACCAGATCCAGGCGTCCATCGACAAGCTCACCCAGCAGGCGGAGAAGGCCCGCGCGGCGGGCAACGAGCGCAAGCTGCGCGAGGCCGAGGAGTCGATCGCGGCCCGCGCGGAGTGGCTGGCCGAGGCGAACAAGGCGCTGGAGGAGTTCTCCGGCTGAGCGGGACGGGCGGCCGGCCGAGCGGTTCGAGTCGCGCGGGCGTGCGCGTACGCGGATCCCTCGCGTAGGCGCGGCCGGCTCCGCGGCGCGGCGACGCACACCACACACGGGCGGGCCCGGATCGGCGACAGCCGGTCCGGGCCCGCCCGTGGTGCCATCGGCCCGTTATCGGACGCGACCACGACCGACCACGACCGACCGCGCCCGGGCCGGCGCCCGCCCCGTCCCGGCCCCGCTCCCCACGCGCCCGAGCCACCGCGCTTTCCGGTCCGGCCCCGGTCACGACCGAGCGCTCCCGACGTGACCGGCCCGCCGCGTTCCCCGCCCGGACCCGGTCGCGACCAAGGCCCGGGCACCCGCTTGCGTCCCGATCCCGCACCGCCCCGTTCCCGGCCCGACGGCGCGCGTCGCAGCGGCCCCGAGCGCCGCCCACAGGCCCCCGCCCCGCTCCCCCGGACACAACGACCGAGCGGCGCCGGAAAACCCTCCCGACGCCGCCTCCCGCCCCGCGTGGGGCTACTGCTGCCGTCCGCTGGTCACCCGGTACGCGTCGAACACGCCCTCGACCCCGCGCACCGCCTTGAGCACGTGGCCCAGGTGCTTCGGATCGCCCATCTCGAAGGTGAACCGGCTCACCGCGACCCGGTCGCGCGTGGTGGCCACCGACGCGGACAGGATGTTCACGTGCTGGTCCGACAACACGCGCGTGATGTCGGACAACAACCGGGACCGATCGAGGGCCTGCACCTCTATCGCCACCAGGAACACCGAGGACGCGGTCGGCGCCCACTCGACGTCGACGATGCGCTCCGACTGCCGGGACAACGACTCCACGTTGCCGCAGTCCTGGCGGTGCACCGAGACGCCGTTGCCCCGGGTGACGAATCCGATGATCGGATCGCCCGGCACCGGCGTGCAGCAGCGGGACAGCTTGACCCAGATGTCGTCGACACCCTTGACCACCACGCCCGGATTGCCGGTCGAGCGCGGCCGGCGCCGGGTGGTGGTCGGCCGGGTCGCCTCGGCCAGGTCCTCGGTCGCGCCCTCCTCGCCGCCCAGCGACTCGACCAGGCGCTGCACGATGGTCTGCGCCGAGACGTGTCCCTCGCCGATCGCCGCGTACAGCGAGGAGATGTCGGGGTAGCGCAACTCGTGCGCCAGCGTCACCAGCGTGTCCCCGCCGCCCGACATCAGCCGCTGCAGCGGCAGGCCCTGCTTGCGCATGGCCCGGGTCAGGCCCTCCTTGCCCTGCTCGATCGCCTCCTCGCGGCGCTCCTTGGAGAACCACTGGCGGATCTTGTTGCGCGCCCGGGGCGACTTCACGAAGCCGAGCCAGTCGTGGCTGGGCGCCGCCGTCTCGCTCTTGGAGGTGAACACCTCCACCAGGTCGCCGTTGTCCAACCGGCTCTCCAGCGGCACCAGGCGGCCGTTCACCCGGGCGCCGATGGTGCGGTGTCCCACCTCGGTGTGCACCGCGTAGGCGAAGTCGACCGGGGTCGAGCCGGCCGGCAGCGCTATCACGTCGCCCTTGGGGGTGAAGACGAAGACCTCCTGGCTGGAGAGGTCGAAGCGCAGCGACTCCAGGAACTCGCCCGGATCCTCGGTCTCCCGCTGCCAGTCCAGGAGTTGACGCAGCCAGGCCATGTCGTTGGCCGGGTCCTCGCCCTTGCGCGCGGACTTGGTGTCGGTCTTCGCGGCGCCCTTGGCACCGACCGCCTCGGCCTTGTACTTCCAGTGCGCGGCGATGCCGTACTCGGCGCGGCGGTGCATGTCGAAGGTGCGGATCTGCAGTTCGACGGGCTTGCCCTCGGGCCCGATCACCGTCGTGTGCAACGACTGGTACATGTTGAACTTGGGCATCGCGATGTAGTCCTTGAACCGCCCGGGCACGGGGTTCCAGCGCGCGTGGATCGTGCCGAGCGCCGCGTAGCAGTCGCGGACCGAGTCGACCAGGACCCGGATGCCCACCAGGTCGTAGATCTCGGTGAACTCGCGGCCGCGCACGATCATCTTCTGGTAGACCGAGTAGTAGTGCTTCGGCCGCCCGGTCACCGTCGCCTTGATCCGCGCCGAGCGCAGGTCGCCCTGCACCTGGTCGGTGACCAGGGCCAGGTATTCGTCCCGCTTGGGCGCGCGCTCGGCGACCAGGCGCACGATCTCGTCGTACATCTTGGGGTAGAGGATGGCGAAGGCCAGGTCCTCCAGCTCCCACTTGATCGTGTTCATGCCCAGGCGGTGCGCCAGCGGGGCGTAGATCTCCAGCGTCTCGCGGGCCTTGCGCTCCTGCTTCTCCCGCTTGAGGTAGCGCATGGTGCGCATGTTGTGCAGCCGGTCGGCGAGCTTGATCACCAGCACGCGCGGGTCCTTGGCCATCGCGATGACCATCTTGCGCACGGTCTCGGCCTGCGCCGCCTCGCCGAACTTGACCTTGTCCAGCTTGGTCACGCCGTCCACGAGCATCGCCACGGTGTCGCCGAAGTCGCGACGCAGCGCGTCGAGCCCGTAGTCGGTGTCCTCGACGGTGTCGTGCAGCAGTCCGGCCATCAGCGTCGGCGGGTCCATGCCCAGCTCGGCCAGGATGGTGGCGACCGCGAGCGGGTGGGTGATGTACGGGTCGCCGCTCTTGCGCCGCTGGCCGCGATGCCAGCGCTCGGCGGTGGTGTAGGCCCGCTCGATCTGGCGCAGGTCGGCCTTGGGGTCGTTGACCCGGACCACCCGGAGCAGCGGCTCCAGGACCGGGTTGTAGACGCTGTTGCGCTGCACGCCGAGGCGGGCCAGGCGGGCGCGGACCCGGCTGGGCCCGTCCACCCGCAACGAGCGCGAGCGCTCGCCGGTGCGCGAGGCGCCCGCCGCGCTCGGCGCCGCCTTGGCGACCGGTCGCGGCCCCCGGGCCTCGGGTCCGGCCGCACCGGCCGCAGGGCCGCTGTGGCCGTCGCTGCCGCGGGGACCGTCGGCGCTCTCCTCGGACGCCGGGCCCCGGGTGTCGGCCGGACCGGGCCGGTTCGCGGGCGGCTCGGCCGACGCCGCGGGCCGCTCCTGCGGCGGTTCGGCGTGCGCGTCGGCGCGGGCCCGGGCGGGAGCCTCCTCGGCTCCCCCGGCGCTCACCGGCGGATGACCCGCGGGCCCCGGTGTGGCACGTGTGGCGTCGTCCGAGGGAGCCGCGTGTTCGACGGCATCCCCCGAGGACGACGCGACGGGCGCGACCTCGTCCGGCAAGGGAACTCCTCCCACAGATGACGGAAATTCCATCGTACTGACCCGCGCCGTCGACACTCGGCCATCCGGTTCGGCGGCCGCCGAAACGGCGGAGGCCGGAGGCTCCCCACCTGGGGCGCCTCCGGCCTCCGAGCACCGGCCGCGGGCGGCGTGTCACACGACGATGAACGACTCCAGCACGCCGTCCGGCAACACCGGCGCGAGCCGGGCCCGGCCGTCCAGGAAGCCGAGTTCGAGCAGGACCTCGACCCCGACCACCTCGGCTCCGGCCCGCCGGATCAGGTCGATCGTGGCCTCGACGGTCCCGCCGGTGGCGAGCACGTCGTCGATCACGAGCACCCGGTCACCGGCCCCGAACGCGTCCTGGTGCACCTCGAGGGTGGCCGAGCCGTATTCCAGCTCGTAGGACTGCGCGTGGGTGGCGCACGGCAGCTTGCCCGCCTTGCGCACCGGCACGAATCCGGCCCGGGCCCGCAGGGCGACCGGAGCGGCGAGGATGAAGCCTCGGGCCTCGATCCCCACCACCTTGTCCACCCGGCCGGCACAGCGCTCGGCCAGCGCGTCGACCAGGGCCGCGAAGGCGACCGGGTCGGCGAGCAGCGGCGAGATGTCCTTGAACACCACGCCCGGCTTCGGCCAGTCCGGCACGTCCCGGATCCGGCTTTCGAGCAGTTTGCGCAGCTCGCCGGAGTCGGTGGTCATCAGCGCTTCCTCTTGCCGGCGGGACGGGTGCGCGACCGGCCGCGCGCGGCGCCCGCGCGAGCCGCGCCGCCCTGCGCGGGTACGGTCTCGTCCTCGTCCGCCTCGGTCTCCTCGTCCACGTCCGGGTGACCCTCGGCCTGGTCCGCGGGGATGCCCGCGGCCTCGGCGGCCTTGGCCGCCTTCGCCTCGGACGCCCGACGCTGGGCCACCTTCTTCGCGAGCAGCCGCATCTCCGGCGACCGCTCCTTGAGGTCGGCCAGTATCGGCGTGGCGATGAAGATCGACGAGAACGCGCCGGCGGCCAGACCCACGAACAGCGACAGCGCGATGTCCTTGAGCATGCCCGCGCCCAGCAGCCCGCCGCCGACGAACAGCAGCGAGGCGACCGGGAGCAGCGCGACCACGGTGGTGTTGATCGAGCGCACCAGGGTCTGGTTCAGACCGGCGTTGGCCGCTTCGCTGTAGGTGCGCTTGGTCTGCTTGGTGATGTTCTTGGTGTTCTCCTTGACCGTGTCGAACACCACGACCGTGTCGTACAGGGAGTAACCGAGAATCGTCAGCAGACCGATCACCGTGCCGGGCGTCACCTCGAAGCCCACCAGGGCGTACACCCCGATGGTGATCACGATGTCGTGGATGAGCGCGACCAACGCGGCCACGGCCATGCGCCACTCGAAGGCGAAGGTGAGGTAGATCACCACCAGGATCATGAAGATCACCAGGCCCTGGAGGGCCTTCTTGGAGATCTCCTTGCCCCAGCTGGGACCGACCACCTGCGTGTTGACCTTGTCGGGCGCGACCTTCAGATCCTTGGCGATGGCCGCCGAGATCTGCTTGGTCTTGTCCGCGTCGGACTCGGCGAGCTGGATCCGCAGACCGCTGCCGCCGACCTTTTGCACTATGGCCTCGGTGCCGTCGGTGAACGGCTCCACCGCCTTGCGCGCGTCGCCCTGCGAGGCCGAGGTGTCCTGGATCGTGTAGACCGACCCGCCCTTGAACTCGATGCCCTCGTGCAGCCCGCGGCCGAGCAGGCCGCCGACCGCGAGCACCAGGATCAGCGCCGAGATCGAGTACCAGATCTTCTTGCGACCGACGAAATCGAACGAGACGTCGCCGTGGTGCAGCCGGACGCCGATGTTCTTGAGGTCGGAGAAGCGACTCATCACGCCTCCTTCACGCCGGCCGCGCGCCCACGGGAGCGACGACCGCGATACGACTGGCGCTGATTGGCGCCGAGCGCGACGGGATCGAGGCCGGACCACTTGTGGCCGTCCGCGAAGAACCTGCGCCGGGCGAGGATCGTCATGAGCGGCTTGGTGAACAGGAACACCACCACGACGTCGAGCAGCGTGGTCAGGCCGAGGGTGAACGCGAAGCCCTGGACCTTGCCGACCGAGACCACGTAGAGCACCGCGGCGGCCAGGAACGACACCGCGTCGGACACCAGGATGGTGCGCCGGGCGCGGGGCCACGCCTTCTCCACGGCGGGCCGCAACGTGCGACCCTCGCGGATCTCGTCCCGGATGCGTTCGAAGTACACGATGAACGAGTCCACCGTGATACCGATCGCGGCGATCGCGCCGCACACCGCCGGCAGGTTGAGTGCGAAGCCGATACTTCGGCCGAGCAGACACATGATGGCGTAGGTCAGGGCCGCCGAGACCACCAGACTCGCGATGCTCACCAGGCCGAGGCCGCGGTAGTAGAACAGCGAGTACAGGATGACCAGGACGATGCCGATCGCACCCGCGATCAGACCGCCCCGGAGCTGGTCGCCACCGAGCGAGGCGGACACCGTGGTCACGTCGCTCTTGGTGAAGGACAGCGGGAGCGCGCCGTACTTGAGCACGTTCGACAGGTCGTTCGCCGAGGTGCGGGTGAAGTCGCCCGAGATCACCGCGCTGCCGCCGGGGATCTCCGCCTTGACCGACGGCGCGGAGACGACCACACCGTCCAGGTCGATCGCGAAGCGGTTGGTCGGGTACTTGCCCTGCGCCAGGTCACCGGTGATCCTGGTGAACTTGTCGGTGCCGGAGTCGCTGAACTTCAGCTCGACTTCCCAGCCCCCGACGGAACCGTTCTGCGGCAGCTGCGCCTTCGACGAGGACACGTCGGTGCCGGGGATCAGCACCGGACCCAGGATGTACTTCTCCGCGTTCTCGCCCTGGGTGCGGCTGCACGCCACGGTGGGCTTGTCCTCCGGAATGGGCTCCGAACCCAGGCCCCGGTTCTCCGGACGGTTGCAGTCCAGGTCGGCGTACTTCGCGCGCAGCTCGGGCGTGATGCCGTTCGCGTCGGCGCCGGCCGGCGGGGTGTTCGCCGGAGGCGTCGCGGGCGGAGTGGTCGCGGGCGGGGTCGACGGCGGCGGTGTCGGGGCACCGGACGCGTCCTTCAGGTTCGGGATCACCCGACCCTGCGGTTTGTTCGACTCGGCCGCCGGGGGCGTGCTCGCGGACGGCGTGCCCGCCGCCGGAGGCGCACTCGCGGGCGGCGTCGACGGCGGCGTCAGCGGCAGCTTGGTCCCGCCCTGGGGAGCGATCGGCGCCGCCTCGAGCACGGGACGGAAGAACAGCTTCGCGGTCTGACCGACCTGCTCCGCCGTCTCCTTCTCGTTCTTGCCCTTGGGGATGCTGATGACGATGTTCTTGTCGCCCTCGGTCTGCACCTCCGCCTCGGACACACCGAACGCGTTGACACGCTGGCGGATGATCTCCACCGCGGTCTGCATGTTCCTCTTGTTGACCGCGCCGTTACGGCCCTGGTCGGCCTTTGCGGTGAGCGTGACACTCGTGCCGCCCGCGAGGTCGATGCCCAGACGTGGGGTCTTGTCCCCGGTCGAGAACATGATCGCGTACAACGCCACGATCACGACCCCGATGAAGGCAAGGACCCGTCCCGGGTGCCCTCGGGAACTCGATTTCGGTGCTGCCACCTTCGCCCAATCTCCCTCTCGATGCCGCCGCGTCGGGATTGCCCCACGGTCGCCGGCACGGCACGGCGCCCGACGGTTGGTCGGGCGCTCTCGTATCCGGGGTGTCACCCCCGGTCACATGACTGTATTGCTCCGCGGTGGCCCTGGGACCACCGCGGCCATCACGAACCGAGCTAGTCCTGCTTGTCGTCCTTGCGCAGCCGGTCGCCGGTCTCGGACGCCTTGCTCGCGCCCTCGGCCTTGGTCACGTCCACGGTCTTGCCGTCCGCGGCGTCGGCGTCCTCGCCGGCCTCGGGCTTCTTGTCCAGACGCACGGCGTCGTCGCCGGTCTCGGCAGCGTCGTCGTGCTCGTCGTCGGTCTCGTCGTCCTCGGGCTCGTCGCCGGAGGACAGGACCGCCGCGATGGCGCTCTTCACGAAGCGGCAGTGCACGTCGGGGGCCACCTCAAGGATGACGGAATCGTCCTCGACCTCGGTGACCGTCGCGTACAGACCCGCGATCGTGCGGACCTCGGCCCCCGGAACCAGCGAGTTCTGCGTTTCCATGGCCTGTCGCTGGCGTGCCTTCCCGGGCTTGATGATCAGGAAGTAGAACACCACGACGATGATTACTGGCAGGAGGAGGGTAAGCGGGTCCACGGCTTGAAACGATTCCTTCCCAAGGCCGCGCGGCGGCCCGGACGGTGACACTCGGCCGGCCACGGCGCGGCAGCCTCGGCGGAGTCTAGACGGGTACTTACTACAGGAACAACGACTACCGGCCGCGTGCGTTCCCGACAGGCAGCGGCCTCACTCGGTTGCATCCTTACCGGTCACGGCCCCGTTGTCGAACAACACGCTCTGTTGCGCGCCGTGCCGATCGGGCAGCGCACCCTGTGGGGGGTTCAGTCCCAGATGCGCCCAGGCCTTGGCGGTGGCCACCCGGCCGCGTGGCGTGCGGGCCAGGAAACCGCTGCGGACCAGGAACGGTTCGGCGACCTCCTCGACCGTCTCGGTCTCCTCGCCCACCGCCACGGCCAGCGTGGACAGGCCCACCGGACCGCCGCCGAACAGCGTGGTCAGGGCCCGGAGCACGGCCCGGTCCAGCCGGTCCAGGCCCAGCGCGTCCACCTCGTAGACGTCGAGCGCGCGGGCCGCGATGTCCCGGTCGACCTTGCCGTTCGCCCGCACCTGCGCGTAGTCGCGGACCCGGCGCAGCAGCCGGTTGGCGATCCGCGGCGTGCCCCGCGAGCGGCCGGCGATCTCCGCCCCGCCCTCGGCGGACAACTCCACGTCGAGCAATCTTGCCGAACGATTCAGCACCCGTTCGAGTTCGGCGGGCGCGTAGAAGTCCATGTGTCCGGTGAAACCGAACCGGTCGCGCAGCGGCGGCGGCAGCAGCCCGGCCCGGGTGGTCGCGCCCACCAGCGTGAACGGCGGCAGGTCCAGCGGGATGGCGGTGGCCCCGGGTCCCTTGCCGACGATGATGTCGACCCGGAAGTCCTCCATCGCCATGTACAACATCTCCTCGGCGGGCCGCGACATGCGGTGGATCTCGTCGAGGAACAACACCTCGCCCTCGGACAGCGAGGACAGGATCGCGGCCAGGTCACCGGCGTGCTGGATGGCCGGGCCCGAGGTGATCCGGATCGGTACGCCCATCTCGGCCGCGATGATCATCGACAGCGTGGTCTTGCCGAGACCGGGCGGGCCGGACAGCAGCACGTGGTCCGCGGTCGCGCCGCGGCCGAGCGCCGCGGTCAGCACCAGGGACAACTGCTCGCGCACCCGTTCCTGGCCGATGAACTCGTCCAGGTTCTTCGGGCGCAGCGCGGCCTCGACGGCCTGCTCCTCGCCGTCCGCCTCGGCGGTCACCAGGCGTTCGCCGTCCTGCGTCATCGTGTTCCGCCCAGGGTCGTGGTCGTACGGCCTGCGTTCATCCTGCCGGACGCCGGCGACATCCCCGGCACCGTGCGCGCCGCGTCGTCGCCGGGCCGCCGGGAGGGGTTCATCGGCGGTTCAGGCCGCGCAGGGCCGATTTGAGCAGGGCGCCGATGTCGGGGGTCGTGGCGCCGTCCGCCTCGGGGGCGACCGCGTCGACCGCCTCCTCCGCCTCGCGGGTCGCGTAGCCGAGGCCGACCAGAGCGGCGTGCAGCTGGTCGCGCCAGCCCGCGCTCACCGGGCTGCCGACGCCGACCGCGCCGGTGGGCGCGCCGAGCTTGTCCTTCAGGTCCAGGAGCAGCTTCTGCGCGCCCTTGGGGCCGATCCCGGGCACGGCGGTCAGCGCCTTGGCGTCCTTGGCGGCGACCGCGGCGCGCAGTGCGTCGGGGCTGTAGACGGCGATCATCGCGAGGGCCAGTTTCGGGCCCACCCCGTTGGCGGTCTGCAACACCTCGAACGTGCGCTTCTCGTCGTCGTCGGCGAAGCCGAAGAGGGTGAGCGAGTCCTCCCGGACCACCAGCGACGTGGCCAGCCGGGCCGGTGTGCCGACCCGCAGGCCGGCGAGCGTGGTGGGCGTGCACTGCACGGCCAGGCCGACCCCGCCGACCTCGACGACGGCGGTGTCGGGGCCGATGCCGGCCACCGTTCCGGAGACGAACGCGATCACCCGAGTGCTCCTGCGTGGTTGGTGAGGTGGGGCGGGGTACGGCCGGGGCGGCCCCGGTCAGCGGCGGGTGCCGCGCGGGAGCCGGCCGGCCGGGGTGCGGGCCGCGGCGACCGCCGCCGCGAGCCGGTCGGAGGCGCCGCCGCGCCAGATGTGGCAGATCGCCAACGCCACCGCGTCGGCGGCGTCGGCCGGTTTCGGCGGACCGTCCAGGCGCAGGATACGCGTCACCATGGCGCCGATCTGGGCCTTGTCGGCGCGCCCGCTGCCGGTCACCGCGGCCTTGACCTCGCTGGGTGTGTGCAGGGTGACCGGCAATCCGCGCCGCGCGGCGCACACGATGGCCACGGCGGAGGCCTGCGCGGTGCCCATCACGGTGCTCACGTTGTGCTGGCTGAACACCCGCTCGACCGCGACGCAGTCGGGGCGGTGCCGCTCCAGCCACTCCTCGATGCCCTGCTCGATGCCGAGGAGTCGGGCGTCGATCGTGGCGTCGGCGGGTGTGCGCACGACGCCCGCCTCGATCATCCGCAGCGGTTTGCCCACCGCGCCGTCGACGACGCCCACGCCGCATCGGGTCAGACCGGGGTCGACCCCCAAGACCCGCATGCCGCGCCCCTCTCGTGTCGTCCTCGCGTCGGATTCGCGTGGTCCCCGTGTCGTCGCGTGTCGTTCCCGTGTCGTGGTCCGTCGCGCCGCGGCGACCGACACCCGATACGAACACGTGTTCGCCCGAGGAAACCCTAGTGCAGCCGCGCCGATCCCCTCGGTATCGCCACTCCGTGATCACTCGTTCGAGCGACACGTAGGCTTGCCCCGGTCGATAACGCCCCGATGACAGCCCTGTGACGATCGTTCCCCAAGCGGCCCGGTCGCCGACGGGGAGCCCGCACGGGCAGCGCTAGGGTCGCTTGCAGACTGCTCCCCGCTCGCCGCCCGGAAGGTTTTCATGCCGTCGCCGTCCATGCCGGTCGTCGTGACCCCGCCGGCCGCCGAGAAGGGTGCGACCAGGATGCCGGCGGCCCCCGACACCGTGTTCGCGGACGGCCTCGCCGAGCGCGTGCGGCTCGGCGGCGCGGAGGGGCTCCGCCGCGCACGGGCGTCCTTCCGCCCGGCCCGCACGGCGGTGTTCGGGTATCTGATCGCGCGCGCGGTCAACCTCGTGGTGCTCGGCCTGATGGCGCTGGCGACGGGCAAGCCGTTCTGGTCGATGCTCGGCTCCTGGGACGGCGTGTGGTTTCGCGACATCGCCGACTTCGGCTACGTGGACAAGATCCCGGTCTCCCCGACCGGCAAGCCGTACTGGACCAACGTCGAGTTCTTCCCCGGCTACCCCTGGGCGGTCCGCCTGGTCTGCGACCTGACCGGACTGTCCGCGCTCAACGCCGGGATGGTGGTCACCCTGATCGCCGGCGTGGTGGCCGCGTGGGGGTTGTACGCGCTCGGGCGCGAACTGACCGGCAGCCACCGGGTGGCCACCCTGTTCGCGCTGCTGTGGGGGGTGGCGCCGGGTTCGATGGTGCTCACCATGGTCTACTCCGAGGCGCTGTTCGTGGCGTTCGCCTCGTGGGGCCTGCTGGCGGTGGTGCGCCGGCAGTGGACCCTGGCCTGCGTGTTGTGCCTGTTCGCGGGGCTGACCCGCAACACGGCGTTCGCGCTGGTCGCGGCGCTGGGGGTGGCGGCGCTTGCGATCGTGCTGCGGCGGCGGGAGGACGGCGCGCGGGTGGGCCTGCTGGCCCCGGAGGCGCGGCGCCCGGTGCTGGCCACGCTGATCTCGCCGCTGGCCTGCGTGGGCTTCATCGCGTGGGTGGGCTGGTTGGCCGGACGCCCCGACGGGTGGATGTGGATCCAGGACAAGGCCTTCAACCTGCGGTTCGACGGGGGCATAAGCACCGTCCAGTGGATGAACAAGTACCTCACCCACCTGGGCCGACCGATCTACGTGGTCTGCACGTTCGTGATCATCCTGTCGGTGGCGCTGATGATCTGGTCCTTCCGCGACCGCCGGATCCCGCTGTCGGTGCACGTCTACGGCGCCGTGGTGATGTTCCTGGCACTGACCACGAGCAACGGCTGGTTCTTCCACTCCAAGCCGCGCTTCATGCTGCCGGCCTTCACGATCCTGCTGCCGCTGGCCCGACTGATGGTCAAGTGGCCGCGCGGGGTGGTCATCTCGGTCCTGGTCGCCGGGGCGGCGTTCTCCGGGTGGTACGTGGGCTTTTTGCTGTACGTGATAAACACCAACCCGTAGCCGGGACCGGACCCGAACGTGCGTGGGGCCGACGGCGGTTGCCGTCGGCCCCACGCACGTTCGGAGAATCCGACCTACTCGGCGTTCAGGCTTTCCATGACCTCGTCCGGCACGTCGAAGTTCGCCCAGACGTCCTGGACGTCGTCGCTGTCCTCCAGGGCCTCGATCAGCCGGAAGATCTTGCGCGCGCCGTCCTCGTCCAGCTCGACCGAGACGCTGGGCAGGAAGTTGGCGTCGGCCGAGTCGTAGTCGATCCCGGCGTCGACGAGCGCGGTGCGCACGGCGACCATGTCGGTCGCCTCGCTGACCACCTCGTAGGTCTCGCCCAGGTCGTTGACCTCCTCGGCGCCGGCGTCCAGCACCGCGCCCAGGACGTCGTCCTCGCTCAGGTCGTTCTTCGGCACGATCACCACGCCCTTGCGGGTGAACATGTACGACACCGACCCCGGGTCGGCCATCGAGCCGCCGTTGCGCGTCATCGCGACCCGCACGTCGGACGCCGCGCGGTTGCGGTTGTCGGTCAGGCACTCGATCAGCACCGCGACACCGTTCGGTCCGTACCCCTCGTACGTGATCGACTGGTAATCGGCGCCGCCGGCCTCCGCACCGGAGCCGCGCTTGACCGCGCGGTCGATGTTGTCGTTCGGGACCGAGGACTTCTTGGCCTTCTGAATGGCGTCGTAGAGCGTCGGGTTGCCGGCGACGTCACCGCCGCCGGTGCGGGCCGCCACCTCGACGTTCTTGATCAGCTTGGCGAAGAGCTTTCCGCGCCTGGCGTCGATGACGGCCTTTTTGTGCTTGGTGGTCGCCCACTTCGAGTGGCCGGACATCCGCCTCTACTCCTTCGGGTCGCGGGTGCGCTGCACGGACCTGTACAGGCTGGAAGATCCTACCGGCGCGCGGACTCAGAGCGTGGCACGGACCATGTCCACGAAGTACGCGTGCACACGCCGGTCGGGGGTGAGCTCCGGGTGGAAGGACGTGGCGAGCAGGTTGCCCTGGCGAACCGCCACGATCCGGTCGGCGTACGGCTCGGCGCTCAACCGGGCCAGCACCTCGACCTCGGCGCCGACCGACTCGACCCACGGGGCCCGGATGAACACGCCGTGGATGGGGTCGTCGCCCTCGAGCCCGGCGAACGGGACGTCGGCCTCGAACGAGTCGTTCTGGCGCCCGAACGCGTTGCGCCGCACGATCATGTCGATCCCGCCGACCGTCTCCTGGTCCTCGCGGCCGTCCAGGATCTTGTCCGCGAGCATGATCATGCCCGCGCACGAGCCGTAGACCGGCATGCCCTCGGCGACCCGCGCGCGCAGCGTCGGGAACAGGCCGAAGGAGACCGCGAGCTTGGACATCGTGGTCGACTCGCCACCGGGTATGACGAGCGCGTCGAGGTCGGCGAACTCCTCGACCTTGCGCACCGGGCGCGCGATCGCGTCGAGTTCGGCCAGCGCGATGGCGTGTTCGCGCACGTCGCCCTGGAGAGCGAGGACACCGATGATGGGAGTGGTGGACACGTCAACCTCGTCCGGTCGTAGGTACCGAGCCGGGCCCGAACGCGGATCGCGTTCGGGCCCGGCCCACGGCATGTGCGAAGTGTCGCGGGACTACCAGCCGCGGCCGGCGTAGCGCTGCTCGGCGGGGAGGGTGTCGATGTTGATGCCGACCATCGCCTCGCCCAGACCGCGCGAGACCTTGGCGATCACGTCCGGGTCGTCGAAGTGCAGGGTCGCGTCCACGATCGCCTTGGCGCGCTTGGCCGGGTCGCCCGACTTGAAGATGCCGGAGCCGACGAACACGCCCTCGGCGCCGAGCTGCATCATCATCGACGCGTCGGCGGGGGTGGCGATGCCGCCCGCGGTGAACAGCACCACCGGCAGCTTGCCGGCCTCGGCGACCTCCTTGACCAGCGCGTACGGCGCCTGGAGGTTCTTCGCGGCGACGAACAGCTCGTCCTCGTCGAGGACCGAGAGCGCCTTGATGTCCTTGAGGATGGTGCGCATGTGCCGGGTCGCCTCGACCACGTTGCCGGTGCCGGCCTCACCCTTGGAGCGGATCATCGCCGCGCCCTCGGTGATCCGGCGCAGCGCCTCGCCGAGGTTGGTCGCGCCACACACGAAGGGGGTGGTGAAGCGCCACTTGTTGATGTGGTTCGACTCGTCGGCCGGGGTGAGCACCTCGGACTCGTCGATGTAGTCCACGCCCAGCGACTGGAGCACCTGGGCCTCGGCGAAGTGGCCGATGCGGGCCTTGGCCATCACGGGGATGGACACGGCGCCGATGATGCCGTCGATCATGTCCGGGTCGGACATGCGCGCGACGCCGCCGTCCTTGCGGATGTCGGCCGGCACGCGCTCGAGCGCCATGACGGCGACCGCGCCCGCGTCCTCGGCGATCTTCGCCTGCTCGGCGTTGACGACGTCCATGATCACGCCGCCCTTGAGCTGCTCGGCCATGCCGCGCTTGACCAGGTCGGTGCCGGTCTGGGGGGTTGCGGGGGTGGTGGACACGGATGACCTCACACAGATGCGATCGACGACGGTTGGCTCCATCGTACGGGTGATGTGGATCCTAATGTCATGCCACCCCGGCGAATTACCCGGGCCAATCTGTCCACGGTGGCCTGCACGTGGCTCCCGTCAGGACCCACCGGGCTGCAACGCGTGGGGTTCCTCGTCGTCCATCTCGAAGGTGACGGGGTACGGGGCGTGGCCGGCCAGCCGCAGGTAGCGCACCAGTCGGTGCCGGCGCACCGCCCGCGCGCCGCGCACCGCGTCGTTGTGGAATCGCCGCGCCATCGGCACCCGGCGCACCGCGGTCTGCAGTTCCGCGACCAGTTCCTCGCCGCCGGGTCGGGCCCGAAGGTCGTCCGCCTGGTCCGGGGCCTCGAACAGGATCCGCAGCGCCCGGGTCAGATCGCTCTCCGCGACCTCCCGCTCCTCCTCGGCCGCGTTGCGCGCCTCGTGCGCGGCGCCGGCCAGCACGAGCGAGGACGCCGGATCCAACAGCCCGGAGGTGGCGATCTCCTGCGCCACGGCCGACCGCCGCAACAACTGCGCGTCCAGGGCGGCCCGACTGGAGTCCACCCGCGCATGCAGCCGATCGAGCCGCCCGGCGGTCCAACTCAGATACACCCCGACCGCGAGCACGGCGAGCAGGATCCAGATGACAGTCATCACCCGGCGACCCTAGTACGCCCCGGGGAGAGCGATCGCTACGCGGCGGGCGCTCCGGCGGTGACCGTTTCGTAGACGCCGAGGATGTCCGTGCCGACGGTCTCCCAGTCATAGCGCCGCACGTGCTTGCGCCCGACCTCCCGCAACTCCTCCCGCCGCACCGGATCCCGCAACAACCCCACGGCGGCGGCGGCGAGCGCCTCGGCGTCCTCCACCGCGAACAACTCCCCCGCCCGTCCGCCGTCCAGCACCTGCCGGAACGCGTCCAGGTCGCTCGCCAGCACCGGCGCCGCCGCCGACATCGCCTCGACCAGGATGATCCCGAAGCTCTCGCCACCCGTGTTCGGCGCCACGTACACATCGACGCTGCGCAACAACCGCGCCTTGTCCGGATCACCGATCATGCCGAGAAACGTGACCTGCCCGCGCAGCGCCTCCGGCAGATCCGCCACGGCCTCCTCCGCGTCGCCGCGCCCGGCGACCAGCAGCCGCACGCCCGGAAACGCCTCGACGATCCTCGGAAACGCCTCGATCAAAGTGGGAAGTCCCTTGCGCGACTCGTCGATCCGCCCGATGAAGCCGATGGTGGGCGCCTCGGGCGTGCCCTGCCACGCGGGCTCGACGGGCGCGTCGGCGAAGAAGCCGACATCCACCCCGTTCGGGATCACCACCGCGTCGCCGCCCAGGTGTTCGACCAGCGTGCGGCGCGCGTACTCGCTGACCGCGATCCGCGCGCTGATCTTCTCCAGCGCGGGTTGCAGGATCGGGTAGGCCGCGATCATCGCGCGCGAGCGGGCGTTGGAGGTGTGAAACGTGGCCACCACCGGTCCGGACGCCGCCCAGCACGCGAGCAACGACAAGCTGGGGGTGGCCGGTTCGTGGATGTGCAGCACGTCGAAGTGCCCGTCGTGGATCCACCGCCGCACCCGCGCGGCGGACAGGAACCCGAAGTTGAGCCGGGCCACCGAGCCGTTGTAGCGCACCGGCACCGCCCGACCGGCAGGCACCACGTAGTCGGGCAGCGGGGTGTCGTCGTCGGCCGGCGCCAGGACCGAGACCTCGTGGCCGCGCGCGATCAGGTTCGCCGCCAGGTCCCGCACGTGGTACTGGACACCGCCCGGCACGTCCCACGAGTAGGGGCAGACGACGCCGATCCTCACTTGACCCCCTCGATCCGGGCGAGCCGGCGTCGGTCCAGATCGGCGAGCCACAACGGTTGGAGCATGTGCCAGTCCTGCGGGTCGCGCGCGATCGCCCGCGCGTAGGCGTCGGCGACCTGCTGCGTCATCACCGCGATCTTCTCCCGGCGGGTGCCCTCGGCCGGCACCTCGATCTCCGGGTGCAGCGTGCCGCGGACGACTTTGCCGTCCCACGGGAGGGTGACCGGGATCAGCGCCGCGCCGGTCTGTACGGCCAGCGCGGCGGGCCCCGCCGCCATCCGGGTCGGCTCGCCGAAGAACGTCACCGGCACCCCGGCGGCGGTCAGGTCGCGGTCGGACAGCAGGCACAACAACCGGCCCTCGCGCAGCCGCCGCGCCAGCGTGCCGAACGTGTTGCCGTCGCCGCCGGTCAGCGGCAACACCTCCATGCCCAGCGACTCGCGATAGGCCACGAACCGCTGGTAGAGCGACTCCGGTTGCAGTCGCTCGGCGACGGTGGTGAACGGGTAGCCCTTGAGCGTGATCCAGGCGCCGGCGTGGTCCCAGTTGCCCATGTGCGGGAGGGCGAAGATGACGCCCTTGCCGCGCGCGCTGCACTTGTCGAGCAGCGTGACGTCGCACTCCATCCGGGCCAGCACCGTCTCCCGGTCCCACACCGGCAGGCGGAACGCCTCCTGGTAGTAGCGCAGGTAGGACCGCATGCCCTCGCGCGAGACCTCGCGGACGCGCTCGGGTGTGGCGTCGGGCCCGAGCACGCGGCGCAGGTTGGCCTCGAGTTGCCGCACCCCGCCGCCGCGCCTGCGCCACGCGACGTCGGCGATGTGCCGAAAGACCGCGCCGGCGACCGGTTCGGGCAGCCGCTTGACCACGGACCAGCCCAGGGCGTACCCGGTGTCGGCCAGTCGCTGCCCGACCTCGGTCATCCCTTGTCACCTCCGGGCAGCGCGTTGTCGATCGCGGACGCCGAACGATGCACCGCGATCATCCGCTGGAAGACGGTGATCACGCTGCCCACGGCGATGAACCAGAGCGCCGCCTCCTGGATGTACGGCACACCGAGCCCGTCGAGACCGGTCGCCACCAGCGAGATGACCAGCCGTTCGGCCCGCTCGATCAACCCGGACACGTCGCACGCCAGGCCCAGGCTCTCGGCGCGGGCCTTGCAGTACGACACCACCTGGCCGGAGCCGAGGCAGACGATGGCGAGGATCGACATCCGCAGGTTGTCGCCGTCGCCCGCGAACCAGATCGCCAGCGCGCCGAAGATCGCGGCGTCCGCGACCCGGTCGAGCGTGGAGTCGAGGAACGCCCCCCACTTGGTCGAGCGACCCAACTGGCGCGCCATGTTGCCGTCGACCAGGTCGGAGAAGATGAACGCGGTGATGACGAGCGTGCCGGTGAGGAACCAGCCGATCGGGAAGAACACCAGCGCCGCGACGACCACCCCGAGGGTGCCGATCAGCGTCACCGTGTCCGGACTGACGTTGTGGCGCAGCAGGAAACTCGCGAACGGGGTGAGCACACGCGTGAAGAAGGCACGAGCGTATTTGTTGAGCATCGCCTTCCCGAAGGATTGCCGGGGCGGCGGGGGATCCGATGGACTCGACCCGCCTGGTGCGCCCATCGTACTGACGCGGTCGCACGTCCCGAGCCCCCCGTCGTCCGGGCGTGCCGCACCCGGGCGTGCCGCGTTGGAGAAGGGCGCGTACGGCGAGGACACTTGTACTCGGTCCGGCGTCGGGGCAATGCTGCCGTTCAGGAATCGATTTGCGGACGTTGGCGTACCGACGACCGACTTTGCACCTGCGCGTCCGGGACGTCTGCGACGACCGCACCAGATGGACAACCAGGAGGTGGCACATGGCGGATAAATCCGGAGCTAGCGCCGGAACCGTCGGCAGGGTAACCGCGCCCGAGAGCCCGAACGCGGTGCGCAACGTGGTGCTGGTGGGCCACACGGGCGCGGGCAAGACGACATTGGTGGAGTCCCTGCTCGTGGCGACCGGGACGATTCCCCGGGCCGGTCGCGTCGAGGACGGGACGACCGTGTCCGACTACGAGGACATCGAACACCGCCAGCACCGGTCGGTGGCGTTGTCGCTGTCCCCCGTCGAGTACGAGGGCGTCAAGATCAACCTGCTCGACACCCCGGGCTACGCGGACTTCGTCGGCGACCTGCGGGCCGGCCTGCGCGCCGCGGACGCGGCGCTGTTCGTGGTCTCGGCCGCCGACGGCGTGGACGGCTCGACCCGGATGATCTGGGACGAGTGCGCCTCGATCGGCATGCCGCGCGCGATCGTGATCACCAAACTCGACCAGGCCCGCGCCGACTTCGACGAGATGGTGCTGATCTGCCAGCGCGTGTTCGGCGACCCCGACTCGGACACCGTGCTGCCGCTCTACCTGCCGCTGCACGGCGAGGACGAGAGTGTGGCGGGTCTGATGGGCCTGCTCACCCAGCGCGTCTACGACTACTCCTCCGGCACCCGGGAGAGCCTCGACCCCGATCCCGAACACCTGCCGCTGATCGAGGACGCCCGCAACCGGTTGATCGAGGGCATCATCGCGGAGAGCGAGGACGAGTCCCTGATGGACCGCTACCTCTCCGGCGAGCGGATCGACGTGGACACGCTGATCGGCGACCTGGAGACGGCGGTCGCCCGCGGCTCGTTCTACCCGGTGCTGGCGGTCGCGCCGGACGGGCTGGGCACCATCGAACTCCTGGAGGGCATCATCCGGGCCTGTCCCGCGCCGCCCGAGCACGAGGTCCTGCCGGTCACCACCCCCGACGGCAAGCCCCGCGACCCGCTGACCTGCGACCCGGAGGGCCCGCTGGCGGCCGAGGTGATCAAGACCACCTCCGACCCGTACGTGGGCCGCATCTCGCTGGTCCGGGTCTTCTCCGGCACGCTGCGCCCGGACATGACGGTGCACGTGTCCGGACACGGGATGGCCGATCGCGGCCACGAGGACCACGACCTGGACGAGCGCATCGGCGCCATGTCCGTCCCGCTCGGCAAGCAGCAGCGCTCGCTGAACCGGGGCATCGCCGGCGACATCGTCGCGATCGCCAAGCTGACCCGGGCCGAGACCGGCGACACCATCTCGGACAAGGACGATCCGCTGCTGATGGAGCCGTGGATGATGCCCGACCCGCTGCTGCCGGTCGCCATCCGCGCGCACAGCAAGGCCGACGAGGACAAGCTCTCCCAGTCGCTGGCCCGCCTGGTCGCCGAGGACCCGACGCTGCGCCTGGAGCACAACACCGACACCCACCAGCTGGTCCTGTGGTGCATGGGCGAGGCGCACGTCGAGGTGCTGCTCGACCGGCTGCGCAGCCGCTACGGGGTCGCGGTGGACGCGGTGGCGCACCGGGTGTCGCTGCGCGAGACGTTCGCGGAGAAGGCGAGCGGGCGCGGTCGGCACGTGAAACAGTCCGGCGGGCACGGGCAGTTCGCGATCTGCGAGATCGACGTGGAGCCGCTGCCGGGCGGGACCGGGTTCGAGTTCGTCGACAAGGTCTTCGGCGGCTCGGTGCCGCGCAACTTCATCCCGTCGGTGGAGAAGGGCGTGCGCGCGCAGATGGACAAGGGAGTCGCGGCCGGCTATCCGATGGTGGACCTGCGGGTGACGCTGACCGACGGCAAGGCGCACTCGGTCGACTCCTCCGACATGGCCTTCCAGATGGCGGGCGCGCTCGCGCTGCGCGAGGCGGCCGCGAGCACCCGGATCCACCTGCTCGAACCGGTCTCCGAGGTACGGGTCACCGTCTCCGACGAGTACGTGGGCGGCGTGCTCAGCGACCTGAGCTCGCGCCGCGGCCGCGTCGTCGGCACCGAACCCGTCGGCTCGGGCCGCACCCTGATCCGGGCCGAGGTCCCGGAGATCGAGATCAGCCGCTACGCGATCGACCTGCGCTCGATCAGCCACGGCACGGGCCAGTTCGCCCGCACCTACTGCCGCCACGACCCGATGCCCCCGCAGCTGGCCGCGAAGGTCACGGAGGACACGGAGTCCTGACGCCCGACCACGCGGCCCGGCCGGCCGCCACGACGAGCCGGCCGGTCGGGCCGCCTCGCCGTCCCCTCAGGGGATCGGCAGCGGTCGGTCCAGGGCGGTCAGGGTCAGCAGCACACCGGCCGACGTCCAGGCCAGGGGGGCCACCGAGGCGGGTTTGCCGTCGGCGGAGACCTTCTCGGGGAGGGAGCCGGACGCGGTGCGGTGCTCGGCCAGCCAGTCGAGCCGTTGCCGGGCGCCGGCCCGGTCCCCGCTCGCCGCGTCGAACAGCGCGAACGACGCGGTCTCCGGGGTCCACGCCGCCGTCGGGTCGCCGGCCCAGTGCTCGCCCGGCAGGATGCCCCCGTTGGGCAGCGTCAGCCGTTCGGCGGCGCCGCGGACCGCGTTCGCGACCCCGGCGTCGGCCGGCGCGAAGGGCGGGCCGAGCCAGGTCACCGCCGTGTCCGCGCCGCCCTTGGCCGAGGCCGTGCGCGGGTAGTCGTGCCGGCCGAAGGTGTCCCGGATCGCGCGGTCGAGCCGTTGCGAGGGCCCCGCCCAGCGTTCGGCCGCGACCGGGTCGATCCGGCGGGCCAGGTCCACGGATGCCCGCAGCCCGGCCGACAGCGGCGCGGCGGTGCCCAGGGTGACCTGATCGGTCCGGGTCTCCCAGTAGTCCGGGCCGCGCGGCGGCAACCCGTTCGGCCGCAGCCGTCCGGTCGCCGCGTCGCCGGCCGCGCGCACCATGGGCCACAACTCGGCGAGCGCGGCGGTCGTTTCGGGAGCCTTCGGGTCCTGGTGGACGTACCAGAACCAGACCGCCCACGGCACCCAGCCGTTGCCGTCCAACTGGGCGGCGCGCTTGTCCCCGACGGGGCCGCCGTCCAGCCGATAGCGCGCCTCCCAGGTGCCGTCGGGGCGTTGCAGTGTGGCCAGCCGGCGCAGTACGGCGAGCGCGTCGCGGCCGTGCCCGGTGGCGGTGTACGCCGCCGCGACCCACGCGGCGTCGCGCGGCCAGACGTACTTCCAGATGCCGTACCAGGCCGCGGCGACCGACCCGTCAGGCTGGGTCAGGGTGCGCATGTCGAGCAGTGCGCGCTCGGCCGTCTCGCGATCGCGCGGCGTCGCCCCGGGGACGGTGCCCTGGGCGAGCCAGGCCCGCTCGGCCTCGGTGGGCGCGACGGGCGGCGCGTCGGTGGGCAGCGCGATCGGGCCCTGGGGACCGGGTATGACGCCGCCGAGGAGCAGCGGCCGGGTGGTCGGCGGGGGTGGCGCCGCACCGCCGACGAAGACGACGATGCCGGCGGCGAGCAGCACGCCGATCACGGCGATGCCGAGGGAACGGGCCCGGCCGAAACGCCCGAACCGGGGCCTCCTGTTCGCCACGTGCGCCGTCTCCGCCCCCGTGCCCTCCGTCGCCTTCGTGGCAACCGGGCCGTTACTCGTTCGGCCCAGTCTAGGCATCGTCGGATCATCGTTCGAACGCGCGTCGGCAGACCTCCCGAACACCCACCGCGCCCTCGCCCGCATCGCGCCCGCCTCGCCGTACGACCCGTGACCACGAGCCGGAGCGGGCGGGGACGGATCAGCCGAAAGTACGACGAGTCTACGAAGTCGGATCCGGGTCGGGCTCGGCAACCGGCGCCAAACCGGTCGAACAGGTGATTCGTCGGCGCTCCGCGACCAGGGACCAGGCGCCGGCGACCAGCACGGCCAGGCCGACCAGCACATACGCGTTGCCCACGAGCAGCTGCCACCCGTGCAGGTTCAGCTCCCCACCGTCACCGAACGGCACCGTCCACACGATCCCGCTCGGCAGCACCCCGGAGACCCGGGCGCGGTGCATCGGATAGGCCGCGGCCACGGCGAGCACCGCGACCAGCGCGAGCGTGGCGGCCGGGGCGCGGGTGCGCCGGACCCGGTCGATCAGCACCACGACCAGCGGCAGCGCCCACGCCCAGTGATGGGTCCACGAGATCGGCGACACGAGCAGCGCGGTCAGCGCGCACAGGCCCACGCCGGTGAGCGTCGCCCCGCGCCGGGCCGTCCGCACCGCGAGCGTCATCCCGACGGCCGCGACCGACAGCGCGAGCAGCGGCCACAACCACCCGGGCGGCGACTCGGCGCCGAACTGCCGGGTCACCGCGCCGTGCACGGACTGATTGCCCGGGAACTGGGCCAGTCCGATTCGGGTGTCGTCCAGGAACAGGCCGCCCCAGTAGTCCGCGCACTCCCGGGGCAGTACCGCGAACGCCGCCGCGAACGTGCCGACGAACACGCCCAGCGCGGTCAGCCCCTCACGCACGCGTCCGGTCAGCAGCAGATACGGGATGAAGATCGCCGGCGTCAGCTTGAGCCCGGCCGCGAGGCCCACTCCCACCCCGGCGAACCGGGCACCGCGCGCCCGCGCGAAGTCGGACAGCACCAGGACGACCAGAAGGAGGTTGATCTGGCCGAAGCGCAGGTTCTCCTGGATCGGCTCGGTCCACAGCAGCGCGGCGGCGGTCAGCGCGGTCGCCTTCACCCGGTCCCCGCGCGGCCCGACGATCCCCCACGCGAGCCACGTCGCCACGACGAGCAGCACGAGGTTGCCCGCCACGCCGATCACCTCGACCGCGCCCCACGGCAACCACGCCAGCGGGGTGAACGTCAGCCCGGCCCACGGCGTGTAGGTGAACGGCAGCCGCCCGGGCCGGATCGTGTACAGCTCGCCGTCGCCGGCCAGCACCTCGACGCCGCCCCGGCGATAGACCTTCAGGTCGCCCAGCCACCACATGTCGGCGGACCCGAACGCGCCCAGCAGCAGATACGCGGTGATCGAACACGCGGCCACCGCGAGGGCCGTCCGGCGGGTCACCCCGCGGCGTTGACGGTGTCCGGCCGCAGGTGGGCCGGCATCGCGCACGCGGGCGTCCCGCCCGGCATACGGTCGCGGTTGTCCGCCACCAGCCGGTACACCCCGTGTGCCGCGATGCTGACCGGCTGCACGCGCAGCGCCGCGCCGGCCAGGGCCCACGGCCCGCCCGCGTTCATCAGCAGCTTGGCCACCGCGTGGTGGCCGCCGTACACGGTGCCGACGGGGGTCACCCACAACACCTCGTGCTCGGCGCGGTGCTGCTCGACGCCCAACTCCTCCAGTTCGGCGAACTGCCAGGCCACCACGTCGGCGTCGAACGGAATGTGCTTTTGCGCGAACTCCACCGACCGGGTGCAAAAACCACAGTCGCCGTCGTACACGAGAACCGGTCGTGCGCTCAAAGTTCTTCTCCTCAACAACGGCTGACAACCACTGACAACCGCTCGGATCCTGCGGGTGGACGGGTCAGTCGACCGGCCAGGCGGTGGCCAACATCTCGCGCGTATCCGCGAGCAGTTGCGGCAGCACCTTGGTGTGCCCGACCACGGGCATGAAGTTCGTGTCCCCGCCCCACCGGGGCACCAGGTGCTGGTGCAGGTGCGCGGCGATGCCGGCCCCGGCGACGTGGCCCTGGTTCATCCCGATGTTGAAGCCCTGCGCCCCGGAGACCTTGCGCAGCGTGGTCATCGCCAGCTTGGTGAACCGGGCGAGCTCTATCGTCTCGGCGTCGTCGAGGTCGGTGTAGTCGGCGACGTGCCGGTAGGGCACCACCATCAGGTGGCCGCCGTTGTACGGGTACAGGTTCAACACCGCGTAGACCTGCTCACCCCGCGCGACGACGAGCCCGTCGACATCGCTCAGCGAGGGGATCCGGCAGAACGGGCACCCGTCGTCGGGCGTCGGCCCCGACGGCTTGTTCTCACCCTTGATGTACGCCATCCGATGGGGAGTCCACAGCCGGGCGAAGGCATCCGGCCCCCCAACCCCATCCTGGATCTCGGGCTCGCTCGTCATGCCAGGAAGCATATGCCGTGGGCACACACCGACCACGACCCGGTGACGGGCGGACCGCGGCCCGGTGATCGCGCGGACGTGCGATCACCGGGCCGCAGACGACATCGCGTCAGACCTGGACGCGGTCCTGTACGGCCTTGACGATCTCGGCCACCGCGGCGTCGACCGGGACGCCGTTGTTCTGCTCGCCGTTGCGGTAGCGGAAGCTGACCGCGCCGGCCTGGACGTCCTCGTCGCCCGCGAGCAGCATGTACGGGATCTTGAACTTGTTCGCGTTGCGGATCTTCTTCTGCATGCGGTCGGCGGAGTCGTCGATCTCGATCCGGATGCCCTGCGCCCGGAGCTTGGTCGCGACCTCCTCCAGGTAGGGCACGTGCTCCTCGGTGATCGGGATGCCGACCACCTGGACCGGCGCGAGCCACGGCGGCATCTTGCCCGCGTAGTGCTCGAGCAGGACCGCGAAGAACCGCTCGATCGAGCCGAACAGGGCACGGTGGATCATCACCGGCTGCTGCCGGGTGCCGTCGGCGGCGGTGTACTCCAGGTCGAAGCGCTCGGGCAGGTTGAAGTCGACCTGGATGGTCGACATCTGCCAGGTCCGCCCGATCGCGTCCTTGGCCTGGACCGAGATCTTCGGCCCGTAGAACGCGGCGCCGCCCGGGTCGTCGACCAGTTCCAGACCCTGCTTCTGCGCGGCCTGACGCAGCGTCTCGGTGGCCTCGGTCCAGTTCTCCTCGGTGCCGATCGACTTCTCCGGGTTCCTGGTGGACAGCTCCAGGTAGAAGTCGTCGAGGCCGTAGTCGCGCAGCAGGTTGAGCACGAAGGTCAGCAGCGAGTCCAGCTCGCCCGCCATCTGGTCGCGCGTGCAGTAGATGTGCGCGTCGTCCTGGGTGAAGCCGCGCGCGCGGGTCAGCCCGTGCACCACGCCCGACTTCTCGTAGCGGTAGACGGTGCCGAACTCGAACAGGCGCAGCGGGAACTCGCGGTAGGAGCGGCCCCGGGCCCGGTAGATCAGGTTGTGCATGGGGCAGTTCATCGGCTTGAGGTAGTAGCTCTGCCCCTCGTCCAGCTCCATGGGCGGGTACATACCGTCGGCGTACCAGTCCAGGTGGCCGGAGACCTCGAACAGCTTGCCCTTGGTGGCGTGCGGCGTGTAGACGAACTGGTAGCCCGCCTCCTCGTGCCGGCGCCGCGAGTAGTCCTCCATCGTGCGGCGGATGATGCCGCCCTTGGGGTGGAAGACGGCCAGGCCGGAGCCGATCTCCTCGGGGATGGAGAACAGGTCGAGCTCGGCGCCGAGCTTGCGGTGGTCGCGCTTCTCGGCCTCCTCGAGGAAGGTCGTGTAGGCCTTGAGCTCGTCCTTGCTCGGCCACGCGGTGCCGTAGATGCGCTGGAGCTGCTTGTTCTTCTCGCTGCCGCGCCAGTAGGCGGCGGCCGAGCGCATCAGCTTGAACGCGGGGATCAGCCGGGTGGTGGGCAGGTGCGGGCCTCGGCAGAGGTCCTTCCAGCACAGCTCGCCGGTCTTCGCGTCGAGGTTGTCGTAGATGGTCAGCTCGCCGGCGCCGACCTCGGCGGACGCGCCCTCGGCGGCCTCGGCGGCGGAGCCCTTGAGGCCGATCAGCTCCAGCTTGTACGGCTCGTCGGCCAACTCGGCGCGCGCGTCCTCGTCGGTGGTGACCCGGCGGGCGAAGCGCTGCCCCTGCTTGACGATCTCCTGCATCTTCTTCTCGATGCGCTTGAGGTCGTCGGGGTGGAACGGGGTCTCGACGTCGAAGTCGTAGTAGAAGCCGTCCTTGATCGGCGGGCCGATGCCGAGCTTGGCCTCGGGGAACAGCTCCTGTACGGCCTGCGCCATCACGTGCGCGGCGGAGTGGCGCAGGATGTTCAGGCCGTCGTCGGAGCCGATCAGGACGGGCTCGACCTCGTCGCCGTCGACCAGGACGTAGGCCAGGTCGACGAGTCGGCCGGCCACGCGCGCGGCGACCACCGAGCGGTCGCCGTCGAAGAGCTCGGCGGCCGTCGTGCCCGTGGTCACCACCCGCTCGTCCCGGTCCGGGTCGCGGCTGATGGTCACTCGGGCTTCGGACACCGTTCGTCTCCTGACGTGTGGTTGGCGGATGTCGCGCGGCGCGGCTCGGCTCGCTGGTACGCCGATGCCCTCGCTCGCACACCGATGCTATCGAGCCGGGAGCGGGAACCTTGCCTCGGTTTCCCCACGCCGGGCGGGCGCCGGCCCGGCGTGGGGGCGCCGGGGCGGAGGTGTCGGCGGAGGCACCTGCGCCGTCACGTCGTCGTCACGTCGCCGTCCCGACGACGAAAGATCGCGCCCCGACTTCCCACAGGGTCACTCCTTCGGGTGAGAATAGGGCCCGTGACGCAACGGATGGCCTCGCTGGCAGTCCCGCTGCGGCCGGTGATCCGGCTGCTGGCCGGGGCCGTGCTGGCGTGCGCCGCGCTCCTGGGCAGCGCGTTCCCGGTCCACGCCGAGTCACTGCCGTCGACCGCGACCATTCCGACGGTGTGTCCCTTCCATCACTCGGCCCACGAGGAGCGGGACGCGGGCGGTCCGGACGACAAGGGCGACGGTTCGGGACGCTGCGGGGATCGCTCGCACGCGTGTGTGCCGGCCACCGTCCCGCCGCTGCCGCCGGTGGTCGCGCCCGCGCCGTACTCGATGTTGCCGCCGTGGTTGGCCGATCCGGACGCCGTCGGCATCGCGCTCGCGCCCACGCCCGCCAAGGACGCCCCCGATCTGACGGTGCTCTGCGTCAGTCGTACGTGATCCGCGCGGCACACCCTCGCACGGTCCACAGACGAATCCGGAATCGGAATAAGGCGGAGCCATGGGGCAACAGTCCCCCAACACCTCGAAGAAGCAGAGCAAGGCACAGCGATCCGCCAGGATGGCGGCGACGCGTGAGCGGGTGGCCGCGCAGCGCGAGGCGGAGCGCAAGGCCGCGAAGCGTCGTTCGGCGATCATCTTCGGCGCCTCCGGCATCGCGGTCCTCGCGCTGGTGGCGGGGTTGACCGCCGTGGTCATGTCGTCGAGCGACGACGACAAGAAGTCGAGCGCGAACAACGTCATCGCCGACGTCCGGCCCGACCCCAACACCAAGAGCGACATAGCCGGGGTGAGCACCTACACCGCGGCGCAGGGGCACATCTCCAAGCCCAAGGAGGTCACCTACCGGCAGGTGCCGCCGGTGGGCGGCGAGCACGACCCGGTGTGGCAGAACTGCGGGATCTACGACGCGCCGATCCCCAACCGCAACGGCGTGCACTCGCTGGAGCACGGCACGGTCTGGATCACGTACCAGAACAACCTGCCCGCGGACCAGCTGGAAATGCTGAAGTCCAAGGTCAAGGGCAAGACGTACATGATGCTGAGCCCGTACGACGGCATCGACAAGCCGATCGTCGCCTCGGCGTGGGGCCTGCAGTTGAAGCTGGACAACGCGAGCGACCCGCGCCTGGACCAGTTCATCACGAAGTACAAGGAAGGCAAGCAGACTCCGGAGCCCGGTTCGCCGTGCACGGGCGGGGTCGGGAAGCCGACCTCGTGAGGCCGCGCGCACGCGTCGCGACGATGATCGCGACCGGGCTGCTGGCCGTTCCGGTCCTGGCCGCCTGTTCCTCGGACGAGTCGGGCAAGCCGGCCGCCCCGCCCGCGCCCGCGCGCGCGCTGGGTCCGGCGCCGGCGGCGGTGCCGAATCCGCCGGCGGACGACTCGGTGGAGGCGGGGTTCGCGCGCGACATGCGCACGCACCACGCGCAGGCCGTGCAGATGGGGATGATGATCCGCGATCTGACCCAGGACGACGCGACGCGCAAGCTCGCGTACGACATCGCGCTGACCCAGCAGGAGCAGATCGGCCGGATGGCGTCCTGGCTCCAGATGTGGGGCCTGACGCTCGGCTCGACCCGGCCGGTCATGCAGTGGATGACGCCGGGTTCGATGCCGGGCCACTCCGGGCACGGCACGCCGGCCGCCGGTGCGGACACCCAGCTGATGCCGGGGATGGCCACGCAGGCGCAGTTGGACAAGCTGGCGACGTTGCGCGGCAAGGACGCCGAGGTGATGTTCCTCCAGCTGATGATCGCGCACCACGAGGCGGGTGTGGCGATGGCCCGCGAGGGTGAGGCGCGCGCGCAGGTCCAGCAGGTGAAGGACCTGGCGAACACGATGGTCGTCGGGCAGAGCTCGGAGATCGACCTGATGCGCTCGATGTTGACGGAGCGCGGGGCGAGTTAGGCGCGGGGCGGGTGGGACGGATCCCGGCGTACCCGGGGCTCGTCCGCCCGCCGGATACGCGTGTGGGGCGCGGGATGTGGATCCCGTGCCCCACACGTGTCGGATCGGATCACGCCTCGGCGGTCGCCTCGCCGGCGTGGCGTCGGCGGCGGACCTCGCGCACGACACGTGCCGGCACGCCGACGATCAGCGGGACGGAGGCGCCCAGCGCCATGCCGCCGAGGGCGACCAGGAGCGGGCTGTCCTCGACGATGTGGCCGGCCAGCGTGCCGATCGTCATCGCGTAGGACACCGAGATGAGCGCGCCGACCAGGGTGGCCGCGCGGAACTGCGGTCGCGGGTAGCCGAGTCGGCCGGCGAGCATGTTCACCGCGGTCCGCCCGCCGGGCAGGAACCGGGCCGCGATCAGCGCCGACATGCCGCCCTTGGCGAGCGCGTTGCGGGCCAGGTCCATCGCCTTTTGGCGGCGCGGTCCGAGCACGGCGTCGCCCCCGCGGCGAAGCCGTGCGCGGCCGACCGCGTACGCGCATTGGTCCCCGACGAAGGCACCGATTCCGGCGGTCAGCAGGACCAGGGCCAGGTAGCGCACGTCGCCGTCGGCGACCGCCGCGGCGGCCATCACGAGTTCGTCGCCGGGCACGATGGGCACTACGGCGTCGATGGAGACGATCAGTGGCATCACCAGCCACAGCCAGGGCGAGAACAGCAGCCCGGTCCCGGCGCCGGTCACTGGAGTACCCCCGACCACGCGCAGCGGATCGGGGGACGGGTATCGGTCACCGGGAGATCATCGCGCGATCCCCCATCCGGTGGAACATCGGGTCCGGGTCACCGACGCTCACGGGACGTGATACGGCCGGAAAAACACCGATCTCGACCCTCGGATCGCACCGAAATTCGTACCCTCATCATGTCGACTTCCCGACACCGACGCGCTTTCGGCGCTCGGGCCGGCACGACATCACGACCCGATGGCGTCACCCTCGACCAGCGTCGTACCCGATACCGCGGACGTCCCCGAGCCACCGCCGCCGATGCGTCCCGGGGCAACCGCGTCACCAACCGCCCCTGCTCCGCGACCTGTTGCCGCACCGTCGTGAGCGCGGTCCCGGCCCACCCCGTCGAAGCCGACCACCGCGACGTCCTCGGGAACGCACCGACCGCCATCAGGTCGCACACCGCGAACACCGCGTCCAGATCCGGCTCTTCGACCAACAGCGTGCGCATCCCGACGGCCCCACCACCCCACCCGAAGCCCACGCGCGACCAACACCGACCCGGACACCGCGTCCGGACAACCACGCAGCCGATCCGTGCCCGCACACATGTACCTGCGGGCCGGCGATGGTGGCGATCCGCCGTCGCCCGCGTACGCCCAGGTACTCCACCACGGCGCGCACACGTTGTCCGCGTCCACGAAGCAGCCCCGGACATCCACTCCGTCGTCGACGGCCCCGCCCCGCCGCGATGTAGGCCGTGCGCTCGCCCGGCACCTGCGCGAACCGCATGTCCACGCACGACGAACGCCCGGTCGGTCACCGCAGCGGCGGCGCGGACGACGTCCACCCGATACCCGCCGCACAGCAGCCGGCCGAGGTGGATCCGCCGATCCGAGAGCGGACGCACCACCGCCGGACCGAGGCTGATCCCGATGCGATGCCCGTCCGGCAACCCGGCCCGCAACGCCGCGACGCCGAGCCCGGCGCCGCCCGCGGCAAGGGCTGATGCCGCCCCGGTGGCTTCCTGTTCGGCTCCCGAACACGCAGAAGGGGTATCCGCGTTGACGCGGATACCCCTTCCGAGCTGGTGGGCGATACTGGGATCGAACCAGTGACCTCTTCGGTGTGAACGAAGCGCTCTCCCGCTGAGCTAATCGCCCGGGTGCAGGGAGAACATTACCGCATGGGTGGGGGCGGTTGTGACCGCCCTCCACGGGTGGGTTCCGGGGGCCGCCCGGGTCGTGAAGGGGCGGCTCGCACGGGTGGGGGCGGGGGTCAGAACGGCAGGGCCATGCCGTATTTCCACAGGTACAGGGCCACCGCGGCGGCGATCAGGAGCAGGCCGATCGCGAGCATGATCATGTTGCGGCGGCGGGTCTTGGGGTCGAGCGCGCGGGTGGCGGCCCTGGTGACCTTGTCCTTGGTCCACAGCAGCGTGCGCTGGGCCCAGACGAATTCGGTGCCCAGGACGGCGAGGCCGAGGAAGATGACCGCCCAGCCGGGGCCGGGCAGCGGGAGCATGATGATGCCGCCCACGATGATCGCGAAGCCGATGATGGCGACGCCGATCTGCCAGGTCATGTGCAGCGGCTTGGAGCGCTTGATGAAGGCCGGCGCGCGGGAGCCGAATGGTTTCGCCTCGGGCGCCCCGGTGGTCGTGCCGTCCTTCGTCGCGCCCCCGGGTGCCGCCGCTGCGGCCGGGGCGTCCCGGTCGGCGGTGGGCTCCCCGGCGGCGTGCGCGCTGTTCTCCGCGACCCCCGTGTCCATCGTCCGTCTTCCTCTCTCGTCGTACCGGCCGTCGTCCACCGGATGCCTCCGTTCGCCCGGGGCCGGCGCCGACCTCGGCCCGGCCTGGCTTGACAACGCTACAAGGGGGCAGAGGTTCGGTGCAGACCCTACGGTCGGGGACCGACCCGGGCGGGTCGCTCCGGGCGATCGGAGCGACCCGATCCGATCGCCTGTTCCCTTCCGGAAATCATGCGGGCGAACGGTACACCTCCGCATCGCTCTTAAGGAGTACCCAGACGCCCGTATATCGGGCAGAGACGTTTACAAGAGGTCCGCAGGTGGGATGTTGCGAACGCCGACGTGCGAATCCCCGAGCGCACACTGAGCGAAAGGCCATGGCGCTTATGAACACCACGGTCAGCTGTGAGCTGCACCTGCGCCTCGTCGTCTCGAGCGAGTCCTCATTGCCGGTCCCCGCGGGACTGCGCTACGACTCGTCGGACCCGTACGCCGTGCATGCGACCTTCCACACGGGTGCCGATGAGACGGTCGACTGGGTCTTCGCCCGCGACCTTCTCGCCGACGGGCTGCGTCAGCCCTCCGGCACCGGCGATGTTCGTGTGTGGCCCTCTCGGAGCCACGGACAGAGCATCGTCTGCATCGCCCTCAGCTCTCCGGAGGGCGAGGCCCTGCTCGAAGCGCCCGCGCGGGCCTTGGAGTCGTTCCTGAAGCGTACGAACGCTGCCGTGGCCCCCGGCAACGAGCACCGCTTCTTCGATCTCGACCGGGAACTGTCGCAGATCCTCGCCGAGAACTGAGCTCTGGCACGGCGGACACGCCCCTGTCCGCGGCGCCGGGTTCACACGTCAGCGCTCCGCCGCACCCATCGTCCACACGATGGGGGCGGCGGAGCGTTTTCACGCCCCGGACGGCGGACGGCCGCGCCGGCGACCCGCACCGCCCGCCCGGCGGACGAGCGGTCGCAGGAGCGGGCCGGCGATCCGAATACGCATCCGACCCGGGCGGGCCACAAAGAAAGCGCGCATTCGAACACATTTTCCGGCACGGCGCGCGGCATAGGCCGCGACTCGGGCGGGACTATCCCGCCGCATGGGAATGCGTTCACATTCACCATCCCCGACCGCTCCCCGTTGTGCACGGACACGGATTACTACCTCGCGCTGACCCGCGGTAACCGACGGTATCCCGGGGAAATCCGCAAATCGGGATTCCCCGACTTCAGATCCCGCGCCTGCGCAGCAGTTCCTCGATCTCCGCGAACTCGTCGTCGCCCCCGCTCGCTCGCGACGATCGCCGCGAGCGCGGCGCGGCGGCCGGCTTCGGCTGTTGGCTGCGCGGCAGCGCGCCACCCGAACCGCCCGCTCCCGCCGCCGGACCGCCGCCGCCGAGCAGCGCCGACAGGTCGGACGAGGTGGTGGACGCGGTGCCGCTCGGCTCCGCGGACTTCTTCTTTCCGCCGACCATGCGGGTGATCATCAGCAGGATCACGGCGAACGCGAGGATCGCGACGCCGCCCCACGCCTTGAGGCCGAAGGCGAGGTCGGTCGCCCAGTCGGCGACCGCGCTGCCCACCCGGCGGCCCAGCGTGGCCAGGCCGGTCAGGTACAGGCCGATCGGGAACAGCGCCGCGGCGGTCCACCGCGTCGCGTTCAGGAAACGTCGTTGGCGAGCCTTCTGTACCGCGATGACCAGGCCCAGGCCCGTCAGCGCCATGCACAACGCGCCGGTCACCACATCTGCGCCGGACATGCGCTCGGCCTCCTCGTTCGAAACCTACGAAGCTTCGTTGTCGGTCGGCGTCGATCGGGATCGGTCGACGGCCGTTGCCGTCCTGCCTCCATCGTGGCCGTCTCGCTCCGCGAACACCACGATCGACGGTCGGTTCGGTACTCGGGGAGGACACCGGCCGACTCATCTCCTCCCCGTGGAGTAGATCCAGGATCAGGGATGTTCCCCACTTCTCACAGGATGGGTTTCCCCCAATAACGCGTACGCGGCGCGAATCGAGCCCCGGTGAGCACCTTCGTGAGCTCCGGGGTGCGGGCCTCGTCGGGCACGTCGATGGCCAACTCGGGCAGCCCCTGGGTCGCCGTCACGTGGCCGGCGGCACGCAGGAGCGTCGCGGCGGCCTCCGGGTTGCGCGCGGTCAGGGCCAGTACGACGCCGTGCGCCACCCACACCGCCGCGCCGTCGCCCAGCGTGTACGGGGCGGGCGCGGTGGGGTGGTCGAGGCGGGCGTGCGCCCGGGCCCGGGCGGCGGGTTCGGGCCACCCCGCCGCGCGCAGCGTCGCCGCGCAGCGGTGCAGTTCCGCGGCGCACCACGCCTCGCGTTCGTCGGTGTCCATCATCCGCACCCCGTGCGGCAGGCCGGTGGCGCGCACCGGGGCCACCAGTCGGGTGCTGTCTGGCGCGTAGCCCAGGGCCGAGACCAGGCCGGTGGCCGCGCGGTTGCCCTCGGGCACCGCGGCGGCCATCCGGGTACAGCGCCGGCCGCGCATGATCTCCTCGGCCGCGAGCATCGCCACGCACCCGTGGCCTCGGCGGCGGCGCGAGGGCAGCACCTGGATGTGCAGGATCCATCCGGTGCCGGTGCCCCACGGGCCGAGCGGGGTCAGGTGTACGCCGCCGACCGATCGGCCGTTGGCGCAGATCGAGTACACGCCGTCCCGGCCCGGTCCGGCCGGTCGCAGAGTGGTGGTCATCGCGTCCCCCGCCTTCCCGATGGTGCGCCCCGTCATCGGCAGTGCTGCCCGCGCGCGGACCCGGTCAACCTGCGCCGGAGCGCCTACCACGAGATCACGGGCGCGGATCGGGGCGGGCCGGCACACCGGTACGGACGGGGCCCGGGCGGGCCGACGGGCCGGGTCAGGGGTCGATGTCGGCGGCGGCGCGGGCGGTGAAGATCTCCATCGCCTTGCGGGTGAGCGGGCCGGGCGCGGTGCGGGTGTGCTCGTCGATCCGGTGCACCGCCTGGATGTCGCGCAACGACGAGGTCAGGAACACCTCCTCCGCGTCGGCGAGCGCGGCCAGCGGCAGGTCGATCTCCTCGGCGCCGACCCATTCGAGGACCAGCGCGCGCGAGACGCCGGCCAGGCAGCCGGCCGACAGCGGCGGGGTGACCAGGCGGCCGTCGAGGACCAGGAACACGTTGGAGCCGGTGCCCTCGCACAGGTTGCCCGCGGTGTTCGCGAACAGCGCCTCGCTCGCGCCGTGCCGGGCGGCGTGGCCGAGCATCACCACGTTGTCGGCGTAGCTGGTGGTCTTGAGCCCGGTGGTCGGCGCGTTCTCGTTGCGGGTCCACGGGACGGTGACCACGGCGGTGCTCTCCCCTCGGGGTTTGGCCGGGGCGAGGGCGACCACCAGGGTCGGCGCCGCTCTGCCACGCTCGGAGCCCAGTGGCGAGCGGCCGCCCGTGTAGGTGATCCGCAGGCGGGCGATGCCCGGCAGCGGGTCGGCCGCCAGCACCTCGGCGCACGCGTGGCGAACCAGGTCGAGGTCGGGGTCGGGCAGCCCGAGACCGCGTGCGGAGCGGGTCAGCCGGGCCAGGTGCCGAGTCGTCGCGAAGGCCTGTCCGTCGCGGGCCTTCAGCGTTTCGAAGACGCCGTCGCCGACGGTCAGCCCGTGGTCGTCCACCCGGACCACCGCGTGTTCGTCGTCCACGAGGCGGTCGTTCAACCAGATCCTGCTCATGTGCCCTCCGAGGTGTCCGCGGGATGGGGTCCGCCGCGATCCCGCGCGGCCCGATCCTGCCCGGTCCCGGGCTCGGGTGGGTATCCGGGGGCGACCGGCGTCGTGGGACGCGGGCGCTCGCCGGGGCGCTCCGCGGCCGTCGCTCGCTCGCGGGCGCCGATGTGCTCCGGGCCCGCGGGGTGCTCTCGGCCGCCGGCGTCCGCCGAGGCCGGCGAGTGCCCCCCCGCGGCGTCCGGCCGCCGACCGGCCCCGACCGGCTCCGACCGGTGCTCCCCCGTCGCCACCGCGAGCAGGTTCCGCGCCTTGAGGCGGGTCTCCTCCCACTCGCGCTGCGGGTCGGAGTCGTACGTGATGCCCGCGCCGGTGCCGAAGCACAGGCGGCCGTCCCGGACGAAGAAGCTGCGTATGCCCACCGCGAGCGAGCCCTCGCGGCGGTCCGCGTCCACCCAGCCGATCGCGCCGCAGTACGGGCCGCGCGGGACCGGCTCCAGTTCCTCGATGATGCGCAGCGCGCTGCTCTTGGGGGCGCCGCTGACCGAGCCCGGCGGGAACGTCGCGGCGAACAGTTCGGGCCAGCCGACACCGGGGGCCAGCGTGCCGGCGACGGTGGAGACGAGGTGGACCAGGCCCGGGTGCCGCTCGACCACGCACAACTCGGGCACGGTGACCGAGCCGATCGCGGCGGCCCGGCCCAGGTCGTTGCGGACCAGGTCGACGATCATCACGTTCTCGGCGTGGTCCTTGGGCAGCAGGTCGGCCTCGGTCCGGCCGGTGCCCTTGATCGGGCCGGAGCTGACCCGGTCGCCGACGCGGTGCAGGTACAGCTCCGGCGACGCGCACGCGACCTGTACGCCGTGCTCGGGCAGTCGGATCACCCCGGCGTACGGGGCGGGGTTGCCCAGCGCGAGCCGGCCCGCCAGGCCGACGATGTCGGCGTCGGCGGGCAGCGGGGCGCTGAGCATGCGGCACAGGTTGACCTGGTACACGTCGCCGGCGGCGATGTACTCGCGAATCCGGCGCACCCCCGCGCGGTACGCGTCGGCGCCGAGCGAGTCGGTCCACGTGTGGGCGGGCGGACCGGTCCACGGGGCGGCGGGCAGCGGGGCCGGGCGCACGTGGTCGAAGCGGGCGCAGATCGGGTCGCCCTCGAAGTCGGCGACCACGGCCCAGAAGCCGTGCGAGTCCAGGGCTGCCGGGTCACGGGTGACATCCCGCAGTCCGGTGGCCAAGCGCCCGCCGAGGTGGGCGATGGGGGGAGGCTGGCTCACGTGTTCGTTCCGGGGTCGCGACCGCGGCACCTGCTTGAGGATCGGCGCGCGGGTCAGAACGCCATTGTAGAAGGCGGCCGATCGGCCCGGGCGGCCCGGCGTCGGTCGCCGCGGGCGCCCCCCGCGCGCCGGTGCGACGCGCCCGGAAGTGCCCTGAATCGATTCCCCGTTCCCGTGTGACGCTCGGGCACGGCATGATGCGGCACGGGTGGATGGAACCCGGCGACCCCGAGACCGGCGACCACCCCTCCGGGCCGGTTCGCCCGACCCGTCGAAGTCTCCACCGCATCACGCGATCGAAGGACGTTCATCCGTGCACTGTTCCGCCTGCGACACCTGGTCTACGCGGGCCGACCGCTGTTCGTACTGCGGCGCCGTTCCGGCCGTCGCGCCGCAGCAGGCCGGCGCCGTGTCGGCCCCCGTGGTCACCGGGTCGACCGCGGCCCCGGCGGCGCCCTCGGCGCCCACGCCGCCGGATCCGTACGCTCCGCCCGCACCCGCGCCCACCGGGGTGTATCCCACCGGGGTGTATCCGGGCGCCTATCCTCCGGCCGCGCCGGGTGCCTTCGCGCCGCAGGCGCCCTATGGCATGCCGGGGCCGTATCCGGCCTCGCCCTTCGGCGGCTGGATGCCGCAGCCGTTCCGCTCGCTGCGCGGGCTCGCCGTGACGTTGTACATCCTGCTGCCGCTGTCGGCGGTGTTCGCGGGGCTGTGCGCGGCGGCGTTCTTCCACCGGGCCGACGTGCTCCGGCAGATCGTCGACGCCGGCGACCTCGGTGTCACGGACACGCTGCGCACCCGGGCCGAGGACTCGGACTCGCTGGTGGCGGGGGCGATCACGTTCCTGGTGTTGTCGATGATCGCGACGGCGGTGCTGTTCATCATCTGGATGTATCGGGCCCGTGCCAACGTGGACCTGTTCGGCCCGTCCAAGCAGCACCTGTCCACCGGGTGGGCGGTCGGTGGCTGGCTGGTGCCGGTGGTGAGCCTGTGGTTCCCGAAGCTGATCCTGCACGACGTGTGGCGCGCGAGCGACCCCCGGACCGCCGAGCGCGGCGGTCGTACGCCCGGGCGGCTGCCGCTGTTGTGGACCTGGTGGGTGCTGCTGGTCGGCGCGTCGGTGTTGTTCTTCGCGAGCCGGCTGTCATACCCGCTGGGTGACGACATCGAGTTGTCGGACGCCGATCGGCTGCAGACCATCGACATCCTGTCGGGGGCGGCGGACATCGTGCTGGTCCTGGCGGCGGTCGCGGCGATTTTCGTGGTGCGGAGGATCACCACGTTCCAGCACGAGCGGGAGGCGCTGGCGTTCGCGTCGGGGCTGGTCCCGGCTCCGGGAGCGGTGGGCGGTTTCCCGGCGGGGGCGCCGACGCCGTGGGCGGCCTATCCGGCGCAGGCGCCGACCGGGCAGTACTTCGCTCCGCCGGTGCCGACCGCGCCCGGTGCGGCCGGCGCGTTCGCTTCGCCGGTGCCGACCGGCGCGCCGCCGGTCCCGCAGGCGCCGGTCGCTCCCGCGACCCCGGCCGCGTCCGCGCCGCCGCGCCCTGCGGCGCCGCCGACGGCGGGGACGGAGGCTCCCGGCGCCACACCGGTCGACGCGGCCGAGTCACGTGAAGGGGCCGGCTCGGCGGAAGCGGCACCGGCGGTCGTCCCGGCCGCCGAGGGCGAAGCGGTCGAAGCAGCCACAACCGTCGTGCCCGCCGCCAAGGTCGAAACGACCGACGCGGCTGCGGAGGTCGAAGCGGCGACAACCCTCGTGCCGGCCGTGGACGTCGAGTCCGCCGCTGTGGGGACAGCCGTCGTGCCGGCCGTAGAGGCCGAGTCGGCCGACGCGGCGACAGCGGTCGGGCCCGCCGCCAAGGTCGAAGCGGCCGACGCGGCGACTGCGGTCGGGCCGGCTGCGGAGGTCGAAGCGGCGACAACCGTTGTGCCGGCCGTGGACGTCGAGTCCGCCGCTGTGGGGACAGCCGTCGTACCGGCCGTAGAGGCCGAGTCGGTCGATGCGGCGACAGCGGTCGTGCCGGCGGTCGAGGTTGAAGCGGTCGAAGCAGCCACAACCGTTGTGCCGGCCGTGGACGTCGAGTCGGCTGTTGTGGAAGCAGCCGGCGTACCGGCCGCCGAAGTCGAATCGGCCGATGCTGCGACATCCGTCGTACCGGCCGTCGAGGCCGACGCGGCGACAGCGGTTGTGCCGGCCGTCGAGGTCGAAGAAGCGGCGGCCGGCGTACCGGCCGTGGCGCGCGTTTCGCCGGGTGAGTCGGGCGAGGTCGCGTCCGACGTGGTGGCGGTCGAGGCCGGGGCTTCCGAACTGCCGCAGGTTCCCGCTCAGTCGCCTGCCGCGGCGGTCGAGCGTGCGGCCGACGCGAGCGCGGACGAGGTGCCGGCTCCCTCGGTTCCGGTGGCTGCCGCGGTCGAGGCCGAACCGGCGCCCTCCGGGGAGCGGCGCGGGTGACCTCGCGGTTCCCGGCGCTCGCACGATGGAGCGCCGTGTCCGTCCACCGGCCGCACGGCGGCTGAACACCTGCCGTCGGGACGGCGGACGGTGGGCGTCGCGACGGCGGCCCGATGTACTGGACGAGCCCCCGTCGGCGCTCGCCGAAGGCCGGTTCGAACCTTCTCGGTTCGGGCCGGCCTCGGTCGTTTTCGCAGGTTGCGCGGGTCGCGCGGCGGGGTCCGCGGGGAATCGGTTTTTGTGATGGCCCTCGGATCCGCTAAAGTTCTCAACGTCGCCGGGACGCGGAAACGCAACCCGGGTCGACAGGCGGACGTGGCTCAGTTGGTAGAGCATCACCTTGCCAAGGTGAGGGTCGCGAGTTCGAATCTCGTCGTCCGCTCGGAAGAAGTAGAGGAATGTGGTGGGCAACCACTATGGTTCCTTCACTTGGTGGAGTGGCCGAGAGGCGAGGCAACGGCCTGCAAAGCCGTCTACACGGGTTCAAATCCCGTCTCCACCTCCAAGAGAACCCGGGCCTGGTGCCGAGGGTGATCTGCCCGCGCGATTAGCTCAGCGGGAGAGCGCTTCCCTGACACGGAAGAGGTCACTGGTTCAATCCCAGTATCGCGCACGCCGTACAACCGTCGTACCGCTACACCACCCGCGCGATTAGCTCAGCGGGAGAGCGCTTCCCTGACACGGAAGAGGTCACTGGTTCAATCCCAGTATCGCGCACGGGCAGTATCGAAGGGCCGGAGGATCTCGATCCTCCGGCCCTTCGGCTTACCTCGGCGAAGGCGAATGTACGTGCGGCGGGCTCGGGACGAAGTCGGGCGCGGCCAGCCGGGCCAGTCGTTCGCGCGTCACCTCGTCCTGCGGCACGTAGACGCTCATTCGCTGGCCCGGTGAGGTGGCGAGGTCGGTGGGCATCCCCCGGACGTGCAGCACCCCGACGTCGCGGTGGCGGAAGAGTTTGGTCCGGGTGCGGGTGAGCGAGACCGGATGGGCCGCCCAGGCCGTCGCGAACTCGGGACTGGCGGCGATCAGTTCGTCGACGAACGCGGTCCACAGCGGATCGCCGACATTGCGCGCGTAGCTGCCGCGCAACACGCCGACCACGCCCACGCACTCCTGCCGCCACTCGTGGAAGGGGTTGCAGCACGCGGGTCGGGTGAACAACTCCCAGATCACGTTGCGCCGCTCCCTCGGTGCCGCCACCAGGCTCGGGAACATCCGGGCGTAGAGCGCGTTGCAGGCGAGGACGTCGTAGCGGCCGTTCAGGACCACCGCCGGCAGCGTGGCGAAGTCGTCGAGGACGGTCTGGGTGTCCGAGTCCACCTCGTCCTCGGCGCGCAGCGTGGCCAGGCTCGGCACGCAGGCCAGCCGCTTGACGTGTTCGTACTCGACGCAGTCGAGCCGCAGCGTGCGGGCGATGCCGCCGATGACCTGGGCGCTGACGTTGATCGGGCGGCCCTGTTCGAGCCAGGTGTACCAGGTCACGCCCACGCCGGACAGTTGTGCGACCTCCTCGCGGCGCAGCCCGGGCGTGCGGCGTCGGCGGCCGGCGGGCAGGCCGACCTGCTCCGGGCTGATCCGCTCGCGCCGGCTGCGCAGGAAGGCGCCCAACTCGGCTCGGGAGGCGGCACGTTCGGGGCGGACGTATTCCGGCGCGGCCCGCCCGGCGTCGGCGGTCGGGGCCGCTGCCGGGATCGGGGCCGGCCCGGTCGGCGGGTCGACCCGGCGCGGGGCGGCCGGGCGGTGGGTGGCGTCGGTGCGCGGGCTGCCGGTCATCGACCCATCCTGCGCCGATCGTCGCCTCGATTGCCAGGTGCCTGGTGATACCAGGATAACCAGGCTACTGGTCCGGGTACCCGGCGGCGGGCAGAGTCGCTGCCATGAACGATACGGATGTGAAGTCGGGCGGCGGCGCCCGGCACGGGGACGGGGAGCGGGTGACGACCCCGGCGGCCGGGGTGGTCGGATCGACCGCTCCCGACGGGGGAGGCTCCCGGGTGTCGACCGCCCGGGAGCGGCGCCGGGCGGCGAAGGGCCGCCGGGAGGAGGGGAATCGGGGCGGGGGCGCGGGCACGCTGCTGCTCGTGGTGCTGGTGGCCGGGCAGTTCATGGCGGTGCTCGACTCCTCGATCGTCAATGTGGCGGCTCCGGTGATGCGTTCGGACCTGCATACGTCGGGCGCCGGGCTGCAGTGGGTGATCGCGGGCTACACGATCGTGTACGCGATGTTGCTGATCACCGGGTCGCGGGTGGGTGCGATCCTCGGGTACGGGCGGGCGTACCTGGCCGGGCTCGGGTTGTTCACGGTGGCCTCGCTGGCCTGTGGGCTGGCCGGTTCCACCGGGGAGTTGGTGGCGTTCCGGTGCCTGCAGGGCGCGGGGGCCGCGTTGTTGGTGCCGCAGGTGTTGACGCTGATCCAGCGCCGGTTCGAGGGACGGCGGCGGACCGCGGCGATGGGGCTGTACCAGACCGCGATAGCCGGCGGCGCGGTCGTCGGGCAGATCGTGGGCGGGGTGCTGGTCGACGCGGATCTGTGGGGCACGAGTTGGCGGCCGGTGTTCCTGGTCAACGTGCCGCTGGGGGTGCTGTTGCTCGCGGTCGGGTGGCGTGCGCTGGGCGGCGACCGGCCGGGGCCGGACGAGCACACGGGCTGGGGACGGCTGGATGTGCCGGGCGTACTGGTGCTGGCGCCGGCGATGTTGGCCCTGGTGGTGCCGCTGGTGATGGGGCACGAGCAGGGCTGGCCGGTGTGGGGGTGGCTGGTGCTCGCCGCGGGGCTGGCCGGGATGGGCACGTTCGCCCTGGTGGAGCGCCGGGTGTCGGCGCGCGGCGGATCGCCGCTGGTGCCGGGCGCGGTGTTGCGCTCCCCCGGGCTGCTCTCCGGCGGGATCATGCTGTTGGTCGGGGTGGCGAGCTACAACGGGTTCCTGTTCACTCTCGCGCTGCACCTCCAGTCGGGGCTCGGCGACAGTCCGCTGCGAGCCGGTCTGACGTATGTGCCGTGCGCGATCGGGTTCGCCGTCTCCGGGTTGTGGTGGGGGCGGTTGCCCGAGCGGATTCGGGCCCACCTGGGGTATCTGGGCTTCGCGCTGGTGTCCGTGTCGTACGTGGGCATGGCGGCCTCGGTGCACGGCGGGCGGGACGGCGGCGTGGCGCTGGCGGTCGGCCTGGCCGGGATGGGCCTGGGGCAGGGCGCGGTGCTCGGGCCGCTGATGGCGAGCGCGCTGGGGCGGGTCCGGCCCGAGCACGCGGGCGACGCGAGCGGGGTACTGGTCACGCTGATGCAGTTCGGCGGCGTGGTGGGGGTGGCCACGTTCGGCACCATGTTCCTGTCCACGACGGGCGCCGGCGCGCATGCCTCGGCGCACGCGGCGGTGCTCACGTTCGTGGTGTTGGCCGTGGTGAACCTGGGCGTGGCGCTGTGGGTCGGCCTGGGCATGGTGCGGAGGCGGGCGGGTCGGCTCGCGTGAGCCGGCGGTGTGCCCGTACCCGATCGTGTGTGTGCCGGACGGACCCGGTCGGGTCCGTCCGGCACACGCACGGCGGTCAGTCGTTCTCGGGCCAGCGTCTGCCCGCCGCGCGGCGGGCGTCCTGTTCGGGTGAGGTCTCCGTTCGGGCGGTCGCGCCGGAGCCGGTCGCGGCGGGCTCCCGGGGCGCCTCGGCGGCGGCCCCCTCGGCGGCGCGCTCCGCCTCCTCGGCGGCCTTCGCCTCCAGGCCGGACATGGTGCGCAGGGGTACTTCCTTGATGAAGAACACCAGGACGAACGCCACCGCCATCACGCACGCGGCGATCAGGAACACCAGCTGCATCGCCTCGGAGAAACCCTCCTTGAACGGCGCGGCCAAGCGTGGGTCGAGGTGCTGGATGAACGACGAGTCGCTGAGTACACCGGAGCCCTGCGCGCCGCCCGGTCCGGGATTGCGGGCCATCTCGATCACCGGCCCGTTGGCCGGATCGGCGAGCACGGCGGGGTCGGAGAGCGCGGACTTGAACGCGGGTGTCCGCGCGTCGCGGGTGAACGCCTTGGCGATCTCCCCGGAGACGTTGCTGAACAGCACGGACAGGAACACCGCGGTACCGGCGGTGGCGCCCATCTGCCGGAAGAAGGTGGCCGCCGAGGTGGCCACGCCCATGTCCCGGGGCGGTACCGCGTTCTGCACCACCAGGATCAGCGTCTGCATGCACTGACCGAGGCCGATGCCGAGCAGGACCATGAACATGCTGGTGGTCACGATGGACGTCTCGGCGTCGACGTAGAGCGCGAACAGGCCCATCGCTATCGCCGCGATGCCGGTGCCGAGGATCGGGAAGATCTTGTACCGGCCGGTCTTGGAGGTGATCTGGCCGGACAGGATGGACGAGCCCATCATGCCGACCATGACCGGGATCATCAGCAGGCCGGCCTTGGTCGGGCTGGCGCCCTTGACGATCTGGAAGTACTGCGGGATCAGCATGAACCCGCCGAACATCGCCATGCCGAAGATGACGCCGATGAGCGACGCCAGGCTGAAGATGCGGTCGGAGAACAGGCGCATCGGGATCAGCGCGTCCTCACCCATGCGGCGCTCGACGAGGATCCAGCTGACCACGCCGACGGCGCCGATCAGGTAGCAGGCGAGCGAGACTCCCGAACCCCACCCCCATTCACGGCCCTGCTCGGCGACGATCAGCAGCGGGACCACGCCCATGGCGAGGGTGATCGCGCCGAACCAGTCGATGCGGTGCGGCCGGCGGGTGTGCGGGATGCGCAGCACCTTGCCGACCACGAGCAGCGCGACCACGCCGACGGGCACGTTGACCAGGAAGACCCAGCGCCAGCCGGCGATGCCCAGGATCTCGTCCTGGCCCGCGAAGAACCCGCCGACCAGCGGCCCGAGCACGCTCGAGGTGCCGAAGACGGCGAGGAAGTAGCCCTGGTAGCGGGCACGTTCGCGGGGCGCCACGACGTCGCCGATGATCGCGAAGGCGAGCGACATCAGGCCGCCGGCGCCGAGGCCCTGGAGGGCGCGGAAGCCGGCCAGCTCGTACATCGAGGTGGAGAACGTACAGGCGGCCGAGCCGACCACGAAGATCGTGATGGCCGCGAGGTAGAACGGTCGCCGCCCATACAGGTCGGAGAGCTTGCCGTAGAGCGGCGTGGCGATCGTCGAGGTGATGAGGTAGGCGGTGGTCGCCCACGCCTGCTGGCTGAGCCCGTGCAGGTCGTCGGAGATGGTGCGGATCGCGGTGGAGACGATCGTCTGGTCGAGCGCGGCGAGGAACATGCCGGCCATCAGGCCGTACATGATCGTCATGATCTGGCGGTGGGTCAGGCCGCTGTCTCCCGCCGCCTGCTGCGGCCGGACCTGCGGTTTCGTGTCGGTCATGCGGTGGGGCCTTCCGGCGCGCCCGGCATGGCGTCGCGCGCCGGTGCCTGTTCGCGTTCGAGGTCGTCGTTGAAGCGGGCCAGGAGATGCACGAACGTCCGGCGTTCGTCGGCGGACCAGTCGCGGGTGACCCGGTCCAGCTCGGCCTGCCGGCGGCTGCGGTACACCTCGAAGGCCTGCTCGCCGGCGTCGGTCACCGCGAGCAGCGTGCCGCGACCGTCGTTGGGGTCCGGGCGGCGCTCGACGAGACCGCGCTGGACCAGCGAGGCGATCTGTCGGCTGACCGTGGACACGTCCAGATAGGTCATCGCGGCCAGGTCGGTGACCCGGCGGGGTCCCTCCATGACCAGATAGGCCAGCAGCAGCCGGTCTCCCCCATCGGGAATCGGACCGCCTTCGGCGCGACTGCGCGCCTTGGCCGCGGCCGAGAGCCGCATGAGACGCGCGAGTTGGCGTCCCAGTTCGTCGGGTGCGCGGCCGGCTGTCGGCTCGTCGCACGGTGTCGTCGCGGTATCGATGACCGCCCCCTTGTCGCTCGCCGTGCGTTATCTGCATGGCTCAACCAACAATACAGCGATTCGCCGTCGGGGCCGACTCGGCGGGCGCTGGGCGCGGCGCGCTTTCGCGGGTGCCGGGGCGGTTGGCCATTCGGCGGCCTGGGCCGCGGCTTCGGGGACGTCGTCCGGGCAGGTGGACGCGGACGGAGGCGATACGGACCTCGCGTGTGCGGGCGGCAGCGGTCCCGGACTCGTTCCCGGCCCCGGTCCCGGGCGGGGGCGGATGGGGCGGTCGAACGACCGGCGCGGGTCGCCGGTGCCGCCGGCTTGTGCCCGACCGCCCCGCGGACACGCCGACGGGCCCTCGCGTGTCACCCGAATCGGGCGCGTGACGAGCGGCACGGAACTCGACCCATGCTCATCTGACTGCCCGTCAGCTATGGTGACGAGGTGCCTGTCTCGCGACTATTGGGCACTCGTGTGGGGTGCCCGGTCGGCGCTTTGCCGAGGGTCCGGGCCCGGGGCCGGCCGCACGGCTGCAGCAGGCTCGGCCGGCCGGCCGACCGCGCGGCACACGTACGACCGCACGACAGGGAGTGAGTGACCATGCGCTTGGGCGAGGTGGCAGGCGCCGACCTGCAACGCTTCGGAAAGCCGCTCGACGGGATCCGGGTCCTGGCCATCGAACAGATGCAGGCGCTCCCCTACGCCACCCAGATGCTGGCCCGTCTGGGCGCCGAGGTGGTCAAGATCGAGTCGCCGGGCGTCGGCGAGTCCGGGCGCGCCGCGCTGCCGATGATGAGCGATCCGCTCGGCCGCAGCGTCGGCGTCACCTTCCTGCGCAACAACCTCGGCAAGCGCAGCGTGACCGTCGACCTCAAGCATCCCGAGGGCCGCGAGATAGTGCTGCGCCTGGCCGAGAAGGCGGACATCGTCTGCGAGAACTTCAAGCCCGGCACGGCCGGCCGGCTCGGGCTCGGCTTCGAGGACATCGCCGCCGTCAATCCGCGCGCGATCTACCTGTCGGTGTCCGGCTTCGGCAACACCACCGAGTCGCCCTACGCCTCCTGGCCCGCGTACGCCCCGGTCGCCGAGGGCATGGCCGGCCTGTACGACTTCAAGCGGGACCCGAACACCGCGCCCGTGGTGTCCCCGCTCGGCGCGCTCGGCGACTCCGGCTCGGCGCTGTTCGCGGTGATCGGGGTGCTCGCCGCGCTGCGCCACCGCGACGCCACCGGCGTCGGCCAGTACGTGGACATCTCCATGTTCGACGCCATGGTCGCGCTCAACGACGCGGGCATCAGCTACTGGTCGATGGGGCTCAAGGATCCGGGCCTGGCCCCGCTGATCAACCACTCGTTCCGGGCCTTCGACGGCTACTTCCTGATCCAGTGCGCCCGTCCGCACATGTTCGCGGCGCTGGCCGACCTGGTCGGGAAGCCGCAGTGGCGCACCGACCCCCGGCTGAGCGGACCGCAGGAGTGGTTCGACCACATCGAGGACATCCTGCGCCCCGGCATCGAGGCGTGGGCCGCGGACAAGTCGCGCCTGCAGGCGTGCGCGGCGCTGAGCGGCGTCGGGGTCGCGTCGGGGCCGGTGTACAACCCGGGCGACGTGATCGACGACGAGCACGTCCGCAATCGCCACATGCTCGTCGAGATGGAGCGCACCGACGGGGAGCCGGCGCCGATCCTGTCCCCGGGCAACCCGGTCAAGCTCTCCCGCGTCGCCGAGGGCCCGGAGAGCCGGGTGCCGTGGGTGGGCGAGCACACCGCCGAGGTCCTGGGCACCGAACTGGGCATGTCCCGCGAGGAGATCGACCGACTCGCGGCCGCCGGGGCGATCGGACTGGAGACGCCGTAGCCGACGGCCCGACCCACCAGCCACCGCGGCGGCGGCCCGGACACCCGGCGCCGCCACGGCACCACGCAGCAACCGAGCAACCCAGCAACGCGACGAACCCGAGTGGAACGAGGCGGAAGCGGAGAAATGACGACTGACGGAACCGCAGTTTCGACGGGACGCGGCATCCTCGGATACGGGGCCTACCTGCCCTACCGGCGCCTCGACCGCAAGACCATCGCCGCCGTGGCCGGCACCGGGGGCGGTCGGGGCACCCGTACGGTCGCGTCCTTCGACGAGGACACCACCACCCTGGGCGTGGAGGCCGCCCGCAACACGCTGCGCGCCACGCCCGGGGCCGACCCGCGCGCGCTGCTGTTCGCCACGGTCGCCCCCGCGTACACGGACCGCACCAACGCGACGGCGATCCACGCGGCGCTGCGCCTGGACGGCTCGGTGCCGGCGATGGACGCCGGCGGCTCGGTGCGCTCCGCGGCCGGGCTGCTCCGGCTCGCCCTGACCGGCGCCGACAGCGCGCTCGTGGTCGGCGCGGACATCCGGGTCGGCCTGCCCGGCAGCCCCGACGAGGCGGCCGGCGGCGACGGCGCGTCCGCGCTCCTGGTCGGCGGCCCCGCCGACGGCCCGGTCCTGGCCGAGTATCTGGGCGGCGCCGCCGCCACGGCCGAGTTCGTCGACCGCTGGCGCACCCCCGGCGACGTGCGGTCGAAGTTGTGGGAGGAGAAGTTCGGCGAGAACAACTACCTCGCCGCGGGCCGCCGGGCCTGGACCGACGCGCTCAAGGCCACCGGCCTGACCGCCGACGGGGTGGACCACGCGGTGGTCGCCGGCCTGCACGGGCGCGCGGTCGCCGGCCTCGGGCGCCGGCTCGGGCTGCGCGAGGGGGTGCTCGGCGACGACCTCTCGGGCACCGTCGGCAACACCGGCGCGGCCCACCCGGGCCTGCTGCTGGCCGCCACGCTCGAGGCCGCCGCCCCGGGCGCGGTGATCGCGCTGGTCGTGCTGTCCGACGGCGCCGACGTGTTCCTCTTCCGCGCCGGCGAAGCGCTCGCGGCCTACCGGCCCACCCGCACGGTCACCGAGCAGATCGCCGGCGGCGCGCCGCTGCCGTACGGGAAGTACCTGGCCTGGCGCGGGCTGCTGCCGGTCGAGCCGCCGCGCCGTCCCGAGCCCGCCCGTACCTCGTCCTCGGCCGCGGTGCGCTCGGTGGACTGGAAGTACGGCTTCGTCGGCGCCCGGGACCGGGAGAGCGGCGCGGTGCACCTGCCACCGCAGCGGGTGTCGATGACCGGTGGCAACCTGGACGACATGGAGCCGGTGCCCACCGCCGACGTGCTCGGCACGGTCAAGACGTTCACCGTGGACCGGATGGCCTACTCCCCCAGCCCGCCGGTGGTGTTCGCCGTCGTGGACTTCGACAACGGCGGCCGGCTGCCGATCGAGTTGACCGACATGGACGCGAGCGAGGTCGCCATCGGGGATCGGGTCGAGCCGACCTTCCGCCGACTGGGCACCGCCGACGGGATCCACAACTACTTCTGGAAGGCCCGCCCCGTGCGGACCGCCCGAGCCGCCGAGGAGGCATAGGCATGGGATCGCACGGCATCAAGGACCGCGTCGCCATCGTCGGGATGGGCTGCACACCCTTCGTCGAGCACTGGGACCGGGGCACCGACGACCTGTTGATCGAGGCGACCGCCGAGGCGTTCGCCGACGCGGGCGTGCGCAAGGAGCAGGTCGACGCGTACTGGCTGGGCACCGCGCAGTCGGGCATGTCCGGGTTGACCCTGGCCAAGCCGTTGCAGCTCCAGGGCAAGCCGGTCACGCGCGTGGAGAACATGTGCGCGACCGGGTCGGACGCGCTGCGCCAGGCCGCCTACGCGGTCGCGTCCGGCGCGTACGACGTGGCCATGGCGGTGGGCGTGGAGAAGGTCAAGGACGGCGGGTTCCAGGGCCTGAACGCCTTCCCGATCCCCGGTGACGGCACCGCCCGCACGCTCACGGCGGCGGCCATGTTCTCGATGGTGGTGCCCGCGTACGGCGAGAAGTACGGCGTCTCCGAGGGCGAGATGCGCGAGGTGTTGTCGCACATCGCGGCGAAGAACCACTACAACGGCGCGCGCAACCCGCGTGCGCAGTTCCGCAAGGAGATCGCCGCGGAGAAGATCTCCGCGATGCCCAAACTCGCCGGGCAGCTGGGCGTGTTCGACTGCGCGGGCGTCGCGGACGGCGCGGCGGCGGCGATCGTGGTCCGGGCCGAGGACGCGCACCTGTACACGGACAAGCCGCTGTACATCAAGGCCTTGTCCCTGGTGGCGGGCAACGGCTCGGGGGTGATCGACCCGGAGTACGACTACACCACGTTCCGGGAGATCGCCGCCTGCGCCGAGGACGCGTACCGCCAGGCCGGGGTCACCGATCCGCGCGAAGAGCTGGCGATGGCCGAGGTGCACGACTGCTTCACGCCGACCGAGCTGGTCCTGATGGAGGACCTGCGGTTCGCCGATCGTGGCACCGCGTGGAAGGACGTGCTGGCCGGCGCGTTCGACCTGGACGGTCGGCTGCCGGTCAACCCGGACGGCGGGCTGAAGAGCTTCGGGCACCCGGTGGGCGCGTCCGGGCTGCGGATGATGTTCGAGGCGTGGCTGCAACTGCGCGGCGTGGCGCCGGCGGAGCGGCGGATCCCGGCGGATGGGCGCAAGTTGGCGCTGACCCACAACCTGGGCGGATATCCGGGCGACATGGTCTCGTTCATCTCGATCCTGGGGAACGAGTTGGGCTGATCCGTGCCCGGCGGGGGCGACACTGCGGACCGGTGCCCGGCGTCGCGACACGCCGTGTGGCGACGCCGCTGCCCGAATCCGGTCGGGTGGGGTGTCCGGTTCTGTTCGCGTGGGCCGCAGGGGGCTCGATCGTGGTCGCGATCGGGCCCCTTTCGCCATCTCCGGACAGCCGAAATAGGCAATCCGCCACAAGCATGCCGGTTACCGTGGTTTCATCCGCGTCCGGGCCTTTGATGTGCGACAGTTCATTGCACCCCTGCCAGGTCATGTCCGGAGGAGCGCGAGCGGATGCGCGAACGGCCCGAACACCCCGTGGACGCAGCCGCCGTGGTGGATCCGTCCCAATGGCGTGCGCACATCGGCCGAATGCGCGCCGAACTCGACGCCCTGCGAAGCGGATTCGGCCCCGTCGCGGGGCCGGGCGGTCTGCCGGGACCGGGTCCGGGCCTCGCGGGTGCGGATCCCGCGGCCGGCGACGACGCGTACCGACGCGGCCTGCTGTGCGACCTGCTCGCGTGCAGCCTCGGGCAGGCGGCGGAGTATCTGGCCCGGCTGAGTGTGGACACCGAAGACCCCGAGCACCGGCAGGCGGACGATCCGGGGCTCGCGGCCTGTACGCCCGCGCGCAGCGTGGTGCGGCCCTCGGATGTCGGGCCGGCGGCGCCCTTCACCACCACCTTGACGCCCTTCACGGTCGAGGACGTCGAGGACGCCGCGCTGCCCTGGCGGCACCTGCGCCGGTTGTTCGTCGAGCCGGATCCGAGCGGGCTGTTGCCCGAGCAGCGCGGGACCTCCGCGCCGCGCGGGGCCGCGCCCGGCTCGGGTCCGGTGGCCAGCGCCGAATGGCACCTGGATCGCGACGACGTGCGCTGGTCCGCGGAGATGTACGCGCTGTTCGACCGGGACCGGGCGCTGGGACCGCTGCCGCTGGCCGCGTTGGCCGAGCACGCGGCGGCCGAGGACCGGGCGTTCGTCGCCGACCTGGTGCGGGAATTACTCGAACAGGCGAACGGCGTCGAGGGCGAGTTCCGGATCGTGCGCCGCGACGGCACCCGGGTGTCCGTCCAGTTCGTCGGCGAACCGGTCCTCGACGCCGACGGCACCCCGCACGCGATCTGGGCCCTGCTGCGCGACATCACCGAACTCCGGCGCACCCAGCAGGCGTTGACCGAGACCCGGGCACAATTGCTGGCCCAGCGGCGACTGTTGCGCTCGGAGCATCGCATCGCCGCCGAGCTGCAGCGGGTGGTGATGCCGTGGTGGACCCGGCCGATCGAGCTGCCCGGGATCGAGGTGGCCACCCGCTACTTTCCCGCCGAGCAGGACTCGAAGGTGGGCGGCGACTGGTACGACGCGCTCGCGCTGCCGGACGGGGACGTGCTGCTCGCGGTCGGCGACATGTCCGGGCACGGGGTCGCGGCGGCGTCCGGGATGACCACGCTGCGCGGTGCGCTCCAGGGGGTGGCGATGACCGGGGCCGGTCCCGCCGCGATGCTGGCGGCGCTGAATCGGATCGTGGTGCATACGCTTCCGTCGGACAAGGTGGCCACCGCCGTGTGTGCCCGATTCGCGCCGGCGACGCGGGTGTTGACGTGGGCACAGGGCGGACATCCGCCGCCGCTGCTGTACCGGGACGGGGTCGGGCACGCGCTGGCGGCGCCGTTCGGGGTGTTGCTCGGGGCGTTGGACGAGCCGGAGTTCGTCGAGGACCGGGTCGAACTCAGGTCCGGGGACGTGCTGTTGATCTTCACCGACGGGCTGGTCGAGCGACGTGGGCGGGGTACGGAGGAGGCGGTCCGCGCGCTCCTGGGCCTGGGGCCGCTGGTGCTCGGGGCGAGCGCGCGGACGTGCGTGGACGTGGTACTCAGTCGACTGGGGCACACCCGGTACGAGGACGACGCGTGCGTGATGGCGATGTGCGTGCGGTGAGGGCCGATCGTCGGGGCGGGCCGTCGTGCGGTGGTGGTCGACCGTCGAGGCGGTCGACCACACGGTGACAGCTGCCCACCGGGCCTCGCCCGCCGCGCGATGTCGGCCGTCCGCACGGAGAACGCCACCCGGCGAGTGGCGCCCGCCCGTGCCGTGCCGGCCGCCCGCCGAGTCACGCGCGCCCGCGCGGTGACGCCCGCCCGCGTGGGGGCGCCCGCCCGTGCGGAGACGGCCACCCGCCGAGGGACCTCCGTCCGTGCCGTG
>NZ_BIFH01000052.1:0-11765 GCF_003967355.1 Embleya hyalina | reverse complement strand
CCCGTCCGTGCCGCGTCGGCCGCCCACCGGGTCATGCCCGCCCGCGCGACGACGCACGCCCGTGCGGAGACGGCCACCCGCCGAGGGACGCCCGTCCGCGCCGTGCCGGCCGCTCGCCGAGTCAGGCCCGTCCGCGCGGTGACGCCCGCCCGTGCGGAGACGGCCACCCGCCGAGGGACGCCCGCCCGTACCGTGCCGGCCGCCCGCCGGGTCACGCCCGACCGCGCGGGACGCCTTGGCATTCGCGCGTAGCGCCCGTCCGTGCGAAGGCGGGGCGGCCGGCGAGGGACGCTCGTCCGTGTCATGTCGGCTGCCCACCGGGTCACGCCCGCCCGCGCGGTGACGCCTGTTCGTGTGAAGGCGACCACCCGGCGAGGGACGTCCGGCCGTGTCGTGTCGGCTGCCCGGTGGGTGACGGCCGCTTGTGTCGGGGGCGGCTGTCGGGGCGGGGATGGCCGGTCGCCTGGTGGTACTTGTCGGGTGAGCGGGGGCGGGTGGTGGCTTGTCGTTTGGGGATGGGTGCCCGGTCGGGGGTGGGGGCGTTCAGGTGCCCTCGGCGAGTTCTCGGCGGAGCGCGTGTACCTCGGGGACGTCGCGGTAGCGGTCGGTGAGTTTGCGCAGCACCTCCAGGCGGTCCCAGGTGCGCTTGGAGCTGACCTCGCCCGCCGCGCGGACCGCGAGCCTGGCGTGGTGCGCGCCCCGGTCCGGTTGGCCGTCCAGAAGGCATGCCGAGGCCAGCGAGATCAGGTCGAAGGTCTTCGCCCGCTCGTGCCCCTTGGTACGCAACTCCATGGCCTTCTCCGCGTGTTCCTGCGCGCGCCCGGCCGCCGTCGGGTCCATCTCGGCCAGCGTGCGGTACACCAGTGCCTGCATGCCGTGCAGGTCGGCCGCGTCGAAGAAGGCCACCCAGTCCGGATCCTCCTCCGGTCGCGACCGGCCGAACTCCGCCTCGGCCCGACCCAGCGTGCGCCGACAGTCCGCCGCCCGCCCGAGCGCGGCCTGCGCCCACGCCTCCACCGTGTGGAACATCGCGCGGGTGGTGGCACCCGCCCGATCGCCCGCCGTGCGCTGCGCCAGTTCGATCAGCGCGAGCGCGTCGGCCGGGCGCTCCAGGTGCACCATCTGCCGCGCCGCGCGCGACAACGCCTCCGCCGCGCGCGGGAGATCACCCGCCTCCCGGGCCGCGTGCGCCGCGATCACGAAGTAGTTCTGCGCGGTGGGATCAAGGCCCACGTCGTGCGACATCCAACCCGCCAGCGCCGCGAGGTTGGCCGCCACGTGCCACAGCCGGCGGGTGACCGGCAGCGGGTTGGGATAGGTCAGCAGATTGCCGACCTCGTTCAACTGGCCGATCACCGCCTTGCGTTGCAGCCCGCCGCCGCGATCCGCGTCCCAGGTGCGAAAGACCGTGACCGCGTTCTCCAGCGCGCCGACCTCCTCGGCGCCGATCGGGCCGGCGTCCGCGAGGCCGTAGGACACCGGATCGGCCGGCGCGCCGCGCGGGTGGGGCACCCCGAGACCCGGGCTGAGCCAACGATCGAAGTTGGCCACCAGCGCCGGACCGGCGACCAGCGCGAACCCGCCGCCGGTGAAGCCGTGCCGGTTGAGCATCAGGTCCATGCCGGTGAACTCGGTCAGCGCGGTCACCGTACGATCCGTGCTCCACGGCAGGTCCTCCTGGACGACCTGCGCGTTGTGCCGGGGGCGGCCGGTGAGGCCGAGGTCCTCGGAGGTGACGACACGCCCGAGCCGCTCGGTGAAAAGCGCGGCCAGGACCCGGGGAACGGGGTCGCGCGGACGCTCGCCGTCCTCCAGCCAGCGCCGGACCCTCGAGGTGTCCGTGGCAAGCTGGGGATGGCCCATCGCGGCGGCCCGGCGGTTCACGAGTCGGGCGAGTTCGCCCTTGGACCACCCGGTCAGGGCGAAGAGGTCCACCAGTTTGGTGTTGGGTTCCCGGCGCATTGCAAACCGCCCGTTGATGTGGGGACCGTGGCTCGAAAGCGTCCTCGGGAGGCCGCCTGCCGGACCGAGGCTAGCCGGGTACGGAGCAGCCGGCTCCGATTCGCCAGGGTTCGCCAGGGTGCGCCACGTGGATCACCACCCGGATTCGGGAGTGTTGTGGATGGTGGATCCGGCACGTGGGCCCCCACCCGTCGCGCGGCCGGATCCGCCCCTCGGCAGCGCAGGAAGGTTTACATGTCATCCACGACGTCCACCACCCCGGGCCGCTCGACCACCCCAGGATCCGCCGCCTCCCGACCGGGCATCCCCGGTCCGAACAGGCGTATGCCGACCGGTGGTTCGGCACCCGCCGGCTCGGTGGCGGCGTCGAACACGGCGATCTCGGCGAACGCCGCGGTCGCGACCGGCGCGGCCGTGGCCGCCGGTGGAGCGGGCCCGGGAGTACCTCGCATGTTGCAACAGGGTCCGGGTCCGGAGGCGGTCGCCGCGCTCGCCGCGCGGGTCTGTCCCGGTTTCACCGCCGGAGCGGTATTGCGGCGCACGCCGCGCTCGTTGCTGCTGTCCGGCTCGGTCGGGCGCGGCCCGGTCGTGGTGAAGTACCTGACCGACCCCTCTCCGCACTGGCTCCAGCGTTTCCGGCACGAGGTCAACGCGTATCGCACCTTCACCCGCCAACGGCCGCCGGTGCGCGTGCCCAGGCTGATCGCCGCCGATCCCGAGCGGCGCATCCTGGTGATGGAACACGTGGCCGGCCGACCGGCGGCCAACGAACGCCACCCGGGTACCGCGCTGGCCCGGGCCGACGTACGCGCGGTCCTGCACACGTTCGCCACCCTGAACCGGTGGAAGCCCCCGCCCGGGTCGTTCCCGCTCGCGTTCGACTATCCGGCCCGGGTCGACCGGTACCACAAACTCGGCCTGCTCACCGATCGCGACGCCGGCGACCTGGCCCAGCTGCTCCGCGGCCTCAGCCGGGTGCCCGCGCAGTTCTGCCACGGCGACGCGGTGTTGTCCAACGTGCTGCTGACCGCCCAGGGCGCGGCGCTGGTCGACTGGGAGTCGTCCGGCTACCACCTGCCGGGCTACGACCTGGCCGTGTTGTGGACCCTGCTGGCCCGGGATCCGATGACCCGCCGGCAGCTGATCCAGACCGCCCAGCAGTCCGGCTCGCTCTCGCGCGACGCGTTCCTGGTCAATCTGATGCTGGTGCTGGTCCGGGAGATCCGGCTCAACGACGTGGGTCCGGTCGGCGAGGAGCAGCGCCGATTGTTGCGCCGGCTGCACGACGACTGCGGGATGGTCCGCCGAGCGGTGCGCGCGGCGATCGGCACCCGGTAGCGCGGGCGGCGCGACCGGGCTGCTCGGGCTCGCGGCGGGGGCACGTCGCCTCGCGGCGCGTGCGCCCGCCGTGCGGCGGCTCGCGGCTCGTCGGCGCGAGCCCGCGAGCCCGCGACCCTGCGGGCTCAGCCGCCGAAGGTGTCCGCGTCGATCGGCTTGAGGAGTTGGAAGACGTCGTCGGTGATCGGGCGATCCCAGGTCACGATGCGCACCAGGACGTTGTCGCTGCGGTCGAACTCCACGCAGGCGAGCCGTCCCTCGGCGTACTTGACCTTGCGCACGATCAGCAGGTCGTCGCCGAGCATGATCGGGGTGTCCTCGGTGGACAGCTCCTCGGGCATCTCCTCGTGACCGAGGGCGGCCACGAGCTGCTGGGCCTCGATCCGGCCGACGCCTTCCTCCCGCGCGGGCGAGCCGGGCGGCAGGTTGCCGATCAACATCGCGGGGCCGCGGTTGGCCAGCAGGTCGTAGCGGACGAAGATCCCCTGACAACTGCCGTCCTCCCCGGGCAACATGGCCACGACCACGGAACCGGGCCAGTCACCGAACGGGATGGCGAGAACGTCGAAATCCGGCCCGGACGGGGGGCGGCGGCGCAGGAAACCCATACAGACATGCTAGTGGCCCCCCAACGTGCCGCCGGCCACACCCACCGCCGTACGGGCGCCGGTTGCGGCGGGCCGGGGGAACGCGTCGCCGGGTGGGTGGCGGGGCGGCGGGCGCATGGGGGTGGCGGGCCTGCCGGGGCAGCGGGGCCACCGTCCTGTTCGGGTGGGCCGCCGGGCCGCTGCCGCATCGAGCCGGGCGGGGCACCGTACCCGCGGGGCATCGGCCCCGGAAAAGCCCCAAGGCCCGCACCCTGCACGGGCGCGGGCCTTGCTAGGTCTGCGGTCCGTTGCCGGAGCCGCGGGACCGATTCAGAGCGGGCGAACCATCTCGGCCTGCGGGCCCTTCTGACCCTGCGTGACCTCGAACTCCACGCGCTGGTTCTCCTCCAGCGAACGGTAGCCGTTCGTCTGGATGGCGGAGAAGTGGACGAAGACGTCAGCGCCGCCGTCGTCCTGCGAGATGAAGCCGTAGCCCTTGTCGGCGTTGAACCACTTGACCGTACCGGTGGCCATGTCTTGATTCCTTCACGTAACCCACAGACACCACACCTCGTGATGCCCGGGTCGCGAACCGTCGAGTGGTCCCACTCCCCGCGTTACCCCGGGATGCCCTCGCTGTGAGGAGCGAAAAACGCCCACGGCTGTTGATGTCCGCAGGCGTTGGACGTGCGAGGGAACTACATCTACTGCTGCAACCGCGGACAACGCTACATGCCAAAGACTGCTCCGCAACAGCCCTTCGCAGTGCGAATCCGCCCGTCACCAAAGCGGTTAACGGGGGGCATAGCCGGCACACGCCGCGCGGTTCATCCGCGTGGGTGACACAACTGGGCGCAACCGAGGGCTGACCAAGCGTCAGTCACAGGCACCCGCCGACCGGGGCGCGCGACCACCCGAACCGCGCGCCGGCGGACCGCCGGAGCGAGGGGGAGGGCTCGCCGAAAGGCTCCCGAAAGCCGCCGAAGGGCGGCCGGGCGGAGGCGGGCGGATCGCCGGCGGGGCGCGGGCCGGGGAACCGGAGAGCCGGGGAATGGGGAACGGGGGCTGGGGAACGGGGGCTGGGGCCGGAGGGTCGGAGGCCGGAAGCCGGGGAACCGGGGGGCGCCAGGGCCGCGACCGGGGTCGGGGGTGGGGCAATCGAGGTGCCGGGACTCGGGGAACCGAGGAGTCGGAGGACCCGGAGCCCGGAGCCCGAAGGGCGGCGTGGAGGCCCCCCGACGAGTTCGCGGGGCACGGGAGGCTTGAGGAAGCGAAGGACGCGGAGGGTGCCGAACGACCCGCCGGACCCTGAAGCGTCTCGTGGGAATCCGCCGGATCCGCCCGAACGCCCCTCGAACACACGGATGTTCACGAGACCTTCGTGTCCGCGCCACCGTTTCACCGTTGGGCCTTGGCGACTTGTGCCTACCGTTTCGTCATGGCTGCATCGACTGCCCCGCCTGCACCCCCGACCCCCGCGTATGTGCCCTCGCCGACGCGGGTCGCGCCAGTGGGGCCGACTTCGGACGGGGCGGTGGCCCGAATACCCCTGCGACTGCCCCGGGGGCTGCGGCCGATGGGGGCGGTGCCGGCGAGGCTGTACGGGTTCGTGGCGCTGGTCCTGGCCGGCATCGTCGTACTCGCCGCCGGGATCGCGGTCGGCACCGGCAACGCCAGGTCCGGGCTCGACGAGGTCGCGCACACCTCGGCTCCCCGTGCGCGGGCCGCGGCCGATCTGTACTTCGCGCTCGCCGATCTGGACGCACAGGTGGCCAACGTGCTCCTGGTCGGCTCCGACGAGCAGATCGGCAACCGGCAACTGGCACTGCGGCAGATGCGCCAGCGGCGCGCCTCGGTCACCGAGAACATCCAGAAGCTCGCCGCGGGCGGCGCCTCCTCGCGGACCGTGCAGACGCTGATCGACGGGCTCGGCAAGTACGACGCGTATGTCGCGCAGGCCCGCCTGGAGGACGATCAGGTCGAGAACCGCGCCATCGCCAGGCCGCCGGTCGTCGCGCTCAACTACTTCGTGAACGCCACCTCCCTCCTGCACGACGAACTGCTGCCGGCCGCCGACGCGCTCGGCCGCGGCGCCGGCGAGAAACTGGCCGCCGACGCGGACGCGGACCGTACACACGCGCGCTGGGCGGCGCTGGCCATCGGGCTCGCCGGCCTGCTGCTCGTGGTGGTCCTGATCGTCGGCCAGGTCTGGTGGGCCCGCCGCTTCCGTCGGGTGGTGGTTCCGGGGCTGGCCGCGGTGACCATCGCGGTGGCCGCGCTCACCGGCACCGCCGCGGTCCTGTTCACCGACCACGCGTCCCGGCTGCGCGACGCGGAGACCCAAGCGTTCGATCCGTTCCTGACGCTGGCCCGGGCCCGGGCGACGGCGTCCGAGGCGAACGCGGACGAGAGTCGGTTCGTGATCCTGCCCGAGCGTGCCCGGGCCTACGGCCAGGGCTTCAAGGACAAGGCGATCCAGCTCGACAAGGCCGTGCCGAACCGGCAGGTCGCCACCCGCCTGGAGGCCTTCCGCCGCGACGACCAGGCGCTGCGGGCGGCGGTGGCCGGGGGCCGGCTGGATGTCGCCGTCGGGCTGGCCACCAACGTCGGCCGCGGCAACCTGGCCTTCGACTTCTACGACTACCAGACCGCGCTGGCAGCGGCTGCCGAGGCGGAACACACCGACTTCGAGAACCGCACGGACGACGCCGCCGACGCGCTGACCGGCTGGCCGTGGGCACCGATCGGGGTCCTCGGGGTGTGCGTGGTCCTGGTCCTGGCGAGCGCCCGACCGCGACTGCGGGAGTACGCGAAGCGCTGAGGCGGCCGTTCGGGGCGGGGACGGAGGCACGAGACCGGGGCGGCGGTCGCGGCGAGCGAGCGCGGGGCCGTACCGGCGGGTGCTACCTCCAAGCGCTACCGGCGGGTGCTACCTCCAGGCGCTACCACGGGCACCATCGACGGGCACGACGCCGCCGGCTCATATCTTTGCCACAGTCAAGTGTTGGCGACGGTCGCGGGCATCACAGTTTCCCGAGGGCATCCAAACGATATTTCCTCTGGAATATCCACCGGCCCACGCCTTACGCTCCGCCCATGGAATTCAACCTTGCCGACCTCTTCGAGCGCGCGGCCGGGGAATACCCCGAACGCGAGGCGATCGTCGCGAACGGTGAACGCCGTACATATGCCCTTCTGGAGGAACGGGCGAATCGCCTCGCCCATCACCTCCAGGACTCCGGGGTCCGGCCGGGCGACCATGTCGCGGTCTACGCCTTCAACATCATCGAATGGGCGGAGGCGATGCTCGCGATCTACAAGATCCGAGCCGTCTGCATCAATGTGAATTTCCGTTATGTCGCGGACGAGCTGGCCTACCTCCTGGACCAGGCGAAGCCCGTCGCCATGGTCTTCCAGCGCCGGTTCACCGAGCGGGTCGCCGAGGTCGCGCCCAAGGTCGCCTCGCTGCGCCACCTGCTCGTGGTCGAGGACGGCACCGAGAGCGGCGGCGCCGACCCGGTCACCGCGGAGTCCCTGGGCGCGCTGCGCTACGAGGACGCGCTGGCGGCCGGCTCCCCCGCCCGCGACTTCGGCCCGCGCTCCGGCGACGACCTGTACCTGCTGTTCACCGGCGGCACCACCGGTCTGCCCAAGGGTGTGGTGTGGCGTCAGGAGGACGTCATCTTCGCCCTCGGCGGCGGCATCGATCCCACCAACGGGCAGCGCGTCTCGCAGCCCGAGGAGATGGTCGAGAAGGGTCGCAACGGGCAGATGACCACCTTCCCGATCGCGCCGCTGATGCACGGGGCGACCCAGTGGGGGGTGCTGCAGAACCTGTCAAAGGGGCACCGTGTGGTGCTCATCGACAAGTTCGACGCGCACGACGTGTGGGAGCGGGTCGAGGCGGAGAAGGTCAACGTCGTCCTGATCACCGGCGACGCGATGGCCCGTCCGCTCCTGGAGGCCCTGGACGAACCGCGCGACGGGCGCGCCGCCTACGACCTGTCCGCCCTGTTCGCCCTGTCCTCCAGCGCGGCGCTGTTCTCGCCGTCGCTGAAGGAGGAGTTCATGGAGCGCCTGGGGATCGTGGTCAGCGACGCGATCGGCGCCTCCGAGTCCGGTGCCAACGGCGTAGGTGTCGCGGTCAAGGGCCAGACCGAGCAGCAGAGCGGGATCACCGTCAAGGCCGTCCCCGACTCGGTCGTGCTCGACGAGGACCTGAACCCGCTCCCCGCCGGCGTGGTCGGCCGCCTGGGCCGCAAGGGCAACATCCCGCAGGGCTACCTCGGCGACCCGGTCAAGACCGCCGAGGTCTTCCGCACCGGCCCCGACGGCACCCGCTACGTGGTTCCGGGCGACTACGCCCGCCTCGAGGGCGACGGCCGGATCACCCTGCTCGGCCGCGGCTCGGCGACGATCAACTCGGGCGGCGAGAAGATCTTCACCGAGGAGGTCGAGGGCGCGGTCAAGGCCCACCCCGAGGTCTACGACGCGATCGTGGTCGGCGTCCCGGACCCGCGCTGGGGCCAGACGGTCGCGGTCGTCGTCCAGCCCCGCGAGGGCCGCACCCCGAGCCTGGCGGCGATCCAGGAGCACTGCCGAACCAAGATCGCCGGTTACAAGGTGCCCAGGGTGATGCGCGTGGTCGAACAGACCCAGCGCACGCCGACCGGAAAGCCGGACCTGCAATGGGCACTGGCGATCGCGTCGGCACCGGAGGAAAGCAATTCCGCTTCTCCTTCTCCGTCTGCTTCAGCCTCTCCCTCCGGTTCCGCATAGCGCCACTACCGCCGCCACCGTGGCCCGAATGGTTCGCGGCACGAAAATGAAACGCCGAATACACCGCCCGGGATTTCCCGGGCGGTGTATTCGTATATCGGCTCAGACCGCCCGCTCGCGCCCCTCCCAATAAGGATCCCGAAGTCGCCGCTTCTGCAGCTTCCCATTCGGATCGCGCGGCATCGTCTCGACGAAGTCCACGCTCCGGGGCCGCTTGTAGCCGGCCACCTGCCCGGCACAGAACTCGAGCAGTTCCTCGGCCAGGGCCGGACCGGCCACGAAGCCCTCGTTGGCCTCGACGACGGCCTTGACCTCCTCGCCCCAGTCCTCGTGCGGGATGCCGAACACCGCCGCGTCGCCGACGGCCGGGTGCCGCAGCAGCGCGCCCTCGATCTCGGCGGGGTAGATGTTCTGACCACCGGAGATGATCATGTCGATCTTGCGGTCGCGCAGGTACAGGTAGCCGTCCTCGTCGAGCAGGCCCACGTCGCCGACGGTGAACCAGTCGCCGATCCGGCCCTTGCGGGTCTTCTCGTCGTCGCGGTGGTACTTGAACGTCCCGGCCCGCATGAGCATGTACACGGTGCCGACCTCGCCGGCCGGCAGCCGGTTGTCGTCGTCGTCGAAGATGCCGATCTCGCTGATCGGCCAGGCCTTGCCGACCGTGCCGGGCCGATCCAGCCACTCCTGCGCGGAGCAGAACGTGCCGCCGCCCTCGCTCGCGGCGTAGTACTCCTCGACGCAGGGCCCCCACCACTCGATCATCGCCCGCTTGACGTGCTCGGGGCAGGGCGCCGCGCCGTGCACGGCGTGCCGCAGGGACGACACGTCGTACTCGGCCCGCGCCTCCTCCGGCAGTTGCAGAAGCCGGTGGAACTGGGTCGGCACCATGTGCGTGGTGGTGACCCGGTAGCGGTCGATGAGCCGCAACATCTCCTCGGGCCGCCACTTGTCCATCAGCACCACGGCGTGCCCGATGTGCAGCGACTGCTGCGCGTGCTGGAGCACGGCCGTGTGGTACAGCGGCGAGCCGACCAGGTGCACGTTGTCGTCGTACGGCTTGACGCCGTAGATCAGCAACGTGCCGCCGTAGCGGGCCTCTTCGGGCGAACCGCCGGACAGCGGCCGACGCACGCCGCGGGGACGGCCGGTGGTGCCCGAGGTGTAGTTCATCGTCACGCCGACGCTGCGCTCGGTCGGCGGTTCGGCCGACTGCCCCCGGCTCAGCTCCGCGAAGGCCCGAAAGCCCGGCACCGCCCCGACGGCGAACCGCGCCGCGGCCGGCACGCGGGCCTCGTCGGCCGCGGCCACGATCGTGTCCGCGAAGCGCTCGTGCCCGATCAGCACCTTGGCTTCGCTGTCGGCGAGGATCCAGGCGATCTCGGGGCCGACGAGGTGATTGTTGACCGGCACCAGGTACATCCCGGCCTGCGCCGCCGCCATGTAGGCCACGATGTACTCGGCGCAGTTCGGCAGGATCGCGGCGAACACGTCGCCGGTCCCCAGCCCGGCCGCCCGCAGACCGTGCACGAGCCGGTTCGACGCGGCGGACAACTCCCCCGCGGTCCACTCGGCACCATCGGGATCCACCAGCGCGAGCCGGTCCGGATTGGCCTGCGCATGGGCCCAGAAGCCGTTCGCCACGTGCGGTTCCCTTCGAGCTGCCCGGTTACTTGACAATGTCTGACATTGTGACGGGAGCAGGCCCAGAAAGAAAGGGTGCCTTACTGATTCCTGACCAAGTGGGCCCGAGGAAGGCAGAGGCGGAGGCGGGAGTGGAAGCGGGAGCGGGGACGGAGACGGGACAGGACCCGAGGGATCGGGGAAGCAGGAACCTCAGTCGCCGGTACCGACACCGGTACCGAGCTTCGGCAGCCGGGCGGGCGACGGCTCGGCCTCCGGACCGAGCCGGTCCATCGCCCCTCTGATGTGCGGCGACGGGTACACCGCACGAATCACCGGCGTCGCGGCCCCGACGACCCGACGCAGCACCTTGAGCCCGGGCCGAGCCACCACCGACGGCAAACCACGCTTGCCGTACAGCTCCTTGGCCCAGTCGGGCAACGCGGCGTACGCCAACTCGGCGACCTGTCGCCACAACACCTCGCGCCCGAGCACCAACACGAACGGCACCGGCGGTCGCCGCAGGAAGTCGAACACGTCCTGCGCTTCGTCGGACATGGCGAGTTCGGGCCGAATCCCGTCGAAGTAACGATCGAGATCGGCCAGCGAGCCGGGCACGTCGTCCGCGGCGAGTCCGACCAGTTCGGCCGAACGACGCTGCTCGTCCAGATACCGATCGGCGAGCGCGTCGGTGAGCGGGAACCCGGCCTGCCGGGCCACGGAGAGGTAGGACCCCACCTCGGCGCAATGTATCCAGCGCAGCAGCTCCGGGTCGTCTATGCGGTACTTCTCCCCCGTGGCGGGGTCGACGGCCCGCAGCCCGGCATGAATCCGCCGCACCCGGGTCCCGGCCCGCTCTGCCTCGGCCCGCGGCCCATAGGTGGTCACTCCGACGAAGTCCGCCGTCCGGAACAGCCGCCCCCAGGGATCCTTCCGAAAGTCCGAGTTCTGCACCACGGCCCGCACCGCCCGAGGATGCAACGCCTGCAGATAAAGCGCCCGCACCCCGGCCACCCACATCACCGGATCCGCGTGCAACTGCCAGGTAACGGAGCCCGGCCCGAACAACCCGGCCATCTCGGCCCCAGCTACCTCGTCAACGCCCCATCGCACGTCGCCCACCGACCCACCCTCCCGAACCCGAACCGCACCCCGCCTGGCCCTACGAGGGTACGACCCCATCCACACGCCCCCGAGCCCAGTTTTCCAAGCACCGCGGCACGGCGGAACCACCAACCCACGTACGGCCCAACGCAGCTGGGCGGGACATGCCATGCCATCAACCACCCCGCTCCACAGCCGCCCGGGCCGATTGGTTACACGGGCTGGGTCGAAGCTGGTCTGGGTCGTGGGGTGGGCCGCGGGCGGCGTGCGGGGCTCCGGGACTGGGGGCTTGCGGCGAGACGGGTGTGTTGCTCACCGAAAAGCGGCCCGCAGCGGTGGGCGGGGAGGGCGGTCGGGTCGGGTTCGCCGGGC
>NZ_BIFH01000051.1 GCF_003967355.1 Embleya hyalina | reverse complement strand
GCGCCCGTCTCGTCGGGAGCTTCGGTCTTGGAGCCCCGTACGCCGGCGGTGGTCTGCCCCTTATATCGGGTTCATCCCGTATCGGTGGTCCGTGGGTGAGATCCAGTGTTCGTCGGGGAGTGCCCGGGGTGTTTCGGAATATGGCTTGGGGGATTCGGCGCGGTCTCTTGCTCCGTGGTTGTCATGGGGTTGGTCCGGTGATTGTGACTCTTGTGGCGCCGCCTGTTCTGGTGGGGCCTTCCGTGTGGATTTGTACGCCGCTGTGGGGGACCTTCACGCCGGCCGTGGGGGATGCCTGGGACCAGTAGGCGGTGGCTGTGTCGGTGAAGGTCGGGGTGCCCGGGCGGGAAGGGAAGGTGCCCAGGTGGCCCAGGGTGATCGCGGAGGTTTGTTCGGATTTTGCGGTCAGGGCCGCGTCGGCGATTTGGAAGCGGGTGGGCAGGGGTTTGCCGGTGGGGTCGCGGAGGGGGTCCGGGTGGATGTCGATCGGGAGGATCAGGCCCTCGCCCGGGTGGCGGGAGACGTCGTTGTCGGTGAACGCGGTGTCCCACAGCCAGATCAGCACGCCCTCGCCGTAGGGGAAGTGGATGGCCACACGTTTGCCGGCGGTGAGGTGGTACGGGCCGTCGACCAGGGTGGTGTCGGCGCCCACGTATTGGCGGTTTTCGACGATGTACCAGCGTTTCGCGCCGTCGGGGCGTGGGGGGAGTGGGATCAGCAGGGCCTGTGGGTCGCCCGTGGACTGGTTGGGGGCCAGTTGCACCACGGTTTTTCGGGTCGGGTCGACGACTCGGACGTCCAGCCAGCCGAGTTGGAGCTTGTCCCACGCGGACAGGGCGCCCGGCAGGGAGCCCGCGCCGTCCTCGTCGCCGAGGTAGGCGCCGAGGGCCATCAGTGACCAGAAGCCGGGTGGGCCTTCGGCGGAGTCGCCCCGGTCGTACAGGTCCGGCAGGCCCAGGTTGTGGCCGAACTCGTGTGCGATCACGCCCAGCCCGCCGTTCTCCGGCTGCATCGTGTAGTCGCCGACCCACATCCCCGAGTCCCCGATCGGCACCCCGCCCGCCCGGTTGTCGGCCGGCCCGGTGCGGCCCACCTGGTCGGCCTCCGCGTACCAGCGGTGCGACCAGATCGCGCCGCGGCCCTGTTCGCCGCCGCCCTGGGCCTTGTCCACGCCGGCGTGCACGATCTCCACGTTGTCCAGGTAGCCGTCGGGCTCGTCGAAGTTCCCGTCGCCGTCGAAGTCGTCCCGGTCCCACCGGTCGAACGAGGCGAGTCGCTCGCGGATCCGCGCGGCGCTCAGCCCCTCTGCGGCCCGCCCGTCGTACCAGGCCTTCAGCGCGTCGCGGACCAGCGCCCAGACGTCCCGGCAGACGTTCCTGCCACACGCGTCGTTGCCGTAGCGCGCCTCGTTGTACGGCACCCGCACCCAGTCGGCGACCTCGCCGTCGATCGAGTAGCGTCCCGCCGACTGCCGCAGGTAGTACGAGGCCAGGGACGGCGCGACCGTGCCCGGGCCGAAGAACAGGTCCCGGTAGTGGTCGCGTTCGTAGCTCGGCCGCCACATCGTGGTGGTGTCCCGGGCCCGGTCCGGCGCGGGGATCGTGTTGTGCCGTGGGCCGGGGCGCGAGTCGTGGCGCTGTCCGTTCGGGCCGTCGACGCGGTCGCCGAACTCGACCAGGATCACGAACACCCGCGACTCGGCGGGCGGTCGGGTCTCGGCGCGGCCCGCCTCCCCCGCCGGCACGGTGCGCGAGACCGGCCCCGGTTCCTCGGTCATCGCCCGCACCGCCGCGTCGCGCCGCTGTCGGCGCCGCTCGCTGAACGGGTGTGACAGGTCGTGGTCGCGTTCGGCGAAGGCCCCGGCGTCGGCCCCCGCGGCCGGTTCGCCGGGTCCCGGCGCCGCGGGAGTGGGCACCGCGGCGAGGATCGGCAGCGCGCACAACACGGTGACGAGGGCGGGAGTGACGCGCCTGGGATGCACGAGGACGCTCCGGGGCTCGGGTGGTCCGAGATCGAGGACCACCGCCCCGACCGATCGCGGGAGGGTGCCCGGAGTCGGGACCGATAAATCCCGATCGCGATCGAATGCTTACATTGCGCGTCGCGCGCAGTAGCGTGAAACAGGGGGGCGTGCACAAAGGGGTGCAGGGGAGGTGGTGCGTCGTGGCAAGAGGAGACTTCTTCCGACTCGGCTACGGCGTATTCGTCACGATCGTCTTGACGGTCTCACTACTCGCGGCATGGGAACCGCGCACCGTGGCGGGGGCTGCCGTCGCCATGGGCATCGGGGTCGCGCTCGGCACGACGACGGCAGTACTCGGGATCCGCGCACGGCATCACTCGGCTCGGGTCACGCCCCGCGGATGACCGTGGTGCGCGCGGCCTTGTCGTGCAGGCACTGGTGCCAGGGCTGATCCCACAACTGCCACAGGACGTTGACCAGCCAGAACAACGTGCCCAGACAGGGCACGATGACCGGAAGGGTGTAGACGCCGGCGCGGGTCCACGCGATCGACCCCGCGATGGGCCCGCCGTCGGCCACCCGAACCACCCGGATGCGCACCACCCGCTTGCCGAGGGTGCGGCCGAACCGGTCGAGTTGGAAGCCCTCGTAGACGAAGTAGATCAGCGAGAAGATCAGCCCCGAGGTGAATTGGGCGCCGAACGACACGTCGTCGTAGTCGTTGCCGGTGACCGGCCAGGAGATCAGGCCGGCGACCACGCCGACGATCAGGCTGTCGATGATCCGCGCGACCAGTCGGCGCAGCGGCCCGCCGAGCGTCGGCCCGCCGCCGTATCCGCCGCCCGCGCCCGCGCCGTAGGTCGGCTCCTGGCCGTACGGGCCGCCCTGGCCGTAGGGGTACTGGCCCGTGGGGTCCTGGCCGTACGGCGGCTGTTGGGACGGATCCCGTCCGTAGGGCGGTTGTTGCCCGGTCGGATCCTGCCCGTACGGAGGTCGGCTGCCGGCGGGCGGTTGTTGTCCGGACGGGTTCCCGCCCGTCGGGTCGTTGCCGGACGGATCGGAAGGCGGCGGCGGGGGCGGTGGGCTTCCTGTCATAAAACTGAGTAAAGCGGACATAACCCGACGTGAGCGTGACGCCTTCGGCCAACCCTGGCGTGTCGCGTCTGTACGGGTGACGGGTGACGGGTGACCGGTGACCGGTGACGGGGGCGGGCGAGTCGGGTGCGCCGTGCGGACCCGCCCGCCGCCCGTTCAGTCCCGGGCGACGAACGTACGGGCCGCCTTGTCGTGCAGCCCCTGGCGCCACGGCCGGTCGAACAGCCCCCACAGCGCGCCGAGCACGCCGACGACGAACACGCCCGGGACGTACAGGACCAGCCAGCGCCGTACCGACTGCCACAGCGTGGGGGTGTCGTGGCTGTCCAGGTCGGCCACCCGCAGGCCGAACAGGGTCTTGCCCAGCGAGCGGCCCCACTTCCAGGTGGGCAGCGCCTCGTACAGCAGCGCCGCCGCGAGCACCGTGCCGAGCACGATGGCGAGCGCGGTGCCGGTGGTGCCGTCGAGCAGCCACACCGTGGTGTCGCGCCCCTCGTAGCGGGCCCGGTCGATCTTGTCCCGGATGTGGTCGACCGCGTCCGGCACGACCGGGATGGCCACCGCGATGCCGGCCGCGAGCGGCACCAGCGCGTCGGCGATCCGGGCGAGCAGGCGCCGGCCCAGGTGCGCCGGCCGTCGCTCGTTGCTGCCGAACAGGTCGGCCTGTACCGGCCGCCACGGCCCCGGCTCGCCGTCGGCGCGCGGCGGCGGCACGGTCTCGGCCGGCGGCGTCGCCCCCCTCCGCCCACCGGTCGGCGCGGTCGGACCGGTCGGCCCCGAACGCGGCGCGCCCGGCCCGGCGGCCGGTCCCGGCTCGGCGCTCGGCGGCGCGTACATCCCGGTCGACGACATGTCGTAGGGCGCGCCGGTGCTCGTGGACAGCACCTCGCCGCGGATCACCCGGCCGCCCTGCTCGATCGCCTCGGGCGTGTTGGCCCGGATCGCGCCGCCGCCCACGTCGGCGGTCGGGCCGTCGGCGGGCCGGCCGGGTTCCTCGGCGGGCCGGCTGCTGTCCGGCACCCAGGCACCGCCGTCCCAGTAACGGATGTGGCCGGTGATCTCCGGGTCCGGGTACCAACCCGGTGCGGGCGCAGAGGACATGCGCGGGATTTTGCCGTACCCGAGGGGGGACGGGTACGCCCCGGGTCACATCCGGGCACGCCCACCCCCGTCGAGCCGGTTCGCCCGGGCCCTGGCCTGATGGCAGCATGGGTCCCATGAGTGTCGCTCCCATCGAGGTCGAGAAGCATCAGCCCGACGAGGACGTCCGGGCCGAGACCCCATGGGTGTGCATCGTCTGGAACGATCCGATCAACCTGATGTCGTACGTCACCTACGTCTTCCAGTCCTACTTCGGCTATCCGAAGCGCAAGGCCGAGAAGCTGATGCACGACGTGCACAACAAGGGTCGGGCCGTGGTGTCGTCGGGGACGCGCGAGGAGATGGAGCGCGACACGACGGCGATGCACGGGTTCGGGCTGTGGGCGACCATCCAGCACGACAAGTGACGCCCGCGCGGTTGGAACGACCCGGCCGGCCCCTCGGGTGGCCGTCGCACCCTCTCCTCGCCCATATTCTCCGGGAGTTGCACAGCCTGTGAACGGCCTCTTCATGCGCGGACGCTCGGGACGGCCCGAGATCGTCCTCGAGGACATGCACGTGCGAGTGCTGGCCGATCTGTGCGGTCAACTGGTCGAGATGGTCTCGCCGGACGACGAGGCGGTCGATCCGCTGGCCGCCGAATTGGGCCTGACCGGGCTCGGCTCGACCGAGGTGCCGGCCACTCCGGACGACCCGGCGCTGGCCCGCCTGTTGCCGGACGCCTACGCCGACGACGTGGCGGCGGCGGCCGAGTTCCGCCGGTACACCGAGACCGACCTGCGGCTGCGCAAGCGGGACAACGCGCGGATCGTGCTCGCCGACCTTGCCGAACTGGTCGATCTGACCGAACCGGCCGAGGACGACCGGGTCGTGAGCGGCCGCGAGCACCGGGTGGTGCTGGACGCGCCGGGTGTACAGGCCTGGCTCGGCACCCTCAACGACCTGCGCCTGGTGATCGGTACACGACTGGAAGTCACCGAGGACATGGAGGAGTTCGAGGCCAAGCTGGCCGACGACGACCCGCGCCGGTGGCTGTTCGCGGTGTTCCACTGGCTGGGCGGCCTCCAGGACTCCCTGCTCGGCGCGTTGTAACCGCGCACCGGCGCACCCACGACGAACCGGCCGTCCCCGCGAAAGGGACACGCAGGAACAATCGGAATACCGGTTTCCACTCCCCGTCGTTGGTAATACGGCCTCCGTACCGACGAAGGGGAGCGATCATGATGGATACCGAAGCCGGATCGGCCGCCTCGGCGGCCGGGCCCGGCGCGGACGCCGAGGGCTACGAGCGGGGGCTGAACGGCCGGCAGATCCAGATGATCGCCATCGGCGGGGCGATCGGCACCGGGCTGTTCCTCGGTGCCGGCGGGGCGATCGAGAAGGCCGGGCCGTCGTTGATCGCCGCCTACGCGGTGGCCGGCGTAATGATCTTCTTCGTCATGCGCGCGCTGGGCGAATTGCTGATGTACCGCCCGGTGGCGGGCAGTTTCGCGGAATACGCGCGGGAGTTCTTCGGTCCGTTCGCCGGGTTCGTCACCGGGTGGACGTACTGGATCATGTGGGTCGTCACCGGGATGGCGGAGATCACCGCCGCGGGCGTCTACGTGCAGTACTGGTGGCCGGCGATCCCGCAGTGGGTGACCGCGCTCGTGGTGCTGCTCGTGTTGTTCGCGGCCAATCTGATCTCGGTCAAGCTGTTCGGCGAGTTCGAGTTCTGGTTCTCGATGATCAAGGTGACCGCGATCATCGGGATGATCCTGGTCGGCATCGGGGTGCTGATCCTCGGTTTCGGCGAGGCCGGCGACCAGGCGTCCGTATCGCACCTGTGGTCCGACGGCGGGTTCGCGCCCAACGGCGTCGGAGAGACCCTGCTGGTGCTCCAGATCGTGATGTTCGCGTTCCTGGGTGTCGAACTGGTCGGGGTGACCGCGGGCGAGGCGCAGAACCCGGAGAAGGTGCTGCCGCGCGCGATCAACACCATCCCGTTCCGGATCGGGCTGTTCTACATCGGCGCCCTGGTGATCATCCTCTCGCTGGCGCCGTGGACCGACTTCCACGCCGAGGAGAGCCCGTTCGTGCTGGTCTTCGACCGGGTGGGCATTCCTGCGGCGGCGGCGATCATCAACTTCGTGGTGCTCACCGCGGCGCTGTCCTCGTGCAACTCGGGGCTGTACTCGACCGGGCGCATGTTGCGCACGCTCGCGGTGGACGGGCAGGCGCCGCCGGGGGTGAGCGGGCTCAGTTCGCACCGGGTGCCGGCCATGGCGATCACCGCCTCGGCGATCGTGATGGGGCTCGGGGTGCTGGTCAACGCGGTGGTCCCGGACAAGGCGTTCATGTACATCACCTCGGTGGCCACCGTCGGCGCGCTGTGGACGTGGGGCATGATCGTCGGCTGCCAGATGCGCTACCGGCGCGCGGTGGACCGGGGGCGGCTCGCCGGGCACGGCTTCCGGATGCCGGGCGCGCCGTACACGGGCTGGGCGGTGCTGGCGTTTTTGGTGATGGTGGTGGTCCTGCTCGGCTTCTCGGCGGACACCCGGATCGCGCTGTACGTGGTGCCGATCTGGGTGGCGTTCCTGGTGGTGGCGTACATCCCGGTACGGCGCGGGCACGGGGCGCGGGTCTGAGCGCGGGGGCGGAGCCGGCGCCGGCCGCGCGGGCACACGGGTCGGGCGGGTGCTCAGTACGCTCGGGGCATGCTCACCATCACCGCAGCCCTGCGCGATCGCATCGTCGCCCACGCCCGTGCCGACCACCCCGACGAGGCGTGTGGCGTCGTCGCCGGGCCCGAGGGCAGCGACCGGCCCGAGCGGTTCATCCCGATGCTCAACGCCGCGCGCTCGCCCACGTTCTACGAGTTCGACTCGGCCGACCTGTTCAAGCTCTACCGGGAGATGGACGACCGGGACGAGGAGCCGGTGATCGTCTACCACTCGCACACCGCGACCGAGGCGTATCCGTCGCGCACGGACGTGTCCTACGCGTCCGAGCCGAACGCGCACTACGTGCTGGTGTCCACGCGCGAGGAGGACACCTACGAGTTCCGGTCGTACCGGATCGTCGACGGCGTGATCACCGAGGAGGAGGTCGAGGTGGTGGACGCCTACTGACGGGGATCGGCGGGGCCCACCCGCCGTCGTCCCACCCGCCGTCGCCTCACCGTCGTCTCACCCGTCGATATGGGAAGTTCCGGCATGCGAGATCACATCGGAGCGCCCCGGGGGAATGGCTAGCATGACCATATGCGTTATGCGGGCGTGAATACGACGGAAGCGGTGCCGGGCGGAGCCCCGGGTGCCTTCCTCGTCGCACGCCTGCACGTCGACCTGTGCCGACTCTCCAGCGCCCTCTGTCGCGCTGCGCGCGTGGGCTGATCCCGAGGTCGGATCGGCCCACCAGGCACCCAGGCAGCAGGCACGTCCCGCAGCACCGGCGCACATGAACGACCCCCCGCCCCACCGCCTCCGATGGAGCGTCGGGGGTGCGGCCCGCGTCCGGACTGCGTTCTCTCCGTTCGCGTCACAACCAGAGGAGCGCATCCATGGCCATCGAGGTCCGCATCCCGACCATCCTCCGTACCTACACCGACGGCGCGAAGGCCGTGCCCGGCAGCGGCGCCACCCTCGCCGACCTGCTGGTCGACCTGGAGGTCCGGCACCCGGGCGTACGCGCTCGACTCGTCGAGGAGAACGGCGAACTGCGCCGCTTCGTCAACGTCTACCTCAACGACGAGGACGTGCGCTTCACCGGCGGCCTGACCACCAAGCTGGACGACGGCGACACCGTGACGATTCTTCCGGCGGTCGCCGGCGGCTCGATCTGATGCGTTACGACTCGTTGCTCGACTCGGTCGGCCGGACCCCGCTGGTCGGCCTGCCGACGTTGTCGCCGTCGCCGACGGTGCGGGTGTGGGCCAAGCTGGAGGACCGCAACCCGACCGGTTCGATCAAGGACCGCCCGGCCCTGCACATGATCGAGGCGGCCGAGCGGGACGGGCTGCTCACGCCGGGCTGCACGATCCTGGAGCCGACCTCGGGCAACACCGGCATCGCGTTGGCGATGGCGGCCAAGCTCAAGGGCTACGAGATCGTCTGCGTGATGCCGGAGAACACCTCCGAGGAGCGCCGAGAGCTGCTGCGCATGTGGGGCGCGCGGATCATCGCGTCGCCCGCGGCGGGCGGGTCGAACACGGCGGTGCGGGTGGCCAAGGAGCTGGCCGCGGAGCATCCCGACTGGGTGATGTTGTACCAGTACGGGAACCCGGCGAACCCGGACGCGCACTACGCGACGACCGGCCCCGAACTGCTGGAGGACCTGCCGACGATCACCCACTTCGTGGCGGGTCTGGGTACCACCGGCACGCTGATGGGCGTCGGGCGCTACCTGCGCGAGAAGGTCCCGGGCGTGACGATCGTGGCGGCCGAGCCGCGCTACGACGACGTGGTGTACGGGCTGCGCAACCTCGACGAGGGGTTCGTGCCGGAGCTGTACGACGGCGACGTGCTGACCACGCGCTATTCGGTGGGCTCCGCCGAGGCGGTCGGGCGTACCCGCGAACTGCTGGAGAAGGAAGGCATCTTCGCGGGCATCTCGACCGGCGCGGTGCTGCACGCCGCGCTGGGTATCGCGCGCAAGGCGGTCAAGGCGGGGGAGCCCGCCGACATCGCGTTCGTGATCGCGGACGGCGGGTGGAAGTACCTGTCGACCGGGATCTACACGGCGGAGTCGACGGAGGCCGCCGTGGAGGGGTTGCACGGGCAGCTCTGGGCCTGAGGCTCGATCTCCGTTCCCGCTGTCGAGGCCGCTTCCCGCCTCCCGGTTCGCGCCGGGGTGCGGAGGCGGCCTCGACGCGTTGGGGGCGCGGGCGTCAGGGGGCGGTGAGCAGGGCTTCGGCCAGGGTGTGGACGGCGGCGGCGACCCGTTCGCCCTCGCCCTGTTCGAGCAGGCGCAACACGGATCGGCTTTGCAGGCCGGCGAGCAGGAGGTGGGCCTGCGTCTCGGCGTCGAGGCCGGGGCGGTGGGCGGCGAGCAGGTCGGCGATGTGTCCGTGCCAGAACCCGTAGACCGGGTGTGCGGTGCGCGGGTCCTCGGTGGGGTCGACGTCCGGTTTCGGAGCGGTACTCGCGGCGTGGCCGAGTGCGGCCATCAGGCCCTTGTTGCGGGCGACCACGTCGACGATGGCGTCGAGGAAGGCGAGCAGGCGCTCGCGGGGCGGGGCGCCGGGGCCGAGCGGCGGCGGGCCGGTGGTGACCGCCTCGGTCAGGGCGAGCGCGCGCTCCGCCATCAGGGCCTCCATCAGGCCCATCCGGCTGCCGAAGCGGTGGAACACCGTGCCCTTGCCGACGCCCGCCGCCGCGGCGACCTGCTCCATCGAGATCTGCTCCGGGCGGTGCCGGGCCAGCAGCTCCTCGGTCGCGCGCAGGATCGCGCGCCGGTTGCGGGCGGCGTCGGCGCGTTCGGGGCGGTCGGTGGGGGCGTCGGGCATCGCGTTCCTCATCACTGGTCGAGGCTGGTGATCCATGGACAACTTGACCGGCGGTCCAGTACGTTCGAGTCAACTTGACCGGCGGTCCAGTTTGATGCCGGTCGATATCCACCATGTTCTCCTGCCGCCCGGAGGGTCGAATGCGACGAGTCCGCTACCACGAGTACGGCGATCCGGAAGTCCTCACCGTGGAGGAGGTCGATGTGCCGAAGCCCGGACCGGGACAGGTGCTGATCCGGAGCGAGGCGATCGGCGCCAACTTCGTCGACACCCGGTTCAGGCGCGGTCCCGCCGCCGGTCCGCTGTTCCGACGCCCGCTGCCCGGCGTGCTCACCGGTGACGTGGTGGGCCGGGTCGAAGCACTCGGCCCGGGGGTGGCCGGTCCGCCGGTCGGTGCGCGGGTGGCCGCATTGGCCGAGGACGCGTTCGCCGACTTCGTGCTCGCCGACGCCGAGTGGTCGGTGCGGGTGCCCGACGGGCTCGACCCCGGCGCGGCGAGTGCGCTGCCGCTGGCCGCGCCGGTGGCGCTGCGGGCGGTGCGGACCGGGCGACTCGCCCCGGGCGAGACGGTATTGGTGCACGCCGCCGCCGGGGGGATCGGCCACCTGGTCGTGCAACTGGCCAAGCTGCTCGGCGCCGGTACGGTCGTGGCCGCCGTCGGGTCGGCGGCCAAGTTCGACTTCGTCCGGGCGTACGGCGCCGACTTCGCCGTCGACTACTCCGCCGCCGACTGGCCGGATCGGGTGCGGGAGATCGTGCCCGGGGGCGTGGACGTCGTGCTGGACTCGGTGGGCGGGGAGATCCTGCGCCGCGGTTTCGACGTGGTGGCGCCGTTCGGGCGGGTCGTGGTCTACGGCGCGGCGAGCGGCGACGTGTCCGGCATCGCGCCCACCGACCTGTTCGCCCTCCGATCCGTGGCCGGCTTCTCCCTCCTGGCCTGGCGCGCCGCCGCCCCCGAACGGGCCCGCGAGGAGACGGCCGAACTCGCCGAACACCTGGCGGCGGGCCGCCTGCGGGTGGCCGTCCACGCGACCCTCCCGCTGACCGAGGCGGTACGGGCCCACCGAGTGCTGGAGGAACGCACCCAACTCGGCCGGGTCGTGCTCGTCCCGTAGCCGGCACACGGGCGCGGCCGTCGACGCCGATCGCTCCGCGTCGTCGGGGTCCACCGCGCCGTTCGGGTCCACCGCGTCCCATGGGGCCACCGGCACTTCGGCGAGCACGTGCACGGCGGCTCCGCACACCGCGCGATGGTCGACCGGAGCTCGCCCCGCACGACGCGGGAAGCGCGGACACGAGAGGCGCGCTCGGCTCTCGGTGACCAGGCACGCGAGGGGTCGGGTCGCCCGGAGCCTCGGCGGAGGGACCCGCGCTCGGCTTGTTGCAAACGCCTTGCAATAAGCTTGATCGGTTCGTGTCGCCGCCGTGATGGGGAGTTGTCGTGAGCACCGCCGATCGGGAACGGGTCATGTCCGACGCAGAGCTGATCCGGGCCTGGGTCGGCGGGTGGGCGGTGGCTCGGTCGGTGACGGCACCGGTCGCGGTGGACGGCGGGTATCGGCTCGACGTCGGGTTGCCCGGCCATCGGGTGCGCTACGTGTTCTTCGACCCGGACCGGCCGGCCGAGGTGGTTCGGACCCGGACCGAGCCCGGCACCTGGATCAAGACCCTCGCGCCCGTCGAGCGGGTGCGGCCCGCGCTCACCTCCGCGTGGACCGTGGGCGAGCCGGAGTATCCGATGACCGGGCCGCTGCGCCGACAGTCGGTGGCGGCGCCGGCCGGCTACACGGTCGAGGTCGAGAGCCGGGACGAGACGATCTTCGGCCGGCTGCTCGCCGCCGACGGCGCGGTCGCCGCCCGCGGGCGGATCGGGGTCACCGGGGACACCGCGGTGGCCGACCAGATCCATACCGACCCCGCGCACCGTCGGCGCGGCCTGGGCAGCGTGGTGATGACCGTGCTCGCCGACGCCGCCGCCGCGCGCGGCGCCCGGACCGGGGTCCTGGTCGCCACCGCCGCCGGGCGGGAGTTGTACCGCACGCTGGGGTGGACCCGGCACGGCGTGCTCACCGCCGCGTGGATCCCGGAGCCGGCGCAGGCCGCCGAGGCCGCGCCGGAGCCCGCCTCCGCTCAGCCGCGCGCCGCCGGGTAGGCCCGCTTCACCTCCGCCCACCGCGCCCGCTGCTCGGGGGTCGACCGGCCGCGCAGTTCGGCGAGCTTGAGCAGGTTCGCCTCCGCGTCGGTGGTCAGCGTCTGGGCCTCCGCCGCGTAGTGGTCGTCCAACAGCCGCTCCACCTCGACCTCGTCCAGCACCGGCAGGATGCGCTCGGCCAGCTTGTTGGTGTCCCGATACGAGCCCTGCAGCCGGAACGGCGGTTCGGTGCGCGCGGCCTCGGATTGCGCGGCCGAGGCGATGTAGGCCCGGTTCGCCGCGAGCACCGTCTCCACCACGTGCAGCAGTCGGCGCAACACGGCCAGGACGCGCTCCAGTTCGGTCGCGTCGTACGGGTGCGCGAGCCGATCCGGGCGCGCGGTGCCGTCGCCGCGGGCCAGCCGGATCAGCAGGTCCAGATCGGCCCGGTCGCGCCCGGCGAGCGGGGCCAGGACCGGGTTGGCGGTCAGCGCGTTCTCGATGTGGCTGAGCGCGAACAACTCCTCGCGCCCGCCGAGCACATCGCCCAGGTTCCACACGTCGGCCCGGTTGGCGAGCATGTCCGGGATCCGAAAACGCGCACCGGACTCGGTGTACGGGTTGCCGGCCATGCACACCGCGAAACGTTTCCCGCGCAGGTCGTAGCTGCGCGACTCGCCGTCGCGCACACCCTCGATCCGCCGCTGCGCGTCGCACAACGAGACGAATTTCTGCAGCAGTTCGGGCGAGACGTGCTGGATGTCGTCCACGTGCAGCAGCACGTTGGCGCCCAGTTCCAGGGCGAACCCGATCTTCTCCACCTCGCGCCGCGCGGCGGCGTCCGGCGCGGCGGCCGGGTCCAGGGACGTGGTGCGCGCGCCGAGCGCGGGGCCGTCGATCCGGACGAACAGCAGGCCCAGTCGGGCGGCGACGTATTCCATCAGCGTGGTCTTGCCGTAGCCGGGCGGGGACAGCAGGAGCAGCAGCCCCTGGCTGTCGGTGCGCCGCTCCGGCCCCGCGGCGCCCAGCTGTTTGGCCAGGTTGTCGCCGATCAGCGGCAGGTAGACCTCGTCGATCAGCCGGTTGCGGACGAACGCCGACATCACCCGGGGGGTGTGCGCGTCGAGCCGCAGCCGCTCGCGGGCGGCGGCGAGCAGTTCCGCGCGCCGGCGCTGGTACGCCCGGTACGCGGGCACCCGGGTGCGGCGGAACTCGTCGGTGCGCACCAGGAATTCGTCCAGGCGCAGGTCAAGCGTGCCGCCGTTCGCCACCCGCGGGTGGGCGCCGAGCAGGCCGGTGACGGTGGTGCCGATCGGGGCGTCGACGTGGTGTCGCTCCAGCGCCGCCCCGCACACCTCGACGGCGATCGCCTCGGCCAACTCCGGGGGCGGGGCGGTGTCGAGGCGTGCGGCGTAGGCGCCGAGCCAGGCGCCGACGAGCTGATGCCGCGCGGCCAGGTCGCCGTCGAGGGCCCGCAGGTCCTCGGCGAAGTCCTTGGCCGCGGCGGCGTCGTCGCCGCCGAGCGAGGCGCGGAAGCCGGTCAGGAGCGTGCGGGCGACCGCGCCGGTGGCGAAGCGCGGTCCGCCGGCGGCGAGTTCCTCGAACAGGTAGGCGCCGATCGCGGTGCTCGACGCGGTCGGCGGGGCCAGCGCCTCGGTCAGGAACCCGCTTGCCCGCTCGCCGAGTTCGGCGGCCAGGTCGGCGACGGCGGGGATCGGGCCGAAGGCGTCCCTGGCCCGGCCGAGCGACCGGGCCCGGGTCGTCCAGGGTTGCCGGGCGTCGGCGGCGACGCCGTGCGCCCAGTACAGCTGGGCCGCCGCCCGTACCTCCGGCGCGAACCGCAGCAGCCCGGCGCCGGCCCGCAGGCGCAGTACGGCCGCGAGCAGCGCCGCCGCGTCCCGGTCGTGCACCCCCCGGTCGTAGCCCTCGCCGGGGCGGGACAGCGCGATCCGCCGTACCTCGGCGAGCAGTTCCTCGGCCGGCAGCGCGTCGATCGCACGGCCCTCGGTCTCCGCGAGCACCACCGCCGCGAGGTATTCGGCCCGGTAGACCTGTGGCGACTCGGAGCCCAGCGGCTGGTCGTGGAAGACCCGATGGGCGGCGGGCAGCGGCTCGCGCACCACCTCGCGGTAGTCGGTGCCGGTGATCGCGAACGCGAGGGTGTCCCCGTGTGGGACCAGGGTCAACTCGATCGGGCGGTCGTGCACCGCGAACCGGTGCCGGCCGAGCCGTACGGTGCCCGCCGCGTCGTACAGTTCGGCCCGGTCGCGCAGGGCCCGGACGGCCTCCTGGCGGGCCGCGGTGAGCCGGCCCTCCAACTCGCCGGCGCGAACCGGGTCGCCGAGGCGGCGCAGTTCCCCGGCGGTCGAGCGGACCTTGCCGACCAGGGCGTCGGAGGCGAACCAGGTGTTGATCTCGTCGATGCTCGCGAGGGTGGTGATCCGGCGGGCGATGGTGGTGAGGACGCGCTGTGCGGAGTCGGCGAGGCGGCGGCCGTGCCGGGCCCGCTCGTCGAGTCGGGCCTGCTTGCGGGCCGAGAACGCGTCGTGGACACGCTCGCGTTCGGCGCCGATCCGGGCCAGGTGCTCGTCGAGCGCGCCGAACCCGGCCTCCAGGTCCTCGATCCGGGCCAGCAACCGGGCCAGGTGCTCGTCGCACTCCTCGGGCGTCTCGGCGGCGGCCAGCGCGCCGACCACGGTCTGCTCCAACAGCGCCATCTCGGCGGCGAACTCGGCGCGCTGCTCGGCGTCGAGCAGGTCGCGGCGGCGCGCGTCCAGGGTCGCGCGAGCCCGGTTGACCCCGCCCAGGACCTCGCCGATCCGGGTCAGGATCGTGGTGCGCACGCCGGCGTCGGTGCCGTCGAGGGTGCCGATCACCTCGGTGACCACGCGCAGCCCGTCGGCCTGTTCGTCGATCCGGGCGGTCAGCGCGCCCGCCTCGGCCACGGTGGTCGACGCGGCGGCCTCGGCGGTCAACTCGTCGACGATCCGGTGGGTGGCCACGAAGGCGTCGTCGTCGGCGAGGAACGCCACCGCCCGCCGGCCCGCCTCGGCCAGTGCCGCGACCAGCACGGCATCCGCCTCGGCGAGCGCGTCCGCGTCCACGTGGCGGAGGTCTCGCAGGCTCGCCAACCGGCCCTGGGCGTACCGGAGTTCGCCGAGCTGCCGGACACAGGCGGTGGCGCTGTCCGGCACCTCGCCGCGTACCCGCCGGGTCAGCGCGGTGGTGCTCGCGACCGCCTCGGCGAGCGCGTCGGCGGCGATCCGGCGCAGGTCCAGGACCCGGCGGAACTCCTCGACGACATCCGCAGCGGCGCCGCGCACGGTGGCCAACGGTTCGGCGAGGGACCCGAGTTCGGCGTCGCCGAGCCAGTGGTGGGTGTCCTCGACCCGGGCCGCGGCGGCGGTGATCGCGGTGAAGACGGCGGTCGTGGGCGCGGTCTCCTCGGCCATCGCGGTGATCGCGAGGGCGTCGGCGATGCCGCGGACCAGTTCCGGGTTGCCGATCCGGGCCAGGGGGCCGGTACCGGGCGGGCGCGCCGCGGCGTACGCGTCCGAGGTGTACGGCGTGTCCCACACCTGGACGGTGTGCGTCCGGGTGGGTTCGGCGTCGACCACCCGCAGGATCGCCATCGTGCCGTCCGCGAAGAACGCCCGGCCGTGCCCGACGATCGGCGCGGCGGCCTCCTCCCGGATCACGTTGTAGGACAGCAGCGTGATGCGGCCCTCGGCCCGGGCATGGAACACGTACAGCACGTCCTCGCCGTTGGGCGAGCGCACCGTCGCCTCGAACTCCGCGTCGGTGGTGTCGATGTCGAAGGTGCGCGCGCCGCCGGTGCTCGGGTGATAGCCGCCGGGGAAGACGATGCCCTGGTCGTCGGGCAGGCGCCGGCAGGCCGCCGCGATGCCGTCGAGGCGGCGCACCTCGGCGGTGCGCGTGTTGTACACCAGGTGGCGCGGCTCGCTCTCGTTGTACGGGCGCACCCGGACCAGCAACAGCGGTCCGACCCGGGCGTGCGCGACCTCGGCGTCGGCCAGCGACTGGAGCGGGTCGTCGACGGGTTCCGCGTAGACCCCCTCGGCGGTCTCGGTGTCGTTCTCGACCTTGACCACGAGCCGGCCGCCCGACGTGGCCAGATACAGCGTGTCGGCGATCGCGATGTGCGGGTGCCGGCCCGGTACGTGGTCGGCGCGGGTGCTCTCGGTCCAGGGGAAGTCGTACGCGTCCGGGATGACGTGCTCGCGCTCGCCCTGTGCGTCGAGGTAGGCGGGGGTGCCGTCGGGGGCCAGGCGCCAGCGCAACACCCGGATGTCGGTGAGGCGTTCGCCGACCCGGAAGACCGCGAGCAGGTGCGTCCCGGTGTCGCGCAGCCGCAGCAGTCGGGTGTCCCGGAAGTAGCGGTACAGCGCGGTGAAGTCCTGCCGGAACCGGGCGTCGTCGAGCAGGCCCGGGACGGCGTCGGTCGGGGCCGGCACGAAGCCCTCCGGGGTGCGCCGGTACAGCGCGAACACGTCGGCGGGCCCCACCTCCTCGCCGGGCCCGCCGCCGGTGTTCCAGCCGGCCAGGAGCAGGCCGCCGACCTGGACGATGTCCCGGGCCACCACGGCCCGTTCGGTGTACAGCCGGTGGGTGGCGGTCAGCGCCGGCGCGCCGCCGCCGTAGGTGCGCACCCGGCGCTCGTTCAACTCCCGGGCCCGCGTGCCCAGTTCGCGGGCCGCGACGAGCAGTCGCCCGCGCAGCACCTCGTAGGTCCCGGGCTCGGCCTCCGGGCCGCCCGTCTGGCCGCTCACGTTCGGGTCAACTCCCTCGTACGGCACGGTGATCGCGCGGCCCGCTACTTGGCCAGGCCGTTGAGCCGGGCCGGGGCGGTCAGGTCGGCGAGCCGGGTGTCGCCCAGCCCGCCGGCCCGGACCGCGTCCAGCAGGCCCTGGAGGGTGGCCGACTGCGGTCCGCCGCCGGCGATCAGCGCGCCGAGCGCGCCCGCGAGGGTCAGGTCGCGCACGCCGCCCGAGCCCAGGCCCGCGGCCAGTGCGCCGAGGTCGTCGACGAACGTCGAGCCGTTCGGGTCCAGCCAGGAGGCGGCCATCGTGCGCACGGTGTCGGAGCGGTCGACGAAGGCGTCCACACTCTTCCCGGCGGCCATCGCGCCCATGATCCGGTCGAAGAACACGCTGTCCCCGCCGACGATGTCGATCTTGGCGTTCTCCAGGCCGGTGGCCAGCACGGTGGCCTGTGCCTCGGCGATCTGCCGGTTCACCTCCAGGCCGGCGAGCCGGATCTCCTTCTCCGCCTCCAGGCGCAGTCGGTACTCCTCGTGTATCCGGCTGGACTCGTCGAGCGCGGCCATCGCGGCGGCCTTCTCGGTCAGGCCCTCGGCCTCGCCCTTCAGCCGCTCGCGCAGCCCGTCGGCGCTCGCCAGCGCCTTCTCGCGGGTCACCGCGGCCTCGGCCAGACCCCGCTTGGACACCGCGTCGGCCATCCGCTCGGTCACCTCGGCCTCGGCCAGACCCACGGCGGCGGCCTCGGCCCGCTTGCCCTCGGCGGCGCGGATCGCGGCCTGGGTGTCCAGTTCGGCCGACTTGCGCCGGGCCTCGGCCATGGTGAGCTGCTCGGCCGCGCGGTGGCCGGCCGACTGCTCGGCGGCCTCGGCCGCCTTGATGTCCTTGACCAGCCGTCCCTGGGCCTCGGCCTCGGCGTGGATGATCTGCGCCTGCCGCTCGCGTTCGGCCTCCTCGACCATCCGCAGCTTCTTGATCTCCTCCTCCTGCGCGGCCACCGTGCGCTCGACCGCGATCCGCTCGCGGATCACCTCGGCGATGTCCCGCTTCTCCGCCTCGACCTCCTTGTCACCGGCGATCCGGCGCAATTGGGTCTCCCGCTCGCGGGCGATCACCTCCAGGAGGCGGTCCTTCTCGATCCGCTCGTTCTCCACCGCGATCACCCGCTCGCGGTTCTTCTGCGCGACGGCGACCTCGCGCTCCCGGTTCTCGTTCTGGATCCCGAGCGCCTCCTCGGTCTTCATGTGCGCCGACTGCGCGCGCAGCCGCTCCTCGGCCTGCACCCGGGAGGTCTCCGCCTCCTCGCGGGCACGGCTGATCTCGATCTCGCGGCGCTGCTTGATCTCCGCGTCGGCCTGGCGGCGCTCCAGTTCGAGCACCGTCTCGCGGGCCTCGACGTTTTGCCGGGTCATCTCCTTTTCCTCGGTGCGCTGGTACTCGTTGGTGCGCACGTGCTCGATGGTGGTCAGCTCGGTGATCTTGCGAATGCCCTGGGCGTCCAGGATGTTCGCGGCGTCGAGCTGGCTCATCGGGGTCTGTTCGAGGAAGTCGATCGCGGCGTCGTCGAGGTGGTAGCCGTTGAGGTCGGTGCCGATCACCGCGAGGATCCGGTCCCGGAACTCCTCGCGCTTGGTGTACAGGTCGACGAAGTCGAGTTGTTTGCCGACCGTCTTGAGCGCCTCGGCGAACTTGGCCGCGAAGAAGTCCTGGATCGCCGCCCGGTCGCTGGCCCGGTCCGCGCCGATCGCCTGGGCCACCTTGATCACGTCCTCGACGGTCTTGTTGACCCGGACGAAGAAGTAGATGTGGATGTCCGCCCGGATGTTGTCCCGGCAGATCAGCCCCTCGCGCCCGGTCCGGCGGATCTCGATGGTCTTCACCGAGATGTCCATGGTCTCGGCCCGGTGCAGCACCGGCAGCACCACGGCGCCGGTGAAGGTGACGTCGACCGTGTTGGCCTTGGAGATGATCAGGGCCTGGCCCTGCGAGACCTTGCGGTAGAGCCGGGTCACGGCGAGGAAGACGACGAGCACGACGAGCAGGACGACGGCGACGAGCACGCCGATGCCCACGGTGATGGCATCCATCAGTGAAATCCCTTGGTCGAACGGGACGTTGGTGACCGCACGGGCAACGGCGCGCGGCGGCGGACGGGCAGGAGGCAGGGCGGGCGGAACGGAAGTCGGGCGGGTGCTCGTGGACCGGCTCGGGGCGGCCGGGAGCACGAAGGAGAGTCAGCCGGTGACGCGATCCGGGTCCAGCGCGCTGTCGAAGCGGGTGACCCGGAAGAACTCGCCGGCGACGTCGTAGTCGAAGATCAACGCGGTGCTGCCGGAGACCAGCCCGCTCTCGTCGGTGCGGACCTGGAGGAGCGCGGTCGAGCCGTCCTCGGCCCGGACCTCGGCCTGACCGAAGTCGTGGCCCACCCGACCGGTCCGGATCAGGCAGGTACGACCGACGAAGTCGGCCCGCAGGGAGGGGCGTTCGGCCTTCAGAAAGCGGCGGCCCAGCGCCCGCGCGAGGCGCGCGGCGAACCATCCGGCACCGAGCGCCGCGGGGAGCGCCGCGGCGCGCAGCCACCACCGCTCGGTCAGCGCGGTACCGACCAGGCAGCAGAACCAGGTCACGGCGATCGCGAACGAGATCGTGACCGTGACCGGGACACCGGCGGTGTCGCCCGGGCCGTGATCCCCATGGCCCCCGTGACCATCATGACCCCCGTGGGCCCAGGGCCCGTCATGATGGCCGCCCCCGGGGCCCCCATGGCCCACGGCGACACCGCCGATCAACACCAGCAACCAATAGGCCGCCACCACGACGAGCGCGAAGCTGAACAGAACGGCGGGAAACGCCAGTGCCGCCCGCACGAAATCCCCCACCGTCCCACCCCCCTCGGCCCGTCGTGCGCCGTCATGGTGACATCGCCGCGGACGCGCGCGCATTGCCGGAAGCCGGCAGTGTTGGCCGCTCCTTGACGTCCGATCCGCGACCCGGGGGACAACCCGGCTAAAGGGGGTTACTCGGCCAGCCCAGGACGCGGGCACCGAGCGCTGCGGTCTCCAGGGTGTAGCGCTGCAACGCGTCGGCCGGGTCGTATCCGGTCAGCGTCCGGATCCGCTCCAGCCGATAGGAGAGCGTGCGTACGCTGATCCGCAACCGACGGGCGGCCTCGGCGTTGACGTAGCCCGCCGCCGCGCACGCCGCGATCGTCTCCAGGAGCGGGGCCGCGCCACCGCGCGCGTGCACCAGCGGCCCGAGCGCGGTGCGGACCAGATCGGCCATCGCCGCCCGATCGCGCAGCAGTACCGGGAAGACCAGCAGATCGGCCGCGTCGAGCACGGAGCCCGGCAGGTCCAGCCGCTCGGCCAGGTCGAGCGCGCCCAGCGCCTCCTCGTAGGACAGCACGACGCCGCCCGCGCCCGGGTGCGATCGGCCCAGGGCGACCCGGTCGGCGCTCTCCCGCCCGCCGCCCGCCCGGGTCGCGTACTCGGCGAAGGCGGCGAGCACCGGCCGCTCGTCGTCCGGCGCGACGCACACCAGCCGGCCGCCCTTGGTGGTCAGCAGCACGTCGCGTTCGCCGAATCGGCCGATCAGCTCGCGCTCGACCCGGCGGGCCAGCGGGTGCGCCTCGTCGTACGCCACCGCGCCCACGGCCACCGCGACCACGTGCGCGCGGGCCAGCCGCAGCCCGAACCGCTCGGCACGCTCGGCGAGCCGGCCCGGGTCGCTGCGGCCGTACAGCAGGTCGTCGATGAACTCGCGACGGGCGGCCTCCGCCTGGCGGACCGCCAACCGCTGGGCCCGCTCGTGGCCGGCGCCCAGCGCGGTGATCGCCGCCTCGGAGGCGGTCAGCACCGCCTCGCCCGCGCGAGCCGCCTCACCGACGCTTCCCGCGCGGGCGACGCCCGGCAGGGTGGTCCACACGCGGCGGGTCTCGCGCAGGTACAGGTCGACCAGCGCGCGCCAGTGGTGTCCGGCCTCCGCGGCCCGCTCGCCGAGGTCGGCCAGCACGTCCAGCTCGGCGCGCCGCAACAGGCGCCCGGTGGTCGAGATCTCGCCGAGCAGTTCGGCCCAGTCGCGCAGGAACTCGGCGGGTATCCCGTCGTGGCTCTTCACGCCTTGCCCCCGTACCCCGTAGCCCCGCTTCGCTGCCGGAAACCCGGCACGAAGACGCTACCAACCCTGCCGAATCCCGGCAGGAACGGGCGGCCGGGCGGGGTGGTCAGCCGATCAGCTCGGACACGATCGGGGCCAGCGCGCGAAACGCCTTCCCCCGGTGGCTGATCGCGTTCTTCTCGGCGGCGGTCAACTCGGCGGCGGTGCGGGTGTCACCGGCCACTCGCAGGATCGGGTCGTAGCCGAAGCCGCCGGTGCCGCGCGGCTCGCGGGTCAGCGTGCCCTCGAACCGGCCCTCGACCACCCGCTCGGTGCCGTCGGGCAGCGCGAGCGCCGCCGCGCACGCGAACCACGCCGCGCGGTGTTCGTCGGCGATGTCGGACAGTTGGGCGAGCAGCAGCCGCAGGTTGGCCGTGTCGTCGCCGTGTGTGCCGGCCCAGCGGGCGGAGAAGATCCCGGGCATCCCGTTGAGCGCGGCCACGCACAGGCCCGAGTCGTCGGCGATCGCCGGGAGTCCGGTGGCCCGCGCGATGGCGTGCGCCTTCAGCAGCGCGTTGGCCGCGAAGGTGAGCCCCGTCTCGGGCACGTCGGGCACATCGGGATAGGCGTCCATCCCCACGAGTTCGACGTCGAGTCCGACGCCCGCGAGGATCTGCTGGAGTTCGACGACCTTGTTGGCGTTGCGCGTGGCGAGTACGAGACGGCTCATGGCGCAAAGCCTAGGGTCGCCCCGAGCACCGACCGAATCCGGCGTGCGGGTCACCGCCGTCCGGGCGCGGGTGCCCGGATCGCCGCTCGGTCGCGACTACTTGGCGTAGTCGTGGATGTTGCCGGCGAAGTCGAAGACCAGCGCGGTCTCGTCGCCGACGACCCACGCGTCGTGGCCCGGGTCGCAGACGAAGACGTCGCCCGCCTTCAGGTCCTTCTCCTCACCGTCGTCCATGCGGATGTGCATGTGTCCCTGGGCGACGTAACCATTGTGGTGGAACTGGCAACTGTCGGTCCCGGCGATGGGCCCGACGTCCGTCGACCAGCGCCAGCCCGGTTCGAATCGGGCGACGCCGAAATCGACGCCTTCCAGACTGACCACGTCCAGGTGACCGTGCGGTATGTCGCGGCTCTCGTCGGCTTCGTTGATCGATCGCACAGCGAGCATGGTGGATCATCTCCTTCGGAGGTCACCACTTCCATCCTGCGCTTCGGCGCGGACGATCGCGAGCGCACCGCGGCGCCTCCTCCGCGAGGCTCCCCGCCCGTCCTGCTCGATCCGCTCGGCCCGGTCGACCGCGCGACCTACTTGACGCAGATCGTGGTCAGGTTCTTCGCGCCGTTGATCAGCGGCTGCACGTCGCTCGCGCTGAGGTTGCCGCCGTTGGCCGCCTTGGTGCTGAGCTGGGTGATCACGTCGCCCAGGCCGTTCGCGGCGTTCTTCGCGTCCTCGGAGTCCAGGTCCTTGGTCTTGTCGTTCAAGGTCTTCTGGAGGTTGTCGAGCGCCTTGCGGGCGGCGTCCGGGTCGTTCAGCACGTTGCCGAGGCTCGCGATGTCGTTGGTGAGGTTGGTGGCCAGTTCGGCGCACGAGATCGCCTTCTGCGCCTCGCTGCACGCGGCGGTGGCGAACAACGCGCCCGCCATGGCGGTGGCGGCGATCGTGACGCGCAGAACCCGGCGCGGACGGTACGTGGCGCGGAACATGGTGCTCCTCGTCAGGGGCGGGCCGTCGGGCCCGGCGTGGCTGCCGCTGATCGGGATGACCAGGTGCCATGACCGTACTGGTGTCCGGGGCCGCGCCGGGCCGACGGTCGCACACCCGGTGCGTGTCGGTTGCGCGTACGTGACACTCGAAACCGACGCGTGACCACCGTTTGCCACGGTATGCCGGGAACGCCCCCTCGGGGTACCGCCATTGCCTCCCCGCGGCCCCGGGACCCGAAGCCCGCGCCTCGTGGTCCCCGGGGCTGCGCCACTCGGCCGCTCAGCCCTCCAGGGCGCGCCGCTGAAGCGTCGTCAACTCCGCGCAGCCCCGGGCGCCCAGATCCAGCAGGTCGTTCAGCAGCGCACGGTCGAACGGCTCCTTCTCCGCGGTGCCCTGCACCTCGACGAAACGCCCGTCCCCGGTGCAGACGATGTTCATGTCGGTCTCGGCCCGCACGTCCTCCTCGTAGGGGAGGTCGAGCATCGGCACGCCGTCGATGATCCCGACGCTGACCGCCGCCACCGACCCGATCAGCGGATTGGCGCCCTTGCGGGTGAGCTTGTGCTCGCGCGCCCAGGTCACCGCGTCGGCGAGCGCGACATAGGCCCCGGTGATCGCCGCCGTCCGGGTGCCGCCGTCCGCCTGGAGCACGTCGCAGTCCAGGTGGATGGTGGTCTCGCCGAGCGCCTTGGTGTCGATCACCGCACGCAGCGAGCGGCCGATCAGCCGCGAGATCTCGTGGGTACGCCCGCCGATCCGGCCCTTGACCGACTCGCGGTCGCCGCGGGTGTGGGTGGCGCGCGGCAACATCGAGTATTCGGCGGTCACCCAGCCCTCGCCGCTGCCCTTGCGCCAGCGCGGCACACCCTCGGTGACGCTGGCGGCGACCAGGACGCGGGTGCGACCGAACTCGACGAGGACCGAGCCCTCGGCGTGGTCGAGCCACTTGCGCTGGAAGCCGATCGGGCGGAGCTGCTCGGGGGTACGGCCGTCTACTCGTGACATGCCTCCAGCCTAAGCCGTGGCGGGTGTCGGTCCGGACCGCGCGGCGCCGGGTTCAGACCGTGTGCGAGGCATCCGGCAGCGCCAGGTCGACGGCGCCGGTGAAGGTCTTGCGGGCGTCGTCGAGATTACGCTCGCGGCTGGTCCACGGCGGGATGTGGGTGAGCAACAGCCGCCCCACGCCCGCGCGTTCGGCATGCTCGCCGGCCTGCCGGCCGTTCAGGTGCACGTGCGGCAGGTCCTCTCGACCGTGCTCGAACGATGCCTCGCACAGGAGCAGGTCGGCACCGCGCGAGATGCGCACCAGGTCGTCGCTGACCCCGGTGTCGCCGGAGTAGACCAGCGATCGCCCGCCCACCTCGATCCGGAACGCGTAGGACTCGACGGGGTGCGGCATCCGGTCGGCGGTGATCCGGAAGGGGCCCACCTCGAAGGTGCCGGTGACCACCGTGCGGAAGTCGAACACCTCGGCCATGCGCCCGTTGTCGATCGCGCCCTCGACGTCGTAGGCGCGCGCGATCCGCTCGTGCGTGTCGGCCGGCCCGTAGACCGCCAGCCGGGGCAACTCCCCGGCCGGGCAGTACTTGCGGGCCACGAAGTAGCAGGCGAGGTCGAGGCAGTGGTCGGCGTGCAGGTGGCTGAGCAGTACGGCGTCGATCGAGCCGAGCGTGGCATGGCGCTGGAGGGCGCCGAGCGCGCCGTTGCCGAGATCGACCAGGATCCGCACCCCGTCGGCTTCGAGGAGGTAGCACGAGCAGGGGCTGTCCGGTCCGGGAAAGCTGCCGGAACACCCGACGACGGTAAGTTTCACGCGAGCGCTCCGAACACGTCGACGCCGGCGAACCCGAGCACACCCCGCATCGGCCGACCGGCCACATGCGGCGACCGCTCGAACCCGGCCCGGGCCGCGGGAGGGCCACCGACCCCGGAATCGACGATCCCGTTCGGCGCGCCGCTGGATACGAATACCACCCCCCGAGAGTACGCAGAGACCCCCCACGCGCCCCCACACAACGCCCCCGGAGTAACCGACGTCATATCGATCCGCCCGCACGCGGACGGCGCTCTTGCCCACCGATTCGGCCCACCGCGCGCCGGCCTCCGGAACAAACCGGCCCCGACCGCCCGCCTCGAACATCCGGCGACCCCGACCGCTCGATGAGCCGACTCGCCCGCGGGCGTCCGTACACGGCTCGGTAAACGTCGGCCGTATCGCGGAAAGTTGCCCGGACGGCGGGCCGCCGGGGCGGGTGGGGTGTGCAGGGGGTGGAGCGTGGCGGGTGATCGACGCTTCGGCCGCCGACGCTTCGTCACACAACGGTAAGCGGGCGATTCGTCCGCTGCCCGGGTCGGGGCGTCAGGATGAGGGGAGGCGGATTTCGAGCGTGAGGTGGGCGGGGTGCGGCGTGCCGGCGGGATCAGGGCCGCGGTGGTCGGCGTGGTGTCGGCTGCGGTCGCGGTGGGAGTGGCCGAGGTGGTCGCGGCGTTCGTCCGGCCGGAGGCCACGCCGTTCGTGACGATCAGCGGGGCGGTCGCCGACCGGGCGCCGACGGGGCCGCGCGAGTGGGCGATCCGTACCTTCGGGACCGGCGACAAGGCGTTCCTGCTGACCGTGATCGCGGTGCTGCTCGCGCTGTTCGCGGCCGGCCTCGGGGTGCTCGCCGCCCGCCGGCTGCGCTACGGCGTCGCCGGGGTCCTGGCGCTCGGCGGCTTCGCCGCGTGGACCGCCGCCGACCGTCCCTCCTACCGCGCCGCCGACCTGGCGCCGACGCTGGTCGGCACGTTGCTCGGGGTGCTCGCGCTGGTCCTGCTCACCCGCCCGGACCTGGTCGACCGCCGGCCCCTCGCCCGCCCGCTGCCGGTCGCGCCCGAGGACGACGTGGCCGAACCGGCCCCGGACACCGCGCGCCGCACCGTACTCGTGGTCGGTGCCGCCGCCGCGGCCGCGCTGGCCGGATTCGGCGGCCGGATGCTCCAGCACGCCCGCTTCGACGCGGAGAAGTCCCGGGCCGGCGTCGCGGGCACGCTGCCCCGGCCGATCAGCCCGGCGGCCCCGGCGGGCGCCGGCCTCGTCGTACCGGGGCTGGCCCCGTACCTGACCCCGAACGCGGACTTCTACCGCATCGACACCGCGTTCACCGTGCCGCAACTGCGCGCCGAGGACTGGGAACTGCGCATCCACGGCATGGTCGACCGGGAGATCCGGCTGAGCTACGAACAACTGCGGGCCCGCTTCCCGATCGAGCGGGACATCACCCTCGCCTGCGTCTCCAACGACGTCGGCGGCGACCTGATCGGCAACGCCCGGTGGCTGGGCACCCCGCTGGCCGACCTGCTGCGCGAGGCGGGCGTGCGGCCCGGCGCCGACCAGATCGTCTCGCGTTCGCCGGACGGGATGACCATCGGCACCCCGCTGCGCGAGGTCATGGACGGGCGCGACGCGATGCTGGCGTACGCGATGAACGGCGAGCCGCTGCCGATCAAGCACGGCTTCCCGGTCCGGATGGTGGTGCCGGGCCTGTACGGGTACGTGTCCGCGTGCAAGTGGATCGTGGACATCGAGGTGACCCGGTTCGCCGCGTTCAGCGCCTACTGGGTCCGGCTCGGCTGGGCCCGCCAGGCCCCGATCAAGACCCAGTCGCGGCTGGACACCCCCCGCGACGCGACGGACCTGCGCGCCGGCCCCGTCCCGGTCGCCGGCGTCGCCTGGGCCCAGCACCGAGGCATCACCGCGGTGGAGATCCGGGTCGACGACGGCCCCTGGCAGGCCGCCGAACTCGCGCCGCGGACCACCACCGACACGTGGCGCCAATACCGGTGGATCTGGGACGCCACCCCGGGCCGGCACACCCTGCGGGTACGCGCCACGGACGGCACCGGCGCGGTCCAGACCGACAGGTCGGCCGACGTGATCCCGGACGGCGCCACCGGTCACCATCACATCGAGGTCACGGTCCGCTGAGCGGTGGGCCGCGCCGAGGGCCCGCGGCGCCGATGCCCACGCCGCACCCGGCGGCCCGCACCGCCGGGCGGCGCGCCCCTCACTCCCCGATCAGCCCCCAAGCCTTCGCGATCAGCTCGTACGACCGGATTCGCGCGTCGTGCCCGTACACGTTGCTGATCACCATCAACTCGTCCACCTGCGTGCGCTCGCGCAGCTCCCGCATGCCCGCCCGCACGTCGGCGAGGTCTCCCCTGATGTGCTGCCGCTGGTAGCTCTCCACGAACTCGCGCTCGGCCGGCGTCCACGGATACGCCTCGGCCTCCTCCGGCGACGGGATGCGCCCGGGGTTGCCGCTGCGCAGCTTCAGCATCGACAACGCCTGCGACAACGCGAGCCGTTCGGCCTGCTCCCGGGTGTCGGCCGCGATCACCCCGGCCGCGATCATCGCGTAGGGCTCCTTGAGCGACGCCGACGGCTGGAACGACTCGCGGTACAGCTCGAGCGCGGGCAGTGTGTGCTGTCCGCTGAAGTGGTGCGCGAAGGCGAACGGCAGCCCGAGGATCCCGGCCAGCTGCGCGCTGTAACCGCTCGACCCGAGCAGCCACACCGGCGCCTCCGCGGCGGCGAACTCGCCGCCCGCCTCGATCCCGGACGCGGGACCCGGCACGGCGTGCATCCGCGCGTACGGGTGCTCCTCGGCGAACCGCCCGGTGACGAAGCCGATCAGCTCGCCGAGCGCCTGCGGGAACTCGTCCACCGACTCGGCCCCGCCGCCGCGCCGCAGGGCGCGCATGGTGACCTGGTCGGTGCCCGGGGCCCGGCCGATGCCGATGTCGATCCGGCCGGGGTGCAGCGCCTGCAGGGTGCCGAACTGCTCGGCCACCACGAGCGGCGCGTGGTTGGGCAACATCACCCCGCCCGATCCCAGCCGCAGCGTGGTGGTGTGCGCGGCCAGATGCGCGAGCAGCACCGGCGGGGACGAACTGGCGATGCCGGGCATGTTGTGGTGCTCCGCCACCCAGAACCGGTGGAAGCCCCACCGCTCGGCCCGCTTGGCCAACTCGGTACTCGTCCGTAGCGCCTCGGTCGCCGAATATCCCGTCCCGACCGGTGCCACGTCCAGTACCGACAGCTTTACCGCGTCCACTCCGCGTCCCTCTCTCCGGCCCGCCCTCGGCCGTCACTCGGCCCGTTCCCGGCCGCATTCCGGCCCGTGTCCCGCCCCGCCCGCCGCCCCGTCCGCGGGCGAATTCGTGCTCTGAGGTGCAACCGCCGCACACCCCGTGCTGTTCCGCGATCCAGGCGTGCCGGAGAGCACATCGGGCATAAGGAGCAATCGAACCCGACCCATGTACGACCCGAGGACACGAAAGGGATATCGGTGATGACCGAACGCCCCACGACCACGACCGACGCGGGCATTCCCGCCCCGAGCGACGAGTTCTCGCTCTCCGTCGGACCCGACGGTCCGTTGTTGCTCCAGGACCACTACGTCATCCAGAAGATGGCCCAGTTCAATCGCGAGCGGGTGCCGGAGCGGGTGGTGCACGCCAAGGGCGGCGGCGCCCACGGCGTCTTCCGGGTCACCGCGGACGTGAGCCGGTTCACCAAGGCGGACCTGTTCCAGCCGGGCCGCGAGACCCCGATGTTCATCCGCTTCTCCACCGTCGCCGGCGAACTCGGGTTTCCCGACACCGTGCGCGACCCGCGCGGTTTCGCGATCAAGTTCTACACCCGGCACGGGAACTACGACCTGGTCGGCAACAACACGCCGATCTTCTTCATCCGGGATCCGAGCAAGTTCTCCGACTTCATCCACTCGCAGAAGCGCCGCTCGGACACCCACCTGCACGATCACGACATGCAGTGGGACTTCTGGACGCTCTCGCCGGAGTCGGCACACCAGGTGATGTTCCTGATGTCCGACCGGGGCACGCCCAGGACGTGGCGCAACATGCACGGCTTCGGCAGCCACACCTTCATGTGGGTGAACGCGGGCGGGGAGAAGTTCTGGATCAAGTACCACTTCCTGACCGACCAGGGCATCGAGAACTTCACCGACGCCGAGGCCGCCGCCATGGCCGGCGAGGACCGCGACTTCCACCTGCGCGACCTGCGCGAGGCGATCGCCCGCGGCGACCACCCGTCGTGGACGCTGCACGTGCAGGTGATGCCGTTCGAGGCGGCGGCCGACTACCGCTTCAACCCGTTCGACCTGACCAAGGTGTGGCCGCACGGCGACTACCCGCTGATCGAGGTCGGCCGGATGACGCTGGACCGCAACCCCTCGGACTACTTCGCCGAGGTCGAGCAGGCCTCGTTCGAACCGGCCAACCTGGTTCCCGGCATCGGTGCCAGCCCGGACAAGATGCTCCAGGGCCGGCTGTTCAGCTACCCGGACACACACCGCTACCGGATCGGGCCGAACTACCTCCAGTTGCCGATCAACCGGCCGATCGTGCCCGTGCACTCCTACAACAAGGACGGCGCGATGCGGTACGAGAACTACGGCGACCCGGTGTACGCGCCGAACAGCCGCGGTGGACCGGTCGCCGATCCGGCGCCGTACGAGGACGAGAACTACGAGGTAGCCGGCGAGATCGTGCGCTCGGCCTACCGGCCGCACGCCGAGGACGACGACTTCGGCCAGCCGGGCACGCTGTATCGCAAGGTGATGTCCGAGACCGACCGGGAACATCTGGTCGGCAACATCGTCGGTCACATGAAGAGCGACGGTCCGGTGACCGCCGAGGTGTTGCCCCGGGTGATCGAATACTGGACGAAGGTCGACCCGGACCTGGGCGCGCGCGTCGCGAAGAAGTACAACGGCGGCTGAGGTACGCCGCCGACGGCCCGGCGGCGCCCGTGCTCAGGCGCCGCTGGGCCGCCACACCGACCCGGAGCCGACCGGGACCAGGCCCAGGCCCTGCTGGCCGCCGACCTGGTCGCCCAGCCCGAGGGCGGCCCCGTTGCGGGCCACGAAGACCACGCCGGAGCCGCTGGGCTGCGGCTTCCACATCTGGTTCTCGGCGCGCCCGCAGTCGTCCTGGTAGGCGCGCGGCTCCCGGCCGCCGGACACCTCCAGGCACTTGCGCGAGAGCGCCGACTCGAGCCGGACGAAGCCGCCGCCCGCGTCGCGGATCACCCACTGCTGGTTCGCCTTGCCCGCTCCCATCGGGTACGCGATCACCGCGGCCCGATCCCGGTCGCTGGCGCCCATCACGTCCATCGCCCGGCCGTCCGGCAGCAGCAGTACGTAGCGCCCGTTGGCGGCCAGCGGCGGTTTGGCGGACGCGGACTTGGACGGCGTGGGCGAGGCCGAGGTGGGCGGGGCGGTGGTCGGCGGCGCGGAACTGATCTGCCCGGCGGTCACCGCCGTCGGCGAGGGCGACGTGGTCGGCACCGGCGAGGTCGCCGCGGCATGCGAGGAGCCGCCGCCGCCACCGTTGAACACGCCGACCAGGCCACCGGCCACGAAACCCGCCAAGGCGACCGCGCACAGCGCCGCTATCCAGATCCGACGTCGCGGCATCTGTCCCTCTCCTCGTGGCCGGCTCTTCGTGCGGATCGGGTCATCCTGGCAGAAGAGTTCACCCCGAGGGGTGAACCGGCCGGTGTGGGCCGCCGGATGGTGAACGGAACCACCATCCGGCGTGCGGAGGACGCCACGCCCGATCCGCCGGATCGGTCGGCGTCGGGCGGGCTAGAGATACAGGCCGGTTGCCTCGCCGGAGACCTCGATGCGTTCGGCGGCGACCGCGTGCAGGTCGCGCTCGCGCAGCAGGACGTACGGGACCCCGCGCACCTCGACCTCGGCGCGCTCCTCGGGGTCGTACAGGACACGATCGCCCGGCTCGACGGTGCGGACGTTCTGGCCGACCGCGACCACCTCGGCCCACGCCAGCCGCTTGCCGACCTGCGCGGTCGCGGGGATCAGGATGCCGCCGCCGGAGCGGCGCTCACCCTCCGCCGCGTCCTGGCGGACCAGGACACGGTCGTGCAGCATGCGGATGGGCAGCTTCTCGCCGAGGTCGTGGGCGGTGTTGTTGCTCGAAGACTGGGACCTGTCGGAACTCACGCTTCGACAAGCTACCCGTCCGAGGCCGAACGTGCGTCACCGGGAGGTGTGATGTCCCGATCCGCTTCGGCCGGGGAACGGTCCCGAATCGGCCTCGGCCGGGCCGCACGCGGTCGGACCCGGCGTCGGCCCGACCGGCGTGCCGCGGTGGTCAGCGCTTCTTGGCGGCCTTGGCCTTCTTCGCCGCGGCCTTGTCGCCGCCCCGGCTCTTGACCAGGACGACCAGCAGGACCAGCCCGGCCACGCCGCCCGCGAGCGGCACGACGCGCTCCATGCGCGGTGCGCCGGTGTCGCTGTCGATGAACTGCGCCCGTACCTTGTCCTTCGCGCGGGCCGCGACGTTGGCCGGCTTCACCCGGTCGACGATCTCGTCCAGGGTCACCGCCAGGTTGGCCCGGGCCGCCTCGATGTCCCGTTCGATCTGCTGCGGCGTACGCCGGTCGGGGGCACCGTTCACATCGTGGCCGGCGGACTTGCCGTCCCCGTGCCCGGCGTTCGAAACGTCAGCCTTGTGTGCACCGTTCACCGACTCCACCCGACTCCGTTCAGCGTGTGCCGTCACCGGACGGCCCAATGCCGCCCGGCCTTGCCGCTCCAACTCCGCCGGAGACAGTTCCCGCCCGTGGTCGCTCACAACCCGTCCTCTCCGGCTCCTGCGCTCGTGTGTGGCCCAAGTCTGTCAGTTACCTCCCCGGCCCCGGGTCAACCGGGTCCCGTGGCGTCCTTCGGTGCGCTGCGGGCGCCTACGCCGGGACCGAGGACGGGTCGAAACCGTAGGGAAGTTCGAGCCGGTGGGCGGCCATCAGGTCGCGGTCCAGGAGCAGATCGCGGGTGTCCCCGTCGGCGACCACCACGCCGCCCGCGAGCACCGCGGCACGCGGACACAGCTCCAGCGCGTAGGGCAGGTCGTGGGTCACCATCAGCACCGTGACGTCGAGCGAACGAAGCACGTCGGCCAGTTCGCGTCGGCTCGCCGGGTCCAGATTCGAGGACGGCTCGTCCAGGACCAGGATCTCCGGCTCCATCGCCAGCACCGTGGCCACCGCGACCCGGCGGCGCTGGCCGTAGCTGAGGTGGTGCGGCGGCCGGTCGGCGAAGTCGGCCATGCCCACCCGGTCGAGCGCGTGTCGCACCCGCTCCTCCAGCGCGGCGCCGCGCAGGCCGAGGTTGGCCGGGCCGAACGCGACGTCCTCGCGGACGGTGGGCATGAACAGCTGGTCGTCCGGGTCCTGGAAGACGATGCCGACCCGGCGGCGGATCTCGCGCAGGTGCTCCCCGGCGACGGGCAGTCCGGCCACCTCGACGGTGCCGGCGCCGGCGGTCAGGATCCCGTTCAGGTGCAGCACGAGGGTGGTCTTGCCGGCGCCGTTGGGGCCGAGCAGGGCGACCCGTTCGCCGCGGGTGATGGTCAGGTCGACGCCGAACAGGGCCTGGTGGCCGTCCGGGTAGGCGTAGGCGAGGCCGCGGACGGCGAGAGAGGGGGGCGTGGTGGGCGGCGGGGATTCACTCACGTGGGGTAACTCCGTTCTCGGGTCGCGCGGTGTTCCTCGTCTCGCGCGGCGTCTGTCGTCTCGCGCGGTGTCGCGGATCCCGCGATTGTCCGGTCACGCGCGAGGTCACCGGAGCAGCGCCCCCGCCCACACCGCGAGTGCCGCCGCGGGCAGCGTCGCGGCGGCGGCCCACTGGGCGGCGCTCGCCCGGGTGTCCACGAGGATCGGCATGGTCCCGGTGTACCCGCGGCTGAGCATCGCCAGGTGCACCCGCTCGCCGCGCTCGTAGGAGCGGATGAACAGCGCGCCGGCCGACTTGGCCACCGCCGGGGTCTGGCGCAGGTCGCGCGCGACGAAGCCGCGCGATTCGCGGGCGATCCGCATCCGGCCCATCTCCGCGGTGATCACCCCGCCGTAGCGCAGCATGAACGACATGATCTGCACGAGCAGCGGCGGCATGCGCAACTTTTGCAGGCCGAGCAGCAGCGCGCGCAGTTCCGTGGTGGCCGCGAGGAGGACGCCGGCGACCACTCCGAGGGTGCCCTTCGCGAGTACGTTCCAGGCGCCGAGCAGGCCGTCGTGGCTGACCGTCAGGCCCAGCACCTCGACGGTCGGCCCGTCGGCCACGAAGGGCAGGAGCAGCGCGAAGAGCACGAACGGGGTCTCCACCAGCATCCGGCGCAGTACGAAGCCGGCCGGGACGCGGGCGACGGCGGCGACGACCGCGAGCAGCGCCGCGTACGCGCCGAAGGCCCAGTAGGCCTCGCGCGGGGTGGACACCGTGGCCAGGACGAAGCCGATCAGCGCGAGCAGCTTGCAGTGCGGCGGCAGCCGATGCACGGGCGAGTCGCCCGGGCGGAAGAGCCGGTGTTCGGGTCCGCCGGTCATGTCAGCCGCCGCTGCCCGAGTCGACGGCGTCGTGGGCGGGCCTCGCCGGGGCGGCGTCGCTCGGGCGGCGGCGGACCAGCCGGAACACGCCGGTGCCGACCACGAGGGTGGCCGCGACGCCGATCACCCCGGCCAGGCCGCCGGACAGGCGTTCGTTGTGCACGCCCTTGACGTTGTAGTCGGCCAGCGGGCCGTCCTTGAGCTGGTGGTCCTGCTCCTTGGCGTCGATGCCCTTGTCGGCGGACACCTTCTCCAGGCCGTCGGGGCTCTGGCTGGCGTAGTAGCTGACGAACCCGGCCAGGATCAGGGCGAGCACGGCCCCGGCGATCAGCAGGGTGCGGGTACGGACGCGGGTCATCGGGTCTCCCCAGCCGAGCGCAGTTCGAGGGGACGCGCCAGGCCGCGCGCACCGTGGACGAGGTCGGGCCGTACCGCCAGCACGCTGGAGACGGTGGCGGCGGTGATGATCGCCTCGCCGATGCCGATCAGCACGTGCACGCCGATCATCGCGCCGGCCACCTTGCCGATCGATACGTCGGTGGTGCCGCCGATGGCGTAGAAGAGGGTGAACACACAGGCGGCCGCGGGCACCGAGACCAGCGCGCCGACGAACGCGGCGATCGGTACGGACGAGTGCCGGGCGGGCAGCAGGCCGAGGGTGAGCCGGTACAGGCCGTAGCCGACCACGACCGTCACGACGCCCATGATGGTGATGTTCAGGCCGAGCGCGGTCAGCCCGCCATCGGCGAAGAACAGGCCCTGCATCAGCAGTACGACCGCCACGCACAACACGCCGGTGTACGGGCCGACCAGGATCGCGGCGAGCGTGCCGCCGAGGAGATGGCCGCTGGTTCCGCCCGCGACGGGGAAGTTGAGCATCTGGACGGCGAAGACGAAGGCCGCGACCAGGCCGGCGAGCGGCGCGGTGCGTTCGTCCAGCTCGCGGCGTGCGCCGCGCAGGCCGACGGCGACGCCGGCGACCGCGATCACGCCGGCGCCCGCGGATACGGGGCCGTCGATGAAGCCGTTGGGTATGTGCATGTGGCCCCTCCCGAAATGCCGGATTCGGCGGAGGGATCCTATGACCTCGGGCCGCACCTGCAAAAGGGTTGCAATTGGGTGATGGTGGCAACAAGGGCGCCCGGGCGTCGGTTTTTGCCCTGCTTTGACGAAGAACGCGCCCCGGGGACGCGCGGCCGGCTCGGGGCGCGGGGCCGGGATCGGTCCGACCGCGGCGCTAGCGTTGCGGGCGTACGTTGCGTTGCCGAGCGATTCGATTCGAGGAGTTCTTCGTGAGCGACCGCCTCCAGGCGGGCGACACCGCCCCCGCCTTCACCCTGTCCGACGCCGACGGCAAGTCCGTCTCGCTGTCCGACTACGCGGGCCGCAAGGTCATCGTGTACTTCTACCCGGCCGCGCTGACCCCGGGCTGCACCAAGCAGGCGTGCGACTTCACCGACAACCTCGACCTGCTGGCCGGGGCCGGCTACGACGTGCTCGGCATCTCCCCGGACAAGCCGGAGAAGCTGGGCAGGTTCCGGGAGAAGGAGAACCTGCGGGTGACCCTGCTGGCGGACCCGGACAAGGCCACGCTGGAGGCGTACGGGGCCTTCGGCGAGAAGACCATGTACGGCAAGACGGTCAAGGGCGTGATCCGCTCCACGTTCATCGTCGACGAGACCGGCAAGCTGGAACGCGCGCTGTACAACGTCCGCGCCACGGGCCACGTGGCCAAGCTCCTCAAGGACCTCAAACTCGAATCACCCTGACCCCCCACAACGCCCCCCGACCCGCCCGAACCCTGCCCAACCGGCCTCAAACGCCGGCCAGGCTGATGTCGGCTCGGCCTGAGTCCGGGCGGGTGGCCTCAGATGCCGGCCGGGCTGGGTTGGGTTGCCCGGAGTCCGGTCGGGCGGCCTCAAACGCCGGCCGGGCTGGTGTCGGCTCGGCCTGAATCCGGGCGGGTGGCCTCAGGCGCTGGCCGGGCTGGGTTGGGTTGCCCGGAGTCCGGTCGGGCGGCCTCAAGCGCCGGCCGGGCTGGTGTGGGCTCGGCCTGAATTCGCGTGGGTGGGTTCGCGCCGACCTTGAGACGCGGGCCGAGCAAAATCCAGCCCGGCCGGCGTTTGAGGCCGCCTCGGCCGGAGGCCGGGTAGATCAGCCCGGCCGGCGCTTGAGGCCACCCAGCCCGGCCGGCGCTCGAGGCCGGGTGGGCCGCAGGCCGGCCCGCCCCCCACCGGCCCGCCGCTAGGCCGTGTGCACGAGTTCGCCACCGACCGCGACGACCTCGCAGACCGTGCCCGGAATCTCCGCGGCAGCGACCCGCATGATGTCGCGTGAGAGCACGACGAAGTCGGCGAGCTTGCCCACCGTCAGGGACCCGCGCTCGTGCTCCAGGAAGTTCGCGTAGGCCGAGCCCATCGTGTAGCCGTGGATCGTGGCCTCCACGTCGAGCGTCTCCTCCGGGATCCAGGCCGGCCCGCCCGCCAGCGGCGCGCGGGTGAGCGCGGTGTACACGCCGACCATCGGGTCCATCTCGGCCACGTTCCAGTCGCTGGACAGCGCCAGGACCGCCCCGGCGGCCCGCAGGCTCCGCATCGGCCACGCCTTGTGCCAGCGCTCCTCGCCGACGTTCTCCGCCCAGTCCCGCCCCGGCCCGGCGATCTCCGGCGCGCAGTGCCTGGGCTGCATGCACGCCACCACGCCCAGCTCGGCGAAGCGGGACACGTCCGCCGGGTCCAGGCACTCCACGTGCACCACCTGGTGCCGCGCGTCGCGCTCGCCGTTGACCGCCCGGGCGTGCTCGACCGCGTCCAGGACGGTGCGGATGCCCCGGTCGCCGGTCGCGTGCACGAAACACTGGAAGCCCCGCCCGTCCAGCCGCGCCAGCAGGTCGGCGAACTCCTCCGCCGGGTAGAACGTCTCGCCCCGATGACGGGCGCACCCGCGATACGGCTCCAGGAGCGCGGCGGTGCGCGGCTCGACCACGTCGTCGATGTACAGCTTCAGCGGCCCCACCCGCAGCCGGTCGTCGGCGAACTCACGTGCCGCGGCGGCGAATTCGTCCAGGTCGGCGTCGGTGGTGCCGCGCGGGTGGAACAGCGCCGCGACGATCCGCGAGCGCAGCCGGCCCTCGTGCCGCGCCCGGGTGTACAGCGCCAGGTCGTCGAGCGAGTTCTGCGGCTCGACCACGGTGGTGATGCCGAACCGGATCGCGTCGTCCAGGCTCTTGGCCAGCCGCCCGTACTGCCGGTCGGCCGAGGCCCACGGCACGCCCAGGTCCCGCAGCGCGCGATGTCCGTCACGGGAGAGGCCGCGCACCGCGAAGTCCTTGACGAAGCCCGTCGGTTCGCCCGTCTCCGGGTCCTTGTCCACCCGGCCGAAGGGCAGCACGTCGCTGTCCCGGGTGATGCCGAGCCGCTCGATCGCGGCGCTGTTGAGCCACGCCGTGTGCACGTCGTAGCTGAGCACGAAGGCCGGCACGTCGCCGGTGATCGGGTCGAGGTCGCTCGCGCGCGGCATGCGTCCGTCGGGGATCGCCGAGTAGTCGAACGCCTCGGCCTCGACCCACTCGGCGTCCGGGTTGGCCGCCAGCCAGGCGCCGATCCGTTCGTGGATGTCGGCCAACGTGCGCGCCCCCGCCAGTTGTACGCAGGCGTCGTCCGAACCGAGCCGGACGTGGTTGTGCGCGTCGATGAAGCCGGGCAGCACCCGCCGCCCGGCGCCGTCGAGCACGGTGGTCTCCGGACCGATCCAGGCCGCCGCGTCGGCGTCCGCGCCCACCCAGGCGATCCGCCCGTCCCGGACGGCCAGCGCCTCGGCCTCGGGCAGATCGGGGTCGACGGTGTGGATGAGCGCGTTGCGCAGGACCAGGTCGGCGGTGCGGGACACGGTGACAACTCCAGGGGTGGTGCGATGGGGGTCTGGTGCGAGGTGGTTCAGTGCTTGGCGAACTGCGGTTCGCGACGGGCGAGGGCCCAGTAGGCGAGACCGGAGACGACCGCGCCGAGCAGCGTGAAGTCGCCGTCGAAGGTCTCCACGAGGGCGCCGGTCCACAGCGCGGACTCGGCGGTCAGCGCGGCGAAGGCGATGCCGGCGCCGAGCGCGATCATCCCGGCGGGATGGAAGCCGCGGGTGTACCAGTAGGCACCGCCGCGCATGTCGTGCAGGCCGTCGGCGTCGTAGCGGCAGCGGCGCATCAGCGTGTCGGCGATGAACACGCCGCCCCACGGCGCGAAGACCACCACGAGCACGGACAGGAAGCTGGTCAGGTTGTCGGTGAAGTTGCCGTTGAACAGCGCCCACAACGAGCCGACCAGGATGAACGCGGTGCTGACCAGGATGCCCTTGGCGCGCGACCACGGGATGCCCAGCACCTGGAGGTTCAGGCTGGAGGAGTACAGGGTCAGGATCGAGTTGGTGATCGAGCCGCCCACCACGAGCAGCAGGAACGGCGCCTCGAACCAGCCGGGCACCAGGTCGGCCACGCCCGCCACCGGGTCGGTCATGTCGGCCTGGGTGGCCGCGGCCACGCCGAGTACGCCGAGCAGCACCGAGGAGAGCATTCCGCCGGCCGCGCCCCACAGGGTGATCGAGCGCAGCGAGGTGTCCCGGGGCAGGTAGCGGGTGTAGTCCGAGGGCATCGGCAGGTAGGAGATCGGGCCGGCGACCAGGACGAGCACGGCGAGCGAGATCGCGTGGAACGTGTTCGAGGTCTCGGGCGCGTCGCCGGTCCTCAGGCCGGGGACGACGAACAGGATCAGCAGGCCGAAGCCGATGCCCAGGACGTAGGCCATCCAGCGCTCCGCGGCCTGCACGGTGGCGTGCCCCCACATCGCCACCGCGAAGGTGAGCGAGAGGGTGATCGCCAGCGCGACCACCCGGGCGAGGTCGCCGCCGACCCAGCCGAGCTCGGCGAACAGCCCTTCGAGGGCGAAGGTGCCGACCACGGTGTTCAAGATCGTGTATCCGATGCCGACCACCCAGTTGAGCAGGCCGGCCGGGAAGTTGCCGTGTACGCCGAACGCGGCGCGCGAGATCACCAGGGTCGCGGTGCCGGTGCGGACGCCGGCGAGGCCGAGGGCGCCGACCGCGAAGAAGGAGAAGCCGGTGATCACGACGACGGCGATCGCCGCCCCGAACGACAACCCGAACATCACCGCGAGGGTGCCGTTGATCACGAAGGTGAAGGAGAGGTTCGAGCCGAACCAGAGCCAGAAGACGTCCCTGGCGCTGCCGTGGCGCTCGTGGTCCGGGATCGGGTCGATCCCGTGCGTCTCCACCTGGAACAGCTCGTCGGAGGCGACGCCGGTGCCGGGTGGGGTGGTGCTCGGGGTGTCGTGCGGGGCGGCGCTTCGGGCGGCGCTTGCGGAGTCCGTGTGGGGCAGGGACACCGGACCTCCTCTTCGTGGTGTGCGGCTCGGTCGTTCGTGGTGCGCGGCCCGGCCGAAGCTTGAATGGCATTCAAGAACTTTGAACGTCACTCAAGGTGCGCCGAGGTGGGGGAGGGTGTCAAGAGTTCCTGCCGAAGAGGGGGAGAATTTGACCGTCGTTCAAGGTTCGCGACGTCGGGGGAGTAGGGTCGAGCCCTTGCGCGGGCGGGGTGGTCGCGCGGTCGAGAGGTGGTATCGGTGGTGGCCACGAGGCGGCGCGACGGTCGGATCGCGCAGGACCGGATGCTGGAGGAGGCCGTCGCGGCGATCGCCGAGAACGGCCTGGCGGCGCTGACCATGTCCGGTCTGGCCGAGCGCCTGGGCACCAGCGGCGGGCACATCCTGTACTACTTCGGCAGCAAGGATCAGCTGCTCCTGGCCGCGCTGCGCTGGAGCGAGGACCGGCTGGCCGAGGAGCGCACCCGGTTGCTCGCCCGCCGGGTCGCCGCCGATCGTAAGTTGGACCTGTTCCTGGACCTGTACCTGCCCGTCGGTCCGCGCGATCCGCGCTGGATGCTCTGGGTGGAGCTGTGGGCCCGGACGGCGGGCAACGCCGAACTGCTGGCCGCGCAGGACGAGATCGACCTGGGGTGGCAGCGGGACCTGGCCGCGGTGTTGGCCCGGGGGGCGGCCAAGGGGGTGCTCGTCGTCGACGATCCGGTGGTGGCGGCGTCCGAGTTGCTGGCGCTGCTCGAGGGGTTGAGTACGCGAACGGTCCTGGGGCTCGGCGGGACCACGCGCGACGGTGCGCTGGTGTTGGCGCGCCGGGCGACGGGGCGGCTGCGCGGCTGAGCCGCGGGTGCCGGATGGTTGGTTTCGGGGTGGTGTGGTGTGTTCCGAGTGCCGGCCGGACGGTTGGTCGCGGCCGATATGTGCCGGCCGGCCGCAGCTCGGGGCACTACCATGAGCCCTGGTCGGCCTCGGGGCATCGTCGCGAGGGCCGGTCGTACGCGGCCGTGGCGCAATTGGTTGACGCAGCAGGTTTAGGTCCTGCCGTCCGAGAGGATATGAGGGTTCGAGTCCCTTCGGCCGCACAACGGTGTTTTTCCCCGGCGTTTCGTCCCCGGAGTCGGTCCCCGGTGTTCGTCCCGGTGGGTTTCCGCTGGGTTTCGGCCGGTCTTGTGCTGGTGGCGTCGACCCCGCCCACGCTAGCTTTCGGCATGTCGTCTTTGGGGAGGCGCCATGCACTGCGAGTACTGTCCGAAGGTTGCCGGCGGCCGAACGCAGATGCCGCCCGCGGACATGATCGTGCCGAAGATCGCGGGCGAGTGGGTCGGGTGGGTGCGGACCGCCGCCGAGCGGGTCGAGTCGTCCGGGCGGGGGCTGCCGGCGCGGGTCGAGGCCGACTGCGTGATGAGCTTCGGTCGACGGATCTTCGAGGGTTCCGCCAAGCGTGGACTACACGCCGAGATGGACTGCCTGCATCAGGCCAGGATGCTCGGACTACCGCTGGAGACGGGCGAGTTCAAGGACGCCGCCGGCGCGTGTTGTCTGATCTGCGCGTCGGCGCTCGCCGCGGTGGGCATCCGGCGCGTGCCGGCCGTGGACCCCGATCCGGACGCGTGCATGAGCTGGCATGCCCCGGGGTTCCTGTTCGAGGATCCGCTGCTGTGCGTGGGGTTGATGGGTGATCGGGCGGCGCACCTGTGGCTGCGCCATCTGACGCCGGCGGTGCGGCGGCAGTTGCGCGGCTCGTTGACGGGCGCGATGACGCGGTTGTTGGCGGGGCGTTGGGAGTGAGGGCTTCCGGCGGGGACGGACGGCCGTCCCCGCCGGGTTCGCCGACCGCGGTCAGACCGCGTGTTCCGTGCGGTCGCCGGACCACTCGGTATGGAAGGAGCCGTCGCGGTCCACCCGGCGGTAGGTGTGCGCGCCGAAGAAGTCGCGCTGGGCCTGGATCAGCGCGGCGGGCAGGCGCGGCGAGCGCAGGCCGTCGTAGTAGGCGAGGGCGGCGGCGAACCCCGGTGCGGGGATGCCCAGTTCGGCGGACGTGGCGACCACGCGACGCCACGCGTCCTGGGCACCGGCGAGCGCGTCGCGGAAGTACTCGGCGCTCAGCAGCGAGTCGGGCCGCCGCGGGGAGTCGTACGCCTCGCGGATCCGGTTCAGGAAGCGGGCCCGGATGATGCAGCCGCCGCGCCAGATCTCGGCGACCTTGCCCGGGTCGATCGCCCAGTCGTACTCGGTGCTGCCCGCCTCGATCTGGTGGATGCCCTGGGCGTACGCCACGATCTTGGACGCGTACAGCGCCTGCTCGACGTCGTCGGCGAAGCGCGCCGCGGCCTCCCCGTCGAGCGTGCCGGGCGTCGGTCCGGGCAGGCCCCGGCCCGCCGCGCGGATGTCGGTGTGGCCGGACAGCGAGCGGGCGAACACCGCCTCGGCGATGCCGCTGACCGGAACTCCCAGGTCCAGCGCGGTCTGTACGGTCCAGCGCCCGGTGCCCTTCTGCTCGGCGCGGTCCTGGACCACGTCGACGAACGGCCGGCCGGTGTCCGCGTCGGTGTGTGCGAGCACCTCGGCGGTGATCTCGATCAGATACGACTCCAGGCGGCCGGAGTTCCAGCCCTTGAACACCTCGGCGATCTCGGCCGGCCGCAGCCCGGCGGCGCGGCCGAGCAGGTCGTACGCCTCGGCGATCAGCTGCATGTCGGCGTATTCGATGCCGTTGTGCACCATCTTGACGAAGTGACCGGCGCCGTCCGGGCCGATGTGCGTGCAACACGGGACGCCGTCGACCTTCGCGGCGATGTCCTCCAGGATCGGACCGAGCGCCGCGTACGACTCGGGGGAGCCACCCGGCATGATGCTCGGGCCGAGCAGCGCGCCCTCCTCGCCGCCGGAGATGCCGGTACCGACGAAGTGGATCCCGCGCTCGCGCAGGGCGGCCTCGCGGCGGCGGGTGTCCGCGAAGTGCGCGTTGCCGCCGTCGACGATCATGTCGCCGGGTTCGAGGAGCGCGGCGAACTCGTCGATCACCGCGTCGGTGGGAGCGCCGGCCTTGACCATGATCACCAGGCGACGGGGTGGTTCGAGCAGGGTGACGAACTCCTCGGCGGTGTCGGCGGGTAGGAAGGTGCCCTCGTGGCCGAACTCGTCGACCAGGGCCCGGGTCTTGGCCGAGGTCCGGTTGTGCACGGCGACGGTGTGCCCGTGTCGGGCGAAGTTGCGGGCCAGGTTGCGGCCCATCACGGCCAGTCCGGTGACACCGATGTGTGCGCGCTCCGCCATGTTCGTCGCTCCTGTCTTCGTACTGCCGTCCTCGTCGAGTGATCACTCGGACAACATCGTGCGCGGGAGCGGTCAATCCCTCGGCCGCAACACGCCGGCGGCTCTGGGCGGGGTCGGCCGCGGCCGGCAACATCCGTGGATGAGCCGGAATCGCGAGGTCGTGTTGTCGGTGGTGGCCGCCGCCTACGGGTTGTCCGCGATGGGGGACCAGATGGCGATGGTCGTGCTGATCCTGCGATTACATGATCAGGGGCGGTCGGGCGCGGTGATCTCGGCCCTCGTCGTGGCGGGCGTGTTGCCGATCGTGGTGGTGGGGCCGTTGGCCGCGCCGCTGGTGGACCGGGTGGAGAGCGGCCGGTTGGTGGTCGTGGCGACCGGGCTTCAGGCGGTGGTGGCGCTGGGGTTGGTGGTCACCACGAATGTGGTCGGCGTCATCGTGCTCCTGGCGTTGCTCGGGGCCGGGCTCGCGGTGGTGTCGCCGACGTTGCAACTGCTCGTGCCGGAGATCGTCGGGGACGAGGGGGCGGCGCGGGGCTACGCACGGATGGAGACGTTGCGCTCGGTCGGCAATGTGGCGGGTCCGGCGGCGGCCGGCCTCGCGGTCGCCGGGGTCGGTGATCGGGTGATCCTGCTCGGGAACGTCGTGTCCTACGCCGTGATGTCGGCGGCGTTCGTGGCGCTGCGGATCCGGCGTGAGCCGGTGTCGGGCGGGCGGTCCCGGTCGGGGTGGCCGGCCCAGGTGCGCGAGGGGATCGGCGTGCTCGGCGGTGATCGGGTGTTGCGGGTGGCGATCCCGACCCTTGCGGTGGCGGTGGTGTTCACCGCGATCCTGAACGTGGCGCGGGTGTTCTTCGTGCGGGACGACCTGGGTGCCGACGACACGGGCTACGGCTGGTTGGTCAGCGCGCACATGGCCGGCATGCTCCTGGCGGCCGCGTTGTGGGCCGGGCGGATCCCGGTGGGCCGGCAGCCGGCGGTGCTGGTCGGTGCCGGGGCGTTGTCCGGCGGGTGCCTGCTGATCAGCGCCACGGCGGCGGTGTTCGCGGTCGCCGTGGCCATGTTCGTCCTGATGGGTGTGGCCAACGTGTTGGCCAACCTGGCCATTCGCAACCTGATCCACGCCCGCGTCCCACCCGAGACCCGGGGCCGTGCCTTCGCCACGTCCAGCGCCGGCCTGAACGCCGCCAACCTGACGGGCGCCGCGTTGGGCGGTCCGGCGGCAACGGCCCTGGGCGGTACGGGAGCCCTGCAACTGGCGGGCGCCGGGACCCTGGCGGTATCCCTGGCCGCGATCCCCCTCCTCTCCCACCACCTTGCCGCCGAACCGGCCGCCGAGTGATCCGGCGGCGAAATCCGGTTGTCCGGGGGTCGGGGCCGGCGGTACCCATGAGGCCATGAAGCCATCGATCCGACGTACCCGACACGCGCTGCCGCGAGGCGAGGCCGAGGTCTGGGCACCGGCCTCCGCCCGCTACGGGATCTCGCCCTACGCCTGCAAGTACCTCCACACGGCGGGCGTGCTGCGCGAATTCGTGTCGGCGGCGGGGTCGTTGGTGGCGCAGTCCCAGTACCTCGCCGCCGCCCACCTGGCCCTCAACGGCGCCGAACTCGTCGGCCGCTGCGTCTCGGAGCGCACGGAGCAGGGCGTCACCCAGCGGCTGCGCAACGGCCTGACCTACCTGGAAGCCCTCGAACCCCCGGAGGAGGGCCGGCTCGTCCCGGAGCCCGACGCCTTGGTCAAACTCCGCGGCTTCACCGCCCACCCCACGCTCGAACCCCCGGCAGGCTCGGAACTCCAGTTCTCCCACGCCACGTTCGAGTACGTCCTGAACCGCCTGGCCCTGGCCACCGACCGCCTGTGGACCGACGCCGACGCAAGCACGATCCGCAAATTCGCCGCCGCGAAGATCGCCCCGATGCGCACGGACGGCCAAAGCCACCACATCGAATCCGTCCTGACCCACCTCGAAGCCGGCCACACCCCGGGCACGGCGATCCCCCACGAACAAACCTGGCGACCGATTCCTTCCGCCGCCATCCACTGAGGTCCGGCGCCCGTCGGTTGCCGTGCGGGAATCGGTTGCGGGCCTATGGGGTGGTCGAGCCCGGGGCGCCTTTGGGGAAGGGTTCGACTCCGACTACGCGGCGCACTTTGGTGGGTTCGATCAGGATGACGACGCGTTGTTCGCCCGGGACTCGCCATTCGAAGGTGTCGGTGCCCAGGTAGGCGTGGGCCAGCCTGTCCATGTTCCGGTCTGCCTCGGGGCCCTGGACGAAGTGTGCGGCGTGGCCGCGGATCTGTACCCGGTCGTAGGGGTTCGCCGGGTCTGCCAGGGACAGGCATATGCGCGGGTCGCGGCGCAGGTTTTGTTCCTTGATTCGGCCGATCGCGGTGTTGATCAGGGGCAGGTCGCCGTCGAGGCCCAGCCACATGGGGCCGACGTGGGGGGATCCGTCCTTGTTGATCGTCGCCACGTACCAGATGTGTGGCGTTTCGATCATCCGGCGGGTGTCCGCGGGTAGTTCCACCATGAGGCGATTCCTGCCCGGGGGTGGGTCCTCGGACACTCAGCGGGGCGGGGTTCCGATCGTCGACTCGGCCAGGTGGAGGACGCCCTCTCGGATGCGGGTCGGGCCCAGTTCCGGGAGCAGGGCCGTGACGTGTTCGGCGGACAGCGGGGCCAACAGGGCGTGGGCCGTGTAGGTCGGGTCGGGGGTTTTCGCGGGGAGCAGGATCGCCACGTGGCGGTGCCAGAACCGGTAGGCGCCGATTCGGTAGCGGGCGCCCGGGGTCGAGGTCTCCGACATGCGGATCAGGTCGAGGTGCTCCAGGAGGTAGTCGACGTAGGCGTCGAGGAACGCTGCCAGGCGGTCCTCCGCCGGGGCTCCCGGGCCGAGTGGGGGCGGGCCGCCGAGGATGGCTTCCTGGAGCGCGCGTTCGCGCGTGTCCAAGAGGGCCGTGGCCAGGCCGGATTTGTCGCCGAAGCGGCGGAACAACGTGCCCTTGCCGACGCCGGCCGCCGTGGCGATCTGGTCCATGGATACCGATTCGACGCCGTGTTCGGCGAACAGCGCCGCGGCGGCTTCCAGGATCGCGGCGCGGTTGCGGGCCGCGTCGGCGCGTTCCCTGGGGGGTGGGGTGCGGAGCAGGTCGAGGTCCACCGGGATTGCAGAAGCGGACTGCGGTCCGTTAATGTCGTCGGGCATAAGCGGACTCTAGTCCGATTCTCTGTGAGATGGAGGCATCGCCATGACCGCACTCATCACCCGGGACGAACTGCGCGCCGGGATCGCCGGCGGCACCGTGATCGTCGTCGACGCGCTCGGTGGGGAGTACTGGGCCAAGCAACATCTGCCGGGGGCCGTCGCCCTGGTTCGGGACGACGTGGACACCCTCGCGCCGACGCTGCTGCCGGATCGGGCCGCCGCGATCGTCACCTACTGCTCGAACCCGGCCTGCCCGAACAGTGGCCAGGTGGCCGATCGGCTGACCCACCTCGGGTACACGAACGTTCGCAAGTACGCCGAGGGCATCGAGGACTGGGTCGGCGCGGGTCTGCCCACCGAGTCCGCCTGACCCTCCCGGGATCGGGCGGCGAAGAGGGGAGGGCCGAGACCCCGCCTCGGCCCTCCCCTCGTGTCGCGAACCGGCTCTCGCCTACCGCGGTGCATCCTTCAGGTCCGAGATGCGGCCACCGTCGAGCGGGACCTCATACCAGACGTCGATGGTCGAGCCGTCGCCGAAGTGCTCGGTGACGATGACCGTCGCGTGTCCGGCGCCGCTGCCCTCGTAGCGGACGTCGCGGCTGTCGGGGGTGTTCTGGGCGCGGAAGACCGGGTCGGCCAGGTTCTCCTCGGCCCACGCGTCCAGGCGGGCGTCGAGTTCGGGGGTGAGGAATTCGTTGCGGACCTCGGTCGGGTCCATGTTGGGATTGGTGCCGTTGATCGCGTCCAGGTACTGGTCGTAGAAGGCGGTCACCTTCTCCACGACGCCGATCCGGTGGGCCGCCTGATGGCTGCCGGCCGGCGAGGCCGCCGCGGCGAGAGCCGGGGCCGCGAGGCCGCCGGTGAGCAGGAGTCCCGCGGTCACCGCGACGGCGGCGGTACGGCGAATGCCGGTGGTCATGTCGACCTCCACGTGCTCGGGGATGTGCCCTTGCGTCGACTGAGACGTCCAACCGGTGGGTCGGGTTGCAGGACTTTGCCCTGCTTTACCCTCCGGAGATTGATTCGTTGCCGTCGGTCCGCCGGGCTCAGCCGCCGTCGGTGCTGTTCGCCAAAGCCTCCTCCGCGTCGTCCAGGACGGACTGCGGCAGGCGGGTGTACGAGAGCAGCCGACCGCCCGAATCGCGGATCCGGGTCGCCACCTCGCGGGCCCAGATGTTCTCCACGAACAGCACCACGACCAGCGAATCCGGCGGCATCACCTGCCCGATCTGCTCGGCGTCCTCGGCGCCGGCCAGGCCCAGCAGCTCGCGCGCGGCCAACTCCGCCGCCATGTCGCGCAGTCCCTCGAACTCGCCGACCTCGTGGCTGCTCACCACCCCGGCGACGTCCTTGACCACGATCAGGGCGTCGATCAGCCGGACATCGCCGCGCTCCTCGACCGACTCGAACGCGTCGAGTACGGCCGAGGTCAGCCGCTGACCCGGAAAACCCAACACGATCGCGTCGACGGGTCCCAACTCGGCCATGCTTCCTCGTCTCGGGGAGTAGGGGTGTGCGTCGCGGAACACGGGGCACCCGATACGGAGCAGCCGACGCCCGCCACCCGCCACCGGAAGCCGGGGACGGAGGCGCGCGTCGGAGGCCGAACGGGCAACCGGATACCGCAACCGGCCTTCCCGTTCCCGCTGCGCGCCCATTCATGTGTCCGCGCGCACGCGCCCGCCGGCGACGGGGGCTTCGCGCGTGCGGCGACTGTGGTGGGCGGGCCGGCCGTGCGCCCGCGCGACTCGTCCCCGCGTTGCCCAAGCCCGCCTGCGGCCCGCGTCCGCAGGTTCCGCCCCTGTGTCGCCCCGGTCCTCGCCGCGCCGCGGACCGTGCCCGCGGGGGGGCTACTGCTCGTATGCGATGACCGAGGCGTTCGAGTTGCCCTCGTCGGGGCGGAGCCACTGGGCGATGTATACGTTGCCCCGTGCCGCCAAGGGGCGGGACGATACCGGGGACGGGAGGGGGGCTTTCCAGGCGACCTTGCCCGTCTTGGTGTGCAGGGCCAGCAGTTGGGCCGCGTCGTCGCGCGAGGCGTCCGACCTGGCGGCGTCCATCGAGACGTAGACCTTGTCGCCCGCGACGACGGGGGCCGTCAGCGCGCCGTACGAGGGCATCTCGGCCGACCACCGCACCACGCCCGTACTCGCCTCCAGCGCGTAGACCTTGCCCGTGGACACCGACGTGGCCGGCGGGTTGGTGGGCGGCGGGGTGGTGGTCGTGGTCGCGCTCGGTGTCACGCCCGCCTGCGGTTTGGAGGGGTGACACGCGACGTAGACCACGTCGCCCACCCGGGTGATCTCGCTCGCGTTGCGGGCCTCCATCTCGAACTTCCACGACTGCGAGCCCGTGAGCGGGTCCACCGCCACGACACCCGACCTGGCCTCGTCGGTGGCCCCGTCGTAGACCATGAAGACGTGGTCGCCGGCCACGGTGAGCGAACGGGCCTGGCCGCCGTCGACCGGGATGGGCCCCCACAACACCGCCCCGGTGGTCGCGTCGAGCGCGTATCGCTGCCAGGTGAACACGCCGCCGCTGGAACTGTCGGTCACCACCGTGAGCACCCGGTCCCCGACGATCACCGGATCGCGACCCCACGGCCGGCTCTTGAACGGGACCTGCCACCTCGGCTTGCCGGACCGGTCGAAGGCGTGGACCGCGGACGGGTTGTAGGACGCCTTGGGCTGGGCGACGGCGACCACCAGGTCGTTCCCGAACGTCGGCGTCCCCGGCATGCCGGCATCCGCCGTCAGCCCCGCCCTCCACACCTCACGGTGCGTGGCCGCGTCGATCGCGACGATCGCCCCGGGTCCGGTGCTGTAGGAGTTCTCCTCGGCGACGCCCAGGTACAGCAGGCCCTGATCCAGGCCGGCCGGCAGGTTCACCCAGCGGGCCTTGTACTCCAGGCTCCACCGCAGTTCGCCCTCGACCGGGTCGAAGGCGTGCACCGTGCACAGGGTCGGCTGGGACCGCTCCGGGACCGAGGCCGAGGGGTCCACCGTCCAGGAGGCGACGAACAGGTGGTCCTTGGTCGCCAGCGGCGCGGACACCGAGTTGCCCGCGGTGGCCTTGCGCCACACCTTCCGGCCGGATTCCGCGTCGATCGCGGTGACCTGGCCCTTGCCGCCGCCCGCGCCGTCGGCGACGTGGAACACCAGATCGCCCTGCGCGCTCAGCGACGAACCACCGCCGGCGCCCGCCGGATACGACCACACCCGCCTGCCCGGATCCGCGTCGTCGCCCATCAACAACCAGCCCGCGCCGCCACCCACCGCGGCCACGGCGACCGCGCCGCCGCCGATCAGGAACGCGCGACGGGCCAACCCCCGCCCGACGGGCGGCGGTTCGGCCACGGCGACGGTCGGCGACAGAGCCGGCGGCGGCGCGGCGACCCGTTCGCCCGGCGACTCGGACACCGCCACGGCGACCGTCGTCGGCGTACCCGCGTCCGCGCCGATCCCCACCGCGCGGCCGAGAGGTTCGTCCGTCGCGGCGCCCACCGGACCCGGCGACAACGCGTCGCCCAGGTGCCGCCGCTCCAACTCGGCCGCGAGCGCCGACGGCAACCACGAAGTGCCCACCGGTGGTTCGGAGTCGCCCATGCAGCGGGCCAGGATCTCGGCCGGCGTGGGTCGCGCCTCGGGCTCCTTGTCCAGGCAGTGCCGGACCAAGTCCCGCAGTCCCTCCGGTACTTCCTCCAACGCGGGTGCGTCGCGCAACACCCGCATCATCATCTGCAACTGCGCCACCGGCGGTTCCACGTGAAACGGCCCCCGCCCGGTGGCCGCGAAGACCAGCACCGAGCCCAGCGAGAACACGTCGCTCTCCGGTCCGATCCGCCGCCCGCCCGCCTGTTCCGGCGACATGAACGACGGCGACCCGACCACCCGACCGGTCCCGGTCAGCCCCTGGCCGCCCTCGTCCGCCGCCCGGGATATGCCGAAGTCGATCACCCGCAGCCGATCCCGACCGAGGATCACGTTCGACGGCTTGAGGTCGCGATGGATCAGGCCCGCGCGATGGATCGCCATCAGTGCCTCGGCCAACTGCGCGCCCATGATGCGCAGCGCGCCCTCGGGCAGCGCGCCGTACGTCGTGATCGCCTCGGACAACGAGAGCCCGGTCAGGTATTCGGTGGCCAACCACGGCGGTCGCGCGTCCGGATCGGCCTCGGCGATCGGCGCGGTCCAGGCGCTGTCCACCCGCCGCGCCAGGTCTATCTCGCGCCGGAACCGGTCCCGGAAACCGTGGTCCGTCGCGAACTCCGGACGCACGGTCTTGACCGCCACCCGGACGCCGCTCGGGGACGTGCCGAGGAAGACCTCGCCCATCCCGCCCTCGCCCAGCCGGCCGCGCAGCCGATACGGCCCCAGCCGCGTCGGATCCCCGTCGCGCAGTGCTTCCATGACCACCGTTCCCCGTTCCGGTCGTGTCGGCGTGCCACTTTAGCCGCCGACTCCCCACCGGATTCAGCCGTTTCCCCCTCGGAAATATCGCTGCCAGGTCTGGGTCTGCCGGGTTTCCGGGTGATCCGGGCCCAACACCCGGGCGAAGTCGGCGACCAGCGGGTCGTACAGGGCCAGGGCCTCGCCGCGGTGCCCGGCCAGGCCGCGGTTGACGGCGTGACCCGCCCGGGCGACCAACGACCCCAGGCAGTCGGCGCCCAGGATCCGGATCGAGTCGATCACGAGCGCGCCGTACATCTCCGCGGCGCGCAGCGGATCGCCGCACTCCCCGGTGAAGCGGGCCAGGTAGCTGCGTGCGGTCAGCGTGCTCTCCGCCTCGGCGCCCAGCGCGCGGGTCATGTCCGCGACCAGCCGGGCGAACAACGTCGTCGCGCCCCGCGGCTCGCCGCCCTCGCCGAGGAACCTGGCGTGGCACAGCCGCATGTCGAGGGTGACCCAGTCGCCGGGGCCCAGCGCCTGGCCGGCCACCGGGACCAGCCCGGCCAACAACCGGGCGGCCCGTTGCGGATCGCCGTCGATGCCGACGAAGTGCGCGTACGCGCGGCGCACGTTGAGCGTGTCCCGATCGGTGCCGCCGAGCACCCGGGCGGCGACCTCGCCGAGTTGGTGGTAGAGCCGGACGGCCGCGGCGGGATCCTCGCGCATCCCCCATTCCCAGACGGCGCCGACCTGTTCGTTGATCCGGGCACGGGAGGGATACGGCTCTTCGAGCGGACGAGGGGGCCGCACGATGCGGAAAGGCGAATCCATGCTCACCTCCGAAGATGTCGCATCCGAGTCTGCGACCTGCCCCCGGTCCACCGGTAGAGGTATGTACCAGTGGACCGTTCGGGTTCATTCGGCGGGCATATTCCGTTATTCGTACACCAGTTCGAGATATCGTGTTCGAGCGAATCGGGCGCACTTTCGATGCGATTCGCTTCGGAATGCACGGATAAAGATCTCAAATGGCGTCAGAAGCCGCACCGAGTACGCCCGTTCGAGGCCGGTTGGATGATCTGTCCGTTTATAGGCGCGTCGTTCGACGCGCCGGACCCGGCACTCGCATACAGTTCGGTCGAGTGGAGGATGACGAGATAACCCGGACGGGGCCGGGACGACCGGACGCGGAGGTGCCCATGGGCGCATTGCGCAAGGCCGGCTCGTGGCTCGGGATCGGTTCGGGGGACGTGGACGACGACCTTTACCGCACCGGCGCGGGTGCCTACGAGACCGGGACATACGACGCGGACGACGACGATACGGGGTCGCGCTGGGTCTACGACGACGAACCCGAGGAGTCGCGTTCGCGCGCCCTCGAGGGCAGCGTGGTGCCGGCCTCCGAGGTGTTCGCCGCGCGCGCGGCCGCTTCGGAGACGCCGACGCAGCCGGGCACCCGGATCGCCGTCGTGCACCCGAAGAGCTACCACGAGGCAAGGGCGATAGGCGAGTACTTCCGGCAGGACATCCCGGTCGTGATCGATCTGACCGCGATGGACGAATCGGACGCCAAGCGTGTCGTCGACTTCGCGTCGGGGTTGACCTTCGGCCGCCGCGGTGCGATCGAGCGGCTGGCGAAGCGGGTCTTCCTGCTGATGCCGGCCGACGCGCGGCTGCTCACGGGCGACCCGACGCAGCAGAACCAGGACGGCTTCTTCAACCAGGCGTAGCCGGCGTCGTCGGGCGCGATCCCGGGGGGTCGGTACGGACTCCCGCCGGCGGCGAGGACCCGAGCCCCCGGCGGCTCGGGTCCTTCGTCGATCAGGGGTCCAGCCGGTCCAGGTCGGCGGGCGTGTCGATGTCGAACGGGTCGGCGACGTCGGCGCACTCGATCAGCCGAACCCGGTCCCGCCGCTCGGCGAGCAACGCCCGGGCGCCGGCGTCCCCCTCGGCCCCGGCCGCCAACTCGGCCCACCAGGCGCGCCCGAACAGGACGGGATGGCCGCGCCGACCCGCGTAGGCCGCCGCGATCAGGTCCTCCGGCGCGGCGTGCGCGGCGATCAACCGGGCCACGGCCGCCGCGCCCACGCCGGGCATGTCCACGAGGGTGACCACGACGGCGTCGGCGTCGGCGGGCAGCGCGGCGACCCCGGCGGCGAGCGATGAGCCCATGCCGCTCGCCCAGTCGTCGTTGCGCACCACGACGCAGCCGGTCAACTCGGCCTCGGCGAGCACCGCGTCGGCCTCCGCGCCGAGTACCACCACGACCCGGTCGCACCCGCCGCGGCGCGACTCGGCGACCGCGAACTCCACCAGCGGCCGCCCGCGATGCACCAACCGGGCCTTGGCCCGCCCCCCGAGCCGCCGCCCACCTCCGGCCGCCAGCACCAACCCGACCGCACCACCCACGAGGCACCCCTTTCTTCATCGACCGGGCCGGACCGGGATCCGCGCCCGACACTCACTCGACCGCCGACGCCCCCGAAGGCAGCGTGAGTTCGGCCAGCGCGCCGCCCGCCTCCGGATTGCTCAGCGTCAGGGACGCACCCAGCACCGCCGCCTGACCCATCGCGATGGTCAGGCCCAGACCGTGCCCGCCGGCCGCCCGGTCGTCGGTGCCCTTCCGGAAGCGGCTGGGCCCCTCCCGCAGCAGCGTCGCCGGAAAACCCGGCCCCGCGTCCACGACCCGGATCCGCGGTCCGTCCACCTCCACCACCACCGGCGCGAGCCCGTGCTTGGTCGCGTTGGTCAGCAGGTTGGCCAGGATCCGCTCCAACCGCCTCGGGTCGGTGACCACCACCTCGGCCCCGATCACCCGCAACTCGGCGTCGGGCGCGAGCGCGGCCACCCGCCGGGCGGCGAACGCGCCCAGCGGTACCTCGGTCAGGTCGGCCCGCTGGGTCGCGGTGTCCAGGCGGGCCACCTCCAGCACGTCCTCCACCAGCGAACGCAGCGCCCGGACCCGATCGCGGACCAACTCGCCCGGCCGATCCGCGGGCAACAGGTCGGCGGCGGCGCTCAGTCCGGTCAGCGGTGTGCGCAACTCGTGCGCGATGTCGGCGGTGACCCGGCGCTCCGCGTCGAGCCGCGCCTGCAACGCGTCGGCCATCGCGTCCACCGCCGTGGCCAACTCCGCCGCCTCGTCCCGACCGCTGCCGCCGATCGCCGCCCGCACCCGGATCGACCGCTCGCCCGCGGTGACCCGCCGAGCCGCGTCGGCGGCCCGCCGCAGCCGACGCGACAGCCGCGCCCCGATCAGCACGCCCACCCCGGACCCGCACACCACCACGCCGGCCGCGCCGATGAGCAGCACCCGGTCGAGCGAGGCCAGGTCGCTGGTCCGGTCCCGATAGCTGGAGCGCAGCGACAGGATGTGCCCGTCCACCCCGACCGCCGCCCAGATCCGGCCCTCGGACAACTCGGTGGCCCGGTCGCCGTCGCGCACCGCCCGGCGCAGCGCCGCCGGTACCCGGGGGTCGTCCAGCCGGCTGCCGAACGTCGGCTGTCCGGTCCGGAGGTACTCGCGCAGGGCCAGGTCGATCCGGTCGATCTGGAGTTTGCGCGCCTCGTCCGCCTGCTTGTAGGCGAAGGCGAAGTGCACGGTCAGGCTCAGCGCGACGGCGACCGCCACGCTGACCACCGTGACCACCGCCGAGATTCGCCAGCGCAGACTCACCCGACGGGTCCCGGGCGCAGCTTGTAGCCGAAGCCGCGGACCGTCTCGATCCGGCCCGGGCCCACCTTGTTGCGCAGCCGCTGGACGTGCACGTCCACGACCCGGGTGTCGCCGCCCCAGGCGTACTCCCAGACGCCTTCGAGCAGGGTGTCCCGACTCAGCACCGTGCCCGGTGACTCGGCGAAGCGCAGCAGCAGCTTCATCTCGGTCGGGGTCAGCGCGAGCAACTCGCCGGACCGGCGCACCTGCACGCCGTCCGGGTCGATCTCCAGGTCGCCGAAGCGCAGCGGCCCCGACTCCTCGTCCGGGCCGGCGGTGCGCTGCGCGCGGCGCAGCAGCGCCCGGATCCGGGCGAGCAGCACCACGGTGTCGAACGGCTTGGTCACGTAGTCGTCGGCGCCCGCCTCCAGACCGACCACGATGTCGATCGGGTCGTCGCGCGCGGAGACCATGATCACCGGGATCAGGCTCTCCGCCCGGATTCGCCGACACAGGCTGATCCCGTTCATCAGCGGCAACATCACGTCCAGCAGCGCCACGTCCGGCCGTTCGCCGCGAAACGCGGCGAGCCCGGCCTCGCCGTCGGCGGCGGTGCTCACCCGGAACCCGTCCCGTTCCAGATTGAGTTGCGTCGCCTCGCGGATGACCTCGTCGTCCTCCACGACGAGCACGTGCGGTTTGCTCACGACACACCCTTTCCGACCTCGTTCTCGACGAACTGCGAACCATCCCACCGCAATCCGACCCCGTGCTCGCCGAAGGGGCAGATCGCCGGCTCGTTGGCCCGGTACGCCGGCAGCTGAAGGATCAACATCCGCTTTCCGACCTCGATCCGACTCCCCGGCTCCTCCGAGGCGAACACGCGCTCGGTGTGCCCGTCCTCGAAGAGCCGGTACACGTACGCGGCGACGTCCCGGCGCATCGTGCAGTTCTCGGGCCCGCAGTGGAACACCGACACCACCGCGACGGGCAGCGGCGTCCCCGGCACTCCCGGCGCGCTCAGATACTGCGCGCTCACCGGATACGACGTGCCACAGGACGGGGTGAGCACCGCCTTGATCTTGACGCCGACCCCCGCGTCCTCCCGCAGCACCCGAACCGGATCGATGCTCAGGCCCGCCCCGGAGGGCGGCGCCGCGAGCGGGATCCCGACCGGTTCCGGCTTGCCCGCGACGCGCACACCGGAGTCCACCGCGCACCCCGTGACCAGGGCAAACAGCAACAAAATCAGTGGAAAGCCATGTTTCACCGACATCCGACCGATCCTACCCGTCGAGGGTTGTTACACGATCTACGGACGACCGACGGGCGATGACGAGAGCCGCGCGGTGGATCGCATGGGTACATGCGAGAAGGGCCCGCCGGAAACCGGCGGGCCCTTCTCGATGTTGCCGCTGTGCGCCGCCAGGGACTCGAACCCCGGACCCGCTGATTAAGAGTCAGCTGCTCTAACCAACTGAGCTAGCGGCGCTTGCTGCGAGAGAAATACTACCCGATGTTCGGGGTCGCTCTCACCCGGGTTCGGCGCGTCCGCGGTCTCACCATCGGTGACGATCACGTTACGAGGACGGGTTCGCCCGGTGTCCTCCCTGGGCCGGCGCGGCCGGGTACCGTGCTGCATGTACGTCGGCTGCTTGTACGTCGTCACGACCGGCGCAGTCGGATGGTCGTGTTCGCGGGGGAGACGCCATGTCGGATGCCGGGGCGGTGCGGGCGTTCCGGATGGCCACGCATCGGGAGGGCGAGGTGGAGCCTCGACTCGTCGCGATGCGGGACTTCCTGGCCAACGCCTCCGACGCCGAGGTGGTCCGCAACCGGGGACTGATCGAGAGCCAGATCCAGGCCGTGGCCACGCAGCAGCCGGAGACCGCCGCGCGCATGCTCGCCGACGTGCTCGGGCGCGACCCCCGGGGCCACTACGTCCGCGCGATCGACGCGGTGCTGCGCTGGTGGGTGGTCCAGCCCGGCAGCGACTTCGCGGAGACCTGGACCACGCTGGAGAAGGCGTTGGAGGCCGGACCGCGCCCGCTGGAGCGCGCGCTGCTCGACGTGCTCGGCGGCCTGGATCCGCGCGCGCCCGTCCGGCGCTGGCGGGTCGCCGCCACCACCCGGGTCCTGGACTGCCTGGAGGAGCGCTTCGAGCAGCCGGCCCGACATCCCGACCACGACCTGTGGCGGCTGCTGCCGGTGGTCGCGCCGCCCGGTGCGCCGGGTACGCGGGCCGAATGGGTGTGCGTGATCGGCGACCGGGCCGCGGCGCGCGGTGCGGAGGCCGCGGCGCGCACCTGCTACCGGCTCGCCTTCGAACAGGGCTGCTCCGCCGCCGCGCCGCGCCTGGCCCATCGGCTCGCCGTCGAGGGGCATCGGGAGCTGACCGGTGGCGACCCGGAACGGGCGGTCCGGTATCTGTACGAGGCCGCGATGCTCGATCCGGACCACGCCGAGTATCGCGAGCTGCACCGGGCCGCCGTCGCGGCGCGGGACGGCGGGGCGGCGGCCGGCGTGCGGCCCGGGACGGCGGCGGCCCTGGTGGTCGCGGCGGCGGATCTGCTGGAGCGTGGCGACGACGCGGGCGCGGTGCGGCTGCTGCGACACGGGCTGTCGGGCGTCGGCGGGGCGGCGGGCGGCGGCGACGGGACGGCGGGTGCCGGCCCGGATGGCGCCGAGCACGAGCCGCACGTGGTCGACGAGCCCTACGCCGACACCTGGCCCGCGCGGCTGCTGCTCGGCACGCTGGAGGGCGACGACTCGATGGTGGCCGGTGCCGCGCGCGACCTGCTCCGGCGCTACGGTGCGGGCTGGGTCCGCCGCACGCCGCTGGGCCCGGGCCTGGTGCTGCACCGGGTCACCCGCGCCGACCCGGAACTGGCCGCCACGCTGCTCGAGTCGTCGCCGGCGGAACTGCGCGAGGGACGACTCGGCCGGGCGATCGCGACGGCCGCCGCGTACCGAATACTGGCCTTGGGCGTACGGGACCTGGGCGCGGGACGGCCCGAGGCGGCCCGGGCCCGGGCGGACCTGGCCGAGCGGCTGCTCGCCGGTGACGAGGCGTGATCCGAACCGGTGCGATCGGATCGGCGAGGCGGGGGAGAAGGCGACGTGGAGACGGACATCCTGGGAGTGCCGGAGCAGGTGTTCGACAGCGGGCTGCTGGTGGCCACCCGCCGGTTCGAGACCGCCTCGGCGGTGGCCCGCGAACTCGGCGCGCACACGGTCGAGGTCGCCCACACGCTGATCGCCCTGGCCCGGATCGACGGCGGGCGCGCCTGCGGCCTGTTCGCCCGCCAGGGCATCCCGCCGGACGTGCTCGCGGCCGGCCTGCTCGGCGGCGGCGGACCGGCCGCCGGAGCGGGCGGCAACGGCCGGGGCGCGGGCGCGCTCGGCGGCCTGCCGGTCACCGCCGACCTGTGGGCCGGCTTCGCCGCCGCGGCGGACACCGGCTACGTCGACGAACGTGCGCTGCTCGCGGAGTTGTTGCCCCGCCTGGAGCCGGGCGCGGTGGACCTGCTCGTCGGCTACGGCCGGGTGGACCTCGACGCCTGGCGGGCCGAGGTGGCCGCGGCGCGCCCGGCGGCGGAGGTGTGCCGGGCCGACGGGTCGATCGACGAGACCGCGTTCGCCCCCGGCGCCCGGCGGGTGCCGGCGATGATGGTCGCCGAGGCGAGCGGACTCGGCCGGCGGCAGTGCGGCATCGCGATGCTGCTGCACGCGCTGGCCACCACCCCGGGCGGACTCCTGGAGCAGGCCTTCCTGTTCCTGCGCCGGGACGTACGGGCGCTGCGCGAACAGACCATCGCGCTGACCGGCGCCCGGGTCCGCGGCCCGGCGGGCACCGGCCCGATCACCGCCGACGAGCCGCTGCGGCAGACCCTGCGCCGCGCGGCGACGTTCGCCGCGAGCCGCCCCGATCCGGACCCGGACACCGGCGCCCGGATCACCGAACGCGACCTGCTCGCCGCGCTCCTGGACACCCCCAACGGCCTGGCGGCCGGGTTCTTCCGCGACATCGGCCTGGACCTGGACCGGCTGCGCCGGTTCGCCGACACCTACTACCGCGAGCCGGCCGAGCCCGAACCGGACCGGGCCGGCACCCCGATGTCCCCCGAGGAGGCGGTACGCCGGCTGCGCGCGGGCCTGATCGGCCAGGAGAGCGTGGTCGAGCGGCTCGCCTTCCACGTCGAACTCATCAAACGTTCGCTCACCCGCGGCTTCCGTCCGGACGACCGGCCGCGCGCGGCCCTGCTGCTGTGCGGCCCCAGCGGCTCCGGCAAGACGATGACCGCCCGGCTGCTCGCCGAGGTCGTCTACGGCTCCGAGGACGACGTCCTGGTCTTCGAGATGGGCCAGTTCAGCGCGCGCGAGTCGATCAACAACTTCATCGGCGCCCCGCCCGGCTACGTCGGCTTCGGCGAGGGCAAGCTCACCAACGGCCTGCGCGACAACCCGCGTCGGGTGTTCCTGTTCGACGAGGTGGAGAAGGCCGACGCGCGGGTGCTCGACGCGCTCCTTCGGCTGCTCGACGAGGGCCGGATCGGCGATCCGGCGGGCCCGGTGCGCGAGGCGCACGACGCGGTGGTGATCCTGACCACCAACCTCGGCGCGACCCACTCCGCGGCCGAGGCGGTCGAGGACGACGTGGACAGCGTGGACAACCTGATCGGCTCGATCCTGGCCGAGGGCTCGACCGGGCACACCGCCGCGAGCGCCCGGCTGCGCCGCACGATGGAGGGGTTCTTCCGGCCCGAATTCCTCAACCGGGTGGACGAGGTGATCCTCTACTCGCCGTTCGGCCCCACCGAACTGCGCGGCATCGCGGAGAACGGCCTGACCCGACTCGCCGCGCGGCTGCGCGACCAGCTCGGCGTCGCGCTGACCTGGACCGAGGAGGCCGCCGACCACATCGCCACCGTCGCCTGGCGCGGCCGACCGGAGGAGGCGGCACGCGGCGTCAACCGCTGCGTGACCGCCGTGGTGCCGGGCGTGCTGCGCCTGCTCGACGAGGCCGACGCCGCCGGCCGGCCGATCGGCGCGGTCCGGGTGCGGGTGGTGGCCGGTGCGCTCGTGGTGGGGGGCGCCGATGACTGACCGCGCGGAGCTGCGCGCGTTCGCCGCCAGGTTGCGCGAACACGGCGCGGGCGACGGGCCGTTGGACGGCGAGGCGTACGCGAGCCTGGGCACCGGCGCCGACGCGCAGCCGTGGAGCGCGCCGGCCGAGCGGTTGTGGACCACCGGCGGCGGACCGTGGCGCACCCACCACCTCGCGGTCGCGCTGCACGCGCGCGCCTACGACCTGGAGCTGGCGGGCGAGAGCGAGGCGGCCCACCCGTACTGGAAAAGGGCGTTGGCGCACTGGGCCGAGCTGTACCACGACAGCGCCTTCTGGGACCGGATGCACGAGCACCTGGAGGCGGTGGCGGGCGGCCCGGTACCGGCGGCGACCGTCCAGGAGGTCCGCGAGCGGCTGCCGCGCGACCTGCTCGCCCCGCATCTGACCCTGGCCGCCGATCGGCGCCTGCGCGATCCGCTGTCCGCGCGCGAACACCTCGACCTGGTCCGCGAGTCCGGCTTCCCGCCGTCGGTGATCGCCAACGCCCGGGCCGACCTGGTCCGCGAGGCGCTGGCCGAGGCGTCGCGCGACGTCGAGGAGGGCCGCTACGACGACGTGGTCGAACTGCTCGCCTCCTGGCTCACGGTGGACCCCGGCAACGCGGAGGCGGCCCGGGCCCTGCTGTACGCGACCCGGCGCCACATCGAGATCGTGGTGGCCGCGCCCGGGTGGGCGCACAAGATCGAGCCGCTGGTCGAGCGGGTGGCCCGGCTCGTGCTGCCCGCCTGGGACGAAGTGGGGACCCCCGAGGGCTCGTTCGCCGTCGAGCTGGCCCGGCACGAATACTGGCGCGGCATCGTGGTGCGCGAGTTGGAGTCCGGCCCGGCCACCGAACCCGCCGTACTGGAACAGGCCACGCTGCGCTCGGGCCGACACCTGCTGCGCGCCCTCGAACTCGACCGCGACCTGGCGCTCAAGAGCATGTACCGCGACGTCGAGCAACTGGCCGCCGAGGAATGGGCGTTGGCCGCCACCGCCCGACAACGCCAGGGGCTGCCGGACGGACACGTGCGGGACGCGCTGCGCCGGGCGCTGGCGATGTCCGAACCCGGGCCGTGGGGGCGGCTGTTCATGGCCCGCGTACTGATCAACCTGCACGCGCCGCAACCGGAGGACCTGGCCACCGCGCGCCGGCTCGCCGACGAGGTGGCCGCCGACCCGGACGCGGACAAACCCGAGATCGTCAACGCGCTGCGCGGCGTCGTGTTGTCGCTGGCCACGGGGCACGGCCCCGCATGGAGTTGAGAGCCGATGGAACCCACCGCGAGCGAGGGCGCGCGGGAGAACCCCTGGGCCTGGCAGGCCGGCCGGAACCCCTACCGGGGCACCGCCTTCCAGATCCTGGACCTGGATCCGGACCTGACCGGCCGGGCGGCGATCAAGGCACAGGTGCGCAAGCGCCGACAGCGGATCACCCGGAGCGCGGACCGATTCCCGGTGCACGGCCGGGTGCTCGCCCCGGCCGAGGTGAACGCGGCCGAGGAGACGCTGACCGATCCGGCCGGGCGGTTGGCGGCCGAACTGCTCACCCACCGACCCGAGCGGCCCGGCCCCGATCCGGGCGAGCTGGCCGAGGAGTTCGCCGAGACCGAGCCCCCGGAGTCGGCCGGGCCGCCGAGGATCGGGATCGACCGACGTGTGCTCGCGGGCCTGGTGCCGCCGCCCGCGCCGCGCGAGTTCGTACCGTTGTGGACGGAAGAAGGGGCGCACTGATGGCAGCGACACCCGAGCGGGGCCCCCTCGGGGCGGACCCACCGGCGGGCGCGGCGAGCCGGCCCGAGCGGGGCGGCTCGCCCGCGTCGACCCCGTCGACCGGTACCGCCGACCCGGCCGAGTCGGCCGCTTCCGCCGCGGATCCGATGGCGATCACCGAGAGCGAGCGCGCGGTGCCGGAGCACGCGCTCGACCCGCCGTTCGCGCTGGTCTACGACGTGGTGCGGCGAACCGCGCGCGAACGCGAGGCCGGGCGCGAGGAGATGCGCAAACGCCTGGAGTCCACCCACGAGCGGTACACCGGCCTGGCCGCGGACGCCGCCGTCGCGCTGCACGAGTTGCGCGGCTGCCTGGACGGCGAGCCCGCGCCGGCCGTACTGGCCTCGATCGCCCGGCGGTTCGCCACGGCGCTCGACCGCGCGGGCGTGCGCTTCGACGATCCCGTGGGCGAGGCGTACGCCGCGGTCGGCCGCCGGGTGGACGTCGCGCACGCCCCCGACAGCGGCGACGAGGCGGCGATGATCGTGGCCAGGACGCTGCGACCCGGAGTACTCCTCGACGACGGCGAGGTGATCCGCCGCGCACAGGTCGTGCTCGGCTTCGTACCCACCCCGGCCGAACGCGAGGCCGCCCCCGGGCGCACCGACGACGGCGAACCTCCCGCGGCTCCGCGCCCCGAACCCTCGAACGACCCGAACTCCGAAGGCGGTAGCACCAGATGAGCATCGTGGTCGGTATCGACCTCGGCACGACCAACTCGTGCATCGCGATCCCCGCCGACGCCGAGGTGCCCGACAAGGAGGCGCTGATCGCCGCCCGTCGGCTGCGCCCGGTCGGCGACTCGCTGATCGTGGCCAACCCCGACCGCTCGCCGACCACCCCCTCGGCGGTGTGGATCGATCCGATCGGCACCCCGATCGTCGGGCAACTGGCCAAGAACAAGGCTCGGTTGCCCGGCGCGCCGCCCGCGATGTTCTTCAAGCGCAACATGGGCACCGACCAGCTGGTCACCGCCGGACACGCGCGGCTGACCCCGCTGGAGGCGTCCACGCACATCCTGCGCCACCTCAAGCAGGTGGCCGAGGAGGTGCTGGGCGTGCCGGTGGAGCGGGCCGTGGTGACCGTCCCGGCGTTCTTCGAGACCCGGGCCAAGAACGAGACCACGCGCGCGGGTCAGGCGGCCGGCCTGGAGGTGGTCGAGACGCTGATCGAGCCGGTGGCCGCGGCGCTGGCGTACACGCACGAGCGGGCCCGCGAGCTGACCGAGCCGCAGACGTTCCTGGTCTACGACCTCGGCGGCGGCACCTTCGACACCTCGGTGGTCACCTGGGACCCCGAAGTCGGCTTCGAGAACCGCTCGTTCAGCGGCGACCGCTACCTGGGCGGCTTCGACTTCGACCGGCGGATCGTGTCCTGGATCGCGGCCCAACTGCCCGAGTACGACCTGGCGATCGACTCGGAGAACCCCGCCGACGGCAAGGTGGAGGCGCAGTTGCTCTCCGTCGCCGAGGGTGCCAAGCACGACTTGTCGCGCTATCCCGAGACCGAGATCGTCAGCCAGTACTGCGAGGACCGGCGCGGCACCCCGATGAACATCGGACTGCCCATACGCCGCGAGGAGTTCGAGGAGATGATCGCGGATCGTATCCGCGGCACCCTGGACGACTGCGACCGCGCGCTGGCCCGCGCCGGGATGACCGCCGCCGACCTGGACGAGATCGTCATGGTCGGCGGCTCGTCCCGGATCCCGCTGGTGGCCTCCATGCTCACCGAGCACTTCGGGCGCGGCCCCCGGCTGCTCAACCCGGACCTGTGCGTCGCGCTGGGCGCCGCGCTCAAGGCGGCGAACGTACCGAGTCGCAGCGGCCATCTGGAACTGGACCGCCCCGAGGCGCTGCCGCCGGAGACGGACATCGGCGGCCGGGTCCTGGCCGGCCCCGACCTCGCCTCGCCGGCCGCCGCACAGCTGGTGCTGACCTCGGACGACGGCCTGGTGTACCTGACCGAGACGGCCGACGGGGAGGGCCGATTCCTGTTCGCCGACGTGCCGTTGCGCGAGGGCGAGAACGGTTTCACCGTGCAGGTGTCGGCGCACGGCCGGGAGATCGAGAGCCGGCGTCTGGAGGTGACCACCGACGACAAGCCGCGCTCGGACGCGACCGGCGACGTGCTCGCGCACGACTTCTCGGTCGAGTTGGTGGACGGGCTGCACGCGGTGGTGCGGGCCGGGACGATGGTGCCCTATCGCACCGACTTCCGCCTGGAGACCGCGTCCCACGGGTCCAGCCTGCGGGTCGGCCTGGTCGAGGGCCTGGTGCCGATCGGCGAGGTCTCGATCCGGGACCTGCCGACCGACGTGTCGGTCGGTTCGACCGTCGAGGTGACCCTGGAGTTCGAGACCGGGTGGACGATCCGGGCCGAGGCGCGGCTGCCGCAGGTGGGCGCGGAGGGCAGCGCGGTGATCGACATCCCGCAGCGGGCCGTGCCGGGATGGCCGGAGCTGACCGAGCGGCACCGGCAGGTGGTGACCGGATGGGCGGAGAAGCGCGACGCGATCCCGCCGGCCGACGCGATCCGGGTCGGCCCGGCGCTGGACCGCCTCCTCGCCGAACTCGCCGAGCTGGTCCGGGAGCGGATCGACCCGAGCAAGACCCACCACAAGCTCCTGGAGGCGGAGACGCTGGTCCAGGGCCTGCGCGTGGCCACCACCGCGGGCAGCGCGCTGAACCCGGCGATCGGTGAGTTCGAGGACAACCTGGCCTTCCTGGCCCGGCTCGCCGACCGGCTGGTGGACCACGACCCGGTCGAGGCGGAGCGCTTCCGCGGCGCGATCCCCGGCCTGCGCGCCACCGGCCGGGCGGCCTACGCGGCGGGCAACAAGATGGACTGGCACCTGGCCAACGAGGCGGTCCGGGACCGGATCAACGCGGCCGAGCGCATGCTGCACGGCGGCCGTGCCCCGCAGCAGTTCACCGCGGCCGAGTTCCAGGTCGCGGTGCTCCAGGAGGTGGAGTATCTGCGGCGCTCGATCCAGGAGATGGACCAGGCGTCCGGCGGCCTCCACCGGGTCGACGCGGACGCGTTCCTGCGCGAGTTGGACACGATCGCCGAGGACGCGGCGGAGGTGGACGTCCGGGACGAGGCGGCGGGCAATCGGCGGCTCGTGGAGATCTATCGGGGTCGGATCATGCCGCTGCGGGCCCGGGCGGACCGCTGGATGGAACAGATCCGGGAGGGCTCCCCGCACATCGGGCTGCGGCTCCCGAAGAACTCCCTGGAGAAGTGACATGGCGTTCGCGATCACCTGCCCCCTGTGCCGCCGCCGGATCGCCGACCTGACCGGCCGCTGCCCGGCCTGCGGCGGCGACCTCGGCGCGCTCGCCGGCCTCGTCGAACTGGCCGACCGCCACTTCAACGACGCGGTACGGGCGGCCCGAAGCGCCCGCTGGAACACCGCCGCCGAACACTTGGCGGTCACCCTCGCCCTCAACCCGGCCGACGCGGAGGCCCGCCGACTCCTCACCAAGGTCCGCTACCACCAGGACCCCAAAACCCTCCCGGACCGCCTGTGGCGCAAGGCCCGCTCCCGCCTCCCCTACGGCGACCGCCTCCCGCGAACCCTCCCGAAGCAGGCCACCCTCCACCACCTCCTCGAACTGGCAACCCGCCGCCGCACACCAACCCGAAACCCAACCTGACCAACACCACACACAAAACCGCCCACCAACGTCCGGCGCCACACCCGGCAACGTCGGACGAAACGCCGGCGACCCAAACCGCCGCCCACCGGTGTCCAGAGCCAACCCCGCAACCAGGCCCGAAACATCGTCCGGCGCCACCTCCGCAACGTCGGTTGAAACGCCGGCAGGCCAAATCCACCCACGCCGGCGTCCGGTGCCACCTCCGCAACGTCGGGCGAAACGCCGACCGGGCGAAACTCCAGCCCGGCCGGCGTTTGAGGCCGCCTCGGCCGAAGGCCGGGCCGATCAGCCCGTCCGGCGTTTGAGGACGGCAAGCCGACCCAGGCCGACCTGAGCCGGCCAGGCCCGCCGTCCTAGGCCACCGCCTCGCGGACAGGCAGAAGCGCGAGGCTGGGCCGACCATCCACCCCCACCGGAACGTCCCCGTCGATCGTCACCCGGTGCAACAACCGCCGCGCCCCGTCGAAGTCGGTGATCACCCGATGCTGGGTCGCCCGGTTGTCCCAGATCGCCACGTCACCCGCCCGCCACCGCCACCGCACGGTGTTCTCGGGCCGAGTGACGTGCTTCCGGAACAGCGCGAGCAACGCCGCCGAGTCCTCGGCGTCGAAGCCCACCAGCCGACGCACGAACGCCCCCAGAACCAGCGTGCGTTCACCCGTGACCGGGTGTATCCGCACGACCGGGTGCTCGGTTTCGTACACGGTCGACTCGAACAACTCCCGATAGTCCTTCCGCGCCTCGCTCACCACATCCGTGTCGGCCGCCGCGTAGTCGTGCCGATTGCTGTGCACCGCCCGCAGCGAATCCGCGAACGCCGCCAGCGGAGCGGGCAGTTCCGCGTAGGCGCTCGCGGTATCGGCCCACAACGTATCCCCGCCCACGTCCGGCAACCGCACCGCGCGCAGGATGGAGGCGAGCGGATAGGCGGGAACGAACGTGACATCGGTGTGCCAACGATCGGCGACCACCCCGTGATCGGTGTCGATCGGCACGATCAGCTCGCCCTCGGCGGACGCGGTCGGGTGCCCGATCGGCTCGCCGAGGAGCCGGGCGAAGGCGAGTTGACCCGCGTCGTCCAGGTGGTGCTGGTCGCGGAAGAAGATCACCCTGTGCCGGTGCAGTGCGTCCCGGACGGTGTCCACCGTGATCGAGTCGAGCTCGCCGCCCAGGCGAACTCCTTCGACCACGGCCCCGATTCGGGCGGCAACGGGCGATACGGAAACGGTTACAGCGGTCATGAGCGTGGTGTCCCTTTCGGCCTTCGCATGAAAAACACGTCATCCGAAGCGGGCGCACGCGGGCGCGGACCGCCGAAACCCCGCACGTTCACGAGACATGACGACCCATCAACAAACCGAAGCCGGCGCGCGCCCTACCGACAGCGCATACCGGGCGGAACGGGAAGATGCGCGATCCGATGCCGCCGCATCACAGGCGCGACAACAGGCCCGCCGAAGCCGGCAGCCCACGTCGTGATCCCCACACCCGAAAGTCTCCCGGTGACCCGCGTGGGGGTCAACCTCGAGGGCACGCCCGTTCCCATCCGGGTGACCATCCCGCCACGCAACGCGATCTCGAAAACGTACGACCTACCATGGGGAGTATGGACCGCGAGGAATTCGACCGACTGACCGCCATCGCCGAGAGCATGCGCACGCCGTCCAATTACAAGGTCGAGATCAGCGATGGCACCCTCGTCATGATGACCGGCCCCTCCGGCATCCACGAGTTCATCGTGCGTCGCCTGCGCATGCGCATCGAGCAGGGGATCGCCGGGCGTCCCGAGTGGGCCGGGATGGCGGTGCACGGTGGAATCGACGTGTTGGACGATGTCAACCTGATAAGGCGCAACCCCGATGTCTGCGTCTTTCCGGAAGACGATCTCATCACCATCGAGAACCACATTCCCGCCGCCGACCTGCGACTCGTCGTCGAGGTCGTGTCCCGATCGAACCCCGAGAACGACTGGGAGGCCAAGCTGCGCGACTATCCGCGCATGCGCATCCCGGTCTACCTGATCGTCGACCCGCGCCAGGGCACGATCGTGGTCAACTTCGAGCCCAAGAGCGGCAAGTACACCGCTCGCGCGGCCTACGCCTTCGGCCAGGACGTGCCGCTGCCCGGTTTCGGGTTCGCGTTGACGACGGCGGACTTTCCGACCTACTGAAGATCTGCCACGCGCTTCCGGGTCGGTGGACGAGCCGGTGCGCCCGACTAGGACCCGCCCTCTTCCAGCAGTCGGCGCAGCAGTGCCTCGTCGTCGGTGGACAGGTCGGAGACGAATCGGGCGAGGACCGCGCGGCGGTCGCCCTCCTTGTCCAGCACCTGGCGCATCCGCCGCGCGGCGAGCCCGGCCTCGTCGTACACCGGCGCGTACACGTAGGACCGGCCCGACCTGGTGCGCTGGAGCACGCCCTTGTCGTGCAGGCGGGACAGGATCGTCACCACCGTCGTGTACGCCAGATCGCCGGAGACCCGTGCCTGCACCGCGGCCGCGCCCATCGCCGTCGGCGACATCCACAGCAGGGACAGGATCTCGGACTCCAACTCGCCGGGGCCACGTCGCGCGGGCGCTCCGCCTGCTCTGCTCTCGGTCACTTCGGCCTCCGGTGAATGGGCACAACGCCCCGGAAGCCTAGTCGCGCGCCGAATCCGGTCAACAGGGTCGCCGATTTCGGCCGGCCCCGTCAGGCGGCGGTGACCAGTGGGTCGCGCGCGGGCGGCGGAGGCGCGGCGGCCTCGGCCCGGACCACCAGCAGCGCGCAACCCTCCGCGCGCAGCGCCTCGACCAGGACGTCGTGCCGTCCGCGCCCCCGGGCCGGGTCGGCGGCGGCCGGCACCAACACGGCCACCCGGCGCTCCGGCAGACCCCGGACGAACGTCGCCAGCGCCTCGACGAGCCGGTCCCGCTCGTCGAAGACCACGCTCAGCGGCGCGTCCACGCCGGCCGCGTCCCACGCGTCCACCAGCGCGTCCCGAACGGCCCGTTCGCCGGGGCGCGTCACATGCACCGCGATCGCCCGCCCGCCCATGTCCCGCGCGGCCGCGAGCGCGGCGACCGCGGCGGCGTCCATGCGCACGATCGGCACCACCACGGCCTGCGGACCGCCCTCGGCGCCCCGGCCACCGGTCCGGCGGAGCGCGACGGTACGACGAATTCCGGTGACCCGACGCAGCACGGCGAACATGACGGCCTCCTTTCGACCGCCTTCAGCCTCGCCCCGAATCGACCCGCCGGCGCCCGCGTTGACGCGCTCTTGGCGTTCACCATGCCGATCCGAGCGCGTTCCTTACCCTCGCCGTCACCGGACCCTCTGCGTCACCGGCACCGGCCGCGGACCTCACCCCAGGGGCAGCAGGTTGACGCGGACGAAGCCGGCGAGCCGGGACTGGTCCAGCCTGCCCTTGTCGGCGCGTACGACGAGGGTCGGATGGTTGCGCGAACGCGGGTTGCCCAGGGTCACGATCGCGACCGGCTCGCGCCAACGCCGCACCGAGTTGGTCGCCTCGTAGTACTCCTGGGTGAACAGCACCGCCTCACCCAGCGGCGTCCGCACGGTCTGGGTCACCGCGCCGGGCGGGACGTCGGCCGCCGTGCGGTACAGGCCGTGCCACCCGTTGCCGGGCGCGCCGCCCGGCGCCTTGCAGGTCACCTCGTTGGACTCGATCGTGACGTCGTCGAGCGCGAGCAGGACCCGATCGCACGGGGTGGTCACGGTCTGCGCGCCCGCATCGGTGCCCCCGGCGGCGCGGACCTCGAAGGCGACGGTGCCGGTGTCCACCCTGGTCGCGTGCGCCCGAGCCGGCGGCGCCGTCGTCGAGGGCGCCGACACCACGAACGGATCACCCCCGGATCCACCACACCCCGAGACCCCCAGAACCACCCCGGCCGCGATCACCGCCCCCACACTCCACCGCCGCACCGCCATCGCCCTGCCCCCTCGTCGTCGGTCGTACACACCCGCGGAGTCGTACGCACCCGCAGAGTGGACGCGACAGCCCACCGGCGGGTTCCATCCCCGGAGGCCGGCGGTACGTTCTCGGGATGAGCACTTCTTCCGCGATCGCATCGGCCGAGGAGTGGCCGCGGACCGCCGCCGAGGCGTTGGCCGTGCAGGATCGGCTGCGGCCGACGGTGGACACGGTCGGACCGGGGCCGCAGCCGGGCGAGGTGCGCCGGGTCGCCGGCCTCGATGTGGCCTACGCCGAGGACTCGGACGAACTGGCCGCCGCCGTCGTGGTGTTGGACGCCCGGACGCACGCCGTCCTGGAGAGCTCCGTGGTGCACGGCGTGGCGACCTTCCCGTACGTCCCGGGCCTGTTCGCGTTCCGGGAGATCCCGGCCCTGCTGGCCGCGCTCGAACGCCTCGACGCCGCACCGGACCTGCTGGTCTGCGACGGCCAGGGGCTGGCCCATCCGCGCCGCTTCGGGCTGGCCTGCCACCTCGGCGTGCTCACCGGCCTCCCGACCATCGGGGTCGGCAAGACGCAGTTCGTCGGGACGTACGAGCCGCCCGGGCAGGCGCGCGGCGAGGCCGCCGACCTGGTGTACGAGGGTGACGTGGTCGGACGCGCGCTGCGCACCCGTGACGCGGTCAAGCCGGTCTTCGTGTCGATCGGCCACGGCGTCGACCTGGACACGGCCTGCGCGCACGTGCTGGCCCTGACCCCGCGCTACCGCCTCCCGGAGACCACCCGCCAGGCCGACCGACTCTGCCGCCGGGCACTGGAGTCCGGCCCCGCCGCCCGCTCCTGACACCCGCCCCGCCGACGCGAAAGAGCCCCCCGCACCGCCTGCGCAAGGCGGTGCGGGGGGCTCTTCGGTCACCGGCTCCCCAAGGGGGGAGGATGGGGAGCCGGCTGCCTGTCGGGAGGGTCGCCCCTCCGGGTCAGTCCGTCGCGATGGCGCGCAGGACGTTCATCCGTGCCGCCCGGAAGGCCGGCATCACCGCGGCCAGCAGGCCGACGACCGCCGCGGCGATCACGATGCCGACGACCGTGCCCCACGGGACCTTGAGCACGTCCAGACCCTGGTTGGCCAGCAGGCGCTGGGCGCCGATGCCCCACGCCATGCCGAGCGCGAGCCCGACCAGGGCGCCGAACACCGCGATCACCATGGACTCCAGGCGGATCATCCGGCGGATCTGCCGCCGCGAGGCGCCGATCGCCCGCATCAGACCGATCTCCCTGGTGCGCTCGACCACCGACAGCGCCAGCGTGTTGATCACGCCCAGGATCGAGATGATGATCGCCAGGCCGAGCAGACCGTAGATCAGGTACAGGAACGTGTCGATCTGCTTGCCGATCAGTTCCTTGTAGTCGCTCTGGTCACGCGCCTTGACCTGCGGGAAGGGTTCGAGCGCCGTCTTGAGCGCGGCGCCGACCTTCGTCGCGTCCTGACCACTGGCCGCGTTGATGCTGACGCTCTGGTACTGCACGTTCGGGACGAACTTCTTCATGATCGTGTTCGGGATCACGATCGTCTCGCCCATGCCGATGATGTCGTCGGACTTCTTGCGGATCGCGCCGACCTCGACCGTGGTCTTCTGCCCGTTCGGGAAGCCGAGTTCGATCTTGCCGCCGATGCCCAGGTGGTGGTCCTTGGCGAAGTCCTCGCCGATCGCCGCCTTGCCCGCCGAGATGGCCGCGTCGCCGCTGCCCTGGAGGTAGGTGGTCTTGACCGTGCCGTCGATGCCCGGGTCCGAGCCGAGGACGAAGTCCTTCTTGGACTTGCCGTCCGCGGTGATGTTCGCGTTGGTCAGGGTCGAGGCGACCACCTCGCCGACACCGGGGGTCTTGCGGGCCGCGTCGACGATGTTCTCGGGGAAGGTCCCGGTCAGCGACTGGATGGTGTAGTCGGAGCCCAGCGACTTGTCGATCTGCTTGTCGAAGGAGGCCGACATGGACGAGGCCGCGACCGCCATACCGCTGACGAGGGCGACACCGATCATGATCGCCGACGCGGTGGCACCGGTACGCCGCGGGTTGCGCAGCGCGTTCTCCCGGCTGAGCCGGCCCATCGAGCCGAACAGCTTCGGGTACCAGGCGGCCAGCGCCGGGACCACGGTGCGGGCCAGGAGCGGCGCCAGCACGATGAAGCCGAGCAGCGTGAACAGCACGCCCAGGCCCACGAATCCGCCACCCTGGCCACCGTTGGACGAGGTGGCTCCGGCGACCAGCGCGAGTGCGCCCAGACCGAACAGGACCGCGCCGATCACCGAGCGGGTCTTGATCGACTTCTGCGGCGGCGCGCCGGCCTCGCGCAGGGCCGCCATCGGGGCGACCTTGCCCGCGCGGCGGGCCGGGACGTACGCGGCGATCACGGTGACGATCACGCCGACCAGGTAGGCCACGATCGGGGTGGCGGTCTTGATCACCAGGGACGTGCCCTTGAGGTTGATCCCGACCGCGCTGATCAGCGCCTTGAGGCCGACGGCCAGCCCGAGGCCCGCCGCCAGGCCGAGCGTGGAGCCGACCACGCCGAGCAGGACCGCCTCCAGGAGCACCGAGCGGTTCACGTCCGCCCGACTCGCCCCGATCGCCCGCATCAGACCCAGTTCACGGGTGCGCTGGGCGACCAGCATGGAGAAGGTGTTGAAGATCAGGAAGACGCCGACGAGGACGGCGACACCGGCGAAGCCGAGCATCGCGTACTTCATCACGTTCAGGAAGCTGCCGAGCTGGTCGTTGGATTCCTTGGCCGTCTCCGCGGCCGTCTTGACCTCGAAGTTCTTCGGGTCGTTGAGCACCTGCTCGACCCGCTGCTTGAGGTCCTTGTCGGCGACGCCGGCGGCGGCCGACACCGATACCGAGGTGACGGCGTTCGGGTCGCCGAGCAGGCGCTGCGAGGCGGTGGCGTCGTCGAACGAGAGCAGCGCGGCGCCGGGGTTGGTGGCGGTGAAGGTGAGGATGCCGCTGATCTTGAACGGGAACTCGCCGTTCGCCCCGATCGCCCGAAGCTGGTCACCGATCTTGACGTGCTTCTTCTTCGCCGTGTCGGAGTCGATCAGCGCCTCGCCCGGGCCCTTGGGCGCGGCACCACTGGTGATCTTGACCGGCGTGCGGTCGGTCTCGAACCAGTTGGTGACGATGGTCGGCGCGCCGCTGGACGGGCCCACCGACTTGTTGTTCTTGTCGACGATCGTGAACGACTCGAGGCTGATGCTGCCGTGCGCCTCCTTGACGCCGTCGACCTTCTTGATCTTGTCGATCAGCGACCGCTGGACGACGGGCGTCTCGCCGGTGAGCGCGAGGTCTTCCTTGCTGAACTCGGACTTGGGCTTGATCGAGACGTCCGACGCGGTGGACTTGAACAGCTCGTCGAAGGTCTTGGTGATCGTGTCGGTGAAGACCAGGGTGCCGGAGACGAACGCGACCGACAGCAGGACCGCCAGGGCGGACAGCACCATTCGGCCCTTGTGGGCCAGGAAGCTGCGGAACGTGGCTTTCAACATGGTGGGGGACTCTCCGCCTGTTTCAGCTGGTCCGGGCACCGTCGAAGCGCTTCATGCGCTCCAACACGGCATCGGACGTGGGACGCAGCATCTCGTCGACGATTCGACCGTCTGCCAGGAACAGGACCCGGTCCGCGTAGGACGCCGCGTTGGGGTCGTGGGTGACCATCACGATGGTCTGACCGAGTTCGTTGACGCTGCGCCGCAGGAAGCCCAGCACCTCGGCGCCGGAGCGCGAGTCCAGGTTGCCGGTCGGCTCGTCGCCGAAGATGATCTCGGGCCGGCTGGCCAGCGCCCGGGCGCAGGCGACACGCTGCTGCTGACCGCCGGAGAGCTCGGTCGGACGGTGCTTGAGCCGGTCGCGCAGGCCGACGGTCTCGATCACGTTGTCCAGCCAGGCCCGGTCGGGCTTGCGGCCGGCGATGTCCATCGGCAGCGTGATGTTCTCCAGCGCGGTCAGCGTCGGAAGCAGGTTGAACGCCTGGAAGATGAAGCCGATGTTGTCGCGGCGGAGCTTGGTGAGCGCCTTGTCCTTCAGGCTCGTGATCTCCGTGTTGCCGATCCAGCTCTTGCCGCTGGTCGCGGTGTCGAGGCCGGCGAGGCAGTGCATCAGGGTCGACTTGCCGGAGCCCGAGGGGCCCATGATCGCGGTGAACTGGCCGCGACCGATCTGGACGTCCACACTGTCGAGAGCGACGACTCGGGTCTCGCCTTCGCCGTACGCCTTGGTGAGCTGCTGCGCGCGGGCGGCGATGGTGCCCCTGGAGTCCGCGTCGGTCATGGCAGCCGTGGCCGTGGTCACGAGTCTGTCCCCCATGTTGAGGTGAAGGGTGGCGCGCTCCGCTCTTGCAGTGCACTCGATCACCGTATGGGGGAAGGCGTCGCGGCGAATCCTCTCCAAGGACAGACCCGCTCGTCCTACGCAGGGAGGACCCGGGGTCCGCCAAGCGACCCTTGCCCCTAGGGGAGCCCCGTACCGGTGGGGTAGCTCCCGAACGTGTGTGCGCGTGTGATCACGCTGCGTTGATTCTCGTGGTGCCAACGATCCGCATCCGGCCCGCGGTTCCCCAAATGTCGGATTCACCGCGACGTGCGCCCGAAGACGAGGGGCGTCAGCCTCAGGGGGGACCCTGGGGTACGCCGTGGCGAGTGGCGATGCCCGCGCCCACGGCGGCCACCGCCCGGCGCAGACTCGGCGGCGACACCGCCTCCATCTCGGCTCCCAGCATGACCAGTTGACCGGTGGCGACCTCCTCGGACTCGGCCCACAGGCGCAGCTCGCGCCATCCGTGCGGGTCGGGCGGTCCGGCCGTCGCGAGCGCGTCCCCGGCGACGACCGGGCCGAACACCCGGGGCAGCTGCGCCGAGCCGAACGGCGACACCCGGATCACGCAGGCGAACCGCATCAGCGAGCGGGCGAAGTCGTCGTTGTGGTGCGTCCACCAGGTGCTCAGGTCGAAGTCGTCGGGCCGCTCGAAGCGTTCCGGCCGGGTGCTCGCGGCCACCACGCGCGAGACGCGATAGCTGCGGATGTCGACGCGATGCCGGGCGACCAGGTACCAGACGCCGGCCTTGAGCACGAGGCCGAGCGGGTCGAGCCGGCGGGTCACCTCGCGGTCGCGGCGGGCGTAGCGCACGTCGATCCGCCGGCCGGTCCACACCGCGCCGGCGATCCCGGTCAGGTGCGGGACGTCCTCGTCCCGGGCGAACCACCCCGGCGCGTCCAGGTGGAACCGCCGCCGCACCCGGCTCGCCCGGGTGCGCAGGTCGGCCGGCAGGGTGGCCATCACCTTGGTCTGGGCCGCCACCAGGACCGTGTCCAGGCCCAGCGCGTCGGCGGCGTGCGGCGCGCCGGACAGGAACAGCGCGGCGGCCTCGTCGCCGGTGAGCCCGTCCAGCCGGGTCCGCCAGCCCTCGACCAGTCGGATCCCGCCCCGCGGGCCGGTCTCGGTCCACAGCGGCACCCCGGACGACTGGAGCGCGGCGACGTCGCGGTACACGGTGCGTACCGACACCTCCAGCTCGTCGGCCAGCTCGGCGGCGGTCGCGCCGCCGGGTCGGTTCTGCAGGTGCAGCAGCAGTGCCACCAGTCGACCGGATCGCATGACCCGAAACTAACCCGGAATCCTTGCCGGCGGTTGTCAGGGATGGATGGGCACCATGGGTGTCATGACGAGTTGGGCGGAGTTCGAGAAGGCCGAACCGGAGTTCGCGACGACGGTGCGCGAGCGCTTCGGGATGTACAAGCACCACGTGCTGGGCACGCTGCGTCGGGACGGCTCGCCGCGGTTGACCGGCCTGGAGGCCGACTTCCGGTTCGAGCAGATGTGGCTGGGCATGATGCCGGGTTCGCTCAAGGCGCGCGACCTGCTGCGCGACCCGAGGTTCTCGCTGTTCGCCAACCCGGGGGAGGGGGCCGAGATGACGCACGGCGACGTCCGGGTCAGCGGGCGCGCGATCGAGGAGACCGACGAGGAGTTGAAGGGGCGATACGTCGGGGAGACCGACGCGCCCACCCCGTTCCACCTGTTTCGGGTGGAACTCGGCGAGGTGAGCGCGGTCGGGCTCGAGGGGCAGGAGATCGTGGTCCGGACCTGGCGGCCGGGCGCGCCGGTGCGCGCGCTCCGGCGGGGCAACGACCCGGAGTCGGCGCGCGAGCAGGGGTGAGCGGTGCGCCCCCGCCGCGCGCCGGCCGGGGCTACTCGACCGGCTCGGCCTCCGGGGTCTCGGCGTCGCCCTCCGGGGTGGGCACGGCGAAGCCCTCGCCGCGGCGCAGGGTCAGCTCCCGGGTGATCCCGATCGCCTCCAGGAACGGGCGGTCGTGGCTGACCACGACCAGTGCGCCGCGATAGGCGCCCAGGGCCTGTTCGAGTTGGCGCACCGACGCCAGGTCCAGGTTGTTCGTCGGCTCGTCGAGGATCAGCAGGTGCGGCGGCGGGTCGGCGGACAGCAGGGCGGCCAGGACGGCGCGGAACCGTTCGCCGCCGGACAGCGTGCCCACCCGCTGCTCCGGGCGGTTGCCCCGGAAGAGGAAGCGGGCCAGCCGGCCGCGCAGTTCCGCGTCGGTCGCCTCGGGCGCGAAGCGGCGCACGTTGGCCAGGACGGTGGCGTCGTCGTCGAGGATGTCCAGCCGCTGGGGCAGGTGGCGCACCCCCTCGACGTTGATCCGGACCGTGCCCTCGGCCGGTTGCGCCGCGCCGGTGAGCAGGCGGAGCAGGGTGGTCTTGCCCGAACCGTTGTCGCCGACCAGGGCGACGCGTTCCGGGCCGCGTACGATCAGGTCCACGCCGTGCGGGCCGTAGAGCGCGTCCGCCGTGTTCAGGCCCTCGACGGTGAGCACGGTGCGGCCGGCCGGCACCTCGGTCTCGGGCAGTTCGATCCGGATCTCCTTGTCCTCGCGGACCGCGTCCCTGGCCTCGGACAGTCGGCTCCTGGCGTCGTCCAGGCGGCCCTCGTGGGTGCCCCTGAGCTTGCCGGCGGAGACCTCCGCGCCGCGTTTGAGGTTGCCGGCCACGATCTTGGGGATGCCGCCCTCCAGTTGGGCCTTGCGGCCGGTGCGCAGGCGGCGGGCCAGCCGGATCTGGGCCTCGGCCAACTCGCGCTTCTGCTTGCGCACGTCGGTCTGGGCGACCCGGACCAGCCGCTCGGCGGTCTCCCGCTCCTGCTCCAGGATGTCGAGGTAGGAGCTGAGGTTGCCGCTGTGGGTACGGGCCCGGTCCGGCAACAACTCGACGATCCGGTCGACCAGATCGAGCAGCGCCCGGTCGTGGCTGACCACGACGAGCACCCCCGGGTACCGGCTCACCGCGTCGTACAGCCGCTCGCGCGCGGACGCGTCGAGGTTGTTGGTCGGCTCGTCCAGGAGCAGGATCTCCGGTCGGCGCAGCAGCAGCGCGGCCAGCCCGAGCAGCACCGACTCGCCGCCGGAGAGGGTGCCGACGGTGCGGTCGAGGTCGACGTGCGGCAGGCCGAGCCGGTCGAGCCCGGCCCGCGCGCGTTCCTCGACGTCCCAGTCGTCGCCGATGGTGTCGAAGTGCCGGACGTCGGCGTCGCCGGCCTCGATCGCGTGCAGCGCGGCCCGCGTGTCGGCGATGCCGAGCACGTCGTCGACGCGCCGGTCGGCGTCCAGCGGGAGATGTTGCGGCAGGTAGCCGAGGTCGCCGGCGAGGCCGATCGACCCGGCGGTGGGGCGCAGTTCGCCCGCGATCAGTTTGAGCAGGGTGGATTTGCCCGCGCCGTTGACGCCGACCAGGCCGGTACGCCCGCCGCCGATGGACAGATCCAGGTCGGTGCAGACGGGCGTGCCGTCGGGCCAGGCGAAGGACAGGGCGGAGCAGACGATCGCGGGTGCGGTCGGAATGGACATGCGGATTCTCCCGGGACGCGGTGATGTACGGATCGCGTGGGACACCGCGCGGCGGGATCGGGAGGCACCGGAAACGGTCGACGAACGAGACAGTCGACAAAAAAGTCGTCCGGGACGGCCACACCGAGGTCGAGAACGCGACCGCGAGCACGAAGGGCTCGAGCGGCGCGATGTCCTGACCTCAGATGCGCAACGGACCATCCAGACGGACGACAATGTGACCCGCCAAGGCTACCTCGGGTGCGCCGCGGACCTCAAACGGTTTCCCCGGCGTTTCGGTCGCGCCGTTCCCGCAGGTCGAATCGGTAGGCGACGGCGGCGGTGCCGATCAGCAGGGCGACCGGCGCGGCGAACGCGATCAGCACGTGCACGCGCAGGACGAGTATCGCGCCGGTGAACGCGCCCAGTGCCATCGCGATCGCGGAGAGCAGTCGGCGACCGGCCCGGGATCCGGTGCCGCCGAGCCGGCGGATGTCGGCGGCCAGGCCGGTCAGTGTCTGGGACAACACGGTGGTGGTCAGGTCCGGGACGGCCAGTCGCCGGGCCACCGCGTTCTGCAGGCCCATGGCCAGGCCGAGCAGCAGGATCAGGGTGTAGCGCTCGCCGGTGCCCAGGCCGTGCACCGCGGCGGCGACGATCAGTGCCGCGGCGAGCAGGGCGGCCTGTACCGAGGCGCCCACCCACAGCAGGCGCACGCGGCGCGCGCCGAAGACCACGCCGAGCCGGCCGCCGCCGGCCGCGCCGATCAGGAACGCGCCGAGCGCGGCGAGCGAGGCGGCCACCGACAGGCCGGGGGCGCCGGCCAGGGCGAAGCCGGTGAAGACCACGTTGCCGGTCATGTTCGCGACGAACACCCGGCCCAGTTCGAGATAGCTGAGCGCGTCCACCAGGCCGGTGACCACGGTGAGCACGATCAGCAGCGGCGGCAGCGGGGCGTGCGGGTCGTCGTGCGGCGGCAGCAGCGTGTGTTTGGCGTCCCGAAGCGTCTCGCGCATCGATGTCCCCTCCGGGATCGGCCGGTTCTCGGTCCGGGCCCGGCGACCGGACCCCGGGCGGACCCCAGGGTCCGCCCCGTGCCGAGGCGAACCACCGGCTCGGGGCTATCCATTGCCGGTCCGGGACCCGCGACACCTGCACCGGCCCGTGCGGCCGCTCACACTGCGGCCGAGTGGCCGTACCCGTTCATCCCATGTGGTGGTGCCGGCCGACCCCGGTGGGGCGGGTCGACGAACCGGTCGGCGGGCGATCTAGCCTGCTGTCGATTTCCCTATATTTACAATCATTTGGGGTATTCGTGCGATCATCCCGCACCATGGCCGTCCTCGTCCTTGTGGTGGCGGTGGTCGCCGCCATCGGCTTCGTCGTCTTCGCCCGCGGGCACGGGAGCGATCCCGAACAGAAGGCCGCCGCGCCCGCGAGACCTCCCCAGGGGCCGGCCGGGCGGCCCCCGGTGACGCTGATCGGCGACGGCTCGACCTCGAACACCGGCGAGCAGCCGAATCGGCCCCGGCCGGAGAAGCTGGCCCCGGGCGCGATCCCGCCGCAGTTCGTGGTCTTCTCCTGGGACGGCGCGGGCGAGGACGACAAGAAGCTGTTCTCCCGCTTCCGCCAGGTGGCCAAGGAGAGCAACGCCAGGATGACCCTGTTCCTGTCCGGGGTGTACGTGCTGCCCGAGGCCGGGAAGGCCAGGTATCAGCCGCCACACAAGCCGATCGGCGCCTCCGACATCGGCTATCTCGACGACGCCCACCTGCGGATGACGCTGGAGCAGCTCGGCGCCGCGTGGCAGGAGGGCCACGAGATCGGCACCCACTTCAACGGACACTTCTGCGGTCCCACCGGCGGCGGTTCGTGGTCGGCCGACGACTGGCGCAGCGAGGTGGATCAGGCTCGCGCGTTCGTGAAGAACTGGAAGACCAACACCGGCTGGGCCGACCTGCCGGCGCTGCCGTTCGACTACGACAAGGAACTCATCGGCGGCCGGGCACCGTGCCTGGAGGGACAGAAGGCGCTGCTCGCGGCCGAACCCTCGCTCGGCTTCCGCTACGACGCGAGTTCGCCCGGCGGGCGGCAGGTGTGGCCGGACAAGGTGAACGGGGTGTGGGACCTGCCGCTCCAGCAGATCCCGCTGCCGGGGCGCCGGTTCGAGGTGCTGTCGATGGACTACAACGTGATGTTCAACCAGTCGCGCACGGTCAAGGGCGACCCGGCCAGGTTCGGCGAGTGGGAGGACCAGGCGTACGCGAGCTACATGGCGGGCTTCGACCGCGCGTACACCGGCAACCGGGCGCCGCTGCTGATCGGTAACCACTTCGAGGGGTGGAACGGCGGCATCTACATGAAGGCCGTCGAACGCGCGATGCGCACGGCCTGCGCACGGCCCGAGACCAGGTGCGTGAGCTTCCACGACCTGGTGGACTGGCTCGACGCGCAGGATCCGGCGGTGCTGGCGAAGCTGCGTACCTTCGACGTCGGCGCGAAGCCGGACTGGGCGGCGCTCGGGGCGCCCCCGGCACCCGCGGCTCCGGCCGCGCCGGGTGCGCCCGGCGCGCGGCCGGCCGCGGTGGTGCGCGACCGCCACTGAGGACCGACCGTCGGCCGGGCGGGGGCGTCACCCCGCCCGGTCGGCGTCAGCCGTGTGGGTGGCGCCGGTCCTCGCGCAGCAGTTCCGGCAGGGTCACCGCGCCGGAGCCGTAGCGGGCGGCCTGGTCGTCGGGGTTGGAGATCCGGCAGCGCTTCATCGACAGGCACCCGCAGCCGATGCACTGCTCCAGGCCGTCGCGCAGTCGTACCAGGGCCTCGATCTCCTCCTCCAGGCGACCGCGCCAGGCCCGGCTGATCTTGGCCCAGTCGGCGGGGGTGGGGGTGCGCCCCTCCGGGAGATTGCTCAGCGCGGACCGGATCTCCTCCAGCGACAGGCCGATGTTCTGCGCCGCGCGGATGAACGCCAGCCGGCGCAGGATGTGGCGCTCGTACCGGCGTTGCCCGCCCGTCGTGCGACTCGCGGTGATCAGGCCCTCGGCCTCGTAATAGCGCAGCGCGGATGCCGCGAATCCGCTGCGCGCGGTCATCTGCCCGACCGTCAACAGGTCCGTTCCGGTGAGCACACCGTCTCCCAGGTCTCGTCCGAAGTTTCGTGCGATGCGCCTCCCGGTCGCTTGACCTGAAGTGCACTTGAACTTGCAGTGTAGAGGGGCAGCCCATCACCGGGTGGGGTGTGGAATTCCCCTGGAGAACACCATGCCTGTCGCACTCGTCACCGGCGCTTCGCGCGGCCTCGGCCTGGCCCTGGCCCGCGCGCTCGCCCTCCGCTCCTGGACGCTGGTCCTGGACGCCCGCGGCGCCGCCGACCTGGATCGGGCCGCCCGCGAACTCCGCGCTCTGGGCGACGCCGACGTGATCGCCGTCGCCGGCGACGTGACCGATCCCGCGCACCGTCGCGAACTGCGCGACGTGGTCCGCGAGTCCGGTCGCCTCGACCTGCTCGTCAACAACGCGAGCGTGCTCGGGCCGAGCCCGCTGCCGCCGCTCGCCGACCACCCCCCGGCCGACCTGGTCCGGGTGTACGAGGTGAACGTGTTCGCGCCGCTGGCGCTGACCCGACTCACCCTGCCGTTCCTGCTCGACGGCGACCGCGGCGCGGTGGTGAACATCAGCTCGGACGCCGCCGTCAACGCCTATCCCGGCTGGGGCGGCTACGGCTCGGCCAAGGCCGCCCTCGACCACGTCGGCGCGACGCTGGCCGCCGAGAACCCGGACCTGGACGTGTACGCGTTCGACCCCGGGGACATGAACACCGACCTGCATCAACGGGCGTTCCCCGGCGAGGACGTCTCGGACCGCCCGAACCCCGAGACCGTGGTGCCGGCCCTGCTGCGGCTGTGCGACGAGCGTCCCGCGAGCGGACGGTACACGGTCGCCGAGTTCGCCCCGGCGGTGATCTCGTGACCACCGCGACCGTGCACGAGGCGACCGAACCCGCCGAGGCGCGGGGACTCGCGCGGGACGGGGTCCGGCTGCTCGTGCACGCGGGGGAGCGGGTCGAGCACACCGTCTTCCGCGACCTGGGACGGCACCTGGGACCGGGCGACCTGCTCGTGGTGAACACCTCCGCGACGCTGCCCGCCGCGGTGGACGGCTACCGCGCCGACGGCTCGCCGGTCACCGTGCACTTCGCCACCCGGCTCGACGAGGAGACCTGGATCCTCGAACTCCGGCACACCGACGGTACGCCCGGGCCGGTGGCCGGGGTGCGCCGATTCGAGGCGGTGCGCTTCCCCGGCACCCGGTGCGGCATGGCGCTGCTCCTGGACCCGTATCCGCACGAGCACACCCCCCAGCGGTTGTGGAAGGCCCGGATCACCGTGCCGCACGCCCGGGTGGAGACCTTCCTGGCCGACCGCGGCCGACCGATCAGCTACGCCCACGTGCGCGAGCGCTGGCCGCTGACGGCGTATCAGACGATCTTCGCCCGGGACGAGGGCAGCGCCGAGATGCCCAGCGCCGGGCGGCCGTTCACCCACGAGCTGGTGGTCGACCTGATCACCCGCGGGGTCACCGTCGCGCCGATCGTGCTGCACACCGGAGTGTCCTCCCAGGAGGTCGGCGAACCGCCGCTGCGCGAGTGGTTCGCCGTGCCGGAGAGCACCGCGCACCTGGTGCGCCGGGCCCGCCGGGTGATCGCGGTGGGCACCACCGTGACCCGGGCCCTGGAGTCGGCGGTGGGCCCCGACGGCGAGATCGCGGCCACGAGCGGCTGGACCGACCTGATGCTCGGCCCGGACCGCCCGGCCCGGGTGGTCGACGGCGTGATCAGCGGCCTGCACGCGCCCGAGGCCACCCACCTGCTGCTCCTGGAGGCGGTGGTGGGCCGGGCGGCGGTGCGCAGGGCCTACGACGCGGCGCTGGCCGAGGACTACCTGTGGCACGAGTTCGGGGACAGTTCGCTGCTCCTGCCCTGAGCCGCGCGGCGGCCCGGGGCCGCCCCGGGCCGCCGGCTCAGCGCACCAGCTCGGACACGGGTCCGGGCGACGAGCCCGCGCTCCCCGGTGGCGCGGGGCGCCGGGAGCGTACCCACCACAGCACGATCACGCTCGCCGCGGCCGCGACCGCGCACCACGTCGACGCGAACGCGTGGAACCACAGGCGCATGGTGATCGCCGCGCCGACGGCGCAGACCAGGCCCAGGAGCCGCAACAGTCGGTCCCGGGCCAACAACAACGAGCCGAGGGTGGCGACCAGATAGCCGGCGATCACCCACGGGGCGGCGGGGATGCCCACCGAATAGCGCACGGTGTTCCCGCAGATCTCGGCGTTCACCGGGCGTGAGACGAGCGCGTGCCCGAGGGCGCCCGCGACCACCAGGCCGAGCACGATGAAGAACGTGGCCCGGACCCGCTCCCGGCCCCGGGCGAGCGGCCACTGGGCGGCCAGCACCGCGAGCGGGACGAAGGCGGGCAACAGCGGGAAGGCGATCACCGCCCAGGCCTCGCGCGCGATCTCGGCGGTACCCGCCGACACGTCACCCGTCTCGCCCTGCCACACCACCGCCTCGATGAGCTGATGGGCGCCCAGGACGACCGGCAGCAGCGCCATCGGCAGATCGTTGATCCGTCGCACGGAGGCGACGCTCGCTATGCCGACCGCCGTGATGGCACTGCCCATCACGAGGTCCGTACCGGCGCTCCAACACACGGCTGCCTCGATTCACCGGGAGGGGTGGGGTGCTCCCGTGGCAGGCGTACCCACATGGTTGGTGTGTTCAACAGTTCATACGCTCATTCGGCCCCGGGCGTCCACGTGGGATGGGTCACGCCCGGGTGTAGGGCACATGTACCGCCGACCACCGGCACGGTTGGCGCGGAGCGGTCGACCCGGGGCACGACGGGCCCGGGTGCGGCCGGACCCGGTGTCGGGTCCGGCCGCACCGCGCGTCAGTTGCCGGCCGTCCACTGCTCCCAGGTCAGGTTCCACGCGCCGTAGCCGTTGTCGGCCGCCACCGGCTTCTCGTCGTTGCCCTTGACCTGCACGATGTCCCCGCGGATCGAACGCTCGTACATCCACTTGGCGTTCTCCAGCGTCATGGAGACGCAGCCGTGGCTGGTGTTGGCGTTGCCGAACGGGTTGACCGTGGTCCACGTGTTGGCGTGCAGGAACGTGCCCGACTCGGTGATCCGCATCGCGTACGGCACGGCCTTTTGGTCGTACTCGTTGCCCAGGCCGACGGTCTGCGAGTTCATGTCGAGCGTGGGGTAGCGCTCCTCCATCACCATGATCCCGTTCCACGTCGTGTACTTGGGGTCCTCGCCCGCGGTGATCGGGATCGTCTTGACCACCTGGTCGTTCTCGGAGACGGTCATCGTGTGCGCGTTGGCGTCCACCACGGCGATGCGCTTGGTGTCCGCGACCTTGAAGCCGAAGCTCTTGAACTGCTTGGACATCACCCCGCCGCCGAGGTCCACGCCGCGCAGGTTGAGGTCCACCTTCACCTGGGTGCCGGTCGGCCAGTACTCCTTCGGCCGCCAGTCCACGCGCGAGTTGCCGAACCAGTGCCAGGCGCCCTCGACGGCGGGCGTGGCGGTGACCTTGATCGCCTCCTGCACCACCTTGCGGTTCTTCACCGGCTGGTCGAAGGTGATCGACACCGGCTGGCCCACGCCGACCGTGGCGTCCGCGTCCGGCATGAAGGTGGCGGTGGCCGCCTGCGTCGGATTGAGCACGGTGAACGCCGCGTTGGCGACGGTCGGCTTGTTCTCCGCGTTGGTGGCGGTGGCGGTGACCGTGTACTTGCCGCCGTACATGAACGGCACCTTCGGCTTCCAGGAGTCGCCGCTCAGCGCGCCGTCGACGCTCTCGCCGCTCGCGTTGGTCACCTTGACCTCGGACACCTTGCCGCCGCCGACCGCGATCTTCACCGGCGCGCCCGGGTCGACGCCGGTGGCCTTGTCCACGGGGGTCAGGGTGACCACGGCGGGCTCGGCCGGGCCGGCGCGGTTCTCGCCGGCCGCCTTCGCCGGGTCCGCCGACTTCTTCGCGTCGTCCTTGCTACAGGCTCCGGTCAACAACAGGGTCGCCGCGACGAACGCGGCGACCCCGACACGCTGGGTGATACCGGTCATGAAAAGGGCCCCCCGGGCTCAGCCGTCCGATCAGGTGGATTCACCTGAGGGACGCCGCCGGCCGCGTGGCCGTTGCACGAGGGACCCTGTGATCGAGGTCTCAATCGTTGTCGGGCGCGTCACGCCCGGGGTCACTCCTTGGTCGCGCTGCCGGCCAACCACTGGGACCAGCTCAGGTTCCACGCGCCGTAACCGTTGTCGGCCGCGACCGCGCGCTCCTTGGAATTGACCACCTTGACCACGTCGCCGCGATCGGCGTGGTCGTAGAACCACTTGGCGTCCTCGGGCGTCATGCTCACGCAGCCGTGGCTGGTGTTGGCCCGGCCGAACGGCGGATTGGCCTTGTCGTACCAGTAGTTGCCGTGCACGAACGTGCCCGAGGTGGTGATCCGGACGGCCCACGGGACGTCCGCGATGTCGTACTCCTTGCCCAGGCCCACGGTCGCCGAGTTCATCCGGGTCTTCTCGTACTTCTCCATCACCACCATCACGCCGCCCCAGGTGTCGTACTTGGGGGACTCGCCGGTGGTGACCTTGATGGTCCTGACCACCTTGCCGTTCTCGGTGGTGGTCATCGTCTTGCTCGCCACGTCGACGGTGGAGATCCGGGCGACGTTGCCGATCGCGAAGTTGAAGCTCTTGTACTGCTTGGAGCCCGCGCCGCCGCCGAGGTCGGCGCCGCGCAGGTTGAGGTCCACCTTGACCTTGGTGCCGGCCTTCCAATAGTCCTTGGGCCGCCACTCCACCCGGGTGTTGCCGAACCAATGCCACGCGCCGGACACCGCGGGCGTCGCGGTGACCTTCATCGCCTTCTCCGCCTCGGCCTTGTTGGTGATCGGCCGGTCGAAGCGCACCGAGACGGGCTGACCGACGCCGACGGTCCCACCGTCGGGGAAGATCGAGGCGGTCACCTCCTTGCCCAGCGTCTGGGTGGTGAACCTGGTGGAGACCGTGGTCGGCTGGTTGTCCGCGTTGGTGGCGGTGGTGCTCACCGTGTACTGGCCGCCGGGGGTGAACGGGACCTTCGGCTTCCAGGACTTACCGTCGGGCGCCAGCGTGCCGTCGACCTGTTCGCCCTTCGCGTTGGTCACCTTGACCGCGGAGACCTTGCCGCCCTCGATCGCGAAGGTCAGCGGATCGGCGAGGTCGACGCCGGTGGCGCCGTCCTCGGGGGTCGTGGTCACCTGCGGCGCGGCCCCCTTGGCCGGCTCGGGAGGTTTGCCGGACTCGGTGCCCGGGGCGCCGCCGGGGGTGCCGGGGGTGATCTTGGACTCGCTGCCCGCGTTGCTCGTCTTGTCGCCCTTGTCGTCGCCGCCCAGCAGCCCGCAGGCCCCCGTGAACAGGATCGCGCCGGCGATCAGAACGGCCGGAACGGTGCGCCGTCGCATCGCTTTACCTGCCACGTTTCGGGATTCCCTTCACAACGGGTCGAGAAGACGGAGGCCGCGCGACGCGAGTCTCCGCATCATTGACTTCCGGAGGGGGTCTCAGGTTGCTCTCCGAAGGATGTGATGTACGTCTCGTTTTGGTGGGCGGGCCTTCGGCCGGGCGGCCCGCGCGCCCGGTGCCGGCCGTCGCCGGCGAAGGTGGTGCGTCGGTTGTGCGGCGGATTGCGGGCCGATGAATCGGCGGATCGACCGGGGTCGCGGCGCCCGCGTCGGTGGTGCGTTCGGCGCGGCCGGCGCGGAGACGGCGTTCGGTGTACTTGCGCGAGAACGGGTGGAGAGGGTATTGGCGTCGCACCGCCATCCGCTCCTCGGCGTCTCCCCTATATAGCGGGTGGCCTTCGAGGTCGGCCGCGGGCGCTCGTGGGTCGTGCGCGGGCCGGCCGCGCGGCCTTTTCTCGGGTCCTCCGTACGTGAGACTGGTCACCGCCGAGGGGGGTTCGCCCGGCCTCGCGGCTGGTCGCGTGCGGCTGTGCGGGGGGTGGCGGGCGTGGGTGGCGAATTCGGTCGGACGTGGCCGGATTCGCTCTCGACAGGGGTTTGCGCCGGTTCGATCGGCCGCCGGAGAGATGGGTAACTCACGGACATATCAGTCCAGTTGGCGACACGTCAGGCTACGCATGCGTCCGGAAGGTCGGTGTTGGGCACGTCCGGATCCGGCCCGGTAGGCTCACGCCCGACCAGCCCCCGGCAACGAGGATCCGCTTGATGTCAGCAGTAGACATGCCCCCTCGCGCCCGGTCCGAACGACCCCCGATGGGGCGGCCACTGCTCGCCTTCGCGGTCGTGTCGATCTGTACCGCAGGCGCGGTCGTGTGGGCGGTGTCGGCCGTCGGCTCGAAGCATCGCACCACCGTCGCGGTGGGCGGCGTGGCGGTCGCGCTGGCGTTGGCCATCGCGGTCGCGGCCACCGTCTACGCGATCGGGACCGCGGACCTGCTGCGCGCCAGGGTCGCCACGTTGGAGGGTGACGCGGCCCGCTGGAACGACGCCAACCGGGACCGGATGTCCGCGTTCCAGGCCGAGGCGACCCGTGTCGCCGACCAGACGTTGCCCGCGCTGGTGGCGCTGTTGCGCGACGGCGCCTCGGTGGAGACCGCCCTGGCCGGCGTACCCACGCCGCAACACGAGGCGCTGGAGCGCATGTTGACCACCGTGGCCCGCGAGGTGGGCCAGGGCGAACGGATGCGTGCCGCCGCGATGTCGGCGTGCGCGAACGCCGCCGGCCGGGTACAGGCGTTGTCCACCAGCATGCTCGCCGACCTGCGCGAGATGGAGGGCCGGCACGGCGAGGAGGTCTTCGGCGACCTGCTCCGGCTCGACCACAGCACCGCCCAGGCGGGCCGGCTCGCGGACAGCATCGCGGTACTCACCGGCGCGCGTTCGGGGCGGCGCTGGACCAAGCCGATCGTGATGGAGAGCATCCTGCGCGGCGCGGTCGGCCGGATCAGCGCCTACCAGCGGGTGCGGGTGCACTCGACCAGCGAGGCGGCGGTGGCCGGCTACGCGGCCGAGGGCGTGATGCACGCGCTGGCCGAACTGATGGACAACGCGACCAAGTTCTCGCCGCCCTCCGAGCAGGTGCACGTCTACGTCGAGGACGTGCCGGCGGGCGTCGTGGTCACGGTGGAGGACGGCGGCCTGGTGATGGGCGAGTTCGCCCTGCGGCGGGCCGAACAGGCGGTCTCGGCCGACGTGTTGGACCTGACCACACTGTCCGGGACGCGCCTGGGGCTGGCCGTGGTGGGCTGTCTGGCCCGCAAGCACGGGCTGACCGTGTCCTTCCGGCCGTCCTCGCGCGGCGGCACCGGCGTCGTGGTGATGATTCCGCGGCAGTTGGTCGGCGAAATCCGGCCCGAGCCGCGCAAGCGGGCCGCGCCCGCGGTGCGTTCGGGGCGGGCGAACCCCGTCGAGGCGGCGCCGGCGGTGCCCGCGCCCCGGGCGATCGCGGAAACCGCCGCGGCGCCCGTGACTCCCGCGGCGCCCTCGGTGTCCGAGCGGGGAGCCGAGCCGGCGTCCGCGCCCACGCTCTCCGGGTTGGCCAAGCGCCGACCCGGACAGACCCTGGCCGCCGCGGCCAGGGCGGCCGAGCGGGCCGAGTCGCGCTCGGACGCCGGCTCCCGCGAGAGCAGATCGCGCCCCGCGCCCGGGGCCCGCTTCGGCGCGTTCCGCCAGGCGGTACAGGGCGAACGACCGGGTCGGGACGTGACGGCGTCCCCCGACGACAAGTCCTGATCGCCCCTTCGCCGGGTGGTACGCAACGAGAGAACGGAGGCGGGGGCGGGCATCCGATCGATGTCCACCCCGGAAGCCCTATGAGCGCAACAGCACACGGCACCGAAGCGCAGCGGACCGACCCGCAACGGCGGTCCGAGCGTGATCTCGACTGGCTCCTGGAGAACCTGATCGAGCGCACCCCGGGCACGCGGCACTCGCTGGTGTTGTCCAAGGACGGCCTGAAGCTGTGCCGTACCGGCGGGCTCACGATCGACCAGGCCGACCAGCTCGCCGCCATCGCGTCCGGCATCCAGAGCCTGTCGCACGGCGCGTCGATCGAGTTCGGCGACGGCAGCGGCGGCGTGCGCCAGTCGATGACCGAGTTCCACGGCGGCATCCTGTTCATCGTCGAGGCGGGCGAGGGCGCGCACCTCGCGGTGATCGCGGACGACGACGCGGACGCCGGGGTGGTGGGCCACAACATGAACGAGTTGGTCGAGCAGATCGGCGAGTATCTGAGCACACCGGCTCGGAACTTCGACGAAGGCGGCCGATCGGCATGATCCGGCGGCCAGTCGACAGCGGCGATCCGGACCGGCTGTACACGGTCACCAACGGTCGAACGCGCGCCGACGAGGACGCGTTCGACCTGGTCACCCTGATCGTCAGCGAGTGCGAACCCACGCCGGGCATGCAGTCCGAGCACGTGCGGATCCTGCGGATGTGCGATCGGCCGACCGCCGTGGTGGAGATCGCCGCCGAACTGGGTCTGCCCGTGGGCGTGGTGAAGATCCTGCTCTGCGACCTGCTCGACACGGGACGAATCACCGCGCGGCACCCGCGCCTGTCCCCGCGCCGGGCGCAACTACCCGATACCGAGATCCTGAAGCAGGTGCTCGTTGGACTCCACAACCTCTGAGCTCGCCACGTCCGAGCCGGCCGTGCGTACCCCCCTGGCGAGCACCGCGAGCGACGGGCTCAAGATCGCCATCGTGGGCGGGTTCGGCGTCGGCAAGACGACGATGGTGCGCTCGGTGAGCGAGATACGTCCGCTCAACACCGAGGAGACGATGACCCGGGCGGGTGTGGGCATCGACGACGCGCGCGGCGCGGACGGCAAGACCACCACCACGGTCGCCTTCGACTTCGGTCGGATCTCGCTCAACGACGAGATGGTGCTGTACCTGTTCGGCGCCCCCGGGCAGGAGCGCTTCTGGTTCCTGTGGGACCGGCTGTTCTCGGGCACGCTCGGCGCGGTCGTGCTGGTCGACCCCAGGCGGCTCGAGGACTCGTGGTACGCGATCGACCGGCTGGAGCACCACGGCATGCCGTTCGTCCTGGCGCGCAACAACTTCGGGCCGCCCGAGCACACGCTGGAGGAGGTGCGCGACGCGCTGTCCCTGCCCGCGGAGATCCCGATGGTCGACTGCGACGCGCGCAGCCGGGAGTCCAGCAAGGCCGTGCTGATCGCGCTGGTGAACCACCTCTACACGTTGTCCTTCGCCCGGGAGCACGCCCTGTGACCACGCCTTCGGACCTCAACGACCCGAACGCCCCCGCGCCGCCGGAGGGTTGCCCCGCGCACGCGGGCGGCGGGCCGGCCCTCGACCCCTCGCACGAGGGTGCCGCGCGGTTGTCCGGCCCGGGGTTGTGGCAGGACCCGCACGGGATGTACCGCAAACTGCGGCAGGAGCACGGCTCGGTGGCACCGATCCTGCTCGACGGCGACATCCCCGCGTGGTTCGTGCTCGGCTACCGCGAGGTGCACCATGTCACGGCGAACGACCAGATGTTCGCCCGCGACTCGCGGCGCTGGCACGCGTGGGACCGGATCGCGCCGGACTGGCCGCTGATGCCGTTCGTCGGCTATCAGCCGTCGGTGATGTTCACCGAGGGGCCCGAGCACCGGCGCCGGGCCGGCGCGATCAGCGACGCGCTCGCGGCGGTGGACCAGTTCGAACTGCGCGCCCAGGCCGAGCGGATCGCGGACCGGCTGGTCGACGACTTCGCCGGGGTGGGCGAGGCCGAGTTGATGGCGGACTACGCGCACCGGCTGCCCTCGCTGGTGGTGGCCCGGCTGTTCGGGCTGCCCGAGGAGGAGACCCCGGATCTGGTCCGGGACCTGGCCGGCTCGTTGGACGGCGGCGAGGGCGCGGTGGAGGCGTACCTGCGGGTGCGGGACACGATGGCCCGACTGCTGGAGCGCAAGCGCGAACGGCCGGGCGCCGACGTGCCGTCGCGGCTGCTGGTGCACCCGGCCGAGCTGGCCGAGGAGGAACTGATCCAGGACATGCTCGTGGTGATGGCCGCCGCCCAGCAGCCCACCGCGAACTGGATCGGCAACACGCTGCGGCTGATGCTGACCGACGACCGTTTCGCGCTGACCCTGTCCGGCGGCCGGCGCAGCGTCGGACAGGCGCTGAACGAGGTGTTGTGGGAGGACACCCCGACACAGAACTTCATCGGCCGCTGGGCGGTGCGCTCGACGGTGCTCGGCGGGCAGAAGATCAAGGCCGGCGATCTGCTGGTGCTCGGGCTGTCCGCGGCCAACACCGACCCTCAGGTGCGGCCCGACTCGCACGCCGGCGCGGCGGGGAACAGCGCGCACATGTCGTTCAGCCACGGCGAGCACCGCTGCCCGTACCCGGCGCCCGAGTTGGCCGAGGTGATCGCGCGGGCGGCGATCGAGGTGCTGCTCGACCGGCTGCCCGACGTCAACCTGTCGGTGCCCACCCGGGAGCTGGTCTGGCGCGACTCGGTGTGGATGCGCGGTCTGGAGAACCTTCCGGTCGAGTTCACCCCGGCGTACGTGGGGTGATCCCGGGTCGGCGCGGGGACGGGCGGGTGGCCCGTCCCCGGGACCGCGCGGCTCAGGCCACCGGGGTGAAGGTGACCGGCAGCGCGACCGGGCCGCGGGTGAACACGCCCGCCTCGGCGGGGGCGAAGCCCGGGGCGAAGGCCAGGTCGGGCATCGCGTCCAGAAGCTGGTTGGCGCCCACCTCGACCTCGGCCGCCGCGAGCAGCGCGCCGACGCAGAAGTGCCGGCCGAGCGCGAAGGACAGATGGTCGGCCGCCGCGGAGAAGGCGGTCCCGGCAGTCAGGTCCTCGCGGAAGATGTCGAACCGGTCGGGGTGCGCGTAGCGCCGGTCGTCCCGGTTCGCCGCGCCGATCAGGCAGGTGAGCGTGCTGCCCGCGGGCACCACTCCGCCGGCGAGTTCGACGTCCTCGGCGGGTTGGCGCATGATCATGTGCACCGGCGGCGAGTAGCGCAACGTCTCGGCGAACGCCCGCGGGATCAGCGAGCGGTCCGCGCGCACCGCGGCGAGTTGGTCGGGGTGTTCGAGCAGGTTCTTGAACAGGCTCGCGATCGCCTTGTCCGTCGTCTCGCCGCCGGCGGCGAGCAGCAGGCTGCAGAACGCCTTGATGTCCTCGTCGCTCATCCGGGTGCCGTCGATCTCGGCCAGGCACAGCGTGGACAGCAGGTCCTCGCCCGGATCGGCCCGGCGCTCGGCGATCAGCGGCAACATGTACGCGGCGAACTCGTCCCGGGTGCGCAGCCCGGCGGCGGCCACACCGGGGTCCTGGCTCAGGTTGCCCAGGAACGCGATGACCGACGTGTACCAACCCTGGAAACGCTCGTGGTCGGCCTGGTCCAGGCCGAGCATGTCGGCGATCACGTTCACCGGGAAGCGCTGGGCGAACTCCGGTACCAGGTCCACCGATCCGCGCGCGCGGAAGGCGTCCACCAGCCGTCGGGCGTTGCGCTCGATCACCGGCATGAACGTTTCCTGGAGGGTGTTTCCGCGAAACGCGGGTGCCACCAGCGCGCGCCGCACCGCGTGTTCGCGCCCGCTCATCTGCAGGATGGTCCGCCCGTGCACGGGCTCCAGTTGCCAGTCGTAGTTGTCGGTGGTGAACACCGGCTCCTTGAAAGCCCGTTCGAGGTCCGCGTAGCGCGAGATGATCCAACTCTGCATGCCTTCGTGCCACAGCAGCGGGTGTTCGTCCCGCATGCTCCGGTAGAGGGGATACGGATCGGCGGCGAACTCGGGCGAAAGTATGTCGGGCACGTCCAGAGCGGTCATCGAATCGAATCCCCTTGTCCCGCAACGCGATCGAAGATCATCCAGCAACCCGCCCAGGCTATGGACCCAACCACCTCGGGGTCCACCCCCGCCCGGTGCGCGCGCCACCGACCACCGGTCCGAGCGGTTCGGCCCTCGCCCGCCCCCGGCACCGGCGCGAGATTACGTCCTCGGGGAGCGGCGCGAGGGCGCGCATCCACGTCGGCGCATGCCGCCGTCGGGGACACGAAGGCCGGCTCCGCGACGCCGCGGCACGCGTCCGTCGAGATCACGACGGGCGCCCACGCGTGCGTGCTGCCGGATATGGCTCACCGGACAGGCGAAACGAACAAGGGCGCTCTTCCGAATGGAAGAACGCCCTTGTCGTACAACTTTCTTGCGGTGCGCCGCCAGGGACTCGAACCCCGGACCCGCTGATTAAGAGTCAGCTGCTCTAACCAACTGAGCTAGCGGCGCTTGCGTTGCGTGGGAAACATTAGCAGGGGTCGGCGGTGATCGAAAATCGACACCCGAGGACCGGCCTCGATCGGGTCCGGGGGCGCGCGGGGAGCGTATCGAGGGCGCGCAAGGTCCCTCGAAGGACTTCTTTGAGGACACGGGGAGGACGCCGCTTTCCGGACATCCGCAAAGAGGTCCCCCGGCCCGTCTCACGGCGGGTACCGTCGGCATCACAGCCTGCACAGCACACCGCACGCGTTGACACGGGAGGGCCGATGGCCATGCGGCAGGGGGCCGGTCCTTCGTCCGGGAATGTCCGGCTCAAGGCCCTGCGGCACTCGCATGGCTGGGTTTCCCAGCAACAATTGGCCGACGCGTTCGAGAAGAAGGCGCTCGAATGCGGCCTCCGTCTCGGGGTGAGCGTACGGCAGGTGCGCCGGTGGGAAAGCGCCGAGCCGCCCTGGCCGACCCCCGATTATCAGCAGGTCCTGCAGGCTTTGTTCGAGCGGCCGCTGACCGATCTCGGATTCACCCCGCCGTGGCAGGCGGAGCTGACGGCGGAGTACGGCGAGGGGTACGCCGAGGGCCACCCCGAGCCGCAGCCCGTGCCGGAGCAACCGGCGCCGCCGAGTCCTCCCGCGCCCGCCCGCGAAGCCGGGTGGGCGTCGGAGCTTTCGGAGCCGGCCGCCTACGGCGAGGCCCGGGTGCGGCGACAACCGCCACCACCCGGCGGCGGCCCGCTCGGGGGGGCGATGGCGCTGCCCGCCCGCACCGGGCCCCCGCCGCCGCCCGGCCGACACGTGCCGCCGCCGCGATCCGGCCCGGTGTCGCCGCCGGGGCCCGTACCGCCCCCCGGCCTCGCGCCCCCGCCCGGCCCGGTGCCCCCACCCGGCCTCGCGCCCGTCCCGGCCCAGGCGCCGCCGTTCGAGGACGGCCCCACCGTGGTCGACGGCCGGCGGCTGGAGGGCGACCGGCCCCGTGACCTGCCGGTCCGGCCACCGCTGCGCGTGATCGGCCCCCGTCCCGTCGAGGCGCCGACCCGGGCCCTGGAGATCGCCACCCCCGCCGTGCTGCGCCAGCTCCTGCGCGACACCCCCGACCCGGGCCCGCTGGCCGTGCCGATGCACTCGCGGGCGGGCCAGCTGACCGTGGTCGGCGCCGACCAGTACGCGATGCTCACCCGGACCTACCGGCAGATGTACTGGGTCGCCCCCGCCGCCATCGCCTACCCCTCGGTGATCACCCACGTGCGCCTGGGCACCCAGCTGCTCGCCGCCCCCGGCCCGGCCCGGGCCCGACGGATCCTGGGCGCCTCGCTCGCCGAGACCGCGATGCTGGCCGGCCGGATGGCCTTCTTCGACCTGAACCGCCCGCACGACGCGCAGGACCACTACCTGGTCGCCTACCGGGCCGCCAACGAGGCGAACGACACCCTGCTCGCCGCCGCCGTGCTCGCGCACACCGCCTTCATCCCCGCCTTCGACGCCGCCCCCACGGCCGCGGCGGACATCCTCGACTTCGCCCGCAAGACGGCTACGCGCGAAGCGCCGACGGTGATGCGCGCCTGGTTCGACGCGGTGCAGTCCGAGTTCGAGTCGCTGCGCGGCACCCCCGAGCGTGGGCTGCACCTGCTCGACCGGGCCGAGGACCTGCTGTGCCACCCCGACAACACCCCCACCCCGCCCTGGCTGGACTTCTTCGACGCCTCCCGGCTGTGGGGCTTTCGCGGCAAGGCCGAACTCACCGCGCGCCGGATGGACCAGGCCCAGGGCTCGCTCAACGACGCGCTGGAGAACCTGCCGCCCAACGGCGACAAGCAGCGCGCGGTGATGTACGCCGACCTCGCCGAGGCGGCCTTCCAGGCGGGCGAGGTGGACGAGGCGTGCGGCCGGCTGTTCCAGTCCATCGACATGTTGCGGATGCACTGGTACTCGATGGGCATGGACCGGGTCCGGGACACCCGCAAACAGCTGGAGCCGTACAAGAGTTCGGTCGCGGTGCGACAACTGGACGAGGCGCTGGCGTCGTTCTCCGAACTCGCGCCCACCGACGAGACCGGCTTCGTGGCCCTGCCCTCGGCCGAGGACGAACGCGATGATCGGCGTGACGATCGGCGCTGAGTTCCGCCTGTCGGTCACATGGTCCACACTGACCCGGGACCGGACGGTTCGACGACGAAAGCCGTACACGAGACATGGGCACGACGGGTACGACCGGCGCGATCGCCGGCAGGCTGGAGCAGTTGCGCGGCGAACTGCCCACCCGCAATCACAACGCCCGCACGGTGGCCGCCCTCGCGGCCAACCCGGGCTGCGCCCGCCGCGGCGTATTGGACGCGGCCGGCATCGAGAAGACCGTACTGGCCGAACGCCTCGGCTTCCCCGCCCGCTACGGCCGCTCCCCGTTCGCCATCGGCCGCGGCAACGTGTTCGAGGCCCGGGTCAAGGCCGACGACGGGCGGGAGTTGCGCCGCCTCCTCGCCGAGGTCCTGGGCGCCGACCCCGACGACGGCGCGCTGGTCGACGTGGACCGGGGCGGCCCCACCGGCCCCACCGCCCGCCCCGGCCGCGAGGAACGGGTGGCCCGCACCCGCGAGGCGCTCCTGCGCGCGGCGAGCGGCGATCCGGACGCCTGCGCGATCCTGGACCACCCGCTGCTCCCGCTCGACGTGGCCGGCCGGCGCGCCTACCTGGAACCCGACGCGATGGCCTGCCGGGTGGCCGGCCGACTGCACGTCGTGGAGATCAAGTCCTTCGCGATCATCGACGGCTCCGCCGACCCGGGCAAGCTGGCCTCCGCCACCCGACAGGCGGCGGTATACGTACACGCGCTGCGCGGGCTCGCCGAGGAACTGGGCCTGGATCCCGAGTCGGTGTCCACCGACATCGTGCTGGTGTGCGCCCAGGACTTCGCCAACCGCCCGATCGCCGTGGTGCTCGACGTGCGCCGCGAACTGGCCACCACCCGGAGGCGGTTGGCCCGACTGTCCGGGGTCGAGGAACTGTTCGCCGAACTTCCCGAGGGGCTGACCTTCGACGTCGCCGAGGAGCGGGTCGGCGCGGCCGTCGCCCGGGTGCCCGCCGCCTACCTCCCCGACTGCCTGTCCGCCTGCGAACTCGCGCTGTTCTGCCGGGACGAGGCCCGCGCCTGCGGCACCGGTGGCGACGTGGGCACGCTGGGCACCTCGGTGCGCGGCGCGCTCGGCGGAATCGACGACATCGGCACCGCGCTGGCGCTCGCCGACGGCACCCGTGCCCCCGAGCCCGGCCAGGAGGACGTGGCCCGGCTGCTCCGCCGCGCCCAGGCGCTGCGGCACGAGGCGCTGGGCGGTGTCGGGTGAGCACGATCGCCGCGCTCGGCCGGTTGCGCGCCGCCGCGACCGGGTACGCGCAGCCGGCGGCGACGGTGCGCCACCGGCACCTGTCCGCGCGTCCGATGGTGCTGGTGCCGTACGTGCTCGCGGGCGAGGCGTTCGCGCCGCTCGCCGTCCTGGTCGGTACCGATCGCGACCGGCCGCACCTGCTCGCCGTACCGCAACCGCGCGACCGCGACCGCCGGTTCGCGCACGCGGCGGAGCTGGCCGGGCGACTGCTGCCCCACCTGGGCGCGTTCGCCGCCGAGACCGAGACGATCGAGCGCCGGGGCGACGATCCCTACGAGCGCAGCCTGGACGCGCCGCAGGTGCTGGTGCCCACCGCGGGCGGGATCGAGTATCTGCGCCTGCTCGGCCGCTCCACCCGATTCCGGCGCACCGACGGCGAGTTCGCGGTGCCCGCCGGGGTGCCGCTGCTCGGCCGGTGGAGTACGTGGCTCGCGGATCGGGCCGGTGTGCCCGGATCGAGTGTGCTGCTCGCGATGACCGACCTGCTCACCCAGGCATGGGCGACCGGGCAGAGCGCGATGGAGGACGGCGACCTGGCCTCGCTGCTGGCCTGGATCGACCCGCCCGCCGGTCGGCGCGGGGACGAGGCGGCGCGGGAGGCGGAGGGTGGTCCGACGGCGGGCCCGGCCACCGATCCGGCGTTCGACGAACGGCTCGTGCCGCTGATCACCGCGTTCGACGAGGCGGTGGCCGCCGAGCGGGAGTCGGACGAGGACGCCGCCCGTGGCGAGCGCGAGCGGCGAGCCGAGCAGGCGATCCGGGACGCGCTGGCCGCCGAGTTGATGCCCACCTGGGATCGCATGTGGCGCGGCGTGGACCTGCTCTCCGCCCTGCCGGCGGGCGCCTCGGTGGCCGGGCGCTGGGAAGCCGACCGGGCCTCGTACAGCTTCTTCGCCGCCGACCTCGCCGACCCCGAATCGCGCCCGCAGCCGAGGGTGCCCGGCGCGATCTCGGCCGCCGCCCAACTCGCGGGCCGGGAGCGGGCCCAGGCCCGACTCGACGCCGAACAGGTGCGCGACGACCCGCTGTTGATGGCCGCCGTGCGGCTGGCCGGCGAGGCATTCCGGGGCGAACTGATCGCGGTGGACGCGGAGCGCATGGTCACCGAACCGGGCAAGAAGACCGCCCGACCGCGGCCACTGCTCGTCTTTCGCACCGAGGACGAGCCGCTGTTCGGGCCCGGTACGGAACTCGCCTGCGTGGAGCGCCCCGACGCCAAGGCCCGGGTGCTGGTCAACGAACCCGGCCGGATGGAGCTGGAGTTGTTCGGCGGGATGGGCGGCGGCAAGGCGCCCAAGCCGGGCAGCGTGCCCGAGCGGGGCGAGGTGTTGTGCTGGACCTCGCTGATCGCCGAGTTTCGGCGCAGCCCCGACTGGCCCGCCGTGGAGGACACCCCCTGGACGCACGGCGGCCCGCCGCCCGAGCCGGGCTCGGAGCCCGACTCGGCGACCGCGACCGGACCCGAGCCCGACGACGACGCGTTGGAGGAGTGGTCGTGACGACCGCGCACACTCGCGCCCCGCAGGGCGACCCGGCCGCGCTCGCCGCCGCCGCGACCGCCGCGGTGCTCGCCGACCTCGGCTCGGGGGCGCATCGCGGCGTCGTGGTCGACTCGCCGCCCGGCGCGGGCAAGTCCACCCTGGTGGTCCGCGCCGCCGGCGAACTGGCCGCGTCCGGCGAGCGGTTGATGATCGTGGCGCAGACCAACAACCAGGTCGACGACCTGCTGGTCCGGCTCGCCGAGGAGCATCCGCACCTGCCCGTGGGGCGGTTGTCCGCCACCGGCTACCGGCTGCCGCCCGCCCTGGTGGGCACCTCGGTGTCGAACGCGGAGAAGGCCGAGGCACTGGACGCCTGTGCGGTGGTGGTGGCCACGGCCGCCAAGTGGGCGCTGGTCCAGGACCGGCGCTGGCCGTGGGCGATCGTGGACGAGGCGTACCAGATGCGCTCCGACGCGCTGCTTCTGGTGGCGCGGTTGTTCGATCGGGCGCTGTTCGTGGGCGATCCCGGCCAACTCGACCCGTTCGCCACCGTGGACACCTCGCGCTGGCACAGCCTGAGCTACGACCCCTCGCAGAGCGCGGTGGTGGTGCTCCGCCGGCACAACCCGGACCTGCCGGTGCACCGGTTGCCGGTGTCCTGGCGGCTGCCCGCGAGCGCGGCGCCGCTGGTGTCGGACGCGTTCTACCCGTTCACCCCGTTCCGCTCCGGGACCGGCCCCGGCGAGCGTTCGCTGCGCTTCGAGGCGGCGCGGGAGCACGACGCGTACGACACGGTGGTCGACGTCGCGGCCGGATCCGGGTGGGGCCTGCTGGAGTTGCCCGCGCGGTTCACCGGGGCGGCCGACGAGGAGGCGGTACGGGCGGTGGCCACGCTGGCCGCGCGGCTGCTCGCGCGCGGCGGGACGGCGGTCGGCGAGCGTACCCCCGCCGGGGTGCCACTGGACGCGTCCCGGATCGCGATCGGGGTCAGCCACCGCGAGCAGCGGGCCCGGGTCGAGTCGGCGCTGCGCGACCTCGGCGCGACGGAGATCGTGGTGGACACCGCGAACCGGCTCCAGGGGCGCGAGTTCGACGTGACCGTGGTGCTGCATCCGCTGTCCGGGCGACGCGACGCGACCGAGTTCCACCTGGAGACGGGCCGGCTGTGCGTACTGGCCTCCCGGCATCGGCACGCGTGCCTGGTGGTCGCCCGGGCGGGTATCCCCGAACTGCTCGACGCGCACCCGACCGCGAACCCGGTCCACCTCGGCGTGCCGGTGTCGTTCCCGGACGGCTGGGAGGCGAACCAGGCGGTGCTGGCCGAACTCGGCAGGCACCGGGTGTCGCTGACACCCTGAGCGCGGACACGGCCCGCGGCCTGCGGGTCCGGGTCGTTGCGCGCGAGCGCCGGCCGCCCCCTCCGGCCGGCGTTCCCTACCGTTCGCTACTCGCCGCGCTCCAGCAGCAGCCGTCGGCCGTGCTCGATCATCTTCGCCGTGTATTCCTCGCCCCACCCCGCGCGCGCCGCGACCTGAGCCGTCGTCAGATGGTCGAACCGATTCGGGTCCGCCATCCGCGCCGCGGCCATCGCCTGGTAGTCCGCCGCCCGGTCGGCCGCCGCCCGGAACGCCTCGGCCAGGTCGGTCGAGCGGGTCAGCACCTCCTGGGGGTCGGTCAGATCGTCCAGGTCGAAGAAGCGTTCGTCGGGCGGTTCGGCGACCGAGGGCTCGAACAACAGCGGCACAGGCCGCATGCGGGGCTGGCGCGACTCGGACGGCATGCGCGGATTCCTTCCGACAGGGCAGACGTGCTGACGACGGGAACGGACGGGGGAGAGCAGCGGGAATCGGCCGATCCGAGAAGGTCGGCAAGATCCCGTGCCCTTGCCATTGTCGCCAACCGGGCGCCATCCGAAAGACCCTTGCCCGAAAGAGGGACGCCGGTCCGGGCGGCGCCCGGATAAACCCCGAATCGAGCGGGCCCGGGGTCCGATTTCGGGGTTTGGTCCGGCTTCGCCCGGGGGGTTCGGTCCGGCTCGTGTCCGGCTTCGGGTCGGCCCCGGTCCGGGCCGACGCACGGACGCGCCCCCCGGCCGAGGGGCCGAGGGGCGCGTCGCGTCTTGCCGATACCGGTCGGGTCGAGCAGATATTGGGGGAGCCGCTCGTGATGTCAGGTCTCCGACCGGTACGTCCTGGGCGACCTCAGATCGCCTGCTGGTGGCGCTCGGCGAGCGCGCGGGCGGCCTCGGCGATCGCCGCGCGCACGTGCCGCAGCGTGGTCAGGCGGTTGTCGGACGTGGGCGGCACCAGCCAGACCAGCGGGCCGTCGTTCTGCTCCGGCGGCGGCGGGAAGGTGATCCACGCGCCGCGTCCGTGGTGGCGCGGGCCGAGCCGGCGCTCGCGCGGGCGCATCGGCATCACGGCGGTCGGCGGTACGAGGAAGCCGATCCGGCGGTAGCGGCGGTCGAAGATGACCGGTCCGACCGGCACGCGGTGTGCGTGCAGCGTCTCCAGGGCCGCCCGACCGAGCCGGTCCTCCACCTCGATCACGTCGAACGTTTCGCCGGCGGCGACCAGGCGGGGTGCGTACGGGTTCCGAAGCGCGTCCTGCGGCAGCGCTGCCAGCGTCGTTCGGTTCACGTCGGCGTCCATCGGTGAGGCGGTCCTCTCGTTTCGTCATGGAAGTCATGGAAACGGAATCGTCCTCGGGGGCCGGAGCGGTCCTCGAGGCGTCCTCTGTGTCCTGCACGTGCCGGATGCGTCCGAGTTGTGCGTCGTCCGCCCTGCCCTTAGATGCAACCAGGCCGGTACACGGTGTGACGAGGCCCGCGGTGGGACTCCTGCAGGACGTGCTGAGGACTCTTGCCGCCCTAACGGGCTAGAGGCATGACGCCGCAGGTGGGACGGGGTCACGATCGAGATCCAGCACGGATCGTTCGGACCCGCTGCAGCACGTGATCGGGTCCTCCCAGTCATGTCCGTCAACCGACGCGTATGGAGGACGCGGTGCAACGACGTACCTTTCTGGCCGGCGCCGCCGCCGCCGGTCTCACGGCGAAGTCATCCGCCGCGTACGCCTCCTCGGCGCCGGCATCCACCCTCCCCGACCCCGCCGCCTATGTGGCCACCACCGCCCGTCTGCGGTCCCGCTACTGGATCGAGGAACCCGGGCGGTTGCTTCCGGTGGTGGCCGAACACGCCCGTCACGGTGCCCGGCTGTTGGCCGAGCGGCCCGAGGGGGCGCACTGTTCGGCGATCGCGGAGACCGCGCTGCTCGCGTCCCGGATCGCCTTCTTCGACCTGAGCCTGCGCGGGCTGTACGTGCGGCGCTGGCAGGACCTCGCGTTGGAGGCGGCGAACCGGGGTCGGGACGGCTCGCTGGCCGCGGCCGTGCTCGGGCACATGGCCTTCGCGCCGGCCTGGACCGGGCGCGGCGCCGAGGCCCGGGACACGCTGGCCGCGGCGCGGGAGCGGACCACGAGCGGCGACGCGGGTCCGACGCTGCGGGCCTGGTTGGACGCGATCGCGGCGGAGGCGGAGGTGCGGCTGGGTACGCCCGACGCGGCCTTTCCGCTGCTGGATCGGGCCGCCGACACGTTCGCGCCGCCGGACACGCCCGGGTCGTGGACGGCGGACGGCCCGCCGGCCTGGCTGGACTGGTTCTCGGCGGCCCGCCTGGAGGGTTTCCGGGGCGCCGCGGAGGTGGCCGCCGGCCGGTCGGCGGAGGCACGGGCGACGCTGGAGCGCACCCTCGCGGGGCTGCCGGCGCACAGCCACAAGCAGCGCGCGATGACGCTGGCCGAACTGGCCGCGACGGCGGCGGGCGCCCGGGAGCCGCAGGACGCCTGTCGGCTGTTGGAGGAGGCGCTCGACCTGGTCGGCGTGCAGGGGTACGCGACGGCGGTGGATCGGGTCCGCACGGTGCGGGCGTCGCTGGCGCCGTGGTCCCGGGAGACGTTCGTGCGAGACGTCGACGACCGCTTGCGCGCGGGCGGCGGGTAGGGCTCCGGGGCAGGGCCCCGAGGCAGGGCCGACGCACCCCCGCCCGCGAACGCCGGCCGGGCCGGAGCGGTCGCCCGGCCGGTGTTCGTCGCGGTGCCCGCGTGCTTTCGGCCTCGATCGCGGCGGGCTCGGGGTCGCACGTGCCGTACCCGGGGCATGCGGGCGCGTCGACGATGGGGGACCTCGCCGGCCGCCACGGCGACACGACGCGCACGAGCGCTCCGCGCTCGGCCCCGGGCCCGGTTACCGCTCCGTCGTGCCGTTGATCCGGGCTATGGCGGCCGGCAGTTCGTCCAGGGATTCCAGGCGCAGGTCGGTGACCGCCACCAGCTCCGGGTCGTCGGCGATCAGGTAGCCCCAGGGGCCGCGGCGGATGTGGGCGGTGCGCAGGCCCGCCCGGTGGGCCGGGCGGACGTCGTTGTCGAGGCGGTCGCCGACGTACAGGATCTCCTCCGCCGGACACGGGCACTCGGCCACGAGGCGTTCGAAGAAGGCCGGTTCGGGCTTGCCGATGCCCCAGTCGTCGGAGGTGGCGAGCAGGTCCACGCCCAGTTCCAGGTCGCGCAGGATGAGGCCCGCGTTCACCGTCTGATTGCCGACCACGCCCAGCCACAACCGCTGGTCGCGCAGCGCCTTGAGGCAGGGGCGGGTGTCGTTGTAGAGGTCCTCCTCGCCGAACCACTCGGGAAAACCGGCCTCGGTGCGCGCGGCCCGCTCGACGGTCAGGTCGAAGCCGGGCCGAAAGCGCTGGAACACCTCGCGATAGTCGAGGCCCTGCGCGATCACCGCCCCGAAGGTGGCCGCGAAGGTATGTCGGGGTACCCCGAGCCAGTCGGCCCACGTACCGTATTCGCGCGATTCGTCGACCAGGGTCTCGCCCACGTCGAACACCACGGCGCTGATCCGCATTACCGCTCCCGCTGTCGTCGCCTGCCGGCCCCGTGTCCTGTGCCCGTGCGTCGAACCCCTTCGTCCGCCAGGCGAGAAATGGGCCTGTCAGGCCGAGCCCGATCGGATTCGTCCGCCGTTGTGGCGACTTGTCCGTTCGACGTGCGCCCGATGGCGGAATCCTTGCCGCGTGCTCGGGCGTGGGGCCATCCAGAAGGTACCGCCTGCCCGCAGGGCCGGCGTCGTTCCGAGGTTGGATCCGGTCGATCTCGACCGAAATCGTTTTGTCCGTTACATGGCGAGGGCGTCAGGTGGTGTCTTTGTGGCCGGAATCGATCGCCGCGACAGCGGAATCCGACCCGGGCCGGCGCATCGCCACCCCACCCCACAGCCGGTCGAGACCGCGTACGACCCACGGCGACGCCAGTGCGCCCAGACCCATCACGGCCAGGCCCGCGACCACGTCGGCGAGGTAGTGGTTTCCGGTGCCGAGCACCACCACGATCACGAACAGCGGGTAGAGCACGGCGAGCCCGCGCACCACCCGGCCGCGCCCGTGCCGCCACACCTGCCACCCGCACCACGCCGCCCAGCCCACGTGCAGCGACGGCATCGCCGCGTACTCGTTGGTCATGTGCTCCATTCCACGCGGCGCACTGGCCCCACCGCCCCACCAGCCCCAGGACGCGAAGTGCGCCATGGTGTCGGTGAAGCCCTCGATCATCCGGGGCGGCGCGGTCGGGAAGAGCATGAAACCGGCCAGCGAGACCACCGTCGCGACGGCCAGCGTGGTGCGCGCGCCCCGGTACCGCTCCGGGCGTCCGCGCCACAGCCACACCAGGACCAGCGGCGTCACCACGTAGTGCAGTGTCGCGTAGGCGTAGTCGCAGACCACGCCGATGAACACGTGGTTCGAGACGACCTGGTTGAGCACGCGCTCGGGGTCCAAGTGGCTCAGCGACTCCACGTGCAGTATTCGCTCGGCGTTGCGCACCGCGGCGTCGGCGTCGCCGCGGACCACGAGCCGGCTCAGCGAATACGCCTCGTACAGCACCGCGATCAGCAGCAACTCGGTCCACCAGCGCGGACGCAGGCGAACCTTGGCGGGGGTTGACGACATCCACCCAGTTTGCAACACGCTCCGGTGCGGTACGGCACCGCGTTGGCGGAGCCCGGCCGGCACGCGCGAACGGGGTTGCGGGGCCGCCGTATCGCGGGCCGGATCGGGGCTCGCGGCCATTGATGACACGTGTCACACATGATAGAACGTGTTTCACTTTTCTGTCGGGCGGACGCCGCCGACAGGGCGGGGACCGGGCGTCGGCAGGGACGTCCGGCACCGCCGGTCGCAGTTCGCGACGTGGATACCGGAGGTTGTCGTGGCCGACTCCGACGAGGTCACCCGTCCGCAGACCAGCACGCGGGACCTGGCGACGGTGCACGATCAACTGCTGGTCTGGCTGACCGGCCGGCTGCCGGAGGGGGCCGAACCGGAGATCTCCGAGCTGCGCGCCCCGTCGGGCAACGGGATGTCGAGCGAGACGCTGCTGTTCGACGCGACGTGGACCGCGGACGGAGAGCGCCGCACCGAACGCTGCGTGGTGCGGATGCGGCCGGCGATGGACGCCAAGCCGGTCTTCCCGAGCTACGACATGGACAAGCAGTTCGCGGTGATGACGCTGGTCGCCGAGCGCTGCTCGATCCCGGTGCCCGCGCTGCTGTGGAACGAGCCGGACGAGGGGCCGCTGGGCGCCCCGTTCTTCGTGATGCGCCGGGCCGAGGGCGCCGCGCCGCCCGACGTGATGCCGTACACGATCGACGGCTGGATGCTCGCTGCCACGCCCGAGCAGCGCCGTCGGCTCCAGGAGGAGTCGGTGGCCGTGGTGGCCGCGATCCACGGGATCGAGACCACGCCCGAGGAGATCGCGTTCCTCCAGTACGACGGCGCCGGCGAGATCGCGCTGCGCCGGCACCTGGACGACCTGCGCGCGTTCTACGAGTGGGGCATCGAGGGGCAGCGGGTGCCGCTCCTGGATCGGGCCTTCGACTGGCTGGAGGACAACTTCCCGGCCGAGGTCGGCCCGGACGTGATCAGCTGGGGCGACGCCCGGATCGGCAACATCCTGTACGTGGACTTCGCGCCGACCGCGGTCCTGGACTGGGAGATGGCCGCGGTCGGTCCGCGCGAGCTGGACCTGGCCTGGATGATCTTCATCCACGCGTTCTTCCAGGACATCGCCACCCGCTACGGGCTGCCCGGCCTGCCCGACTTCATGCGCACCGAGGACGTGTGCGCGCGGTACGAGGAGCTGACCGGCCACACGCCGCGTGACATGCGCTACTTCGAGATGTACGCGGCGGTGCGGCACGGCGCGGTGATGGCCCGCATCGCGCACCGCCAGTGGCACTTCGGCGAGCGCGAGCAGCCGGCCGACCTCGACGAGACGGTGCTGCACAGGGGGTTGATCGAGGCGATGCTGGCCGGTACGTACTGGGAGCGCGCGGAGGAGAACTGACGCCCCGTCACCACCGCCCGCGCGCCCGTCCCGCGGCGGGCGCGCTCCTCGGGCCCGGTGGGTGTGCGCTCGGACAAGATCCCGAGGGGTTAGGCTTGACTCTTCACCATCATCCGAGACGGGCACATCTGACCCGTGCGGGTGATCGTGTGTGACGGGCGACATCACGCGGACACCGTCCGTGTTGTTGTCGGTAGCATGAATCACCGGGGGCGACTCCGGGGGTAGCTGCCGGAGGTGCCGCATGACGATCGGGGGACTCGACCCGCCGGCCGGGGCCGGTGTGCCCAAGGGCGCGCCGCGAGCCGAGGGTGACGTTCCGAGCCGGAGCATGTCCGACCGCGTCGGACGACTGTCCCGCCGGCCTGTCCAACAACCCATCCAACGACTGGGTCTGGCCGCGGTCACGTTTCTCACCGGAAGCCGTCGACGCACGCCGGACGCGGTCGAACCGCTCCTCCAGGTGCATCGTGTGCACCACCCGAAGGCCGATGTGACGGCCATTCAGGAGGCGTACGCGGTCGCCGAGTTGTCCCATCGCGGGCAGATGCGCAAGAGCGGCGAGCCGTACATCACGCACCCCCTCGCGGTGGCCACGATCCTGGCCGAGTTGGGCGCCGACACCACCACGCTGGTGGCCGCGCTGCTGCACGACACGGTCGAGGACACCGACCTGACCCTCGACGAGGTGCGCGCGGCGTTCGGCGACGACGTCACGCACCTGGTCGACGGGGTGACCAAGCTGGAGCGGGTCGACCTGGGCGACCGGGCCGAGGCCGAGACGATGCGCAAGATCATCGTGGCCACCGGTCGGGACCTGCGGGTGACCGTGATCAAGCTGGCCGACCGGCTGCACAACATGCGCACGATCCGATATCGCCGCAGGGCCAGCCAGATCCGCACCGCCGAGGCCACCCAGGAGGTGTTCATCCCGCTCGCCGAGCGGTTGGGCATCCACGTGCTCAAGTCGGAGCTGGAGGACATCGTCTTCGCCACGCTCCGACCCGAGGAGCACGCCGCCACGGCACGCACGGTCAGCGCCAGCCAGGCGGTCACCGACGAGGCCGTGTCGAAACTGTGTACGACGGTCAAACGCGCGCTGCGCGAGGCCGGGATCGAGGCGGAGGTATCGCCGCGCGCGCGGCACCACGTATCCGTGCGCCGCGTACAGAAGCGGCGCGGACGCGAGGACCTGAGCCCGTTCGACCTCTCCCGGCTGATGATCGTGGTCGACGCCGACACCGACTGTTACGGCGCGCTCGGCGTACTGCACACCTGCTGGTCGCCGATCGCGGGCGAGTTCAAGGACTACATCGCGACCCCCAAGTTCAACCTGTACCAATCGCTGCACACCGCGATCACGCTGCCCGAGGGCGACAAGGTCGAGGTACTGATCCGCACCCGCCGCATGCATCGCCTGGCCGAGTTCGGCGTCGTGGCGCACACCGGCAAAGCGGAGGCCGGGCCCGACGCCCCCGAGCAGCTTGCCTGGCTGCACCGGTTGCTCGCCTGGCAGGGCGGCATCCCCGACGCACACGTCTTCTGGAGCTCGCTGACCGCCGACCTGTCGGCGGACCGCGAGCTCCTGGTCTTCACCCCCGGGGGACGCCCGCTCACCCTGCCGGCAGGCTCCACATGCGTGGACGCGGCCTACGCGATCGACGAGCAGACCGGCCACCGATGTATCGGCGCGCAGATCAACGGCCGCCTGGTGGCGCTGAGTTCGGTCCTGGCGGACGGCGAGACGGTGTCCATCATCACCGCCCCGCCCGGCGCGGCGGCACCGTCGAAGGAATGGCTCTCGTTCGTCCGCAGCCCGCTGGCCCGGGTGGCGATCGAGGCCTGGTTGGCCAAGTATCCGAACGGCATCGAGGGCCGGATGGATCCGCTGCTCGCCCCGCCGCTCGGCAACCTGGCCGCCGCGGGCGAGGCCGCGCCGACCCTCCCGGCGAGCCGCCCGGAGCCGGTCGTCGCGCCCGACGAGGCCGCCGCCCAGGCCCCGGCCCGGACCCGACGCGCCCCCTCCGACCCCGGCGAGGCCGTGGTCAGCGTGCCGGGCTCGCCCGGAGCGCCGGTCCGCCTGGCCCGCTGCTGCACCCCGGTGCCGCCGGACGAGTTGGCGGGCTTCGTGATCCGCGGCGGCACGGTCGCGGTACACCGGGCCGACTGCACCAACGTCCAGCAGATGCGCCGCGCCGGCCGCGACGTGGTCGCCGCGTCCTGGCTGCCGCACCAGGCCGACCAGGGCTACCGGGTCACCCTGCAACTCGAGGCCCTGGACCGCCCCCGCCTCCTCGCCGACGTCACCGCCGCGATCGACGCGGAGGGCGCCGACATCACCTCGGCCTCGATCGCGCCGCCGCAGCAGATGCGCGTCCGACAGACCTACACGATCCGCCTGGCCGACCTGGCCACCCTCCCGAAGCTGCTCCGGGCACTGCGCCGGGTGCAGGGCGTCTACGACGTCTACCGGGCGAGGCCGCGCGTACACCCGAGAGTGGCGGACCGGCCCTAGGGCCGGTCCGATCCGCCGGACGCGCCCCGGCTCGGCCGGTTCCGTTCGGACTCGGTGCCGGGCTCCGTCACGTCGCCGCGCAGGACGTCGTTGAAGCGGGCCAAGTGGTCGGCGAGCGCACCCAGTTCCTCCTTGGGCCAGGAGGCGAACCGTTCCGCCATCACCGCGAGGCTGCGCCGCCGCGCGTCGGCGAGCCGCAACCGGCCGGCCTCGGTGACGGTGATCAGGTGCGATCGGCGATTGGTCGGGTCGGTGGTCCTGGCGATCAGCAGGGCCTCCTCCAGGGAGGTCAACTGCCGACTGATCGTGGTCTTGTCCAGGCTCAGCAGGCAGGCGAGTTCCTTGCCGGTCGAGGTCCCGCGCTCCTCCAGGAGGGCGAGCAGGTGGAACTCCGCCTGGGTGATCCCCGCGGCCTGGAGCGGAGGAGCCATCAACAGCCGAATCAACCGGGTGGCGGCACCGACCTCACGGACCACTCGCCGCTCAACGCTGTCCGACATCGCCTTGCTCCTCATCACCGCGCACCCTGAATGTGCGCCAAGCGTGCCGGAAACGGTTGCAAAACACAACAAGCTGCGCCGGGTGGGGGATGGGGGCTACGGACGGGGACGGGGGCGGGGCGGGTTGGGGGAGTCCGGGGGTGGGGGTGGGGGTGGGGCGTGAGGTGGGCGAGACGGGGTGCCGGGGTCGTGAGGTGAGCGAGACGGATGGCCGGAGTCGTGTCGGCGGCGTTGCTTTTTATTGGGCGCTCCGCGCCGGCTCGCGAGGCACCACTTTTCTGCTCCCCCGCTTCGCTCCTCCGCAGAAAAGCGGCCCCTCGCTCGGGGCCGTGTGTCCCTCCGCTTCGCTCCGGGCCACCCGACCCAAACTCTGCGGCTCCGCCGCTCTCCGCGCTGCGCGCGTCGACCGCGGGGGCAGCCCGAGTCGCGGGCGCTGACGCGCCGAAGCGGGCGGCGAGTCCAGGCCACCGAAGGCGGGAGCCAACCCTCGCATCGGCCGCGTAGCGGACGGGCGTCACGTGCGGAGCACAGTCGCTGGCCGCGTAGCGGCCTCGCGACTCGCGGCGGCCTCGCGCGGACGTGCAACGCTCCCCGGGCCCCGGCCCGGGTCACACCCGACGCGGCCCTCCGCGACACGGGCTTTCCCCGGTGACCAGTCGTCGGCCCATCCCTTCGGCGCGTCAGCGCCCCCGACACAGGCCACCCGCGCGA
>NZ_BIFH01000050.1 GCF_003967355.1 Embleya hyalina | reverse complement strand
TTGCGGCGCTTGGCGTCGGGCCGGGGCTGTATCACCGGGTCGGCGGTGGCCATCTGGCGCAGGTGCGCGGGGGTGGCCGCGACGGCCCTGCCCCGGCCCCGGGCGAGGCGCTGCGGGTCGAGCAGCAACGGCTTGAGCGCCTGGCGGGCGGCGAGGGTGGCGGCTTTGGGGACCTCGGCGCCGAGCCGGCGGGCGGTGACCGTGACCCCGGTGATCCGCCGCTCGATGCTGTTGGGCGCGGCGAACGCGACCTGGTCGAGCCAGCGGACGAACCCGACCAGCGTGCCGGGGGTGACCGTCGTCGAGGGCAGGGCGTGGCCGGTGCGTTCGGCGAGCCAGGCGTGGTACTCGCCCCACAGCTGCCAGTCCCGGGCGTAGCCGGTGACCGTCTTGGTGGGGCGGATGTCGTCCAAGTGCTCGTAGGCGGCCTCGTCCAGGGCGGCGAGCACGGCCGCGGACGCGTCCGGCACGGCGATCGCGCCGGGGGCCGGCGCGTCGAACGGCTCCAGCTCGGCCACGAGTTCCGCGTCGGAGCCCGCCCGCGGCGCGGCCGCGCGCTCGAGGTCGAGGCGGGGGTGCGAGGTGTCGCGGGCGGCGCCGCCCGTCGCGTTCACCGGCGCCGGTCCGGCTGCGGCACGTCCAGGTCGAGGTCGGCGAACGGTTCGGCGGCCGCGAGCACGTGCTGCAGCACGCGGTCGAGGTCGTCGAGTTCCCCGCGCAGGTGCTCGATCGACGACCCGGTGTCGCGGGCGGAACGCCAGCGGGCGGCGGCGCGGGTGCTGCGGGCGGTCTCGATCGCGTCGCGCAGTACGGCGCGTCGTTCCTCGGGTGTGGGTGTGGGCATGCGGCGGGTTCCCCTCCCGGACCGGATCGGTGATCGTCCGAGCCCATAACTGCCTCGGATATGGCATGTTATCCGAGGCGGTTAGCGAGAAGCGGAAGCACGTGCCTCCGGAACCCGTCAAAAAGGCGGGTTCTTCGTGTCCCAAAACCCCGGGCCGGTGCCCACTGATGGAATGAGACGACGCAAGCCGGGAGACGCCCGGCCGCGATCGCCTCGGGGAGGCACCATCTCGTGGAACCCATCACCGGGGCGCTGGCCGTACTCGGCGCCGCCGTGGCCCTCGCCGGCAGGATCGCGCACGGCCACTTCCGTGCCCGCCGGCTCCGGGAACTGACGTTGCGACACCAGGTGAGCACGCTGCCCGTCGGCAGCCGGCTCGTCGATCTGCGCAGCGGCGTCATGGTCGAGATCGGCACCCCGCAGGACCGTTCGTGACGGGGCCCCAACACGGGGGCGATGCCTCGGGGCTCGAACAATTACGAGCGGCGCTCATCCTCCCGCAGGCATCCATCCACGAGCGCGACGTGTTCGTGGAATTCCTCGTCGCGGAACAGCCGTTCGTCGTCAGGTTCCTCATGCGTCTCGGCGCCACGTCGTCGGACGCGGAGGACGCCGCACAGGAGGCGTTCATCCGGGCGTGGCAGATGCTGAACCGGGGACTGTGGTTCAAGGTCCGCGAGCCGCGCGGCTGGATCCGCCACGTCGCGTTGCGGTCGTGGCAGCGCCCCAACGGGTGCCGCCGCCGCGACCGCGAGATCCCGACGGCGGAGGTGCCCGAACCACACGCCCGCCCGAGTGACGGATCGGAGTTGACCCTCGCCACCCTGGCCACCAGATCCGCGCTGGCGAGTCTGCCCGGCAACGAGGGCATCGCACTGGCCCTGAAGATGGACGGCTTCACCTCGGCCGAGAGCGCGCAGATCCTTGGCGTCACCGACCAACAGGCGCGCGACCTGCTGAAGAAGGCCCGCCGACGCCTGCGCCGAACACTCGCATCCGAGCAGCCGTCCCCGGAGGGGAGGACCCTGTGACCGCCTTCTTCCGACGCTCCCTCGACGACGACGCGCTGGACGCCATGCTGGAGGCCGCAGACGCCGAACTCCTGGCCCACGCACGGGCCGTCACCGACCCCTTCGACACCATCAGGATCCTGCACGCCGGCCTGGGCCAGCGTCGCCGCACCGACTCCCCCTCGCCGCCCAGCGTCGTGACCAGGGAAGCGTTCGAGCGCCGGCGGCGTGCGGTGAAGCTGCGTTACCTGGCCAAGGCGTCCGAGGGACTCGTGGCCGGCGTGTTCAACGAGGTGTCCCTCGACCGTCTGGCGCCCGTCCTCGCCTCGTGCGGATCCAACCTCGGCAGGCTCCGTACCCGCTACGTCAACGAACACGTGCCCACGGACAAGAGATGGATGAACGAGTGCCAGTGGGCGGTTCAATTCATCATCCTGCAGCGCCAACGACTGAACGAGACGAACCTGGCGTCGGTCCTCACCTCCCTGGGCGCTTGCGAGGAACGTCTACGGAGGGTCGCCCAAGGCGCGATGGCCGCCGCAATCGCCCACGAACGCGGACTGTTCGAGATGACGATGGACGTCTCCGGCGAGGACCTGTCCCACATGACGTTCGAGGGCCCCTGGCTGCTGGAGAACGTGGTGTGGACGGACGCGACCCGCTGGTCCCCACGGGCCTACGACATGGTCGTGATGCGCTCTCGGCGCATCGCCGCAGGCGTCTACCAGGTCCTAGGGGAGAGCCCCCACGATCGCGATCACCTGTGCGTGTAACCCCTCAGCGCGGTTCTCGACACCGACCGTGTCGGGAGCCGCGCTCGGGGCACGGACTAAGGACCGTCGTCGCCCGACAGCCGGGTGCTCCTGGCTATTTGCCCCGCCCCTGACCGGGCTCGCCATCGCCTCGGATATCCGGGTCTTATCCGAGGCGGTTGGCCGGAAGCGGAAGCACGTGCCTCCGGAACGGGGGAAAACGCGCGGACCGTGAGACGTACTGCGGGTAGCGTCCGGGCCATGGTGAGAAGCTTCCCCAGAATCGATTCCAGGTCCGGCTGGCGCCAGGACACGTGCCCTCATCCCGAGTGCGCCGTGGGCGTGTCGATGCAACACGTCGGCACGTCTCGGCTCGCCCCCGTTTTTGCGCAAGGCGTTGTCGGGTCCATCGCCCCGGGTGGGACCGAGATCCAGATGTGGCGTTGCGAGTACTGCAAGCGGACCATGGCCGAGATCGTCACCTACGCGGACGAAATCCCGGAGGGTGCCCAAGTTCCGGAGGTGGTCGAGGGCCGCCTGACGTGGCCCGCGAAGAGTCCTCGCGAACTCTCTACCGACGTCCCCGAGAAAATCCGCGGCCTGTTCGTCGAGTCCTCCCGGGCCGAGGACGTCGGTGCCTATCGCTTGGCCGGGGCGGGCTACCGGGCGACCGTCGAGGAGATATGCAAGGACCAGGGCGCGCAGGGCAACAACCTGTTCGCCAAGATCAAGGACCTCGGCACGCGCGGGGTGATTGCCCAGGACCTGGCCGACGCCTTCGACGAGGCCCGGTACCTGGGCAACGACAGCCTGCACGACGGCCTGGCCTACGCCCCGGACGAGGTGGCGGACGTCGCCGAACTCATCCAGGAGGCGACGGAGGTGTTGTACGTCCAGCCGGCCGACCGGGCACGGATGCGCCAAGCCCGGAGTACCCGCCGCGCGGCACACAAGGCCGCGCAGCAAGGCCCCTGAAGCGTCGTTCGGGGACGTGGCACGGCCACCGGAATCGCACCCCACGGTGCACCCGTTGCACGGTCCGTGGGGTCCTTCCGCTTTTGTGGCGGCGCTAGCGTACGTCATGATGGAGGAATTGCACGTATGCAATGGGACGCCTCGGCGCGTCGCCTGCGGACGTGTTCGGCGTCCACATGTGGATGCCGAGGAGAACACGAAGGCCCCGCCATCCTCGGCTGCAGACCAAGACGACGGGACCTACGTGCGGTTGTGCGGGCGGGCCCTGGTAGTTGTCGCTACCGGGGCCTAGCTGTTGAAGAGGTCCCAGACCACACGCAACAGCGTGTAGGCCGTCGGGCCCCACCGGCGGATCGGCTCCCCGAGCCGCCCAGCTCGCCTGCGCAGATCCCGCTGCCGAGTCCGGGTGGACAACGACATGGGATCACCCCCTCCCCCGAGCCCGATCTCGATTCCGTGGGCCCGATCGGATGTCCACGGACGCCCGGTCGACGGAGGGGAGTTGCACCATGGCGAATCGTACAGGCGCGAGCACCCGACCCGATATTCGCGCGAGCGTTTCCGCAGGTCAGAGCACTACCGGGATCGGCTGATCATCGAACTGGCCAAATTTTTCGGCTTTTTGTTCATCTCATTCGATCTTTTTTTGCAGTACCCGACGATTCTGCACGCCCCCGGCAGCCGATCCCATACCACGGTGGTATATCGCCTGGTACGAAGGTCTCCGCCCTCGTCCGTGCCACCCCGGTTGGGTAGCACAACGGCACGGTTCACTACAGGCCGCGGGCGGTGGTCAGTTGATCCGGACGATGGACGGGACCGGGGTTTCCTGCGGGCTCATCGACGGTTCCCCTCGGTGTCGATCGCCGGGGTCGGCTCGACTGAACCTCGCGGGGTGGGCACCGATTCCAGGATGCTGCGGGCGGGTTCGCACAGGTGGCCCGATTGCGTCTCCAGCACCTTCAGGGCCTCCACGTTCGTGGCATCGAGACAAGCCAGGCGTCCGGCGGCGTTCATCGCCCGCAGCGCCTGCAGTTCCCCGTGGCGATAGGACTCGGGAAGCGAGCGCCAGGCGGTGTTGCCGCTCTCCAGGGCGAGCTGGGGGTTGGGAGGGACTTTCGTTGATGCCGCATGCCCGGCCCCCGCGTACTTCCGAAGGTCCGCGTCTGCTGCAGCTCGTGGCGGGCGGTGTCGTCTCCGCCCTCGTCCGCGCCGCCGTGGACTGGATCCTGGCCCATGTCCACCGCTGAGACCGCCGAGGCGGGTCTGGTGCCTGCCCATCAAGGCCTTCCGGATCGTTGCGGTGCGTCTGCTCCGCGCTTGTTGCGATCCTGCGCCACCGAGAGCCGCGAACCCATACGCAGGCTGTATACAGCCTGCGTATGGCCATACGCCTGGACGACTGCTACGGAAACCGGCAGGCGCATCGTCGGTCGGTCAGGCGGGTGGGTGTCCGAGAGAGTCCCAGGGGGATGCGTCGTCCGGTGGTTGGTGGCCGGGGCCTGCTTCGCCGGTGTCGGGTTGGCCGTCGGGGTGTTGGTTGATCCAGTTCAGGCCGCCGAGGTCGAGTCGGTGGCGGGCGCGGGTGACGGCGACGTACGCGAGGCGGGCTTCGGTGTCGGGGATGTAGCCGGGGTAGGCGTGGCCGTCGTCGGCTTCGATGTCTTCGGGTTCGCAGTCGGCGAAGTCGTCGCCGATGCGGACGGTGTCCCATTCGCGGCCCTTGGCCTTGTGGGCCGTGGACACGAGGATGTCGGCCCGCTTCTCGTCGGTGAGCGCGTCGACGGCGGCGAGGACGGCTTCGGGGCCGACGTCGTCGATGAGGTCGACGAAGGGTTTGAGGTCGCGGCCGCCGGGGTCTTCCTCGGCGTACTCCTGGACCTCGCCCCAGGACTCGAACAGGAACAGTTCGTGGTGGCTGGTGCGTCGGCCGGCCTTGAGGTCCTGGGCGGCGAGGGCGAGGGACTTGAGCGGCCCGCCGCCGCCGACGAGACCGACCCGCGTGCCCTGTTCGAGCAGTTGCATGATTTCGAGGATGGAGCCCGCGTTGGTCCGGCACAGGATGGCGTCGGGCCTGTCCACCGGTCCGAGTTCGGTGTTGAGCGCGGTGGTTCCGGTCAGCCGCAGGGGCGCGTCGACGATCCGCAGCCAGCGGTTGGCTTCGGTGGCCAGGGCCGGGCCGAAACGGAAGGACCGGGACAGGGTGAGCTGGTTGCCGTCGAAGTCGGTCATGACGTCGCGGGCGCCGCGCCAGCCGTAGATGGCCTGGGCGGAGTCGCCGACCATGACGAGCTGGGCGTGGTGGCGTTGATCGAGGAAGACGCGCTCCACGACGGGGTTGGTGTCCTGGGCCTCGTCGAGGAGGAGGAAGTCGCCCGGGATGTGGGGGCGTTGCAGTGCCCAGATCTTCAGGTAGTGGTCGTGGCCGAACTTCACGATGTCGCTCTCGGGGTTCTGGACATCGGCCCAGGCCCTGTGCGCGTACGGCAGGGCGAGGTCGACGAGGTGGTGGTGCCAGTCGGGGTCGAGGCCGCGCAGGTGGGGGACGTGGTGGCGGCCGATCTCGTCCGCGCTGGACTGGCAGAACCGGATGACGGTCTGCAGCGCGGTGTAGGAGACCGCCTTGTGGGTCACCTTGCGGGCGCCCATGGCGATGCTCATCGGCCGCATGCCGAGCCTTTCGCCGATCTTCCAGCTGGGGACACGGGCGCCGCCGAGGCGGTGGGCGTAGCGGTGGCCGACGCCGGCGAACGCCAGGGAGTGCGCGGTGCGGCAGTCGACCTGTTGCGGGAACACGCGCTTGGCGGCGTGCGCGATCGAGCGGTTGAACGCCAGGTATTTGCCGGGCCGCCGGTCGCCGGCGGCGAGCATGGTGAGCGTGGTCGTCTTACCCGTTCCGGCGCCGGCCTGCAGGACGAGGTCGTCTCGGGTGCTGAACGCGTCGACGGCGGCTGCCTGTTCGGCCGTGGGCTTCGGCATGGTCACACTCCTCGATGGGGTGGGTGCGCCTCGAAGGCGCACCCGAACGGTTGCAGCCCCGGGCCCGGTACGTCCGGGGTTTGAGGCATTCGGTCCGGTTCGGAACGAGGCCGGCCCGAATGTGGTGGTGGGGCGGTCTCTTCCGGTCGGTGGGGTTGGTGCGTACAGGGGCCGGGTGAGAATCCGGGCGGGTGCCCTGCCGTGTGGAGGGAGGTGGGCGTTCCGTGCCGTTGACGGCGGTGCATGCCGATCTGGGGCCGGTGGACGCGACGTTGCCGGACCTGGGGTGCGGCGCGCGCTGGGAGGACATTCACCGAGTGCGGCCGCGGGCTCCGCTGACCTGCCCGGGGTGTACGGGGGCGGTGCGCGCGAAGCGGTCATCGAAGAAACTGCGGTTCTTCGCCCACGACGTCGTCACGCCCGACTGCCCGCACAACGGCGAGAGCCTGGCCCACCACCTGCTCAAGGCCGAACTCGCCGGCGCCGCCCGGGAAGCGGGGTGGGTGTGCGCGCTGGAGGTGGCCGGCAACGGCTGGCGGGCCGACGTCCTGTCCACCCACCCCACGCAAGGACGCGCACTGGCGTGGGAGGCGCAGTTGGCGGCGATCACCATCGAGGACGTCGACGAACGCAGCCGCCGGATGCACAAGGACGGCGTCGGGGTGTGCTGGGTGAGCGACCGCAACCCGCCGTGGCTGGGCCAGGCCCCGTCGATCCGCGTCGAACGGGCGGACGACGGCACCTTGATGGTCGTCGACGGGCTGGCCCGGTTCGTGCCGAAATGGTGCCCGAAGCGGCACAAGTGCAGCCGCCTGGCCGCGGTGGGCCCGTGTCCCGGACATGGGCACTGGGAGCAGGTGGAGCCGTTGCCGCTGGTGCACTTCGCGGCCGCGATACGCGACGACACGACCCGGCCGCTACGCCTGCGCAGCGGTGTTCACCAGGCGTGGCGGGAGCAGGACCGGGTGGTGCGGTGGACGACCGCCGCGTACGCCGCGCTGGAAGCCGAACAGGTGGCGGCGACGGAGGTGGCGGAGGCCGCGCAGGCTGCGGCGCTCGCGGCCTACCGGCGCGGTCTTCCTCCGGCGCCTCCACCACCGGATGTGCGGCGCCGCCGACTCCATCAGGCGGGGATCGCGCAACTGGTCGCCGAGGAGGCGCCTCGGCAGACCGGGGAGCCCGCGGTGTTCGACCCGCCACACGCACGGTGGGCGTGGGGCGTGCCGGTGTCCATCGGTGGGCGGGTGCGGGCGGTGATCTGCCCGGATCCCACTGCCGTTCCTGCGGTTTTGGACCGGCTGGCATCGGTCGTGCTCTACGTATTGGCGGACAAGGACGTCGACGTCCTGGCCGGCCATGCGGCCCCCGGACAGCGGATCGCCGTGGTGAACGGTCAACGCCGCGACCTGCAACTCGGCGGTGGGCCTTGATCTCCCGGGCGGTGGCGAGCCGGAGGTACAACGACACCCCGACGAGACGCCTTAGCGGAAGCACTTGCGTCCGGACCGACGAGCGGCAGGACCGACCGGGCCCTGCCGCTCGTCGGTCCATGTCCCGGTCGGCTATGTGGTGCCGTATGCCTCCCGCAGGCGCGCGGACAACTCGCGGACCTCGGGCGCGGAGAACACGGTCACCTCGGCGTCGTCCGCGTCGACGTCGATCCTCCACTCGCCCTCGCGGTCGCCGAGCCCGATTCGCACGGGAGGCTTCGCCATCCACATCACGTCGATGCCGCGCCGGATCACCACGCCCACCAGGCCGGGGTGAATCAGCATGCCGCCCCGGCCGCCGGGGCCCATGATCAGGTCGGCGAGCGCCTCGGTGGCGTCGACGCCTCGCACGCCCTCCGAGAGGGGGTTGATCTCCCCGTCGCCCACGTGGGTGAGCGTCGTCGCCATGTGTGTGCAGTCCTCGTGCCGGAGCCACGGTGGGGTCGTCCAGTTGAAGGTCATGTACTCGATCCTGCCCACCCGGTAGGCCACCCGCCCCGGTAATCCCACTATCAGGGCGTGAAGTTCGCGGGGCGGCGCAGGTGCTCCCCGGCCCCTCTTTTTCGACTCGGCGAATGCCTTTGAGACGAAATCCGAGACTTCCCGGCGGTCGTCGACGGCGTCCCATCACCATGAAACCGGCCGCTCCCCTCGGGCCACGGGCATCGTCACGGAAGGGGTGATTCGTCTTGTTGGACAGCATGACGGCCGCGGAGTTGCAGGAGAGGTTCGCGATCAGCCGGGCGGACTGGCGGCGGATCACGGCCGACCCGGGGATGTTCGAGCCGTTGGATCCGAAGGACACCCAGGGCGTGACCAAGTGGCCGGTCCCGGGTTTCGTGCGGTGGCTCGCCGCCCGTCATCCGGAGCTGGCCGGCAGTACCCCGTGTCTGTTGCGCCCGGCCGGGAGGGTGGCGGCGCAGTACCACGGGGGCGTGTACCACAACGAGGACTATCCGGAGTACTTCGCCGGCCATTGGCGTACCGACCTCGGCCGCCTGGTCATCGCCTATCCGCGCGAGCAGGCGTTCTCCCCCGCCGTCGTCCTGGAGCAGGTGCCGGGAGCCGCGATCGTCGTCGTGGTCCAGAACGACTGGAACCTCTACGGCCTGCCCAACCTCGACGCGGCCGACCGGGACCGCCCGAACCTGGTGTACGAACCGCGCTGGTCGGAGGTCGCCGCGCACATCGGAACCGAAGTTCCATGGTGGCCCTCGGCGTTGCGCCGTCCCGGGCACCTGACCGCGTGGTTCCCGGCCCACGCCCCGGAGGCGGTGCAGGCGGTGTCCTGGCCGAAGTGGGAGCCGCTGTACGACATGGCCTACCGCGAGGCCAAGGGCACACCGGTGCGGATCGCCTGCATCTCCATCGGGCACGAGATCCGCGCCGGCGCGGTCGAGTACGCCCGGTGGGAGCTGGACCACATGAACGAACTCGCGGAACCGGGCGGCTCCGACGGCTATGCCCGGCGCCAGGCGACGCAGCGGGCCTCGATGGTCATCCCGGCCTTCCCCGACGACAGCGACCCGGCCGGGTCGGAGGCGGTGGACGACGAGGAGGCGATCAGGGCGGGCGTCGCCGTGTTGTGCGGGCGCACGGACGACCTGGCCGTGGAGTGCCTGGAGCACATCGGCATGTGGAGCGGCCGCTACATGCCGTTCGCCGGTTCGTTCTCGGTGACCGCCCTGAACACCACCGCCGCCGCCGGCGAGTGGATCGGCCGGTTGCGGCGGGTCGAGCCGACGGCGATCCACCTCCTCTGGGAGGGCTCGAAGTCCCGCAAGGAGGTCACCGGGACGTTCGTCGACCCCGTCACGAACAGCCCGGTCGTCACCAAGGACGGCGCGTACATGGGCCGGCCCGCCGACGAGGTCAGCTTCCACTCCTACGCCCCGCGCCGCCTGCCCGAGGGCAGCCGGATCACCGAGGTCGTCCTCGACGACCCGATCTGGGTCCGCACCCAGGACGGCGTCGTGCACCCGGCCCCTGTCCTGGACGCGCCGGGTGTGTCCTGGGGATACAGCGGATCCGGACCCGGAACCCTGGCCACCCTCGTCGGCGCGCTCCTGGACGACGGCGCGGCCCCCGCCGTGACCTACCGCGACGGCCGCGCCCGGGACGAATCCAACCTGGAGGCGTTCCTGCAGCTGAAGCACCCGCGCGGCACACGCCTGCCCCGGCGCCTCCTGGAGAACGTCCGCGCGAACGGCCGGGACAGGCTCGGCCTGTTCGACCGACTCAAGTACGGCCGCGCCCGCACCCCCTGATCGCACGGCGCGATCCCGCGAAACGACGCAACGCCCCGGCATTGCCCGGGGCGTTGCGCTCGGATCAGACGGTCACCACCGGGCGATCGATGTGCCGATGGTCGACCTCGACGCCGATCCCGCACACCCGCAGGCACTCGGCGACCCGTTCCGAGATCGCTGTCGATCGGTGCCGGCCGCCCCGGCACGCGATCGTGACCCGCACCAGCCGATGGTCCGGTTCGGCGTTCACGAGCGCCTGCACCCGTCCGACGATCCGCGCCACGAGCGCGGTCACGCCCGGGGTGGCGAGCACGTGTGCCCTCACCGGCGCGTCGAGTCCGGTCAACTCCCGCAGCGCGGGGTCGTGCAACGGGTCGCGGAATCGCTGCACGTCGAAGTACAGGCCGCCGTCGCCGACCTCGCCGATCGCGCCCGGGTGAAGGGTGCCGATGCTGCTGATCACGACGCGTACGAGCCCTGTGTGTGTCGTCATGGATCCCACCCTGGCCGGCACCGGGCGGCACCGGGAGGAGTTGCCCGTTGCCCACGAAGGGCGTGTGTCGCACCGGGTGCGAACGCCTGGCGGGTCCGCGTCTTTTCGTCCCGGAATCGATCGTGACCAAAGACCGATCTATCAATCCCATCCTGAAAGTGTTCAATCTTCAGATTGAGGTTGAGTTGACCATGGTGTCGGGGGCACGGTGCGTCCATGACGAACACCACCGGAGCCGAGCCCGCCGACCGGGCCCTGCTCGACCGCGCCCGGTACGGGCGCATCGCCCTTCGGCGTCTGCTCCTGCAGCAGGCCGCCGTCCACGCGTCCTCGGCCGCGCACGTGTTCCTGGTCGACGCGGACGAGGAGCCCGGGGACCTGGTCGCCCGCGCGGTGTGGCTCACGGAACTCGCCCAGGAGGTCCTGACCGCCGCGGTCCTCGCCGAACGGGAGGCCGGCACCAGTTGGCGCCGCATCGGCGACGAACTGCCCAACGCCCGCACCGGCCGCATCGGCGTCACCGCCCAGTCCGTCGAGGGCGCCTACGGCGACCAGGCACGCACCTGGGCCGCGATCCGCGACAACGCCCTGGCCGCGCTCGACCCCGACCGGCCCGGCCGCTCCCCCGCCGACATCCTGGCCACGATCGGCGAATGGACGGCCGACCACCGCATCGACCTACGGGCCCCGACGGAGGCCCACCCCTCCCACGAGATCGCGGCCCTGATCGGCCTGACCGCCTCCGCGGTCGAGGCCGGGTGGACCGGCGAGCGCCTGGCGGCGGTGTACGACCGCCGCGCCGACGCCTGGGATCGCGCGGCCGCGCTCGGCGACAACCCCGGCGCCGCCGAGGAGGCCGCCGCGAACCGGGCCCGCGCCGCCGAGCTGCGCGCGAACCGCGAATGAAAACCGCACTGTTCGAGGTGCCCGTGATCCTCGCGCCGACCCGCGACCCCACATCCGCGCGGCAGGCCACGACCACGCACGACGTCAGCGCGCGACCCGAACACCGTTGAAGGGACCACCGATGACCCGCACCCCGTCCGAGATCGCCGACACCGCCGCCGAGGCGATCCGCGAACTCAACCACCGCACCCTGGTCGGCGACGCCTTCGCGTACCCGTCGCAGGTGTACGACACCGTCGGCGGTGTGAACGACCTCCTGGCCAGCCTGCCGCAGGCCTTGGAGCAGCTCCGCTCCCACCTGGCACGCATGGCCGCCACCGGCAACGTCAAGGCCGACGACGGCGACACCGACGGCCGGCTCGCCGGCGCCGACCTCGCGTTGACCGACACCGCGGCCGCCCTCGGGCAGGCCCATGCCGCGATCGCCCGAGCCCACGGCGCTCTGTCCCTGCTCTCGTGGACCGGCCCCACCACCGAAGGGCGCGAAGGATGAGCAACGAGTTCGAGGTCGTCCGCGGCGGCCGCGCCGAGTTGCAGACGTGGCTCGCCGACACGGACTGGAGGATCGCGCCCCTGTCCGCCGACGACGGGTCCGTGCTGCTGTACCTCCGGGACGGGCGCCCGGGCGGTTCGTGGACCGCCGCGATCCCCGGCCAGACCCTCACCCTCCTCGACCACGGCGGCCTGGACGTCGTCCCCGAGATCCCGAGCATCGCCGCGAGCCTGGCCCAGTTGTTGAACGGCGTCGCGGTGTCGGACTCCGAACACCTCGCCGCCCTCGCGCGCGACCTCCGCGCCCGCATCACCCACCAGCCCTGACACCTTCCACTTCCTGACACCTTCCACTTCGACGAACCGCGAACGGCCGCCACCCCGCGATACGACGGGGAGGCGGCCGTTCGCCCGTCCCGGCCGGACCCCGGCCCGCATGATGGAGGGCATGAGCATGCAGCGACCTCGGGGCACGTGCGGTGTGTGCGGCCGCCGGGTCGCGCTCACCGAGTCGCACGACGTGTGGCGCCACGACGACCCGACCCACGCCCGCCGCCTCGCCGGCGCACCCATCTCCTGCAGAGGTTCGTGGACCCCCGCGACCGAGGCTCCGGACGTCGACGGCCCGCGCCAACTCGATCTGCTCCCGCTCGCCGATTTCGCGCCTGCCGAACCCGCCGACGCCGGCCCGGAGGAACGCGGCGAGCGGGACCAGGCGCTCGTCGACGTCGCTCCGCTGGAGTTGTTCCCCACCACCGCTACCGCCGATTCGGACAGTTAGACCGCCTGTGACCTGCGGCGGGTGTCCGTTACCGCCGTCACGCCCCGCGTGCGAGGCCGAGGTCCCGGCTTGAGTCCCGATCCGGGTCCCGGTTCGGGACTCGCGTCGGAGCTTGCCTCACGTCCCAGCTCGGGTCCCGTCGGGCCCGAGGACCTTCGCGGTAAAGCGCCTGATCAGGGGCGTAGACAGGGGTGAAGAAACAGCCGACTACTTCTCTACGGGGGTAAGGCGTTTGTCGTGGTTCCCCGGCCCCCCGACTCTGCCTGCGGCGGGCCGCGCGCCCGAGCGCCGCCGTGCGCCACTGCCGGCACCTCGAGGTGGAAGCGCACACTGGTGGGCGACGACCCGGACCCGACCCGGAGGGGACACCCATCATGGCCGAGCACGGCGACCCGGTACTGATCACCCACATCGGCGGCGAGCTGGTCGAACTCCCGGGGAGCCTGGGGGGAATCAGAGCCGGGCTTCCGGACGATGCAGCGCGTGAGGCGTTCGACGCGGAGATCGACGCGGCCCCGCTGACGCAGGTCCCGCTGATCGCGGCCCGGTGGGGTCTGCCGCAGGAGGCGATCGACGAGGACGAGGCAATCTTCCGGCGCCTGGAGGCCGGTGACCACTCCGGGATGATCCCTGCCGAGGAGCTGGACGGGTACACGGGGTGAGCCGCTACCGCGTCGAGTACGCCCCGGTGGCCGCCTCGTCCCGCAACGCGTTACGCGCCGACATACGAACCCGCCTCGACCGGGCGGTCGACCGGCTCGCCGACGACCCCTACGGCGGGTCCCAGGCCATCAGCTCCTCCGAGCCCGACCGTCGCCAGGCCCTGGCAGGGGACTGCCTGATCGTCTTCTACGTGAGCCGGGGCATTCTGCAGATCACCGTGGTCCGACTCCAGGGACCGCCGTAGACACGACCCGACGTGCCGATCGCCGAGAGCGCGGCGCCGATTTTCGTCACAGTCTCTCGGCGTGACGTATCGCATCGAGGCCCGCCGGACACGCTTCTGGCGGGCCTCGATGGTTTCCTGCCGGTGAAGGACGCCGGTTTGGGGCATGTCGGGCAAGACGATCCACTCCGTCCCGCTACGGTGCCCCTTGGCGGCCGCGAGGGCCGGCAGAGACGGACGGGAGCGGAAATGGCGACGCGGGTCGCGATGGGCAACAACAAGGGCGGGGTGGGCAAGACCACCGTGACGGTCCGCGTGGCCGAGGCGCTGGCGGTCCTGGGCAAGCGGGTTCTGGTGATGGACCTCGACCCGCAGGGCAACTCTTCGGGCCGGCTGGGCGTTGTCGGCGACCTGGGCGCACGGACCGTCTCGGAGGCCATCAAGGAGAACCGCCGCGGTGCGGTGGCGGATTCGATCTGGCCTTGCGGGTGGGATGCCGAGTACGCGTCGCGGATCTCGGTGTGTCCGTCCACTCTGGACCTGGAGGACCGGATGAGCGAGGCGGGCGTCATCGGTGCGTACCGCCGCCTCGCGATCGCCTTGGACGGTGCCGACGACGGCTACGACTTCACGCTTTTCGACTGCCCGCCCAGCCTGTTCCACCTGACGCAGCTGGCCTTGGCCGCGGGACCGAACGCGGTGGCCGTCACGGAGCCCGAGTACTACTCGATCGAGGGCGCGCTGCGGTTCCGGGCGTTCGTGGAGGCGCAGGGGACGAACCTGTCGAACCCGGAGCTGCACCTGATCGGTGTGATCGTGGCGGGGTACGACGTCCGCAAGCCGGCGCACGTCGGCCAACTGGAGACGCTGCCCGAGACGTTCGGACCGTTGTTGTGGGAGCCCGTCATCCCGGTGCGCACCGCCATCCAGGACGCGGACGAGTCGCAACTGCCGCTCGTCGCGCAAAAGTCTGAGGGCGGCCGCGAGGCTCGTGCGTGGTTCGGGCAGCTTGCCGAGCGTCTGATCAAGGCGACGTCGTGAGCGGCGGCGGGAAATCTCCACGCGCCACGCGGCGCCGGCCCACGCCGCAGGCTCCCGCCCCGAGCAGGACGCAGATCCTCGTCGGCGATCAGATCGCGGCGGCGGCGTCGAGCGCGGCCGCGCTGGTTCCCGGCGCCCGTCAGGCCCAGGTCGTCGATCCCGCCGGAGTGACCGGCACACCGGCCGAGCAACTGCGCTTCTACGAGGCGGCGATCGACGCGGCCGCCGAGAACCATCGCAACTCGATGGCGGCGGCGAAGGCGCGGGTGACCGTCGAGATCGGGATGGCACTTCAGGAGATCCGTTCCCGCGACCTGTACAAGGTCACGCACGCGACGTTCGAGTCGTACGTCGAGCAGCGGTTCCAGCTCAGCCGACAACGCGCCTATCAGATCCTCGAAGCCGCTCCCGTCATGTTCGCGTTGACAAAAATTTTTGACACGCCGCTCGCCGAGTCCCACGGCCGGATCCTGGCACCGGTGATGGAACAGCACGGCATCGAGGCCGCCAAGGCTGTCGTGGCGAAGGCCCAGGAAGCCGGGAAGGTCACCGGCGCATCGTTGCGGGACGCGCGCAAGGCGGCCGGGTTCGCCCCGGAGCCGTCGCCCCGGGCCGCCTCCTCGAATCCCCGCTCGTCGGTCTTCGAGCGCCTGCAGCTCGCTCAGGAACGCCTCACCCGGGTGTCCGCCGCAGTGACCCGCACAGCGGTGCACGACGCCAATGCCGAACATCCCGCTCATGCCCGGCGCCTAGTCCTGGATCTCACCGACGATCTCGTCTCGATCGCAAACGCCCTGGGCCTGACCGTTTCCAGGAACGGCAGCCCTCTCGGCGACGATCCGACTCTCGATGCCTAGAGCCTTCTGACACAACGGCCGCCGGGGACGCCCTGCACACCGAAGGGGCGCCCCCGTCTGGGCGCCCCTTCCTGGTCTTCGCCGGGCACGACGACGGCGGGCCCGATCCTCGTGATCAGGCCCGCCGTTGGTCGGGGTTGTCAGGTGCCGGTTCCGGGGCTGAGCTGGATCCTGTGTCCGGCGGGGCAGGTGGTCCAGCCGTTCGGTGAGCCCGAGACCGTGTGCCCGCAGTGGCAGGTCTCGATCAGGATGGTTTGGCCCATGTCGTGTTCTCGTCTCCGGGAGTGGTCGGGTGTTCCGGGCATCGCGTGGTTCTCGGTGTTCTGGTTGAGATCAGCAGTCGCGACGGACGTCCACGTGCGTGAGTGCAATGCCGCCGACGTGACCGTCGACGGCCACCACGGCCGCGCCGTGTCCCAAGGTCCACGCTCGCGTCCGTGTGCGCGTGATCAGCGCGGGCTCCTGGCCGCGGACACCCGGATACGCCGTCACCTCGGTGCCCACGGGATGTTCTTCGTTGAACTCGTCGGCGGTCACCGGTGCGTCCAGGCGTCGAGGGCGGCGGTGCGCGGGTGCGGCACGTTCGAGACGGCGGTTCGGGCGAGGCCGTGCAGGCCGATGTAGTTGGGGTCGTCGTAGCGGGTGATCACGGCGGTGCCGTCGGCGTCCCAGATGTGCAGGCGGGTGCCGGCGGGTTGACGAGTCCACCGCCGCAACTGGTCGACGGGGATGGACTGGGCGTCCACGGGGGCGGGGTCAACGGCCAGGGCCTCGGCGATTTTGGCGCGCCAGTCGAAGCGCAGCGGTCCGCACGCGGGGAGCGCGAGCGTGTGGCCGGCCAGGCGTACGTGCAGTCGGTCGGGCCCGGGGCCGGCGGTTTCCTCAAACCGCACGCGGCCGTTGCGGACGTCGCACGCGCGGGCCAGGGCCAGGAGCGCGCGGACGTCCTCGGCGGGCAGGAAGCACTCCCAGGTGCCGATGCCGCCGGCGTAGCGTCGGGTGGCGGCCAGGGTGTGGAGGTCGGTGCCGATCGCGTAGAGGGTGTGGCCGGTGGCCTCCAGGTGCACGCCGCACAGCGGCAGTGCCGAGGTGGGGTGGTCGTGGTGGGTGGTGTGCGGGATCGTGTCGAGCAGTTGCCCGACCAGGTCGAGCACCAGGGCGTGGTCGGTGGCGGGGGGTGCGGTGGTCACGAACGCGCTCCGATCGGTGGGATCAGCGGGTGGTTGCGACGGTGAGCGGGGCTGTGGCGGCGACGGTGGCCGCGAGGGTGAGGAGCGCGCCGCGGATGAGCCGGTATTTGCGGTGCACGAGGACGCGCAGCGTCGCGTAGTGGGTGGCGAGCGCCCGGGGGTGGTCGGCATCGGCGATCCGACGCAGGATCGTGTCGGGATCGGGGTCGTCGTCCAGCCAGCCGGCCACGCGTGGGAGCAGGACCAGGCCCAGGAGGGTCGCGGTCGCGGCGAGACCGGCCGCGGCGACCCAGGCGGCCGTGGTCGGGAGGCGGTCGAGGGCTCCCGCCCCGACGCCGACGCCGACCAGGACGAGCGAGGCCTTGGCGTCGGCGGCGCGGATGTTGGCGATCAGGTCGTCGATGTGGCGGTGCAGGGCGGCGACCGACGCGGTCGCCGGGGTGATGGTGTCGGTCATCGTTCTCCTCCTCGAGGGCGTGGCGGCCGGACCGTGCCGGTTCTTCCGTGGGTGGGTTCAGAAGAGGGTCGGCAGGCGGTGACGAACCGCGGCGAGGATCGTGGGGGCCAGGGTGTGGGCGGCTCTCTCGTCGGCGGCGAGTTGGTCCCGCCTGCGGGACAGCCATTGCGGCGCGAGCTTCCGGATCCCGGTGTGGTGCGAGGCCACCGCGATCCAGACCGGGCTGGCGGCGTGGAGTTGTGCGGCGTGCACCAGGTGGTGGCCGAGCAGGCGGATGAGGTCGTCCTCGGGGGTGCGGCCGACGATGTCGCGGTCGAGGACGATTTCCGCGTTGCCCCGCCAGGCCGGGGTGGTGACCGCGCCGGCCGCCCGGTCCGCGGGCCAGGGCCCGATCGGGGCCGGGTCCAGTTCGTTGTCCTTCGGGTCGTGGCAGTCGGTGGCCCGCCGCATCGCGGTCAGCATGGCCCGGTCGACGTTGGCCGGGCCGATCGCCGTCGAGATGACGGTGTCGGGCAGGACCAGGTCTTGGGCGCGGACGGCGGCGATTACGCGCGGCAGGAGGGCGCGGATCCGGCGGTCGCGGCCGACGTAGGTGATGCGTCCCGGGCGGGTGGCGGTCGTGGTCGTGGTGCGGCTCATGGGGTGCCGCCGGTCGCGGCGCGGTACTTGGTGATGATCTCGGTGGAGACGCGGCCCCGGTCGGGCACCGGGATGTCGTGGGCCACGGCCCAGGCGCGGGCGCGTCGGCCCTCCTCGCGGGCCGCCTCGGTGAGCCGGGCCTGGGCCGCCGCCTTGCCGGATTTGTTGGCCTGGAGCTTGCGGCGGGCGGCGGCCAGCTCCTTCTCGGCCTCCTTCACCCGCTGTTCGGCGGCGACGATGTCCTTCTCGCGGCGCCGCCGTTCGGCGACGGCCTCGATTGCGGCGTCGGCCCGGTCGGCGAGCGCGCGCACGGACGCCGACTCGTGTCCGCGGGCCCACGTCAGCAGCGGTCGCGGGTCGGGCTGGGCGTTGGATTCGCGCACGGCTCGGGTGGCCAGGTCGATCACCTCGGCCGCCGTCGCGGTCGTGTGGTTCGTCATCGGGTTCCTCGGGTCAGGCCGCGGGTGCGGCGAGGGTTGCGATCAGGGAGGTGCGATCCTCCGGGGTGAGGCCGCCCCACACGCCGTGGGCGGCGTCCCGGGGGTGGGCGAGGGCCCAGGCCAGGCACGCAATCCGGATCGGGCACTCCGCGCAGCCCAGTTGCGCCCGAGCGAGCGCGGCCGGGTTCTTCTCGGGGAACCAGTCCTCGGGGTCGGTGCGGCAGGGCTCGGTGCCGGTGGTCGGCGGGTACGGCACGACGAGGACGGGCCTGGTCGTGGGCGCGGGGGCGGTGACGATCACTGGCCGCCCACCCGTCCGTCGCCGCCGCAGTGGACGCACTTCTGGTTCTTGCGGATGTTGTAGCCGTTGTTGCACGAGCGGCATTCGCGGCTGGTCTTCCTGCTCACGAGATCGGTCCTTTCGACACGGAGGTCGATGTGGGTCTCGGGGCCGTCCGGTCCCCTCGCCGTGTCCGGGACCACCGGGGGCGGGCCCGGACACGGCGAGGCGATCGGCGGCGTCAGCAGGGGATGACCCCCGTGCCGTGGCAGGTCGGGCACGCGGCGAGTTCGCCCTTGACGGTGACCCGGCCGGGGTTGCTCGGCAGGCAGGCCCGGCAGGGCCTGGTCCTGGGCGCGGGCTGCGTCGGGCGGGGCGGGGTCGGTCGAGTCGGTGGACGGGAGGCGGTGACGGGACCCACGATGGAGACTCCCTCTCCTGAGAGATCGGGTGGTGGGGCCCGGGACGGCCGACTTCTGCTTGGCGGCGCTGGCGGCCGTCCCGGGGTGTGCTCAGGTCCAGCGGCGGTGGCACTCGCCGCAGGTGTCGCTGGTGCGGGCGCCGTAGCAGCCCGGCGTGCAGCCCTCGGTGATCTGGTCGCTCGCCCACTGCTGGTACGCGTCGACCTCGCCCCGCAGCTGCAGCACGACCATCCGCAGCTCGGTCACGCTCATCGCGTCCACCGGCGTAGGCAGGACCTCGGGGCCGGAGTACTCCACGCCGCTGCCGCACAGGGCGAGCGCGGTCGGGGCGATCTCTTCGCCGATCGGTTCCGTGTTCCCGGTCATGCGGTCCAGCGCCTCGACGAGGTACACCGCGCCGGTGACGTCCAGGCGCAACTGCACTCGGGTGTGGGTGCCCATCGCGGCGACCAGGGCCTCGTCGGGCGTGGCGTAGACGCCCTTCTCGGCGCCGGTCGCGGTGTCGATCCGCGTCCACGTCAGCGTCGGCGTCTCGATCGGGGTGCGGATGTCGACGTCGGTGGTGGTGGTTTCGTTCACTGTCTCTGCTCCTATCGGCGGGTGTTCGGGACCATGCAGCGGGGGGACGGGTGGCCCTGCGGCAGCAGGCACCCGCTCGTGCGGGTGCAGTTCGGCAGGCGGGCGCCCGAGTCGTCGGGCAGCACGATGGTGATCGTCACGTCCTCGTCGCGGTCGTGGTTCACGCGGCGTCCCGGTTCCGGCGGAGCACGCCGAGCAGTTCGGCGAGGCCGCTCTCCAGGTGGGGGCGGTAGTAGTCGTCGATGCTTTCCGAGGCGATCGCGGCCCGCATCGCGGTGACCATCGCGTCCGCCTCGCAGGACGTCATGCGTTCCCGGCGGCCGCCGGCGAGGTCGTCCAGGAGAGCGGCGCCGACGCCGTCGCTCGGGCCGTGCTTGCGGGTGAGCGAGGCGACGTGGCCGGCGAAGCCCTCGTCGGTGTAGACGCAGTGGACGAGTCGGGTGAGGTCGGCCGGGCGGACGCCCTTGCGTTCCGTCGCCCGGCAGTCGGCGCAAAGTCCGTCGTCGACGAGGGTGGCGCCGTAGCAGGTGGGGGTGTGGGCGATCCGACGACGGGAGGTGGTTGCGGCCTCCCAGGCGGCGCGGGTGGCGGCGAGGTCGGCCCGCAGCCGCATCACCTCGCCCAGGGTGGTGGTGGGGGGATTCACAGGTGCTCTCCGGTGGTGGTGGTGGTGGTGGTGGTGGTGGTGGTGCGCACGTGCGCGAGCAGGGCGGCCTCGGCGGCGTCCGCCTCGGCTTCGTGGGTGTCGTGGTTGTGCCGGATCCCGGCGAGCACCAGGTCCCGCACGCCGGGGCGGGCGAACTGGGCGGCGTACACCAGCGCGCCGCCGATCAGGCGCACCAGGTCGTCGGGGCGGGCGCGGGCGCAGGTCCGGGCCCGCAGCAGCACCACGACGTCGCCGTCGGGGCCCGGCATGGCCAGCGCGGCCTGGTCGCCGGGGAACGCGAGGCGGATCCGGCGCCGTTGCGGAGCGGTCCCGCCGCACACCACTCGGACCACCGAGCGGTGGTGCGCGCGCAACTCGCGCGGCGAGGCAACGATCAGCCAGGTGCGGTGGGGCAGCGGGCCGACCGTCGCGGTGACTGCGGCGGCAACGTGCGGTGCCAGTGCGGCGACCCGGTCCGACCCGGTGACGGTGACGCTCACCGCGAACTCCCCACCGGTTCCGCGTGCATGCCGACCGTTGCCGGGTCGACGCCGACGGCGGTGAGCAGGATGGGCCAGAGGCGGTTTCCGCCGGGCCCGAACTCGGGGCTGATAAGGGTCAGTTGGACGGCGGTGGCCAGCTCCGCGTAGGCGGCGTCGGACACCACCGACCACTCCCCGCGCAAAAGGTCGCGGTCGAGCTGGTGACCGACCATCGTGTACGGGTCGCCGTCGTAGAGGGTGACGTCGACCCTGGCGCCGAGCGGGGGACCCCCGGCGGGCGGTTGGACGATCACGATGAGGCCGGCCGCCGTCGCCGCGTCGACCAGCCGGTCGACCACGCCGGGGCGCACGAACCCCTCGAGAACCGCGCGCTGGTCCCACGGCGCGCCGCCGACGGTCTCCGACAGGCCGGGCTGCGACCAGGTCGTCAGCACGCCCGCGTGGCAGAGCGCGACCAGGGCCGGAGTAATCGCCGCGGTCTCCTCGTCGGGCCCGTAGTTGGGTACGGTCCCGGGCACGGACCGGATGTGCCCGGTCAGCCACAGGGCCGTCAGGCCGCACAGATCGCCGAGGGTTCGGGCAGCCCCCCAGCGGCGACGGTCGCTCCGGCTCATCCAGGGCAGGCGTAAGCGCAGGTGCATGGAGAAACTCCATTCGGGAGATGTCGAAAGAACCGGCCGCAGCGGGTGGACCACCGCGCGGTGTCTGGTTCTTCGGGGACCCGGGGCCGTCCCGGCGTCCTCCCCGTGCCCCGGTGACCGCGGCCCTGTGGGGGCGGATGGTCACCGGGACCGGAGAGGGCGTCGGGTCAGCCCTTGATGTCGAAGAACACGCGGTCCTGGTTGATGCGCGGCGAGTACCAGGTCCGGGTCTCGCCCCGCGCACGCAGGAGGTCGGCGACCCGGGAGGCCGTGGCCGCGTCGGCGCACTTGATCAGGTGGCCGAACACGGCATCGGTCTTGTCAGTGGCGCCGGGGTCGATCTCGCGGGCGGTGGACAGGCGCTGTGCGGGGGTCATCTCAATACCTCTCGGCGGGAGTTGCGGATCCGGGCCGTGTGCCCGTGACCCGGACCGCCACGAGACGGGGCAGCCGGATCATGGGGACAGGGAGCGGACTACTCGGCGAGGTGGTCCAGGGCGCGACGCAGCAGAGGGCGATGCGCGGTGTAGAGGGTGCGTCCGGCGGCGGTGATCGCGGCGTCGAGCTGGTCCAGGTCGCCGAATGGCCACCAAGCGGCGTCGGCCGCGTCGTCGCCCGCGACGGCGGTCACGGTGGCGGGCAGCAGGTACAGCGCGCTGGTGGTCGCGACCCACGCGTGATCGCTGGCGCGCCAGTCGTCCACGATCTCCCGGCCGAGGATGATCGGCCGGTGGTCGGCCAGGTCGACACCGGTCTCCTCGCGCAACTCGCGGACGAGTGCTGCCGGGGCAGTCTCGCCCGGGTCGACCATGCCGCCGGGGATCGCCTCGACGGCGATGTCGTCCCGGGTGATCAGCAGCACCCGGCGCCGGTCACCGGTGCCAGCCACGACGATCGGGTCCGCGGCGGCATTCTCGCCCCACTTCCCCAGGTTCCGGCCGCACTTGCCGGTGCGGCCGTGCGGGTGCATCGGCCAGCCCCGGTCGTCGAGCCGGAACGGGACGAGGGCACTCGCCAGGCGCTCCGGCCAGTCGTGCACGTCGGCCGGGGTAGGGGCCGCCTCCGCCCAGGCGGGCACGTGGGTGGCCAGTGCGGACGGCCGCAGCTCGGGCGGCGTGACGTCCTCGGGCGTGTACTCGCTCGTGACGGCGGTGAACGGGTGCTGTGCGGGAGTCATCGCTACCTCTCGAAGGGGGCGGTCGGAGCCGACAGGAGGGTCGTGCTCGGGTCGTGGCCGAGGCCGTCGAGGGCCTGGTGCACGCCACGCAGGTCCTCGTGCAGTCCGCGGGTGGCGCAGTCGGCCTCGGTGAGCGCCCGGCGGGCGTCCTCGACGAGGCCATTGACGGTGCGTCCGGCGGCGGACGGGCGCAGGTGGCCCCTGCGGGCCATGTCCTCGAGGCGGGTGCCCAGGGCCGTGAGGATCGCGGGCAGGCGGGGTGACGACGGTGTCGAGTGCCTGCACCGTGTCGGCCATGTCGCCGGTCGAGGTCCATGCGCCTGTGTCGCGAACGCGGCGTTCCAGGGCGCGCATCGCCTGTTCCGCGTCGTCGGCGATCTCGTAGGGGCTGCGGTTCAAATCCACTGCTGCGTCTCCCGGTAGTCGGGTGCCGGGCCGTGTGCCCGTGAACCGGGCCGCCCCGCGCGGGGCGGCCGGAACATGGGGACAGGGAACGGGGGCCTATTCGGCGGGGGCGGTGTACTTCTTGATCGAGGTGCGAACGGTCTCGCGCGTGTAGCCGGCGGCCTGGGCGGCGTCGCCCTGGAGGACGCCGCCGTCGATCTCGGCAGCGACGGCGACCCAGAACTCGCGCTCGATGCGCTCGATCGCGGCCTCGCGGTCGCGGTCGCGCTTGGCCTTCGCCGCGCGGATCCGCTCGATACCGGCGGTGCGGGTGGTCTCGTCGGGGGTGGGTCGGCCAGGGCTCATGTCGGTGCTCCTTCGGGGGCTGGGACGATGGATGTCCCATCGCCCCGTCCGGGGCGGTTTCGGGCCCGGGGCGGCCGACGACGCTTGCCGGCTGTGGCGGCCGTCCCGGGGCGGGGTCATCGGCGGACGTCGCCGGAGACGCTGCGCGCGGTGATGGTGCCGGTCGCCGTCGGGTACGCGCGCATCCGCACGTCGCCCGAGGTGCTGCTCACCGTGCACCGCGTGCCCTCGTAGCGGTCGATGTCGACGTCGCCGGCCACCGAGACCACCTGGACCAGGTCGGTGACGTGGTCCGCGCTCACGTGGCCCGACGTGGTGTGCACCGTCAGGGCCTGCACGGATCCGACCCGGACGTCACCGGACACGGACGTGGCCTCCACCGCCCGCAGCGGGGCGCCGCTCGTATCCAGGTCCGCGCTGCGTGTGGTCAGGCGAATCGCCGACCGCGCGGGCACCAGCACCAACACCGAGACGGTCGCCCGGGAATCGACGAGGACCTGATTACCCGAGACCACATGCCCTCCGACGTGGACCCGGCCGTTGACGATGCTCACACCGCCCGAGATGTTCATCGCGGCGACGCCACCGCCGCTGGCCGAGATGGTGACGTCGCCCATGTTCATCGCGGTGACGCCGCCGCCGGATGTCTCCGGCACCCGCACCTGCAGCGCGCGGACGCCGGGCTCCTGTCGGGTGATGCCGGTGGTGTTGCGCACGGCCTCGGCCAGGGGTCCCGTCTCGTCGGTGGTGGACACGGTGACCTCGGCGTACTCCAGGTCGGCGCCGGCGGCGACAAGGACCGTCCCGATCGGGCAGTGCAGGTCGACCCACAACGGGCCGGCCGTCTCGGCGACGAACTTGCGAATCATGCGAACTCCTTTGGGTGCGGTGTGGTCGGGCCCTGCGCCCGTGACCCGGACCGCCCCGGGCAGGGGCAGCCGGATCATGAGGACAGGGAGTGTCATCGGAATTCAGGCGACGACGTCGTTCGCGGCCTGGACGGCGCTCGTGCCCAGCTGGCTGCCGAGCTGTGCGACGAGGCGGCCGATCGCGCCGCTGCCGAGCAGCACGGACGCCGTCATCAGCAGGGCCAGGCCGGCGTTGTGCTTGTTGCTCTTCCAGGCCCACGCGCCCAGGAGCAGGAACAGCACGCCCATCGACATGGTGACCGTGCCGTTCACGGTCACTCCGTTCGGCGTTTGGGCGGGTACGCCCTCGGCCGGACCGGCCGCGGCGATGGTGACGAGGTGCAGGTTCATCGGATTCCCTCGCGATTCGGTGTGTTCGGTGTCCCGCATTTCCAAGGTGACAGATCCAATTTGGCCTAGCAAGACTTGGCCAAATCTAATTTGGCATTTATGTGGAGGTGATCCCTCCGCCGACCTCTCGGGGCCGTCAGCCCCGGAGGATCAGGCCGACCACGAGGGCGACCAGGAGCCCCGACACCACCGCCGTCCCGGGGCCGAACGCGCGGCGGGCGGCGCGTCCCATCGCGCCCGCGAGCCACAGCGCGACGGCGACCCCGGCGACGCGCGCGGCGTTCGCCGCGCTCAGCAGGTGCGAGGTGTCGAGGGTCCACAGGTCGGCGGCGCTCACGCGGCCGCTCCGACCGGGGCCCGGCGCGGGCGCGGGCAGCTACGGGACCCGGCGAACGAGCCGTCGGAGGCGTGCACCGCGACGGTGCCGGTGCCGCCGCAGGCCGAGCAGCCCGCGTGCGCACCGACGTTCCTGTTCTTCGCCGCGGTGGCGATGCGGGACGTGCGGCGGGCCTGTGCGGCGCGAACGCGGCGGACGACCTGGTGGTGGATCGCGCGGGCGGCGCGGGCGGAGAGCCGGCCGACGACGACCAGGACCACGACGGTGGCCAACACCGGGTGCTTGCGCACCCACTTCGCGTTCGCCCGCGCCCGGCTCGACCGGGCGGTGACCACCGCCTTCGCCGAACCCGCCTTCCTCGCGGGCGACTTCGCCGACGCGGTCGGCGCGGCGGGGCGTGGGCTCGCGGGACGAGTCGCCCGGGGCGCCGACCTGGCGGCCGCGGCCTTCTTCGCCGGAGTCTTCGCGACGGTGGCCTTCCGGGTTTGCTTCGGCGCGGTCTTCGTCGTCTTCTTCGCCGCCGCGCGCTTGGCGGCGGCCTGCTCGCGGGTCACCGCCTTGCGGACGACCGCCGCGGCCGGGGTGGCCGGCGCGGGCCTGCGGGCCGGCCTGCCGGAGGCGGTCTTCGCGGGCTTCGGCGCAGCCGGGAGGGACTTGCGGTGTTTCACCGCCTCGGCGAGCTGGTCGACGGTGAACCGGGGGTCGTACGGAATCCTGGACTGCTTCGCAGGCATCGGGATCTCCCTGGGGAAGGCCTGTTCCGGTTCGGCCAAAAAGGATCTTTCGGACCGGTACAGGAGTGGAACGATCAGCAAACGTGCAGGTCAGAGCGGCGCGAAGGGCCGGAACAGGGCCGGAACAGGGCCCCTTGGGCCGGAACAGCGTTCCGGCCCAAGGGCTCGTGTTCCGCAGCCGTTCCGGATGCCGACCTGGGCTTTCGCCGGCGGTTCCGGTCGGCGTTCCGGGTGCAAACCGGGATGTTTCAGACAGCGGCGGGTTCCTCGTCGAGGACCGCGAGCACGTCCTCCAGGCGGTAGCCGCGCACCGACGCCGCGCCCGTTCCGGGGCGGAACTTCTCCGGCTTCAACTCGGTCCCGAAGGGCGCGAGTTCGGCCGCCAGGCGGGTGGAGAGCTGGTTCGCGGCCCGCAGCGGCTTGCCCTCGAAGTGCGACAGGTCCCAGGTGTCGGGGTCGACCTTGGCCAGGTACTCCAGCACCTCGGCCGTGGCCAGGCCCACCGGGTCGCCCGCGTCCGCGAGCGCCGCGCGCACCAGGTCCAGCGTCGGCGTGGCGACCTCTTCCGGGGCCTCCGGCAACGTGCCCGCCGCCCGGCGGAGTTCGTATGCGCGCTCGGCGACCGCCTTCTGCTCGTCGTCCTCCACCAGCTGCCCGCGGCTGAGTTCGGGCGCCGCCTCCTCGGCGAACCACCAGCCCACGCCCCGGTGACGGCGGCGGATCCGGGCCGCGTTGTACCCCAGCGACGCCATGCCCTGGCCCAGGATCGTGTCCGAGGCCTGCGAGGTCGCGCAGCGCCCGCCCCACCGGTAGGCGATCAGGTCGCGCAGGTCGGTCGGGATCACCGTCGCGGCGGGCTTCTGCGTCGCCAGCACCGGCACGATCCCCGACGCGCGCCCCCGGGCCAGGATGTCCCGGAGCGCCTTGTGGATCTTCTTGCCCCAGTCCTCGTCCTGAATGAAGAAGGCGAGTTCGTCACACCACAGGAACAACAACGGCTTGCCCATCGAGCGGTGCAGCTTCTTCGCCCGACGGCTGCGGATCAGCGCGTAGCGGTCGTCCATCTCCGCCCGCAGCTCCTGCAGCATCTCGTGGAAGGACTCCGGGTCGTCCGGCTCGCACATCCGCGCGCAGATCGGCTCCCAGTCCTGCGTGTCCACGCCCTGCTTCGCGGGCGCCAGCCACAACTCGGCGTGCGGGTCCAGGCCGATCGCCATCAGCAACGACGCCGCCGTCATGCTCTTGCCCGCGCCCGGCTCGCCCGCGAAGAGGAAGCTCTTCTCGAACGTCTCGACCTCGATCAACTGGCCCTTGACGCCGCGCAGCAGCGGGACCTTGCCCCACATGTCGGTCGGCTCGATGCGGTCGACCAGCGGCGAGGCGTACGTCTTCGCGTAGGGGTCGCGCTTGGCGACCCAGATCTCCACCCGCCCCTCGGGCACGTCCTCGCCGTCCGCCTCGACGAGCGCGGTGAGCACCACCCGGGCCGCCGACACGTTGAGCGCCGCCGCCAACTTGGTGACCTTCCCGACCACGTCCTCACCGGCGACACCGCTGGGCAGATCGACCGTCGCGGCCCACCCGTCGCCGTCCGGGCGGATCGGGCCCACCAGCCGAATCTCCTGCGTCGGCTTGATCATGGTCGCGTCGACCATCGCCGCCCGGAGCATGTCGGCGCCCAGCTCGACCTCGACCGGCACGGCGGGGGTGTCCACGATCGGCGCGATCTCGCCGTCGCGGGTCGTCCGGCCGCCGAGCACGGCCGCCGTGATCGCCGCCGCGCCCAGCGCGGTCACTGCGATCAGCCCCGCGAGCGCGGCGGTGACGATCACCCCGACGACTCCGGCGCCGGCCACGATCCCGGTGGTGATCAACCGCTTCTTGGCCGTCTTCGTACGGTCCTTCACCAGCGTCTTGACCATCCGGTAGTCGCCCGCCTTGCGGGCGTCGCGGATCTCCGGGGCGTGATCGGCCGCCGTGGCATACCGCCACGTCCACGCGATGCCCCGGCCCAGACCGCGCAGCGCCATCCCGATCATCCGCGCCGCGTACACCGGCAACCGCGCGGCGTGGTACTTCGCGTGCCACGCCGCCCACACCTTGACCTGCTCGGCCTGGGCCTTGCGCACCTCCGAGCTGACCAGCCACTCGGGCACCGGGGCCGCGTCCGGCACGACGAACTGCGCCATCCACGACGGATCCTCGTCGTCGCCCTCGTCCTCACCGGCGTCCGCGTCGTCGTCGAAACCGTCGTCGTCCCCGCCGTCACCCGCGTCCGCAGGCTCCTCCTGGTCCTCGTCGTCGGCCCGGTCCGGCCCGGCCTGCGCCGGCAGGAGGGTCACCGGCTTGGTGAACAGCAGCTCCTCCGCGTCGAGCGGGTCGACGACCCGGCGGCGCGGCTCGATCTCCACGACGTCACCCATCGTGGGGGCCGGCACTTCCACGTCCGTGGACTCCACCCGCACTGCGGGCGGGGTCTCGATGTTGTGCGACATTGACTGTGCTCCCTGGTTGGAGTGGCGGGCCCCGGCATCGGCTGCCAGGCGTGGGCCGGGGCCCGCAGTTCGGTGGTGGTGTGTGGGTGGCGGGGTCAGCGCAGTCGGCGCTCGACCCGGCCGGTGTACATGTAGTGGCCGTCCGGCGTGCGGTGCTTGGGGCGGCTGCCGCCGCGCCCCTCGTAGGCCGCCTCGGCGGCCTGGCGGATCAGGTCTTCGGCCTCGGTGACCTCGGTGATCACCGCGTCCGCGCTGAACCGCTCCGTGCGGCCGGTCGTGGTCCAGGTCAGCTCCAGCGACACCCGCAGCGTCCCCGGCTCCCAGTACTCGGCCATCAGTCGTTCACCGCCTTCGGCTCGTCGCCGTCGACCAGGTGCAGGCCTGCACGGGCGGCGTTCACTTCGTCGCGGGCGGCCTTGATCTGCTTGGCGCCCCACTCGGGGCTCATCCCGTGCGTACGGCCGATCTCGGACGGGCGCGGAGTACCCCCGTCACGCAGGATCCGAGCCGCCTCCGTACGGGCTTCCAGGCGCTTCTTTTCGAGTTCGGCCTTCTGCGCGACCGACAGCGTCGCGGTCTCCTTGGCGGCCGTACGGGCGGCCGTGCTGGAGGGTGTTTTCCGGGGCCCTGTGCGACCCTGCGCGGACGGGGGGGATACAGGCAGTGACCTGCGCGTTTTCTGACCGGAAACAGCGTCGGTACGGTCGGATTTCGATGCCTTTTCGCCGGCTCCGGCGACGATCCGGACAGCGCCCTGCGGCAGCGGCTGCGGCCGTACGTCCGGGCCGTCCGTACGGCGCTCGACCACGATCGGCCGGGCCGCGTTCAACGCCTCTTCGAGCATGGCCCGTACGGCCGCGCCCTCGGTCATCTCGGCGGGCGGAGCGAGCACGTCCAGGCCGCCCGCCGACGCGGTGAGTTCGGTCAAGTCCGGGCGCGGCCGCACCGGTACCGTGCGCTCCGACAGCAGTTCGTCGACCTCGGCCACAGCCTGCTGCTGGTGCTCCAGCAGCGCCTTCGACAAGCCAGGCGCCGCGCCGTACTCCGCGCGCCACGCCAGGTCCCACGCGATCTCCTCCGGCAGGTCCCAGCCGGCCCCGCGCCGGATCCAGTCCGCCTTCTTCGCCACCGTCTTGTGCGTGCGACGGCGCTTGCGGCGGAACCGGACCTCGGCGAGCGAACGCCCTTCGACGTGGGCGGTCAGCGAGTGCATGTACAGGTCCCACGCCGCCACGCCCACCAGCGACGCCAGCGCCAGGACGACCCCGCCCAGCACGCCGTAGTCGGAGTAGCCGTGCGCGAAGTTGATCCCGGCCGCTGTGCCCGCGAACGCCCACGTCATCACGCGGTAGACGGTGGCCGGCCTCGGCTTCGGCCGGGCCGTGACCGCCAGGTAGGTCAGGATCGCCATCAGCCAGGTCGGGCCCTCGAGGAGGACCGGGATCCCGAACGAGGTCAACGGGCCCATGTGCGCGAACGACTTCTGTTGTGCGGGCCAGGCGATCACCACGCTGGCCGTCACCACCGCGATCGTCGCCAGCAACGCGCGCCGCGTGCTGATCCAGGCGGCGATCTCGCCGCGCCGCTTCGCCCGCGCGGCCTTGCGCTCGCCCTTGCGCTTCTTCCGCTTCTCGTCCTTCTTCTCGGCCTTGGTCTCCGCGCGATCCTCCGCACGGTCCTCGGCCCGGGTCGTCGCCTCCTCGACCTTGAGAGCCGCGAGCTTCTTCGCCGCCTCGGCCTCGGCCTGGGCGATCTCGGCCTCGGCCTGCTCCTTCGCGGCCTGCGCGGCCGTCTTCGCCGCCTCGGCCTTCGCCTTATCGGTCGCGGCGGCCTCCAGGCGGCGGCGGGCTCCCCAGCTCATCTCCTCGCTCATCCCCGCTCCCCCTCCTCGACGTCGTCCAGGCCCAGCGCGGCGAACACCAGCAACCGGTCCGGCGGGTACGCGAGTCGACGGCGCACACAGGCCACCGCGTCCCGCCGCTCGGCGTCCGTGTTCGGAGTCAACGGCAGCGCCAGCGCGCGATCGGCCAGCGCGGTCGTCGACACCTTCGGGTACCGGTTCACGGCGTCACCTCCGGGCCGGGCACCGGCACGAACCACACCGGGACCGCGACCAGCGGGCCGTTCGACTCGGCCACCACGTCCAGCGACACACCCGCGTCGGTGTCCGGGGATTCGACCCACGAGAGCACCGGCGCGTCGTGGCGCCACACGCCGCGATGCACCCACCGGGTCCCGTCGGCCGAGGCGTAGACCTGGCCGGTCACGACCGGGTAGACGACACCGCCGCTCATGTAGCGGGTCGGCTCCGGCCGCCCCAGGCCGATCAGCCCCACCTCGCGCCCGCGGTTCACCCGACCCAACCAACCCTGGAGGTCCCCCAGCGTCGTGATCCGGTGCCACTGCTGGTGACCACGGATGCCGATCATCAGCCGCTCCTCGGAGCACCACCTGTCAGCCGGGAAGTACCGGAGGCTGACGTGGTCGTCGATCGCCAGGACCGACACGGAGGTCCACCGCTGCTGATCGTCGTGGGATCGCCACGACACCTCCGGGATGCGGAACCCCTCGGGCTCCTCCTCCCCGGCCGTGACGCCCTCCGTCAACAACCGCTCGAACATCGCCGCCGCCAACGCCACCGACGCGGCGGCATCGACGCGACCCTCCGGGGCGCTGGGCCTCTCGTCCGGGTTCACCGCGCCTCCCCGGCCTCGGACGCGTCCGTACCGAACGCCCTCGCGTGGGATTCCGGGTATGCCTCGTCGTCCGCGTCGTCCGCGCCGAACAGGCGGGCGTGGGAGTCCGGGTACGCCTGGGCGGCCGCGTCGAACATCGCCGGCCAGTACCCGACCAGGTCCTCGAACTCGCGGTCCGCGCACACCTCGCAACCGTCGTCCCCGCCGGTCGCGAACCAGTGCGTCCGCCACGCCACCCGGCTCAGGCCGGCCCACCCGACGACGCCGCCGGCCAGGGCGCCCCACAGCCACGGGTCGCCCGCGTCGAACAGGCCCAGCGCCACCGCGATCAGCACGCCCACCAGCGCGCCGGCCAGCATCCGGAGGCCGTTCAGGTCGGCGTGGTACAGCCGTACGAGCGCACGGATCGTCATCGGGCACCTCCGGTGGGGATCGATCCGACCGGCGCTGCCGAGCGGGGCGCGGGCAACGTCACGTAGCGCGGGCCCGCCGCCGGGCGCCGGGCCGGGCGGCGGTGCGCGTCGACCGCCGCGTCCAGGCCGAGCAGCAGTCCGGCGAGCACGACCAGGACCACGCGCAGACCGGTGCCGGCGGTCACGCCGACCAGCCACATCGCGCCAGCGATCCCCAGCAGGTAGCGGACCCGGGCGAGCATCGTGATCAGCCGGGCCATCCCGGCCGCGCTCACAACACACCGCCGATCCGGCGGGTCGCCGCCGGGTAGCTGACCGGGTCGGTCGGGTCGACGACGAGCGGGTAGATCGGGCCGAACTCGGCGATCACCGACGGCAGCGGGACCGGCGCGCCCCACGAGGGGCCCTCGGTCGTCATCAGCGGCGCGGTCTCGTTCTCGGTCCAGCGGCCGGTGTGGGTCCACTCGCGGCCGAGCCGGTCGACCATCACCTCGTGCAGGTCGTAGGCGATCCCGTCGACCTCGTGGTGCAGGTAGTGGTGGACCCTCGCCGCGACGGCGGTCGCGAACTCCGGGGTGGTCGGGTCGTCCTGCCACTGCCGCTCGGCCTCGGCGGCACGCACCCGCGTCCGCTCGACCAGCGACTCGATCCGGTTCCTCATGCCGCCACCGCCCACGGAATCGACGGCGTGACGACCCGTGCCGGCTGCGCGGCGCGGCGGCGACGCCGCTCCCAGCCGGTCTCGGCGGCCAGGCCGGGCATGCGGCCCGCCTGCACCAGCCGGATCCGGACCAGCTCGGCCAGGTCCTCGCGGCCCTCGGCGGTGTACGTGGCGGTGATGTCGACGAGCGCGGCGCGCCGCGCGGCCGCCTCGAGGAGCGACTCGCCGACGGGGCCGACGACCAGCTCGGCCTCGATCGGGTCGATCGGGACCGGCAGCTCGTCGACGACGCCCATCGCGAGTTCGACGACGTCGGTCTCGGTGTACACGAACTGACCAGCAACAATGGTTCTCATGGCGTGCCTTCCCTAAGAGGTGCGGCCATGCGAGGCCCGGCGTCCTACCGCCGGGCCTCACCTGTTTCAGGCATGGATCGACCGCTCATCCATGGTTCGGATTGACCGGACAATGCCCGCTGCGAGGACTCTTGCACCGAGCGTGGCGACACGTCAAGGACATCGTCCGCATTGGCTGGACAATAGATCGACTGCGCCGGTAGACATGGGCCATGACCAGCAGCAGCAGGCATCTGTACCAACAGATCGCCGATGACATCCGTGCACAGATCGCGGACGGGACCCTGGTCGCGGGGGACCAATTGCCCACCGAGGCCGAGCTGCAGGAGCGGTACGACACCTCTCGGCACACTGCTCGAACCGCGATCGCCCACCTAGTCCAGGAAGGGCTGGTGATCAGCCGGCGGCCCCGGGGACACTTCGTGCGTGAACGGCGGCCGATGGTGTACCGGCCCCAGTCGGAGTTCAAGCGCAAGCCGCCGGAGCTGGACATCTTCATGACCCTGATGGCCGACGACGGTCGCATGGCCGCGCAGGACATCGACGTGGCGATCGTCGAGGGCAGCCCGGATGTTCGGCAACGCCTTCAACTCGCCGACGGAGAACTCGCAGCAGTTCGCCGGAGAGTCCGGAAGGTCGAGGGCGAGCCCTACAACATCAACGACAGCTACTTTCGACTGTCCGATGTTCAAGGCAGCGAGATCATGCACCCGGCGAACGTTGAGCGCGGGACCAACCAAGTAATGGATGAGCTGGGCATCGGACAGGCCAAGTGCTTGGACGAGATCTACGTCCGGATGCCCACCCCTGACGAATCCCATCGCCTGCAACTACTGCCCGGGACCCCCGTGGCGGTGCATATCGTCACAGGTTTTGACGGTGACGAAAGACCGGTCCAGTGCGTGGTGAACGTCCTCGCTGGCGACCGCCACGTCATCGTCTACGAACGCATCCGGCCTCAAGCAGAAAGTAATCAGTGATCATCGTACGTGCAGGTCAGGATGCCCTTCCTCGTTTGATTCAGTTCAGGCGCGACACAGCAAAGTGGCTGAGTGCCCGGGGGATCGACCAGTGGTCGAATCCGTTTCCACCGGACCACATAGCAGCCAGCATCGAGGCTGGTGAGGTCTACCTGTTCAAAGATGGCGAGACCATTGCGGCCACGGTCACGCTCGACCATGACATCGACACCCGACTATGGGACGAAAACGAGCAATCAGACAGTGCGCTGTATTTGCACAAACTGTCTGTAGATCGGGCATATGCGGGCGTCGATCTCGGCGGGAAAATTCTCGACTGGGCCGGCGACTACGCCTACCGCCATGGGCATGACTGGCTGCGCATCGATGCATGGACCACAAATCCCAGGCTTCACCGTTACTACCTAGACCACGGATTCGCGCACGTCAGGACCGTTAAGTCTCCTGATGTCGTATCTGGCTGGGTGGCCCAACGACGCTCACAGCCCGCGCAGACGGATTTCGCTGAAGCGATCGACGCGCATTCGACATGAAAATGCGCCAACAATGCGCCAACACAAGATGACTGGACTCATTCGGATTATCCGTAGATCATAATCCGCAACTGGTATCGAACGAGATGGACCCAGATGCATCGGCTCGGAGCGCGCGACGTAAGCACGGCGTGGTGTGTAGGCATGCCCCTGCACTGTTCGGGCTGGTCAGATGGGGTCTGCTCACCCACGGTAGTGCTCATGGGATGATGCCGTGAACCTGGAGTCATCCCTGTGATTCCGTAGGACCGATTGACAACTAAAAACGACGAAAGCGGCCGTTGAGTCTCACCCCTGAGACCGGCCGCTTCCGAAGGAGGCACTGGACTTTCGTCCTGCCTCAACGCTTGTCCCGCCAACTCTCCAAAGTTCCGGGCCCCGCGCGCTGACCCCAGAGTACCTGTCGACATACCCCAGCGACAGATCCCCCTGGTCAGCGTGGCGTACCCGGAGTGAACCTCTCCGAGAGGACTCCCACAGCGCATGCACGTCGCACCCCACCGCCCTCCCTCCACCGCTGGCAGCCAGGCCGCCGCCGTCGAGGGCGACGTTCCTCCCGTTCCTCCCGCCGCCTCGGTCGCTTCGACCTGGAGTGTGGCGGTCGAGCCTCCCGCACAGATCACGTTGCGGGAGGAGACGTTCTTCGGTCACGGCTGGCAGCCGTTGACGATCGCGTTCCTCGGCGCGTTGTGGTTCCTGCCGCCGGGCGCGCAGTTCACCGTTGAGGAGTTGACGGCCTGGCTCGCGCGGCTGGGCTGGAAGAGCGGCAACGGTCAGCCGATCGGTGTCAAGGCGGTCCGCGGCGAACTCAAGTTGGTCCGCGACGCCGGGTACGTCCGCGCGCACCGGATCCGCGCGACCGCCGACGTGGTCGATCCGGCGACCGGTGAGGTCCGGGTCCGCAAGGGCGGTCTGCTCGGCATCCGCTACGAGGTCTCGACCCGGCCGGGCCCGGCTCAGTCAGGCATTCCGATCGTTCCGGACGACTCGGTGTTTCCGCAGGTGGCGCCACATGTACCCAATGGGGGCACGTGGCGGGGCGAAAATGCGTTTCCGCAGGTGGCACCACGTGTACCCAATGCGACCACGTGGCGATGGGGTAACGAGGTGGATCCGGCGTTTCCGCAGGTGGCACCACGTGTACCCAATGCGACCATCCCCCCCCACACCCCCCCGGTGGGTGGTACACCCACCCCCCTCCCCCCCACGTCCGAAGTGGGCACCGTCTCGGAGGGGGGAGGTGGGCGATGCCCTTCGGGCGAAAATCAACCCCCCGCAACTCGGGATCCGGGGATCGTCGCGGCCGAGGATTGGCTCCAGTCACTGCCTTCGCCGTGGACCCTGGGCGAGGTCAGCGCAACCAAGCTCGCACCGTTGTTGGCGCGCAGGATTGCCGAGAAGTCGTGGACTCTGGACGGCGACCTGTTCGCGCGGCTGACGGAGAACCCGCCGTCGCCGTTGAAGAACCGCGTCAACTTTCTGACGTTCAGGGTCAACGACCTGCCCCGCCGCATTGCCGCCGCCCCGGCCTCAACCGATGAGATCCCCGGCCCGCGTGTCCCGGTGGACGACGCCTGCCCGCAACATCCGCACCGCACCGTCGCCGAGTGCCTGCCCTGCCGCATCGACGACGAGGTGATTCCGCCAACCGACACCGCCGAATCGCCGGAGGAGGCGGCCGCGCGTCGGGCGATCACCATGGAGCGCGTCAGGGCGTTGCAGGCGTCCGCCGGCGCTCCGTCGACGACCCGCACGTTGCAGCCGCCGCGCAGGCCGAGCCGTGCCGAACGCGAAGCCGAGGAGGCGCGCAACCGGCGGGCCGCCGAACTCCTGCTTGATCCGTCGGCCGGCTCCTGAGCACGAAGACGCAGATGGGCGGCCCCGTGCCGGGGGCCGCCCGTGAGTTCCCCCGACCCTCTCGCGATCGGAAGTCCTCCACCATGACCGTAATCGCTCCCCGTTCCGGCGGCCACGACGCGTCCGACGACGGCGGCCTGGGCCCCATGCCCCCGAACGACATCGAGGCCGAGCAATCCGTGCTCGGCTCGATGATGTTGTCCAAGGCCGCCATCGAGGAGGTCGTCGAGGTCCTGGGCCGGCGCGGCGGCCAACAGTTCCATCGGCCCGCCCACGTGCTGGTGTACGCCGCGATCGTTGACCTGTACGCCCGCGGCAACCCCGTGGACGCGATCCTCCTGCGGGACGAGCTGACCAAACGCGGCGAGATCGACCGGGTCGGCGGAGCGCCGTACCTGCACACGCTGATCTCGTCCGTGCCCACGACTGGCAGTGCCGGGTACTACGCGCGCATCGTCGTTGAGCAAGCGACGCTGAAGCGCCTGGCCGAGGTCGGCACCCGCATCGTCCAGATGGCGCACTCCGCCCCGGACGACGTCGACCAGGTCCTCGACCGGGCAGCTGACGACCTGGCCAGGGTCGGCCAGGGCGGCGAACAACGCGACGTCACCAACACTTTGGGCGCGCTGTTGCCCGGTGTTCTGGCCGACATCGAGCGCAACCAGACCGAGGGCGGCACCAAGGGCGTGATGACCGGGTTCGCCGACGTGGACGGCCTGACCAACGGCCTCCAGGCCGGTCAGATGATCATCATCGCGGGCAGGCCGGGCATGGGGAAAACAACGTTCGCGATCGATATCGCCCGCCATGCCGCTCTCGCCTGTGGCCGCAAGGTCGCGTTCTTCAGCCTGGAGATGCACCGCGACGAGTTGGTGCAGCGCATTATCTCCGCCGAGGCCCGCGTGGCATTGCACCACCTGCGCGGCACTGAGATGACCCCGCACGACTGGGACCGCGTCACGGCCGCCATGAACAAGCTCAGCTCGGACAACCTGTTCATCACCGACGGGGCCAACACGACCCTGACCCAGATCAAGGCCGAGTGCCGCCGGATCAAACAGCGCCACGGCGGCCTAGACCTGATCGTCATCGACTACCTGCAACTCTTGGGCGGCAGCGGCGGCCGCGCAGAGAACCGCCAGGCCGAGGTGTCGGAGATCAGCCGCAACACCAAACTCCTGGCGAAGGAGTTGGAGATCCCGGTTCTGGCCCTGTCCCAGTTGAACCGCGGCGCCGAGAACCGCGAGGACAAGACGCCCCGCCTGGCTGAGCTGCGCGAATCGGGTTCGCTCGAACAGGACTCGGACGTCGTCTTCCTGCTGCACCGCGACGACGCCTACACCAAGGAGTCTCCCCGCGCGGGCGAGGCGGATGTGATTGTGGCCAAACACCGCAACGGCGCCACCCCCACGATCACCCTCGCGTTCCAGGGGCATTACTCCCGATTCCGGGACATGCCCAGAGCGTGAGTCGGGCCGAGCGGCCTGCGGCCGTCTCCGTGGCGATCGTGGGCGCCCGGCCACTCGGGTGCGCTGGCCGCATTTGGACGCGACAGCGCGCCACACAGGGCGTCTGTGACCCATTGGCATCACGAGTCACAGGCGTAATCAAGAGCCCGGCGAGTACCGGGCTTGGGGCCGCGCGGTGATCGCTCGGGGGACACCGGCCCTGCCCGCCCGAAGAGAATCGGAGGTCACGTTCGGGCCGGGGGACTGGCATTGCGGGCGAGGGCGTAGCTGATGGTCACGGTGTTGGTGGTGACGTGTTCGATGAACACGACGGTGGCGCCCTCGCGGCTGGTGTGAACGAGGTGGCCGGTCAGAACCGGCGTAGCCGGGGGAATGTTCAGGCCCGCCGCCTCGGCCGGTGTGGCGCCGCGAGCGTCCGTTGTCTCCCGTACCTGTCGCCCGGCCGGGCCGTCGACGGCGATGAGATCCTGGATCGGTACGGGAAGCGGCGTCCTCTTCGCCAACTCGGGGATCGTGTCCGCATCCGTCTCGCGGCACCAGGTCGTGACGAGCGCCACCGGCCCGGACACACCGAGGACGACCGTTCGCCGGGCGAACAGCGGCGTGCCTTCCTCGACGCCGAACGCGACCGCCGCGCTGCTGGTGGCCGGGGCCATGCTCGCCGCGATCACGTGGCTCGACGAAGCACCGTCGAACGCATACCCGAGGAAGACCCGGCGAGGCGGTGAGGACTCGTCCGCCGCTGGCTCGCCGGGCGCCGGGCGCTTCACGAACGAGCCGACACCGACCCTTCGTTCGATCAGATCCTCGGCCGCCAGATACACCAGCGCCTTCTGCGCGGTGACCCGGGAGATCTTCCACTGCTCGGACAGATCGCGATCCGAGGGAAGCGGGTCGCCCGGTCGAAGCTCGCCGGAGTGGATCCGGTCGCGCAGATGGGTGGCTACTTGCATGTATGGCGGAGCCGGTCGCTCGATCCGTCCCACAATCCCCGCCCCTCGTCGCCGTTGGGTATCAGGATCAGAACACGCGACTAAGGACCGTGTCGGGCGAATCCTCAGAGTTCCGCCCCAAGGACGGCGCCCGAGCGAAGACTTCGCACGATCTTCGGCGGCACGTCTCGTGTGAAGGCCAGGCTGGGACGCATGACGACGAACAAGCACGACCAGGACCAGGAGCCGGCCGCCGGTCGGCGGTGCCCGCTCGGAGCCCGGTCGACGCATCCGTGCGGCGGCCCGACCGGCGACGACGGCACGCCGTTGCTCGGGTGGGTGGCCGCGTGCGGTGGCGCGGAGAACAGCGCGCCCGGGTGCGGCGTGCACCTGGGCGAGGTCCTGGTGGTCTGGGACCCGGGGGAGTGGCACGGAATCTCCGGCGCGAGCGGCGTACCCGACGACACGGCGGCGGTCGCGGTGTACGCCGAACGCGTCGCCGCCGAGGTCGCCGACGGCCGGCGGATCGTGGCCGTGGTCGACGTCGACGGGGACGAGGACCTGCCCGGCCCGGCCGGAGCGGACGAGCTGGCCCGCGCGGTCCGGTGGGCGGACGACGCGTTCGCCGAGGCGCACGGCTGAACCGGGTGGATCGGGTTGCACATCGTGAATTCGATACCAGTCTGCGCCGAACAAGGTTGCATACGGGGCCGGTGACCTGCGACGACGGATCCGCTGGGGTATCCGATATAAAACGGACCCCGTATCGGACCTCGTAACGGACCCCGTATTGCGGGGGGTAACGCGCAGCAGACCGCCGCCGCAGTGGATCGGGACCGATTCTCGATATCCCGTACCAGTCTGCGCCGAATCAGGGTGCATACAGGCCCGGTGACCTGCGGTGACGCACGGGCCAGGGGGTCCGATCTAAAACGGACCCCCGAACGCGCCCCCGATTGCGCCCCCGAATGGAACCCCGAACGGCCGGGCACCGGCGCCGACTCGCACCGGTCCGTCGGGCGTCGGAACGCGAAACCCCGGCCCCGCCCGCCGGGAAACTCCTGGGCGGTGCGGCGGGCCTGCGGGTGGCCACGCGAGGTGGACGAACCGGGAGGACAAGGGGTGGTCAAGGGGGAAACCGTCACGAATTCCCCACCCCTTGTCCGGAGTCGGCCGGCGGCGTCCGACCGGCCGCCCAGGAGCAACCCGCCAACCCGCGCCGGGCCTTACCACGAGCCCATGCACCTTCCGCGCAACCTTCGTGCAGGCCGACCGGTTGGCGGCCGGTGCCGGCCTCACGGCCGGTCGGATTCTTGGAACCGATCCGACGGCGGAACCGATCGGGTGAACCCCAACCCACGCCCACCCCGATTAGGTAACAATCGTGCCTGTGACGAAAATCGGTGCGGGGACTCCGGAGCGCGCGGCCGCCGAGGCGGGCGCGTGGCGGTGCGAGGTGTGCGGGACGACACTCGGCGGCAAGACTCGGCGTGGGCGGCCCCGCCGGCACTGCAGCGCGGCGTGCAAACAGACCGCCTACCGGCAGCGGCACGCGCCGGGCGAGCAGCAGCTGCGCGACGAGCTGGCGGTCGCGCTCGACGACGTGCGGGCAGGCCTGCGCGACGGCGCCCTGGCCGCCGACCTGTCGGGCCTGGGCCTGACCGGCGAGCAGCTGCGCGTCGCGCACCGCCAGGCGGTCGCGGCCGCCGCCGCAGTGCGCGCCCTGGCCGGCCTGCGGGCGCTCGCCCGCCTGGTCCCGCCCGACACCGACCCGGCCGAGGCCCCGCCCGTCCCGCCCGCCGTCGTCGACGTCGAGCCGGGCCCGGCGCCGGCGGCCGAGGTCGCTCCGGTACCGGTCGAGGACCCGCCACCGATGCCCGACCCGGCGCCGGCCCCGGAGCCCAACGCGCGGGCCGCGCAGCGGAAGCCCGCGGCGCGGCCCGCGCGTTCGGCTCGGAGGGAGCCGGCGTTGCCGGGGCCGGTGGAGGTGCCCGAGAACGTCGACGCCCGCCGGCGCCGCGCCGCCGAGGCGTGGAACGGCCTCAACGACCGGCAGCGGCTCTACCTCGCGACGATCTACGACGCGGACCAGGCGGCCGAGCGCAACGCGCGGGGCAGCGCGACGGATTGGGCTCCGTCCCGGCCGGCGTCGGAGTGGCGGTGGCTGCTGTACACCGTCGCGAGCGCGGACTCGGGACACACCACCATCCAGTCGACGATCTCCTACCGGGGCCACCTCGACCCCGGAGCCGGCTCCACCCTCGCCGCTCTGGCCTCGCGCGGACTGGTCGAGCGTCAGGACGACTGGATCCAGAGTCTGTTCGGCACGACCCCGTGCGTGCGGGTGCGGCTCACCCCGGCCGGGCGGGCGGCGGCCCGGGCTGGCCGGGGGATCACCGCGCCGGTCTCGCCGCCGCGCGGCCTGGTCAGCGAGTGGGTGTGGTCCACTCTGAGTGCGTTCTACCGGGCGGATTTGCTCGGCGGGTTCTCCAGCGAACGCGGCGGGCTGCGCGAGCCGAGCTGGAACGCCTGCCTGCAGCTGTACAACCGGCGGGGCGAGGAGTGGATCGAGGACGGGCCCCGGGGCACGCACCGGATCAACGACGCCGGCCGCGAACACTACGAGACGCACTGGGCCTGCTACCGCGAACTGCATCCCGGCGTCGACGCTCCCGAGCCGGCCCACCGCCTCGACGGCGCCCACACCGGCCTGGTCGACCACAAGGCCCCGCCGCGCCCGCGCGGACTGCTCGGCCGCACCGCGTGGCGGGCGCTGGACCACCTGGTGGGCTGCCACGCGGCCGGTGAGAACCATCTGCGCTATTACCTGTTCGGCAGCCACCGGGACGAGACGCGCCCGCCCGCGATCGCGGACCTGCCCCACGGGTCGAGCCGCGCCGCGCTCGCCCACGTCGCCCGGTCGGCCGGCGCGCTGGACCGGTTGCTCGACCACCGCGGCGTCGCGCTGGCCGCCGAGCGGGAGGTCACCGACCTCAACGGCCGCCGATACAGCGTCGACGACGGGGCACGGCTGTGGATCGTGTGGCCCACCGAGGAGGGCCTGGCCCACCACGCCGAGCACGCCGAGACCTACCGCGAGCTGTACGCCGACTGACGAGGGGTTCGAGAGTGGCCGACGCGTATCTGCTGGACGGACGAGCACCGGTGTACGGGCCCGTGTGGGGCCGCCCCGGGGGCCGACTCCACCGCGCGGTGGTGTTGAAGGGCAGGTCCCTACCCAGCGCGGGATGCAGCCGGCCCGGACGCCTGGACCGGGAGCACCTGGTCCTCGAAGTCGACGCCGACGAGTCCCGGCTGTGCCGCCGCAGCGGGTGTGCTGGCGGCAGGCTGAGGTGACAGGTCGGCATCGGTCCGCACCGGTGCTCGTGCCACAGGCGCGGCCCCGCAGGGATAGGTCCTAGGTCCTAGGTCCTAGGTCCAGGCGCCCCATCCCCGCGAGGCCTCCACGAGCCCTCGGCGAGGCCTCGCCGAGGGCTCGACGAATGCGGCCCGACCAGCAAGAACACCGGACAGGCGGCAAATTCGACGAGCCCTCGCAGAAAGTCGGCGAGCCCTCGCCGAGGCCTCGCCGAGTCCTCGACGAACGCTCGCCGAAGGTCCGGCGACGGCTCGCACAGCAAGCTGTCCCTTCGGAAACTCCACGCCACGCAAAGCGGGCGAGGAGTGTCCGAAGGAGGCCGTGCCGGGGGCAGCGCGGCGGCCGCCCGAAGGCGCGGACGAGCCCGCCACCCCCGGGGCGTGCCTGCCCAAAGCAATGCAGCCCGCCGGCGTGCATTGCATTGGGCATAACTTGCTCGGCCGACGTCGGCCGCCCCCGAGAGCATTGCTCTCGGGACAACTTGCTGCGCGACGCGCCGGCTAGTTGTTCCGCCCGCTGCTGCCGCGTCCCAGACTCCGGCGACTCGTTGGTTCGGGCGCCGGTGGAGCCGTCTCGGCTGGCCGGATGCCCGCCAGGTGCTCGAACGGACCGGGGCGCCGATGGTCCCCGCGGTCGATCGGATCGCCGTCCGGCGGCGCGGCCGGTCCTCGTCCGAGTCGCCGTCGTCCCGCGTCGTCGACCATCGACCCCAACCCCTCGACCGCACCGGTGCGTACCCCCGGATCATCGCGCACCCCACCGCACCCGGTGACCGCACCGACCGCACCGACCGACCGCACCGTGCGGTCGCCACCGCACCGACCGGGTCACCCACCGCCCACCCGGTCGGCGCGGTCACCGGTCCGACCTGCAGCGCACCGGTGCGCTGCCCACCGCACCGTGCGGTCACCGGCGCACCGCACCGTGCGGTGCGCCGGCCGGTCGTGTGCGTCACGGGTGCGCGTAGGGGCTCGGTCGGCCAGGTCACCCGTCACGGGTGCGCGTAGGGACTCCGTGGCCGTGCCGAGCCCGGTAGGCCGCGGATCGACACGCGTCCCGGTCGTACACCGCGTCCCGCCGACGAGGGTGGCCCAGGATGAACAGCCGACCGCACACCGGGCACCGCACCGCCACGCGGTCGCGTTCGCCGCCGGTCAGTGCGGCGTGGATCGCGGCGTACTCGTCGAACGCCCGGCGCCGACGCCGCGCCCTGGCCGCGCACGCGGCCGAGCAGAACACCGCGTCCGACCGCGCCCCGACCGGCAGCCGTTCGTCGCACTGCACGCATCGGCGCGGCGAGGCGGACGTCACGGCCGTGGTCACCTCCGCCCCGAGCCCCCGGTGCCCGACTCGTTCGACGCGGCCGCCGACTGCGCGCGCGGCGCGAAGTCGGTCTCGGCCGACCGGCTGCTCGGGTTCTTCGCCGACGAGGACTGGATCCGGGACGCGGCCGCCGACGTCATCGGCGTGTGCCCGCCGGACCGGCCGTGCCCGCCGCCACCCTTGTGGCCGCCTTTTCCGCTGCTCGACTTGCCCATGGCGATCACCTCTACGACCATCCTCCGACCGCCCGTACACCCCCGCATCCCGGCCCGCCGACACGCGGCCACGGCCCTACCACCGGCACCACGGGTGTTGTCGGACATGAACTTGTCAGTGCCTTCCGCCATGACCAGATGTCAGTGGTTTCAGCGTTTGACGCGGCCTCGGATGGCGAGGGCTGCGAGGCCGAGGAGGACGGGTTCGAGGAAGCGGGACGTCATCTCGATGTAGGTGCCTGCGGTGGTGAGGTTTTGGCCGCTGGAGCGGAAGACGACGGAGTTGAGGACGACGCGGGTGGCCTTCTCGGCGCGTATGCCGGTCAGGTGGTCGTGGGTGGTGCCGGTGAGGGTGGGGTCGCCGGTATCGACGGTCAGGTCCACCGCTTGTCCCGCGGCGGGGAGCGTGCCTGTCACCTTCGGTTTCGGGTCGCTGGTGGGCAGACCCCACAGCATCATGGCGAGAACGGTGGTGGTCATGGCGAGGCCGAGCCAGGCGAGAGCGCGGGAGGCGCGCAGGCCGTAGCCGGACAGGGCCCAATAGGCGGTGAGGAGTCCTCGTTCGGCGCGGGAGCGGCCGGGGCGGCGGTCGAGGCGGCGCATTTCCATTTCGCCCATGTAGAAGTCGGCGGCGCCGGGTTCGTCCTTGCCGTCCTCGAAGGTTTTGCGGAGTTGGCGGTACAGCGCGGCGAGCGCGGCCGGCCCCGGGATGGTGGGCGCGGAGCCGGTGGGGTGCGGTGGGGCGGGGGTCCAGCCGGCGCGTTGTCGCGGGCGGCGGCCGGGCAAGGGCAGGGCGCGCCAGTGGTGTTCCTCGGCAAGGACCAGGCGGCCGGTCCAGCGTAGGGGTACTCCGCGGAGTGGGTCGGTTCCGGTGGGTGTGCGGGCGAAGCGGGTGTCGCCCTCCAGACGGAGTTGGTCGAGGTGGAACGCGCCGAGGAATCGGCAGGTGGTGAGGTCGGTGTCGGTCAGGACCAGGTGCGCGGCGTCGACACCGCCGATGGTCTCCACCCGCACCGGGTCGGTCTCGCCGGCGGCCGAGACGACGGCCAAGGGGAAGTTGAGGACCGCGCCGTTCATGTCGAGAGTGGCATGCCACAGGCGCAACGTCGCGGTCGCCTCCCACCGCGTCCGCACACACCACATCCTCGCGGCCGCGGCCTCGATCACCACCGGGGCGGCGAACACGGCTCCCGACAGATCCAACACCCCCCAACACCACAACGGCCCCAACACCGACGCAGACTCGAACCGGACACCCCGGAAACCGGCATCCCCGCCCACCACCACATAGCCGAACCCGGCGTTGGTGGAGAACGTCGCGTGTTCGAACCGGGCGTGGGCGGAGAACGTCACGTGGTCGAACCGGGCGTCGGCGGAGAACGTCGCGTGGTTGAACCAGGCGTGGGTGAAGAACGTCGCGTAGTTGAACCGGGCATGGGCGGAAAACGCCGCGCTGTCGAATCGAGCGTCGGCGGCGAATATCGCGCCGTCGAACCCGGCCTCGGCGGAGAAGGTCGCTTTATCGAACCGGGCGTGGGCGGAGAACGTCGCGCCGCCGAACCCGGCGTTGGCGGAGAACGTCGCGTGTTCGAACCGGGCGTTGGTGGAGAACGTCGCGCTGCCGAACCCGGCGTTGGCGGAGAACGTCGCCCTGTCGAAGCGGGCGTGGGCGGAGAAGGTCGCCCTGTCGAACCGGGCGTTGGCGGAGAACGTCGCGTGGTCGAACCGGACGTTGGCGGAGAACGTCGCGCCGCCGAACCCGGCGTAGGCGGAGAACGTCGCGCGGTCGAACCGGGCGTCGGCGGAGAACGTCGCCCTGTCGAAGCGGGCGTGGGCGGAGAACGTCGCGTGGTCGAACCGGGCGTTGCCGAGGTGCGGCCGGTAGGTGGTCGGGTCGCGGAGCGCGGCGAGAAGTTCGATCAGCAGGGGTTCGTCGAAGGTGGTACCGCGGTGGTCGACGTCGGAGCCGGGAGTCACGGTCGCGAGGTATGTGGCCCGGTCGGCGGTGTTGAGGTGGGCGAGGCATCGTGTGTGCCCGGTGACGTGGATGCCTCGGCAGCCGACCGGGTCGCCCGGGGTGGCTCCCTCGGCGCAGTGCGGCCACGGTGGGGGTGTGGGCGAAGGTGCCAGGGGCGACGTCATGCCGTCGAGGACGACCCGGAGTGAGCCGCCGGTTGCGGAAAGACGACCGACTGGCCGCCTTCTACAGCCTCGACCTCCGCGAGCTACCGCTCACCGACCGCAGCCGCTGGCCACGGCACCGCCGCTGACAAACCTCATGGCGGAACCGCTGACACCGACTGGCAAAACCCGCAGACGTTTTCATGGCCGACGACAACACCATAGGATCGACCCACGTCGCGCATCAAGATCAACATCGGTAAGTACCAAGGCATCTCGCGATGCGCAATGCGCGCCGGGTGACGAATCGGGGCGAAGCGACCGGTCGGGGGTGGTGGGGATGGCATGGGTGACCGCCATCGGCCCCGACATGGCCCAGGTCGACTACCGCCTCACCGCCGAGTGCGGATGCGACCAGGACGCCCCCGTCGCGTACCGCACCGCCGGCGCGGCCGGCGACCTCATCTGGTTCGGCAAGGGCTTGGCCGAGGTCGGCATCGAGGCCCGCAGCCAGGTCGATCCGGACGCCGCGCGGCTGCTGATGTCGGGCAAGGACCCCCGCGACGGCACCGTGCTCCTGGCCCCGAAGATGGCCGTCGACCCGGCCGGCAAGCTCGCGCCCGGACCGCTGCTGCAGGCGGTCCGGGCGGCCGCCGCCGAGGCGGGCGTGCCGCTGGTCGAGGTGCTGGGCGACCCGCGCCTGGTCGAGCGGGTGGAACGGGCCGAACGCGGCATCAACGGCCGCAAGGGCGATGCCTACCGGGTGCCGGTGAAGGACCTGGAGAAGATCGCGGCGGCGGCTGCACACGCCACCGGCACCACGCTGGACGACCTGTATCCGGCGGACGAGCTGGCGACCGCGCGCGAGCACGCCGGTGCCCGGGTCCGCATCGGCAACCGCGGCGCCGACCTCGTCCTGGACCTGCCGAAGTCGTTCAGCGCGGCCGTGGCCCTCGCCCCCGACGACCTGGCCGACGCGCTGGAGCGGACGTTCCTGGAGGCCGCATGGGAGGCCGGGACGGCCGTGGAGTCGTGGGTCGGGTACACCCTCAGCGGCCACAGCGGCGACGGCCACACCCCGGACCGGGTTGAGTCCTCGGGCCTGCTCGGGTGGATGACGGTGCACCGCTCCGCCCGCCCGATCGGCACGACCGCCGGGGATCCGCACCTGCACGTCCACCTGAACCTGGCGTCGATGGTCCGCTCCGTCGACGGCAAATGGCGCGTCTTCGGCTCCGGCGGCCGCGACTTGTACCGGCACGCCCGCGCGGCCGACAGCCTGGTCAAGGCCCGCCTGCGCACCCTCACCCGCGAACGCTTCGGCATGCGGTGGGAGCGGGACGCGACGACCGGAGCGTGGGAGGTCGTCGGCATCGACCGGGCGGTACGCACCGCGTTCAGCCGCCGCTCGATCGACGCGGTCAAGGAAGCCGGGAAGGACGCCTCGACCGCGCAGAAGAAGCTCGCCGCAGCACGGGGCCGGGAAGCCAAGCTCGACGAGACGGCCGAGCGGGACGTCCGCGCCGAGTGGCGCGAGCGCGCCGCCGCCCTGGTCGACGTCGACGAGATGATCCGCGCCGCCATTCCGCGCGGACCCGACGGCCCCGCACCGGCCGGGTACGGGACGCCGCCGCCGATCCTGCCGACGCCGACCGAGATCGCCGCGATCGTCCTGGACCCGGAGAACGGCCTGACCGCGCACCGCAAATCGTTCACGCGCGCGGACCTGTTGGCGTCGGTGATCGACGCGATCCCCGTCGGCCTGGTCGACGTCGCCCAGGCCGAGGACCTGGTCGACGCGGTGCTGCGAGAGCCGGGCCTGTACGCCGCGGTGCGCCTGCCCGACGAGGGTACGACCCGCCTGACCCACGCCGACCGGTACACCACCGCCGACATCCTCGCCGCCGAGCAGACCGTCATCGACCACACCATCGCCGGCTGCCTGGGCGAGCGGTTTGCGCAGGTCGACCCGGACGCGGCCGCCGCCGCCCTGGGCGTGGCCGAGGTCGCCCAGGGTTGGGAGTACTCCCCCGAACAAGTCGAAGCGTTGGACCGGCTGTTGGTCGGCGGGAACGCGATCGACGCCGTCGCCGGCGCCGCCAGCGCGGGCAAGACCACGCTCATGACGGCCGCCCGCGCGGCGTGGGAGACACGCGGACTGGTCGTGCGCGGCGCCAGCACCGCCGCAGTCGCCTCGGAGAACCTTTACTCCGAGGCCGGGATCGCCTCCCGCAACCTCGCCCAGTGGGCGATGGCCATGGACGCCGGTGACGCGTTCGACGGCGTCGACGTCCTGGTCGTCGACGAGGCCGCGATGTCCGACGACCGCATGCTCGCCCGCCTGTGCGTCGAGGCCGCCCGCTCCCACACGAAAATCGCCCTCGTGGGCGACCCGCTGCAGCTGCGCGCGATCGGCGTCGGCGGCCTGTTCGCCGAGGTTCACCGCCTCACCGCAGGCCCCTCGCTCGCCGAGAACCGCCGCCAACGCGACCCGGCCGAACGCGACGCGTTGGCCGCGTGGCGCGAGGGCGACCGGCACGGCGCCCTGCACACCCTCGCCGCCGCCAGCCGCATCCACGCCACCGACCTGCCCGAGCAGGCCCACGCCGAGATGGTCACCGCGTGGGCCGACGCCAGGACCGAGTACATCGACACCGACCCGCACGAACGCATCGCTCGGGTGCTGATGCTCGCCGCCCGCAACACCGACACCGAAAAACTCAACGCCCTCGCCCGCAAACACGCCCGCACCAGCGGTGAACTGGCCGGGCCCGACGTGCGGTACCGCCGCGCGGACGGCGACGACCTGGTCCTCGCCGTGGGCGACGTCGTCCGCGTGCGCCGCAACACCTGGTCGCGCGGAGCCGGCCCCGACGTCCTCAACGGCTACCGGGGCATCGTCCTGGCCCAGGACGAGCGGGGTGTGCGGATCGAGTGGCGGCGCGACGGCGCCGACGGCCCCGTCCTGTCCCGGGCGTGGATCGCCCCCGCGCGGATCGCCCGCGGCGACCTGTCCCACGGCTACGCGATGACCATCGCCGCCGCCCAGGGCCTGACCTGCGACCGCGCCGTCACCTACGGCGTGGACGCCGACGCCCACACCCTCTACCCGGGCATCACTCGGGCCCGCGAGCGCACCGACACCTGGCTCGCCCTGACCCCGCTGGAGGACGACACCACCCGGGCCCGCCTCGGTGCCCCGCGCGGCGACGCGGAGCGCCTGGTGCGCGCCGTCGACGCCTGCGTCGACCGGATCGCCCACGACCGACCCGACACCCTCGCCACCCACGAACTCCAGGAACCCGCCGCGCCGGCACCGGCGCCGGCGGTGGACCGGCTCGCCCGCGCCCGCGCGACCCTGGCCCGCCTCGCCGCCGACCGCGAACGCGCCGACCTTCTCGCCGCGATGCGCACCCGCCCGTTCGGCCGCCGCGCCACCGACGTGCTCATCCCGCACGCGCAGCAGCACGAGGCCCGCGCCGCCCGCACCGAACACGACGCGCACGAGCGGGTCCTGGCGGCCGACGCCGGCCTGCGCACCGCCGAGGCCGGGCAGGGTCCGGCCGTGCGCCGCCTTGAGGAGCGGTACCGCACGACCGCGACCGCCGCCGACCACCTCGACCGCGCCGACCACCACCAGGCGTGGGCCGACGAGCACCGCCGCCGCGCGGACGACGCCCGCGCCCGGTTGCGCGAGCTGGAACGCCTCGGTCGGCTCGGCAGGATCGGGCTGTGGCACGCCGGCCTCACCCGCGCGCAGGTCGCCGCCGGCATCGAGGCCGTGCGCGCCGAGGTCGACCAGGCCGACCACGCCGCGGGCATCGAACACGGCCACCGGGCCCGCGAGATCGGCGACTCCCACCGCCTGGTCCCGGCCACGATCGACGCCCGCGCCGAGCTGGCGACGCTGCACCGCGACTGGCCGCACCTGCACGCCGACGCCCTCGCCGCCGACACCACCACCGCACACCACGCGGTCGCCCGCGCGGCCGCCGGCGCCGAGACCGCCCGCACCGAGGCGCAGGCCGACCTCGACCGCGCCCGAGGCCTGCGCGAAGAGGCCGCGCTGCGCGCCGACATGCCCGCGGAGCGGTCCGCCGCCGAGGACGCCCTCCGCGTCGACCTCGACCGCGAACGCCGCGAGCAGCAGGTCCGCCGGCAGCGTGCGGAACGCGAACGCCAACAACAGCAGCAGCGGCATCGGCGGCCGCCGACGCCCGCCGGGCCAGCGCCGGGGCACGGGTTCTCCCTGTAGTCGAGGGGTGCCGGGGCGGCCCGCCCCGGCCGACACCCCCTCCAGGGGAAGTAGTCAGCAGCGTGACCGACCCTGGACAAGGGGCTTGACCAGCCTGTTTCCCGGCCGCGGACGGACGAGGCAGGCAACAGGAAAAGCAACCTGAAAGGCAACAGGAACGGCAACAGGAAAAGCAACGTGAAAAGCAATACGAAGGGCAACCTCCGCCGGCGCAGGGTGGATTGGGTTGTTCACGTGACTGAACCCATATACAGACTGCGCATCCCGGGGGGTGCATAAAGCCCGCCGACCTGCGATCCGGCCAGCGCCTGGGGCGTCGTCTCCAAGCACGACGGGGCAGGCGACACCCGTAACGACGGGGCAGGCGACGCCCTGAACGACTGCGGCCCGAACAGCCCAACAACGCGCATGTGCCGGTCGGGGGCCGGGTATCGGGGCGCGGTCCGGGTCGGCAGCGTCTTCGCGTGTCCCCCTGTGTTGCGCGCGGCGGGTGGCGCATCCGACCCGGACCACGAACGCGGTTACCACGTCGGCGCCGTGGAAAAGCGTGTCCCGACTTGCGGGCGGCGCGGACCGAACATACCGTCGTGTTGGCTGGCGATCTTCTCGCCCGCAACTCCGAGGCTCGAACCACCGGTTCGGGCCTTTCTTCATGCCCGCAGCCGAGAGCGCGACGTTGACGCGACGACCGCTCGGGTCCGGCCGAAGCCGCTCGCCCCCCGCGACGCGCTCGGACGCTCGCCGCCCCACCACCTCTGCCACCACCGGGACACCCCGGTTGCCCAGATCGGCGGCGAGGTTGCCGCCATGCCCGAAAGGCGGCCCAGTGCAGGCCCCCAACCCCATTCCACCTCTCGGCCTCGGAGTCGGCTCGGTGCTCGCAGTACTCGTCGACGCGCCGGCCTGGATCGTCGCGGCCTTCTTCCTCCTGGCCGTCCTGTGGATCCTCGTCGCGGCCATTCCGGCCCTTACCGCGTGGTCCCGCACCCGGAACCTCTGCGCGGATCGCCGACGTCACTTCACCGCGCTGGAGAACGCCGCCAGTTCCCTCAGCGCACAGGAACGCACCGCCGCGATCACCGAGGCGATGCGGATACAGGACGCCCCCGAACCACCCGCGCCGGAGTCGCCACCGCCGACTCCGGGCGACCAGAGCAACACCCCTTAGAAGCGCGCTCGATGCGATGCGCGTTGGCGCGTCACCGAGGGCGGCCCGTAGCGCCTTCCGCGGCCGGCGCTGTGTGTTCGCCTACGGCGCCATGCCACCTTCGGCGGCATCGGGGCCTCTCCCGCCGGCCCCGATCCCCGGCGTGTCCGCACCGGCCGCCCGGGCCCGCGTCGGTGGGCACCGTCGGGCGACGCCGGTCCAGGCCGCCGCCTCTGCTCGCCCGCGTTCGCCGGCGCCGTGAGGTGGGACCAATGGGACCGACCGACGCGCGCCCGCGTGCGCGTGCCAGGTCCCACCCGTTTGTGTCCCGCCCTCACCGGATCCGCCCCACGCGGCCCCTACCAGCATGTTCGCCCGCGTTCGGACGGTGCGGGGTGCCGCCAGGCCGGTACCGGAGGTGGGACCGCGGGGACCGGTCGGGTCAGTCGTGGCCGGCTTCGACGCGAAGTTCGGCGATCTCGCGGTGTGCGGCCGCGAGATCGGCGGCCAGGCGCCGTGTGCCCTCGGCGACACCGGCCTCCCACGCCTGCCGCACCAGCGCCTCGGCGGCCGCCTGGTCCAGGCCGGTCGCCGCCATCACACGGTGGGTCAGGGTCACGATCGGATGCTCGTCCATGCCTCCAGCACACCCCGCCGGCCGGCACCCCGCACGACGAGAAACCGTCACACCCGGCGCCGTGACGAAAAGGGGCGGTGCGCCGCCGGCCGACACACGGCGGGTCCGGTCCCGGCGGTGTGGGTGCCGGGAGCAGCGGCGTCCTACAGTGAGGGTCGGCCGCCTCGCGTCGGCCCGACTCCGAGCCGTATCGCGCCCACGCCGCGAACGGCGCCGAGGACAAGGGGTAGTGCCTCACGCCGGTATCCGTCTGTCCGTGGCCACGTGCCCGCGGCGGCAACGCGTGGGGTCGCCGCCGTCCCCGGGACTCGGGAGAGACGTGACCAGCGACAAGCACCGCAAGAAGGCCGCCCGCGAACTGGCCACCGCCGACGGCATCTCGTACACCGCCGCCCGCCGGCGCCTGACCACCGACACCACCGACGATCCCCTCGGGCCCGCGATGCTGGCCGGGCTGGTCGCCCGCTGCCGTGCCGAGTTCACCGCCGAGCAGTTCGCCGACCGGCTGCAGCGCGGCGGCCCCAAGTACGCCGCATACCTCGTCGCCGGCCACCAGGCCGCGATCGAGGCCTTGGAGTACGCCCTGGGACACGGGGTGGACGCGGTCGACGACGGGCTCGCGGCCGTCGCCGCCAGCAAGGGGGTGCCGATCACCCCGGCCGTCCTCGCCGAGGCCCTGCGCCGGGTCCGCGACCACAGCCTCCTCTTCTACGACGGGTCGTCCGTCGCCGAGGCCGCCTACTGGGTCGCGGACCGCTACTGGATGCACAAGTGGAACGACGCCCTGGACCGATCGGGCCCCGGGGAGTACGACAGGGTCGTCGGGCCGAACGTCTACCGGCGGATGGCAGTGCACGAGTGGATGGCGCCCGGCCACGACTTCGGCCCCGTGCCCCGGCCGTGATCGAGCCCGCTTTCCGACCCGGGTTGTGAGACTTGTGAGACCACCCTCGCGCGCGTACGCGCGCGAGGGCCCGAACCCGCCCCACCAGGGGTGATGCGAACGAGCCCCTCCTTTGGTCAAGTTCCGGATCTTGACTAAAGGAGGGTCGTCGCCTGTACGGATCGCGGCGCGGCCGCACAGGCGCGAGCCGGCCCACGCCCGACGCGTCTACTCGTCGTCCAGGCCCTCGTGCAGCAGGAACGCGGCGGTGGTGCTCAGGCCGCTCAGAAGGTCCCGCATGCCAGCCACGCCCTTCCACGCGGAATCCAGCGCAGGGTTCAGCCCGGCCGCCTTGGCCTCCTCCCACAACGCGTCCACGTAGGAGGCGAGTTCGTGCCGAGCCAGGAGCTGGGCATCGCGCTCGTCGGCGGTCAACGTCAGGAACCGCGCCCGATCCCGCTCGGTGAACGCGTCGGCCAACGCCATCGCCGCGTGCTGCGCGTCGGGAAAGGCGTCCGTCCCGCGGGTGTTCGTGAAAGTCATGCCCGGCACGCTACGGCCGCCGTCGACCGGCGGTGACGGGGTTTTCGGAATATTCGGACCGCTCTACGCGCGCGCCCGCGCGCGTACGTAGAGCTGTAGGTCCGGGTGTAGGTCCGCCCCCACGGCCCGACCTACAGGCCCGACGCCGTTGCCGCCCAGCTCGTCTCCACGATCCGGCGCCGATGTCCGGTCCGATTAAGGGGGTGGGCGCCGGCCGGCGAAGGGTGCGGGGCGAACCGCGCCGTGTCACCCGGAAGGCGCATGCCGCCGTCGGACCCGCGCTCGTTGTCGACGTCGGGGGATTCATGTGGAGCCTGGGAGAACCGGCACCGATGTTGAAGAAGACGAACCCGACCACCAGGACCTAGGCGGCGACCGTGCACGGCGAGGACTACTCGGCTCTCTTCCAGGTCTTTCGCGGCACGGGAGTCATCAACCGCGAGGGCTTCTACCTGCCGACCTACGACCCGGAGACCGGCACACCCAACGGCCGGATCGAGGCCCGCGCGTTCGCCCACGAGATTCTGAACGTGCTGGGCCGCTGCGGAGAAGAGGAGGGCACCTGTCCCCTCCCGTCCTGTGCGCCCGAGGACGACGACGAACCCGAACGCATCGCGTAAGTCGTTGACGCCGGCTCCGGGCGAGGGCGTGCGCTTAGCCGTGTTCACACGTTCTGTGCGTGTGTATCGAAGGCGCACACACAGAACGTGCGCACGCACAAGACCGCACACACGCACGGCCGTGTGTGCGTCACCGGCGTGTGCGTGCGTCGTTGTGCGTGTGTGCGGTCGGTCCGTTCCCCGTGGCCGGCGCCGTGTGCCCGACGGCCCATCCCCCGAGGTCGTCGGGCCGCTTCCCCTCCCCGGCCGGGCCCGAACGGGTGGCCTGACCCGGGCAGTCGAACGAGCGAGCGGAGAACCGCGATGACCACCACCGACGCCACCCTGTCCGATCCGGCGAGCATCCTCCTGCAGCACGTCGGCAACGAGGCCGTCCACGCCGCCGTGGGCCTGCTCGCCGGCCACCGGAAGGGCTTTTGGCTGCGGGAGTTGCTGGACCGGGACGGCGCCCTGGCCTCCGCGGTAACGCGGGACGACCAAGGCCGGCCGTGGGTCGAGTGGGACACGGTCGGCGAGCTGATCGACCGGGGACTGCCGCAGTCCACCAGCGAGGTGGCCGTACTGGCCGTGGCGGCGTCGATCGGCAGCACCCGCTATCGGGTGAACCTGTGGCAGGCGGTCCGGGCCGTCTCCGACCGGGACATGAAGGCGATTCTCGCCACGCTGTCCAAGGGGTGGTGAGTCGGCTCGTCGGCGACCGCGCCCTCTCCGGCCGGCCCACACGGGCCTGGAGGCATTCCTGGTCGGGAACGCCGCCGGGCCCGTGTGGGACTACTTCGCGATGCTCGCGACGGTGGGGACGGTGTCGGTCACCAGGTGGTGGCCGGCCTCCTCACCGATGCCCATCAGCACGGCCAGGAGCAGGGTGGCGAGCGCGGTGTACGCGCGTCGGCGCCACCTGCTTCGGGACGGCCGGCTGACCGGCGGTGGGTCGGCGTGACAGCATGGGGGCGGTTCGTCGGTGATGGTGGGCGGCAACGCTGCCTCCTCGATCGGACGGATCTGCGATATGGCGGCTCCCGGCTGGCACCGGGGGCCGTCGCCGTTTTCCGACGGCGGCCCGATGAGCTCGACAGCAGACTAGGCCGGCCGCGCGCGTGCGATCACCGCATCCCGCACCCTCTGTGGACCACCGATCAGGGTTGAACGCGTCCGCCGTGGAGTTGAACATTCGCCCACTGGCGTTGAAAGCCGGCCCGCCCTGTCCATGGTCGGAGGACGCCGCAGGGGCGCGACCTGCGGCGGACGCTCACGCCGCGCGTTCAATCCTGGACAGGCGATCGTGGCCTTCCCGGTCGAAACACCCAGGTCGAGGGGCGAACGCGCCTGTGGACAACGCCCGTCGAAGTCACTCGAAAAGACATCACATTTGTATGCAGGAACTCGTGGATCAGGCCGAAGGAGCCGGCTCCGCGTCCGTCGCCGGGTGCCGTCGCCACGCATACATCGGTCCCCGCGTGGCTGATGTACACGTCGTCCGCCATGTCGCCGTCGGAGGCGATCGCGTAGAAGGTGTGGTCGAACGGCGAGGCGCCCGGGACGTCGGGACCCGACGGGTCGTTGCCGCCGAGTCGTGCCAACCCTGTTGGCATCACGTCGGATAACCTCCCCCTACCCAACGCGACAAACCGGACGCGTCACCACCCGAGGGCGACACACGTCCTCGAAGGCGGCCCCGAGCCGGCCGACCCGTGTGGCGAACTCCTGACACGGTGGGCCGCCCGGCACGCGTCGATGTCGCCCGCCGCCTGGTCGAGACTGAGGACCCGGCCGACCGCCGTCGCCGAGGCGATCGTCTCGGCCAACACGACGGACACCTACGCCAAGGCGTGGCGGGTGTGGGAACGGTTCACCGCGGCTCAGGGCCTGCCCACCGCTTTCTCGGCGATTCGCAGTGGTACCGGCCATGCCGACCCCGGTTGTTCCACGGGTCGCCGTGGGGCCCGCCCCCACGCGATGGGCCCCGCGGCAACCCACACGCCCGGATCCTCGCGGGAGGTACACGCGAGGACCGAACGCCGACCCGGCACGGGCACCACCCCGTGCCGGCCCCTATCCCTTCCCCGGGCCCAACGACACGGATGGCCCCGGGCATCGGGCGCCGGCGCCGATTCACCCGAAAGCGGCCGGCCCGCTGGCACACCGGTTCCTCCACGGGCAGGCCGCCGGCGCCGCGACCCGGCATCGCCGAACTCGTCGACCACACCCGCCCGGACGAAATCTGGCGTCGGTCCTGCTGATGTCCTGTCTCACGCGACGTTCCCGCTGTCCCGCCCGATCTTGTGCGACTCGCGCGCGAGCGAGAAGTCGACTGAAGACTTCGTCGGCGCGGTCACCACCATCTACGCCGCCGTTGCCAAGGCCACCCTCGACGCTGCGTCCCGAACCCGGAAACAGCGGCAGGACCAGCGGTGACCGCTGGGCTCGGTACCGACGGCCCGCGGACGGCCCTACAGCCCGATGTCCTCGGTGGCGGCGTCCTCCCACATCTCGCCTTCCTCGACGTAGGACCAGAACACCGGCGAGTTCGCGGCGTGTCCGGACTGTTTGCGCAGCTTCTCGGGCTTCTTGCCGCGCTTGCGGCCGGTGGTGATCAGTCCGCGCCGGGCGGAGTGGCCGGTCAACTTCACGTCCAAGCCCGCGCGTTCGGCGGCGCGGGTGATGGCGATGCGACAGCCGTCCGGGGACAGGGGGCCGGCGCCGACGCGGCCGACCTGGTCGACCGCGCGGAACGCGGGGCCGTCGACGAGATCGGCGGCGGCCTGCCAGGCGAGCCAGCAACGCACCGGGCAGGTGAGCGGGTTGGCGCCGTGGTGGACCGCCACGTCGCGGGCGGGCCGGCCCTTCACCGAGGGCACGTGCACCTCCAGGCCCTCGGCGACCCGGCGGATGCCGGCGACGGTGAGCGCGGAGACCTCGGAGGAGCGGCCGGCGATCGCGAACGCCATCGCGGCGATGGCGCGGTCGCGCTGCAGGCTGATCTCCGGCAGCGTGCGCGGC
>NZ_BIFH01000049.1:10112-112452 GCF_003967355.1 Embleya hyalina | reverse complement strand
CCGGCCACCCGCCACCCCAAACGCAACGCCCGCGCCGCAAACACCCGACCGCATCGAGTCGCGCCTGGCCCTCGACCAACCATGCCCGCCTCCCCCAGATCTCCCAACTCTCCAGTTGTCGATTCCGGGCGAATCTCTCGCCGGATTCGGATTGCTGGTCCGCCCCACGGAAGGACACCCTGTGCGCCCAACCCGGTTCACCCCCTGGCCGCAACAACGGCTGACGAGTCCGGCAGCGTGGCCCGGGTCCGGACGCCCACGGAGGCCGGGCGGGAAGCCTCGCCCAAGCGTGGGCCCTACGGCCTGCTGTTGACCCTTCGCAACGGAGGCGTGGTCGAGCTGGGAATCACCGCCGAGTCGGCTCCGGGCGACCAGTACGACCAGCCCGAGAACGTGGTCGAGGGCGAACCCGTGACACCACTTCCCACGCCCGAAATCGACGGTGCCAAAGTGCGGACCGGCGACGTCGAGGCATTCATCGCGGCCGTGATCGCGACGTCCTCCGAGGTGGCCCACATCGACCGCTACTCGGAAGCCGAGTTCCCGGGGCCATCCCGTACGGGTTGCAGATCCGCACCCACTCGGGGGCGAAACTCCGCGTGAACTTCGTGACGGCCCACAGCTCCGGCCGACAAGCAGGCGCGGACTACGCAGTTGCGGACGCCATCTGATCCCACCCGGAACAGCGCACCCACCAACCCGACGTTCGAGGCCGAACGACTCCGACAACTGGAGCACGGGATCGGGCGGCGGCGCCGGTACACCGCTACCGCCGCCGTAGACGCACCATGCACGGCCCTCGACCGGTGCGTCGATCCGGGGCCGGAGTCGACCGGCGCCTCGCCCGACGGCCGGCTCCGCATCGTCGGCCGTCGGGCGTCGGGCGTCGGGCGCCGAGTCGAGGGGACGCCCGGGTACCTCGCCTCGGCGACCTCCCCATCGCCCGACCCAAGGCCGAACGCCACATCGCCGAGAAGGCCGTTCACCGACCCCCGGACACCGCCCGAGACTTCTCGATCGCCCGTGATCAGCACCGGCCCGCGAACCGTCCCGTACAGAATAAGTCCGATGCATATCGTCTACAACAAAACTATCTGCTAGCGTCTCTCTCACCGCCGGACGAACACCCGGCGCAGAGCCGGGCCGGGCCGTCCGGCCGCCGGACCATACGAGGAGAGACAGCGCCATGGCACTGCCGGCCACCGCAAAGACGCCGCCGCGCGAACCGCGCACCTATCCGCGCGGCCTCGCCCTCACCCTCCTGTGCGCCGGCATGCTGATGGTGATCCTGGACGGCACGATCGTGACCGTCGCGCTTCCCTCGATCGGCGCGGACCTCGGGTTCTCGTCGGCCGATCTCGCCTGGGTCATGAACATCTACATGATCGCCTTCGGCGGCCTGCTGCTCCTCGCCGGACGGCTCGGCGACCTCTTCGGGCGCAAGCGCATGTTTCTTGCCGGGCTCGCCGTCTTCACCGTCGCGTCGCTGCTGTGCGGTGTGGCCACGAGTCCCGAGATGTTGCTCGCGGCGCGGTTCCTGCAGGGCGCCGGCGGCGCGATGGCGTCCGCCGTCAGCCTCGGGATGATCGTCACGCTCTACCCCGAACCCGCCGAACAGGGCAAGGCCATCGGCGCGTTCAGCTTCATCGGTGCCGCCGGCGCGTCCCTGGGGCTGGTGCTCGGCGGCGTGCTCACCGAGGCGGCGAACTGGCACTGGATCTTCCTGGTCAACCTGCCGATCGGCGTCGTCACGCTGCTCGTGGCGGCGCGCGTGCTGGATGCCGACTCCCCCGCCGCCGGCGCGCGCGGCCGGGCCGACATCGTCGGGGCCGTCCTGGTCACCGGCGGGCTGATGTTGCTGGTGTACGCCGTGGTGAAGGCCGAGTCGTACGGATGGGGCTCGGCCCGGACCTGGGGGCTGCTCGCCGGTTCGTTCGGGCTGCTGGCGCTGTTCACGCTCCGCCAGGCCCGGGTCGCGGCGCCGCTGCTACCGCTGCGCACCTTCCGCTCGCGCAACGTGAGCGGCGCGAACGTCCTCCAGGTGCTCACGATCGCGGCCCTGTTCGGCTTCCAGGTGCTGGTCGTCCTCTACATGCAGCACGTGCTCGGCTTCGGGGCGGCCGAGACCGGCTGGGCGATGTTCCCGACCGCGCTCACCATCGGCGTCGTCTCCCTCGGCCTCTCCGCCCGCGTCATCGGCCGCTTCGGCGCCCGGAACGTGCTGGTCGCCGGGCTGCTCATGCTCACCGCCGGCATGGCCTACCTGGCCCGTGTCCCGGTCGACGGGTCGTACCTGGTCGACCTGCTCCCGGTGTTCGTCCTGATCGGCGGCGGCGGCCTGGTCCTGCCCGCGCTCGCCACGCTGGCGATGTCCGATGCCCGGCCCGAGGACGCGGGCGTCGTCTCCGGCCTGTTCAACACCACCCAGCAGATCGGCGGGGCCCTCGGCGTCGCGCTGCTGAACACGCTGTCCACCTCCCGCGCCGACACCCTCGCGGGGGAGGGAAAGTCCGCCGCCGAGGCCCTGACCGGCGGCTTCCACCTGGCGTTCACGGTGGGGACGGTCCTGCTCGCGGCCTCGGCGGTCATCGCCGTGCTGGTGATCCGCACCCCGCCCACGACCGTCGTCGCCGGCAACGCCGCGACCCCGGAGACCGCGACCGCAACCGCAACCGCAACCGCAACCGCAACCGACGAGGCCACCACAACCCCGGCCGACCGCACCGGGTGACGACCAAGACCACCCACCCCGAACGACACGGACGCCGTCCCCCGCCGAGATGCCTCGGCGGGGGACGGCGGTGCCCCACGACGCGTCGAGCCCGGCCGCCTACTTCGGGCCGCCTACTTCCCGCCTACTTGGGCAGGTTCCTCGCCATCACGATCCGCTGAACCTGATTCGTGCCTTCATAGATCTGCGTGATCTTCGCGTCGCGCATCATGCGCTCCAGCGGGTAGTCACGTGTGTAGCCGTAGCCGCCGAGCAGCTGCACCGCGTCGACGGTGATCTCCATCGCCGCGTCCGACGCGAAGCACTTGGCGGCGGCGCCGTGGAAGGTCAGGTCCGCGTCGCCGCGCTCCGACTTGGCCGCCGCCGCGTAGGTCAGCTGCCGGGCCGCCTCCAGCTTCATCGCCATGTCCGCGAGCATGAACTGGATGCCCTGGAAGTCGGCGATCGGCTTGCCGAACTGCTTCCGCTCCTGCACGTACCCCTTGGCGTAGTCCAGCGCGCCCTGTGCGATGCCCAACGCCTGCGCCGCGATCGTCACGCGCGTGTGGTCGAGCGTCTTCATCGCGGTGGCGAAGCCCGTGCCCTCCTCGCCGATGATCCGGTCGGCCGGGATGCGGACGTTGTCGAGGTAGACCTCGCGCGTCGGCGAGCCCTTGATCCCGAGCTTCTTCTCCGGGGCGCCGAACGACACGCCCTCGTCCGACTTCTCCACCACGAACGCGGAGATGCCCTTGGAGCGCTTCTCCGGGTCGGTCACGGCCATCACCGTGTAGAACTCGGACACGCCCGCGTTGGTGATCCAGCGCTTGACACCGTTGAGCACCCACGAGTCGCCGTCGCGCACCGCGCGGGTCTTCATGGCCACCGCGTCCGAACCGGCCTCCGGCTCGGACAGGCAGTAGGAGAACATTCCGTCGCCGCGCGCCACCGCGCCGAGGTAGCGCCGCTTCAGGTCCTCGGACCCGGACAACATCACCGGCATGCTGCCCAGCTTGTTCACCGCCGGGATCAGCGACGAGGACGCGCACACCCGTGCGACCTCCTCGATCACGATCACGGTGGCGAGCGCGTCGGCCCCCGCGCCGCCGTACTCCTCGGGGACGTGGACCGCATGGAGATCGTTCGCGGTGAGCGCGTCGAGCGCTTCCTGGGGAAAGCGCGACTGCTCGTCGACCTCTGCGGCGAACGGGGCGATCTTCGCCTCGGCGAGTGCGCGGACCGACTCGCGGAGCATGTCGTGCTCCTCGGAGACGCGGAACAGGTCGAAGTCTTTACGTCCGGCCACGGGTGCCTACCTCTCGGGACTGAAGGGCTGCGGGAGGGTACCTGTTTTATTACCGCTCAGTAAACAACATGGACGTCCACAATTATTCAGCCGCACCCCGCCGAACCTCGCATCGGGACGGCCACGGTTCGGCGACGGTGCCCCGGGCCCGGCCGATACGATCCAGATTCGATCCGGATCCCACCCATTCCTCCGACGAAGAAGTCAGGTGACGTACGTGGCACCCCGCATCACGGTCATCGGTACCGGCTACCTGGGCGCCACGCACGCCGCGTGCATGGCCGAACTCGGCTTCGAGGTCCTGGGGATGGACGTGGACCCGGACAAGGTGGCCACCCTCGCGAACGGCCGGATCCCGTTCTGGGAGCCGGAGCTGGAGGAGCTGACGGCCCCGCACGTCGCCTCCGGCCGGTTGCGCTTCACCACCGACGTCGCCGAGCTGGCCGCGTTCGGCGACGTGCACTTCGTCTGCGTGAACACACCGCAGCGCAAGGGCGAGTTCGCCGCCGACGTGTCCTACGTCGACGCCGCCGTGGACGCGCTCGCCCCGCTCCTGGAGCGGCCATGCCTGGTGGTCGGCAAGTCCACCGTCCCGGTCGGCACCGCCGACCGGCTGGCGAGCCGGCTCGCCGAGCTGGCCCCCGTGGGCGCCGCGGCCGAGCTGGCCTGGAACCCCGAGTTCCTGCGCGAGGGCTTCGCGGTCCAGGACACCCTGCACCCCGACCGGCTCGTGATCGGCGTGCGCTCGCAGGCGGCCGAGGACCGGCTGCGCGAGGTGTACGCGACCCTGCTCGCCGAGGGCGTACCGCTCGTGGTGACCGACTTCGCCACCTCGGAGCTGGTCAAGACCGCCGCCAACTCGTTCCTGGCCACCAAGATCTCCTTCATCAACGCGATGGCCGAGGTCTGCGAGGCGGCCGGCGCCGACGTCGAGCAGTTGTCCGAGGCGCTCGCCTTCGACCCCCGGATCAACGGGCGTTTCCTCAAGGCCGGGCTCGGCTTCGGCGGGGGTTGCCTGCCCAAGGACATCCGCGCCTTCATGGCCCGGGCGGGCGAGCTGGGCGCCGACCAGGCGCTCACCTTCCTGCGCGAGGTGGACGCGATCAACATGCGCCGCCGCTTCCGGATGGTCGACCTCGCCCGCGAGCAGTGCGACGGCAGCTTCCTGGGCCGCCGGGTCGCGGTGTTCGGCGCGGCCTTCAAACCGAACTCCGACGACATCCGCGACTCGCCGGCGCTCAACGTCGCCGCCCAGGTGCAGCTCCAGGGCGGCGAGGTGACCGTGTACGACCCCAAGGCGATGGACAACGCCCGCAAGATGTATCCGGGCCTGACCTTCGCGGAGACCGCCTTCGACGCGGCCCGCGGCGCGCACGTGGTGCTGCATCTGACCGAGTGGGCGGAGTTCCGCGAGATGGATCCGGCCGAACTGGGCGAGATCGTCGCACAACGGCGCGTACTCGACGGACGCAATGCCCTCGACCCGGTGCGCTGGCGCGGCGCAGGATGGACGTACCGGGCTCTCGGTCGCCCCTGAGTAGCCGGCCCGCCCCGGGGGCACACTCACCGGGCCGACGGCGCCGCGCCGTCCGTCTGTCGGGGGGCACCGCGAGCAGCGAGACAAGACTGCGAGGTCATCAGCATGCCTTACGGCGACGAGGCAACGATCCGACGGACCCTCGACACGCACACCTGGGCGGTGGTGGGGCTCAGCACCAACTCCCACCGCGCCGCATACGGAGTAGCCGCGTTCCTCCGTCAGTGGGGAAAGCGCGTCGTGCCCGTGCACCCCAAGGCGGAGACCGTGCACGGCGAGCCGGGCTACGCCACGCTCGCCGAGATCCCGTTCCCGGTCGACGTGGTCGACGTGTTCGTGAACTCGGACCAGGCCGGCGAGATCGCCGACCAGGCCGTCAAGATCGGGGCGAAGGCCGTCTGGTTCCAGTTGGACGTGATCGACGAGCGGGCCTACCAGCGGGTCCGCGACGCGGGACTGGACATGGTGATGGACCGCTGCTCGGCGGTGGAGCTCCAGCGCATCACCATGACGAGCACGGGCCCGAGCCCGACCTGAGCCGCACGACACCGGGGCCCGAGCACCCGCTCGGGCCCCGGTGGGCGGCCACGACCCGGCCGGGACCGACTTCGGCCGGCTACGACCCGATCCGCTCGCGCAGCTTGCGACCCTTCTCGGTCGCCTGCGCCTTGAGCTCCGCCTGGAACTCGCCCATCCGGGCCAGCAGCGCCGGATCGTGCGCGGCCAGGATCCGCACCGCCAGCAGCCCCGCGTTGCGGGCTCCGCCGATCGAGACGGTCGCCACCGGCACGCCGGCGGGCATCTGCACGATGGACAGCAGCGAGTCCATGCCGTCCAGGTACTTCAGTGGCACCGGTACGCCGATCACCGGCAGCGGGGTGACCGAGGCGAGCATCCCGGGCAGGTGTGCGGCGCCGCCGGCGCCGGCGATGACCACCTTCAGGCCGCGCCCGGCGGCCTCGGTGCCGTACGCGATCATCTCCTGCGGCATCCGGTGCGCGGAGACCACGTCGGCCTCGTAGCCGATCCCGAACTCGTCCATGACCTGCGCGGCGAGTTCCATCACCGGCCAGTCCGAGTCGGACCCCATGACGATGCCGACGACGGGCTGCGTGCTCATTCGGTGATGTCCCCTCGGAGGTAGTCGGCGGCGTGCCGGGCGCGCTCGCGCACGTCGGCCAGGTCGTCGCCGCACACGGTGACGTGTCCGACCTTGCGGCCGGGCTTCACGTCCTTGCCGTACATGTGCACCTTGACCCCGGGATCGCGGGCCATCACATGCAGGTACGGGCGGTACATGTCGGGGTAGTCGCCGCCGAGCACGTTGACCATCACCGTCCACGGCGCCCGGGCACGCGGGTCGCCCAGGGGCAGGTCGAGCACCGCGCGCAGGTGGTTCTCGAACTGCGAGGTGACCGCGCCGTCGATGCTCCAGTGCCCGCTGTTGTGCGGACGCATGGCCAGCTCGTTGACCAGGATCCGGCCGTCGGCGGTCTCGAACAGCTCGACCGCCAGGTGCCCGGTCACGTCCAGCTCGCCCGCGATGGACAGGGCGATCCGCTGGGCCTCGACCGCCCGCTCCTCGCTCAGGTCGGGCGCGGGCGCGATCACCTCGCGGCAGACCCCGTCCACCTGGATCGACTCGACCACGGGGTAGGCCACCGCCTGGCCGTGCGGCGAGCGCACCACGCAGGCCGCCAGCTCGCGGGTGAAGTCCACCTTCTCCTCGGCCAGCACCGGCACCCCGGCCGCGAACGGCACGGCCGCCTCGTCCTCGTCCCGGACGATCCACACGCCCTTGCCGTCGTAGCCGCCGCGCGTGGTCTTGAGCACCACCGGCCAGCCGCCCACCTCGGCCGCGAACGCCGCGACCTCGGCCGGGTCGGCCACGATCCGGTTGCGCGGGCACGGCACGCCGATCTCGGCCAGCGCGGCCCGCATCACACCCTTGTCCTGGGCGTGCACGAGCGCGCGCGAACTGGGCCGCACGACGACGCCGTCGGCCTCCAGGGCCCGCAGGAGCGCGGTGGGCACCTGCTCGTGGTCGAAGGTGACCACGGCGCAGTCCTGCGCGAAGCGGCGCAGGTCGGCGAGATCGTCCTCGTTGCCGAGCACGACGTCGCCGACCACCTGGGCCGCGGATTCGGACGGGGATGCGGCGAGTACGCGAAAGCGGGCGCCGAGCGGGATTGCGGCCTGGTGCGTCATGCGGGCGAGCTGGCCGCCGCCGACCATGCCGACGACTGGGAACGTCACGGGGGAAGGGTACCGACCCGCCGCCGACCCTCGCGGCGCCGGGCGGCGCGGAGCCGGTCGCGGCGACACAAAGCCGGGTCGCGGGCGCTCCCCCGGTGTTTCGCCGGCGCTTCGGACCGCTCCCGGGGGACCTGTGCCACACGGGACACGGGATGTTCCGGTAAAGAGTGTGCAACGGGAGGGAGACCGTGCGCCGATGTCGAACCGTCACGACGGCTACCCTCGTCGGGTGAGTCGTCAAGTCGGTAGCACCCGTGGTGCCAGAGGAGCGTCCGTGCCTGCGCCCGTCGACGCCCCGTCCGAGGGGACCGTCGGGCCGCCGGCGAGCCGGTTTGCCCGGGTGCGCTCCGAGGTCACCCGATTCCTCGTGGCGGGCGGCCTGGCCTACGCTGTGGACGTCCTCGTGTTCAACCTGTGCCTGTCCCTGGGGATGGGCGGGGTCGGCGCGAAGATCACGTCCTCGATCCCGGCGACGATCGTCGCGTACGTCGGTAACCGATACTGGACCTATCGGCATCGGGACCGCACCGGTGTCGGACGCGAGTACACGCTCTTCTTCGTGTTCAGCGCGATCGCGGCGGGCATCCAGGCGTCGAGCGTGTTCGTGTCGCACACCCTGATGGGCTACGAGAGCAAGCTCGCCGACAACATCTCGGCGAACATCGTCGGTATGGCTCTCGGCACGCTGTTTCGCTTCTGGGCATTCCGCACGTGGGTGTTCAAGCACAAACGGCCGGACCCCGTACCGGTCGCCGAAGGTGGCATGTCGTGAAGGCGCTCCGGAATTGGTACGACCGGGTCGGACACCTGCTGCACGAAACGCTGAAGTTCGGCGCCGTGGGCGGGTTCGGCGTGGTCGTGAACGTGATCGTGTTCAACCTGTGTCGTGACCACCTGGGCCTGGCCTCGGTGCGCTCGTCGGTGATCTCGACGGCGGTCGCGATCGTGGTGAACTATCTCGGCAACCGCTACTGGGCCTTCCGGCACCGCACTTCCGACGACAGTCGGCGCGAGTTCGTGCTGTTCATGGTGTTCAGCGGGGTCGGCATGGCGATCGAGGCCGGCACCGTGGCGATCTCGCACTACTGGCTCGGCCACACCTCGCTGCTCGCGGACAACATCGCGAAGTACGCGGTCGGCCTGCCGCTCGGCACCCTGTTCCGGTTCTGGTCGTATCGCACGTGGGTGTTCACCGGCACCCGCGAGATCGACCGCAAGCCGGTCCGGGTGGTCGCGCCGCCGGGCGACGAGGACGCGGACGATCGGCCGGCGGGACCCGCCGGCACCCGACTGGACACCGAGGCCGCGCGGCTGGTCGAGGACGAGAGCGAGACCTCCCGGGCCTGAACCGGCCCGCACCTCCCCCGCGCCTTCCCCTCGCCTTTCCCTCGCGCACGCCGCACCCCCGCACCGCGCCCGACCACGACGCGACGAACCGTCAGCCGTGCGGTTCCTCCGGGTGGGCCGCCAGGAACACCGCGAACACCGGCGGTCGCTGCTGGAGCAGTTCCAACCGCCCCCCGTCGGCCTCGGCCAGGTCCCGGGCCACCGCGAGCCCCAGGCCGGTCGAGTTGTGGCCGCTGACCGCCCGCTCGAACACCCGCGCACCCAGCTCGTCGGGCACTCCCGTGCCCTCGTCCTCCACCTCGACCACCACCGAGGTTCCGGTGATCCGGGTCCGGATGTTCACCCCGCCCGCGCCGTGCATCAGCGTGTTCTCCACCAGCGTGGCCAACACCTGGGACAACGCGCCCGGCGTGGCCACCGCGGTCAGCCCGCGCTCGCCCTCGACCCGGATGCTGCGGCGGGCCTCGCGGAAGTTGGGCCGCCACTCGTCGATCTGCTGCTGGATCACGTCGTCCACCCGGACGGTGACCGCGGAGATGTTGCGCGGATCGCGCCCGCCGCTGCCGCGCCGACTGCTGGTCAGCAGCCGCTGCACCACGTCGGTCAGCCGCTCGACCTGGGAGAGCGCGATCGCCGCCTCCTCCTTGACGATCTCCGGGTCCTCGGTGGCGATGATCTCCTCGAGGCGCATGGACAGCGCGGTCAGCGGGGTGCGCAGCTGGTGCGAGGCGTCGGCGGCCAGCCGGCGCTCGGCCGTGAGCATCCGGGCGATCCGCTCGGCGCTCTGGTCCAGCACCTCGGCGACCCGGTCCAGCTCGGGCACGCCGTAGCGGCGGTGCCGGGGTCTGGGGTCGCCCGAGCCCAGGCGCTCGGCGGTCTCGGCCAGGTCGGTCAGCGGGCGGGCCAGTCGGCGGGCCTGCCAGACCGCGAGGGCGGCGGCGGCCGCGACCGCGAGCAGCGCCACGCCCAGGATCAGCAGCAGCGATTCGCGGATCTTGGTGGTCACCCGCTCGCGCGGCTCGCCGACGGTGACCGAGTCGCCCATCTCGCCGGGCATGGTCTTCTCGAAGATCCGGCCGCTCGGCTTGTCGCCGATCACCAGCGGAGGCTCGTTCGGCAACCGCACGATCGCGTAGCGATGCGGCTCGACCTGGCGGCGCAGCAGCGCGGCGTCGGTGTGTTCGCCGGAGGCCATCCGCAGTTCGACGACCTCCAGGATGCGGGCGGCCTCGGCCTTGAGGCTGTCGCCCGCGGTGTTCTCGATCGCGTGTGTCTCGACGAACGCCAGCGGCACGCCGAGTACGGCCACGACGACCAGGACCACGCCGAGCGTGGTGTTGATGAGCCTGCGACGCAAGGTGGATCCCGTCAGCTTTTCGAGGTCGGCTCGCGCGAGGTCGGCCCGGCTCCGGCTCAGCTCTTCTCGAAGCGGAAGCCCACGCCGCGCACGGTGGTGATGTAGCGGGGGTTGCCCGCGTCGTCGCCGAGCTTCTTGCGCAACCAGGAGATGTGCATGTCGAGCGTCTTGGTGGAGCTCCACCAGGTGGTGTCCCAGACCTCGCGCATCAGCTGGTCGCGGGTGACCACTCGACCCGCGTCGCGCACGAGCACGCGCAGCAGGTCGAACTCCTTGGCGGTGAGTTGCAGCTCCTCCTCGCCGATCCAGGCGCGGTGCGAGTCGACGTCGATCCGCACGCCGTGCACACCCTGGCCGACGTCGGCCGCGCCGCGCCGCAGCAGCGCGCGCACGCGCGCGAGCAGTTCGGCGAGCCGGAAGGGCTTGGTGACGTAGTCGTCGGCACCGGCGTCGAGGCCGACCACTGTGTCCACTTCGTCGGCGCGCGCGGTCAGGACGAGCACCGGGAAGCCGTGCCCCTCGGCACGCAGCCGTCGGCACACCTCCAGGCCGTCCATGCCGGGCAGACCGAGGTCGAGGACGAGCAGGTCCACCCCGCTCTGCGCGGCGCATTCGAGAGCGCTTGGGCCGTCCTCGCGCACCTCGACCTCGTAGCCCTCTCGGCGCAACGCACGCGCGAGTGGTTCGGAGATGGATGCGTCGTCCTCGGCGAGCAGTACGCGGGTCATGACCTTGATGTTACTGACGCGGGGGCGCCACGTTGACGAGCTCCGTACGACCGGACCGGGAGAGCCCGTGATCGGCGGGCGTTTTTCGCCGCCCGGAGGACGGCGGACCGGTGCGCGGAGGGCGGTGGTCACCTCACCATTCGTCGTCCTTGTGGCGACGCCAGGAGAACACCATCGTGGACGCGGCCATCAGCAGGATCAGCCCGCCGGCGACGATCCAGATGATCGTTCCGCCGGAGATCTCGCCGTCGTCGACGCCCCGGCTCTGGACCACCCTCGTGTCGGGACTGCGCGCCGCGCTCGCGGTCGGGTCCTGCGTACCCCCCGGCGGGGTCTGGGCCGACGCCTGGCCCGACGCCGGGGGTGATCCGGCCGTCGGGTCGCCCGGAGTGCCGAAGGAGCCGCCCGGGGCCGCTCCGCCGAGGTCGACCCGCAGTGTCATGGCGGGCGGCGCGGGCGCGGTCGGGAAGCACGTGGTGACCTGGTCGCCGAAGATCGCGGTGGTGGTGACCATCTTGCCGGGGGCGATCCGGATGTCGCCCTTGGCGTCGAGCGGCACGGTGATCTCGCCCTCGTACGGCGGCACCACGATCAGCGCGGGCGTACCGGGGATGTCCACGCGCATCTTCGGGCCCTGGAGCGTGAGTTCGCCGCTCGCGCCGCCGGAGAGGATGAGCTGGATCGACGGGGTCAGCGGGGTGCCGGGGAACGGCAGCGGGCTGGTGGCGGGGCTGCCGCCGAGGGTGACCTTGATCCGCGCCTTCTCGCCCGGGCGGATCGGATCGGTCGGGCCGTCGAGGGAGATCTGCTGCGGACCGTCCACGGCGGGCTGGTCCAGCGGGATGACGCAGTGCACCGGCACGGTCAGCGGTTCCGCCGCGGCGGGCGCGGCGAGCGCGAGCACCGGGCCGAACGCGCAGCCCAGGGCGAGGGCGGCGCTCGCCACGCGTGAAGCCGAGAGAGCCATGGGAGTCGCGTTCCTTCTCGTGGGCGACGAACGGGAGTCGGGGCGGGGCGGGGGGAGTCGGGGCGGTATACAGCCGAAGGGTCCCCCGGCCGGGTGAGGACCGGCAAGGGGACCCTTCGCATGCGTTTTCGGTGCGGGCCGGATTCGGCCGTGCCGCCCGGAACCGACCTGACGTCAGACCTGGTTGCGGATCCGGCGACGGTAGGGCACGAACAACATCAGCGCGATCGCGGCGAGTACGGCCGTGCCGGCCGCCATCGCGAACGCGGTCATGCCACCGCCGGAGGCGCCGGTGTGCGCGAGGTCGCCGGTGCTGCCGCCGGTGCTGCCACTGTTGCTGCCGCCGTTGCTGCCGACGTTGCCCGTGGGGGACTGGGTCAGCGTGGGCGGCGGGGTGCCGGCGTCGCCCTTGGCCTTGAGGGTGGCGGAGACGGCGGTTTTGACGACGGTGCACGAGGTGACCGAAGTGGCCTTGATGGCGCCGAGGGACGCCTTGGAGGTAATCGTCAGGGCACCGGGCGAGAACGTGTAGTCGCCACCACCCCACACGTCGAACTTGCCGGTGAGCGGGCCATCCAGCTTCAACGGGTCGCCCCCGTTGACCTTGAGGGCCTTCTCCGGACCGACCAGTTCCAGCGGCACCTTGGTCGATCCCTGCGCGATGTCGATGACGAACTTGGGGGTGAACGCGAGGTCGATGTCCTTGCCCGGCAGGGTCCCGGGCGCCTTGCCCACCAGGTCGTCCTTGAACTTGGCCGAGATGTCGAGCTTGGCGCCCTTGCTCGCCGTGCTGGGCACGAGGATGGTGACGCCGTACGTCGCCGTCGAGTCCGGGATCTCGACGCCGGGGAAGTCCTGGACCACGGTCTTGCACGCGTAGTCGACGTTCACCTCGGTGCCGTTGGGCGGACCGGGCGGCTCCTGCGACGTGGACGCGGACGGGGACGCGGAGGTGCTCGGCGAGGCCGAGGTACTCGGAGCGCTCCCGTTCACGTTGAGGGACAGGAACTTCGGCGACGTCTTCGGCTCGCACTCGACCTTGACACCGGCGTTGAGCGTCATGTGGGTGAGGGTGAGGTCCAGGCTGCCGTTCGTGGCGTTCGCCGGGACCGCGACCTTGGCGTTGAACGGCGGCAGGGTGATCGGCTGACCCTTGACCAGCGCCGGGAGATCGCCCTTGTCGCCGGTGATCTTCACCGGCGAGGTGGAGGCGCCCGCCGCACTCGCGTCCATGTCGACGGAGAACTTCACCGTACCGGCGGGCAGGTCCACCGGCGCCGGAACCGTCTCGCCCACGTCCACCTTGATCGTCGCGTCCTGTCCGGCGGACACCTTGTCGGGCGCCTCCAACTTGAACGTCAGATCGAGCGTCGCCGGGTCCATGCCCAACTGCGGCGGGAAGGTGCAGGTCATGTTGACCGTGGACGTCGAGCTCGTCCCGGCGGCCTGCGCGCTCGGCGCGAACACGAACATGCCCCCGCCGCCGGCGACCAGCATGCCGCCGATCGCCGTCATGGCGAGTCTTGTCTTGGCCTTGCTCATCAGGTTGTGCTCCCTTCGTCGGGGCGGGACCCACCCCGTCGTTTCGGTCAGCTGAGCGTGAGCGTCAAAGTCGCCGAATAGCTCTCGGCCGACGTGTTGCGGTCGGGCAGACGCAGGGTCAGATCCGCGCCGACATCGAATTCACCCCCTGTGACACCCGGTGAGGACGAGGTGGAGCAGAGGGTCGCGGTACGGCTCGACTGGGTCCGGTTTCCGGGCTTCGCCGAGCTGGGATACGGGCCGCGCCCCGGGTGTGGCGTGCAGTACGGCTCCCAGACGAGGTTGTGCGCCTCGATCCGGGAACCGTCCTCCGCGCGGAAGTCGGACATCGCGCCGGTGAGGGTCCACCCGTTGCGCGAACCGCGGAAGTCCTGGACGAGCATCGGGTTGAGCGCACCCTTTGCGGTGCCGGTGCCGCGGTCCACGACGAGCCGGTTCTGCCCGGCGTTCGGCGTGCTGACCGCCAGCGGGCCCGGGTTGACGTTGCCGTCCACCCGGTCGGGGGTCCGCGGTTGCTCGATCCTGGTGTCCCAGTCGAGGTCTCCGGTACCGGTGCCGCCGTTGCCGGCGGTCCCGCCGCTGCTCGTACCGCCGCCGGACGGGCCGGCGCCGGACGGGTCCGTCCCGGTCGAACCGGCGCTCGGCGGCGCGGAGTTCGTGTCCGCGCCCGCCGTCGGCACGGGGCGGAACGTGCCGCCGCCGCCCGGTCCGGCCTGGTCGCTGACATCGGTACGCGACGCCCCGAACTCGCCGCCGGGGCCGTAGTGGAACACCAGCACCGTGCCCACCACGACCGTGATCGCGATGAGGGCGCCGACGCCCTTGCCGGGCCGCGGGGTCATCGATCCCCTCCCCCGGAGTCGCCGGCGCGGGGGTGATCGTCGCCGCCGGGCTCGGAATCCGCGTACAGCGGACCGCCGATGGCCATCGTCTCGACCATCGAGCGCATCGGGCGCTTGCTCAGGTCGACCGGCTCGACGTCGGTCCCGGCCGGGCGTCGGTTCGCCGTGCGGGAATCCGACGCGCCGTCATCGGCCACGCCCTCGGCCGACTTGCGGTTCTTGTCGGCCCCGGTCACGCGCAACGAGGATTCGGGCAGGCCCACTTCGCGCTCGCGCTCGCCGGTGCGGCGGGCCCGCTGCTCGCCGATCAGTTCGACGACGCGCACGAACAGCCGCCAGGCCGCCACCGGGACCACGACCACCAGGAGCGCGCCGAAGATGTACACGCCCCACGGGCGGCCGACCTCCAGGGCCTGTTCGTCCACGATCTGGTTGTCGTAGGTCACCCGCCAGCTGAACGTGCCGTGTTGCCGGGGGTTCAGTTCCACCGGGAGCGAGATGGTGGTGCGCTGTCCGGGCGCGATGGTGACGTGCGACTCGTAGTCCTCCCAGGTCGGGGCGTACACGCCTTCGTAGAAGCCGATCCGGAAGGTCGGGTTGATGATCGCGGTCTGGCCCATGTTGCCGACCTCGATCCGGAACCGGCGCTGCACCGGTGAGCCGAACCAGGTGAAGATCGAATCCTCGCCGACCATGGCGCTGTCGATGAAGACCAGCCGGCCGGGCGTCTTGACCGTCACCGGCAGCGGCGCGTACGGCGCGCCGTCGATCTCCAGCGGCACGCTCGCGTCCTTCGGCGGGCCGTTCATGATCACCGCGATCCGGACCACACACGGACACGGGGACGGCGGGACGGCGGCGGTCAGCGTGATCGAGATGTTGCCGCCGGGGTCGGCCGTTCCGCTCGCGGCACCGGCGGCGGCGCAGTTGACGGTGCCGCGCAGGCCGTTCTCGCCGCAGATGCTTGCCTGGACCAGGGATCCGGGGGTCCAGTCGCCACCGACGACCGACACCTTGTCCCCGGCCGCGACCTTGCCCGGGTCGATCGACGCGCTCGGTCCCGCTCCCGGCGGCGGGGGGTCGGCGGCACGCGCGGGCGCCGTGCCGCCCAGGGCTATGCAGCCCAGGAGCAACACGGCGATCAGCGCGAGCGCGGCCCCGCGGGGGCGGGCGACTCGAACCACGTGACGGACCCGGTTGGCCAGGATCAACGGCCGACCCCCGCGGAGTCGGCGGAGCCCTCGGCGACCGGCGCGTCCGCGCGGTCCCCGACGGGCACGGACTCGGCGGCGACCCGCTCGCCGGCCTTCGTCGCGGCGGCGGACCCGGACACCCTCGCCGCATCGGCTTCGGTCGGCTGCGCGGCGGCTGCCGAGCCGGACGTGACCGACGGCTTCGCGGCCTCGGTCCCGGTCTCGGGCGTCGTCTCGGAACCGGCCGATTGCCGGGCGGCCGGCTCCGCGCCGGTCGCAACCTCGCTCTCCTGGGCCGCTGTTGTGTCGGCATCGGGTTCGGCCACGTCGCCCGCGTCCTGGGCGGACCGTGTCGCGACGGGAGCCGCAGCCTTGTCCGCGACCGCCTCGTCCGTGGCCGCCTCGGCCGCGACCGGCGCGTCATCGGAGGAATCGGCCGCAATCGCCTCGGCATCGGCCGGCGTGCCCGCGGCCGCCTTCGCGTCCACCGCCGGGAGCGAACCCGCCTCGGCCGACCCCGACTCGGCCGAGGCGGCCGTGCCCTCGCCCGACCCGTCCTCGTCCCGCTTGTCCGCCTCCGCCTGCGCTGCCTCGACCGCGCTCGCCCCGGTCACACCGGCGCCGGCCTCGTTCGCCTCCTCCTCGCCCACAGCGGCCTCCGCCGCATCCGAAGCCCCCGCCTTCGCGAGTTCGACCGGCTCCGCCGTCTCGGCCGAGGCCCCGGCCGCACCCGGTGCGGCGGACGCCGCGGGCGCGGCCGGAATCGGCGGCAGCACCGTCGTGTCGTCGTTCGGCCCCTTCGGTCCGTTCGGCTCGGCCGGGTCCCCGCCCTTGCCCTTGCGTCCGTTGCGCCACAGGCCCCAGCCGAGACCGGCGAGGATCAGGATCGCGGCCAGCGTGAGCAGGCTCGGCCACGGCGCGGCGGTGTACGAAGTGCTCGCCGAGTCGTCGAGCTTCTGGTCCGGAGCCACCGCGCCGACCTTGACCGTGACGTGGTCCAGGCGCGGCGCGTCCTTCCACTCGACGACCTTCTCCACCGTCGAGCCGGGCAGGATCTCGATGCCCTCCTCGGTCTTGCTCATCAGCTTGCGGCCGAACAACCCCTCGACCTTCAGGTCGAATTTGGGCCGCAGGATCACATTGCCCCGGTTGACGATCCGGTAGGTGATCGTCGCCTTGCTCGACCCGAAGAACTCGTGGAAGCCGGAGTCGCGCTCGACCTCGACCTTCTGCACGTCCATCGCGGGCAGCGCGTCGCCCTGTACGCGCAGGTACACCCGGGCGCCGATCTGGCGCTGGATGTTGACCTTGATCTGCCCCTGCTGCTGAGTGCCCTCGATCGCGGTGTTCAGCGCGACCACGGCGCCGGGGTGGTCACCGGGCGTGGCGTTCGGCGGGATGACGATGTTGAACGGGACCTGGCGCTTCTCCCCCGGTTGCAGGGTCAGCGTCTGGTTCTCCGGCGCCACCTGGATCCAGGTGCCGACGTCCTTCTGCTTGTCGGTGACCGTGCGCAGCGCGAAGCCGCCGTCGCGCGCGGTGTTGTACGCGTCCGCGCCGAACAGCTTCAGGGTCAGCGGCGCCTGGCTCGTGTTGTGCAGCGTCACCACGTCGGGGACGGTGGTGCCGGCCGCGCCTTCGAGGAAGAAGTAGCGACGGGCGTTCTGGCTGGTGCCGTCCGGCACGTACGGGTCGACCGACCATTCGCCGTTGCCCGCGGCGGACGCGGGCGCCGGGGCGACCAGTGTCAGCGACGCGAACAGCGTGGCCAGCACCGCGAACAGGGTGGCCAGGGATCGGGTGCGTCCGCCTTGCCGGCGGATCGGTGGGGCCGGGGTGCCCGTCATCGGTGTCTCCAGCTGGTCTGGGTGCTGCGGATCGAAAGGGCCGGCTTCGGGAGCGGATCCGAAGGGCCCGCGCTGTGTGCCTGGGTGTCGCGTGCGCGGATCGTCCGAGTGCGGTGTGGGCGGGACGGGCCGGCTGCCCGCCCCACCCTCCGCTCTGCGTCGATCCGCAGCGGCCCGCCGCCGGCGGCCCGTGGGTCACGGATGGTGTCCGTGACCCACGGGCCCCCGGTTTCCGGGCCGTTCTGGGTCTCCCGCCGATGGTGTCCGGCGGGAGATGTCGGTCAGGAGATGGAGAGAGTGAGCGTCGCGCTGTAGTTGCCGGGCGCCTGGTAGGCCGGAACCGCCAGGCTCAGACCCGCGTCGGCCGCGAAGGTACCGCCGGTGACGGCCGCGTTGGGCGCGGAGGCCAGGGTGGCGCCGGTCGTGCCGATCGGACCCGCGCTGCCGGCCACCGCCTGGCTGGGCGAGCCCTCGCCGGGAGTGATCTTCGGCGTCCAGGAGAACTTGTCCGCCGGGATGGTGCCGCCCGAGCCGTTGGTGAAGTCGGTGACCGCGCCGGTCAGCGTCCAACCCGTGGCGCCACCGCGGTAGTCCTTGACCGTCACCGTGTTCAGCGCGCCGGTCATGTTCTGCTGGGTGCCGTTCAGGGTCACGTCGGACAGCTTGATGCCGCCGTTCTCCTGAGAGATCGTCAGACCGCCACCGGCGATCGAGCCGGTGAGGTCCTGCTTCAGCGTGCCGACCGGAGGATTGCCCCCGTCGACCGTGAACGGCGCGGCGGCGGACAGCGTGCCGGTGGTGTCCTCCGACGCCGCGATCAGCGTGGTGTCGGCCTTGGTGACCGTGACCTCGGCGGTGAACTTCCCGTCGGCGCCCGCCGTCGCCGTCACCATGCCGGGCACGTCCGGCTGGTGGGCGGCGTTGGTCGGCACCACGTTCACGGCGGCGTTCGGCGTGTAGCCCTCACCGTTGACGGTGACCTTGGTGCCGACGGGCCCGTGGGTCGGGTTCAGGGTGAGCTTGCGCGGGTTGCTCGGGACGTCCGCCTTGACCGTGACGTTCGAGGTCTTGGACTTGTCGCCCACGGTGACCTTGAGCTGGTACGAGCCGTCCGCGACCGTCGCGCCGATGGTCGCGGTACCGGCCAGCGCGCCGTCCGTGACGGTGAGCGCGCCGGTGACCTTGCCGGGGTCGCACGCGTTGCCACTCGCGTCGCACAGGGTGACCGAGGGCGTACCCGCGGGCCAGTTCGCGCCGGCGACGGTGAGGGAGCCGCCGGGCTTGACCTGTCCGGGGGTGGTGGTCAGGGTCGGGTCGGCCGGGGCGTCGGCGACCTTGTACGAGGCGACGACACCGTTGTTCCCGGTCACCGCGCAGGTGGCGGTGGTGATCTTGCCGTTCGGGTTGGTGGGCAGGTAGACGTCCACCGCGAACGTCTTGAGCGTCAGATCGATCCGGGTGCCCGGCGCGGCCTGCGGGATGGCCAGGTCGGCGGTGAACTCGGGCGGGTCGATGCCCTGCGTCGGGCCGATGTTCGCGACGAACTTCGGGGCGGTCAGGGTTACTTCGCCGCCGGTGCTCAGGGTGAAGGTGTACTGGCCGACGAATCCGATGTTTTCGAAGACGGTGTCCGTCCGCAGCGGGTTCTGGCCCGCGTCGATCTTCGCCTGGACCGTCCCCGGCGCCGAACCGGTGTCCGGCGTGAGCGTGACGTCGAACGTCTGCTTGCCGGACTTGTTCCAGTGCAGGATCGGCTCGGTGCAGGTCAGGTCCGGGTTGACCGACGCGGCCGACGCCGCCGGCGCACCCGCGACCAGTCCCGCGGTACCCGCGATCATCGCGACGCCGAACGACGCGGTGACCTTCCTGCTGGGTTTGAACATGTGGTGCTGCTCCCTTCTGGGGGTTGCCACCGCCACCGGGGGGCGGGGGCGGTCGAACACCACACCGGAGCGGGTGCCGAGGAGCACTGCACTGCCACGAGCCCGGCGCTCCGGTGCCGTACCTGGGCGGTCGCCTCGCTCGAGATCGGTGGCACACGGCCGAGGCGGCCGTCCCGCTGTCCGTCGATTCCCTGCGGGACGCGGACCCCGCACGGTGAATTGAAACGTGTTACAGATTCCGGCGAGCCATTCACCCGCGATCGCCTCGCGGAGTCAATAGCGTCGGCAAGCGCCGCGGTCGGCCTCCCGAGCCGGGAGGCCGACCGTCCGCTTGCGGGTCAGGCGTTGCGCGAGGAACGCACCCGACGGGTCGCGAGCAGCACGCCGCCCACGCCGAGCAGACCGACGGTCCCGCCGAGCAGGCCCATCGAGAGCGCGTCGTCCATCGGACCGGTCTTGGCCAGCGAGTCGTTGCCGGCGGTGGTGCCCGAGGTGCTGGTTCCCGTGGAACTGGTGGAACTCGACGAGGTCGAGCCGGAGCTGGTCGAACCCGAGCTGGTCGAGCCGGAGCTGGTCGAACCCGAGCTGGTGCTGCCCCCGGTGGTGCTCGCGGCCGGAAGAGTGACCGAGAAGGCGGGCTGGGGACTGGCGTCGGTAACCGTGCACGGAACGTTCAGCGTCAGCTTCGGATCGGCGACGTCGATCTTCAGCGCGAAGGTCTTCGGCAGCAGGTCCACCTTGCCGGCGGCCTTCGCGGGCAACGCGACGTTGGCCGCGAACGAGGGCACGTCGATCCCGGCGTTGGCCGTGAGCGGCAGGTCCAACGTCGCGCCCACGGCGGTGAGCACGGCGGATCCGCCCTCGTACTTGGCGGTGAAGGTCACCGTCGGGGTGATCTTGACCGTGGTGCCGAGCGGCGAGGACGCCGGGCTGACTCCCGGGTCGATGTTCAGTTTGATCGAGCTGCCCGCGGTGCCCTCGGCCGGACCGGTGACGGTGAACGCCTGCGGGCCGGTGACCGAGTCCTTGCCGCCCATGGCGGCCTTGACCGTCGGGTCGCTGAAGTCGCACTTGAGCGTCGTGTTGGACGTCGCCGCGCCGGCCTGCGGCGCAAACGACATCATGGCGCCCGCCATGACGGCGAGCGCCGCCAAGCCACCCGCTGTTCGCTTAATGGGCCTGCCCATACGGTGGTTCTCCCTTCGGGGGGATCTCTTGCTCGTCGAGAAGTCCTGATCGAAACGGCCGGAGCGACCCGCGATCGGCAGGGCCGTTTCGGCGGGTCGGCTCACACCGGCCCGGCACGCGCCCCGGCTCATCGGGTACACGCGGTCGCCACACCCGACTTCCCCCTTTCGAGGCGCGGACCGGGCGGGAAAACCGGACCGCGCAAGCACCGGCGGGGACACGCCTTGCGTTCCCTGGGCGGGGCTTTCTCGGCGCATCCGGGAGACATCGAGACTGTTCCAGTACTTGATGTCACGTCAGATCTTCGGGTGACGGTACGACAAGTGGCATGAGCGAACAACAGCGAAAAGCAGAAAATCTGCATCCGCCGGACACGGTTCCATATCGCGCGACCTGCGAAATCACTGTGTCGACAAGACGGTTGACAGGACCCCACATTCTCGACACGTGTCGCGTACACGCGCCTCGCCAAACCCTTACGAACCCGCCGACTTCCCGCCGTTCGCCGAGCCGGCCCCCACCTCGCTCGCGACGCCCCGGTCCGCCACCGCACAGGTCCGCGCATCGGCACGTTCCGAACGCGACACAGCCCGCCCGGATCCCTTGACACCACGTCAGGCATGCCGAATCAATGGGCATTTGGCCCATATATGGAACACGTTTCAAGCCGGCCCGAGCATCGACGACCACGTTCGGTCGCACCCGGGGCCGGCCCGGAAAGGAGCGTCCCGCACATGGTTCCACCCCGCAGGAGGCTGTTCGCGATACCGGCGGCGGTCGTCCTCGTCGCCGGCGCGGCGGGCCTCACGGCGGTCGCACCCGCGGCACAGGCGGCACCCGTGGAGCACGAGGTGAGCTGCCGACCGCCCCTCGCCGGCGGCCCCACCTTCACCTGGAAGCCGAAGGTCGAGCTCTCCGTGTCGCCGCCGAAGCAGAACACCTACAAGGTGGGCGAGGAGGTCACCGTCACCTGGCACTGGGCCGCGCCGCCGCGCAACCCGTGGACGTGGACCGGGGTCCTCCCCGACGTCGAGACGCCCAAGGCCACCGTCAGGCTCTCCAACGCCCAGGTCGGCGACATCGAACTCACCGGCCCCGCCCGGCACCCGGGCGCCGGCGCCGCGCAACCCCTGCCGGTCGCGGACCTGACCGGGAAGTTCACCCTCGCGACCGAGGGGCGGATCGACCTGGCCCCCGGGGCGTACGTACTCCAGCAGTTCCTGATCCAGGACTCGCCCTGCACCCCGGTACACCCCGACCGGCTGCCCGTCTCGACGAGCATCCAGGTCGGCACGCCCCCGACCTCGGGCCCCGGCACCGGCGGCCCGGGCGGCGCCGGCGGATCGGCCGGCTCCGGCGGCACACCGTCCGCCCCGCCCACGAGCGGCGCGCCCACCGGCCCCACCGCCGGTGCGATCGGCGACCCGACCCTCGGCGGCACCGGCGCCGTCCCCGGTACGGGCGTCCCGGGCGCGGGCGCCACGCCTCCGCCGGGAGTCCCCCCGCTCCCGCCCGCCGGACAGGTGCCGCAGGCGCCCGCCGACACCGTGGCCGGGCCGCTGTTCATGCGGCAGAACTCGGCGGGCGTGACCATGCCCGAGTTCCGACCCGGCGACGCGACACAGGAGTTGGAGGGTCGGCTCAACCCGGTCACCATCCAGGACCGGCGCGGCAGCACACTCGGCTGGACGCTGACCGCGCAGAGCAGCGACTTCGTCGGCCAGGGCGGTGAGGTCGTACCGGCCCGACGGCTCACCTGGATCCCGGCCTGCACCACCGTCGAGGGCCCGCCCGCCGCCGTCGGCACCGGTGTGCCCGGCACGGTCGGCGGCGACGCCGAGGTGCTGTGTCGGCAGAACCCGAGCACCGGCGCCGTCACCGGCGGCGCGTTCGAGGCCAACGCCCTGCTGAGCCTGTCCCTTCCGGGCGGCACCCGCTCCGAGGCCTACACGGGAAATCTGACGCTCAGTCTGAGCTGAGTCACCCTCGGACACAAGGACGCCCTCCTCGCTCGAACGAGGAGGGCGTCCTTCCGGTTTTCCGGCCGTATCCCTTGACTTTGCACACCGGGTGGAGCGGAATGATCAAGCACCATTTCTGCAACACGTTCCACCGACCGGCGGGGCCGCACTTCGCGACGGCACCCGTCCGGACGCGCATGCGCCGTCGAGGCCCGCGCGGGAGTGTGCGTCCCGCCCCCCGCGCCCGGTCCTGCGACGTGGTGTTTCGGCTGCCCCGCCCACCCCGGCGCCGGCAGAGCGGTATCCGAGAAAAGGAACGCACCCTATGTTCAAGGCAAACAGGCAACTCGCCGCCTCGCTCGGCGTGGTGACGATCGCCGGCACCGTCGGCATGGTGGCCCTCGCGCCCGGCGCGAACGCCGCCGACGTGGACTACACGTCGCACTGCGTCAACCAGATCGTGCCGAACCTGGTGATCCCGGACGGCGACCTCAAGATCGACCTGTCGGTGGCGCCCGCCAAGGCGCGCTACGACGTCGGCGAGGAGGTCACCGTCACCTGGACCTGGAAGTCGTACCCGAAGGCGCCGCCGGAGATCCCCGTGGTCGGCAAGGTGGACAAGGACTCCACCCTGCCCAAGGGCAGCGTCACCCTGGGCGGCGCGGCGACCGGAGCGGTCGCGGTCGAGGGGCAGCGGATCAACCCGGAGACCCTGCCGGGCCAGGAGCTGGTGCTCACCAACATGACCGGCAAGGTCAAGCTGACCCAGGCCGGCGACGTGACGCTGACCCCGGGCCTGTACTCGACCTTCACCAAGGCGTTCGGCCTGGACGCCGAGACCAAGTGCAACCCGGTGAACACGGTCGCCCCCTCGGCCACGCTCAAGGTCGGCGCGGCCGACAAGCCGGTGCTCAACGCACCCTCGACCGCGGTCGAGCCGGGCAGCGAAGTGGCCCTGACCGGAAGCAAGTTCGCCCCCGGCGCGGTGACCGCGACGCTGGACGGCGGGGCCGCCGGGATCGTGTCCTCCACCCTCACGGTGGACGCGTCCGGCAACCTGACCGGCAACGTCAAGCTCGCCGACAACGTCGCCAACGGCGCGCACACCCTCGCGGTGGCCGACTCCGAGGGCAACAGCGGCCAGGCCCAGCTGCTGGTCCGCAAGAAGGTCGACCCGACCCAGCCGGGCGACCTGACCCAGAAGCTGGACGGCACGATCACCGCCGGCTCCCTGGCGATCACCCAGCAGGCGGGCGGCATCCGCATGTCCGACGTCGCGGTGAGCGCCCAGGACCAGACCATGACCGGCAAGCTCAACACGGTCACCGTGTCCGACCTGCGCGGCGGCAACGCCGGGTGGACGCTGACCGGTTCGGTCACCGACTTCGAGAACGCGGCCGGCGAGAGCATCCCCGCCGACCACTTCTCCTGGAAGCCGAAGGCCGCCAAGGCCGACGAGAAGTCCAAGGGCACCCCGGTCGCGGGCAGCGCGGGCACCATCGGCTCGGGCGCGACCCTGGCCTCGGTCCCGCAGGGCGCGACCAACACCGGCGGCACCTTCTCCGCCGACGCCGACATCGACCTGAAGGTTCCGGCCTACCAGGGCGCCGGCGACTACAGCGCGACGCTGACCCTGTCGATCTCCTGATCACGGACACGGTTCGCCGGCACGGCTGATCGGCACGGGGCGCCCACCGCAATCCCTCACTGCGCGGTGGGCGTCCCGTCGCCCATTTCCCGTACGCGCCAACGCCTTTCGCCCATCGGACCCGCGGCTGCGACACCGGTCGACGGCGCACACAAATCGTTGTCGTCGGAACGCGTTCCGCTGTTGACTTCGCAAACGCCCACGGGCTCAATGGGAGGCGCCGTTTTCTGGAACAGGTTTCATCGCAGGGAAAGACCGGGTGACAGCGGCGGGGTCGGGTGTCACCCCGCCGACGTCGAAAATCGGCGCACGGCACCGAATCGACCGTCCCGCGCCGCGCGGGTCACCGACGGCGACGGGCCGGTCCCGGTGTGGTGTTCGACTGCTCGCTCCCCCGGCGGGCCAGGCAGGCATCCCGAGGAGGGACAGCACCACATGCTCAGACCAAGAACCAGGGAAAGCACTGGGTCCGGATCCCGCAACAAGCGCGTCGCCGGCGTACTGGGCACCGCCCTCGTGGCCGGTGCCCTGGGCGTGGGCGCGGGGGCGCAGTCCGCGAACGCGGCTCCGGTGACGTACAACGTGCACTGTGTACCGCCGAGCATCGGTGGCGGTCCGTTCGACTTCGACGCCCAGGTCGACCTCACGGTCGATCCGGTCAAGCCGAAGTACAACGTCGGCGACGAGGTCACCGTCACCTGGACGTGGAAGGACGCGGCGAAGAATCCGTCGTCGGTGACCGTGAACGCCGACGCGGTCAAGCCGCGCGGCAAGGTCCTCGTCTCCGGCGCGCAGGGCGGCGAGATCGCCATGGAGGGTCCGCAGAAGAACGCGCAGACCCCCGGCGGCGAGAAGTTGTGGCTGTCGAACATGACGGGCACGCTCAAGATCACCAAGCCGGGCGAGCTGAAGCTCTCCCCCGGCGGCTACACCAGCACCGCGAACATGTTCGGCAGCTGGGACACGCCGTGCACGCCCAACGGCACGCCGGGCGTGGGCGCGACGCTCGCGGTGGACGGCGCGGTCAAGGCGCCGACCGTGACGTTCGGCTGGAACGTGGTCCGGCCGGGCGCGGGCATCGACGTGACCGGGGAGAACTGGCCCGTCGGTCCGGTCGGTGTCGAGTTGTGCGACCTGAACGGCAACGCCTGTGCGACGGAAGGGGCGTCGGGCTCCACCCTCACCGTCGACGCCTCCGGAAAGTTGTCGGGCCAGGTCCGGGTCGCCGCCGGTCTGTCGGACGGCGTGCGACAGGTGCGGATCGCCTCGGGCGCCACGTCGATCCTGGTGCCGGTCTCGGTCGCCAAGGACGCGATGCGGCACTCCGAGCCGGTCAAGTACACCGTGCGCTACACCCCGGCGTGGGGCAACGGCCCGGCGTTCGACTGGTCACCGGAGGTCGCGCTCTCGGTGAGTCCGGCCAAGTCGTGGTACGAGATCGGCGACGAGGTCACCGTCGGCTGGAAGTGGATCGGCCACCCGCGCAACCCGTCCAGCTGGGTCGTCGCGCTGAAGGACACGGTGACGCCCAGCGGCACCGTGAAGCTCTCCGGCGCGCAGACCGGCGAGGTACAGGTCACCGGCGACAAGGGCAACCCGGCCACCCCGGGCGGCGACGTGCTCAAGGTCAACGACATGAAGGGCACCTTCAAGGTCGCCAAGGCGGGTCGGATCGACCTGACGCCCGGCGGATACGGCCTCAAGGTGATCACCATCGCGTCGAGCGGCGCGCCCGTCGGCACGCCGGCCGTCTCGCAGTCGATCATGGTGGGCGCGCCGGCCCAGCCGAGTCTGGTGGTCGCGCAGACCCTGCTCAAGCCGGGCGACCCGGTGCAGTTGTCCGGGGAGAACTGGCCCACCGGCCAGGGCAATCCGCAGGTGCAGCTGTGCCAGGAGGACGGTTCGGGCTGCACCGGCTCCGCGTTCACCGCGGGCACCGGTTCGGTGGCCCAGGGCGGTGCGCTCACCGCCCGGGCGACGCTCGGTACGACTGTGCCGCCGGGCAACTACCTGGTGAAGGTCACCGTCGGGATCGCCACGGTGTCCCAACCGGTCACGGTGACCTCGGCGGTCGTCCTGCCCCGGGCGATCACCGCGACCCCGGATCGTGGCCCCTCGGGCACGAAGGCGCACGTGGCGGGGAAGAACTTCACCCCCGGCGCGGCCGTCGTGCTGGAGACCCTGGACGCGAACCTGGGTCTCACCGGTGACACGACCGAGATCGCCGCGGGCCCCGACGGGACGTTCGCCGTCGATCTGACCGTGACCAAACCCGGGACGACCCAGATCCGGGCGGCGGAGAAGAACGACCGCAACAAGATGGCGCTCGCCCCGTTCACCGTCGAGGGCGGCGGTCCCGGCGAGGAGCCGGGCACGTTGTCGATGACCCAGGCCGGGAACGGCGTCCTGCTCGCGGACGTGCCGTTCGCGAACCGGGACCAGACCATGACGGGCTCGCTGAACGCGGTCACCGTCACCGATGCCCGCAAGGGCACGCTCGGCTGGCAACTCACCGGCTCCGTCTCGGACTTCAAGGCGGACGGCGGCTACTCGCTGCCCGCCTCGGCATTGTCCTGGACACCTCGGTGCGTGGCCGAGCCGAACTCGGCGAGCCAGGTCGTGACCGGCTCGGCGGGTACGGTCAACGGCGGGCTGCTGTGCAGCTCGGCGGCGTCCGCGGATCCGGCGCACAAGACCGGTGGCGTGTTCAGCGCGAACGCGGGCCTGTCGCTCGCGGTCCCGGCGTACCAGGCGGCCGGGACGTACACCGGAACCCTGACGCTGACCGTCTCCTGACGGCACGTCGGCCCCGCGCGGGGCGCTCTCGCACCTTTCGGTGCGAGAGCGCCCCGTTCGCGTATCCGGGCCCGGGACACCCCTCGACCGAGGAAAGTGGAACTTGTTCCACCGCTTCCGAACGACACGTGTCAGTGCAGGTCAGGGCCCTGTCGAAGACCTCCCGTCGGGCCGTCGGGGGCTTTCGCACCTCTTGACTTCGACAGGCGAAGGCGCATCAATGTGACCCGCCCCACTTCTGGAACACGTTCCACTTAGCCACGCGCGTATCCGCCCCCATGCCGCCGACGCGACGCCAACGCCCGCCGCCGGCAAGGAACGCAGGACAGGGAGCCAACCCTCATGAAGCAGCGCACCAAGCGCCTGACCGCCGGACTCGGCGTCGGCACGCTGGCGATCACCGGATTCCTCGCCGCCGCCCCCGCCGCCTTCGCCGGCACCGCGACGCCGACGGTCACGTGCTCGCTGCCGCTCGGCCAGGGCGACAAGACCGGGCCGATGTCGGTGACCGTGGACGGCCCGACCACCGCCAAGCCCGGCGAGACGGTCGACCTGAGGATCACCCTCGGGGCCAGCCCGGCGACCAGCCCCGCCGCGCTCAACGGCATCAAGATGACCCCGTCGATCGACTTCGCCCTGTCCGGCGGCGCGACCGGCTCGGTCACCCTCGCCGGCGCCGAGACCACGATCGACATCCCGGCGAACACACCGATCCAGAGCCCGCCGTTCTCGGTCCGGCTCCAGATCCCGGCCACCGCGACCGGCACCGTCGACCTGACGCCGACCAAGACCACCACCGCCACGGTGACGCCGTACGGCAACTTCAGCACGCCGTGCGCGGTCACCGGCGGCTCCGGCGTGGTGCAGAGCATCGCCGTGCGGAGCACGCCCGAGACGGCCACCCTGAGCGCGTCCCCGGGCACCGTGGAAGCCGGCAAGGAGACCACGCTCTCCGGTACCAACTGGACCGGGGGCGGCACCGCCACGCCGTCCCTGTGCGCCGCGGACGGCACCGCGTGCAACCCGGCGGGCATCTCCGCCAACAGCCTGCGGATCGGCGCCGACGGTGTGCTCTCGGGCGGTGTGACCGTCGCCCCCGGCACCGCGGACGGCACGTACAGCGTCCAGGTCACCGACGGCGCCCGCACCGCCTCCACGCCGCTGACCGTGAAGAAGGTCGAGGTCCCGGTCCCGCAGCGCAAGGTGACGCTCAGCAAGAGCACGGTGCGGCCGTGGACGTTCGTGAAGGTGTCCGGGGAGAACTTCACCCCGAACACGCTGATCGCGCTGGCCGGCGTGGAGGGCGCGAACCCGACCTTCAACTTCGGCCTGGCCTGGACCGACCGCAACGGCAGGTTCAGCTCGTGGATCCTGGTCACGAGCAAGAAGACCACCGGCATCACGGCGGTCGAGGTCGACACGAGCTTCAAGTTCGACAAGCTCGGCATGGCGGGCATCACGGTGAAGTAGCCCGCGCCGCACAAACATCGGCCCCGGTATCCGCGACGGATACCGGGGCCGATGTTCGTGCGGCGACCGGGCTCAGAAGGTGAAGTCCGCCGAACCGCCGTTCTGGCTGCCGACGCAGTAAATGTCGTTGCCCGCCACCGGATTGTGCACCTTGATCGACCAGTTCGCGGCACTCGGCGTGCCGGTGGTGGTCTTCAGCCGCAGGGCGGTGCCGGCGGGGATCCGCACGGGAGCGGAAAGCGGGCCCATGACCATCGGTGGGACCGGGCCCCAGGCCGGGTGGGTCGTGCCCGCGAAATCGAACACCGTCCCGACGCCCGATCCGCCGCCGCTGGTCTGCACCGTGCGGAAGACCATCGTGGCCGAGTTGGGCGCAATGTTCGCGGGGTTGGTGATCGTCAGGCCCAGTTTGAGCTTCTGCGGCAGGGAGGGGCTGGGCGCGCTCGACGTCAGCGTCCCGGAGACGAGCGAGGGACCGGCGAAGATCATGCCGCTGGAGTCGGCGCAGCTGATGCCGACCGCCCTCGACTCCGGCGGAATCGCGTACGCGGACGTGGACAGCGCGGTCACCGCGGCCCATGCGCCCACGGTGCAGGCGACAGCCGTCGTGGCGAGCCTGGAACGGGTCATGTGGGGTCCTTCCCCGAGTCGATCGATCATCGAAGCGGTCGGCGAAGCGCCGATACATGGGGAACGCCCGTCGCGGCGACCCGAAGGTCGCCACGACGGGCGCGAGGTGCGTTCGGAGCCGAGGGCTCCGGCTCCCTGGTCGAGAGCCGGTCGGATCAGAACGTGAAGGTCCCGGTCTGGCTGCCGGTGCAACGGATGTCGGCCGGGGGCAGACCCGAGAACGACGCCTGGATGCGCACCGAGTAGTTCGTGGCGGTCGGGGTTCCGGAGGTGGCGACCATGTTCGTCGTGGTGCCCGAGGCGATCCTGGAGCCGGCGGCGACCGGACCGAGGGTGATCGGGCTGCCCGGGTTGGGCGGGTTCGGGCCGTTCATCGGCGGGTTGACCACCCCGGAGAAGGTGATCCCGCCGGTGAACAGGATGGTGGTGGTGAGCGTGTTGGGCGCGATGGCGACGGGCGCCGTCATCGACGACGTCAGCTTCATCTTCTGCGCGTTGGGCGCACCCGGGTCGCTGGAGGCGAGGGTGCCGGTGCCACCGGAGACCCAGACGGTGCTGCTGAGAATGTCCACACACGTCATGCCGGAGACGGCGCGGTTTTCCGGCGGCAGAGCCGAGGCGGTACCCGAGAGAGCCATCGTGGCCGCGAAGGCACCCGCCGTGCAGGCGATGCCGACCGAGGCGATCTTGGAACGAGACATGAAGGTAGTGCTCCTTTCACGGCTTTCCGAACGAAGACACGCCCACCCGACCACCCGCGGCGGGCAGGGCGCTGGTACCGCCGGCCGGTATCTCGACATCGACACGAGCGATGCCTCCGTTACCGCAGAAGGATCCGTATTGCTTCGAGTTCGGTTCCCCGGCAAGGGAGAGTGAAGCGGGATACCGAAAAGAAGTCAATGCCTATTGTCCACCTTTACATTGCCAAGTGATCATCGACTACCTTCCAACCATATTGACCAAGACCTGCCATCCATTGCCAGTGATCATCAATTACATAATCTTGATCATGGTGACACGCGTCACTATACAGGCTCGATTACTTACTGTGATTCCACTCGTTTAAATGCCCAATGAAAACGAAAAGGACCGCCGCGCGGCAGAGCCTCGGTCGTCGGATCCACCGCTTTCCGATCATGTGCTCCGCGGCTTCCGGGCGGCTTCCGACGAGGCCATCGCCGGGACGGGTCGCCGGCCGGCCGCCGACGCCGCTCTCCCGGCGGCGGGCGCCCGGGAGGGTGCGGCCATTGTCTCCGGCCGCTCCGACCCGCACACGGGCCCGAGGAGTGCGGTCCACATCGACCGGGTACTCACGGCCGCGCCCGACCCGACGTACGCCCGGGAACACGAAACGCGACCCGCACATCACATGCGAATCGCGGTTTATCAAATTTCCGTCGGTGACACGTGACACCCGATTCAAACGGTCACACTATTTCCGGCCCCGCCCCTGTCGCGCCGAAAGGGGCGGGCCGCCGGAAACGAAAAAGCGCCTGCCCGGGCGGCGCATACGCCACCCGGGCAGGCATTGCGGCAGCGGACCGTCACACCCGCGTCCTCGACCCGGCCGGGCACCCACCCGGAGCACCCGACCGGGTAGGCGACTAGAAGCTGAAGTCGCCCGAGGCCGCGTCCTGCTTGCCGGCGCAGTAGATGTCGACCGACGAACCGGAAATGGTGGTGTTGATCTTCATCGACCAGTTGGTGGCGCTGGGCGCCGCGGCCGAGGTGTCCTGCAGTCGCACGGTGGTGCCCGCGGCCAGGCGCGCCGTGGCCGGAATCGCCCCGAGGGTGATCGGGTTTCCGATGTTCATCGGCGGGTTGACCGTACCGACGAAGTCGCGGATGGTGCCCGCGCCGGCGCCGGTCTGGACCGTACGGATGACGGTGGCCAGCGAGTTCGCCGGGATGGCGATCGGCGCCACCATCGGCGAAGCGAGCTTCATCTTCTGCGGGTTGGTGCCACCCGGGTCGCTCGACGTCAGGGTGCCGGCGCCGGCGGTGACCCAGGTCTTACCAGTGCTGTCCTGGCAGGTCAGCGTCACCCCCCGGGAATCGGGAACCGCGTGCGCCGTGCCGGACAGGGCCACCGCCGCGGCGAACGCGACGGATACGCAGGCGATGCCGGTGGTGGCGAGCTTGGAACGGGACATGATGGAGCTCCTTGTCGACGATTTCCTGAGACCTGGTGGTGGCGCACGTTCTCCCTGGCCTGCACCGCAGGCGGAAACGGTGGAGCTGCCGGCGGGCATCCCGACGTCGACCGCCACAGGGGACGGCCGAGGTGATCGGGATCCGGGTCGGGGCGCTTCGCCCCACGCTTCGGGGCCCCTCCGGCACAGCCATGAGTGAAACTGCGTAAGCGGAAGAAGTCAATACGGTTTTGTAGACGAATCAATGGGGCAAGAACCAGCATTCGAAGAGCCCGACCTATTGACACGGTCAACTTTGAAAAGGGTTTCGTTCGGTGGTTTATCAAAGTTGATCATGGTGACACGTGACACCAAGATGATCACCATTTACGCATTGCTTCCTGGGGCTTTGTTCGCTAGATCTTCGACACCAGCACCACGTCGGAGTTCGCCTTCCCCGTCCCATTCCACGCTTCTCGGTCATCGCTTCCGACATCCGTACCCGACGGATGAACGTGGCGTCGATCAGCGAATCGGCAGCCATCGGGCATCGCCGGGGCGAGCCGGACCTCCGCACCACGCGTCACTCGGCACTTCCCCACCCGGCTAGGAGAACCGTGTCCCGAATACGAAGAATCGCCTCTCGCAGACTGGCCGCCATCGCGGCGGCCGCCACCGTCGCCGGCACCGGCGCGCTCGTCGCGATCGCCCCCTCGGCCCAGGCCGACACCGTCGACTACGCGACGCACTGCACCAACCCGTACTCGAACCCGCCGGACGGCAACGTCAAGATCGACCTGGTCGTCACCCCCGCCAAGAGCACCTACCAGGTGGGCGACGTGGTCTCGGTCGAGTGGCAGTGGAAGCTCTACCCGAAGGCGCCGACGTCGATCCCGGTCGTCGGGAAGGTGCCGAAGGACTCGACCTACCCGGTCGGCACGGTGAAGTTGACGGGCGCGCAGACCGGCAACTTCGCCATCCAGGGACCGCAGATCAACCCGGAGGCGCTGCCCGGCCAGGACCTGATCCTGAGCAACCCGGTCGGCAGCTTCACCCTGACCCAGGCCGGGCAGGTCGGGCTGACCCCGGACATCTACTCGACCTTCACCACGGCACTCGGGCAAAAGGTCGAGACCAAGTGCTCGCCGGTCAACCCCATCGCGGTCTCGCGCACCCTCACCGTGGACGGCCCCTCGACGGGCGCGCCCACCCTGAGCGCGAACCCCGGTGAATTCAACGCCGGTTCGCAGGTCGCGCTGTCCGGCGCCAACTGGGCCGCGGGCACTCCCTCGGTCGAGCTGTGCGACGCGAACGGCGCCGCGTGCAACGCCAACAGCATCGCGGCGAACAGCCTCGTGGTGGCCAACGGCGCGCTGTCCGGCAACGTCAACACGGTCGCGACCGTGCCGACCGGCAACTACAAGCTGAAGGTCAAGGTCGGCGCCGGCGAGGCGCTCACCCCGGTCAAGATCAACGCGGTCGCCCGGACGATCTCGCTGAGCCCGAACCGCGGACCCGTGGGCACCGGCGTCACCATCACCGGCAAGAACTTCAACCCGAACATCTACATCCTGGCCTACGGCCGGGACGCGGCCGGAAACCTGCTCGACGACACGCTGGTCTACGGCCAGTCGGCCGCAGACGGTTCCATCGTGATTCCGGACTTCGTCGCCAGCATGGCCTCGATCACCTCGATCGTCCTGATGGAGGGCACCGACGAAACCACCATGGTGGGCGCTCCGTTCACCATCGGCGCGGCCCTGCCGGCCACCCTGTCGGCGTCGCCGGCGTCCACCCACGCGGGTGGCACGGTGGCGGTGTCCGGCAACAACTGGACCCCGAACGGCTCGGCCACCGCGTCGCTGTGCGCGGCCGACGGTTCGGCGTGCAGCACCGCCCGGATCAGCTCCGGTCCGCTCACCATCGCCGCCGACGGCGCGCTGGCCGGAAACGTGACGATCGCGGGCAACGTGGGCGAGGGCACCTACAAGCTCAAGCTCAGCGACGGCGGTGGCAACTCGGCGCTGACCGCGATCACCGTGCAGCGCCGCTGGCTGGAACTGAACAAGACCTCGGGCAGCCCGTGCACGTTCGTCCTGGTCACCGGGCACGGCTACGGCTCGCTCGCGTGGGTCAACGTCAACGGTCTCGCGGGTGACTCCAAGACCAGCGACTGGGCCGGCGCGTGGGCCAACGCCAACGGCGACTTCAGCATCTGGATCCTGATCACCAAGTCGAACACGACCGGGATCATCGCCTCGGAGACCTTCCACTCCGACCGACTGGCCACGACCCCGTTCAAGGTGACCTGACCCGATCGGGAAGCACACGGCTCGACGCACAGCACGCGGAGGCCGCCGTCCACCCGGACGGCGGCCTCCGCCGCGTTTCCGGAACCGGAATACGCCATTCCCATCGTGCCGCCACCGGAAGTCGATCTTGTTGACACGTGCCAACAGGATTCCCGCGGAACAGTTATTGACTTTGTCAGCGATTACCGGATGAATACGGTGTCGGACCATCTATTGCCGACCACCGCCACGCACCCCGCACATTCCGGACGAGGGTTCGGCCGACCTCGCCCTCGCCGGCGACAAACGCCGCAGGTCATTCTCCCCGGATGTCGAAGTTCTGCTCCACAGTGACGGTAGGCATATTCCATCCCGGCGAGGAGAATAGTGTCCCGAATGCGAAGAATCGCTCCACGCAGAAGCACCGCGCTGATCGGCACGCTGGCGATGGCCGGTACCGCCGGTCTGATCGCGCTCGCACCGTCCGCCTCGGCGGCCTCGGTCGACTACCGCGCGCACTGCACCAACCCGTTCCTGGCCGACATCGCCGACGGTGACCTCAAGATGGACATCCAGGTCACCCCCGCGAAGGCGACCTACACGGTCGGCGACCAGGTCACCGTGACGTGGAAATGGCTCAAGTACGGCGTGGTGCCGATCAACACGCCCTTCGGCATCCACGTCGGTGAGAACAAGGCGCTGCCCAAGGGTGAGGTCCTGCTCACCGGCGCGCAGACCGCCTCCCTGCCGGTGGAGGGTCCGCGCATCAACCCCGACGCCGCGCCCGGCGAGGAGTTGAAGCTGTCGGACATGACGGCGAGCATCACGCTCACCAAGCCCGGCGCGCTCAACCTCGCCCCCGGCAACTACACGTCGTTCGTGGACGCGGGCCTGGGCAGCGACGTCGCCACCGCGTGCACCCCGGTGACGCCCGTCGCCCCCGGCACCACGATCAACGTCGAGGGCTCCGGCTCCGAGAACCCGACCGTCACCGCGACGCCCGGCGAGGTCAGCGCGGGTGGCCAGATCACCGTCGCCGGTGACAACTGGCCCGCCGGCACGCTGACGCCGGAACTGTGCGCCGCCGACGGCTCGGCCTGCGACGCCGGCAAGATCAGCGCGAACACCCTCGCCGTCGGCGCCGGCAACAAGCTCTCCGGCACCGTCACGGTCAAGCAGAACGTGGCCGCCGGCGACTACAAGGTGAAGGTCAAGAGCAGCGGCGTCGAGGCGCTGAGCGGCGTGGTCAAGGTCAAGGCGGTCGAGCGCAAGATCTCGCTCAGCGTCGACCACGGCCCGGTCGGCACCACCGTCGTGATCACCGGCTCCGGCTGGACCCCGGGCAACTACGTCCTGGCGTACGGCATGGCCGGCGACGTCCAGGACGACGACGTCAGCGCGTACACCGAGGCCGCCGCGGACGGGACCATCAACATCACCGACCTCGTGGTGAGCAAGGACAACATCACCGCGATCAAGGTGAACGAGGGCTCGGACGACACCGCGGTGACCAAGCCGTTCCGCGTCACCGTTCCCGGCCGCGACCTGAGCCAGACCGTGACCGGCAACGTCGTCGCCGGCGGTCTGACCATCTCGCAGGAAGCCGGCGCCATCAAGCTGTCGGACATCACGCTCAACGGCCAGGCGCAGAACATGACCGGCGCGCTGAACACCGTGACCGTGAAGGACTTCCGCGGCGGCAACACCGGGTGGACCCTCACCGGCTCGGTGTCCGACTTCGCCAATGGCAGCGGCGGCAAGATCGGCGCCGACAAGTTCACCTGGACCCCGAAGGTGACCACCGGCACCGGCTCGCCGAGCACCGCGGTGCCCGGTAGCGCCGGCCCGATCGGCACCGGCGCCACCCTGGCCTCGGCCCCGGCCGCGGCGAGCACGGGCGGCACCTTCTCCGCCGACGCGGACCTGTCCCTCGCCGTCCCGGCGTACCAGGCCATCGGCACCTACACCAGCACCCTGACCCTCTCGATCAGCTGACCCACGCACACGAACACCCGGACGGCCCCCGCGACTTCGGTCGCGGGGGCCGTCCGCATGTCACCCGAGCCCCACCCACACCGAAGCCCACTCCGCCGCGCACCCGTCGGCACTCGAATGGACATGCGTTTCGAGCCGCGATCCGCAATCATTGACTCCGCCAAACATCCCGTCGGGACCCACGTCGTCGGATCGCTCGTCCGACGGCCCTCCGCGTGATGTGGCCACCGATTCCACACCCCGGCAAGGAGTTTCGTGCACCGAACCAGGCACATCACTCGTCGCGCCCTGATGAGTCTCGCTGCGGCGCTCGCCGTCGCGACCACCGCCCTCGTGGTCGCCGCCGCTCCGGCCGGCGCCACCGCGGTGGCGTTCCCGGAACGCTGCGTCCTCGATGGTCCCACCCGGCCCATATGGGGCTCCGACGAGCCTCGGGTCGACCTGACGGTCCGGCCGGAGAAGTCGGTCTACCGCGCCGGCGAACTCGTCACCGTGACATGGCACTGGCAGAGTCGGCCGTCGATCCCGGTCCCGCCCGGCGGCGGACGCCCGCTGGGTGTCCGCGCCGAGATTCTGGTCGACGGCCCCGATCCGACCACCTTCACCGTCTCCGGGTCGCCGCGCCCGCAACCGGGATCGCCCGGAGCAAGCATCGATGTCGACGACCTCACCGGCACGTTCCGGCTTCCGGCGAGCGGCCCGATCACGCTCACCCCGGGCGCGTACACGATGTTCGAGAAGCTCTCGCCCTTCCCGGTGATGACCTGCTCCCCCATCACCCGGCCCGCCGTCTCCCGCACCGTGGACATCGGTCCCGGCCCCACCTTGGAGGTCACCCCGACCCGGATCGTCACCGGGCAGCGTGTCGAATTCACCGGCGAGGGCTGGCCCGACGGCAACGCCCGCGTCGAGGTGTGCGCGACACCGACCGACGTCTGCCTCCCGGAATGGGTGGGCTCCGCCACCGGCAGTGCCCGAGACGGACACCTGACCGGATCCGCGACCGTCAACGCGAACACGTCGGGATCCATCCCCGTGCTCGACCGGGTGTATCTGCGCGTCATGGTGGGCACGTTCGGCGCGAGCCGGGAGCTGACCAGGGCGTCAGCGAACCAATCCGGCAGCGCGCGGATCACCGGGGCGGTCCTCCCCGGCGGCCTGACCCTTCGTCAGGAGGCGGGCACGGCAAGGCTGTCCGACATCACCCTCGACGGCACCGCGCAGACGATGAACGGTGCCTTGAACCCCGTCACCGTAACCGACGTGCGCGCCGGTACGCTCGGCTGGTCGCTGACCGCCGACGTCTCGGACTTCACCTCGCCCGACGGTGGTCGAATTCCGGCCGAACGATTCACCTGGACGCCCTCGGTCCGCACCGAGCCGGGTTCCCCGGGCACCGCCGCTCCGGGCTCCCCCGGCCGGATCGCCGGGGGAGCGACGCTCGCCTCGGCGCCCGCGGGAGCCCGCGGCGGCGGCACGTTCACCGCCGGCGCCGCGATCGCCCTCGCGGTCCCCGCGTACCAGAAGCCGGGCGCCTACAACGCCACGCTGACCCTGTCGATCGGCTGACCCACACGCGCCCCGATACGACGGCGGCCCGCACACCGGTGTCCGGTGCGCGGGCCGCCGTCGTATCGCCGGAGCCGCTATTGCGCGGCCAGGCGCTTCAGCGCGCGGTCGACGCGGGCCAGGACCCGGTCGCGGCCGAGGACCTGGAGGGATTCGAACAGCGGGAGGCCGATGGTGCGGCCGGTGACGGCGACGCGGACCGGGGCCTGCGACTTGGAGAGCTTGAGGCCGTGGGCGGCGCCGGCGGCCTCGACCGCGGCCTTGAGCGCGTCGACGTTCCACTCGGCCCGGGAGAGTTCGTCGCGGGCGCTCGTGAGCACGTCGGCCGCGCCCGGCTTCATCGCCTTGGCCCAGGCCGCCTCGTCGTCGGCCGGCTCGGCCAGGAACAGGAAGTCGACGTACATCGGCACCTCGTCCAGCACCGTGATCCGGGTCTGCACCAGCGGCGCCACCTCGGCGAACACGGCCGGGTCGTACGCCTCCTTCGCCCACGGCGCCTTGGGCCCGAGCAGCCACGGCTCGCAGGCGCGCACGAAGGCGTCCGCGTCCAGCGCGCGGATGTAGTCCGCGTTGAACGAGGACAACTTCTTCACGTCGAAGAAGGCCGACGACTTGTTCACGTCGCGCAGGTCGAACAGCTGCTCCAGCTCGGCGTACGGCCGGATCTCGATGTCGTCCTTGGGGCCCCACCCGAGCAGGAACAGGTAGTTCACCAGCGCGTCGGGCAGGTAGCCCTCGTCCAGGTAGGACTCGAGCGCCACCTTGTCCCGGCGCTTGGACAACTTCTGCCGCTTCTCGTTCACGATCACCGGCAGGTGCGCCCACTGCGGCGGGGTCGCGCCCAGCGCCTCCCACAGGAGTTGCTGCTTGGCCGCGTTGGACAGGTGCTCCTCGCCGCGGATCACCATGGTGATCTTCTGGTCGACGTCGTCGACCACGTTCGCCAGCAGGAACACCGCCGAGCCGTTGCCCCGGGCGATCACGAAGTCCTCGAGCGACGCGTTCGGGAACTCGGTGTCGCCGCGCACCAGGTCGGCCACCACCGTGACGCCCTCGTCCGGGGTACGGAAGCGCAGCGCGCGCCCGTCGCCCGCCGCCAGCCCGCGGTCGCGGCAGAAGCCGTCGTAGCCCAGGTGCTTGGAGCCGGTCCGGGCCTCCAGGTCCTCGCGGGTGCAGTCGCAGTAGTACGCGCGGCCCGCCTCGAACAGGCGGACCGCCGACTCGCGGTGCAGCGTCGCGTTCCGCGACTGGAAGTAGGGGCCCTCGAAGGCCGGGTCGGCCGAGTCGATCCCGATCGCCGCGAGCGCGCTCAGGATGCCGTCGGTCCACTCCGGCCGGTTGCGCGCCTCGTCGGTGTCCTCGATCCGCAACACGAACACGCCGCCGGCCTTGTGCGCCACGGCCCAGTTGTACAGCGCGGAACGAGCGCCACCGACGTGGAACATGCCGGTGGGAGAGGGAGCGAAGCGAACACGAACCGAAGAGGCAGACATGTGGTCCAGGGTATCGGCCGCCCGGGCCGGCCTCGGCCCGGTACGCCCCCGGCCCGTCGGCTCAGCGCATCGCCTCGGGAACGGGCATGTCCACCCAGACCGTCTTGCCCTGCTCCCGGTGCACGACCACACCCCAGTCCAGCGTCAACCGGCGGATGATGTGCAGTCCGTGACCCCCCGGTCGCGTGCCGGAGTGCGGCGACCTCGGCTGCGGCGGCTGCTCGCTGCGGTCGTCCACCTCGATCCGCAGCAGGTCGCTGGTCCGCACCACCCGCAACTCCACCGGGCCGCCCGCGTGCAGGCACGCGTTGGTGACCAGCTCGACCGCGACGAGCAGCACGTCGTCGGAGGTCAGCAGCACCTGCTCGTCGTCGGAGCCGGTCCATCCGTACGCGTGGAGCGTGTTGCGGATGAACGTCCGCGACCGCGCCACCGCCCCCGCCGCACCCTCGAACGGCAGTCTCCGCACCTGACGAAGCGGTGGGGTGGAGAAACAGGCCTCCCCGTCGCCGGGCGCCTGCGATCGCATGGCGCACATCTATTGGCTCACCTCGCTCACGCCGCTACGCGGTGATAGTTGCCCGCATCCCGCTGGAGGACACCAGAAGTCACGGGCTACTCTCCGACCGCCTCTGCCAGGGTCTCGTGGAAAGTGAACCCCTGTACCGCACCGGTGATCTCGAATACCCGCGCAACGGCAGGTTGAACGCCCACGAGGTGGACCGCTCCGCCCGCGGCCTGCGCGCGCAGTCGGGCGGCGAGGAACGCGTTCAACCCGGTCGAATCACAGAAGTCGAGCTCGGAGCAGTCGATCACCAGACGCACACTGCCCCGTTCGACACACTCGAACAGACGGTCCCGCACCGCGGCGGCGCTGTCCACATCGATCTCACCGGCGATTGTGACGATCGAAGAGGTGCCCTGGGTGTGCACGGACACCGTCAAGCCACCCTGCATGCCAGCCTCCTGCTGCCCTTTGCCCGCCGAAGTACTCCGGCCCGGGCACACGATAGACGACCGCCCCGCCCCGGTGGGGGTCGGACACCGATCCACGGTCGCCACGACCCGGCGCGGTGCCGATCCGGGGGCACGATCCGGGCCGCGGGCACGCGCCGAGGGGCGGGTCCGGCTGCCCGGAACCGCCCCTCGCCGTCGTACCGATCCGGCGTCAGCCCTGCGGCGGCTCGAACTTCAGCGTGCGCCGCATCCCGGCGGCGCGGCCCTTGGCCGAGATGACCAGGGCCATCTTGCGCGAGGCCTCGTCGATCATCTCGTCGCCGAGCATCGCGGCGCCCTTCATCCCGCCCTCGGCGGAGGTGCACCAGTCGTACGCGTCGAGGATCATCTCGGCGTGGTCGTAGTCGGCCTGGGTGGGCTGGTACAGCTCGTTCGCGGCGTCGATCTGGCCGGGGTGCAGCACCCACTTGCCGTCGAAGCCCAGCGCGGCCGAGCGGCCGGCCACCCGACGGAAGCCCTCGACGTCCTTGATCTGGAGGTAGGGGCCGTCGATCGCCTGGAGGTCGTTGGCCCGCGCGGCCATCAGGATGCGCATCAGGATGTAGTGGTACGCGTCGCCCGTGTCGTAGCCCGGCGGCTGCTCGCCGACCACCAGGGACTTCATGTTGATCGACGCCATGAAGTCGGCCGGGCCGAAGATGATCGTCTCCACCCGGGGCGACGCGGCGGCGATCTCGTCGACGTTGACCAGGCCGCGGGCGTTCTCGATCTGCGCCTCGATGCCGATCCGGCCGACCTCTAGGCCGACCGTCTTCTCGATCTGGGTGAGCAGCAGGTCCAACGCCTTGACCTGGCCCGCGTCCTGCACCTTGGGCAGCATGATCGCGTCGAGGTTGGCTCCCGCGCCCTCGACCACGGTGACCACGTCGCGGTAGGTCCAGTGGGTGGTCCAGTCGTTGACCCGCACGACGCGGATCCGGTCCCCCCAGTCGCCGTTGTTCAGCGCGTCGACGATGGTGTGCCGCGCGCCCTCCTTCGCGAGCGGGGCGCAGGCGTCCTCCAGGTCGAGGAACACCTGGTCGACCGGGAGCCCCTGCGCCTTCTCGATGAAGCGCGGGTTGCTGCCGGGTACGGCCATACAGGAACGGCGGGAACGCAAGCTACGCGATGTGGCGGCCATGTCTCTGGTCCTCCCAGTGCTGCGGATCGTGCGGTCAGGTTACCGACGGGTCACCCGAAAGGGACTATGAGGTGGCGCACGTTCGGGGCCCGCGCGTTGTGGGACGCTGTGGCGCATGACGGACACCGACGGCACGCCCGAAGGCGCCCCGCTCGAAGCGGCGACACCGCTCGAGGAGGCGGCGCTGCTCGAAGAAGCCGCGAAGAAGTCCGGCCTCCTGTGGCTCACCGTCTCCCCCGCCCCGGCCCGCCCCGTCTGGCACGTGTGGCTCGACGGCGCATCGTGGCTGGTGACCGCCCGCGAGCCCGGCGCGGTGGAGCAGTTCGTGCCCGGCCTGGCCGCCGCCGCGACCGTGCTGGTGGACGTGCGCAGCAAGGACAAGGGCGGCCGACTGCCGGGCTGGACCGCGCGGGTCGCCGTGGTCGCGCCCGGCGACCCGACCTACGAGCCGGCCGTACTCGCCCTGCACGCCGCCCGGTTGAACGCGCCCGACGGCGAGGAGCAGCCCGCCCGCTGGGCCCGGGAGTGCGATCTGGTCCGGCTCACCCCCACCGGGCCCGCCCGCGCGCTGCCCCACGACGCCGGCCGCGCGGTGCCGATCGGCTCACCCGCGGTGACCCGGGGCGCGTCCCCGCTCAACTGGTCGATCGGCCGACTGCGCCGGCGCGACTGAGCCCGCGCCGACACCTCGGGCGCGCCTCAGGAGAACAGCACCGGGTCGTTCCTCAGGCCCGGCGGCACCGGCGGCTTGGACGTGCGCCCGATGTCGGGTCGGCGGGTGCTGCCGGACGAGCCCGTGGCGGGCGCTCCGGTCGACGGACGCCCGGTCGAGCCGCCGGTGCCGGCGGAGGAGCCGTTGCTGCCGCTCGTCGACCGCCCCGGCGTGGTCAGGTCCTTGTCCACCACGTCCTTGGGCTCCGGCGCGTGCACGTCGACCCGCTCGCCGTAGGCGAGGAAGTCGAACGCGCCGGCCCGGCGCGCGTCGGCGGCGGACTCCATGCGCAGCAGGTACGGGGCGCCCTCGGTGGCCACCCAGATGATGCCGCCCGCGCCCGGCGTGCGGTTCTCCAGGGCGATCGCCCGGTGTCCGTTGACCTGCTTGACCGCGCCCTTCTCCAGCTTGCCCGGCTTGCCCATCAGCTTGTTGGTCAGCCGCTCGACGTAGGTGTTCTCGACGATGCCGCCGTACTTCTTGTCGCCGGAGGGCACCTGGACGAACTTGTCGTGGTTGGCCACCTCCGTGGTGGCGCCGTCGACCTTGGACCAGAACTTCGCGTCGCCCCGGAACCAGACCTGGTTCTGCACCCGGGTGATGTACGCGGTCGTGTTGTCCTCGACGATCCGGCCCTCGCTGCCGGTGCTGGTGAAGCGCATGTCCACGCTGAACGGCTTGGCCGGCTTGCCCGCCGTGCCCGGGACGGCCGACTCCCCCCTCACGTGTACCGACTTGGCGGCGGCCGTCGCGGCCTGGGCCCGCTGCAGGATCGCCGCCGGGTCGAGCCCGTCCACCTGGTTGCCCAGCGGAGCGCCCGCCGTCGGCTCGTCCACCGGCGCCTGCCACGAGCGGTGCGCGGGCCGTCCCGGACTGCACCCGGCGACCAGCACCGTGACCGATACCGCCGCCGTCGCCACCACGAAGCCGCGTCGCACGTGATCCATCGCCTGGTTCCCTCGTCGTTCGATGTCTCGTAGGTTTCGCCGACCGCCTCGACGCCCCTCCGCGTCGTCGTGCTTCCGCGTCGTGCTCCCGGAAACGGTATCCCGGAGCCCGCGCGGCCGGGCTCAGTCGGTGCCCGGCACCGGCCCGCCGGGCTTGTCCGTGGGCCTGCCGGTCGGCTTGCCCGACGGGTCCTTGCCGTCGGTCAGCGTGCCGTAGTCCAGCACCTCGTCGGCATGGGGCAGCACCAACGGGAAGTCCTGGTCGTATTCGAACAGTTCGAGCGCGCCGCCGCTCGGCGAAGGAATGTACTTGAGCGGGTACGGCGTCCCGTTCAGCGCCACCCGCAACTCGCCGCCGCGCCCGCGATCGGCCACCACCTTGAGCGTTTCGACGCCCCGCACCTTTTCCCGGCCGTCCTTCTTGAGTTTGCCGTTGAGCCGGATCAGATCGGTGATCATGTCCTGCATCCGGGTGAAGCCGGACAGTCGCGCGTAACTGGGGTCGGAGGCGGGCACCTTGACGAACTTGTCCCGCAACGCCTGCGCCGACTGCTCGACGTCCGCCCCGCCGCGCCCGTCCCGGCCCTGGTACAGCCGGGCGTCGCCGCGGACGTACAGGTCCTGGCCGATCCGCAGCAGTTCGATGGTGCTGTCGGCGGTGACCACGGTGCCCACCCCGCCGTCGCGCTTGAGTCGCAGGTCGATCCTGAACTGCTGGGTCTGGATCTTCCACACCCCCTGCACGTGCACCGCCCCGGCCCCGGCCGCCGCCGCCTTGGCCTTGCCGGTGATGGCGTCCGCGGACTCCGAACCGAGCCCGGTGTCCGCCTTCGAACACGCCGTGCCGGCGAGCACGCAGGCGGTCAGGAGGGCGATCGTGGTCTTCGACTGAGGCAAGCGCACGGGCGGCACTGTACTGAGCCGGGCGCGAGGTGTCGTGATCATGCCCACCTTCACCGGTAGCCTGACCGACTGGGATGCCCCCGGCACGACCGGGCACACACATCGGCGGCGCGGCACATCGGCGGCGGACATCGGCAACGGAGGGACCACGGCATGGGTGCGTCATCCGGGCGGGTGTTCATCTCGCACCTCGCCGGCGTGGCCGTGTTCGATCCCAACGGCGACCACGTCGGCCGGCTGCGCGACGTCGTCGTCATGCTGCGTACCGCCCAACTGCCCCCGCGTGTGCTCGGCCTGGTCGTCGAGGTGGCCACCCGACGCCGGATCTTCGTCCCGATGACCCGGGTGACCAGCGTGGAGACCGGCGAGGTGATCACCACCGGGCTGGTCAACATGCGCCGTTTCGAGCAACGACCGAGCGAGACGCTGGTGCTCGCCGAGATGCTGGACCGTCGGGTGGCGCTGGCCGAGAACGACGAGTCGGTCACCGTCCTCGACGTGGCGATGGCGCTCGGACGCGGGCGCGACTGGCTGATCTCCAAACTCTTCGTACAAAAGGGCGGCACCTCGGCGCTGCGCCGCAGACGCGGCGAGACGATCACCGTCGACTGGAACGCGGTGGTCGGCTTCGAGCGCCCCGAGGACCAGCAGGGCGCGGCCAACCTGCTCGCCACGTTCGAGCAGTTGCGCCCCGCCGACCTGGCCAACGTGCTGCACAACCTGTCCGCCAAACGTCGGGCCGAGGTGGCCGCGGCGCTGGACGACGACCGGCTCGCCGACGTGCTGGAGGAGTTGCCCGAGGACGACCAGGTGGAGATCCTGGGCCAGCTCCAGGAGGAGCGCGCGGCCGACGTGCTGGAGGCGATGGACCCCGACGACGCCGCCGACCTGATCTCCGAGTTGCCCGAGGACACCGCGGAGCGCCTGCTCGGTCTGATGGAGCCGGAGGAGGCCGAGGACGTGCGCCGGCTGCTGACCTACGTCGAGGACACCGCCGGCGGCATGATGACCACCGAGCCGATCGTGCTGGAGCCGGGCGCCACCATCGCCGAGGCGCTGGCGCAGGTGCGCAACGCCGACCTGTCGCCGGCGCTGGCCAGTCAGGTCTACGTGTGCCGGCCGCCGACCGAGACGCCGACCGGCAAGTATCTGGGCACGGTGCACTTCCAGCGGCTGCTGCGCGACCCGCCGTTCACCCTGGTCGGCGCGGTCCTGGACACCGACCTGATGCCGCTGCGGCCGGACACCCCGCTCGCCGAGGTGACCAGCTTCCTGGCCGCCTACAACATGGTCGCCGCGCCCGTGGTGGACGAGGACGACCACCTGCTCGGCGCGGTCACCGTCGACGACGTGCTCGACCACCTGCTGCCCGAGGACTGGCGCGAGGGCTCGATACACGGAGACGGGAGTGTCCGCCGTGGCACGTGAGAGCACGAGCACCGACAAGCGGCGTCGTCCGCGCCTGGATCAACCGCGCGCTCCGGGGCGCCGCCCGCTGCTGCCCGCGTACGACCCGGAGGCGTTCGGCCGGTTCTCCGAGCGGATCGCCCGCTTCCTGGGCACCGGCCGGTTCCTGGTCTACATGACCGCCACGGTGATCGTGTGGATCGGCTGGAACATCTTCGTGCCGCCGGCGCTGCGCTTCGACGAGTATCCGTTCATCTTCCTGACCCTGGCGCTGTCCCTCCAGGCGTCGTACGCGGCGCCGCTGATCCTGCTCGCGCAAAATCGCCAGGACGACCGGGACCGGGTCAACCTGGAGCAGGACCGGGCCCGCAACGAGCGCAACATCGCCGACACCGAGTATCTGACCCGCGAGGTCGCGGCGCTGCGGATCGCCCTCGGCGAGGTCGCCACGCGCGACTTCCTGCGCTCGGAACTGCAGTCCATGCTCAAGGAGTTGGACGAGCGTCGGGAGACGGACGGCTGGCTGATGGGCCGCGAGGTCACCGACGCGCACCCGGGCCGGGGGCCGCGCCCGCCGGAGTCCGAGTAGCCCCGACCGTCTTATACATATGTATCAGTCATCCGTATAAGACATCCGTCTAGGACGGCGCTACCATCGGGTCATGGGACATCGCGAAGACCTGCTGGCCGGAGCCAAACGTTGCCTGTACGAGAAGGGCTACATGCGCACCACCGCGCGCGACATCGTCGCCGCGTCGGGAACCAACCTGGGCTCGATCGGTTACCACTACGGCTCGAAGGACGCGCTCATGCAGCAGGCGCTCCTGGAGTCGATCGAGGGGTGGGGCGAGGAGTTGTCCGGTGCGCTGGCCGAGGCGGTCGGGGACCGGGCCGCGCCGCCGGAGCGGTTCGAGGCGATCTGGACCCGGGTGATCGACCTGATGGAGTCGCACCGGATGATGTGGGCCGCCAACTTCGAGATCCTGGCCTACCTCGACGAGTTGCCGGAGATCCGCAAGGTGCTCGCGGCGGCGCAGGACGAGGGTCGCTCCGGCCTCGCCTCGATCTTCCTGGGCCTGCCCGAGGAGGGCAACGAGCACCTGACCGGCACGGTCGGGGCGCTGTGTCAGGCGCTGCTCGTGGGTGTGGTCGGGCAGTGGATGCTCGACCCGGACAACGCCCCCACCGGGCGCGACCTCGCCGAGGGCATGCGGGTGCTCATGGGCGCGCGGCCGGCCGGCTGAACCACCTCGACGAGAGCACCACGTGGGCCAGGACCCCCGCGATCAACCCCCAGAACGCGGAGCCGACGCCCTGGATGGTCACCCCCGAGGCGGTGGCCAGGAAGGTGATCAGCGCCGCCTCCCGGTGCTCGTCGTCGGCCATCGCACCGGTCAGCCCGCTCGCCAGCGCGCCGAACAGGGCGACCCCCGCGACCGCGGCGACCAGTTCCCTGGGCAGGCCCGCGAACACCGCGACCAGGGTCGACCCGAACATCCCGACGACCAGGTAGAACACGCCACACGCGACCCCCGCGACATAACGCCTGCGGGGGTCGCGGTGCGCCTCGGGTCCGGTACAGATCGCCGCGGTGATCGCGGCCAGGTTGATCGCGTGCGACCCGAACGGCGCGAGCAGCGTGGACACCGCGCCGGTGGAGCCGATCAGCACCCGGTCGTCGGGCCGGTAGCCGGAGGCGGCCAGCACCCCCATCCCGGGCGCGTTCTGCGAGGCGAGCGTGGCCACCAGGAGCGGCACGGTGATCCCGATCAGCGCGGGTACGGACAGGTGCGGCGTGGTCCACACCGGCCGGGCGATCTCGAACGAGTCCACGTGTACGCGCAACCGCGACCCGGCCGCCGCGCAGCCCACCCCGACCACCAGCGCGACGAGCACCGCGTAGCGCGGCACGAAGCGCTTGGCCACCAGGTAGCCGAGCAGCACCCCGCCGCCGATCCACGGCGCCGTGCGCACCGAGGTGAACACCCCGGTGCCGAACGAGAACAGGATCCCGGCGAGCATCGCGGAGACCACCGCGCTCGGTACCTTGCGGATCAACCGGCCGAACACGCCGGTCACCCCGATCACGGTGATCAGCACGCCGGTGACCACGAACGCGCCGATCGCCTCGGGATACGCGTACGAGCCCAGACTGGTCACCAGGAGCGCGGCGCCCGGGGTGGACCACGCGGTGACGATCGGCATCCGGGTGTACAGGCTCAGGCCCAGGCAGGTCAGCCCGCTGCCGATGGACAGCGCCCACACCCACGAGCCGGTCCGCGCCGGGCTCAGGCCCGCGCCGTCGGCGGCGGACAACACGATCACCAGCGGCCCCGAGTAGGAGACCAGCACCGCGATCAGGCCGGCGAGCACCGCCGACAGGGAGGCGTCGCGCCACAGGTTGGGCCGGCTCGCCGGCGCCGCGGCCTCGGCGTCCGCGTCGGTGTCCGTCGTGGTTCGGATGGTCACCGCGCGCCCGCCTCGTGGTCAGTCGTGGTCGTAGACGGTGACCGGGACACCGCGCCCGCTCAACCGTTCGAGGATGAGCGGCTCCACCCTGCCCCAGGTGCCCCCGGCCAGACCACAGCCAATCCGCGGCATGTGGACCGACGCGCCGAGTTCGAGCACCCGCTCGCCGAGGGTGCCCAGGGCCCGGTCGATCGCGTCGTAGCGCACCGGCGGACCCTTGCTGCCGGTACGGGTGCCGTGCTGACCGATCAGGTTGGCCACCCACACGTAGGGGTCCACCCGGATCAGCCGCACCGCGCCGAGCCCGAAGTCGTTGTCCGCCCGCTCGCGATACCAGCGCCGGTAGTCGGCCTCCGGCTCCGGCCACCGCTTGGACAGCGCGAGCACGAAGCCCTTGCCCCAGCCGCCCCGGTCGTTGCACACGTGCGCGATGACCTTGACGCCCTTGCCCAGCGGCGTGGTCGCATCGCCCCGGACGTACCCGATCGTCTCCACCCCCGGCACGGTAGCCGGCCGCACCGACACGCCGGTATCGGTTTACGGGTGGGCGCGCGGGCCGTCGGACAGGCCCCCGGCGAGCCCGAACAGCCGCGCCGCGTTGTCGTGGCAGACCGCACGCAGCCAGTCGTCGCCGAGGTCGACCCGGGTGAGCGCGGCGAGCGCGTCGGCGTAGCCGTAGGGGATGTTCGGGAAGTCGCTGCCCCACAGGATGCGATCCGCCGCGTCGAGCAGTCGGGGCCGGTCCGCCGGCGGGAACGGGGCGGCGGCCTCGACGAATTCGGTGAACGCCATCGTGGTGTCCAGGTGCACCCTCGGGTAGCGCTCCGCCAGGTCCAGGAACGCGCCGTACTCCGGCATCCCCATGTGCGCGACGATCAGCGCCAGCCGCGGATGCCGGGCCAGCACCCGGGCGATCGGCTCCGGCCCGGTGTGCGCCCCGGGCACCGGCCCGGACCCGCAGTGCGCGACCACCGGCACCCCGGCGTCGGCGAGCGTGCCCCACACGTCGTCCAGGAGCGGATCGGTCGGATCCCAGCCGCCGACCTGGACGTGCGCCTTGAACACCACCGCGCCCGCGTCGATCGCCTCGCGCACGTACTTGGCCGCGTCGGGTTCGGCGAAGAACGTCGCCGTGTGCAGACAGTCGGGGGTCCGGGCGGCGAACTCGCGGGACCACGCGTTCAGCCACGCGGCCATCGCCGGCTTGTGCGGGTACAACATCGACGTGAACGCCGAGACACCGAAGCCGCGCAGCGTGGCGACCCGCGCGTCCTCGTCCAGGCGGTAGGTGATCGGCCACGGCCGGCCGATCAGCGGACCGGCCGCGTCGAAGTACGCCCACACCTTGTCGAGCACCTGTTTGGGCATGAAGTGCGTGTGCACGTCGATCAGCGTCGTCAGGCCCAGGGCCCGGCGGAACTCCGCCACTCGTGTGCGCTCGGCCGACATCGTCACGCGGCCACCTCCCCGTCGGTTCGCAGCCCCCGCTCCGGGCCCGGATCCCGATGCTCGCAAAGGATTCCGGCGCGAGGGTCGTAAGCTCACGGTATGGCTTCTGCAACCCTGCCCTCGGCGGACGACGTCCAGGATGCCCTGGCGACCGTCCAGGACCCCGAGATCCACCGGCCCATCACCGAACTGGGCATGGTCAAATCCGTCGAGATCCTGGCCGACGGTCGGATCGAGGTCGCGGTCTATCTGACGGTCAGCGGCTGTCCGATGCGCGAGACGATCATCAGCCGGGTGGAGACCGCCGTGGCCGCGCTGCCCGGGGTGACCTCGGTCGGCGTCGAACTCGACGTGATGAGCGACACGCAGCGCAAGGAGCTGGCGAACCACCTGCGCGGCGGGCAGGCCGAGCGCGAGGTGCCGTTCGCCAAGCCCGGCTCGCTGACCCGGGTCTACGCGGTGGCCTCCGGCAAGGGCGGCGTCGGCAAGTCCTCGGTCACGGTGAACCTGGCCGCGGCGATGGTCGGGCAGGGCCTGAAGGTCGGCGTGGTGGACGCGGACATCTACGGCCACTCGGTGCCGCGCATGCTCGGCGCCGAGGGCAAGCCCACCCAGGTCGAGAACATGATCATGCCGCCGTCGGCGCTGGGCGTGAAGGTCATCTCGATCGGCATGTTCACCCCCGGCAACACGCCGGTGGTCTGGCGCGGGCCGATGTTGCACCGCGCGCTCCAGCAGTTCCTGGCCGACGTCTACTGGGGCGACCTCGACGTCCTGCTCCTCGACCTCCCCCCGGGCACCGGCGACATCGCCATCTCGGTCGCCCAGTTGGTGCCCAACGCGGAGATCCTGGTGGTGACCACGCCGCAGCAGGCCGCCGCCGAGGTGGCCGAGCGGGCCGGCACGATCGCGGTCGAGACCCGCCAGACGATCGCCGGCGTGATCGAGAACATGTCCGGGCTGCCCTGCCCGCACTGCGGCGAGATGGTCGACGTGTTCGGCTCCGGCGGCGGACAGCGCGTCGCCGACGGGCTCTCCGCGGCCACCGGCACGAAGGTCCCGCTGCTCGGCTCGATCCCGATCGACACCCGGCTGCGCGAGGGCGGCGACACCGGCCGCCCGGTCGTGGTCGACGCGCCCGACTCGCCCGCCGCCGTCGCGCTCGCCGCGGTCGCGGCCAAGCTCGGCGGTCGCGAGCGCGGCCTGTCCGGCCTCCAACTCGGCCTGACCCCGCTGCGCAACTTCTAGGGCGTGCCCCGCCGGGGCCCCGGCGCCGGGCCGGGTCTCGGCGTGCCGATCCCGGGGGCACGCCCGCCCGGTTCGGCGCGTCCGTGACCCCGGGGCCGGCGCCGGGCGCTCACACGTCCGGCGTCGCGTACGTGCGCAGGTCCACCGAGCGGGACAGGCCCAGGCCGTACGCGCTCGCGCCCCGGCCGTACACCCCCAGGTACACCCCCGCGCTCTCGCCCGCGAGCACCCAGCCGTACGCCGACTCCCGGTAGCGGAACCGCGCCGGCACCCCGTCGACCGGGATCGCCAGGTCCGTCCACCCCGGCCCGGGGAGATTGTCGGACAGGTCCCACGCGATGTTCGTCTGCTGATCCAGCCACTCCGCACGGGTCGCGCGGTCCAACTGCCACGGCCAACTGTCCGCGAGCAACGCCACCCCTGCGAGTGACGCCGCGCTCGCCTTCGAGGTGGCCTCCATCTGCCCCGTGCCGTCGCCGGCCGGCCGCTTCGGCCGCTGCGGGACGGTCACCACGGACACGAACCGGCGGGGCGTGGGATCGCCGGGCCGGCGGCTGGGCAGGTCCCCGTGGCCCAGCGTGCCGTACTCGATCGTGCCCCGGCCCCGGCACACCGAGGACAACCAACGCCGCCCGTTCCAGCCCTCGTCCAGGCCGTACCAGGGGAAGTCCGCGCCCAGGTATTCCGCCAGCAGATCGGGCCTGCCGGCCCCGTCGGCGGGCAACGCCTCACCCGCGTGGCTGATTGTGTCCATGCTCCGCCTCAGGTCCTCTCGCGCGGCGCGACGGCGCCGCGCCGGCTGCCTCGGTCTGCCATGTCGGGCGGCCACTCCCCCGAACGATTCCGGGTGGACGAGCCGTGCGATACATGTATCCGCCGAGTCACCGGCCACACACCGCCCGTGTACTCCGGCTCCATAGTGCCCGAACGCGCGGGTGCTCCGAGGCCGTCTCCGGCGCCGCCCGGCCGGAATCCGGGCCGCGAAATCCCCTGCCGGGGACGAGCGGATCGACCCTCAGGTGGCGTCGGCGTCGTACGGCGGACGCTCGCCGGGCTCGACCCGGGCGGCACCGCCGTTCTTGTGCAGCGAGGTCTTCGGCGCGGACGACTGCCCGGCCGCCGGACGGTGGGAGGTGTCGGGCACGTCCGGTTCGAAGAGATTGCCGCTCGCCAGGCCCTTGATGTCCTCGAAGTCCTTGCCGAGCGAGTCGCGCAACTCCCGGATGCCCAGATCGTCGTCGCCGTCGCCCATCAGGTTCTTGCGGACGAAGGTCTTCGGGTTCAGGTCCTCCAGGTGCATGTCCTGGAACTCCGGGCCCAGTTCCTTCTTCAGGTCCGCACGGGCCCCGGAGGAGAACTCGCGGAACTTGCGAATGGTGCGGGCCACGTCGCCGATCATCTTCGGCAGCTTCTCGGGACCGAAGATGACGATCGCGAGGATGACGAGCGCGACCATCTCGGGTGCACCGACGTCGAACACCTGGACTCCACGAGATTGCGCGAGGGGGTTCGGTCGGGCGACCGAACCCCCTCAGAGTAGTCGTCGACCCCCCGAACGGAAGGTCGCGGGCGGCACCGAACCGGTCGCTTGGCGCCTATTGGCAAAAGTTGTGATCACCCGGCCATGTGTACGTCATGTCCGAGTCATCCTGCTTGGCGGCCGACCGGCCCCTCGGGGTCGGCCGGCCCGCGGTCGGCCCGCCTCCGGGTCAGCCCGCCTCGAGCGTCATCTCGACCGAGCGCTCCGCGCCGTCGCGCTCGATGGTGAGCTTGACCACGCCGCCCGGCGCCTTGGACCGGATCGCCACGATCAACTCGTTCGCGTCGTGCACCCGGCGGCCGTCGATCGCCTTGATCACGTCGCCCGGCTTGAGCCCGGCCCGCTCGGCGGGTCCGCCCGGACGCACCGGCGGCGTGCCCTTGACGTCCTCCGACGCGATCCGGGCACCGTCGCCCGTGTAGGCGACGTCGAGCGAGACGCCGATCACCGGATGCGAGGCCTTGCCGGTGTCGATCAACTGCTGCGCGACCCGGCGCGCCTGGTTGATCGGGATCGCGAAGCCGAGGCCGATGCTGCCCGACTCCTGCTGCGCCCCGAACGGATTGCCCTGGCCACCGCCGCCGGCCGAGCGGATCGCCGAGTTGATCCCGATCACCGAACCCGCCGCGTCGATCAGCGGGCCGCCCGAGTTGCCGGGGTTGATCGGCGCGTCGGTCTGCAACGCGCTGATGTAGGAGACGTCGCTGCCGGAGGAACCGGCGCTGACCGCGCGGTCCTTGGCGCTGATGATCCCGGAGGTGACCGTGCCCTCCAGGTTGAACGGCGCGCCGATGGCGATCACCGGGTCGCCGACCTGCACGCCGTCGGAGTTGCCCAGCGGCAGCGGGTGCAGCCCCTGGACGCCGGACACCCGGATCACCGCGAGGTCGTAGCCCGCGTCCCGACCGACCAGGGTCGCGGTGGTGCGCTGCCCGTCGTTGAACGTCACCGTGATCGTGCCGCCGGACGCGGCCGAGTCCACGACGTGGTTGTTGGTCAGGATGTCGCCGGCGGTGTCCAGCACGAAGCCGGTGCCGGTGGCCTCGCCGCGACCGGTCTTGGCGTGGATGTACACCACGCCGGGCAGCGTGCGGTCCGCGAGGCCGGCGATGGTGTCCTTGCCCCGGGCCGGACCGCTCTGCGGCGGGTCGCCCAGGCGGATCCTGGTGTCGTGCCGATCGGCGATCCAGGCCCCGATCCCGCCGCCGATCAACCCGGCCACGAGCGCGAGGGCCGCGGCCCACACCACCAGCCGACGCCCGTAGCGCCGACCCAGGTCCTCCGTGGGCCCGCCCGCCCCGGTCATGTCCCCGGGGACCGCGTAGCCGTACGGCACGGCCTGATAGGGCGCGTAGCCGGTCTGCGGGGCATACGAGGGGTACGGCCCGTAGGGCCCGTAACCCGGATGCGCGGCGCCGGCCGGCACACCGTAGGGACCGGGCTGCCCGTGCTGCCCGTGCTGCGCCGGATATCCCGGCCACTGCCCGGTCGGCTGCTGCGGAGGCGGCCCGGCGGGCGGCGGTTGCGGGGGCGGGGGCGGGGCGAAGGGGTCGTAGCCGGGATCGTCCGCGACCGGCAACTCGGCGGTGCCGTGCACCACGGGCACCTCGGCGGTCACCGCGTCCCGGACATCGGGCGTCGGCGCCCCGAACGCGTCGGGCTCGGCGGCGGGATCGGCCGGCGGCGGCTCGACGGCCGCACCCGCCGGCACGTCCTTGGCCAACGACGTCCGCGCGGGAAACGCGGCGGGCTCGGCATCGGCCGCGTCGGGACGCCCCGACTCGGCGAAGCCATCGCCGGCCGCGTGCGAACCGCCCGGCGCGGCGGGGCCTTCGGTGGTCGCGTCCCGGTGGCCGGGCTCGCCGGCCGCGTCCCCGCGACCCGGCTCGGCGCCCGCGTCCGAAGCCCGCGAGTCGTCCCCGGCGGCGGCCTCCGCCCCCGACACGGGCCGAATCTCGGTGGGCGGCTCCTCGTCCGCCGCATGGCCGGAAGCCGCGGAGCCCGAAGTCGCGCCGTCGGGTGTGTCCTCTCCGGGGTCCGTCGACACCCGCGGGCCGCCGGGCGGGAAGGCCGCCGGCTCCTCGCCGTGGTCGTGCTCGGGTGCCGGTCCGGCCGGCGCGTCGTCGCCTCGCGGCGGCTCCGCTCCCCCACGGCCGTATGCGTCGCTCATCGTGTGCCTTCCTACCGCTCCCGGTGTGCCGGGGCATCCGCTGCTTCTCCGGCCCGGCCACAGTCTTGCGCGTGCCGCTCGCCGGCGTCCGGGCGGCAGCGGATACCCGTCACATCCGGCGCGCGAACCCGCCCGAAAGCACCGCGCCCGCGCGGATCCGCGCGGGCGCCCCGAACCCGGCGCATCGACGCACGGGGCCGGGTGTACGGGCCCGCACCCTAGGGCGTGGCCTCGATCGTGTGGACGGGCACCGTCAGGGACGCCCCCGCGAGCACCGGCTCGGAGCGTTTGGCCGACTTGCCCGCGGGCAGCGCGGTGGTACTCGCGGCCTGCTCCACCAGGTAGCGCTCGACGGCCGGGGCCGCGGGTCGGCCCTCGGTGCCGCCGCTGGTCCCGCCCGGCACGAAGGCGCTGCTCAGCGCGACGGCCATCATCGAGAACGCGCCCGCCGCCGCGAACGTCAACCGGCGCCGGCTCACCGGCGGGCGCACCCGCTCGGGCATGTTGCCGGGCCGGCCCGCCCGCGGGCCGGTCGACCGCGAACGTGCGCGGGTCGAGCCCGTCGGTCGCCCGGCGGCCGGGAACATGAATCGATCGCCGCCCGCGGGCGGCGCGGGCGGCTCCTCGGCGGATTCCCCGAGCGCGAGCAGCCGCGCCATCAGGTCCTCGGAGGGGCCGGGTTGGCGCGCGTTGCCGAGCAGCTGCTTCACCTGGCGCTGCTCCTCGGCCTCCACGCGACAGTCCGCGCATTCGGCGAGGTGCGCCAGCACCTTCTCGCGGGCCTCATGGCCCAGTTCGCCGTCCACATAGGCGGCGAGTTTGTCGTCGGGGTGGCTCATGTCCCCACCTCGCATGTCACACATCGGGTCGCGGCGCGCCCCAGCCGTGTGGCACTCACTACCCCCCTGCCCAAGCGGTCGCCGGGCTCACTGCTCACGGTCCCTCATCTCCGCACCGTGGTCCGGACCTCCGCAGCCGTCTCCTGGCCTGCCTTGTTCCGGGGAGCACGATGCCGCAGCGCCGCACGGAGCTGGGACCGGCCGCGGTGGATGCGGCTGCGCACGGTCCCGAGTTTCACTCCGAGCGTGGTGGCGATCTCCTCGTACGACAGGCCCTCGATGTCACACAGTACGACCGCGGCGCGGAACTCCGGCGCGAGCGCGTCCAGCGCCTGCTGGACGTCCGCGTCCAGGTGGGCGTCGTCGTATGCCTGCGCGGGCGAGAGCTCACGACCGGCGAGGCGTTCGCCCGCGTCGTCGCCCAGACCCTCGAAGCGGATGCGCTGACGGCGCCGAACCATGTCGAGGAAAAGGTTCGTGGTGATGCGGTGCAGCCAACCCTCGAACGTGCCGGGCGTGTAGCTCGACAACGATCGGAACACTCGGACGAACACCTCTTGGGTGATGTCGTCCGCGTCGTGCGGGTTGCCACTGAGGCGGTAGGCGAGCCGATACACCCGCGCGGAGTGGGTGCGGACGATGTCCTCCCACGTCGGCGGGACCCATTCGGCCTGGGCTGGGCTGCTGGTTGCGTTTGCGGCTTCGGCCACGTGATCCGGCATCGGCGACGGCTCGCGAGTACAGGATTGTTCCCCGCGACGGTCGACCACTGCCACACCTCCTCTTCCGAGTAGCGCAACCACCATAAGCGTCCTGCCTGTTAAGCCCGGATAAGGGCGCCGAGCCCCGGTCCGACCCAACCTCTGGTGCCGCGAGACCACGAGCCTCGTGTTCACCTGTCTTCCGGGGGGCCAACGAACCACATCGGTGCGGGGTTCCCTTGTCGGACGCTTCGGGTTGGGGGGGAGGGGGTGGGTGGGGTGGGCGTGGCGGCAGGGGGTGGGTGGGGGCGGTCGCGACCGCGGCGCGGGGACGGGCACGGTCGCGACCGCGGCGCGGGGACGGGCACGGTCGCGACCGCGGCGCGGGGACGGGCACGGACGCGACCGCGGCGCGGGGACGGACACCGACACGACCACCGCACGGGGACGGACACCGACACGACCACCGCACGGGGACGGACACCGACACGACCACCGCACGGGGACGGACACCGACACGACCACGGCGTTGCTTTTTATTGGGCGCTCCGCGCCGGCTCGCGAGGGGCCGCTTTTTTCTCTCCCCCGCTTCGCTCCTCCGAGAAAAAAGCGGCCCCTCGCTCGGGGCTGTGCGCCCCTCCGCTTCGCTCCGGGTCACCCAGCCCAAACTCTGCGGCTCCGCCGCTCTCCGCGCTGCGCGCGTCGATCACCACGGTGAGCCCGGGTCGGGGGCGCTGACGCGCCCGGGCGTGGCGCGTCCCGTGTTTCGGGGTGGCCTGAGGCGGGGGCGCTGACGCGCCTGGGGGTGGCGCGTGCCGTGGTTCGGGGTGGGTGGCCTGAGGTGGGGGCGCTGACGCGCCTGGGGGTGGCGCGTGCTGTGGTTCGGGGTGGGTGGGCTGGGGTGGGGGCGCTGACGTGCCCGGGGGTGGGGCGTCTCGTGGTTTGGGGTGGGGTTGGGTGATTGGGTGGCGCTCCGCGGGCGGTGGGGGGAGGCCTCGGTAATACCCTTGCGCTCAGGTGGCCGACCCGTCCCGATCGCGAGCGGGCGGCCGGGACAGAGGAGGAAGCCATTTCCGGCAATCGCCAGGCGAGCTGGGCGTTCGCGGAAGAGTACGTCGGCGAGGACGCCGTCCTCGCGGGCGCCCGCGCCCGCGCCCGGGAAGTCGGCGTGCTCCCGATAGGTCCCGGCGGCGGCGCCGCGCTGCGCTTCCTCGCCGCCGCGGTCGAGGCCAAGGCGGTCGCCGAGATCGGGACCGGGACGGGGGTGTCCGGCCTCTACCTGCTGCGTGGCATGCGCTCCGACGGGGTGCTCACCACGGTCGACGCCGATCCCGAGAACCAGCGGCTCGCCAAGGAGACCTTCACCGAGGCGGGCTTTCCCAGCGGGCGCGCCAGGTTCATCCCGGGCCGGGCCCTGGAGGTGCTGCCCCGGCTCGCCGACGGCGGCTACGACCTGGTGTTCTGCGACGGGGACAAGCTCGAATACCTGGACTACCTCGCCGAGGCGCTGCGGTTGTTGCGGCCCGGCGGCGTGGTCTGCTTCGACAACGCGCTGCTGCGCGACCGGGTGGCCGATCCGGCGCACCGCGACGCGGAGACCGCCGCCGTGCGCGACGTGTTGCGGGTGATCCGTGAGCACGAGTCGCTGGTGCCGGCGCTGCTCCCGGTCGGCGACGGCCTGCTGTGCGCGGCTCGGCGGGGCTGAAGCCGGGCCGACATCCGGCCCGACCGGGAATGCCGACGGCCCCGGTACGAACATGAGTCTCCATGTCCGTGCCGGGGCCGTCGCATCACGACTTTCGTCGAGGGCGTCGCCCCAGGGGGTCAGCCCACGGCGTTCTTCAGCGCCTCGCTCAGGGCGCCGGCCTCATCGGCCGACAGCTCGACCACGAGCCGTCCACCGCCCTCAAGCGGAACGCGCATGACGATGCCCCGCCCTTCCTTGGTCACCTCGAGCGGGCCGTCGCCCGTCCGCGGCTTCATGGCCGCCATGCTCGTTCCCCTTCCTGCATATCGACGCACCGGTGCTCAAACCGGCCACCGGTCTTCGAGAGCATTGATCAGGGACCATTATCCCGCATCGAACGGTGGGGTGAGCAACATCGGGTCCCGTCGACCTCTCCGACCCCGTCCGTACGGCGCGGAATGGGATGGTCCGTCCCGGCTCGGAAATGTAGCTGACGGTCCGTCAGGGGCGGGACGGGGCCCGGATCCGGCTTCCGGCATGCTGTGCACATCCCACCTGCGGCGATGTATGTGATGTGGAGGCAAGTCATGACCGACAAGGCCGAGATTGTGCGGTACGACCTCGCCGACGGAGTCGCGACCGTCACGCTGAACCGGCCCGAGGCGATGAACTCGCTCGACGAGCCGACCAAGATCGCGTTGCGCGACGCGGTCCTGCGCGCCGCCGAGGATCCGGCGGTCCGGGCGGTGCTGTTGACCGGCAGCGGTCGGGCGTTTTGCGCCGGCCAGGACCTGAAGGCGCACATCCGTCAGCTGGAGACCGGCCCCGAGGCCACCTTCGCGACCGTGCGCGAGCACTACAACCCGCTCGTGACGGCGCTGGCGACGATGGCCAAGCCGGTGGTCGCGGCGGTCAACGGGGTCGCCGCCGGGGCCGGCGCGGCGATCGCCTGGGCCTGCGACTTCCGGATCATGGCGGACACGGCCGGCTTCAACACCGCCTTCGCGGGGGTCGCGCTGACCGCCGACTCGGGCGCGTCCTGGACGCTGCCGCGCCTGGTCGGCCAGGCGCGGGCGGTCGAACTGCTGATGTTGCCCCGCACGATCAAGGCCGCCGAGGCGCTGGAACTGGGCCTGGCCCACCGAGTGGTCCCGGCCGAGGAGGTCCTCGACACCGCCCGCGACCTGGCCCACCGCCTGGCCGAGGGCCCGACCGTGGCCCTGGCCGCCCTCAAGGAATCGGTCGCCTACGGCGCCTCCCACTCCCTGATCGACACCCTGGCCAAGGAGGACGAACTCCAACTGCGAGCAGGCGCCTCCGAGGACCACCGCATCGCGGTGGCCGCCTTCGTGGCCAAGCAGAAGCCCACCTTCCTCGGCCGCTGAACCCCACCACCACCCGGCCCGGCGGACCCGCCGGGTCGGGGCGGGTCAGCGGGAGACGCAGGCCTTGAGGTGGTCGTTGACCAGGCCGCAGGCCTGCATCATCGCGTAGGCCGTGGTCGGGCCGACGAAGCGGAAACCCTTGCGCTTGAGTTCCTTGGCCAGGGCGGTGGACTCGTCGGTGACCGCCGGTACGTCCGAGAGGGCCTCGGGGACCTTCCGGCGGCCCGAGGGTGCGAAGGACCATATGAGGGCGTCCAGACCGCCCTGGAGGGCCTGTGCCGCGTGTGCGTTGGCGATGGCGGCGTCGATCTTCGCCCGATTGCGGATGATGCCCTCGTCGGCGAGCAGCCGCGCGCGGTCCGTGTCGTCGAAGGCCGCCACCCGCGCGATGGAGAAGTCGGCGAAGGCGGTCCGGAAGCCCTCGCGCCGACGCAGGATGGTCAACCACGACAGACCGGACTGGAACGCCTCCAGACACAGCCGCTCGAACAGCCGGTCCTCACCGTGCACCGCGACACCCCATTCGGTGTCGTGGTACGCCCGGTAGTCCTCGGGACCGGTGGCGCCCCACGGGCAGCGCAGCCGTCCGTCCGGCCCCGGGACGGGACCACCGACGACGGCGGGGGCGGCGGCGGTCATGACTTCGGGTCGCCCTTCGCCTCGTCGCCCTCGCTCGCCGCGCCGCCCCTGCTCGCCTCGCCGTCCTCGCTCGCTGCGTCGCCCTCGCTCGCTGCGCCGTCCTTCGGCTCGTCCTTCGCCTCGTCCACAGCGGCCTCGGGCGCCGGCTCCCCCGCCGACTCGTCCGCGTTCGAGGCCGGCGTCTCGTCCGCGTCGACGGCCGGTTCGACGCGCGGCTCGGCGGACTCGGCGTCGACCGGTGTCGAGCCCGCGGCCTCGGCCCGCTCCGGCTTCTCCAGCGACAGCGTGGTGCCCGAGCCGCGCGGCGAGGGGGCGTGCCCGCTCGCGCCGAACGCGCTCGCCCCGGCGGCGCCCACGCCCGCCATCGCCGACGCGACGCCGACCGGCGTGGTGCCGGCGACCTTGTACTCGAGTTCCAGGATGCGCGCGTCGCGCGCCGCGAGTTCGCCGGTGAGCCGGTCCAGGACCAGGTCCACCTCGCTCATCCGGTAGCCCCGGAAGACCACCGGGAAGCGGATGTGGTCGACGTCGGCGCTCGTGAGCGGGCGGTCGCCGGGCATCCGCAGCTCGGGCTGTTCGCGGTAGGCGTCGGGAAGGGAGCCACCCGCCCCGAGCACGACCGCGGCGATCACGAGGACCACCCCGATCACCACGACAAGCTGGATCCAGAACACGGACGGCTCCCCTTCGACGGTGGTGCAGGCGCTGGAACGGTGTCGGCTCCGGGCCGTTTCGGGAAGCCCCCGGCTCGTCGCACGGGACGATCGTGCCACGATCAGGGGGTCAGGTGGCACGTGCAGGGTGTGGGCGGAGGTCGACGGGGTGACGACGCTGAGGCTGGGACGACGAGAGTTCGAGGGGGACGAGTTGGTGATCATGGCGATCATCAATCGGACACCGGACTCGTTTTTCGACAAGGGCGCGACGTTCGACGATCGACCCGCCCTGGACGCGGTCGCCCGCGCGATCGACGAGGGCGCGGGAATCGTGGACATCGGGGGCGTGAAGGCCGGTCCGGGGGCCGAGGTGGACGTCACGGAGGAGATCCGCCGGACGGTGTCCTTCGTGGCCGAGGTGCGCCGCCGCCACTCCGACGTGGTGATCAGCGTGGACACGTGGCGCCACGAGGTCGCCGAGGCGGTCTGCGACGCGGGCGCCGACCTGCTCAACGACGCGTGGGGCGGGGTGGATCCCAAGCTGGCCGAGGTGGCCGCGAAATTCGACGCGGGCATCGTGTGCACGCACGCCGGCCGGGCGCAGCCGCGCACCCGGCCGCACCGGATCGGCTACGTCGACGTGATGGCCGACATCCTGGACGTCACGGTGGGCCTGGCCGAGCGCGCCGCGCGGCTCGGCGTGCGCCGGGACGCGATCCTGATCGACCCGGGGCACGACTTCGGCAAGAACACCCGGCACTCGTTGGAGGCCACCCGCCGACTCGGCGAGATGGTCGACACGGGGTGGCCGGTCCTGGTCTCGCTGTCCAACAAGGACTTCGTCGGCGAGACGCTGGACAAGCCGGTGAACGAGCGGCTGCTCGGCACCCTGGCCACCACCGCGGTCAGCGCGTGGCTCGGGGCCCGGGTGTACCGCGCGCACCAGGTGGCGGAGACCCGCCAGGTGCTCGACATGGTGTCCTCGATCCACGGCACCCGGCAGCCCGCCGTGGCCCGTCGCGCCCTGGCCTGACGGGCCCGGGGCGGGTCTTCGAGCCCCCGATCGAAGACCCCGCCCCCAGGTGCCCTCGCGCGCTCCCCGGAGAACGCCTTTCGGCGCCCGCCCCCACCGCGAAGGTGGGCGCGGACGCCGAAAAGTGGGCTTCGACGGCGGCGACGGCCGGCGAATCCGTGCCTCAGCAGCGCTTCCAGGGACCCTGGATCGCGAACATCGTGCCCGGGGTCTGCACGTTCGCGAACAGCGTGCGGCCGTCCTCGGAGAAGATCGGGCCGGTGAACTCGCTGTCGCCGTCCACGTCGTTGCGGGCGACCGGGTAGGTCTTGCCGTCGTCGGTCGCGCCGAGCAGGTGCTGCACGCCCTCGCCGTCCTCGGCGATGATCACGCCGCCGTACGGCGAGACGCTGATGTTGTCCGGGCCGTCGTACGGACCGTCCACGTCCGGCGTGGTGTTGACGCCGAAGCGCAGCTTCAGGGTCAGCCGGCCGCGACGCGGGTCGTAGAACCAGATCTGCCCGTCGTGCGGGGTGCCCGGGCTCTCCTTGCGGGCGAAGCTGCAGACCACGTACGCGCCGCCGTCGCCCCACCAGATGCCCTCGATCTTGCGACCGCGGGTGATGTCGGTGTTCTGGAACTGCTTGCGGATCGAGGTGGTGCGCGCGTCGCGCTCCTGCACGGTGACCCAGTTCACGGCGTAGGTGGTGCCCACCTCGGTCGCGCGGGACAGGTCGTCCACGTGCTTGCCGCTCGCGTCCACGCAGCGCATCGCCGCGAGGGTGCCCGCGTCGTCGGCCAGCTTGCGCAGCCGGCCGCGCCCGCCGTCCCAGTGGCGCGGGGGCTCCCAGCGGTAGAACAGCCCGTTCGGGTTGCTCGCGTCCTCGGTCAGGTACAGGTGGCCGCGGCGCGGGTCCACCGCGACCGCCTCGTGGGCGAACCGGCCGAGCGCCTTGATCGGCTTCGGGTCGCGGTTGGCGCGGCGGTCGTAGGGGTCGACCTCGAAGACGTAGCCGTGGTCCTTGGTGGCGCTGCCCTGACCGGCCAGCTGCTCGGTCTCCTCGCAGGTCAGCCAGGTGTCCCAGGGGGTCACGCCGCCCGCGCAGTTGGTCGCGGTGCCGGCCACGCCGACGTACTCGCGGATGCGCCTGCCGTAACGGTTCACCTCGACCACGGTGCAGCCGCCGGCCAGGCCCTCGTCGTAGACCAGGCCCGCGAGGTGCGGCACCGGCAGCGGGGTGTCCTTGAGCGAGCCGCCGAGCTCGTGGTTGTTCACCAGGACCGTGCCGCCGCCGCGCAGCTTGAACGCGCCGGTGCCGTCGTGGTTGCTCGGGGTGGCCTCGCCCGACTCCAGCTTGGTGACACCGGCCTCGGTGACTATCTGGTACGAGAAGCCCTTGGGCAGCGCCAGCCGCCCGGCGGGGTCGTCCACCAGCGGACCGTAGCCGACGCGGGCCGGCGGGCGCCGGTCGCCCGGGCGGGACGAGGCCGAGGCGTTGGGCGCCAGCAGCATGCCGGTGCTGCCGATGAGGGCGACACCGGCACCGGTGGTGGCGGTGCGACCGAGGAAACCCCTACGGGACAGCGACATCTGGTTTTCTCCTGTGACAGGCGGGAGATATCGGGACGCCCCTACGCTTTCGCCCGTCGGTGTCGTCCGCGTGAACACGACGGGGCTCCCGCATGCCCGTCAGGTGGCAATCGACCCGCCGGCGGCGCGTCCTTCGGCGGCGGCCTTGTCCGCGCGTGCCTCGGCCTCCAGTTTCGAGCACTCCAGGTCGGCGTCGCGGATGATGCGCACCGCCTCGTCCACGTCGTCGGTGATCCGGATCAGGTCCAGGTCGGCGGGCGACGCCTTGCCCTGGGCGATCACCACGTCGCGCACCCAGTCGACGAGGCCGGTCCAGTAGTCGCGGCCGATCAGCACCACCGGGAAGTGCGTGACCTTGCCGGTCTGCACCAGGGTGAGCGCCTCGAACAACTCGTCCAGCGTGCCGATCCCGCCGGGCAGCACGATGAAGCCCTGCGCGTACTTGACGAACATCGTCTTGCGCGCGAAGAAGTAGCGGAAGGTGATGCCGCGGTCCACGTACGGATTCAGCCCGGACTCGAACGGCAGCTTGATGCCGACGCCCACCGACTGCCCGCCGGCGTCCCGGGCGCCCTTGTTGGCCGCCTCCATCGCGCCGGGGCCACCGCCGGTGATCACCGCGTAGCCGGCCTCGGCGAGGGCCCGCCCGACACGTTCGCCGGTGCGGTACTCGGCCGAGCCCGGCTTGGTCCGGGCCGAGCCGAACACGCTGACCGCGCGGCCGAGGTCGGCGAGCATGCCGAACCCGTCCACGAACTCGGTCTGGATCCGCAGTACCCGCCACGCCTCGGTGCCGAGGTGCCCCATGCCGGGATGTTGTTCCTCCACCTCGCTGGGCGAGGCGAACTCGGGTGGCTCCTCCGGAGCGAATCGCGCGTCCATCCGGCCACCCTGCCACGCCGAGCCCGGAGCCGATCGCATTTACGCCGGAGTCCCGGCCCGGGAACCGGTCCGGGATCGCTCGCGGCCGAGACCGCGAGCCCGCCGGCGACCCCGTCCGCGCCCCCGCGCGCGGGTCAGCCGAGCCAGCGCCGCAGCCGCTCCTCGCTGTCCCCGATCAGCGCGATCTCCACGTGCTCGTCCCGCTTGTGCGCCAGGTTCGGATCGCCCGGCCCGTAGTTCACCGCCGGGATGCCGAGCGCGGAGAAGCGCGCGACGTCGGTCCAGCCGAACTTGGCCCGGGGCGGGGTCCCGATCGCCGCCACGAACGCCGCCGCGGCGGGCCGGTCCAGACCGGGCAGCGCGCCGGCGGCCTCGTCGGTGAGCACCACGTCGAACCCGGCGAACACCTCGCACACGTGCGCCAGCGCCTGCTCGACATCGCGATTGGGCGCGAAGCGGAAGTTGACCGTCACCGCGCACGCGTCCGGGATCACGTTGCCCGCGACCCCGCCCTCGATCCTCACCGCGTTCAGCCCCTCGCGGTATTCGAGGCCGTCGATCTCCACCCGCGCGCCCTCGTACGCCCGCAACCGGGCCAGGATCGGCGCCGCGGCGTGGATCGCGTTGTCGCCCAGCCACGAGCGGGCCGAGTGCGCGCGGGTACCGGTGGTGCTCACCGTGGCCCGCAGCGTGCCCTGGCAGCCGCCTTCGACCGCGCCGCCGGTGGGCTCCATCAGCACCGCGAAGTCGGCGACCAGCCACTCGGGGTGGTTGTTCGCCAGCCGCAGCAGCCCGTTGCGGGCGGCCTCCACCTCCTCGCAGTCGTAGAACACGTAGGTGACGTCGCGATTGGGCTCGGGCAGGTGCGCGGCGAGCCGCAGTTGCACCGCGACGCCGCTCTTCATGTCGGAGGTGCCGCACCCGTACATCAGCGGACCCTCGATCCGGGACGGCAGGTTGTCCGCGATCGGCACGGTGTCCAGATGGCCCGCGATCAGGATGCGCTCGGCGCGCCCGAGTTCGGTGCGGGCGACGACCGAGTCGCCGTCCCGGTGCACGGTCAGGTGCGGGAAGGCGCGCAGCGCCTCCTCCACCGCGTCGGCGAGCACCCGCTCGTCGCCGCTGACCGACGGGATGTCGACGAGTTGCGCGGTGAGCGAGGCCGCGTCCTGGGACAGATCGAGCTTCACGGTCATGCCGAGCAGCCTATCCCCGTCCCCGAACGCGGCCCTCGACCCGACGCCGGGCGCCCGCGAGCGCGTTCAGTCCTCGTGCAGCCGCTTCACGCCCGCCGCGACCCGCTCGTCGGTCGCGGTGAACGCGAGCCGCACGTGCCGGTCGCCCAGCGGGCCGTAGAAGTCGCCCGGCGCGACCAGGATGCCGCGCTCGGCGAACCAGGCCACGGTGTCCCAGCAGTCCTCGTCGCGCGTGGCCCACAGGTACAGGCTCGCCTGCGAGTGCTCGATCCGGAAACCCGCCGCCTCCAGGGCGCCGCGCAGCGCCGCGCGCCGGGCCGCGTAGCGCGCCTTCTGCTCCGCCACGTGCTCGTCGTCGGCGAAGGCGACGGTCATCGCCGCCTGCACCGGGCCGGGCACGATGTGCCCCGAGTGTTTGCGCACCGCGAGCAGTTCGCGGATCACCGCGGGGTCGCCCGTGACGAACCCGGCGCGATAGCCGGCCAGGTTGCTGCGCTTGGACAACGAGTGCACCGCGAGCAGACCCCGGTGCGAGTCGCCGCAGACGTCGGGGTGCAGCACCGACACCGCCTGGGCGTCCCAGCACAGCTCGATGTAGCACTCGTCGGAGACGACCAGCACGTCGTGCTCACGGGCCCACGCCACGATCTCGCGCGTCTGTTCGAGCGTGCGCACCGCGCCGTGCGGGTTGCCCGGCGAGTTCAGCCAGATCATCCGCACCCCGGCGGGATCGGGCAGGGTGCCGTCCACCACCGGCAGCGGGGTGGCCCCGGCCAGCCGCGCGCCCACGTCGTAGGTGGGGTAGGCCAGCGCCGGGTGCGCGACGATGTCGCCCGGGCCGAGCCCGAGCTGGTTGGGCAGCGCCGCGACCAGTTCCTTCGTACCCATCACCGGCAGCACGGCGTCCGCGCTCGCCCCGGTGACGCCGAGCCGTCGGCGCAACCACCCGGCGATCGACTCGCGCAGCTCCGGCTTGCCGAACACGGTCGGGTAGCCCGGCGCGTCGGCGGCGGCGCACAGCGCGGCGCGGATCGGCTCCGGCGTGGGGTCGACGGGGGTGCCCACCGACAGGTCGACCACGCCGTCGGGATGGGCCCGCGCGCTCGCGCCGAACGGCTCGAGCCGGTCCCAGGGGAAGACGGGGAGCAGGTCGGTGACGCGACGTGCTTCCCGGCCCCGCGCGTCGGCGGGGTCGGGAAGCGGCCGCGCACCGCTGTGCGAAGCGGTCACGACGCTCTACTCGCCGGTCGCCTGCGGCGGCAGCGCGGCGATGAGCGGGTGGTCCTTGGCGATCAGACCCATCTTCGAGGCGCCGCCCGGGGAGCCGAGGTCGTCGAAGAACTCCACGTTCGCCTTGTAGTAGTCCTTCCACTGCTCCGGGGTGTCGTCCTCGTAGAAAATCGCCTCGACCGGGCAGACCGGCTCGCAGGCTCCACAGTCGACGCATTCGTCGGGGTGGATGTACAGCGCACGCTCACCCTCGTAGATGCAGTCGACGGGGCACTCCTCGATGCATGCCTTGTCCTTCAGGTCGACGCAGGGCTGCGCGATGACGTAGGTCACGTCGGGTTCCTCCTCATGCGGGCGGTACAGGGTGCGCGGGAGCGCGGCAACGTCGGTGCCCGCAACTAGTATCGCGGTGGGCCGGGGCCTACTCCTAGCAGGTGGCCCTTACCTGTGGGCCGGGAACATGTCAGCAGACGTGGGCGGACGAGGTCAGCACGGATCGGGGATGCCGGACAGGTGAAGAGGATCACACCGCGCGATGTGGGCAGACGCGTGTCGGTGCGCCGCGAACTGCCGCCCGAGGACGCCGAGGCGAGCTATTCCGACGTCGTGGGCGACCTCGTGGACTGGCGCGACGGTGTGCTGACAATCACCCGCAGGGACGGCAGTATCGCCCGGGTGGCGGAAGCGAGCATCGTCGCCGCCAAGGTCGTGCCGCCACCCGTGCGGCGGCTCACCCCGGCCCGCCTGCAGGACGTGGCCAGTCGATCCTGGCCCGCCCCCGAGGTCGCCGCGTTCGGCGAGTGGCTGCTGCGCGCGGCCGGCGGATTCACCCGGCGGGCCAACTCGGTACTGGTCCTGGGCGAGCCCGACATGCCTTTCCCGGAGGCACTCGATCGAGTGAATGCCTGGTATTCGGCGCGCGATCTGCCGACGCTGTTCCAGGTGGCGCACGAGGACCCGTTCGACCGTTTCCTCGACGCCGCCGGGTGGCTGGCCGAGGGCGACGCGCTGATGCGCACCGGGCGCCTGGTGCGCGCGGCCGACGTGCTGCGCGACGTGGACGCGGGCCGGGTCGAGATCGGGACCGCCCTCACCGACGAGTGGGTGTCGCTCTACCACCGCGTCGCGCGACACGCCGGCGGCGCCGAGCGGCACGTGCTCCAGGGGCCGCCGGGGACGCTGTTCGCGACCGTGTCCGACCCGGAGTCGGGCCGGCCGGTCGCCATCGGCCGGGTGTGCGTGCTCGGCCGCTACGCGGGCTTCGCCGGCCTGGAGGTGGACCCGGCGCACCGCAGACGCGGCCACGCGCGGGCGATCGTCAAGGCGCTGACCGACCGGGCACTCGCGGGCGGCGCGGTCACCGGCTGGCTCCAGGTGGAGTCGGACAACCGGGCGGCGCGCGAGCTCTACGACGCGCTCGGCTACACCGACCACCATGGCTACCACTACCGCCGCTCCCCGGGCGCCACGTGAGCGCTCCCGGGAGTCCCCGCGACCGGTTCGCCGCGGTCGTGCGGGCCGACGAGGTGGATCTGGCCGAGGCCGCGCTGTTGATGGGCGTCGAGGTCGATCCGGCGTTCGATCCGGCCGTGGGGATCGCCGAGCTGGAGCGGCTCGCGGCGGCGGTGCGGGCCGAGGCGGGGTCCGCCTTCGACCCGTCGAGGGCCGCCGCGGCGCTGGCGCGGGTGCTCGGCGGGCGGGCCCGGTTCCTCGGACAGCAGTCCGACTACGCCGACCTGCGCTCGTCGCTGCTGCACGAGGTGCTGCGCCGCCGGCGCGGGCTGCCGATCCTGCTGTCGGTGGTGTGGATCGACGTCGGCCGCCGGGCCGGGCTGCCGGTGTACGGCGTCGCGTTGCCGGGACATTTCGTGGTCGGGATCGGGGATCCCGACGGCGAGTTCGAACTGGCCGACCCGTTCCACGGCGGGGTGCCGCTGTCGGTGTCCCGGGCCCGCCGACTGGCCGCGGAGGCGGGTGGCCGGCCCGGCGATCCGACGCTGCTGCAACCGGCGCGGCCGACCGCGATCCTGCTCCGGATGTTGAACAACATCCGCGCCTGGGCGGCGCAGCCCGAGCGCGGGATCGAGGGCGCCTGGACCCGGCTGTGGGCGGTCGAGCTGTCCCTGCTGCTGCCGCGCCACCCGGCGGCGCTGCGCCACGAACGCGGCACACTGCTCGCCAGGACCGGGCAATTCGCGGCCGGCGCACGGCAGTTGGAGGAGTACGCCGAACTGGTCAAGCACATCGACCCCAAGGCCGCCGAGGGCATGCTCACCGAGGCCAAGGCGGCCCGGGCCCGGCTGAACTAGCGAGCCGGCGCCTGTCCGCCGGGTCACCCGGCCCGGCGGGGCCCGGTCCGGATCCGCCGCGCCCCGCCCGCGCGCTCAGCCGCCGAGGGCGCGCAGGAATGCCTCCGGCTCCTGGGCGATCCCGCTGCACGAGGGGTCGGCGCCGGTCTCGGTCGCGGTGCCGTCGGGGCACGGTCGGTCCCGCGCGGCGGACCACCACGCGACCCGTCCCAGGTGGTTCTGTCGGGCGAAGTCGGCGAACCGGCGCGCGTCGTCCAGGGTGAACACCTCCCCCGGCACGTCGTTGCGGCCGATCATCACCGTCACCGACACCCGCCGCCAGGCCTGTTCCTCGGTCAGGTGCGGCCACACCTCGCGGATCTGCGCCTGGAGCGCGTGCGCGGCGTCGGCGGCGAAGCGGCCCATCCGTCCCTGCGGCCGGGGCGCGACCCCGGCGCCGTAGTTCATCGCCTTGATGTTCACGTAGGAGACGTCGATCTGCCGCGCGGCGGCGTCCCGCAGCAGCGCCTTGGCCTCGTCGCCCAGGCCCTGGAGCGGATGCACCGGCAGCGAGTAGCCGACGTCCACCCGTCGATCCGCACGCCGGGCGTCCTCCTGGAGCAGCCGCAGCGCGGCGTTGCGCCGCTGCATCACATCCGGGCGGACCAGCGCGCGGCCCTCGATGTCCAGGTCCATCGCGTCGGTCCCGGTGGCGTCCAGGACCTGCCGGTAGGCGGCCGTCAACTCCTCCGGGCTGCCGCAGGACACCGCGAGGTCGGCGCCGCCGGCGCCGCCGAAGGCGACCCTGATCGATCCGCCGGCCTCGCGCAGCGCGGCGATCCGGGCGATGGTCGCGGGGTCGTCGAGGCGGGTCACCCCGCCCCACATCGGCCGGCAACCACCGCCGTCCACGACGTAGGCGAGGGTGCGGTCGCGCACGCCGGACGATCCCGCCAGCGTGGGGTCCAGCGTCATGTCCAGGTAGGGCGCGAGGTGTTCGATCGTGCCCGCGCGCGGTGTGGCGTCGGTCGGGGGCGCGGTCGTCGGCGGGGCCGAGGGGGTCGACGTCGCCCCGCCGCCCCGGCCGGTGCCGGTCGGGGTCGGGGTGCCGGTGTGCCGGTCGAGGCCGGCGGACGCGCTCGCGGCCGGCGTCGCCCCGGACGGGGTGGCCGGCTCGTCCGGTCCGGTCCCGGCCGACCCGCCGCACGGCTTGTCGTTGATCGTGCAGGCGGTCGGCCCGTCGGCGCGCACCGGCTCGGTCGCGGTCGGCGCGCCGGCGCCGTCCCGGCGGACCTCGAAGCCGACCACGATGCTCTCGCCCGGCCGCAGCGCCCGGTTCCAGTTCTCGTTGCGCACGGTGTAGCGGCCGGCCGCCGGTTCCAGCCGGCCGTTCCATATGGTGGCGATCCGCATGCCCGCCGGCAGGTCGAAGCGCAGGGTCCAGCCCTCGACCGTGTCGGAGCCGGCGTTGCGCAGCACGTACTGGCCGCTGTATCCGCTGGGCCAGGATCCGGTGCGCACGTAGTCGGCGCTGAGCAGGTGATCGGCGTCGGACGAGTCCCCGGACAGGGCCACCACCAAGGCGGCCGGCAACGCGGCGAGCGCGGCACTCGCGGCGGCCCAGCGGATGCGTTCCCGACGGGGACGACGGGTGCCCGGTTCGGGACCGCCTGCCCGGTGCGACCCCATGCCCATTCCTCCGACATCCTCTCCGACGGCACTCGGGCCGCCGGGCACGAGGACTCTACCGGCCTTCGGGCCCCGGTCCCATCGATCCTCCCGGGGCGGCCGACGGGAAGATCCGTTGTCCCACAACGAGGGATGTCGGTCCCACATTCCGTCGGCGACCCGTACGCCACCGGGGCGGCCGCGCGATCCGGACACCCGGACCGGCGCCGGTCAGAGCCAGCCGTTGTCGTGCGCGATGCGCACCGCGTCCGCACGGTTGCGGGCGTGCGTCTTGCCGATGCACGAGGACAGGTGGTTGCGCACGGTGCCCTCGGACAGGTGCAGCAGGGTCGCGATCTCGGACACCGTCGAGCCACCCGCCGCCGCGCGCAGCACGTCGCGCTCGCGCTCGGTCAGCGGGTCGGCGCCGACCGAGAGCGCGGTGGCCGCGAGCGTGGGGTCGATCACCCGCTCGCCGCGCAGCACTCGGCGTACGGCGTCGGCCAGTTGCGCCGCGGGCGCGTCCTTGACCAGGAACGCGTCCACGCCCGCCTCCATCGCCCGGCGCAGATAGCCCGGACGGCCGAACGTGGTCAGGATGACGATCCGGCATCCGGGCAGCGCCGCGCGCAACTCGGCGGCGGCGGCCAGACCGTCCCGCCCCGGCATCTCGATGTCCAGCAGCGCCACGTCGGCGCCGCTCGCCCGCACCGCCTCGACCACCTCGTCCCCACGCGCGACCTGGGCGACGACACGGATGTCCTCCTCCAGGCCGAGCAGCGCGGCCAGCGCCTCGCGCACCATGGCCTGGTCCTCGGCGAGCAGTACGTTGATCACGGCCCGAACGTTAGCGGGTCGCTCCCGGAGCTCCGGGGGCAATCCGGCGCTCGGCGGTCTTTCCGGGAAGCACCGGGACCGAAGCGGTCAACCCGAACCCGCGTCCGTACTCCCCGCCGCCGACCTCGATGGTGCCGTCGGCCAGGGCGAACCGCTCGCGCAGTCCGGTCAGCCCGTTGCCCTCGCCGCCCGTCGCGCCGCGCCCGTCGTCGCGGATGTCCAGGCGCCACATCGCACCGGTCTCCAGGCGCACCGTGCAGCGCCGCGCCCCGCTGTGCCGCATCGTGTTGGTGACCGCCTCGCGCAGCGCCCAGGCGAGTACGGCCTCCGCCTCCGGGTCCGGGCACTGCGGCCACTGCTCGGGCACCACGGTCAGCTCGATGCCCACCGCCCGGGCCGCGATCCGCGCGCCCGCCAGCTCGACCGCGAAGGTCGGCCGTCGGTAGCCGCTCACCGCCTCGCGCACGTCCACGAGCGCCTGCCGGCCGACCCGCTCGATATCGGCGACCTGTTCGGCCGCGCGGTCCACGTGCTCGGGCAGGAAGCGGCCGGCGAGTTCGCTCTTGAGCGTGATCAGCGACAACGAGTGGCCGAGCACGTCGTGCAGGTCCCGGGCCATCCGCAGGCGCTCCTCGTTGGCCGAGAGCCGGGCCACGATCTCCCGGGCCTCGCGCAGCTCGACCAGGGTCTCCAGGAGTCGGCGCACCCCGATCATCACCCCGCCGGTGAGCACCGTGACGAACGCCAGGACCAGCACGTCGTCGCCGGCCGCGCCGAGCAGCACGCCGAGCCCGACCCCGGAGACCACGCAGCCCAGGATCCCCCACATCGACCGCGGGAAGCGCAGCCCGGCCCCGATCGACACCGCGACGTAGACCATCAGGCCGAGCCAGGCGTCGTCGAAGGTCAGGATCAGCCCGACCGCGACCGCCCACAGCAGCAGGCAGGCGCCCAGTTGGGCCCGCTCGGTGTCCAACGTCCGGCGCAGCACCGCCTCCACCCCACCGAACAGGCCGAACCAGCCGACCCCGCCGAACACCAGCGCGACGTAGCAGACCACCACCACGAGCAGCCCGATCGAGCCCACCGTCAGTCGCACCGGCCCGTACCCCTCGGTGGCCAGGTCGTGCACCACCGGGGTCAGGAAGAACAACCAGAGCAGCGACCACGACATCCGGATGGCCCGCCCCCGCGTCGAGTCCTGCCGTGTCGCGTCCGACCACCGCATGTCACGCGCTCCTTCTCGGGAACAGGTCCCACCACGCCTCGGGACCGTCCCGTCGGGCGAGCGGCCCCGGCTCAGGCCGCCACCTTCTGCTCGTCGCGACGGTAGCGCCAGGCGGCCAGCGCGGTGAACGCGACCAGGTACACCGCGAGCACCACCACGTCGGCGACCCGGGGCCGATGCCCGGCGAGCACCTCCCAGCCCAGTTGCCCGTAGCGATACGTCGGCATCACGTGGCCGATGTCCTGGAGGATCTGCGGAAACCCGCTCAGCGGGACCCACATGCCACCCAGCACCGCCATGCCCAGGTAGACCAGCATGAACAGCGGCTGCGCGGAGTCGGGGGCGACCAGGTAGCCGAGCCCGATCCCGAGCACGGCGAACACGAACGAGCCGAACCACAGCGCGATCACGATCACGCCCCACTGCCACGCGTCCAGCCGTACCCCGCGCAGGAAACCGGTGAAGAGCACGAGCACGATCGCGGGCAGGCCGACCACCGCCGCCGAGACGAGCTTGGAGATCACGTACTGCCGCCCGGTGAGCGTGGTCAGCCGCAACTGCCGGGTCCAGCCGCTCTGCCGCTCCGCCGCGATCCGCTGCACACCGGCGCTGAGCACCGCGCCGACCGCGCCGAAGGAGGCCATCGACACCATCACGTACGCGGACACGTCGGTGCCGTCCACGTCCCCCGACTGGCTGCCGAAGATCAGGTACATCGCGACCGGATACGCCAGCGTGAAGAGCAGGTAGCGGCGGTTGCGCACCATCCTCAGCACTTCGAGTCGCATCAACGTCCTCATGCCGGGATCCCCTTGCCTTCCGCCTCGTCCGCCTGCTGGGTGATCGCCAGGAACGCCTGCTCCAGACCGAGGCCGGCGACCTCCAGGCCGCGCGGACGCAGGCCGGCGGCGTAGATCGCGGCCACCGTCTCGTCGGCGTCGCCGCTGCGGATGCGCACGGTGTGGCCGCTCAGTTCGATGTGCGCGACGCCGGGCAGCGCGCGCAGCGCGGCCTCGTCCTCCTCGACCGCCCGGTCCAGGTCGAACGCGATTCGGCGCAGCCCGGCCCGGGCCTTGATCTGCGCGGCGCTCGCGTCGGCGAGCAACCGCCCCCGGTGCAGCACGAGCACCCGGTCGGCGACGTTGTCCGCCTCTTCCAGGTAGTGCGTCGCGAACAACACGGTGCGGCCCAGTTCGGCCTGCTCGCGCATGCTGACCCAGAACCGCTGCCGGCTGTCCACGTCCATCCCCGTGGTGGGCTCGTCCAGGACGATCAGGTCCACCTCACCCGCGATCGCCATCGCGAAGCGCACCCGTTGGGCCTGGCCGCCGGAGAGCTTGTCGACGTTCTTGTCGACCAGGTCCTCGATGCCGGCGCGACGCAGCACGTCCGCACGCGGCAGTGGGCGCGGATGCAGGTCGCGGGCCAGGCCGATCATCTCGCCGACGGTCACGTCCGGCATCAGGCCACCGCTCTGCAACATCGCGCCGACGCGTCCGCTCCTGATCGCCTCGCGCGGATCGCCACCGAACAGCGCGACCGTGCCCTCGGTGGGCCGACTCAGCCCGAGCAGCAGGTCGAGCGTGGTCGACTTGCCGGCACCGTTGGGTCCGAGCAGCGCGACGGTCTCCCCCTGGCGCAGTTCGAGGTCGAGCCCGTCCACGGCACGCAGTTCGCCGAAGCTCTTGCTCACCCCGCCGAGCGCGACGGCCGGCGCGGTCGTCTGTTTCCCAGCCGTGATCGTCATGCCCCCAGCCTGGCCGACCACCCGCGGCGGGCGAAGTGGGAAACCTCCTGATCACGGCATGACAGATGTCATGGGGGCGGGAACGAGTGTCCCGGGGGTGGGGACGCGGCTAGCGTTGCCGCCATGGTGCGACTGACCGACTCCCAGACCGGCAAGTCCGAACTCGTGACCGCCTCGATCGGCAGGCGGGTGCGGGTGGCCTACCCGAGCCGTTCGCTGCGCGCGGCGATCATCGCCGACACCTTCCGCCGGGTCGCCGGCCGACACCACCTGACCGTGACGGTCCATCACCTGCCCTATCGCGCGCAGGTGGCGGACGCGGCGGGCTACGGCCGGTACAACATGCCGCAGCCCACCACGGGGCGACCGGACGGCGCGATCGACCTGTACTTCGGCGAGGACGGGGACGAGGGGCCGCGCGCCCGGGTGCACGTGCTGCATCCGGCGGCGGTGGTCGACGCCGCGCCCCGCCGACCGGTCCCGCACCCCGAGGATCCGCTCGCGCTGCGGCTGGTCCTGCTCTCGCTGGCCGCCGACGAGCCGCTGCGCGGGGACCGCGCCGGGTACCACGGGGTGGCCGACGCGACGGCCGTCCTCGCCGAACTGCGCGCCCGGACCGCCACGTGCGCCGAGTCCCCGTCCGCGCCGATGCCGGCCGAGGCGATCGGGCCGATCCACGCCGCGCTCGACGCCGACCTGGACACCCGCACGGCGATCCGCCTCCTGGTCGAGTTGGCCCGCGACGAGAAGGTGCCACCGGGGGCACGGTTCGAGGCGTTGGCACACGTCGACCGGTTCCTGGCCCTCGAACTGTCGCGCGACGTGGGCCGGGCCGGGTCGTGAGGGCGTCGCGGGGGCCGGGCCGACACGGCGAAGGCGGGGCCGGATCGCCCGTCGTGCGATCCGGTCCCGCCTCGTGCGCTCGCCGCCTCGACGGCCGCTAGTCGTCCGACCTCCGTACCGGCGGTGCGCCCGGCGGGGGTGAGTCGGCCGTGCGGCCCTGGCCCTCGCCCTCGCCCGCGCCGCCGGTCTTGTCACAGGTGATCTTGTCGGCCGGGTCGTACTTGGTGTGGAACTTCTCCCGGGCGGTCTCCTTGCCGCCCTGGACGAAGACCCGGGTCACGTCGATCTTGAACCCGTCCGACGCGGCCTGCTCCACGCAGCCCGCCGACTTGTCCACCACCGACTTGGGCTTGATCACGTCGTACTTGCTGCCGGGCTCGGCCTTGATGTCGTCGTACTTGCGGGTGCCGAACAGCGTCACGGTCACCGTGGAATCGGTGTACGTGGACTCCAGGTAGACGTTCTTCCCGGAGTCGTTCTGGAACTTCAGGTCCAGCGACGGCCAGGCCACCGTGGCCTCGCGACCGGCCGGGTAGCGGTCGATCCAGAAGCTGTGCGGGCGGTGCATCACGTCCTTGAGCCCGGCGAAGAACACCGCGTTGAACGTGGTCGTGGCCACCTGCGAGACGCCGCCGCCGAAGTCGGTCTGGAAGCGCCCGTTGTTGATGATCGTGCCCTTGGCGAAGCCGTTCTCCGCGGTGCGCTCGCCGACCGTCTTGTTCAGGCTCCAGGTGTCGCCCGGCTTGATCACCGATCCGGTGATCAGATCGGCGGCCCGGTGGATGTTGGTCAGCCGGTACGCGGCGTACGGGTAGTTCGTGGTGTAGGTCGACATCACCTCGGTGATGCCCAGCTTGTTCGCCGCCTCCGTAGTCAGCGCGGGCTCGACCGGACCGAGGTTGACCTTCGCGGTGCGCGCCGCGCCGGACTTGGTCAGCACCGACAACACCGCGTCGGCCGCGGTGGCACCGGAGACGCCCTTGCCGGACACGGACGGCACGACGGTCACCTTCGCGCCGGCCGCGAGTTTGCCCTCCACCTTGAACGTGGCGTTCTTCGGCTTCTCGCCGACCGAGGAGAAGGTCTGACCCAGCTCCTCCTGGAGACCGTTCGCGTCGATCCTGGGCTGCAGCTTCCCGGCGGCGTCCGGGACCATGGTGAGGTACTTCGCCAGCGCCGCCGGGTTGAGCTTGAAGGACTTGGTACCGGCCGTCAGGGTCACCGGCCCCGACATCGCGGGCACCGCGAACTCGCGCATCGCCCGGTCCACTTCGGCCTGGGTGACCTTGGGGTCGGCGGCCTTGGTCGGCAACGCGACCGGACCGCCGCCGTGCAGGAAGGCCGCCTCGACCAGCTTGATCGCGGCGGGGGTGTCCAGCACCTTGCCCTTGGCCGGCGGCACCGCGGTGGCCTGGCCGCTCGCGAACGAGATCCCGCCGTCGACCTGCGCGCCGCCGGCCTCGGCGGCCAGCGCCTCCAACGCGGCGCCCAGCTTGACCGGGTCCACCACGGTGCGCGGTTGGGTCTCCCGGGTCTTGCCGAACATCGCGGGCACCGAGGTGAGCGGATTCATCCCGCCCTTGCTCGCCTCGCTGACGGTCGCGCGCGCGTCGAGGAGCAGCCCGGACGCGGCCGGTTCGAGCCGCAGCTCCTTGCCGCCGAGGTCGAGCAGTATCGGCTTGGTGGTGCGGTCGCCGAGCTTTTGTTCGAGCGTACGCACCGCCTCGTCGCGGGACTGGCCGCCGATGTTGACGCCGAGCACCGAGGTGCCGCGCGGCACCCCGCCGCCGGCGTAGGCCAGCGACGCGCCGTACACCCCGCCCAGGACCGCGATCCCGGCCGCGCAGGCGATCAGCGCCTTCGGCCTGCGCCGTCGGGGCGGGGCCGGGGCCGGGCGCGCCTCGTCGGTCCGCGCCTCGGCGCCGACCGGGTGCTCCTCGGCGGTCTCGGCCGCGTGCGCGTCGGTCGTGCCGTACTGCGGGAACCCGTGGTCGGCGGCGTCCTGCTCCTGCATCGTGCGGTATTCGTACGGCCCGTCCGAGTCGCCGTCCAGGGTCCACCGCGGCGCCTCCTGCGAGGGCAGCGGAGCCTGACCGCGCAGCACCACCGGCGGAATCGGCCGCGATCCCGGGATCTTGATGCTGACCCGGGTGGTCATCGTCTGGTCGCCGGAATCACCCGCGTCGGCGGGCGATTCGGCGTCCGTGCCGCCCACGGCCGGCGGGGTCGGCACGGGGCCGGCCTCCGGCGTGCCGAAGCCGGCGATCAGCCGACGCCGGCCCACCCGGTTCGGCAGCGCGCCGCCCTCGGTGGCCGACCGGGCCGCGTCCGAGGCGCCCGGATCGATCGGGTGTACGACCGGCTCGGCACCGGTGGGCACTCCGCGGCCGGCCTCGTCCGGGCCCGGCCCCGACGCTCCCGCGCCGTGCTCGCCCGCGACGCCGTACACGGTGTGCGGCGGCAGCGGCCGCTGTTGCTCGGGCGCCTGCGCCGGTCCGGGCTGCCCCGGCACATACGGCGTGGCCGGCGCGTCCGAGAACGGCACGGGTCCGGGCGCACCGGTGCCCTCGGTGGTCAGGCTCCTGGCCCCGGAGGCGCCGGGAACCCGCTGCGGCAGGCCGCCCGGTCCCGGCGGCGGCGCGGCCGCCTGCCGGGTCGGCGGCACGACGGGCGGCACATCGTCGTCCGCGCTGGGCCACGACGAACCTCCCGGCGGCCCCGCGACGGGCGCGGGCCGGGGCGGTTCGTCGTCGAACCACGACGCGAACTCGTCGTCGTCCCCGAACGGATCGGGAGACGGATGCGGAGACGACGCGGGCGCGGCGGATCGCTCACGGGCGGCGGGCGCCGACGACGACGGCCGCCCGCGTCCGAAGAACGGATGCGGATCACCATCGTGATCGTCGCGGCGCGGCCGCGCGCCCGGGTCGTCGGGCGTGGGGGGCTGGTCGTTACTCACGAAGAACGAGCTCTCCGACAGCTGAAGGTTGCGTGGCGGCGCGCGGCCGCCCCCGCCCGGGGTCGGACGGTATCCGGGAAAGTGCGACGGCGGTGCGTTGACACCCGCCGCGTGCGGGTCGTGACACGGCCTTCGAGGGATCTGGTGCTCCCCGCCGAAGGCACATGGGCGAACTCGGCCACCGAGGTTGCCCGGTACGACGGGCCGGAGGCGTCGGTCGCGACGGCCCCATGGACAGGGCATGACACGCACCGCACCTCGGCACACACAATACTGCGCTCCTGCCACGCCGTTACCTCGCACCGTCGCGTGCCTCCCGGCACGCGCCGTCGGCAAGCATGGCGGCGCAAGGGGTTCACCTCGTCCGCGTCTTCACCGATTCACCCGAAAGAAGGACGGGTTTGATGCCGCCCCAGGGGTAAGTGGCGGCGGCGACACCGAAGATGGTGCCACCCAGAAGGTAGATGTACGAGAGGAAGCCGCTGACGAAGATCCAGTCGCCCTCCGGCTTGGTCCAACTCGCCAGCCACAACACGGTGAGCATCCAGGCGGCGACCGGCACCGCGGCCCCGGCCTTGGTCTTCAGCAACGAGCCGCCGGCGACGAACAGGCCGCCGCTGCCCGCGAGCGAGACGATCAATCCGGCGGGCGGGTAGGCCGCCTGGGTGAACGCCCCGATGAAGGCGATCACCACGCCGAGCAGGAACAGCACGACGTATGCCGCGACGCGGCCGGCTTTCTCTGGCACGAGGGCTACCTTACGGGCGCAGTCCGGCGAACAGGTCGTCCTCGCGGCCGTCCGGGCCGGTGGGCCCGAGGTCGCCGCGGACCAGTCGATAGTGCTCGACCGCCATGATGCTCTGGCCGATGTTGTTGGACAGCGCGAAGAAGCCGTCCTCCACCGAGACCTGGGTGGGATAGGCGCGCAACGCCTCGAACTTGGCGTCGAGGTGGGCGCCCGCGTCCACCGCGGTGGTGACCTGGTCGTCGTCGACCGCGAACGGCAACTCGTCCACCTCGACCGCGGTGAACGGTACGTCCTGCCCGGCCTCGATCATGCGCTCGATGCCGGCCTTGAGGATCGACCGGGGCATCACGTTGTAGTAGATCTTCGCGATCGTCCACGACCGGCCCTCACCCTCGGCGTGGGTCGGGTCGGCGGCCAACTCGGCCGCGCGCAGCGCCACCCGGTGGGCCTGGATGTGGTCGGGGTGGCCGTAGCCGCCGCGCTCGTCGTAGGTGGCGAGCACCTGCGGCCGCACCTCGCGGATCACCGGCACCAGGTGCGCGGCGGCCTCCTCGACGTCGGCCTGCCAGAAGCAGTCGGGCCGCGCGTTGCTCGGCACACCCATCATCCCGGAGTCGCGGTAGCGGCCCGGACCGCCCAGGAAACGCTGGTCGAGGACGCCCAGCGCCTTCATCGAGTCGGCGATCTCGGTCATCCGGTGCGGCCCGAGCCCGTCCTCGCGGTCGGCCGCCAGGTGGGCCAGCTCGGGCACCAGGATCTCGCCCTCCTCGCCGAGGGTGCAGGTGACGAGCGTGACATGCACACCCTCGGCCGCGTACCGCGCCATGGACGCGCCGTTGTTGATCACTTCGTCGTCCGGGTGGGCGTGGACGAGCAGTAGTCGCAGCGGGCTCTCGACAGTGCGTTCGGTCATGCGCGACAGCCTACGCGCGCCGCCGGACACGCCCCGGACCGCCCGTTCAGGCCCCGCGCCCGGGCGGCGCCGCGTGCACCGCGACCAGGTAGTCGCCGCCGGGCACCCACGGCTCGCGGTCCCATCCGGCGTAGCGGGTGCGGCGCACCAGGCCGGCCGCCGCGCACGCTTCCTCGTACTCGGCGGCGGTGATCGTGGCCCCGACCCCGTCCGGGCCGCCCTCGAGGCTGAATCCGCTGACCAGGATCCCGCCCGGGCGCAACATCGCGGCCAGCGCGCGCACCACCTCGGCCTCGCTGCCGGGGGTCAGGAAGATCATCACGTTGCCCGCGGCCACGACCAGGTCGAAGCTCCCGCGCCCGCCGAGCTGCAGCGGGTCCAGGTCGGCCAGGTCGTCGAGCACCCAGGTCAGACCGGGCGCCGCCGCCTCGGCCTCGGCGAGCATCGACGCGTCCAGGTCGACGCCGACCACCTCGTGGCCCTGCCGGGCCAGCTCGATCGCCACCCGCCCGGTGCCGCATCCCGCGTCGAGGACGCGGGCGGGCTCGGCCAGCAGGTCGTCGCAGAACCGGGCCTCGCCGTGCAGGTCACGCCCTTCGGCCGCGAGCCGGCGAAACCGCTCGGCGTATTCGGGCCCTCGGGTGCCACCGGTATTGGCCAGCCATCGATTGGTCATGACAGACCAGCCTACAAAGCCCGGCCCACAGTCGACCCGGCGGCGACCTCACGGCCCCGCGTCGACACGGCTCACGCCCGGGGCGGCGGCTCAGAAATGGATCCCGTTCACCACGCCCGCGAAGCTCGTGCCCGCGTCGCGGATCGAGGGGGCCATCGACGTCGTGGAGAGATAGAAGCCGAGCAGGGCGCAGATGATCGCGTGCACCGGCTTGAGCGACGACTTCCGGACGAAGAAGACGACGGTGACACCGAGCAGCAGCACGGCGGAGACGGACACCACCACAGTCACGCACCTCCTGTGCGCAGGGACCCGCAGTTCGTGCTCGGGGAAGCCGGCCTGTGGGCCCAAAGGGACATGTCTACACACAGACTGTAAGCCAACGGTCACGAATCGCGTTCACTCGTTCAGCGGGCGCGAGGTGGTGTTCGTACTGCTGTCCGCACTCTCCCCCGGTCTCCCCTCCCCGTGCGCGTACGTCCCCGTACGCTGTGGCACATGAGCTCGGAGATCACATTTCCCCGGCAATACGCCCGCACGCAGCGCTTCACCCAAGGCGCTCCACGCAGCTTCGGCTTCGCCGACGGCAGGATCACATTCCTGCGGTCCAAAGCCGCCGACGACTCCACCACCTGCCTGTGGATCCTGGATCCGGACACCGGCGACGAGCGCTTGGTGGCCGACCCCGCGACGCTGCTCGGCGGCGCGGCCGAGGACTTGTCCGCCGAGGAGCGGGCCCGGCGCGAGCGCAGTCGCGAGGGGGCGGCCGGCATCGTCGGCTACGCGCTCGACAGCGCCGGGGATCTGGCGGTATTCACCCTTTCGGGCCGGCTGTTCGCCGTGTCCCCGTCCACCGGCGAGGCGCCGCGCGAGCTGGCCGTGCCCGGTCCGGTGATCGACCCTCGACCGTCGCCCACCGGCGAGTGGATCGCCTACGTGTCCGCCGGCACGCTGCGGGTGGTGGCCGCCGACGGCTCGGGCGACCGCGCGCTCGCCGAGCCCGACGGCGACGACGTCACCTGGGGCCTGGCCGAGTTCATCGCGGCCGAGGAGATGAGCCGCTACCGGGGCTACTGGTGGGCCCCCGACGGCTCCGCGCTGATCGCCGCGCGCGTGGACAACGCGCCCGTGGACCGCTGGTGGATCAGCGACCCGGCCAACCCGGCCGCGGCGCCGAGCGAGGTGGCCTACCCGGCGGCCGGCACCGCCAACGCCGAGGTCACCGCGTGGCTGATCGGCCTCGACGGCGCCCGGACCGAGCTGACCTGGGACCACGACGCCTACCCCTACCTGGCGAGCGTGCACTGGTCGGCCGGCGGCGACCCGCTCCTGAGCCTGCAACCGCGCGACCAGAAGGTGCTGCTCACCCTCGCCGTCGACGTGGCCGCCGGGACCACCCGCGAATTGCACCGCGAGCACGACGACGTGTGGATCGACCTGTTCCCGGGCGTGCCGGCGTGGACGCCCGACGGCCGGCTCGTCCGCCTGGTCGACGCCGACGGCGCGCGCCGCGTGGTGGTCGCCGACAAGGAGCTGACCGACCGGCGCCTGTTCGTGCGCTCGATCCTGGACGTGGCCGACGAGGACGTGCTGATCACCGCGTCGGCCGGCACCGACGCGGGCGCGCCCGAGATCGGCGAGATCCACGTCTACCGGGTCGCCCCCGACGGGGTCACCCGGGTGAGCGCCGAGCCCGGCGTGCACACCGCGGTGCGCGCCGGCGACACCACGGTCCTGGTGTCCGCCACGCCGGAGCGCTTCGGCACCCGGGTCGCGGTGCTGCGCGGCGGCGCCGAGATCGCCACGGTCGCCTCGCACACGGCCACCCCGGTGCTCACCCCCCGGGTCGAACTGCTCCGCGCCGGCGCCCGCGGCATCCCGTGCGCGCTGATCCTGCCGACCGGGTTCGACCCCGCGTCCGGCGAGCGGCTGCCGATCCTGATGGACCCGTACGGCGGCCCGCACGGCCCGCGCGTGCTCGCCGCGCGCAACCCGCACCTGACCTCGCAGTGGTTCGCCGACCAGGGCTTCGCGGTGCTGGTCGCCGACGGCCGGGGCACCCCGGGCCACTCCCCCGAGTGGGAGAAGTCGGTCCACCTCGACCTCGGCCCGATCAGTCTCCAGGACCAGGTGGACGCCCTGGAGGCGGTCGCCGCCGAGCGACCGTGGCTGGACACCACCCGGGTGGGCATCCGGGGCTGGTCCTACGGCGGCTACCTGGCCGCGCTCGCCGTGCTGCGCCGCCCCGACGTGTTCCACGCGGCGGTCGCCGGCGCGCCGGTAACCGACATGGCGCTCTACGACACGCACTACACCGAGCGCTACTACGGCATGCCCGCCGAGCAGGTCGAGGCGTACCGGCGCGGTTCCCTGGTGTCCGGCTCCGAACTGGGCGAGGTGGCGTCGACCCGACGGGCGCTGATGCTGGTGCACGGCCTCGCGGACGACAACGTGGTCGCGGCGCACACGCTGCGGCTGAGCGGCGCGCTGCTCGCGGCCGGCTATCCGCACGAGGTGCTGCCGCTGTCCGGGGTCACCCACATGACCCCGCAGGAGCAGGTCGCGGAGAACCTGCTGCTGTTCCAGGTCGCGTTCCTGCACCGCTCGCTCGCCCGCCCCGCGACCGACTGACGCCCGCCGGACACGACGACGCCCGCCGTTCCCGATTCGGGAACGGCGGGCGTCGTCGGTCGACGCGCGGTTCAGGACGCGCCGACGATGTCCTTCTCCTCGGCGAAGTGGCACGCGCTGTCGTGCGCGGCCAGTCCGTCCAGACCGGTGCGGATCTGCAGCAGCGGCTCCTGCTCGGCACAGATGTCCTGCGCCTTCCAGCACCGGGTGCGGAACCGGCAGCCCGACGGCGGGTTCGCCGGCGACGGCACGTCACCGGTGAGGATGATCCGCTCGCGGTGCTCGCGGCCGTCCGGGTCCGGCACCGGCACCGCGGACAGCAGCGCCTGGGTGTACGGGTGCGTCGGGTGGTCGTAGATCTGCGCGTCGGTGCCGATCTCGGCGATCCGACCCAGGTACATCACCGCGACCCGGTCCGAGATGTGCCGCACCACGGACAGGTCGTGCGCGATGAACAGGTACGACAGGCCCAGTTCGTTCTGCAGCTTCTCCAGCAGGTTGACCACCTGCGCCTGCACCGACACGTCCAGCGCGGAGACCGGCTCGTCCGCGATGATGATCTCCGGGTTGAGCGCGAGGCCCCGGGCGATCCCGATGCGCTGGCGCTGGCCGCCGGAGAACTGGTGCGGATACCGGTTGATGTGCTCCGGGTTCAGCCCGACCAGGTCGAGCAGTTCCTGCACGCGCCGCTTGCGGTCGCCGCGGGGGGCGACCTCCGGGTGGATGTCGTACGGCTCGCCGACGATGTCGGCGACCGTCATCCTCGGGTTCAGCGAGGTGTACGGGTCCTGGAAGACCATCTGGATGTTGCGGCGCACCGCCTTGAGCGCGCGCCCCGACAACTTCGCCAGGTCGTCGCCCTTGTACAGGACGCTGCCCTTGGTGATCGACTCCAGGTTCATCAGCAGTCGGGCCACCGTGGACTTGCCACAGCCCGACTCGCCGACCAGACCCAGCGTCTCGCCCTTCATCAGGTCGAAGGTGACGCCGTCGACGGCCTTGACCGCGCCGATCTTCTTCTGGAAGAGGATGCCCTGGGTGATCGGGAAGTGCTTGACCAGCCCCCGCACCTGAAGGATCGGCTCGCCCTGAGCCACGGGCTGAACGACCTTGCGCAGATCGGCGGCGGTCGCGCCGTTCGAGGACTCAGCCACGGACTTCTCCCTCCATCACGGTCTCCCAGAAGTGGCACGCGCTGCCCCGACCGGCCGAGATCCGGTGCAACGGCGGAACGTCGCTGCGACAGATGTCCTGCGCGTACGGGCAGCGCGGGTTGAACGCGCAGCCGGACGGAATGCGCATCAGGTTCGGCGGCAGACCCTTGATCGCGTACAGCTCGCGACCCTTGTGGTCCAGGCGCGGGATCGACTCCAGCAGACCCTTGGTGTACGGGTGCGTGGGCTGGCGGTACAGCTCGCGCACCGGCGCCTGCTCGACGATCCGGCCCGCGTACATGACCGCGATCTTGTCCGCGACGTCGGCGACCACGCCGAGGTCGTGGGTGATCAGGATCAGGCCCATGTTCCGCTCGCGCTGCAACTCCGCGAGCAGGTCCATGACCTGTGCCTGGACGGTCACGTCGAGCGCGGTGGTCGGCTCGTCCGCGATGATCAGCTCGGGGTCGAGCGCGAGCGCCATGGCGATCATGATGCGCTGGCGCATACCGCCGGAGAACTGGTGCGGGTAGTCGTCCACCCGATCCTTGGCCGCCGGGATGCGCACCTGGTCCATCAGCTCGATCGCCTTGAGCTTGGCGTTCTTGCGGGACATGCCGCGGTGCACGGTGAACATCTCGGCGAGCTGGAAGCCGACCGAGTACACCGGGTTGAGCGCGGAGAGCGCGTCCTGGAAGATCATCGAGATCTTCTGGCCGCGGATCTTCCGGCGCTCCTCCTTGGACATCTTGAGCATGTCCTTGCCGTGGAACCGGATCTCACCGCCGGTGATGTGCCCCGGCGGCATGTCCAGGATGCCCATGATCGTCTGCGCGGTCACCGACTTGCCCGAACCGGACTCGCCGAGCACGGCGAGCGTCTCGCCGGCGCTGACGTCGTACGAGACACCGTTGATCGCCTTCGCCACACCCTCGCGGGTGCGGAACTCGACGTGCAGGTTGTCCACTTCCAGGAGCGGCGCGGCGCCTGCCGAGCCCGATCCCTCGGGCTTCTTCTTCGTGTCGATCGTCGTCACTTGTCTGTCCCCTCCCTCAGCGGAGCTTCGGGTCGAGGGCGTCGCGCACCGCGTCGCCGAGCAGGATGAAGCTGAACACCGTGACCGAGAGGAAGATCGACGGGAAGATCAGCTGGTACGGCGAGTCGCGCAGCGCGGTGGTCGCCGAGCTGATGTCCGCACCCCACGAGATCTCGGTGGGCGGCAGCCCGATACCGAGGAACGACAGTGTCGCCTCGGTGGCGATGAAGGTGCCGAGCGAGATGGTCGCGACCACGATCACCGGGGCGATCGCGTTGGGCAACACGTGCCGACCCAGGATGCGGCCGGTGCCGGCGCCCAGGGCGCGGGCCGCCACCACGTAGTCGGACTTCTTCACGGTGATCACCGAACCACGCATGATGCGCGCGATCTGCATCCAACCGAAGATGCCGAGCGCGGCGACCACGGTCCACACCGTGCGGTCCTTGAACGAGCTCATGAACACCAGCGCCGCGAGCAGCAGCGGGATGCCGAAGAAAATGTCCGTCACCCGGGCCAGGATGGTGTCGAGCCAGCCGCCGAAGTAGCCGGACAACGCACCGATGAGACCGCCGATGACCACGATCAGCGCGGTCGTGGCGACGCCGACGATGATCGAGGCGCGGGCACCGAACACGGTGCGCGCGTACACGTCGCACCCCTGGACGTTGGTGCCGAACCAGTGGTCTCCCGACGGGTCCTTGTTGGTGTCCAAAATCGGACAGTGCCGCGGATCGATGTCGGTGAACACGCCCGGGAAGAACGCCATGAAGATCAGGAACAACAGCAGCACGCCGGAGACGTAGAAACTCGGGTTGTGCCGCAGCTCGCGCCACGCCTCGCCCCACGCGCCGCGGGGCTTGCTCTGCGGGCCCTGGACCTCGGGGGCCGCGTAGGCGCCACGCTTCTCCAGCGTCGTGCCCTCTTCGTCCGCCAACATCAGGCCGGGGTTCTCGATCGAGCCGAACTGGGGCTGCTCGTCGCTCGCCGTCGGCAGCTGTTCGCGCTGCTGCTTGTTCATGTCAGGCATACCGGATCCTCGGGTCCAGGACGGCGTACAGCAGGTCGACGATCAGGTTCATGACCAGATAGATCATCACCAGTGCCGCCACCGCGCCGACCACTGTCGAGCTCTCGTGCTTGGTGACCGCGAGGTAGATCAGGCGGCCGACGCCGTCGACGTTGAAGATGCCCTCGGTCACGATCGCGCCGGCCATCAGCGCGCCGAGGTCGGCGCCCAGGAACGTCACCACGGGGATGAGCGAGTTGCGCAGCAGGTGGCGGGTGACCACCCGGCGGCGCGGGAGACCCTTGGCCGTGGCCGTACGCACGTAGTCCGCGCGCATGTTCTCCGCGACGCTGGTTCGGGTCAATCGGGCGACGAAGGCCAGCGAGAGCGAACCGAGCACGAGGCCGGGCAGGACCAACTGACTCCAGGTGGGGTCGCCCACACTCGCGGTGGCTTCGAAGATGCCCCACTCGCTGCCGAGCCAGAACTGCGCGACGGTGCCGAGCACGAACACCGGGATCGAGATGACCACCAGGGTGCCCGCGAGGACCATGGTGTCCGCCAGCTTGCCGCGGCGCAGGCCGGACAGCAGGCCGAGGCCGACACCGATGACGACCTCGATCGCGAAGGCGATCATGGCGAGCCGGATCGACACCGGGAAGGCGCGCTTCAGCTCCTCGGCGACGGGACGGCCGTTGAAGCTGGTCCCGAAATTACCCTGGAGCAGGTCGGTGATGTAGTACCAGTACTGCACGATCAGCGGGTCGTTCAGGTGGAACTCTTCCCGCTTCAGGCGCACGAAGACAGGGTCGGCACCCTTGTCGCCGAACATGGCCGAGATGGGGTCGCCACCCAGCTGGTACACCATGTAATAGATCAAGAACGTGGTCCCGATGAACACCGGGATCATCTGGAGCAGTCGCCGTACGACATAACGCCCCATGCCAGCCTCCTGCTGTCGTCGTCGGCCCGAAGCGAGGATCGGACCCAGGCCGGCGTCGTGGATCGCACGTCGCCGGCCCGGCCCGTCACCGCCAAGATCCGGCCGCACCGATTGCGGTGCGGCCGGACCGTGGTCGATGCCGGGTCATATCCGGATCGCTACTTGACGGTGACCTCGGTCCAGACCGGGTTGCCGTACGGGTCGAACTGGACGTTGGAGACCTTGGTCGAGGAGCCGCCCTTGGTCACGTAGTACCAGAGCGGGATCGACGGAACGTCCTTCACCATCTGCTTCTCGGCGTCCTGCCAGAGCTGGATGGCCTGGGTCTGGTCCGAAGCGGCGCTCGCGCGCTTGGCCAGGTCGTCGAAGACCGGGCTGGAGTAGCCGGAGTCGTTGGACGCGGCGCCGGTCTGGTAGACGTCGGCGAGGAAGTTGTCCGGGAACGGGTAGTCGCCGCGCCAGCCGGTGCGGTACGCGCCCGTCATCTTCTTACCGGAGATGTCCTTGCGGGCGACACCGAACTCGGGGTAGAGCTTCGGCTCGCAGGAACCCTGGCCGATGACCTCGTTGATGCTGTTGCAGACCGCGGTGACCCATTCCTTGTGCGGGCCGTCCGCGTTGGTGGCGATGGTGAGCTTGCCACCGGGGATGCCGCCGCCGTCCTTGACCAGCTGCTTGGCCTTGACCGGGTCGTACTTGGTCAGCTCGCCGGTGATGTCCTTGCTGTAACCCGGGATGTTCGGGGCCAGCCAGTCGGTCGCCGGCTGCTCGGCGCCCTTGTAGATCGCCTTGACGATGCTCGCCCGGTCGATCGCCATGGACAGGCCCGCGCGGACCTTCTCCTTGCCCGGCGCGCCCCAGCCGGCGTCGTACAGCGGGAAGCCGATCTTCTGGATCGAGAACTGCGGGGCCTCGATCGCGCGCTCGCCCAGGTCCTTCTTGAAGCTGCCGATCGCCGACGTGGGGATCTGGTCGATCACGTCGAGCTTGTTGTCGCGCAGCGCGGTGTAGCCCGCGTCGTAGGACGTGTAGAACTGCAGCTGCACGCCGTTCGACTTCGGCTTGTCGTCACCGGCGTACTTGTCGAACTTCTTCACGGTGAGCGACTTCTTGTGGTTCCAGCCGCCGTTGGCGCTGTCCAGCTGGAACGGACCGTTGCCGATCGGCGCCTCGCCGTACTTCGCCGGGTCCTTGAAGAACTCCTGCGGCAGCGGCGAGTAGACCACGTAGCCGAGGCTCGCCTTGAAGGACGAGTACGCCTGGACCAGCTTGATCGTGAACGTCTTGTCGTCCACGACCTTGAGGCCGGTCAGCTCCTTGCTGGTGGGCGCGCCCTCCTTGGGGTGCACCGCGTCGTAGCCCTCGATCTTCTCGAACCAGGGGCTCGCGTTGATCTGCTTGTTCGTGGAGAGGGCGCCCCAGTTCCAGGCGTCCACGTACGACTTCGCGGTGACCGGCTCGCCGTTGTGGAAGGTCCACCCGGACTTGATCTTCACCGTGTAGTTGATCGAGTCCGTCGACTCCACCGACTCCGCCATGGCCGGCACGGGCTGGCCGGTCTTGGAGTCGTAGGTGTACAGGCCGCGGAACATGAGCTGGAGGGGGTAGAAGCCACCCGTCTCGTTCGAGTTCGCGGGCTGAAGCGGGTTCTGCGGCTCCGTGCTGTAGGCCGAGAAGTAGCCGGCGGGCAGGCCGTTGCTGCCGCCACCGCCGCCCTTGTCGTCCTTCTTGTCGTCGCTGCTGCTGCCACACGCAGTCGCGGCCAGGCCCAGAACGGCCACACCGACGACCCACTTCACGCGCGTTGTTCCGCGCATGGGTTGCCTCCTCATGGAATCACTAGCGAAGTGAAGTGCAACGGGGCCACCCGAGCGGGAAGCATCCGTCACAGCTGCTCGTAGAGTCGGCGCCCCCGAGCGCGTGACCAGGTTCCGAGCACAAGCGGATCTACTATCCGTCACCGATTGGCCGTGACCAATCCCTTGCAGGTTTCAGTTTGATCACGTAAATCCGTGATCAATCTCGAAACCCAGACATATGAGACCAGTAATGAAGCCGTATCAATCGGACACCATGTACCGCTGCCCGGAGCATACAGTCCGATGAACGAACACCCATAAGACGCCCCTACCTCGTCTCACAAAGCGAGAAACGCTACGGAGCGTGACGGCACTCACTCGGCCGAGACTGCGCGGACCGACCGGTTACATCGGGTTCAACGCGCGTAGCTGACCTGCAGGAAAGCACGAAAAACGGGATGCCGCCAAATCGGTGGCATCCCGTTCTCGGGAGCGGTACGACGATCCGCCGATACGACGACGCGTCGTTACTCCGGGTCCGTCGTGATACCCGCCTCGAGGGCCGCCTCGATCCGCTCCTCGGGCATCGACTCCTCCGCCTTGGCGGTCGCCTCCAGCGGACCGGGGAAGTGGCATGCCACCCGGTGGCCCGCGAGCAGCGTGTCGATCCCGATCAACGGGGGCTCCTCGTTCGCACACACGTCCTGTGCCTTGGGGCAGCGGGTCCGGAAGCGGCAGCCGGACGGCGGGTTGATCGGACTGGGCATGTCGCCGAAGGCGTGCACCCGTGTCCGGTTTCCGCTCTTGTCCGGGTCCGTCTCCGGCACCGCGGCGAGCAGCGTGTGCGTGTACGGGTGGTGCGGATTCGCGTACAACGACGTACGGTCGGCGATCTCGACGATCTTGCCGAGGTACATCACCGCCACCCGCTGGGAGAAGTGCCGCACCACCGCGAGGTCGTGCGCGATGAACACGAACGCGATGCCCATGTCCCGTTGCAGGCCCTGGAGCAGGTTGACCACCTGCGCCTGGATGGACACGTCGAGCGCGGAGACCGGCTCGTCGGCCACGATCAACCGGGGCTGGAGCGCGAGCGCGCGGGCGATCCCGATCCGCTGCCGCTGGCCGCCGGAGAACTCGTGCGGGAAACGGTTGTAGTGCTCGGGGTTGAGACCGACGCGTTCCAGCAGCTCCTGCACCCGCTTTTTCCGGCCACCCTCGGGGTCGATCCCGTTGACCTCCATCGGCGAACTCACGATCGTGCCGACCGTCTGTCGCGGGTTCAGCGACGAGTACGGGTCCTGGAAGATCATCTGGATCTGGCTGCGGATCGGGGCGATCTGCTTGCGGGTCGCGTGCGTGATGTCGTTGCCGTCGTAGTGGATCGTGCCGCCGGTGGGCTCGAGCAACCGGCTGATCAGCCGACCGGTGGTGGACTTGCCACACCCGGACTCGCCGACCAGGCCCACGCTCTCCCCCGCCGCGACGGACAGGTCGATCCCGTCCACCGCGCGCACGTTGAGCATCTTGCGGCGGACCAGGCCGCCGCCCTTGACGGGGAAGTACTTGACCAGCCCCCGTACGTCGAGCAGCGGTTCGCCGGGCGACTTCGGCGCGGGGTCCGGAGCCGGCGCCGGGGTCTCGCTGATCGTCTCGGTCATCGTCGTTCTCCTGCTTTCTGCCGTCGGCCGAGCCTCGGCGATCAACCGAGCAGCGGGCGGACGTCGTCGATGAAGATCCGCTGCTTGTCCTCGGCGCTCAGGTGACAGGCCGTACCGCGCCCCTCGGACAGCGCCAGGAGCGGCGGCTCGGTCCGGCACCGCTCGCCCCCCACCACGTCGGCGTAGTCGCACCGCGGGTGGAACGGACAACCCGGCGGCGGCGCCAGCAGACTCGGCGGCGTACCACGCACCGGCCGCAGCGGAACGTCGACGTCACCGGAGAGATTGGGCATCGAGGACAGCAGTCCCCACGTGTACGGGTGCCGCGGATTCTTCAGCACCTCGCGCACGGTGCCCTTCTCCACGCTGCGTCCCGCGTACATCACCAGCACGTCGTGCGCCATCTGGGCGATCACGCCGAGGTCGTGGGTGATGAACAGGATCGCGGTGCCGAACTCGTCCTGGAGGTCGCGGAGCAGATCCAGGATCTGCGCCTGGACCGTCACGTCGAGCGCGGTCGTCGGCTCGTCGGCGATCAGCAGGTCCGGGTCGCACACCAGCGACATCGCGATCATCGCGCGCTGGCGCATGCCGCCGGAGAAGTGGTGCGGGTAGTCGTTCACCCGGGTCTTCGGATTCGGGATGCCGACACGATCCAGCATCTCGATCGCCCGTGCGTGCGCGTCGCTGCGATTGGCGCCCAGGTGCCGCCGATAGGACTCGGCGATCTGCTCGCCCACCGTGTAGAACGGCGACAGCGCGGTGAGCGGGTCCTGGAAGATCATCGAGATCCGCCGCCCGCGCAGGTCGCGCAGCTTGCGCTCCGGCATGGTGATCAACTCGCGGCCGTCGAACCGGATCTCGCCCTCGATCTTCGTCTTCTCCCGGTTGTGCAGCCCCAGGATGGTCAACGAGGACACCGACTTGCCCGAGCCGGACTCGCCGACGATGCCGAGCGTGCGGCCCTTCTCGACGTCGAAGGACAACCCGTCCACGGCCTTGACCACGCCGTCGTCGGTGGAGAAGTGCACCCGCAGATCGCGCACCGACAAGAACGCGTCGGAGCCGTCGGATCGGGCGGGCGCCCCCGCCTTTTTCGCGGTCTCGGCCTTGCCGGTCGGCTGATCGGCGGTGGTATCGGTACTCGCGGCCATGCCCTGCTCCTCGGCCCCTGCGGCTGGTGGACGGTGACGCTGACTCATCGGACGCCGCCCTCTCACGAGAGCCGGACCCGTGGATCGATGACGGCGTACAACAGGTCCACCACGAGATTCGCGAGCATCGTGAAGCTGGCCGCGATGACCACCACGCCCATCATCATCGGCAGGTCGGAGTCGGTCACCGAGGTGACCGCGAGCATGCCGATGCCGTGCAGACTGAAGGTGCTCTCGGTGATGATCGTGCCGCTCATCAGCACGCCGATGTCCACGCCGAGCACGGTGACGATCGGGCTGAGCGCGCCCCGGAAGGCGTGCTTGATGTACACGCTGCGTCCGGACAGGCCCTTGGCCTTGAGTGTTCGTACGTAGTCCTCGGACAACACGTCCACCATCGTGGATCTGGTGAGGCGGACGTACATGGCCATGTGGATGGTCATCAGACAGATCCACGGCAACAACAGTCCCGACGCCCATTGGAACGGATCGTCGGTGAACTGGTGATACTGCGGTCGATCCATCCAGCCCAACTGCTGGACGAAGAGATAGATGAACAGGGGCCCGAGCACGTAGATCGGTGCCGAGCCGCTGAGCAGCGCGAAGCCCGTGGCGACCTTGTCGGTCTTCTTCCCCCGCCGCATCGCGGCCAGGATGCCCAGGCCGATGCCCAGCGTCATGAACAGCACGACCGCGCCGATGGCCAGCGACACCGTGGTCGGGAAGCGGTCCGCCACCGTGTGCGAAACGTTCTGGTTGTTGGCGAACGAGTAGCCCAGACACGGGAAGTTGCAGGTTTTCTCACCGATGTTACGGCCGGCGAAGATCCCGGATATGAAGATCCAATACTGCTCCAGGAGCGGTTTGGTCAGGCCGAGGTTGTGCCGGACCGTCTCGCGCATCTCTGGCGTGCAGTTCTTGCCACACGACAGGCGCACGACCGAGTCCTCGCCGGAGGCGGCGAAGAACAGGTAGAACGTGATGAGGCTGACGACAAGCAGGATCGCCGCTACGCCGAGCAGCCGCCGGACCAGGAATCGAAGCATGAGGCCGGTCTTCCTCCGCGATGTGCCCCCGGCGATCGATCCGGTCGGACCGGTCGGTCCCGGGAGTCGAAATCGCGACTCCCGGGACCGACCGACCGACGGGCGGATCGACCGCCGACGGGCCTGACGGCTACTTGATGAAGATGTTGTTCAGGTCGATCGCGCCCTTGGAGTTGAGCGCGGCGCCGCCGATCTGCGGGCCGTACACCAGGCGGTGACGCTGGTAGATGTACGGGATGGACGGCACGTCCTGCATGATCTTCTCGTCGAGCTTCATCCACTCGACGGCCTGCGCGTTGGTGTCGGTGATCTTCAGGATGCGGTCGATCTCCGCGTCCACGGCCGGGTTCTTGTACTTCGCGTAGTTCTGGCCGTTGTCGAGCACCTGGCGGCTGTCGTACACCGGGGTGTAGACGGTCGAGCCGGTCGGCCAGTCCGCTCCCCAGCCCGCCCAGTAGAGGTCACACGGCGTGTCGAGCTTGCCGATGACGTCGTAGTACTCCTTGTCGGAGATCTCCTTGCGCTCCATCTGGAAGCCGGCCTTGCCGAGCATGTCCATGATCGGCAGCGCGCGCTCCTGCTGGACCTTGGTCGTGTTGATGCACAGCACGACCTTCTGGCCGACCTTGCCCGCGGCCTCCAGCATCTGCTTGGCCTTGGCCTGGTCGCCGTCCGGCGGCAGACCGTCGAACAGGCTCTTGTACGGCGCGTAGCCCAGCTGGGTCGGCGAGGCGATGGTGGTGGAGAAGTCGCCCGCGGTGGGGCCGCCCTCGGCCAGACGCGCGGACTGCCGCGGGAACGCGATCGCCATCGCCTTGCGGACGTTGACGTCGGTGATCCGCAGGTTGTTGATGTCGAACCGGTTCGCGTACGGGCCGATGCCGTCCGTGACCCGGTTCTTCAGCGCCGGGTCGGTGGCGATCTGCTGGGCGAAGTTGGCGTCGGGACGCTCGTTCAGGGTGAACGCGGCGGCGTCGCTGCCGGCCGCGGCGGTCAGCCGCTGGAACTGCGTCGCGCCCGGGATGCCCATCTCGAACTTGAACTGGTCCACGTACTGGTGGCGCACCGAGTCGCTGGCCGGGTCCCAGTTCGGGTTCTTGTCCAGGATCAGCTGCTTGTCCGGCTCGTGCGTGGTGATCTTGTACGGGCCGCTGGCGAACGGCTTGGTGTCGATCTGCTCCTTGGTGTCCTTCGACTTGGGCATCGGAGCGGTGGTGCCCATCGCGGCGGCGAAGGGGAAGTCGCCCTGCGGCGAGGCCAGATGGAAGATGATCGTCTTCGCGTCCGGCACCTCGATCTTGTCGTTCGGCAGCTCGGCGCCCTCGTACGGACCGGGGTAGGCCTCCCAGTACTTGTCCGAGCCGGTCAGCCAGCCCTGGATCCAGACCGGGCCCTCGTTCCACGCCTTGTTGAACATGCGCTCGACGCCGTACTTGACGTCGGCGGCCACGATCGGCGTGCCGTCCTCGTACTTCAGGTTGTCCTTGAGCGTGTACTTCCAGGTCTTGCCGCCGTCGGTGGTGGTGCCGGTGTCGGTCGCCAGGTCACCGACGAGGGTGGTCTTGTCACCCTCGCGCTTGTAGGTGGTCAGCCGGCGCGAGATCAGCTCGGACACCGTCATCAGGTTGCTGACGTAGGCGCGACCCGGGTCCAGGTGCGAGAAGCCGGTGCGGTTGAGGACGCCGGCCACGCCGCCCTTCTTGGCGCCGGGCACCTCGGCCGCCGGGCCCTTCGAGTCGGCTGCGGTGCCGATCACGACGGACGCCGTCTTGGCGGAGGGTTTCGCCGTGTTGTCCTTCTTGTCTCCGCCGCCGCTGCTGCACGCGGAGGCCGAGGCCGCGAGGGCCCCTACCGCGAACAGCGCGACGAATCGGCGCTTCCCCGTCGATGTCATGTGATCCCCTCATCCAAGAAACCGTTCACCGGGCCCAGGTGCCGCGGCGGGTGGGACGTACGCAGGAGCGGTTGCGCAGGCTCCGGGGTCACGACGGGCACGATCGGCCCGCGCGTGGACCCCGGCCGGTCATCGGTTCGACTTGGGGTCGAGCGCGTCGCGTACCGAATCGCCGAGGAGGTTGAAGGCGAGCACGAAGATCACCATCGCGATGGCCGGGAAGGCCAGGTAGGTGACGTCGCTCTGCATGCCTTCGAAACCCTTGTTGATCATCCGACCCCAGTCCGGGGTGGGTTCGGTCATGCCGACCCCGAGGAAGGACAGCGCCGCCTCGGTGGTCACGTATGTCGGCAGGTCGAGCGTGGCGACGATCAGGATCGGGGTCCACAGGTTGGGCAGGAGTTCCTTGAAGATGATCCGCCCGGATCCCGCCCCGCTGACCTTCGCCGCCTCGATGTACTCGCGTTCGCGCATCGACAGGACCTGGCCCCGCAGGATGCGGGCGATCCGGGTCCAGCCGAACAACGACAGCACGATGATCAGGGCCGTCGCCCGGAGCATCGTCGGTGTCGTCTCGCGCTCGCTGACGAACAGCGCGAGCACGATCGGGGTGAACGCGATGAAGAACAACTGCGAGGGCATCGCCAGCAGGGTGTCGATCACCCGGCTGATCACGTAGTCCACCTTGCCGCCGAGGTATCCGGCGGTGATGCCCAGGATGGTGCCGACCACCGTCACGATGATCACCACGACCACGGCGAGCAGCAGCGAGGTACGGATCCCGTACACGAGCTGCATCAGCACGTCCCGGCCGACCGCGGGTTCGATGCCGAACCAGTGCTCGCCCGAGATGCCGCCGTTGGGCGCGATGGGCGCGCCGACCTCGTTGAGCAGGCCCGGGTGGATCTGCCCGTAACGTGTGTACGGGTCCTTTCCGTACAGCTTTTCGATCAATGGCGCAGCGAAAGCGATCAAGAAAAAGAAAATCACGATCGACGCGGATATGACGCCGCTGCGATCCTTGCGGAAACGCCGCCAGGCGAGCTGGCCGGGCGATCGCCCGACCACCTCTTGCGGTGCCGCCGCGACCCCCGCTTCGGAGAGCGGTGAGTCGGGCGTTCCCGGATTCGGGGATCCTCCCGCCTCCGGGACCAGCTGGGGTTGCATGGTCATGACTGCAAATACCCCCGAGTCGCGGTCGAGTGCGACCGGATTCCGTTTGGTTTGGTGGCCGCACGGACTCTCGCAACCCAATTACCGTGTCGTCAAGAGGACAGTCAGACTAAACCGGAGAGCGAAAGATATTCGTCATTTAGGTTTGTTAGAAGTTTCGAATCTGATCGATTCTTGCTCGAAAATGTCACTCGCATTGGAAACATAACGAATATAACCGGGCAAAGATATCGAGTTGGTCTCAGCATGCGAAAAGCCGGTGACCTGCGGGTTCGACCGCAGGTCACCGGCTCGTTTCGGGTCGCCGAACGGCGCCCTTCGCGTGATCAGCGCTTGGCACGCGAGGCCGAGCGGCCCCGCTCCTTCTGATCGAGGACGACCTTGCGGATGCGCACGGTCTCCGGGGTCACCTCGATGCACTCGTCCTCGCGGCAGAACTCGAGGGCCTGCTCCAGCGACAGCTTGCGCGGCGGGATCAGCTTCTCGGTCTCGTCGGAGGTCGACGAGCGCATGTTCGTGAGCTTCTTCTCCTTGGTGATGTTGACGTCCATGTCGTCGGCGCGCGAGTTCTCGCCGACGATCATGCCCTCGTACACCTCGGTGGTCGGCTCGACGAACATCTGGCCGCGTTCCTGCAGGTTCATCATCGCGAACGGCGTCGCGACACCGGCGCGGTCGGCCACCAGGGAGCCGTTGTTGCGGGTCCGGATCTCGCCGAACCAGGGCTCGTAGCCCTCGTGCACGCTGTGCGCGATGCCGGTGCCGCGGGTGTCCGTGAGGAACTCGGTACGGAACCCGATCAGGCCGCGGGCGGGCACCACGAACTCCATCCGGATCCAGCCGGTGCCGTGGTTGGTCATCGTCTCCATGCGGCCCTTGCGGGACGCCAGGAGCTGGGTGATCGCGCCGAGGTACTCCTCGGGCGAGTCGATGGTCAGCCGCTCGACCGGCTCGTGGATCTTGCCGCCCACCTCGCGGGTGACCACCTGCGGCTTGCCGACGGTGAGCTCGAAGCCCTCCCGACGCATGGTCTCCACCAGGATCGCCAGCGCCAGCTCGCCGCGGCCCTGGACCTCCCACGTGTCGGGACGCTCGGTGGGCAGCACGCGCAGCGACACGTTGCCGACCAGCTCGCGCTCCAGGCGGTCCTTCACCAGGCGGGCGGTGACCTTGTGGCCCTTGCCCCCCTTGCCGACCAGCGGCGAGGTGTTGGTGCCGATGGTCATCGAGATCGCGGGCTCGTCCACCGTGATCAGCGGCAGCGGACGCGGGTCCTCGGGGTCGGCGATGGTGTCGCCGATCATGATGTCCGGGATGCCGGCGATGGCGATGATGTCGCCGGGGCCGGCCTCCTCGGCGGGCTTGCGCTCGAGCTGGTCGGTCATCAGCAGCTCGGTGATCTTCACCCGCTCGATGGTGCCGTCGTGCCGGCACCAGGCGGCCTGCTGGCCCTTGCGGATGGTGCCCTGGTGCACGCGGCACAGCGCGATGCGGCCGAGGAAGTTGGACGCGTCCAGGTTGGTCACGTGTGCCTGGAGCGGCGCGCCCTCCTCGTACTCCGGGGCGGGGATGGAGTCGAGGATGGCCTGGAAGAACGGCTCCAGGCTGTCGCTGTCGGTCGGCACGGTGCCGTCGGCGGGGCGGACCAGCGTGGCCACACCGTCGCGCGCGCACGCGTAGACGATGGGGAACTCGATCTGCTCCTCGGTGGCGTCCAGGTCCATGAACAGCTCGTAGGTCTCGTCGACGACCTCGGAGATGCGCGAGTCGGGACGGTCGACCTTGTTGATGCACAGGATGACCGGCATCTTCGCCGCGAGCGCCTTGCGGAGCACGAAGCGGGTCTGCGGGAGCGGGCCCTCCGACGCGTCGACGAGCAGCACGACACCGTCCACCATCGACAGGCCGCGCTCCACCTCTCCGCCGAAGTCGGCGTGGCCGGGCGTGTCGATGATGTTGATGGTGACCGTGGGGCCACCGTCCTTGGGGTGATAGGCGACGGCGGTGTTCTTCGCGAGAATGGTGATGCCCTTCTCGCGCTCCAGGTCGTTGGAGTCCATCACCCGGTCGTCCATCTGGTGGTGGGCACTGAACGTGCCCGCCTGCTTCAGCATGGCGTCGACGAGGGTGGTCTTGCCGTGGTCGACGTGGGCGACGATGGCGACGTTGCGGATGTCATGGCGCGTGGGCACGGCTGCGTGTCTCTCGGCTTCGGTCGGGGATGCTACGGACGGCCGGCGACCGCGGGCCTCCTCGGTCGTGCGATGGGCATCGCGCGAACCGGCCTGCCTCCTCGGCGCCAAGGTCAATCGTACGGGGAGTGGCGCCCGCCGCTCGGTGCCGGCGCCCGCCGGAAGCCGTTCGGGGGGCGTACAGGGCACAATCCGTAGGTGTGAGCGAGTCTGGCGAGTCCTTCAACGAACGCATCCGCAAGCGGTGGTCCCGGCGGGCCGCGGAACGGCGGGACGGAACCTTTGGGCCCGTTCCGGCCGATATGGGAGCGGACGAAACGCCCGCCCCGTCGGATCAGGGCACCCCCGAGGGGCGGGCGCGGGTGCTGTACGAGCGGGCCACCGAGGCCTATCGCGACGGAGATGTCGCGCTGGTCGAACAATTGGCGGATCTGATCCCCGACGGGCCGGAAAGTGAGCCCTATCGCACTTTCGCGCGTGTCCAATCCCTGGAGGCGCACGCCGACGACGCCGCGGCGGCCGCGGTCGCCCGGGCCTATCTGGACCGGATCGGCCCCAGCCATCCGGCCTGGGACACCACCCGCGCGCTGTTCGGCGAGGTCATGGTGCAGGCGCTGATCATGGGCACGGTGCCGCTCGCGGACAACCTGGCCGCCGCCGAGGAGGCGCTGCGCAAGCCGGGCGATTCGTACCGACACCCCTCGGGCGCGACGATCCGCTTCGAGGCCGAGGACGACGAACCGCTGCTGATGGTGCTGCACGGAAACGCCGCGAAAGCGGTACGCGCCGCCAAACGCCTGGTGGACACCGAAAAGCGGGCATCCCGCGCCGGGCATGCCGACGCATTGTGCACATTCGCGCTGTGCGTATGCGCCGAGGGCGACATCGTTTCCGCCCGAGAGGCGCTGGCCGAGGCGGAACGAATTCTTCCCGGCCGGCCCCGGATCGCGGCGACACGCGCTCGGGTGGAATCCAGCCCGGCCGCCACGATGCGCCTCGACGACCGCTGACTCCGCCGGATCACCGAAACCGGCAATCGGCGGACATCGACAAGATCGTTAAACCTCGACCGGCCCGCCCGATCGAAGATCTTTATCGCCCATCCCCCCTGATCACCGGAATTCGATCTTGTTTCCCGAAGATCGAATTCCGGTGATCTTTCCGTTCCCGATCATGTTTTCCCGATCTGTGACCGACGAGATCCGCGAAACACTTTCCATCGATTGATCGTTCGCGCCAGACTGCCGACGTTCCCACCTCGGGAATCCATGGCAAGTCCGCAACACCATCCCCATCCCCCGGCCCCCGACGACGTGGCGCCGGAAAAGCAGGAGGTGAGCGCGATCTTGACGACTCGGGCGCACGAGGACCTGGCCCTTGCCCGGCGCAGGCTCGACGAACTGGCACGCGCGGTGCGCGCTCTGCGCCGCACGCTCGGCGATACGTACGGCGTCCGTCGGCTCTGCGACGACGTGGAGCGGGCTCGAAGCAGTCTCGGTTTCGTGGGCGAGACGATCACCGAGGCCGAACCCGTGGCCCTGCCCGTCGCGACGCCGACCGAAGTGATGTCCGATCTGCCGTACGACCCGGTCATCTTCGCGGACGCGGACGACGAAGGCGTGGGCGGCATGCGGCCGCAGCGCCGGACAGGAAGGTGACGTCTTGGCTACAGGGACGACGGGGCCGGCGGGCAGCACCGGCACCAACGCGCCGGGCCGCGCGCACATCCGGGCGCGACATCTGCGCACGGACCGCTGGTGGCTATCGCCCGCGGTGACCGTGACCATCCTGTCCGCGTTCATCGTCTACTCGACCTGGCGAGCGTTCGCGAACGACGACTACTTCGCCGAACCCTACGTGTCGCCGTTCTACTCGCCCTGTCTGGCGTCCGAGTGCGACAGCATGCCGATGAGCGCCAACGCGCCGCTGTTCGGCGACTGGTGGGGACTGTCCCCGGCGCTGCTGATCCTGATCTTCCCGCTCGGCTTCCGACTGACCTGCTACTACTACCGCAAGGCGTACTACCGGGGGTTCTGGGCGTCGCCGTCGGCGTGCGCGGTCCCCGAGCCGCGCGGCTCGTACTCGGGCGAGACCCGGTTCCCGCTGATCCTGCAGAACATCCACCGCTACTTCTTCTGGTTCGCGGCGGTGGTGGCGGTGATCCTGACCTGGGACGTGCTGATCGCGTTCCGCGACGAGCACGGCGCCTGGGGGCACATGGGGCTCGGCACCCTGGTGCTGCTCGCGAACGTGCTGCTGATCTGGGCGTACACGCTGTCCTGCCACTCGTGTCGGCACATCGTCGGCGGCAAGCTCAAGCACTTCTCCAAGCACCCCGTGCGGTATCGCCTCTGGGGCTTCGTCAGCAGGCTCAACGGCCGACACATGGAACTGGCCTGGGCCTCGCTGTTCGGCGTCGCGCTCGCGGACCTGTACGTGTACCTGGTCGCGAGCGGGGCCTTCGACGATCCCCGCTTCTTCTGAGCGATCCCCCCCCCGCACGGTTCTTCGCCCCCGGCACCAACGTCCCAGCCCAGTACAGGAGTGGCACTCGTGTCCGAAGTGGAACGTCATTCGTACGACGTGGTCGTGATCGGCGCGGGCGGCGCCGGATTGCGGGCCGCCATCGAGGCCCGCACGCGCGGCCTGCGCACCGCCGTGGTCTGCAAGTCGCTGTTCGGCAAGGCCCACACGGTGATGGCCGAGGGCGGCATCGCCGCCTCGATGGGCAACGTGAACTCGCAGGACGGCTGGAAGGTGCACTTCCGCGACACCATGCGCGGCGGCAAGTTCCTCAACCACTGGCGGATGGCCGAGCTGCACGCCAAGGAAGCCCCGGACCGCGTCTGGGAGTTGGAGTCCTGGGGCGCGCTGTTCGACCGCACCGCCGACGGCCGGATCAGCCAGCGCAACTTCGGCGGCCACGAGTATCCGCGCCTCGCGCACGTCGGCGACCGCACCGGACTGGAGCTGATCCGCACCCTCCAGCAGCGCATCGTCGCGCTCCAACAGGAGGACGAACGCGAGTTCGGCGACCCCGAGGCACGCCTGAAGGTCTTCCAGGAGTGCACCGTCACCCGGCTGCTGACCGTGCCGGACGCCGGCTCCGAGGCGGGCAACCGGATCGCCGGCGCGTTCGGCTACTGGCGCGAGTCGGGCCGGTTCACCGTCTTCGACGCGCCGGCGGTGGTACTCGCCACCGGCGGCATCGGCAAGGGCTTCAAGGTCACCTCGAACTCGTGGGAGTACACGGGAGACGGGCAGGCCCTCGCGTTGCTCGCGGGCGCGCCGCTGATCAACATGGAGTTCGTCCAGTTCCATCCGACGGGGATGGTCTGGCCGCCGTCGGTGAAGGGGATCCTGGTCACCGAGTCGGTGCGCGGCGACGGCGGGGTGCTGCTCAACTCCGAGGGCAAGCGCTTCATGTTCAGGTACATCCCGGACGTGTTCAAGGAGAAGTACGCCCAGACCCCCGCCGAGGGCGACCGCTGGTACACCGACCAGGAGAACAACAGGCGCCCGCCCGAGCTGCTGCCCCGGGACGAGGTGGCGCGGGCGATCAACTCCGAGGTCAAGGCCGGTCGGGGCTCGCCGCACGGCGGGGTGTTCCTGACCGTGGTCGGCCGGATGGCCGGCGGCACCGAGGAGATCCGGCGCAAACTGCCGTCGATGTACCACCAGTTCAAGGAACTGGCCGACGTGGACATCACCGCCGAGGCGATGGAGGTGGGCCCGACCTGCCACTACGTGATGGGCGGGATCGCGGTGGACCCGGACACCGCGGCCACCCCGGGCGTGCTCGGCCTGTACGCGGCCGGCGAGGTCGCCGGCGGCATGCACGGCAGCAATCGGCTCGGCGGCAACTCGCTGTCCGATCTGCTGGTGTTCGGCCGCCGGGCGGGCGAACACGCGGCGCGCTACGCCGAGGAGATCGGCGAGGCACGGCGCGAGGCCGCGCAGGAGCAACTGGACGCGGCCGAGGCGGAGGCACTGGCACCGTTCGCCGTGGAGAGCGCGGAGAACCCGTACACGGTCCACCAGGAGCTTCAGCAGACCATGAACGACCTGGTCGGCATCATCCGCCGGGAGGGCGAGATGACCGAGGCGCTGACCCGCCTGGACGAGCTCAAGGCGCGCGCGGCCAAGGCGGGCGTGGAGGGCCACCGGCAGTACAACCCGGGCTGGCACCTGGCCCTGGACCTGCGCAACATGCTCCTGGTGTGCGAGTGCGTGGCGCGCTCGGCCCTGGAGCGGCAGGAGAGCCGCGGCGGGCACACCCGCGACGACTTCCCGGCGATGTCCGCCGAGTGGCGTCGGGTGGTGCTGGCGTGCTCGATCGTCGATCCCGACGCGGAGACCCTGTCCGTGCGGCTGACCAGGGGCGAGGCCGTGCCGATGCGCGCCGACCTGCTGGAGCTGTTCGAGCGGGACGAGCTGACGAAGTACCTGACCGACGCGGAGCTTCCCGGGAAGGACGGCTGATGACCTACAAGGCGGACTTCCGCATCTGGCGCGGCGACACCGACGGCGGCGAGCTGCGCGACTTCAAGGTCGAGGTGAACGAGGGCGAGGTGGTCCTCGACATCATCCACCGGCTCCAGGCCACCCAGGCCCCCGACCTCGCGGTGCGCTGGAACTGCAAGGCGGGCAAGTGCGGTTCGTGCAGCGCGGAGATCAACGGCCGGCCGCGGTTGTTGTGCATGACCCGGATGAGCACGTTCGCGCCGGACGAGGTGGTCACGGTCACCCCGATGCGCACCTTCCCGGTGATCCGCGACCTGGTCACCGACGTGTCGTTCAACTACGCGAAGGCCCGGCAGGTGCCCTCGTTCACGCCGCCGGAGGGGCTGAAGCCGGGCGAGTACCGGATGCAGCAGGTCGACGTGGAGCGCTCGCAGGAGTTCCGCAAGTGCATCGAGTGTTTCCTGTGCCAGAACACCTGCCACGTCATCCGCGACTTCGAGGACAACAAGGCGGCGTTCTCCGGCCCGCGCTTTCTGATGCGGATCGCCGAGTTGGACATGCACCCCCTGGACGTGGCGGACCGGCAGAAGGCCGCGCAGGAGGAGCACGGGCTCGGCCTGTGCAACATCACCAAGTGCTGCACGGACGTGTGCCCGGAGCACATCCACATCACCGACAACGCGCTGATCCCGATGAAGGAGCGGGTGGCCGACCGCAAGTACGACCCACTGGTGTGGTTGGGCAACAAGATCCGCCGGCGGGGGTCCGGGGACTGAGGAGGGCGGGCGG
>NZ_BIFH01000049.1:0-9711 GCF_003967355.1 Embleya hyalina | reverse complement strand
CGGGCGGGCACCGATCCCGCCACCGCCTCCGGCCCGGCCGGCCCGGACGGGCCGGGGGCGGTGCCGCCCGCGCCGGTCCGGGCGGCGGTGCCGGGTGCCCGCAACGGCTACTCCGGGAGCGGGAGTTCGAACCAGACCGTCTTGCCGTGGCCGGACTTCCGGCTGCCCCAGCGTTCGGCGAGCTGGTTGACCAGTTGCAGGCCCCGGCCGCCCTCGTCGGTGTCGTCGGCCTCGCGCATGCGCGGCAGGGTGGTACCCGCGTCGGCGACCTCGCACAGCAGCGCCCGACCGCGCAGCAGGCGCAGTCGGATCGGGCCCGCGCCGTAGCGCAGCGCGTTGGTGACGAGTTCGCTGACCAGCAGCTCGGTGATGTCGACCAGGGGGTCCAGACCCCACTCGGTGAGCGTCTTGCGGCTCAGCTCGCGGGCCCGGGAGACCACGGCGGGTTCGGCCGGCAACCACCACGAGGCGACCGAGTCCTCGGCGAGGGCGTCCAGGCGGGCCACCAGAAGGGCCACGTCGTCGAATCCGGGCTCCTCGTGCACGTCCGCGACGATCCGGTCGGCGGTGCGCTCCAGGGGCCCCGGCGGGCCCTCCAGGGCCTCGCACAGCAGGCCGATGCCGACGTCGAGCGAGCGGTCCCGGGTCTCCACCAGGCCGTCGGTGTACAGCACCAGCGTGCTGCCCGACTCGACCGCGAAGTCGCCCTGTTCGAAGCCCAGTCCGCCCACGCCGAGCACGGTGCCCGGCGGGTTGTCGACCACTCTGGGCCGACCCGTCGGCGGCACCAGGATCGGCGGCATGTGACCCGCGCTGGCGAACTCGCAGGTACGTGTGACCGGGTCGTAGACCACGTAGACACACGTCGCGTAGTGCAGTTCCCCGAGCCCCACCACGATGTCGTCCAGATGCCCCAGCACCTCGGCGGGCGGCAGTTCCAGCCCCGCGAGGGTGCGCACGGCGGTGCGCAACTGGCCCATCACCGCCGCCGCGTGCACCCCGTGGCCCATCACGTCGCCGACCACGAGCCCGATCCGGCCGCCGGACAGCGGGATCACGTCGTACCAGTCGCCGCCGACCTCGGTGACGGAGCTGCCCGGCAGGTAGCGGTGCGCGACCGCGATGCCCGGCAGGTCCGGGAGGTTCTGCGGGAGCAGGCTGCGCTGCAGCATCACCGCGGTCTCGCGCTGGTGGTGGTACAGCCGCGCGTTGTCCACCGACACCGCCGCGCGCGAGCCCAGTTCGGTGGCCAGGGTGAGGTCGTCGGGGTCGAAGGCGGGTCGGCCCTCGCCGCGCCCGAGCAACAGCGTGCCGAGCACCACGCCGCGGGCGCTGAGCGGGACCACGATCATCGTATGCAGGCCGAGGGCCCGCGCCGCCTCGGCCCGGCTCGGGTCGTGGATCAGCTCGTCGTACATCTCGTCCTGCACGTTGCGCATCAGGTACGAGCCGCCCGTGCGCAGGCAGCGGCCGAACGTGGAGTCGGCCGCGTAGACCAACGTGCTTCCCTGGCGCAGCAGTTCGTCGGTGTATCGCCCCGGGCGCGCGCCGCGTGAGGCGACCCGCTGCAGGCGGGCCTTCTCGGCGTGCGCGCCGGGCGGGATCTCCTCGCCCTGCACGATCGCCTCCAGCAGGTCAACCGCGGCCAGGTCGGCGAATCCGGGCACCACCGACGCGGTCAGCTCCTCCGCGATCCGGGGGATGTCGAGGGTGGCGCCGAGCCGGGTGCCGGCCTCGTTCAGCAGCGCGAGCCGCTTGCGCGCGGCGTCGACCTTGACCATCGCGTAGTGCCGCTCGGTCACGTCGATCAGCGAGCAGCTGATGCCCAGGATTCGGCCGCCGTGTGCCTCCAGGCGGTTGTACGACATCGACCACACCGTGCGCGGGCTGCCGTCGACGGGGATCGGGCCGAAGATGCGCGAGTCGACCACGGGCTCGCCGGTCTCCAGGACGCGCTGCTGGATGGTGCGCACCCGCTCGGTGTCCATCCCGGGGCGGACCTCTTCGAGCCGGCGCCCGATGTGCGCCTCGACCGGCATGCGGTTGATCGCGGCGAGCGCGTCGTTGACCGCGACGTAGCGCAGGTCGGCGTCGAAGATGCCCACCCCGATCGGCGACTGGTCGAACAGCGCCTCGCGGATCGCGAGGTCGGCCTCGACCTTGTGCACCACCAACGAGTCCATCGAGGTGATCAGCACGAACCGGTTGCCGTCCAGATCCTCGGCGAAGGCCGCCCGCGACTCGACCGTGCACAGCGTGCCGTCGCCGCGGCGCATCGTGTACAGCCCGGCGAACACGTCGACGCCGGACACCGCGTCACTCGTCGCCGCCTGCTGCTCGGGGGTGAACGGCGGATACACCAGGTCGACCGCGCGGACACCGAGGATGTCCTCGCGTCGATAGCCGAACAGCTGCTCGGCGGCGGCGCTCCACATCACGATCCGCCCATCGGCGTCGAGCACCCAGGTGGCCGACGGGACGAGGTCGAACAGGGATCCGGGCGCCGTCGAGCGCCGGGCCGGGTCCCCCGGATTCCGGTCGACTTCTCGGCGCTGCTCCATGGACGGCGGATTCCTTTGTCGCTGCTACTCCGGACCGTTTTCCCGATTGATCACCATCTCAAGCCCGGCCCCCGGGCACGGCCACGTCGACCTTATCCATGCGTTGGCAGCGATTCGTCACCTATGACCCGCTTTCCGGTAGCCGACTCACCCATGACGGCCGCGACCAGGTCCACCGCCGGTCGATCCGCCGCCAGCCAGCCCAGGTCCGCCACCGCGGCCGGGGCGAGCCACCGCACCTCCGAGTGGTCCTGGAGCGGGCGCGGCTCACCCGAGACCAGATCGGCGAGCCACACACGCAACACGTACCCTGTCCCGAGCGGCCACGCACCGGGCAACCGGCGCACCGGGCGCACGGTCACGCCCAGCTCCTCGCGGCATTCGCGCACCAGCGCGGCGGTCTCGTCCTCGCCCGGCTCGACCTTGCCGCCGGGGAACTCCCAACCGCCCGCCAACGCGGCGGGCGCGCTGCGGCAGGCGGCCAGCAGGCGTCCCCGGTGGAGGATCGCGGCGCCGACGACGATGCGGGTCCCGGTCATGGCGGACAACTCTACGTGCCGAGCGGGCGCGGCAGCAGGCAACCTTTGTCGGTTCGCGAGCGTCTGTCTTCGGGGACATGCTTCCCGAACGGACCGGATCCGGACCCGGGTCGCCGAACGAGGTGGGGTGGGCTGTGGCGGGATCCCGGTACCCGGGCCTGCGGGGGGTGGGGCGGGCGCTCGCCGTGTTCGCCGCGGTCGCCGCCGTACTCGCCGTGTTCGCGCTGTCCCGACTGACCGCGCACGCGAGCGATCCCGCCGCGCGGGCCCGCTCCGCCGCGGTGGACGTCGGCTGCGACGGGCGCGACCGGCAGGGGTGGGTGAGCGTGCCCGTGTCCTTCTCCGGCGAGACCTACCGAGTCCAGGCGTATCTGCCGCGGAGCTACGACGGCAACGATCCCAGGCCGCTGGTGCTCAACCTGCACGGCAGCAACAGCACCGGCGCGGCGCAGATGGCGATCACCGGGATGGGGACGTCCGCCGAGCGCCACGGATTCGTCGTCGCGATCCCCGAGGGCGGGCTGAAGTATCCGGGCAGCGGTCCCGGGCGGGCCTGGAACATCCCCGGCGTGCCGCTGTACGGCGGGCATCCGGCCGCGGCGGGCGGTCGGGACGAGGTCGGCTTCGTGGGCGCCGCGCTGGACGCGCTGGACCGCTCGTTGTGCCTGGACGATCGGCGGGTGTACGCGACCGGGTTCTCCGGCGGTGCGCGGATGACGTCGCTGCTCGGGTGCACGCTCAGCCGGCGGATAGCGGCGATCGCCCCCGTGGCGGGCCTGCGCGCGGACGGCACGGACGGGGCCCGGCCGGCGCCGTGTCGGCCGATCCGGCCCGTCCCGGTGCTGACCTTCCACGGGCTGGCCGACCAGGCGAACCCCTACGACGGCGGGCCCGCCTCGCGCTGGACGTATCCGGTGCCCGAGGCGGCGCGGCGCTGGGCCGGGATCGACGGCTGCCCGGGCAAGCCGGTGCGCACGCGCGTGTCCCGGCACGTCGAGCGCACGGCGTACGACGACTGCGCCGGCGGCACGGCGGTGGTCCTGTACACCCAGTCCGACGCGGGGCACACCTGGCCGGGCGCGGCCGGGGTCGAGGTGCGCGGCTTCGGGCGGATCAACCAGGAGATCTCGGCGAACGACCTGATGTGGGCCTTCTTCACCAAGTACTCGCTGTGACGCGGCGCGGCCGCGCGGGGCGGTCCGGGCTCAGGACTGCGGGCGCAGCCGGTCGAAGCCGCGCATGATCGCCCGATGCGCGGGGCGCTCCACCAGCACCGTGAGCAGCCAGCCGAGCCCGATCGCGAGCAGGCCCAGCGCGAGCAGTTGACCCCACGCGCCGACCCCGTGGTCCTGGAGGCGGCGCATCACCACGTAGCCGATCGACTGGTGCACCAGGTAGACCGCGTAGGTGATGCCGGCGATCCACTCGAGCACGCGGCCGGCCCATCCGGGCAGGAAGCGGTTCCAGTCCGGACCGAGCGCCGCCAGGCAGATCGCGGCGATGCCGACGGCCAGTCCGACGCTCCAGGACACGTGCCGGGTCTGGCACAGATGCGCGAGCGTACAGGCGCCCAGCAGGAGTACCGCGTGCGCGCCGCGCACCCGCCGCCGCGACCACAGGTGCACGACGATGCCCGCCACGAACAGATGCACGCGGTACAGCCCGAACCCGTCGTAGAGGGTGCGGAACGCCTCCGATTGCAGGTGCAGCCGGATCGGCAGCAGGAACATCTCGACCAGCAGCACCGTCCACAACGCCCCGGCCGTCGCGTCGCCGTGCACCCGACGCCATCGCCACAGCGCGAAGATCGCGGTGAACCAGATGAGTTGCAGCGGAATCGTCCAATAGGCCGCGTCCACATAGGCGTAGGACTGCGGTTTCCAGTTCCACAACATGGCCAGATTGGCCAGCACGTCGCGCAGGTCCGGGGCGTACCACCCCGGCGGCGCGCACAACCGCAGGAACAGCGAGGTGCCCAGGACGCCGACCAGGAAGGCGGGCAACATCCGCGCCATCCGGCCGACCCACCAGCGGACCACGTCCCCCCGGCGCAGCGAGTGCGCCGCGAAGTAGCCGGAGACGACCAGGAGCAGGCTCGCGCCGAGCTGGTACGGGAACACGATCGGGCGGGCGACCAGTTCGGGATGCCACTGGCGGGCCAGGTAGGTGCCGTGGAAGAGCAGGACCAGTGCCACGAACGCCACCCGCAGCAGATCCCAGCAGACCCGGCGCCGTTTCGCGGGTGCCCGATCGGCCGAGGTGTCGTTTCCGGGCCGTTCCGCTGAGCTGAAGGGCATCCGACGTCTTCCCGTGGACGGCGTGGGCGGGCACGGGTACGGCAGATCCGAAACCGACCCCGACCAAAGGACCCTATTACGTGTGCTTTGGCGTGCGGACGCCGATGGATCACCGATCGGCGCCCGTACGATGGACTCATGTCGTCAACCAGCCGCGTCCTGCTCGCCGCCCCCCGGGGCTACTGCGCGGGCGTCGACCGAGCCGTCGAGACCGTCGAGAAGGCCCTCGATCTGTACGGTGCGCCGGTGTACGTGCGCAAGCAGATCGTGCACAACAAATACGTCGTCGAGACGCTGGAGAAGCGTGGGGCGATCTTCGTGGACGAGACGGCGGAGGTGCCCGAGGGCGCCACGGTCGTCTTCTCCGCGCACGGGGTGGCCCCCGTGGTGCACGAGGAGGCGGCGGCCCGCTCGCTGCGCACGATCGACGCCACGTGTCCGCTCGTGACCAAGGTGCACAAGGAGGCCGTGCGCTTCGCCGAGGAGGGCTACGACATCCTCCTGATCGGCCACGAGGGCCACGAGGAGGTGATCGGCACCTCCGGCGAGGCGCCCGACCACATCCACCTGGTGGACGGGCCCGAGGGCGTCGCGAACGTCGAGGTGCGCGACCCGTCGAAGGTGGCCTGGTTGTCCCAGACCACGCTGTCCGTGGACGAGACCGTGGCCACCGTCAAGGAGCTGCGCAAGCGGCTGCCGCTGCTGATCGACCCGCCCAGCGACGACATCTGCTACGCGACGCAGAACCGCCAGGTCGCGGTCAAGCAGATCGCCGCCGAGTCGGACCTGGTGATCGTGGTCGGCTCGACCAACTCGTCCAACTCGGTGCGGCTGGTCGAGGTCGCGTTGGAGGCGGGTGCGCGCGCGTCGTATCTGGTCGACTACGCGGAGGAGCTGAAGGAGGAGTGGCTGGAGGGGGTCGGCACGGTCGGCGTCACCTCCGGGGCCTCGGTGCCCGAGGTGCTGGTCGACGGTGTGCTGGCCTGGCTCGCCGAGCGCGGCTTCGGCGACGTGCACATCCACCGCTCGGTCGAGGAGCGGCTGCAGTTCGCGCTGCCGCAGGAGTTGCGGCGGGATCTGCGCAACGCCTGAGCGGTGGGCGCGTGGGGCGCGATGTCGTGGGGCCTGTCCGGGTGCGCTCGGGCGGGCCCTTTTCGGGTGGCGGGCCCTTGTGGGTGGCGGGCCGGCGCGAGCGCCGGCGGGCGGGTCGCTCGGGCGCGGCTGCTCGGGCGCGGTCGGTCGGGCGCGGTCGGTCAGGCGGCGTTCGAGGCGCGGTCGATCAGGCGGCGTTTGACCAGGACCACGACGGCGGCCAGGGCGGTGCCGCCCCACAGCAGACCGGCCTTGAAGGACAGCGCGGTGATCAGGTCCAGGCCGACCCGGGTGAGGTAGCTCTCGTGCGTGTCGCCGCCGAGGAGGGTGCTGACCAGCACGACGGTCACGGCGAAGGCGATCGGCGGCGCGATGATGGCGGCGATCCAGTCCTGCGCGCGCACCTTCCAGGCCACGAAGACGGAGCTGATCAGGAACGCGAGCCCGAACACGACGCCGAGGCCGTCCGTCGCCAGGTGGTCGACGAGGCCGCCGAGCAGGGTGCCGCCGAGGCCGAAGACGGCCGCGCCCGCGGCGGTGAGGCCGCCGGTGTGGGCCGGGCGGTACGCGCCGGAGGCGCCGGGCGGGCGCCGGGGCGGGGCGGGGCGGGGGTGTTGGCCGGCGGGCCGCGGCGGGCGGGCGCGTCGGGGCGGGGCGGCGCGGTCCATCCGCCCGCGCTCGGCCGGCGGTGGGCCCGCGGCGGGTGGGGGCGGGCCGGTCGGCGGTCGGCGACGCACCGGCTCACCTCGTCCCGGCGCCGGCACGGGAGGCCGCTTCGGTGGGTTCCGGGGCGGGACGGGACGCGTTCCCGCTCGGCTGCGCTGTTCCATCCCCACAAGGTATTGCCGCATCGCGGTCAAAACCGTCCAAGAACACGAAAAACCTCACCCCGCCCGTGTCGAACCGTGCGTCCGGTCGCCGTTCCGTCCCCGATTGTCCGTCCTCGATCGCCGTGGATCGTTCCGCTTGTGCCCCCGATCCGCGGGGGCTCACCGGGGAGGACGCTCGCGGGGCGGGAATCGGTGGCGGAATCGGCCGACCAATTCGGCGGACGGGCGAAATCGGGCGGGCCGTCACCCCCGGGCGCCGCCCTCCACGAGGTCGACGGCACGGACCACCTCGTCGGTGCTCAGCACCCGGACCTCGATGCCGCGCGGCGCGGCGTACCGACGCAGGTCCACCGCCAGATACGCCAACGTGTCCTTGTCCAGGAAGTTGATCGTGTGCTGCTTCCGGGAGCCGTCGCGCATCGTGCAGCGCACCACCGCGTAGCAGGGGGCGTCCCCGGTGTTGACCTTGAGCTTCGCCTCGACCGCGCCGATCTCCTCCCAGCGCAGACCACGGGTGCGGAACAGGCCGTGGAAGACCAGACCGTTGGGGCCGATCGACAACTTCCGGTACTGGTAGAGCGCGTAGCCCAGGAGCACGAACAGGGTCAGTCCGCCCCACAGCACGGCGCCCCAGAGGGTGGACAGGCCCAGATCGGCCAGGTCGAGCAGGCCGAGCCCGACCGGGACGAACGCGGTGACCAGCAGCACCCGCATGGGTTTGGCCTCCCACAGGACGCCGTCCGTCAGTTGCCTGCGGTTGAGGTTGATGTTCGAGGTGCGGCTCATCGATGTCCCCGTCGTTGAGTGGCCGGCGTACGAAACCAGGGATGCTACTGGCCGCGGGCCACCGCCTACACTTCCCGGAGGCGCTTGTATGTCCGCAGCGCGCCACATCGATCGCCGAGAAGCCAGGGAATCCAGTTGTCGCTCACCATCGGAATCGTCGGCCTGCCCAATGTCGGCAAGTCGACCCTCTTCAACGCCCTGACCAAGAACGACGTGCTCGCGGCGAACTACCCCTTCGCGACCATCGAGCCGAACGTGGGCGTGGTGGGCGTACCGGACCCGCGACTGGACAAGCTGGCGGAGATCTTCGGGTCGGCCCGCAAGATCCCGGCCACCGTCGACTTCGTGGACATCGCGGGCATCGTGCGCGGCGCGTCCGAGGGCGAGGGCCTGGGCAACAAGTTCCTCGCCAACATCCGCGAGTCGGACGCGATCTGCCAGGTCATCCGGGTCTTCACCGACCCCGACGTGGTGCACGTCGACGGCAAGATCTCGCCGGCCGACGACAAGGAGATCATCGAGACCGAGCTGATCCTGGCCGACCTGCAGACCATCGAGAAGGTGCTCCCGCGCCTACAGAAGGACTCGCGCCTGCAGAAGGACAAGATCGCCGTCGCCGCCGCCGTGCAGCAGGCCAAGGAGGTCCTGGAGGCCGGCACCACGGTCTTCGCCGCGGGCCTGGACCCGGAGCCGCTGCGCGAGCTGCACCTGCTGACCGCCAAGCCGTTCCTGTACGTCTTCAACGTGGACGAGGAAGAGCTGGTCAACGAGACGCTCAAGGCCGAGCTGCGCGAGCTGGTCGCGCCGGCCGAGGCGATCTTCCTGGACGCCAAGATCGAGTCCGAGCTGATCGAGCTGGACGAGGCCGAGGCCCTGGAACTGCTGCAGAGCCTGGGCCAGGAGGAATCCGGCCTGTCGATCCTGGCCCGCGTCGGCTTCGACACCCTGGGCCTGCAGACCTACCTGACGGCCGGCCCCAAGGAGGCCCGCGCCTGGACGGTCGCCAAGGGCGCCACCGCCCCCGAGGCCGCCGGCGTCATCCACACCGACTTCCAACGCGGCTTCATCAAGGCCGAGGTGATCGGCTTCGCCGACCTGGTCGAAACCGGCAGCCGCACCGAAGCCCGCACCAAGGGCAAGGCCCGCATGGAGGGCAAGGACTACATCATGCAGGACGGCGACGTGGTGGAATTCCGCTTCAACGTCTGAGCGGATGAAATAACATCACGTCGCTGATGTGGCAAACAAGCAGATCAGAAGGGGCCGGGCTCTTGAGAGCCCGGCCCCTTCGTCCATACCGTGCTGGTTCGGTGCTGGATTTTCTGACGATTAGTCACCTCTGCTGGGCCCTGGGAATGGAACCGCTGTGACGACCTGATCGGTTGCGTCAGCTCCTGCCTTCCGGCGCCGCCGGCGGCGGACGGCCCAGCTGCCTGCGGCTGCCAAGCCGCCGGCAATCAGGGATGCAGGTAGCTGAGTGAGCAGGCCCTCGATTAGAAGCCGTTGGAAAGCCATGTCGCGCTCCCTCGTTCGATGTTGACGCATCAAGCGTGGCCCGCCGGGTGCACAGTTTTGACAGTTCTGGACAGCGTTGGACAACATCAGA
>NZ_BIFH01000048.1:99785-114023 GCF_003967355.1 Embleya hyalina | reverse complement strand
CCCTGGATCGGCCGACCGAGGGTGTGGTGCGGTTGTTGGGGCACGACGTCGCGGGTTTGACGGATCGTCAGCTTTCCGGGGTGCGGGCGAACTGGATCGGTTTCGTGTTCCAGCAGTTCTTCCTGACCGAGCATTTCACCGCGGTGGACAATGTGGCGAACGGTCTGTACTACCACGGGATTCCGGTGCGCGAGCGGCGTGAGCGTGCGGCCGAGGCGTTGGCGCGGGTGGGTCTCGGCGGTCGGCTCGATCACGTGCCGCGGGAGTTGTCCGGGGGCGAGCGGCAGCGGGTGGCGATCGCGCGGGCGTTGGTGGCGCGTCCGGCGCTGGTGTTGGCGGACGAGCCGACCGGTGCGTTGGATTCGCGTTCGGGGGCGACGGTGATGCGGTTGTTGCACGAACTGCACGCGGACGGCACCACGATCGTGGTGATCACGCACGACCCGGGCATCGCCCGGTCGTTGCCCCGGCGGGTGGAGATCCTGGACGGCCGCATCCACGCGGACACCGGTGCTCCGAGCGCGGAGCCGGCGGGGGTGGCCGGATGGTGATCCCCGGTCGGGACCGGGGCCCGGCGTCCACGCTCGTGCCGTTGCCGGACACCGCCCGGCTCGGTCCGGTCGACGTGGTCCGGGTCGGGCTGCTCGGGGTGCGTGGGCGGCCGATGCGCGCGATCCTGTCGGGCCTGGGCATCGCGATCGGGATCGCCGCGATGGTCGCCGTGCTCGGCATCGGCGCGGCCAGCCAGGCCCGGTTGATGGACCAGATCCGCAGCCTGGGCACGAACATGCTCTCGGTCGGGCCCGGCGACTCGATGTTCGGCGGCAAGGTGCCCCTGCCCGAGGAGGCCGTGGACATGGTCCGCCGGATCGGTCCGGTCACCTCCGCCAGCGCGACCGCGCAACTCGACGGCCGGAGCGTGCGTCGCACCGATCGGATCGATCCGCGCGAGACCAAGGGCATCACCGTCGCCGCCACCCGCGAGGACCTGCTCGCCACCATCGGCGGCAAGACGGCGAAGGGCCAATGGTTCAACGCGGCCACCTCCCGCTACCCCACGGTCGTACTCGGCGCGCGGGCGGCGGAACTGCTCGGGGTCGACGGGCCGGACCGGCAGGTGTGGATCGGCGACCGCTGGTTCACCGTGATCGGCGTGCTGAAGCCGGTCCCGCTGGCCCCCGAGGTGGACCGGTCCGCGCTGGTCGGCTGGCAGGCCGCCAAGGACCTGCTCGGCTTCGACGGGCACCCGACCCGCATCTACGAACGCTCCGCCGAGAACGCCGTCAACGACGTCCGCAACGTCCTCGCCGCGACCGCCAACCCCGCCGACCCCGCCGGCGTCAAGGTCAGCCGCCCGTCGGACGCGTTGGAGGCGCAGTTGGCCGCCAAGAACACCTTCACCGGCCTGTTCGTCGGACTCGGCGCCGTCGCGCTGCTGGTCGGCGGGGTCGGGGTGGCGAACACCATGGTCATCTCCGTCCTCGAACGCCGCCAGGAGATCGGACTGCGGCGCGCGTTGGGCGCCGGGCGCGGGCAGATCCGACTCCAGTTCCTGACCGAGGCGATCACCCTGTCCGGCCTCGGCGGGGTCGCCGGCGTGCTCCTCGGGCTGATCGTGACCAGCGGATACGCGCACGCGAAGGGATGGCCGCTGGTACTGCCCTGGCCGGCCATCCTCGGCGGCGTCGCGGCATCGGTGGCGATCGGCGCACTCGCGGGGCTGTACCCCGCCGGACGCGCGGCACGACTGCCACCCACGGAGGCGCTGAACGCGGCCTGAGGGCGCGGACGAGGCCCGAGCCGGCCGCCGATCGGGTGGAGCTGGGCAAAGGCTGGGCAATTCCTGAGTGTTGGCTGGGCAAGATTTCACCACCACGCGCGCAGACTCGCGCCACCGACCGTCGACGAGACCGTCCGACTGCGGATTTCACCCTCCGCGTTCGGGCGGTTTCGCCGCGTGCGGGCCCGAGTTGGGGATTCCCCGGCCGCCGGAGACCGGCCAACCGACGGGAGGGGTTCGGCCGATTCCGGCGGTACCGAAGCGGCGCATTCCGCATTCGTGCAGGTGGGAGGGGGAGAGGAGGCGCAACGTACGACCAGATGATGACGCCGACCCGGTCATGTCATCGATTCGGTTGACGGTGGCCGGCAGCGAAAGTCGGTAATCTTTGAGACGGAAAAGCGGTTCACCACCCCTCGCATCGCCCGGTCGACCGGAATCTGTCGCAACCGCGGAGCGCCCGCCCTGCGTCAACCCACCCGACCGGTGTGTCGTGTCCTCGTCCTACGATGACGCTGCAGAGGGCAGGGCGTGGTGAACACCACATCGCCACCGGCTCGGGTCCGGGGCTGTCGGACTCGACGAGTCGTTGGGGGTTGATCAGCAGTGTTGCGCGTTCTCGACGATCGCCGGGACGACGGTGACGACGTCGCCGGCGGCGGGTCCGCTCCTGCGGGCACCCTCATCGAGTCACGGCGGCCCGACGCGGCGGAGACGACCGGCGGGTCCGACGCGACGCCCCGGACCACCTCGAAGGCGGACCGCGGCGGAGTCCGCGGCGTGCTGTGGTCCGCTCCGTGGCAGCTGCTCCTCTTCCTGTGGCGGACGTTGTGCGGCGAGTGGCGCGGCATCGTGGCCGACCCGGTGCGTCAGCTGTGGCGCAGCCGCGGCAAGGGTCTCGCGCTCGCCGTGGTGGCCAGCTCGGCGGTGATCTTCTTCCACGCGATCGGGCAGACCCCGGCCGGCAAGACCGTGGTCCGGCTCGTCGGTGGGGTCAGTGCCGACCTGCCGCTGTGGTTGGCGCTGCTGCGCACGCCGATCTCGCTGTTCGTGCCCGCGCTGAACCTGCCGGTGTGGGCTGGCATCACCCAGCTCTTCCTGGCGTTCGCGATCGCCCAGCTCTCGCTCGGCGTGGGTCGTACGCTGATGGTCGCCTACGTGACCACGCTCGCGGGCACGATGGGCGCCCGGATCATGATCGCGATCGGCCCGGACCACGCGCTCGGCCTGCCGTCCTCGGCGGCGCACGTGCTCGACACCGGCCCGTCGGCGGCCGTGGTGGGCCTGTTCACGTATCTCTCGATCATCCACCGCGCGCCCATACTCTTCACCATCACCGGTGGGTCGATGGTCCTGGAGTCGATCATCCTGCCCAACCTCGCCGGCCGTGAGCACCTGATCGCGGTGGGTGCGGCGATCGTGCTCGGCCTGCTCGCGGGGCGGACCCGGCCGGGGTGGTTGGCCTGGACGGACGGGCCGCGGGAGCGGGTGCGGGCCGTGGTGGCGGTACCGGTGGCCGGGGTGCGTACGTTCGGCGCGATGCCGCGTGTGTGGCTGCGGGCCAGGCGGGACGCGCGACGCGGGTCGAGGGCGGTGCCGGTGGGCAGGGTGGACCTGAGCAAGGCCGACCTGGACAGGGTCGTCGCCGGGCGGGCGCGCGAGAACGCGTAGCCGGATCGGGCGGAGGAAGCGGGCATGCGCGAGGCGCGTGCCCGCTTTGTTTTGTCCTCGACGGCGGTCCTCGATAGTGGTCTAGACCAATATTGCCCGGTGCTCGGCGCGGTGGATACCTTCGGGGCACCGCGCCGGAGGTCGTTCCGGGGCGGGTCGAGGCGGGTCGGAGTCGGGTTGGTTCGCCCGTACCGCCTTCGCCTCGTACTCCGCTTCGTCGCAGTCCGGAGGTACCACCCACATGCTCGATTCCCCCGTGCCCGGGTCGGTGATGGCCCGTGAGATCGCGGCGCAGCCCGAGGGGTTGGCGCGGATCCTGGCCGACGGGCTCGGGCCGATCCGGGCCGCCGCGGCCGAGATCCGGGCCCGCGATCCGAGGTTCGTCCTGTTCACCGGGCGCGGGACGTCCGACAACGCCGGGCTGTACGCGCGCTATCTCACCGAGGTCCTGCTCGGCCTGCCGGCCGGGCTCACCTCGATGTCCACCACGACCGCGTACCGCGCCCGGCAACGGCTGGCCGACTGCCTGGTGGTGACGGTGAGCCAGTCGGGGGGTTCGCCGGACCTGATCGCCTCCGCCCGACAGGCCCGCGAGGACGGCGCGTTCACCCTCGCGGTGACCAACAACGCCGACTCGGTGCTGGCCCAGGAGTCCGATCTGCATCTGGACGTACTGGCGGGCCCCGAACTGGCGCTGCCCGCGACCAAGACGTACACGGCCGAACTGCTCACGCTGTTCCTGCTCGTGGACCACATCCGGGGCGGTACGGGCGAGGCGGCTCTGGGGTTGCCCGCCGCGGCTCGGGCGATCCTGGAGCGGCGGGCCGAGATCGAGGCGCCGGCCGAGCGGTACCGGTTCGCGGACCGGCTCGTGGCGACCGCGCGCGGCTACGGGTATCCGACCGCGTGCGAGGCGGCGTTGAAGATCATGGAGACCAGCTACATCGGCGCCCAGGCGTTCTCCGGCGCGGACCTGATGCACGGGCCGCTCGCGATCGTGGACCCGGGCTGGCCGGTACTGGCGGTGGCGCCGGAGGGCGCGGGCGGCCGGGCGTTGCGGCCGGTCCTGGATCGGCTGCGCGAGCGCGGCGCGGACCTGTTCCTGGTCGGCGCGGCCGAGCCGGTGGCCGAGTACGGCCGGGGCTTCGTGTTGCCGGGCGGGGTGGCCGAGGAGGTGTCGCCGATCCTGGAGATCCTGCCGCTGCAACTGCTGGCGCGCGAGATCGCGCTGGGGCGCGGCTGCGACCCGGACGCGCCGCGGGCGCTGGCGAAGGTGACGGAGACACGGTAGGCGGGGGCGGGCTCGGGTGGTGCGGCCCCGGGCCCGCGCCGTTTTCAGGCGGTGTGGTCCGGGGCCGTCGACGCCTCGCGGGCGTCCAGGAGTTCGTCCCAGTTGGCCGCGGCCCACTCGCAGGCGGCGGCCATCGGGACCAGCATGCCTCGGCCCAGCGGGGTGAGGGCGTAGGTCACCCGGCGGACCGGGGTCTTCGACGCGGTGCGGCTGATCAGGCCGTCGCGTTCGAGCGCGCGCAGGGAATGGGTCAGCACCTTCGCGCTGACGCCGTGCATCGGTACGCGCAACTCGGAGAAGCGGCGCGGACCGCCCTCCAGGCAGCGGATGATCATCCCCGCCCACTTGTCGCCGAACCGGATCGGGGACAGGTTCGACGGGCAGACCGGGTCGAACATGTCCGCGCGCAGTGGTTCCCCCGTGAGTTGCCTCGTGGCCTCGCTCATGCGTCCACGGTAGTCGGTATCCGGGAGGTAACCACGACCCCGGATAGCGTGCGCGGCGGTGGTCGACACAGGGATCGGCCCGGATATACGGGGTGTGTTCGATGAGCGACATCATCGTCTTCGGCGCGGGTGGACGGACCGGTCGGGCCGCGATCGCGGAGGCGCTGCGGCGCGGACACGGGGTCACCGCGGTGGTGCGTGATCCGGCGAAGTACGGGGACCTGGCCGGGGCGCGGGTGCGGGTGGTCGCCGGTGACGTGACGGACGCGGGCGCGGTGGCCGAACTCGCGGCGGGCCACGACGGGGCGATCGCGGCGGTGTACGACCCGGCGGCGCCGACGGCGGACTTCTTCACGCGCGCCGTGCGGGCGCTGCGCGACGGGCTGGACCGGGCGGGCGTGCGGCGGCTGGTGTGGGTGGGGCTGGCCTCGGTGTTGCCGACGAAGTCCGGCGTGTTGTTGATGGACACGGCGGGATATCCGCAGGAGTACCGGCAGTTCTACCTGGCGCACGGGGAGGGCAACGCGGTGTTGCGCGGGGCGGGCGGCGGGCCGGACTGGGTCGTGTTGAGCCCGGCCGGGGACTTCGATCACGCCGGTACGCGCACCGGCGTGTGGCGGCGGGCCGACGGTGATGCCGAAAGCCGGGTCTCCTACCCGGACTTCGCCATCGCGCTGCTCGACGAGCTGGACACCCCGACCCGGCACGGCGTGCACGTCGGGATCGAGGACGGCCGATGACCGGGCGGGTGGTCGGCGAGCGGGTGGTGGACGGCCCCGAGCACATCGGGCGCCGGCCGGCGCCCGGCGGGCGGGACGGGGAGGGTCCGGACGACCTGCCGCCGACCACGCGCGGGCGCCGGTCGGGGCCGCCGCGGCGGATCGCGTCGGTGTAGCCGAGGGTGCTGTACCGCTTCGCGGCGCGCGGGTGTGTTTCGGACCGCGCGCCTAGGCTCTCGCCGAGCCGGTGTGTTCGACGGCGAAGAGGCGGTGTTCGGCGCGGTCGAGGGCCACGCGGACGGCGCCCAGGGCCACGCCGTCGCCGCCGAGGGCGGACAGCTCGACGCGCGGCATGCGCAGGCACAGGCGTTGCAGCTCGGCGGTCAGGGGCGGTACGGCGTCGGCGAGGCCGGCCGCCCAGCCGCCGATCACCACGATCTCCGGGTCGAGGGCCAGGACCAGCGCGGTGACGTCGTGGATCAGGCGTTGGACGAACCGGTCCACCGCCTCGCCCGCGGTGCGGTCGCCCTCGGCAGCGTGCCGGAACACCTCGCCGACCGCCGCCTCGTCCAGCGGCGGCAGGGGGGTGCCGGTGGTGGAGAGCAGGTTTTCCGGGGTGACCTGGCGGCCGAGCAGGTGCAGTGCGCCGATCTCGCCGGCCGCGCCGCCGAAGCCGCGGTGCAGCCGACCGTTGATGAACGAGCCGGCGCCGGGGCTGAGGCCGGCCATCACGTAGACGATGTCGTCGGAGCCGACCGCCACGCCCTTCCAGCGCTCGCCGATCGCGGCCAGGTTGGCGTCGTTCTCCACTTGGACCGGACAGCTGAACGAGCGGCCGAGCCGGCCGCCGAGGTCCAGGCCGGTCCAGCCGGGCATCGCCGAGGACAGGGTGACCACGCCCTCGGTGTCCACGATCCCGGGGGTGCCGACGCCCACGCCCCAGAGCGAATTGCGCGAGACCTGGGCCCGCCGCAGGGTCTCGCTGACCGTGGCGCGGACCCGTTCCAGGCGGTCCTCGGCCTCGCAGCCCTCCTCGACGGTGCGGGCGGCGCGGCCGATGATGGTGCCGCCGAGGTCGGCGAGGACGACCCGGATGCGGTGTACGCCGACGTCGATGCCGAGCAGGTGGCCGGCCTCCGCGTGGAACCGGAAGCGCCGGGCGGGACGGCCGCGCGGACGGCTGCCGTCCTCGCCCTCGGCGGTGGTGGTCTCCACGACCAGGCCCTCGGCGAGCAGACCGTCGACGACGCCCTCGACGGTGGGTCGGGACAGACCGGTGGCCTCCATCAGGGCGGTCACCGTCAGCACCTCGCCGCCGCGCAACGCACGCAGGGTCGCCGCGGAATTGATCCGCCGGACCACGGAGGAATCCCCGCCGGTCGCCTGTGCCACAGCTCTTGTCCTCTCCCCGCGTCGTCACACGGGACGTTCGTCCGGGCCGCCGCACCCGTCATGCGCGCCGTCGTCGCCAGGCGCGGATGGTACCCGGATTTCGGGTCGGATCAGGACGCGGGCCGCAGCGCGGTCGGCCCGGCCTCGGCGAAGGCGAGCCGGCAGGTGTCGGCGCGATAGGTGGCCACGGTGACCGCGGCCGTGCGGCCGAGCGCGGTGTACGTCGTCGTCACGACCAGGACGGCGGTACCCGGCGGACGCTCCAGATAGCGCGCCTCCTCGGCCTCCGCCACGGCCAACTCGACCGCGCGGTGGCGCCCTTCGAGGCGGTGGCCGCGCAGCTGACGCAACATCAGCGACGCGCGCTCGAAGTTCGGGACGCGGGTGGAGAGGGAGGGCACGACGGCGCGCGAGACGTAGAGGCATTCCAGGCCGACCACCTGGCGCATGGAGAACTGGCGCCGGCGCAGACGGTGGACCAGGGCCGAGGGGCGGCCCTTGAGGGTGTCGGCGAACTCGTCGGTGACCGGCACGGTGGCGCAGTCGATCACCTCGCGGTCGCGCAGGTCCACGCCCGGCCAGCCCTCGCCGTCGGCGCCGAGGGAGACGTCGACGCGGGGGCCGGCGACCGTGGTGCCGGCGCCACGCTTGCGGACCAGGCGGCCTTCCAGCTCCAGCTGCTCCAGGGCGTGTCGGAGGGTGGCCCGGGCGACCCCGAAGCGCGCGGCGAGGTCGCGCTCGTTGGGGAGGATGTCGCCGGAGTTGAAGTCCTCGTCGATCGCCTTGAGCAGGGAGGTGCGCAGTTGCCAGTACTTGGGTTCGCCGAAGACAGCCGTCTCGTCCGGCATTGTCGCCATGCTGCTCACGGACGCCCCCTCGGCTCCCCGACGCCTGCGCGGCGCGGATTTATTGCATGCTCGGTTTACTAAAGACGGTTGAATATAACCGCGTCGGACCACGAAAGGTCCAGACCAAGTCGGATGAACTTCCCGGTGACCTGTCTCACATCGCCACATGCGACGCGACACCTCCTGCTCGACCTGCGCGAAGGACACGCCCCGCCGGGGCGGACGTGGGGCGAGGGAATCGCGGGGGGAGCCGAACGTCGGGTCGGATTCCGGCGGGGATCACGCTCGGACCACACCCCCCGACGAGGCCTCGCGCCCCAACCCTGCGCCACGGCGGGAACCACCCGACGACCTGGTTTGCTCACCCCGGAAACGCCCGGACGAACATTCGGGAACGAGTCCTCGGGGCCGAGGCGTGCGCACGCGTCGCCGGGCAGCGCTTCGGTCCGCGTTCGCCTGCCCCCGCCATCCCGGCGATCGGCGGCAAAATTGGTCCAGTCCAATGTATTGACGGTGTGGGAGGGGAGGGCCACGCTTTGGCCATTGGTCTATACCAAGTCCCCCACAGGAGTCCCCCGTGGCACGTCGTTTCGTCCCCATACTTGCCGCTGCCGCCGCGTCCGCCGGGTTGCTTTCGATGTTCGCGCTCACCGGTGGAGCCACCGCCGCCGGGCCCGCCGCGTCCGCGCCGGGCGGCGTCGGCAGCAACTGGTATGCCGCCGCCCCCTACCTCATGCCCCTCGACAACGACCCGCCGGACGCCGGTGCGGTCATGGACGCCACCGGCCTGAAGGCGTTCCAGCTCGCGTTCATCCTCGCGCCCAACGGCGGTGGTTGTACGCCGACTTGGGACGGCACGAAGCCGGTCTCCACCGATACCGCCGTGGCGGGCGTGATCGCCGCGATCCGGGCCAAGGGCGGTGACGTCTCGGTGTCCATCGGCGGCTACGGCGGCACCAAGCTCGGTCAGACCTGCGGCACACCGGAGGCGACCGCCGCCGCGTACCAGCAGGTGGTCGACAAATACGGGCTCAAGGCCCTCGACTTCGACCTGGAGGAGCCGGAGTACGAGAACAGCGCGGCCATCCGCAACGAGATCGGCGCGGCCAAAATCCTCCAGCAGAAGAATCCCGGCATCTACATCTCGGTGACCACGGCCGGCACCGCCGACGGCACCGGCTGGTTCGGCAAGCAGATGCTGAACGAGGCCAAGGCGCAGGGCTTCACGCCGGACAACTTCTCGATCATGCCGTTCGACGGCGGCTTCAACGGAGCGGCGTCGCAGACCTCCGCGCTGACCAACTTCAACTCCATCCTGCGCAGCACGTTCGGCTGGGACGCCGCCACCGCCTACGCCCACGAGGGCATTTCGCAGATGAACGGGCGCAGCGACACCGGCGAGTACTTCTACCAGGCGGACTTCCAGACGGTCTACGACTACGCGATCAGCCACCACATGGCGCGCTTCACGAACTGGTCGGTCAACCGCGACCGGCAGTGCACGCCACCGGACAACGGCGGGCGCACGTCGGGCGTGTGCAGCAGTGTTCCGCAGGCGCCCTGGGACTTCACCAAGTTCTCGGTCCGGTTCGCGGGCGCCACGCCGCCCACGACGCCGCCGACCACGACTCCTCCGACGACCGACCCGCCGGGCAACTGCACGATCGCGCCGTGGGATCGCGCGGCGGTCTACCAGAGCGGCAACTCCGTTTCCCACAAGGGCCATTCGTGGAAGGCCAAGTGGTGGACGCAGGGCGAGGAGCCGGGTACGACCGGTCAATGGGGGGTGTGGCAGGACCTGGGGCCCTGCTGAATCCGCCGCGCCGGCCGCACCCGATCGGTGCGATCGGCCCACCGGGAGGTCGAGTTGGTACTCGGTCGACCGGTGGGCCGGTCGGTGGCCGAGGGCGTCGTTGACGGCGCGCATCGTGATGTCGTCCATTGCGCGGCGGGATGCGGCGAAGGTCTCGGCCGGCGGGTCCGGGACGGTGTCGTCCCGGGAGTGCGGTCGGTGGCCGGGGTGGTTCCGCTCGGTGATCGCGGCCCACGCCACCTGGTCCGGCTCGTGGTCGGTCAGGGGCAGCCGGGCGTGGATCAGGGTCGGCACGTCCCGGAAACCCCGCTCGGACAGGAACGCCGTGCCCGGCGAGCCGGCCTCGGCCCGGGCGCGCAGGGAGCGGCGACCCGCCTCCCGGGCGGCCTCGACGGCCGCGTGGGGCAGAGCGGTGCCGACGCCGTCGCGGCGCTCGGCCGGGTGTACGTGCACCTCCACCTCGGCTGGGTGGTCCTGGCCGGGCGGTGGGGGTTGGGGCTCCGCCTCGGGTCGGCGGGCGGGGTGAGGCAGGTCGTCGGCAAGGGGGCTCCATGGCTGGTGCCTGGTGCGTGGCGTGTTTGGTGCCCGGCGTTTCGGTGGGCGGCGGTCGGACGGCGAACCCGGCCGGCCCGGTGCGTCGGCGGCAAGCGTCGCGGCGGGTGGGAAAACCCGTTCGTCGCGCGTCGCGGGGCCTGCCTAGGATCGAGCGATGACGATCCCCGAGCAGGACGCCGTCTCGGACGCCGTGGCGCGGGCCGATGCCGCGTGGCTCTCGGCGTACTTCGACGGGGTGCCGTGCCCGATCCCGGTGCTTCGGGTCCTGGTCGCGCACGAGGACCCGACGCTGCGACACCTCGGCGTGGTGTTGCTCCGGGAGCGGGTCGGGCGGCCCGGGGGTGGTGCGGACGGCGAGGCGGCCGCCCTGCTGCCGCATGTGTCGGCCGGATCGGGTGAGGCGGCTCTGCTGCTCGCCGAGGTGTACGCGCGATTGGGCGCCCCCGTTCCGGACCGGCGCACTGCGGAGTGGCCGGCTCGGGTGCGGATCGCCTGGCTGCGGGCGGAGATCGTCGCCCGGCCGGAGGCGACGGTGCGGGCCGAGCCGGCGGGGGAGGAGTTGTACCGGGCGGTCGAGGGGATCGACGCCGGTGCGGTGGACGACGTCGAGGCCCTGCTGGACGGGCTGTCGGCGCGGCCGGACCCGGTATTGCGCGCGGCGGCGCTGCGGGTTGTGCGGCAGGCGTTGGCCGATGCGTTGATCGGGCCCGGGCGGGCCCGCGCCCGGCTGGTCGAACTGCTGGATCCGGCCGCCGGCGCCGAGGTGGTGGCGGGGGCGTTGGCGGAGTTGGCCGCGCCGTGGGCCGCCGAGGAGATCCCGGCCGGGCTGGAGCGGGCGCTGCGCCGGCTGCTGCCGGAGTTTCCGGACGCGGTGGAGGTCGCCGCGCGGTTCGGCGCGATCGGGCTGCTGCGCGAGGTCGCCGCGGATCCCGGGCTGCCGGGGCGGCAGCGGCAGCGTGCCCTCGCCGCGATCGGCGACTTCGCCGAACGGGGCGATGTGGGCGCGGTGTTGCCGATCGCGGTGGCGGATCCGCCGCTGTTCGCCGAGCCGATGACGGCCTGCCTGGGGGCGATGCATCGACGCGGGCACTTCGTCCGGGACGAGGACGTGCCGGCCGTGATCGCCATGGCGCTCGCCGACCACCGCGTCGCCGCGGTCGACGTGGCGATCGTGCTGTATACGGTGCGGCACGAGGCACTGCGGGTGCTGACCTCGGTCGGAGACGATCACCCGGACTGGCCTCGACGCGTGGAACTGCTGTCCGCGTTGGCCGCGCAGGGTACTCCCGATCTGCCGGTCGGCGAGGTGCTGACCGCTCGGTTGGCCGGTGCCGCTCGGCCGGAGCCCGTACTCGCCGCCCTTCGCGCGTTGCGGTACACGGGCGCAGAGGAGGCCGTGTTGGCCGCGTTGCCGCGGGCGCCCCGGGCCGCGTTGCGTGCGTTGGAGGCGATCGGCGGGCCGCGAACGGTCGCGGCGTTGCGCGAGGGACTGGGCGTGGTCGACCCGGGTGGCGTGGTGGTGCCGTACCTGCGCGGGGTGGCCGACCTCGCGCTGGAGGTGTTGTGGCACCTCACCGACGACCCGCACCGGCGCCGGGAGTTGCGGGCCCGACTCGACCGACGCGCACTGCCCGAGCGGATCGCGGCCGACCTCGGGATGCCGGACCCGGACGAACTCGCCCTGCTCGCCGCGGATATCGACGTGGACCGCCCGGTCGCCGCACTGCGCCGGCTCGCCCGCGACGGCGACGCGCGGACCATCCCGGCGCTTGCCGACCTGCTGCTGCGGGTGGTGAGCGACCTGGTGGCGAACCGGGGCGAGGAGATCGCGGAACCGGTGGTCCCGGACGAGGTGGTCGAGGCGATCGGCGCGCTCGGCGAACGCCTGTACCGGCGCCGCGCGTTGCGCCCGGTGTGCCTGCTCGCCGCGACCGACCCGAAGGCGGCGCGCGCCGAACTCGTCCGCGACATCACCCTGGACCTGATCGACCGCGAGGGCGTCACCGACGCCGAGCTGGTCGTCCTGCTCGAACTCCTGTCCCGGGACCACGAGGCGACCGGGTGCGGTACGCGTCGGGCGGAGCCCGGGGTCAAGGACCGTATCCACCACCTGATCCGGCATCGCGACCCGGACGTGCGCAAGCACGCCATCGCGCTGATCGCCCGGGACCCGGGCGCAGCCCGTTCGTTGTCCGCGAGCCTGATCCCGCTCACCACCTCCTCGGATCCCCGGACGGTGCGTCAGGCCCTGCGCGCGCTGGGCCGGATGCGGGCCCGGTGGGCGGGGGAGGCGATCGCGGCGTGCCTGGGGCACCCGGTGATGAACGTCCGGAAGACGGCGGCCCGGGCGCTGGTCGACGCCGGCACGCCGAGGCAGGTTCCGGTACTGCTCGGGTGGCTCGGGCGGCACGACAACCCGGGACTGCGCGACTCGGCGACGGCGGCGCTCCGGGCCGTACTCGGACCGGCCTACCAGGCGCGGGTCCTGGAGGCGGCGGAGCGGGCGACGGACGCGCGCGAGCGGGCGCTGCTGATCGAGGCCCTGGACCGGGAGTGGTCCGCCCGCGCGCCGGCGGCGCTGGTGCGTCGCGGCTCGCCGGTCGCGGGGCCGGTGCTCGCCGGTCTCGCGCGGGGGGACTTCGCGGTGCGGGACGGCGGGATCCGGGACCTGGCCGAGGAGTTCGCGGCGCACGGCATCGCGGTGCCGAAGCCGGCGGCCGAGGCGTCGGAGGAGGACCGGGAACTCCGGGCCGATCTGCGCACCATGGCCCGGCGGGCTCGGCCCGACCACGAGGTGCCGGCCGTGGCGCGGTTGGTCCGGCGTGGACTGAAGGCGTCGACGCTCGACCGACACGGCGCCCTCCGGGAGGTGTTGCCGCAGGTGCTCGGCCTGGCACGGCAGCGGTCGGCCGATCGGGCGGCGGTGTTGCGGTTCGTGGTGGCGACGTATCCCGCGCCGTGGTCGGACGCCGAACGCGCCGCGTTCGCCGACGCGTACGACGTGCTCGCGGCCGAACTCGGCACGGTGGACGGGGTCGGCGCGATCCTGGAGGCGATCGCGGGCTCGTTGGCCGAGATCGCCGCGTTCGACCTCGGCCGCCGGATTCGGGCGTTGCCGGACCCGGCCTTCGTGGGTCGGACCCCTCTGGCGGTACTGCGGTGTTGTGGAGCCGTCCGCACGCGCGAGGACGTGGAGCGCGCACTGGCCGGGGTGCGTTCGGGCCCGAACCCCTGGGAGGCCGAAGTCGCGGTGCTCGGCGAGGCGTTCCGGCCGGAGGGTCGGGTGGATGCCGAGGGCTCCGAGGCCCGGGACCCCGAGCGGGTCGCCCGGCTCGACGCCTGGCGATCCGGGCTCGCCGCCGCCGTGCGCTCGCCGCAGGCGCTCGCCACGTTCCGTGCCGAGACCGACACCGAGGCCGATATCGCGACCAGGACCGCACCCGGCACAGGCACCACCGAGACCGCGCCCGGCACCGGCACCGGGACCGAGACCGGGACTGGCACCGGGACCGAGACCGCGACCGGCACCGCGACCGGCACCGCGACCGGGACTGGCACCGGGACCGAGACCGCCACCGCAACCGGCACCGGCACCGGGACCGGCACCGAGACCGAGACCGGCACCGGCACCGGCACCGGGACCGAGACCGGCACCGGGACCGAGACCGGCACCGGGACCGAGACCGGCACCGGCACCGAGACCGGCACCGGCACCGAGACCGG
>NZ_BIFH01000048.1:0-99555 GCF_003967355.1 Embleya hyalina | reverse complement strand
CACCGGCACCGAGACCGGCACCGGCACCGAGACCGGCACCGGCACCGAGACCGGCACCGGCACCGAGACCGGCACCGGCACCGAGACCGGCACCGAGACCGGCACCGCAATCGGCACCGCGACCGGGACCGGCACCGAGACCGCGACCGGCACCGCGACCGGCACCGCGACCGGCACCGAGACCGGCACCGAGACCGGCACCGGCACCGGCACCGGCACCGAGACCGGCACCGAGACCGGCACCGGCACCGGCACCGGGACGGAGACCGAGACCGAGACCGCGACCGGGATCGAGACCGCGACCGGCACCGGCACCGGGACGGAGACAGTGACCGCGACCGGGATCGAGACCGCGACCGGCACCGGCACCGGCACCGGGACCGGCATCGGCACCGCAACCGGGACCGGGACCGGCACCGGGACCGGCATCGGCACCGCAACCGGGACCGGGACCGGGACCGGCACCGGGACCGGCATCGGCACCGCAACCGGGACCGGGACCGGGACCGCGACCGGGACCGGCAACGGCACCGGGACCGGCGGCGATCCCGGCTCCCGGGCGCGGGTTGCCGCTCTGATCGACGCCTTTCCGAGCGCCGCGCCCGACACCCGCGCGCCCCTGCTCGACTGGCTGGCCGAACTCCAGCCGATCGACGCGCCGCCGTGGGTGTCGGCCGAACGGGCCGCCTGGGCCCGGAAGTTCGCCCGCACCGGTCCCGCTGCCCGGATCCCGCGGGCGGAAGATCTCGACCAACCACGCTCGACCCCGCAACACGAGCGCCTGATGGCCATGCTCGCCGCCGCCGACCCGCGCCGCCGCAGGGCCGCCGCCGAGATCCTGTGCGACCGGGCCGAGCCGGCCACCCGACGCGTCGTCCTGGAAGCCCACCTGCGCGGCACCGTCGACCTGCCCGCGCACCTCCTGCGTCCGCTCGCCCCCACCCTGCTCGACCTCGCCGACGACACCGACCCCACCGGCGTGCTCGCCCGCCCGGACGCCGACCTCGCCCGGACCCGAGCCGCGCGGCTGTGCGCGATCATGGCCCCGGAGCACCTGGAACGCGCGGCCCCGCACCTCGTCTCGTGGTGGGAGCAGGGCACGCCCACGGCCCGGGCGGCGATACTCTCCGCCACCCGAGCCCTGTCCGCCGACGTCCTCGCCGAAGCCCTCCGGACCCGACTGGACGCCGGCGCCCCGGGCTGCCTCGACCTGCTGCTCGACCGCACCATGCGGCGCACCCCGGAACTGACCGAGACCGTACGCCGATTGCGCGTCGACGGACGCGGGGCGCTCGCCGACCGATTGACCCTGGTCGACGGCGTACTCCGCGCACCCGGCCCCGACCGCAACGGCCTGGCCCTGGTGTCCCTGCGCTCCCGGGTTGTGCCACCCGGCGCCGATCGCCCCACCCGCGACGAACTCATCGCCACGGTACGGGCGGACGCCCCCGAGCAGGCCCGACGGGCGCTGTCCCGGCTCGCCGACGAACACGGCGCCGATCCGGAAGTGCAGGCGCTGGTGGTCGAGTTGCTCGGCCATGCGCACCCGCGTGTGCGCCTGCACGCACATCGGATCTCGCGGCGCGTGCTCGACCGCGACGAATACCTGCGACACACCCGGCAGTTGCTCGACGACCCGCGACGGGACGTCGTCCGGGGCGCGATCCGCACGCTGTCGCACGCGGGTTGGCAGCCGGCCGTCCCGTCCCTGATCGCCCTGTTCGCGGACGCCGACCCGGTGATCCGCGAGGCCGCCGGCGAGGGCCTGGCCAGGATCGGGGTCGCCGCCCTGCCCGCGCTGCGCAAGGCCGCCGCGCACGCCCGCCCGGATCGCCGCGGGCGCTACCTGGAACTGCGCGACCGGATCGCGGCGGCCCCCGAATAGCCGATCATGGCACCTCGCGTCGTCGTTCCAGGCCATACCGGTCAAACCGGTTCCCGAGTACGCTGGCGGGTATGCCGCGATCCGCCGCCGACACCCGTCGATTCCGCCACGGAGCGGGCCGGCTCGCCCTGGACTTCATCCGCACGCTGAGCCGCCGGGGCACGCCGCAGGAGATCGAGGAACTACCGGATCCGGAAGCCCTGTTCGCGTGGGTTCGGCAATTCGGCCCGAGCGGCGGGATCGTCGCCGTCGCCCCCCTCGGCGCCCTATCGGTGGCCGACGCCCGGCAGTTGCGCGAGGCGATCCACGAACTGATCGTGGTGGCCTGCCGGGGCGAGGGGTTGGCCGCCTGGCGATCCCCGGCCCGGGAGCGGGTCAACCGCGCCGCCGCCGCCCAGACCCCGACCCCGGCGGTGGACGCGTGGGGACGGGTGCGCTGGAGTGCGCCGGACCCGCTCTCCGCCACCCTGTCGCTGGTCGCCCGGGACGCCATCGACCTGGTCGACTCCGGCGCGATCACCCGGGTCAGGGCCTGCGCCGACCCGCTCTGCGGTGCCCTGTTCCTGGACGAATCCCGCCCCGGCACCCGCCGTTGGTGCTCGATGAACACCTGCGGCAACCGAGCGAAGAAACAGACCGGCCGAACCACGAAGCGGAAACCGCACACCCCCGCGTAGTCCGGCGGCGGTGGCCCGGGGGAGCGGCTCGGCACCCGACCTCGGGCGCTCAGCGCTCCGGCTCGGCCGGTCGGTGTACCCACAGATCCAACGTCAGTTCGAGGCCCCGCCGATCCCGAACCACCGGCGGGGCGTCCGTGCGCACGAATCCCGTGGCCCGGGCCACGCCGATGCTCGCCACGTTGTCCGCCGGGATGCGCAGCACCACCTCGGGCACGCCGACCGAGTGATAGGCATACTCGGTCATCAACCGCACCGACTTCGCGGCCAGGCCGAGCCCACGATGACCGGCGCCGATCCCGTACGCCAACTCGGCGCGATCGCACCCGGTTTCGTCGCCGATGAACAACATCACCGCGCCGCACGGACGACCCCCGTCGACGGTCACCGCCAGTTGGATCGCCCGCTGCTCCGCCCGGGTCCGCCGGACGTCGGCGAGGAACGCACGGGCCGCCTCGGCATCGAACGGGGATGCGAGCGGCGTCCAGCGGGCCATCTCGATCTCGTCGAACAACTCGATCAGGGAGGGTGGATCGGCGTCGGTCCACTCCCGCAGATGGATGCCGGGGGCGACTTCCTCGACGCGGGACGGCAGGACGTACGCGGGCGACGATTCGGCGGACATGGTTCGAGTGTGCCCGGGCGGAGGGGCCGCGGGGCCACCGCGACGCGCGCGATGGCCCCGTGTCGGGTGCCGGGAGCCGCCCTGATCCGGTGCGGATCGGAACTACCGCCCGGTAGTGCCCGCGTGTGCCGCGTCGCGCGGGTCCTGGACTCTGGTGCGGTAGAGCCACAGGGCCACGCCCATGACCAACACGCCGCAGGCGATGCCCAGTTCCTTGAAGCCGCCGTAGCCGGTGATGGAGAAGCCGGTCGCGCCGACCACCAACACCACGGCCAGGAACGCGGCGAGCAGCCAGGCCAGCGGTACGAAGAAGTTCGGCAGCCGGATCGGCCGGGCCAGGTCCGGGCGGTCCCGGCGCAACATGGCGAAACCCGAGATGGCCAGTACGTGGGTGAGGATGTACCCCAGGTTGCCGGTCACGATGATCGCGAGCGGCGTCTTGAGCGCGATCAGGATGACCACGTTGACCACGAGGGCGATCATCAGCGCCCGCGCCGGTTGAGCACGCCGACCTGCTTGATCGTGGTGCCCTCCTTGCCCATGTTGTAGAGCACGCGCGAACCGTCGGCCAGGCCGGTGATCATGATCAGCAGCAGCGAGGCGATCAGGAAGACCACCATCAGGTCGGCCGCGCCGCCCACCAGGTCGTTGAACGCGCCGACGTAGAAGGTGGTCGGGTCGAGCCCGATCTTCTCCTCGCCGACGTAGCCGGCCAGCGCCAGCGGCAGCAGGACGAACACGCCGAGGGAGAACAGCACACCCGCGCGCAGTGCCCGCGAGGTGTCCTTGACGGTGTCCTTGTATTCCGGCGCGAAGGTCGCGCAGACCTCGACGCCGAACGAGGTCCAGGCCATCACGTACAGCCACACCAGCGATTCGCGGATGCCGGCCGCGCCGTGCAGGTTCCAGTGCAGGTTGCTCGCGCTCCAGTCGCCACTGGCGAACGGCAGCACGATGAACACCGCGAGCGGGACGAGCAGCATGCCGCCGGTGACGTAGACGACCCACATCGCGACGTGCAGGCCGAACATGGCCGCGCCGAAGAGCAGCACGATCACCGCGATGCCGACCACGATCGGGAAGGTCAGCTCGGCGAAGCCCAGGTCCAGAGTCCAGTCCTGCCCCTGGAACCACTGGGCCTGGACCAGCGAGCCGATGATGCCCGCGTACACGGACAGCGCGGTGGTCCAGGGGAACCAATAGCCGATGCTGGCCAGCGGGCCGACGAACGGCGCGCGCTTCTTCCAACCCTCGGTCGCGTAGTGCGCTATGCCGCCGGACGACTCGGGGAACATCGCGGCCAGCTCGGTGTAGATCCAGTTGGCGATCGTGGCCAGGAGCATCGAACCGGCCCACAGAGCGATCGCGCCCCACGCGCCGAGGCCGCCGATCGAGGCGCCGAGCGAGGCGATCAGCGCGGCGGGCATGGTCAGGGACATCGCGAAGCCGTCGTACCAGCGCATCTTCTTGGCGAGCGCGGGCGGGCCGGCCTCGGTGTCGGCGGCGGTACCGGTCGAGCCGGGGGCGGCCGGTTGAGGTGCTGCGGACATACGTTTCCCCTTCGCGGGGTGGGAGCGGCCGGTGGAGGTTCCCGGGGGACGGCCGCTTGGGGGAGGGGGGCGCGGGCTCCGGACGCGCTGCTGTCGGCGCCGTCGTCGGCCCTGCCGGTGGCCCTGCTGATGGCCCTGTTATAGATCCGGGTTTTCAACCACGTCAAGGGTTGTTGTTTGTTCGTTCGACAAATGAGAGCCGTCGAAGTTGCTCATTGAGATCTATTGACAGGTCAAAGTTGCTGATGAAGTCTGAGCACACGCCGCCCGAGGACAGAGAGGGATCCCCCCGCATGAGCAGCAACGGCCCCACCCGCCACCAGTTCTTCATCAACGGCGCCTACGTCGACGGTTCCGGCACCGAGGGCTACGACGTGATCAGCCCGGTCACCGGCGAGCACGTCGCCACCGTCCCGGTGCCCACCGCCGCCGACCTGGACCGGGCCGTCGCCGCCGCCAACACCGCGCAGCGCGCGTGGGCCCGGGTCAACGTCTGGCAGCGCGCGGAGTTGTGTCACCGCATCGGCGACGAGATCACCAAGCGGGTCGACGAGCTGGCCCGCCTCCAGACCCTGGAGCAGGGCAAGCCGCTCGCCGAGTCGGTCGCCGACATCGAGGAGGCCGCGCAGCTCTTCCACCTGCACGCCGAGGACGCGGTCCGGCTGCACGGCGAGACGATGCCCTCCACCGACGGCACGAAGCGCATGTGGACCTTCTACGCGCCGGTCGGCACCTGGGGCATCATCACCCCCTGGAACTTCCCGCTGCTCATGCTCGCCGAGTTCGTCGCCCCGGGGCTGGCCACGGGCAACGCGCACGTGGTCAAGCCGCCGGCCAACACGCCGCTGACGGTGCTCAAGGCGATGGAGGCGTTCGTCGCCGCCGGGGTGCCCGAGGGGCTGATCAACATCCTCCCGGGCGAGGGCGCCACGGGTGACGCGCTCGTGCGGCACGACGGCATCGACGCGATCGGCTTCATCGGGTCCTCCGCCACCGGCGCCAAGATCCAGGCCGCCGCCGGGCTCAAGCGCTCGATCATGGAGTGCTCCGGCAACGGGCCGCTCGTCGTGCTGGAGGACGCCGATCTGGCCGCCGCCGCCAAGGCCGCGGTGTACGGCGCGTACCTGTGCGCCGGGCAGGTCTGCTGCGCCACCGAGCGGGTGATCGTGGTCGACGCGGTACACGACGCGTTCGTGGCGGCGGTGTTGCGGGCCGCCGAGGACGTGGTGCTCGGCGACCCGTTCGATGCCGCCACCAACCTGGGGTCGCTGAACAACGAGGGTGTCGCCGCGAAGATGGATCGGCACATCGCGGACGCGCACGAGCGGGGTGCGAAGGTGCTTGTCGGCGGCAAGCGCCGGGTGGGGATGCCGACCGACCTGTACTACGAGTTCACCGTGGTGGACGAGGTTCCCGTGGACAGTCTGCTGTCGCGGGAGGAGTCGTTCGGGCCGGTGGTGCCGATCATCACGGCGGTGGACGAGGACGATGCGTTGCGCCTGGCCAACGACGACAAGTTGGGGCTTCAGGGGGCGGTGTTCACGCGGAGCATGCGGGCGGCGTATCGGTTCGTGGAGGAGATGGCGGTGGGGCAGGTCGTGGTGAACGACAGCACGTGTTTCTGGGACGTGAACATGCCGTTCGGCGGGGCCGGGAATCGGGGTACGGGGTGGGGGCGGATCGGGGGCAAGCACACGCTTCTGGACATGTCCGATCTCCGTACGGGCGTGATCAACCTGTAGCCGCGTTTGCCTGCCGGCGCCGGAGAGCGACCTGGCCTCCGGCCGAGGTGGCCTCAAGCGCCGGCCGGGCTGTGTGGCCTCAGGCGCCGGCCGGGCTACTTGGCCTCAAACGCCGGCCGGGCTGTTTGGCCTCAAGCGTCGGCCGGGCTGTTTGGCCTCAAACGCCGGCCGGGCTGTTTGGCCTCAGGCGTCGGCCGGGCTGATTGGTCCGGCCTTCGGCCGTGGTCTCAAGGGCCGGTCGGGCTGGATTTTGTGGGTCGGGCCGTTGATGGCCCGGTCGGTGTTTGAGGCCGCGTTGGCTTGACCTTTGGAATTCCGGTCACTATCCCGTAGGGAACCGCATGAGCCCGAGTCACCGCATTGCCTTGCGTGATGCTGCCCAGGAGCCGTTTTGGTTGGATCGGATCGAGCGTCCCGAGCCGTTGGCGCGGCTGGTGGGGGACGTTCGGGTCGATCTGGCCGTGGTCGGTGGCGGGTATACCGGGCTTTGGACCGCGTTGATCGCCAAGCAGCGGGATCCCGGGCGGGACGTGCTCGTGGTGGAGCAGGGCACCTGTGGGCATGCCGCCAGTGGGCGCAACGGGGGGTTCTGTTCGCCGAGTCTCACCCATGGGCTGGCCAACGGGCTCCAGCGCTGGCCGGATGAGATCGATACGTTGCAGCGCCTGGGTGCGCGCAATCTCGACGCGTTCGAGCGGGACTTGGACGCGCATGGGATCGACTGTGGATTCGGGCGTACCGGCAAGGTCGCCGTCGCCGCCACTCCCTGGCAGGCCGAGTCGTTGCGGGCGTCGGTGGGGGTGGCCAATCGCCACGGGGAGAAGACCGAATACCTGGAAGGGGACGCGCTGCGCGCCTACGTCGACTCGCCGCTGTGGGCGGCCGGCGTGTGGCAGCCCGACTACGCGCTCCTGGATCCCGCGCGCCTGGTCTGGGGGCTGCGCCAGGCCTGCCTGGACGCCGGTGTGCGGATCGTCGAGCGCACCGAGGTCACCGCGATCGACACCAAGCCCGCCGACGCGGTCCGGCTGAGCACCGCCTACGGGCTCGTCGCCGCCCGCCGGGTCGCGCTCGCCACCAACATCTACCCGCCGCTGCTGCGCCGGCTCGGCCTGAGCATGGTCCCGGTGTACGACTACGCGCTCACCACCGAGCCGCTGACGGACGAACAACTCGCCGCGATCGGTTGGACCGGCGAGCACGGCGTCACCGACGCGGGCAACCAGTTCCACTACCTGCGCAAGACCGCCGACAACCGCATCCTGTGGGGCGGCTACGACGCCATCTACCCGTTCGGCAGCAGGGTCGACGAGGCGCTGACCCAGCGCCCGGAGACCTTCGACGTCCTCGCGGAGCAGTTCGCCGCGACGTTCCCGCCGCTCGCCGACGTCGCCTTCTCGCACGCGTGGGGCGGCGTGATCGACTCGACCACCCGGTTCTGCATGTTCGCCGGCACCGCCGCGGCCGGCCGGGTCGGCTACGCGCTCGGCTTCACCGGACTCGGTGTCGGGGCCACCCGGTTCGGCGCCGAGGTGATGCTGGACCTGCTCGCCGGCACCCGGTCGGAACGTACCGAACTCACCATGATCAAGCGCAAGCCGATCCCGTTCCCGCCCGAGCCCGCACGCTGGATCGGCATCCAGGCCACCCGCTGGTCGATGGCCCGCGAGGACGCGCACGGCGGACGCAACCTGTGGCTGCGCTCGCTGGACCGACTCGGACTGGGCTTCGACTCGTGAACCACGCGGGCGTCGGATCCGAGGACCGGTGGGAACAGGGGAAGATGGCCGCCGGAGATCAGGACCAGGCACACGCGCCGAACCCGGCGCCGCACCAGACCCGGAGCAGCCGCATGACCCCTGCAGGTCCGCTGGACGACATCGACCGGCGCATCATCGCCATCCTCCAGGCCGACGGCCGGCGCGCGTACAAGCAGATCGCCGAGGACCTGGGCATCCCGGCGTCCTCGGTGCGCTATCGGGTGCAGCGCCTGGAGGAGAGCGGGACGCTCCAGATCGTCGGCATCGCCAACCCGCTCACCATCGGGTTCGACCGGCTCGCGATGATCGGCATGCGGGTACGGCCCGGCAGCGCCCGGGAAGTGTGCCGGGAGCTGCGCGAGTTGCCCGAGACGTCGTACGTGGTGATGGTCGCCGGACAGTACGACGTGATGGTCGAGGTGATCTGCCGGGACACCGACCACTTCACCGATCTGCTCAACCGGCGCCTGCTGTTGATCGACGGGGTGCTCTCCACCGACTCCTTCTTCGTGCTGGAGGTGCACAAGCTCGCGTACGGCTGGGGTGTCGGCGGCGTCGAGTCCTCGCTGCTCGACGCGCCGGAGATAGCGCCGGGGTCGGGCCTGGACCAGCGGGACAGCCGCTGACCGTCCGCCCGTTGCCGGCTCAGCCGTTCGTCGGCAGGCCGGCGAGCCAGCGGTCGGCGGCGCGACGGGTGGTGAAGGTGTGTACCGGGACCTCCGGCGCGGCGTGTGCGGCGAGCAGTCGGCGCACCCGGGGGCGGACCGAGTGCCGGTAGGCCAGGACGGAGCGCAGGACGCTCGGGTCGAGCCGGTCGTGATCGCCCGCCTCGGGGTGTCGGCGGCGGGCCAGCATGGCGGTGATCGCGGCCGGCGGATGGATGTCGAGGAAGACCACGGCGTCCGCCGCCTTCAGCCGGATCGGCAGTGTGGAGGCGTAGTTGCCGACCACGATCCACCCGGGCCGGGCGACCAGCGCGCGTTGCGCGTCGGCGAACTCCTCGGCCGGGGCGGTGGTTCGATCCTCCCGGTGGTACAGGGTGTCCAGGTGGGTGACGGGGAGGTCGAGTCGGGTACCCAGGGCGTCGGCCAACTCGGGCCTGCCGGTGCCGCCGACGCCGACGACGACGATCTTGCGCATGGTCTCGCAGCGTACGGAGGTGGTGGGCGCCACGCGCGTGGATTACCGGGAGTTTGCCGGGCGGGCCCGGTCCCGTTTGGCCTCAGGCGCCGGCCGGGCTGAGGGTGACCCGGCCTCCGGCCGAGGTGGCCTCAAGCGCCGGCCGGGCTACTTGGCCTCAAACGCCGGCCCGGCTGTTTGGCCTCAAGCGCCGGCCGGGCTGTTTGGCCTCAAGCGCCGGCCGGGCTACTTGGTCCCAAACGCCGGCCGGGCTGATTGGTCTCGGGCGCCGGTGCGGCTGGTTGGTCTCGGGTGCCGGTCGGGGCCTGGAGGGCGCCCGACCGGCGGGTGGTGTTGCGGCCGGGGTGGCCGTGACACCGGGGTGGACCGGTCCGGTCAACCGGCGGCGGCCGGGATCCGGGGGTCGGGCCTGGGGTTGGCCGCTGGTCGCAGGACGCGCTCTGCGAACAGGCCGAACACCAGGCCGAACGTGGTCCAGATGATGGCGTGCACGCCGAGTGAGGCCACCCGGAATCGCCAGAGCACCGTGGCCGAGAACTCGGCCGGCACCTCGTTCACCGTCGGCATCGCCCACATCGCGATCCCCACCGCGACGAGGAAACCGCCCACCGCGACGGGGACGGCGTTCCAGGCCCCGAGCCGGTCGGTCAGCCGCCGGGCCAGGATCACCGCCGCCGCCGCGAACAGCACGGACAGCGCGAGCATGCCGAAGTACAGCGCGGTACGCCGCCCGATGGTGTCCGAGTCGCCGACCGCCGGCGGGTTCGCCGGATACTTCAGGAACGGCACCACGATCACCGCCACGAAGCCGAGCAGCGCCAACAACCCGGCGGTGGCCCTGGGCCGGAACGGGCCGATCCGGCCGTACGCGAACGCGAAGACCAGCGCGAACAGGCCGCCGATCGCGATCCCGTACACACCGACCCCGGTCAGCATGCCGATCGTGCTCTGCACGCCCCGGCTGACGACCTCCTCCTCGGGATGATCGCCGGCCGCGCCGGCCTCGTGTCCGTGCTCCTCGAACGCGATCGCGTCGCGGATCTGCGGCTCACCGAAGACCCACGCGAACACCCACGCCAGTGCCCCGGCGAGAACGCCGGTGAGCATGCCGCGGATCAACAGATTTCGCACCATGCGTGATGTCGACTCCCTGTGCGGCGACCCTCGATCGAGGGCCGCGCCGAACATGCCTCACGGCGCGACCGTGCGGCCGCACGATCGCGCGGCCGTCAGTGGCAGGGGAAGCCGAGCAGGTGGCGCCCGTCGTGCACGAACTCGTGCACGCCGGTACCCGAGAAGAGCGCGACCGCGCCCTGCTCGGAGGCGACGAAGTAGATCAGGAACAGCAGGAACGCCCCGGCGAAGGCGGCCCAGGGCACGATCGCCCGGACCGGGATCGCGATCGGTGTGGCGGCGGGACGGGGAACGGCAGCCTGAGCCACGGAATCCTCCTTCGGGGCAACGCGCCCGTGTGCGGGGTGCGTCGCGGGAGGGTCTGACTCACGGCCGCCGATACCCCGCTCGCGCGGGTCGACGGCTCGATCACAGTGGCGCGTCCGTGCCGGAGTCCCACCGGCTTCCTCGTCGCGACGCGAGGTCGATCCGGAATCTAGGGGTCGCCGTGCGAGCGGGTCAACGGGCGCGGGGCTCCGGGCGGCAGACTTGTGCAAGTCTTGAACCGGGCGGACCGGGACGAGTGCCCGGATATGAGTACACGGGTCACCTTGCCGTGCCATGCCGCGACGACGACCACCGCGCGCGGTCGCGGTATCCGCGCCGCGGTCGCCCGGTTCGCGGGGCGGTGCCGGTGCTCAGTCGGTCGCGGTGCCGGTGATTCGGGTCGGGGTCAGGCGCACGACCACGCGCACCGACTCCGGCGGCAGGTTCAGGTACTCGTCGCCGGCGCCGGGGCCCTCGTACTTCTCGGCCAACTCGACCGCGAGCCTGCGGCCGACGTCCTCGGTGATCGTGGTGGTGCCGCGCACCTCGACGTAGACGTCGGAGTCGACGGGGTCGTAGATGGTCAGGCTCGCGCGCGGTTCGCGGCGGAGGTTGCGGTCCTTGAGCCGGCCGGCCTGGGTGGAGACGAGGATGTCGTCGCCGTCGCGACCGACCCACACCACCGAGGTCTGCGGGCTGCCGTCCCGGTTCACCGTGGCCAGTACGGCCGGGTACGCCGCGTCGAGGAGTTTGCGGGCGGAATCACCCAGGGGGATCGTCATGTCCCGGATCCTACGTCGCGTTCGCGGGGGCGGTCGCGGCTCGCGGTCGGATCAGCGTCTTGCCCAGCGGCCGACCGCTCACCTGTGCGCGCAGCACGGCCGGCAGTTCGGCGAGGGTGATCTCCGCGGTCACCAGACGCTCGACGGGCAACTTGGGCAACACCGCCAGCGCGGCGGCGAAGTCGGCGCGGCCGGTGCCGTAGCTGCCGGCCACGGTGACCGGCCGACCCGCCCAGGTGGTGCGCACCGCCTGCTCGCGGCGGCGGACCCGGTCCAGATCGCAGGCCAGGTCCGGGAGTCGGTCGCCCGGGGCGGTGCCGCCGTAGAGCAGGGCCAGGCCGTCGGGGACGAGCGTGCGCAGGGCCTGGGCCAAAATCTCCGGGCGCACGAAGCTGGTCGCGATCACGGCCACGGCGAAGGCCGACGCCGGCAGACCCACGGTCGGCCGCACCTCGAAGCCGCGCGCCCGCAGGAACTCGGTGCGATCGGTGCTGCGGTTGGCCAACGTGACCTCGGCGCCCGCGAGTTCGGCGAGACGGGCGATCCACAGACCGGCCGCGCCCGCGCCGAACACCACCACGCGCCGACCGAGCAGGGGGACGCCGGTGTGCCCGACCAGGGTCGCGACGCAGTGCTCGGCGCAGGCCAGCGGTTCGGCGAAGACCGCCTGTCGGTCCGAGAGTTCGGCCGGGATCCGAGGCAGCGCCGCGGTCAACCGATCGACCGGGCCGGCCGCGTACATCTCGGTGGCGAAGCCGCTCGTGCGCGCGAGCGGCACATTGGGATCGAGGGCCACCCGGGCACCGAGCGGCAGCGCCTCGGGCAGGGTCGACTCGGCGACCACGCCCACCAGTTCGTGGCCGAACTGACTCGGACCGTGTCGCTCGCGCGCCACCTCCTTGAGATCGGAGCGGCACAGGCCGGCCAACTCGACCCGGATCCGCACCCGATGCTCGCCCGTCGGCGGGTGCGGTCGGCCGAGCCGCAGGTGCGGGCCGTGCGGGCCCAACTCGACCCTCATCCCGCCCGATCCGGGCGAGCGGTGCCGACTCGGGGCACGAGTGTGGTCCGCCCGACCGCCTCGGCGGCCACCACCGCCAGCGCCTCGCCGAACCGGTCGGCGATCAGGTGCGCCTCCGCCGGGGTCAGGATCAGCGGCGGACGCAACTCGATGACATTGCCGAGCCCGTGCTCGGAGACCCGGGTCAGCACACCCCGCGCGTGCAGCGCGCGCTGGAACGCGTGCGCGAGTTCCGGAGCCTTGCCCCCGTCCGGGCGCACCAGTTCGAGGCCGATCATCAGCCCGGGCCCGCGCACGTCGCCGAGCATCGTATGCTCCCGCCGCAGAGCGCCCAGCCGCTCGGTCAGGATCGCGCCGGTCCGGCGGACGTTCTCCAGGAAACCCGGCCGCCGCACGATCTCCAGCGTCTTGACCGCCGCCGCGGCGGCCAGGTTGTGGCCGCCGTAGGTGAAGCCGTGCAGCGAGCGATCCCAGTCGGCCATGCGCTCCTCGGTCAGGATCGCCGCGAGCGGCAGTCCGCTGCCGGTCAGCCCCTTCGAGACGGTCATCATGTGCGGGACCACGCCGAACAGATCGGCCGCGAACATCTGCCCGGTGCGGCCGAACGCGGTCTGGATCTCGTCGAAGATCAAGACGATCCCGTGCTCGTCGCACAGGGCCCGCAGGGCCGGGAAATAGCCCGGCGGCGGCACGATGTTGCCGCCCATTCCGCTGATCGGCTCGATCAGGACACACGCCACGCTGCCCGAACTGGCGTACGCGATGAAGTCCTCGATCCGGCTCACGCACAACATGCCGCAGCTGTCCGGGGTCTGCCGGTAGAAGCAGCGGAAGCAGTAGGCGTCGGGCACGTGCACCGCGCCGAGCGGCGGTGTGTGGAACGGCGCCCGCATACGACTGCTGCCGTTGTACGCGGCGGCGGCGATGGTCTGGCCCACGTGGCCCCGGAACGGCACGATCACGTCGCGCCGGCCGGTGTGGTGCTGGGCGATCCTGATCGCGCCCTCGTTGGCGGTCGAGCCGCCGCTGCTGCGCAGGTTCACCCGGGTCAGGCCCGCCGGCGCGAGCGCGGCCAGGTCGCGCATCAGGCGGTCGGTGGACTCGGTGCGGAACGCCGATGAGGCGAAGACCAGTTCCTCGGTCTGCGCGCGGACGGCGGCCATCACCTCGGGGTGGTGGTGGCCGAGGATCAGGTTGAACGTCCCGGACACGCAGTCCAGGTATTCCCGGCCGCTCGCGTCCCACGAGCGGATGCCCTCGCCGCGCACCAACTGCGCCTCGCCCAGTCGGTACTGCGCGACCCGGGCGGTCGCGGCGGCGCGCTCCTCGGCCGACTCAGTCATCGCGGTGGTCCGCGTCGAGCCGCTCCAACTGGGTGCGGACCCAGGCCTCCAGCGTCCACGGCTCGGCCACCTTGCGCCGCCGCTCGGCCGCCGCGGCCCGTTCGGCGGGGGAGGCGGTCAGCGCGGCGATCAGCGCGTCGGCCTGCTCGACCAGGTCGAACGGGTTGACCGTGCGGCAGACCGGGGCCAGGATCTCCGCCGCGCCGCACATCTCGGACAGGATCACGTCCGCGTCGCGCTCGTTGACCAGCGGGGCCTCGAAGGTGCTCAGATTCTGGCCGTCCACCGTCGAGTTGAAGATCAGCGCGTCGGCCCGGCGGAAGCACCCGATGGTGTGCTCCACCTCGTTGTCGCAGTGCAACCGCACGGTGTCCGGGCCCAGTTCGGCGTTCGCCTCGGCGATCGTGTATTCCACGCGCCGGACGTAGTCGGCGTTCGCCTCGACGTAGAGCCGGTTCGGATTCATCCGGACCAGCATCCGGGAGGAGCGCACCCGGGGATCCCGGCGATGGGCGGCCACGAAGGCCCGGACGGCGCGTTCGGCGTTCTTCATCGGGTCGGTCCGGCCGCTGTGCACCACCAGGGGCGCGTCGCCCACCCAGTCCGCGATCCCCGTCGGCAGGCGCGGATGGTCCGCGTCGAGCGCGCGCGGGCTGTAGCCGAGCGGCATGGTGCGCACACCCGTGCGCCGGCCGCGCCACCGGATCACGCCCGCGTTGCGGTCCACGTCGGCGTCGGGTATCAGATCCGCCACGCAGTCCAGGAAGTTGCGGCACCACCGCTCGGCGAAGAAGCCGATCGTGGTCGCCGGCAGCATGCCTTCGAGCAGGCCCACCCGCAGTGCGCGCGGCAGGATCCGCCAGTAGTCGGGCGAGGGCCAGGGGATGTGCACGAACAGCAGGATCGGCGCGGTCGCCCGCACCGCGCGCAACCGGGCCGGTACGCCGACGAGTTGGTAGTCGTGCACGAGGTACACCGGATCGGCGACGTCGGCCGAGTCGGCGAGCAGGGCACCGGCGAAGTCCTCGGTGAACTCGGTGAATCGCTCCAGGGCGGTGTAGGTCTCGGCGCCGAAGGTCGGTGTGGTCCACCGGTCCCAGCCGTAGTTGTTCGCGGCCCACATCAGCTGCGCGGTCATGAAGTTCTGCACGACGTCGAAGGTGTCCCGGTCGTGCCGCAGCAGCCGGACCCGGATGTCGCGGCCCGAACGCAGCCGCAGACTCAGGCCGTTCGGGTTCTCCAGGGCCGCCCGATGATCGTCGTCGGTGTCCGCGCTGGCGATCCAGGTCACGTCGAGCACGCCCGCCTGTTCGGCGACCACGTTGCCGGTGCCGCCGGGCGCGAGCCAGGGGCGCAACGCGCCGGTCACCGGATCGGGGGCGTAGCTGACCGCGGCACGCTTGCTGGCCAGGAACAGATGACGGTCCATCAGGGCTGGTCCCTTCCGAAAACGGCTGAAGCGTCGAAAACGGCTGAAGCGTCGAGGGCGGCCGAGGTGTCGAGGGCGGCGCGCGGCGCGAGGGTGCTCGGGTCGGCGGTCGAAGCGGTCGAAGCGGTCGAAGCGGTCGAAGCGGTCGAAGCGGTGGATCCGGAGGGCCCGGTCGAGCCCGTCGGCCCGACCACGGCCGCGATCAGCGCCGCGTCGGCCGCGAACACGTCGACCGGGTCCAGGCCGCGCAATTCCGGCAGGTGCGCGGCGCGTTCGCTGTGCAGGCACGCGTTGCGCGGGCGGCAGGCGTACCCGGTGTCCCGCTGCGGCACGGCGGTCACCAGCGCCGGGTCCACGCCGTGTACCGCCGCGATGTGCCGGGCCCACCGCACCCGGGAGAGCCGGCGCGGCCCGCCCAGATGCACCACCCCCGTGTGCGGCGAGTCGAGCAGCGCGGCGGTCCAGGCCGCGACGTCGTCGATCAGCACCGGGGTGTTCCAGTGCTCGTCCGGCACCGCCACGGGCGCGCCCGCGCCGAGCCGTTCGGCGCACATGGTGAAGAAGTTCGGCCGCAGTCCGGTCCGGTCCCAGCCGTACACCAGGCTGACCCGCAACACCAGCGCGTCGCCGCCGACCAGGTAGGCGGCCTCGGCGGCGAGCTTGGCCCGCCCGTAGGCGTTGGCGGGGGAGGTCGGCGCGGACTCGGCGCAACTGTCCGCGTGGCCCGGGAAGACGTTGTCCGTGGAGATCAGCACCATTCGCGCGGCCCGCCCGGCCAGCGCCGCCACCACGTTGCGGGCACCGGCGACGTGTACCGCGGCCGTGCCCGCCGGGTCGGCCTCACACCGGGTGATGTCCGAGGGCCCGTGCGCGGCCACCACGGCGTCGGGGCGGACCGCGTCGACCACCGTGCGCACCTCGCGCGGATCGGCCACGTCCACCGGCAGCCAGCGCAGCCCCCGGGTCTCCGGGGTGCGGGGGCGTCGCCGCGAACCGAGCACGACGCCGTGGCCGAGGCGGGTCAACCGGGTGCCGACGTGGCCGGCTATGTACCCCGATCCGAACAGCAGGACCCGGGTCATCGGGCGACTCCCTTCCGGTGCGGCGGACGCGGATGGTGCGGCGGGTGGAAACGATCACCTTCGGTGGGGCCGCCGGGGCCGCCCGGATCGTCGGGATCGCCGTCCGGGCCGGACGGGCCCGGGCCGGTCTCGGCGGGCAGCAGCCGCAACGATCGTGCGCCCACCATCACCACTACCCCGCACAGCGCGACGATGCCGAACACGGTGCCCAAACCCAGCCGGCCGGCCAGGGTGCCGACCAGCGGCGGGGCGCCGAGGAAGCCGGCGTAGGACACGGTGGTGACCAGCGAGATCGCCTGCGGGCGCCGGCTCGGGGCGATCGCGCGACCGGTCGCGGCGAGCAGCGTGGGCAACACCGGCGCCAGGCCGATGCCGGCGAGCGCGAAGCCGGCGAGGGTGGTCGGGGCGGACCAGGCCGCCGCCGCGAGGGCCAGGCCCAGGCCGCCGAGCGCGCCGCCGCCGACGATCAGCGCGGCGTCGCCGACCCGTTCGCCGCGCCACTGGGCGAGCAGGCGGCCGGCGGACAGGCCCGCCATGTAGACCGCCGGGCCGCACGAGGCGAGGAACGGGCCGGTGCCGAGGTTGTCGGTGAGGTGGATCGCGCCCCACTGCTCGACGGTGTTCTCCATCAGCAGCACCGTGCCGCCGACCGCGCCGACCACCGAAAGGGCGATCAGGAGACGGCCGTTCGCCCGCTCGGCGCGCTCCGGTCCGGGTGGCCCGGTGGCCTGCTCCTGCCATGGCCGGCGGTCGATCGCCGCCGCCGCGCTCAGTGCGACCAGGACGGCGATCGTCACCAGGATCGCCCGCGCCGACGCCCCCGCGTGCAGCGCGAGACCGACCGCCGGGGCGGCCAGGACCATCGCGAGCGGGGTGGCCGCCTGGATCCGGTGGAACAGCCGCTCGCCGGTCAGCGCCTCGCGCGCGGCGGTGGTGGCGTTGAGCGCCACCTCGATCGCCCCGCTGGTCGCCCCGATCAGCAACAGCGCGGCGGCGAACGTCCAGCGCGCCCCGGCCATCGCGACGGCGAGCGTGCCGACCGCGAATCCGAGGGTGACCAGGGGCAACGTACGCGGGCCGAGCCGGCGCGCGAGCGGCCCGGTCAGCAACATCGCGGGCACCGCCGCGACCGGGACCGCGAACAGCGCCAGGCCCAGTTTCCCGTCGTTCAAACCGAGTTCGTCCTGGAGGGTGGGCAGCAGCGCGGCCCAACCACCCCAGAACAGCCCCCAACTCGTCGCCGGGGCAAGCAGACCGAGCACACCGCCGCCGTATCGCATGCACACTCCGTCCATCCCAGGTGACCGAGAGTGTCGCCCACCGTATCTCTCCACCACTACCCCGAGCCGGCCTTCGGCACCGATAGCGTGATCGGCGGCGGGCGATTTCGACGGACTGCGGAGGTTTTCGACGGTGGAGTACTGGGCGATCGACGCCGGTGGCACGCGCACCACGGCCAGGGTGGGCGACACGCGGTACACCCGGGAGTCGGTGAACCCCGCGTCGGCGGGCGCGGTGGCCGAGGAGACGCTGGCGCGGCTGCTGGCCGAGATCGCCGCGGACCTGGCCGGGGCGCCCGCGTCGGGCTGGTTCGCGAGCGCCGCGGTCACCATGGACACCGCGCCGACGGAGATCGATCGATTGGCCGTGTTGGCGCGCGAACAGGGCCTGGTGGGGCGGTTGGTGGTCTCCGGGGACGTACCGCCGCTGCTGCTCGCGCCGCCGACGGCCGGGCGGGGGGTGGTCGTGGTGGCCGGGACGGGGTCGGCCTGCGTGGCGGGTTCCGGGCCCGACGCGGGGCCGCCGGTGGTGATCGGGGGATGCGAGTACCTGGGCAGCGACGAGGGCAGCGCGTACGCGCTCGGCGCGGCCGGGTTGCGGGCCGCCGTACGCGGCGCGGACGGGCGCGGGCGGCCCACCACGCTGTTCGCCGCCCGGGGTGCGCGCGAACTGGCCCGCCGGCTGGCCGCGGAGCCGTTTCCCAAGAGCGCGGTGGCCGCGTTGGCGCCCGAGGTGTGCGCGGCGTGGCAGGCGGGCGACACGGTGGCGGGCGAGGTGGTGCGGGCGGGCCTCGACGATCTGGTCGACGGGGTACGCGCGGCCCGGGACGCGGCGGGCCTGAGCGGCACCTGGCGCGTCGTGCTCAACGGCGGTGTGTTCCGGGGCTGTCCGCCGTATGCGGCCGAGCTGAGCCGCCGTGTGGTCACCGAACTCGGCGCGGCCGAATCGCCGACCGTGATCGCCGATCCGGTCGACGCGGTGTACGCCGCCCTGCGGGCGAACGAGGGTTCACCGCCCAAGGGTTGGGCACACATCCGCCACCTGTGAGGAAGCGAAAAGCAACCGAACGAGGGGGACCGCCGATGACCCGAAACCCCACCGGAGCCGAAGACCGGAGCCCCACCCGAGCCGAGGTCCGGGACCCTGCCGGACCCGGAGACCGGAGCTCCGCCGGACCCGAGGACCGCAGCCCCGCCGGGCCCGGGGACCGGAGCCCCGCCGGGCCCGAGGACCGGAGCCCTGCCGGACCCGGAGACAGGAGCCCCGCCGGACCCGGAGACCGAACCCGGACCCCACCGGCACCACCCGACCCGGGCGCGCCCCGAGCCGCCCCCGCCGCCGCGCCCATTCGGCTCGGGATCTGTCTTGCCGCGCTGGCGCCGTACGGATTGGCGGGGGCGTTGGCGGTGGCTCGGGACGTCGGGGTGGGCGTCGTCGATCTGCCGGTCGATCGTGGCTTCGCGCTGGTGGACGCGGCCCGCCTCGAGGATCCGGGCCATCAACGCGACGTCCGGGAGCGGTGTGCGGCGGCCGGCGTCGAGGTCGGGTGTGTGAGCAACAGCCGGGACACCCAGCTCGTGCTGGGGCCGCATGGGCCGCATACCGACGCGGTGTCGGTCGGCAGCGCCGAGGCCAAGCGGGCGTTCGGGGTGCGCGCCGCGCTCGGGACGGTGCGGTTCGCCGCCGGGGTGGGCGCGCCGCTGGTGCGGCTGATGCTGGGCGTGCCCGATCTGGCCCGCTGGTTCTCCTGGTCGGGCAGCGAGGTGAGTTGGCAGGACAACGTGGACGCGTGGGTACTCGCCGCGCGCCCGGTGCTGGAACTGGCGGACACGCTGGGCGTACGCGTGGTGATCGAGCCGCATCCCAAGCAGGTGGCGTACGACCCGGCCAGCACGCGGGCGCTGCTCTCCGGCGCGAGCGGGGTGCACCTGTGCGTGGATCCCGCCAACCTCGCCGCCATCGGATACGACCCGGTGGCCTGCGTCCGCGGCTGGGGCCGGCGACTGGCCGCCGTGCACGCCAAGGACCTCCAGCGCTGGTCCGACACCGAATCGCCGCGCGGCGCGGGCTGGTCGCGCTACGGCCCGGGCCCGGCGATCCGGTTCCGTGCCCTCGGCGCCGGCACCCTGCCCTGGCCGGCCATCGTGGCCGCGCTGCTCGACGACGACTACCGGGGAGTGATCTACGTGGAACACGAGGACGCCCTACTGCCGACGGAGCAGGGCATCGCCAATTCGCTGACGCTGCTGCGCACACTGATCCCCGCCGGTGTCGCCCCGGGGCGGACCTGGTGACGCTCGACGGAGTACGCGGCGGTCTGCTCGCGGGCGGCCTGGGCGAGCGGATGGGCCCGCTCACCGCGACCGTCTGCAAGCCGCTCGTCCCGTACGCCGCGAGTTGCCGCCTGGTCGACTTCAGCGTGGCCAACGCGATCCGCTCCGGCCTGCCCGAGCTGGTCCTGCTCTCCCAGCACCGCGAGTCCGACCTGGTCCGGCACCTGATCGCGCACTGGGACGAACACCCGGGCACCCGCCTGCACTTCGGTCCGCACGACACCCTGGCCCGATCCGGCCCCGGGGCGATCCTGCCCGCCCGGCCCGCCGAACGCGGCACCGCCGACGCGCTGCTGGCCAACGCGGAATACCTGTTCGCCCCGGGCGCGCGCGATCTGCTGATCCAACACGCGGACCACGTCTACGTGTTCGACTACGCGCCGATGCTCGCCGCGCATCGTGCCGCCGACGCCGACTGCACGATCGGCGTTCAGCGCATCGAGCGCCGCTGGGTGCACCTGTTCGGCATGGTCGAGACCGATCCCGACGGCCGGGTCCGGGCCCTGGTCGAGAAGCCCGCGCGGCCGACCTCCGACCTGGTGTTCACCGCGTTCTGCGTGTTCCGGATCGCCGCGCTGCGCGAGGTGTTGGCGATGCTGGCCGGGCGCGGCGAGGCGGGCTGGCAACACGACATCAGCCGCGACGTACTGCCCGCGATGATCGCCAGGGGCGATCGGGTGACGGCGTATCGGGTGGCCGACCACTGGGCCGACATCGGCACCGTCGAGCGTTACCGGGACGAACAGTCGCGGCTGCTCGACCGGCCGCACCCGATTCCCGCCGAACTGTTGCCGCGCACCCTCGCGGGCCTGGGGGAGGGGTTCCCCCGGTACGCCGACGGGAGTCTGCTGGGCACCGGGGTACCACCGGGGGCGCGGGTCGAGCGCAGCGTGCTCCACCCGGGCTGCCACCTCGAACCGGGTGCGACCGTACTGCGCTCGGTGGTGCTGCCGGGCGCCACGGTCGCCGCCGGCAGTACGGTCCGCGACGCCATCGTCACCCCGGACGGGATCCTGACACCGAGCCCGCCCGGCGGCACGACATCGCCCGGAACCGCGACGCCCACCGGACCCGGAACGCCGCCCGGCCACCCCGAGCCGCCCTCCGACTCCGTCAGGACACCGCACGATCCAGCTCTTCCGCCGTGATGAACGAGGTGTGCGTACCGGCGGTGCGGACCGCGTGCGCTCCCGCACGGGTGCCCGCCGCGGCACAGCCGGCCCAGTCGCGGCCGGCGAGGTAGGCGTACAGGAACCCGGAGACGTAGCTGTCCCCGGCCCCGTTGGTGTCCACCACCTCGTCGGCCCGCATGGCCAGTGCCGGTACGTGCCACAGCGGCCGATCCGGGACCACCAGATAGCTGCCCCGACCGCCCGCCATCGCGACCACGATCTTCGCCCGGCCCCGGGCGAGCAGGTCCCGCGCGGCCTCCTCGACCCGGTCGCCGAGCCGGTTGGTGGAGGTGAACACCAGTTCGGCACCGTAGGCGAAGTCGGCCCGGCCGGGGTCCTTGCCGTCCCAACCGTGCAGGTCGGTCGAGGTGGACACGCCCGCCTCGATCGCCTCCGCCAGCGCGGCCCGCGACCAGCCGCCGATCGACACGTGCGCGTGCCGGGTCCGGGCCAGCGCGGGGCGGTACAGGTCGGGGTCGACCACCAGGTCTTTCGGCAACCGACTGTCGTGCAGGGAGAGTCGTTCGCCGTCCGGACCGACCAGGTTCACGCTGCGCGGGGTGCCGGCGGGGTCGGTGGCATGTGCGAAGGACAGCCCGTGTCGCGCGTAGTGCGCGAGCACGAAGTCCGCCTCCGGGTCCTCGCCGAGCACGGCGGCGAGATGGGTGCGCAGCCCCAACGCCCGACAGCCCAGGGCCACCCCGTTACCCGTGTGCGCGACATAGCTGCGGATCGGCGGCACCTTGAAGTCGCTTATCGGTAAAGGCAGTTCCGGCACCCGTACGATGACGTCCACGCCGACCCCGCCGACCACGAACACGTCCAGCCCGGCGGGTTCAGCCATCGGTACCTCCGTGGGTGCGTGCCAGGGTGGCCTCGGATCCGGCGGAGACCACGAGCGCGGCGTGGATCTCCTCGTCGGTGACGTCGTCGGTGATCACCGTCTCGCCGAGCGCGGTGGGCAGTACGAAACGCAGCCGGCCGTCCCGGATCTTGCGGATCTGCCCCAGCGCCTCGACGGTGGTCGCCGGATCGAGCCGCGCGGGCAACGCGGCGAGCGTGGTGGGCAGTCGCACCCGGTCGAGGAGCCCGGTCACCCGGGCGAGCAGGGCCGGGTCGAGCAGCCCGCGGCGTTCGGCGATCCGCGCCGCGCAGGCCATCCCGAACGCGACCGCCTCGCCGTGCAGGACCGGGCCGTAGCCGGTCGCGGTCTCCACCGCGTGTCCGATGGTGTGCCCGAAGTTCAGCGGCCGGCGCAGGTCCCGCTCGTACGGATCACGGGCGATCAGGCGGCACTTGAGCACACTGGAGGCATGCACGAGGGCGGCGGTGGGCCCGGGTTCGGCGGCCAGCACGGCCGCGTGCCGATGCTCGATCAGCTCGAACAACTCCGGGGAGGCGATGATCCCGGTCTTGATCGCCTCGGCCAGTCCGGCGCGCAGTCCACGATCGTCCTGGGTGCTCAGATAGCCGACGTTGGAGACCACCGCGCGGGGTTGGTAGAAGGCGCCGATCAGGTTCTTCGCGGACGGGTGGTCGATGGCCACCTTGCCGCCCAGGGCCGCGTCCACGTGCGCGAGCAGCGTGGTGGGCACGTTGATGTACGGCAGTCCGCGCATGTAGGCGCTGGCCACCCAGCCGACGGTGTCCATCACCACGCCGCCGCCGACCGCCAGCAGGATGTCCCGACGCGCCAGCGAGGTTTCGGCCAGCCAGTCGAGCAGCGTGCTCGCGGTGCGCAGGCTCTTGCTGGCCTCACCGGCCGGGAAGGAGGTGGTGACCACGTCGAGTCCGGTGGCGACCAGGCGTTCGGTCAGGCGGCGCGCGTGCAGCGCGAGCACGGTGTCGTCGGTGACCAGGGCGACCCGGCGGCCGTCGATCTCGGCGCACAGGCGCGCGAGCGCGGTGTTCTCGTCGAGGCAGACGTGGACCGGATATGTGTCGAGCCGCCGAGCGGTGGCCATGATCGGATCGACCCGGCCGCGAGGCAGCGCCAGCTGTTCGGACACTCGGACGTATTCGGTCATATATTCACACCCCGGCGGCTCAACGAAGACGTCGCAGACAATCCGGATATTCGCTGCCGAAATAATTACGGCGGGCGCTACGAAAAGTCAACAACGACTCACCCAGAGTGCGTCCGCGCGGTATAGCAGACCGTTCGACGCTATTCCCGGGCATTCGCCGATTCCGGAAACTTCGCCCGGAAACGACCTCTAGGCGGCAGGTCGCGCGGGATCCGGGGCCGCGGTCGTCGAGGGCGCGGTGGCGGTGATGTGCTCCTCGTGGTCCTGCCCCCACACGCCCAGCGGCAACAGCGCCTCGTTGAGCGACTCGCCCAGCGGGGTCAGCGAGTAGACCACCTTCGGCGGCACCTCCCGATACACCTCGCGGTGCACGATGCCCCGGGTCTCCATCTCGCGCAGTTGCTGGATCAGCATCTTCTCGCTGATCCCGGGCACCGCGCGCCGCAACTCCCCGAACCGCCGGTCCTCGGTGTGCAGCGCCCACAGGATCAGCGCCTTCCACTTGCCGCCGATGACGTCCATGGCGGCGTCGAGACCGCACTGGTAGCGCCGGGCCATGCGCCTCCCCCTCCTCGGATACTGCCTTACCGACAGGTAGGTACTGCCGCACATTGTCCGTACGTATTCGGCCGAAAGCAAAGGAATCCGCCGGGAGAGCGTGTGGCTGCGCGGCGTCGGGCGGGGTTCGGGTGAGCATGGGGGGATGGCGGAGACGAATGTGTCGCGGGTGTTCGAGGTCAGTACCGGGCGGCAGGAGCGGGTGTACGACCTGACCGGGATGTGTGCGCGATTCCTGCGCGAGGCGGCGGCGGGGCGGGACGGATTGCTGAACGTATTCGTGCCGCACGCGACCGCCGGGGTGGCGATCCTGGAGACCGGCGCGGGCAGCGACGAGGACCTGCTCGCGCTGCTCGCGGATCTGCTGCCGGCCGACGACCGGTGGCGACACCGACACGGCAGTCTCGGCCACGGGCGCGATCACGTGCTGCCCGCGCTGGTCCCACCGCACGCGACCCTGCCGGTGATCGCCGGCGAACTCGCGCTCGGCACCTGGCAGTCGGTCACGATGGTGGACACCAACCGGGACAACCCGGACCGCACGGTGCGGTTGACCTTCCTCGGCTGAGCCCGCCGGCCGGGCCCGGAGGTCGCCGGCCGGGTCCTCGCCGCGTGGCGTGAAACCACCCCGGGCGGATCGGCGCCCACACCCGACGGATCCGGTCGCAGACGCCCGATCCGGCGTCGTCCCGGTCGATATCGGAATGGTTCGTCCGCTTTCGATCGCCCTTTCGATCGCTGTTTCGGTCGGGCCTTCGAGCGGGCGGTCGGCGCGGCCGGCCGGGGGAGTGATCCGGTCGAGCCGTCCGACCCGCGCATGGATCGGGCCGGTCCCGGATATTTCTCGTATCGGTTCGATCAGGCTCCGTTTTCCGTTCGGTCACGTGGTTTTCACCGGGAAATGCGAGAAGCCTTCCACTTTCCATGCCACCGGCCGATCGACACCGAGACACGACCGACGCGGGGCAATTCCATATGCCGAGGACCGGATCGACGAATTCACCGAGCCGGATATCCGGAGGCGCCGGGCCATTCGCCGGACCGGCCGAGGCCCCGGTTCGAGGCCGACCGCCGAGCGGATCCCGGGCCGCGCGCGCTCGATCCGGGTGGGCGCGGGATCCCGGCGCCCGGGACGGCCGGCGGCGGCGGAGAATACCCGCGCCGTGTCCCCGGCGGGTGTGGCGAGCAAAGCCGGCGAATTTCGTGGTCTCGGCCGAGTCGACCGAAGCCGGCCGGGCGCTTTTCCACCGGGCCCGACGATCCCTGGCCGGCGGAACGGCCTCGCCCGGCCGGATCACCATCGGGTCCTATCCCTATCCGCTGTATATCGCGCGCGGAAAGGGTGCGCACATTTGGGACGTGGACGGGAACGAGTATGTCGATTACCTGATTTCGTACGGTTGTGCGGTGGTGGGGTACGCCGATTCGCGAATCGTCTCGGCGGTGGTCGAGGTGTCGGCGAGCGGCACCATGTTCGGCGCGGGCACCGTGCCGGAGATCGAACTGGCGGAAACCGTACGGGCGATGCAAGGCACTCGGCGGCGGCCTGCCGACCGCGGCGTTCGCCGGGCGACAGGACGTGATGGGCGACATCGGTGCCGACCGGATCAAGCACGTTGGCACGTAGAACGGTTCGCCGCCGCGGACGCGGCGTTCGTGCCGCTCGCCGGCGGGTGAGGGGGAATCCTTCGGCTGTTCGGGGGGCGGTCGGGTGTCGTACGCGCGGGTCGGCCGCCGGGCGGCGGGCGCCATGACTAGCCTTACGTCACCGTCCTGATGATCGGGGCGGCGTCCCTCACACAGGTAAGGATTCGCCGATGGGTTTGAGGAGTCTGCTGCGCAACGTCTTTCGTTCGCGGGCGTCCCGCGAGACGGCGGAGACACCCCGGGCGACGGACGCGGTCGCGGAGCCGGCGGCACGCCCCGCATCGGAGCCGGCCACGGCGGTCGAGGCGAGCACGGCAGCGGAGACGAACCACACGTCGGAAGCGCCGGGCACACCGGAGCCGGAGCCCGTTCCGGAACCGCCGGCCCTGACGAAACCGGAGCCGGAACCGGAGCCCGAGCCCGAGCCGGTGCGGGTACACGCACCCGAGCCCGAGCCCGAGCCGGTCGTCGTCGCCGAGGCGGTGGTCATCCCCGAGTCCCGAGCGGAGTCGGTCGCCGCCGAGCCCGCCCCGGTGTCGATTCCCGTACCGGCACAGTCGATCACGACCCGCGACGAGGCGGAGCCGACGGAGGCCGAGGTGGTCGTCACGCCGACCGCCGAGGTCGAGTCCTCGCCGGCGGAGCCCGAGGCACCCGCCGCCGAGACCGAGTCGACCCCGGCCGCGACGCCCACCGCGGTCGCCCCCGTCCCGTCCGCCCGCGCCGAGGAGCCCGCGCCCGCGACCTCGGGCCGCGCGGAGGCCGCCGCGGCGGCCGTGGCCAAGTGCGGTCTCACCGGCCGCAGCGTCGTGGTCTACCTCGTCCTGGACCGCTCCGGCTCGATGCGCTCCTACTACAAGGACGGCACCGTCCAGCACCTGGCCGACCAGACGCTGGCGCTGTCCGGGCAACTGGGCGAGGCCGTCGTCCCGCTGGTGTTCTTCTCCACCGACATCGACGGCGTCGCCGACCTCGACCCCGGCAACCACGTGGGCCGGATCGAGGAACTGCACGGCTCCTACGGGCACATGGGCCGAACCAACTACCACTGGGCGATCGCCCGGGTGGTCGAGCACTACCGCGCGTCCGGCAGCACCGACCCGGCTCTGGTGATCTTCCAGACCGACGGCGCGCCGACCAGCCGGCCGGCCGCCGCGAAGGCGCTGTGCGACGCGGCCGGGCTGCCGATCTTCTGGCAGTTCCTCGGCTTCGGCGACCCCGAGTCCAAGGGCTTCGACTTCCTGCGCAAACTGGACGAACTCGCCGTGCCGGAGCAGCGCGTGGTGGACAACGCGGGCTTCTTCCACGCCGGGCAGGATCCGCGGACGCTCGGTGACGCGGAGCTGTACGACCAACTCCTCCTGGAATTCCCGGAGTGGCTGAACGAGGCGATCGCGGCCGGCGTCCTCGCCGCGGACCCGGTGGACGCGTTGGTCTAGCCGCGTCTCATCCGGTCGTATCCCGGAGCACGCCCGACGGCCGACCGAACGGTCGGCCGTCGGGCGTTTTTTGATGACCCGTCACAAGTCGGGGCACACCGTCACGCGGGGCTCCCGGAGCCGTCGGGGTCCGCCAGGGCGCGTACGGCCCGCGCGATGTCCTCCTCCGTCGCCTCCGACAACACGACCTCCACATCGCCACGGCGCACCACGATGTCGGGGCCGCCCGCGCCCGCGATCGGTGCGCGCGAGCGGCGCCAGCCGGCGATCGCCACCAACAGGCCGGACAGGCCGATGCCGTTGCTCAGCACCACGTTGACCACATCGAGGGTGGCGCCCATGGCGCCGGTCGTGTCGTCCTCGGCGTAGCTGGTCGCGGCACCGCCGCGGAGATCGGGGTCCATGGCCAACCACCGCTGCAACGCCGCGACTTCGATGCCATCGTCGCCGACCACGCTCACCTGCACGAGCACTTGCCGCCACCCTTCGGAGACCGTCGGGGGCCCGCATGCACGGCGGGCCGACCTTGCCCGGCCATGATGCCGGCATCGATTCGTGCCCGGACGCGGGCCGGCGCCGGGTCCTATTCGGCGGCCGGCGCGGACTCGGGGAGCACCGCGAACGCCTCGATCTCCAGGAGCAGATCCGGCCGGACCAGGGCCGCGACCTGCATCGCCGAACTCGCCGGCAGTCGCTCCGGGTCGATGTACTCGTCCCGGGCCGCCCGGACGGCCGGCAGATCGGCGATGTCGGTGAGGAAGTAGGTCAGTTTGATCACGTCGTCGAAGGTCGCGCCCACCGCCGACAGGCAGCGGCGCAGGTTCTCGAACACCTGCCGGGCCTGCGCCCCGGGGTCGTCCTCGCCGACCAGGTCGCCGTGTTCGTCCAGGGCGATCTGTCCGGAGATCGCGACCACTCGGCCGGTGCCGATGACCACGTTGGTGTAGCCCCGACCCGGCGCGACGCCCTCGGGCGCGGGGATACGGGTGAGCCGCTGCGATGTCGTCATGCGGCCCATCCTCACCCGCCGCGCCGCGCGCCCGCCACGCGCCCCCACAGGGCCCGCCACGTGCCTGTGTCCGGGCCCCGGCGGGCACCCCCACCATCCCGGCCCGCGCGCCGGTCCCGGCCGGCCGGCGCGCCCTATGTCTGCCGGCGAAGATCGTCAATCCTGTGCCGGCCCGGTTTCACCCGATCGAGCGAGAACCGGCGCGACGAAGGCCCGTTCGACCGCACGCGACCCTACGGTGTGCCCTGGCGAAAGGGGCGCATCGAATGTCACAACCCTTCGAACTCCCGGAGTTCTACGTGCCGTACCCGGCACGACTGAATCCGCATCTCGACGGCGCGCGCGTGCACTCCAAGGCGTGGGCCCGCGGGATGCGGATGATCGAGGGCTCGAACATCTGGGACGAGCACGACTTCGACTCGCACGACTACGCGCTGCTGTGCGCGTACACCCATCCCGACTGCGGCGGCCCGCGACTCGACCTGGTCACCGACTGGTACGTCTGGGTCTTCTTCTTCGACGACCACTTCCTGGACGTGTTCAAGCGCACCCACGACATGGCCGGCGCCAAGGCCTACCTGGAACGGTTGCGCGCGTTCATGCCGGTCGACCCGGGCACGCCGATCCCCGAGCCGACCAACCAGGTCGAGGAGGGCCTGGCCGACCTGTGGGCGCGGACCGTGCCGAGCATGTCGCCGGCCTGGCGCGAGCGGTTCGCCGCGAGCACCCAGGCGCTGCTCGAGGAGTCGTTGTGGGAACTGGCCAACATCAACGAGGGGCGGGTGGCCAACCCGGTCGAATACATCGAGATGCGCCGCAAGGTGGGCGGCGCGCCGTGGTCGGCCAACCTGGTGGAATACGCCGCGGGTGCCGAGGTGCCCGCGGTGATCGCCGGGAGCCGGCCGATGCGGGTGCTCAAGGACACCTTCGCCGACGCCGTGCACCTGCGTAACGACCTGTTCTCGTATCAGCGCGAGGTGGAGAACGAGGGCGAGAACGCCAACGCCATCCTGGTCTTCGAGAAGTTCCTCGGCTGCGCCACCCAGGAGGCGGCCGACGCGGTCAACGAACTGCTCACCTCGCGCCTGCACCAGTTCGAGCACACCACCTTCACCGAACTCCCGCCGCTGTTCGCCGAATACGGCCTGGATCCGCAATCCCGGATCGATGTGATGGCCTACGTCAAGGGCCTCCAGGACTGGCAGTCCGGCGGCCACGAGTGGCACATGCGCTCCAGCCGGTACATGAACGGAGCGACCGAGGTGGGCGGCACCCCCGCGGTCCCCGGCGTCCTGGCCGGCCCGCAGGGCATCGGCACCTCGGCGGCGCGTATGCTGCCGGGCCTGGTGGCCGGCCTGAACAGCGGTCTGCGCGGCTACACGCACGTACCGTTCCAACCGGTCGCGCCGTACGAAATACCGGACTTCCACCTTCCGTTCGAACCGCGCCTGAACCCGCGTCTGGACGACGCCCGGGACAACCTCGTCGAGTGGAGCCGGCGCACGGGCATCCTCGACGAGGGCATCTGGGACGAGCGGGCCCTGCGCGGCTTCGATCTGGCGCTGTGCGCGGCGGGCATCGCGCCGACCGCCTCGCCTGAGCAACTCGACCTGGGCGCACAGTGGTTGGCCTGGGGGACCTACGGCGACGACTACTACCCGATCGTATTCGGGCGCTCGCGCGACCAGGCCGGCGCGAAGGCCTACACCGAGCGGCTGAAGACGCTGATGCCGCTCGACGGCGAGGCCGCGCCCGCGCCGACGGACGCGACGGGGCGCGGCCTGGCCGATCTGTGGACGCGCACCGCGGGCCCGATGGCGCCCGCTTCGCGACGCAGGTTCCGGTGCGCCGTCGACGACATGCTGGACAGTTGGTTGTGGGAGTTGGCCAACACCGCGCAGAATCGCATCCCGGATCCGGTCGACTACATCGAGATGCGCCGCCGTACGTTCGGCTCCGACCTGACCAAGAGCCTGTCCCGCCTGACCCACGGCGACGTGGTGCCCGAACAGGCCTACCGCTCACGGGCGATGCGGGCGATGGAGAACTCGGCGGCGGACTTCGGCTGGATGATCAACGACGTGTTCTCCTACCGCAAGGAGATCGAGGTCGAGGGGGAGCTGCACAACCTGCTCCTGGTCGTGCGGAACTTCTTCGGCTGCGACTTCGACCACGCGTTGGCCGTCGTGAACGACCTGATGACCTCCCGGATGCGCGAGTTCCAGCGGGTGGTGGCGACCGAACTCCCCGCCATGTACCGGGATCTGGAGTTGAGTTCGGCGGCCAGGGAAGTGCTGGACGAGTACGCGGTGGCGCTCGGCGACTGGAACGCGGCGATCCTGAAGTGGCATCGGGAGTGCGAGCGCTACGCCGACCCCGAACCGCTGGTGCCGTTCCCGTGGCAGGTCGGCACGGGGTTCGCGCCGACCGCGCCGCGCCCGGGCGTCGGCGTGGTCGGGCAGGGCGTGCGGTCGGGCGCGGCCCGGGCGCCGGTCGAGCCGGCCGGGGTACCCCGGGTGTGCTACGGGCCCAAGGGGCTGGGCACTTCGGCCGCCCGACCGGCCGCACGCGTCGGGGTCACGGCGCACTGACCCCGACACGATCGATCGGATCTCACCCGCCGGCCGCGCCGGCCGGTGCCCGACCGGCACCGGCCGGCACCGGAACGCCGAGGAGGTGGTCGACGAGCGCGAGCAGTACGTCGCGCCCCGACCCGCGCGTACGCACGTCGCACGGGACGATCGGCACCTCGGGGTCGAGGTCGAGCGCGTCGCGGACCTCGTCGACGGTGTACTCCACCGCCTCGTCGAAGCGGTTGATCGCGACCACGAAGGGGATGCCGCGCCGCTCGAAGAAGTCGATGCTGCCGAAACCGGCCTCCAGACGGCGGGTGTCCACCAGCACGATCGCGCCCAGCGCGCCGATCGCGAGGTCGTGCCACAACGACCAGAACCGCTCCTGGCCGGGCGCGCCGAACAGGTACAGCACCAGTTCCTCGGACAGCGTGATGCGGCCGAAGTCGAGCGCGACGGTGGTGCGCGACTTGGCCTCGATGCCGACGGTGTCGTCCACGCCGACGCCGACCTCGGTCATCATCTCCTCGGTGTGCAGCGGCGGAACCTCGCTGACCGTGCCGACCAGCGTGGTCTTGCCGACCCCGAATCCGCCCGCGATCAGGATCTTGACCGCGGCCGCACGCTCGGGCAGTCGGTCAGAGCCGAAGGAGACCATCACGTACCTTTTTCAACAGGGCGGTATCGGGGGTGCGGGCCAGGGCCAGCGGGGCGCGCACGGTCACCAGGCCGTCGCGGAGCAGGTCGTCGACGAGCACCTTGGTGATGCTCACCGGCAGATCGATCAGGGCCGCCACCTCGGCGACGGCCTGCGGTTCCCGGCACAACTCCAGGATCCGCTGATGCTCGGGTTGACGGCCGCGCCCGTCGCGGGGTTTGCGCCGCGGCCCCGGGGACGACTCGTCGGACCCTGGGGTCCGGACCGCGGGCTCGTCCGGGTCGACCGTGGTCACCAGGGTGATCAGGGTCAGGTCCGCGTCGCGCACCGCCTTGGTCCGCCCCCGGGTGAGCGTGTACGGGCGCACCACCGGGCTCGCGTCCTCGTCCCAGGACTGATCCCACCCGGATCTCACGCTCGACCGCCGGTTCGAGTACCGCCCTCGTCACCGCGCGGCCGGGTGCCGAGGTATTCGCCGACCTTCTTCACCAACATGTTCATCTCGAACGCGACCACGCCCACGTCCGCGCTCTGTTCGGCCAGCACGGCCAGATGCGCGCCGGTGCCCGCGGCGGTGAGGAAGAGGAAGGCGTCGTCCATCTCGACCAGCGTCTGGCGGACCGAACCCCCCGCGAAACCCCGGCCGATGCTGCGGGCCAGGCTCTGCAGGCCGGCCGCCGCGGCGGCCAACTGCTCGGCGTCGTCGCGCGGGATGGTCTCGGACCGGCTCATCAGCAGGCCGTCCTCGGACAGCACGATCGCGTGCCGCGTCTGGTGGACGCGCTTGACCAGGTCGGTCAACAGCCAGTCCAGGCGGCTGTCGGTCGCGGTGGTGGCCATGCCGCCGGCGAGATCGTGCGTGTTCGTCATGACGGTTCCCCAGGGTGCGTGGTGCTTCCGGCTGCGGGGCGCGGGCCCGGAGCGGGCTCGGTCCCGGTTCCGGGTTCGGTCGCGATCGCGGACTCGTCGTCGGCCGCGGTCGGTTCGGATGCCTCGCGCGCACGTTGGCTCGCGAATCGGAACGAGGACAAGGTAGCCGCAGCTTCCCGCGGTGAGGAGGGCTTCGCCTCGGTTCGCGCCCCTCCCTCGCTCGTGGTGGCGGTCTCGGTACGCAGCGGCATCGGCAGATTGCGCTGGCGCACCCGGCGAGGCAGCGCGCGGCGGCCGTCGGGGGTGGTCTCGTCGACGGCGGGTGCGGTCGTGGGCGCGCTCGCCGGGCGTGCGTGCCTCGGAGCCGGGGTCGAGGCCGGCTCCGGGGCGGGGACGGGACCGGGGTCGGTGCCCGTCGACGCGGTCGGGCGTACCGACACCTCGGGCTCGGCGGGTGCAAGCTCGGCGCGTTCGACCGGCATCGGTACCCGGTCCAGCGAGCGCACCACCGGCTCGGGGTGCGGTCGGCCCGGCGACTCCGGTACCGAATCGGGAGCTTCGTCCGCCTCGTGCGTCGCGGCCGAGTCCGGCTCCGGAGCCGGTTGCACCGCCCCGATCGCCGGCTCGAACGGCCCCGCCGCGCGCTCCGGTTCGTCGGGGGCGCCGCCCTCGCGGGTGATCAGCTCGTCGGGCAGGAACACGATGGCCAGCGTGCCGCCGTACGGCGACGGCCGCAACGTCACGCCGACGCCCAACCGGTCGGCCAGCTGCGCGACCACGAACAGGCCCATCCGCACGTCGTCGGCGAGCGCGATCACGTCGAACGTGGTCGGCACCGCCAACTGCCGGTTGGCCGCCTCGTATTCCACCTCGGACATGCCCAGTCCGCGGTCCTCGATCTCGATCGCCAAGCCCTTGGCCACCGCCGCCGCGCGCACATGCACCGGCGTGTCCGGCGGCGAGAACATCGTGGCGTTCTCCACGAGTTCGGCCAGCAGGTGGATCACCCCGCCCACGGCCGGCCCGGACAGCTGCACGTCCGGATCCGAGTACACCTCGACCCGGTGGTAGTCCTCCACCTCGCCGACCGCGCCGCGCACCACGTCCACGATGCGGACCGGGCGACTCCAGCGTCGGCCCGGGCGGTTGCCGGTGAGCACCACGAGGTTCTCCTCGTATCGCCGCAGTCGGGTGGCCAGATGGTCGATGGTGAACAACTCGCGCAGCAGCTCCGGGTCCTGGTGCCGGCGCTCCATCGTGTCCAACTCGCCGATCTGACGGTTCACCAGCGATTGGGTGCGCAGCGCCGTGTTGACGAAGACCTTCGCGAAACCCTCGCGCTGTCGGGCCAGTTGCACCGCGCCGTCCAGCGCCGCGCGCTGCGCGGCGTTGAACGCGGAGGCGACCTGGCCGATCTCGTCCCGACCCGCCTCCACCTCCGGCGCCTCGACCGCGAGGTCGACCCGCTCGCCGCGTTGCAGTCGCTCGATGACCATCGGCAGCCGGTGTGTGCCCAGTTCCACCGTCGCGTCGCGCAGCAGGAACAACCGCCGCCGCACCGCCCGGGTGATCCGCCAGCACAACACGCCGCCGATCGCCACGAAGGCGAGGCCGATCGCGCTGAGCAGGTACACCTGGTTCCAGGTGTCCGAGGTGGCCTCGTCGCCGGCCGCGAACACCTGGTCCACACGGGCGAAGTCGAAGGTCGAGGCGGGCTCGGCGAGTCGGTCCAGAACGCTGCGCCAGCTGGCCAGTTCGGCCGGGATCGGGATACCGCTGCCGGTGGCGCGCGCCTCGCGCGGCGCGTCGACCGTCGCGATGATCGCGTTCTCCATCGAGACCAGGTCGTGCCAGGCCGGGTTCTGGGTGAGCGCCAGATAGCCGGCCCGGGACTCCGGCGGCAGGAAGGGCTCGATCTCGTCGTCGATCGAGTGCCGACGCACGCCCACGTTCTGTACGAACGCGGCGTAGTCCGGCTGGCTCAGCCGCCCGGCGGGCAACGAGAACGACACCAGCGTGTCCTCCTGTGCCAGCGCCTCCCCGGCGCGGAACTGGATGACGAGGAACTGCCCGGCGTAGGTGACGTCGGTGTCGGAGGTCTCGGCCAGCGCCTGGACCACCGAGATCTGGTCGGCGATCTGGCTCGTGTAGAACTTCAGCCAGCGGTCCCGGCCGATCGCCCCGATGGAGTCCACCTGGCGGCGAGCGTCGGGGAGTTGCGCCAACTCCGCGGCCACCTCACGGGCGCGGCGCACCGCGTTGCCCGGGGTCTCGCGCGCGCCGCTGCGGGCGAAGGCGACGAACTGCTTCACGGCCTCGTCGGTCTTGACCCGCTGCCCGCGCAGCGCGTCGGCCGCGACGGGGGTGGGCTTGGCCATCCAGGCCGCGGTCAGGCGCCGTTCGGTCTGGAGCGCGATCATCGTGTAGTAGCTGGGCGTGCCCGCCCGTTCGGCCACGGAGACCTCGTTGTCCAAACCGCTCGCGTGATCCGCGAGCCGATAGGTCGCGATCGCCCACAGGGCGACCATCGCCACCAGGGGCACCACGGTCAGCAGGACCAGCAGGGTCCGGATGGTGAAGGTCCGACGCGGCCGCGAGCGAGCCGCCCCGGTCCGGTCGGCCCGAGGGGCGCGCATCAGTTTTCTCATCGACTCTCCCGCAAGGGCAACCGGGCCCGAAATTGCGGTTGCCGCGACCCGGCCGAAGGTACCGGTGAGGCACCCGACACAATCCACGCAGTGTGCGTGGGGAACTTCCTACCCGTGCGTCACATACACCGCAGAAACGACGAGCGGCGGAGCGGAATCCGCACATAGGTTACCGAACGCGCATTCGGCGCTACCCGAAGGAGTGGGTACGGCATGCACACGGTGGGTGGGATCGGTCGGCAGATCGCGTACTGGCGCACGCGCAGGGGCCTGACCCAGGCCGAATTCGCCCGTCTGATGGGCCGATCGGTGCGCTGGGTCGAGGACGTGGAGGCCGGCCACCGGCAGGCCGACCCGCGGCTGTCGGTACTCGCCCGGGCGGCGGTCGTCCTGCGCATCGGGATCGACCGCCTGCTGCCTCCCGAGCCGAACCGGGAGGGTGGCGACCACGATCCGCTCGCGGCGGTTCGGGTCGCGCTGCGCCGGGCGGACCTCGCGCCGACCGCCGGCGCGCCCGTCGAGCCGCCGGACCCCGGGGTGCTGCGGCGGGAGTTGGCCTACGGCTGGACCGCGTACGCCGCGGCCGACTACCTGTGCCTGGATCGTGTGGTGCCGCCGATGCTGGTGGGGACCGGGGCCGCGACGACGGCCGCGCCGGTCGGGGAGGGGCCGGCGGACCCGCTCGCGCCGATGGTGGTGCGCGCCGGCGCGCTGACCCTGGCCGCCGCCGCGGCGCAGGTGTTCGGCGACGCCGACCTGGCCTGGCGCGCCGCCGACCGGGCGGTCACCGCGGCCGGGCGCAGCGGCGACGCGGTGGTGCTCGCGCGCGCCGCCGACCGGCTGACCGCGGCCATGGTCGGGCACGAAGGGGCCGGGGCCGCCGCCGAGTTCGCCCTGGAGGTGGAGGCGGACCTGGCGGCCGCGTTGGGGCCGCGCGGGGCGGCCGGCCGGGCGGCGCTGCGTACCCTGCGCCTGGGCGCCGCGTTGGCCACCGCACGGCTCGGCGATCGATCGGGCACGCGCGACCTCCTCGACGCGGCCGAGCGGATCGATCCCGGCGCGATCCAGGTGCCGCTGTACCGGGTCACCGCGCATGTGCTGCTCGGCGAGTACGGACGGGCCGTCGACGGTCGGCTGGACCCGGCCGCGCTCGCCGTGCTGCCGCGCGGTCGGCAGGCCCGACACCTGATCGACCTCGCCCGGGCGCTGGCCGCGCTGGGCCGGCGCGGCGAGGCGGTCACCGCGCTGCTCGACGCCGAGGCCGCGGCGGCCCAGGAGATCCGCTGTCGGCCGATCAACCGGACCTTCGTCCAGGAGATCCTGCGCCTGGACTCCTCGGTGGACGGCGACGAGGCCCGACTGCGCGCACTGGCCGCCCGCTGTGCGGGAAAGGGGGCGCCCCGGTCGGAACGGGCATGGATCATATAGGGGGTGGTCCGGGTCGCCCCGGCCGCCGATCCTTTCCGGGAGTCGCCGTGATCACCGTCTTTCTCGTCACCGACCTGCTCCTCGTCGTCGGTGTGCTGATCGTCCTGCTCTGCCTGCGCGATCGCCCGCGCACCCGGACCGCGACGCACGACGGTCCGCGCATCGAGCTGGACGACACGACGCGCGCCGAAGCCTCCGGCGGCGTCCTCGGTGCGCACACCGACCACGGCTCCCGGCCGGGCGGGTAGGTTCCGTCCGACGGAATGGCGGGCCCGGGCCGGACGCGCGGACCGCCCACCCGGCGCCGACGTCGATACCCGGCGGACATGGGAGGCTGTGCGCCATGGGTCTGTTCACGGTGGACGAGGCACGCGCGGAGTTGTCCCGGCTGATGCCGGTACTCGACGAACTGATCGCGGTTCGCGCGGACGCGGCGGAGTTGGGCGCGGCGCTGGCGCCGGGCGGGACCCGTAGCGAACTGGGCGGCCTGCCGGAGCTCAAGGGCATGCAGGCGCGGCTCGACGACCTGATGACCCGGATCCAGCAGACCGGCGCGGAACTCAAGGGCTTCGCCCCGCTGCTCGTCGACTTCCCCGCCGACCTGGACGGCGTACCGGTGTTGTTGTGCTGGTTGGAGGGGGACCGGGAACTGGGGTGGTACCACCGCACCGACCTGGGCTTCGCGGGCCGGCGTCCGCTGCCGTAGTGCCGCGTTCGCCCGGGGGAATCAGGCGGACAAGAGCGTCGAATCGGGCGAATGTCACCGGTGGCGCGTAGCGTTTCCCACCTGGGAATCGCTGCCTGGAGGTCATCGTGACGAAATCCGTCCTGCTCGCCGTCGGCACCCGCAAGGGCCTGTGGATCGGCCGCTCACGCGGCGCCGAGCCCTGGGAGTTCACCGGGCCGCACCATCCGATGACCGGCGTCTACTCGGTCGCGATCGATACGCGGGGGTCGGCGCCCCGGGTGATGGCGGGCGTGGTGAACGAGCACTTCGGCCCGGTCGTGGTCACCAGCGACGACCTCGGCGCGAGCTGGCGCGAGCCGGACCTGGGGCGGGTCGGTTTCCCGGCCGACGCCGGCGCCTCCGTGGAGCGGGTGTGGCAACTGGTGCCCGGGGCGAGTTCCGAGCCCGACGTGGTCTACGCCGGCGTGGAGCCGTCCGCGCTGTTCCGCTCCGCCGACGGCGGGCGCTCCTTCGAACTGGTCCGCGCGTTGTGGGACCACCCGCACCGTCCGCACTGGGAGGCCGGTTTCGGCGGCCAGGCGATCCACACCGTGCTGCCGCACCCCACCGATCCGCGTCGGATCGTGGTGGCGATGTCCACCGGCGGGGTCTACGTCACCGAGGACGGCGGGGCCAGTTGGCATCCGTCCAACACCGGGATCCACGTCACCTTCCAGCCGGACGAGTATCCGGAATACGGCCAGTGCGTCCACAAGGTGGCCCGGCATCCGGAGCGGCCCGACCGGCTCTTCCTGCAGAACCACCACGGGGTCTACCGCAGCGACGACGCGGGCGCGACGTGGCGGTCGATCGCCGAGGGCCTGCCCGCCGACTTCGGCTTCACGATCGTGGTGCACCCGCGCCGACCGGACACCGTATACGTGGTCCCGCTCACCGCCGACGCGATGCGCTTCCCGATCGACGGCCGCTGTCGGGTCTATCGGAGCGACGATGCCGGCGAGACGTGGACCGCGTTGTCCGACGGCCTGCCCGACGGCTTCTGGACCGCGGTCCTGCGCGACGCGATGTGCGCCGACGACGCCGAGGTCACCAGCCTGTACTTCGGCTCGCGCAGCGGCGAGATCTACCGGGGGCACCATGGCGGCGACCATTGGGAGCGGATCGCCCAACACCTGCCCGACGTACTGTCGTTGCGCGCCGCGGTGGTGTGACGCCGCTGCGTCATCGCTGCTGCGCTCGCGCTGTGCGACGGCGGGGTTCGCACACGTTCACGCGCCCGCAACCCGGCCTTGGTACTGCGCTCACGTCCGGCTGAGAGGGTCGGGACGTCCGCGCTCCACGCAGCGAATCGCGTCGAAACGAGTCAGTGTGTCCAGCGTTCTGCCCGCCGCCGTGTTGTTCGACATGGACGGGACCCTCGTCGACACCGAGCAGTTGTGGTGGGACGCGGTCGAGGACGTGGCGGGCCGGGTCGGCTACGCGCTGGGACCGACCGACACGGCCGACGTGGTGGGCCACGCCATCGAGCACACCGCGACCTACCTGCACGCGGTGGTGCCCGAGGGGCCGTGCGTACACGAGTTGTCCGACGCGCTGGACGCGGCGTTCACCGACCGGGTGCGGGGTCGGATCGAGCCGCTTCCGGGCGTCGTGGCGCTGCTGGACGCGCTGGCCGAGGCCGAGGTGCCGCTGGCCATCGTGTCCGCGTCGCCGCGGCACGTGGTGGACCTGGTGCGGGACGCGTTGGGGTCGGCGCGGTTCGCGGTCACCGTCGCGGCGGAGGACGTCGCGCGGACCAAGCCCGACCCCGCCCCTTATCTGGCCGCGGCGACCGCGCTCGGGGTCGAGCCGAGCGCGTGCGTCGCGGTCGAGGACACGGTGGTCGGCGTCACGTCGGCGGAGTCGGCGGGGTGCGCGGTTGTCGCGGTGCGCACGACTGCGTCGATTCCGGCTGCGCCCGGTCGTCGGGTGGTTGCCTCGCTCGCGGCGGTCGTGGTGGGCGACCTGCACCCTGCGGTGCTTGCGCGGGCGTGACGCCGCGCCCCGGCGGCCTGCCGGCCGGGCTTTTGGCCTCAAGCGCCGGCCGGGCTGGGTGACCCGGCCTTCGGCCGAGGTGGCCTCAAGCGCCGGCCGGGCTGTTTCGCCTCAAGCGCTGGCGGGGCTGATTTGGCCTCAAGCGCCGGCCGGGCTGGGTGACCCGGCCTTCGGCCGAGGTGGCCTCAAGCGCCGGCCGGGCTGTTTCGCCTCAAGCGCCAGCCCGGCTGTTTGGCCTCAGGCGCCGGCCGGGCTGAGGGTGACCCGGCCTCCGGCCGAGGTGGCCTCAAGCGCCGGCCGGGCTGATTGGGTTCATGCGCCGGGTGGGCTGTTTGGGTTCATGTGCCAGCCGGGCTGAGTGTTCCCCGGCCTCCGGCCGAGGTGGCCTCAAGCGCCGGCCAGGCTATTTGGCCTCAAACGCCGGCCGGGCTGTTTGGGTTCATGTGCCGGGCGGGCTGATTGGGTTCATGTGTTGGGTGGGCTGGGTTGGGTTTTGGTTGTGTCGGTGTGTGAGTAGTGATGTCCAGTGACCGGCCTGGTCGTGGGTGGTTGTTTCTGTGGTTGCGCCGGTGATGAATGCTCTGATGCCCGCGTTGGATGCCGCTCGCCAGGCCGGGAACTGTCGCAACCACGCGTGTGCCGCTTCGGGTGTGTGATCGGACCACAGCAATAACATGTAGACGTAGGCGAGTTCCGCCCACGCGGGTCCGATGGCGGACATGCCCCAGTCCACGAAACAGGTTCGTGCGCCGTTTCCGTGGTCTTCGACGATCACGTTCCGCGGGTTCAGGTCGGTGTGCAGCAGGTGTGTCCCGCCGAGCAGGGCGCGTTCGTCAGGGGTGAGGTGTTTGGCCCACCGGTCGGCGAGCGGCGGCAGGTCGAGCCCGTGCGGCGCGCGGATACGGCCCGCTCGACCCAGGGCGTGCGCGAAGGAGGTCAGGTCGTTCCCGCGGGGGGTGAGGTCGGCGTGCCGCCCGGCCGCGTGGGTGAACAGGAGCACGTCCCAACCGGGGGGCGCGAGATGGCCCAGCATGGTCGGCGCCACGCGTCCACCGACCGACGGGGCCGCCGTCGCCTCCCGCCGCTGGCGGGCGACGGCTGTGTCGTTCGTGGTCGGCGTGCCCTTGACGAACACGCTTCGCCCCGGCACCCGAAGCACGGCCGCGAACGGTGATGTCAGCCCTTCGGGGAGCGGTTCCGCCTCGTGTACCGGACCGGTGACCGACTCGATTTCCGCGCGGACCGGTTCGGGCAGTTCGTGCCATGTCCAGCGGTGCTCCATGCGGTGCCTTTCGCGTCGGTCACGGTCGGTGTCGCCCTGCCCCGCACGACGGAATCGCCGCTCGGTAGCTGCATCGTATGCATCCTGCAAGCCGTGTTCTGCATACGATGCAGAACACGTGGTGCCGCTCGGGTGGTCGCTAGCCTTCACCGAAAGACGGGGAACACCCGACCGGGAAGGCGCGATCCATGCCCGCTGGAGGCAAGCCCACCGTGCGCTCGCGGCGTCTGGGCGCGGAGCTGCGGAAGCTGAGAGAGGCGGCCGGCCTGACGACGGCTCGGGTCGCCTCGATCCTCGCGTGCAGTCAGCCGAAGATCTCCAGGATGGAGACCGGCGCGGTTACGACCCGAGTGATCGATCTCCGGGTGCTGTTGGACCACTACGGGGTGACCGACCCACATCGGCGCGCATACCTGGAACGGCTCGCGAAGGACGGCAACAGGCAGGGTTGGTGGGAGCCGTACGGTCGGGACACGATCGCGCCGTACTATGCCGACTTCATCGGGTTGGAATGGGACGCGCAGTGCATTCGAACCTGGCAATCGGCGCTCATTCCAGGGCTCTTGCAGACGGCCGGCTACGCTCGAACGGTAATGCGCGCCAACCCGGCGATGCTCGCGCCCGAACGCTCCGAACAACTGCTTGACATCAGGCGCGAGAGGCAAGCGCGGATCGAGACCGACGCCGGTCTGCGGCTCCACGCCATCATCTGGGAACCCGCGGTGACAAGCGTGGCCGGTACACCCGCCATCCATCGCGAGCAGCTCGAGTCCCTTTTGACGGTGGGCGAGCGCGACAACGTCACGATTCAGATCCTGCCGACCAGTCCCGTCGAGCATGCGGGGATGAGTGGGCCGTTCGTGATGTTCTCGTTCGACAGGCGCGCCCTGGCGGACACTGTCTTCCTGGAGGACCTGACGGGCAGTCATTATCTCGAGAAGCCGGAGGAACTGTCGGGGTACGCGCTCGTTTTCGATGCCCTGCGTACGGCTGCCCACAGTGCCGCGGACTCCGCGGCGCTCATGACGGAAGTGTTGCGAAAGGCCGAGAAGAGGGGATGAAGGCACGTGAATCGCGAAATCGCATCGGAATGGCGTAAGTCGTCCTACTCGGACAGTGGGGCGAACTGTGTGGAAACAGCCGTGACCCCGTCTGCCGACCGGGCGGTCCGCGACTCCAAGGACCCGAGTGTGGGCCACCTCGTCGTCGCCGCGCCCTCCTGGGCGGCCCTGACGTCTTCGCTGCGCGGCCGAACGCCGCTCCCGACGCCCGCCCCGGCCATGGACGACGCGGAAGTGCCCCGACCCGAAGGCGAGTAGCCGACGAGTCGGGGCATCGTCGCGCGCCCCCGGGCCTACCGCCGCGCTCCCACCGGCGCCCCCGTGCGGATCACCTGGCGGATCGCCTCGCCGCTTGCCAGCGCCTCCATCGCCTCGTTCAGATCGTCCAGTTCCACCGTGCCGGTGTGCAGCAGTTCGACCGGCATCCGCCCGGCCCGCCACAGGGCCAGGTAGCGGGGAATGTCGCGGCGGGGGACCGCGTCGCCCATGTACGAGCCGATCAGCGACTTGCCCTCGCCGGCGAAGGCCAGGGCCGGCACCGCGTCCAGCCGCCGTCCCGGCGCGGGCAGGCCGACGGAGACCACCCGGCCGCCTCGGCCCACCGCCGCCAGGCAGTCCGCGATCACGCCCGCGCTGCCGACCGCCTCGATCACCACGTCCGGGCCGCCGCCGATCAGGTCGCCGATCGAGCCGACCGCCTCGTCCGGGTGGAAGGCGTGCGACGCGCCGAGCCGCAGCGCCAGGTCGCGCTTCGCGGGGACCGGGTCGACCGCGACGATCGGGTACGCCCCGGCCGCCCGCGCGCCGAGCACGGCGGACAGGCCGACCCCGCCCAGGCCGAACACCGCGACCGACTGGCCGGGACGTACCGCCGCCGTGTTGATCACCGCACCCGCCCCGGTCAGCACCGCGCAGCCGAACATCGACGCCACCTCGAACGGCACGTCGCGCGGGATCGGCACCACCGACTCCTGCGCCACCACGGCGAATTCGGCGAACGCGGACACCCCGAGCTGGTGGTGCACCACCGCGCCGCCCGCGTCCCGGAGCAGCGACGGCCCGTGCAGCAGCCCGCCCGAGCCGTTGGCCGCGGCGGCGGCCGAGCACAGCGCCGGCCGGCCCTCGTCGCACCGCACGCAGTGGCCGCAGCTGGGCACGAACACGAGCGCGACGTGCTCGCCCGGCACGACCCGGTCCACCCCGGGCCCGACCGCCTCGACCACGCCGACCGCCTCGTGCCCGAGCGCCATCGGCAGCGGCCGGACCCGATCCCCGTTGACCACGGACAGGTCGGAGTGGCACAGGCTCGCGGCGGCGATCCGGACCAGCACCTCGCCCGCACGCGGGTCGCCCAGTTCCACGTCCTCGATCGCGACCGGCCGGCTCGTCCCGTACGGCCGGGCCTGCGAAGTCCCGCGCAGCACGGCCGCCCGCATCCTCACGGCGCGACCTCGCGCGGGGTGAGCCGGACCACGTCCCGGCTCACCAGCAGCGGCACCACCTCGCCGAGCACGATCTCCCGGAAGTGCGCGGAGGCGCAGTGCGCGGTGAAGTCGGCCTCGGCGTCGTACTCCTCGACGAGCACGATCGTCCGGGCCTCCTCCGTGCCCTGGTGCACGCGGTAGCTCCGGCAGCCGGGTTCGGCCAGCGAGTGGCGGGTCATCTCGTCGAGCAGGGCCAGTACCCGGTCCTGCGCGTCGGGGTGGGTGAGATAGCGGGCGACGACTACGTAACTCAAGGGTGGTTCTCCTACGTACTACGGAGCGGAGGAAGCGGATGGCGGGGGTGGCGCGGTCGCGCCGAGCCGGTCGCGTCGCAGATCCCACAACCGGGGGTCGGACGTGGCCACGGCGACCGCGCCGAGCGCGAGCGCGGCGGCGGCGTCCTCGGCGGTCTCCACGAAGCCGGCCGCGACGAACGGCGACATCGCGCGTTTGGCCTCGGGGGTCATCCGGGCCACGATCGGCGACGGCATGATCTCGACCAGGTCGGGGCCGCCGCGCGCGATCGCGTCGGTGCTGCGGCGCATGTTGGAGCGGTCGGTGACGAACACCTTCTGCATGGTCAGCAGCCCGAGCGGGCGGCCCTTCTCCATCAGCGAGAGCCGGGTGCTGACCATGCCGTGCGCACCCATCGTCTTGAGGAATTCCAGCGCGCCCTTGTCCTGGGCCAGGCCGGGGCAGCTGTCCACGTTGACGAACACCGTCTTGTCCGCCCGGCCGAGCAGCTGCACGATGTTCGGCAGCTGCCCGACCGGGATGGACGCGAGAATGCACACCCGTGCGGGCGCGCCGAGGAAGTTCTGCAGGCGCTGGGGTCCGATGATCGACGCGATCACGGGTACCTCGGCGAAGGCGGACGACAACACGGAGGACATCCGGGGCGCGCTCGCGGGGCGTCGACTGGCGTTCATGACCTACCTGGGCTGGGTCTCGGCCGCCTCACGCGTCGAAGCGGTTGGGCAGGCCCAGTTTGCCAGGATTGAGTATTCCGGCCGGGTCGAGGCCGGCCTTGACCTTGGCGAACGTGTCGAACCCGGCACCGAGCGCGGCGGGCAGGTACGGGCCGCGCAGCAGTCCGCAACCGTGGTGGTGGCTGAGCGCGGTGCCGTGCCGGATCAGCACCTCGTTGGCCGCGTCCCACACCGCGCGGTACCAGTCGCGGCGCCGGGGCCGGTCCACGTCGCCGCGCAGCGAGAAGTAGACGCAGGCGCCGTCGGTGTACGCGTGCGACTGGTGCGCGGAGGCCGCGAGCGTGCCGGGCACCGCCTGGATCGCCGCGACCACCTCGTCGTACACCTCGCCGAGCGCGGTCCACGATCCGGCCATCTCCAGCGTGTCGGCGACGAAGCCGGGCCCCGGGGTGAAGCCGTCGGACGACTTGCCGACCAGCATGCGGTCCCTGAGCCAGCGCTCGAACACGGCGTCGCTGTCCAGTTCGGGGCCGTAGGTCAGGCAGACCTCCTCGCTGACCTTGAGCATCGCGTCGACCAGGATCGGGTCGCCCTCGTCGGCGATCAGCAGGAGGTTGGTCTCGGGGTGGTCGAAGTGCACCCCGCTCTCCAGCTTGTCGTACAGGCGCAACACCGCCGGGGTGGCGCCGCGCTGCATGATCTTGCGGCACGCGTCCAGGCCCTCGGCGAAGGTGTCGAAGCCGAACGCGAGCGCCTTGGCGTAGGTGGGCAGCGGGTGCACCCGGATGCGCGCGGAGACGATCACGCCGAGCGTGCCCTCCGAGCCGATGAAGATCTGCCGCAGGTCCGGGCCGGTGGCCGCGCGCGGGTAGTCGCCGTAGGTGGCCCGGGTGCCGTCGGCGTGCACCACGTCGACGCCGACGACCATGTCCTCGATCTTGCCGTAACGGGTGGAGAGCTGGCCCGCGCCGCGGCAGGCGATCCAGCCGCCGACGGTGGAGACGGCGAACGCCGACGGCCAGTGTCCCGTGGTGACGCCGTGGGTCTCCTGGAGTTCCTTCTCGAACAGGTCGCCGAACATGCCGGCCTCGACGTCGACGACGAGCGATTCGGCGTCGAAGGAGACGATGCGGTTCAGGCCGCACAGGTCGAGCACGACACCGCCGTGCACGGGCAGCGCGGCGCCGGTGACGTTGCTGCGGCCGGCGGAGGCGGTGACCGGGATGCCGGCGGCGTGGCAGATCCGCAGTACGGCGGCCACCTGGTCGGCGTCGACGACCTCGACGATCACCGCGTCGGGGGTGGCGGGGCGGCCGTCGGTCTCGCCGATCATGGTGCCGGCCCACCAGTCGCGGGTACGGGCGACCACGTCGTCGCGGTCGGTGTACACGGCCTTCGCCACGCCGCGCAGGTCCTCGATCACCTGTGCGGGCACCTCGACCACGCGGCCTTGGAGCGACGCGTCGCCGCTGCCGATCGGGGTGTTGCGGGCCCATTTGGCCGGGGTGGGCGCGCCCACGATGTAGTCGCCGCGGTTGAACGGGTTGGTGATGGTCTGCCTGCTGATCACTTCGCGGCTCCCTGGGGTGCGTCGATCGTTGCGGATGTGGGTTCTTCGGGCTCGCCGAGCAGGACCGCCTTCTCGTGCCGCACGGCGGCGAGGTAGTCGGCGACCTGGCGGTCGATCTGCGCGGCGGTCAGGCCCAGTTCGGCGCCGAGCAGCCGACCGACCTCGGGGGCCGCGGCGGCCGAGGCGTCGCGGGCGAACAGGCGCGAGCGGGTGCGTCGGGAGAGCACGTCGTCCACCGAGCGGGCCATCTCGGAGCGGGCCGCGTAGACGACCTCGGCCCTGATGTACGGCATGCCCGCGACGACCGGCTCGGCGAGCGTGGCGTCCTCGGCGAGCAGGTCGGAGACGAAGCGGGCCTCGGTGCCGTAGCGCTCGCCCAGGTGCGCGGCCAGGCCGCCGGACGCGGCGACCGCCTCGGCGTCGTAGCCGGCGCCGCCGATCAGCGGCAGGTTGGTGGTGCGGCTGCGGCCCTTGCGGCCCAGGACCTGCATCACCTTGTCGATCACCAGTTCGCCCATGTGCCGGCTGGTGGTGAGCTTGCCGCCGGTGACGGTGACCATGCCGCCGCGGCCGACCGAGATGTGGTGGTCGCGGCTCATGTCGAGGGTGGCGCCCTCCTTGCCGCCGACGAGCGGACGCAGGCCGCCGATGCTGCCGATCACGTCGTCCGGGGTGAGCCGGCCCTCGAACGCGGTGTTGGCGCCTTCGAGCAGGAACTCCATCTCCGGGCGGGTGCAGTGCACGTCGTCGATCGAGCCGCGGTAGTCCTCGTCGGTGGTGCCGAGCACGACCGCGTCGCCCCAGCGGGTGCAGGTGGCGCGGCGGGCCCGGCCCGGGATGGGCACGGTGACCGTGCAGTCGATCCGGACCTTGTGCCACGGCACCACGATGTGCACGCCCTTGGCGGGTCGTACCTGCGGGCGGTGGTCGTCGTCGGCCAGTCCGTCGACGGTGTCGCTCCACACGCCGGTGGCGTTGACCACGGCGGAGGCGCGCACGTCGAAGCGCTCGCCGTCGACCTCGATCCGGGCCCCGGCGGTGCGGCCGCGTTCGGTCAGGATCCGGTCGACCGTGGCGCCGTTGAGCACGGTGGCGCCCAGCGCGGCGGCGGTACGCACGATGGTCAGCACCAGACGGGCGTCGTCGGCGCGGCCGTCGAAGTACATCAGCCCGCCCCGGAGGCTGTCCGCGCGCAGCGTCGGCGCGTGGGCCAGTACCTCGTCGACGGTCAGTCGCTGGTGCAGCTTGCCGATCCGCCAGCCGCCGACCAGGTCGTAGGTCCACAGCAGGCCCTCGAAGCCCTTGGCGAGCCGGGCGTCGAAGACGCCCTCCTTCTCCAGGATCGGGAACAGGAACGGCAGGCGGTGCACCAGGTGCGGCGCGTTCTTGCGGAAGCGGTGTCTTTCCAGGAGCGAGTGGCGGACCAGGTTGACGTTGCCCTGCTCGATGTAGCGCAGGCCGCCGTGCACCATCTTCGACGACTTGGAGGAGGTCCCGGAGGCGAAGTCGTCCTTCTCCACCAGGGCCACGTCCAGGCCGCGCGAGGCCGCGTCGAGCGCGGCGTACGCGCCGGTGACGCCGCCGCCGACGACGAGCACGTCGAAGCGGTGGTCCGCGAGTCGGTGCTTGGCCCGGCCGCGGTCGAGAAGCAGCGGGGTGCTTCTCGTGGCCGCCGCCGACGCCCGTCGTGGCTTGCGGGCGGGCATCGAAATCACAATCAACTCCTGGGGTCTGTCCGGCGGTTCACGGTTCGCGCCGCCGGGTCGTACGGGCGGTTCGGCTCAGGCGGGGTAGCCGGCGAGCACGCTCCGCCAGGCGGCGCGCTGTGCGGCGCGCCGGTCGGGGGTGGTGGTCGGTTCGAAGATCCGGCCGCGCGGTTGGGCCTCGACCACCTCGTCGAGCGAGGACCACAGGCCCTCGCGTACGCCCGCCAGATAGGCGGTGCCGCGCAGGCTCGCGGTCGCCGAATCGGCGGCGCGTTCGATCGGCAGGCCGACCAGGTCGGCCTGGATCCGCATGAGGGTGTCGCTGCCGGCCACCCCGCCGCCCACCCGCAGGCGGGCGAACGGGGCCTGCATGGTGGCGGCGACGCCGTCGATCAGGTCGCACACGGAGTGCGCGATCCCGTCCAGCACGGCCCGGGCCACGTCGGCCCGGGTGGTGGCCAGGGTCAGGCCGCCGAGCGCGGCCCGGGCCTCGGGCCGCCACTCGGGGGTGCGGATCCCGGCCAGCGCGGGCACGAACCACTCGCGCGGGCCCGAGCCGGCGCCGACCCCCGCCGCGAGTTCGCCGATCTCGGCCGGCGAGGCGAACAGGCCCAGGTCGTCGCACAACCAGCGCAGCGCGGACCCGGTGGTCGAGCAGTACGCCTCCAGGCTGAAGTGCGTGGTGTCGCCCTGGCGCCAACCGGGCTGGGCCAGCACGCCGGCGATGCCCGGGATCGGCATCGCGGGGGTGCGGCCGGTGGCCGCGTCCACGAACGTGCCGGTGCCGTACATGCACATCCCCTGGCCGGCGGCCAGTCCGCCGAGCGCGATCAGCGCCGCGTGCTGGTCGCCCATCACCGCCGCCAACGGCAGTTCCACGCCGAGCAGTTCGGGGTCGGTGCGGCCGTAGCCGAGGTCGTCGTCGGCGAACAGGTCCGGGAGTAGTTCGAGCGGGTAGCCCAGCTGTTCGATCCACTCGCGGTCCCACGCGTGCTCGCGCAGCAGGTAGGCGCCGATCGAGCCGGCGTTGCTCGCCGAGACCGCGTGCGCGGCCCCGCCGGTGAAGCGCCAGGCCAGCCAGGTGTCCACGGTGCCGAACACGAGCGTGCCGGCCCGGTACGCCTCGGCCACCTCCGGCCGCTCGGCGATCTGCCGCGCGGCCCAGTGGAACGGCGCCCGGCTGCCCACCGGCCGGCCGAGCCGGGCGAGCAGCCGCTCGTCCCACTCGGCCTCGTAGCCGAGCAGGTGCCGGGCGTAGCGCCGGTCCTGCCACACGCACGCGGGCACCAGCGGCAGGCCGGTCCGCCGATCCCACAACATCGCGGTGGCCCGCTGGGTCGACAGCGCGAGCGCGACGATCTCCACGCCGTCGGCGCGGGCCCCGGCCAGGGCCTCGCGGCACACGTCGAGGGTGGCCGACCAGATCTCCATCGGGTCCTGCTCGACCGAGTCCTCGTCGGGGTGGTCCACGGCGATCGTGCGATACGCCAGATGGGTGACCGCCCCGGAGTCCTGCACGACTCCGGCGCGGGTCCCGGTGGTGCCCTCGTCCACGGACAGGATGCCCAGGCGCCGGCCGGGGTGGTGCAACGTCTTCGTCATCACAGCCCTTTCGGTGCGATATCTCCGCTTGATCCGCTTATCCGAGTGCGAGTCTCGCGTGACGGACCCGCTTCAGCGGGTGACCAACGCGGGGTTCGCGGGCCCGGCCGACGGCGCGGTGATGGTCGGCACGTTCGGGTCCTCGTCGGGCGAGACGGCCCGGGTCGGGTCCCAGCGGATCGCCAGGCAGGTGAGCAGGCCCAGGAGCGGGACGACGGCCAGGACCATGAAGGTCTTGTCCAGCCCGATGCCGTCCTTGATCTGCGGGAACAGGTACAGCCCGGCCACACTGCCGAAGCTGCCGATCATGCCGGTCACGCCCGTGCCCAGGGTGCGCACCTCGCTGCGGTAGGACAGCGCGGCGATCGACTTGCCGTTGGCGCCGGGGCCGGCGGAGTGACAGAAGATGAACAGCGCCGGGAGGATGAACGCGATCCAGGTGGGCACCCGGTCGAAGGTCAGCCCCATGCCGAGCAGCATCACGAACACGCCGCCGAAGCCGAGCGCCGAGCTGATCCGCAGGCCGAGCCGGCGGGCGAAGTACGCGGAGAGCAGGCCGCCGACGATGCCGAAGGCGTTGAACACCATCGAGCCGATGGTGGCCTTCTCGAAGCTGTTGCCGAAGATCGCCAGGCTGATCACCGGCAGATACCAGCCGACCGCGAAGTACTGCATGGACTGGCCGAGCGAGATCGCCGAGGACAGCAGCGTGCGCGGCAGGTACGAGCCGCGGAACAGGATCCCGGCCTGCTTCATCCCCACGTTCGGCGGCGCCTCCTCGGCGTCGGCCTTGTCGGGCACGGCGCCGGCGACGGTCGGGGCGGCGGCGACCGCCTCGATGCCGTAGATGCGGCGCAGATTGCGGACCGCGTCCTCCAGTCGGCCCTTCGTGGCCAGCCAGGTGGGGCTCTCCACCAGGAACGCCCACTGGAGCAGGAACAGGGCCAGCGCGATCACGCCGGCCGAGCCGACCGACCAGCGCCAGATGTCGGCGCCGACGTCGAACTTGAAGCAGATCAGGGTGAGCAGCAGGTTGCCGGTGGTGGCGATGTACCAGATGCCCTGCCACAGGTTGAGCCGGCCGCGCAGCGACTTGGGCGTGTACTCGGCGAGCAGCGCCATGGCCACCGCGAAGTCGACCCCGTAGGCCACGCCGACCAGGACCCGGCCGATCCACACCACGAGGAAGTCGTCGGCGGTGGCCGCGATCACCGCGCCGGCCAGCGCGAACAGCTTGGCCAGCAGCAGCGGGGGCACCCGGCCGATCCGGGTGGCGAGCCAGCCGCCGATCGGGTTGAACAGGATGGCCAGCGCGGGTGCGGTGGCGGTGAGGATGGAGACCTGGGTGCTGCTCAGGTCCATCTGCTTCGTCATCGGGGCGAGCCCGGCGCCGAGTGCGGCGTTGGAGTACGCGTCGAGGAAGAGTCCCCCGAACACGAGGAACCAGATGACCCTGGACCGGCCGGAGATGGTCCCCTGCCGGTCGATGAGCGCGACGACGTCCTTGACGCCTCTGACGCTCGGCTGCTGTGCCATGTTCCCGTCCTCGGAAAAAAGGACCGGTCGGTGACACGCGAGTGCTGACGCGTAGGAGGGCACAGCGAAGCCACCGACAGGTGGTCTTCGTCTGTTCCTGCCAAAGAATGCTCTGGACCTTAAGAGGGACATCCGGGGGTGTCAAGGGTGGCGGTCGAGGGCGAAGATGGGGGAATGATCCACTCTGCCGCCGAGAACCGATACCAATCCATGCGCTATCGCCGTGCCGGACGCAGCGGGGTCGAGTTGCCCGCGGTGTCGCTCGGGTTGTGGCACAACTTCGGGGACACCCAGCCCATGGAGGTCCAGCGGGCGGTGCTGCGGCGCGCCTTCGACCTCGGGGTGACGCACTTCGACCTGGCGAACAATTACGGGCCCCCGTACGGATCGGCCGAGGCCAATTTCGGGGTGCATTTCCGGGCCGACTTCCGGCCCTATCGCGACGAGCTGTTCATCGCCTCCAAGGCCGGCTGGGACATGTGGCCGGGGCCGTACGGCAACGGCGGTTCGCGCAAATACCTGCTGGCCAGCCTGGACCAGTCGTTGGGCCGGATGGGACTCGACTACGTCGACGTCTTCTACTCGCACCGCTACGACCCGGACACCCCGTTGGAAGAGACGATGGGCGCGCTGGACACGGCCGTTCGGTCCGGGCGCGCGCTGTATGCCGGCATCTCCAACTACGGTCCGGAGGAGCACCGACGGGCCGTGGAGATCCTGCGCGACCTCGGCACTCCCGTACTGCTCAACCAGTCGGCGTACTCGATCCTGGACCGCGAGCCGGAGCGGGGCGTCCTGGACGCGGTCGGCGAGACCGGAACCGCGCTGATCGCGTATTCCCCGTTGGCCCAGGGCCTGTTGACGGACCGCTACCTGAACGGCGTGCCGGCCGACTCGCGGATGGCGGTGGGCCACTTCCTCACCGAGGACGCCCTCACCGAGGAGCGCCTGACCCTGCTGCGCGCCCTGAACAAGCTCGCCGGCGACCGCGGCCAAACCCTGGCCCAACTCGCCCTCACCTGGATCCTGCGCGACCCGAGGGTGGTGTCGGTCATCGTCGGAGCAAGCAGCGTGCGGCAGTTGGAGCAAAACCTGTCCGCGGTCGGCCAACCCGACCTGACCGAGCCGGAGATCACCGAAATCGACCGCCTCTGCGCGCGGCCCTGACCGAGCCGAACACGGGGGCGGCCACGCCCACCGCGCGCCGCCCCGACCCGTCGGCCACTCGCCGTCGGGTCGGGGCGTCGGCGGTTTCGCCGAACGGGCGCCGCTCGTCAGGTGCGGTCGTGGAGAGTGACGTGGTAGCCGTCGGGGTCGGCGAAGGTGAAGGTCCGGCCGAAGGGGCCGTCGATCGGCGCGGCGACGATGGTGTGCCCGTCGGCGACGAGAGCGTCGTGGATGGCCTGGACATCGGTGGCGTGCAGCCAGATCGCGGCACCGATGCCGGGCCGGGCGGCGGACGCGAGATCGGTGCCGGGAACGATGTCGCGCAGTGCGAACGCGATCGGCCGGGTCTCGAAGACGACGGCGTGCGGAGGCCCGGCCTGCGAGCGGACGAGGCCGAGGTACCGCTCGTAGAACGCCTGTGAAACGTCGAGGTCACGCGCCTGGAGCGAGATGAAGTCGGGGCCGGTGGCGGGCATGGTGATACTCCTTCGCTTCGTGTCAGATTCCTGACACGAGCCAAGGTATGTCAGAATTCTGACATGAGTCAAAATGGTGCCGGCGTCGACCTGGACACATCCCTGGGCTACCTGCTGAAAGAGGCTTCGAGCGCTCTGCGCGCGGCCATGGAGGAGGTGCTGCGGCCCCTCGGGATGAGCGTGACGCACTACTCCTGCCTCGAACTGCTGGCCCAACGGCCGGGCCTGTCCAACTCCGAACTCGCGCGTGGCGCGTTCGTGACCCGGCAGACGATGAACGTCCTGCTCCAGGCCCTGGAACGCGACGGCTACGTGACCAGACCGGCGGAGGCGCCCGTCGGAAAGGCCCTCCCCGCGAGGCTCACCCCCCGCGGCCGCCGGAGCCTGGAGAAGGCGACCACGGCGGTCCGGTCCGTCGAACTCAAGATGCTGGCCGGCATGACCGAAGCCGAACAGTCGGCCGCGTTCCGAAGCCTGCGAAGCATGATCCACTCCCTGCGCGACACCAACGCAGGCCCGTGACCCGGCCGGCGCCCGGGACCACCTCTGCCCAACCCGGTGTGCGAGACGTGTTCGGGACGTGTCGGAACGCCGTCCGGGCGTTGAACCCCGTGCTCACGCCGTCCCGGACCGGGCGTCGTTCACCCCGCCCGCTCACCGGGCGTGTCGCGCGTGGTGTGCGGCGTGCCCCGGGGGCGACGGGGGCCGGATCGCCGCGCCGTGTTCAGCCCGTCGCCGAGTCGTCCAACCCCCGGCGGATCAGCAGGTCCGCGGCCCGGTCGCGCCACGCGTCCACCTGCGTGCGGTCGTAGCCGCGGCGGACGATCTCGAAGCGGTCGGCCAGGACCTGCTCGGGAGCCTGCCGCAGCCGACCCCGCAGCGCGGCGTCGACCCTGCCCACCAGCGCGTCCACCTCGTCCCGGCCGTAGCCGCGCCGGACCGAGTCGAAGCGCTCGCCCGCCGGACGCAGCGCGACCGCCTTCACCTCGGCCTCCGCCCGGGCCTCGGCGAACCGGTTCACCCCGACGTGGGTGTCCGCCGAATCCGCCCCCGGCTCGCCCGCCGCCGGCGTGTCGGTGGCCACCACCGCCCCCGCCGACCACCCCCACGTCCCGGCCCGCGCGGCCAACCCGGCCTCGATCTCGTCGAGCGCCGCGTCCACCTCGTTCTCGTCGTACCCCTCGCGCAGCCGCACCGTGGTGAATTGTTGCTCGCGCACCCGGGCCGCCGTCATCGGCACCGCGGCGGTACCGTCCAGGCTGTCGCGCACCAGCGCCAAAAAGGCGTCCACCTCGGCGATCGCGTACCCCTCACGCAGCCGCGTCCGAGTGAAACTCCACTCCATCCCGCCCCCAACCGCTCGCCGCCGCACCCGTCTTCGACCCGCCCGGGAAGGCTATCGCCGCCCCGCCCGGCCCCACTCGGGCGTGTCCCGCCGTGATCGCCCCGGTCGAATCAGGTTTGCCGTGCGCGCGATCCGTCGATCTGCCACGGCATGTGCGTACAGACCGAAGCGACGCCGCCGCCCCGGCCGCAGACGATCCTGGGCCTGCCGGCCACGGCGGCGATGTTCCTGGTCCTGACCATCGACGCCGGCCCGGCGGCCGAGGCCACGGTCCGCGACCTGCTCGCCGACCTGGCCGGACTGCGCCGCTCGGTCGGCTTCCGGCGCCCCGAGCGCGACCTGAAGTGTGTCGTCGGCATCGGTTCGGACGCCTGGGATCGGCTGTTCGCGGGCCCGCGCCCGGCGGAACTGCACCCGTTCCGGGAACTGGTGGGCGCCAAGCACCAGGCCGTGTCCACGCCCGGCGACCTGCTCTTCCACCTGCGCGCGCGGTCGATCGACCTGTGCTTCGAGTTGGCCACGGTGCTGACCGACCGGCTGGCCGGCGCGGCGACCGTGGTCGACGAGGTGCACGGCTTCCGCTACTTCGACCAGCGGGACCTGATGGGCTTCGTCGACGGCACGGAAAACCCGGAGGGGCGGGACGCGTTCGAGGCGGTCACGATCACCGCCGAGGAGGACCCGGACTTCGTCGGCGCCGGCTACGTGATCGTCCAGAAGTACCTGCACGACCTGCGGTCCTGGAACGCGCTGCCCGTGGAGGCGCAGGAGAAGGTGATCGGCCGGACCAAGCTGTCCGACCTCGAACTGCCGGACGCGATCAAGCCGATCGACTCGCACGTCGCGCTCACCACGATCACCGACCCGGACGGCACCGAGCGCGACATCCTGCGCGACAACATGCCGTTCGGGTCGGTGGGCAGCGGTGAGTTCGGCACCTACTTCATCGGCTACTCCAGCACTCCGAGCGTCACCGAGCAGATGCTGGAGAACATGTTCATCGGCCGCCCGGTGGGCACCTACGACCGCATCCTGGACTTCTCGACGGCGGTCACCGGCGGGCTGTTCTTCGTGCCGACGGCGGACTTCCTGGACGACCCGCCGGGCCCGCCGGAGGCGCCGATCGAGCGCGCGGCCCCGGCCGACCAGACCCCGGCCGACCCGACCCCGGCGGCGCCACGGGCGGACGGCTCGCTCGGCATCGGGGCGCTTCGCGCGGCCGACCCGGACGCCCACTCGGTCGACCCCGCAGCCCACCCCGCGACAACCCCCGAGACCAGGAGCCCCACCCCATGAACAACCTCCACCGCGAACTCGCCCCGATCTCCGACGCCGCGTGGGCCGACCTCGAGGACGAGGCCAGGCGTACGTTCAAGCAGCACGTCGCGGGCCGGCGCGTCGTCGACGTGACCGGGCCGGACGGCAGCGCGGCGGCCGGCGTGGGGACCGGCCACCTGACCGACCTGGAGCCGCCCGCCGACGGCGTCCTGGCCCGCAGCCGCCGGTTCCGCCCGCTGATCGAACTGCGCGTGCCGTTCACCGTGGCCCGCAGCGCCGTCGACGCGGTCGAGCGCGGTGCCGCGGACGCGGACTGGCAGCCGGTCAAGGACGCGGCGCGCAAGACGGCGTTCGCCGAGGACCGGCTGATCTTCGAGGGCTACCCGGCGGCGTCGATCGAGGGCATCCGCCGGGCGTCCACGAACGTGCCGGTGTCGCTCCCGACCGACGCCCGCGACTATCCGGACGCGGTCAGCCGGGCGCTGACCGAACTGCGCCTGGCCGGCGTGAACGGCCCGTACCACCTGGTGCTCGGCCCGGAGGCGTACACCGCGGTCAACGAGGCGGCCGACCACGGCTACCCGATCCGCCAACACCTGACCCGAATCCTGGCCGGCGAGCCGATCTGGGCCCCCGCCATCGACGGCGCGTTCGTCCTGTCCACCCGAGGCGGCGACTACGAACTGCGCCTGGGCCAGGACCTGTCCATCGGCTACCAGTCCCACGACGACGCGGGCATCCACCTCTACTTCCAGGAAACCCTGACCTTCCTGATGCACACCGGCGAGGCCGCCATCGCCTTCGCCCGCCCGTAGCGGAACGCCCGGCGGGGTCAGGCGGGGACGGTTTGGAGTTGGATTTGGGTTTCCGTGTCGGTGAAGCCCAGGCGGCGGTAGAGGTCGATCGCCACGTAGTCCGGGTCGGCGACGATGACCAGGGTGGTCACGGACCAGTGTGTCGCGGCGTGTTGGGCGGCGGCGTGTACCAGGCCGGAGGCCAGACCTCGGTTGCGGTGGTTCGGGTGGGTGCCGACGGTCTGGTAGCGGGCCAGACCTCGGCCGTCGGTGAACAGGCCGAGGCCGGCGCGGAGCCGGTCGTCCTCGAAGGCGCCGAACCAGGCGCCGTGGCCGCGTTCCTGTAGCGCGCGGAAGCCGGCCAGGCGGCGGGCGGCGAACTCGCGGTAGGCGGTGGGCTCGAAGTCCGTGTTGCCCGCCTCGTTGAGCGCGAGCGCCTGGGCCCAGTCGTCGTCGGTGTCGGCGACGCGGTAGGTCGCGGTGGGGTTGGGCCGGGCCGGCGGGCGCAGGGACGCGGCGGTCAGGACCGTGCCGCGCTCGACGTGCAGTCCGGCGGCGGCGAGGTCGGCCGGGTCGCCGGTGGCGCCGTCCGTGCCGTCGACGCCGAGGGCCACGTGGTCCGCGTCGGGGAACTCGCGGCGGAAGGTGTCCACCCGGCGGGCCGCGTCGCCGGGGGCCGGGGGAGCGGGCAGGAGAAGGAAGTTGCCCCAATGGAAGGTGGGGTTGGCGGGCGTGCGGACGACCCGGTAGCCGTCCCGCTCCTCGACTCGGCTGCCCTGGAGGGTGAGCAGCATCAGGTCGGTGCGGAAGCCGAGGGAGATCACGGGCGAGGTCGCGGCGGTCATGGGGACACCCCATCACATCGGCACCTCCACGCTTCCGGTGAGTGGAAGGAATCGGCTCGGGGGTGTGGAATCCGTAGCAACATCCGGGCGTATCGGGCACGTCGAGGTTTCGAGCAGGTCCGCCGCGACCCGCGCGGCCGATCGCCTAGGAGGACGCCGCATGTTGCTTGCCGACGGCACTTGGACCGGGAAGATCTTCGACGGGCGGTGGACGTCCGGGGCCGGCGGGACGTACGAGGCGGTCGAGCCCGCGACCGGGAGCGTGCTGGGTGTGGTCGGCGCGGCCGATCCCGCCGACGTCGCCCGCGCGGCGACCGCCGCCGCGGCGGCGCAGGGCGACTGGGCGGCCCGGCCGTACGACGAGCGCGCCGCAGTACTGCGCCGCGCGGGACTGCTGTTCGAGCGGCACGCCGAGGAGATCCGGGACCTGCTGGTCCGCGAGTCCGGATCGGTCCCGGCCAAGGCGTCCGTCGAGGTGGGCTTCGCCGCGGCCGAGTGCTTCGAGGCGTCGGCGCTCGCGGCGCATCCGCATGGCCTGGTGCTCCCGTCGGCCCAGCCGCGCTGGAGCCTGGCCCGTCGCCGCCCGGCGGGCGTGGTCGGCGTGATCGCGCCGTTCAACTATCCGCTGATCCTCTCCATCCGCTCCGTCGCGCCCGCGCTCGCCCTCGGCAACGCCGTCCTGCTCAAGCCGGACCCGCGCACGGCGATCGGCGGCGGCGTGGTGCTCGCCCGGATCCTGGAGGAGGCCGGCCTGCCCGCCGGCGTGCTGCACCTGGTGCCCGGCGGGGCCGACACCGGCGCGGCCCTGGTGTCCGCACCCGAGGTCCGGATCGTCTCGTTCACCGGATCCACCGCCGCCGGCCGCCGGATCGGCGAGACCTGCGGACGCCTGCTCAAGCGCGCCCACCTGGAACTGGGCGGCAACAACGCGCTGATCGTGCTCCCGGGCGCCGACCCGGACCGCGCCGCGGCGGCCGGCGCCTGGGGTTCCTTCCTGCACCAGGGCCAGATCTGCATGGCCACCGGCCGCCACCTCGTCCACGAGAGCCTGTACCCGGACTACGTGGAGGCCCTGGCCGCGAAGGCCGACCACCTGCCGGTCGGCGACCCCGCGACCGAGGACGTGGCGCTCGGCCCGATCATCGACGAGCGGCAACTGCGCCGGATCGACGGCCTGGTCCGGGACAGCGTGGCCGCGGGCGCGCGCCTGGCCGCCGGCGGCACGTACAAGGGGTTGTTCTATCGGCCGACCGTGCTGGCGGACGTGCGGCCGACGATGCCCGCGTACACCGACGAGGTGTTCGGGCCGGTGGCGCCGGTCGTCCCGTTCGGCACCGTCGAGGAGGCGATCGCGCTGGCCCGGGACAGCGAGTACGGGCTCTCGCTGGGCATCCTCGGCGACGTCGGGCAGGCGATGCGGGTCGCCGACGCGATCCCCACCGGCCTGGTGCACATCAACGACCAGACGGTCAACGACGAGGCCAACGCCCCCTTCGGCGGCCAGGCGGCATCGGGCACGGGCGCCAGGTTCGGCGGCCCCGAGGCCAACCTGGAGGCGTTCACCGAGACGCAGTGGGTGACGATGCGGGGGGAGATCACGCCGCATCCGTTCTGAGCGCCGGCGCGCTCGCCTCCCGGCGGCGGCGCGGGCTCGCGGGGCGCGCCGACTCCGGCCGGCGCCGTCCGTGCCGACCACGCCCGAAGCCCGGCGATGTGGCAGGCTCGTGGGCCTACGCCCGCGATCCGAAAGCAGGACCATGTCCGGCACGAACCACCTCGCCCAGGCCGACCGAGCAGTGCGCGAGGGACGCATGGACGTCGCCGTCGAGCTCTACCTGGCGGCCGCCGACGCCGGCGCGCCCGAAGCCCGGCGCAGGGCCGGCGAACTGATGTTCGCGGGCGGTGACGAGACCGCCGAGGCGGTGCTGCGCCAGGCGCTGGCGGAGGGCGACACGGAGGCCGCGGACGCGCTGAGCGAGTTGTTGGAGGTCACCGGTCGAGCGGAGGCCGCGGTCGATCTGCTGATCGACCGGCACCGGCTGGGCGAGACGCGCTGGGCGCTGCCGATCGCCAACCTGCTGGCCGACGCGCTGGACGAGCCGGCGGCGGCCGAGCGCTGGTACGTGTCGGCGATCGAGACCGGCGATCCCGACGCGCCGAACGACTTCGCGGCCTTCCTCCAGGACCTCGACCGGGCCGCGGAGGCCGAGGCGCTGCTGCGCCCGGCGGCGGAGGCGGGCGACGAGTTCGCGATGGCCAACCTCGGCCGGCTGCTGCTCAACGGCGACGCCGTCGACGACGGCATCGCCTGGCTGACCCGCGCGGTCGAGGCGGGCCAGGAGGACGCGCTGGTCGACCTCGGCGACGCCGAACTGGACGCGGGCCGCACCGAGGCCGCCCGGGAGCACATCCGGCGCGCGCTCGACGCCGACCTGGCCGGTTCGCGCCTGCTGTACGCGCACCTGCTCGACCGGGAGGGCGCGGCCACGAGCGAGGTCGAGGCGGCCTACCGGGCCGCGGTCGAGGCGGGCGACGTGGAGGTCGACGGGGGCGACGCGGAGGTCCTGGGATGAGGCGCGCGGCCCTCGGAGCGACGCTGGCCGCGCTGATCGCGGTCGGTGCGTGCGGACCGGGCGACGACAACGCCGGCGGCGGCGAGTCGGCGCCCCCCGCGGCCACGCACTCGGTTCGGCCCGGCGAGATCCGCGACGAGAAGGCGCACGTGTCGTACGTGCTGCCCCAGGGGTGGTACGCCAAGCCGCCGGACCCGATCGTCGGCCTGTACTCCTCCGTCGCCTCCACCGTCGACCCCAAGGCGACCGACCCCGCGGCCAAGCCCACGCCCGACCCGAACAACCCGCTCGGCACGTTCATGGTCGGCGTGGTCGACACCAAGGCGTACGTGACGGCCAAGCCGCGGTCGATGCCGGAGCTGGCGGAGACCATCGGCCGGGCCCAACTCGAACTGATCTACCCGGCCAAGGCGCAGGACGTGGTGCGCTCCAGCGAGGCGGCCCGCCTCGACGGGCGCAACGCGTGGCTGATGGACATCGAGAGCACCCCCGAGGACCGCAACGTGGCGCCGTTCCGGCTCCGGGTCACCGTGATCGACACCGGTGCGGTGCCGATCTACATGTTGTCCTCGGCGCCGAGCGCCGCGACCGAGCGCTTCCGCGACATCGAGTCGATCGAGCGCTCGATCCGCTTCTGAGCCCGGCCCGTCGAACCCGCGCCGCCGTCGCCGAACGACCCGATCCCCGGTGGGGGTCGGGTCGTTCGGCGACGCGGATCCGGTGTTCGCTCCGCGCGTGTTGTCCCGCGTTCGGCCGCACCCACCGCCCCCGGCTCGGTAGGCTGACCTGGGATTTCGACGAACTCCCGGGGTGTGATGGCCGGTTGGTGAACCGGGCGTGGGGTGTGCGATCCGACGCGCGGTTTTCTTTGCCAAACGATCCGCCCGGAAGGGCCTCGGATTCGGTAACTTCCAAGTAGCCCACCGATCTTGCCGCGGTTCTACCAGATCGCGGTCGATCGGTGACCGAAAATCGCAGTTCGGGCCCGTTTCCAGGAAGTATTCGATCACGGTGCTCTCAGCAGCCCGACCGACTGGAGGGGGAGACGTGGCCACCACCGTGTCCAGGACACGTTCGACCGTACGGCTCGTGTCGAAACCGCAGACCGTCTCCGCCGCGCGCGCCCACGTGCGGCGCTTTTGCGAGCGGGTCGGGTTCGAGTCCGACGATCCGGTCCGGGTCACCTCCGAACTGGCCTCGAACGCCGTCGAGCACGCCGGCGACTACGGCGACTACGAGGTGTCCGCGTCGCTGCACGGCCGGATGTTGTGGGTCGAGGTGTTGGATCACCTGCCGTGTTCGCTGCCGTCCCCCGTGGAGGTGTTGGAAGACGCCGAGACCGGCCGCGGCCTGCTCGTGGTCGCCGCGTTGACCCAGCGCTTCCGGGTCGAGTTGCGCAGCGGCGGCCGCAAGGCGGTGTGCGCCGGGTTCGAGGAGGACTTCGGCGAGGACTACGGCGACGAGTACGGCGCGGACTTCGAGGACGACCTCGGCGACGACGCGGGGGACGACTTCGAGGCGGTCTGAGCCCGCCCGATACGGTCGAGCGCGTGTGGTCCGGTCGTACGACGATGCGACCGGCGCGCGGGTCGACGTGTCGTGACGGAGGAGGACCGGGGTCGGATGGTGTTCGGGCGGCGCGGGGGACGGGGCGAGGCGGAGCCGACGTCCGGGGTGGACACGGCATCGGTGCCGGGCTCGGAGGATCCCGTCGCGACGGGCGATCCGGGGCGCGACCCCGACTCGGGTCCCACCTCGGAGCCGGACCCGGCTGCCGGGTTCGACCCCGACGCGCCCGACTGGCAGCGCGTCACCGCGTTCCGCTACGGCCCGTTGTCGAGCGAAGGTTCGAAAAAGCACGCGGCCGGCGCGGCCGGCTCCGGGCTCGGCGTGCGCATCCTGCGCGGTGGTGGCCCGGGGGACTTCTTCACCCCGTGTGCGCTCGCCGGGAACGACAGCCGCTCGTTGTACCTCCCCGACGGCGACCTGCTCTGCACGGTGGACCCCGCCGAGACGATCGACGACGTACGGCACGACCGGGTCCGCGCCGCCGACGGCGAACCCGTCGGCACCATCCGCCGGATTCCGCCGACCCGGCGACCGCTCAAGCACACCTGGCGGATCGACCAGCCCGGCCGGCCCGAGATCGTCGGCCGCAACCTCTTCGCGACGACCGATCCGCGTCGTCTGGCCGCCCACACGGCGGACACCGCGCTGAGCCTGACCTTCGACACGGTGCTCGGCGGCCCCGACGGCTCGATCGGTGCGGTGCGCCCGCGCGTACTCGCCTGGAAGGCGGCCGGCGACCTGGTGATGACGACGGACGGGCGTGGGCAGCCGGTCCGGATCCTGGCGCCGTGGGTCGACCGGCGGCTGGCCTTCGTGTTCGCGATGCTCGGGGACGAGTGACCCGAGCGGCGGCGGCCCGTTCGGCCTCGCCGTGCGCGCGGTGTACGACGGTGGCGTTCGAACACGATGTTCGATGCCGGCGTACGGACGGACACGGCGGAGCCGAACGGCTCTCCGGATCGGCGCGGACCTACTTCGTGGCGCCCGCCGTCGGCTCGAGGGCGCCGAAGATCACCAGGCCGAGCACGACCAGGCCCAGGACGACGCGGTACGCGACGAACACGGTGAAGCTGTGCGTGCTGATGAACTTCAGGAACCAGGCGATCGCCGCGTAGCCGACCACGAACGCCACGAGCGTGGCCACGATCGTCGGCCCCCACGCCGGCGCCGGTCCCTCGCCGATCTTGAACAACTCGAGGCCGCCGGAGGCCAGTACCGCCGGGATGGCCAGCAGGAACGAGTAGCGCGCGGCGACCTCGCGGCGGTACCCCATCAGCAGGCCCGCCGTGACCGTGCCGCCCGAGCGGGAGACGCCGGGGATCAGCGCCAGCGACTGGGCGAAGCCGTAGATCAGCGACTCCTTGCCGTTGAGCTTCTCCATGCCCCGGTTGTTCAGCGCCATCCGGTCCGCGACCAGCAGGATCAGACCGAACACGATCAGCGTGGTGCCGATCAGCCGCAGATCGCGGAACGTGGTCTCGATCGTGTCCTGGAAGATCAGGCCGAGTACGCCGATGGGCAACGTGCCGACGATGATGTACCAGCCCATGCGCGCGTCGAGTTCGCCGCGCAACGACGGCGTGTACAGGGACTTCACCCACGTGCCGACGATGTTGCCGATGTCCTTGCGAAAGTAGATCAGGACGGCGCTTTCCGTCCCGATCTGGGTCACGGCGGTGAACGCCGAACCCGGGTCCTCCCAGCCGGCGAACGCCGACACGATGCGCAGATGCGCGCTGGAGGAGATCGGCAGGAACTCGGTGAGCCCCTGGACCAAGCCGAGTACGACGGCTTCGAACCAACCGATCACCGGACGACTCCGGGGTGGGAAACAGTTATGCGGATCATGGCCGTCACGGTAGCGGCGGCCCACGGTGCGCCAGGTGGACACCACATGGCCGAAGTTGGACGGAACGGTAACGGCGGAACCGCCGGCGCGGATCCGGGCGCGGAACGACACGGATCGGGCCCGCCGTGGACCCGGGCCGTCGATTCCGGTCGCGGCACGGGTACGGATAACGAGTTGCCCGGGCGCGGCCGGACGGAAATCCTGGCCCGATGACCAGCGAGAGCAGCGCGGCGCGGGCCGGTACGACGTCGCCCGGGGCGGGCGCGCCCGGGATGTCCGAGGCCGCGCCCGTCGCCTCCGGGGTGCGCGTGCCGTGGGAGGCCGCGCCGGCGGGACTGCGCGCGGCCGTCGAGGAGCGGCTCGGCGCTCCGGTCGTGCGGGCCGTCACCCAGATCGGCGGATTCTCGCCCGGCATCGCCGCCCGGGTCGAACTCGCGGACGGCCGGCGGGCGTTCGTCAAGGCCGTCGGTGCCGAGGCGAACTCCGACTCGCCCGCCCTGCACCGGGCCGAGGCCCGGATCGCCGCCGCCCTCCCGGCCGCCGCCCCCGTGCCGCGCCTGCTCGCCGAGGTCGACCTCGACGGCTGGGTGGCACTGGCCTTCGAGGACGTCGACGGCCACACACCGGCGCAGCCCTGGCACCCGGAGGACCTGACCCGGGTCCTGGCCGCCTGCGCCGACCTGGCCGCCGTCCTGGACCCGTCCCCGATCGAGGTGCCCACCGTCGCCGAGGCGCTCGGCGTCACCTTCGGGGCGTGGCGACGCGGCTTCGACCCCGAGCCGTTCGGCGCGTGGACGTGCGCCAACGTCGACCGGATCGCCGCGCACGAGGCGTATTGGCCGACCGCCGCCGAGGGCACCGCGCTCGTGCACGGCGACCTGCGTGCGGACAACATCCTGTTGACCCCGGACCGGGTCGTGTTCGTCGACTGGCCGTGGGCCGTGCGCGGGGCGTCCTGGATCGACGTGGTCCTGATGGCGCCGAGCGTGATCATGCACAACGGCGACGCCGCCATCGACTCGATCGAGGCCCATCTGGCCCGCCGGGGGGTGGACCCGGACCGGGTCACCGCCGTGCTGGCCGCCGCCGCCGGATTCTTCGCCGCGAACTCGCTGCGGCCGGCCCCGGACGGCCTCCCGACCCTGCGCCCGTTCCAACGCGCTCAGGCCCACGGCGCCCTGAACTGGCTCCACCGGCGCCTGGCCCGAGGCGCCGGACGGGGCGGTCCGACCCGGGCCTAACGGCGTGCCGCGTGGGTCCTGCTCCGCTGGGCGCCGAGGCCGGTGACGCGGGCGACGGCGACGCCGATCGCGCCGGGGAGCAGGCCCGCCGCGACGAACGCGACGATGCCCGCGCCCCACCAGGCGATCTCGAACAACACGCGCGGAAGGCCGGTCAGCGCATCGGCGTTGTTGGCGGCCGCGAACCGACCCCAGAGGAGGATCATCACGGTCGGCGCGGCCAGTCCGACCAGGATCCGCACCGGCCAACCGGCGGCGAGCGTGAACCCCCAGAAGGCGGTGGCCGCGATGGCGGCCAACTCGGCCAGGAACAGAAACAACATCGCGGTCCAATAGAGCACGTTCATGCGAGCCTCCCCGTGGCTTGCGAGAGCACCGCTCTCGCCTGAGAGCATCATTCTGCGTCCCGTGCTCCGAGTCAAGAGCACTGCTCTCGTTTGCGAGCGCTGATCTCAGCGGAATCGCGGCGCCGATCCCGCCGGGGCCGAGGGGAGCCGGCCGAGCCGCGCCGCGGGCGGTGCCGTGTCGCGCCGCGTCGCCGGGGGGTGACGGGCACGGCACGCGCACGGCCCGGGCCTACTCGGCGGGGGTGTCGGGCCCCTGGGAGCGGACCCGCTCGACGTGCTCCAGCGAGTCGCGCAGGTCGGTGAGCCACGTGTCGGTGTTGCGCTGCACCAGGCGCACGCACCAGGCCAGCGCGTCACTGCGGCTGCGCGCGACGCCGCCCGCGACCAGGGTGTCCAGGACCCGGCGTTCGGGCTGGCGGAGCCGGGTCATCACGGGTACGGAGACGTTGGTGTACAGGGCGCGGACGCCGCCGCACTCGACGCCCCACGAGACCTTGCGGCCGAAGCGGCGTTCGGCCTCGCGGGCCACCGCCACGCGGTCCTCGCGGGTGCGTTCGCGGAACTCGGCGATCCGTCCGTCGAGCGCGGCCTCCCGCTCGTCGGTCGACACCTCCTCGGCGAGTTCGGGCTCGGGGATACGACCGATGACGGTGATCTCCTCGCGATCGACGGTCACCTCGACCAGCGCGGTGAACAGGCCCTCCGGCAGGCGTCCGGTGAACCAGCCGCGCACTGCTTCCTGCTTCGTTGTAATCATGTAATTCAAGTTACGCCGATACCAAAGGAAGGCAAGGAGGTCCGCCCACAGCGGAATTCGGCGGAGCGCGCGGCCCCGCGCCCGCCGGGACCAACCACCGGTGTGTCGACGACCCGTCCCGGCCGGATGACAGAGCCGGAAGGTAGCTTGGGCCGCATGACCATGGAGTGTGTTGCCACACGGGTACCGGTCGGGGTGGGCCGATGAATCGGCTCGGACTGGTCGCGGTGGTGGTGCGGGACTACGACGAGGCGATCACGTTCTATACCGGCGCGCTCGGGTTCGACCTGCGCGAGGACACCCCCATGGCGGACGGGAAACGTTGGGTCGTGGTCGCCCCGCCCGGCACGGGACCGAACGAGGCCGCCGTACTGCTGGCCAGGGCGGTGGACGACGAGCAGCGCTCCCGGGTGGGGGACCAGACGGGCGGCCGGGTCGGACTGTTCCTGTACACCGACGACTTCGCGCGCGAGCACGCGCGCATGCTGGCGGCGGGCGTGGTCTTCGAGGAGCCGCCGCGCCGGGAAAAGTACGGGATAGTGGCCGTCTTCCGCGACCTGTACGGAAACCGCTGGGACCTGATCGAACGGATGGGCTCGATCCGCTGACCGCGGGGCCGGGCGGCGAGCCGACCCGTCCCCCCGTACCGCCTACTGCGCCAACGAGATGACCAGCCACAGGAACCCCACGCCCGCCACCGTGCACAGCAGCGTCGAGCCCGACGGGTGTGGGCTGTGCGCCTCGGGGAGGATGTCGGCGGTGGCGAGGTAGAGCAGGAAGCCGGCGAAGAAACCCAGATACAGACCGAGCGCGTGCTCCGGGATGGTGAACGCCAGCGTCACGGCCGCGCCCGCCACCGGGGCGAGGGCGTCCGCGCCCAGGAGGGTCAGCGCCCGGCGCCGGTCGTTGCCGTACATGCGGGTGACCGTGTACGTGTTGAAGCCGTCGGCGAAGTCGTGCGCCACCACCGCGATCGCCACCGTCGTGCCCACGGTGGTGCCGGCCTGGAACGCCGCGCCGATCGCGAAGCCGTCCATCACGCTGTGCCCGACCAGCGCGATGCCGGCGGTCAGCCCGATGCCCTTGACCCGACCGTCCGCGCCCATGGTCGGGCCGTGGTGGTGGGCGTGCGGGGCGTACTCGCTCTCGTGGCCCCGGTGGATGGCCACCGAACGCTCGACCACGTGCAGCACGAGGAAGCCCAGGACGAACATCAGCAGTGCCTGGGGCACCCCGCCGACCCGCCCACCCGCGGCCGACAACGCCTCGGGCAGCAGGTCGAACGCGACCACGCCGAGCATCAGTCCGGCGGCGAGGCCGAGTACGAGATGGCGGCGATCGCCGATGCGCTGCGCCACCCAGCCGCCGAGCAGGGTCATCAGGAAGGCACCGGCGGCGACCAGTACGGCGGTCACGCCCGCGCCTGCCCTGGCCTGCGCGGCTGCACCCGGGACGGCGTCATCGAACCATCGTCGTCGAGCCGATGCGCGCCCGCGCCCGGGGCTGCGCCGTACGTGTGCGGATCGGCGACGGGGGACGACCCACCCGCCACCTCCGTTCCGCGTTGCCCGTTCCCCTCGTGTCGCCCGCCCTGCAAGATGTCGGTTGATATTCCTGCACAGCCCTCGCCGTAGGAGTTGGAGGAATAGTGAGCCGAACCCTGCCCCGCCCCCGCGCCCGTTCCCGGCGTCGGATGCCCGCGACGATCGTCGCCCTGGCCGCGCTGCTCCTGGTGTTCGCGGTGCCACCGGCCGCCGAGGCCCATCCGGACGACCCGGGCGGTGCACCCGGGTGCGACCCGATCGACCCGGCGGCGTGTTTGTTGCCGTTCCCGAACGACTTCTACACGCAAGCCGATCGGCATACCGAGACCGGGCGGCGGGTCGCCTTCTCGGCGGCGATGATGCCGCACGGCGCCGCCCCCGACGCGTGGAATCGCAACGACGGCTTCTCGCCCGGCTCGACGCTGACCACCCGGGTCCCCGGCGTCGACCTCGGCCGCAGCGGCGCGGCCCCGGTCACCGACGTCGGCGCCTCGCTCGCCCGCGACGCGCCGATCGTCGTCCTGGACACCGACACCGGCGAACGGTGGCCCCACTGGGCCGAATCGGACGCCAACGCCGTCGATCCGACCCGGCAGGCGCTGCTGGTCCACCCGGCGCGGAACTTCGTGCCGGGCCACCACTACGTGGTCGGCCTGCGCAATCTGCGCGGCGCGGACGGCCGACCGCTGGCCGCGCCCGAGACGTTCGCCAAGGTCGCCGGCCGCACCCTCCCGCGACGAGACCCCCTGGCGGCTCGCCAGGCGCGCCTGCGGCCGGTGCTCGACCGGCTGGACCGGGCCGGTGTCGAACCCCGCGACCTGTACCTGGCCTGGGACTTCACCGTCGCGAGCGAACGCAACCTCACCGCGGGCATGTTGCGGATGCGGGACGACGCGTTCGGCCGACTCGGTGATCAGGCCCCGCGGTTCACGGTGACGGGTGTCAGGAACTCGACGCCGCAGGAGGACGCGCGGATCGCCCGCGAGGTCACCGGGACGGTCACCGTGCCCAGCTACCTCGACCGCCCCGGCGGGCCCACCGGTTCCACGCTCAACCTCGGACGGGACGGACTGCCGCGCCAACTACCGGGCAACACCCAGCAGGCGCAGTTCCGTTGCGAGATCCCGCGCAGCGCGTTCGACACCCCGTCGCAGGCGTCGTTGTACGGTCACGGCCTGCTCGGCAGCAACAACGAGGTGGCCGGCGGCAACGTCAAGGCGATGGCCGCCGAGCACGGCATCACGTTCTGCGCGACCAAGTGGATCGGCATGGCCGACGAGGATCTGCCCACCGTCGCCCGGGCGCTGGCCGACCTCGGCAGCTTCGGCGCGGTGCCCGACCGGACCCGACAGGGGTTCCTGAACGCGCTGTTCCTCGGCCGGGACATGATCCACGAGCGCGGTTTCACGGCCGACCCGGCGTTTCGTACCGATGCCGGGCGACCGCTGATCGACACCGCGAAGGGGCTGGTCTACGACGGCAACAGTCAGGGCGGCATCCTCGGCGGATCGTTGGTCGCGGTGTCCCGGGACGTCAAGCGCGGGGTGCTCGGGGTGACCGGGATGAACTACGGCGTGCTGCTCAACCGCAGCTCCGACTTCGGACCGTACGGACGGATCCTGGACGCGACCTATCCGGACAGGCTCGATCAGCAGGTGGTGCTCTCGCTGTTCCAGATGCTCTGGGACCGGGGCGAGACCAACGGCTACGCGAGCGGCCTCGGCCGAGGATCGTTGCCCGGCACACCGCGCCACGACGTGCTGATGCAGATCGCGTTCGGCGACCACCAGGTGTCCACGGTGACCGCCGAGGTCGAGGCGCGCACGATCGGCGCGCGGATCCACGAGCCCGCGATCGCCCCCGGGCGCAACCCGGACCGGGTCCCGTACTGGGGGATCCGGCCGCTGCCGCACGGGCCGTACCGGGGGTCCGCGCTGGTGGTCTGGGACAGCGGTTCGCCCGCCCCGCCGGTGACCAATACGCCGCCGATCGGGCCCGAGTACGGCCGCGATCCGCACTCGGACCCGCGCAATTCGCCGGTGGCCCGGCAGCAGAAGGCGATCTTCCTGGCCACCGGGCGGGTCGTCGACGTGTGCGGCGGCGCGCCGTGCACGGCACCCGCCGGATAGCGCGCGCTCGGGCGCTTCGCCGCTACCGTGGCGGCCGGGACCGAGTGGGGTTGCGCTGCCAGGGAGTACGACGTGAGCGATGCACAGGCCGACTACGCCGACTCCGTGGTGGCCGCGTGGTCGGCGGTGCTGCCGGACGCGGAGGCGTCCTCGGTCGGGTTCGTGGTGCGGATGCATCAGGCGATGATCGCCATGGAGGAGTTCGACCGGCGCAGCATCGGCGCGCTGGACCTGACCGCGCCGGAGTACATGGTGCTGGCGGTGCTGGCCACCCGGCCGGACGAACCCGGCCTGACGCTGCGGGAGTTGCGGCCGCTGGTGATGTACTCCTCCGGCGGCATGACGCACTGCGTGGACCGGCTCGCGCGCAAGGAGTTGGTCGAGCGCCGGCCCAACCCCGAGGACGGCCGCTCGGTGCTGGTCCGCCTCACCGAGGCGGGCCGGCGCTGTGCCCGGACGGCGATGCGGGCGCGGATCGACGCGCTCGACGGGCTGCTCGAGCCGATCGCGGGCGCGGACCGGGACGTGGTGGACCGGGCGCTGCGCATCCTGGCGTCGACGCTCGGCGGGCGGTGACGCGGGGGCGGTCGTGCGCTCGGGCGTGAACCGGGCGGTCGCGCGCGGGCCCGTGAAGCCGGCGCGCGCCGACCGCTCAGGCGTCGGCGGATTCCGGCTCGCCGCGGTGCCGGGCGCGGAAGGCGGCGGCCTTGGCCCGGTTGCCGCAGCCGCGCATGTCGCACCAGCGGCGGCCGGCGTGGCGTGAGGTGTCCACGTAGAGGCGGGTGCAGAGCGGCGCCTCGCACTCCCTGATCCGGTCCGCGTCCGGGCCGCCGAACAACGCGACCGCCGAGCGGGCGATCTCGGTCAGTACCGCCGCGAGGTCGCCGGTGCGCTCCACCAGGCCGCCCGCGGTCAGCGCGACCCCGACCGGCTCGCCGGCCGCCAGGCGGTTGAGCGTCGTGAGGTCGGGCCCTGCGTACCGCTGCGGCGTCTCGCGTGCCAGGGCCAGTCGGTACATCGTCTCGCGCAACTCGATCGTGTCCGCGAGCCCTCGTTCGTCCACCGCCGGAAGCGTGTCCACGAGGCCGGCCGCGACCGTCCAGGACGCGAGCGATGCCGGCGTGTCGAGGAGGTCGCGCGGCTCGGTACGGCGCGCCTGCACGGTGCCGATCAGGTCGAGTGCGACGTCGCCGCCGCTGAAGGTGTAGGCCACCTCGCCAGGATAACCGGTTTGACAGGTTAGTGTCGGACGGGTCAGGGTGAGTAACCGGATTGGGCAGTTATTCCATCGTCGATCGGGAGTGGGTCCCAGTGACCGCCGCAGACACCACCCGGGACAGCACCCGGGCGGGCAGGCAGCAGGACGCCGCTCCAGGCGACCGGACGGCACCGACGGCCGTCGGTCACCCCCCGGAGCGGACCGGGCGGGATCCCGGGCGGGAGCGGCGAAGGGAAGCGGCCGGGAGGGCGGTTCCGCCGCTGTTCGTGCTGCTGTGGAGCAGCGGGTTCATCGTCGCCGCGATCGGGGTGGACGCGGCGCCGCCGTTGTTGCTGATGTTCTTCCGGTTCCTGCTCGCCGGAGTGCTGCTCGGGGGGTTCGCCCTGGTCGTGCGGGCGCCGTGGCCGCGCGGTCGACGGCTCGTCCACGTGATGGTGGCCGGACTGCTCTTCCAGGCAGTCCAGTTCGGCGCGCTGTACACGGCGCTGTCGCTCGGCATGTCCGCCGCCGTGGCGGCCCTCGTCCAGGGGCTCAATCCGGTGCTGATCGCGCTGTTGGCCGGGCGCGTGCTCGGCGAGCGGGTGAGCGTCCGGCAGTGGCTGGGCTTCGGCCTGGGCACGATCGGGGTCGTGGTCGCCGTCTCCGGCCCCGCCGGCACGTCGATCCCGGCGCTGGTGCTGGCCGTGGTCGGGCTGCTCGGGCTCAGCGTGGGCACGGTGTACCAGAAGCGCTATGTGCGGGACGTCGATCTGCGCACCGGTACGGCCGTGCAGTTCCTGGTCGGCGCGCCGTTCATCGGCCTGGGGTCGCTGCTGTTCGAGACGCCGCGCATCGGCGCGTGGGGGCCGTTCCTCGGCACGCTCGCGTGGATGGTGCTGGTCAACTCGATCGGGGTGTTCACGCTGCTCAACCTGATGTTGCGGCGGTCCTCGGCGAGTCGGGTCGGCACGCTGTTCTTCCTGACGCCGGCCGCGACCGCGCTCCTGGCGTGGCTCCTGCTCGACCAGTCGTTGCCGGTGACCACGTCGGCCGGGATCGCGATCGGCGGCGTCGGGGTGTTGTTGGCGAATCGAGGCTGAGGAGACGCGGTCGGTCGAGGGGCCCGCCGTCGATCAGCCCAGCGCGTCGGCGACCGCTCGGGTGACCTCCGGCCAGGCGGTCGAGAGCGGGTCGACCGGCTCGAAGTGGCCGATTCCCGGGAGTTCGCGCAGGTCCGCTCCCGAGACGGCCGCGAAGGTTCGGCTCAGGGCGATCGGGACCTGCTCGTCGGCGTCGCCGTGCAGCAGGATCAGCCGGCGCCCGCCGACCCCGCCCGCCGCCAGCCGGACCGGGTCGGTCTCGGCGAGCACGCGCTCGGAGTGGTCGGGCAGGAACTCGGCCGCCGCGCCGTCGTCCAGGTCCAGGTCCAGCGCCGCGTCCAGGTCCAATACGCCGCCCAGCGCGACGGCCCCCGCCAGGGTCGGCGGCGCGGACAGCCGACCCGGGCCGCCCGCCGGCACCCGGTCGCGGAGCGCGGCCCACACCGCGAGATGTCCGCCGGCGGAGTGGCCCAGCAGCACCATGGGCCCGGGAACCCGCGCCGCCAGCAGATCGACGGCGGCGGCGACATCCTCGAACGTCCCGGGCCGGCCGGCCCCCGGCTGCCCGGCCCGGCGATACTCGACGGTCGCCGCCGTGTACCCCTCGGCCGCCAGGGCGACGCACATCGAGTACGTGTACCCCCGGTCGTACCGGGCCCGCCAATACCCCCCGTGCAACACCACGACGAGCCCACGCGACTCGCCCGGCGCGTGCCAGAGATCGACGACCTGCTCCGCTCCCGACCCGTACCGCAACGTACGATCCGGCCCGGGGGCCGACCGACCAAGAATGTCCCGCGAAGCGCTCATCCGCGCATTGTGCCGGTCCCGCGAACCCACCCGGCGTACCGCCCCACCCGCACCGGCGGTGGGTGCGGTCGGGGGAAGGGCGCCGCGCCGGGGTCGGTTCACGGGGAATCGTCGGCCGCCTCGAGGAGTTCGTCGAAGCCCGCTCGGATTCCGTCGGCGAGAACCTGGGCGTCGGGAACCGCGTCGAAGTCGGCGGTGACGCCGAAGGTGACGTGGTCCAGGTAGGAGAAGACGCCGACGCCGACGCGCATCGAGCCCGCGATCGGGACGTACGGGTAGAGCTCGCGCAGCGGGCGGCCCAGCATGTAGAGCGGGACGCGCGGGCCCGGCACGTTGGTGGTGAGCGTCTGCAGGAAGCGCTGGGGGAAGCGCAGCGCGGTGCGCGAGCCGAGGGCCAGCAGGGTCGGCGCGGCGAAGTTGCCCAGGTTGGTGAGGACATCGGCGCCGGCCGCCTGCCGGCTGCGTTTGAGGTCGTCCATCTGCTCGCGGACCGAGCGGAGCCGGGCCGCCGGATCGTCCTCGCCGACCGGCAGGTTCACCAGGATCGCGCTGAGCCGGTTGTTCAGCGTCCTGCGCTCGCGCGGCGCGCGCACCGACACCGGGACCAGCGAGCGGACCACCTGATCCGCCGTCAACTCGCCCCGCCCGGCCAGCAGGTCGCGGAAGCCCCGGGTGATCGCGGTGAGGATCACGTCGTTGACGGTGCCGCCGAACTCCTTCCGGATCCGCTTGATCTCGGTGATCTCCGCGTCGGCCCACACCCAGCGCCGATGCGGCCCGATCGGGCCGTTGAGCGAGCCGGCCGAGGTCTCCAGGAGTCGATTCGCGGTGCCGGGCAGGCTGCGGGCCAGCGCCCGGAGGATGTCGGTCAACTCCGAGCCGCTGCGCATCTCCCGAGCCAGCGCCGGTACCGCCGCCAGGTGCTTGATCGGGGTCGCGACGGCGTCCCGCAGGCCGTCCACGATCAGATCCGCGGTGCTCGGCGCGGGCTCCGGGAGCCACGGGTCGAGGTCCGCCGACTCGCCGGCCCCGGGCGGTTCCGGGTCCTTGCGCCAATCGAGCAGGATCTGCAGCAGGTCGGTGCCGGCGATGCCGTCGATCAGGCAGTGGTGCACCTTGGAGATGATCGCCCAGCGGCCGTCGGCCAGGCCCTCCACCAGCCAGACCTCCCACAGCGGCTTGCTCAGGTCCAGCCGCTGCGCGAACAGTCGGCCGGCGAGGTTGCGCACCTGATCGGCGCCGCCCGGCGCGGGGACCGCGGTGTGCCGCACGTGGTAGAGGATCTGGAAGTGCTCGTCGTCCACCCACACCGGGCGGCCCAGATGCAGGGGCAGCGTACGCACCCGTTGCCGATAGCGCGGCACGTCCGGCAACTTCGAGACGAACAGCCGGATCACATCGCCGTAGGACGGTGCGGGCCCGTCGAAGATCAGCACGGATCCGACGTGCATCGGCACGTTCTCGTCCTCGACGAAGTAGAACCCGGCATCCAACGCGCTCAATCGGTCCATCCAGGCACCGTAGGTCCGTTCCGAGGCCCGGTCCAGATACCCGACGAAACGTGGGAAGCGGTGCCGGCTCCCGGGTCGGGGGGACGGCGATGGGGATGGCGGCTGGAGTCCGGGCGGCACATATCGAGGGGGGAACTCGCAGATGGGCACATCCGGCACAGCCATGCCGAAATTCGGATCCGCGCGGCGTGCGGGGGTGATCGCGCCGGCGTTGGCGGTGGTGTTGGCCCTGGCGTCGGCGGGGTGCGACGGGGACGGGGGCGGCAAGTCCGGCTCGCCGAAGCCCTCGCAGAGCGCGGGCGGGTCGGCCACGGCCACCGCCGCGGCGTCGGGCTCGCCGACACCTTCCGCACCCGCGTCCTCGTCGCCGCCGTCGCCGCCGGCGGCTTCGACGAACACGCCGGCGCCGACGAAGGCACCCGGCACGCCGGCGGGCGACTCGGCCGGCACCGGGGGGAGCAGGAGCACGGGGTCGAGCGGCGGTTCGGCGGGAACGGGTTCGTCCGGCGGCTCCGGCACCTCCGGCAGTACCGGCGGCAGCAGTACCGGTGGCGACGGGCCGGTCTACTACAAGAACTGCACCGCGGTTCGGGCCGCCGGCGCCGCGCCGATCCATCGCGGCGAACCCGGCTACGGCTCGCACCTGGACCGGGACGGGGACGGAACCGCCTGCGAATGAGGTGAATCGGCCGCCGTCGGGAGGGGGAGTACCGGCGGCGGCCGGTCGGGCCGGCTACAGTCCTACGAAAGTCGACCACGGGGGCGTGTGCAGCATGCGACGGACGAAAAAACGAATCTTCCGGATCGGAACGGTCGCCACCGCGGCGACCACGGCCGGCGTACTGGTCCTGGCGGGATGCGGCGGCGGTGGGACCAAGTCGTCGAAGCGGCCGAAACCGCCGAAGCGGACGACCGTCTCCGTCCCGAGCGCGACCGCCACGAACCCCGGCGCCGCGCTGCCGACCGCCTCGCGATCCGGACCGACGGACACATCCGATCCCACGCGCTCCACGACCTCCGGATCGGCCGGCACGGGAAACACGGGTGGCACGTCGGGCATCTCGTCCGGCGGTTCGACCAGCGGATCCAAGGGCGGCGGCTCGTCCGGCAGCGGCTCCAAGGGCGGTTCGTCCAGCGGTTCGAGGGGCGGCAGTTCACGCGGCGGCCGGTGACGGCTCGGCGGGACCGGGGCGGGTGGGCGAGGTGCCGCTCCGGCCCCGCTCCGCCGCCCGCCCGCCCCATCGCCCGATCACCTGCGGATCGACCCGCCGACCGCCTTCGCGCCGACCGGCCGGACACGGCAGGATGGCATCCGGCGTGGGGGCGGACGGGTGCAGGGCGGAAGGGCGATAGCGTGGCGAGTCGGCGAAGCACCGGCGTGCTGGGGACATGGGCCGAACTACAGCGGCAGCAACAGCGGCAGCGCGAGGCCGAGTTGCGCGCGCGGCAGCAGCAACAGCGGGCGGACGAGCGCAATCGCCGCGAGGCGCAGAAGGCCGCCGCCCGGGCGGACCGCGAGGCGCAGCGCGCCTACCAACAGGCCCGCGAGGCCGAAGTGGCCCGACGAACCGCCGAGATCGAGGAGCGGGTCGCCGAACTCCAGGGCGTGCTCCGGGCCCGGCTGAGCGCGCCGGGGTTCCACATCGACCGGTTGCGCGCCGCCGTGGAGATCCCGCCGTTCCAGCCGGGGGAGTTGGCCCGGCCGATCCCGATGCCCGATCCGGCGCGCTATCAGGTCGCCGCGCCGTCCGGCCTGGGCTCGTTCGCGCCCGGCGCGCACTCCCGCTACGAGCAGGACCGGGCCCAGGCACAGGCCCGCTACGAGCACGACCTGCGGGCCGCGCAGGCCGCCGAATACGAGCGGCAGCAGCGATACAACGACTACCACCGACAGTTCGAGGAGTGGGCCAACGGTCAGCGGGCGCTCGCCGCGCAGCGCAACGACCAGGTCGACGACCTGGTGCGGCGACTCGCGGCGCGCGATCCGGAGGCGATCGAGGACTACTTCGAGGGAGTCCTGCTGGCCTCGCCGGACTGGCCGGAGGGCTTCTCCGACCAGTCGACGGTGGCCTTCGACGCCGCGGGGCGCCAACTCGTGGTCGACCACGAACTCCCGACCGTCGACGTGGTGCCGGCGGTGGCCCGGATGCGCTACGTGAAGACCGACGACCAGGAGAAGGAGGTCGCCCGCACGGCGACCGACCGGCGCACGATCCACCGCGACCTGCTCGCGCAGAGCGCGCTGCGGATCCTCGCCGAGCTGTTCTTCGCCGACCACGAGGGCATTCTCGACTCGGTGGTGCTGAACGGCTTCGTCCAGGCGATCGACCCGGCGACGGGCCGGCCGGGGCGCACGTACCTGGTCACGGTGACCGCCCGCGCGCAGGAGTTCCGGCACATCGGCCTGGACCGGGTGGACGCCGTCGCGTGCCTGGAGGCGATGGAGGGCACCCTGTCGACGCGCCCGGACCGGCCCACTCCGGTACGGACGACCCGGCTCGCGGACAGCGTCGCCTCGGCGCCGGCGCCGGCGCCCACCCCCACGCCGCCCGCGCCGCCCGGGGCCGGCGACGACGATCCGGACCTGTTCGTGATGGACCCGATCGAGTTCGAGAACCTGATCGCCCAGCTGTTCCGGCGCATGGGCATGGAGGTCGCGACCACCGCGCGCAGCGGCGATCAGGGCGTCGACGTGGTCGCGGTGGACCCGGACCCGATTCGCGGCGGCACGATCGTGGTGCAGGTCAAGCGCTACCGGCACACCGTCCCGCCGACCGCGGTGCGCGACCTGGCCGGGACCGTACAGCACCACGGCGCGAACAAGGGCCTGCTGGTCACCACGTCCCAATTCGGGCCCGGCAGTCACGAGTTCATCCGCAACAAGCCGCTGGGCCTGGTCACGGGGCCGGAGCTGGTCGGCCTGCTCGCCCGGCACGGCCTGCGCGGTCGCCTGGGCCCGGGCACCGGCACGGCCGCCGCGCCCGGCAGTCGGCTCCTGGTCCAGGTGGCCTGGGATCCGGGGACCGCGCCGCCGCTGGACCCGTGCGCGTTCGTGTGCCGACGCGGACGGGTGCTCGGCGACGAGCACTTCGTCTTCTTCAACAACCCGGCCAGTCCGGAAGGGGCGGTGCGGATCGGCGACGGGGTGGCCTACCTGATCGACCTGGCCCTGCTGCCCCGCGAGGCCGACCGCCTGGTCCTGGCCGCCGCCGTCGACGAGGAACACGCCCCCGGCCGCGACCTGAGCACCCTGCGCGGCACCAGACTCACCCGCCTCGATCAGGCGAACGGCCGCGACCTCGGCACCAACCCGGTCCCGACCCGCCGCCCCGGCGAAACCGCCATGGTCCTCGGCGCCTTCGTCCGCGCCGACACCGGCTGGACCTTCTCACCCACCACGAACGGCTTCCGCAACGGCCTGCTGGGCGTCGCGGAGTCACACGGGGTGGAGGTGGAGTAGCCCACGCTGGGCCCGGGCCGATCCGGCGTGCACGACGCTTCGGGATCCGCACACCTGCGGATCCACCCTCTGGAAGGATGTGTCGCCCGAGCATGGTGAACGTGTTCGCGAGGATGTGGGCGGTATGGCGGCCGACCGAGGAGGATCTGCCGCTTCTGTTGCGGGCCGTATTGGGCACCGGTGTCGCATGTCCCGTGGGTGCCGTCCTGGGGGGGCGCGCTGCTGGGCGTCGCCTCCCTGGGGTTGACGCCCGGCGCCCTGGCCTTCGCGCTTGTGGCGTTTCCCTTCGGAGTGCTCGCGGCCCTGGTCCTGCCGTCCCTGCTCGTGCTCGCGCCCGGCTCGGTGTGGCGGCGGAAGTGGCTTTTCCGCGGATTCTTCGTGGGCATGGGCGCAAGTACGGGAGCCGCCCTGTGGCTGCTGCTGGCCACATCCGGGGTCGTGACCGAGGAGAATCGTCTGCTCGGACCGTACCTGGTTCTTTGGTCCACGTGTTTCGCCGCGCTGGTCGCTCCGATTGTCGGGTGGCATCCTCGCCCGTCCGACGCGGATCCGGTCAGATGTCCGACATGAGCCGAACGTAGGCGCGAATTTCCTCCGCCTCCTTGTCGCCGACGCTGCCCGGCGGGCGCCCGACGAGACGCTGTTCGGACATCGTCCGCACGTCGTCGGTCCGGGCCCGGCTCGGATGGCGGAGGCCGGACTGTGGCGAGGACACCGGGACGTGATGGGGCAGGCCGCGGTCCCGCGTGGTGAGGAAGGACGTGTAGAACGGTGAGTTCACCACCACGACGGGACGGCGGCCGGACTGCTCCGAGCCGATGACCGGCGCGAGGTCGGCCATCCGGACCTCGCATGGGGCGGCTTTCCGGCTCACCGCCCAGGCCGTCCCACTGCCGAGTTCGCTATTCGACGTGACGCCGCCGAGTTCGTCCGCGGCCGGGCGAGCCAGGTCGTCTCGTACGCCCGTCTCGAGTATGCGAATGGGGTGCCGTTGCCTGTCGCGGGAGTGGTATCGGGCTGCCGACGGGGCGTCGTACCCGCGTGGATCCGTCGTACCCGTCTGTCAGGATGATCGATGTGGCGACGAACGATCCTGGTGGAGGCGGCGGCGAGGACGGGCAGCTGGCGTTCGGGGTCGAGGGGGCGCGGCGGGCCGTGCGGGCTGCCCGGGGGCGCAAGCCGAAGGCGCCGGCGCAGGCCGAGCGGCTGCCGGTGGCCAGGGTCGTCGTGGACAAGGGGCTCGTGCACCTGGATCGACTGTTCGACTACTCGGTGCCGGCCAAGCTGGCCGAGCAGGCCCGGCCCGGCGTGCGGGTGCGGGTGCGGTTCGGGGCCAAGGTCGTGGACGGGCGGCGCCGCGGTGGCGGGTTGATCGACGGGGTGATCGTCGAGCGGGTCGAGCGCAGTACCTACGCCGGGCCGCTGGCCCCGTTGGCGAGCGTCGTCTCGCCCGAGATCGTGCTGGCGCCGCCGATGGTCGAGCTGGCCCGGGCGGTGGCGGACCGCTACGCGGGCAGCCTCGCCGACATCGTGCAGCTCGCGCTGCCGGCCCGGCACGCGCGCGCCGAGGCGGAGTCCTCGGGGGAGCCGCGGGTGCGACCCGGGCCGCCCGCGCCGGGGCCGTGGTCGCGCTACCCGGCGGGCGCCGCGCATCTGGCCGCGCTCGCCGCGGGCGAGTCGCCGCGCACGGTGTGGACCGCGCTGCCCGGGCCGCACTGGCCGGACGAGATCGCCCGCGCGCTGGCCGCCACCCTGGCCGGCGGTCGCGGAGCGCTCGCGGTCGTCCCCGACGCCAAGGCGGTGGACCGGGTCGACGCGGCGTTGACCGCGCTGCTCGGTCCGGGCCGGCACGTCGCGCTGACCGCCGGACTGGGACCGGAGGAGCGCTACCGGCGCTGGCTGGCGGTCAACCGGGGTACGGTCCGCGCCGTCGTGGGCACCCGCGCGGCGATGTTCGCGCCGGTCGTGGAACTGGGCCTGGCCCTGGTCTGGAACGACGGCGACGACTCGCACGCCGACCAGAACGCGCCGCACCCGCACGTGCGCGAGGTGCTGGCCATGCGGGCCGCCCGCGAGCACGCCGCGTTCACCGTCGGCGGGCACTCCACCACGGTCGAGGCCGCGCAACTGGTGCGCTCCGGCTGGGCCCGGCCGCTGGACGCCGACCGGGCCGCGGTGCGCGCCGCCGCGCCGCTCGTGCGCACCGTCGGCAGCGATCTGGACCTGGCCCGGGACGAGGCGGCGCGCGCGGCGCGGTTGCCGAGCGTGGCCTGGGACGTGGCGCGCACCGCGTTGCGCGGCGGTCCGGTCCTGGTCCAGGTGCCCCGACGCGGCTACCTCGTGCGCACCGCGTGTCGGCGCTGCCGGGAGCCGGCACGCTGCGCGCACTGTTCCGGGCCGCTCGAACTGCCCTCCGGGGACGCGGTGTTGACCTGCGGTTGGTGTACCCGTCCGGCGCCGAACTGGCATTGCCGAGTGTGCGGCGGGGACCGGATCCGGGCGGGCGTGATCGGCGCGCGACGGACCGCGGAGGAGTTGGGCCGCGCGTTCCCCACGGTGCCCGTGCGTACCTCCGGGCGGGACGCGATCCTGACCACCGTGCCGGACCTGCCCGCGCTGATCATCGCCACGCCCGGAGCCGAACCGGTCGCGCCGAGCGGCTACGCGGCGGCGCTGCTCCTGGACGGCTGGGCCCTGCTCACCCGGCCCGACCTGCGCGCCGGCGAGGAGGCGCTGCGCCGCTGGCTGGACGCGGCGAGCCTGGTCCGCCCGGCGGGGGAGGGCGGCACGCTGGTCGTGGTCGCCGAGTCCACGCTGCGTCCGGTGCAGGCGCTGGTGCGGTGGGACCCGCAGGGGTACGCGCTGACCGAACTCGGCGAGCGGGCCGACCTGAACCTGCCGCCGGTGTCGCGGATGGCGTCGGTCACCGGTCCGCCCGCCGGGATCGCCGACTTCCTGGCGGTGTTGCGGTTGCCGGACGGGGTGGACGTACTGGGCCCGGTCCCGGTCGCCCCGACCGTCGCGCGCACTCCGCCGCCGGCGCCGGCCAGGCCCGACCCCAGGGCCGCCGACACCCGCGCCGAACTCACCCGCGCCCTGTTCGGCGCCACGCCGCCGGCTCCCGCGCCGGCCCGGCCGGCGGCCGAACCGCCGCGCCACGAACGAGTCCTGCTCCGGATCGAACCGGGCCGGGGCGCGGAACTGGCACACGCGCTGAAGGCGGCGCAGACGTTGCGGCTGGCCCGGGGCACCGCCGATCCGGTGCTGATCAGGGTCGATCCGCCGGACATCGGGTGACGCGGTCGGGCGCGGCGCCCGGTTCGCCCGGACGGTGCGGTGCCCGGCGGCGCCCGGGCGCCCGGCTCGTGGCCCGGCTCCGGGGCGCCGCGCCGGGGTGTCACGAGCCCACCCGGGCGTGCGCCCGTCTCGCGGGTGGTGGCGCTACCCCCAGTGCGTGCGGCTTCCGCAGCCCTTCGTCATCGGGGTCGTGGCGCAGCGCAGGGACTCCTTGTCGCCCGTGCGTTCGCCCAGGAGGGCGCCGGCCGCGTCGTAGGCGCGGATGCGCGGCGGCGCGACGAGGTTGCCGGGGACGCCGGCGAACCACACGCCGTCGCGGACCACCGCGTCGATCGTGCGTCCGCCCGGCAACTCCACCACGATCCGGGCCACCGAGGCCGTGGTCCGGCCCCACCACGTCGACACCGCGGCGGCCGGCGGCGGGTCGGTCACCGGACCGAGGAGCGTGCTTCGACGGACCTCGAACGGGCCCGCGAGGGTGCCGTCGGCCGCCGTCGGGGCCGGGAAGTCCGGTGGCGCCTCTCCGTGGCAGACCACCAGGCCCGGCATGGTCGCCTTGCCCACGACCAGCGGGCGCAGCATGCCGCCTCCGAGATCCTCCCAGGCGGTGAAGTACGGCTTGAACGCCGAATCCGGCTCGCGCACCTTCCACAACGACGCGTCGGGCCCGGCCGGACTCGGCGTCCGCGCCCCGTGCGCCGTCGGGCTCGCCGTCAGCGGTGGCGGCGGCCCGCCGTCCACCGTGACCCCCGGCGGGAACGTCGCCGGCCCGTACAGCGACCCGGATCCGATCGCGGGCCCCCCGGACGACGGTGGGGACGGGTTCGGCCCGGTCGGCCGGCCCGTCGCGGTCGGCGGCATCGCGTCGCCGAGCCACGCCGGTGGCGTCATCGGCGGCCCGCTCGCCTCCATGAACGACACCCCCGGCGGCAGCGACTGTTCCCCACCCGGCGACATCGTCGCCTCAGGCGGTCGCCACGTCGGCATCGACGTCCCGAATCCGGTCGGCGGCGGAGGCGGGACCGCAGCCCGCCGGCCGTTGTCCAGACACCTCGCCAGTGTTCGGGCCGCCACGTCCCACGGCACCGGGTCGCCCGCCTCGGCCGACTCCCTCGGCACCCCCTGGGACGGGTCCTGGCCGGTCACCGGCCCCGCGGCCGACAGGTTCTCCGGCCCCCGCCACGGTTGTGCGGCCAACACCCCCACGGCGCAGATCGCGAGCACCGCGCCGGCGGCGATCCCCGGTACCAGCGCCCGGTGCCGGCCGGGTTGCTCCGGGTCGAGCATGGCCAGCAACTCGCGCCGGCGCCGGTCGTGTCCGGGCAGCCGGTCCTCGTCGTACGGGCTCATCGTGTCTCCTCGATGCCTGTGTGCGTGCTCGCGTGCACGCCCTCTTCGGCCAGCAGGCCGCTCAACCGCTTCCGGGCCCGATGCATCCGCGCCTTGACCGTGCCCAGCGCCACGCCGAGCGCGGTGGCCGCCGCCTGCTGGTCCAGGCCGCCCCACACGCACAGCTCCACCACGTCGCGCTCGTGCCGGGGCAGCTTCGCCACCGAACGCCGCAACGCCTGCGCCGCACGCTCCCGGTCGATCCGCCGGGCCACCTCGTCCGCGTGGTCGGGTTCGTGGTCGGGCAGCGGCACCCGCGCGGCCAGCGCCCGGTAGCGCTTGAGCGCGCGCCGCCGGTTGGCCACCGTGCGGTTCGCCGTGCCGAGCAGCCACGGCAGCGCGCTGTCCCGGTCGAAGGTCACCTCCGCACGGCGGCGCCAGGCGGTCAGGAACACCGCCGACGTCAGGTCCTCGGCCTCGCCGCCGTCACCGGTCCGCCGCAGGACGTGGCCGTAGACCGCTCCCGCGTACCGGTCGAACACCACCGCGAACGCGTCGCGATCCCCCGCGCGGACCCGGGCCCACAACACGTGGTCCCCGTCCCGATGTTCCTGTTCGGTCGTCACACCCGGAGAGTGTCCGCCGGCTCCGACGGGGTTGCCGGAGGTTCGACGGACCCGCGCCGCGCACGGGCGGAAGCCGGCGCGGACGGTCGCCGGCCGGGTCGCGGCCCGCCCCGCCCGCGGCCCGCGCCCGGCATGCGGGAGCCGGACCGCGCCCGCTCAGTAGACTTGCCGCTCTCCGGTTCCGATCGACCGCCACCGCCGAGCGGCACGCCTCGTGTGCCGCGCCACCCCGCGCGGCGGTCGGCGGCGGCCGGCAGCCGTACGACCGACCACCGACCGACCACCGATGGGGGAGCACACCCGTGGCAGTCCAGCCGATCCGCCTGTTCGGCGACCCCGTCCTGCGGAGCAAGGCCGACCCGGTCACCGTGTTCGACAAGGAACTGCGTCGACTGGTCGCCGACCTCACCGACACCATGCGCGACGCGCCCGGCAGCGGCCTGGCCGCGCCGCAGATCGGCGTCGCCCTGCGGGTGTTCACCTACCAGGTGGACGGCGAGGTGGGCCACCTGATCAACCCGGACCTGGACCTGTCCGAGGACGAACAGGACGGCCCCGAGGGCTGCCTGTCCCTGCCGGGCCTGCGCTACGACACCAAGCGCGCGTACGGCGTGGTCGCCAAGGGCTTCAACATGCACGGCGACCCCGTCGTCGTCGAGGGCACCCGACTGCTCTCGCGCTGCATCCAGCACGAGACCGACCACCTCGACGGCATCCTGTTCATCGACCGGCTCGACCGCGAACAGCGCAAGTCCGCGCTGCGTGCGCTGCGCGAGGCGGAGTGGGCGGGGCAGGCCCCGCCCCAGGTGAAGTTCTCCCCCCACTCCACCTTCGGGAAGGCCCTCTAAAACCCCATGCGCCTAGTCTTCGCCGGCACCCCCGAGGTCGCCGTCCCCGCGCTCGAAGCCCTCCTGGAGTCCCGGCACGAGGTGGTCGCGGTGGTCACCCGCCCCGACGCCCCCGCCGGTCGCGGTCGCAGGTTGGTCGCCAGTCCGGTGGCCGAGCGGGCCGCCGAGGCCGGGATCGAGATCCTGCGCCCGGCCAAGCCGCGCGATCCGGAATTCCTGGCCCGGCTCACCGAGATCGCCCCCGACTGCTGTCCCGTGGTCGCCTACGGCGCGCTGCTGCCCAAGGCCGCGTTGGAGATCCCCGCGCGCGGCTGGGTCAACCTGCACTTCTCGCTGCTGCCCGCGTGGCGCGGCGCGGCGCCGGTGCAGCACGCCGTGCTCGCCGGCGACGACATCACCGGCGCGTGCACCTTCGAGATCGAACAGGGCCTGGACTCCGGCCCGGTCTACGGCATGGTCACCGACGAGATCCGGCCCACCGACACCAGCGGCGACCTGCTCGACCGGCTCTCCCGCTCCGGCGCGCGCCTGCTGGTGGCGACCATGGACGGGATCGCCGACGGCAGCCTCGCCCCGCGTCCGCAGTCCCCGGAGGGGGTGTCCCTCGCGCCCAAGATCGGCGTCGAGGACGCTCGCGTCGACTTCACCGCACCCGCGCTGCGCGTGGACCGCGTGGTGCGCGGCTGCACCCCCGCCCCCGGCGCCTGGACCACCTTCCGCGGCGAGCGGTTGAAGCTCGCCCCGGTCCGGCTGCGCGCCGGGGACAACGCGCTGGCTCCCGGCGAGATCGCGGTGGAGAAGAAGGCGGTCCGCGTGGGTACCGGCAGTCACGCGGTCGAACTCACCCTGGTCCAGCCCCAGGGCAAACGCATGATGGCCGCCACCGACTGGGCCCGGGGCGCACACCCCGAACCCGGTGAAACCCTCGGCACGAACTGAGCACCGTGACCAACGCCCCCGCCGCACGCCCCTACCGCCGCCCGCGTCCCGACGCCGCGCGCCTGGCCGCCTACGACGTCCTGCACGCGGTCGGCGAACGCGACGCCTACGCCAACCTGGTACTGCCCGCGCTGCTGCGCGAGCGCCGGATCATCCCCCGCGACGCCGCCTTCGCGACCGAGCTGGTGCACGGCACGCTGCGCCGTCAGGGCACCTACGACCGGATCGTGGCGGCCTGCACCGACCGGCCGATCCAGGAGATCGACCCGCCGGTCCTGGACGTGCTCGCGCTCGGCGTGCACCAGTTGCTGAGCATGCGCACCCCGGTACACGCGGCCGTCTCGGCCACCGTGGAACTGGCCCGCGCGGTACTCGGCGACGGCCGGGCCAAGTTCGTCAACGCGATCCTGCGCCGGGTGTCCAAGCAGGACCTGGACACGTGGCTGCGGCAGATCGCGCCGCCCTACGAGGACGACCCCGAGGGCCATCTCGCGGTCCTGCACTCGCACCCGCGCTGGATCGTGCAGGCGTTGTGGGACGCGCTGGGCGCGCGCGGCAACCCGCACGATCGCGCCGCGATGGAGGCGCTGCTCGCCGCCGACAACCTCGCCCCGGTCATCTCCCTGGTCGCCCGCCCGGGCCGAGTGGAACTCGCCGAGCTGTACGAGGCCGGTGCCACCCCGGGGCGCTGGTCGCCGTACGCCGCCACGCTGCCCGAGGGCGACCCCGCCGCGATCAAGGCGATCCGCGACGGCCGCGCCGCGGTCCAGGACGAGGGCAGCCAGCTCGTCGCCGCCGCGCTGGCGAACGCCGAGGTCGAGGGCGCCGAGAGCCGCTGGCTCGACCTGTGCGCCGGCCCCGGCGGCAAGGCCGGCCTGCTCGCCGCGATCGCCACGGGCCGCGACGTGTCGCTGCTCGCGGTCGAACGCCGCCACCACCGCGCGCGCCTGGTCCGCAACGCGATCGGCCACCTGACCCACCATCAGGTGATCACCGCCGACGGCACCCGGCCGGCCTGGCGACCCGGAAGCTTCGACCGGGTGATCGCCGACGTCCCGTGCAGCGGTCTGGGCGCGCTGCGTCGCCGCCCCGAGTCGCGCTGGCGCCGCAAGCCCGAGGACATCCCCGAACTGGGCGAGCTCCAGCGTGCCTTGCTCCGCACGGCCGTCGCGGCCGCGCGCCCGGGCGGGGTGATCGCCTACGTCACCTGCTCACCGCACCCGGCCGAGACCCGCGTGGTGGTCGACGACATCCTGCGCGCGGACGAGGCCGAGCTGATCGACGCCCGCCCCCTGTTCCCGGGCGTACCGCACCTGGGCAGCGGGCCGGACGTGCAACTGTGGCCGCACCTGCACGGCACGGACGCGATGTATCTGGCCCTGCTGCGCCGCAGGGGCTGACCCGGCCGGTGGTCGCCCGTCCGAATGGGGTGATGCGCGGCTGAATCAGGTTCAAGTGGGGCATAACGGCGAGGGCGGCCGTCACTTCGGGCTCGGCCGCACCGGTCGTCCCTCGGGTTCCACGCACACCGCGGGCGGTCGCGACATCCCGCCAGCGCAGGAGCCGCCGTACCCATGTCCACGCTCGCCCGCAGCACCCCGCGCCCCGGCCTGCTCGTCCGCACGGGGGCGGCGGTGCGCGGCGAATGGACCAGACTCACCGCGGCGCCGGCGCGCGAACTGCGCGCGCACGGGCCGATGGCGATCCCGCTCACGCTGTGTGCGGTGCTGCTGAGCCTCGGCTTCTGGTTGGCCTGGCGCACCTCGTGGGGCGGCGACGTGGTGCGGGTGCTGGGCGGGGTGAGCGCGGGCATCCCGCTGCCGCTCGCGCTGCTGCGCACCCCCGTGTCGCTGTTCGTGCCCGCGCCGGACCTGCCGGTGTGGGGCGCGCTGATCCAGGTGCTGATCCTGTTCGGACTGGCCGAACTCGACCTGGGTGCCCGCCGGACCCTGGTGATCGCGTACGTCGCCACGCTGTCCGGCACCCTGGCCGCGCGCGTGATGGTCGGCCTCGGCCCGGATCACCTGCTCGGCATCGACGCGCACCAGGGCGACATCATGGACACCGGCCCCTCGGCCGCGGTGGTGGGCCTGGTGGTGTGCATCGCGATGGTGCGGCGGGCGCCGATCCTGTTCGTGGGCGTGTGGGCGCTGATGATCGCCGAGGTGGTGGTCAAGCCGAACCTGGCCGGGCGCGAACACATCGCCGCGATGACCGGGGTCACCCTGTGCACGGGCGTGTACCTGATCCGGCGGCACCGGCGAGACCTGGAAGGCTCCTCCCCACGGAAAGTATCTTGATGTCGAGATGGTTTGCGCACCGTGTGACACCCCGGGGTGGCCGCCACGCCGATCGACTTCCACAACCACGCCAACCGCCTCACCTGCATCCACCGCACCGCCGGCGCGGACTGGTCGCGGCTGGTGGACGTCGGGTGCCGCGGCGGGGTGTACACACCACCGCGTGGCTGGATCCGGGGGCGGCGAGCGCGGTCGGGGTGGACTTCTCGGCCACGATCCTCTCCGGCGCCCGGGAGCGGGCCGGGCTGTCGTCCGGCGAAGGGTCGTCGCCTCGCGAAGGACTGTCGTTTCGGGAAGGGGACGCGTACGCCACCGGATTGCCCGACGGCTGCGCCGACATCGTGTTCGAGCGGGCGCTGATCCACCACCTCGACGACCTCGCCGGAAGTTTCCGTGAGGCCCGGCGGCTGCTCGCGCCCGGTGGCACGCTGATCGTCACCGCTCCCCGGCCGACGTCGCCCGCCCCGGCACGCCCACCCACCCGCGCGGCTGGTTCTTCGAGCGGTTCCCGGCCCTGCTCGCGATCGAGACCGCCCGACGTCCCACCGACGCCGCGGTCGAGGCGGCGCTGCGCGAGGCCGGCTTCGCCGCCGTACGGACCACCGCGCTCGCCGAAACCCGCCGCACCCACACCGACGCCCGAGAGGTCGGCGCCGACCTGCGCGCCCGCACGGGCCGCTCGATCCCGCACGAGTCGACCGACGCCGAACTCGACGCGTTGGCGGCCTGCATCGAGGCGAGACTTCCGGACGAGGGACCGATCCACGAGGTCGACCACGGGACGATCCGGTCCGCGAGGTCTCCCGTCCCGGCGAGGACGACGAGAGACCCCAACGGCTCAGACCTTCACTCGTTGTGACGAAGCTCCGCGGGCTCTGTCAGGCCCGCCACGAGCGCATGAAACCGCAGCCCGATCACGCAGCGCAACGGGCGGGCGGCCGGGCAGAACCACACCGCCCTAATGGGCGCAGCGCTCCGCGGCCCCCGCCGCCAGCGCCCGAAGTCGATCCACCGCCGCGCCCGGGTCCGTCCCGTCGAAGACCGCCGAGCCGGCCACGAACACGTCCGCCCCGGCCTCCGCGCACATCTCGATCGTCTTGGCGGAGACCCCGCCGTCCACCTGCAGCCACATCTGCAGACCGTGCTTGGCGATCAACTGCCGGGTCCGCCGGATCTTCGGCAACATCACGTCCAGGAAGCTCTGCCCGCCGAACCCCGGCTCGACCGTCATCACCAGGAGCATGTCCAACTCGGGCAGCAGGTCCTCGTACGGCTCGATCGGCGTGGCCGGCCGCAGCGCCATCGAGGCCCGCGCGCCCTTGGCCCGCAGGTCGCGGGCGAGCTTGATCGGGGCGGTCGCGGCCTCCACGTGGAACGTGACGCTGCCCGCGCCGGCCTCCGCGTAGGCGGGCGCCCAGCGGTCCGGGTCCTCGATCATCAGGTGCATGTCGATGGGGGTGTCGGTGGCCTTCATCAGGCTCTCCACCACGGGCAGGCCGAGGGTGAGGTTCGGTACGAAGTGGTTGTCCATGACATCCACGTGGAGCCAGTCGGCGTTGCGCACCTGCGCGACCTCGTCGGCGAGGCGGGCGAAGTCGGCGGACAGGATGCTCGGATTGATCTGCACGGTCATGCGCACAGAATCTCATCGACCCGGCCCGTCGTGGGCACCGCCTCGACCGCCGAGCTGACGAATCGTCAGATCATCCTCGCCGCAGTCGCGTTCGGATATACGAACGCACCGTGACGGACGGCACAGGTTGCCCACGGTCAACGTCGTCGGCCGCCGTGGCACACTTCGAGGTGTACGAAAGTCACGTACGCGCGCTCCGGGGTCGGTGAAAATCCGAACCGGCGGTTACAGTCCGCGACCCGGTCGACGCCCCGCATCACGTGGAGCGACGGCCGGCTGAACCGGTGGAATTCCGGTACCGACGGTCAAAGTCCGGATGGGAGGTGGCGCGCGGCGAGCGACTGCGGCATGCCCGCGTACCCAGAGGTGCGCCGACATCCCCGCGTGTCGATTCGTCGTGCCGTTGTGCCCGAAAACACCCCGGTTGCCCCGCGTCGAACGCGAGGAGGCACGAGGTGGAGGGCAACACCACCCCGCCGGTCGAGGAGACCTCGGCGATGCGCCGGGCCATCTCGCTGGCGAGCCGTGCGCTCGGTCACACCAGCCCCAATCCGCTGGTCGGATGTGTCGTACTCGGCCCCGACGGCACCGTGGTGGGCGAGGGTTTCCACACCCGCGCCGGTGCCCCGCACGCCGAGGTCGAGGCGCTGCGCGCGGCCGGTTCGGCGGCCCGCGGCGGCACCGCCCTGGTGACTCTCGAACCCTGTTCGCACGTCGGGCGCACCGGCCCGTGCACGCACGCCCTGATCGACGCCGGCATCCGCCGTGTGCGCTACGCCGTCGCCGACCCCAACCCGGCCGCGGCCGGCGGCGGCGCGGTGCTGCGCGCGGCGGGCATCGACGCCGAGGGCGGCCTGCTCGCCGCCGAGGCCGAGGCGGGCAACCGGGCCTGGCTGACCGCCACCCGCCTGGGCCGCCCGCACGTGACCTGGAAGTACGCGGCCACCCTGGACGGGCGCAGTGCCGCCGCCGACGGCAGCGCCCGGTGGATCAGCTCCGTCGAATCCCGCGCCGACACGCACCGCCTTCGGGCGAGCGTCGACGCGGTGTTGGCCGGCTCCGGCACACGGCTCGCCGACGACCCGCACCTGGCCGCGCGCGACGTACCCGGCGCCCGGCAACCGCTGCGGGTGATCGTGGACACCCACGCCCGCACCCCCGCCGACGCCCGGGTGCTCGACGACGCGGCGCCGACCCTGATCGCGGTCGGCCCCGACGCGGTCGCCGCGCACCTGCCCGAGGCCGCCGTACTGCGCGTACCGCTCGCGGACACCGGCCTGGACCTGCCCGCGCTGCTGAAGGAGTTGTACGCCCGCGACGTGCGCGCCGTGCTGCTCGAAGGCGGCCCCACCCTCGCCGGCGCGTTCGCCGCGGCCGGCCTGATCGACACCGTCGTGGGCTATCTCGCCCCCGCCCTGCTCGGCGCCGGACCCACCGCCCTGGGCCCGGCCGGAATCGGCACCATCTCCGAGATGTTGCGACTGGACGTCGACGACGTCACGCGCCTCGGCACCGACATCCGCATCACCGCCCGCCCACGGCCGCACTGCGCAGGCCGTACGAAGGAGTCCTGACGCATGTTCACCGGAATCGTTGAGGAACTCGGCGAGATCGTGGCCATCGAGCGGCTGACCGACTCGGCCCGGATCACCATCCGCGGCCCCGTCGTCACCGCCGGTGCCCGACACGGCGACTCGATCGCCGTCAACGGTGTGTGTCTGACCGTCGTGGACGACAAGGTCGACCCCGAGGCGGCCACCTTCACCGCCGACGTGATGCGGGAGACGCTGGACAAGTCCAGCCTCGGCGCGCTGAGCACCGGCTCGCGGGTCAACCTGGAGCGCCCGATGGTGCTCGGCGGCCGGCTCGGCGGACACCTGGTCCAGGGGCACGTCGACGGCACCGGCGAGATCCTGGCCCGCACCCCCGGCGAGGAGTGGGAGGTCGTCGAGATCGCCCTCCCGGCGCACCTGGCCCGCTACGTGGTGGACAAGGGCTCGATCACCGTCGACGGGATCAGCCTCACCGTCGTCGAGGCGCACGACGCGAGCTTCACCGTCAGCCTGATCCCCACCACGCTGGCGCTCACCACCCTCGGCGTCAAAGCCGTCGGCGACCCGGTCAACCTCGAGGTCGACATCATCGCCAAGTACGTCGAACGGCTGGGCACGCACGGGCCGGGCACAGGGGTGAGGGCGTCGTGACCGGCTGGCTCAACGACGCCGCGTTCACCGTCGCGAGCAAGCCGGTGCCGTGGTCCGACCTGCTCGGCCAGATCGCGTCCCTGGCCACCGTCTGGCTCGCGCTGCGCCGCAACCTGTGGGCGTGGCCGGTGCAGATCGTGGGCGCGGCACTGCTGATCGCCGCCAACACCTCCGTGCACCTGGGCGGCAGCGCGATGCGCAACGTGGTGATCATCGTCGCCGCCGCGTACGGCTGGTGGCGCTGGGCACGCGGGCGGCGCGACACCGGTGAGGTGGAGATCCGCTTCGGCACCGCCCACGAGCGGATCGCGCTGGTCGCGCTGATGGCGGCGGGCACGGTCGGCTTCGCGCAACTGCTCGAACACACCGGCATCTCGTGGGCGCCCTGGCCGGACGCGTACATCTTCGTCGGCTCGGTCGTGGCGATGCTCGCGCAGGCCCGAGGGCTGTTCGAGTTCTGGCTGGTGTGGATCGCGGTCGACCTGGTCGGCGTCCCCCTCGCCTGGCAACACGGTCTGGTGTTCAGCGGACTGGTCTACGGCGTCTTCCTCGTGATGTGCGTCGCCGGACTCGTCGACTGGTGGAACCGCTCCCGGCGGTACCGGGACAAGGGGGCTGCCCGCGGGGCAGAACGGCACCTGGAAGGGGCAACGGCGTGAAGACCGGCAGCGAAACCAAGACCAGCAGCGAGACCATCGAGGTGCCGGCGCAGATGGGCGCGCCCACCGAGTCGGCCCTCGACACCATCGACGACGCGATCAAGGCGTTGGCGGCCGGCGAGGCGATCGTCGTCGTGGACGACGAGGACCGGGAGAACGAGGGCGACCTGATCTTCGCCGGCGAGTTGGCCACGCAGGCGTTGATGGCCTTCATGATCCGCTACTCCTCGGGCGTGGTCTGCGTGCCGATGCGCGGCGCCGACCTGGACCGCCTCAAGCTGCCCCCGATGACCGCCGTCAACGAGGACCGCAAGGGCACCGCCTACTCGGTCTCGGTCGACGCCAAGGACGGCGTGGACACCGGCATCTCGGCCGCCGACCGCACGCACACCGTGCGGCTGCTGTCCGACCCGGACACGCTGCACACCCAGCTGACCCGCCCCGGCCACATCTTCCCGCTGCGCGCGGTCGAGGGCGGCGTGCTGGTGCGCCCCGGGCACACCGAGGCGGCCGTGGACCTGGCCGAGCTGGCCGGCCTGGCGCCGGTCGGGGTGATCTGCGAGGTGGTCAACGACGACGGCACGATGGCCCGGCTGCCGCAGCTGATCCCGTTCGCCCGCGAGCACGGCCTGAAGATCGTCAGCATCGCCGACCTGATCGCCTACCGCCGCCGCACCGAGCGCACGATCGAGCGCGCCGCCGAGACCCGACTGCCCACCGAGCACGGCACGTTCCGGGCGATCGGCTACCGCAGCACGGTCGACGGCGTGGAGCACATCGCGCTGGTCGCCGGCGACATCGGCGACGGCGAGGACGTGCTGGTGCGGGTGCACTCCGAGTGCCTGACCGGCGACGTGTTCGGCTCGATGCGCTGCGACTGCGGCCCGCAGTTGGACGCCGCCCTGGACCGGGTCACCGCCGAGGGCCGCGGCGTGGTGTTGTACATGCGCGGGCACGAGGGGCGCGGGATCGGGCTGATCCACAAGCTCCAGGCGTACCAACTCCAGGACGCCGGCCACGACACGGTGGACGCCAACCTGGAGCTGGGCCTGCCGGCCGACGCCCGCGACTACGGCACCGGCGCGCAGATCCTGGTCGACCTGGGCGTGCGGTCGATGCGGTTGCTCACCAACAACCCCGCCAAGCGGGCGGGCCTGGAGGGCTACGGCCTGGAGATCACCGGCCGGGTCGCCCTGCCGGTGCACGCCACCGCGGACAACCTGCGCTACCTCCAGACCAAGCGCGACCGGATGGGCCACGACCTGCCCTGGCTGGACCCGAGCGACCCGACCGCCGACCTGCCGTCGGTCGCCGAGGTCGCGGAGGCCGTCGACGCGAAGGGGCGCGCGGTCAGCAGCGCGTGATCATCCGCTCCCCGAAGCCGTAGACCTCACCCTTACCGGTGACACGCGCGCGGCGCCGCCCCCGCCGCGCCGATAGGTTCGTCTCGTTCGAACCGCTCCACCCTCACCTCGCAACCAGGCTCGCGGTCGTTCGCGACCGGGCATCGAGCCGTTCCAGCCGAAGGACAACGACAGACATGAGTGGCGCAGGAGCCCCGAAACTGACCGTCGAGGGCTGCCGTGACCTGCGCGTGGGCGTGGTCGCCGCGCAGTGGCACACCGCCGTGATGGACGGCCTCGTGGACGGGGCCGTCAAGGCCCTGAGCGAGCTGGGCATCACCGAACCCACGCTGATCCGCGCCCCGGGCGCGTTCGAATTGCCGGTGCTCGCCAAGGCGCTGGCCGGGCGCGGTTACGACGCGGTGGTCGCGCTCGGCGTGGTCATCCGCGGCGGCACCCCGCACTTCGAGTACGTATGCTCCGCCGCCACCGACGGTCTCACCCGGGTCGCGCTCGACACGGGCGTGCCGATCGGCTTCGGCGTGCTCACCTGCGACACCGAGGAGCAGGCCCTGGACCGGGCCGGCCTGCCGCACTCGCGCGAGGACAAGGGCCGCGAAGCGGTGGAGGCGGCCGTCGCGACCGCCATGGCGTTGCGTACGCTCTCCGAACCGTGGCGTTCGGCCTGACCGGCAGGTTCGCCGGGCCGTTCGGCACGCCACCCACAACCACGCGATGGGCACCATGAAGACGTTTGAACAGCTTTTCGACGAGCTGCGGGCCAAGGCGGAATCGGGCCAGGAGGGCTCGCGCACGGTCGAGCTCGTCACCGCCGGCGTACACACGATCGGCAAGAAGGTCGTGGAGGAGGCCGCCGAGGTGTGGATGGCCGCCGAGCACGAGGGCGCCGACCGCACCGCCGAGGAGATCTCCCAGCTCCTCTACCACCTCCAGGTGATGATGGTCGCCCGCGGCATCTCGCTCCAGGACGTATACGCTCACCTGTGACAGCCGTCGTCCCCGGCCCCCGCCCGGGCCGGGGTCGTGGCCGTACCCCTCAGCTCCACCCGGTTCCGCTCCACTCGGTTCAGCACCATTCCGAAGGGTCATTCCATGCTGCGCATCGCCGTCCCCAACAAGGGTTCCCTCTCCGAGCCTGCGTCGGCGATGCTGCATGAGGCCGGCTACCGCCAGCGCAAGCACTCCAAGGAACTGGTCCTCACCGACCCCGACAACAACGTCGAGTTCTTCTTCCTGCGCCCGCGCGACATCGCGATCTATGTCGGCTCCGGCCGGTTGGACGCCGGGATCACCGGGCGCGACCTGCTGATGGACTCCGGCGCCGAGGCCGAGGAGATCCTGCAACTGGGGCTGGCCCCGGCCACGTTCCGCTACGCCGCGCCCGCGCCGATCGCCCGCGAGTTGGCCGAGCAGGGCAAGAAGGGGCTGGCCGGGCTGCGGGTGGCCTCCTCCTACATCGGCATCGTCCAGCGCGACTTCGCCGAGCACGGCATCGAGGCCGCGGCGCTGGTCAAGCTGGACGGCGCGGTGGAGACCGCGATCCAGCTGGGCGTCGCCGACGTGATCGCCGACGTGGTGGAGACCGGCACCACGCTGGCCCAGGCGGGCCTGGAGGTGTTCGGCGAGCCGATCCTGCGCTCCGAGGCGGTGCTGATCCGGCGCGCCGGCGCGGAGACCTCGCCCGCGCTGGAGCAGTTGGTGCGCCGGCTCCAGGGCGTCCTGGTCGCGCGCAGCTACGTGATGATGGACTACGACATCCGGGTCGAGCGGGTCGAGGCGGCGGTCACGCTGACCCCGGGCCTGGAGTCGCCGACGGTCAGCCCGCTGCACAACGAGGGCTGGGTCGCGGTGCGGGCGATGGTGCCGCGCAAGAACGCCCAGCAGATCATGGACGACCTCTGGGAGATCGGCGCCCGGGCGATCCTGGTCACCGGAATCCACGCCTGCCGCCTCTGACCCGTCCGGTCGGCCCGTCGCCCGGCGGGCCGGCCACCGCCGCCACCCTCCGGAGAACCGTTCCCCATGAGCGAGCCCACCCCCGTCGACCCCCCGCTCCCGCGTACCTGGTACGCCAGGCGCAGTCGGCTGATCACCGGCGTGCTCGGCGCGATCATCCTGGTCGGGCTGTGCGTGCTGGCGGTGATGTTGCCGGAGAAGGGCGGCTGGGGGTTCGGCTCGCGGATGGGCGTCGCGGCCACCGGCGTACTGGGGCTCGGCGCGATGGTGATGCTGGGCCGCCCGAAGGTGGTCGCCGCCGCGGACGGGGTGACCGTGGTCAACCTGCTGCGGACCACCCATCTGGAGTGGGCCCAGATCGTCCGGGTGTACCTGCGCCAGGGCGACCCGTGGGTCTACATCGACATGTCCAACGGCGACACGCTGCCGGTGATGGGCATCCAGACCTCCAACGGCAAATCCGCCGCCATCACCGCCGCCCGCGAACTCCGAACCCTGGTCGACCACTACGGCACGGCCCCCGAAGCCCGATAGCGACCGCACCCCGGGCGCGGGCTCACGGCCTCGGGATGTTGCGCAGGTTGGTCCGGGCCATCCGGATCATCTGCCCCACGCCGCCGCCGAGCACCGTGCGGCCGGCGCTCAGGGCGAAGCCCTGGATCTGGTCGGCGGTGATCTTCGGGGGGATGGACAGGGCCTTCGGGTCGGTGACGATGTCGACCAGGGCCGGGCCCTTGTGGGCGAACGCCTCGCGGAGTGCGCCGCGGACCTTGCTCGGCTTCTCCACCCGCACGCCGAACGCGCCGGCCGCGCGGGCGATCGCGGCGAAGTCCGGGTTCTTGTTGGTGGTGCCGAACGGGGTGAGGCCGGCGACCATCATCTCCAGCTCGACCATCCCCAGCGACGAGTTGTTGAACAGCACGATCTTCACCGGCAGTTCGGACTGCACCAGGGTGAGCAGGTCGCCCATCAGCATGGAGAATCCGCCGTCGCCGGACATCGACACGATCTGTCGGTCCGGGTACGGGAACTGCGCCCCGATCGCCTGCGGCAGCGCGTTGGCCATCGAGCCGTGCGAGAACGAACCGATCACCCGGCGCCGCCCGTTCGGGGTCAGGTAGCGGGCCGCCCACACGTTGCACATGCCGGTGTCGACGGTGAAGATCGCGTCCTCGTCGGCCTCCTCGTCCAGGACCGAGGCGACGTACTCCGGGTGGATGGGCACATGCTTGTCCACCTTGCGGGTGTACGCCTTGACCACCCCTTCGAGGGCGTCGGCGTGCTTGCCCAGCATGCGGTCCAGGAATCGGCGATCGGTCTTGGCTCGCACCATCGGGGTCAGCGCGCGCAGCGTCTCGCGCACGTCGCCCCACACCGCCAGGTCCAGCTTCGTCCGCCGGCCCAGGTGCGCGGGCCGTACGTCCACCTGCACCGTGGCCACGTCCTGTGGCAGGAAGGCGTTGTACGGGAAGTCGGTGCCGAGCAGGACGAGCAGGTCGGCCTCGTGCATCGCCTCGTACGCCGCGCCGTAGCCGAGCAGCCCCGACATGCCCACGTCGTACGGATTGTCGTACTGGATGTGCTCCTTGCCGCGCAGCGCGTGCCCCACCGGAGCGTTGATCCGCCGGGCGAACGCCATCACCTCCGCGTGCGCGCCCGCCGTGCCCGCGCCGCAGAACAGGGTGACCCGCCGGGCCTCGTCCACCATCCGGGTCAACGCGGCCAGATCCGCGTCGCCGGGGCGTACCGAGGGCAGCGAGGTGGGCAGCGTCACCTGATAGCCCCGCTCCGGCGCCGGCCGCGCGGCCACGTCGCCCGGGAGAGTGACGACGGACACCCCGCCCAGACCCACCGCGTGCTGGATCGCCGACTGGAGCACCCGGGGCATCTGCTCCGGCGTGCCGATCATCTCGCTGTAGTGGCTGCACTCGACGAACAACCGGTCCGGGTGCGTCTCCTGGAAGAAGGCCGTGCCGATCTCGCCGCCCGGGATGTGCGACGCGAGCGCCAGCACCGGCGCGTGCGAGCGGTGCGCGTCGAACAGGCCGTTGATCAGGTGCAGATTGCCCGGGCCGCAACTGCCCGCGCACGCGGTCAGCCGACCGGTCAGCTGCGCCTCGGCGCCCGCGGCGAACGCCGCCACCTCCTCGTGCCGTACGTGCACCCAGTCGATCGCGGCGTTGCGGCGCACCGCGTCCACGACCGGGTTGAGGCTGTCGCCCACCACGCCGTACAGCCGGCGCACCCCGGCCTGGGCGAGGATGTCCACGAACTGCTCGGCGACGCTCTGCTTGGCCACGGGGAGACCCTTCCGTCCGGCTACGACCGCGTCCGACCGGATCGGGCCGGGTCGGACCGCATCCGCCCGCCTCGGTGCGAGTGATGACCGGATACGCCTACCCGTGCCGCGCCCGGCTATCCCCGGCCGTCGGCGAGATCGCCGTACGCCTGGAACAGGTCGGACAGCCGCAGCGTGGTCAACTCGGCCAGATCCGGGCCCTCCGGCAACTCGACCAGGCGCACGTCCCGATACATGCAGCATTTCTCGTACAGGGTCCGGACGAATCGGGCGTTGCCCAGTTCGTCGATCCAGCCCTGTTCGCGGACGTGCCCGGTGATGCTGCGCAACTCGGCCGCCGCGTCCTCGTCCCACACGTCGCCGCCGGCGGCCGCCATCACCTCGGCGATCCGGGCCAGGTCCTCCGCGCCGTAGGAGGGGAACTCGACCCGGGTGGTGAAGCGCGACATCAGGCCGGGGTTCGAGGTGAGCAGCCGGTCCATGCCCTCGGGGTAACCGGCCAGGATGATCACCAGCCGGTCCCGGTCGTCCTCGGCCCGCTTGAGCAACACCTGAAGCGCCTCGTCGCCGTACGCGTCGCCCTTGGAGTAGCCCACGTTGGTGAGTCCGTACGCCTCGTCCACGAACAACACGCCGCCCAGCGCCGAATCGATCAACTCGCTGGTCTTGACCGCGGTCTGGCCCAGATACTCGCCGACCAGGTCGGAGCGCTGGGCCTCGACCAGGCGATCGCTCTCCAGCAGGCCGAGCGCCGCGAAGACCCGGCCGAGGAGGCGGGCCACGGTGGTCTTGCCGGTGCCGGAGGGGCCGGAGAAGACGAAGTGCCGCTTGGGTGCCTGCGCGGGCAGGCCCTGCGCCTCGCGCAGCCGCGCCATCCGCATCTGCGCGGACAGCGCCCGGACCTGGCGTTTGACCGGCTCCAGGCCGACCATCGACTCCAATTCGGCCAGCACCAGGGCGAGTTCCTCGGGGGCTGCGGCGGGGCGCATCGGCGCCGCCCGGTCGGCCGCGCGCGCGTCGACGTCGGCCTGCGGGTCGGCCTCGCCGTCCGGGACGGGCTCCGGCTCGCGCTCGGTCTCGACCGCGGGCGGCGGCCCGGCGGGCGGGGGCGCGGTCGCGGGTATCGGCGGGAGCACGTCGGGCAGCGGGCCGCGACCGACCACGGGGCCGGCCAGGCGCGCGGTCATCCCGCCGTACTCGTCCAGCGGCTCGCCGGCCGCCAGCGAGGACAACCTCGCGGCGGTGTCCATGAACGACGGGTCGGCCTGGTGCACCGCGCGGTACAGGGGCAGCGCGGCCGGGGTGCGGCCGGTCTCCTCGTACGCGCGGGCGAGCCAGTAGCGCAACTCCTTGCGCTGCGGGTGCTCCGAGCGGCAGCGCACCAGGGCGGTGGCGAGCACCTGTTCGGCCTTGGCGTACAGCCCCAGGCGGACTCGGGCCATGCCGGCGAACAGGCCCGCCTCCACGCCGAGCAGCGCGTCGTCGTCCAGGCCGGCGGTGTGCCGGAGCAGCTGTTGCCAGTCCTTGCCCAGATAGGCCCGACAGGCGAGCAGGAAGCGGGTGGCCGCGTCCTGCTCGGCGGGCGGGCACAACGAGAGCGCGGCGTCCAACTCGGGCAGGTGCCGGCCGTCCAACCAGTGCGAGGCGTGCGCGAGCGCCAGGTCGCGCGGGGTCTCCAGCACGAGCTGGACCCACCAGCCCAGCCAGTACCAGGAGTTGAGCGGTCGGCCGTACTTCGCGCGCTGCTCCCCGAAGCGCTCGCGATGGGTGTGCATGGCGACCACCGCGGTGGCCACCTCGACCTTGAGCGCGTGCAGCCCCAGCCAGGCGTCGGCCATTCCCGGATCGGCCTCGACCGCGGCCCGGAACTGCACCTCCGCCTGGCCGTATTCGCCGGCGACGTAGGCGTCCATGCCGCGCAACCAGGCCAGTTCGGCCGGACTGCCGGTGCGTGCGCCACGTTCGGTCTGTCCCACGGTGGACCCCCCTTCCCCCGGCCGGTCCTCTCCGCGTGCCCGTGTCCCCGAGGGGACTTCGAGAGGATGTCGGCCCGCTGCCGATGAATCCCGGTGCGCCCATTCCGCTCGATCGGCGACGCCCCTTAAAGCCTCTCCCGTTCCGCTGTCCGTCACGCACGCATCGGTCACGGATGGTGTCCGTTTCGCCACGCGTTCGCCCCCCGAGGCATCGTACCGAGCGGGGGCGGTCAAGCCGAGGGGCGAATGAGACTCGAGGTGGTGAGCCACGGCCGGCGAACGCGAGCCGGTGGTGCGTCGGGAGCCGTGAAGTCTCCCGGGGTGGACGCGAGTCGACCCCGGCGCACACGAGGAAGCCCCCGGTCGCGGGGGAACGATCGGGGGCTTCGTCTCGACGCGGGACCCGGAGCCGTCCCGGTGTCGCCGCTGTACCGCAAGCTATGGCGATCCGGACACAACGGTCAAGCGCGTCACGCGGGTAAATCCCGGGACGGAACATGATGTTGCCGCGACGCCCCGACAGGGGGATCGTGCGCCGGGCGTACCCCGGGGGTGCACTGCCCGCACGCTCTCGGTGGTGCTGACGCGCTCGTGTTCGTAACGCTACGGTCGGTATATGGGCAACCTCGGGGACGCGGGCGGAACGGCAACCGGGGGCGAACCGCAGTTTCGTCCCGGGGACAAGAGCGGCGGAGCCGGCCGCGCGACGGTGGCCGGAGCGGCGCCGCGTCGGCTGCCGCCACGGCGCCGCAAGGTCGTCGGGGGCGGCGCGAGCGCCCCCGAGCCCGACCCGGCCCCGCGTGCCCGGGTCGCGGGCGCCTCGACCGCGTGGGAGGCGGGCAACGACCCGCGCCCGCAGCCCACGGTCCCGGCACCCGCCGCGCCCCCGGACGCGGCCGGCCCCGGACAGGCGGTACGGCCGGGCGGGCGTCCGCTCGTGGACACCGCGATCGGGTTGGCGGGGCGACTGGCGCAGGCCGCCGCCGACGCCAAGTACCGCAGCGATCTGATGCGCGACCTGCTGACCGGGCGCGGCACGGACCTGACGGGCTGGGCGGCACTGCCGACCGGACCGCTCCTGGTGGTGGTGGCCGAGGCCGACCCGCCGCCGGCCGGCCGCGACCCGCGGGCGATTCGGGCCGGGCAGGAGGCGCTGGCCCTCGCCTGGTCCGGCGCGGTCGGCGCACGGGCACCGGAGGCGGCGGTCGCCGCGTATCCGCGCGAGGTGGTCACCCTGCTCGGCGCGCCGGCCGACGGCCAGGCAGCGCGGCTGGTGACCGAACTCGCGGCCCTGGTACACGCGGATTGCGCCCCGGCGATCCGGTCGTTCACCACGGGGGTGAGCCGACCGGTGGAATCGCTCGACGCGCTGCCGGCCGCGTACGAGCAGGCCCGGCGCGCGGTCGCCGCCGGGCGGCGCATCCACGGCCCCGGCGCGGTGGCCGACTTCGACCAGCTCGGCGTCTTCCGGCTGCTCAGCCTGATCCCCGACCCGGGTGAACTCGACCGCTTCGCCCGCGAGGCCCTGCGCACGCTGGCCCACCCCCGCGACCCGGAGGCAGCCGACCTGCGCAACACACTGCAGGCCCTGCTCGACACGAACCTGAACGTGGCCGAAACGGCACGGCGGCTGTACGTGCACTACAACACGCTGCGCTATCGAATCACCAAGCTGGAGCGACTGCTCGGCCCGTTCACGCAGGACCCACACCTGCGCCTGAACCTGATGATCGCCCTACAGATCGTCCGCATACAGGGCCGCTGACCCCCGGGGGACAGACACCCGACGCCCGGGCCACCCGCAACGAACCGGCAAGGGGCGACTGCCCGGCCCCGGACGCGGCCCCGGACGCGGCCGGGTCGCCGGACGTGTTCGGGCGGGGGCAGGCGCGGCACGCGTCGGCTTCGGCGGCGGACGTCCTCCGGCGCACCCGGGCCGCCCGGGGGCTCCCGGGGCGGGTGGGGTGCTTTCGGCGGGCGTTGCGCTTGTGGTTGCGGGCCGGCTGGGTGCGGGGTTGTCCCGGGTCGTGGGGTGGGCCGCCGGGCGGCGTGCGGGGCTCCGGGACTGGGGTTTTCGGCGAGACGGGTGTGTTGCTCACTGAAAAGCGGCCTGCAGCGGCT
>NZ_BIFH01000047.1 GCF_003967355.1 Embleya hyalina | reverse complement strand
GCCTCGCCCACTCCCCGACCCGGCGCCCCGCCCCACTCACCTCACGACCCGCGCCCCCACGCCCCCGCAGCCGATCCGCCCGCCCGTCAGCCCCTCAGCCCCTCAGCCCCTCAGCCCCTCAGCCCCTCACACAAACATCCGACCCACACCGCACCTGCGCCGGATCCAATCCCACCGGCAGGCCGTCGCCCTCGAAGGACGTGGGGGCTCCGCCGAAGACCGCCGTGGTCGCCGGTTCGCCGCCCAGTGCCGCCGTGGCCAGGATCATCGCGCCCGCCGTCCAGGCCGTGCGCTCCACCGGCCAGATCGCGTCGTCCTCGAAGACGTAGCCGGTCCAGTACAGGCCGTCCTCGTGGCGCAGGCGCTGGATCCACGAGACGATCTCCACCGCCCGGTCGCTCTCGCCCAACGCCCACAGCGCGATGGCCAGTTCGCAACTCTCCGCACCGGTCACCCAGGGGCGGTCGGAGACGCACCGCACGCCCAGGTCCGGCACCACGAAGGTGTCCCACGCGTCCTTGATCCGCTCGTTCGCGGCCGGCCCGCGCAGCGCGGTGCCCAGGATCGGGTAGTACCAGTCCATCGAGTAGCGGCTCTTGTCCAGGAACCGCTCCGGGTGCGAGAGCACCGCGTGGCCGAGTCGACCGGCCGCCAACTCCCAGTCCGGCTGCGGCTCGCCCAGGTGTTCCGCGATGGCCAGCGCGCAGCGCAGCGCCTGGTACATGCTCGCCGACCCGGTGAGCAGCGCGTCCGGCACCGGCACGCCGTGTTCGTCCCGCTTCCAGCGGATCTCGCCGCCGGGGGCCTGGAGTTCGAGGATGAAGCCCATCGCCGCGCGCAGCTTCGGCCACATCCGGACCAGGAACTCCTCGTCCCCGGTGAGCAGATGGTGGTGCCACAGGCCGACCGCGAGGTAGGCGGTGAAGTTGGCCTCCTTGTTGCGGTCGGTCACCTCGCCGTCCACGTACGCCGCGTACCACGAGCCGTCCGGCTCCTGGCGGCTCGCCAGCCAGCGATAGGCCCGCTCGGCCTCGTCGTGCCGGCCGGCCACGTCGAGCGCCATCGCGGCCTCGGTGTGGTCCCAGGGGTCGAGGTGTCCGCCGACGAACCACGGGATCGACCCGTCGGGCCGCTGTACCGCGGCGATGCCGTCGATCGTCGCGGCGACCTGATCGACGGTCAGCACGCCTTCCAGGGCCAGCAGTTCGAGCGCCGGCTCGGATCCGGGCCGGGCGAGGCTCATGCGCCCGCCCCGTCGAGCGTCCCGTCGGGACCGGCGGCCCGTGCGGTCCCCGCGGCCCCTGCCCCGGCGTCCGTCTCCCCCGTCGGCCGCGGCTTGGTCGCGTAGACCACCAGGCTCTTGCCGATCAGCGGGTCCAGCGCCTTCTCCGCGAGCCGTGTGGCCAGCGGGCGCTTCATGATGTCCCAGACCAGGAGCTTGTGCCAGGCCCGGACCGGGAGGGCCTTGTCGTTGTCCACGCCGACCGCGCACTTGATCCACCAGTACGGCGAGTGCAGCGCGTGCGTGTGGTGCGTCCCGTACGGCCGCAGTCCCGACTCGCGGATCCGGGCCGCGAACTCGTCGCCCTTGTAGATCCGGATGTGCCCGCCCTCGACCTCGTGATACGCGTCGGAGAGCGCCCAGCAGATCTTCTCCGGCCCGTAGCGCGGCACCGTCATCGCGGCCAGCCCGCCCGGCTTGAGCACCCGGAACAGCTCGCCCAGCACACCCTTGTCGTCCGGGATGTGCTCCAGCACCTCGGAGATGATCACCCGGTCGAAGCTCGCGTCCGGGAAGGGCAGCGCCAGCGCGTCCCCGACCATCGCCTCGGCCCGCGCCCCGGCCGGGACCTCGCCGGCCGCCCGCATCGAGGCGAACATCGCGTCGACCTCGGCGATGTCCTTCGCGTTCCGATCCAGCGCGACCACGTCGGCGCCGCGCCGGTATGCCTCGAAGGCGTGCCGGCCACCGCCACAACCCATGTCCAGGACCCGATCCCCGGGGGCCAGGGGAAAGCGGGAGAAATCCACGGTGAGCAAGTCGGCGACTCCGTCTCGTAGTGCGCGAACCGGTTGCGGGGGCGCCCGGCGAGGATGGGCTGTGGTCAGCTGTTTCCGGATCCGACGGCGGACTTCGCGGCGGACACCCGCCCGAACGGCGACCGGCCGAGCAGCACGTCGCTCGCCCGCTCGGTCAACCCGCGGCGCCCCGCACCGGCCGTGCTCGGCGCGGTGGGACCGGCCGCGAGCGCCGCCCGATACCGCTCCACGGTACGCACCGCCGTGTTGCGCCACGTGAACCGTTCGAGCACCCGGGCGCGGCCCGCCTCGGCCAGCCGGGTCCGCAGTTCGGGGTCGTCGAGCAGTCGGCCGAGGGCCGCACGCAGCGCCTCCGGGTCGCCCGGCGGCACCGCCAGGCAGGTCACCCCGTCCGGCCCGGCGACCTCCGGGATCGCCCCGCCCGTACTGGCCACCAGCGCCGTCCCGCACGCCATCGCCTCGGCGGCGGGCAGCGAGAAGCCCTCGTAGAGCGACGGCACGCAGGCGATCTCGGCGCTGCGGATCAGGTCGACCAGCTCGTCGTCGGTGAGTTCGGACACGAAGCGGATGGCCGAGCCCAGCCCCAGCCGCTCGATCGCGCGCAACACCGGACCGTCGCCCTTGGGCCGGCCGACCACCACGAGTTCGACCCGGTCGTGCTCGGCGCGCAGCTTGGCCAGCGCCTCGACCAGGTGGATCAGGCCCTTGAGCGGTACGTCCGCGCTCGCCGTGGTCACGATCCGACCGGGCACCTTGGCCACCGAGGGGTCCGGCGCGAACCGGTCGGTGTCGGCGCCCACGGGCACGACGGTGACCCGACTCGGCGAGACGCCCAGGTGGTCGACGATCTCGGCCTTGGACGAGCCGGAGACGGTGACCACCTCGGTCAGCCGCGCGGAGACCCGCTTCTGCATGGTGGTGAACCCGTACCAGCGGTGCAGCGTGGCCTTGCGCCGCAGCGTCGTGGCCTCGCCGATCTCCAGCGCGCGGTCCACGGTGATCGGGTGGTGGATCGTGGTGACCAGCGGGAACCCGAGTCGGGGCAACGCGAGTTGCCCGTAGCCCAGCGTCTGGTTGTCGTGCACCACGTCGAACTCGCCGCGCCGGGCCGCAAGATGGCGCCACGCGCGCAGCGAGAAGGTCAGCGGTTCGGGAAAGCCCGCGGTCAGCATGCCGCCGACCTCCAGCACGTCGATCCAGTCCCGATACTCGCGCAGCTTGGGCATCCGGAACGGATCCGGTTCGCGATACAGGTCCAGGCTGGGCAGTGTGGTCAGCTTCACGCCCTCGTCCACGACCGCGTACGGCGGGCCGGAGATCACCTCGACCTCGTGTCCGAGCCTGGTGAGTTCGCGCGAGAGGTGGCGGACGTAAACTCCCTGTCCGCCGCAGTACGGGTCGCCCCGATACGCCAGCAGGGCGATTCGCAGGGGTCGCTCCGGGGAGGTCCGCGCCGGGCCCACCTGGGCGTTCACAGCGGATGCGGTCTCCCGTGTCACGAATGGCCCCCTATCGCTGCCCTCGTCGGAGCATAGTAGTCGCGTAATCTAGAACAGGTTTCAGTATGTGCTCGTCGGAGACCAGCCAAGATACCGCCGGGTACCCACTGCGACGCGCACCGCGTGACCCGTAACACACCGCCCGGCGGACCGCCGCGCATCGAGAGGCTGACATGACGACGTATACGAAGGCCGACCGGGCGCCGCTGACCGAGCGCCAGGAGGCACGCCGCCGCCGCATCCTGCGCGCGACCACCCAACTGGCCGCCCGGGGAGGCTACGAATCGGTCCAGATGCGCGAGGTCGCGGAGCTGTCCGAGGTGGCGCTCGGCACGCTGTACCGCTACTTCCCGTCGAAGGTGCATCTGCTGGTGGCCACCATGTACGACCAGCTGGATCAGCTGCACAGCCAGCTGCGCCGGCGCCCGCCGAAGAGCGCCGGCGCGCGCGAGCGGGTGGTGGACACCCTGCTCCGGGCGTTCAAGGGGATGCAGCGCGAGCCGCATCTGACCGAGGCGATGATGCGGGCGCTCCAGTTCGCGGACCGCTCGGTCGGCGCCGAGGTGGACACGGTCAGCCGGGAGACCACCTCGATGATCCTGGAGGCGATCAGCGGCGACGAGCCGCCGAACGAGCCGACCACGGAGGAGTTGGCGGTGATCCGGGTGATCACCCACACGTGGCACTCGTCCCTGATCGCCTGGCTGAACGGCCGCGCGTCGATCGCCCAGGTCCGCACCGACATCGAAACCGTCTGCCGGCTGATCCCGGAGGACTGAGGTCTCGCTCCCGCGAGGGCACCCGGCCCGGCCACCCGTCGGCCCGGCCGGGGCCCTCACGCCCGGACAGGAGCTAGTCCGGCGGGAACACGGTCGCGCCGGAGCTCGCGTCCACGATCGAGATCGCCTCGACCGGGCAGCTCTCGGCCGCCTCCAGGATCGCGTCCGAGGCGTCCGTCTCCCCCGCCGTCGGGTGCGACTGCCGCCCCGCGTCCAGCTTGAAGTCGTTCGGCGCGCTGCCGATGCACATGCCCGACCCGATGCATACGCTCCGGTCGACCTCGACCCGCCAGCGATCACCCATCAGTACTCCTCTTTCGCTCGGCTCTTGCGTCCGCCCGCGCACGGCCCGCGGCCGCGACGGTCAGATCTGCGCGTCGTAACCCGCGGGCAGCGCGATGGACTTGGCCTCGGTGTACGCGTCGAGCCCCTCGATGCCGAACTCGCGGCCGATGCCCGAGTTCTTGTAGCCGCCGAACGGGCCGAAGAAGTCGAGGCCGAACGTGTTCACCGAGTACGTACCCGTCCGGATCCGCCGGGCCACGTCGATCCCCTTCTCGATGTCCGTCGTCCAGACGCTGCCCGAGAGGCCGAAGTCCGAATCGTTGGCCAGGGCGATCGCCTGCTCCTCGTCGTCGTAGGCGATCAGCGCCACGACCGGGCCGAAGATCTCCTCCTGGGCGATCCGCATCGAGTTGTCCACGTCGCCGAACAGGGTGGGCTCGACGTACCAGCCCTTCTCCTGCGCCTCGGGACGACCGCCACCGGCGAGGATCTTGGCGCCCTCCTCCTGGCCGATGCGGATGTAGTCGAACGAGCGCTGCTGCTGGCGCTTGGCCACCAGCGGGCCTACCTGGGTGTCGGCCGCCATCGGGTCGCCGACCTTGAGTTCGCCGACCCACGCGGCGAAGCGCTCGGCGATCTCGTCGTAGCGGGCGCGCGGGGCCAGGATCCGGGTCTGCGCCACGCACGCCTGGCCGTTGTTCATGTACGAGTTCGGCAGCAGCGTGGTCGCGGTGTGCTCAAGGTCGGCGTCGGGCAGGATGATCGCCGCCGACTTGCCGCCCAGCTCCAGGGTGACCCGGGTGAGGTTGCGCGCGGCGACCTCCATGATCCGCTTGCCCGCGCCGACCGAGCCGGTGAACGCGACCTTGTCGATGCCGGGGTGGCCGACCAGGTACTCGCTGACCTCGCGGTCCGCGGCCACGATGCTCAGCACGCCGTCCGGCAGGCCCGCGTCCCGGCAGATCTCGGCCAGGATGTACGAGTCGAGCGGGGTCTCGGGCGACGGCTTGAGCACGACCGTACAGCCGGACGCGATGGCCGGCGCGAGCTTGGCGGCGGTGACGAACTGCGGGACGTTCCACGGCACCACGGCGGCCACCACGCCGACCGGCTCGCGGCGCACGAGCAGCGGGTTGAGCAGGCCGGTGCGCTTCTCCTCCCACCGGTACTCGCGGGCGATCTTGGCGACCGTGTCGTAGATCATCCCGGCGCCGATGGCCTGTGCGAACACGCCCCAGCCGACCGGCGAGCCGTTCTGCGAGGCGACCACCTCGGCGAGTTCCTGCGACCGCGTCATGAAGCCGTCGCGGATCTTCTCCAGGATGGTGATCCGCTCGTCCAGGGACATCCGCGGCCACGGGCCCTCTTCGAACGCCTTGCGCGCGGCGGCGACCGCGGCGTCCACGTCGGCGGTCGACGCGTGCGGGACGCGCGCGATGACCTCTTCGGTGTGCGGCGAGACGACCTCGATCGTGTCCGTGCCGAGCGGGTCGACCAGCTGTCCGCCGATGACCAGTTGGCTGTGCTCCACGATATCCGTCATCACGGTCCTCCTCGGTGCGCACACGCTGCGCGCGGTACAGGGGCTTGCGGGTGGGGCTTGCGGACGTTGAGCGGAACTCCGACTAGAACAGATACCAGTTTGCCGATGAGGGGACAACGGATTCACGGCTCGAATGAGACTGGAGTCTCACCGGCTGACAGGTAAGGATCGTACGTGCCGGATCTCGATCTGACGACCCCTCAAATCACCGGCCCGGTGGTGTATGAGAGAACGTGTTCTATGGTGATCATCGGAGCCGGACGCCCATCCGGCGGCCGTTGGGCGCCACTTCGAGAACCGTCGAGAAGGAGGCCGCCCATGAGCACCGCGTCCGATCGCCCCATTCCTCCCGTGCCGGATGCCGATGCCGCCGGGTCGCCGGCCGGCGCGGAATCGCGGGCCGCCGAGCCGGCCGCCCGCGCCGACGCGCCCACCGTCGCCGATCTGGGCAACGGTGTGTGGACCGTTCCGGTTCCGATCCCGAACAATCCGCTCGGTTGCACGCTCGTCTATGTGCTCGAAACCGACGCCGGGCCGGTCCTGGTCGACGCGGGTTGGGACGACCCGATCTCCTACCGCGCCCTCGTCGACGGCCTGATCGAGGTCGGTACCTCGATCGAGGACGTGCACGGCGTCCTGGTCACGCACGCCCACCCGGACCACCACGGGTTGTCGGAGAAGGTGCGCGAGGTCTCGGGCGCGTGGATCGCGCTGCACGCGGCCGACGCGCAGCAGGTCGAGCAGATCAACGGCGCGCCGCGCGCGGCCTGGTTGCGGCACCACCTGGAGGTGCTGACCCTCGCGGGCGCGCCGCAGGAGGCCATCGACGCGCTGACCGCGCTGCGGACCCGGAGCGCGAACGACGGCACCCGACCGCGCCTGCGCTACGCGGTACCCGACCGGGAGTTGGTGCACGGCGAACTCGCGCCCGCGCCGGGTCGGGCGGTGCGTACCGTGTGGACGCCCGGCCACACCCCCGGTCATGTCTGCCTGCATCTGGAGGACGGCGACGGTCGGCTGCTCTCCGGCGACCACCTGCTGCCGTCGATCACCCCGCACATCGGGCTCTACGACGACGCCGAGGAGGCCGATCCGCTCGGCGACTTCCTCGCCTCGCTGACACGTGTCGCGCGGCTGCCGATCACCGGCGTACTGCCCGCCCACGAGCACGTCTTCGCCGACGCGGCGGGCCGGGCCGCCGAGGTGGCCCGGTTGCACGAGGTCCGGCTCGCCGCGCTGCACGCCAGGCTGCGCGAGCGCTCGCTGACCCTGTGGCAGATCGCCGAGGGCATGGACTGGAACCGCCCATGGGCGCGGTTGGGCGCGCAGAACCGGCAGTTGGCGCTCAGTGAGGCCGCCGCGCACCTGCGCCACCTGGTCAAGCGGGGCCGCGCGGCGGCCGAGGCACAGGGCGACCCGGTGCGGTACACGGCCCTGTGACTCCCGGGGGCGAGGGGGCGCCCGGGTAGGGTTGGCCGGGACTTGCGACGGGTCCGTCGAAGGGCCTGTCGGCGGGTCCGTGCCGCGGTGCGAATCGCGGAACGCGAACCGCGATCCCAACCGATCCGATCCGATCCGCTCAGCGTTCAGCGAAAGGCCATGCATGCCCTCCCCCCGACGCCGCGGGCGCGCCGCGGCGGCCTCCGTGCTCACGACGGCGCTGTTGTGCTCGGCCTGGACGGGGGGCGTGGCCTCGGCCGATACGCCGACGCCGGTGTCCGCGGTCGGGTACACCACGACGGCCCGGACCCAGAACGGCCCGGTGCCGCTCGCGCTGTACGGGAAGACCGATCCGACCACGGACGGCGTGTATCGGCAGTCGTTGGCGATCCTGGCGTTGGCCTCGACCGACACGCAGCCGGCGCCCACCGCGATCGAGTGGCTGCTCGGACAGCAGTGCGCCGACGGCGGGTTCACCGCGTATCGGGCCGATCCGGGCGCGCCGTGTGACGCCGCGCGTGAGGACACCGTGGCGACGGCGACCGCGATCGAGGCGTTGCGGGCGCTGCGCACGTACGACACGCGGGTGGCGCGAGGGGTGGACTGGCTGCGGTCCAAGCAGCTCGCCGACGGCTCGTTCGCGAGTGTGCCCGGGCCGAACGCGGTCGGTGACGCGACCGCGACGGCCGCCGCGACCAGCGCGATCGTCACGGCCGGCACCTCGCCGGAACTGCTCCGTACGCCGCAGGGGCGCACCCCGACGGACGCGCTCGGGGCCGCCCAGCTGCGGTGCAACGCGCCCGCGCCGGACCGGGGGGCGTTCCCCGGCGGGCCGGGTGGCCCGGTCGACCCGCTGCTGACCGCGCGCGCCGTGCTGGCCCTCGGCTACGGCACCCAGCCGGCCGTGCCCGCCCCGTCGATCGCGGTCACCCCGCTGACCTGCCCCGGCGCCGAGCCGAACCGGCAGGCCGCCGCGCAGGCCGGTGCCGCGTGGCTGGTCGCCAAGCTCAAGGCCGGCGGCAACCACCTCGGCGGGCCCACCGACTTCGCCGCCACCACGATGGCCGTGCAGGCCTTGGCCGCGACGGGCCACCCCGCGGAGGCGGGCGCGGCGGCCGACTGGCTCGCGGCGGGCGCCAAGACCATGGCCGGCAACGACCCGGTCCGCCTGGCATCCCTGATCCTGGCGGCCGTATCAACGGGCCGCACGGTAACCACGTTCGGCGGCCTGGACCTGCCGAGCCTCCTCCAGGACACCGGCCCGGCCCCGACACCGACCGCCGACATGGCCAACCAGAGCAACCTGATCGACGGCCCGGAGGACCACACCCTCCGCGACACCCTCGCCGCGGTCATCGCAGTCCTCCTGGCCGCCACCCTGATCATCGGCATGCGCCGAAGCCGCCGCGAAGACTGACCCCACCCCGTCCCGGCACCAACCCACCCGAAGCCCCAAAACCCAACCACGAGCCCAACGCCGAGCCGGCGCCATACAGCCCACCCGGGAACCACACAGCCGAACCGGGGCAGCCACCCACCCCAACCGGGAGCCGATCACCCACCCGGGACCCACGGCCCGAACGGAAGCCAAACACCCAACGGCAGCCACCCACCCCAACCGGGAGCCAACGCCCGACCGGAAGCCACGCAGGCCGACTGGGAACCAATCACCCAACCGGAGCCACGCAGCCGGCTGGGCACCACACAGCCCGACCGGCGGCAAAACGCCCAACCGGAGCCACAGCCCGGACGGGAGCCGACGCCCAACCGGAGCCACTCCGCCCGGCCAGGATCCGCTCAGCCCAACTGGGAGCCACACAGCCGGACCGGGGTGGCCACTCAGCCCAACCGGGAGCCGCTCACTCCGGCCGGGAGCCCCTCAGCCCGGCCGGCGTTTGAGGCCAAGTAGCCCGGCCGGCGCTTGAGGCCGCCTAGGCCGAAGGCCAGGCAACCCAGCCCGGCCGACACCTGAGGCCAAACAGGGCCGAAAGCCAAGAACCCCAGCCCGGCCGGCGCTTGAGGCCGCCCAGGCCGAAGGCCAGGCAACCCAGCCCGGCCGACACCTGAGGCCACCCTCGCGCCCCACCCGTCAGTGCCGAAGGCCCGGCAACACCACCTCCGCCTCCACCACCCGCGCCTCCTCATCGCTGAACACCCGGGAGCGAATCAAGAACCGCCGCCCCGTCGGCGCCTCGACCGAAAACCCCCCACCCCGCCCGGGAACCACGTCCACGGTCAGGTGAGTGTGCCGCCAGTACTCGAACTGCGCAGCCGACATGTAGAACGGCTGACCCGCAACCCACCCGAGCAGCACATCCGCGTCGCCCACCAGGAACTCCCCACGCGGATAACACATCGGCGACGACCCGTCACAACACCCGCCCGACTGATGAAACAACAACGGCCCGTGCTCGGCCGCCAGTTCCCCCACCAGTTCGGCCGCGGCACCGGTGATCGCGACCCGCTCGACCGACATCATCAGCGCGCTCCCTCCCGCACGGCCATCCCCCGGCTCAGAAGAACCCGAGCTTCTTCGCCGAGTAACTCACCAGCAGATTCTTGGTGTTCTGGTAGTGCCCCAGCATCATCCGGTGCGTCTCCCGCCCCAGGCCGGAGGCCTTGTACCCGCCGAAGGCCGCATGCGCCGGATAGGCGTGATAGCAGTTGGTCCACACCCGCCCGGCCTTGATCTCCCGGCCGAACCGATAGGCCCGCGTCGCGTCCCGTGTCCATACGCCCGCGCCGAGGCCGTACAGCGTGTCGTTGGCGATCCGCAACGCCTCGGCGTCGTCCCGGAACGTGGTCACCGACACCACCGGACCGAAGATCTCCTCCTGGAAGATCCGCATGTCGTTGGTGCCCTTGAAGATCGTCGGCTCGACGTAGTACCCGTCCTCGAAGCCCTCGACCGTCGTCCGCGCACCGCCGATCAGAACCTCGGCGCCCTCCTGCCGACCGATGTCCAGGTAGGACAGGATCTTCTCCAACTGATCGTTGGACGCCTGGGCGCCGACCATCGTCGCCGGATCGAGCGGGTTGCCCTGGACGATCGCCCGGGTGCGCGCCAACGCCCGTTCCATAAACCGGTCGTAGATCGACTCGTGGATCAGCGCCCGGGACGGACACGTACAGACCTCGCCCTGGTTCAGCGCGAACATCACGAAGCCCTCGACGGCCTTGTCGAAGAAGTCGTCGTCCTCGTCGGCCACGTCGGCGAAGAAGATGTTCGGGCTCTTCCCGCCGAGTTCGACCGTCACGGGGATGATGTTCTGCGAGGCGTACTGCAGGATGAGTCGGCCGGTGGTGGTCTCGCCGGTGAAGGCGACCTTGGCCACCCGACTGCTGCTCGCCAGCGGCTTGCCCGCCTCGAAGCCGAAGCCGTTGACCACGTTGACCACGCCGGGCGGCAGCAGGTCGGCGATCAGTTCGATCAGGACCAGGACGCTCACCGGCGTCTGCTCGGCCGGCTTGAGCACCACGCAGTTCCCGGCCGCCAACGCGGGGGCGAGCTTCCACGTGGCCATCAGGATCGGGAAGTTCCACGGGATGATCTGCGCGACCACGCCGAGCGGTTCGTGGAAGTGGTACGCGACGGTGTCCTCGTCGATCTGCGAGATGGACCCCTCCTGGGCCCGGATCACCCCCGCGAAGTAGCGGAAGTGGTCGACGGCCAGCGGGAGATCCGCGGCCAGCGTCTCGCGGACCGGCTTGCCGTTCTCCCACGTCTCGGTGACCGCGAGCCGTTCGAGGTTCTGCTCGATGCGGTCGGCGATCCCGAGCAGGATCAGCGAGCGTTCGGTGACGCTGGTCCGGCCCCATGCCTCGGCCGCGGCGTGTGCGGCGTCCAGGGCCAGTTCGACGTCCTCGGCGGTGGAGCGGGCCACCTCGCAGAACGGCCGACCGGTCACGGGGGTGATGTCGTCCATGTACCGACCCTGCACGGGCGGCACCCACTTGCCGCCGATGTAGTTGTCGTATCGCGGTTCGAACGTGACGATGCTGTCCGGTTGGCCGGGCTGACTGTAGACCACGCGAGCCTCCGCTTCCGTTGCCGTGCACTGGGCATGACGGACCGTCGGCGACACCACCGCCTCGGAAAACCGGCCGGGCCGCCTGCGGCCGACGGTAGTCGCTCGGCCGCCGATGGTCACCGGATCCGGGAAGAAAAGCCGCGTTGTCGGCGACGTCGGGCGGTGACGCGCACGAGCCTTCGTCGCCTGCACCGACAACTCCGGTCACCAAACCAAGAGTTGGTCGTGATTGACGGATGTTTCATCTGGATGTCACCTGTGACATGTGCAATTGTATTCATCGTGTTCTCGACGTGGGCCGCCGACCGTGGCCCGCCTGCGCCCGAAGGCCGTACATGAACACTCACGCACGCCGTAGAACGTGGTCTGCCACAAGCGTTCCCCTCTTGGCGCCGGTCGTCGGTGTGTTGCCGATCGCAATCGCGCCGACGGCCTCGGCCGGCCCCTCCCCGAACACGGACTCCCGGGTCGGGCACGTGACTACGCGGGCCGCGGCAGACCCGGCCCACCGCGCCGGGTCGAAGCCGTTCGCCGGCCACCGCCACCCGAACGTGCCGGCCGATGCCGGGCCACTGCGCAACGCCGTGTGCGAGTACGGCCGACTCGGCCGGATCCCGAGCCCGACCACGGCGACCGTGACCGGCCTCCATACTCGGCCGCGACCACCCTGAACAACCCGGCGGACATGAACCGCCACTCCACCGAACCGACCCCTGGCCCAACGCCCGGGCGGCCATCTCCGCCCACACCTGCGAAGGCCCCTGGCGCCCCCGACCGCACCACCCCCGAACGACGGCCCCCGAGCGCTGCCCATCCCGCGCCGGGGGCCGTCCCGCCGTCGGGAGCTCCCCGCTCCCCGCTCCCCGCTCCCCGCCACCGGCGACCCCCGGCCCTCGGCCCGCGGGCGCGCCACCACCGTCGCGCGCCGCGTCGCCGACCGGGCTCGGGCGTCGGCCCGGGCTGCGATGGCGGACCCCCCAACGCCGGGCGACACCCGGCCGGTCGGGGCAGCCCCGGGGGTCGGGCAGACTGGGGGAATGTCTGTGGTGAAGATCAATGCGTTGACTGTGCCCGTCGAGATGCGCGAGACCCTGGAGCAGCGATTCGCGTCGCGTGCCGGGATGGTGGACTCGCAGGACGGGTTCGAGTGGTTCGAGTTGTTGCGGCCGGTCGAGGGGACCGACAAGTACCTCGTGTACACCCGCTGGCGCAGTGAGGAGGACTTCCAGGCGTGGATGGCCGGGACCATGCGGGCCGCGCATGGTGGTGGTGACGGTGCCGAGCGGCCCAAGCCGGCGTCCACCGACTCGGCTCTGTGGTCCTTCGAGGTGATCCAGAGCACCGGGCCGAAGGCCTGACCCGGCCGGGGTCGGTCAAAGGTCGGCCGCCCGCACGCCCAAGTGGTCGTGGAGCGCCCGGCGGCCGGCGGGGGTCACGGCGAGCGCGCGGGTCGTGCCGATTCGGGTGATCCAGCCGACGGTGAGTGCGTGGGCGCACAGCGCGGCGCCCATGGCTCCGCCCAGGTGGGGGCGGCGCTCGGTCCAGTCCAGACACGCCCGCACCGGCGGTCGGCGCGAGCCGCTCGGCACGGTGATCCCGAGCTCGGCGAGCCAGGCGCTACCGGCGTCGGTCGGACCCGGCTCGGGCTCCCAGGCCAGAAGCCCCCGGCCGATCATCGCGTCGGTGATCGCCAAGGCGACGGATCCGGCCGGATGGTCGTAGCACAACCGGGCGCCCGCGAGCGCCCGCCGCCGGCCCGAACCGGACAACGATCGCGGCCGGGCCGGCCGCCGCGGGGCCAACTCGGCCAGGCTCTCGATCAGTTCGATCACCCGACGGTCCGCCACCCGCAGGTAGCGGTGGCGTCCGTGTCGCTCCTCGACGAGGAGTCCGCCGCCGACGAGCAGGTTCAGATGTGAGGTCGCGGTGGAGCGCGCGATGCCGGCGTGCCGTGCGAGCTCGCCCGCCGTCCGGGCCCGGCCGTCGAGCAGCGCCAGACAGAAGGCGGCCCGTGTCCCGTCGGCCAACAGCCTGGCCACGGCCGCCAGGTCCACGCCCACGTCCCCGTCCGAGCGCTCGATGTCCACGTCCCTCATCGTCCGTCGTACTCGGTTCGACGCCCGTCGAAGCGTCCACGCCCCAGCGTCACCGGATGCACCGGAGGCGCGCGCCGCCTCCGCTCGAACCCCGGAGGTTTCGTGACCGCGTCGGACCCCACCGCCGCCGAACCGGCACGTCCCGACCCCCGCCTCGACCTCGTGGTCACCGATGCCCCGACAGCCGCCGACACGGCGGTGATCTCCACCGCGCTGGACCGGTTCGACATCGACAGGACCGGAGTCGACGACCGCAGGCCGCTCGCCGTCCTCGTCCGTGCTTCGGAGACGGGGCGGGTGATCGGCGGACCGACCGGGCGCACCTCGCTCGGGCTGTTCTTCGTCGACCTGTTCTTCCTGCCGCCCGAACTGCGCGGCGGCGGCTTGGGAGCGGAGATCCTTCGACGGGCCGAGGACGAGGCGCACGCGCGCGGCTGCCGCGCGGGTGTGCTCTACACGATCTCCTTCCAGGCCCCCGACTTCTATCGGAAACAGGGGTGGGAACGCCTGGCAGAGGTGCCCTGCGACCCGCCCGGCGCCGGGCGCGTCTTCATGACCAAGGCGCTCACCGCACGGAACGAGGACGGGATCCGGTCGGGAAACACGGAAATCGAGCGAAACGCGCGAAACGCGCGAAACGCGGGAAGAGCAGGAAACGTGGGGAGTGCGGCGAACATCGCCCGACGCGGCACTAGCCTTGGCCCCATGCCACGCTACGACTACCGCTGCCGCGCCTGCGACGTGACCTTCGAGGTCAACCGCCCGATGGCCGCCGCCAACGACCCGGCCACGTGCCCGGCGGGTCACGCCGACACCACGAAGCTGCTGTCCACGGTCGCGGTGACCGGCGCCGCGTCCGCCCCCCGCCCCGCCGGGGGCGGCGGAGGAGGCGGCTGCTGCGGCGGAGGCTGCTGCGCCTGACCCGATCCGAGCAACGCCCGGGACCGCGGCCGGCGGGTCCTGGTGCTCGACGGTCGGCACTACCCGGCGGCACGACCCACTGCGCGGGTCGACCTGCGAGGTCGGCGATCATGTCGAAGTCGCCGTCGTAGTGGAGCACGGTCAGGCGGTGCCGTTCCGCGATGGCGGCGACAAGCAGGTCCGGGAGCGAGAGAGCTCGGTGGAACCCGGCGTCGAGCGCGTGCCGTCGAACCTCCGGCGCGCGGGAAAAGGTCTACCGGCGGTCCTGCGTCAAGCCGCCCGGCCACCCGGGTGTTCGCGGCTCGGGCGGGCGGCTGGAGCCCGCTCCGGCGCGAGGATCGAAGGGCTACGCGGCCAAGGCCTTCGGGGTTTCCTTGTCGCATTCCCAGTGGGCCAGGGCCGAGCGGTCGAGAAGGATGATGCCGGCGCCGGCGGCCAGGGCTTCGGCCTTGGCGGAGAAGCAGCCGGCCGTGGTGGCCAGCAGGAGTGGGCCGGGTCGCTCCTCGGCGGCGTCGAGGGCGGAGACGAAGTCCTGGACCACGCCGCCCGCCACCGGGCCCGGGCCGTCCGCGCTGCGACAGCGCAGCACCGCCGGTGTCCCGTCGCCGCGCCTGGCGTGGATGTCCACCGCGTACGCGTCCTCGACCACCCGCACCGTCTCCACCTCGGCCAGGCCGTCCCGCTCGCACAGTTCGGCCACGTGCTCCGCGAGCCGGGCCGGGTCCATCCGGTCCAGGCGCGCCTGCGCGTCGCGCAGCGCGCGGTCGTCGCGATATTCGACCGGCTCGTCGGCCCTGGGCCGGTATCCGGCCAGCCAGATCACCGAGGCCAGCCCCGCCGCGGCGCAGATGTAGACCACCATCATCCCGTCGGACTGGTTCACCCGAACACCTTCGAGGACGAACCAGACACCGATAGCGAGGAGTTCGAGCCCGGCGACCAGGATGGCCAGATTGAGGTAGGCCCTCACCGTCGTACGTGCCATGTCCGTCGTCCCCCCGGTGACGCATCGGCCGGTCGTACCCGTGTCGTTCACGTTGTCCCGAACTCGTTTCGAGCCGAACTGCCCTGATCCGAACGGCCCGACCGGCCTTCGGCCGCGCCGTCGTTGTCCTGTTGCCATCCCGACGATCGGGAACCGTCACCCGGTTCCCGACTCCGGCCACAACCGGACGAGAGCCGGACCACAATCGGACCGCGACCGAACGACGACGGAACACCCTACGAAGGTTCCCGTCACGCGCCGTCCGGCAGGTTGGTCCAACCACGACCGTCGGCCCTGCCGTACCACCCGCTGGCGGCCGTGGTGCCGCCGTCCACCGGGATCAGGTGACCCGTCACATACGACGATGCGGCACTGGCCAGGAAGAGCACAACCTTCGCGTAGTCATCGGGTTCGCCGAATCGCGCCAACGGGACCCACGAACCGATCAACGCCGGGTCGCGATCGCGCAATTTGGCCTCGTATGTCGTCTGTGGTGTGTTCGCCATGTCCGGCGCGATCGCGTTGACCCGAACCCCCTTGCGCGCCACGTCGACCGCGAGCGACTTGGTGAACGCGATGATCGCGGCGTTGTACGCGGAGTAGACCGGACACCCCGGGATGCCGCGCAGCGCCTCGACCGTCGACACGTTCACGATGCTCCCCCGGCCCCGCTCGACCATCGACGGCAGGATCGCGTGCGTGACCCGCAGCACGTGTTCGAAGTTGATCGCGTGCAGCGCCCGCCACTCCTCCTCCGTACTGCGCAGGAACGTGGTCGAGGGCCGGTAGTCGCCGACGTTGTTCACCAGGACGTCCGCGCCGCCCGCCGCGAGCGCCGCATCGCGCAGCCGCTCCACCGTCGCCGGCTCCCGGATGTCGCCGAGGACCAGCTCCACCCGCCCGCCGGCCGTCTCGATGTCCGTGCGCGCCTGCTCGGCCCAGTCCGCGTCGATGTCGTTCAGCAGCACCAGCGCGCCCGCGCGGGCCAGCAGCCGGGAGACCCCGCCGCCGATGCCCGCGCCGCCTCCGGTGACGATCGCGACCTGGCCGGCGAGGGGTTCGGGGTCGAGCATGGGAGGTGCCTCCTCGGCGAATATGACGATGCGTCAGATCTGCGCATGCTCCCCCAGGTCGGCCACGAGGTCAACGCCGAAACCGACCCGGACGATCTTCGCCACACCCACGACTCCGGCCGCGCCGATCGGGTCCGGAGCTGGAAAGGGGGCAGGATGGAGCCCACGAACGAAACCGGTGCGCCCGACCCCGTCGGCACGCACCGCGACGAAGGGATCACATGGACATCAAGGTCGAGGACGTCCCCGCGCTGCACCGCTTCGAGGCCCGGGTCGACGGCGCCCTGGCGGGCTTCGCCGAGTACATGACCACCGACACCCTGATCGTGTTCACCCACACCGAGGTGGACCCGGGCTTCGAGGGCAAGGGCGTGGGCGGCACCCTCGTCCGCGGCGCGCTCGACCTGGTCCGCGCCGGCGAGCACAAGGTGCTGCCGCTGTGTCCGTTCGTCAAGGCGTGGATCGGCAAGCACCCGGACTACTTCGACCTCGTCTACGACGCCCCGCCGAGCAAGGTCACCGACTGACGCCACGACCCGACGGCCGCCCCCGATCCCGTACCCACCCGAACCGCCCACCCCGTCGCGTGATCCCCTCCCTCGGTTGGGCGTACGCACGGCCTCGCCGTAGGCTCGACTCCCGTGAACAGCCTGCGCATGATCGACACCTGGCCCGTCGGGAAGGCCGCCGCGGCCGTGGTCACCCGCGACGGGGTGGTCAAGAGCGAGCACGGTCCGGTGGACGAGCCGTTCCGGCTCGCCTCGGTGACCAAGTTGCTCACCGCGTACGCCGCGCTCGCCGCGATCGAGGAGGGGGCGATCGAGCCGGACGACCCGGCCGGGCCGCCCGGATCCACGATCCGCCACCTCCAGGCGCACACGTCGGGCCTGGCCTTCGACGAGGACCGGGTGCTCGCCGGCCCCGGCCGCAAGCGCATCTACTCGAACACCGGCTTCAACCTGCTCGGCGCCACCATCGAGAAGGCGTGCGACATCCCCTTCGGGGAGTACGTGCGGCAGGCGGTCTTCGCCCCCCTGGGCATGACCGAGACCACGATCGGCGACTCCCCGGCCGCCGGCGGCGTGTCCACCGTGCGCGACCTGACCCGGTTCGCGGCCGAACTGCTCGCCCCGCGCCTGCTCGCGCCGGAGACCGTGCGTGCGGCCACCACCGTGGTCTTCCCCGGCCTGGACGGCGTACTGCCGGGCTACGGCACCCGGCGGCCCAACGACTGGGGCCTCGGCTTCGAGATCCGCGGCACCAAGTCGCCGCACTGGACCGGAACCACCAACTCGCCCGCCACATATGGCCACTTCGGCGCGTGCGGCACCTTCCTGTGGGTGGACCCGGAGCTGGACGCGGCCTGCGTCTGCCTGACCGACCGCGAGTTCGGCCCCTGGGCCGCCGAGGTCTGGCCGATCCTGAACGACGCGGTGGTCGCCGAACTGCGCTGACCGAAGCGCACCCCTTCGCCCGGCTCGTCCTGCGCCGCGCGGGCCGGCGCGGCGCATACCGTCGATCCGTGGTGATCTCCGTGCTCGCGGCGCTCGCCGCCGCCCTCTGCTACGGCGTCGGAACCGTATTCCAGGCCCTGGGCGCGCGGCGGACCGCGGGCGCGGCCGGACTCGATCCCCGGGTACTGACCCGGGCCCTGCGCCAGTGGCCGTTCGTACTCGGCACCGGACTCGATCTGGCCGGGTACGCCTGCCAGTTCGTCGCGCTGCGCGAGTTGCCGATCTTCGCCGTCGAGGCCGCCCAGTCGGCCAACCTCGCGGTCACCGCGGTGCTGGCCGTACCGGTCCTGGGCGCCCGGCTGCGCGGCCCGGAGTGGGGCGCGGTCGCCGCCGTCTGCGCGGGCCTGGCGCTGCTCGGCGTCTCCGCGGGGCACGAGGGCCCGGCCCGGACCCCCGCCGCCTTCCACTGGTCGCTGCTCGCCTGCGTCGCGCTGCTCGGCGCGGCCGGGTGGGCCGCCGCCCGGCTCGCCGAACCGTGGCGCTCGCGCCTGCTCGGCCTGCTCTCCGGACTCGGCTTCGGCCTGATCGCGTTGGCCACCCGGGTCCTGACCGACCTGTCCTTCCCGGACCTGCTGGGCTCCCCGACGCTGTACGCGCTGGTGATCGGCGCCGCGCTGACCTTCCTGCTGTACACGATCGCGTTGCAGGGCGGCGCGGTCACCTCGGTCGCCGCCGCGCTCGTGGTCGGCGAGACCGTACTCCCGGCCGGCGTCGGCATCGCCTTCCTCGGCGACCACAGCCGCCCGGGCCCCTACGGCCCGCTCGCGCTGACCGGTTTCGTGTTCGCCGTCGCGGGCGCGATCGCCCTGTCCCGCTTCGCCGAGGGGGACCCCGACCCGCCCCGATGACGCGGTCGGCCCCCGTCGCCGTCGCGACGGGGGCCGACCGCCCGAGACCACCCGATCCGAACGTCGCCCACCGGGACGCCCCGACCGGTCCGCTCACTCCTCCGGTTCGATGATCTGGTAGTCCAACTCACCGATCGAGTGCGCCAGTTCGGCGGGGGTGTACACCGCGCCGTCGTAGACGAACGCGGGCTCGATCGCGGTCTCGGTAAGCCCCTCGGCGCTGGTGTCTTGCACGACGATGGCCCAGCCGATGACGGGGCACAGGACGGGCTCTTCACCGGACCTGGTCACCTCGACGTCCCACCCGGGTTCGGCCGGGGCGAGATTGACGACGCTGCGGCGGGTGTAGCGCATGGCGGGACTCCTCGGCTGCACGTGAACCGGCGGTCTGCGCCGGTTCGAACAAGCCTATGGTGCCGGTGTGACTGCTGGGGTCACGGGGCGTATGCGGTGCGAGGACCCGGAGTCGTACCGTCCGCCGGCCGGCGGACGTGCGCCCCGCCGTCCCGGGCGTGTGCGACCGGTCGCCCGGGGTAGGTACCGGCGGAACACGCCCGACGGATGCCGCGCGCCCGCCAGTGCCGCGGGTCCCCGGGGGCGAGCCCAGGAATGCCCGCGACCCCGCGCCTGTTGACAGGCACGTACACACAACACGGGGCACGAACGTTTGGGAGGACGCATGGCCACGGTCGCACTGACCAAGGAGAACTTCGAAGAGGTCGTATCCGGCGACGGCCTGACCGTGCTGGACTTCTGGGCGGCCTGGTGCGGACCCTGCCGGTCGTTCGCGCCGACGTTCGAGAAGGTCTCGGAGGCCACGCCCGACGTCGTCTTCGCGAAGGTGGACACCGAGGCGGAGACCGATCTCGCGCAGGCGTTCTCGATCCAGTCGATCCCGACCGTGATGCTCGTCCGCGACGGCGTCGTGGTCTTCTCGCAGCCGGGCGCCCTGCCCGAGGCCGCGCTGGTCGATCTGATCAAGCAGGCACAGGGGTTGGACATGGACGAGGTCAAGCGCAAGATCGCCGCGGGCTGACCGACCGCGACATCGAGCGGTTCATCACGAACTGCGCCGTTTGCACCTTCGGCACGGCAGAGGTCTACTTGAGGGAACGAGAGGGGCCCGCACGGATGGACGCGGAGAAGCGGTCGATACAGGGCCGCGCACCGCGCAATCAGGATCCACGAGAAGTGGATGGGCCCCTCTCGGTTCGGTAACCCCGGTTACCTGGAGCAGGCGACACGGAAGCCCGTCGGATCGCGTCCGACGGGCTTCCGCGCGTTCACGCCCCACCCGGCGCCGGCGCCCCACCCGCCGGCGCCGTCGGCGGGCCCGGCACCGGCCGCGCCCGCAGGTGCGCCCGCAACGTGGCGATCTCCTCCCGCAGCCGCTCGGAGCGGGCCGGCTCGCTCGGGTCCGCGCGCGGGATCCGCCCCGCCACCAGCGCCAGTTGGGCCTCCTCGATCTCCCCGATCAGCACCCGGACCGGCCGCGACCGCGGACCGTCGCGCACCTGCCGACGGCTGTGCCGACGCGGCAACAACTCGGCCTCCACGGGCCGGATCGCCCCGGTCGCGGCCTCCTCCGCGGCCACCTCGCGAAACCTGGCCAGATAGTGCCGCCGCGCCGACCGGTACACCAGCATCGCGACCACGAAGTCGACCCCGACCCGGGCGAGCGTCCCGCGCCACCCGAGCGGCAGGGGCGCGTTGAAGAACCAGTGCATCCCCATCGCCAGCAACCAGCAGCCGAGCGCGACCGACACCCGCCGGGCGAGCGGCCGACCGTCGCGCGCGACCAGGTAGCCGACACCGGTACCCGCGACCGCGCTCATCGCCCAGTGCGAACCCCACCCGGTGATCCCCACCCGCGCCGCGAAGGACGCGTCCACCGAGGCGCCCGGGTTGGTCGCGCCGTCGAGCAGGATGGAGTTCAGCGCGTACAGGAGGTTCTCCACCACCTGGAAGCCGAGGCCGACCAGCGCCCCGTACACCCACCCGTCGATCGGCGCGCGGATCACCCCGGACCCGATCAGCGCGAGTATCAGCAGGCCGCAGAGCTTGAGCGTCTCCTCGTTGAGCGGCGCGGTCATCGCCGCGCCCCACGTGTCCGCGAAGTCGACGCCCCGGGTCTTCGCCCAGATGCCGCTCAGACCGGTGTTGGCCAGGATCGCGCACCCGGTCGCGGCGGTCATCCCCCACGCGACGCAGGCGATCGAGCCGTCGTGCGGGGGTGCGACGACCGGTCGGATCCGGCGCGGCAGCAGGTAGCCGACACCGAGGGTGAGCAGGAGCAGAAAGCCAGCGAGGGCCGTCGCGGCCGGGAAGACCCGTACCGTGTCCCGGTATTCGTGCACGATGACGCCGAGTCCGAACAGGCACCCCAGGAGTGCCACCCCCACGGCGGCCGGAGCCGAGGGCTCGCCGGCCGACCGGACCACGCCACCCCTCACGCGGCCTCCTCGGTGAACGTCAACGAGCGCAGTACGTCCGCCACCTGGGCCCACTGCGGATCGGCGGTCGCCTGCGGCGCGAGCGCGATCAGCCGGATGGCGAACGCGTCCTCGGGGCCGGGATAGATCACCGCCCGCCCGGTGTCGCCGTCGCGGACCAGGGTGCCGACCATGCCCTGTGCCCCGGCATGGGCGACCAGCGGTCCCGGGACGCCGAGCCGGGCATTCCGGTCGCCGACCCGGAGCGTGTCGCGCAGCCCGGTCCACAACGCGTCGGCGTCCTCGGCCCGGGGCAGCGAGATGTACGCGACCGACAGGTCCACGTCGCCGTGCCGCAGCACGAACACCCGCGAGGGTGTGGTGGCCCCCCGGTCGAGGATCCAGCCGGCGCCGACCCGGAACCACGCGCGGTGGTCGTCGTCCGGCCCGACCCGGAACACCGTGCCCGCCAGGACCCGCCTGTCCCCCGAGATCCACGAGTCGATCAGCGGCCACCCGCCGGTGAGCAGCACCAACACGGCGGCGACCGCGAGCGGACCCCACCAGCGAGCCCGCCGCGGCCCGGGGAGGATGCGGGCGTCGGTCATGTCTCCAACGTCCGGCGAACGGCACGATTCCGCCCGACGAACATCGGCCGTCGGGCGGAATCGATCCCTCGAAAGGGTTGGCCGGAGCGTCGGGTCAGAGACCGAACTCGACGGGGGCCAGGTCGAGCGCGAAGCACGCGTCGCGCACGACCGCCTGCTCGGTCTTGTCGAAGTGACCGTCGGCGCCGCCGATCACGATGCCGATCTGGATCACCGCGCGCGCCTCGGTCGGCTTCTTCTTCACCTTGGCGATGTCCTGGAGCACGGACACCTTGCCCAGCTCGAAGTCGGCGGTGAGTTTGGCCAGATATGCCTCGAAGCGCTGTTCCAGGTCGCTCGCGGCGAAGTTGCGCAGCACGTCGTTGGTCGTGATCAGCGCACTCACCCGCTGCCGCTCGGCCGGGTCGATGGAGCCGTCGGCCGCGGCGACCAGGGCACAGATCGCCATGCTCGCGTCCCGGAATCCGCCGCTCTTCAGCTCGTTCTTCTTCGCTTCCAGCTGCCCCTGCATCGTCTGGGCGGACTGCTTGAACTTGTCCCACAGCGCCATGGGGATCCCCCTGCCTCGCGTAGATACGCGTAGATTTCGAGCCTTCAATCTACAGACTCGTAGAAGATACCCGTTGCCCGGGCACCCGCAGAATCCATTCTGCTGGGGCGGGGCACCGAACGAGGCGGCGCCACACCGGTCGGCGACCCGGCCCGCTCACACCCCGCGCGGCGTCGTGAACGAACCCGCGGTCGAAGTTGTCGGTCGCGTCGAATTCGAGGGTGCCGTCGACCACGATCGACACCAGTGTGTCGTTGCGGACGCAGAAGCCGGAACCGTCCGGACGGATACCGCCGCCCGGCACGATCCGGTTCCGGTTGAACTCCTTCAGGGCCACCTCCGTCGGCTCCGGCGCGAGCCGGTCCTCCTCCGTACCGGCCACCGGGGTCGGTTCGGCGCCGACCACCCGGGTCGGCACCGCGTCGTCCGCCACCGGTTCGGTCTCGATCTCCGGCGGTTCCACGGCCCGCCGGGCGGTCGACTCCACCACCGGGCCCGGCAGCCGGCCCGGCACGAACAACCGCCGCGGATCGCTCTCGGGCGCGAGCGCGGTGACGATCCGACCCGCCGTCGGCCGCGCGGCCGGATCCTTCCGCAGGCACGTCTCGATCACCGGGTGCATCGAGTACGGCACCCGGGACAGGTTCGGCTCGTGCCCGATGACCCGGTACATGTGCGCCCGGTCGTTGCCCTCGCCGAACGGTCCGATCCCGTTCGCCGCGTGCACCGGCACCGAGCCGAGCGAGAACACGTCCCCGGCGGGCCCGACGTCGAGGCCGTTGGCCTGCTCCGGCGACATGAACGCGGGCGAGTCGACGGATACGCCCGTCGTGGTCGGCGCGGTGGCGTCCGCGGTCCGGGCGATGCCGAAGTCGATCACGCGGGGACCGTCGAGGGTGAGCAGTACGTCGGAGGGCTTGAGGTCGCGGTGCACGAGCCCGGCGTCGTGCACGCTCACCAGCGCCGCGGCCGGCCCCGCGCCCGGTGCCCGCACCGCCTCCTCGGGCAGCGGCCCGGCCGGCCGCACGGCCTCCCGCAGCGAGGGCCCGGCGATGAACCGGGTGGCCGGCCGCGGCCGAGGCGCCTCGGTGTCCGCGTCCGGCACGGCCGCGGTCCACGGTCCGGCCACCCGTCGGCCCGCCTCGACCTCGCGCCGGAACCGCACCCGGAACGCCGGGTCGTCGGCCGGTTCCGGACGCACCACCTTCACCGCGACCAGGCTCCCCGCCCGGTCCGCCCGAGGTACACCCGGCCCATCCCGCCCGAGCCGAGGTGCCGCAGCAGGCGGTACCCCCGATCGTGACCGGATCGTCCTGCGCCGACCCCCGCACACCACACCCCCGTCCGGCGCACTATCGGAGCCCGCGGCGAATCGGCACCGAACAACTCCCGGCGCGCCTGTAACACCCGCCTCCGCCCCGGCGTGCATGTGTCGAACCGGCGAACACCGGACGCGACGAGAACGGAGGCGGCCCACGACATGACGACGACCAGCGGTGCGACGGATGCCGCACGCAGGGCCGAGTTCGACGCCTTCTACCTGGCCGGCTCGCAGCGGATGACCGGGGTGATCTACGCGCTGACCGGCAACCTCGCCGACGCCGAGGACGCGGTGCAGGAGGCGTACTCCCGGGCCTGGGGTCGCTGGGCCGCGCTCACCGCCGCCGGCGACCCCACCGGTTGGGTCCGCGTCGTCGCGCGGCGGATCGCGGTCGGGAACTGGCGGCGGGCGCGCAACCGGATGCGGGCGCACTTCCGACACGGCGAGCCGGCCCCCACGCCGGCGATCTCCCCGGACCACGTGGCGCTGGTCGCGGCGCTGCGCAAGTTGTCCGCCGGTCGGCGCGAGGCGATCGTCCTGTTCCACCTGTGCGATCTCACCGGCGCCGAGGCGGCGGCCGAACTGGGGATCAGCGAGGGCGCGTTGCGTACCCGGCTGACCCGTGCCCGCGAGGACCTGCAACACCACCTGGGCGAGTCGGCTCGGGTGGATTCGACGAGGAAAGAGACGGCGAGGACATGAACGACCCGCGGCACGACGACGTTGTGATCGATCGCCTGCGCGAGTTGGCGGGCCGGGCCGAATCGGCGGCGACCCTGGCCGCGCCGGAGCGGGTCCGCACGCGCGGAGCCCGCCGCCGCACCCGACTTCGCGTCGCGGGGGCGGGCGCGCTGACCGCGTGTGTGGTCGCGGGCGCGCTCTGGGCGACCCGGCCGGACGACGGCGCCGCGGTGCGCGGCGGACCGGCCGCGAGCAGCCCCGGGGACCGCGCCGCACTCACGCCGCCACCCGCGGACGCCGAACGGATCGGCCTGGGGGACCCGACCTACCTGCCCACGGTTCGGGGCGTGGAGTGGACCGTCGAGGGTGACATGGTGAACCGACCGGACACCGCGTTCCCGGTGCGATTGTTCGGACCATGCGCGGCGACCCCGCCGGAGGCGGCCCTGGGAGGTGTACAGGACCGGCGCGTCACGGCGGCCGGCAGTCGGGTGAAGACCTTCGTCACCAGCACCTGGGCCACGGGCCTGACGCCGCAGGCGATCGACGCCGAAGCCCGGCGGATCTACACCTCGTGGCAGGCCGTCGCGGCGGCCTGCATGAGCCGGGTGCCGGGCGGCGGGCCCGACACCGAGGTGTGGTCCTGGTCGGGCGACGGCCGGCGGGGCTCGGTGGTGCTTACCAGGCGCGGTCACGTGCTCGGCTGGGTCGCCACCGAGATGACCGCGGCCGACCCCGCCTACCCGCTGACCGCCGAGGTCGGACCGGCCCTGATGGACAAGGCGATCCTGACCGCGCCCACCCCGCCGAGGTAGCGACGCGGCCCCGCGGATCCGAAGGGGAACGCCCCGGGGACCGGCCGGGCCGGTTCTCGGGGCGGTGCGGGCGCGGGTCAGCTCGCGAGCGCGCTCTTGGCCTTCCACTGGTCGTAGCTCATCTGCCAGTTGCCGAAGCCGTTGCCGGGCTCGGTGGTCTCGGTGTTGGTCGAGCCCTTGACCACGACCGGGTCGCCGACCTCGACCCGGTTGAAGAACCACTCGGCGTCCGGGACGGTCATCCCGACGCAGCCGTGGCTGGTGTTGGCGACGCCGATGTTGGCGGTGTTCCACGCGGCCGAGTGGAAGAAGGTGCCGGAGGAGGTGAAGTGCACCACCCACGGCACGTCCGGGAGGTTGTAGCTGTCACCCAGACCGACCGTGGTGGAGTCGAGCGTCTCCTTGGCGTTCTTGTTCAGGATCACGTGCGTGCCGCCGCGCGTGGGGAACTCGGAGGAGCCGGCCGACACCTTGATCGTCTTGACCGCGACGCCGTCCTCCATGATGGTCAGCCGCTTCTTCGGGACGTCCACCTCGACGACCCGGTTCGTGCCGACGGTGAAGGTGCTCTCGTAGTCGCGCGCGAAGTAGGTGCCGGGGCCGCTGGCCACGCCGCCCAGGTTCGCGTTCAGGGTGACCTTGGTACCGCCGGGCCAGAACTCGCGCGGCCGCCAGTCGACCCGGTCCTTGCCGGAGATGTCCTTGGTCCAGCCCCACGAACCCTCGACGTTCGGCGTCGTGGTCACCTTGAGGTTGCGCTCGACCTCGGCCTTGTCCTTGACCGCGTAGTCGAACATCACCGACACCGGCTGTCCGACACCGAAGGTGCCGCCGTTGGCCGGCCGCAGGGTGACCTTGTTCACCGTGTCGGCCTTGAGCGTGCCGAACTTCGTGGTGGCCGAGTTCTCGGCGCCCTTCTTGCCCTTCGTGATCGCGGTCACCGTGTAGGCCGCGCCCGGCACGGTGCGCGTGGTCGAGGTCCAGGTGCGGCCGTCGGCCCCGATCGTGCCCTCGATCGCCCGGTTCTGCGCGTCCACGACCCGCACCGAGGTCAGCGTCCCGGAGTCGGCCGTCACGGTGACCGGCTTGCCCGGTGCCACGCCCTGCGTGCCGTCGACCGGATCCACCGTCACCCGCGCCGGTGTGTCCTTCGCCTCATTGTCCGCGTCACCCGGCTTCGCCTGTGCCGCGTCCGACTTCGCCGCCTTGTCGGCCCCTCCGGAGCCGCACCCCGTGAGCACCACCGCGGCCGCGACTAGCGGCAGCGCGACCACACGAATTCCCTTGCGGGAGCCGGATATCAGGGGCTTACGCACGTGCGACCTCACGAAGGGTGGACGACCGGGGGATCGTTCAACACTAACAATGCGGATCAATTCCCCGTTCCCCCACGCGGTGTGACGGTTTCGACATGATCCGGACGCAACCGCCCGGCACGGCACGGCACGAAGCCGCGCCCGGGACAAATCCCGGACGCGGCTTCGGAGTTGGTACACCCGCCGGACAGGTCCTAGGCGACGGCGGTGCGCCGGCGCTGGGCCGGGGCGCCGGTGGAGCCGCCGGAGCGGCCCGAGGTCGCGCCGGACGCGGCGGCCGACGGACGCCGACCGGTACCGCTGCCGCCGCCCTGGCCGGGCCGACGACCGCGACCACGACCGCCGCCGGCACCACCGCGGCGCGGCGACTCGGAGGCCGGCGAGGAGATCACGACCGGAACGCCGGAGGGCACCTGCGCGCCGGTGACGCGGGTCAGTTCCTCGTCGCCCGAGCGCACCTGGATGGTCTCGGCCTCGATGCCGGCGATCATCATCAGACGGGCCATCTCGCGGCGCTGGTTCGGAGTGACCAGCGTCACGACGCTGCCCGACTCGCCGGCGCGCGCGGTACGGCCGCCCCGGTGCAGGTAGTCCTTGTGGTCGGTCGGCGGGTCGATGTTGACCACCAGGTCCAGACCGTCCACGTGGATCCCGCGCGCCGCGACGTTGGTCGCGATCAGCGCGGTGACGTGCCCGCTCTTGAACTGCTCCAGGGTGCGGGTGCGCTGCGGCTGCGACTTGCCGCCGTGCAGCGCCGCTGCGCGCACGCCGCTCTGCAACATCTGCCGGGTGAGCCGGTCCACCGCGTGCTTGGTGTCCATGAACATGATCACCCGGCCCTCGCGGGCGGCGATGTGCGTCGCGGCGGTGTGCTTGTCGGCCTCGCTCACGTGCAGCACGTGGTGCTCCATCGTGGTGACCGCGCCCTGCGACGGGTCGACCGAGTGCACGACCGGGTCGGAGAGGAAGCGCTTGACCAGCCGGTCGACGTTGCGGTCGAGGGTGGCCGAGAACAACATCCGCTGCCCGTCCGGCTGTACCTGGTCGAGCAGCGCGGTGACCTGCGGCATGAAGCCCATGTCGGCCATCTGGTCGGCCTCGTCGAGCACCGTGATGCCGACCGCGTCCAGCCGCGCGTCGCCGCGGTCGATCAGGTCCTTGAGCCGACCCGGGGTGGCCACCACGACCTCGGCGCCGTTGCGGAGCGAACTGGCCTGGCGACCCAGCGACATGCCGCCGACGACCGTGGTCATCCGCAGCTGCACCGAGGTGGCGTACGGCATCAGCGCGTCGGTGACCTGCTGGGCCAGCTCGCGGGTGGGCACCAGGACCAGCGCGAGCGGCGCCTTGCTCTCGGCACGGCGACCGGCGATCCGGGCCAGCATCGCGAGACCGAACGCGAGCGTCTTGCCCGAGCCGGTCCGGCCGCGGCCGAGCACGTCCCGGCCGACCAGCGCGTTGGGCAGGGTGGCCGCCTGGATCGGGAACGGCTCGGTGACGCCGTTGCGGGTGAGCGCGGCGAGCAACTGCTTGGGCATGTCCAGCTCGGCGAACGCGGCGACCGCCGGCAGCGACGGGGTGGTGCTGACCGGCAGCGCGAACTCGGCCACGGGCGCCGCGGTCATCGGCTTGCGCCGGTTGCCCGACGGGGCGCCGCCGCGGCCTCGACCGCCACCGCCGCCGTAGCCGCCCCGGCCGGAGCCGGAGCCGCCGCCGCTGCGGCCGTAACGATCGTTGGAACCGGAACGGGGGGTGCGATTCATGGAGAACCTTCCTCGATGCGGCGCGTATCGAGGACGTCTCCGCACGACGGGAGCCGTGCAAGGAGTCGCAAGAACGAGCCGGAGTACCTGAACTGAAGAACAGACGTGGTGACTCGGGTCACTCGCGTCGAGATGTTGCGCAACGGTCGGGCGCCTGCCGAAGAGCGGCGGCCGATGTGCCGGACCGTGCGAGGCCGCGCGACGAGGTCGCGTCGGGCAGGGTCCTGAACGGCGGATGTCGGGCATCCGCCCGGGTGGTGCGCCGTGGCTCCCCCGGCTTCGGGAGTCGCCGACCGGGACGGCCGACGGCCACGGGAAGGGCCCGCACCGTGCGGCGCGGGCCCTCGCTGCGTGACCGAAGCCACGCCCATGAGCGAAATCAGACGATGTTGATGTTCTCCGCCTGCGGGCCCTTCTGGCCCTGCGTGACGTCGAAGGAGACCTTCTGGCCTTCCTGGAGCTCACGGAAGCCCTGAGCGTTGATGTTCGAGTAGTGGGCGAAGACGTCGGGGCCGCCACCGTCCTGCTCGATGAAGCCGAAGCCCTTTTCGCCGTTGAACCACTTCACGGTGCCAGTAGCCACGTATCTTCCCCTTCGGGGCAGTACCGGGATCCCGCACCCTGCGAGACCCGAATCGTTGCTGATTACCCCGCCCGGAGTTGGACACCGGAAAAACAAAAGTGCACCTGTTGGCTACAACCAGCAGGCGCACAGAAAATTCCATGGGAACCACAGCAGCAATTAACGTTAGCACGCCGGACCACCGGGCCGGGGGGATCGTCTCGATCTTGTCCGGACCGCCCGGCCGGCGACCGCCGGCCCCGGCCCCTCCGCCGCGCACACCGGCCCACCGGGTCGGCGTCGGGTGCGACCATGGACGCTCCCCCGCCAGTCCCCCAGCCTCCGAAGGAGTTCGCGTGTCCTCCTCCTCCGGCATCCCCGCGTCCGACGACTCGGTCCAGCCGATCCCCCTCTCCCCCACCGGTACCCCCCTCACCCTCGAGGACATCAGCGCGCCCGGCGGCTGCGGCGACGGTTGTGGCTGCGCCGGCGGCGGCATCGACATCGACGCCGACCTGCTCGACGCGTTCGTCACCGAGCAGGTGCTGCTGCGCCTCGAATCCGAGCCGGCCTTCCTCGCCCACTCCATCGCGGCGCTCGTCGCGGCGGACGAGATCGACGCCGAACTGGCCGAGGAGATCGAGGAGTTGGAGTCCGACCCGGTACTCCTGCTCGACGTCCTCGGGGCCACCCGGCAGACCCTGCCGGAGATGGAATCCGACGCCGTCGTCCTGCTCTTCCGCTACGTCATCGACCATGTCGCGCTCGGCCCGGAGGAGTTGCCGCTGGAGGACCGCGTCCAGATCGAGTGGCGCGTGCCGCCGATCGAGCGCTGACCGAATCCCTCCCGGACGGGCACCTCGTCCTACGGCTCGGCCCGCCCGTTCCCGGCGATCTCCGGGAGCGGGTCCGGGGCCGTCGGCGCGAGTGTGGTCCTCGACAACGGCCGGCCCGAGCCCGGCCGCCATCGGCCCGTGAACAGGAATCCGGCGCCGAGGCCGATCAACGCGGCCGAGACGTGCCCGATCGTGGTGAAGTCCGGCAGATCGCCGTACCACTGCACGGACGAGAACGGGTACAGCAGACAGCCGAGCGCCCACAGCGGCCGCAGCGGCCCGGGCAGCAGCGGGGTGACCGCCGCTATGGCCGCCATCGAGGCGTAGCTCACCCCGTAGTCGAGCGTGTACCGGGTCTCCTCGGGATACGTGCCCGCGTGGATCGCCGCGATCAGCACGACCGCGGTGAGCAGCGTCGCGCCCACGTGTCCCAGGAGCGTGACGCCGACCGCGCGCACGGTGCCGATCCGGCGCTCCAGCACCGCCATGCACACCCCGATGCCGAACCCGATCGTGGTCACGTTGCCGAACACGGTGCCGTGCACGTCCGCCACCAGCAGGCTGCCCGCCATCGCGCGAAACGGATGGTGGTCCAGGTTGTCGAGATTGGTGCTGATGTCCTCCAGGAGCCGGTCCGCGGCCGGTTCGGACATCAGCCCGCCGACCACGATCCCGTTGATCGCGAGCAGGATCAGCACGACGAATGTCGCGGGGCTGCGCCGCGGATATCGGGCGAGGCCGCGCAGCCGGCTCGCGAGGTTCCGGGTCACGGTGCGTTTCTCCTTGGGCCGGCGCGGGGACGCGGCGGGAACCACCATGCTGCATCACCGGCCGGGGCCCCCGTGTCCCGACCCCGGGATCGAGGCGGCCGACGCACGGGGTTCGAGCGGATGACGGCGACTCGACACACCCCCCGCCGGGTGCGGCAGGATCGCCCTCGACGGTGCCGGGACGAGGGAGATGGCGTGACTGCGATGGCTCGGGTGGCGGACCGGTACGAATTGGTGGAACAGCGTGGTCGCGGTGGGCTCGGGCGGGTGTGGGCCGCGCGGGACTCGGTCGAGGACCGCGAGGTCGCGGTCAAGCTGCTGCACGGCCCGCCCGACGAGGCGGTCGCGACCCGGTTCGTGGAGCGCACGCGGGCCGCCGCGCCGCTCGATCATCCCGACCTGGTCGCGGTGTCCGACGTCGGCCTGACCGGCGACGGCACGCCGTTCCTGGTCACCGAACTGCTCACCGGCCGCGACCTGCGTACGGTGCTGCGCGAGGGGCTGCCCGAACTGCCCGCCGTGTCCGAGGTGTTGGACTGGACGGCGCGGATCTGCGCCGCGCTCGACCACGCGCACCGGGCCGGCCTGGTGCACGGCGACCTCAAGCCGGCCGACCTGTTCCTGACCGCCGACGGCGGGATCCGCGTCCTCGACCTGGGCCTGGCCGACCGGCTCGGGGCGGTCGCCGCGACCGGCACCGCCCTGATCGGCACACTCGCCTACACCGCGCCCGAGCGGCTGCGCGGTCGCCCGGCCGAACCGGCCGCGGACCTGTACGCACTGGGCTGCGTGCTGCACGAACTGCTCACCGGGACGCCGCCGTTCGGCACCGGGGACATCGCGGCCACGGTGTACGCCCAGCTCGAACGGGTTCCGGAGGCCCCGGATCGGCGCCGCCCCGACGTCCCGCCGCACGTGAGCCGCCTGGTCCTGGACCTGCTCGCCAAGGACCCGGCGCAGCGCCCGCCGAGCGCGGCCGAGGTGGCCCGCCGCCTGACCGACCCGGCGCCGCCGCGAGCCGAGCGGGCGCCCGCCTCGACGGACGTACCCCCCACCTCCGCCGAGGCGCCGCCCACCCCGCCGGCCTCCGCCGAGGTGCCGCCCGCCCCGACCAGGACACCCGCCACGCCAACCGAGGCACCGCCGACCGCAACCGAGGCACCGGCCGCCCGGGCCGACGTGGCGCCGGCCTCCACCGAAGTGCCGCCCACCCCGACGGAGGCACCGGCGGCGCCGGCCGCGACCCCACTGACGCTGACCAAGACACCCGCCACACCGACCGAGGCAGCGCCCACCGCCACCGAGGCACCGGCCGCTCCGACCGAGGCAGCGCCGACCGCGGCCGACCCCCTGCCGGATCCGGCCGACGTGGCGCCGGCCCCGACGGCGGCACCGGCGGCGCCGACCGCGGCCGACGGCCTGCCGGATCCGGCCGTTGTGGCGTCCACCACGGCCGAGGCGCCGCCCGCTTCGGCAGAGGCGGGTTCCGCTCGCGCCGCCGACCCGTCGCGCCGGCCCACCCCGCCGCCGCTCCCCCCGGCGCCGCCGAGCTTCCCGCCGGGTTCGCCCGCCGGCTCGGGGTTCGCCGTCCCGGCCCCTTCCGCCCCCGCCGACGACGACGAGGCCGGGTTGCGGCGGGCGGTCGCGGCCGGCGACCCGGACGCCGCCGTGCAGCTCGCCTACCACCTGGCCGACACCGGCCGGGCGGCCGAGGCCGAGGCGCTGTACCGGGAGGCCCTGGCCCGCAACCACCCGGACGCCGCCAACGACCTCGCCGACCTGCTCGCCGCGCACGACCGGCACGCCGAGGCCGAGGAGCTGTACCGCCGCGCCCTCGTCCAGGGGCATCCGGACGCCGCGAACAACCTCGGCGGGCTGTTGCTCCGTCTCGGCCGCGCCCCGGAGGCCGAACACCTGTTCCGGCACGGCGCCGCGCGGGGCCACGACGACGCGGGACACAATCTCGGCCTGCTCCTCGCCAACACCGGTCGGCTGGACGAGGCCGAGCAGTGGTTCCGGTACACCTACGCCCAGGGTCACCCCGACGCGACGGTCAACCTCGCCGGCCTGCTGGCCGCGAAGGGCCGGACGAAGGAGGCCGACAAGCTGTACCGGCGCGCGCTCACCGAGGGGCACCGCGACGCCTCCATCGGCTACGCCGGCCTGTTCGAGCGCCGGGGCCGAGTCCGCGAGGCGGAGGAGATGTACCGCCGCGCCCTGGCCGAGGGCCACCCGGCGGCGGCGGGCCAACTGGCCCGCTTCCTCGACACCCTCGGCCGGGGTGGGGAAGCGATGTGGCTGCGTTCGTAGACCGCCCCTGAACCGCCCCCACCCCGAACGCGCGAGCGCCACGCGCGACGACCCCGCAGGGATCGTCGCGCGTGGCGAACGGGTGACGAGAGGGTGGTGACGTGCCGTTACGGCATGGTCTCGCCACTGTCGGTGCGCCGGTGCGCGCCGGTGCCGCTTCGATACGCCTCCTCGTCCCGGGCCCGCCACTCGGCCGTGCTCTCGTCACGGTCCGGGTAGCCCTGCGACGCGTTCCAGCGCACCGTCAGCGCGAACAGGACCACCAGGTCCAGCGCGATCACGATCGTGGACCACACCGGGTGCGCGGCCAGGAAGCCGATCTCACCGATGATGTTCAGCATCACCAGCACCGCACCGGCCACTCTGGCCCAGGTCGCGCCGGTGAGCAGCCCACCGCCGATGAGGATTTGCAGCCCGCCGAAGATCAGCAGGATGACGCCCCAGGTGTTGTAGTTCCAGACCAGCAGATCACCGGAGCGGGTGACGAAGTACCCGTCCGAGAACAGGGCCGTGAACCCCTGGAAGAGGTTGAGGACACCCAGAACGAGCAACGTGCAGGCGGCGAATGCCACCCAGCCCGTCCAAGCACTCGTCCTGCGCATTGTGCTGTTCATGGCCTACTCCCAACCCCGGCCGGACGGCCGGGCGGATGTGCCTTGGTTTCCGTTCGCCGCCCGACTCCTGTCGCCGCGGAGACCGCGACCTGATGAGTCGCCCTTCTCGCACTTTGACATGCCAAGACACGTTTTGCACCTTTTGTCCAGTCCGAGTAGATCTCCGCATTTCATGGAACCCGCACGGGACGAACGCGGCCGTGAACGAGGAGAGGACACCGGCGATGTCCGAGGCATCCGAGCAGGTCCGGACGGGGCATCCGGTGCGCTTCACCCTGGCCTGCCTCCTGGTGGTCCTCGCCTGTCTGCTCACCCCGGTGGCGGTCACCGCCGCGTGGGCGCGGAACGAGGTGGCCGACACCGACCGCTTCGTCGCCGCGCTGGCCCCGCTGTCCGGGAACGCCGCGGTACAGGACGCGGTCTCCGCCCGGCTGGCCGCGGCGGCCGTGCAGGCGGTGGACGTGGGCGGGCTGACCGACTCGCTGCGCGAGGCGCTCGGCCTGGGGCCGAACAACGGCTCCGGGCCGGTCTCCGGCTCGTTGCAGAGCCTGCTGACCGCCGTGGCCGACCAGGCCGCGCAGGCGTTCGTGGCGAGCGACGCGTTCGCCGTGATCTGGCGGGACGCGCTCCGGATCGCGCACGCGTCCGCGCTGGACGTACTCGAGGGCAAGGACAGCGGCACGGTGAGCGCCGACAACGGCGAGGTGGTGCTCGATCTGGGGCCGATGATCGATCGGGTGCGGCAGAGCCTGGTGGGTCGGGGGTTCGCGTTCGCCTCGAACATCCCCGACACCGACCGTCGCTATGTGCTGGTGCACCGCGAGGGGTTGCGCACCGGGCAGGACGCGTTCCGCTCCCTGGACACCGCGGGTGTCTGGCTGCCGATCGTGGTCGTGGTGATGTTCGTCCTGGGCGTGTGCCTCGCGCCGCGCCGCAGGCCCGTGCTCCTGTGGGCGGGCGTGGGTACCGCGCTGACCCTGCTCGCGCTGGGCATCGTGCTCGCGGTGGCCCGCCGGACCTACCTGGACGACCTGCCGCCGGAGGTCTCCCGGGACGCGGCGGCGGCGGTCTACGACGCGCTGGTGGGCTTCCTGCGCCGGACCACCCGCACCCTGGGCGTGGCCGCCGTGGCGCTCGCGATCGCGGCCTTCCTGGCCGGACCGGCCCGGCCGGCGACCGCGACCCGGCGGGCCCTCGCGGTCGGACCGGACCGGGCGGGCGCGGCGCTGGCCCGGCACGGCTTCGGTACCGGGTCGGTGGGCGCCCTCGTGGCCGCGCACCGGGGTCCGGTGTACGCGGTGACCGGCCTGCTGGGCGGGATCTGGCTGTGCGTGTGGAACGACCCGACGGTGTGGTCGGTGCTGTTGATCGTGGTGGTGGTCGTCGTGGTGCTGGCGGTCCTGGAGGCGGTCGCCGCGGCCGGGACGCGCCGGGAGGTCGAGACCGCGCGGTGAGTCGCCGCGGGCCGGTGCGGCTCAGGGCTGACCCGGCGTCTGCCCGGTGCGCCGGAACTCGGACGGGGACTGCTGCACGCGTCGGGAGAACAGCCGGGCGAAGTAGGCCGGGTCGTCGTAGCCGACGTTGCGGGCGACCTCGTGGATGGACTGGTCGGTGGCGAGCAGCAGGCGTTTGGCCCGGGACAGCCGGGTGCGCACGATGTACTCCTTCGGCGTGGTGCCGGTCGCCCGCTGCATCTCGCTGCGCAGGCCCGCCTCGTCCAGGCCCAGCCGCCGGGCGTGCTCGCCGACGGTCAGCGGCTCGGTGGCGTGCTCGTCGAAGTAGCGGACCACCCGCGAGCCGTCCTCGTCGACCCGGATCGTCTTCAGGTCGATGATCAACTGGTGCACGATCGCCGAGGTGACCACCTCGCGGTTCGGCGCGCCCGGCTCCACCGCGGTCAGCAGCCGGTCGAAGCCCTGGCGCAGCGGTCGTACCCCGCCGAGCGACATCACCGGCTCGGCCCGGTCCAGGAATCCCAGGTCCTCGTACGCCGCCGCGGTCGGCCCCTCGAACAGCACCCAGTGCTCGCGCCAGCCCGTCGGGTCCGGGCTGTAGGCGTGGTACTCGCCGGGGAAGAGGAGGAACGCCGCGGGCGCCTGGACGGGGATCCGCGGCGCGTGCCGGTTGCCCGAGCGGAACCAGCCCGATCCCCCGGTGATCAGGGTGAGTTGGTAGCAGCCCAGTACCCGGCCCTCGAACTGCATCCCGGTGACCTGCTGCCAACCGACGCCCAGGCACACCAGGCCGAGCCGCTGGTGCTCCCGGGCGGGCGTGAGGTAGCGCGCGAAGATCATGGTGCGCCGATCGTACGGCGGCCGGACCCCGTCGCGAAGCGGTTCCTCACGCCTTGACCCCGCCCGCGACCAGGTCGGTGCGCCAGAACCGCTGGAGCGACCAGAACGCGGCGACCAGCGGGATCACCGACACCAGCGCGCCGACCACGACGAGGTTGGCGTGCGGCTGGGTGAGGTCGCTGTTCCACGCGTTCAGGCCGAGGGTGACCGGCCACAGGTGCTGGTTGTTGAGCGTGATCAGCGGCAGGAAGAAGTTGTTCCAGACGGCGACCAGTTGGAACAGGAAGATGGTCACGAGCGCGGGCGACATGATCCGCAGCCCGATCGTGTAGAAGATCCGGAACTCGCTCGCGCCGTCGAGCCGGGCGGCCTCGATCAGTTCGTCCGGCACCGACGCCTCGGCGTAGGTCTTGGCCAGGAAGACGCCGAACGGGCTGACCGCGGCGGGCAGCAGCACCGCCCAAACGGTGTCGACCAGATGCACCTTGGACAGCATCAGGTAGATCGGCAGCGCCAGCATCGGGGTGGGGATCAGCACCGCGCCCAGGATCACCGAGAAGATCGTGCCTCGGCCGCGGAAGCGGTACTTGGCCAGCGCGTAGCCGGCCATCGCGGCCAGGAAGGTGGCCACCACGCCACCGCCGACCGCGTACAGCACCGAGTTGAACACCCAGCGCAGGAAGATGCCGCCGTCCTCGCTGAACAGTTGCCGCAGATTGGCGCCCAGGTTCCAGTCGGCGAACCAGAAGCCGTTGCCGCGGAACAGGTCGCTGGAGGACTTGGTCGAGGAGACCAGCAGCCACCACACCGGCATCAGGAAGTAGGTCGCCACCAGGAACAGGAACGAGGTGGTCAGCACCTGCGAACGCATCGGCGCGGTACGGCCCTCGGCCGGCTTCGGCGCGGGGGGCGCGACGTGTGCGCGGACCGGGCTCGCGGCCTTGTCGGTCAGTGTCGTCACAGCGAGGACCTGCCGTTCGTGAGCCGGGCGGAGATCTTGAGCACGGCGAAGGACAACACGCACGTGCCCAGCGCGAGCAGCACCGAGACCGCGGCGCCCTGCCCGTAGTCGTTGTTCTCGACGGCCTTGTGGTAGGCGGACATGATCGGCGTGTAGTCGGCGTCCAGCGACGAGGTCAGCGGGCGCAACACGCGCGGTTCGGTGTAGAGCTGGAGCGTGCCGATCACGGAGAACACGGTGGTCAGCGCGATCGCCGGGGCCACCAGCGGCACCTTGATCCGCCACGCGGTGCGCCACGGGCCGCACCCGTCCAGTTCGGCGGCCTCGTACAGCTCCTGCGGGATGGCCTGGAGCGCGGAGTAGATGACCAGCATGTTGTAGCCGGTCCAGGTCCAGGTGACCACGTTGGCGATCGACCACAGGACCGCGTCCTCGCCGAGGAAGTCGGACGGCAGGCCGACCGCGTCCAGCATGCTCACCACGGGGCTGGAGCGCGGCATGTACAGGAACGCCCACAGGATGGTGGCGACCACGCCGGGGATGGCGTAGGGCAGGAAGTAGGCGGTGCGGAAGAAGCCCTTCAGCCGCGCCGACTTGGCGTCGAGGAGCAGCGCGAGCACCAGGGCGAGGCCGAGCATCACCGGCACCTGGATCGCGCCGAACAGCAGCACCCGGCCCACGCCGTGCCACAGCGCGTCGTCGTGCAGCGCCTTGGTGTAGTTCTCGAACCCCGCGTACACCCGCTTGGGCGGGGTCAGGCCCAGGCCGGAGCGCTGCATCTTGTGCAGGCTCTCCACGATCGCGTAGCCGACGGGGACGGCGTACATCGCGGCGAACAGCACGCCGAACGGGGCGAGGAACATCAGGGGCGCGGACCGCCGGCGCTTGCGCCGCGGGATCGGTGCGCTCAAGGGCGGGCTCCCGGTGGATGGGACGGGTGGATGTGGATGCGGGTGGGCGGGGCCGACGGCGGCCCGCCGCCGCGCGAGGTGACGCGCGGCGGCGGGGCACGGTGCGGACGGCCCCGGCGTCGGGGTGGTGTCGCCGGGTCAGCCCGCGGCGGCCTTCAGGCCCTTGTCCTGGATGGCCTTGATCGTGGTGCCCTGCACGCCGGTCAGCGCGTCGGCGAGCCTGCCGTTGCCGGCGCCCGCCTTGCCAACCCGGTCGGTCAGGTCGGCGGAGACCTGGGTCATCGTGGGACCCCACTGCCAGCCGGTCGGGGCCTGCGCGGCGGAGTCCTTGAAGATGTCGTAGATCTTCGCGTTGCCGAAGTAGGCGGAGGGCTGCTGCATCGCGTCCAGGCTCGCCCCGGCGGTCGCGGCCGGGTAGATGCCCGCGTCCTCGACCAGCGTGGTCAGGCTCGCGGGGTCGCTGCTCATCCAGTCGGCGAAGGCGACCGCGGCCTTGGTGTTCTTGCAGCCCTTGAGCACGGCGGTGCCGGAGCCGCCGATGTTGCCGGTGGCCTTGCCGCCGGCGTCCCACTGGGGCATCGGCGCGACGGCCCACTTGCCCGCCGCGTCCTTGGCGTTCTCCTCCAGGAGCGCGGTGAACCAGACCGGGCCGACATAGCTGGCGACGCTGCCGTCGCCGAAGCGCTTGTACCAGTCGGGGGTGAAGGTCGGGTCCGAGGAGACGGCCTTCTTGTCGAGCAGTTGCTGCCAGTATTGGGTGACCTTCCGCGTGCCCGGTTCGGTCATCGAGACCTTCCAGGTCTCGCCCTCGGGCTTGAACCAGCTGCCGCCGTTCTGCCAGGCCATGCCCGCGTACCACCACGGGTCGTTGCCGCCGAACGCCGAGTAGGCCACCGACGGGTCGGCCGTGTGCACCGTGTCGGCCTGCCGGGCGAACTCGTCCCAGGTCTTGGGCGGGGTCAGGTTGTGCTTGGCGAACACGTCGGTGCGGTAGAACATCGCGACCGGGCCGGTGTCCACCGGGATGCCGTAGGTCTTGCCCGCGACGCTCATCTGCGACCAGGCGCCCGCGGAGTACTTGGCCTTGATCGCCGCGGCCTCCTTGTCCACGTCCTGGAGCGCGCCCTCGACCAGGAAGCTGGGCAGCGTCTCGTAGCCCATCTGGGCCAGGCACGGCGCGTTGTTCGCCTTCACCGCGGCGAGCATCTTGGCGTAGCCGCCCTTGGAGCCGGGCTCGACCTTGTTGTAGGCGACCCGGATGTCGGGGTGGGAGGCGTTGAACGCGCTCACGGCCTTCTCATAGGCCGGGTTCCAGCCCCAGAAGTCGAGCTGTGCGGTGCCGCCGGACGCCTTGTCGCCCTGCGCCGCCTTGTCGGCGCCGTCCTTGTTGTCGCCGGAGTCCGAACCGCAGGCGGTGAGCGCGGTGAGCGCCGCGAGGGTGACCGCGACGGCTGCGCGGCGGGCCGTCTGGCGGCCTCTGCGCGGGCGGGTGCTGGCCCACATGGGGTGGCCGTCCCTTCGGGGAATGGGCGGGCTCGACAAAGCCCGGCACGTGAGTCGGAGGCAGGGATGCAGCGGATGGGCGGTGGAGTGGTGGGGAGAGCCGGTGGAGGCTGTCTGGCCGCCGATCATGTGCCCTGCCCGAGAAGGCGTCAACGGGTTGCCGCGCGGATCGTGCTTTTGTCGAGGTGATCCGCAAGAAAAGTCCAAGTGTGCGGTCACCGAATGGCAAGGTGGGTGAACCAGAGAGTATCCACCCAGGTCGGAGCGCTGAAGGCACGGGTCGACGGGTCCGGAAAAGTCCACGACACCGTCGAGAAGAGTGCATGTCCGGGCTGCGTGCCTCGTGCACGATGATCCGGACCCACCGCACCGGATCTGCACCGAGGAGCGTCTTGACCACCCCCAGCCTCGTCCCGAGTCGAGACGGCTTCACCCTCGACGGCAGGCCGTTTCGCATGCTCGCCGGTGCCCTGCACTACTTCCGCGTCCACCCCGCGCAGTGGGACGACCGACTGGCCCGGCTGCGCGGGCTGGGCCTGAACACGGTCGAGACCTACGTCGCCTGGAACCTGCACGAGCCGACCCCGGGGAACTTCGACTTCACCGGCGGCAAGGACCTGGTCGCGTTCCTGCGCGCGGCCGAGCGCCAGGGTCTGAAGGCGATCGTGCGTCCCGGCCCGTACATCTGCGCCGAGTGGGAGTTCGGCGGCCTGCCCGCCTGGCTGCTCAAGGACCCGGGGATGCGGCTGCGCTGCTCCCACCCGCCGTACCTGGCCGCGGTGGACCGCTGGCTGGACGCGGTGATGCCGCTGGTCGAACCGCTGCTCGCGGAGCACGGCGGGCCGGTGATCGCCCTGCAGGTGGAGAACGAGTACGGCAGCTACGGCAACGACGTGGCCTATCTGCGGCACCTGGTCGACGGGATGCGCCGGCGCGGCGCGAGCGGACTGCTGTTCACCTCCGACGGGCCGACCGAGCCGATGCTCCAGGGCGGCACGGTGGCCGGGGTGTTGCCGACGGCGAACTTCGGCTCGCGCGCCGAGGAGGCGTTCGCGACGCTGCGCCGCTGGTCGCCGGACGGGCCGCCGGTGTGCATGGAGTTCTGGAACGGCTGGTTCGACCACTGGCGCGATCCGCACCACGTGCGGGACGCGGCGGACGCGGCGGGTGTGCTCGACGACATGCTCGCGGCCGGCGGGTCGGTGAACCTGTACATGGCGCACGGCGGCACCAACTTCGGGCTGATGAACGGCGCCAACGAGGTCGACGGCGCCTATCAGCCGACGATCACCAGCTACGACTACGACGCGCCGATCGGCGAGGCGGGCGAACTCACCGAGAAGTATTGGGCGTTCCGCGAGGTGATCGGCCGCTACGCACCACTGCCCGACGAGCCGCCGCCGGCGCTGCCGCCACGCGTGAAGCTCGGCGAGGTCGCCCTGCCCTCGGCCGCGCCGCTGCTCGCGCACGTCGAGGACCTGTCCGCTCCGGTGTACTCGCCGCACACGATGACCATGGAGGAGTTGGACCAGGCGTACGGCTTCACCCTGTACCGCACCTGGGTCAGCGGCCCGCGCGAGAGTGCGCCGCTGTGCGTGGACGGACTGGCCGACCGGGCCCAGGTGTTCCTCGACGGGGTGCCGGTCGCGGTGCTCGATCGCAGCGAGGGCGGCACCGCCTCGTGCGAGTTGTCCGTGCCCGCCGGCGGCGCGCGACTCGACCTGCTGGTGGAGAACTGCGGCCGGGTCAACTACGGGCCGGGCCTGCACGACCGCAAGGGCATCACCGAGGGCGTGCGGTGGGAGCGGCAGCGCCTGTTCGGCTGGCAGATGTATCCGCTGCCGCTGGACACGCCCGAGGGGCCGGTACTGCCGGACACCTCGGGGCCGATTCCGGCGGGTGTGCCGGTGGTGCGCACCGGCACGTTCGAGGTCGCGACCGTCGGCGACACGTTCGTCCGGCTGGACGGCTGGACCAAGGGCCTGGTGTGGATCAACGGCTTCCTGCTCGGCCGCTACTGGTCGGCGGGGCCGCAGCGCACGCTCTATGTGCCGGCGCCGGTGTTGCGGGAGGGGGAGAACACGGTGACCGTGCTGGAGTTGCACGGTCCCGGTGGGGGGCATGTGACCTTCACGGACACCCCCGACCTGGGCGAGCCCGCGGCGGCGCCCGTGCTGTAGGGCGGGCCCGGGGGCGACTCAGTCCGCGTGCGGTTCGCCGACCCCGCCGCGGCGGGCCAGGTCGACGAACAGCCGGGCCGAGCGCTCCCGACAGTCCTCGCGGCAGACCAGCATGATGCCGCGCCACAGCGGCGGGTCGAGCGAGCGGATCGAGGCCGAGTCGCCGAAGACGTCCTCGGCCACGTCGCGGTACCAGAGCAGCGAGCCCTCGCCGTTGAGGACTCCCGCGACCCAGTTGACCCGGTCGTTGTGCTCGCTGCGGGCGAGCGGACGCACGCCCATCTCGGCGAACATCGCCTCGAACTGCGAGCGCCGCTCGCTGCCGCGCCCGGGCAGCACCATCGGCAGGCCGTGCAGCGCGCTCCACGGCACCGGTTCGGGCAGCCGGGTGTCCGGCGGCGACACCAGCACCACCTCGGTCTCGGCGAGCCGGTGGCTGCGCAGGTCGCCGGGTCCGGGGGTGTCGGCCACCCCGATCGCTGCGGTACCCGCGCGGACCGCCGCGAGCACCGCCTCGCGCCCGTCGTGCCGGGTCACCTCGATCGGTGCCTCGGGATGCTCGGCGGCGAACGCCGCGACCAGGCGGGCGACATGGCCGATCGCGAGGGTGGACGTGGTGGCCACGGTCAGGGTCGGCTCGGACACCGTGCCGACCGGTCGGCCGATGTCCTCGATCGCGGTGACCGTGTCGAGCACCGTGCGGGCGAGCCGGACCACCCTGGAGCCCTCGGCGGTCAGTCCCACCGTCCGCCCCTCGCGCACGAACAGCTCGGCGCCCAGCTCGTGTTCGAGCGCCTTCAGGGCTCGGGACAGCGCGGACTGGGCGACGTAGAGGGCTTCCGCGGCCGCGGTCATGGTGCCGAAGTTCGCGACGGCGACGAGGTAGCGCAGCTGCTGGAGGGTCACGCGCCGCACCATAACGGTCACGCCGCCCGTACCGGCAGGGGTTCGAAACGGGCAATTCGCGTACGTCGCGGGGCCGTCGGGATGCCCGCACCCGATCGGTAGGGCATGGGTGCATGCCGTACGGGCAAGAGTCGTCGCCGTCGCGGAACCGGGATCGTGGACGGTCCGGCGGGCCGGGGCGCCGGGTGTCGCCCGGGTGTGGCGGGGTTCGACGGGCGCTGGTGCGGGTGTTCGCGAGCGGAGGGCCGACGGCCGGTTCGTCGTTGACTCCTCGATGTCCGAAACCGACGATACGGCGCGGTGGTTCGACCGCGGCCGCCTTTTCGACTCCGCACCGCTTTCCACGGTTGCCCGGTCCTTCCGCCACGACATGCGTGTTTCCACCGCCGCGGACGCCCCGACCCGGGCGTCGCCGGGGCGATTCGCCATGCCCGCCCGCACGTTCGCGCCCCTGCCGCCCGCACGGACCGGCTCCTCGCAGGTTTCCCGGATGGAGGCACTTGCCCATGACGTCGACGTCCCCGCGTCGCGATCAGGTTCTCGCGGTGAGCCCCCTGGGGCGCCCCGACGCCCGACTCGTGATCGCCGCACACCGGGCCGGCGCGCTCGCGGTGCTCGACCTCGGCCGGGAGCGCGGGCCGGCGCTGACGGAGTCGGCCCGCGCGTCCGTGCTCGCGAGCTTCGGCGTGCGGGTGCCGGTGGGTTGTCCGCTCGGGCCGCGGGAGTTGCCCGATCGGGTGGACGTGGTGCTGCTCGCGCCCGACGCACCGTGGTCGATCGCCGACGTCGGCCCCGGACGGCGGGTCCTGGTCGAGGTCACGAGCGCCGAACAGGCGCACGCGGCGGTGGCCGGCGGCGCGGCGGGGGTGATCGCGCGGGGCGCCGAGAGCGGCGGCCGATGCGGCGAGTTGACCACGTTCGTCCTGCTGCAGCAGTTGCTCGCGGACGCCCGGGTGACGGTGCCGGTCTGGGCGGCCGGCGGGATCGGGCCGCACACCGCCGCCGCGGCGGTCGCGGGCGGCGCCGCCGGGGTGCTGCTCGACACCCAGTTGGCCCTGGTGGCGGAGAGCACGCTGCCGGCCGATGTGGCGGCGGCGGTACGGGCGATGGACGGCAGCGAGACGGTCGTGATCCGGGGGCATCGGGTCTATCGCCGGCCGGATCTGCCGATCGACCGCCTGGCCGCGGCGGCGGCCGGCGATCTCGGCCTCGCGTTGGGCGCGGGCGGACTGCGCCGCGAGTTGTTGCCGATCGGTCAGGACGGCGGGTCGGCCGCCCGGCTCGCGGATCGGCACGGCACCGCCGGTCGGGTGGTGTGCGCGGTGCGCGAGGCGATCGTGGACCACGTGGCCTCGGCCGCCCGGCACGGTGCGCGGCTGCGGCCGGTGCAGGGGCCGATGACGCGGGTCAGCGACCGGGCCGCCTTCGCCCACGAGGTGGCCCGGGCGGGCGGATTGCCCTTCCTGGCGCTGTCCCTGTCGCGTGGGCCCGAGGTACGCGCGCTGCTCGCGGAGACCGCCGCGCTGCTCGGCGAACTGCCGTGGGGGGCGGGCCTGCTCGGCTTCGCGCCGCCGGAGTTGCGCGAGGAGCAGGTGGCCGCGGTGCTCGCCGCCCGCCCGCCGTACGCGCTGATCGCGGGTGGTCGGCCGGATCGGGCCGCGCCGTTGGAGGCCGCCGGGATCCGCACCTACCTGCACGCGCCCTCCCCCGGGCTGCTGAGCCAGTTCCTGCGCGAGGGCGCCCGGCGATTCGTCTTCGAGGGCACCGAGTGCGGCGGGCACGTCGGGCCGCGCGCCAGTTTCCCGCTATGGGAGGCGCAGGTGGACACGCTGCTCGCGTTCGCCGAACGGCACGGCGGCGCGGCCGGGTTGGACCTGCTGTTCGCGGGCGGGATCCACGACGCGCGCTCGGCGGCGATGGTGGCCGCCGCGACGGCGCCGCTGGTCGAGCGCGGGGCCTCGGTCGGCGTGCTGATGGGCACCGCGTACCTGTTCACCCGCGAGGCGGTGGCGGGCGGGGCGATCGTGCCCGGGTTCCAGGCCGCGGCGGTCGAGTGCGCGGAGACCGCGCTGGTCCAGACCGCGCCCGGGCATGCCACCCGCTGTGCCAGCACGCCGTTCGTGGCCGCGTTCGAGGCCCGTCGGCGCGATCTGGAGTCGCGCGGGGTGCCGGCCCGCGAGGTGTGGGCCGAGTTGGAGCGGCTGAACCTGGGCCGGTTGCGGATCGCCGGCAAGGGGCTGCGCCGGGAGGCGGACAAGCTGGTCGCGGTGGACGCGGACGCGCAGCGCCGGGAGGGCATGTTCATGCTGGGCCAGGCCGCGGTGTTGCGGTCCGCGCCGACCGACGTGGCCGCGCTGCACCGGGAGGTCACCGCCGGGTCGGCCGCGTGGCTGGCCCGCCGGGTGCGCGAGGTGGGCGGGGTGGACCGACCGGCCCCGCCCCGACCGCAGGACGTGGCGATCGTGGGCATGGCCTGCGTGCTTCCCGGCGCGCCGGACCTGGCGAGCTACTGGCGCAACATCCTGGCCGGCGTGGACGCGGTGACCGAGGTACCGCGCGAACGCTGGGACACGGAGCGGTACTTCGCGCCGAGCACCGAACCGGGCGCGACCGCGCGCGGCTCGGTCCGCGGTGCGGCGCCGGGGGCGGTCCCGGTCGGGCGGACCCCGTCCAAGTGGGGCGGGTTCGTGCCCGCGATCGGCTTCGACGCGACCGGCTACGGCATCCCGCCCGCCTCGCTCGCCGCGATCGAACCGGCCCAACTGCTCGCGCTGCACGTGGCGTCGGGGGCGCTGGCCGATGCCGGCTACGGGCCCGGGCGGGCCTTCGCCCGGGAGCGGACCTCGGTGATCTTCGGCGCCGAGGCGGGCACCGACCTGGCCGGCGCCTACGGCTTCCGGGCGTTGTTCCCGGGGTACTTCGGCGCGTTGCCGGCCGATCTGGACCGGCAACTGCCCGTCCCCACCGAGGACTCCTTTCCCGGTGTACTGGCCAACGTGATCGCCGGCCGGATCGCCAACCGGCTCGATCTGGGCGGGGTCAACTTCACCGTGGACGCCGCGTGCGCCGCGTCCTTGGCCGCGCTCGACCTGGCCTGCAAGGAACTGAACACCGGGTCCAGCGATCTGGTGTTGTGCGGCGGGGTGGACACCCACAACGGGATCAACGACTACCTGATGTTCTCCTCGGTGCGCGCCCTGTCCCCGACCGGGCGGTGCGCGACGTTCGACGCGGACGCGGACGGGATCGCGCTGGGCGAGGGCGCGGTGTGCGTGCTGCTCAAGCGGCTCGCGGACGCGGAGCGGGACGGCGACCGGATCTACGCGGTGGTCAAGGGCGTCGGCGGGTCCAGCGACGGCCGTTCGCTCGGGTTGACCGCGCCACGCCCCGAGGGCCAGCGGCGTGCCCTGGAGCGCGCCTACCGGGCGGCCGGGGTCTCGCCGGCGCGGGTCGGACTGGTCGAGGCGCACGGCACCGGGACGGTGGTCGGCGACCGGGCCGAACTGGACACCCTCACCGAGGTGTTCACCGCACACGGCGCCGCCCCCGGCGCCTGCGCGGTGGGCTCGGTGAAGTCGCAGATCGGCCACACGAAGTGTGCGGCGGGCCTGGCCGGGTTGGCCAAGGCGGCGCTCGCGGTGCACTTCGGGGTGCACCCGCCGACCCTGCACCTGCGCCGACCCCCGGACGCGGGCCCGTTCGTGTTCGACAACCGGGCCCGCCCGTGGACCGCGCCGGTGGGCGAACGCATCGCGGGCGTGAGCGCGTTCGGCTTCGGCGGCACCAACTTCCACGCGGTGCTGGCCGGTTCGGAGCCGGTCGGCGCGGGTGGGCCGGGTGGTGCGGACGCGGCGTGGCCGGTCGAGCTGTTCTGCTTTCGCGGCGCGGACCGGGCGGCGGCACACGCGGCGCTCGATCGCCTCGCGGCGCGGCTGGACGCGGACGAGGAGCTGCCGCTGCGGGGCCTGGCGGCGCTCGCCGACGAAGCGGTCGAGCCCGGGCCCGATGCCGGACCGGCTGCCGACATCCCGGTGTGGATCGCCTTCGTCGCGACCGATCACGCGGATCTGCGGCTAAAGCTGACCCTGGCCCGTGCCGGGGCGATCGACGACGCGGGCGAGATCTTCCACCGAAAGGAGGCGGGGACCGAGGCGGGCACCGGGGCGGGGACCGAGGCGCTCGCCGACGCGACCACCGAAGTGGCTGCCGAGGCGGAGACCGAGCCGGATCGGGGCGCGCGCGTATGGCCGGGTGCCGGATCGGGTGCCGGCGCAGGTGCCGGAGGCGGTCCCGGGGCGGGCACCCCACCCGGTGCCGAAACCGATGCCGGAGCGGGAGCCGAAGGCGGTCCCGGGGCGGATGCCCCACCCCGTGCCGAAACCGGTGCCGGGGCCGGGGCCGATGCCGGAGCGGGAGCCGGATGCGGTCCCGGGGCGGGTGCCGCACCCGGTGCCGAAACCGGTATCGGAGCAGGTGCCGGAGGCGGTCCCGGGGCCGATGCCTCACCCCGTGCCGAAACCGGGGCCGGAGCCGGGGCCGGAGCGGGAGCGGGAGCCGGAGGCGGTCCCGGGGCGGGTACCCCACCCCGTGCCGAAACCGGTGCCAGGGCGGGAGTCGGAGGCGGTCCCGGGGCGGGTACCCCATCCGGTGCCGGGGCCGGTGCCGGGGCGGGAGCCGGAGGCGGTCCCGGGGCGGGTACCGCACCCGGTGCCGGGGCCGGTGTCGGAGCAGGTGCCGGAGGCGGTCCCGGGGCCGATGCCTCACCCCGTGCCGAAACCGGGGCCGGGGCCGGAGCCGGAGGCGGTCCCGGGGCGGGTACCGCACCCGGTGCCGAAACCGGGGCCGGGGCCGGAGGCGGCCCAGGGGCGGATGCCCCACCCCGTGCCGAAACCGGGGCCGAGGCCGGAGGCGGTCCCGGAGCGGATGCCCCACCCCGTGCCGAAACCGGGGCCGAGGCCGGAGGCGGTCCCGGGGCGGATGCCCCACCCCGTGCCGAAACCGGTGCCGGGGCCGGAGCGGGAGCCGGAGGCGGTCCCGGGGCGGGTACCCCACCCTGTGCCGAAGCCGGTGTCGGGGCCGGTGCCCCGTCGGGTCCCGGAGACCGTGTCCGATCCCGTGCCGGGGGCGGCCGTGGGGCGGATGCCCGGGCGGCCGATGGGGTGGCCGAGGGCGGGGCGGCCGAGGGGGTGGCCGGGGGCGGGGTGGGCGGGCGGGTGGCCTTTCTCTATCCCGGTCAGGGGAGTCAGCGGCCCGGGATGCTCGCCGATCTGTTCGCCCGGTTTCCCGAACTGTGCGACGGGTTGCGGGACATCGATCCGGAGTGTGTGCGGGCCATGTTTCCGGCGGCGGCGTTCGACGCGGAGGGGCGAGCCGCGCAGGCGGCGCGACTCACCGACACCCGCCGCGCACAGCCCGCGCTCGGGGTGGCGGCGGTCGCGCTGACCCGGCTGCTCGACCGCTTCGGGGTGTGGCCGGACCAGGTCGCGGGGCACAGCTACGGCGAGGTGGCCGCGTTGTGGTCGGCGGGCGTACTGGCCACCGGGGACCTGGGCCGGCTCGGCGAGGTGCGCGCGGCGGCGGTGCTGGCCGCCGCCGGCGCGGAACCCGGCGCGATGGCCGCGGTCACGGCCGGCGCGGACCGGGTGGCCGAGGTGCTGGCCGGGATCGACGGTGTGGTGCTCGCCAACCGCAATACCCCGACCCAGACCGTGGTGTCCGGCCCGGAGGCGGCCCTGACCTCGGCGATCGCCGCGCTGGCCGAGGCGGGGTTGTCGGCCCGGCGGCTGCCGGTGGCGTGCGCGTTCCACAGCCCCGTGGTCGCGGCGGCGGCCGACACCCTCACGGTCGCCGTCGCGGACCTGGACGTACGTCCGCCCAGGATCCCGGTGTGGTCCAACGGCACCGCGGCGCGCTACCCGGACACGCCCGCCGACATCCGTGCGTTGATGGCCCGTCAGGTGGCCGAGCCGGTGCGGTTCGCCGAGCAGATCGAGGCGATGTACGCGGCGGGGGTGCGGATCTTCGTCGAGGCCGGGCCGGGTCGGGCGCTGACCGGCATGGTCGGGGCGATCCTCGGCGACCGGCCGCACACCGCGGTGGCCTGCGACGTCCCCGGCGAGGACGGCCTGCGCCGACTGCTCACCGCGCTCGCCGAACTCGCCGTCGCCGGCGTGCCGGTGCGGGTCGCGGGCGGCCTGGCCGGGCGGGTGCGCCCGGAGGACGTCGAGCCCGGCCCGCGACCGGCCTGGACGGTGGACGGCCATCTGGTGCGGACCGCCGACGGGCGACCGGTGCCGGGTGGGCTGCGCCCGGCGACCCCGATGGCCCCGCCGCCCAGCGGGCCGGTGGCCGAACCGGGTGTGCCGGAGCGCTCGGCGCGGGACGCGGTGCTGCTCGAATACCTGGCCGGCGCCCGGGCCGCGGTCGCCGCTCAGCGCGAGGTGCTGCTCGGCTACCTGGGCGTACCGGGCGGGGTTCCCGAGCCGCCGCCGATCGTGCTCGGGCCGGAGCCGACTCCCGTGCGGGTGGAGCCGGCTCCGGTTCGGGTGCGACCGGACGTGCCGGATGTTCCGGATGTTCCGGATGTTCCGGCCGGGCCGCTCACCCGCGCGCAGGTGCTGGACGTGGTCCTCGACATCGTGGGCACCCGGACCGGCTACCCGAAGGACATGCTCGATCCGGCCCTGGATCTGGAGGCGGACCTGTCCGTCGACTCGATCAAACGCACCGAGATCATCGGCGAACTGGCGCTGCGCCTGCGCCTCGCCGGCGGCGCGGGCGCGGGTGGGGTCGACGCCGAGCCGGTCGACCCGGAGGTGATCGAGCGACTGGCCGGGGTCAAGACGATCGACGCGATCGTGGCCGGGGTGCTGGCGACGGAGGCGGGATCCGCCGGGAACGAACGGGCGGTGCCGCAACGGCCGATCGAGCCGCGTGTCCCGGTGGTGGACGGGCCCGCCGCTCCCCTCGCCGGCCGGCCCACCCGGCATGTCGTCGAGTGTGTACCGGTCGAGGAGTCGCCCACCACGGCACCCGGGGACGCGGAAGCCCCGCTCCCCGGCGAGTCGTTGCGTGGCCGGCGGGTGGTGCTGGTCGAGGACGGGGGCGGGATCGCCTGGGCGTTGGCCGACGTACTCGCGGCGCACGGGGCGACGGTGGAGGCGCGGGCTCGGGATCGGGTCGAGGCGGGTGCGGATCCCGGCTGGGCGGAGGTGGACACGCTCGTACATCTGGGCGCGCTCGCCGACGGTCCCGACCCCGTGTTCCCGGACGCCTTCCCGCTGTTGCGCGACGCGCTGGTGGCCGGCGTACGGCAGGTGTTCCTGGTCACCGCCGGCGGCGGTCGGTTCGGCCGGGGTCCGGAGGCCCCCGGGCCGGATCCGGTGCCGGGGGCGGGGTTGGCCGGGTTCGCCCGGGCCGCCGCGCTGGAGTATCCCGATCGAGTGGTGCGGGTCCTGGACCTGGACGTCAAGACCGAGCCCGCCGGGCCGGCCCACCGGCTCCTGGTCGAGCTGGGTCGCACCCCCGGTCGGCCCGAGCCGGGCGCACCGGTGTCGGTCGGCCTGGCCGGCGAGCACCGGACGACCCTGCGTCCTCGGCCGGCGCCGCTCCCGGACCTGTCGCCCGCCGACCGGGACGCCCTGCTGCGCGAGCAGCTCGGCCCGACCTCGGTGGTGCTGCTCACCGGCGGCGCGCGGGGCATCACCGCCCGGGCGGCGGTCGGCCTGGCCCGGGCCACCGGGTGCCACATCGAGCTCCTCGGTCGCACCGGCCCGGGCGACGAGCCGGAGTCCGCCGCGCTCGCCGCCGCGCCGGACGCGTCCGCCCTGCGGGCCGCGTTGATCGCGGGCGGGATGCGCGAACCGGCCCGGATCGAGGCCGAGTCGGCCCGGATCCTGCACCGCCGCGAGGTGCGGGGCACGCTGGCCGAGGCGGCCGAGCACGCCGCCTCGGTACGGCTGCACGCGGTCGACGTCACCGACGCCGACGCGGTCCGCCGGGTCCTGACCGGCATCGCCGAGCGGCACGGTCGGCTGGACGGCATCGTGCACGGCGCGGGCGTGCTGGCCGATCGGCTGCTGGCGGACAAGAGCGCGGAGTCGTGTCGGCGGGTGTTCGCCACGAAGGTGGCCGGGGCCCGGGCCCTGGTCGCGGCGCTGCGCACACTGCGGCCGACCCTGGCGCCGCCGGCGTTCCTGGCCATGTTCGGCAGTGTGGCCGGGGTGTACGGCAATCGGGGCCAGAGTGACTACGCGGCGGCCAACGACGCCCTGGCCACCCTCGCGTGGCACTGGTCGGCCGGGTCCGACGACACCCTCGCGCCGGTGGCACGGCGGGTGGTGACCGTCGACTGGGGTCCGTGGGCGGCGACCGGCGGCGGCATGGTGACGGCGGAGCTGGCCCGCGAATACGCCCGCCGCGGTGTGCCGTTGATCGATCCGGAGCACGGTGTGCGGGCGCTGCTCGACGAATTGGCCGCCGGTCGGGAGCCGCAGGCCGTGTACGTCTGCCTGCCGGCCGACGGGTCGGTGGCCGGATGAGCGCGCGCGGCCCACGTCCGGACGATGCCGCGATCGTCGGGATCGGTGCGATCTTCCCGGGCGCGGCCGGGCCGGACGGGTTGTGGCGGCTGATCGAGTCGGGGGTGGACGCGATCACCGACGTGCCGCCGCATCGGTGGGATCCGGCGCTGCACTACGCGCCGGGCACGGCCGGCGAACCCGCCCGGAGCGACCGGTTCTACTGTCGGCGCGGCGGTTTCGTGGACGACCTGGCCACGTTCGATCCGGTGCGCTTCGGCATCATGCCCACCGTCGTCGCCGGTGCCGAACCGGACCAGTTGCTGGCACTGCGCGCCGCCGCCGAGGCGATCGCCGACGCGGGTGGCGAGGCCCGACTGCCGGACCGCTCCCGGGTCGGTGTGGTCTTCGGTCGTGGCGGCTACATGGGTGTGGCCACCGCCCGGCTCGACCAGCGGGTGCGCACGGCCCATCAACTGACCAGCCTGCTCGCCGAGTTGGCGCCGGAACTGGATCGGGCCCGGCTGGCCGCGATCCGGGAGGCGTTCCAGGCGTCGCTCGGCCCCGAGCAACCCGAGGCGTCGATCGGCCTGGTGCCCAGTTTCACCGCGTCCCGGATCGCCAACCGGCTCGACCTGGGCGGGCCCGCCTACACGCTGGACGCGGCCTGCGCGACCTCGCTGCTCGCCCTGGATCAGGCCGCCGCCGAGTTGCGGTCCGGGCGTTGCGACGCGGTGGTCGCGGGTGCCGCGCACCACTGCCACATCGCCACGCTGTGGAGCGTGTTCACCCAGTTGCGGGCGCTCAGCGCGAGCGAGCGCATCCGGCCGTTCGACCGGGCGGCGGACGGCACGCTGATCGCCGAGGGCACCGGCGCGGTGTTGCTCAAGCGCTTCGCCGACGCCGAACGCGACGGCGATCGGGTGTACGCGGTGGTCCGCGGTGTGGGCGTGTCGAGTGACGGCCGGGCCGCGAGTCTGCTGAGTCCGCTGGTGGGCGGACAGGTCCGGGCGTTGGAACAGGCGTGGCGGGCCGCCGGGTTGGATCCGACCGAACCCGGTCTGCTCGGTCTGGTCGAGGCGCACGGGACCGGCACGCCGGTCGGTGACGAGGCCGAACTGGCCACGTTGGGCAAGGTGTTCGGGCCGCGTGCCGGCGACCGGCCCGCCGATGTCGCGCTCGGCACGATCAAGTCCAACATCGGTCACACGATGCAGGCGTCGGGGATGGCCGGTCTGCTCAAGGCCGCGCTTGCGCTGCACCACCGCACGTTGCCGCCGACGCTGCACGTCGACGACCCGCATCCGGGCTTCGCCGGCACCCGGATGCGTCCGCAGGGCCGCGCCGAGGTGTGGCCGGTCAACCCGACGGGCGGGCGGCTGGCGGCGGTCGACGCGTTCGGTTTCGGCGGGGTGAACGCGCACGCGGTGCTGGAACAGCCGCCGGCGGGGCGGGCGGTGGCGCTGCCGGCCGGGGGCGGGCGGGCGGCGGGCGCGGACGAGCGGTCCGCTGTGCTCACCCTGGCCGCCGCTTCGGTGCCCGAATTGCTCCGCCTGCTCGCCGATCGGGCGGCGGGGCGGCCGGACCGGACCGGGTCGAACGGATCCGCCGGCCCCTGCCGGCTCGCGGTCGCCGATCCGACGCCGAAGCGGCTCGCGCTGGCCGCGCGGGCGGTGGAGCGCGGGGTGCCGTGGCGCGGCCGGGCCGAGATCTGGTTCACCCCGCGCCCGCTGCTCGGGCCGCACGCGGCCGATCCGGGGCGGGTCGCGTTCCTGTTCCCCGGTCTGGAGCCGGAGATATCGCCGCGCCTGGACAACCTGGCCGACGCGTACGGCCGGTCCCGGCCCGAGTGGACCGGCGCCGAGGACCTGGTCGGCCGGGCCGTGGACGCGCTGACGGCGGGCCGGTTCCTGGCCGCCGAGCTGGAGCGGGCGGGCCTGATTCCGGATCTGCTGGCCGGGCACAGCATGGGCGAGTGGACCGCGATGGTGGTCGCCGGAATGTATCCGCGCACCGCGGTGGACGGCTTCCTCGCCTCGCTGCGGCCCGACTCGCTGGACGTCCCGGACCTGGTCTACGCGGCGGTGGGCTGCGGGGTCGCGGTCGCCGCACGGCACGTGGGCACCGAGCCGGTGGTGGTCTCGCACGACAACTGCCCCAACCAGAGCGTGCTGTGCGGTCCGGCCGAGGCCGTCACCGAGGTGCTGGGGCGGCTGCGTCGCGAGGGCGTGTTGGGCGGCGAACTGCCGTTCCGTTCCGGCTTCCACACCCCGATGTGGGCGCCCTATCTCGGGCAGGTGGCGGACGCGTTCGAGCGACTGCCGCTGTGTGCCCCGCGCCTGCCGGTGTGGTCGGCGACCTCCATCGCGCCGTATCCGGTGGACGCCGCCTCGGTGCGCGAACTGACCGCGCGTCATCTCCTCGAACCGGTGCGGTTCCGGGAGCTGATCGAGGAGCTGTACGCGGGCGGTGTACGGGTGTTCGTCCAGCCCGGCGCGGGCAGCCTGGTCGGCTTCGTACACGACACCCTGCGCGGCCGTGACGCGCTGGCCGTGGCCGCCCACTCCACGCCGCGCCCGGGCCTGGCGGGCTTTCGCCGAGCGGTGGCGGCGTTGTGGGTGGAGGGCGCGGCGATCGATCCGCGGGAGCCGCCGCGAACGGGCCCGCACGCGGCCGAGCGAGGGTCCGAGTCCACCACCGACCCCGCCGCCACCCGCGCGCCCGCCGGGCCGATCGTGCGACTCGATCTCGGCTCCCCGGTGGTCGCGTTGGGCGCGGCGGCCGGTCCGTTGCGGTTGACCGCCACATCCCGCCCACCCTCCGCCGCCTCCGCGCATCCGGTGCTCGCGGCCTTCCACGCGACGCTCGCCGAGGCCGAGCGCACGGTGGCCGCGGTCGCCGCGGCGGCGGGTATGGCCGGCGAAGCCGAGTCGCCCGGGTCGCCCGCGCCCCCGTCCGGCGGCGGCACCGACACGCGTCGGGCGTACCGCTTCTCGTTGGTCGACCACCCCTACGTCCGCGACCACTGCGTCTACGAGCAGCCCGAGTGGTGGCCGGATCCGGCGGATCGGTTCCCGGTGCTGCCGATGACCACGCTGATCCGGCTGGCCGGTGCCGAGGCGCTGGGCGCGGCCGGGCCGGGTCGGGTGGTCGTCGGGTATCGGGACGTCCGCTCCCTGCGCTGGTTGCCGGTGGCCCCGCCGACCGACACCGAACTGGTCCGCACCACCGTGGCCCCGGACCGGATCCGGATCGCGTTCGGCCGGTACATGTCCGCCGAGGTGCTGCTCGCGGACGAGGCCGCCGCCCGTCCCGCGCCGATCCCCGACCGCACACCGCTGACCGGCGAGGGCCCCGCGCCGGTGCGTGCGCCGGATCTGTACGCGGACCGCTGGATGTTCCACGGCCCCGGATTCGCCGGCGTCGACCAGGTGTCCACCGTCGCCGACGACGGCATCCGGGGCATCCTGCGCGCGCTGCCCGCGCCCGGTGCGCTCCTCGACGCGGCCGGGCAACTCCTGGGCCACTGGATGCAGTTGCGGTTGCCCACGGACCGCCTGGTGTTCCCGATGTCGGTGGCGGCGATCGACGGGTACGGCCCGGAACCCGAGCCGGGCGCCCGGCTGCTGGCCACCGCCCGGATCCGGGAGATCGGGCCCACCACGGTGCGCGGCGACGTCGAGTTGGTCGACCCGGGCACCGGCAGGGTGCGGATCCGGGTGCGCGACTGGGTCTATCGCCGGTTCGCCGCCGACGAGCGGGTGTGGCCGATGAAGTTCACCCCCCACACCACCGGCATCGCCGAGCCGCAGCCGGAGGGCTGGTGCCTGCTGCGCACCCGCTGGCCCGACCCCGCCGCGCAGGATCTGGTGACCCGCCGCTACCTGGACACCGCCGAGCGGGTCGAGTTCGCCGCCCGGGCGCCCCGGGAGCGCCGGGGGTGGCTGCTCCGGCGGGTCGCGGCGAAGGACGCGGTCCGGCAACATCTGTGGGCGCACGGGCACGGCCCGCTGTACCCCGCCCAGGTCCGGATCGACACCGCCGACCCCGGCCGCGCGCTCGCGCACGTGGTCACCGGGCCCGACGCCCCCGCACCGGCCCCGCTGCACGTGTCCGTCGCCCACGACCACCGCCTGGGGGTGGCCGTCGCGGGCCCGGCGCCACTCGGCATCGCCGTCGCCCGTCTCGACCCGGAAGGCCCGCCCCCGGCACCCGTCGCATCGAGCGAGGACCCGCCGGCCTCGCTCGTGGGATCCGACCCGGAACCGCGCGGGCTGTGGGCACTGCGCTTTCGCTGTGCCCGGGAGGCGGCCGGCCGAGCGGTCGGCACCGCCCACCCACCGCACGTGGTGACCTCGGCCCGGCCCCTCGGTCCGCACGACGCCGAGCTGTGCGTCCGCCCCGCCGAGGCCGACGGCGCCGAACTCCTCGTCCACACCCGGGACATCACCGATGCCGACGGCACCCGGATCGACCACTACGTGGTCGCGTGGACGGGCGCCCGGCAACCAGGAATCCCCACCACCTCACATGGGAGCACCCGATGAGCGCGGACCCGCACGCGGACCGGATCCTGGCCGAGGTGGCCGGGATGCTCGCCGAGATCGTCGGCGAGGAACTGCTGATCGCCGCCGAGATCACCCCGGACAGCGGCTTCGACGACGATCTGGCCCTGGAGAGCATCGAGTTCGTCGCGCTGGCCGGCCGGCTCCAGGAGCGCTACGGCGACCGGGTCGACTTCATCGCCTTCCTCGCCGACCTGGAGATCGAGGAGATCATGGCGATGACCGTCGGTCGCCTGGTCGAGCACATCGCGGCCTGTACCCGCGCCGAGGCCGTCGGCGGTGCCGGTCGATGAGCGAGGTGCACGCGAACGGCCTGCGCTTTCACGTCCAGCGGTTGTCCCCGCCCGCCGACCGGCCCATACTGCGCACGCCCGTGGTCTTCCTGCACGGGCTGGTGCTGGACAACCTCTCCAGCTTCTACTACACGCTCGCCGCGCCGGTCGCCCGCGCGGGCGCCGAGGTCGTGCTCTACGACCAGCGCGGACACGGGCGCACCGAGCGGCCCCGCGACGGATACGACCCGGGCAGCTCGGTCGCCGATCTGGTCGCGCTGCTCGACGCGTGCGGCGTAGCCACTCCGGTGCACCTGGTCGGCAACAGCTTCGGCGGCCTGATCGCGCTGCGTGTCGCCCGGTCGAGGCCGGACCTGGTGGCGAGCCTGGTGCTGATCGAGGGCCAGTGCCTGGACGTCGCGGCCGACACCGAACCGTACGCGGGCGGCTGGGTCGAGGAGATGGCCAACACGCTCAACCTGGCCGCGCTCGGCCTGGCGGCGCATCCGGGTCCGGAGCGGCTGCCCGCGGGGCCCGCACGCAAGGCGGCCCGGCTGCGGGCCGGCGCCGACGCGCTCCTGAACGGCACCACCCTGATCGAGGACGTCACCCTGCCGTGCGCCCCGACCGAGGCCGAACTCGCCGAGGTGACCTGCCCGGTGCTCGCGCTGTACGGCGAGTTGTCCGAACTGGCGCCGTCCGCACGGCGATTGGCCGAAGTACTCCCGCAGTGCACGCTCACCGTGCTGCCCGGCGTCGCGCACACCGTGTTGCGCGAGGCCACCGCGCCGGTGTTGGCCGCGCTGCTCGACTGGTTGCCCCGGCACGAGCCGGTCGCGGTGCGGCCCGGGGCCGGCCGATGAGATTCATGTTCGTGGTGCCGCCGTTCGCCGGCCACGTCAACCCCACCGTCGCGGTCGCGGCGGCACTCACCGAGCGCGGGCACGAGGCGGTGTGGTGCGGACCGCCGGAGATCCTGGACCTGTTGCCGCTGGGCGCCCGGTTGTTCGCCACCGCCGACTCCCCCGGCGCCCCCGGCGGCTATGCCCGATTGCACGCGAGGTGGCAGCGGCTGCGCGGGGTGGGCGCGTTGCGCTTCCTGGTCGAGGAGACCCTGGTCCCGCTCGCGCACACCATGCTGCCCGGCGTCGCGGCGGCCGTGGCCGGCTACCGACCGGACGTGGTCGTGGCCGACCAGCAGACCTTCGCCGGCGCCTTCGCCGCCGTCAAAGCCGGTATCCCGTGGGCGACTTCGGCGACCACCTCGGCCGAGTTCACCCGGCCGCTGGTGGGTTTCCCGAAGATCGACGCGTGGGTGCGGACCCGGATCGCCGAGACGGCGGTGGCGGCGGGCGTACCCGGCGACTGCGATCCACGCTTCTCGCCCCGGCTGGTGCTGGTCTTCTCCACGCCGGAACTGGTCGGCCCGACCGATGCGATCCCGGCGCACCACCGCTATGTGGGCCCCGCGTTCGGCCGCCGACCGGCGACGGTGGACTTCCCGTGGGACCGGCTCGATCCGGATCGCCGGCACGTCCTGGTCTCGCTCGGCACCCTCAACCGCGATGCCGGCGACCGGTTCTATCCGGCCGTGGTGGCCGCCACCCGCCCGCTCGCCGACCGGGTGCAGCTGATCCTGGCCGCGCCGGAGCGACTGGCCGGGCCACCCGCCGAACATGTCCTGGTCCGCGAGTTCGTCCCGCAACCGGCCCTGCTCCCGCACCTGGACGCGGTGGTCACGCACGGCGGCCACAACACCGTGTGCGAGGCGCTGGCGTTCGGCCTGCCGCTGGTGCTGGCCCCGATCCGGGACGACCAGCCGATCGTGGCGCGCCAGGTGGTGGTGGCCGGCGCCGGGGTCCGGGTGCGTTTCGGGCGCGCGCACGTACCCGAATTGCGCGCGGCGGTCACCGACGTGCTGGATCGCCCCGAACTGCGCGCGGGCGCGGCCCGGATCCGTGCCTCGTTCGCCGCGGCCGGCGGCGCCGACGCCGCCGCCGAACGTCTGGAGGAGCTGTGCTGAATCCCCTGGACGGACCGTTTCCGTGGCTCGCCCTGCTGATCGGGCTCGGCCTGGCGGGCGGCACGCGCACGATGCGCCGGCGGCTGCGCGCACTGCCCACACTGCCCGTGTCGTCCACGTCGCCCGCCTCGCCCATCGCGTCGACGCGGGAGCGGCGGACCGACCCCTGGACCTGCGTATCCGCGACCGGTGTCCACCCGGACGAGGCCACCGTCCGCGCGGCGGTCGCCCACGCCGAGCGGCACGGGCTGCTGCTGCTCGATCTGGTTCCCGGCGATCTGCCCGGCGACGAACTGCTCACCCTGCTCGGCCGGTTGGACCCGGACCGGATCCACCGCGACCCGCTCGCCCGCGGCCGGGGCGCGGGGCACGCGCTGCTCGTGCACGAGGACGTGCTGCGCCGGGCCGCCGTCCCGGCCGCCGACCTGGCCGGCCCCGACGCCCCGGCCCTGATCGAACTCACCGCCCGGCTCAAGCCGTTCGCCGCGCTCGGCACCGGCCACGCGGTCGCGCCCGGGCTGTCCGCGACGCGCCCCGACCCCGCGCTGCGCAAACGTCGGCTGCGGGCGAACGGGGTGCCGGTGTGGCCGACCCTGATCGGCAACCTGGGTGAGGCCGCCGCGTACGCCGGCGCGTGCGTGACCAACCCGTTCTGGGGTGCGGTCGTCTTCCTGGCCATGTGGTCGCAGCCCTTCGCCGTGGTCGCCGGCCGCTCGCCGGTGCGCCCGCGCGATCTGGGCCGGGCCGGCGCGCTGCGTCCGTTCCTGGCCGTGCCGCGCTGGCTCCGCGCGGTCGCCGGGCCCCGCCCGACCGCCGCCACCGACCGGTCGGCGCCGGATCCGGCGGCGCTGCGACCGGCGTACGAACGCAGCGTCGCCGCCGGCCTCGCCGCCTTCTTCGAGGACCGGCGGGACACCTGCCCGTGGTGCGGCTCGGACCGGCTCGCGCTACACCGCCGCGTCCGTGACCACCTCCAGGGCAAGCCCGGCCGCTTCACCCTCGACCGCTGCCGGGACTGCGCACACGTCTTCCAGAACCCGCGCCTGTCGCTCGCCGGACTGGACTACTACTACCGCGACTTCTACGACGGCCTCGGCGGCGCGGGCGCCGAGGCGCTGTTCGGCACCATGTCGCGGACCTACCGCGCCCGGGCCGAACTGCTGCGCCGACACATGCCGGCGGACTCCGCCCCGCGCGCCTGGCTGGACGTGGGCACCGGCCACGGGCACATGTGCGTGGTCGGCCGCACCGTGCTCCCGGACACCGTCTTCGACGGCCTCGACATGGGCGACGGGGTCGCCGAGGCCGAACGGCGCGGCTGGATCCGGACCGGGTATCGCGGTCAATTCCCGGAACTGGCCGACGACTTGGCCGGCCGCTACGACGCGGTCGGCATGCACCACTACCTGGAGCACACCCGGGATCCGCTCGCCGAACTCGACGCCGCCGCCAAGGTCCTGGTGCCGGGCGGACGGCTGCTGATCGAACTGCCCGATCCGCAATGCCGGTACGGCCGGCTGCTGCGCGGCCTGTGGCTGCCGCTGTTCCAGCCCCAGCACCAGCACCTGATGCCCTGGCGCAACCTCGAAGCCGCGCTCCACGCCAGGGGGTTCACCGTGCTCGCCCGCGAACACGGCCGGGCGCACCAGGGCAACGACTTCACCGGCGCGGTCTCCCAGGCCCTCACCGCGCTCGGACCCGACCCGGCCATGCCGTGGGTCCCGGGTGGTCCGACCCCGCCGCGCCGGGCCCGCCGGGCCGTGCTGGTCACGTTGTCCGTGCCGTGCTTCGTGGTGTCCGTGCTGCTGGACGCCGTCGGCGCGCTGCTCGCCCGCGTGGCGGGCGAGCACGGCATGAGCAACGCGTACCGTCTCCTCGCCCGAAAGGATCCGGGATGACCCGCCCGCACGACGTCTCGCCGCCGGCGGCGGCGCTGCCCGCCGCCCGCGGTGCGGCGCCGGTGTTGCGCCTGGTGCCGTTCGCGTTCACGCGGGCCTTCGGCCGACCGCCGGCCGGGGTCTGGTCCGCGCCGTACGTGCTGCGCCGGTCCGGCTCGCGAGCCGGACCGGGCGCCGCCGCGGCGCTGTCCTGGCGGGTGGTGGTCGCCGCCGCGCCGCGCACCGACGGGAGGTTGCGGCTCGGCTCGATCGACCGGCCGGACGAGGGCGTCGAGGTGGACCCGAGGGGCGACGTCGGCCCGGTCCCGGAGTGGGCCCGCCCGGTGCTCGCGGGCACCACCGGCGCGGGCGGGCTCGATCTGCTGGTACACACCGACCTGCCGGAGTGCGCCGGGCTGTCCGCGGCCGTCCCGCTGGCCTGTACGGCGGCGCTGATCGAGGCGGCGTTCCACGACCCGGAGCCGGGCGACGCCCACCGGTCCCGGATCCGGCTCACCGATTCGCCGCTGGGCGCGGTGGCGTTGTTCGCCAGGCCCGGCCACGTGATGGTGTTCGGGTCCGACACCGGCGCGCCGAGCCACGTGCCGTTCGACCCGGACGGGCTCGGCCTGCGCTTCGTCCTGGCGGTGCCGCGGCGGGCGGGCGGGATGGGCGACGGGTCGATCGCCGGGCCCGTCCGCGACGCCCTGGCCGCCGGCGCGATCGAGGCCCGCCCGCTGCCGGGCGCGGGCGGGTCCACGATCGCGGTGGTGCCGGGCGCCGCGCTCGCGGCCGTCCGCCGGGCGCTGGTGCACACCCGCACCCGCGCCGGCGAACCGGCCCCGCGCGTCCTCAGCGCCGCACTCGGATCCCCCTGCACCCGGGTCGCGTAGGCCGATCCGGGCGGGGGCTCACACGTACTCGATCTCCTGCACCCCCTGACGCCGGGAGTAGTCGAGCAGCGTGCGCACCTCGCGGCTGATCGGACCGCGCCCGCGCACCATGCCGACCGTGCGGATCAGCCTCGGGCTCATCGATCGCACGGCCACACTCGACGCGAACGGCTGGGCCAGGTCGGCGTACCAGAGCACCGAGCCGTGCCCGGCCACCACGCACGGGATCCAGGCCCCCCGGTCGTCGGTCTCCATCGCCACCGTCGGCCGCACCCCGGCGGTGGCGAACAACATCTCGAAGTCGGCCCGCCGCGCGCTGCGCCGGGAGGGCAGGATCATCGGCAACTCCTCCAGGTCCGTCCAGGAGACCGGGTCCGGCAGCCGGGTGTGTTTCGGCGAGACCAGCACCACCTCGTAGGAGCGCAGCGGCAACACCTCGAAGCCGCCGGGCGCGGGCAGGTCCACCATCGCGATGTCGGTCGCCCCCGAGCGCAGCGACGCGAACAGCGCCTCCCGACTGTCCTGTCGGTCCACCACGATGTGCAACTCCGGGTACCGCTTGGCCAGTCCGGGCAGCAGACAGCTCGTGCACTCGATCGCGAGCGTGGCGGTGGCGGCGAGGTGCACCGTGCCGCTGTGCGTCGGCTCCTCGACGTGCACGAGGTCCTTGATCGCCTGCACTCCGCGCAGCACCTTGCGCGCGAGGTTGATCACCTGGATCCCGGCCGCCGTGGGCACGAGACCTCGGCCGACCCGGGCGAACAGGACCACGTTCAACTCGCGTTCGAGGCTCTGCAACGACCGGGAGAGCGCGGGCTGCACGATGAACAGTTCCTGCGCGGCGCCGGTCAGACTGCCGTGCTCGGCGACGGCGATGAGGTAGCGCAACTGTTGGAGGGTCACGGGGTATCGATGCCTCCGCCCGGGAGCAGGATTTCGACCCGCTCGTGTGCCCGGGTGCGAGATGGCGCTCGGAGTGCCGCACGGTGCCTGTCGACCATGGTGTTCCTCCAGGGTGAGACGTGGTTCCGGGGGGCGACTGGAACGGGGCGCGACATCGATCACGAAGCGACCGCGCGAGCCGGCCCGGCGCCCGAGGGGACTGCCTCGAACACCGCGCCGGCCCGCCCGGCGGTGCCGCGTTGCGCTGCGACCGGCACGGTTCGACCGGTGCGCGGTGAATGGATTGGGTAATCGGCTCGTTGCAATCCGTTCGCTACGACTGTGGATCAGAACAGGTTCATGGTCCAGCGAAACGCGACGTCGGCTTTGGCGAACGGGTGTACGGCCTCCCGGGTGATCTGCGCGGCGACATCCGGACCGCGCGCCGACGGAACGGGCCGCCCGAGCCTGCTGATTCCGCACGTGCCGTCCCCGGCCGTCCTGCGCGGCCGAGTTTCCGCGCCCCTCGGGCGGCGCAGGCTCCGACCGAAACGGGCGATCGAACCGATCGGAGGTATGCCATGTCGGCACTGAAGGGCAGGGCGGCGGTGGTCACGGGAGGCTCGCGCGGGATCGGGCGAGCGGTGGTGGAGCGGCTGGCCCGGGACGGCGCGGATGTGGTGTTCGGCTACGCCCGCGAGGAGACCGCCGCCGAGGCGGTGGTCGCGGCGGTCGAGGCGGCGGGCGGCCGGGCCCGGGCGGTACGGGTCGATCTGGGCGAGCCGGGCGCGGCCGAGAGCTTCATGGCGACGGCCGACGAGCACCTGGGCGGCCTCGACATCCTGGTCAACAACGCCGCGACGGGCACCGCCTCGATCCCGATCGCCGAGCTGACCGAACGGGATTTCGACCGTGTGCTGTCCGTCAACACCAAAGCCCCGTTCCTGACCATCCGCTACGCGGCCCGCCACATGCGAGACGGCGGCCGAATCATCAACGTCTCCACCCTCAACACCATCCGCCCGGCCCCCGGCATCGCGGCCTACGCGGCGAGCAAGGGCGCCCTGGAACAACTCACCAAGGTCGCCGCCCACGAACTCGGCCCACGAGGCATCACCGTCAACACGGTCGCCCCGGGCGCCACCGACACCGACCTCCTCAACGCGTCGAATCCCCCGGAGGTCCTGGCCGCCGTCCCCGCCCAAACCCCCCTACGCCGCCTCGGCCTCCCCACCGACATCGCCGACGTGATCGCCTTCCTGGCCGGCCCCGAAGCCCGCTGGCTGACCGCCCAAACCCTCCACACCAACGGCGGCCTCGGCTGACTCCCACCGGATGCCGACCGCACGGGGCTGGCGCCGCACGAGCTCACTCGTCGGCTTTCGCATGGAAGGCCTGTTTCGAACCTCAGCGGGCTCCTCGCGTAGCGCCGCGTTCAAGGCTTCGATGGTTTGGTCCGGCTTGCCCCGGAGCCACCAGGCGCGTGCCATGTGGGTGTGCAGTCGGCCGCGCCGTTCGGGGGTGTCGAAATGCTCTGCCCGCAATTCGCGTCCGGCGTGAACGGCGGCCCCGCGTCACCCGGTTCCCGGCGGACACCCACCTCGTCCACCGCGTCGCCCGATGGTGCCCCACCCGTGCGGCCTGCCTCGAACAGACCACCGCCGCGCTCCTGCTCCTTGCGTTCCACGGACACGGCGCCACATGGTGTCAAGGGATCGCGCCCGACCCGGTCCGACTCCACGCGTGGATGGAGCAGACCGAGACCGGGCATCACGTCGAGGAGCCGGTGGAGACCACCGCCTACACCCCTGTTCTGCGTATCCCCGGGAGGCGATCCCATCGGCTTGACCCACCCCGAGTTCGAGCGCGCCACCGAATCCCTGGCCATCGGGCCCAGGCGCCACGATCTGTTGGACACATACCTGCGCTGGACGAACGACCCGATGGTCATGCGCGGCAACGGTCGCTTCGAGCCGGAGGAACGTGAAGCACTCCGCCTTCCGATCGGCACCGCGACCTCGTCCATCGAACACCCCATTGCCGCGGCCGAGTTCTTCATCGGCCTGGGCGAGGAAGGCCGCGGCCGAGGACTCGCGGCCCCCGCCGCCGCAGTGCGCTGTGGGCCGGCAGTCGAGTGGACGAAGTCCTGATGGACGCCATCTCGACGTCGTCGGAACCGGCCTGAATGGCCGACCGGGTCAAGCCGAGTGGCCCGGGAGGGCGGTGACGGTGTCCTGGAGCGGGAGTTCGGCCACGAATGGGTGGTCCCGGCCGGTAGGGCCGACCTTCGTGCTGCCGCCGGGGTCGCCGAGGGTGGCGAAGAACTCGGCGTTCACGTCGTTGAAGTGCCGCCACTCCTGCGGCGTGTCGTCCTCGAAGTAGATCGCTTCGACGGGGCATACCGGCTCGCAGGCGCCGCAGTCGGTGCACTCGTTCGGTTGGATGTAGAGCATGCGCTCGCCCTCGTAGATGCAATCGAGGGGGCATTCGTCGATGCATGCCTTGTCGGTGACGTCCACACAGGGCAAAGCGATCACATACGTCATCGAACTGCCGTCCTTTCCGGGTCGTTCGTACCGCTCCGACGCGGCCGACCGTATGACCTCAAGTAATGTCGAGGTCAACAGGAGGCCGCCCATGACGAGTTACCGTTCCGGTGAGGTTCGGGCCCGCCCGGACGACTGGCTGACCATCGGAGAGGTGAGCGCCCGGACCGGGGCGGCCGTCTCCGCTCTGCGGTTCTACGAGGAACTCGGCCTGATCGCGTCCGAACGCGACGATCGCAACCAGCGCCGCTACCCGCGCCACATGCTTCGGCGAGTCGCGTTGATCTCGGTGGCGAAGCGGATCGGCATCCCGTTGCAGGACCTCCGGGAAGCGTTCGCCGATGTACCCCTCGACCGTCCGCCCAGCCACCGGGAGTGGCAGCGCGCCTCGCGCGGCTGGAAGCGGCGACTGGAGGAGCGTCGGCAGACCATCGAACGCCTCGAAGCCGAACTCACCGGGTGCATCGGCTGCGGATGTCTGTCGATGAGGGCATGCGCCCTGCTGAACCCGGACGACACGCTCGGCGGGGAGGGCGTCGGGCCCCGGCGCGTGTGAGCGGACCCGCGCCCCCGACGCCCGGCACGCCGCCGGTCGCCCCGACGGGCCCGGACCGTTGTCGCGGTCCGGGCCCGCCGGGGCGGACGATGGATCAGGCGACGCCGTACTTCCAGGACGAGCACGGCCCGGTGGCGCTGTTCCGGCACACCCGCATCCGCAAGACGTCGCCGTCCCTGTAGTAGGGCGTGTAGGTGAAGGACACCTTCTGCCCGGCGCCCTTGTTGTTGACGTACGTACGGGTGTTGGCCCAGACGCCGTAGATGTCCTCCTGGAACTGGATGTAGACGCCGTAACCGTCGGCGTATCTGTCCGAGATGTAGCCGTTGTTGGTGATGGGGCTGTAGAAACCCTGGGCGACCAGCTTGCCGCTGGTGCCGGTGCCGGTCCACGCTTCGGCGTACAGGGTTTCGGTGGCATTGGCCTGGCCGGTCATGGTGACGGCCGTGGTGAGTGCCATGGCGACGGCCGCACCGGCCTGGGCAATGCGCTTGGTGATGGTCCGCAAGGGAGTCTCCTTCCACCTGGGGGTTTTCCGCCAAGTCTCGGGTCGCGCCCGCCGCCACCGCCAACCCCGGAGCGCATTGTGGACAGCGTCGTCTCGCGGATGGGCCGACCGCTTGCGGAATCGGAAGGATTCGTTCTGCTTCCGGCTCGCCGGGCCTGCGGCGGCGTCAACCCCGTGAACACCGGCGCCGGTTCGCGGTCCGCCGCCGAGACGACCCCCACGCCCGTACCAACGCGAATACGCCGATCGAGTCGCGAGACAACCCTTAGGCGAGGATCCGTTCGCGGGTGCGGGTGGCGGAGATGAGGCCGGCAAGGGAGGTGCGGGTTTCCGAGAGCGCGGAGATCCGGTTGTCCAGACCTTCGAGGTGTTCCTGGAGGGTGTCCAGCGTGCATTCGGCGATCGTGCCGTCTTGGCGGATGCACGGCTGTAGGTCGCGGATGACGCGGGTCGGCAGGCCGGCGTCCAGCAGCGCGCGAATGCGGCGGACCACGGCGGGGGCGCCGTCGCCGTAGCGGCGGTGGCCGCTGTCGAGGCGGTCGGGCTCCAGGAGGCCCTGCTCCTCGTAGTAGCGCAGCATCCGGACCGGGGTGCCCGTGATGGCGGCGAGTTCACCGATCTTCATGTGCCGCTCCTCACATCCCCTTGAATCTCACATCGATGTGAGATCTTAGCGTGGGGTCATGACGAACACGGCTCGCCCCCTGGCCCTCTACGGTTTCCTGCGCCCCAAGCCGGAGTACGCGGACGAAGTCCGGCGCGTCCTCACCTCTTTCGTGGAACCCACCCGGCAGGAGCCCGGCAACCTGCAGTACCACCTCCACGAGCACGAGGACGGCCGCTTCTTCCTCTACGAGGTCTGGCGCTCCCGGGAGGACCTGGACCGGCACAACACGATGCCCTCGCTGCGCGCCTTCATGGAGAACCTGTCGACCTACCTGGAGGAGGCCCCGGAGGTCTACTTCGACACCATGCTCAGCCCGTACGCCGAGGCGGAACCGATCCCCGCGTGAGGCGGGCAAGTGCCCCGGCCGCATGGGAATTCGACCCCCGAGCCCATCGACCGCACATGCAAGGCGCTCGACCGGAAGTCCGGTCGAGCGCCTGCGGGTCTTCGTGTCGAGCACGGTCAGACCGCACGCAGCGTCGACAACAGCGCCGACCAGGAGCCCGGGGAAACAACGAGGTGACCAGCACTCGGGTCCTTCGAGTCCCGAACCGGCACGCCCGCGAAACCGGGGGCAACTTCAAGGCAGTTGCCGCTGTTGCCACTGAAGCTCGACTTGCGCCAAGGCGCGACGGCCGAGTCAAATGCAGTGCTCATCAGGATTCTCCAGGAGTTTGCGCAAGTGATTCACTGTCCGACCAGGGGACAAAGCGTCGGCTTTGGCCAGATCGTAACGTCGTTCGACTTCACTGACTCCACTTGCTTCCGAGATCAATTGGCCGGTGGTTACCGACTCGATGTACCCAACTTCGCCTTCGGGCAACGTCATCAGTAGGAAGCTTCCGTTCATGGCGGCGTGCACAGTGGCAGTGATGGGCAACACCTGAAGCACGATGTGCGAATGCTCCGCGACGCCGATCAGGTGCTCCAACTGTTCCTTGACGACGGCCGGGTCCATCTTCGCGAGTCGAAGTAGCACCGGTTCGTCGATAAGCGCCCACATTTGCGGCGGAACCTGACGAAACAACAATCGTTGACGCGCCATTCGCCCGGCGACCAGTTCATCGACCGACGCGTTCACGGGACGCATGCCGCTGATCAACGCACGGGCGTAGGACTCGGTTTGCAGCAATCCGGGTAGTGCCTGGGGCTCGAAGAGGCGGATGCGAGTTGCACGCGGCTCGGCTCGCAGCAGATCGCCGAACCACTTCGGGTGGATCGGGTTCTCGTTGTCGATCAGGTCGTGCAGATCGCACAGCAGTCCGTCCCCGCCGAAGCGAGTGTCGACCGCCCGAGTGAAGGACCACGCGGGGCGTCGTTCGCCACGCTCGATTTGGTACACAAGCGAACCTGAGCAGTGCCCGATCGCGCCGAGGTCGTCGGCGCTCAGGTTCGCGGCGTTTCGCCGTTGTCGCAGGTGACGGCCGTACACCGTTTGCGCGTTCGATGTCGTTGGCTGGTCGTCCGACACGGTGCTTGCCTCCCGATGTGCTCGGCTCCGCCTGTGCGACGGAATCACTACCAAACGTAGCCGGCGGGGGGTCATTCTGGTGATCACTTCACACATCACGCAAGGCGGAAACAATGCGCAATGGCATGACTTTGGCGGTGTACAGGGTCGACGAAAACGGTACGCGGCTGGTCAAACCACCTACGCTCTACGGGAGTTCGTTGCCGTGGCCGTTCGGCGACGAACCCGTCGACGCCAACCCCCCGTGCACGTGCTCGCCGGGCTGCCGCTATCCGGCACCCGGCACGTCGCCGCTCGCAACCTCGCGGCTGCCCTGATGTCCGAGGCCGACAGCGTGACGAATTCCCTTACCCGGGTGCTCGCTTGGGTGTTGCGGCTGCTCGGCCCCGCGTCCCGCGACCCGCACGAGGGCCGGGGCGGGCGGGCCCTGCGGCCGGGGCGGCCCTGCGCGCCGAAGCCGGCGGTTCGCCGAGGTGGGTGGCGGGACTTCGTGCCGCCCGGTCCCGCCGGCGACGATCCGCCGGTGCAGGACTCGGCGACGGTGGTCCCGCCGTACCTGATGACGCCGGGCGAACTCGCCGAGCGGCGCCGACGGTACGCCGAAGCGGGCGCGACCGAGGCGGGCGCGACCCGGAAACCGGCGCGAAGCGACGCCCGCACGCGGCCCGCCCACGACTGGGCCGTGGCCGCGCGCGCGGCGGGGGTGATGGCGTGACGGCACACGCCGGCCGCCCGTGTTCAGGCTCGCCGGTGCACCACGCGTGCCGACGTCTGGTCCCGGGCCAGCACCGTCATCGTGTCGATGTTCACGTGCGGCGGTCGTGTCGCCACCCACCCGACACATTCCGCGATGTCCTGGGCAACGAGCGGCGTCATCCCCGCGTACACCGCCGACGCGCCCTCGGCGTCCCCGCCGAGCCGGTTCAGCGTGAACTCGGTCTCGACCATGCCCGGATCGATCTGGCACACCCGCACCGGCTGCCCGCGCAGTTCCAGGCGCAACACCCGCGTCATCGCCGTCACCGCGTGCTTGGCCGCGTTGTACCCCGCGCCGCCCTCGTACGGCTCCCGCCCCGCCACCGAGCCGATCGTGATCACCTGACCGTCGCCCGAGGCGAGCAGCAGCGGCAAAAACGCCTTCGTCACCCGCAACGTCCCGAGCACATTCGTCTCGTACATCGCCGTCCACGCCGCCTCGTCGGCCTCCGCGACCGACTCCGTACCGCGCGCGAAGCCCGCGTTGTTGACCAGCACGTCACAACGCTCCACCTCGGCGGCGAACGCGGCGACCGAGTCCGGATCGGCCACGTCCAGCGGCAGCCCCCGGCCCCTTCCGGCGCAGCGCGCGACCACCTCCTCCAACCGGTCCTTGCGCCGCGCGCCCAGCACGACGTCGTAGCCCAGACTCGCCAGATGCACGGCGGTCGCGGCGCCGATCCCGCTGCTGGCGCCGGTCACCACCGCACAACCTCGGGGCGCGGAAGCGGGGTTCGCGGTCTCGTCCTGGCTCATCACGGCATTCCTCTCGTCGACGCCGGCCTCCCCGCACCGTATGCCGGATCGCCCCGCCCCCACATCGCCGCCCTCCGGTTCAGCCGGAGGATCCGCCCTGCCCCGACGTCCAGGGCCACCCCAACCGCCCCCGTCGCTGCGGCGGCGCGGCGGGTGCGGCCGGCGCGGACGGCGGCGCGGAAACGACCTGCCCGACCGGCAGCGGCGGCAGCGCCTCGCGGTCCAACCACGCCTCGAACAACGTGTCCAGCGGCCGGGAGGCGTACCGCCCCGCGTGCGCGATGAAGTCGTCGGTGGTGACCAGCCCGTGTCGGTGTGCCGTGGCCCACTCCCGCAACATCGCGAAGAACGCCACGTCGCCCAGCGCACACCGCACCGCGTGCACGGTCAGCGCGCCCCGCCCGTAGATCCGGTCGTCGAAGATCAGCTTCGGGCGCGGCGACCCGAGCAGCAGGTCCTGCGGCCGCCCGCTCAGGTCGGTGTGCTCGATCGCGGCCTGCACGGCGGCGGTACGCCCGCCCGAGCGCTCGGACCACAACCACTCCGCGTAGCGCGCGAAGCCCTCGTTCAGCCAGATGTGCCGCCACTCGGCCAGACCGACGCTGTTGCCGAACCACTGGTGCGCCAACTCGTGCGCGACCAGCCGTTCGGCCCCGCGCGCGCCGTCCACGTGATTGGCCCCGAAGGTGGCCATCCCCTGGGCCTCGATCGGGATGTCGAGGTCGTCGTCGGTGACCACCACGGTGTACTCGCCGAACGGGTACGGCCCGAACAGTTCCTCGAACAGCGTCATCATCTGCGGCTGGCGGCCGAAGTCCGACCGGAACCGGGACACCAGCCGCCCCGGCACGTGCGCGACCTGCGGTACGCCCGTCCCCGGGAGCGGCACGGTCTCGTAGCGCCCGATCGAGACGGTGACCAGGTAGCTCGCGGTGGGCGCGGGCTGCTCGTAGACCCAGGTGGAGTTCCCGCCCCGGCTGCTGCGGGTGAGCAGCCGGCCGCCGACCACCACGGTGTACATCGACGGCGCGGTGACCGAGATCTGGTAGGCCGCCTTGTCGTCGACCCGGTCGTTGCACGGGTACCAGGACGGCGCGCCGATCGGCTGACCGGCCACGAGCGAGCCGTCGGTCAACTCCTCCCAGCCGACCCCGCCCCAGGGGCTGCGTACCGGCTTGGGATTGCCGACGTAGTGCACCTCGACGGTGAACGCCGCCCGGGCCCGGATCGCTGTGCCGGGGCGCACCCGCAACTTGCCCGCGCGGTGCGTGTAGCGCGCCTGCCGGCCGTCCACGAGCACTCGACCGATGCGGAACTCGGCCAGGTCGAGCACGATCTCGGCGAGCGCGTGCTCCCCGGCCACCGCGCCGATCCGGGCGCCGCCGGCCAGGCGGTTGGGGCCCGGGCGGTAGTCCAGGGTCAACTCGTAGCGGTGTACGCGATAGCGCGGGTCGCCGTGTGTGGCGAAGTACGCCTCGCCGGCACCCGAGCGCGGCCCCTGGTCGATCACCGATTCGTGCTCCGTCCCCGTCGCGCCCACCGTCGCGGGACGAGCCGCGCCGCGCGACGCCGTCTCGAAACGCATTACCGTCGCCAGGCCTCGATCGGATTGCCCAGCCAGCCGGTGTCCTCCGGAACGGTCTCGCCCCGCATCACCAGCGAGGCGGGGCCCAGCGTGCTGCGTGCCCCGATCGTGCTGCCGGGCAGTACGATCCCGCGCGGGCCGAGCGTGGCGCCCTCGCGAAGGATCACAGTATCCATGCGCATGATCCGGTCGTGGAAGAGATGCGTCTGGAGTACGCAGCCGCGCCCCACACTCACCGCGTCCTCCAGGGTGACCAGGTCCGCCTCGGGCAGCCAGTAGCTCTCGCACCACACGCCGCGCCCGATGTGCGCGCCCAGGCCGCGCAGCCACAGGTTGAGCACGGACGTCCCGGACACCCGGCCGACCAGCCACGGCACCGCCAGCACCTCGACGAAGGTGTCGGCCAACTCGTTGCGCCACACGAAGCCGCTCCACAGCGGGTGCTCGACGGGGCGGAAACGCCCGACCAGGAGCCACTTGGCCGCGATCGACACCACGCACGCCGCCACCCCGCAGGCGAGCAGGACCAGGCCGGAGAGCAGCGCGGCCAGGACGAGCGAGTACGTGCCGAGCCAGGCCAGCGCGGTCAGCGTGAGCAGCGCCAGCGCCGCCGAGCACAACACCGGGATCGCCCGGCACACCTCGACCAGGCCGCGCGCCCAGCGCAGCCGGGCCGGCGGGTCGTAGGTCAGCCCCTGGTCGGCGACGTCGGCCGAGCGCGGCAGGCGCATCGGCGGCATGCCCAGGTACGAGCCGCCCTTCTTGGTCTTCTTCGGCGTCGCCGACAACACGCCGACCAGGCCGCGCGCGGGCACCGAACGGCCGGGGGCGGTCATCCCGGAGTTGCCCAGGAAGGCCCGCTCGCCGATCGTCGCCGCGCCGATCCGGATCCACCCGCCGCCGAGTTCGTACGAGGCGATCAGGGTGTCGTCGGCCAGGAACGCGCCGTCACCGACCGTGGTCAGGCTCGGCAGCGCCAGCACGGTGGACGCCTCGACGCCCTTGCCCACCTTCATCCCGAGCGCCCGCAACCACACCGGCGTGAACAGGCTCGCGTAGATCGGGAACAACTTCTCCCGGGCCAGGTCCATCAACTGGGTGACGGTCCACGCCTGCCAGCCGATCCGGCCGTGCAACGGGTGGTAGCCGGGACGCAGGCCCACGCTGAGCAGCCGGACCAGGAGCACGATCGACAGCGCGTACACCGCGGCGAACGCGGCCACCGCCGGCACCAGCGCGAGCAGCGCGCCGCCGAGCGCGGTACCGAGCCCGTCGCCGGGGTGCACGAACGCGCCGAGGACGGCCAGCGCGGGCAGCGCGGCCAGGACCGGGAGCAGCGTCGGCAGCAGCCCGCCGACCCCGTACAGCACCGACCAGTACGCCCGACGCGGCGGCCGGTCGCCGAACCGGCTCCGGTCCACCTTGCCGAGCCGTATCGCCGGCACCCCGCCCCAGCGCCGACTCGGCGGCACGTTGCCGGTGACCGCGGAGCCCGCCGCCACCTCGGCCGAGCGGCCGATCCGCGCGCCCGGGAAGAGCGTGCTGCGGGTGCCCACGATCGCGCCGGCGCCGACCTTGATCGCGCCGATCTCCAGGCGGTCGCCGTCCAGCCAGTGGCCGGACAGGTCCACCTCGGCCTCCACCGCGCAGCCCCGGCCGAGCTTGAGCAGGCCGGTGACCGGCGGCAGCGTGTGCAGGTCGACGTCGCGGCCGACCTTGGCGCCGAGCGCGCGGGCGTAGCGCAGCAGCCAGGCCCCGGACAGCGAGGTCGCCCCGCTCGCGTCGGCCAGCTGCTCGGCCGCCCACAGCCGAAGGTGTACACCGCCGCCGCGCGGATACGTCCCCGGGCGCAGCCCGCGCAGCAGCAGTCGGGCGCCGCCGGCGGAGATGGCCACCCGGCCGGGCGGGCTGAACAACACGACCCAGCCGGCCGCGACCCACCACCAGGACGCGGTGGGCGCCCACGGGTAGTGGCCGAACCAGGCGGCGACGTTGCCGAGCGCGAGCAGGCCGACCGTCCAGCGCAGGCCGATCAGCGTGTACAGCGGGACGAGCAGGAGCAGCTGGGCCACCCGGGCCCGGGTCGGCGTGGGCGCCACCTTGCGGATCGCGCCCGCGTCCTGCGCCGAGCGCTCCAGTCGGCGGGCGAGTTTGCGCAGCGTGGGTTGCTGGTAGATGTCCGCGACCGCGGCCGCCGGATATCGCTCGCGCAGCAGCGTGGTGAGCCTGGCCGCGGCCAGGCTGTTCCCGCCGATCGCGAAGAAGTCGTCCTGCGCGGTGTCGGGGGCGATGCCGAGCACGTCGGTCCACTGCTCGGCGAGCCAGGCCTCGGTGCCGTACAGCTGTTCGGTGGGGCCGGTGTCCTCGGTGTCGGCGAGCGGCCAGGGCAGCGCGTCGCGGTCCACCTTGCCGGAGGTGCGGGTGGGCAGGTCGGCGACCGGGGCGAGGCGGGGTACGAGGGCGGCGGGCAGTTCGGCGCGCAGCCGGGCGACCGCGTCCTCGCGGTCCCAGCCGTCGCCGGTGACCAGGTAGCCGACCAGGAGCTGGTTGCCGCCCTTGACGGTGCGGACGGCCGCGGCGGCGCCCACCACGCCGGGCAGCGCCTGGAGCGCCGCGTCGATCTCGCCCAGTTCGATGCGTCGGCCGCCGAGTTTGATCTGTTCGTCGCCGCGGCCGACGAAGACCAGGCCCTCGGCGTCGGCGCGGACCACGTCGCCGCTGCGGTAGGCGCGCTTCCAGCCCATCGATTCCAGCGGGGCGTACTTCTCCGCGTCCTTGGCCGGGTCGAGGTAGCGGGCCAGGCCGACGCCGCCGATCACCAGCTCGCCGGTCTCGCCCATCGCGACGGGGCGGCCCTCGGCGTCGACCACGGCCAGCTCCCAGCCGTCGAGGGGCAGGCCGATGCGGACCGGGCCCTCGCCGGTGAGCGGCGCGCCGCAGGCGACCACGGTGGCCTCGGTCGGGCCGTAGGTGTTCCACACCTCGCGACCCTCGGCGACCACCCGCTCCACCAGCTCCGGCGGGCAGGCCTCGCCGCCGAAGATCAGCAGGCGTACGTCCAGCAGCGCCTCGGTCGGCCACAGTGCGGCGAGCGTCGGCACGGTGGAGACCACGGTGATCTCCTGCTCGGCCAGCCAGGGTCCGAGGTCGGCGCCGGAGCGCACCCGCGAGCGGGGCACGGTGACCAGGCAGGCGCCGTAGCGCCAGGCCAGCCACATCTCCTCGCAGGAGGCGTCGAAGGCGACCGACAGGCCCGCCATCACCCGGTCGCCGGGGCCGATCGGCTCCTCCTGGAGGAAGAGGCCGGCCTCGGCGTCCACGAAGGCGGCGGCGTTGCGGTGGGTGACCGCGACGCCCTTGGGCTTGCCGGTGGAGCCGGAGGTGAAGATGATCCAGGCGTCGTCGGCGGGGGTGGGGCGGGCGGGCGGGCGCGGGTCACCCACGCGGGTGACGCGCAGGTCGCGCTCGGCGCCGAGTACGGCGGCCACGCCCGCCTCGCCGAACACCAGGTCGGCGCGCTCGTCGGGGTCCTCGGCGTCGACCGGGACGTAGGCGGCGCCGGCGGCCAGCACGGCGAGGATGCAGATGTACAGGTCGTTGCTGCCGGAGGGCACCCGGACGCCGACCCGGTCGCCGACCCCGATGCCGGCCTCGGCGAGCCGCCGGCGCAGTCCCTCCACCTCGGCGGCCAGGGCACGATACGTGAGCGTACGGCGGCCGTCGTCGAGGGCGGGTTCGTTGGGGTGGGCACGGACGGTGGCGTCCAGGACGTCCACGAGCGTGCGGGGCGTCGACGCGGGCCGTCCGGAGTAGACGGCGGGGGTCGACGTGGGCGCGGTACCGAACGGATCGTCGGTGGCGCGCAGCGGTAGCGCTATGGCCATGAGGTCCTCATCCCTGGTCCCCGTCAAGGCCTGCGATCGGCTCCCCGGGGAGGTGTCGCGGGCCCGGCCCCTGGCCGACCGGGTCGCTTCTCGAGCGTGGCAACCCGACCGACACTAACCCCGTTCGCCCCGGAGCCACGACTCGTGATGCGATCAACTACCTTTGAAACAAAGGGATCTGACGCATCGTCATATATGACTTGACGGTCCGTCAGATTCCATCTCCCCCTGAAACCATGCCTCTTGACGCCTCGTCAGCTCACAACCCGACTTACACACCACCCCGCACTCCTGTGACCCACGCAACACGGTATGCCCGCCCCGACCACCCCGCCCATCGGGCTCGGCCGGACGGATGACGCCGCCCGCGGGGCCGGGCGGGGCTGTCTCCGGCCGATCACTGACCGCGGGCGAGGCCCGGCGCGGAGGCGATCGGAAGGCCGTCCGCCACCGGTGCCGAGGCCGCGCGGGGCAGGTCCGGCGAGGCCGGGCCCCGGCGCGGACGGGTGATCGGGAGGGGCGAGCCGCGGCGCGTGATCGGATCCGGGCAGACTCCGGGCGGGCGGGTGGCAGGCCGGCACATCCGCACCCATCCGGTCCGCGCCGGCCCGGGACGAGCACCCGGGCATGCACGGGAACACCTCGTGCGGCACGCCGACGCCGGCCACATGGTCCGGACGCGGATGGGTGACCACCACCGCCGCGACCGGTCGGCCCGCAGCCCGGATCGCCGCGCGTCGGCCGACGAACGCCCACTGCCGATGACGACCGACCCGTCGGACGCGTTGGCACCAAAGCACCCGACGCGTCGACGTCCGGCCCGTCGGCACCACGTGGCGCGCTCGCGTCCGGCCGAGTCCTCGATACCTCGGATACGGCGGCCAGGGCCGGTCCGGCGGACCTCGGCGGATCGGGTCGCACAGTCCGATGCCGTGCCACCCGGGCGCGGCGGCCAAGCTGTCCGGCCGACCTCGGCGAATCGAGTCGCCCCGTCCGATGCCGCGCCACCCGGACGCGGCGGCCAAGGCCTGCCCGGCCGACCTCCGTGAATCGAGTCGCCCCGTCCGATGCCGCGCCACCCGGACGCGACGGCCAAGGCCTGCCCGGCCGACCTCCGTGAATCGAGTCGCACCGTCCGATGCCGCGCCACCCGGACGCGACGGCCAAGGCCTGCCCGGCGAACCTCGGCGAATCGAGTCACGCCGTCCCATGCCATGCCACTCGGGTACGACGGCCAAGGCCTGCCCGGCAAACCTCGGCGAATCGAGTCACGCCGTCCCATGCCGTTCCTCGGCGTGCCGAAGAAGCAGCCGCATCGTGGTTCCCCGGTGCGGCGAGGCGCGGTGCCGGACGACGCGACCCCGCCGGGAGCCGCCGAACCCGCCTCAGCCGCCCAGCGGCCCACCGCCGTGCGCCCCCGCGCCCCCGCATCGTGGTTCCCCCGGTGCGGCGAGGCGCGGTGCCGGGCGGCGCGACCCCGGCGGGAGCCGCCGGGCCTGCCTCAGCCGCCCAGCGGCCTGCCGTCGTGTGCCCCCGCGCCCAGCGGCATCTCGGCCAGGCGCGTCGGGTCCGCGATCACCTCGATGTCGGTGATCCGCCCGTCCGCGAAGCTCAGCCGCAGTACCGCGAACAGTCGTCCACCCGGCGCGATCACGATGCCGGGCCGCCCGTCCACGAGGGCGACCGCGCCCAGCCGGGCCCGGTGGGCGAACATCCGGGTCTCCTCGGCCACCGACCGCGCGCCCCGGACCTCGCCGGCCACCCCGGTCGGTACCGCGAACCGGTCGACGCGGCGCACCACGTCCGGCGCCAGCAACTCGACCAGCGTGTCCAGATCGCCACCGCGCGAAGCGGCCAGGAACGCGTCCACCACGGTGTAGTGCCGGGCCAGGTCGACCTCGTCGAGCGCGGCCCGCCCGCGTACCCGCTCGCGGGCCCGGCTGGCCAGCTTCTTGCTCGCCACCGGCGTGCGTCCCACCACCGGCGCGATCTCGGCGAACGGCACGGCGAACATGTCGTGCAGGACGAAGGCGACCCGCTCGGCGGGGGTCAGCCTGCCGAGCACGACCAGCATGGCCAGACCCACGGACTCGGCCAGCACCGCCTCCTGCTCGGGTTCGGGGCCACCCGGCCGCTCCAGGACCGCCTCCGGCGCCGCCGCCAGCGGTTCCTCGCTCCGGGTCCGGCGGATCCGCAACATGTCGAGACACACCCGCGCGGTGACCGTGGTCAGCCACCCGCCCAGGTTCTCGACGCCGTCGATTCCCGCCCGGTCGACCCGCAACCAGGCCGCCTGCACGGCGTCGTCGGCGTCGTCCAGCGAGCCGAGCATGCGATAGGCGACCGTGCGCAGGTGCTCACGATGCGCCTCGAAGCGCTCGGCCAGGGCCTCGGTTCCGTTCATGGTCACCTTTCCGATCAGGCATCGGTCAGAGGGGAGAAGAGCCGCTTCCGCACGATGCCGATCGATGGAGGAGACAACAGCCGAGTTTACCGCCGACCCACCGACCCCTCGCGGCACCCGTGCCCCGCGTGGCACGGCGCGGCCCGAGCCCGAGAACCCGAGATCCCCGCCCCACGCCGGGCCGCCCCGGCGCGCTCCCGCACGCCCCGACCCGGCCCGACACCACCCCGACACCCCAGCCCAGGAGCCCCCCGTGAAGTTCTTCCGTCTCGACGCCGCCATCCGCGTCGAAGGCTCGATCAGCCGATCCCTCGCCGACCTCGCCGAGGCCGAGTGGACCCGGACGTTCCCGGACGCCGAGTTCGTCCGGCGCGATCTGGGTCGTCATCCCCTGCCCCCGGTCTGGCCGATCGCCGAGGCGAGCCGGACGACGCCGGAGGACGCCCGTACCCGGGAGCAGCGCGCGGCGACGGCGCTCGGCACGGAGCTGGCCGACGAGTTCCTGTCCGCCGACGCCTTCCTCCTCGCCGTACCGATGTACAACTTCGGCGTCCCCCAGCAGGTCAAGACCTGGATCGACCTGGTCATCACCGACCATCGCGCCGCCGACGTCTCCCGCCCGATCGTGCCCGGCCGCCCGGCCCTGCTCGTCCAGGCCCGGGGCGGCGGCTACGCTCCCGGCACCCCGCGCGCGGGCTGGGACCACGCCACGCCGTACCTGAATCGCATCCTCGGCGACGTCTGGGGGCTCGACGTCGTCGACGCCACGGCCGAACTCACCGCCGCCGACGTCAATCCCGCGCTGGCGGACCTGCGTCCGCTCGCCCACCGAGTCCTCGTCGAAGCCCGGGCCGACACGATCCGCCACGCCCGCGACATCGCCGACCGACTGCGCGCCGCTCCCGACTCCCGTACGCCCGCACCGATCACGGTCTGACCGACCCGTCGCCGAGGGGCGGGGCGGGCACCCGCCACCGCCTCCTCGGCGCACCCGACGGACCGTCATACGGCCGCTCCGGCCGGGATTTCCGCGTCCGCGAACATATTGGGTACAGATCGGGTACAGGCCCGAAACCCGCCCGCGTCGGCCATCCGGCCCGTCGGGCACCGGCGACGATCCGGCCGGCGCGCCCGGACTCGCCGTTATGTGCGAGCCGGAGTGCCCGCGATCGCCGCTGGATATGCTCTGTGGCGACCCGATCCCCCTCCCGGGCACCACGTTTTCCCACGTCGAGGTTCAGCACGTCGTGTGCGGTGATCCACCCCTCCGATCTCCGCGCGCCGCGCCACGGGAGGCAGGCGCGACGTACCCGGCCCGGTTCGGGCCGGGCCCGATTCGGCCCGAACCACTCGACGAGAACGGTTCGACGACCACCACGGCTCGACGGGACGGGTCGTCAAGCGCACCGGAGGCACCACCTTCCCTCAAGGAGGAACCACCAGATGTCGCACTTACCCCGTTGTGAAGGAACCGCGAGATGACCGCCGCGCCGCGACCCGAGGATTCGACGGGCGCCGAACTCCGGGCGCGCGCATCGGATTCCCCGGCCGGCGACGGCGGTCCCGACGTGGCGTCGGCGACTCCCGGCACCCCCGTGCCCCGGCCGGTCGGCTCGTGCCACCGGGAGTTGGGGCTGACCCTGTACCGTCTGCGTCTGGAGCGCGGCCTCTCCCTCCGGGTCCTCGCCCGACGTCTCGGATACAGCTCGCACAGTGCGTTCGCCGACTTCGAGAAGGCCCGGCGCATGCCCGGGGAACCGCTCCTGGTCGCCTACGAGCGCCTGTTCGAGCTTCCGCACGGACTCCTGCTGGAGCTGCGCGCACGGGCGTTGGCCGAACGCGCGGCCTGGTTGACCGCGATCCGGGAGAGCACCGTCCCGGGCGGCACGGAAACCCTCGGTACACCCACGCTCGACACCTCGGCCCGCTCGCCGGCGGCCCCCGCCGCACCGCCCCGACCGCCCGCCTCCCCGGGCGCCGATCCGACCGGCACGCCCGACCGGAGCGTTACGCGCGTCAACCGGAGCGAACGGGCCGAACCCCCGGCCCCGCCCGATCGCACCAGCCGCCTCGCCGGATTCGGCCGCAGACCGAAGGCCGCCGGCGGCCTCGCCGGACTTGGCGCGGCCGTCGTGCACTTCCTCGGCCGCCGCACCGGCGCTGCGCCCGGCACCCGAAGCATCGCAAAACGCTGATCCTTGCGATCACCGCTCGCGCGCGCACTCATCGCAAGGGTCACCGCCCTCCGCCCCGGCAAGGCCGTCCCCACGCGACGACACGGGCGCCGCCGACGCAACCGGCACCATCCGCACCACCCGCACCACCCGCACAGGGCACGGCCCGGCGCTCTCGCCGGGCCGCGCCCCGAACTCTCCCGCCCTCGCGCGAAGTCGCGCGTCACCGGAGCCGAGCACGCCGGCCGCTCAGCCCGACGTCACCGCCTCCTCCTCCCTGGTCGCCCGCGCGTGCGCCCGCGCGCCGGCCTCGCGACGATCGAGCACGCTCAGGAGCGGAACCGTCATGATCGTGGTGACCAGGGCGACCAGGACCAGCGCGGCGAACAGTTCGTCGCCGACGATGCCCGCCGCGAGGCCGATGTTCAGCGCGATCAGCTGCATCAGCCCCCGGGCGTTCATCAGTACGCCGACCCGGGCGGCCACCGGCCGGGGCTCCCCACGCAGCCGGGCGGCGGCCCAGCAACCACCGAACTTGCCGACCACCGCGACGATCACCGCCGTCGCCCCGAACACCATCACCGACGGGTCGGCGAACACGTCGAATCGGGTGTTCAGTCCGGAGTAGGTGAAGAACATCGGTACGAACACCACCTGGGTCACGGACTGGGTGGACCGCACCAGCCGCTCCGAGTTCTCTCCGCGCGGCATGGCCATCCCGACGCAGAACGCGCCGAACACCGCGAAGAGGTCGATCGTGTCGGTGAACCACGCGGCGCAGAACAGCACCACGAGGACGAGCATGAGCCGGGTGTCGTCGCCGAGACCCGGACGCTCCACGATCCACCGGAGCAGCAGGCGCCCCAGCAGGAACAGCACCACGACGAACAGCACGGAGCCGCCGACCGTCTTGACGACCGGTCGCACCTCGCCGGACGCCCCGCCCAGCACCCCCGCCAGCATGATCCAGGCGAGGGCGTCGTCGGTGGCCCCGGAGGCCAGCGCGAGGGAGCCGAACCGGGTTCCGGACAGGCCGCGTTCGGTGATGATCCGGGCGAGCATCGGAAACGCGGTGATCGCGAGGGCGACGCCGACGAACCCCGCGGTGACCCAGACCGACACCCCGTCGACGAAGATGCCCACGTGCCCGTACGCCGCCAGGGTCAGCCCCATGCCCAGGACCAGCGGGATCACCACCCCGGCGGCGGAGACCGCGACCGCGGTGCCGGCCAGTCCGCGCCCGGCGTGCGCCCGGAATTCGTACCCGGTGGCGAACATCAGCGCGACCAGGCCGATCTGCCCGGCCACGTACAACACCGGCTTCAGTTCCGGCGGGAATACCTCGGCGGACGCGCCCGGGGCGACCAGCCCGAACAGGGACGGGCCGAGCAGCACTCCGGCGATCATCTCGCCGACCACGGGAGGCTGCCCGAATCGGCCCACCACGAAAACGACCAGCCGACACGTCAGCAGGATCACCACGACGGCCAGGAAGAACACGGGCGCGAGTTCCGACGGAGTCATCGTCTCGCCCCTCTCATCGGCCGGCGGGAACGGAGGGTGCGGGACCGGCGGACGCGGGACCGGCGGACGAGGTGCCGAAGTAGGCGCGGCACAAACCCCGGCGGCGGGCGTCACGGACCATGTAGGCGCCGAACACGAGTTGGGTGAGGCTGCGCGGGACGGCGGCCCATCGGTCCGTGAGGCGCATCACCGCGAGCCGGACCCGGGGCCGGCGCGGCGGCGGGGCGTCCGGATCGGTGCGCGGGATGAGCAGGCAGGGGCCTCGGTTGGGCAGGGAACGGGTGTGTTGCGCCGAGGAGTCGAGCCGAAAGCGGCGCAGCGTCTCCTCGGCCGCGACCCGCAGGGTGAGCAGGGCGAAGCCGCGGGCCGGGCACGGACGGTTGGCGGTGACACCGAACGGGATGTATCCGGCGGGCCGGGTGTCCGGGTCCAACCACCGGTCGGGGTCGAAGGCGAGGCCCCGGGAGCCCTGATACTCGGGGTAGTTGAACAGCAGCACCGAGCCGGTCGGGATCGGCTCGCGGCCCTCCCGGGGGATCTCTCCCGAGGTGATCCGGTGCGCCACGCCGAAGAGCGGGAAGTGCAGCAGCGTCTCGTCGACGATCCGGTCCAGGTGGTCCGGATCCGCGCCGGGCGCCTGGAGGCGGGTCTGCGTGTCGCGGTGAGTGGCCAGGGCCAGAAGGAGGTGGGCCGACGCCTCCGACATCTGCACCACGGCGGTGTTGAAGAAGGTGCCCTGGAGGTAGTACGCCTGCTCCCGCCGGTCCAACGAGTCCGGCAGCGGCCCGGGCGGCGGGTCGTCGGCGAGCCGGGCCCGCAGGTGTTCGGTGAGCCGGGCCCGCCGGTCCATGTGCCGAAGGCCCAGGCACTTGATCGAGTCGACCACGTCGTTCGCGTGGTCGGTGATCAGGTTTCGGACGTGGCGGGGGCAGGGCTCGCGGAAGACCACCTCGTAGTAGACCTCGGCCCAGACGGGCATCATCAGGTCGCGTAGGCGTACGTGCAAGGTCCGTGCGGTGCGCGGGTGTTCGCGCGGTCCGCCGGGCGTCGCCTCGCCTGCGGTCGGCTCGGGGCGGTCGTGCGTCGCCTGGCCCGCGGTCGGCTCGCCGTCGGTCAGTTCGTCGAGGACGTTGCGCGTGCAGCGGCCGACCAGTTCGATCCACTGCTCCCGGGAGAAACCCGCCAGGATCCGTCGGGTGGTCCTGGCCACGTCGTCGTAGCGAGGCCCGGGTTCCAGGTGTTCCTGGTGCACCTCCGGGCCGGGGGCCAGCCAGTACCAGAACAGGTCGGACAGGGCGGCCCCGCGACTGCGGCCGTCGGCCGCCGGATGCCCGTACACCCGTTTGAACTCCTCGGCGGGCACCTCGGGTCCGGGTGCCCGCACACCGTCCACACCGCCCACCCGGGCGAAGATGCGCACGCGCAGCGCGACCACGATCCCGGGCAGCCAGTAGGGCAGCACCGCCATCGGGAGCACGGCCGCGCCGACGATCGACCAGCCGACGGCGCTCACGCGACCACCCCGCCGAATCGGGTGTCCGCCCCCGGCGTCACGGTGGGACCGGGTGCGGACGCCCACCCCGGCACCCGGACCAGGTCGGGCGTCAGATCCGCGAGTCGGGAGGCGCCGCACAGGGCCAGCGCGTCGTCGAGTTCGTCCCGCAGCAGGTGCAGCAGCCGTCGTACGCCCTTCTCGCCGCCCTCGGCCAGCGCCCACATCACCGGTCGGCCGATGCCCACGGCGACCGCGCCGAGGGCCAGCGCCTTGACCACGTCGGTACCCCGCCGGATCCCGCCGTCCAGCACGATCGGGATGCGCCCCGCCACCGCGGCCACCAACTCGGGCAACAGCTCCAACGTCGCCGGCACGGTGTCGAGTTGCCGACCGCCGTGGTTGGACAGCAGCAGTCCGTCGACGCCGTGCCGCACCGCGAGGCGCGCGTCCTCGGGATGCAGCACACCCTTGAGCAGGACCGGCAGATCGGTGAACCGCCGTAATCGATCCACGTGTTCCCAGGTGAACTCCGGGGACATGGCGATCTGCCGGACGTGCCCGCGCTCGCCGTCCCGCAGATCCACCAGGTTCTCGCAGCGCATCCCCGGCGGCAGGTCGTGGAAGCCGTTGCGCCGATTGCGCTCGCCCGCGCCGAGCACCGGGGAGTCGACGGTGACCACCAGGGCGGTACAGCCGGCCTCCTCGGCCCGGCCCACCAGCGCCTCGGTGATGCCCGGGTCGGGTTGCAGGTAGAGCTGGAACCACAGCGGCGGCGCCTGGCCGGGCTCGGCGGCGGCGCGGGCCGCGTCGGCGACCTCGCCCACCGCCACCGTGGACGCCATGGAGACGATCATGATCGCCCCGGCGGCGGCCGCGGCCCGCGCGGTGGCCGCCTCTCCCTCCGGATCGACCAGCTTGTGGAAGGCGGTCGGCGAGAGCAGGATCGGCAGGCTCGCCCGTTCGCCGAACAGGGTGACGCACACGTCCCGTTCGGCACCGCCGCGCAGCACCCGGGGCAGCAGTCGCAGCCGGGCGAACGCCGCCTCGTTGGCCCATACGGTGATCTCGTCGCGTGCTCCACCCGCGATGAAGTCGGCGTATACGGGGTCCAGTCGGGCGCGCGCGGCCTCCTCGAAGTCGTGCACGGTGAACCGCACCCCGCTCACCGCCCGGCCGGGCTCGGCCGCCGGTCCAGTTCCCGGGCGAGGAAGGCCACGAGTGGGGCGTGGTGGACCCGCGGGTGGTCCCACTCGTTCTCCAGGTTCTCCGTCATGTTGTGCGTGGCCGACAACTCGCCGTCCCGGAAGTGCCGGATCACCGGGTGCAGGTAGGCGGCGTCGACGGAACCGTCCACCGAGTTCTGCGCGGTGCGCCGCACGGTGATGTCGAACGGGTCGACCTTGTCGTGGTCGGGCCCGTACTCGAGGGTGATGGTGAAGTAGTCGCCGCCGTCGCGCGATCGGCTCTCGTGCGCGTAGGCGACCGGCACCTCCTCGCGGTAGTGCGCCCGCCCGTCGTGGTCGACCACGATCAGGTCCCCGATCACGCCGAACTGCTGCCACAGCGCCGAGCTGCGATTGACCCGGGCCACCACGGCATCCGCGAGCGCCACCGGCGTACCCGGCAACGACCGTCGCGGCCAGGGCCGTTGGTGGTGGCGCTCGTCGAGGATGTGACTCAGGGCGCGGACGGCGTAGCGGAATCCGTGGATGAAGCCTCCGGTGGACTTCTTGAAATCGCGCTGCTGCATCAGGGTGCCGGCGAAGTACAGGCCGGGCACGTTCACCGACTCGTATGCCGGGGACAGGGCGGCGAATCGGTCGTCGATGACCAGTTCCGGGCGGCAGTCCGGGTCGAAGATCGAGGCGTCGAAGCGAAAGCCCGTGCAGACGACGACGCGGTCGTAGTGGAGTTCCTTCACCACCTCGTCGGCGCGCGAGAACGCGAACCGCACCCGGTAGCGCCCCGCGTCGCCGCCCTTGTCCACGGACAACACGCGGCCGTCCAACACGGCGTTTCGCAGCTTGAGTTGGTAGGTGTCGAGGAAGTTGACGTTGATCGCGCGCAGGTGTCCGACGAAATGGGTGTTCCAGGCGAGCCGGATGGAGTGCGGTCCGGCCACGTGGATCACCGCCGCGGTCTCCAGGAGGTTGTCCGCGGTCTCCAGCGCGGAGTTGCCCTTGCCGAGAATCAGGACCCGCTGGTCGATGAAGTCCTCCGGGTCCACGGACACCACCGAGTAGTCGTCGGCGGTCTCGATGCCCGGAATATCGGGGGTGTTGGGCCGGGTCAGTCCGGTGGCCACGATCAGTCGCCGGGCGTGGTGTCGCACCCCCCGCTGGTCGGTCACGGTGAAGCCGCCGTCGGCGCGGCGCCCGATCCGCTCGACTCGGGTGTCGTAGACGACGTCCAGTTCGAACGCGGCGGCGAAGTCGGCCAGATAGCGCACGAGATCGTCGGCGTCCGGGAAGTAGCGCTTGCTGTAGCGGGTGAACAACAGCTCGGGATCCGGGGACAGGAGCGAGTTCCAGTCCATCCGCATGTTCAACTCGGGATCGTCGGTGCCGTTGTACACCTTGTTGACGGAGATCAGTTTGCGGTGCCGCGGGAAGGTCCGGAAGAAGGTGCCCGGGGTGCGGCCACTCTCCAGGACCCGGTAGCCGTGCCCGGCGGCCTGGAGTAACTGCGCGATCTGAAGCCCGGCGGGCCCGGCGCCGATCACCAGGTAGTCGAGGAGGTCGGGGGGCGTGGCGGGGACGGTGGGCGTGCCGGATACGGAGGTCATCGAACTCTCCTAGCGCTCCGGGCGAGGACGGGCCCGGAGACCGGTGGGGACGGATGAGACGGAGGTGCGGAGGTGCGGGGGATGCGCGCGTGCGGGCGCGGCGAGGTACCGGGCTGCGCGGGCGCGGGCGCGGGTGCCGACCGGGCGGGCGGGGTCGGGGCCGACGGGGCGGGGCGGCGCTGAACGGTCCGGCCGCGGCCGAGGATCGCGGCGTGACGTCGTAGTCCCTTGAAGACTCAACAACCACGGTAGTAACGAGCGATACGCCGGGCAACAACACGGCGCGGGCGAATGATGACGCAAGCCGCGCTCGTCGCCCGCCACAACGTCGAGCCGACGGTTCGTCGCGTTCGACGATGTTCGGCGCGGCCGGGGTGGCGATGCTGGGCGTGCGTCCGGACGGGGCGGCGGCGTACGGCGATGCCCTCCCGCGCGCCGGAGGTGTCCCCGCGAGGTGGGCGTGGGCGCGCGGTGAGTGACTCGCGGCGAATGACGAGGAGATCCGGTGGAGACGACTTCCGATGCGGCTCGACGGCGGCGCACGGCCCGGGACGCGGCGGTGGCCGAGGCCGTGCGGCAGGGGCTGCTGGGCGCGACCGAACCACTGGTCGGGCTGCTGGACGTGGACGGGCTGCTCGGCACGGTCGCCGAACTGCACGCGGCGTTCGCCCCGGCCCCGGTCCGGCACGCCTTCGCGGCCAAGGCGTGCGCCCTCGCCCCGGTGATGCGGCTGATGGCGGAGGCGGGGATGGACTGCGAGGTCGCCTCACCCGGCGAGCTGCGGCTGGCCCTGGCGGCCGGCTTCGCGCCCGGGCGCATCGTGTACGACAGCCCGATCAAGACCGTCGCGGAGTTGGAGTTCGCCCTGGCCCACGGCATCGCGCTCAACGTGGACAACTTCCAGGAACTGGCCCGCGTCGACGCCCTGCTCGCGGGTCGGCCCGCGCCGGCGCCGCTCGGGATCCGGGTCAATCCCCAGGTGGGGCGCGGTTCGGTGGATTCCACGAGTACGGCCACCTCGACGTCGAAGTTCGGCGTGGCGCTGCGCGACGAGGGCGCGACCGAGGCGGTCGTACAGGCGTTCGCCAGGCACCCTTGGCTGACCCGGATCCACACCCATGTCGGCTCGCTGGGCTGCCCGTTGCCGCTGATGGCCGAGGGCGTGGCGGCGGCCCACGCGCTGGCCGAGCGGGTGAACGCCGAGGTGGGGCCGCGCCGGGTCACCGGTCTGGACATCGGCGGCGGCCTGCCGGTGAACTTCGCCGACGACACCGACACGCCGACCTTCGCCGAGTACGTCGCCGAGTTGCGCCGGGCCGTACCGACCCTGTTCGACGGCCGCTACGACCTGATCACCGAGTTCGGCCGCGCGATCTTCGCCAAGAACGGCACCGTCGCCTCGATCGTCGAATACACCAAGACCACCGGCGGGCGCCGCATCGCCGTCACCCACGCGGGCGGCCAGATCCTCACCCGCGCCATGTCGATGCCCGAGGCCTGGCCGATCCGCATCGACGCGTTCGACGCGAAGGGCCGGCCGAAGTCCGGCCCGACCGAACCCCACGACATCGCGGGCCCACTGTGCTTCGCGGGCGATCTCTCGGCGGTCGCCCGCGACCTGCCGGTGCTCGAACCGGGCGACGTCCTCGCCCTCCACGACACGGGCGCCTACTCCCTGTCCACCCACTTCTCCTACAACTCGCTCCCCCGCCCGGCCATCCACGGCTACCGCACCACCCCGGCCGGCGAGACCACCTTCACCCCGATCCGCCCGGCCCAGACCATCACCGAGGTGCTCACCGACAGCGGCACGACCCACACCGACTCCCTGGTTCCACGCCCGCCCGCGGTCGAGGGGATCAGTCCGTCATGAAGGTCGTCGTCTCGGTGATCGGGGCCCGGTCCGTGCGGAAGGCACCCGTGGTGGGATCCGCGAAGCCGATCGACAGGCCGCAGTACAGAATCAGCCCCTCCGGGGGTGAGACGACCTCCGCGACGGTCGCCCGATACACCGACCACGCCATCTGCGGACAACTGTGCAGACCCTCCGCGCGAAGCAGCAGCATGACCGTCTGGAGGTACATGCCGAGATCGGCCCACTGGGCGGATCCCATCCCGCGGTCGATGAAGCACAAGAGCGCGGCGGGCGCCCCGAAGCAGTCCCAGTTCGCGGCCACGACCCGCGCGCGTGCCCGCGGGTCGTGGCGCGAAACGCCGAGCGCCCCATAGCGCTGCTCGGCGGCCGCGGACCGCCGCTCGCGGTAGGGCGCGCCCAGTTCGGGCGGGTACATCTCGTACTCCCGCGCGTCTCCGGGATCACCGGCGGCCACCCGCTCGGCGGTGCGCTTCTTGAGCCGATCCAATGCGGAACCGGTCAGCACGTAGGTGTGCCAGGGCTGAAGATTGGCTCCGGAAGGCGCCCGGGACGCGGCGGACAGCACCCGTTCCAGCACCTCCCGCGAAACCGGATCGCCCGTGAATGCGCGCACCGCGCGTCGAGTCGCCACGGCCTCGTACACGTCCAAGCCCAACCACCTCTCACGCCCCCTCACCACACCCACCTACACCTCTGACGACTCGGGAAACACAGAGGTGACCGGCAGCCCCGGTGGTGGGAGAGGTCGTCCACACCTTGGGGAGCCGTCCATCCCCGCCCCCGATCCGCCGGGCCGAACTCGCGCCGGTCCTCGCGGCCGGCCGAGGCTTGAGTCGCCGATCAGGGGGCAGGTGTGCGGCTCGTACGAGTGGTCGGCGAGCCGGCGCCGAGCCGGAGTCCCGTCCCGTGTCCACCGTCCGCCGTCCGCCGTCCGCCCGTGTCCCTGGTCTTCGAGGAAGGTCCGGTCATGACTCGACTTCGCCGTTCCCTCTTCCGGTGGCGGTTGCCACGACAGACCGGTGCGGCCGGGCGGGCCCGGGACGAGGTGCGCGCCGCTCTCGCCGGCTGGGGCTGGGACGAGGACCGCGTCGCGACGGCCGTCCTGGTCGTATCGGAGCTGTCGACCAACGCGCGGTTGCACACCGACGGGCCCATCGGCCTGGCCGTACGCCGCACCCGGCACGGGGCGCGGCTGTCGGTCACCGACACCGACCCCCGACCGCCGACCCGGCGCGACACCGGCCCCCGGCAGGAAGGCGGCTTCGGCCTGCACATCCTCGACACGATCGCCTCGCGCTGGGGCGTGCGTACCCACCGGGCCGGCAAGACCGTCTGGGCCGACGTCGACGCCCGCGACCCCGCGCCCCGTTCACGGCCGGCGCACGCCCCCACAACCGGGCCGGCCGCCGCCGGACAACGCCCGGCCGGACCGCCGCGCAGGCCCCGAGACCATGGCGCCGCCGCTCCACGGGACCCGGGTATCCTGCAGGGCGGTTCCGACCGGGGCCGGACGTGTGATCCGGTTTCGAGGTGGCGTACGACAGCTCTGTCGGCGACACGGTCGGACCGGTAAGGGGGCCGAGGGTCGCCGAGATGTCGAAGAAGGGGCCGGTCCGTGACGGACAGCACCGCCGGGGGCGCCGACGCCTTCGGTGACCTGGGCAAGATCCTCGTGATCATCCCGACGTACAACGAGATCCTGAACGTCGGGAGGATCATCGCCCGGGTCCGGACCGCCGTACCCGAGGCCCACATCCTGGTGGCCGACGACAACAGTCCGGACGGGACCGGCGCGGAGGTCGACCGGCTGGCCGCCCAGGACCCCAACCTCCAGGTGCTGCACCGACGCGGCAAGGAGGGGCTGGGCGCGGCCTACCTCGCGGGCTTCCGCTGGGGCATCGACCGGGGCTACGACATCCTGGTGGAGATGGACGCGGACGGCTCGCACCAGCCCGAACAGCTGCCCCGGTTGTTGACCGCGCTGCGCGGCGGCGCCGACCTCGCGCTGGGTTCGCGCTGGGTGGCCGGCGGCGAGGTGGTGAACTGGCCGAAGAGCCGCGAGTTCATCTCACGCGGCGGCAGCATGTACTCGCGGCTGATGCTGGGGGTGCCGATCCGCGATGTCACCGGCGGCTACCGGGCCTTCCGCAAGCAGACCCTGCTGGGTCTGGGCATGAGCCAGGTCGCCTCGCAGGGCTACTGTTTCCAGGTCGACCTGGCCTGGCGCGCGGTCCGGGCCGGCTTCTCCGTGGTCGAGGTCCCGATCACCTTCGTCGAGCGCGAGTTGGGCGCCAGCAAGATGAGCCGCGACATCCTCGCCGAGGCGCTGTTCCGGGTCACCGGCTGGGGCATCGACAACCGGCTCGGCCGGATCGGTCCCCCGGTCGCGGACCGCGAGACCTGAGCGGCACGGGGCCGAACCCGCCTACCGGCCAGGCCCGCGACCCCGGCTACTTGGGCGGTGAGGGGATCCGTACGAGGAGCGCGACCTCCGCGCCCGAGGAGACCCGCCACTGCTTCTCGATGCGGTAGTGGGCCTGGAGGGCCGCCCCTATGTCCCCCGCGATGAAGCGGTACGGCTCCAGTTCCTCACCCACGACGAGGGTGACGAGCCACAGGCGGGGCTCGCTGCCGATCGGCCGGCGTGGCTGGGCGGTGTCCACCTGGCCGAGCAGCCCCGCCTTGTTGGCGGTCTGGGCCAGTACCGGCTTCCGCAGTCCGAGTTCCCCCTCGGGCAGGTAGTAGCGCAGGCCGACGTCGAAGAGGAACGGCGCCCAGAGCCACTGCGCGGTCACCAGCCCGTCGCCGGGCTGGTGATTCGCCTGGATGACTTTCGCCGCGGCCTCGTAGTCGACCGAGGCGGCCTTCACGCTGTGGGGGTAGTCCCAGACGTCGTGCGAGCCGCGGGCGCGGAGTTGCACCTGATTCGTCCCGCCGAGGGCGGTGACGACGACCAACCCCGACACGGCCGCGACACGACCGAGGCAGGACAGCACGGCGCCGGCGACAAGTGCCCAGGCCGGCACGATGAACAGCAGGTAACGCGCCAGCCAGTAGGACTGACCACCCTGCGAGACCAGCCAGACCACCACGACGGGCAGCACCGCGAGGGTCAGCGCGGTGAGGGCCTGGGTGCGGTCGATCCGGCGGAACGCGGCGAGCAGCAACAGCAGGACCAGGCAGGCCGCCATGCCGTAGGAGACGGCGTAGGAGCAGCCGATCTGCGGCCAGAGGTGTCCGACGTCCGTCAGGCTCGGTTCGGGGATCCACGAGATCTGGGCACTGGCCTGGCCGGCCGCCTTCACGGCCACCGGGATCAGGACCGACACCCCGCCGACGCAGGCCGATACGAAGCCCCACAACACCCGGCGGTCACGCTGCCGTCGCCATTCCAACAGCGTCAGCACCCCGAAGGCGGGCAGGACCGCCAGCGAGACCAGGCTCAGCAGTCCCGCGACCGCGACGCTCCCCCCGAAGAGCAACCACCGCAACATCCGCTGCCTCTTCGCCCGTCGCGCACGCGGCTGTTCCAACGCGCGCAGCAACATGAGCGTCGCGAGGGTGACCATGAACATGGTCAGGGCATAGGAGCGGACCTCCTGCGCGTAGCGGGAGACCGACGGAATCACCGCGAACACCAGCGCCGCCAGGACACCGGCCCGCGCCGAGAGCATCCGGCGCCCGATCGCGGCCAGGCAGCCGGCGGTGGCCGCCATGGCCAGGACGGAGGGCAGCCGGAGCACCAGGACCGAGTCTCCGAAGACCTTCATCCAGCAGTGCATGAAGAAGTAGTACGCGCCGCTGGAGGTATCCACGTGCTCCAGCAGTCGCAACAACTGCGGAACACTACGATCGGCCGCGCTCAGGGACGCGAGTTCATCGCGCCAGAGCTCCGGGGTGTCGACCTTGTAGAGCCCCACACCGAAGGTGAGCAACATCGGCCACAACCACACCGAACGCAGAATCCGACCGGCACGGGACGGCGCCCCGGCATCGGCCGTGAAAGGCGTCACCGAGGACGGACCGGCTGGTCCGCCCATGGCGGCGCGAGGTGTCGGTGTAGACATGGGTCGGACATTAACGCACCGGATTTGGCCCGCCGGACAGGGATGAGAAGGGCACGACCCACCCCGTCGCCACCCCTCATCGAGCCATCCTCGACCTCGACGACACCAACCCGTCACACCGACGCCCCCTACGGGCGCGAGCACACCCGACGGGAAGCACAGGATGCCGAGCAGATGCTACCAAGCCCGCCCGATGACCGGCCCCCTGATGTCGAACGCACGGCGACCGCGCCAAGTCCGCGGTCCACCTTGGGACATCGCACCCCGGGCGCCCCTCCAACGGACGGACTCACCGTCACGCACAGCGATAAGCCCAGGTCAGCAAACCGACCTGGGCTTCATATCGGGTGGGCACAGACAGACTCGAACTGTCGACCCCTGCTTTGTAAGAGCAGTGCTCTAACCAACTGAGCTATGCGCCCGGATGTGAGAGGACAGCCTACCGAATCTGTGGGGGTGCGTCGTGCCGGGTTGGGGTGGGAGTGGTCACTTCGTGGGGCGGGGGGCGGTAGGCGCCGGGGAGGCGGGGCGGGGGCTGGGGGGTCGGCGTGGCCGGGGTCGGCGGGGCTGGGGGGCTCGGAGGGGGCTGTGTTGGGCTGGAGTTCGTTGGTTGGGGGTGGGAGGGTCGGGTGGCCGTGGCCGTGCGCGGCCATGGACGCGGCTCGTTCGCCGCCTTGTGGGCCGGTTCGATCGGCCGGGTCCGCGGGGACGTGCGTGTCGAGGCGAGGTCGCCGGTGTTTCCGCCGGCGGCCGGTCGAACGGCCTGACCCCGAAACCCCTCACCGAGGCAGGTACCCATGCATCGCAACCGGCACCGATCGCTCGCCCTCGCCGCCTGCGCCGCCGTCGCCGCGCTCACCGGCAGCCTCCTGAGCACCACCCGAGCCGACGCCGCCGCCACCCCCGCCACCCCCGCCGCCCCGAGCGCCGTGTCCTGGGCCGCCCCCCTCTCCACCAGCGGCCGCTGGATCATCGACGCCGACGGCCGACGATTCAAGCTGCGTTCCGCCAACTGGGCGGGCGCCCAGGGCACCTGGAACGGCTCCGGCGACATCGCCGACCCCGCCAACCACCACAGCGGCGAGAACGCGAACGGCATGCCGCTCGGGCTCGACCGGGCGAGCCTGCCGTCGATCCTGGCCGGCTTCCACGCGGTCGGCGTCAACAGCATCCGCCTGCCGTTCTCCAACGAAATGGTGCACGCGAGCGCCCCCGTACCCGACACCGCGGTCGCCGCCAACCCGGAACTGCGCGGCAAGACCCCGCTCCAGGTCTTCGACGCGGTGGTCGCCGCGCTGACCGCCGACGGCTTCGCGGTCGTGCTGAACAACCACACCGGCACCACCCGTTGGTGCTGCGGCCTGGACGGCAACGAACGCTGGAACACCTCGCGCGGCACCACCGACTGAGCGAACGACTGGGTCACCATGGCAAGCCGCTACCGCACCAACAAGCGGGTCGTCGGCGCCGATCTGTACAACGAGGTCCGCCGCAACATCACCGACGACCCGAACTGGGGCTGGGGCAACGACAAGGACTGGCAGGCCGCCTCCCTCCTGGCGGGCAACCGCATCCTCACCGAGGCCAACCCGGATCTGCTGATCATCGTCGAGGGCATCAACTGGACCGGCATCCCGCTCGACGGCCTGCCGCACGGCCGCCCGACCCTGACCCCGGTCCGTACCCTGTCGCACACCCTCGTCGACCCGAACAAGCTGGTCTACTCGGCGCACTTCTACGGGTACACCGGCCCCAACCACAGCGGCGCGTACGGCACCGGCGAGACCCACGACGCCCGCTACCAGGACCTGACGCGTGATCAACTGTTCGCCGAGATCGACCGATCGGCGCAATACGTGACCACCGACGGGCAACACCACACCGCCCCCGTGTGGATCAGCGAGTTCGGCACCGGCGCGGAGGAGACCGACCCGGCCGCCCGGGCCTGGTTCACCAACTTCACCGACTACCTCGTCGCACGCGATCTCGACTTCGCCTACTGGCCGTTGCTCGGCTGGAAGGGCAACGGCCGGGGAGACTCCTGGGCCCTCCTGCGCTACGACCCCGACGGCGTGCGCGGCGGCATCCTCGACGACCCGAACGACTGGCGCGCCGCCGCCTGGACCAGGCTGATCGGCGCCGCCGGCCGCACCGGTCCGATCGCCCCGTCAGCCCGATGGAACATGCTCGACCTGGGCAGCACCGACGCCCAACCGTCCCTGCGCATGCGCGCCCGACCGGACTGGGACTCCGGTGCCCGCAAGGGCGTATGCCCCGACGGCGAGCGGATCATCGGCCTGGCCCACACCGGCAACCGGGGCCTGTGCACCACGATCGGCGGCCCCGACCTCGGCGCGCCGGGTGCCGACATCACGGTGGTGCGCGACGAATCGTACGTGCGCGACGACTGGGCGACGGGCTACACCAAGCTCCAGTGCCCCACCGGCATGGCGATCACCGGGTACAGCGTGCGCGGCGCGACCGTCTCCGCGATCCTGTGCACCCGACCCGCCGGCGCCGCGCTCGGCACCCGGGCCCGCACCCTGTGGTTCGATCGAGGCGACAACCGCCCCGCGAACAGCACCGACGGCACGGGCGGCGAGTTCGCGTCCGGCGCGTACAAGGGCCAGTGCAACGCCGACGAATACGCGGCCGGCGTCGCCTTCACCCGCCGAGTCGGCTCGTCCGGCACCCCCGACGCCCTCCTCTGCACCCGCCTGGCCTGAACGGCACCAGGTACCAGGCACCAGGCACCAGGCACCTACCGCCCCGCGCCCCCGCCCCCGCTCCCCCAGCCCGCGCCCGGCAACTGCGAGGGCGTGCCCGTCGGCGCGGGCGGGAGCGCGGTGCTGCTCGGCCGGTCCCGGTTCGGCGGCGTCCGGGGAAGGCTGGTCGGGATCTGTTCCCGGAAATCGAGCATCTTCGCCCGCGCGGCCCGATTGACCTCCGGCTCGACCCAGAGCGACCAACTCGGCGACATCACGATGTCCCGGAGCTGCTTGATCGACACGATCGCATAGCCCGGAATCCCCAGGGTCCCGGCGTCGACCCTCGACGTCGACGTCGCCGAAACCCGCACGCCGTCGCGTCGGATCACCTGCGCGGCCCATGCGGAGGGTTCCTTGCCCCCGGGGTCCACGGTCTGCCCCTCGGGCCGAGTCTGCGCGAGATAGCCGTGGGTGCCGTCGGATTCCACGAAGACGTCGCAGAGGCGGTACATCTTCCGTACCGCCGCGCAATCGTCACCCGCGGCATCCCGACCGCTCGCCTGCACCGTCACCGTCAGCGTCGCCGCTCCCTTGTTGCTCACCACCAACACCATGGCGAACGCACCCACCGACGTCGGTTCCCCCGCCGTCGGCACGATCCCGGCCCCGGTGGCGTCCCGCATGTTGTCGCCCATCGGCATCTGCCGCAGGATCCGCGCGATCTCCTGCGGGGAGACGGCCTCCCGGCCCGCCGGCGGCACGGCCGCCGGGTCGGAAGGAGGGCTCGTACTCGGCCCGGGCGCACCGCTCTGCCCGCCCGCCGGGCCCGACGTCGCCCGTATCGCCGACCGGCCGTCGTCCATCCCCGGGAGCACCACCGCGGCGGCTCCGCCCAGCGCCACCACCGCCACCGCCGACGCGCCGATCCGCATCCGACGCGCCCGGCGCATCCGTCGCCCCCGGGTGATCCCGCCCGCGACCAACCCCGCGGGCGGGATCAATTCGGTCGCCGCCCCGCGCATCGCGGCGGCCAACTGCTGTTCCTCAGAACCCGGGGATCCCATCGGCCTGCTGTCTCCTAGACATCCGTTCCACCACGTGTCGTGCCCCGCCCCGAAGCGGTGTCGGCGGGCAACCCGCTCTCCTCTCGGATCGGGCGGCCGTTCCGTTCCGCACCCTTCCGTACCGGAAACGGGCGCGGCCACGGAGCGCGACCGGCAACCCGCCGGACCCGCGCCGCATGCCGCCCGCTCACCCACTAGGTAGAACGCGGTGGACCCCCCGGCGCGTCACGGAAATTCGCCCGGAACATGAAGTACGTTCCACGCCAAGGCAGTTGAATTCCGAGGCCACGGTATTGAACCGCACCCCACGTCGTCCGCGGCACACGGTCCGTACCGATCCGCCCACCGTGTCCCACGACCCGACCGCCGTTCGCCCGCGATGTCGCCCGTGTCGGAGCGATGATTCCGCGCCTCCCCGGGGAGTCTCCCTTTCGGCGGTACTCGACGGTACGGAGGCCGCCGCGCACACGGAGCCGACCCGCACGTCGCCCCCCGAGGAGCCGACCCGATGAACCCGAACACCCCCGACGACCTGCGAACGCTGCTCGAAACCCACATCGCCGAGGGAACACTCCCGGGCGCCGTCGCCCTGATCGCCCGCGGCGACCGCGTCGAGGTACGGGCCGCCGGCTCCCTCGACACCGCCGGCACCGCCCCGATGGCCCGGGACTCGATCTTCCGCATCGCGTCGCTCACCAAGCCCGTCGTCGCCGCCGCGGCGATGATGCTGATCGACGACGGCCGGATCACCTTCGACGACCCGGTCGACGACCTCCTCCCGGAACTGGCCGACCGCAGCGTGGTCCGCACCCCCACCGCCGAGATCGACGACGTGGTCCCCGCCGATCGCCCGATCACCGTGCTCGACCTGCTCACCTCCCGGGCCGGCTACGGCTTTCCGAGCGACTTCTCGCTGCCCGCGCTCGTCCCGCTGATGGAACGGCTGGGCCAGGGTCCCCCGCAGCCGCAACAGGTGCCCGCGCCCGACGAGTGGATGGCGCGGCTGTCCGACATCCCGCTGCTCCACCAGCCGGGCGAGGCCTGGCTCTACAACACCTGTTCGGACATCCTCGGCGTACTGATCGCCCGGGCGACCGGTCGTGCGCTGCCCGAATTCCTCGCGGAACGACTGTTCGAACCGCTCGGCATGGTCGACACCGGCTTCGCGGTACCGCCCGCCGACCTGGGGCGGTTCACCACCTGCCACCTCCCCGACCCGGACGGCGGCGCCCTCCTCACCGTCGACGCCCCGACCGGCCAGTGGAGCACCCCGCCCGCCTTCCCGTCCGGTGGCGGCGGCCTGGTCTCCACCGTGGACGACTACCACGCCTTCGCCCGCCTGCTCCTCGCCGAGGGCACCGTCGCCGGGCGGCGTCTGCTCTCCCCCGAGTCGATCCGCCGGATGACCACCAACCACCTGCCCGAGGCGCAGCGCAAGGCCACCGACCTGTTCCTGGAGGGCCAGGGGTGGGGCTTCGGCGGCTCCGTCGACATCGAGGCCGTCAACCCGTGGAACGTCCCCGGCCGCTACGGATGGATCGGCGGCACCGGCACCACGGCCCACATCGTCCCGGCGACCGGCACCACCGCCATCCTGTTCACCCAGGTACAACTCGCGGGCCCCACCCCGCCCGCCCCGATGCGCGCGTTCTGGCGACTCGCCGCCCACGCCTGACCCCACGGCCCGCCGCCGGGCGGCCGATTGCCGCCCGGACGGCCACCGGCTCCGGGAATCGTCCCGCCACCCGGCGGCGTTGCCCTGCGACATGACGACACCGGACCCGGCACCCACCGACGCCCCGCTTCGCTACACCGCCTTCTCCACCGACCCGAACGGCGGCAACCCCGCCGGCGTGGTCCTGGACGCCGGCGCACTGACCGACCGGGACATGCTCACGATCGCCGCCGAACTCGGCTACTCCGAAACAGCGTTCCTCACCCGAACCGAACCCGAAGCCGAACCCGAAGCCGAACCCGAACCCGAAGCCGAAGCCGAAGCCGAACCCGCAACAACCGAAGCCGCACCCACCACCCCCCGCGCCTACACCGTCCGCTACTTCAGCCCCCTCGCCGAGGTCTCCTTCTGCGGCCACGCCACCATCGCCGCCGCGATCGCCCTCGCCGAACGCATCGGCCCCGGCCCGCTCGCCTTCACCACCCGGGCCGGCCTCGTCCCGGTCGACGTCACCCCCGGCCCCGACGGCCGCCTCCGCGCCACGCTGACCAGCGTCGAGCCGCACCACACCCCCGCCCCGGCCGCCGACGTCGCCGAGGCGCTGGCCCTGCTCGGCTGGAGCGCCGACGACCTCGACCCCGAACTGCCGCCCGGCTACGCCTACGCCGGTGCCCACCACCTGATCCTGGCCGCCGCGACCCGGTCCCGCCTGGCCGACCTGGACTACGACTTCGACGGCCTCGCCGCCTTCATGCGGGCCCGCGACCTGACCACACTGCAACTGGTCCGACGCACCTCGGCGGACACCTTCCACGTCCGCGACCCGTTCCCGGTCGGCGGCGTGATCGAGGACCCGGCCACCGGCGCCGCCGCGGCGGCCCTCGGCCACTACCTGCGCGCCCTGGCCCTGGTCCCCGCGCGGGCCACGCTCACCCTGCACCAGGGCGACGACCTCGGCCGCCCCGGCGTACTCACCGTCGACCTCGACGAGCACGACCCCCGCGTCCGCGTCTCCGGCCCGGCCGTCCCGATCCCCGACCCGGCCGGCTGAGCCCGTGCGTCCGGCGCCGCCGCCCGACCGCGCCGCCGGGCCCTCGCGCCGCCGGGCCGCCGTCGAACGCGCCGATCCGGGTTCGCCAATTTGTGCCGCACGTGGTCCAGACCATTGACCGACCGGAATCTCCGCTTCTAGCGTGAAAGAGCGCCCCCGGTAACGAAGGCACGCGACTCGCGCAGGTCGCACCCGACACGATCCGCACCCGGACCGTGTGGTTCCACGTTCGGATGCGGATGTCGACGTCCCATCGACTCGCGACATCCGCGCTCCGGCGCACGTGCGCACGCGCGCGGACCGTTTCGAGGCCGCGTCCGAACGAGTCTGCCCGTCCCGGCACGACTTCGTTCACGAGGAGAAGTTCGATGCGCAAGAGCACCATCCTGGCCACGCTGAGCGCTTCGGTGCTCGCCCTGCCGTTCCTGCTGCCGGCGTCCTCCGCCTCCGCCCACGGGTACATCTCCAGCCCGGCCAGCCGCTCCGCGCTGTGCGGCGAGGGCAAGGTCAAGCGCTGCGGCGACATCCAGTGGGAGCCGCAGAGCGTCGAGGGTCCCAAGGGTTACCCCGCGGGCGGACCGCCCGACGGGCAGCTGTGCGCAGGCGCGGACGGCCGCTGGGCCCCGCTCGACAACCCGCGCAACGGCGCCTGGCCGACCACCCCGCTCACCTCCGGCGCCTCGTTCAGCTTCACCTGGGAGATCGAGGCCCGGCACTCGACCACCTCGTTCCGCTACTACATCACCAAGCCGACCTGGAACCCCGCGACCCCGATCAGTCGCGCCCAGATCGAGAGCACCCCGTTCCTGACCGTCCCGTATCACGGTGCCCTGCCCGCCGCGCACCAGGTGCACACCGGCACCCTCCCGGCCGGCCGCACCGGCCGCGCGCTGATCTTCGCCGTCTGGGACGTCGACGACACCGACAACGCGTTCTACTCCTGCTCCGACGTGACCTTCTGACCGAAACACCCACCGGAACCACCCCGTCACACCCTGCTCCATCCCCGCCCCCACCACGCCCGGCGGTCACCCACAACGGCCGCCGGGCCCGGCACCGCCCCCACCCCGCCGCACCCGCCCGCCCACCAGGCCCGACGGCCCGTCCCACACCGCCCCCAGGCGCCCGGTCCACCCCCGGACACGCGCCGAAGCGACGGTTGGTGGACCTCCATCGGACAGCACCTGGAAGGATGGGCAGGATGGAGTGCGCACAGTTCACACGGTGACGGGAGCAGGCGTGGTGGTCGGATCCGCACGACGGTCCCTCGGGGGCGGCCTTCCCCTGTGGGTCACGCTCGCGCCGCTGCTCCCGGCTCTGCTCCCGGGCGCGTTCGCCGGCGGCGAGACCCGCCCGTGGCGCCGGCGCAAGGACGCCGCCCGCTCGGCCGCGCTGGCCGCGCGCGAGGCGGCGGGCGAGGCGTTCCTCCAGTTGGACACCGCACAGCGGGACATGATGCTCTCGCTGGAGACGGTCCGAGCCGTACGCGGCGCGCGCGGCACCGAGGACGCGCTGCGCGGCTTCGCCGCGGTGAGCCTGCGGATCGACGAGGCGAGCGCGGCCTACATCGCGCTGATGGACCGGCATCCGCTCGACGTGGAGCTGGAGACCGACGAATACGACTCCGCCCGGCGGGAGTTGGCCGAGGTGGCGAGTCGGCTCGACGCCGTGCGCCAGGAACTGGACCGATTCGGCACCTCGCTCGGCCCGCTGCTCGCCGACGCCGAACAGGCGCTCGGCCAACTGCCCCCCGCCGTGGACCGCGCCCGCCGGGCCGCCGCCGAGGCCGAACAAGCGGTCGCCGAGACCGAGCGGGCGGGCCTCGGCTCGACCACGCTCGCCGCCCGACTGGCCGCCGTGCGCGCCGACCTGACCGAGCTGGACCGGGGCCCGGCCGCGCTCGGCATCCCGGGCACGCTGGATGTGGCCCGGCGGATCGAGATCGCGGCCGGCGAGCTGCGCGCGGAGGCCGAGCGGCTGCCCAGGCAGCGCGAGGAGGTCACCAACCGGCTGTCCTCGCTGCGCACCCGCGCCCAGGCGCTGGAATCCCGCCTGGCCACGATCGAGCCGGCCCTGCACCGACTGCGCCGCGACTACGTACAGTCCTGCTGGGTCGACCTGGAGCAGGTCCCGGCGCGCACCCGACAGTCCCTGGGCGTGGCCCGCAGCCGCCTGGAGGAGGCCGGCGCCGCGGCCGGGCGCGGCGAGTACGCCGACGCGGTCAGCCGGCTGGCCACCGCCCGGGCCACCCTCAAGGACGCCGACGAGGCGATGGCCTCGGTCAGCGATCGGCTGCACGCGCTGGAGGAGGTGGCCCGCGACCCGGAGGCCGAGCTGGAGCGCACCCGATTCGCGCTGCGCGACGCCCAGCGGCTCGCCCTCGGCGGCCGGGCCAACGCCGAGGAGCGCTACGCCCGCCGGCTGGACGCGCTGGTGTACCGCCTGGAGGCGATCGCCGCGGAGCCCGAGCAGCCCCGCCCGGACTGGTGGCGCTTCCTCAGCGAGACCCGGGACATCCGCGCCGAGGTCGCGGCCACCGTGCAGGTGATCCGCGAGGACCGGGCCGGCCCCGGCCCGCACTGACGCCAAACCCTGACACTACGCACAGCAATCATCCGCCGCCCGAAAGTCGGGATTTTCGGTAATCGACGCCCGATTCGCAACTCCGTGTAGCGATTTCGTCGCCGCGTTCGAGCGGTCGGGTAAAGAATCGGCACCGGTGGCCACTTTCCCGAAATTCAAGGTTTAAAGTCGACGGACCGGCCGACTTCGAGACCTTGGTCCCGATTCACGGGGGCGAAACCCCGTGGCGCTCGGGTGCGAGACCCCGGGCGCTCGGGGCGGAGAGCCGAGGCGCCGGGGACGGATCCCGCGCGCCGCGCCGGCGACCACGATGCTGACACCGGGAAGTCGCACATGCCCGTGCTCTTGATGCTCCTGTTCGTGTTTCTCCTCGTCCTGGTACCGCCCTGCCTGCGTGCGCTGCGCCGGGCCCCGCGGACGGCCCCGGTGTTGCCCCTGCACAACGACGACATAACCGACATGCACCGCATGATGGCCGTCGCCTACGAGGAGGAGCGCGCGGTGCTGCATCGCCTGGCGGTCAGCTGGCTGCACTCGCTCGGGCGCGGCCCGCTGCGGGTGACCGACGCCCAGGCGGCGACCGGCAACCGCGGCTGCGACGTGGTCACCCTCGGCGACGGCACGGTGCTCGGCCTGTCCTCGACCGGGGTGGTCATGCACGAGTTGTGCGGCGCGCTCGACCGGTTCACCGAGGTCGCGCTGACCCGGGTGCGCGCCGCGCGCGACGGCTTCGAGCTGACCTTCGACATGGAGTGCGGCCGACAGCTGCACGCCCGCGCCGAACTACTGACCGTCCGCGGCGCCTGCGTCTGACCGGTCCGGCGCCGCCCCGCCCGGCACCGACACCGCGTCCACCCAGCGCTCGCGCACCGTGTCCGGCCCGGGTCCGCGCAGCGCCACCGTCGCCGCGTAGCCGACGCCCGGCGCCAGGTCGTACATCCGCACCGCATCCTGCCCGTGGTGCGGATGTCCGCCGTCCGGGTCGATCGCCGCGAGGTCGCCCGGCACTCCCGCCGCCCGTGCCGCCTCCGGCGGGTCCGGCCAGTCCAGCAATCGCGGCGGCTCGCCCGCGCCGGACACCGTCAACCGGCGCGGATCGACGGTCAGGCCGAGCCCGTACACCTTGAGCAGCGCCTCCTTGCGGGTCCACCGGGTGATCGCGTCGGCCGCCCGCAGACGCGCCGGAAGCCGATCCCGCGCGGCCAGTTCGGCGCTCGACAGGGTGCCCTCGACGGTGGCGATCCGCTCCACGTCCACGCCCACCTCGGCGCCCTCGACCACCGCGAGCACGACCCGCTCCCCGGCGTGCGAGATGGAGAAGTCGAGCCCGGCCGGGCCGTGCGCCACCCTCGGCTTGCCCCGGTCGCACCCGCAGAGCCGGCAGGTCGTGTCGAAGCGCACCTCGCCCGGGGCCACGTCGAGCCGAGCCGCCAGCACCCGCCGGGCCAGCGCCCGCGCGGTGGCGAACCTGGCCCGGTCGGCCGGACGGCGATACCGCTCGTATCTGGCCCGCTCCGCCGCGTCGAACCAGGCCCGCGCGACCGCGTCCGGATCCGGCTCGGCCCACCACACGACACACTCGGCAGGTCCCACGACGACCCCTCCTCCTCGTCGCGCACCATTCAACCGCGCCCGGACCGGAGCCGGCCCCGATCACCCGAACCGGTGCGCCGACCGGCTACGCGCCGACCACCGGCCGACTGCGACTCCGCTCCAGCAGCCACTCCGCGATCCGCTCCCCCGCGGACAGTCCCATCGCGTCCAACGCCTCCACGTGCGGCGCCGACCAGTGGCTGTCGGCCAGTTCGCCGTGCCCCGGCCGCACCCCGGCGACCGCGGCCCGCAGCAGTTCGATGTCCAGGAGCGAGTCGCCGGCCGCGAACACCGCGTCGGCCGAGGCCCGTCGGGCCACCTCGCGCACCGCGTCGCCCTTGGTCAACGCGTCCGGAACGAGGTAGAGCTTGCGTCCCTGGAGCGAGACGCCGTAGCCGCGCGCGTTCGCCCATTCGGTCAACTCCGGCACGAACTCCGGCGGCAGCGCCGCGCGTTCCACCACCAGGTAACCGAACAGGTCCTCGGCCACCCGGAGTTTGAGCGTCCACTCGGGTCGGGCGACCACTTCGAGATGGGCGATCACCTCCGGCAGCGGCGCGGCCTTCGCGGCGAGCGTCTTGCGCACCCCGGCGTGCCAGTCCGGATCGCTCTCGCCGTGCACGAGCAGGTGGCCGCCATTGGCACAGATCGCGAACTCCGGCGCCCGGCCGGGCAGTACGATCCGCCCGTACTGCTCCCTGGTACGGGTGGTGGTGGGCACGAACGTGCTGTGCTCGGCGAGTTCGGCCAGCAGCTCGCCCGCCCGGCGGGTGACGAAGGACATCGGCGCGCCCTCGTACTCCTCCACGCACACCAGCTCGGGCGTCGGCTCCTCGGGGCCCAGCCCCAGCCGTGCGGCCGCCTTCGAGTAGATCAGGGTCCGGTCCAGGTCACTGGCCACCAGCACGTTCACGCGGCGCTCCCGTCCCGGCGAAAGCCCGGTTTGACCAGACCCACGCACGAGTACGGCAGGTCGTCCACGTCGATCACCGGCACCCCGCGCTGGGCGGCGAGCATCCGCACGTGGTCCAGCTCCGCGCCGACCCCCTCGCGGGCCAGGATCTGCCACGGCACCCGGCGCAGCAACACCCGCGTGGTCTCGCCGACCCCGGGCTTGATCAGGTTGATGTTGTCGATCCCGTACTCGGTGCCGATCCGCTCGACCGCGCGCCATCCGGCCCAGGTCGGCGTGCGGTCGCTCGCGGCGAGCGCCGGCTGGTCGCGCGCCACGTCCTCGGCCACCGCGTCGAACCGTTCGGCGACGGCGTCCAGGAACGACCCGGACACGTCCGCGCCGGCCAACTCGGCGTAGAACTTCGCGCCGTGGAACTCGTCCGGGCCGATCAGGTCGTCGCGCAGCACGGTGCGCGAGACCAGTCCGGACACCGTCGAGTTCAGGCACGCGGACGGGATCAGGAAGTCGTCCCGGGTGCCGTAGGTACGCACACACGAGCCCGGGTCGGCGAGCACGGCCAACTCCGGGTCGAAGCGCATGCCGGTGGTCGCCGCGGTCAGGTCCAGCGCGTCGGACAACTCGCGGGTGATCGCGCCCTTGCCGGTCCAGCCGTCCACGAAGACGATCCGCGACGGGTCGAACTCGCGGCCCAGCCAACGCAGCGCGGTGGTGTCGATGCCGCGTCCGCGCACGATCGACACGGCGAAGTGCGGCAGCGTCAGGCCGTGCGCGCGTCGGGCCCAGCGGCGCATCAGCACGCCCACCGGGGTGCCGGCACGGGCCAGCGAGACCAGCACCGCGTCCCGGCCGCGCTCGGCCAGGATGGTCTCGGTGACCACGCCGACCGCGTGCGCGATCCGCTCCGCCGAGGCGTCCAGCGCGGCGTGGAACAGCGCCTGGTACTCGGGCGAGGGCTGGTACTCGATGGGCAGCGACTCGGCGTAGTGCGCGCCCGCGTGCTGGATCGCCTCCTCGCGCTCCTCCAGCGGCGCCTCCAACTCGACCGCGGACAGGTCCTTGAGCAGCCAGGCGACCTCGTCGGCGGCGTAGGAGGAGAACGCGGGACCGTACAGCGGCTCCGGCAGCTTCCCGGTGTCGGGTCCGGCCGCACCGGGCCGATCGTTCACGGACTGGTGGTTCATGACCTGCGCACCTCGGGGGTGAAGGAGGGGACGACGAGCAGACCGACGTGGTCGGTGACCCGGGACAGCGCGTCCAACAGCCCACCGGGAGCGCGCAGTTCGGGGGTGTCGGCGACCGAGTCGACGACGATCAGCACCTCGTCGAAGCGCCGCTCGGGGTCGGCGCCGGCCGCGACGTTGTACGCGTAGCGCTCGCCGGGCCCGTCCGCCGGATCGTCGTGGGCGGGGAATCGCAACCGGGTGCGGATCGCGTAGCCGGGATCGTCCACGGCCAGCACCGGCGAGCGGGTCGTGGTCGAGTAGCGCACCTCGACCCCGGCCGGCACGTGCTCGGCCAGCACGCGGGCCAACCGCAGCGGCGTGTACATCAGTTCCTCGAAGCCCAGGACCAGGATCCGCCGGCCCACCACCTGACCGGCCAGCGCCGCGCCGAAGGCGGGCAGGATCCGCTCCAGGGCGTCCTGGTCGGCCTGGGTGAACCCGTGCCGCCCGCCGTCGGGCAGGTCGGCCGGCCAGTCCAGGTCGAGGGTGCGCACCGTGCCGGGCGGCTCGTCCGCCGGCCCGCCGGCCTCGTGCGCGGCGACCAGCGCGGTGCCGCGCGCGAGCACGTCCTCGGGCAGGTCCACGGTGCCGGCCGCGAGCGCCACCACGTCCACCCGGACGCCGAGTTCGGCCGCGAAGACCTCGAACTCGGCCCGGTCGGCGGGACCGCGCACGTCGATCAGCGCGGCGATCACGTAGTGCGTCCGAGGCGCGACCGCGTGCAGTTCCCGGATCGTGTTGGACACCGTGCGCCCGGTGGACAGTTCGTCGTCCACCAGGACCAACGGCCCGCTCCCGGAGAGCAGTTCGCGATCACGCGGCAGGATCAGGTGCGAGGTGGCGTGCGAGTGCTCCTCCTCGAAGGCGCCGAACCGCTCCACCCCGGCCACCGGACGTCGGGTGGAGTGCAGGTAGGCCGCCCCCGGCAGGGCCTCGGCCACACAGTGCCCCAGGCCGGTGGCGGTCTCCGCGTAGCCGAGCACCACCGGCGTCGGTTCGCCGGCCAGCACGCGCGCCACCCGCGTGCCCAGGTCGCGGCCCGCGTCGTGCACCACCTCGGGCAGTTGCGGGACGTGCTTGCCCAACACGGTGGACACCAGCAGGTGGGCCCGGCGCGGGTTGCGCCGCAGCGCGAGCCCGACCAGCGCGTCGAGCCCGTCCCCGGCGAGCGCCACGCCGAGTCGCTCGGCGACCCAACTCCCCGCCCAGGTCTCCGTATCCGTCGACCCGCCCGACGCGGTCGCCCCGCCCGGCCCGGTTTCCATCCGATGTCGCGTCACGCACGAACCCGCTTCCCTCGTTGCCCCGTATCGACCGACCCCGCCGGGACGTCCCGCCCCGGCGGCCGGCTCACTCCATGACCCCCGCCGCGAGCAGGTCCACGAACGTGACGTCCTCGCGGGCCACGCCGAACGCGCGCGCCCGGCGCATTACCGCCTGTGCCCACGCGCGGTGCGGCTTCACCTCGTTCATCTTGTTGGTGTACGCCGAGCGCAGCACCCCGCCGCCGGCCGCGCCCTCCGCGAGGATGTCGCCGGCGTCGCAGTACTCCTCGTGCGTGACCACCGACATCGCGTGGATCACCGCGACGTGGCTGGGGTGGATCGCGGTCTTGCCGAGCAGGCCGTTGGCCTTGTCCAGTTCGAGTTCGCGGATCAGCCCGTCCAGGTCGGCGGAGATCAGCCGGGTGCGCAGGTCGACCGCCTCCGGATCCTCGGCCTCGGCGAACGGCGTGCGCCGCAGTTGCGGCTTGAACAACCGCTCGCCCTGCGGGAAGTACTCCCACACCGGCCCGCTGATCACGTGTCCGGTGCCGTCGGCCCGACCGAAGACGTTGACGATGTCGCCGATCAGCTGCGCCACCAGGTGCACGTCGTAGGCGGTCAGATCGCGCGAGCGGCGCAGCGCGTACGCGGACTGGAAGTCGGTGGCCCCGATCCGTACCGCCAGGATCCGCTCGCGGTGCGCGGCGATCAGCTCGACGAGTTCGGCGAGCACGGCCCGCCGGTGCTCGATGTAGGCGATCGACGGCGATTCCAGGACGGGCATCGCGAACAGTCGGCGACCACTCATCGTGATCGCCTCGTCCAGCGCCTTGAGGTAGCGCGCGCCGCTGTCCGGTTCGAACTTGGGCAGGACGAATCCGGTCAGCACGTCGAGCGTGTCGCCGAGTCGTTCGGCGAGGTCGGTGATCTGCTCGGGGTGGCGGACCCGGATGAACAGCAGCGGCCCCTCGGCCCCGGAGTCGGCGAACGCGGCCAACTGCTCGACCAGGTTCTGCTCGGCGCCGACCACATCGCGGTCGTCGATCGAGTCCTCCAGGCACAACACCATCGAGGTCACCCCGCGGGCGGCCTGCTTGGCGATGTCCTTCGCGAGCGTCCCGCGCGTCGCGGGGCTGTACAGGGTCGCGCCGAGAGCCGAGGCGAGGACGCCGGCATCGCTGTCCCGGTCGAAGGTCTCCGGCTCGCGGTGGAACAGATGGTCGCGGACCGCGTCGTCCAGGTAGCCGAAATGCCGCATCGTGATCTGATCCCCCTCGACCGTCGGTGGTGATGGCACAGGCGCGTCGGGAAGGGAACCCGTACCCGCCCCGGATGTATCGAAAGGCGCATTACGCGCCGAGCCGGTGAGCCGCCGGCAGGTGCTGCCTACGGTAACCGAAAAGCAAAATCGAAGACGTACGATCCGGTTATAGGACCATGTGTTCACACAATCGTCACGGCCGCGACCCACGTTGAGTCCGACTCCGTCGGGACGGCAGGATGGGGACATGACCCAGGTGATGTCCAAGGGAGCGAATACGGCCCTCCCCGCCCGGTCCGTGCGCGTGGTCCTCGAATGGCGGCCGGGAGCCGGTGTCCCGGACATGGACGCCTCGGCCCTGCTGCTCGGCGCGGACGACAAAGTGCGCGGCGACCACGATTTCGTCTTCTACAACCAGCCCAGACACCCTTCCGGCACGGTCGTCCACGAGGGCAAGCACACCGCCCCCGACCGCTGCACCGACGGCGTCCGCGTGGACGTCGCCGCGCTCACCCCGGATGTCCGGCACGTGATCGTGGCCGCCTCCGCCGACGGCGGCACCATCGGCGCGGTGCCCGGCCTGGTCCTTCGACTGTACGACGTCGACGGCGGCGGCGAGCTGCTCAACTTCCCGATCGTCGGTGCGACCACCGAGACCGCGTTCGTGTTCGGCGAGATCTACCGGCGCGGCGACCAGTGGAAGTTCCGGGCGGTCGGCCAGGGCTACGCGAGCGGTCTCGCCGGTCTGGCGACCGACTACGGAATCAGCGTCGACGACGAACCGGCCCCCGCGAGCGCCCCGCCCGCCCCGGCTCCCGTACCGCTGCCGCCGGTGCACCAGTCGCCGCCCACCGCGCCGGCCCCGCCGCCGGCCCCGGTCTTCGGCAACCCCCCGGCGCCGCCGCAGCCGACCTACCAGGACGCGGCACCCACCGCCGTGCTGCCCCAGTACGGCCAGGGTGCCCCGCCCGCGCGGCAGCAGCCGCCCCAGGGCGTGCTGCCCGTCTCCGGGAACGCGCCGTACGGCGGCTCCCCGGTGCCGCCCCCGCCGCGCCACGACGGCCCGACGATCCCGCCGCCGCCGGCGCCGCACACGTTCGGCGGCCCGCCTCCCGGCTACCCGCAGACGCCCTCCGCCGGCGCGCCCGTGCCACCGCCGCCCGGCCCCGGCGGCACCCCGCCGCAGGGCTTCGCGCAGCCTCCCGGCACCCCCTCGCACGGCGTCGCCTTCCAGACGCCGCCGGGCGTGATGCACATGCCCCCGGGCGGCCCGCAGCTCCCGGCTCCCGGTATGTACACGCCCGCGCACGGCGCACCCCAGCCCCCGGGCCCGTACACGCCCTCCCACGGCGCCCCGCAGCCGCCCGGGCAGTACCAACCGGGCATGACCCCGCCGCAGGGCATGGGCATGCCCCCGCAGCCGCATCAGGGCACCCCGCCCCAGGGCCACGGCGGTCCGCCCCAGCTGCGCCGCCTGGACTCGCCACCGCAGGGCCCGCAGTTCCAGGGTTGACCCGCCTCGCGCACGGGTGACCCGGTCCGTCGGCGGACCGGGTCACCCGGCGCACCGGATCACCGGTGCCCGAGGCTCACTTGTAGCCGCGCGCCCACAGCAGACCCCACCCGTACTCGCGGTCCAACTCGGCCTGATAGCCGTGCACGTAGCGCACCTCGCGGCGGACCACGATGTCGTCGCCGTGGTTCTCCACCACCGCCACCGCGCAGGTGTGCGCCTCGCGCGCGTGCTCGTCCAGCCGCACCTCGATCGGCAGGCCCGCGTTCGGGAACAGCGTGACCACGCCGTTGACCTGGTCGAACGCCGGAATGCCCTCGTAGATGTAGACGAAGATGAGCAGTCGGCGCACGTTGCGCGCCTGGTCGATGTTGATGAACAGCGTCTCGCCCGACGCCGACCCGGAGCGGTCGTCGGTGTCCAGACGCACGTACGGCGGCTGGCTGAACTGCCCGTACAGGTTGCCGAGCGCCTGGACCACGCCCTTGGAGCCGTCGGACATCTCCCACATGCAGCCCAGGTCGAGGTCGATCTTCTGCGGCAGCGGCGGCGCCTGCACGGCCAGCGGCCGGAACAGCCCGCCGCTGCGCTGGCGCGGCGGCGCCTGCTCGACCTGCGGGTTCCAGTGCAGGTTGACCCGCAGCGTGCCGGTCGCCGAGCCCGCCTGGGTCAGCGAGACCTCGGGCGTCGAGCGGGTCAGCGCGACCTTGTGCCCGCCGTGGTCCGGCTCGCGTTCGATCAATCCCCGACGCCAGTCGAAAAGCGGCATCAAGCCCTCCCCTGATCCCGTGCCCGCGTACGCGTGGTGGCGGCTTCAGTACACAACATAACCGGGCCGGAAAACACCGGTACCGCGCCCGACGGATCGTCGGACGCGGTACCGGTCGTGCTCGCGCGGCAAAGCCGCCGGGCCGCTAGGCCGCCTCGGCCTTGGCCTCGCCGTTCTGCCCCGGGACGTGCCCGATCCGCTTGTTGCGCATGATCGAGGAGATCAGCGCGACGCCGATGAAGCCGACCCCGACCACACCGGTGATCACCTCGTGGATCTCCCACTTGATCGACAGGATCAGGATGCTCGCCAGCGCGCCGATCGCGTACATCGCGCCGTGCTCCAGGTACACGTAGTCGTCCAGCGTGCCCTGACGCACCAGGTAGACGGTCAGCGAACGGATGTACATCGCGCCGATGCCCAGACCCAGCGTGATCATCAGCAGGTCCTGGGTGATGGCGAACGCGCCGACCACACCGTCGAAGGAGAACGACGCGTCCAGCACCTCGAGGTAGAGGAACAGGAAGAACGCGGCCTTGCCGGCGGCCAGCTGCGCACCGTTCGGGCCGCTGCGCGCGGGCCGGGCCACCGCGGCGCCCTCCTCGGCCTCGTCGTCCTCGTCGTCCTCGGCCGCGTTGATCTCACCGAGCGTGCCGTGTGTCTCGAAGTAGTCCGAGAGCCCGCCGACACCCAGGTAGGCGATCAGGCCGAGCACGCCCGCCACCATGACCGTGCCCTCCTTGTGCGCGGGCGCGATCGTCTGCGCGGTGACCACGAGGACGATCAGCGCGATCAGCGTGGACAGCACGTCGAGCTTGCCGAGCTTGCCGGTGAACCGTTCCAGCGGGCCGACCCAGTGGTGCTCGCGCTCCTCGTCGAACATGAAGTCCAGGAAGATCATCAGCAGGAACATCCCACCGAAGGCGGCGATCGCCGGGTGTGCCTCGTCCAGGTGGTTCGCGTAGGTCATCCCGTCGATCATCTTGTCCTCGTGGAACGCCAGGTCCACCACGTCCGTCGGACTCATTCCGGCGGTCAGACACACGATGAGCAGCGGGAAGACGAGACGCATGCCGAAGACGGCGATGAGAATGCCGACCGTCAGGAACATCTTCTGCCAGAAGGCATTCATCTTCTTGAGGATCGTGGCATTTACTACAGCGTTGTCGAAAGACAACGAGATCTCGAGGATCGACAGGATCAGCACGATGCCGAATCCGGTCGCTCCCCAGAAATAGGCGGCGACGGCGAGACCGACCGCCGTCACAGCGAACGACCAGCCGAACGTACGGATTACCACGGATGAGGTCCTTATCTACCTGGGATTGCAATCTCCGGGTGGGTCATCAGGAAGACCGGCCCTCGTCCCCCACCCGAGAGTCCTCGGAAAAGGCGTCAGGGCCGGCCCCACCGGGTGACCGACCCTGACACACCGTCAGCACGTACTCATTGCACGCTGACGCCGAAGTCGAGTGCGATCCCCCGCAGGCCCGAAGCGTACCCCTGCCCTACTGCGCGGAACTTCCACTCCCCCTGGTAACGGTAAAGTTCTCCAAAGATCATGGCAGTCTCGCTTGACGCGTCCTCGGTCAGGTCGTAACGCGCCAGCTCGTTGTTGTCCGCCTGATTCACGATCCGAATGTAGGCGTTGCGGACCTGGCCGAAGGTCTGCCCGCGCATCTCCGCGTCGTAGATGGAGACGGGGAAAACCACCTTCTCGACCTGCTCCGGAACGGCCGTCAGGTCGACCAGGATCACCTCGTCGTCACCGTCGCCGTCGCCGGTGAGGTTGTCACCGGTGTGCTCGATCGACCCCTCGGGGCTCTTCAGGTTGTTGTAGAACACGAAATAGTCGTCGCCGAGCACCTTGCCCGCCCCACCGCACAGCAGCGCACTCGCGTCCAGGTCGAACGAGGCGCCCGTGGTGGCGCGCGCGTCCCAGCCCAGACCCACCAGCACATTGGTGAGATTGGGTGCGGCCTTGCTCAGCGAGACGTTTCCGCCCTTGGCGAGGGTGACCCCCATCGAATCCTCCTGATCGTCGTACATTCGCGTTCAACCTTGCCACGCCCCCGACCCGCCGGGACCCCCTTTTTGCACAGCTCGAGACGTGTACAGGGGCACAATCGACAGCCCTCGGCGCGGGCCCGACCGGTCCGGGACGACGAACGCCCGCCGACCGCGGTGAGCGGTCGGCGGGCGTCGATCACTGTGCGCCCGGGTCAGACGTTGACCCCGAAGTCCTTGGCGATGCCGCGCAGGCCGGACGCGTAGCCCTGGCCCACCGCGCGGAACTTCCACTCCGCGCCGTTGCGGTACAGCTCGCCGAACACCATCGCGGTCTCGGTCGACGCGTCCTCGGTGAGGTCGTACCGGGCGAGTTCCTTGTTGTCGGCCTGGTTCACGATGCGAATGAACGCGTTGCGGACCTGACCGAAGCTCTGCTGCCGCGTCTCGGCGTCGTAGATCGAGACCGGGAAGACGATCCGCTCGACATCGGCGGGGACACCCGCGAGGTTGACCTTGATCGCCTCGTCGTCGCCCTCGCCCTCGCCGGTGAGGTTGTCGCCGGTGTGCTCGACGGAGCCGTCGGGGCTCTTCAGGTTGTTGAAGAAGACGAAGTGCCCGTCCGACGGCGCCTGGCCGCTTCCGTTGAGCAGGATCGCGCTCGCGTCGAGGTCGAAGTCCGTGCCGGTGGTCGTACGCACGTCCCAACCCAGGCCGACGAGAACGGCGGTCAGGCCGGGAGCCTCCTTCGAGAGCGAGACGTTGCCGCCCTTGCTCAGGCTGACGCCCACGAGTCCTCCAAAAAGTTCATGGAGCAACGGGTGCCCCGGGATTTTCGCCTACGACGTGACAACGCGCCGATCCTAGTCATGAGTTCCTGACCGGCGGGAGGTCTCGCCGCGGCATGGGTACCCGCCCCGGCCCGAGCTACGCCCGAACCGGCCGACGAACCTCGCCTCACAGCGCCGCGAGCGCCCTGTGGTACTCCGTCCGGTCCCGCGCGTCGGGCATCGCGTTGACCACGCTCCAGCGGATCACGCCGTCCCGGTCGATCACGAAGCTCGCCCGCAACGCGCACCCCTTGTCCTCGGCGAAGACCCCGTACGCCCGAGCCGCGGCGCCGTGCGGCCAGAAGTCCGAGAGCAGCGGAAACTCGTAGCCCTCCGCCTCGGCGAACACCCGCAGCGAGAACGGCGCGTCACAGGAGACCGCGAGCACCTGCGCATCGTCGTTCCGGAAGGCGGGGAGCCCGTCGCGCAGCGCACCGAGCTCGGCCGTGCACACGCTGGTGAACGCGAAGGGGTAGAAGACGAGGAGCACGTTCTTCTCCCCGCGGAAGTCCGCGAGCCGCACACACTCGCCGTGCTGGTTCCGCAGTTCGAAGTCGGGCGCCTCGCTACCGATCTCCACGGTCATCGTGTGTGTCTCCTCGTCCCGGTCGACGTCCGTTTCGCGCCGGCGAGCCTAGCCGGATGGCGCACGGAAGCCGGCACGGGCGGGTGGGGGCCCGGCGTTCGGTGGTCGGGGAAGCGGGCAGTATGCGGGCATGTCCTCGATCGAGATCGTCAGCGGCCCATGGGGCACCGCCTCCATGCCCGCCGAGGCGCAGCGCACGCGGGCCCTGGCCGCCTGGGACGCCTTCCGCGAGCTGGCCGGCCGGGTCGACCCCGACGCGCCGTCCCGCCTGCCGGGCTGGGACGGCCGCGCCGTGATCACCCACCTCGCGTCCTGGCCCGACGCCCCGCTGCTCGCCCGCCTGCTGGCCGAGGCGAGCGGCCGACGGGCCCCGGACGCGGCGCCGATGCACCAGGACGACGTCAACGCGCGCCTGGTCCTGGCCCATCGCGACGCCGATCGGGAGGAACTGCTCGCCGCGCTCGACGACGGCCGGGCCCGACTGGTCGCCGCGTTCGACGCCACCACCCGGGACCCGTCCCTGGCACTGGCCCGCACCGGCTCGCAGGTCGGCCCGGTCCCGCTGCTCACCCAGTTCGGCGCGATCGCCTACGAGCTGGCCGTACACGCGCTCGACCTGGCCCCCTGCGGCGCGGGCGAACCGCCGCCGGAGCTGCTGGACGCCGGCGTCCTGGCCCTGGCCGACATCACCGGCGCGCTCGCCGCCCGGCACGGCGTCCGGGCCCGTACCGGCCTGGCCGTCCCCGGCGGCGGCTGGGGCTTCGCCGCGCCCGGCGCGGCCGGCACCGGCTGGGAGGTCTTCCCGCTCCCGCCCGGCCGCCCGAACCTCCCCGCCGTCGAGGCCCGCGCCGCCGCCCTGCTCCTGGACGCCTCCGCCGGCCGCCGCCCGGTCCCCGCCCTCCTGGCCCGCCGCGACCTGAAGCCGCACAACCTGGCGGGCCTGCTGTCCCTGGCCCCCCTGCTCGACCACGTCCCGGGCCTGCCCGGCGGCCCGGCCCTGCGCCTGACCGCCGCCGCGCTCGGCGGCGTCGGCCGCATGACGGCCCTGCTCCCCACCCTCACCCGAACCCGCCCCTGACCCGGAACAGCCGAGAGGCCCCGAACAGCCGAGACCCCGGTGCGGTGACCTTCGTCACCGCACCGGGGTCTCTTCGTCTGCTTACCGCAGTGGCGTCGAGTCACTTCTTGCCGCTGCGCACCGCCTTGGGCGACACCAGACGGGTCGCCGACCAGTCCTTGACGGCGCCGAAGCTCGTCGTGCGGGCCAATCCCGCCGTCGGCGCGGCTTCACCGATGTCCGAGGGTTCTACATATCCGTCCCGGCCGGTCTTCGGGGTCAGCAGCCAGATATGGCCGCCGTCCGTGAGCGTGGCGAGGGCATCCACGAGGGTGTCGACGAGGTCGCCGTCGTCCTCCCGGAACCACAACAGGACGACGTCGGCAACGTCCTCCTCGTAGTCCTCATCGACGAGTTCGTTTCCGGTGAGTTCCGCGATCTCCTCGCGCAACTCCTGGTCCACGTCGTCGTCGTAACCGAGCTCCTGGACCACCTGTCCGGGCTGGAACCCAAGTCGAACGGCCGAGTTGGCCCGCTCTTCCGCGTGGTCCGCGGTCGCGCTCACGAATCAACCTCCCTTGTCCGGCCCCACAACGCTTCGGGGCTCACGCGCGTAAGTCCACACGCGCCAGGCTGTTCGCGCAAGTACCCAGGTCACGTACTCGCACAAACGCCACACCACGTGTCGTGCGGAAGCTACCCCCACCGGGCGTGGATCACGCAACGTATTCGAGGGTCCAGCCTGACAGACGAAAGCTCACCAGGTGCGCCGGGGCCGCCCCGCGGCCGGATCCGCGCCGCCGACCCGCTCGATCACCGCGTCGGCGCCGGGGATCACCGGACCGGCGTGCCCGTCCTCGAACCGCACCACGTACGGCGGCCCGCCGTCCGGGCCCCTGACCTCGATGATCTCCCCGAATCGATCGCCTCGGCCGACCGTTTTCCCGTGCACGTGGAGCCGGTCGCCGATTCGTGCCCGCATCAGCCCTGACCTCCCTGTCGAACGGGTGCGAAACCACTCACACCCTCCCAGGGAACTACGCCAGTGCTCTGTGCGTAAGACACTCGGCGTAAGGTCTTGGAGGTTCACGGTTGCATCACCCCGCAATCGCGAACCGCCGCGTGGAGCGTCCGGTGACAGCCGGACGATCAGGGCAGCTCCGCTCCTGTCGCGGTAACCGAACACGGATCGGGCTCGGTACATGATCGGTGGATGAGACGCAGGCGGGCACCCCGCCGGTCCATTACCGGTCGGTAGAGATGACGGATCCGACGTCCGGGTACCACGATGGGGACGGCGCGACACCGCTCAGGGTGGTCGACCCCGCTCTCGCGGGGAGGGTCCCCATCTACCGATAAGGCGAAGGAACAGCGTGGCTTCCGGACGAGAGCGCTTCTCGATCATCAGCGACGGCCTCCCGAGCCAGCTCCCCGACATCGATCCGAACGAGACCGGGGAATGGCTGGAGTCGCTGGACGCAGTCATCAACGAGCAGGGCCGCCAGCGAGCCCGCTACATCATGCTCAAGCTGCTCGAACGGGCCCGTGAACGTCAGGTCGGCGTGCCGGGCCTGCGGAGCACGGACTACATCAACACGATTGCCCCGGAGAGCGAGCCCTGGTTCCCCGGCGACGAGAACATCGAACGGCGCATCCGTGCGTTCGTCCGGTGGAACGCCGCGATCATGGTGTCGCGGGCCAACCGGCCCGGCCTGGGCGTCGGTGGCCACATCGCCACCTACGCGTCCTCGGCGAGCCTGTACGAGGTCGGCTTCAACCACTTCTTCCGCGGCAAGGACCACGGGGAGTCGGGCGACCAGATCTACTTCCAGGGACACGCGTCGCCGGGCATCTACGCACGTGCCTTCCTGGAAGGACGCCTGAGCGAGGCCCAGCTCGACGGCTTCCGGCAGGAGAAGTCGGCCGCGCCGAACGGGCTGCCCAGCTACCCGCACCCGCGGATGATGCCGGAGTTCTGGGAGTTCCCGACCGTCTCGATGGGCCTGGGCCCGCTCGGGGCGATCTACCAGGCCCGGTTCAACCGCTACCTGCACAACCGCAACATCAAGGACACCTCGCGCAGCCACGTCTGGGCCTTCCTCGGCGACGGCGAGATGGACGAGCCGGAGTCGCTCGGCAACATCGGCCTGGCCGCGCGCGAGGAGCTGGACAACCTCACCTTCGTGATCAACTGCAACCTGCAGCGACTCGACGGTCCGGTGCGCGGCAACGGCAAGATCATCCAGGAGCTGGAGTCGTACTTCCGCGGCGCCGGCTGGAACGTGATCAAGGTCGTCTGGGGCCGCGACTGGGACCCGCTGCTGGCCCAGGACACCGACGGCGCGCTCGTGAACAAGATGAACACGACGCCCGACGGCCAGTTCCAGACCTACGCGGTGGAGTCCGGCGCCTACGTACGCGAGCACTTCTTCGGCGACGACGCGCGGCTGCGCCGCATGGTGTCGGAACTGTCCGACGAGGACATCCAAAAGCTCGGCCGCGGCGGGCACGACTACCGCAAGGTCTACGCGGCCTTCAAGTCGGCACGTGAGCACGTCGGCCAGCCGACGGTGATCCTGGCGCAGACGGTGAAGGGGTGGACGCTCGGCCCGAACTTCGAGTCGCGCAACGCCACGCACCAGATGAAGAAGCTCACCAAGTCGGACCTGAAGGCGTTCCGCGACCGGCTCTACCTGCCGATCACGGACGAGCAACTCGAGGGCGACGTCCCCCCGTACTTCCACCCCGGTGAGAAGTCCGAGGAGATGGAGTACATGCGCGAGCGGCGCGCCGCGCTCGGCGGTTCGCTGCCGCAGCGGCTGGACCGGTCCAAGGCGCTCAAGCTGCCCGGCGACCCGGTCTACAGCGTGCTGAAGAAGGGCTCGAAGCAGCCGGTCGCCACGACGCAGGCGTTCGTACGCCTGCTCAAGGACCTGATGCGCGACCCGGAGATCGGCAAGCGCTTCGTGCCGATCGCGCCGGACGAGTACCGCACGTTCGGCATGGACGCGATGTTCCCGACCGCGAAGGTCTACAACCCGCACGGGCAGACCTACGACTCGGTGGACCGGGAACTGCTGCTGTCCTACAAGGAGTCGGCGCAGGGCCAGATGCTGCACGACGGCATCTCCGAGGCCGGCTGTGTGGCGTCGCTGATCGCCGCGGGCTCGACGTACTCGACGCACGGCGAGCAGATGATCCCCGTGTACGTCTTCTACTCGATGTTCGGGTTCCAGCGCACCGGCGACCAGTTCTGGCAGATGGCCGACCAGCTCAGCCGCGGCTTCGTGCTCGGCGCCACCGCCGGTCGCACCACGCTGACCGGCGAGGGCACCCAGCACGCGGACGGGCACTCGCAGCTGCTGGCCTCGACCAACCCGGCCTGTGTGGCGTACGACCCGGCCTTCTCGTACGAGATCGCGCACATCGTCAAGGACGGTCTGCGGCGGATGTACGGCGAGAACGCCGAGGACGTCTTCTACTACATGACGGTCTACAACGAGCCCATCGCGCAGCCGGCGGAGCCCGCGAACGTCGACGTGGACGGCATCCTCAAGGGCCTGTACCTCTACCAGGACGGCCCCGCCAAGGAGGGCGCGCTGCGGGCCCAGATCCTCGCCTCCGGTGTCGGCATGCCGTGGGCGCTGGACGCGCAGAAGCTGCTCGCCCAGGACTGGAACGTGGTCGCCGACGTCTGGTCGGTCACCTCCTGGAACGAGCTGCGGCGCGACGCGGTCGCGGCGGAGGAGCACAACCTGCTCCACCCCGAGGCCGAGCCGCACATCCCGTACGTGACCCGCGTGCTCGACGGCCGGCCCGGCCCGGTGGTGGCGGTCAGCGACTGGATGCGGGCCGTCCCGGACCAGATCTCGCGCTGGGTCCCGGCCGACTTCGCGTCGCTGGGCACCGACGGCTTCGGCTTCGCCGACACCCGCGGCGCGGCGCGGCGCTTCTTCCACGTGGACACCGAGTCCGTCGTGGTGGGCGTGCTGTCCGAGCTGTCCCGCCGGGGCGAGATCGACCCGGGCGTGGTGGCCAAGGCCATCGCGCAGTACCAGCTCCTGGACGTCAAGGCGGCCGGAGTGGGCACGGTCGGCGGCGACGCCTGACCCGCCGACAGCCCGGCCGAGGCCCCGATCCCTGCGCGGATCGGGGCCTCGGCCGTTATTTCCCGCGCCTTCGGGATCACCCCCGGTCTAGACTTTCCGGGCCGGCCGCGGGACTTCGGTTTGCGACTTTCGGAATCGCCTCTTAAGCGTCACTTCGCTGTTCGCTCCTCCACTCCCCGGCCGGCATCCGCTTTCGTCGGGCTGAGGGGATGCGTGGTGGACCGCCGGGACCTGGTCGCCTGCGAAGACGTGGTGATGTTCGTCAACGCGGCGGTGACCTCCACCGGGCAACGCGAGTTCCGTGACGACGCGATCGCACAGCGGTTGTCGGTGGAGTTCCTGCACGAATACATCCTGGGCAACTACCGCGAGCTCTACGCCGCGTCCCTGGCCCTGGACATCAACGACTTCAACGCCGCGCTGATCGTCCGCAACCTGCTGGTGAGCAGCCGCGACCTGACCCCCGAGGTGCGCCGCCGCGAGGGCGAACTGATCGCCCGCCGGCTGGAGCTGATGGCCCCTCAGCGGGTCTGGCGACTGTTTCGCGAGCTGGCCCGGCGCGGCGTCAACAACCGGCGCACCCGGGCGATCATGCGGGACTGGACGGCGCAGCGCCGCGATCCGGTCCTCGACGCGGTGAAGTACCGGACCGGGGTGAAGGCGACGATGCGGCACGCGCATCTGGAAGTGCCCGCCGAGACCGGGACGTTCCTGTTCAGCTCGCCGCGGAAGGTGTCGGCGTTCGGCACACCGCTGTTCGAGACGTGGCGACAGGCGCACTACGCGCAGCGCGCGCTCTACGACCTGCCGTACAGCGTGGCCGAGGGGCTGGCCTCGATGCACGGCATCAAGCGGGCCACGTTCCTGGAGAAGATCGCTCCGCAGCTGACCCGCCTGGAGCGCCTGCGCCTGCAGGACGCGGCCGAGCGGGCCGGGGTGGCGGCGGTCCGGGCCGATCTCACCGGGATGCCGCTGACCCGGCTCGCGTCGTACGTACTGTCCCTGTCGCAGGCCGAACGGGCGGCCCGGCACGACGAGTTGCGGCACGCGATGACCGTCTCCGCACGCCGCGTGGCGGGCCCCGCCGCAGGCTCCTGGGGGCGGGTGGTCGCGGTTCTCGACGACAGTTTCTCGTCCTTCGGTTCGACCGCGAAGCGGCAGCGTCCGCTGGCCGTGGCGCTCGCGTGTCGGTTCCTGCTCAAGGCGCTGGCCGGGGAGTTCACCGGGTTGTGGACCTCGGGCACGCACGATCCGCTGCTGGTACGGCCGAGCGGGCCGACGCCGCTGGGCGAGCGCCTGATCGACGCGCTCGAACTGGCCCCGGACCGGCTGATCGTGGTCTCGGACGGGTGGGACAACAGTCCGCCGGGGCTGGCCGCCGAGGTGTTGCGGGTGTGGCGCGAGCGGTTGGATCCGACGGGGGCGACGGCGGTGGTGCATCTGAACCCGGTGTACGACGCGGAGGGCTTCGACGTGAAGCGGTTGTCGGCGAGTGTGCCGACGGTGGGGGTGCGCGACGCCGAGGACGTGCCGGCGCTGGTGGAGTTGGCCCGGTTCGCCGAGGGGCGGGCCGGGTTCGCCGAGCTGCGCCGCTATCTGGCGGATCGTCAGGACCGGTTCCGGTCCCGGAGGGCGGCGGCGTGAACGGCGGTTTCGCGGCGACCGGGCTGATCGCCCGGCCCGCGCAGGTGTGGGGCGCGGTGCGGCTGGTGCCGCTGGTGCGCGAGGCGCCGCTGGTCGGCCTGCGACTGGATCGGCGGGTCCACGAGGTCGGTGATCCCTCGATCGTCGACGTCGGCGACGGCACCTACTACCGCTCCTTCATTCCGCACGCCTTCGTCGCGTCGTGGGATCCCGACGGGGATCGGACCGCGGCGTTCGGCACCCAGCTCCAGGAGCGCCCGGTCACACCGCGCAACGCGCGGATGAGGATGCCGCCCCGGCGCGCGACGCGCCGGATGGCCCGCGGCCTGGGCGGCAACCGGTTGCGCTTCCTGCCGATGCACCTGGCCCTGGAGGGATATCTCGCGCTGCACTTCGGCGGGCCCGCGATCGTGTGGGAAGAGTGGACCGACCGGGCCGTACGCGAGGGTTTGTCGCCGCGCGTGGAGGAGGCGTACTGCGGATACGCGGTGCGCGGTCTGGCCGACGCGCTCAAGGTGTTCGAGATCCATCGGGGCCAGTGCGGGGTCGCGCTCTACGTCGCGGACACGCTCGCGAGCGTGTTCGTGGTGCCGCATCCGTCCGACTACCGGGCCCTGCACGCGACGCTGCTCGAAGACCTGTACGGCGAGGTGCTGTTCCACTACGCGAACTACGTCGAGGCGGTGCCGGACTTCGTGGTGGGGATCGAGGCCGAGCGGGTGTCCTCGCTCGCCGACCTGCGCCGGGCGGCGGCCGGGCAGGCCGGGGCCTGGGAGCGGTTCCACCACCTGATGTTGTCCGGCCTGACCGGCGAGGGCTCCTACACGAGCGAGTCGGTGTACCGGCTGGGGCCGTTCGAGCTGTCCCGGTTCCTGCCCTCGTTCCGGCTCGACGAGGAGAACCACATCGGCGAGCGCATCACCCACCAGGACGGGCGACTCGCCTACTGCAAGACGTTCCGGCTGTCCGCGGCGCAGATCCGTCGCGGCCACCTGCTCACCACGCTGCACGCGCACGGCTGGGCCCTGGACGCGGCGGCGACCGCCCTGAACACCACGCCTTCGGCACTCGCCCGGCGGATCCGCGAATCCGGGTTCGAGGGCCTGCTGCGGCAGCACGTGGTGGAGCGCCTGGAGCGCGAGGGCCGCCGCCGCTGAGGCCGCCCCGCGCGGGACGGCCTCGGGGTTCGGCTCAGTCGCGGTCGTTGAAGGTGCCCGTCATGTCCGGGTAGCGCGCACCGGTGACCTGTCCGGCGATCGGTTCGAGCGCGGCCAGGTCGGCGTCGGTCAGCACCAGGTCGACCGCCGCCACGTTCTCCTCCAGCCGGTGCCGCTTGGTGGTCCCGGGAATCGACACCACCGGCAGGCCCCAGGCCCGGGTGCGCGACTGCACCCAGGCGAGCGCGACCTGCGCGGGGGTGGCGCCGTGCGCCTCGGCGATCGTCCGCAACGGCGCCAGGATCGCCCCGTTCGCCGCGGCGTTGTCGCCGGTGAAGCGCGGCTGGAAACGACGGAAGTCGCCCTCGGGAAGCGTGTCGGCGCTGGCCCAGGCACCGCCGAGGAAGCCCCGGCCGAGCGGCGAGTAGGCCACCAGGGCGGCACCGACCGCACGCACGGCGGGTACCACGCTCTCCTCGATGTCGCGGGTGAACAGACTCCATTCCGACTGCACGGCGGCGATCGGGTGCACGGCCGCCGCCGCGTGCAGCTCCTTCGCGGTCACCTCGGACAGGCCCAGGTGCCGGACCTTGCCCTCGCGGACCAGCTCCGCCATCGCGCCGACCGTCTCCTCGATCGGCACCCGGACATCGCGGCGGTGCATGTAGTACAGGTCGATCACATCGGTGCGCAGCCGGCGCAGGCTGGCCTCGGCGGCCTGCCTGACGTAGGCCGCGTCGCCGCGGATCTCCCGCGTGCCGTCGTCGGTGTACCTGATCGCGAACTTGGTGGCCAGGGTGACCCGGGCGCGCCGATCGCCCTCGGCCAGGAAGGCCCCGAGCAGTTCCTCGTTGGTGTGCGGGCCGTAGACGTCGGAGGTGTCGAACAGGTCGACCCCCAGGTCGAGGGCCCGCTCCAGGGTGGCCACCGACGCGTCGTGCTCGGCGCCCGCGTAGAAGGCGCTCATGCCCATGCAGCCCAGGCCCTGGGCGAAGATCTCCGGGCCGTGCTCACCCAGCTTGAGAGTGCTCATCGTCGTTGCTCGCCTCCGCGTCCGCGTACGTCTCGATCTTGTGGTCGATGACGAGCAGGCAGCTCTGGAGATCGCTGATGCGGTCGCGGACCTCCTCGCGGTGGTCCTCCAACAGCTCTCGGCGCGCGCGCCGGGTGTGATCGCCCTGGCGGACCAGCTCCGCGTATCGGAGCATGTCCGCCACCGGCATCCCGGTCAGGCGCATCTTGCCGACGAACTCCAGCCAGTCGAGATCGTGGTCGCTGTAGCGACGACGACTCCCCCGCCCGTTACCGTCCCCTCCCGTCCGGGGGCGCTGGCGGCTGACGTGCCGCATCAGGCCGATCCGCTCGTACCAGCGCAGCGTGTGCGCGGTCAGACCGGTGCGTTCGGCCACCTCGCCGATCGAGTACTTGCCGACCTCGTAGTCCGCGGACGGCCGGGTCTGCTGTACCGACATCGAGAAGCCTCCGGTGGGAGGCCCGCCCCGGTGGGACGGGCATGACGGGAACGCTACGGAGTTCGAGCGCACTCCAAGCAAGCACTCGCTCTCGCGGGTCGGTCAAGTCGGGGGCGGCGGCGCACCGCGTGCCGCGAGGGGCGGCAAACCACCCCCGATCACCGAGGGTGAACGAGGGCGTTGATATCGTTCGCCCGTCGGCGACCGGTTTGTCGCCGACGGCGTCGAACGCAGCGAAGTCCGGTGTGATCCCGGCGCTGTCCCGCAACCGTGATGGCCCGCCCCGCTCCCCGGGGTCGCCGAGCCGGGTCGCCTCGTCCGCGCCGACGACATCGGCCTCGCAGGAGGGGCGATCCGTCCCCACGGGTCCCGACGCCTGCCGCGTCCCGTGGACCTGGAGTTTCCGTTGAGATCCGTGCCCCTGCTGCGTTCCGCCGCCGTGCTGCTGTTCGGCGCGCTCGTCCTGACCGGGTGCGGTGACTCGGACGACTCGAAGGACGACAGGTCCCAGGGCGCGCCCGCGGCGTCCGGCACCGGGTCGGGCCCCGACACCAAGGCGTTCCCCGCGACCGTGGACTCGGGCGGCGCCAAGGTCACCATCCCCGCCGCGCCGAAGAAGATCGTCTCGCTCGCGCCCACCGCGACCGAGATGTTGTACGCGATCGGCGCCGGCGGCCAGGTCACCGCGGTCGACGACCAGTCGAACTTCCCGGCGAACGCGCCCAAGACCAAGCTGTCCGGCTTCAAGCCGAACGTCGAGGCGATCAGCAACTACACGCCCGACCTGGTGGTGACCACCGACGACACCGACGGCGTGGTCGCGGCCCTGAACAAGTTGCGGATCCCGGTGGTGCTGACGCCCGCCGCGAAGACCTTCGACGACTCCTACGCGCAGCTGAACACGCTGGGCGCGGCCACCGGCCACAGCCGCGAGGCGGGCGAGGTGGCGACGAGGATGAAATCCGACATCGCGGCCGTCGTCGCCGCGACGCCCAAGCCGGCGAAGCCGCTGACCTACTTCCACGAGCTGGACAACACGCTGTTCACCTCGACCTCGAAGACCTTCATCGGTCAGGTGTACGCGCAGTTCGGTCTGCGCAACATCGCCGACGAGGCGGACAAGAGCGGTTCGGGCTACCCGCAGCTGTCCGCCGAGGCCCTGGTGCAGTCCGACCCCGACCTGATCTTCCTCGCCGACGCCGGGGGCGGCGGGCAGAGCGCCGAGACGGTGGCCAAGCGCCCGGGCTGGGACCGGCTCAAGGCCGTGCGCGGCGGCGGCGTGGTCGCGCTCGACGACGACATCGCCTCGCGCTGGGGTCCGCGCGTGGTGGACCTGGTCCGGGCCGTGGCGGACGCGGTCACCAGGGCCGGTGCGGCGAAGGGCTGACGGCCGGCCCATGCGGGACCTCCTGGCGACCCGACGGCGACCGGCGCTGCTGCCCCTGCTCTGCGCGGGCGCCTCGCTGGTCGGCGCGGTCGTCCTCGGTCTGATCGTGGGCGCGGCCGACCTGCCCGCACGCGGGGTGGTGCTCGCGCTGCTCGACGAGTTGCCGCTCGTGCACGTCGACCACGGGCTGTCCCCGGTACAGCACGCCGTGCTGATGGACCTGCGCCTGCCGCGCGTGCTGGCCGCGGTGATGGTGGGCGGGCTGCTCGCCCTGGCCGGGGCCGGCTACCAGGGCGTCTTCCGCAATCCGCTGGCCGACCCGTACCTGCTCGGCGCCGCCTCCGGCGCGGGTCTGGGCGCGACGCTGGTGATCGTGTACGCGCACGGGGACAGCGTGGGCGGCGTGCCGGTGGTGCCGCTCGCCTCCTTCGTCGGGGCGATGGGCGGGGTGTTGCTCGCCTATGCCATCGGCACGACCGCGAACCGCTCCGGCGGTACCGCGAACCTGGTCCTGGCGGGTGTGGCGGTCGCCCAGTTCCTGGCCGCCGCGCAGACCTACGTCCAGTCCGCCAACACCGACGAGTTGCGCCGGATCTACTCGTGGATCTTCGGCCGGCTGTCCGGGATCGGCTGGGCCGACCTGCGCATGGTCCTGCCGTACGCGCTGCTCGGCACGGTGGTGCTGGTCCTGCACGGCCGCCTTTTGGACGTGATGTCGGTGGGCGACGAGGAGGCCGCGGGCCTGGGCGTCCGGGCCGGCCGGGTCCGGCTCGTGGTGCTGCTCGCGGCGTCCCTCGCCACCGCGTCGGCGGTCGCGATCAGCGGCCTGATCGGCTTCGTCGGCATCGTCGTGCCGCACCTCGTGCGCCGCTTCGTCGGCGGCAGCTACCGGCGGGTGTTGCCGATGTCGCTGCTGTGCGGCGCCACGTTCCTGGTCCTGACCGACGTGCTCGCCCGCACCCTGACCGCGCCCGGCGAACTCCCGATCGGCGTGGTCACCGCGTTCGTCGGCGCGCCGTTCTTCGTCCTCGTGCTGCGCGGCACCCGGAAGGTGGACGTGTGAGCGCGCGCCTGTCGCTGCGCGAGGCCGGGGTCGACCGGGACGGCGTCCCGGTGTTGCGCGACGTGCGCGCCGACGTCGAACCCGGCGAATGGGTGGCGGTGATCGGCCCCAACGGCGCCGGCAAGTCCACCCTCCTCAAGGCGGTCGCCGGCCTGCTCCCCCACGTGGGCGAGATCACCGTGGCCGACCGCCCGGTCCGCGGCCTCTCCGCGCGCGAACTGGCCCGGACCATCGCCTACACCGCCCAGAACCCGGTCGTGCCGGACCAGATGTCCGTCCACGAGTACGTCCTCCTCGGCCGCACCCCCCACCTGGGCTACCTGGCTCGCCCGGGCCGCCGCGACCGCGCCATCGCGAGCGAGGTGCTCGACCGCCTCGACCTGGGCCGTTTCGCCGACCGCGACGTGGGCCGGCTCTCCGGCGGCGAACGGCAGCGTGTGGTGCTGGCCCGCGCCCTGGCCCAGCAGGCCCCGGTGCTGCTCCTGGACGAGCCGACCACCGCCCTCGACCTGGGCCACCAGCAGCAGGTCCTGGAACTGGTCGACACGCTGCGGATCACCGACGGCCTGACCGTCCTGACCACCCTGCACGACCTGAGCGTGGCCGCCCAGTACGCGGACCGCCTGCTGATGCTGGTCGGCGGCCGCGCGGTCTCCTCCGGCCCGGCCGCCGAGGTACTCACCCCCGACACGATCGCCGAGCACTACCAGGCAACCGTCACCGTCGACAGCGGCCCGGACGGCCGCCCCCGAGTCCACCCGATCCGCCCGAAACGCGACACGCGAAACGACACCGGGTAATGGACGCCGACCGGCCCACGAAGCTTTCGGGCACGGGATGGCGGGAGCCGAAGGCGCGAAGGGACGGGGCGAACACGACGCGGGGGCGGGGACGCGACGGGAGCGACGCTCGGGGGCGGAGTCGTAACGGGA
>NZ_BIFH01000046.1 GCF_003967355.1 Embleya hyalina | reverse complement strand
CCTCGGGCCCCGAGCTTCGTTCCCGACACGACTCCGCCCCGGAGCGTCGCTCACGTTGCGCCTCGGGCCCAGAGCTTCGCTCGCGTTGCGTCTCTGGCCCGGAGCTTCGTTCCCAACACGACTCCACCCCGGAGCTTCGCTCGTGTTGCGTCTCCGCCCCAGAGCTTCGCTCACGTTGCGTCTCCGCCCCAGAGCTTCGCTCACGTTGCGTCTCCGCCCCAGAGCTTCGCTCACGTTGCGTCTCCGGCCCGGAGCTTCGCTCCCGACACGACTCCACCCCGGAACTTCGCCCCCGCTACGACTCCACCCCCAAGCTTCACCCCCGTCACAACTCGCGCCCCCGAGCATCGCCAACGTCGCACCCCCACCCCCTCACCCACCCCACACCCACCCCACCCCCCAGCCCACCCACACCCCCACCCAAACCCAACCCCTGGCATTCCCGCCCGCCCAACAGAGGACAATGGCCACGTGAGTCCCAATCCCGATCTTCGCGCCGCGACCGTCCGCAGGCTCGAGAAGTCCGCCGGCGCCCTGGCGGGCGCGGCGCTCGCGAGGATGGACGAGGCGCTTCCCTGGTACCGGAACATGCCCGCCGACAACCGGTCTTGGATCGGTCTCGTCGCCCAGGCCGGCATCTCCGCGTTCACCGAGTGGTTCCGGCATCCGGAGACCCCGCAGAAGGTCAGCGCCGACGTGTTCGGCACCGCGCCGCGCGAGTTGACCCGCACCATCACGCTGCCGCACACGGTCGAGTTGATCCGCACCACCATCGAGGTGGTCGAGGCGGAGATCGCCACCCTGGCCGCGCCCGGCTACGAGCAGGAGTTGCGCGAGTCGCTGCTGCTGTACTCCCGGGAGATCGCCTTCGCCACCGCGCAGGTGTACGCGCACGCCGCCGAGACCCGCGGCGCGTGGGACGCCCGCCTGGAGGCCCTGGTGGTGCACTCGCTGCTGCGCGGCGAGGCCGACGAGGGCATCCTGTCCCGGGCCTCGGCGCTCGGCTGGGGCTCGCCGGACTCGGTCATGGTGGTGGTGGGCAACGCCCCGGACGCGGACGCCCAGGAGGTCGTCGACGGCATCCACCGGGCGGGCCGACACGCCCGGCTGAACGTGCTCACCGGGGTGCAGGGAGAGCGGCTCGTGGTGATCCTCGGCGGCACCGACGACCCGATCCGCGCGACCCGGTCGCTGATCGGCCAGTTCGCCCCGGGGCCCGTGGTGGTCGGCCCTCAGGTGCCCGACCTGTTGGCCGCCGTGCGCTCCGCCCAGGCCGCGATGTCGGGACACCGCGCGTGTGTGGCCTGGCCCGACGCGCCGCGCCCGGTTTCCGCGGACGATCTCCTGCCCGAGCGCGCGCTCGCGGGGGACGACGAGGCCCGGGAGCAGTTGGTGGAGGAGATCTACATACCCCTGCACGCGGCCGGCTCCGCGCTCCTGGAGACGCTCTCCGTCTACCTGGAGCAGGCGGCGAGTCTCGAAGGAGCCGCCCGGATGCTCTTCGTCCACCCCAATACCGTGCGCTACCGGCTGCGACGCGTCGTGGACGTCACCGGCCTGGTACCGACCGAGACCCGTTCCGCATTCACCCTCCAGGTCTCGCTGATCCTCGGCCGACTGGCCGCGATCGAGAGCTAGTCAGTACCTATTTGTACGAACCCAACAAAGTCACCATCGGATCTTCGTCCCTGCCGATAAGGGGATGCCACCCCCCGCAGGAGAGAGGCTTGACCTCGTGCTCGTACTCGTCGCCCCCGGACAGGGCGCTCAGACGCCCGGATTCCTCGCCCCCTGGCTCGACCTCGACGGCGTGGCCGATCGGCTGCGCTGGTGGTCGGCCGTCACCGGCCTCGACCTGATCCACTACGGCACCAAGGCGGACGCCGACGAGATCCGGGACACGGCGGTGGCCCAGCCGCTGCTCGTCGCCTCGGGTCTGGTGGCCGCGTTCGCGCTGTTCCCGCGGCCCGACGATCTCCGCGACGCGGTCGGCGCCGCCGCCGGCCACAGCGTCGGCGAGCTGACCGCCGCGGCCGGCACCGGCGTGATCACCGCCGAGACGGCGCTGACCCTGGTGCGCGAGCGGGGCCGGGCGATGGCCGCCGCCGCGGCGGTCACGCAGACCGGGATGAGCGCGGTCCTGGGCGGCGACCCCGAGACGGTGCTCGCCAAGATCGCCGAGCACGGCCTGACCCCGGCCAACATGAACGGCGGGGGCCAGATCGTCGCCGCCGGCACGCTGGAGCAGTTGGCCGCGTTCGCCGCCGACCCGCCGGAGAAGGCGCGCCTGCGACCGCTGGCCGTGGCCGGCGCGTTCCACACCGAGCACATGGCACCGGCGGTGAACCGCCTGGCCGAACTGGTCCCGGGCGTGACCGTGCACGACCCGAGCGTCCCGTTCCTGTCCAACTCCGACGGCACCGTGCTGCACGACGGCCGCGAGGTGGTCCGGCGCCTGGTCACCCAGGTCTCCAACCCGGTCCGCTGGGACCTGTGCACGGAGACCATGAAGGGTCTGGGTGTGACCGGCCTGATCGAGGTCACCCCGGCCGGCACCCTGACCGCTCTGGCCAAGCGCGCCCTGCCGGGTGTGGAAACGGTCGCGCTGAAGACTCCGGACGACCTCGAGGCCGCCCGGAAGCTGGTCGAGGCGCACGGCGGCCCGGCCGGCCCCCAGAGCCCGTCGTGACCCCCGTCGCGACACCCGCTCTGCACCCGGCCGCGAACCCACCCGGCCTCGAACCCGTACGGGAGGACCACGCGTGACCGCAACCATCATCCCCCGCGCCGGAGCCGCGCACGCGCGCATCCTCGGCGTCGGCGGTTACCGCCCGGCCCGGATCGTGCCCAACTCCGAGCTGGTGGACCGGATCGACTCCTCCGACGAGTGGATCCAGTCCCGTTCCGGAATCCGGACCCGGCGCTGGGCCTCCCCCGAGGAGACCGTCGCCGAGATGTCCATCGCGGCGGCCGGCAAGGCCCTCGCGCACGCGGGTCTGGACGCCTCGCAGGTCGGCTGCGTGATCGTCTCGACGGTCACCCACCTCAAGCAGACCCCGGCGATCGCCACCGAGATCGCACACCGCCTGGGCGCGGGCGGCGGCCGGGCGGCGGCCTTCGACGTCTCCGCGGCCTGCGCGGGCTTTTGCTACGGCGTCTCGCTCGCCAGTGACATGGTCCGCGGCGGCAGCGCCGAGTACGTCCTGGTGATCGGCGTCGAGCGGCTGAGCGACCTGACCAACCTGTCCGACCGGGGCACCGCGTTCATCTTCGGCGACGGCGCGGGCGCCGTGGTGATCGGCCCGTCGAACACCCCGGGCATCGGTCCCGTGGTGTGGGGTTCGGACGGTTCGCAGTCCGAGGCGATCACCCAGACCATCGACTGGAACGACCTGCGCGACGACCGCGAGCAGGAGTTCCCCACGCTCAAGATGGAGGGCCAGAAGGTCTTCCGCTGGGCCGTGTGGGAGATGGCCAAGGTCTGCGAGCAGGCCCTGGACGCCGCCGGCGTCAAGGCCGAGGACCTGGACGCGTTCATCCCGCACCAGGCCAACATGCGGATCACCGACGCGATGATCAAGGCGCTCAAGCTGCCCCCCGAGGTGCCGGTCGCCCGCGACATCGCCGAGAACGGAAACACCTCCGCCGCGTCCATCCCGCTCGCCATGGAGCGCATGCTCGAAAGCGGCGAAGCGGTCAGCGGCGGAACCGCGTTGATCATGGGATTCGGGGCCGGCCTCGTGTACGCGGGCCAGGTCATTACGCTTCCGTAGTCCCCCGTCGGTCGCCGCGAGGCGCCGATCGGACGAGCGGCACAGCTTTACCGTCACCACAAGAGATTCCAATCAAGGAGCATCATGGCTAGCCAGGAGCAGGTCCTCGAGGGCCTCGCCGACATCGTCAACGAGATCGCCGGCGTCCCCCAGGACGAGGTCGAGCTGGACAAGTCCTTCATCGACGACCTGGACGTGGACTCGCTGTCGATGGTCGAGGTCGTCGTGGCGGCCGAGGAGAAGTTCGAGGTCAAGATCCCGGACGACGACGTCAAGGGCCTCAAGACCGTCCGCGACGCGGTGGACTACATCGTCAAGGCCGCCGCCTAGATCGGATGTAGCGCCGGTCGTTCTCCGGGCCGGACCGCGTTCGCGCGTCCGGCCCGGTCCGTCGCAGTCACACCACGGGCCCCGGCATCGCCGCACCCTCGGCGCGCCGGACCGCCCGAACCCCCAGCGTGAGAGTGAGAAGACAGTGAAGTCGACCGAGCGCAACGACGCCACACGGGCCGTGGTGGTCACCGGTCTGGGTGCGACCACGCCGGTCGGCGGCGATGTCGCGACCACGTGGTCCGCGCTGCTCGCGGGCACGTCCGGCGCGCGGGCGCTGACCGAGGAATGGGCCGAGCAACTGCCGGTCACCTTCGCCGCGCGGATCGCGGTCGAACCCCTCGAGGTCATGCCGAAGGTCGAGGCGCGGCGCCTGGACCGCTCCGGCCAGTTCGCCATGATCGCCGCGCGCGAGGCCTGGCTCGACGCCGGCTACGCCGCGAAGAACACCGCGCCCGAGGACGCCCCGGACGCCCTCGTGGTGGACCCGACCCGCCTGGGTGTGGCCATCGCCTCCGGCATCGGCGGCGTCACCACCCTGCTCGACGCGTGGGACACCTTCCACGAGAAGGGCCCGCGCCGGGTCGGCCCGCTGACCGTGCCGATGCTCATGCCCAACAGCCCGGCCGCCAACGTCGGCATCGAGCTGGGCGCGCGGGCCGGCGTGCACACCCCCGTGAGCGCGTGCGCCTCCGGTGCCGAGGCGGTCGCCTACGGCCTGGAGATGATCCGTTCGGGCCGCGCCGACGTGGTGGTCTGCGGCGGCACCGAGGCCGCGATCCACCCGCTGCCGATGGCGGCGTTCGCGAACATGATGGCGATGTCCAAGCGCAACGACGAGCCGCAGCGCGCGTCCCGCCCGTACGACAAGGGCCGCGACGGCTTCGTGATGGGCGAGGGCGCCGGCGTCCTGATCCTGGAGAGCGCCGAGCACGCGGCGGCCCGCGGGGCCCGCGTGTACGCCGAGGTCGCGGGCGCCGGACTCAGCTCCGACGGCCACCACATCGCCCAGCCCGAGCCCACCGGCCGCGACATCGCCCGCGCGATGGCGCTCGCCCTGGCGGACGGCGGGCTGGAGCCGGAGGAGATCGTGCACGTCAACGCGCACGGCACCTCGACCCCGGCGGGCGACGTCACCGAACTCAAGGCGATCCGCGCGACGCTGGGCGACACGGCGGCCGACAAGGTCACCGTCACCAGCACCAAGTCGATGACCGGTCACCTGCTCGGCGGCACCGGCGCGGTCGAGTCGGTGGCCACCGTGCTCGCCCTGCACCACCGCCTCGCGCCGCCCACGATCAACGTCGACGACCTCGACGACGAGGTCGACCTGGACATCGTGCGGGGCGAGCCGCGCACGCTGCCCGACGGCGCGATCGCGGCGCTGAACAACTCGTTCGGCTTCGGCGGGCACAACGTCGTGGTCGCCTTCCGCAGCTTCGAGTAAGACCCCTTGTTCGCACACTCGTTCGTGCCCCCGTCGCGGATCTCGCGGCGGGGGCACGAACGTTCGCGGCCGAACCGGGCGCGACGGACCGGTGATCGACGTGCCCGCGAGTACTCGGGTACCGGGGCCGACCGCCCCGGGGCGATCCACAAGAGGGACGAATCACCCACGCCAGGACGATCGTTCGACCGGCCGTGACTCCGGGGCGCATCCGCCGCCGGCCCGCTCCGACGGTCGCTCTCGGTCCCAAGGCGGAGACGCGAGCGACCCTTCCGGATGATTCGGGAGGGCCGCTCGTATCGGTATGTCTATACGCATGTCTTCGTCTCGGGGATCCCCCGCGTGCTCAGACCACCTGGTGCAGCCAACGCACCGGGGTGCCCTCGCCCGCGTAGCGGAAGGGCTCCAACTCGTCGTCCCACGGCTTGCCGAGCAACTTCTCCACCTCGGAGCGCAGATCGACCTCGCCCCGCGCCGCCCGACCGAGCACCGCGCGCAGCCGGTCCTCCGGGATCAGGATGTCGCCGTGCGCCCCCGTGACGGCGTGGAAGATGCCGAGCTCGGGGGTGTTGCTGTAGCGCTCCCCCTCGGCGTTGGCCGAGGGCTCCTCGGTGGCCTCGAAGCGCAGCAGGTGCCATCCGCGCAACGCCGAGGCGAGGCGCGACGCGGTACCGGGCGCGCCCTGCCAGCACAGCTCGGCCCGCAACATGCCGGGCGCCACCGGTTGGCGGACCCAGTCCAGACTCACGCGCACGCCAAGAACGCCCGCTGCGGCCCACTCGACGTGCGGGCACAGCGCACGCGGCGCGGAGTGCACGTACAGAACTCCACGTGTCGTCACCGGGACCTCCAGGCTTCAAGGACGAGGTTCGCCTTCCCCAGCGGCCTCAACCCTTGTCTCGGACTGCCTGTTCGAATCCCGGTCTTCCATTGTGCCCCACAGACCACGGATGTACCACAGGCACCAGTTGCTGTCCGTAATCACATGTGGGCAATTGTCCGATGTGAAGGAACAATTCGTTACTCACCGTATCGGAATGGTGAGCCACTGCACTCAACGTGCCCGGCCGCCGACGACGCCACTCCCGGCATTGTCGGCCTTCACACGAAGGAGTGACATACCGTCGATGGACATCGTCGTGTCGATGCTAGGGGGCGGAGGGGGCGGCGTGGGTCGGAAACGACGAGTAGGGGCGGCAACCGCGACGATGGTCGCGGCGTTGTTGACGCTGTCCTCCTGCATGGATTCGGGTGACGGCGACAAGGCCGATCCGGCCGCTGCCGGGGATCGGCTTATTGCCGGGCCGAGCGGTGGGCAAACCCCGAAGCCCGGCAACCCGACCTCGGCCGAACAGCCCAACGGCAAGGTGCTGTCGCCGGCACCCGAGAAACCACCCACCGCGACCGTGCCGCCCCGCCCTCGATCGATGGCGGCCCTGGGCGACTCGATCACCCGAGGGTTCGATACCTGTTCACCGCTCCAGGACTGCCCGGAGAAGTCGTGGGCCACGGGCACCTCGGCCGATGTGAACAGCCACGCGAAGCGGCTCGGCCTGCCGGCCGACGCCGTGTTCAACAACGCGAAGACCGGCGCGAAAATGACCGATCTGGCGGGTCAGGCCCGCCAGGCGGTCGACCAGCGGGTCGACTACGTCACGATCCTGATCGGCGCCAACGACGCCTGTCGGCACACCGTGGACGAGATGACCTCGCCCGGCACCTACGAGAACCAGTTCCGCGACGCCCTGGGCATCCTGCGCACCGGCCTGCCGAGCACGCGCGTGCTCGTGGTCAGCATCCCGGACCTGGGACGCATGTGGGAGACCGGGCACGACGAGTTCGTGGCCCGCGCGGTGTGGGCGGTGGGCAACGTGTGCCAGTCGATGCTGGACGACCCGCAGTCGACCAAGCCCGACGCGCTGGACCGCCGACAGCGGGTCCGCGACCGGGTGACCGCGTACAACGCCAAGCTGCGCGAGGTGTGTTCGACCTGGGCCAACTGCCGCTACGACGGCGGCGTGGTGAACACCCAGCGGTTCGGCAAGAACGACGTCAGCCACTGGGACTGGTTCCACCCGAGCGCGTCCGGCCAGCGCACGCTCGCCGAGGTGACGTCCCGCCAGGGATACACATGGGGATAGCCCGTTCGAGTGATTTCACTCCCGGAACCCGTCATGAGCCCGCTAAGCTCTCACTCGACTACGGAAAAGAGTCGCCCGACAACACACAGCAACCAACCCATCGGGTGGGACGAGTCGACACGTGAGCACACGGCACGAGGGCACGAAGCGGCCGGCGCTCGACGGCGCCGAGAAGAACGGGTGGGGCGGGTGGGACTCGAACCCACGGCCAGAGGATTATGAGTCCCCTGCTCTAACCAGCTGAGCTACCGCCCCTTGCCGTCCGCTGCCGGACAGCCTGACGCAGCATAACCGGTCAGGCCCGACCAACGCCCGGGGGGATCCTCGCGGGCGTGGTCTCATCCTGCCCGAAACCGTTCGTATCCCGCCGTCGGTCGCGGACGGTCGATCGTCGGTGCCGCGCTCGCGGTCCGCCCGCCGCTTCCTCGCCCCCGGTGCCCGTCGCGGCGCCGGGGGCGAGCGGGGCGCTACGCCACCAGCGGAGCCAGGCGGGAGCACAGCGTGGTCACGTGGGCGCGGACCATGTCCTCGGTCATCCCGCTCAGCGAGGCGAAGAACCACACCGTCTCGATCGGCGTATCGGCCACGTACGCCCGGATCTCCCGCGCCGCGTCCTCCGGGGTGGCGTGCAGGAAGTGGCCGGGCGCCGCCGACAACCCACGCGCCCGCCAGCGGTCCGGGTCGATCGCACGTGGCGGCTCGGCCCCGGTGCCCTCCACCGCGTACCGGTGGTAGCCGTCCCACTGGTGCGCGAGGTGCCGGGAGACCACCGGCCAGTCCCGCTCGGGGTCCTCGGTGATCCAGCCGTTGAGCAGTCCGGCCATCCGCGCGGTCGCCGGATCGTGGCCGCCGGCGCGCAGGCCGTCCAGGTAGGGCGCGGCCATCGCCGGGTTCGCGGTGAGCAGCGACTCGCCGAGCAGCCCGGCCCGTCGCGCGCCCTGCGGCCCCTGGTAGCCGAGCCAGATGCGCGGCCGGCGCTGCACGGGCGGCGGGCTGATCGTGCCGGTCTCCCACAACCGGCGGATCTCGCGCGCGCTCGCGTCGGTGGCGCCGAATCGGGTGGCGAGCAGGTCGCCCCGGTCGAAGAGTTCGTACTCGGGCCTGCGGTAGCCGGTGCCGATGCCCAGTTCCAGCCGCCCGCCGCTGACCAGGTCCACGATCGCGGCCTCCTCGGCCAGGTGCGCGGGGTGGCGCAGCGGCGCGATGGTGACGCCGGTGCCGATCCGGGCCCGCTTCGTGCGCGCGGCGATCGCGGCGGCCAGGGTGAGCGGCTGGCTGAGGTAGCCGTCGTCGAAGCCGTGGTGCTCGGTGGTCCAGATCGAGTGCACACCGAGCCGGTCCGCCTCCTCGCACACCTCCAGCGTGAAGGCGTACAGCCGGGACCAGTCCTGCCGCCACTCGGCCGGATTGCGCAGGTCCAGATAGATGCCGACGTCGACCATGCGCGCGCTCCCCACGGGGTGGGCGTCCCGACGGGCCGACCCGGGGCGTGGTCCGGGGCGGTCGTCTGACACCGTGATATCTGACTGGCCGTCAGCTTACGGAGGCAGCATGTCGGATTCGATCACCACCCGGCTCGATCGCCTGGAGGCGTACGAGCAGATTCGCCAACTGGCCGCCCGCTACGCGCTGGCGCTGGACAGCCGCGACGTACCGGCGCTGGCCGACCTGTTCGTGCCGGACGTGCGCACGGGGGCCGGCGGCGTGGGTCGGGCCGCGCTCGCCGAGTGGTTCGATCCGGTGTTGCGGCCGTACGGGATCACCTTCCACCTGATCGGGAACCACGTGATCGACCTGGTCGACGAGGACCACGCGACCGGCGTCGTGTACTGCCGTCCCGAGCACGAGGTGGGCGACCTGTGGGTGGTGATGCCGATGCAGTATTGGGATCGCTACGAACGGCGCGACGGGCGCTGGTACTTCCGCAGCCGCAAGCCCAGAGCCTTCTACGCCGCCGACGTGCTGGAGCATCCGCTGGCCGTCCCGGGGCGCTTCCACTTCCCCGACAATCCGATGATCACCGACGCGCAGCTGCCCGAGAAGTGGCCGTCCTGGCAGGAGTTCTGGGCCCGGACCGGGAGTGAGTGAGCGAGCCGGCCCGGATACGCGACAGCGCCCGCCGGCGGACCGGCGGGCGCTGTCGATGGCTCCCGCAATTGGACTCGAACCAATAACCTGCCGGTTAACAGCCGGCTGCTCTGCCAATTGAGCTATGCGGGATTGCGTCGGACCGTCTGGCGGCCGCTGCGTGGAATACATTAGCGCATTCCGAGGGGTGGCCCGCACCAGGGTTTTTCCGGTAGGACCTCACAGGTTGCCTACGCACGTCGCCCGGGTAGGCGCTGACGTGCACGGGCGGGACAAACGACCGCGGAGGACACCATGATCAACAAGCTCACCTTCGTCACCGGCCTCGCCATCGGCTACGTCCTGGGGGCGAAGGCCGGGCGGGAGCGGTACGAGCAGATCCGCAAGCTCACCGGCACGGTGGCGAGCAGCCCGCCGGCGCAGAAGGCCGGGCACGCGGCGGCCGGGCTCGGCCGCGAGGCGGGCGCCAAGGCCGGCCGCGCGCTCGGCGAGCACCTCCCCGAGCGGGTGGGGCGGCACCTGCCGGACCGCTTCGGCGGACACGGCACGAACGGCACCTCGGTGACGTCGTCGCGCCACGGACAGGGGCTGTAGCACCTCGGACGGCGCCCACGGCAGGCCCGGGCGGACCCACGGGGGCACCCGTGGGCCCGTCGGGTCCTGCCGGCACGGGCGCGACCGCCGGCATGCCCACCCGCCTCCACGGATCCGCGGGCACCGCGGCCGAGCACGGACCCGATAGCGGGCACGGACCCCGGCGGCACACCCAATCGGCAAGGTCACGGGCACCGGCGACCGGACATGGACCCGGCGACCCGCATGCAACCCGTGCGGCGTGCCCGGCCGGGAAGGTCGCGGGCAGCTGCGGCCGGGCCTGGAGCCGGTAGCCCGCTCGGAACCCGGCGGCTTGCCCGGCCGGCGACGTCGCGGATGCCGGCGGTCGGACAAACACCCCGACGGCCTGGCCGACCGACGGGAGTGCGGGTGCGTCGGCGGTCGGGCGTTGGCCCCGGCGGACGGCGAGGTCGCGGGCCGCTGTGGTCGGGTGGAGATTCGGGGGTCGTGGTTCGGGGGGGCGGTCAGCCTCTTCGGTGGCGGCCGCTCGTCTCGGCGCTTTCTCGTGGTGGGGTCACCGCGCCCGGGTGCAGGCGGTTGCGTACCTCGCGGTACTGGGCTCGGACCGCGTCGCCGAGGGCGAGTTCGTCCTCGTCGGGCTCGACGAACGTGTCGATGTCCGCGGGCCACTCCGGCAGCACCCCGAACAGCGCCCAGGCCGCCTGCCGGGCCGCGCCCCGGGCCACGAACCGGCCCGCGAGCGCCGCCGGGGGCACCGCGGTCGGTACGCCGAGCAGCGCGGGCGCGATCCCCGCCACCGCCGCCGAACGTGCTCCCGGGCCGATCAGGATCAGCCGCTCCACCGCCACGTCCCGGTCGCGCAGCGCGTCCAACGCGTCCGAGATACCGCACAACATGCCCTCCACCCCGGCACGCGCGAGGGCCGGCGGGGTCATGCTCTCCCGGCGCAGCCCGGTGAGCGTGCCCGCCGCGTGCGGAAGGTCGGGGATGTGCTCGCCCTCCAAGTAGGGGAGCAGGACCAATCCGCTCGCGCCCGGCGTGCACTCCAGCGCTATGCGATCGAACTCCTCGGCGTCCACGCCCAGCATCGAGGCGGTGCCGCGCAGCACCCGGGCCGCGTTGAGGGTGCGCACCAGCGGCAGGTATCGCCCGGTGGCGTCGGCGTACGAGCCGACCACGCCGGCGGGGTCGGCCAGCGGCACGGGGTGTGCCGCGAACGCGACGCCGGTGGTGCCGAGCGCCACCACCACGTCGCCGTCGGCCAGGTCCGCGCCGAGGGCCAGGGCCGCCTCGCCACCGGTGCCGGGCGCGACCAGGATCCCCTCCGGCGTGCGCCCGGCGGTGGTGCCCGGCGGCAGCACGATCGGCGTGCGCGGCACCCGGCCGATGGCCAGGTGCATGAGGTCCTCGCGCCACTCCCCCGTGGTCGCGTAGTAGCCCGTGGTGGAGGCGTCCGACCGGTCGGTGACCGGGTCCGGCGGGCAGCCGAGCAGTTGCCAGGTCACCCAGTCGTGCGGCAGCAGCACGGTGGCGATCCGGGTCACCGCCTCGGGCTCGAATCGGGCGAACCGGCGCAGTTGCGCGATCGCCGACGAGGAGCCCGGCACCGCGCCGGTGGCGGCCGTCCACGCGGCCGGGCCGCCGAGCGCGTCGACCAGGTCGGCGGCGGCACCGGAGGCCGAGGGGTCCTCGTCGGGCAGCGGATGCCCCAGGATCACCCCCTGGGCGTCCAGCGGCACCGCGCCGTGGTTCTGCGCGGCCACCGCGATCGCCGCCACGCCGTCGAGGAGACCGCCCGCCGCGGCCTCGCCGAAGGCCCGCAACCACGCGCCCGGCGTGGTCGAGGCGCCCTCCGCGTACGCGGCGCGCCCCTGGCGCAGCGGCGTACCGGTCGCGGCGTCGCAGACGAGAATGCGCAACTGGTGCGCTGAGCAGTGCACCCCGGCGACGAGGGTGGGTGGGCTTGTCGGCATGGGCGAATTCTGACACCAGACGTAAGCCGAAACGCCAGGGATCAGTCGAGATAGCCCCGCAGTTGCTCCGAGTACGACCGCTCGCGGAGCCGGGACAGCGTGCGTGACTCGATCTGGCGTATTCGCTCCCGGGTCACCCCGAAGACCCGGCCGATCTCCTCGAGCGTGTGCGGTTCGCCGTCGGCGAGCCCGTAGCGGAGCTGTACCACCTGCCGCTCGCGATCGCCCAGCGTGGACAGCAGCGCCTCCAGGTGTTCGCGCAGCATCAGGTAGGCGGCGGCCTCGGCCGGGGCGGTCGCGTCGGTGTCCTCGACGATGTCGCCGAGCAGCACCTCGTCCTCGCCGACGGGGGTGTGCAGCGACACCGGCTCCTGGGCCAGTCGCAGGATCTCGGTGACCCGCTCGGCGGTGAGGTCGAGCACGGCGGCGACGTCCTCGGCGGTGGGTTCCTCGCCGCGCTCCTGCAACAGTCGGCGCTGGACCCGGATGACCCGGTTGATCAGTTCGACCACGTGTACCGGGACCCGGATGGTCCGGCCCTGATCGGCCAGCGCCCGGCTCATCGCCTGGCGGATCCACCACGTGGCGTAGGTGGAGAACTTGAAGCCCCGGGTGTAGTCGAACTTCTCCACCGCCCGGATCAGCCCCAGGTTTCCCTCCTGGACCAGGTCGAGCAGGCCCAGGCCGCGGCCGACGTAGCGTTTGGCGATCGACACCACCAGGCGCAGGTTGGCCTCGATCAGCCGGCGTTTGGCGCGTTCGCCGTCGCGGACCAGGGTGGCGAGCGCGTCCCGGGCGGCGGGGTCGGCGGGCGGGTCGTCGAGCAGGCGGGCGCCGGCGAACAGTCCGGCCTCGACCCGGCGCGCCAGGTCGACCTCGTCGACGGCGCTCAGCAGCGGCACCCGGCCGATCTCGCGCAGGTACTGGCGCAGCAGGTCGGCGGAGGAGCCGGTGGATTCGGCGGGGCGGGAGAGTTCGTCGGGTTCGCCGTCGGCGGCCGGCGCGGTGGTCGCCTCGACCGCGATCGGGGTGGGTGGCGCGGTTCCTGGGGTGACGTGCTTCGTGAGGACGGTGGCCGGGCCCGGTTCAGGCTCATCCGTCCGTTCCGTGTGGGCGGGGTCGCCGCCGGGCGTTTTCCCCCCTCTGGTGTGCCGATGCACCTTCCCCAGTCTGCTGTACGAGGGGGCCTGTAGCCGAGAGTCCGGGCGGGGAAATCTCGCCTGGTGTGGGCTGTTCGCCCGATTCGGCGGGGCCGGGCGCCGGTGCGGGTCCTTCGGCCGGCCGGGCGGGCGGCGGTCAGCCGCCCGGGGCGTAGAGGGCCTCGGCGCCTCGGTCGATCAGGGCCCGCTTGTACGTCTCCAGGGTGGTCAGTTCCTGCCAGACCCAGCCGTACTCCTCCGCGTCGCGGCCCGGGTCCAGGCGCAGCAGGCGGGATTTGGCGTCGGCGATCCGGCGTTCGGCGGAGAACACCCGCAGCCGGACCAGGTTGCCGTCGGCGTACGCCCGGTCCGGGTCGCTGCTCAACCGCATGTTTTCCACGGCCAGTTCGGTGACCATGTGCCGCACGGCGTCGTCGGGGGCCGCGGCGCGCACCTCGCCGACCCAGTTCGGGGTCTGGGCGAGGTCGCAGCACACCCCCCCGGCGGCGGCGATCGCCGTGCGCACCGCCGCGTACGGCGGGGCGGTGAACTCGTCCGCCTCGTAGTGGTCGAACGCGGGCGCGACCAGCGCGGGCGTCTGGAGCGCGAGCTTGAGCACCTCGCGCTGGACCGCCTGGCACATGTCGCGCGGGTCGGGTCGAAAGCCCGCGGGCCGCTGCGGGGCCGCCGGCTGTCGGCCGTTCGCCGGGGCGGCGGGCCCCTGGGTGGGGCCGCCGCCGCGCTCGCCGCGCGCGGCCCGTTCGCGCTGCCAGCGGTTGACCTGGGCGACTCGGCCGACCACGAACTTCTCGTCCAGGAAGCCCAGCATCGAGTCGAGTCGGACCGCGTAGGTATGGCGCAGTGCCTGGTCCTTGATGCCGGCGATGACCGGCGCGGCGGCGTCGAGGGCGGCGACCCGGCCCTCGGCGGTGGACAGGTCGTGGCCCTCGATCCGGCTCCGGATGGCGAACTCGAAGAGCGGGACGCGCGCGTCGATCAGCGCGAGTACGGCCTCGTCGCCCTGTTCCAGGCGCAGGTCGCACGGGTCCAGGCCGCCCGGCTCGACCGCGACGAACGTGCGGGTGACGAACTTCTGGTCCTCCTCGAACGCGCGCAGCGCGGCCTTGCGGCCGGCGGCGTCGCCGTCGAAGGTGAAGATCACCTCGCCGCGGAACTCGCCGGAGTCCATCAGCAGTCGGCGCAGCACCTTGATGTGCTCGTCGCCGAAGGAGGTGCCGCAGGTGGCGATCGCGGTGCCGGCGCCGGCGAGGTGGCAGGCCATCACGTCGGTGTAGCCCTCGACGATGACCGCCCGGCCGGACTTGGCGATCTCCTTCTTGGCCAGGTCGAGGCCGTAGAGCACCTGGGACTTCTTGTAGATGGGCGTCTCGGGGGTGTTCAGGTACTTGGGGCCGTTGTCGTCGTCGTAGAGCTTGCGCGCGCCGAAGCCGATCACGTCGCCGGTGATGTCGCGGATCGGCCAGACCAGCCGGCCGCGGAAGCGGTCCCTCGGACCGTTGCGGCCCTCGCCGGCCAGCCCGCCCTCCAGCATCTCCTGCGGGGTGAAGCCCTTGCCGCGCAGGAATCGGACCAGGTTCTCCCAGCCCTTGGGCGCGTAGCCGAGCGCGAACCGCTCCGCGGCGTCCTGCGGGAAGCCCCGGTCGGCGAGGAATCGGCGGGCGGTCTCCGCCTCGGGGGTGCCGAGCTGCTCGGCGAACCACGCGGCGGCGATCCGGTGCGCCTCGACCAGGCGGGTGCGCCGGCCCTGCTGGCGCCCGGGGGTGTAGCCGCCCTCCTCGTAGTGCAGTTCGATGCCGTACTGCTGGGCCAGCCGCTCCACCGTCTCGGAGAACGTGGTGTGGTCCAGGCGCATGACGAAGTCGAGAACGTCGCCGCCTTCGCCGCAGCCGAAGCAGTACCAGAGGTTCTTGGCCGGGCTGACCTGGAAGGACGGGGACTTCTCGTCGTGGAAGGGGCAGAGCCCCTTGAAGTTTCCTCCGCCCGCGTTGCGCAGTTGCAGGTGTTGTTCGGCGATCTCCGCGATGCGTGCCGTCTCGCGGACCCGCCTGACGTCTTCTTCACGGATACGGCCGGCCACGATCGTCGAGTCTACGGGTCCGTCCGACACACGGGGGCGGTGACCGGTCGGCCCGTTCTCATCGGGTGGTCAGCGTGGCGTGCAGGGTGAGGGCGGCGCGGTCGGTCAGGGAGGCGACCTGGTCGATCACCACGCGCAGCCGGGCCGCGTCGGTGTCGGCCTCGATCCAGTCGTCGCGCAGTGACGCGTCCAGTCGCTCGGGGGCGCCGGCGGCGAGCAGTTCGACCAGTTCGGTGAGGACGGTGCGCTGGCGCTCGCGCAGTTGTTCGGCGCCCTCGCGCGCCATCACGTAGCGCGCGGTGACCGCCTTGAGAACCGCGCATTCGAGCCGGATCTCGCGCGGGACGATCAGGTCGGCGGCGTAGCGAAGGGCCGGTGCGGTGCCGTACAGCTCCCGGGTGGCGTGCTCGGCGGCCAGGCAGAAGCGGCCGATCAGGCCGCTGGTGGCGTTCTTGAGCCGGGCCTGGGCGCGGCGGGAGCCGTCGTAGCCCGCCGGCCAGAAGTCGAGCGCGAGCAACCGGTCCAGCGCCTCGCCGAGTTCGTCGGCCACGCAGTCGGGGCGGTAGCGGCGCACGGTGAGGTCGAGCAGTTCGCGGCGCTCGCCCGCGTCGCGCAGGCGGACCAGGTCGAGGCGGTGCGACTGGACCGCGTCCTCCAGGTCGTGCACGGAGTAGGCGACGTCGTCGGACCAGTCCATCACCTGGGCCTCCAGGCAGCGGCGGCTCGGGTCGGCGCCCGCGCGCACCCAGTCGAACACGGCCCGGTCGTCGTCGTACGCGCCGTAGGCGTGCTTGTCCTCGCGCCGGGGCCACGGGTATTTGAGCACCGCGTCGAGGCCGGCGCGGGTCAGGTTGAGGCCGACGCTGCGGCCGTCGGGGCCGAACGTCTTGGGCTCGAGTCGGGTGAGCAGGCGCAGGCTCTGCGCGTTGCCCTCGAAGCCGCCGCAACTCTTGGCCGCCTCGTCGAGGGCGCGTTCGCCGTTGTGGCCGAACGGCGGGTGGCCCAGGTCGTGCGCGAGGCAGGCGGTCTCCACCAGGTCCGGGTCGCAGCCCAGCGCCTGGCCCAGCTCACGGCCGATCTGGGCGCATTCGAGCGAGTGGGTGAGCCGGGTGCGCGGACTGTCCTGGCCCGCCGGGGTGCTCTCGCCGGGGGTGACCACCTGGGTCTTGCCGGCGAGTCGGCGCAGCGCGGCCGAGTGCAGCACCCGGGCCCGATCCCGCTGGAACGCGGTGCGCCCGCGTCGTTTGTTGGGCTCGGGGACCCAGCGGGCGAGGTCGTCGGGTCCGTATCGTCGCGGTACGGAACGGGGTGTCGCCGCGTCTGCCGATGTGCTGTCCACTTGTCCACATTAAGGAACCACTCCGACATTCGACGAAGGCCGGGCCGCGAACACTGCGCGAAGCCTTCACCGCGCGTCGGACAACTTGCCGCGCAGTTGGAGCACGGCCTTGGTGTGGATCTGGCAGGTGCGGCTCTCGGTCACCCCGAGCACCTGGCCGATCTGGGACAGGGTCAGTCCCTCGAAGTAGTAGAGCGTGACCACGGTCTTCTCCCGTTCCGGCAGCGCGTTGACCGCGCGGGCGAGCAGGTGGCGCATCTCGCGGCTCTCGGCCACCTCGACGGGGTCGTCGGCGGTGGTGTCCTCCAGCGTGTCGACCAGGCTGAGCCGGTCGCCGCCGTCCTGGCCGGTGTGCAGGAGTTCGTCGAGGGCCATCACGTTGATCAGCGAGAGCTGGCTGAAGATCGCGTGCAGGTCCTCGAGCGCGATGCCCATCTCACGGGCCACCTCGACCTCCGAAGGGGTGCGGTTGAGCTTGGCCTCCAGTCCCGTGTACGCCAGTTCGACCGCGCGGGCCTTCTGTCGGACGGATCGGGGGATCCAGTCCAGCGCGCGCAGTTCGTCGATGATCGCGCCGCGGATGCGACTGATCGCATAGGTTTCGAATTTGATCGCGCGATCAAGATCGAACTTCTCGATCGCGTCGATCAGGCCGAACATCCCGTACGAGACGAAATCGGCCTGGTCCACATTGGCCGGAAGGCCGACGCCGACCCGCCCGGCGACGTACTTCACGAGCGGCGAGTAATTCAGGATGAGGCGTTCCCGCAGGGTGGGGTCCCCCGAGCGCTTGAAGTCGCTCCAAAGGTTCTCCAGCGCGCGGTTGGAAGCGCCACCGTCCTCGACGGTGACGGCCGGTCCGTCCTCGGACGCGGCCGCGGTGGCGCTCTTACGCCCTGGGGTGTGCTTGGGCATACGTGGCCTTGTGTCGTTCCACGGAAACGTGCGTGTAGATCTGGGTCCTCGCGAGCGTAGCGTGACCTGACGACTCCCGAGCGCTACAACGGCGGGGCTCGGCCCCGGTCGCCCGAATCACGGCATCCCACCCGAAGCCGCCCGGCGCGCGCCGAACCGTCTCGGACCGAGGCGAAGGGGTCGCTCGGGGTCGCCCTGCGCCCCGGGGGGCGCACACCCCGACCCCCGCACGCCCCCACACCCCGGCACGGGCGCGCGAGCAACCGACACCCCGGGTGGCGCGTGTGGAGGGGCCACCCGCCGGCACGGCATCGGCGCCGGGCCCCGGTGCGGCCGCGCCGCCGCGGGACGGGGCGGTGGGGCCGCGGGTGGGTCCCGTGGGCCGGCCGACGACGAGGGCGGCCGTCGGCGTGCGAACCGGGGCGGTTGCACCCGCTCGTATGTCCGCTCCGGGTCCGGCGGTGCGGTGGGGGGCGGGCTCGGGAGCGGGTGCCGCCGCGGGCTCCGTCGGAGTGCGGTGGGTGGGTCCCGGGGGACGGCGTCGGGTCGTTGTCGGGGCGACGGCGGTCGCCGGTGGGGTGATCCTGTCCGGGGCGGCGTTCTCGGGCGCGCGCTCGTCGGTCACGGGTGTGGCACACCTCCTCGATCGGGCCTCCTCCCCTCACGGTGATGATCACTGCGGCCCCAGGTCAAGCACCGCCACGGCGACGCCACCCCTTCGAGGTGCGATCGACGAGTTCGCGGGCCGCCAACACGTCGAGTCGGCGTCGCGTGGCGGTCGGCGCCGATCCCGCCTCGTGCGCGATCGCGGCCGTGGACAGCGCGCCGCGCCACGGCACCACGTCCAGGATCCGGCGGAGCTCGGGCGGGAGATCGTCCCCCGGGCGACTCGGGCCGACCAGGACCGGCGCGAGGTCGTCGCCGATCACCCCCACCTGCTCGATCACCTCGGCCGCCCGGGTCACCAGGACCGACCCCGGCTCGCGCAGCAGCACGTGTACGCCCGCCGAACTCGGCGAGCCGATCGGACCCGGCACGCCCATCACCTGACGGCCGAGCAGCGCGGCCCGGCGGGCACTGATCAGCGCACCGCTCCGCAACGCCGCCTCGACCACCACGGTGCCCCGGGTCAGTGCCGCGATCACCCGATTGCGCTCGATGAAGCGGTAGCGGGTCGGATGTGCGCCCGGCGGCAGTTCGGTGACCAGCACGCCCTCCTCGGCGATCCGGGTCAGCAGCCGCTCGTGCCCACGCGGATAGTTCACGTCGATACCGCACGCCAGCACCGCGACGGTGGACCCGCGCACCGCGAGCGCCCCCCGATGCGCGGCGCCGTCCACCCCGTACGCGCCACCGGAGACGACCGTCCAGCCCGCCTCGGCCAGCTCGGCCGCGAGCGCCCCCGCGACGTGCGCGCCGTAGTCGGTGCACGCCCGCGCGCCCACCACCGCCACCGACCGCAGCGCGGCGAGCCGCAGCGGGGTCGCGCCCCGCGTCCACAGGCCCAGCGGCCGGGCGTCCCCGAGGTCGTCGAGCTGGGTGGGCCACCCCGGATCGCCGGGAACCAGGAAGCTCCCACCCACCTCGGCGAGCCGAGCCGTGTCCTCGTCGGGATCACGCGACCCGAGCCGAACCCGATACCCCGCCGGATCCCGCCGGGCCAACTCCCCCGGCAACGGCCCACGCCCCCGCAGGTCCCGCAACAACCGAGCGGCCCCGTACACCCGCACCGCCCGCCCGAACACCGCGTCCCCGGGCTCCACCAACCGGCTCAACACCGCCCGAGCCACCCGCTCCCCCTCCGCGTCCCGCTCGGAAAAGCCCCCGTCCCCCCAAGGCAACGGCTCCACCCCACCCACCCCCACACCTTCCGTCCTCGACGCTTCCCGCCGGCACCCCCGACGCGCCCCGCCTCCCCACCTCGACCCCGCACCCCCTCCGAAAAACCACCACCCCCGGATGCCGACCGCCCGCACCTGCGTCGGCTCGCACGCTCCGCCCACTCCGACCGCCACACCGGCCACCCGGGGGAGGCGGCCGGCCGAGCGGACCGCGCCGAACACAGGCCGATCCGAAGCCGCAGCCGCCCGGGACAAGCGGGTCCACGCCGCTCCCGAATCCACCCGATGACGGAGCAACCCAAACGTCGCCCCACAACAGACGCGCACCGACCCGAAACCGCGCCCCGCAGCCGCCCGGGACGAACGGGTCGACGGCGCGGCCGGATCCACCCGGTGACGGAGCGACCCGAACGTCGGCCCGCAACGGACGCGGACCGGCCGTGGGCCGCGCGTCACCGATGCCTCGGGGCGAGCAGGTCGACGGCGGCGCCAGGGACGGGTGGCGGCGGGATCCTCTGGGCGCCGACCCGCCTGCCCCCACCAAAGCCGTCGCGACTCCCACCCGTCCCGCTTCCGCCGACCCGCCTTGCGCGTCCGCATCGCCCCACCCGCCGCGCACGAAGCCGCGAGCGCGTGGGGGCGGGCGGGCCGATGGCCGTGGTGGGCCGAGGCGTCGTGTCGGCGGTTCCTCATCCCTCGTATCCGTCGTCGTTCGCCGTGTCGCCTCGGATCACTCCCGTGCGGAGTTCGAGGGCCGTGTCCACGTCGGAGCGGGTGGGGCGGGGGTGGGCGTGCAGGTCGGCGAGGGTCCAGGCGACGCGGAGGACCCGGTCGAGGCCTCGGGCGGTCAGGAAGCCGCGCTCCATGTCGCGCGCCGCCCGGTCGAGGGCGTCCGCGTCGACCGTCCACCGGGTGCGCAGCTCACGCCCCGGCACCTCCGCGTTGACCGTCCACCCCGTGTCGGCCAGCCTCCGCGCGGCCCGCTCCCGGGCCGCGAGCACCCGTGCGGCCACCACCTCCGACCGCTCCCCCGCCCCCTCCGGGGCGAACAACTCGGCGCGGGAGACCGTGTCCACGGTGACCCGCACGTCGATCCGGTCCATCAGCGGCCCGGACAGCCGGGCCAGGTACTTGTGCCGCATCAGCGACGAGCACGTGCAGTCCAGACCCCGTCCGGAGAACCGCCCGCACGGGCACGGGTTGGCCGCCATCACGAGCAGGAACCGCGCCGGGAAGCACAACATCCCCCCGCTGCGCGCCACGGTGACCGTGCCGGACTCCAGCGGCTGGCGCAGCGCGTCCAGCACCCGCCCGCCGAACTCCGGGCTCTCGTCCAGGAACAACACGCCCCGATGGGCCAGGGAGACCGCGCCCGGGCGCGGGAGGCCGTTGCCGCCGCCGACGATCGCGGGCATCGTCGCGCTGTGGTGCGGCGCGCAGAACGGCGGCGTGGTCACCAGCGGCAGGTCGGGACGCAGCGTGCCCGCGATCGAGTGCACCGCGCTGACCTCGAGCGAGGCCGGCCCGTCGAGCGCCGGCAGGATCCCGGGCAGCCGCTCGGCCAGCATGGTCTTGCCCGCGCCCGGACTGCCGAGCAGGAACAGGTGGTGCCCGCCCGCGGCGCACACCTCCAGGGCTCGGCGGGCCCGGCCCTGACCGGCCACGTCGGCCAGATCGGCGGGCGCCGACCCGGCCGGCGGGCCCGCCGTCAGGGTGCCGACCACGGCGAGCGGATCGGGGCCGAGACCGATGTCGCGCACCGCCTCCGGCTCGGCCGGCGCCGGCTCCCCGCGCAGCCTCGCCAGCAGGTGCCGCAGCGAGGTCACCCCCCACACGGCGACCCCCGGCACCAACTCGGCCTCGCCGGCCGCCACGGAGGGCACCACCACCCGGGCGCACCCGGCCGCCGCGGCGGCCATCACCGCCGGCAACACCCCGCGCACCGGCCGCAGCCGCCCGTCCAGGCCCAGCTCGCCGATCATCACCAGGTCCTCGATGGCGCGCGGATCCAGCACGCCCGCCGCCGCCAGCATCGCCGCCGCGATCGGCAGGTCGAAGCCCGATCCGGTCTTGGGCACCGTCGCCGGCGACAACCCCACCGTCAGCCTGCGCTGCGGCCACTCCTCGCCGCTGTTGACCACCGCCGCCCGGACCCGCTCCTTGGACTCCACCAGGGTTCGATCCGGCAGGCCCACGAGGGTGAACGTGGTCACCCCCGGCTCCAGGTCGGCCTGCACCTCCACCACGACGCCGTCCACCCCGACCAGGGTGACCGACCGGGTGCGCGCGAAGCCCACTCAGCACACCCCCCGGACGTGCTCGACCCCGGCCGCCCCGCGCACCGACGCGACCACCGCGACCAGGTCGATCCGCACCTCGCGCCCCGGCGGCCCGGCGAGCGGATGCGCCGCCCGCCAGCGCTCGGCCAGCACCCGCAGCCGGGCGGCCTTGGCCGGGCCGATCGCCTCCAGCGGGTGCTCGAACCCGCCCGCGCGCCGGGTCTTGACCTCGCACACGACCAAAACCGGCCCGTCGCGCGCGACGATGTCGATCTCGCCGTCCCGACAGCGCCAATTGCGCGCCAGAACGGCCATGCCCGCCTCGGTCAGATAGCGCGCCGCGACCCGCTCGCCGTAGCGCCCCACCGCGCCGTTCCGGGACTGCCGGGCCGGACCGCCCCGACCCTCCCTGCCACCCGCATCGGTCCGCACAACGACCACCTCCGGGCTCGACGCTGCCGGAGCCGGAGGTGGTCGTGTGTCGACCCACCGTGACCTGTGGACAAACCGGTCGTTGTGGATACCGCCCTTGCGGGCGCGCGGGGTCCGCTCAGCCGCCGAACCCTTCGTTGCCCGCGGGCATCTCGAATTCGCTCTTGGTCAATTCCTCGACGTTGACGTCCTTGAAGGTGAGAACCCGGACGTTCTTCACGAATCGCGCGGGTCGATACATGTCCCACACCCACGCGTCCGCCATGGACAACTCGAAGAAGACCTCCCCGTCGGCCGACCTCACGTGCAGCTCGTACTGGTTGGTGAGGTAGAAGCGCCTTTCCGTCTCGATGACGTACTTGAAGAGACCCACGACGTCGCGGTACTCGCGGTAGAGCTGCAGCTCCATCTCGGTCTCGTACTTTTCGAGATCTTCCGCACTCATGCGCGCCCCTCGCTCCTGCGCTTCGCTGACGCCTCCCATTGTGTACCGGCGACCCTCGCGCCCACCGGCGCACCATGGCACAACCGTCCGGGACACTCCCGACGGCCCGCATCGACCGGCCGTCGACCCGCCGGCGCCGCGGGGCTCAGCCGTTCCACCACTCGAACGGCTCGTCGATCAGCTCGCCGGCGAGGAACCTCGGCAGCAGCTCGGGCAGCCGGCCCGGGTAGAACCGCGCCGGCGCCGCCCGGATCTCGTCCACCGGCCACCACACCGCCTCCTGGTACTCGGCCAGCTCGTCCGCGGTCCACAACGAACGGTCCTCGCAGACCGCGGGCGCCCGCTCGGCGACCCGGACCAGGACCACGAACTCGTGTTGCACCCGCCGATGCCCCGGCCGCACCCACGTCACACTCCGCCGCCAGGTCGGCGGCCCCACCTCGGCGGGCTCGATCCGCAGGCCGGTCTCCTCCCGGATCTCCCGAACGGCCGCGTCCACATAGGTCTCCCCGGGGTCCAGGCCGCCGCCCGGCAGGTCGTACCAGTCGGACGGGTCGGATTCGGGCACCCGGGTGCGAAACAGCAGCACCCGGTCGTCGGGGTCGAGCATCACCACGCGCACCGCGCGTCGTTCCAGGTCGGGAGCCAGGTCGGCGGGGTAGTCCGGCACCGGCTCCGGTACGTCTCCGGGCCATGACACGGGTTGAGTCGTCATCCCCGGATTGTGCCCCGAGCCGCGAACGGCCGGGTCGCGCGGGAGGGGATTCCCGAGCGCCCGGCCGAATGCGAGAGGTCGGCGGTCAGGCCGGCGGCGCCGCCGAGGGCGGGCGCGTGGCCGTACGCTCCTCGGGCCCGCCGCGCCGCCTGCGCCGCCACCACACCAGCGGCACCGCCCCGATCAGCCCGGCCACCATCGGGGTGCCGCCGATCACGTCGAGCCCGAGGCCCGGCTGGTCGAAGGTGCCCGGCACGCCGAGGCCGTGGATCCGGTTCAGCGGCCACACCACGGTGAACGCGCGCCCGATGACCTGGTCCTTGTCCACCGTGCCGTTGAACGGCTGGTCCATGTGATAGCGCGAGTCGGACGAGTTGTCCCGGTTGTCGCCCATCAGCCAGATCCGGCCCTTGGGCACGGTCACGTCGAACACCTTCGTCGACGGGGCCACGCCCTTCTTCAGGTACGAACTCTCGTCCAACGGCTTGCCGTTGACCATGAGCCGGCCCTGCGCGTCACAACACTGGACCCGGTCGCCGCCGACCCCGATCACCCGCTTGATCAGGTCCTTCTCATCGGCGGACGGCATCAGGCCGACCCAGGACATGCCCTTCTGCAGCCCGCGCACCACCGCGTTGTCCGACTGCTTCGGCGCCTCCTGGAGCCAGTTGCCCGGGTCGTGGAAGACCACCACCTGGCCGCGTTCCGGCTCCGCGCCGAACCACGGCGAGAACTTGTTCACCAGGACCCGGTCGCCGACCTTGATGGTGTTCTCCATCGACTCCGACGGAATCGAGAAGGCCTGCACGAGGAAGGTCTTGATGAGCAGCGCCAGGACCACCGCGATCACCAGAAGCAGCGGCAGCTCCTTCCAGAACGACCCCTTCTTCTTGCGCCGTTCGCCCGAGTCCGAGGCGCCCTCGTCGGCGCCGGACCCCTCCGGTTCACCGGCACCCTCCGGCTCGCCGGAGCCGCCCGATCCGCCGGAGTCGCCCGGACCGCCGGGGCCGTCCGCGTCCGGCGGACCGCCCGTACCCGGACCGCCGGTCGCGGGGGTCGGCGCCACCGGCGGAAAGATCGGCGCCGCGTCGGCGCCGGCCCCGTTCTTCGGGTGCTTCACCAGATCGGGCGACTGCCGGGGCCCGTCCCCGGTCGTTGGTTGGGTCGGTGGCGCTCCGGGATCGTGCGGCGCGTCGGTCGGATGCCGCTCGTGCGGCTCCCGCCCACGATCGTCGTCTCCACCAGCGGATCGCGCTCCGATCACGACTTCCCCCACGGCGCCTCCTCGTACCCGTGCAGGCCACACGGCACCCGGTCGGGGCTGTCCACCGGCTGCCCACAGCTCTGTCTTGATGATTTCCGACCCGTGCCGCGCACGTCGCCGGGTCGATGTCGACCCCACGGGGCCGGCATGCGCCGGCGCGAGCGTACACGTCGGCGTAGCAGGACCAGCGGAACCGCACCCACCATTCCCATAACGACCGGGGTGGGCGGGAGAATCGCAACCGACAGGGCTTTGTTCCCGAACGTCTCCGGAACCGGCAGCCGATGCGCACGCCCGAGCGGCCAGGCCACCAGGACGGCCCGACCGACCACATCGTCCACCGGGATCGTGCCCTGATAGGGCCGATCCATATGTGCCCGCGAATCGGCCGAGTCACCGCGATGGTCGCCCATCACCCACAGCCGCCCCTTGGGCACGGTCACACTGAAGCGTTTCTCCGAGGGCGCGTTGCCCTTGTACAGGTAGGGCTCGTCCAGCGGAACACCGTTGACGGTGATTCGCCCGGACGGGTCACAGCAGGCCACCGTGTCGCCGCCGACCCCGATCACCCGCTTGATCAGGTCCTGTTCGTCGTCCGAGGGCAACATGCCCACGAACACGAGTCCCTGCTTGACCTGCTTGAGTCCGGGCGGCGGGTCGTCCGTGTTCTTCTTGCCCAGCCAGCCGCCCGGGTCCTTGAAGACGACCACCTGGCCGCGCTCGGGGGTCCACCCGAACCACGGCGAGAACTTGTCCACCAGGACCCGGTCGCCGACGTCGATGGTGTGCTCCATCGACCCCGAAGGGATGTAGAACGCCTGCACCAGAAACGTCTTGATCAGCAGCGCGAGGGCGAGCGCGATCACCGCGAGCATCGGCAGTTCGCGCCACAGCGGCACCACCTTGTCCTTGCGCCGCGAACGCCTGCCCCGACGTCGGCGTGCGGGGGCGGGGGTCGGCACCTCGACCGACGGCGCGGCGCGGACGGGTTCGGCCTCACCGAGCGCCACCGCGCCCGCGACCTCCGGAATCGGGGGCGGACCGGCCCCGCCGTCGGGGTGGGCACTCGGCCGCGCGGGCACCGGATCGGCGGCCCGGGCGCCCTTGGGCTTGCCGCGTTTACCCACGGCGGTCGAAGTCCGACCGATCGAACGTCTTCGGCCGATCCGCGCCCTGGATCCGCCCGAACGGCCAGATGATCCACTGCGCGCGCCCGATCACCCGGCTCTCCGGCACCATGCCGCCGCCGGGGTCGCCCAGGTGGTCGCGCGAGTCGGCCGAGTTGCTGCGATGGTCGCCCATGACCCAGAGCTTTCCCTTGGGCACCGCGGCCTCGAACGGGAAGTCGGAGGGCTTGTCGCCCGGATGCAGGTAGTCGCCCTCGTCCAGCGGCACCCCGTTGACGGTGACCCGACCCTGCGTGTCGCAACACTTGACCACGTCGCCGCCGATCCCGATCACCCGCTTCACGAAGTCGTTGTCGTCGGGGTTGGTGAAGCCGAACACCCCGCCGAGCTTGCGCAGCGCGCCGGTCACCGGGTTGGGCGAGCCGGTGCCCTCGGGGGTGAACGAGCCGCGCCCGTCGAAGACGATCATGTCGCCGCGGTGGATGTCCCCGTACTTGTAGGCGAGTTTGTTCACCAGGACCCGGTCGCCGACCTCGAGCGTGTTCTCCATCGAGCCGCTGGGGATCACGAACGGCTGGGCGACCCACGAGTTCACCACGAGGACTACGACCATCGCGATCGCGACCAGGAGCGGGAGTTCGACCCACGCGGGCATCCGCCGCCGCCGAGGCGCATCGGGGGCGCCCTCGGCCTCGGCGCCCGACCCGGCCTCGGAATCGGCCTCGGGGTCGACGTCGGGCTCGCTCCCGGCGACGGCGTCGGCCTCGGAGTCGGTCGCCGTCCCGGACGCGGTCGCGGTCGCGGTCCCCGATGCAATCCCGGTGTCGGTCGCGGTCCCCGATGCCGTCGCGGTCCCGGCCTCGGTCCCGGTGTCGGTCCCGGTGTCGGTCTCGGTCCCGGTGTCGGATACGGCCCCGGTCGCGGTCCCCGATGCGGTCCCGGGCTTGGATGCGGTCCCGGTGCCGGACGCCGGCTCGGTCCCGGGCTCGGGTGCGGTCTCGACCGCCGAACCCGCCCCGTCCTCGGGGGTGTCGGCCTTCTCCGGCCCCTTCGACCGCACGTCCGCACCCGCCTCGACGGCCGAGGCCACGCCCGTGCCGTCGGCCGCGCCCGCCACCGAATCCTTTGCGAAATCAGGGGACTTCGGCGCCTCCGGCACGGTCCCGAGCGCCCCGTCGAGGCCGCCCCCGTGACCGTTCCCGCCCGACGCCCGTCCCAGGACACGCGAAGGCCGCGCCTCCACGACCTCGGTGGACGAGGTACCGGCGGATTCCTCCGCCGTGGAGGCACGGCCTCTGCTCTGCTCTGCGTCGTCCATCACGAACGAGCCTAGCGTCCGGGTCGGCTCGCCATGGGCGAGGCACCCCGGGTGTGGCGCACGGTTCAGCGCGTCGGACGGTCCGAGCGCTTCTCCTTGATCTTCGCGGCCTTGCCGCGCAGGTCACGCATGTAGTAGAGCTTCGCGCGACGCACGGCGCCGCGGGTGACCAGCTCGATCTTCTCGATCACCGGGGTGTGCACCGGGAAGGTGCGCTCCACGCCGACGCCGTAGCTGACCTTGCGGACCGTGAAGGTCTCGCGGACGCCGTCGCCCTGGCGACGCAGCACGAAGCCCTGGAAGACCTGGACGCGGGACTTGTTGCCTTCGATGACGCGCACGTGCACCTTGAGGGTGTCACCGGGACGGAAGTCCGGGACGTCGTCCCGCAGGGATGCGGCATCGATGTGGTCGAGCTTGTTCATCTCGCGTCGCTTTCTCGGGGGTGCCACAGGTCACCCACGGGGAATCGTGGTTACGAAAGGGGGGTCGCCGGTCCCGAATGGCGCTCCCCCTGTGGCAGGGGTGCCGTCCGGCTCCCGGGGAACCCGGTCCGGATCGGGACATGGCAACAGCGTCTCAGTCTGCCACAGGTGGGTCGGCCCGATGAAACCGGCCGTCCCGCTCGACCCAGCCCAGCTCGGCGAGCAGCGCCCGGTCCTTCCTGTCCACCGCCGCGGGATCGATCCGGCCGATCAGATCGGGCCGGTGCGCCGAGGTCCGGCGCAGTGCCTCGTCCCGCCGCCAGCGGGCGATCGCGCCGTGGTTCCCGGAGACCGTGATCGGCGGCACCTCACGCCCGCGCCACTCGGCGGGCTTGGTGTACACCGGCCCCTCCAGGAGGTTGGCCATCGCGCCGGGCGCGAACGAGTCGTCCCGATGCGATTCCGCGTTGCCCAGCACACCCGGCAGCAGCCGGGCCACCGCCTCGACCATGACCAGCACGGCCACCTCGCCACCCGCGAGCACGTAGTCGCCGATGGAGACCTCGTCCACCCGCATCCGGGTCGCCGCCTCGTCCAGGACCCGCCGGTCGATGCCCTCGTAGCGGGCGGGCGCGAACAGCAGCCACGGCTCCTCGGCCAGTTCGACCGCGAGGTCCTGGGTGAACGGCCGGCCGGACGGCGTGGGCACGATCATCCGGGGCACCGGGGCCGCCGCGCTCTCGCCCTGCTCCAGCACGGCGTCCAGCGCGAGCCCCCACGGCTCGGGCTTCATCACCATGCCGGGGCCGCCGCCGTACGGGGTGTCGTCGACGGTCTTGTGCACGTCGTACGTCCAGTCCCGGAGCTGGTGCAGGTGCACGTCCAGCAGGCCCTTGGCGCACGCCTTGCCGACCAGCGAGACGTCCAGCGGGGCCAGGTATTCGGGAAAGATGGTGACGACGTCGATCCTCACGAGGGGTCCTCGGACGTGTCGCCCTCCGCCGGGTCCGGCACCGCGAGCACCGCGTCCGCCGCGTCGAGCAGGCCCGGCGGCGGGGTGATCACCGCGCGCTGGTTCTCCAGGTCGATCTCCGGCACGATCTGCCGCACGAACGGGATCATCACCTCGCGCCCGTCCGCCCGGCGGACCATGAGCAGGTCCTGCGAGGGCAGGTGGGCCACCTCGGTGATCTCGCCGACCGCCTCGCCGTCGACCGTGACCACATCCAGCCCGATCAACTGGTGGTCGTAGAACTCCTCGGGGTCCTCGGGGAGTTCGTCCGGGTCGATCTCGGCGATCAGCAGCGTGTTGCGCAGCGCCTCGGCGCCGCTGCGGGTGGTCACGCCCTCGATGCTCAACAGCAGTCGACCGCTGTGCACCCGGCCGTCGGCGATGGTCAGCGGACCGACCGACGGCGGGTCGGTCATCAGCACCGCTCCGGGCGCGAGCCGCAGTTCGGGCTCGTCGGTACGGACCTCGACGGTCACCTGGCCCTTGATGCCGTGTGCCTTGCCGATACGGCCGACCACAAGCTGCACCTGCGACTCCTCAATCTCTGCCCGGAAACCCTGGAACCCGATGGTCCGAGGACCGGAAATGCCAAGAAGCTGCCCGGCGGATGTGACTCCGCCGGGCAGCTCCCGGTTGGACGTGTTGTCCGGGTACGTCAGCGAACCTGGTCGACGTCGACGAGGTCGACGCGGACTCCCCGGCCGCCGAGCGCGGTCACGACGGTACGCAGCGCACGCGCGGTGCGGCCACCTCGCCCGATGACCTTCCCGAGGTCTTCGGGATGGACCCGGACCTCGAGAATGCGGCCGCGGCGAAGATTACGCGCCCGTACCTTGACCTCGTCCGGATGCTCGACGATGCCCTTGACCAAGTGTTCGAGGGCTTCCTCGAGCACGGTCAGCCCTCGTTAGCGGCGGTCTCGGCGGCGGCTTCGCCCTCGGCGGCCGGAGTCTCGGTCTCGGCGGCGGCCTCGACCTTCTTCTCCTTCTTGGCCTTCGGCGTGGTGGCGCCGTCCTTGGGCTCGTCCATCGCCTCGCGGGCGGCGGCCTCGAAGAGCGACTTCTTGTCGGCCTTCTCCGCGGCGACCAGCAGCGGGGCCGGGGCCGGCAGACCCTTGTGCTTCTGCCAGTCGCCGGTCAGCTTGAGGATGTGCGCGACGGGCTCGGTCGGCTGCGCGCCGACGCCCAGCCAGTAGAGCGCACGCTCGGAGTCGACCTCGATGCGCGAGGGGTTCTCCATCGGGTGGTAGATACCGATCTCCTCGATCGCCCGACCGTCACGCTTGGTGCGGGCGTCGGCGACGACGATGCGGTAGTGGGGCGAACGGATCTTGCCCAGGCGCTTCAGCTTGATCTTGACTGCCACGAGAGTGGTGTCTCCTGCATCTTGACGTGGGTGAACAGCCGGCGTTCACGTGGGGACATGAGGCTCGGCTGATCGTGGACACGGTAAGCATGCGGAGAGAGGGTCCGGCAATGCCCCGGGTACTCAGCTCGCCATTCTGCCAGACTTCCGGGCACCGACCAAAGCCGGGGCGTCGGCCGGGGGAAAACCCGGGTGGCCGAGCCTCGCGCGGCTTTTAGAATGCAGGTCGCACGCCCTTCCCCCTAGTCGTTAGGTCGCCACGGTCTCATGCGTTGGTCCGAACTGTACGTACCCACTCTCCGTCAGGACCCCGCCGACGCCGACGCGGTCAGCCACCGTCTGCTCGTGCGCGCGGGCTACATCCGGCAGCTGATGGCCGGCCACTACTCGCTGCTGCCGCTCGCGGTGCGGGTGCGCGCGAAGGTCGTGCGGGTCATCCGCGAGGAGATGGACCGGATCGGGGCGCAGGAGATGATCCTGCCGACGATGCATCCGGCCGAGATCTGGCAGAAGAGCGGTCGCTGGGAGGTCATGGGCGACGAGATGTTCCGGCTCAAAGACCGCAAGGGCACCGACCTGGCCCTGGGCATGACGCACGAGGAGATCTTCACGACCCTCGCGCTCGAACTCAGCTCCTACCGCGACCTGCCGCAGACCTGGTACCAGTTCCAGACCAAGTTCCGCGACGAGCCGAGGCCCAAGAGCGGCCTGATCCGGGTGCGCGAGTTCACCATGAAGGACTCGTACAGCTTCGACCTGGACGCCGAGGGGTTGGACCGTTCGTTCGAGGCGCACCGGCAGGCGTACGTCCGCATCTTCCAGCGGCTGAACATCCCGGCGATCGCGGTGCAGGCGTCCAGCGGCACCATGGGCGGCAGCGGCTCGACCGAGTTCATGTGCCCGTCGGCGGCCGGCGAGGACCTCGTCGTGCACTGTCCGAACTGCGACTACGCGGCCAACGTGGAGAAGGCCACGTCCACGCTCGCGCCGATCGAGGACGGTCCGGGGCTCGACGCGCCGGAGCGGTTCGACACCCCCGGCGTCAAGACCATCGAGAACCTGACCAGGGCACACGGCGTCGCGGCCGACCGGCAGATCAAGACGCTGGTCTACATGGTCGGCGGGCAGCTCACGCTGGCCCTGCTGCGCGGGGACCACGCGCTGGTCGAGCAGAAGCTGATCGACACCACCGGCTCCAACGACGTGCGCCCGGCCACGCCGGACGAGATCAAGGCCGCGCTCGGCGCGTACCCGGGCAGCCTGGGCGGGGTCGGCGTGAGCGACCTGCCGATCCTGGCCGACGAGGCGCTGCGTGGCCGCCGGGACATGGTCACCGGCGCCAACGTCGACAAGGCGCACGTGCGCGGCGTGGACGTCGAGCGGGACATCACGGTGGGTCGCTGGGTGGACCTGCGCGAGGTGGTGGCCGGCGAGCCGTGCCCGAAGTGCGGCACCGGCCTGGAGGTCGAGCAGACGGTCGAGATCGGCCACATCTTCAAGCTCGGCGACAAGTACACCAGCGTGCTCGGGGTGAACGTGCTCGGCGCGGACGGTGAGCGGATCACCCCGGTCATGGGCAGCTACGGCATCGGCGTCGAGCGCGCGATGGCCGCGATGGTCGAGACGCACCACGACAAGAACGGCATCGTGTGGCCGGTCGCGGTGGCGCCGTTCGAGGTCGCGGTCGCGCTGCTCGACGTCGAGGACGAGAAGTCGCGCACCACCGCCGAGGAGATCTACGCGGAACTGGGGCGGCAGCGGGTGGACACGATCCTGGACGACCGCGCCGAGCGGCCCGGGGTGAAGTTCAAGGACATCGAACTGGTCGGCATCCCGTTCCGGGTGACCGTCGGCGCCCGCAGCCTGGCCGAGGGCAACGTGGAGATCGTCTCGCGCGCGAGCGGCGAGAAGGCGCTGGTGCCGGTCGCCGAGGCGGTCGAGTACGTGCGCAAGCTGGTCCTCGACGCGAGCTGACCCCGCGTGACACGCCGAGCGCCCCCGCCGCACACATCCGGCGGGGGCGCTCGGCGTGCGGGGGTCGGCCGGGGCGTCCGGCGCGTGGCCGATCGACGTCCGCCGCCGTGATCGTGCGCCGAGCACCCCCGCCGACGGTGCCGCGAGCCGGTCAGCGCAGCGTCAACTCGGTGGGCCTGCGCGGCTGGAGCGGGTCGAACAGGTCGAGCAGGGCCGCCGCCTCCGCCGCACCGCCCCGGATCGTCCGGGCGTCCCCGCCGGCCAGCGCACCGCGCAGATCGGTGCGGCCCAGATGCAGCGACTCCACGGTCTCGCGCGGCAGTTCGAGCACCACGGCGGCGTCCGCCGGGATCTCCCGCAGGAAGCGGGCCACGCCCCGATGGACGTGCAGCGCCACCTCCTCCTCGCCGTGCACACCGCCGAGCACCCGCCAGCCGAGCACGGCGTCCACCTCCAGCGCCTCCTCCGCGCGCAGCCGGGTGGTGTACAGCTCGATCAGCCACGCGGCCGGGATCCGGGCGACCAGGTCCCTGGGCGCGAAGACCGCGGCGAAGTTGATCAGCGGCAGGATCGGCTGGATCCGGTCCTCCAACTCGTCCGCGCTGGTCAGGTACCAGTTGCGCCAGTTGACGTTGAGCTGGGCATAGCCGAGTCGGCGAAACGCGGCGGCCTTGACCGCCCGCGCGTCCGCGTCCTCGCGGTCGATCCGGGTCAGGTGCGTGGCCAACTCGGCCGCCCACTGGTACTCGCCCGCCTCGTACGCCTCGGTCGCCGCGCCGAGCACCCGCTCCCGGCCGCCCATCAGCGCCACCGTCCGGCGCGCGTGTTCGGCTCGGGGCAGCGGATCCAGATCCACCGGATCGCCGCCGAACCAGCCGAGGTAGCCGAAGAAGATCTGCCGCACGGTGTGCTTGACGGTGCCGTAGTACTCCCGCGCGTACGGCGCGTACGAGGCCAGGTGTTCGGGCAGTTCGATCGTCTCGGCCAACTCGTCCGGGGTCAGCCCCTCGTTCATCCGGCGCACGGTCTGGTCGTGGATGTACTGGATGCAGTCCCGCTCCACGGCCAGCACCTCGGCGACCCGGTCCGCCCCCGACACCGGTTGCCCGTGGCTGGGGATCAGATGCGCGGCCCCGTGCGCGCGCAGCGCGTCGATGCTGCGCACCCACTGCATCGGGTCGCGGTAGCGACAACCGCGCAGGGTGTGGATGTTGGGCAGGGTCGGCCCCTGGATGGTGTCGCCGCACAGCAGCACGTCGCTGTCCGGCAGGTACACGCTGATCGCGTCGTCGGTCTCGCCGGGATTGTGGAACAGCCGCAGTCGCACCCCCGCGACCTCGGTCTCCAGCGCGTCCCCCACCAGCACGGTGGGCATCACGAACGACGGCGTGCCCACCCCGGCGTGCGGGCCGACCGCGTCGTTGACGCCCTCGGTGTCCGAGGGGCCGAGGAGGTTGCCGAGCGAGTACACCGAGCGCAGGCCCATGATGTGCAGCGTGGGCCCGGACTGGTCGGTGAGCGCGGCCAGGAAGGTCCGGTGCGCGTACACGTCCACGTCGGGCGTCGCGGCCCAGTGGCTCAGTCCGTTCACATGATCGGGGTGGTGGTGGGTGACCACCACGGCCCGCACCGGGGCCTTCGGATCGCGCAGTTGCGGTCGCAGTTCGGCCTCGATCACCGCGGCCAGGTCCGCCCCGCTGCCGGTGTCGACCACCACCAGCCCCTCGGGGCCCTCGATCACCGCGGCGTTGGCCGAGGACCAGCCCACGGCGACGTGCACGTGTCCCGCCACGGTGTATACGCGCTTGGCGAAGTGCGCGGTGTGCGCGGCGAGTTCTGGATGAACGGCAGGCTCGACCTCGTACGTCATGGGCGGGCAGCCTGCCACGTCCGGCCCTACGAGGGAAGAATGGTCTTCTCCGCGCCCGGCCACTCCTCGGCGGTCAGCGCGAAGCGCTCGTGGTCGCGCCAGGCGTCGTTGAGGAACAACATGCGCGGGGTGAAGCCCTCGTGGCGAAAGCCCATCCGGCGCGCCAGCGCGATCGAACCGTCGTTGCCGGGTTGCACGTTGATCTCCAGGCGGTGCAGCGCGAGGCCGTCCGCGGCGAACACCCGATCGATCACCAGGGCCAGCGCCTCGGTCATCCGGCCGGTGCCCGCGTAGGGCGTGTAGGCGTCGTAGCCGAGCGTGGCGTTGCAAAAGCGCGCCCGCACGATGTTCGAGACGTTGATCCGGCCGGCCAGGCCGCGCTCGGCGATGTCGACCACCAGGAAGGTGCGGAAGGTGTCGCCCTGGCGGCGGATCAGGTCCGGCAGGTCGTTCGGGTCGGCCGGATTCCAGCGGGAGATGTGCTCGGAGCGGCGGATCGCCTCGGCGGAGGCGGCCACGTCGGCCCCGGTCGGCGCGCGCACGCCCACCCGGCAACCGGGCACGGTGTACAGGTCCATGGCCCCCGTCATCTCCATCCTCGCCTCGTCGTCCGAGCGGATCGGGACCGCGCCTCCGGGAGGTGCGCCGCGACGTGGTCCGCCCACGTCGCGGCCCCGCCCGCCGATGGTGCCCCGCCGCTACTTCTGCCCCGGCGGCAGGAAGTTCTTGAACTCGTCGGGCAGTTCGAAGTCGGCCGCGCCGCCCGCGCCGTTGCCCGCCGGCAGCCCGAACGGGTTGGCGGCGCGCTCCTCGCGCCGGGCCGCCTCGGCCGCCGCCTCCTGCTTGCGCTTCATCGGGTTGCCCGACTGGCGCTTGCCCTTGGCCTGCTTGGGCGCCTTGCCCTTCTTCTTGCCGGCGCCGCCCATGCCCGGGATGCCGGGCATCCCCGGCATGCCGCCGCCCTTGGCCATCTGGCCCATCATCTTGCGGGCCTCGACGAACCGCTCGATCAGGTTGTTGACCGCGTTGACCTCGGTGCCGGCGCCCTTGGCGATGCGCGCCCGGCGCGAGCCGTTGAGGATCTTCACGTCGGCCCGCTCGGCCGGCGTCATCGACTTGATGATCGCCGCGACCCGGTCCAGGTCGCGGTCGTCGATGTTGTCGATCTGGTCCTTCATCGCGCCCATGCCGGGCAGCATGCCGAGCAGCTTCGAGATCGAGCCGAGCTTCTTGACCTGCTCCATCTGCTGGAGGAAGTCCTCCAGGGTGAAGTTGTTGCCGCCGCCGTGCAGCTTCTCCGCGGCCTTGAGCGCGAGGTCCTGGTCGTACTTGGCCTCGGCGATCTCGATCAGGCTGAGCATGTCGCCCATGCCCAGGATGCGCGAGGCCATCCGGTCGGGGTGGAACGCGTCGAAGTCCTCGAGCTTTTCCCCGCTGGAGGCGAACATGACCTGCCGGCCGGTCACCGAGGCGACCGACAGGGCCGCGCCACCGCGCGCGTCGCCGTCGAGCTTGGAGAGCACCACGCCGTCGAAGCCGACGCCGTCGAGGAACGCCTGCGCGGTGACCACCGCGTCCTGGCCGATCATCGCGTCGACGACGAACAGGATCTCGTCCGGCTTGACCGCGTCGCGGATGTCGGCGGCCTGCCGCATCATCTCGGCGTCGATGCCGAGCCGGCCGGCGGTGTCGACGACGACCACGTCGTACTGCTTGGTCTTGGCGAACTCGATCGAGTCGCGGGCCACCTTGACCGGGTCGCCCACGCCGTTGCCGGGCTCGGGCGCGTAGACCGCCACGCCGGCGCGCTCGGCGACCACGGAGAGCTGGTTGACCGCGTTCGGGCGCTGGAGGTCGCAGGCGACCAGGAGCGGCTGGTGCTTCTGCGCCTTGAGCCACTTGCCCAGCTTGCCCGCGAGGGTGGTCTTGCCCGCGCCCTGGAGGCCGGCGAGCATGATCACGGTGGGGCCGGTCTTGGCGAAGCGCAGCCGGCGGGTCTCGCCGCCGAGGATCCCGACCAGTTCCTCGTTGACGATCTTGACGATCTGCTGGGCCGGGTTGAGCGCGCCCGACACCTCGGCGCCGCGGGCGCGTTCCTTGACCCGGGCGATGAACTCGCGGACCACCGGGAGCGCCACGTCGGCCTCGAGGAGGGCGACCCGGATCTCGCGGGCGGTGGCGTCGATGTCGGCTTCGGAGAGCCGCCCCTTGCCGCGAAGGTTCTTGAAGGTCGCTGCGAGGCGGTCGGAGAGAGTGTCGAACACGTCGGCAGAGGTCCTTCGTCAGATACGGGTGGTGTCGGGCCCAGCCTAACCGCCCACCGGGCGGTCGTGACGGGGGCACGCGTCCCGGTTCCGCCGGCGGCGGGCCCGACCGGTCACGGCGCCAGCGCCTTCTCCAGGGTCCTGGCCAGGCCGCGGGCCTCGGCGGCGGCCAGCGGCGCGCCGTCGGGGGCGACCACGTAGAAGGCGTCCACCGCGTCCGCGCCGTGGGTGCCCACGCGGGCCTGCCGGACGCTGACGTGCGCGTCGGCGAGGGCCCGGCCGATCCGGTGCAGCAGACCGGGGCTGTCGGGGGCGCGTACCTCCAGGACCGTCGCGGTGGCGGACGCGTCGGGGATCACCTCGACCCGGGCGGGGGCGCGCGGGGCGCCGCGCCGGGGCGGGTAGGCGGCCTCGCGTTTGGCCAGCCGGGCGGCCACGTCCAGGCCGCCGTCCAGGGCCTTGCGCACGTCCTCGCGCAGCGCCGCCGGGTCGGGCAGCCGGCCGAACTCGGTCTCCACCGTCCACACCGTGACGCCGAGCGCGTCGACCACGTCGATCGCGGCCGAGCGCACGGTGAGCCGGTGCAGCGCGAGGACGCCCGCCGCCAGCGCCAGCAGGCCGACCCGGTCGGCGGCGGCGATGGTCACCTCGGCGCCGAACGACAGCGGCTCCAGGCGCACCACCGGCAGGTCGCCGGAGACCTCGGCGACCACGATCCGCTCGGCCGGCAGCGCGAGCGCCGCCGGTGCCGGGCGACCGGCGAACACCGCCCTGGTCCGGGCGACGAGGTCCCGGACCAGGGCGTCCCGCCAGTCGCTCCACGCGGCGGGTCCGGTGGCGGCGGCGTCGGCCTCGGTGAGCGCGTGGAGCAGTTCGAGGGTTTCCACGCCACCCACCGCCTCGGCGAACGCCGCCACGGTGGTCGGATCGTCCAGGTCGCGCCGGGTCGCGGTGTCCACCAGGAGCAGGTGTCGGCGCACCAGCGTGCCGATCACGTCCACGTCGTCCTTGGCGAAGCCCATCCGCGTGGCCGCCTCGCGCGCGATCACCTCGCCGCTCACGCTGTGGTCGCCGGGCCAGCCCTTGCCGATGTCGTGCAGCAGCGCGGCCACCAGGAGCAGGTCGGGCCGGGCCACCCGGCGGGTGTGCGCGGCGGCCTCGACCGCGGTCTGGATCAGGTGCCGGTCGACCGTGAAGCGATGGACGGCGTTGCGCTGCGGCCGGCAGCGCACCCGCTCCCAGTCCGGCAACAGCCGGGTGATCAGCCGCCTCGACTCCAGCGCCTCCCAGACCGGCAGCACGTCGCGCCCGGCGCCGATCAGCGCCACGAACGCCTCGCGCGCGTCGGCCGGCCACGGATCGCTCGGCGGCGGGCACTCGCTCGCCAGCCGGTCCACGGTGTGCCGGGACAGCGGCAACCCCGCCCGGGCCGCGGCGGCCGCGGCGCGCAGCAGCAGGACCGGATCCCGGGCGGGCCGGGCGGCCTGGGCGAGCACCACCTCGCTGGCGTGCTCGACCACGCCCTCGGCCAGCGGGGTACGGGCGGACCCGCCGGTGCGCGCCCGGCGCAACAGACGCGGCCCCGCGCCCGCCTCGCGCGCGGCCAGCACCCGGGACACCTCGCGCCAGGTCACGTCGCCGGCGTAGGCCAGCGCCCGGGCCGCCTCGGAGACCCGGCGAAGCAGGGTGTCCGCGTCGAGCAGGCCGAGCCGGCGGGCCACCGCGTCCTGTTCCTGGAGCAGCAGCCGGTCCGCGCCGCGCCCGGTGACCAGGTGCAGCGCGTCGCGCACGTCGAGCAGGGTGGCGCGGGCGGCGTCCACCTCCTCGTGCGGCGCGTCCGCGATCCAGGAGGCGGAGATCGCGCGCAGCGCGGTGGCGTCGCGCAGCCCGCCGCGGGCCTCCTTGAGGTCGGGTTCGAGCAGGAAGGCGACCTCGCCGTGGCGTTCCGCGCGCTCGCGGCCGGCCCGGTGCAGTTCGGGCAGGCGTTTCACCGCGGCGGCGCGCCACGCGGTGAACATCGACGTGCGCAGCGCGGCGGTCGGTTCGGGGTCGCCGGCGATGTGTCGGATGTCGAGCAGGCCGGTCTGTACCCGCAGGTCGTCGGCGGCGGCCCGGCGCGCCTCGCCGGGGGTGCGCACCGAATGGTCGAGGGCGATGCCCGCGTCCCAGACCGGGTACCAGATCGCCTCGGCGAGTTCGGCGATGCCGGCGTGGCCGTCGTGCAGCAGGACCACGTCGAGGTCGCTGCCCGGGGACAACTCCCGGCGGCCGTAGCCGCCGACGGCGACCAGGGCCACGCCCCGCGGCGGGGCGCCGGCGGCGCCGAACAACTCGGTCAGCCAGCGGTCGGTCAGCGTGCAGAGCGCCTGCCGGCGGGCGGCGCCGGCGGGCCCGGCCGGATCGGCCAGGAGGTCGTCCCGGGCCCGGGTGTAGCGCGAGCCGGCGGTCGGTTCCATGGTGTCTGCTCCCTCGTTCACGGGCATCGACGCGCGCCGCGCGCTCGACCCGAAAGGCCGACGGCCGGACCCGTCCCCGAGGATGCGCTTCGGGGCGGGTCCGGCCATCGGGTCCTACAGGGCTTCCGGGCCGCGTTCGCCGGTGCGGACCCGGACCACGCTGTCCACGGGGACGATCCAGGCCTTGCCGTCGCCGATCTTGCCGGTGCGGGCGGCCTTGACCAGGACTTCGAGCAGTTCCTCGGCGTCCTCGTCGTCGGCGAGCACCTCGATGCGGACCTTGGGCACGAGGTCGACCTGGTACTCGGCGCCCCGGTAGACCTCGGTGTGGCCGCGCTGCCGGCCGTAGCCGCTCGCCTCGGTCACGGTGAGGCCGTGCACGCCGAACGCCTGGAGGGCGTTCTTGACGTCGTCGAGCCGGTGCGGCTTGATCACCGCCGTGATGAGCTTCACGCGTCCACCTTCGTGTCGGCGGGTGCCGCGGCACCCGCGCCCGTAGCGGTGCCGATGCCCGCCGTCGGTCGGGTGGAACCGCCGAGAGCGGCGAAGTCGTACCCGGTCTCGGCGTGCTCGACCCGGTCGATGCCGGCCACCTCGTCGTCCTCGGACACCCGGAAGCCGATGGTCTTGTGAATGACCGTGCCCAGGATGTACGTGACCACGAAGGAGTAACCGAGGACGGCACCGACGCCGATCAGCTGTTTGCCCAGCTGGTCGAAGCCCCCACCGTAGAACAGGCCCTTCGCGTCGCTCTGGACGTGACCGGTGGCCAACAGGCCGGGGGCGAGCGAGCCGATCACGCCGCCGACCAGGTGCACGCCGACCACGTCGAGCGAATCGTCGTAGCCGAGCCGGTACTTCAGGCCCACCGCCCAGGCGCAGACCGCGCCCGCGACCAGGCCCAGGGCGATCGAGCCGAGCGGGCTGAGCGCGCCGCACGCGGGGGTGATCGCGACCAGGCCGGCCACCGCGCCGGAGGCGGCGCCGAGGGTGGTCAGGTGTCCGTCGCGGATCTTCTCCAGGAACAGCCAGCCGAGCATGGCCGCGGCGGTGGCGATCTGGGTGTTGATCAGGGCCCGTCCGGTGACGCCGTCGGCGGCCAGCCAGGAGCCGGCGTTGAAGCCGAACCAGCCGAACCACAGCAGTCCGGCGCCGATCATCACCAGCGGGAGGTTGTGCGGGCGCATCGGGTCGCGCTTGAAGCCCACCCGCTTGCCGATCACCAGGACCAGGGCCAGTGCCGCGATACCCGCGTTGATGTGCACGGCGGTGCCGCCGGCGAAGTCGATCACGCCCTTCTCGAACAACCAGCCGTCCGCGGCCCAGACCCAGTGCGCGACGGGGAAGTAGACCAGGGTGACCCAGAACGCGACGAACAGGGCCCAGGCGGTGAACTTGGTGCGGTCCGCGACGGCGCCGCTGATCAGCGCGGGGGTGATGATCGCGAACATCAGCTGGAAGGCCGCGAACACCGTGACCGGGATCGTGTAGCCGTCCCACAGTTCCGCGACCCCGATGTCGCGCATGCCGTACCAGTCCAGGTCGCCCACAAGGCCGCCGAAGGCGTCCGTGGAGAACGTCATCGAAAACCCGTAGAGCACCCACAGCACCGTCACGACAGCCAGGCAGATGAAGCTCATCATCAACATGTTCAGGACGCTCTTCACGCGGACCATGCCGCCGTAGAAGAACGCCAGCCCGGGCGTCATGAGCATCACCAGTGCGGCGCTCAGGAGTACGAATGCGGTGTTACCCGTGTCCATACTCTGCCTCTCTTCTCCGTGGCCCCGGCCGACCTCCGGGAGCTCATGGGAAGGAGCTTCGGGGTGTGAGGTTTCACGCCGTGGCGCCCCGTGTTTCGCCGACGTGACGCTTGCCGCACGAGTGTTTCCGACGGATGAACGTCCGCTCACGTCCCCGGTCGGCCGGATCCCACCGGTCACCGGGAGCGTTCGGGGCGGTCACCGGGAGCATCCGGGACGGTCACCCGCGGCCGTCGAGCCGGTCACCGAGACCGACCCGGCCGGTCGCCGGGAGTGTCCGAGGGATGTCCGCGGGGTGAGCGGAACGCGTCCCGCACACGGCCCGTCGACGACATCTGACGCACCGTCAGTTAGCTGCTCTCCACACCTTGTTCCCGCAGGTCGACACGTGCCGACGGCCGGCTCGCGACGGACGTTTTCGACCCGCTAACGGTTGCGATGAATCCATTGACATTGATCGCGCCCACTGCCGTAATTAATCACCGCGCTTAACTGACGACCCGTCAAGGCACGTGTCACCACCGGTGATCCGGCCGACCCGGGCCTCGTCGTGCCGGCGCGACCGCACCACCGCACGGAATGCTCAACAGACCTCGTCAACCGACCAGACCAGCGAGAGGGGGTGACACCGTCGTGTTGCGCCTGCTCGGTCGCAAGTTGCTGGCCCTGATTCCGGTGCTGTTCCTGGTCACGTTCGCGACCACGGCCCTGCCCGACCTGGTGGACGGTTCACCGGTCGCCCAGATGCTCGGCCCCGGTTCCACGCCGCAGGACCTCAAGGACCTGGAGCACGAGTTCGGGTACGACAAGTCGCTGCCCGTCCGATACGTGACCTGGGTGGGCAATGCGCTCACCGGCGACCTCGGGGAGTCCCTGAAGACCCGGACCTCCGTCATGGACGGCATCGCCGAACGTTTCCCGGTGACCCTGGAACTCGCCGTCTTCGCCCTGCTCATGGCCCTGATCGTGGCCGTGCCGCTGGGCGTGTGGACGGCCGCCAAGGCAGGCGGCCGGGTGGACCGCGTGATCGGCGGCGTCTCCTCCGGGCTGCTGTCCATCCCCACCTTCGTGAGCGTGTTCATCCTCGTCTACTTCTTCGCCAACCCGAAGATGATGCTCGCGTTCAAGCCGACCGGATGGGAGTACATCTCGGTCGACTTCGCCAAGAACATCGAGTTCGCGTTCCTGCCCGCGCTGGCCCTCGCGCTCGCCGAGATCCCGCAGTTCCAGCGCCTGTTGCGCAGCGACATGCTGGCCACGCTGCAGGAGGACTTCATCCTCACCGCGCGCTCCAAGGGCCTGTCCACGCCGTACGTGCTCTTCCGGCACGCGTTGCGGCCCTCGTCGTTCTCGCTGCTGACCGTCTCCGGGCTGACCCTGGGCCGGTTGATCGGCGGTACCGTCATCGTCGAGTCCTACTTCGCCATCCCCGGACTGGGACAGGGCATGTACCAGGCGATCAACGGCAAGGACATCCCCGTCGTGCAGGGCACGGTCGTGGTCATCGCGCTCATCTACGTGCTGCTCAATACGCTCGTGGACATCGGCTACTCCCTCATCGACCCGAGAGTGAGGGCCCGATGAGCACACTCGAAACCGCCCCCGCCGTCGGCGAGACCCCCGCGACGGCGGCCGCCGCCAAGAGCGGCAAGGCCCGCAAGCGGCCGAGCTTCCTGCTCTGGTTCGCCATCGCGTGGATGGCCCTCGTACTGCTCGGCGCGCTGCTCAGCCTGGTCGCCTCCGACGTCTTCCCGCACGGGTACGACAAGGCGTTCGGCGAGGCCAAGCAGGCACCGTTCTCCAGTTGGCCGGAATTCCTCGGCACCGACGGCCTCGGCCGCAGCCACCTGACCCGGCTCGCCTTCGGCGCGCGCGTGTCGATGATCGTCGCGCTGGTGTCGGTCGTGGTCGGCGTGCTCGTCGGCGGCCTGCTCGGCCTGGTCGCGGCCTACTTCCGCGGCGTCACCGAGATGGTCATCGACCTGTTCTCCGACGCGCTGCTCGCCTTCCCGCCGCTGATCCTGCTGCTCGCGCTGTCCTCGGTGTACGAGCCGTCGCAGACCAGCATCACCGCGGGCCTCGCCGTGCTCACCATCCCCGGCTTCACCCGGTTGACCAAGGCGAGCGCGATCGCCCAGTCCAACCGCGAATACGTCACGGTGGCCAAGGCGATGGGCGCGGGCCCGGGCCGGATCATCTTCAAGGAACTGTTGCCCAACACCTTCCCCGCGGTGATGTCCTACTCGGTGATCGTGATGGCCGTGCTGATCGTCGCGGAGGGCTCGCTGTCCTTCCTCGGGCTCAGCATCCCGCCGCCGATGCCCAGTTGGGGCGGCATGATCAACTCCGCGAAGGACGATCTGTCGCTGTATCCGTCCCAGGTGTTCGTGCCCTGTGCCGTGCTGTTCCTGACCGTCTTCTCGCTCAACGTCATCGGCGACCGGCTGCGCGCGAAGTTCGACGTCCGCGACACCAAGCTGTAGCCGCGGCACCGGCGACGGACCCTCCCGAACGGCCGTCGCCGGTGCCCTGCTTCGACCCCATCACACAGACGGGACCGCTCTCATGAATGGGATCCAACGGCCGCGCGGCACGAAGGTGGCGTGGTGACCATGGCGGAGCCGACCACGACCGGCTCGCCCACGCCGGACGAACCCCTGCTGCGGGCCGAGGACCTGCGGGTGCACCTGGACACCCCACGCGGCCTGCTCAAGGCCGTGGACGGCGTGTCCTTCGCCATCGAACGCGGCGAAACCCTCGGCCTGGTCGGCGAGTCCGGCTCGGGCAAGTCGATGCTGGTGCGCTCGCTGATGGGCATCTGCCCCTCGATCGCCCGGATCCGGGGCAGCGTGCGCCTGGACGGACGCGAACTGGTCGGGGTGCCGCGCAAGGAGGCCCGCACGATCTGGGGCAACCGGATCGCGATGGTCTTCCAGGACCCGATGACCTCGCTCAACCCGGTGTTGCGGATCGACCGCCAGCTCACCGAGTCGATGCGGCTGCACCTGGGCCTGGGCAAGAAGGAGGCCAACGAGCGGGCGATCGAACTGCTCACGCTGGTCGGCATCCCCGAACCCCTCAAGCGCTCGCGGAGCTACCCGCACCAGCTCTCCGGCGGCATGCGTCAGCGGGTGACCATCGCGATGGCGCTCGCCTGCGACCCCGACGTGCTGATCGCGGACGAGGCCACCACCGCCCTGGACGTGACCGTGCAGCGGCAGATCCTCGACCTGCTCCAGGAGATCCAGGCCGAGCGCGGCATGGGCATGATCCTGGTCAGCCACGACCTGGGCGTGGTGGCCGGACGCACCGACCAGATCGCCGTGATGTACGCCGGTCGCATGGTCGAACACTCGCCCACCGCCGACCTGTTCGCGCATCGCCGGCACCGCTACACCGAGGCCCTGCTCGGCGCCGTGCCGCGCCTGGACGTGCCGCGGGAGCAGCGGCCGCGCGCGATCCCGGGCAGCCCGCCCGACCTGATCACGCTCGCCTCCGGGTGCGCGTTCGCGGCCCGCTGCGGCGCGGCCGACGACCTGTGCCGCGCGCAACGCCCCGAACTGGGCGAGGATCTGGGCACGCACCGGTTCGCCTGCCACCACCCGGTCGGCACCGACGCGCCGGCCGGCGCCGACGCCGCCTCGGGCGACGGCGCCGACGAGAAGCCGTCCCTGATGAAGGAGACCCCCGCATGACGGCCGACGACACCGCGCCGGGCGCGCTCGCCCTCGACGACAAGCCCGCGGCCGCCACGGGTACCGACCCGCTGCTCACGGTCACCGACCTGGTCCAGCGTTTCCGGGTGCCCGGCGGGATGATGAACGCGGTCGCCGGGGTCAGCTTCGAACTCGGCCGCGGCCGCACCCTCGGCCTGGTCGGCGAATCCGGCTGCGGCAAGTCCACCCTCGCGCGCGCGATCCTGCAGCTGACCAAGCCGTCCGAGGGCTCGGTGCGCTTCGACGGGCAGGAGTTGACCACACTGCCCAAGGCGGGCCTGCGCACCATGCGCCGGCGCATCCAGATGGTGTTCCAGGACCCCATCTCGGCGCTGAACCCGCGCCGGAAGATCTTCGACATCGTCGCCGAGGGCCTGGTCATCTCCGGCCTGCCAGCCGAACAGATCCGCCCGCGCGTGGAGGCGGTGCTGCGCCAGGTGGGGCTGGATCCGGAGCTGGTCTCCGATCGCCGGCCGCACCAGTTCTCCGGCGGCCAGTGCCAGCGGATCGCCATCGCCCGGGCCATGGTCGTCGACCCCGACCTGCTGATCTGCGACGAGCCGGTGGCATCGCTCGACGTGTCCGTACAGGCGCAGGTGCTGGACCTGCTCGACGAGATGAAGCACCGCACCGGCGTGTCGATGATCTTCGTCGCGCACGACCTCGCCGTGGTGCGCAACATCAGCGACGACGTCGCGGTGATGTATCTGGGCACCATCGCCGAGACCGGGGACACCGCGGCGATCTACGACACGCCGGCGCACCCGTACACCCGGGCCCTGCTGGACGCGGTGCCCGCGCCCGACCCGGCGGCCGCCCCCTCCGGTCCCGCGCTCGGCGGCGAGATCCCCTCGCCGATGAACCCGCCCAGCGGGTGCCGGTTCCGCACCCGCTGCCCGATCGCCCGGGCGGAGTGCGCGGCGCATGTGCCCACGCTGCGCGAGATCGCGCCGGGACACCGGGTCGCGTGTCACTTCCCACTGGTGGGCGAGGCGGCGGTGTTCGCCGGCGAGGCGACCGCCGGCGCGCCCGAGGCCGAAGCCGCGCCCGCCGGCGCGGAGGCCGCGGCCGCCGAACCGGCCGCGGAGCCCGGGTCCGAGGCCCCGAAGCAGGACTGACACGCCGTCGTCCGACGCGGTACGGCCCACGACCGGCCGTACCGCGTCGCTGTGCGTACACGGCCGTGTCCGGGCCGGTCGATCGGGGTCCTAATCGGGCATCCCGCCCTCGATACGACACGTGTCGAGCTATAGCCTCACGGCGCTGACCGCGCTGTTCGCGCGGCGACCGGCCTCCGGCCGGCCTGCTCCACGCTTGAGGACGTTTTCTGTGGCACACGCACGACCTTTCGCCCTTCGGGCCCGCCGCCGCGCCGCCGCCGTCGTCGCGGTGATCGGCCTGCTGGCCGCGGCCGGCTGCGGCTCCGACTCCGGTGAGCCGCCCAGCGCGGTGGGCACGCCCCGGGCCGGCGGCTCGCTGGACATCCTGGCCACCTCCGACGCGCGCAGCCTCGACCCCTTCCTGCCCTCCTACGCCGCGCAGGCCGACGGCAACCGGATGGCGGCGCTGTACGACAGCCTGCTGTGGACGAACCCGGTCACCGGCTCCGTACAGCCGCAGTTGGCGGAGAGCCTGACCCCGGTGGAGGGCGGCGGGAACAAGATCTGGAGCCTGCGCATGCGGCCCAATCTGAAGTTCACCGACGGCATCGTCTTCGACGCCGCGGCCGTCAAGATCAACTGGGACACGCACGCGGTGCCCACCACCAACTCCCGCCAGCGCGACGCCACCGTGGGGATGAAGAGCCAGATCGGCGCGGACGCGCTGGAGCTGCGGATCATCCTGGACAAGCCGAACGGCAACTTCGACCGCCTGGTCGCGCGCAGCCTGTCCTTCATCGCCTCGCCCAAGGCGATCGCCGAGGGCGTCGACAAGCTGGCCGAACACCCGGTCGGCGCCGGTCCGTTCATGTTGGCCCCGGGCGGTTGGGTCAAGGGCGACCACCTGACCCTGGTGAAGAACCCGACCTACTGGCAGGGTCCGGCCAAGCCGTATCTGGACTCCATCACGTTCCGCTACGAGTCGAGCGGCACCGCGGCGGTCGACCGGGTCAAGAAGGGCAAGGCGGACGTCGCCAACGTCAGCGACGCGTTCACCCTCAAGGCCGCGCGCGCGGCCGGGGTCGGTGTCGAGTCCCTGGCGCTGTCCGGCGGACAGTTGCTCAGCTTCGACACCTCCGGCGGCCCGACCGCCAACCCGGACGTGCGGCGCGCGATCGTGCTGGCGCTGAGCAGCGAGGAGATCAACCGGCGCGTGTTCGGCGGCGCCGGCACCCCCGCCCGCGGCATCTTCAACCAGGCCACCGCGCTGGCCAATCCGCAGTTGTCGGCGCCGGAGAACAAGCCGCAGCAGGCGGCCGAGCTGTTCGCCAAGGTGACCGACAAGGGCGCCAAGCCGATGCGGATCAAGTTCATCGCGCCCAAGAGCGCCGCGATCGACGAACTCGGCCGGTACATGAAGGAGACGCTGGAGAAGTTCCCCGGCGTCACCCTCGACGTGGAGACCGCCGACCTCTCCGAGTTCGTCAAACGATCGAATCTGGCCGACGCGTTCGACGTCAAGGTCAGCCAGCTCCTCGCCGACGACCCGGAGCCGGTGGTCTACCAGTACCTGCACCGCGGCAGCCCGAGCAACTGCTGCTTCTACGGCGACGACGCGGTGGACCGCGCGCTCGACGACGCGCGCAACACCACCGACCCCTCCCGCCGGCGCGCCGCCTATACCCAGCTCCAGCTGCAGTTGGACCGGGACATGCCGCTGTGGGTCTACCAGGAGGCGGTGGTCGCGGGCGTGTTCCACTCCGGGGTCACCGGCGTGCAGCTGTGCAACGACGGCATCTTCCTGTTCGACCGGCTCGGCAAAAAGGGCTGACTGGTCATCAGAAGTACAACGGTGACCCGATCTTGATGGACCCGTTCGCCGGAAGGCAGTAGAAAGGGACGGCGCCCTTACCAGTCGGTTCGTGGAGGCCGGGAATCATTCCTCGATTCCCGGCCTTCACGCATCTCGTCTCCGGGTCGCAGACCGTCGAGTACCCCCGTAGACCCCGTACCACCGCACGACAGCACAACCGCACGGACGCACCACCATGCTCCACCCGGGGCACCGTCGCCCTCTCCCCCCGAGTCGGCCGGCGCCCCCGGCACCAAGCACGTCCGCCGCCCGGGCCCGGTTGCCCGGACGGTCCGTCAGGTGAAGGTTGGCCTTGCAGTGACTCGTACTTCCCTGTTGTCCCTTCGATCCTCGTGTCGTAACCGCCGCCGAATAGTCGCGCTGATCGCGGCGACCGCGCTGGCCGGCGCCCTCGCCGGCTGCGGGAACGACGACGACACCAAACCATCGGCCGCGGGCACGCCCAAGCAGGGCGGCTCGCTCACGATGAGCCTCCCGGGCGACTCCACGAGCCTGGACCCGTTCTCCACCTCGTACGTGAACGTCGCCGACGGAAGTCGGATGTCCGCGCTCTACGACTCGCTGGTGTGGACCGATCCCACCACCGGCAGCGTGCGCCCGCAGCTCGCCGAGTCGCTGGCCGTCCTGGGCACCAAAGCCGACACGTGGCGACTCAAGCTCCGGCCCAACGTGAAGTTCAGCGACGGCACGGTGCTGGACGCCGAGGCGGTCCGCTTCAACTGGGACCGACACAAGGACCCCAAGGTCGGTTCCTTCCAGCGGGGCGCGGCGAGCAACATCCTCTCGCTCACCGTCACCGACCCGCTCACCCTCGACGTCAAACTGATCTCCGAGAACGCGAACTTCGACCACCTGGTGACCCGTTCGCTCGCCTTCATCGCCTCGCCCACCGCGCTGCGGGCCAGCCCGACCGGAATCGCCGACAAGCCGGTCGGCGCGGGCCCCTACAAGCTGGTGACCTGGGAGCGCGGGGTCAAGCAGACCTTCACCCGCAACCCCGACTACTGGCAGCGCGAGAAGGGGCTGCCGCACCTGGACAGCCTGACCATCACCGTCGACACGGACGTCACCCACTCGGTGGCCGCGGTCGACGACGGCAAGACCGATCTCACCGTCGCGGTGGACCCCCTCGCCGTCGCGCAGGGCGAGGACAAGAAGCTCGGCGTGTTGCGGATCGGCCTCAACGGCGGCCAGATGGTCGTGTTCAACATGAACGTCGCGCCGTTCAAGGACCTGCGCGCCCGCCGCGCGTTCGTCTTCGCGTTCAGCGGCGCCGAGATCAACCAGAAGTTCTTCGGCGCCAAGGGCATCCCCGCCAAGGGCATCTTCGCGGCGTCCTCCCCCGTCGCCAACATCCAGCTGGCCGCGTCGGAGAACGACAAGCAGCGGGCGAAGGAACTCTTCGACGACGTCACCGCGAACGGCACCAAGCCGATCAAGTTCACGTACTGGGTGCCGCAGGCCCCGGCCTCGATCCGGGTCGCGGAGTACATGAAGCAGGTGCTCGGCACGTATGCCGGTGTCGAGATGGAGGTCAAGGTCGTCGACATCGCGACCTACGTCAAGACCGTCCGCGGCGGCGGCAGCACCGAGTGGCAGGCCGCCCTCGGGCAGCAGTGGATCGACGACCCGGAGCCGGGCATCTACGATCTCCTGCACGGCAAGAGCATGACCAACAACAGCGGTTACGAGAACGCCTCGGTCGACACCGCGCTCGAGGACGCGCGCAGGACGACCGACCCCGCGGCCCGACGCGACGCGTACACGCGTGTACAGCTGCAGGTGAACAAGGACATGCCGTTCTGGGTGTACCAGGAAGCGGTCACCGCCGCGATCTACGCCCCCGGGATCACCGGCGTCCAGCTGATGAACGACGGCATCGTCCTGTGGGACCGGATCGGAACCACCGGCTAGTCGTCCACCCCGTCCCGCCCGGAATCCGTGAATCCGGGCGGGACGCCTCCGGCGCATCCGGGTCCGTCCCTCCCCCGAACCGCGGACGGGCCCGATCCCTCCGCCGATCCGCACCACAGCGCTACCGCACTTTTGGAACGACTGCACGACTGCACCGACGCACGACGCACGTTCGAACCCCACAGTGATAGGTAGGTAGGCCGGCAGTGGTACCCGATAAGAAGACACCCTTACCACCAGGACGCCGCGGCCCACGCCGCCTGCTCTCGCTCGCCCTCGCGCTCGCGGCGGCGACGGTGTTGGCCACGGCGGGCTGCGGGCTGGACTCTCCCGACTCCAAGGGCTCGTCCGGCGAGCCCCCGCACGGCGGTTCGGTGACGATCCTGATGCCGGGGGAGGAACGCGGACTCGATCCGTTCACCGCGTCCTACTCCAGCGTCGCGGACTCGAACCGACTCTCCGCGCTGTACGACGTCCTCGTGTGGACCGATCCGACCACCGGCGGGGTGCGTCCGAAGCTGGCCGAGTCGCTGGTGTCGGACCAGACCTCCCGGATCTGGACGCTGACCCTGCGCCCGGACGTGCGCTTCACCGACGGCAGCCTGCTCGACGCCGGCACGGTGAAGGCCAACTGGGAGGCGCATCGCGATCCTTCGGTGCGTTCGCTGGTCGGCGGTCCGCTGCAGAAGGTGCAGTTGACCGAGGTGTCGGCGCTCCAACTGAGGATCGAACTCCCGTCTCCCAACGCGAACTTCGACCACACGGTTGCCCGCAACCTGTCGTTCGTGGCGCCCCGGCGGCTGGCCGCCACCCCGGAGGGTCGCTTCGAGCTCAAGCACGCGCCGGTCGGCGCGGGCCCGTTCAAGCTCAAGAGCTGGGAGCCGGGCAAGGAGCTGCGCCTGGAGCGCAACCCCCAGTACTGGCAACACAATCGCCCCTATCTGGACGAGGTGGTCTTCCGGGTCGACAAGGACTCGGAGTCGGGCAACAAGACGATCCGCGCGAAGCGGGCCGACCTCACGCTGAGCACCGATCCGCAGAGCATCGCCCAGGCCCGCGCGGACGGCCTCGTCGTCGAGGACGCCCGGCTCAACGGCGGCCTGATGGTCGCCTTCAACGTGCGCAAGGGCCCCTTCCAGGACCCGAACGCCCGCCGGGCGGTCGCGCTCGCGCTGAGCAGTACGGAGATCAACCGGCGCTTCTACGGCGGCCGGGACGACTCGGCGCGGGGCATCTTCGACGCCTCCTCGCCGCTGGCGAACGTCAACCTGGCCGCGCCGGAGAACCGACCGGAGGAGGCCAGGGCGCTGTTCGCGCAGATCACCGCGAACGGCAAGAAGCCGTTCGTCTTCCGCTATCTGGTGCCCGACGCGGGCAAGATGCGGGACACCGCCGAATACATCCGGCAGACCCTGGAGGGCTATCCGGGCGTGACCGTGATCGTCGAGGTCACCGACATGGCCTCGCTGGTGACCCGGCTGGCCGGCAACGACTTCGACGCCACGGTGTGCCAGTTGTGGGCCGACGACGTGGAACCGACGATCTATCAGTTCCTGTACAGCAAGGCCGGGTTGAGCAATATCACCGGCTATGCCAACGACATCGTGGACGCCGCCCTCGAGGACGGTCGACGCTCCACCGACGCCGCCTCGCGACGCGACGCCTACACCCGGCTGCAGAACCAGGTCAATCGTGATCTGCCGTTCTGGGTCTACTCGTCGGCGGTGATCGGCGCGGTCCACCGCTCCGACGTGGTCGGGATCCAGCTGTACAACGACGGGCTGATCCACTTCGACGCCATCGGGCGGCGCTGATGGACGGCTGACCCCACAGACCCGGCCGGGCGGCCGCCACGACGCCGCGTCACGGGCGCCGCGGGCACCGCCCGGCCGTGCACCACCGCACCACCACATCCGGTCCGAACGGGGACCGGTGTGCCTTGTGACAACGGAGGAGTCACATGAGCAAGCACCACGGCACCATCGCACGACGGCGCGCGGCGGTCCTCGCCGGCGCCTCGGTCCTGGCCCTGACCCTCGCCGCGTGCGGCGGCGGTGACGACGCCGCGGGCGGAAAGGCGGACCCGAACGCCTCGGCGGGCGCGAAGAAGGGTGGCAACCTCACCCTGCTGACCGTGTCCGACGCCCGCAGCATGACGCCGTTCAACGCGTCCTACGCGGCGGTCACCGACCTCAACCGCATGCTCGCGGTCTACGACGCGCTGTTCTACGTGGACAACACGCAGAACAAGGTCGTCCCGCAGATCGGCGAGAGCCTGAAGAGCGACGACGGCGGCAAGACCTGGGTGCTCAAGGTCAAGCCGAACGTCAAGTTCAGCGACGGCACCCCGCTGGACGCCGCGGCGGTCAAGTTCAACTGGGAGATGCACGCCAAGCCGGAGGTGCTCAGCCAGCACCGCCCGGCCGCGTCGGGCCTGGGGTTGGAGGTAGCCGACCCGCTGACGCTCAAGGTCACCCTGCCGATGCCGAACGCCAACTTCGACCGCACCGTGGCCACGGAGTTGTCCTACATCGAGTCGCCCAAGCAGTACGGGATCGACCCGAAGGGCGAACGGCCGGTCGGCGCGGGGCCGTTCATCCTCAAGACCTGGAACCGGGACAGCCAGATGGTGTTCGAGAAGAACCCCAACTATTGGCAGGGCGCGGACAAACCGTATCTGGACACGCTGACCATCAAGGTGGTCAACGACGTCAAGCAGCAGGTCGACACGATCAAGGCCGGCGGCGCCGACATCACCTTCACGATCGACGCGCAAAAGACCAAGGCCGCCCAGGAGGCCGGCCTGGGCGTCACGCCGTTCACCCTCGACGGCGGCCAGATGATCGTGTTCAACACCTCGCAGGCGCCGTTCGACGACCCGCGCGCCCGGCGCGCGGTCGCGCTCGCGCTCGACCCGGCCGACCTGAACCAGAAGATGTTCGCGGGCACGGCGACCCCGGCCAAGAGCATCTTCCACAGCGGCAAGAACTTCACCGACCCCACCGCCGTGCAGCCGAGCCCGAACAAGGCCGAGGCGCAGAAGCTCTTCGACGAGTTGGCGGGTGAGGGCAAGCCGGTCAAGTTCAGCTACCTGGTCCCGGAGAACCCGACCTCCAACGCGACCTCCGAGTACACCATGACGGCGCTGAACGCCTTCAAGAACGTCGAGGTCAAGCTCGACAAGGCCGAGGTCGGCAGTTACTACCTGCGACTGACGGTGCAGAAGAACTACACCGCGGCGCTGTACCAGATCTGGTCCAGCGACCCGGAACCGATCCTGTTCAACAGCCTGTTCTCGCAGACTCCGCTGAACTTCACCGGCTACAAGAGCCCCGAGGCGGACGCGGCGCTGATCAAGGGCCGCTCCACCACCGACGAGACGGTGCGCAAGGCCGCCTACGCGGATCTGCAGAAGGCGCTGGTCAAGGATCTGCCGATGCTCGCCTACCAGGAGGCGGTCACCAACATCATCTCCGGCCCCCGGGCCGTGGGTGTGGTCGGCGTTCAGGACGGTGGCATGCTGATGGATCGGGTCGGGCTGAAGTAGCCGATCCCTCGCGCCGGATCGTCCCCGGCCGGATCCGACGCATCGTCACCGACGGTGTCCGGGAGGCTCGTTCGCACATCGCGAACGGGCTTCCCGGCCGGTTCCCCGGGGCCGTGCGGGGCGAGGTTCCGACACGAGTCGACAACTGCCTGTAACGATGTAACAGATCGGCGTACAGGTCGTGCATGTTGCGCCGAGTGGATCTACGGTGTGCCGCACGCAGTACCGATTCGGCAGTCCCCGCTCCACGCTCCACGCTCAAGGCTCCCGGCACCACTTGTGTTGTTCCCCGGCGGAGGTGGCAAGAACGTTGTCTGCACGACGCACGACCGCACGTCGCACTGCTCTGGTCTCGATGACGCTGGCTCTCGGCATCACGGCCACCGCGTGTGGCGGTTCGGACGACTCGAAGTCCTCGGGCGGCAATCAGTCCGCGGTCCAGGGCGAGGCCAAGTCCGGCGGCAGCATGACCATGCTGGCCGTCCAGGACTCCGCCTCGCTCGACCCGTTCAAGGCCTCCTCGGTCGCGGTGGCGGACGAGCCGCGCCTGGCGGCGCTGTACGACCCGCTGTTCTACATAGACAAGGACAACTCGGTCAAGCCGCACCTGGGCGAGGCCCTGACCACCTCGGACAACGGCAAGACGTGGCTGCTCAAGCTCCGTCCCGGGGTCGTGTTCTCCGACGGCACACCGCTGAACGCCGAGGCGGTCAAGGTCAACTGGGACATGCACGCCAAGGCCGACGTGCAGTCGCTGCACCGCCAGATCGCCGCCGGGCTGACCACCAAGGTGGTGGACCCGACCACCGTCGAGATCACCCCGCTCGGCATGCCGAACGCCAACCTCGACCGGGCGATCGCGATCGACCTGACCTACATCGCCTCGCCCGCCTCGCTGGCCAAGGGTCCGGACGAGTACCGCAACCGGCCCGTGGGCGCGGGGCCGTTCAAGCTGGAGAGCTGGACGCGCGGCAGCCAGCAGGTCTTCGTCAAGAACGACCGGTACTGGCAGAAGGACAAGGGTCTGCCCAAGCTGGACAAGCTGACCATCAAGAACGTGCCGGACATCAAGCAGCAGTACAACACCGTCAACAGCGGTGGCGCCGACGTGTTCGTCAGCTCCGACAACGCCACCATCGCGCAGGCGGAGAAGGAGATCGGCGTCGTCCAGCGCTCGGTGGACGGCGGCCAGATGATCCAGTTCAACATGACCCGGCCGCCGTTCGACGACCTGCGGGCCCGCCAGGCGATCACGCTGGCCCTGGACCCGGCCGGCATCCCCAGGACGCTCGCCAACGGCTACGTGCCGGCGAAGGGCTTCTTCGCCCAGAAGTCGCCGTTCTACGACCCGGCCGCGGTGCAGGCCGCACCGGACAAGGCCAAGGCCAAGCAGCTCTTCGACGAGCTGGAACGGGAGGGCAAGAAGGTCGAGTTCACCTACCTGCTGCCGCAGAACCCGTCGTCGGTCAAGGTCGCCGAGTGGATGCAGACCCAGCTGGCCGACTACAAGAACGTGTCGATGAAGCTGGAGCCGCTGGAGATCGGCGCGTACGTCGAGAAGTACGCGTTCCGCAAGGACTTCCAGGCGATGCTCTTCCAGCAGTGGCTGGCCGACCCGGAACCGGTCACGTTCAACAACTGGTTCTCCAAGAGCCCGACCAACTTCGTCGGTTGGAAGAGCGATGTGGTCGACGGCGCGCTGCTGGCCGGCCGCAACTCCACCGACCCGGCGGTGCGCAAGAAGGCCGCCTCGGACCTGAGCAAGGCGATGGTCGCCGACCTGCCGGCGTGGACCTATGCGGAGTCCTCGATCGCGGCGATCTCCAACAAGAAGGTCACCGGCGTCGTGCAGTTCAACACCGGCGTCTTCTTCATGGACCGCATCGGGTTCAAGTAGTCGCACGACCCTCGCGCGCGTCGGCCCCTTCCGTTCCCGGGAGGGGCCGACGCGCGTCACGCGGTGGGAAACGGCGCCTCGGGCAGCTCGCGCGCCACCCGGGCGGCCAGCGCGCGCACCGCCGCGTCCGCCGGGAAGGCGCCGACCAGGGCCTCGACGGTGCGCCGCAACCGCACGATCAGCCGCTCCGAGCGCACCCGGAAGGCGATCTCCAGGGCCTCCGCCGCCTGTTCCACCGCGGCCCCCGGGTTCCGCTCGATCAGGAAGACGGTGGCCAGCCCCACTCGGGCGAGCGCCAGGCTGCGCACGTACTCGCCGGTGCCCAGGAGCAGCCGCACCGCCTCGCCCAGCCGCTCCTTCGCCGGGGCCACGAACACCGGCCTGGTGTAGGCGAGATCCCGGAACGCGTGACCGCTCTCGGCGAGCAGTTCGGCCCGGTCGAAGTAGCGGATCCAGTCCGGCTCGAACTCCGCCCTGGTGTCGGCCAGCGCCTGTTCGGCCAGCCCCAGGGCGCGCCGACATCGATCCGCGTCGCCGAGCGCGGCATAGGCCCGGCCCTCCAGCGCGTACAACATCGCCTGGAGCGCGGTACCGCCCGTGTCCCGGCTGCCGTACTGCGCCAGATGGATCAACTCCAGGGCGTCCTCGGACAGTTCGTAGTGGATCATCTGCCGCGACATCACCCCGAGCACATTGGCCCCGAACGGCGCGTCGTCGCACTCCTTCGCGGCGTGCAGCGCGAGCACCATGTACTTCTGCGCGCCCGGCTGCAAGCCGGTGTCGTAGGACATCCACCCGGCCAGCAGCGCGAGTTCGGCGGTCAGTCCGAACAGCCGGGCGCGCACGGCGGGCGGATGTTCGTCGCGCAGCAGGTCGGTGAGCCCGTTGAGCTGCCCGATCACCGCCTTGCGCCGCAGTCCGCCGCCGCCCTGCATGTCCCATCGCCGAAACAGCCGGACCGTCTCGTCCAGGTGCTCGGTCGCACCGGCCGGCAACCGCGCGAAGCGCCGCGTCCCGGCGCCCGACACGCCTCCCGGGCGACCCGGCGCCATCGCGGGGGGCGATCCGGCCGGCGGCGCCGACCAGCGTTGCAGCGGCTCGACCAGGTCCCGGCCCGCGGCGAGCCGCAGCGCGGGGCCGACGAACTCCTGGCGGCCGAGCAGCAGATCGCCGCGCGTGTACTCGCCGAGGATGTCCACCACCGTCTCGACGGTCCACGGCAGGTCCACGCCGAAGTCGCCGTGCGGCTCGTCCGGCTCGCGCAGCCCGAGTTCGTCGACGCTGACCACCCGGCCGAAACGCCGGGTGAACAACTCGGCCAGGATCCGCGGTATCGGCTCGCGCGGCTGCTCGCCGTCCAGCCAGCGGCGCACCCGCGAGGTGTCGGTGCTGACGTGCGGGGCGGACATCGCCCGCGCGTGGCGGTTCACCTGGCGCGCCAGTTCGCCCTTCGACCAGCCGCTGCGCGCGAACCAGGCCGAGAGCCGATCGTTGGGCTGCCGCCCGCCGTCCGGCTCGGGTTCGTCGGCGCACCCGCCGTCCCGCCCTCGCGTCGTCGCCACCGCATCGCCCCCTGCCCTCAGCGGTCCGGCCGGTCAGGCGTCGGGCCCCGATGGGAAACCGTACGCTCAGGCCCGTTCGCCGAACGTATTCCGACTCGCGTGCAGGTGTCGATCGATACCGCAAACGCCACGCTTCGCCACCCCACGCGCCCGGGACGCGCTACGGGGGAGGCCACGTTTGACTGATCGGCGACGCGGTGTCACCGACGGCTGCCCGTGCCGCCGTTCATATCGCGCGGACACCACGATCGTCGAGGTGACCTTGTGCGATCACAGCGTAACCAAAAGTAATGAGTGCCGTTGGGGAGGACATGGACATCATGCTCGGATCGCGCCGGCGCACGCGGGCCGCACTGTGGCAGGCCGTGGCCGAGTTCGCGGAGGAACGCGGCTGGCCGGTGGCCCAGGGTGCGCATCTGGTCCGCGACGGACGCGGCACCCACTGTTCGTGCGGCCGCGGTACGTGTGCCGCGCCGGGCATGCACCCGGCCGACCCGCGCTGGTCCGAACGGGCCACCGCGTCGCCGGCGGCGGTGCGGCATCTGTGGTCGCGATGGCCGGACAGCACCGTGGTGGTCCCCACGGGTCGGGTCTTCGACGCGATCAGCGTGCCGCGCGCGGCGGGCGCGCGGGCGCTGGTGCGCCTGGAACGCATGGGCGCCCCGCTGGGTCCGGTCCTGGCCACCCCGACCGGCCGGGTGGCGTTCCTGGTCGCTCCCGGAGCCGCCGCCGAACTCCCACACCTGCTCTACCAAATGGGCTGGGACGACGCCGAGCTGGACCTGCGCTGCCACGGCGCGGGCGACTACGTCTTCGCCCCACCGTCCCCCATGGGCATGCTGGGCCCGGTCGAATGGATCCGCCCCCCGTCCCCGGGCGCCCCACCCCTCCCCGAGGCCCGCCTACTCCTGGGCACCCTCGCCTACACCTGCCACCGCCAGGACACCTCCCCCACAGGCCAACGCCTGTGGCTGGCCTCCTGACCCCGGCCCACCCGACGCTCGAGGACAACAGACCCGCAGCCCGACCCCAAAACCCAACCGGCCACACCAGCCCGTCCGGCGCCTGAGGACACCGGGCCGGAGGCCACCACCAACCGCAGCCCCCGGCACCGGGAGCACCAAACCCCCTCAGCCCGTCCGGCGCTTGAGGACAGCCAGGGCGCAGCCCGGCCCCGGAACCCAACCGGCCACACCAGCCCGTCCGGCGCTTGAGGACACCGGGCCGGAGGCCACCACCAACCGCAGCCCCCGGCACCGGGAGCACCAAACCCCCGTCAGCCCGTCCGGCGTCTGAGGACAAACCCGGCGCGGCGAAACCCGACCGCGGTCCGAAGACCCGCGCGCTCCGCGCCGAACCGCTCCTACTCCCCGATGAGCGCGTCCACGAACGCCGACGGCTCGAACGGCGCCAGGTCGTCCGGCCCCTCCCCGAGCCCGATCAACTTCACCGGCACGCCCAACTCCCGCTGCACCGAAACCACGATGCCCCCCTTGGCGGTCCCGTCCAGCTTCGTGAGCACGATGCCGGTGATGTCCACCACCTCCGCGAACACCCGAGCCTGGACCAGCCCGTTCTGCCCGGTCGTGGCATCCAGCACCAGCAGCACCTCGTCCACCGGCCCGTGCTTCTCCACCACCCGCTTGACCTTGCCCAGCTCGTCCATCAGACCGGTCTTGGTGTGCAGCCGCCCGGCGGTGTCCACGAGCACCGTGTCCACACCCTCGGCGATGCCCTCCTTGACCGCGTCGAACGCGACGCTGGCCGGGTCCCCGGCCTCCGGCCCCCGCACGGTACGGGCGCCCACCCGCTCGCCCCACGTCTGCAACTGGTCGGCCGCCGCCGCCCGGAACGTATCCGCCGCACCCAGCACCACACTGCGCCCGTCGGCCACCAGCACCCGGGCCAGCTTGCCCGTCGTGGTGGTCTTGCCGGTCCCGTTGACGCCCACCACCAGCACCACGGCCGGCCGGTCGCCCGCCTCTTCCCCGGTGTGCCGGGCGGTCTTCAGCGTACGGTCCAGGTCCGGCCCGACCAGCGTGAGCAGCTCCTCGTGCAACAGCGCCCGCAGGTCGGTCGGCGTCCGGGTACCGAGCACCTTCACCCGCGTACGAAGCCGGTCCACGAGCTCCTGCGTGGACGCGACGCCCACGTCGGCGGTGAGCAGGGTGTCCTCGATCTCCTCCCAGGTGTCCTCGTCCAGGTGCTCGCGCGCGAGCAGGGCCAGCAGCCCCTTGCCCAACGAGGTCTGCGAACGGGCCAGCCGGGCCCGCAGCCGGACCAGCCGACCGGCGGTGGGGTCGGGAATCTCCAGCGGCGCCGGTTCCGGCTCGGCCGGCACCACCACCGAGGTCTCCGGCAGGTCGACCGTGGCGACGGTACGCCTCGGCGCCTCGACACTCGGCGCGGCCTCGTCACCGACACCCGGCTCGACCGGCGTGCGCGGCGGCGCCGACGGTACGCCCTTGCGGCGCGAGCCGACCACGAACCAGCCGGCGGCGCCGAGGACGACAAGGGCAATGACGACGATCAGGATCACAGTCTCCATAGGACCTCCAGTCTCCCAGACCGCCCGGCGGCGAACCGCGACCGGCCGCCTCCGGCGGGTCCGCGCCGGACGGGCGGCGTGATCACCCGAAGACCGTTGAATCCTGACACTGCGTCAGATAGCTTGCCGATGCCAAGCACCGTCCGGCCGACGACACGTGTCCGAGACGGCTTCGGCTCGACCCGGAAGGTGTTCACGGTCCATGGCTGTCACGAATCTGCGGTTCAACCAGGTCCTCCCCGGTCTCGACCGGCAGGAGATGTCCGCCCGCTATCGGGCCACCGTCGAGATGGCGGCCTTCGCGGACAAGAACGGGTTCGACATGATCAGCCTGGAGGAGCACCACGGCGCGGACAACGCCTGGAGCCCGTCACCGCTGAGCACGGCAGGAGCGATCTTCGGCGCCACCGAGCGCATCGGCGTGATCGTCTGCGCCCTGCTCGCCCCGCTCTACGACCCGATCCGGCTCGCCGAGGACATCGCCGTCCTGGACAACATCAGCGGCGGCCGGCTCTCCCTGGTCGCGGGCATCGGCTACCGACCCGAGGAGTACGCGGCACTCGGCAAGGAGTGGAAGCGGCGCGGGAAGATCCAGGACGAGGTCCTGGAGACCCTGCTCAAGGCCTGGACCGGCGAGCCGTTCGAATACCGCGGCACCACCGTGCGGGTCACCCCGAAGCCGTTCACCGACCCGCACCCGATGGTCATGGTCGGCGGCACCGCGAAGGCGTCCGTGCGCCGCGCGGTCCGGCTGCGCCTGCCCTTCTACGCGGCGGCGCCGATCCCGGAGCTGGAGCAGTACTACTACGAACTCGCCGCGGAGGAGGGCTTCGAGGGCGGCTTCGCGATCCTGCCGCCGGTGAAGACCCGGATGATCTTCTGCACCGAGGACCCGGACAAGGCGTGGGCCGAGTACGGCGAATACTTCCTGCACGAGGCCACCACGTACGCCGGCTGGCAGACCCCCGACATAGCCTCCGTCGTCGAATCGGCGGCCACCACCGTGGCGGCGCTGCGCGAGGAGGGCATCTACTGCTGCCTCACCCCCGACGAGTGCGTCGAGATCGGGCAGGTCGGCGGCCTCACCGACGCGCTGATCCTGCACCCGCTGGTCGGCGGCCTGCCGATCGACGCGGGCTGGGCCAGCCTGCAGTTGTTCAACGACAAGGTCATGCCGCGCAACGTCCCGGCGTGACACCCGTACCGAGGGCCGCGCCCCACCCCGGGGCGCGGCCCTCGGGCGGGTCTCAGCGCACCGCCCCGCTCATCGGCTCGGCGTGCTCCGTCGCCTCCCGCCGATCCTCCTGCCGCAACCGCTGGCTGATCACCGTCGTCACGCCGTCGCCGCGCATCGAGACGCCGTAGAGCGCGTCGGCGACCTCCATCGTGCGCTTTTGGTGGGTGATCACGATCAGCTGGGAACTCTCCCGCAGCTCCGCGAAGATCCCGATCAGCCGCTGGAGGTTCATGTCGTCCAGCGCCGCCTCGACCTCGTCCATCACATAGAACGGACTGGGCCGGGCCTTGAAGATCGCCACGAGCAGGGCCACCGCGGTCAGCGAACGTTCGCCGCCGGACAGCAGCGACAGCCGCTTGACCTTCTTGCCCGGCGGCCGGGCCTCGACCTCGATGCCCGTGGTCAGCATGTCCTCCGGGTCGGTGAGCACCAACCGCCCCTCGCCGCCGGGGAACAGCCGGGCGAACACCCCCACGAACTCCCGCGCGGTGTCGTGGAAGGCCGCGGTGAAGACCTGCTCGACCCGCTCGTCCACCTCCTTGACCACGGTCATCAGGTCGCGACGGGTCTTCTTCAGATCCTCCAACTGCTCGGTCAGGAAGTTGTGCCGCTCCTCCAGCGCGGCGAACTCCTCCAACGCGAGCGGATTCACCTTGCCGAGCCGTACATGCGCCTTCTCCGCCGCGCGCAGCCGCTTCTCCTGCTCGGCCCGGACGTACGGACGCGGCCGCGCCTCGGCCGAATCCGGATCGCGTACCTCGCCCTCGGCCGGCAACGACGGGGGCACGAGGCGGTCGGGACCGTACTCGGCGACCAGCCCCTCGGCCTCGATCCCGTGCTCCTCCAACGACCGGGCCTCCAACTGCTCGACCCGCAACCGCTTCTCCGCCCGCAACATCTCGTCCCGGTGCACCGAGTCGGTCAACTTCTCCAACTCGGCGGCGAACTCCCGGGACCGACCGCGCTCGCGGGCCAGATCCGCCTCGCACGCGGCCCGGGCCGCCTCCGCCGCCGCACGCTCGCCGCCGGCCCGCGCCGACGACGCCTCGACGTGGCGCAGCAGCGCCTCCGCGCCCACGAGCACCGCGCGCGCGATCCGCGCCTCCACCGCCAACCGCTCCCGGCGCCGCGCGGCCGCCGCGCGCGCCTCCCGCTCCGCCCGCGCGCCGCGGTCCAGCGCGTCGGCGCGACCCGCGAGCGAGCGCACCCGCTCCTCGTGGGTGCGCACCGCCAGCCGGGCCTCCATCTCGGCCTGCCGCGCGCCGCTCGCCGCGCCCGCGAGCCGGTCGCGCTCGGCGTGGTCCGGCTCCTCGTCGCCCTCGGCCGCGTTGTACTCCTCGGCGCTCTCCAACCGGGCCGCCGACTCCTCGGCCTTCGCCGCCTCCTGCTCCCGCGCCGCCTCGGCCGCGGCCACCGCGCCCGCCAACCGCTCGGCCTCGCCCGCCGCCGCCCGGGCCTGTCCGCCGAGCCGACCCAGCTGCTGCGCGGCCGCGGCCGCCCGGCGCTCCGCCTCGCGCCGCTCCGCCCGGGTCCGCTCGACCGTCGCCGCGGCCTCCCGCCGACCCGCCACCGCGTCGGCCAGCGCGTCCTTCGCCGCGGCGCACCCCCGGGTCAACACGTCCAGCCGCGCGACCGCCTCGTCCACCGCGGCGCGCACCTCCAGCAGGCTCGGCGCGCCCGCCGACCCGCCGTACGCGAAGCCCTCGCCGACCAGATCCCCGTCCCGGGTGACCGCCCGCACCCCGGGCACCGCCCGAACCAGCTCCGCCGCGGCGCCGAGGTCGTCGACCACCGCGACCCGATCGAGCAGCGCGGCCAGCGCCCCGCGCAACGCCTCGGGTACGACCACCAGCCGCGTCGCGTACACCGCGCCCGCGGGCAACGCGGGCCACCCCTCCGGCCCCCCGGCCGCCGGCCCCTCCGCCGCCGCTCCGGCGAGCACCAGCGCCGCCCGCCCCGCGTCGTCCTTGCGCAGCAGCCGCAGCGCGTCCACCGCCGGCTCCACGCCGTCGACCGCGATCGCCTCCGAGGCCGCCCCCAGCGCCGCCGCCACCGCCTGCTCGGCGCCGTGCTCCACCGTGATCAGCGCGGCCACCGTGCCCAGCACGCCACCGAGCCGGTCACCGGCCGCGAGCAGCGCGCCGGTACCGTCCCGGCGGCGCAACGCCGGCTCCAACGCCTCCTTGCGCGCGGTCACCGCCGACCGCTCCCGCTCCACCGCCTGCTCCGCGTCACGCGCCCGGGCCAACGCCTCCTCCGCGGCGACCAGCGCCTCCTCGGCGACCGCCGACCGGGCCTCGATCGCGGCGAGCCCGGACCCGCCGTCACCGTCGTCCGGCGAACCCTCGACGCCGAGTCGCAGCTCCTCGTACTCCTCCCGCGCCGCGACCGCCCGCTCGCGCGCCTCGTCCCGGGCGCCGGCCAGCCGCCCGATCTCGGCCTCCGCGGCGGCCACCCGGCTGCGCGCGGCGCCGACCTGCCCGACCAGCCGGGCCAGTCCCTCCCTGCGGTCCGCGAGCGCCCGGGCCACCACCTTGAGCCGACCCTCCTCGGCGTCCAGGGCCCGCTCCAGCTCGCCGCGCCGCTCCACCGTCTCGGCGAGTTCGACCTGCGCCGACTCCAGCGCGGCGGCCAGCTCCGCCTCCTGCTCGCGGATCCGCTCGGCCTCGCGCTCCATCTCCTCCGGATCGCGCCCCCGCCGCTCGTCGGCCGGCGGCGCGCTCGCGTGCCGTACCCGCTGGCCTGCCAGGCCCACCGTCCCGCGCACCCGTTCGGCCAGCGCGGACAGCGTGTACCAGGTCTCCTGCGCCCGGGCCAGGCGCGGCGCCATCGCCCGCACCTCGGCCTCCAGTTCGGCCTCCCGGGCCTGGACCGCGCCCAACTCGCGCTCGACCACCGTGCGCCGCTCGCGCAGCGCCGTCTCGTCGGCGACCTCCTCGGCCAGCGCCCGCCGCAACCCCACCAGGTCGTCGGCGAGCAGCCGCAGCCGCGCGTCCCGCAGGTCGGCCTGGATCGCCGCCGCCCGCCGGGCCACCTGGGCCTGCCTGCCGAGCGGCTTGAGCTGCCTGCGCAGCTCGCCCGTCAGGTCCTGGACCCGGTTCAGGTTCGCCTGCATCGCGTCCAGCTTGCGCAGCGCCTTCTCCTTGCGCTTGCGATGCTTGAGGACGCCCGCGGCCTCCTCGATGAACGCGCGCCGCCCGGTGGGGTCGGCCTGCAACACGGAGTCGAGCCGGCCCTGGCCGACGATCACGTGCATCTCCCGACCGATCCCGGAGTCGGAGAGCAGTTCCTGGATGTCGAGCAGCCGGCAGGTGCTGCCGTTGATCTCGTACTCGGAGCCGCCGTTGCGGAACATCCGCCGGGTGATGGTCACTTCGGCGTAGTCGATGGGCAGCGCGCCGTCGGTGTTGTCGATGGTCAGGCTCACCTCGGCCCGCCCGAGCGGCGGCCGGCCGGCGGTGCCGGCGAAGATGACGTCCTCCATCTTGCCGCCGCGCAGCGTCTTGGCGCCCTGCTCCCCCATCACCCACGACAGCGCGTCGACCACGTTCGACTTGCCGGAGCCGTTGGGCCCGACCACGCACGTGATGCCGGGCTCGAAGCGCAGCGTCGTCGCCGACGCGAAGGACTTGAAGCCACGCAGGGTCAGACTCTTGAGGTGCACGCGACGAAAGGGTAGTCGGCGGTGCCCACACGATTGCCGTGCTCCGTCGACGGCACGGCGTGTCGAGTGCCCCGGATGGGGGTATCAAACGCTGGAAGCGAGCGGGTGGGCGGGCAAGGGGGACGGGCGGGGACGACACACGGGGCGGTTGGCGAAAACACCGGGCGCGCGGATCGGCGGGCGCGCCGCACACGGGTCGCGCGGGGACCGAAGGAACGGGGAACGGGGTCGGAAACGACACCTCCCGGAAGACGAACCGAAGAAGAACCCGAGACGAACCCGAGGAAGACGACCCGGAAACGACAAAGGGACGCCTGAAGGCGTCCCTGGTTATCGCTTACGGACCTACGCTCGCGACAGCGCGGGTTCCGCCGCGGATACGTCGAAGCCGGCAAGCAGCTCGTCCGAAGCGGCGGCGTTGAGCGCGTCGTTACGCTCCTGGGCACGGACAAGTTCCGTTTCCAGGTCACGAACACGCTGCTGGAGCCGTCGATTCTCGGCGAGCAGTCGGGGATCGGGGCCACCGACGTAACCGAGAAGCGCCTTCGCCATGAGAGGGTCCTCCACGCTGAAAATGAATGACCACGCAGATTCGCGGGTCTAAATGTGGCACCCGGCCGCAAGGCTCCTGATAGGGTGCGCGGGCTTCCAGCGTCGCATCAAAAGCGCAGGAGGTCAATATCATAACGGCACGATAACGGGACCTTCACCCGATCAACGCGGTTTTTCCGCGGACTGGGGCGACGGTCGTCGTGCTGGGTGTACGAGATCATCTTTCGACGTCGGCGTCAAGAAGATTCCGGTTGTCCGCCAACTCCCGACAGCCGTGCCCTAGAGTCACACCGGCACCACACCCGTTCGGGTGAATCGAAATCCCCTGCCGGAAGGTGACTCGACCCTCCATGGCCCGGCACAGTCGCACTCCGACGTCGGCACACCCGCATCGACGACGCGCGAGGTCGCGACGGCGACGACTCGCGCCCCTGCTCGCCCTGTTGGCCGTACTCGCCGTGGGCGGCACGGTGGCCGGCATGGTCGTCTCGGAACACGCCGGCGAGTCGTCCACGCGGCACGCGAGCGGCGCCGAGGGCGACCGGGCCGGGCGGCCCGTCGACGGATCGGGGCCGGCCGGCGCCGCGGGCGCCGACCGCACCGGCGACGAGGCGTCCCGCAGCCTGCTGCCGGGCGCGGCGACCACCGGCCGCACCGCCCTGCCGGATCCCGGCGCCGGTACCGCCCCCGCCACGACCGCGCCGCCGAGCACCCCGAGCACCGCCGGCACCGGCACGCCGAGCCCGAGCACCCCGGCGCCGAGCAAGCCCGCGGCGACGCCGTCCACGAGCGCGCCGAAACTGCCGAGCGACCCCGAGGAGCGGGTGCTCGCGCTGGTCAACGACGAGCGGGCGAGCGCGGGCTGCGGTCCGGTCAAGAACGACGCGAAGCTGGTCGCGCTGGCCCGCGCGCACAGCGCCGACATGGCCGCCCGCGACTACTTCGACCACAACACGCCCGACGGGCAGACCCCGTGGGACCGGGCCGAGAAGGCCGGCGTGACCTATCTGGGCGCGGAGAACATCGCGCGCGGCCAGAAGACCGCCGACGCGGTGATGCGCGCCTGGATGAACAGCCCGGGCCACCGCCGCAACATCCTCGACTGCTCGCTCACCAAACTCGGCGTCGGCATCCACGAGGGCACCGGCGGCCCGTGGTGGACGCAGGAGTTCGGCCGCTGACCCGCTCCACGCACACCGACACCGCGGGCTCGGGTCAGCAGGGGCCCACCCCGAGTCGGTCCGCCAGCAGGCCGAACACGCGCAGTCCCGACTCGCCCTGGTTGCGCGCGAGTACCCCCTCGATCGCCGGCCGGGTGGTGGGCCGACCCGCCGCCCGGGCCCAGCGCACCGCCGCCGCGGCCACCTTCGGCCGGGCCCGATTGAGCACCTCGGCCACCTCGTCGCGCAGTTCGGCGTAACGCGCCGGCCGGAGCAGGTCGCCGTCGCGGTCGAAGACGTCGTCGCCGGTGCGCGCCGCCTCCAGTTCGAGCCGGCTCATCGCCAGATGCGCCGCCGCCTCGCCGGGGTTGAGCCAGGCCTCCCACTCCCCGGCCTCGCTCACCCCCTGGACGTGCACCACGTGCGTCTCGAACACCCAGCACACCAGCACCGGCGAATCGGCCTTGGCCGCCAGCGCGGCGACCCACGGCCGCTCGAACGCGAAGGGATCGTCGTCGTGCCGCACATGCGTCGCGGTCCAGCCGTCCGGCGACTCCCACATCGTTCGGGCCGGGTGCGCCGCGGTGTCCACGTGCGGCGCGAACTCGGACAACGGTCGTGCCCCACGCACGACGACGATGTCCCCGTTGAATCCCATGACACGCTCCCTGACTACCGTGCCTACGCCCCGACCGTCGCCCTGCGTGGCGTGCGCTGACAGGACGGACAGAAGTAACTGCTGCGATTCATGAACGAGATGCGCCGGATCGGCGTCGCGCACCGGTTGCACGGCTCGCCCTCGCGGCCGTAGGCGTCCAGGCCGCGGGAGAAGTAGCCGCTCTCCCCGTTCACGTTGACGTACAGGCTGTCGAACGAGGTGCCGCCCGCCGCGAGCGCGTCGTTCATCACGTCGCGGGCCGAGGCGAGCAGCAGCGTGGTCTGCGCGAGGGTCAACCGTCCGGTCGGCCGCGCGCCGTGCAGTCGGCTGCGCCACAGCGCCTCGTCGGCGTAGATGTTGCCGATGCCGCTGACCAGCGACTGGTCCAGGAGGGCGCGCTTGACCTCGGTGTTGCGGCGGCGCAGCGCGGCGTGGAAGAGCGTGTCGTCGAACAGCGGATCGAGCGGGTCGCGCGCGATGTGCGCCATCGAGGGCGGCAGTTCGGCGCCGCCGCGCTCGACCGCGAGCCCGCCGAACGTACGCTGGTCGACGAAGCGCAACTCGCGCCCGCCGTCGGTGAAGCCGAAGCGCACGTGCAGGTGTTTCTCCCGGGGCGCCTCGGCCGGTTGCACGAGGAGTTGGCCGCTCATCCCCAGGTGCGCGAGCAGCGCGTCGTCGGGCTCGTCGGCGCCGGGTGCCACCAGGGGCAGCCACAGATACTTGCCGCGGCGGCGCGCGGCGTGCACGCGGGTGCCGACGAGCGCGTCGGCGAAGTCCGCCGCGCCCGCGAGATGGCGGCGGATCGCCCGCTCGTGGGTGACCTCGACACGTGCGATGGTGCGGCCCACCACCCACGTCTCCAGTCCGCGACGGACGACCTCGACCTCGGGCAGTTCGGGCACGTGGGCACTCCCCCTGGAGACGGCGCGACTGAGGAAGCCGGACCCGGCGGGGCCGGGTTCGGGAATGCGAAAATGCCTGCCGGTAGGTGAGGTCGTGCCGGGGCGACCACGGGGGTCGTCGACCGGTTCGAACTTACCTATCGGCAGGCATTCGGCTCGGAGACTAGGCGGTGGCCGACGGGGTGCCGGAACCGTCTCCGTACTTGGCGCGGATCGAGTGCCAAGCGCTTTCGGCGGCCTGCTGCTCCGCCTCCTTCTTGCTCCGTCCGACGCCGGTGCCGTAATCGACACCCGCGACCCGGGCCAGGGCCGTGAAGGTCTTCTCGTGGTCGGGTCCGGTCTCGGAGACCACGTATTCGGGCACTCCGATGCCCGCCGCGGCGGTCTGCTCCTGGAGGCTGGTCTTCCAGTCCAGGCCCGCGCCGAGGTTCGCCGACTGCTCGATCAGCGGATCGAACAACCGGTGGATCAGCTCCGTCGCCGCGTCCAGGCCCTGGTCCAGGTACACCGCGCCGAGGATGGCCTCGAGCGTGTCGGCCAGGATCGAGGACTTGTCCCGCCCGCCGGTCCCCACTTCACCGCGGCCGAGCCGGATGAAGGCGCCCAGGTCCAGTCGCCGACTGACGCCCGCGAGGGCGCGCGAGTTGACGACCGCGGCCCGCAGCTTCGCGAGCTGGCCCTCGGGCAGGTCGGGGTGCCTGCGGTAGAGCGTGTCGGTGACGACGAGGCCGAGCACCGAGTCGCCCAGGAACTCCAGGCGCTCGTTGGTCGGCAACCCGCCGTGTTCGTAGGCGTACGAACGATGGGTGAGGGCGCGTTCCAGAAGGGCGGCGTCGAGCGACCAGCCCAGCCGCCCTTCCAGATCCGCGTATTGCGCGAGTGATTCCGTCACCGGAACGACCACCGGCCTGATCAGACGTCGAGGACCTGGCGGCGGTTGTAGGTGCCGCAGCTCGGGCACGCGATGTGCGACAGCTTGGGCTCACGGCAGCGCTCGCAGGTCACCAGGTTGGCGGCAGTGGCCTTCCACTGGCTCCGGCGGTGCCGGGTGTTGCTGCGCGACATCTTCCGCTTCGGAACAGCCACGGCTACTTCTCCTGGTTCTCGTCGGCGCCGGAGGCGCCGTCAACGTCGGCTTCGGCGGAAGGTCCGTCGAAGATGCTGGTCAGCTTCGCCCACCGGGGGTCGGCGAGCTCGTGACTGTGGTCGGGGTCCTCCGCGAGCAGCGCTCCGCACTCGGAGCACAGACCCGGGCAATCCTCCCGGCACAGCGGCGAGAGCGGCAGTGCGAGCACCGTCGCGTCCCGCAGTACCGGCTCCAGGTCGAACAGGTCGTCCTGCAGCCGGAGGGCGTCCTCGTCGGCGTCCGTGTCCGGGTAGACGTACAGCTCCTGGAAACGCACCGTGAGCTCGCGCTCGAGCGGTTCCAGGCACCGGACGCACTCACCGGTCAGCGGCACCTGCGCGACGCCGGTGACCAGCACACCCTCCATGACCGCTTCCAGCCGGACACCCAGCCGGATCGGGACACCTTCGGGAGCGCCGATCACATCCGCCACACCCATGTCCACCGGGGCCGGCACGGTGCGGGACACCTTCAGCATGGATCCAGGCCGGCGCCCCAGCTCGCGTGTGTCGACGACGAGCGGTGCGCGGTGATCCAAGCGGTCCAGGGTGTCCTACCTCATGCAATGCCACCTCCCGTCGCCGGGAGGCTCGAATGGTCAGGGTGCCGACCCTCGGGGCACGCGAAAAACACGCCTCGGGCAGGGTCGGTCCGTAAGAGTATCGCAGCCCGCGCGCCAGGCCCCAAACGGGGCCATTCGAGCGGGCCGCGCGAAACGCCGGAGCCGGTCGGGCGGGGTGGCTACTGCCGGCCGCCGTCCTGCTGGAACTGGCGCACGTCGATCAGACTCGTGTCGAAGAAGCTGGTCTCGTCCAGCGACTGGCCGTAGCCGCCCTGCGGGTCGTAGGCGGGCTGCTGTCCGGTGTTCGGCCCGGCGTGGTGCGGTGCCTGGTCGTGCGGGCCCGGATATTGCGGCTGCCCGTGCTGATCGTACTGCGCCATGTCGTACTGGCCCTCGTAGCCGCCGGCGTAGCCGTTGTCCACGCCGCCGCCCTGCGCGTAGGCGGGCTGTCCGTAGCCGGGCTGCGCGTAGGTGTCCTGGCCGTAGGGGCCGGCCTGCGCGGGCACGGTCGGCGCGGCGGGCGGCGCGCTCGGGTACTCCGGCAGGCCGGGCTGCTGCGGCTGTTGTTGCGGCTGTTGCGGAGCGGCGAAGGTCTCCTCGTGGCCGTCGAGCTGGGCCTGGAGGCTGCCGGGGCGGGCCTTGGCCTGCGCGTCGGCCAGCTCCTGCGCCTGCATGTACTCGCCCAGCTCGTCGGAGGGCCGCCGGCCGCGCATCTTGTCCCGGCCCCGGCCGATCGCGCCGAGCGTCTTGGTGAGCACCACCTCGAAGTTGGCCAGCTTCTGGTCGACGTAGTCGTCGGCCTCCTCGCGGATGCGCTGGGCCTCGTGGCGGGCCTCGGTCAGGATCCGCTCCGCCTCGCCGTACGCCTCGCGCGCGACCTCGGTGTCGGCGACCAGCGAACCGCGCTCCTCGCGCGCCTTGGCCAGCACCCGCTCGGCCTCGCGACGCCCCTCCTCGATCACCGACTCGCGGTCGCCGAGCACCCGGCGGGCGTGATGGAACTCCTCGGGCAGCAGGTTCTTGAGTTCCTCGAGCCGGGCCACCACGTCCGCACGATTGACCACGCAGGACGCCGACATCGGCATCGAGCGGGCGTTCTCCACCAGGGCGATCAGTTCATCGAGCTTGGGCTGCACGTCCACGGGCTTGCTCTCTCTCCTCAAACCGACGGTAGCCGTCGTGTTCGCCGGCATCGCGTGACGGACCGACTCGCCCCGGGCGGTCGGCCCGGCGACGAGGCACGTGCCGCGTCAGCCCTGCGCGAGCCGCTCGGTGAGCCGACGTAGCACCGTCTCCGGCACCAGGCCGGACACGTCGCCTCCGTACGTCGCGACCTCTTTGATGAGACTCGACGACAGAAAGCTGTAGAGGGGGTTCGTCGCGACGAACAGGGTCTCCACTTCGGTAAGACCGTAGTTCATCTGGGCCATCTGCAACTCGTAGTCGAAGTCGGTGACCGCGCGCAGGCCCTTGATGATGGCCGGGATCCCGCGCTCCTTGCAGAAGTTGACCAGCAACCCCTCGAACGCCTCGACCCTGACGTTCCCGTACTGCTCGACCACCTCGTGGAGCATGTCGATGCGCTCCTCGATGGTGAACAGACCGGAACGTTTGGCGCGGTTGAAGCCGATCGCCACATAGACCTCGTCGTAGAGGCTGGAGGCCCGGCCGATGATGTCCAGATGACCGTTGGTGACCGGGTCGAACGAACCGGGGCAGACGACTCGACGCAACGGAGGTTCCCCTCGAAATCGGGTGCCGGCGGGTCCGGACCCGATGGTCCGGTCGCCTGATCAGGCTTGCGCGGCGCGACCGTACCAGAGCGTTCCCTCGCCGTAGCGACGGGATCTGATCTCGACGAAATCGGCGGGCCACGCGAATGGCCCACCCCGCGTGGACCGTTCGACCACGATCAGCGCGTCGGCCGCCAACCAGCCGTGTTCGGCGAGCGTGTCGAGCAGCGCGCCGACCTCACCGTCGGTGACCGCGTACGGCGGATCGAGGAAAACCACGTCGTACGGCTCGGCGGGGCAACGCGCGCCGACCGTCTTCTCCGCCCGGGCCGGCCGCAGTTCCGCGCCGGGCAGGCCGACCAGGCGGATGTTCTCCCGGACCACGCCGACCGCCCCGGTGTCGGACTCGACCAGGAGGGCGTGCGCGGCGCCGCGGGACAGCGCCTCCAGACCGACCGCGCCGGAGCCGGCGAACAGGTCGAGCACCCGCGCGCCGTGCATGGTGCCGCGCAGCGACTGGAGGGTGGAGAACAGCCCCTCGCGGGCCCGGTCCGAGGTCGGCCGGGTGTTCTCCCCCGGCGGGGTGACGAGCCGACGGCCGCGCGCCGCGCCGGCGATCACCCGGGTCATCCGCGCACTCGCGGTCGTGGGACGGCCGCGTGGGCGGCGACGGGGGCGGGTTCGGCGTACGTGTCCGGCATGGCGTCCACGCTATCGACTGGTCGCGTCCGACGGCATCCGGGCCCGAATACGGTGCGTGACGTGTCATACACGCGGAGGTTCCCGATCGTATGGAGGGTGTGCACGGCGGGGGCGCCACCGCCGTGCGACGACCGCGTCGATCCGCCGCGTCGATCCGTGCGATCGACGCGGCTCGGCGACATCCACCCCACGCACCGGGAGATCCCGATGATGCTCCGCACCCTTCTCGCCATGGCCGTGGCGGGCGTCGCGCTTGCCGCGTCCGGCACGGCCCCGGCGGTCGCCGCGGCCGCCCCGCGGACCGCCGCGGCGAACTGCCACGTGGACGGCAACGGCACCCTGCACTGCGGCAACGGCGCGAGCGACCTGCGCCCGGAGCCCCACTTCCAGGCCCCCGTGGTCAGCCGGCTGACCACCACCTACAGCTACTTCGACTGCTGGACCGAGGGCGACCCGCACTCGGGCGGCAACGACATCTGGTACCACACCGACGGTGACGACGGCGGGCACGGCTTCCTGCCCGCGCAGCGGGTGCTCACCCCGCAGGACCCGATGCCGGGCATGTACCACTGCTGACCGGAACAACCCGGCGCGGCCGGGGGCGGGTGTCCCCTCCCCCGGCCGCGTCCGGCCGTCCGGCCCGTGCCGGGACGGCCCGGGCTCGTGTGCCGGGTCGGCCGCGGCTCACGTGCAGTCCGGGACCTCGGTCTCGTTGCGGGTGCGTACGCCGGGCAGCCAGCCCTCGGCGCCGGTGCCCAGGACCACCACCCGATACCAGTGTCGGGAGGCGACGCCGGTCTCGTCGGTGACGCGCGGGCCGTCGGCGAGCAGGCAGATCAGCAGCACCCGGTCGCCGTGCCAGACCCGGTCGGCCAGGTCGGCCGTCCGCGACGAGAGGGCCGGCTTCCGGAAGACGCCGAGCGAGCACTCGATCGTGCGCAGCGCCCGACACGGCTCCTCCGAGTTGTGCACCTCGCCCTGCACACTGGCCGCACGCTCGGCGGGCGGCCTGGGCGTCGGCCGCTCGGCGGGATTGTGCCGCCCGGCCAGGAACGCGCTCAGGCCGACCACGGCGACCACCACGACGGCCGCGAGCGCCGTCGCGAACGCCCCGCGCCACCTCGGGCGCGGTGCCGGTCGGCGCACCACCCGCGCGGCGAGGCCGGGCGGTTCGGCGCAGTCCGCGTCCGCGTCGCGCAGCCGGACGCGCAGTTCGCGGACCGCGACGTCGGGGTCGTCGAGATCGGGGGGCGACGGGTTCACCGGGTCACTCCTTCGTGCCGGTCCCGGCGGCGGAACCGGCCGGTGGGGCCGCCCAGGCCGGCGCGCAGTCGGGTCAGGGCGCGCTCGCGCGAGCGGGACACCGTCCCGCGGTGCACGCCCAGGATCTCGGCGGCCTGATCGATCGTGTAGCCGTCCAGGTCGACCAGCAGCACCGCCGCGGCCTGCTTGGCGGGCAGCGAGCCGAGCATCCGCACCGCCTCCCACTCGGCCTCGCGCCGGGCGATCGGGTCGACGGCGCCCGCGTGCGCGTGCTCCGGTTCGGGCGGCTCGGCCAGCAGGACCTGTCGGCTGCGCACCCGCCATATGTCGCGGGTGACGCTGACCAGCGCGCGGAACGCGTACGCGTACGGCTCCGGGTGGCCCAGGAGCCGGTCGGGTCTGCGGGCCAGTTTCAGGTAGGTCTCGTGCACCGCGTCCTCGGCGCCGCCCTCGCCGGCGAGCAACACGGCCCGTCGGTACAACCGAGGGAGCAACCCGCAGAAGAGCGCGTCGAAGCCCTCGTCCCCCGTACGTGCGTCCATGGCCCATTGGTAGCCAACCGGCCGGGTGTCGCGCGTGATCCGAACGGGTGATCGCGGGGGGCGCGTCGGAGCGGAGCGAGGGCGGTCAGCCCTTGTCGAGGTACTCCGCGCGCTCGTCGTCCAGGATGCTGGCCAGCGCGCTGCGCAGGTCGGGGTGCTCGGTCAGGTCGGGGTCGGTCGTCACGATCGAGCTCGCCTCCTCGCGGGCGGCCACGATCAGGTCCTCGTCCCGGACCACCTCCAGCATGCGCAGCGAGGACCGGGAGCCGGACTGCGCGTCGCCGAGCACGTCGCCCTCGCGGCGTTGTTCGAGGTCGATCCGGGACAGCTCGAAGCCGTCCAGGGTCGCCGCCACCGCGTCCAGGCGCTCGCGCGCCGAGGTGCCGCCGGGCATCTCGCTGACCAGGAGGGTGAGTCCGGGGGCACTGCCGCGGCCGACCCGGCCGCGCAGCTGGTGCAGTTGGGAGACGCCGAACCGGTCGGCGTCCATGATCACCATCGCGGTCGCGTTGGGTACGTTGACGCCGACCTCGATCACCGTGGTCGCGACCAGCACGTCCACCTCGCCGGCGGTGAACCGGCGCATCACGTCGTCCTTGTCCTCGGGCGCCATCCGGCCGTGCAGCACCGCGATCCGCAGACCGGCCAGCGGGCCCTCGCCGAGCGCGGCCGCGATGTCCAGTACGGCCAGCGGCGGCCGACGTTCCTCGGCCCCGCCCTCGGCGTCGGCGCCGATGTCGTCGGGGTCGTCCAGGTACGCCTCGGCGGGCAGGTCCTCGTCGCGCTTGCGGGCGCCCTTGCGCGCGGCCTTCGTCCCGGCCTTCCTCTTCGCCTTCGGATCGTCCTCCTCGTCGCCGATCCGCGGGCAGACCACGTACGCCTGATGGCCCTTGCCGACCTCCTCGCGCACCCGCTCCCAGGCGCGGTCGAGGAAGTGCGGCTTCTCCTTCGCCGGGACCACGTGGGTGGCGATCGGCGAACGCCCGGAGGGGAGTTGGGCCAGGATCGAGGTCTCCAGGTCGCCGAACACGGTCATCGCCACGGTGCGCGGGATCGGCGTCGCGGTCATCACCAGCAGGTGCGGCGGTCGTTTGCCCTTGCCGCGCAGCGCGTCCCGCTGCTCGACGCCGAACCGGTGCTGCTCGTCGACCACCACCAGACCCAGGTCGTGGAACTCGACCTTGTCCTCGATCAACGCGTGCGTGCCGATCGCGATCCCGGCCTCACCGGTGACCAGATCCAGCAGCGCGGCCCGGCGCGCGGGCACCCCCATCGACCCGGTGAGCAGGGTCACCTTGGTCCCGACCTCGGATCCGCCCAACATGCCGGCCCCCTCGGCCAGCGGCCCGAGCATCTCCACGATCGACCGGTAGTGCTGTTGGGCCAACACCTCGGTGGGCGCCAACAACGCCGTCTGCCCCCCGGCATCCACCACGGCCAGCATCCCGCGCAGCGCCACGAGCGTCTTCCCGGCCCCCACCTCGCCCTGGAGGAGGCGGTGCATGGGGTGTTCGGTGGCCAGGTCGGCCTCGATTTCGGCGCAGACCTCCTTCTGGCCGTCGGTGAGTTCGAACGGCAGGCGGGCGTCGAAGGCGTCGAGGATGCCGTCGGGGCGGCGGGGGCGGGCCACCGCGGACTGGGCGCGGGCGTCGCGTCGACGGCGGGCCAGGGCGATCTGCAGGACGAACGCCTCGTCCCACTTGAGCCGGTCCTTGGCCGCGGCGACGTCCTCCCAGGAGGTGGGGCGGTGCACCCGGACCAGGGCCTCGGCCAGGCCCGGCATGCCGCGTCGGGTGCGCATCTCGGCGGGCAGCGGGTCGCCGATCTCGCCGAGCGTGTCCAGCGCCATGCCGACGCACTGGGCGACCTTCCAGGACGGCATGCTCGCCGCCGCCGGGTAGACCGGGATCAGCGCGCCCGCGAACAGGTTCGCCACGCCGTCCTCGTCGTCCTCGCCGACCAGCTGGTAGTCGGGTTGGCTGAGCTGGATCACGTTGTTGAACCGGCCCACCTTGCCCGCGAACAACCCGCGCCGGCCGGGCCGCAGTTCCTCCTCGCGCCAGGCCTGATTGAAGAAGACCAGGGTGAGTTTGCCGCGCCCGTCGGTGACCTCGACCTCGAGCAGGTTGCCGCGCCGGTTGCGGAATTGGCGCTTGGTCACCTTGGCGATCTCCGCCATCACGGTGACGTGCTCCTCGGGCTCCAGGCGCGAGAGGTCGGTCAGGCGCCCGCGCTCCGCGTAGCGCCGGGGGTAGTGGCGCAGCAGATCACCGACGGTGTCCAGCTTGAGGGATTTGGCCAGCACCGTCGCCGTGCGGTCGCCGACGAGTTTCTTCAGCGGTTCGTCAAGGCGCGACATGCCGCCCAACGGTACTGGGCGGCGGTGTCATCGGTACGGTTCCACGCCTACTCGACGCCGATGAGCAGCGGATACACCTCCTGGCCGCCCTCGTAGACCATCACGTCCACGCCGAGCCGGGTGGCCCGCAGGTGGCGCTCGATCGCGGCGGCCAGGCCCGGCGGGCAGGCGCTGCCGGTGACCAGGGTGACCAGTTCGCCGCCGCCGGCGAGCATCCGGTCCACCACCACCGTGCCGGTCTCGCGCTGGTCCTGGCCGATCACCGCGATGTCGCCCTCGATCACGCCGAGCACGTCGCCCGCCTGGCATACGCCGGCCATCGTCCAGGACTCGCGGACGGCGACGGTGAGCGCGCCGTAGCGGGTCGCGCCGGCGGCCGAGGTCATCCCGACGATGTCCTGGTCGAAGCGCCGACCCGGCTCGTGCACGGCGAGCGCGGCCAGGCCCTGGACGGCCGCCTTGGTCGGGATCACCTGGACCCGTACGCCCGCCGCCTGGGCCTGCTGGGCGGCCACCCCGGCCACCGCGTGGCAGTCGGCGTCGTTGGGCAGCAGCACCACCTCGCGCGCCTCGGTCCGCCGGATCGCGTCCACCAGCACGCTCGTGGACGGTCCCCGGCCCGGCCCGGCCTGCACGACGTGCGCGCCGTTCTCCGCGAACAGCGTGGCCAGGCCGTCGCCGTGGGCGACCGCGACGATCCCGCGCGTCGCCGCGGGTTCGGGCGCCGCGGCGCCGACGAGCACCCGCTCCAGGTGGGTGATCCGGATCCGGTGCGGGCGGCCCGCGGCGATGCCCGCCTCGACGGCGGCGCCCGCGTCGTCCACGTGCACGTGCACGTTCCACAACCCCTCGCCGCCGACCACCACGAGCGAGTCGCCGAGCGCGCCCAGCCGCTCGCGCAGCGCCGGCAGCGCGTCGTCGGGCGCGTCGAGCAGGTAGATCACCTCGAACCCGGGCCCGCCGCCGGCGTCCTCCCCGGACCCGACGGGGTCGGCGTACGGGACCGGGACGGGCGTCTGCACCTGGTGCGGGTGGATCCGGTACGCCGAACGCTCGCCGGTGACCACCGCCAGCAGCGCGTCGAGCAGCACGGTCAACCCGCGCCCGCCGGCGTCCACCACTCCGGCCCGGCGCAGCACGTCCAGCTGCTCGGGGGTACGCGCCAGCGCGCCGCGGGCGGCGGTCGCGGCGGCCCGCACCACCGGTCGGATCTCCTCGCCCGCCCCGGCCGCGGCGTCGGCGGCGGCCCGGGCCACGGTGAGCATGGTCCCCTCGACGGGCCGGGCCACCGCGGCGTACGCGGCGTCGGCGGCGGTGCGCAGCGCGTGCGCGAGGGCGAGTCCGGCGGGCACCTCCCGGCCGCTCTCGCGCGCCGCGGCCTGCTCGGCCTCGAACCGCTCGGCCATGCCGCGCAGGAGTTGGCTGAGGATCACCCCGGAGTTGCCGCGCGCGCCCATCAGCGCACCGTGCGCGAGCGCCCGGAAGGCGGTCGGCAGGTCGGGTTCGGGCAGGTCGGCGCCGAACAGCGCGTCGACCTCGGCGGTTCCCGATTCCAGGGTCAGGAACAGGTTCGTGCCGGTGTCGCCGTCGGGCACGGGATACACGTTGAGCGCGTCGATCTCCTCGCGCGCCCGGCCCATCAACTCCAGCGCGACGCGACCCCAGCGGCGTACCGCCGGACCGTCCAGCTCTCCCAGCAGGCCCTGCACGCCCACCTCCTGTACGAATCCGATTGTGCGCGTCCCGTTCGCCGGCAGGTTATCGAGACGGGGAGCGGTGAAGCGGCCGACCCGGATGGGTTAGGCTTGGCGGGAAGCATGGCGAGATCGACCGATTGCCCATGCCCGGATCATCCCGGGTTCGCGCATCGCCCGGTCCGTCGGTTACTCTTCTGCGGTTGTCCGGCATTCGCCGGCACGTGTTCGTACGCAATTCCCATTCGTCTTTGGAGTGTTCCCGTGGCTGCCAACTGCGACGTCTGCGGCAAGGGGCCGGGCTTCGGCAACAGCATTTCGCACTCTCACCGCCGGACGCCCCGTCGCTGGAACCCCAACATCCAGACGGTGCGTGCGAAGGTCGGTGCCACGCCGAAGCGCCTCAACGTCTGCACCTCGTGCATCAAGGCGGGCAAGGTTTCCCGCTAGTCGCGCGACTGCTCGACTTCTCGAAGGGCCGGTTCACCCCTGGGTGGACCGGCCCTTCGGCATGTCCGGGGCGGGTGCGTCGGTACGGGCCCGGGGCGCGTGTGCCCGGGCCCGTCCGTCGCTCAGAACCCGTCGCGCCACCGCCAGGCGTGGTCCACCGGACCGATGCCCTCGCCGAGCGGGAAGCCGGCCCGGATCGCGCCGGTGACGTACTCCTTCGCGGCGGCCACCGCGTCCGGCACGGTGTCGCCGAGCGCGAGCCGCGAGGCGATCGCGCTCGCGAGCGTGCAGCCGGTGCCGTGGGTGTGCCGGTTGTCGTAGCGCGGGCTGGTGAACCACCGCTCCTCGGTGCCGTCGAAGAGCAGGTCCGCGGCCTCGCCCTCCAGGTGGCCGCCCTTGACCAGGACCCAGCTCGGGCCGAAGCCGAGCATCGCCTCGGCCGCGCCGCGCATGTCGGCGCGCTCGCGCACCTTGTGGCCGGTCAGCAACTCGACCTCGTACAGGTTGGGGGTGACCAGCGTGGACACCGGAAGCAGCCGGGTGCGCAGGGTCTCCAGCGCGTCGTTGGCGAGCAGCGTGTCGCCGTGCTTGGACGAGGCCACCGGGTCGACCACCACCGGCGCCCGTACGTCGCCCAGCAATTCGGCGACCACCGCCACCAGGTTCGGCGACGCGAGCATCCCGGTCTTGATCGCCTGCACGCCGATGTCGTCCACCACGCTGCGGAACTGGGCCCGCACCGCCTCGGCCGGCAGTTCCCAGTAGCCCTGGACGCCGAGCGAGTTCTGCGCGGTCACCGCGGCGATCACGCTCATCCCGTGCACGCCGTGGGCCAGCATCGTCTTCAGGTCGGCCTGGATCCCGGCGCCGCCGCCGGAGTCGGAGCCGGCCACCGTCAGCACACGCGGAGGAGTCTGCACCATGCCGTGCAGCCTATCCGCGCCCGTTTCGGGCCCACTTTCCCGCCCCCGACGGGCCCGACCGACCTTCGACCCGACGTCCCTCAGCCCCGGTCGAAGTGATCCCACCCGCCGGCGACGTCGGGGTCGCGCCCGTCCACGGTGACCCCCGTACCCGCGTGCACCCGGCCGATCACCCGCCAGCGCGCCGGCAGCGCGGTGCCCGCTGGGAAGGTGGCCGCGAGCGCGTGGTCCTCACCGCCCGTGAGCACCCAGTTGAGCGGATCGGCGCCGAGCGCACGCGCCACGTCGCGCATCTGCGCCGGTACGTCCAGCCGGCCGGACAGCACGTCGACGCGCACCCCGGACGCGCGCGAGACGTGTCCCAGGTCGGCGAGGAGCCCGTCGCTGACGTCGATCATCGAGGTCGCGCCCAGGACCGCCGCGCCGGGCCCGGCGTCGTAGGGCGGCTCGGGCCGGCGGTGCGCCTCCACGAACGCGCGCGGCGCGCGGTGCCCGTGGCCCAGGATCGCCAGCCCCGCCGCCGACCAGCCCAGCCAGCCCGCGACCGCGACCACGTCGCCCGGCCGGGCCCCCGAGCGCACGACCGGGGCGCGCCCCTGGAGGTCGCCGAGCGCGGTCACCGCGACCGTGACCGTGTCGCCGCCGACCACGTCGCCGCCCGCCACGCCCGCGCCGACCACCGCGCACTCGTCGCGCAGGCCGTCGTACAGTTCCAGCGCCCATCCGGTGGGCAGGTCCGGCGGTCCGCACAGCCCGATCAGCAGCGCGGTCGGCACCGCGCCCATCGCCGCGACGTCCGCCAGGTTCTGCGCGGCGGCCTTGCGGCCCACGTCGTACGCGGTCGACCAGTCGCGCCGAAAGTGCCGACCCTCGACGAGCAGGTCCATGGTGGCCACCACCCGACCGTCGGCGGCGGTGACCACCGCGGCGTCGTCGCCCGGCCCCAGGGACACGTGCGGCCCCGTCGGCACGCGCGCGACCAGCGCCCCGATCAGGCCGAACTCGCCGAGATCGCCCAGCGTCCCGCTCATCGCCGCTCTCCTGCCATGCCCATCAGCCCTGATCCGCCTCGTCGACCATGTTTGTTCGGGGTGTTCGTTCGGGATTGCCCGTACGGGACGCCGGTTCGGGAACCGTCGCCCGTGATGCATCGGCTCCCGCTGTGGTCGCCGAGCCCCGCCGGGCCGACAATGGTCGCAGCAGCGGGGGTCCCGTCAAGATCCCATCATCCTGCGCGCCGGGAGGCCGTGGTGGTACAGGCATACATCCTGATCCAGACCGAGGTCGGCCGTTCGGCGTCGGTGGCCAGAGCCGTCGCCGCACTGCCGGGGGTGACCCGGGCCGACGACGTCACGGGCCCCTACGACGTGATCGTGCGGGCCGAGGCCACCGACGTGGACCAGTTGGGTCGCCTGGTGGTCGCCGAGGTGCAGCGCATCGACGGCATCACCCGCACCCTGACCTGTCCGGTGGTCAATCTGGGCTGACCCGGCGACGGAGTGCCGCACCCGACGCGCCTAGGATCGAGGGCGTGCGCTCTTCCCGTGTTCTGGCATGCCTGTTTCCGGTCCTCGTACTGACCGCGACGGGGTGCGCCGACGGATCGGGGCGGGTCGACGTGACCGCGCCGACGCCGGCGCCGGGGGCGGCGACCGAGGCGTGCCGGGCCCTGCACGACGCGCTGCCGAGCAGGGTGATGGACGCCGGGCCGCGCGAGGTCTCGCCGAAGTCCCCGCTGACCGCCGCGTGGGGCGATCCGGCGATCGTGTTGCGCTGCGGGGTGGGGTTGCCCGCGTCGATGCGGGTGATCGACCCGACCAAGGTGAACTCGGAGCCCGCCGACTCGGTCGAGGTGAACGGCGTGACGTGGGCGTTCTCGAAGTACGCCGGCGGAGTGCGCTTCACCACCGTCTACCGTCGGGCCAACGTCGAGGTGTCGGTGCCGGAGAAGTTCGCCGAGCCGGCCGCGCCGCTGGCCGACGTCGCGGACGCGGTCAGCCGCGCGGTGCCGGTCACGCTGGACCTGTCGGAGCGGTGAGCGGCGACCGAACGATCGGCCGCCGCACACGTGGCTAGCGCAGCAGCGAGTTGGGGCGGCGCAGTGCCGCCGAGATCAGCCGGTCGATCAGCTCGGGGTAGTCCACGCCGGTGGCCTGCCACACGCTCGGGTACATCGACACCGGCGTGAAGCCCGGCATCGTGTTCACCTCGTTGATCACGAACTGGCCGTTCTCCAGCAGGAAGAAGTCCACCCGGGCCAGGCCCTCGCAGGACAGCGCCTCGAAGGCGGCGATCGCGAGTCGCTGCACCTCGGCGGTCTGCTCCTTGCTCAGCGCCGCCGGCACGTCCAACTCGGTGCCGTTGTCGGGCAGGTACTTGGCCGCGAAGTCGTAGAACTCACGACCGCCGCCGACCCGGATCTCGGCGGGCACGCTCGCCCGCGGCCCGTCCTCGAACTCCAGTACGCCGCACTCGATCTCACGGCCCGTCAGCATGCCCTCGACGATCACCTTGGGGTCGTGCCGGCGGGCCTCCTCGATCGCCGCGTCCAGGTCCTCGATCCGGTGCACCTTGGTGATGCCCATGCTGGAGCCGGCCCGGGCGGGCTTGACGAACACCGGGAAGCCCAGCGAGGACACCGCCTCGCGCACGGCGGCCGGGTCGCGCTCCCATTCCCGGGGACGGACCGTGGCGTACGGACCCGAGGGCAGGCCGAAGCCGGCGAACAGGGCCTTCATGTATTCCTTGTCCATGCTCGCCGCGCTGGCCAGCACACCCGACCCGACATAGGGCACCTGGGCCAGTTCCAGGAAGCCCTGGAACGTGCCGTCCTCGCCGTAGGGGCCGTGCAGGAGCGGGAAGACCACGTCGATCTCGCCCAGCAGCTTGGGCAGCATGCCGGGTTCGAGCACGGTGATCTCGCGCGCCGTGGGGTCGGCGGCCAGGATCAGCGGCGCGCTGGACTCCGCGACGTCGGCGACCTCGGGCAACCGGTCGCCCTGGATCGCCAGTCGGGCCGGATCGTCCCCGACGAGCATCCAGCGCCCGTCGGTACCGATCCCGATCGGCAACACGTCGTACTTGGAGCGGTCGATCGCGGCCAGCACACTCCCTGCGGTGACGCAGGAGACCGCGTGCTCGGAGCTGCGGCCGCCGAAGACGACCGCGACGCGGGGGCGCGAGGAGAAGTGGGGGGTGCCCGAAAGGTCGTTCATGGTCGAACAACCCTATCCCGGAGCGCGTTCGAGTGCAGGAACGGCCCGCCGGGACGCCGCCGACCGGACCGCGGCGAGGACGCCCCGACCCGGTCGACGCCCGGCACGGGCGGGTCGACCGGGTCGGAGCGCCGAGACACCGACCGGCCGCTCCCCGGCGCGGCCGGCACCGCGCGGAGTACGGCTACCGCTCGGGCTTGGCGGAGCGGGAGAGCAGGGCCATGCCGACGGTCGGGGGTTTGCCGCCGTGCATGATCGACACGACCACGTCGGTGATCGGCATCTCGACGCCGTACCGACGGGCCAACATCTGCACCGATTCACACGACTTGAAGCCCTCGGCGATCTGGCGGCTGTCCCGGACCGCCTCCTCGATCGGCGTGCCGCGGCCGATCTTCTCGCCGAAGGTGCGGTTGCGCGACAGCGGCGAGGTACAGGTCGCCACCAGGTCGCCGAGGCCGGCCAGGCCCGCGAAGGTGTGCGCGTCCGCGCCCATCGCCGCGCCCAGGCGGGCGGTCTCGGCCAGACCGCGGGTGATCAGCGTCGCCTTGGTGTTGTCGCCCATGCCCATGCCGTCGGCCATCCCGACGGCGAGCGCGATCACGTTCTTGACCGCGCCGCCGAGTTCGCAGCCGACCACGTCGGTGTTGGTGTACGGGCGGAAGTAGGACGTGTGACACGCCTCCTGAAGTCGCCGGGCGACCTCTTCGTCGGTGCACGCGACCACGCTCGCGGCGGGCTGGCGCTGGGCGATCTCCATCGCCAGGTTGGGGCCGCTGACCACCGCGATCCGGCCCTCGGGCACGCCCGCGACCTCGCGGATCACCTCGCTCATCCGGTTCGCGGTACCCAGTTCGACGCCCTTCATCAGGCTGACCAGGATCGCGTCGTCGGACAACATCGGCGCCCACGCGGTGAGGTTGCCGCGCAGGGTCTGCGACGGCACCGCCAACACCACGAACTCCGCGCCCTCGGCGGCCTTGGCGGGATCGGTGGTGGCCTCGATCCCGACCGGCAGCGCGATGCCGGGGAGGTACTCCTCGTTCTCGTGCCGCGCGTTGATCGCGTCGGCCTGCTCCGGGCGCCGCCCCCACATCACCACGTCGCACCCCGCCTCGGCGAGCACGACCGAGAAGGCGGTCCCCCAGGACCCCATGCCGAATACCGCGCACCGCGTCATGCGCGACCGCCCCGGGCGCCGTCGGTGTCGATGCCGTCGGCCTCGGTGGGCTTGGCACCCGTGGACCCGGCATCCGACGGCTCGGCCTCGGCGGCCTCGGCGGCCGTCGGCTCGACGCCGGCGCCCTCGACCGCGCTCCTGCGGCCCGACCCCCGGCGCACGCCGGCGTTCGGCGGGGCCGGTTCGTCCCGCAGTTCGACCAGCAGTTCGGTGATCGACTCCATGATCCGGTCGGTCGCCCCGCGCAGCACCTCGGCGGTCAACTCGCGCCCCCGGAACTCGTCCAGGTCGACCGGCGGACCGGCCAGCACGTGCATGGTCTTGCGCGGCAACAACCGGGGTCGCTTCGTGTACGGCGGCAACAACTCGTGCGCGCCCCACTGCGCGACCGGGATCACCGGCGCACCGGTGGTCAGCGCGATCCGGGCCGCGCCGGTCTTGCCGAGCATCGGCCACAACGTCTTGTCCCGGGTGATCGTGCCCTCCGGGTAGACCGCGACGCACTCGCCCTTCTCGACCGCCTCCACGGCCGCGCGGAACGCGAGCGCGGCGTCGGCGGAGTCCCGGTACACCGGGATCTGCCCGGCGCCGGCCAGCACCCGCCCGACGAACGGAATCTTGAACAGGCCGGACTTGGCCAAAAAGCGCGGCACTCGGCCGGTGTCGTACTGGAAATGCGCGTAGGTCAGCGGGTCGACATAGGAGATGTGGTTCACCGCCGTGACGAACCCGCCCGACGTCGGGATGTTCTCGGTGCCCCGCCAGTCGCGTTTGGTGAACAGCAACAGCAGGGGCTTGACCACCACGACCGCCAGGCGGTACCAGAAACCGATCCTTCGGCGGGCCACCGGCGTTCCTCCCGTTCATGTGGTTCGAATTCGTACGTGTGTCGGCGCGGACGCACACCGCGATGTTCCGCGGCCGTGTCGCTCCTCACACCATCGACGTTCCCCGCGTGCGGCGTGGAACATCGATGCTGGCGGAACATCGATGCTGTACGGGCGGACCCCATAGTTTCCCCTGGGCCTTCCGCATTGTCGAGAAACGTCCTCGTCGACCGATGAGGATATGGGCTTACGGTACGGATGCGAGGATCTTGCCGATGTCCCCCGCCACGGGTTCCACCGCCCCGCGCCGCGCCGCGGGCCGCGGCGACCGCGTCCGCCCCGCCCCGCCCCGATGGCGGCTCGTGGTGCCGGTGAAGCCGCTGTCGATCGCCAAGAGTCGCCTCGCCGGCGCGATCGGTCCCGGCCATCGCCCCGAACTCGCCCTCGCCTTCGCACTCGATACCGTCCGCACCGCGCTGACCTGCGACCGGGTGCACGGGGTGCTCGTGGTCACCGACGACGCCCGGGTCGCCGCGGCGATCCGGGGGCTGGGCGCCGACGTCGTGGCCGATGTCGGCGGCGGGCTGAACGCCGCGCTCGCGCACGGTGCCCGGATCGCCGGCGCGGCCCGACCGCGCACCGGCGTCGCGGCACTGTCCGCCGACCTCCCGGCGTTGCGGGCCGAGGAGTTGGATCGGGTGCTGGCCGCCGCGACGGGTGTGCGGCGGGCCTTCCTGGCGGACGCGGCGGGAGTGGGCACCACGCTGCTCGCGGCCGCGCCCGGGGTGGCGTTGGCGCCGGGCTTCGGCGGCCCCTCGCGGGCCCGCCACCTGGCCTCGGGTGCGATCGAACTCACGCCCTACGACGTGGATTCGGTGCGCCGGGACGTGGACACCGGCGAGGATCTGCGGACCGCGATCGGGCTCGGGGTCGGCGCGGCCACCGCCGCGGTGCTCCCGTCCGTGCCGTTTCTGCCGCGTGCGGCCGCCTCCTGACGCCGCGTCGGTTCCGCGGCGGTCCGGACGCCGGTGACAATGGGGTCATGCAGGGCACCGTGTACACCTTCGAGACCGACTCGCGTGAGGGCGTCGTGCTGCTCGACGACGGCTCTCCCGTGCCCTTCGACGCGGCGGCGTTCGACGCCGGCGGGATGCGCTTCCTGCGCCCCGGCCAGCGGGTTCGGATGACCCTGGACCCGGCGGGCGATCGGGTGGTGCTGGTGACGTTGTACACACTGCCGGATCCGCCGCGCTGACCTCGCCGGCCGCACCGCCCGCGACCCGCGCCGACGGACCGGGCCACGATCGGACATACGGCGACGGGCCGGAACCCCGGGGTGGGGATTCCGGCCCGTCGCCGTCGTACGGCTACCGCCGACTCGCGAAGTCCGTCGCGTCAGGCCTTCTTGGCCGCGCGCTTGGTCGCGGGCTTCTTGGCCGCGGGCGCCTTGGCGGCGGCGGGCTTGGCCGCGGCCGGCTTGGCGGTCGCGGCCTTCGGCGCGGCCTTGGTCGCCTTCGCCTTGGTCGTCGGAGCCTTGGCCGCGGCCGGGGTGCTCTTGACGGCCTTGGTGGTGGTGGCCTTGGTGGTGGTCGCGGCCTTGGCGGTGACCTTCTTCGCGGCGGCCGGCTTGGTCGCCGCCTTGGTCGAGGGCGCCTTGGTCGCGGGCGCCTTGGTCGCCTTCTTGGCGGCGGGCTTCGCGGTCGCCGTGGTCTTGGCCGCGGCCGCGGTCTTGCGCGTGGTGGCGGCCGGGGTCTTGACCGCGGCGGCGCGCGAGGTCGCCGGCTTCGCCGACGCCTTGGTCGTCGCGGTGGTCTTGCGGGTGGTCGCCTTCGCGGCGGGCGCCGCGGCGTCCGTCGCGACCACGCGCGGAGTGGGGCTGCTCTTGGCGGCCGCGCTCTTCACGTTGGGCTTCGGGAGCTTCTTCGTCCCGCTGGTGTAGTCCTTGAAGCCCTGGCCCGCGCGGAAGCGCGGCACCGAGGTCTTCTTGACGCGCACCCGCTCACCGGTCTGCGGGTTGCGGGCGTATCGAGCCGGACGGTCCACCTTCTCGAACGAGCCGAAGCCCGTGATGGACACCCGGTCTCCCGCCGTCACCGCACGAACGATGGTGTCGAGGACGGCATCGACTGCCTCTGCGGCGGCCTTGCGGCCACCCAGTCGGTCAGCGACCGCCTCGACGAGCTGCGCCTTGTTCACGTCTTCCCCTTCGGAAACCGATGCCGGGACAGTTCAGCCGGCATTGGGCACGCTAAGCATCCAAAAGTGCCGAAGCAATTACCGAACGGGCGAATCACCCTTGTGTCGCAACGGATTCAGGCTTCGGCGGTGTCCCGCGAACTCGCGGGCCCCGCGTCCAACTCGTCCATCAACTTGGTCAGTCGCCGGTCGGCGTCCGCCAAATCATGCTTTGCCGCGTCGGTGATGACCAACAAGCGGCGTATTAGCGCCACTTTCGCCTCGTTCGGTAGTCGGAGCCTACGCACCCGGGCGTGGGCGACCTTCAACCGGGTGGCCAGTTCGGCGAAGAGTTCCACTTCTTCGAACTCGTTCACGTGTCGGCCTTGGTGCTCCACACCGCAATTGTGACAGCTCATCCGGCTATGGGCACAACGGGGCGGCCATTGGGGCGAACCCCGAACACGCGAACGGCGGGACGCGACCGCGTCCCGCCGTTCATTTTCGGCCGATCGGCCTACTGCGCAAGGGAGTTCGTGATCAGCCCACCGGCTGGGTGCGCGGCAGCCAACCGGGCCGGTCCGCCTCGAACGAGGTGATGTCGTCTTCGTGACGCAGGGTCAGACCGATGTCGTCCAGCCCCTCCAGGAGGCGCCAGCGGGTGTAGTCGTCGATCTCGAAGTCGGCGACGAGCTCGCCCGCGCGCACCTGACGACCCACCAGATCGACGGTGATCTCGGCGGTCGGGTCCGCCTCGGTCAGCGCCCACAGGCGTTCGACGGTCTCCTGCGGCAGCACCACGGTCAGCAGCCCGCCCTTTTGCGAGTTGCCGCGGAAGATGTCCGCGAAGCGCGCCGAGATCACCGCCTTGAACCCGTAGTTCTGCAGCGCCCATACGGCGTGCTCCCGGGAGGACCCGGTGCCGAAGTCGGGACCGGCCACCAAAACCGTGGCACCGGCGCGCTCGGGGCGGTTGAGTACGAACTCCGGGTTCTTGCGCCAGGCTTCGAACAGACCGTCCTCGAAACCGTCGCGGGTGACCTTCTTGAGCCAGTGCGCGGGGATGATCTGGTCGGTGTCCACGTTGCTCTCGCGCAGCGGGACGGCCGTTCCGGTGTGGGTGGTGAAGGCTTCCATGGCTCAGACTCCTGCGGTGCTCAGGTCGGCGGGGGCGGCCAGGTGGCCCAGCACGGCGGTCGCGGCCGCGACCTGCGGCGAGACCAGGTGGGTACGGCCGCCCTTGCCCTGCCGTCCCTCGAAGTTGCGGTTGGACGTGGACGCGCTGCGCTCGCCGGGGGCGAGTTGGTCGGGGTTCATGCCCAGGCACATCGAGCAGCCCGCGTAGCGCCACTCGGCGCCGAACTCGGTGAACACCTTGTCCAGGCCCTCGGAAACGGCCTGGAGCGAGACCCGCACCGAGCCGGGAACGACCAGCATCCGCACACCGTCGGCGACCTTGCGGCCCTTGACGATGTCGGCCACCTCGCGCAGGTCCTCGATCCGGCCGTTGGTGCACGAGCCGACGAAGACCGTGTCCACCGCGATGTCGCGCAGTTTCTGGCCCGCCGTCAGACCCATGTACGCGATGGCCTTCTCGGCCGCCGCGCGCTCGACCGGGTCCACGATCGCGACCGGGTCCGGCACCGACTCGGCCAGCGGCGCGCCCTGGCCGGGGTTGGTCCCCCAGGTGACGAACGGCGAGAGTTCGGCGGCGTCGATCACCACTTCCTTGTCGAACACCGCGTCCTCGTCGGTGACCAGGCTCCGCCAGTGCGCGACGGCGGTGTCCCAGTCGGCGCCCCGCGGCGCGTGCGGGCGGCCGTCCAGGTACGCGAACGTGGTCTCGTCCGGGGCGATCATGCCCGCCCGCGCGCCGGCCTCGATCGACATGTTGCACACGGTCATCCGGCCCTCCATCGAGAGGTCGCGGATCGCCTGGCCGCGATACTCGATGACGTAGCCCTGACCGCCGCCGGTGCCGATCCGCGCGATCACCGCGAGGATCAGGTCCTTGGCGCCGACGCCCTCGGGCAGCGCGCCCTCGACCGTCACCGCCATCGTCTTGAACGGCGCCATCGGCAGCGTCTGGGTGGCCAGCACGTGCTCGACCTGGCTGGTGCCGATGCCGAACGCCAGTGCGCCGAACGCGCCGTGGGTCGCGGTGTGGCTGTCGCCGCAGACCACGGTCGTACCCGGCTGGGTCAGCCCGAGCTGCGGGCCGACCACGTGCACGATGCCCTGTTCCACGTCGCCCAGCGAGTGGATCCGGACCCCGAACTCGGCGGCGTTCTTGCGCAGCGTCTCGATCTGGGCGCGCGAGACCGGGTCCGCGATGGGTTTGTCGACGTCGAGCGTCGGCGTGTTGTGGTCCTCGGTCGCGATCGTGAGATCGGTGCGCCGGACCGGACGACCGGCCTGACGCAGACCGTCGAACGCCTGCGGACTGGTCACCTCGTGCAGCAGGTGCAGGTCGATGTAGAGCAGGTCCGGCTCGCCCTCCGCGCGACGCACCACGTGTGCGTCCCAGACCTTCTCCGCGAGTGTCCGTCCCATCGCTGTCCCTCCGGCCGGCGCCATTGCCGGCGCTGTGTGTCCCTCGTGTCGCGCGGGTGCGGCTGATTCCGTATCCGCGATCGACGCCCTGACGCGTGCCCACGTCCCGACGCTTCCCGGCTGTTCTCCGGTGGTCGGCTCGGCGCGTTGCGCCACTGTGCCGGCACCGGGGCCGAGCGCGGACTTGCGTCTCGTAATCCGAGACGGCAATATCAAGGCATGGACAACTCTAGCGGAGTCGGCGTTCTCGACAAGGCCGCTGTCGTGCTGGCCGCGCTCGAAGCCGGTCCCGCCACGCTCGCGGGACTCGTCGCCATAACCGGTCTTGCCCGGCCCACGGCGCATCGACTCGCGGTCGCCTTGGAGCACCACCGTCTGGTCGCCCGCGACATGCAGGGCCGCTTCGTGCTCGGCCCGCGACTGGCCGAGCTGGCCGCCGCGGCCGGCGAGGACCGGCTGCTGGCCGCCGCGCACCCGGTGCTCGCGCACATGCGCGACATCACGGGCGAGAGCGCGCAGCTCTACCGACGCCAGGGCGACATGCGCGTGTGCGTGGCCGCGGCCGAGCGGCTCTCCGGCCTGCGCGACACCGTCCCCGTCGGCAGCACGCTGCCGATGAAGGCCGGTTCGGCGGCGCAGTGCCTGCTCGCCTGGGAGGAGCCGGAGCGGCTGCACCGGGGCCTGCAGGGCGCGCGGTTCACCGCCACCACGCTCTCCGGTGTGCGGCGCCGCGGCTGGGCGCAGAGCATCGGCGAACGCGAGCCGGGCGTCGCGTCCGTCTCCGCCGCCGTGCGCGGCCCCAGCAACCGCGTGGTGGCCGCCGTGTCCGTCTCCGGTCCGATCGAGCGGCTGACCCGGCACCCCGGGCGGCTGCACGCGCAGGCCGTGATGGAGGCCGCCGCCAAGCTGTCCGACGCACTGCGCCGGGCCCAGGTGGAGGTCTGACGCCCGTCCGCCCCGGACGCCGCCGGGCGTCCGGGCCACCACCGCCGGCGCGATCCCCCGACGCGGCCCGCGCACCCGACCACCCACGCGTCTCCCGCGTCGCCGCCCACATCGGCACCCGCGCCCGGGAAAACGAAGAAGACCTCCCGCGACTGCGAGAGGTCTTCTTCTTCGAGGTAGCCCCGACGGGATTCGAACCCGCGCTACCGCCTTGAGAGGGCGGCGTGCTAGGCCACTACACAACGGGGCCTCGTATTGCCGGTGTTGCTCCGGGCCGCCGAGGCGACACGGTGACGATCTGGTAGCCCCGACGGGATTCGAACCCGCGCTACCGCCTTGAGAGGGCGGCGTGCTAGGCCACTACACAACGGGGCCAGATCGCAATCATCAACTCTTACCAGCGACATCGCCCGAAGGCGATGCGGCTGGGGTACCAGGACTCGAACCTAGACTAACGGAACCAGAAACCGTCGGGCTGCCAATTACCCCATACCCCAATGCTCGGTCCTTCGCATTACCCGGGGGCTTTTGCGAGGACTTCGCTCCGTGCCGCTCCCTTGCGGGGCGGCACGAGAAGAACTTTACCCGATGAGGCGCGCGTGACCAAAACGGGTTACCGACCCCCCGTTCGAACCACCACAAGTCCGGCCGGCCCGCCCACGACGTGCCCGGACGACCCGTTCAGCCGCGCTTGACCACGGTGTTCGTGAGTGTGCCGACGCCACCCACGGTGACCGAGACCCGGTCGCCCACGTGCAGCGGTCCGACCCCCGCCGGTGTGCCGGTCAGCAGCACGTCGCCGGGCAGCAGCGTCATCGCCTGGGTGACGTGCACGATCAACTCGGCGACGGTGCGGATCATCTGCCCGGTGCCGCCGGCCTGGCGCACCTCGCCGTTGACCGTGCACGCCACGGTCAACCCCTCGCCGTCGGTGACCTGGTCGAGCGTGATGTCGGTCTCCACCCACGGGCCCAGCGGGCAGAAGGTGTCCATGCCCTTGGCCCGGCCCCACTGGCCCTCGGTGCGCTGCAGGTCGCGCGCGGTCACGTCGTTGGCGCAGGTGAAGCCGAAGATCACCTCGGCCACCCGCTCGGCGGGCACGTCGCGGCACATCCGGCCGATCACCACGGCCAGTTCGGCCTCGTGGTGCACCTCGTCGGAGATCTGCGGGTACGCGATGCCGTCGCCGTGTCCGATCACGGACGTGGACGGCTTGAGGAAGGTGATCGGCGCGTCCGGGAGCGCGCTTCCCATCTCGGCGGCGTGCGCGGCGTAGTTCTTGCCGATCGCCACCACCTTGCTGGGCAGCACCGGCGCGAGCAGGCGTACCGAGGACAGCGCGTGTTGCGCGCCCGTGGGCCGCAGTTCGCCGAAGGGGTGGCCCGCGAGGGCGTGCACGACCAGCGACTCGGGTCGGTCGGCGTCGCCGGTCACCACCCCGAAGGAGACGGAATCGTCGGTGGAGAACCTGGCGATGCGCACGATGGGGTCACCCTTGCCGGAGAGTCACGAACGAGACGTGCCCAAGGCTACGCGGGCCCGACCCGGCTCGGCGTCGCGCCGCGACGGGTGCGGGGGCGACGGGTGTGACCGGTACGAAGGGCGCGAGGGGTGTGACGAGTGCGGCCGGCGGTGGATCCGGGTCGGCGGCGGCTCAGACCGAGGCGGCGGCGTCGACCGGGGCGTCCATCAGGTTCGTCCGCCGGGGGTTCGCGGTGCGCACCTCGGCGATGACCGACTGCGCGGCCTCTGCCGTGCGCTGACGCGGCAGCACCGCGTCGACCTGCGTACGCCTGGGGTTGGCCGTGCTGGGGCGGTGCGTGCTGATGGTGTCCACGGTTCCCGGTTCTCGCTCGTTCTCGTCCACAGATGCGCGCGGGGTGCGATGTCGTGCACCCTGTGCGGTCTTGCCCGCCAAGATTACCCGTGGTTACGTCGGGGGTGGTCACGGGTCACCCACGGCTGCTGCTTACCGACCGCACATCACGGTTTACACCAGGTGTTCGAGCCGGCACATCAATATGTGATTTTCACCTCCCCGGAACCTCGACAAACGTATGGCATTTTGCCCCTGATCGTCCGTTAATACCGGTCGATTACCACCCGAAACGGCTTAACTGCCGAGATCGGGTTGAATCATGGTTTGTCAGGACCCCGCTATCTTGTTGCGGCCCCGTGGCTGTGCTGAAATGCCTGCGACCACGGGGGTGGTTCCCAACAAGCGGAGTTCCTTCACCTTGTCGCGCGAGCGCGACGGAGGTGCCCTGGGAAGAACGCGAATCCAGGGATTTACGCGCACACGAGCCTCGCCTTACCGGCGGGTCTAACGACTGGTCACAAGAGGTTGCGACGCTAGTGCAGGGACGTCGGAAGAAGCAGCACGACTCCGCAGGGGCCCCGGCCACGGCCGGCCCCGCCACGCCGGAGGTGCGAGCCCCGCAGCAAGCCAGCGGACCCCAGGACGCCAACGAGACCCCCGACCCCGTCGGGGATTCCATAGCCGGCGCCGGGGCAGCCCGGCCCGCCGGGGCGGCACCGTCCCGGCTCAAGTTGCTGTTCTCGATCGGGAACTGGCGCATCCGTACCCGGATCACCGCGCTGCTCCTGCTCCCGGTCGTGGTCGCCGCGTTGCTCGGCGGCCTGCGTATCCAGTCGTCGATCGACAAGACGCAAGAGATGGACACGGTGCAAAAGGCATCGGCCATCATCGACCAGGCGTCGACGCTGGCCGCGTGGCTGGAGCAGGAACGCGACCTGCTCGCGCAGGCGAGCGTGGCTCCGCCGGCGGATCTGACGGGCGAGGTGAACAAGGCCAAGAAGACCACCGACGACCAGGTCACCGTCTACAACGCGACCGCCGCGAAGCTGAACACCGACTCGATGCCGGTGCTCGGTGCCACGCTCAAGGACATCGGCCACTCGCTGACGGAGTTGAACCGCACCCGTCAGGACGCCTTCAAGACCAGCACCCGCAGCACGATCGACGCCTACAACAAGATGATCCTGCAGCTGCTGCAGATCAACCAGGAGGCGCCCGAGATCACCCGTGACGCCGACCTGATCCAGGGCGCCCGCGCGCTGGGTTCGTTCGGCGAGGCGAAGGCGTACGCGTCCTCGCAGCGGGCCGCGGTCGTCGCGTACGCGCTCAAGCCGAACGACCTCCCGCTGGAGGCGGGCGAGACGCTCGCGCGGCTGAACGAGGGCGAGCAGAACGCGATCCGCGCGTTCACCAGCGTCGCCCCCACCGACTGGAGCGCGCTGTACAAGTCGGGCGTCAGCCGGGACAAGATCACCCTGGTCGAAGAGGCCTTCCAGCAGTTCAAGGGCATGGTCGGCGCCGCGGTGTCCGCTCCCAAGCCCGGCGGCAACGCCAAGCTGGAGAACATCGCCGACTTCAACCAGCAGACCTGGTGGACGCTGTCCACGGACAAGATCGGCGCGCTCGGTCAGGTCGAGGCCCAGCTGGGCAAGAAGCTGATCGCCACCTCAAAGGACCTGCGCGACCAGGCCCGTACCGACGCCCTCGTCAACACGATCCTCGTCGTCGGCGCGCTGTTGATCACCATCCTGCTCGGCGTGATCGTGGCCCGCTCGCTGGTGCGTTCGCTCAACACGCTGCGTCGGTCCGCGCTCGAGGTCGCCGAGGAGCGGCTGCCCGAGACGGTGCGCCGGCTCTCCGAGTCGGACCCCGGCGACGTGGACCTGGCCATCGAGCCGATCGGCGTGTTGTCCCGGGACGAGATCGGCCAGGTGGCGCGCGCGTTCGACGCGGTGCACGCCGAGGCCGTACGACTCGCCGCCGAACAGGCCCTGCTGCGTGGCAACGTCAACTCGATGTTCGTCAACCTCTCGCGCCGCAGCCAGAGCCTGATCCAGCGTCAGCTCGCGCTCATCTCCGACCTGGAGAACCGCGAGGCGGACCCGGACCAGCTGGCCAACCTGTTCAAGCTCGACCACCTCGCCACCCGCATGCGCCGCAACGGTGAGAACCTCCTGGTGCTCGCGGGCGAGGAGCCGGGCCGGCGCTGGACCCGACCGGTTCCGCTGGTCGACGTGCTGCGCGCCGCGGCCTCCGAGGTGGAGCAGTACGAGCGGGTCGAGTTGGGCGCACTGCCCACCACCGACATCGCCGGTCGCGCGGTCAACGACCTCGTGCACCTGCTCGCCGAGTTGCTGGAGAACTCGACCACGTTCTCCAGCCCGCACACCAAGGTCCGCGTCACCGGCCACATCCTTCCCGACGGCCGGGCGCTGATCGAGATCCACGACAACGGCATCGGGCTCACCGGCGACGACCTCGCCGACGCCAACCAGCGGCTGGCCCGTCCGCCGGTGGTGGACGTCTCCATCTCGCGTCGCATGGGTCTGTTCGTGGTCGGCCGACTGGCCACCCGGCACGGCATCCGCGTCCAGCTCCGGCCGGGCGAGGGTGGCGGTACCACCGCGCTGGTCATGCTCCCGATCGAGCTCATCCAGGGCGACCGCCCCGGTGGCGGCGACGGGTGGAGCAAGGGCGGCGACAAGACCGCGGCGGCGGTGTCCGGCTGGAGCGAGGAACTGCCCTCGGCCACGCCCGCCGCGCCCGCCCTGCCCGGTCCCCGGGTGGGCAGCCGGGCGCAGGAGCGCAACCGGCGGCGCGAACTGCCGCAGCGCAGCGCCGAGACGCCGGTACAGCCGATCAACCAGCCGCCCCAGCCGACGCCGGTCGCGGAGGACCGGCCCGCCCAGGCGCCGGTGCAGCAGGAGCCGTCCTACGGCAGCACCCAGTCCTTCGAGGCACCCTCCTTCCAGGACGCCTCCACCGGGCAGGACACGCCGTACCCGGGCACGGTGAACCCGTTCGCGGGCGAGCCGGGCGTACACAGCACCGGCGCGCACCGCGCGCCGAGTTCGCCGCCGCCGGCCACGCCCGGTTCGGACAACCCGTTCGCACCGGTCGGGCCGCCGGCCCGGGACCAGGACACGGGCGCCTTCCCGGCCGCGCCGCCGGCGCCGATGTTCGGCACCGTCGAGGACAACCTCGGCGTCGAGGCGCAGCAGGCGCCGTTCGGCACCGACACCGGGTCCTTCCCGGCCGCGCCGCAGTTCGGCGACGGGAGCGTACGCGCGGGCGACACCTCGCAGTTCGCGTCCCCGTTCGGATACGCGGACGAGCCGCGCCCCGCGGCCGACGTCGACCCGCTCGGATACGAGCAGTCCGGGCAGCCGTTCGGCGGCCCGGGTGCGGAGCTCGCACCGCTGCGGGACGAGCCGCAGCGTCCGACCTGGGGCACCGAGTACGACGAACTCACCCCGGTGGCACCGCTGCCGCCGATCGAGCCCGTCGCGCCGCCGGCCGAGGTGCCGTCCGGCTACGACGCGCCGCGCCGGGAGGAGTTGACCCGTCGCGACGAACTGCCGCAGCGGGCGACCGAGTCCGGGGACGAACTCGGGATGGACACCGGCGACGCGCTGCCCGTGCTGCGCGGTCCGGCGCAGGCGCGTCCCCTGCCGGTGCGGTCGGAGCAGGACGAGCACACCCGGGCCGAGCAGGTCCGCGGCCCGCAGGGTGATGTGCGTCCGACGGTCTCGCCGTTCGAGCCGGCCGGTCCGGGTCGCTCGGAAACCGGTCCGTTCGCGCCCGTCGGTGCGCAGGAAATCGCCGAACAGGTGCCTGCTCCGTCCGAGTTGGACATGAGTGCGCCCCCGAGCACCGGGGACGACGGTAGGCTTCCCATCTTCGACACACTCGAGTCGGACTGGTTCCACCGCCAGGGCAACCGCGGCGGTCGGATGCGTGCCGCGCAGGTCCGTTCCACGCCGCGAGGCGGGGAGCGAGCCGTACCGGCAGGCGAGCAGGCGCTCCCGGATCCGGGTCCGTTGGGCGATCTCGACCGTCGGGTGCCGATGGCGACCAATCCGCCGCAGGCACCGGCCGAGCCGGCACCGGCGTTCGGAGGTGGGCGTCAGCAGCCCGCCACCGACATGTTCGGGACGCCGACGGAGCCGGACGAGGTCGTCGAGCAGTCCGCCGCGGTCTCTCCCGCCGGCGGCCCGCAGGGGCCGCAGTCGGGTTGGTACTCCGCGGGTGACGACGGTTGGCGCGCGGCCGAGGCCGCTCGTGAGCCGTCCTCGGGTGGCACCACCGGAGCGGGCCTGCCCCGACGTGTACCCCGCGCCAACCTGGTGCCGGGCGGCGTCGAGCAGTCCGGCGGGGCTCAGGCCCCGGGTCACACGGGTGCGGGCTCTGCCGCGGCCGGGTCCCGTCGGGAGCCGGGTCGACCGACCGCGCCGAGCGGGCCGGGCCTGTCCCGGTCGCCCGACGAGGTCCGTGGACGGCTGACCAACTTCCGCCGGGGCATCCAGCAGGGTCGCACCGCCGGGGCCGGGGGATCCGCCCCTCGACCTCGTGACGAGAACAACCAGGAGCAGGCATGACTGAGAAGTCGTTGAGCCAGGCCGCGCAGAACCTGAACTGGCTGATCACGAACTTCGTGGACAACACCCCCGGGGTGTCGCACACGGTCGTGGTCTCCGCGGACGGCCTGCTGCTCGCCCTGTCCGAGGGCTTCCCTCGCGACCGGGCCGACCAGCTCGCCGCCGTCGCATCGGGTTTGACCAGCCTGACCCAGGGTGCGTCCCGTATCTTCGAGGGCGGGCACGTCACCCAGACGGTCGTGGAAATGGAACGGGGTTTCCTCTTTATCATGTCGATTTCGGACGGCTCCTCGTTGGCCGTGCTGGCGTCGCCGGAGTGCGACATCGGCCTGATCGGCTACGAGATGGCCCTGCTCGTCGATCGCGCGGGCGCCGTGCTCACGCCGGCGCTGCGCGCCGAACTCCAAGGTGCACTGCCGCGATGACACCTTCGGATATGTCCGATCACGGGGACCAGGAGTTTCACGAGACCCTGGTCCGCCCGTATGCCATGACCGGTGGTCGTACCCGGCCTCGCTATCAGCTCGCGCTGGAGGCCTTGGTCACCACGACACCTCAGGTGGCCAATCCACCCGGCCTGTTGCCCGAGCACCAGCGCATCTGCGCGCTGTGTCGGGAGGTCAAGTCGGTAGCCGAGATCTCGGCTCTGCTCACCATCCCGCTCGGTGTCGCCCGCGTCCTCGTCGCGGATCTCGCCGAAGCCGGCCTGGTGGTCATCCACCAGCCCGGGAACGACCAGGGGCAGCCGGACGTCACGCTGCTCGAAAGGGTGCTCAGTGGACTTCGCAAGCTCTAGCCCGGGCCCGGTCCCCGCCAGGTCCTCCACCACGTCGGCGAAAATCGTCGTCGCCGGCGGATTCGGCGTGGGCAAGACCACGCTCGTCGGTGCCGTCTCGGAGATCGCTCCGCTGCGTACCGAAGCGGTCATGACGTCCGCCAGCGCCGGGGTCGACGACCTGTCGGCGACGCCGGACAAGCAGACCACCACGGTCGCGATGGACTTCGGTCGCATCACGCTGGACGAGGATCTGATCCTGTACCTGTTCGGTACTCCGGGTCAGCACCGATTCTGGTTCATGTGGGACGACCTGGTCCGCGGCGCGATCGGCGCCGTGGTTCTGGTGGACACCCGCCGACTCGCCGATTGTTTCCCCGCGATCGACTACTTCGAGAACAGCGGTCTGCCGTTCATCGTCGCGTTGAACTGCTTCGACGGATTGCAGACCCACCACGCGGAGGATGTCCGCGAGGCATTGCAAATAGGGCCCGACACCCCGATCGTGAGCTGTGACGCACGGCGCCGCGAATCGGCCAAGTCGACCCTGATCACGCTGGTCGAGCATGCTCTGATGGCTCGCCTGCGCTGACCTTCGGTACCTGTTCCACCTGTTTTTTTCGTATCGTGCACCAACACACCTCAGGCGAATCCCATTGCGGGGTTCGCCTGAGGTGTTGTCGCCGTGCGAACGCACGGGGCGGGATTCCCGAGGGTTGTACGGGGAATTCGACAAACGTGTGACAGGACGCGGCGACATGCCCGGCCGAGTCCCCGCCTCGGCTCACGCATTGCTAGGGTCCTCCCATAGCCATCTGTTGCCCAATTGATATCAGAACGTTTTGAGGCGCAGGCCCAACAACGAACCGAGGTGGGGTTCGGTGGACGACAACAGCAGGCGCGCGGCACAAGCGGCCCGCCTTCCGATGGTCGACGGTACGACCGAATCGGGGCTGCCGCGAAGGCCCCCGCAGGCGAACCTGCTGCCGGGCGCGGCGGCCGAGGAGTTCGGCCTCGATCGGGAGCTATCGGTCTCCCGGGAGCCGGAAGAGGTCCGGGGGCGCCTGGAACGCTTCGCCGTCGGACGCGAGTTGGCACGTCTCGAGGAGAGCGAACCGCTGCTGCCGCCGAACCCGATGACCGCGGCCAGTCCGCTGGCCTCCTCCCCCGTGCGCGCGCCCGCCCCGCCGACTCCGCCGCAGCCCCGGGCGACGCCGGCCACTCCCGTGCCGCCCGCCGCTCCGCCCGCCCCGCCCGCTCCGTCCGTGCTGCCGGCCCCGCCGCCGGGGGCCCTGTCGCCGCTGCCGGCGGGTTGGGACGAACCGTGGGGCGACGGGTGGCGTTCGTTCCGCCCCGGCCGCCCCTGACGGTTCATCACATCGGCCGCTACGCGCCGTTCGGACCCTCGGTGTGGTGTACACCGGGGGTCAGGCCCGCCTTGAGCAGTCCGTAGGTGTACGCGTCCTCCAGGGCCTGCCAGGACGCCGCGATCACGTTCTCCGCGACCCCGACGGTGCTCCACTCCTGCTTGCCGTCGGTGGTCTCCACCAGCACACGCGTGATCGCGTCGGTGCCGTGGCGGCCCTCCAGCAGCCGAACCTTGTAGTCCATCAGCTCGAACGTCGCGAGCTGCGGGTAGATGCGCTCCAGGGCCAGCCGCAGCGCGCGGTCGAGCGCGTTCACCGGGCCGTTGCCCTCACCGGTCGCCACGATCCGCTCGCCCTTGGCGTGGAGCTTCACCGTCGCCTCGTTGACCGGGACCCCGTCGCCGCGCTGTTCGCTGATCGCGCGCCACGACTCCAGGGCGAAGAACCGTGCCCGGCCCAGGCTTTCGTCCCGCAGCAGCAGTTCGAACGACGCGTCGGCGGCCTCGTAGGTGTAGCCCGCCGCCTCGCGCTCCTTGACCTGGTTGACCACCCGGCCGACCAGGTCCTTGTCGTCGGAGAGGTCGTAGCCCAGCTCGCGGCCCTTGAGTTCGATCGAGGCGCGGCCGGCCATGTCCGAGATCAGCATGCGCATGTCGTTGCCGACCCGGGCCGGGTCGATGTGCTGGTACAGGTCGGGGTCGACCTTGATCGCGGACGCGTGCAGGCCGGCCTTGTGCGCGAACGCGGACACGCCCACGTAGGGCAGGTGGGTGGAGGGGGCGAGGTTGACCACCTCGGCGATCGCGTGCGAGATCCGGGTCATCTCGCGCAGCTTGCCCTCGGGCAGCACGCGCATGTCCTGCTTGAGTTCGAGGTTGCCGACCACCTGGAACAGGTTGGCGTTGCCGACACGTTCGCCGTAGCCGTTGGCGGTGCACTGGACGTGCGTGGCGCCGCCCTCGACGGCCGCGAGGGTGTTGGCCACCGCGCAGCCCGTGTCGTCCTGCGCGTGGATGCCGAGGCGGGCCCCGGTGCTCGCGTGTACCTCGGTGACGATCTCGCGGACCCCGGTGGGCAACATGCCGCCGTTGGTGTCGCACAGCACGACCACCTCGGCCCCGGCGTCGTGCGCGGCGGCGACCACGCTCAGCGCGTATCGCGGGTTGGCCCGGTAGCCGTCGAAGAAGTGCTCGCAGTCGACGAACACCCGGCGGCCCTGCGCGCACAGGTGCGCGACGGTGTCCCGGACCATCTCCAGGTTCTCGTCGAGCGTGGTGCGCAGCGCGAGCGAGACGTGCTTGTCGTGCGACTTGGCCACCAGGCACACGACCGGCGCGTCGGAGTCCAGCAGGGCCTGCACCTGGGGATCGGCGGCGGCGGTGGTACCGGCCTTGCGGGTCGAGCCGAAGGCGACCAGGACGGCGTTGACCAACCGCAGTTCGTCCTTGGCCCGGCGGAAGAACTCGGTGTCGCGCGGTACCGCGCCGGGCCAGCCGCCCTCGATGAAGCCGACGCCGAAGTCGTCCAGATGGCGGGCCACGGTGAGCTTGTCGGACACCGTGAGGTTGATGCCCTCGCGTTGTGAACCGTCCCGGAGCGTGGTGTCGAAGACGTGGAAGGAGCTCGGGTCGGTCGTCGTGGGGTGCATGGGTTCTCCCATAGGTCAGAAATGGCGGGCCCGCGCGCGGGTGCTCACCGCATGGGTGGCGCGGCAAACAAAAAGACCCCTCGCGGTCGCGAGAGGTCTGCGTGCGGGCGGTGGGCGGTTCGCTCACCCCTTGTGGGGGGATCGGCCCGTTGCCGGCACGCTGCGGCTAATAATGAGCCACTGCTGCATGGTTCATGATTTTGGCATACTCGGCGGCGCGTGGTCGGGCGGTCTCACCATGTGGTCGGTGCGAGCCGCGGATCACCGCGGGGACGGCCCCCGGCCGCGTCCCCGGCTCGTCGGTGCCGGGGGTCGGTCGGAGGCCGCCGTCGTGCCTAGGCGATCGTGTGCGTCCAGCCGTGCACGTCCTCGGCCCGGCCGGTTTGGATGTCGACCAGGGCCTTGCGGAGTTCCATCGTGATCGGGCCCGCCTCGCCCGTGCCGACGGTCCAGCTCGCGGTGCTGGACTTGACCGAGCCGACCGGGGTGATCACCGCGGCGGTGCCGCAGGCGAAGACCTCGGTGAGGGTGCCGTTCGCGTTGCCCTCGCGCCAGTCGTCGACCGAGATCTGCGCCTCCTCGGCGGCGTAGCCGCGGTCGGCGGCCAGCCGCAGGAGCGAGTCGCGGGTGATGCCGGGCAGCAGCGAGCCGGTCAGGCGCGGGGTGACGATCCGCGCGTCCTCGCCCTCCCCGTACACGAAGTACAGGTTCATCCCGCCCATCTCCTCGATCCAGCGACGCTCCACCGCGTCCAGCCAGACCACCTGGTCACAGCCCTGCTCGATGGCCTGGGCCTGGGCGACCAGGGACGCGGCGTAGTTGCCGGCGCACTTGGCCGCGCCGGTGCCGCCGGGCACCGCGCGCACGTACTCCTGGGAGAGCCAGACCGAGACCGGCTTGACGCCGCCCGCGAAGTAGGGGCCCGCGGGCGAGGCGATGACCACGAACAGGAACTCGTTCGAGGGGCGCACGCCGAGTCCGACCTCGGTGGCGAACATGAAGGGCCGGATGTACAGGCTCTCCTCGGGCTCGCCGGGCACCCAGGCGATGTCCTGGCGGATCAGCGCGTCCACCGCGGCCACGAACAGGTCCTGGGGCAGCTCCGGCATGGCCAGGCGGCGCGCGGAGCGCTGGAAGCGCTCGGCGTTGGCGTAGGGCCGGAAGGTGGCCACGCCGCCGTCGGGGCGGCGGTAGGCCTTGAGCCCTTCGAAGATGGACTGCGCGTAGTGCAGCGTCATGTTCGCGGGGTCGATGTCCAGGGACGCGTAGGGGGTGAGCTGCGCGTCGTACCAACCGCGTCCGGCACTCCACTTGATCGTGACCATGTGCTCGGTGAACACGCGGCCGAAGCCGGGGTTCTCCAGGCGCGTGGCGCGTTCGGTGTCGCTCAGCGGATGCGCGGTGGGCTTGAGGTCGATCGACAGGGATGCCTGGAGGGCGGGCTCCTGTGGGGCGGCAGTCGTCATGGCTGGTTCTCGTCCTTCACCGTGGAGTATGGCGGGGCTGGGGCTGCGGGTACCCGGCTTCCCGCACATGGACGTACTGGAAGTGTCCCGGGAACCGCACCCGCGTTCCACCCGGTGAGACGTTAACGCAGTCGACCGGGATCCCGACAGGCGCGGCCCCCGTCCCGCCGAACGACCGACTCGCCGGTCCGGCAGGGGGCACGCGTCGACGGTCCCGGTCGACGGACGTGGTGGTGCCGGCGAGTCAGCCGGCTACTCGGGCCGCGAGCGCGTCGCCGATCTGCGACGTGGTGCGCGCGCCGAGGGTCGCCCGCTCGGCGAGGTCGGCGTACACGGCGGCCTCGACCCGGCGGGCCTCCTCGGTCCGGCCGAGGTGTTCGAGCAGCATGGCCACCGACAACACCGCGGCGGTGGGGTCGGCCTTGCCCTGGCCGGCGATGTCCGGCGCGGAGCCGTGCACCGGCTCGAACATGGACGGGAACTCGCCCGACGGGTTGATGTTGCCGCTGGCCGCGAGGCCGATGCCGCCGGCGATGGCGGCGGCGAGGTCGGTGATGATGTCGCCGAAGAGGTTGTCGGTGACGATCACGTCGAAGCGCTCGGGCTGGGTGACCATGAAGATGGTCGCCGCGTCCACGTGCAGGTAGTCGGTCGTGACGTCGGGGAAGTCGGCGGCCACGGCCTGGAAGATCCGGGTCCACAGGTGTCCGGCGTGGACCAGCACGTTGTTCTTGTGCACCAGGGTCAGCTTCTTGCGCGGCCGGGCCTGGGCGCGGGCGAACGCGTCGCGCACGACCCGCTCGATGCCGAACGCGGTATTGACGCTGACCTCGGTGGCCACCTCGTGCTCGGTGCCGGTGCGCAGCGAGCCGCCGTTGCCGGTGTACGGGCCCTCGGTGCCCTCGCGGACCACCACGAAGTCGATCTTCGCGTCGGGTCCGAGGGGTGAGACGACGCCCGGCGCCAGGCGGGCCGGGCGCAGGTTGACGTGGTGGTCGAAGGCGAAGCGGAGCTTGAGCAGGAGGCCCCGCTCCAGGACCCCCGAGGGCACGCTCGGGTCGCCGATGGCGCCGAGCAGGATCGCGTCCCGGTCGCGCAACTCGGCGAGCACGCTGTCGGGCAGCGTCTCTCCCGTGCGGTGGTACAGGCGGGCACCGAGGTCGTACTCGGTGGTCTCCACCTTGACGTCGGCGGGGAGTACGGCGCCAAGGACCTTCAGGCCCTCCGCGACCACTTCCTGGCCGATGCCGTCACCGGGAACCACTGCGAGACGAATGCTGCGAGACATGCGGGGACCCTACCTTTCGTCCCATGGGCCGACATGTGGCGTCCGGATGATGGGACGCTCAGCGCTCCTCGTCGGCCGGGCCTCCGTTGTCGCGCCGGTCGAGGGCGCGCTGGAGGGCTCGGGCGGCGTTGCGGCGCGTGGTTTCGTCCATGACTGCACTTCCTTCACAAGGCTGGCGACTACACGGTGTGCGACGGACACGTGCGAGGGCCTTGTGGGCGTGCCGAAATTTCCTGCCGTACGGGGATTTCCGGAAACGGAAGGAGCCGTCTTCCTTCACGGTAGGCGACGAACGACATCGATGTCTGCAATTTACTCGGAGTTCCTACTATCTGAGACCGACTCCCCCCGAACGGCCCAGGCGTGGTCCGGCCGACGGGACACGGCCCCGGACGAAATGCCGAAGGCCCGGGAGGAAACCTCCCGGGCCTTGCGGACGAAGCGGCGGACGTCGTGTCGCGCGGCGCGGCGACAAGGGGCCGCGCGAAGCGCGGTCAGTCCTCCAGGTTCACCGAGCGCACGAACGCGGCGCCGATCTCCTCGGCGATGGCGTTGAGGATGTGCGGCTCGACCGTGGTGTCGACGGTGAGCGCGACCAGCGCCTCGCCGCCCTTGGCGGCGCGGGCGACCTGCATGCCGGCGATGTTGACGCCCGCCTCGCCGAGGTGGCGGCCGATCACGCCGACCACGCCGGGCTTGTCGGCGTAGCGCAGGAAGACCATGTGCGCGGTGAGCACCAGGTCCACGTCGAAGCCGTGCACCTCGACGATCTTCTCGATGTTCTTGGGGCCCGCGAGCGTGCCGGAGACCGAGATCTCCTCGCCGTCGGCGAGCGTGCCGCGCACGGTGACCAGGTTGCGGTGGTCGGGGCTCTCCGAACCGGTGGTCAGCCGGATCTCCACGCCGCGCTCCTGGGCGAGCAGCGGGGCGTTGACGTAGGAGACCGATTCCTCCACCACGTCGGCGAACACGCCCTTGAGCGCCGCCAGCTCCAGCACCTTCACGTCGTGCTGGGTGATCTCGCCGCGCACCTCGACGTCGAGGCGGACCGCGACGCCGCCGGCCAGGGCGGTGAAGATCCGGCCCAGCTTCTCGGCCAGCGGCAGACCCGGGCGCACGTCCTCGGCGATCACGCCGCCCTGCACGTTGACCGCGTCCGGGACCAGCTCGCCGGCGAGGGCGAGCCGCACCGACTTCGCCACCGCGACGCCGGCCTTCTCCTGCGCCTCGTCGGTGCTCGCCCCCAGGTGCGGCGTGGCCACCACGTTGTCGAACTCGAACAGCGGGCTGTCCGTGCACGGCTCCTTGGCGAACACGTCGAGCCCGGCGCCGGCGACCCGGCCCTCCTTGAGCGCGGACGCCAGCGCGACCTCGTCGACGATCCCGCCGCGCGCGGCGTTGACGATCCGCACCGTCGGCTTGACCCGGCGCAGCGCGTCCTCGCCGATCAGACCCAGCGTCTCCGGGGTCTTCGGCAGGTGCACGGTGATGAAGTCGGACTGCTCCAGGACCTCGTCCAGGGTGAGCAGTCGCACGCCCATCTGCGCGGCGCGCGCGGGCTGCACGTAGGGGTCGTAGGCCACGATGTTCATCCCGAACGCGGACATGCGCTGCGCGACCAGGACGCCGATCCGGCCCAGGCCGACCACGCCGAGGGTCTTCTCGGACAGCTCGACACCGGTGTACTTGCTGCGCTTCCACTCGCCGTTCTTGAGCGCGGCGCTGCCCTGCGGGATGTTGCGCGCGACCGAGATGATCAGGCCGCAGGCCAGTTCGGCGGCGGTGACGATGTTGGAGGTCGGCGCGTTGACGACCATCACGCCGGCCTTGGTGGCGGCGGGGACGTCGACGTTGTCCAGACCGACACCGGCGCGCGCGACGACCTTGAGCTGCCGGGCCGCGGCGATCGCCTCGGCGTCCACCTTGGTGGCGCTGCGGATCAGGATGGCGTCGACGTCGGCGATCGCGGACAGCAGCTCACCGCGGTCGGCACCGTCGCAGTGGCGGATCTCGAAGTCGGGTCCGAGGGCGTCGACGGTGGCCGGCGACAGTTCCTCGGCGATCAGAACGACGGGCTTGCTCACGGTTTTCCTTCGCCTGCTGCGATGACGGGTGGTCGCGCGCGAAGCCGCACGACGGGTGGCCTGACGCGTGGCCGATCCTACCGCCGCCTTGTGAAGGACTTCACAGATGTCCGATGTGTGGACGCGGGCGGACGAGGCACAATTTCTGATGGTCAGTCAGGTCGAGGTGCCGATCGGCGGGGCCGCTCCGGGCGGCCCGCGGCGGTGCTCAGTCGGCCGCCAGGAACCAGCCGATGGTGACCCGGCGCTGCCCGTTGAGGTCGAGGATGACCACCTCGCCGGACCCGGGCCGGGGCAACGGCGCGGTGCCGCCGTAGGGCAGCAGGCGTGCCTCGCCGTCGTCGACCTGCACCTCGGCCACCGGCGCGTCCTGCGAGCCGCGCCGCCAGGTGACCCACCAGATGCCGTCGTCGCCGCACTGGAATTCGAGATGCACCCTGGACACGAACAGCCAGTCGGCCGGTGTCACGAGGTGGCAGCGGGTCGCGTCGCGACCGACCGCCAACGTCGCCCCCGGCCGGCTCGGCGCGCTTGCCATCAGCATGGCAACCGTCGCCGCGTCGTCCGCCCCCGACGTCGACGCCATGTTGAGATCGAGCACCGGTTCCTCCCCCACGCTCCTGGTCGTCAGATCCTCGGTCGGTCCCCCGTGCCGTCCCACCCCTCGGGCCGGCTCGCCGTTCAGTCGATCGACCCGCCGCGCCGGGCGCACGGGCACGGTTCGCCACCCACAATGCCGCAGACGACCGCGGTCTGCGCGATCAGGTCCCACCCGCCGTGGACGTGCGGGGTGGTGTCCAGATAGTCGGGTCCCAACAGATGGTTCAGTTCGGGGCAAAGCTCCGAACTGTAGAAATCCCTGCGCAATTCGGTCTTGCAGCGCTCGACCGTGGCCTTGGCCATGTACAACATCTCGCACAACTCGTCGGTGGTGCGGGGGCGCTTGGTGGCCCGGCCGTGGATCCAGTCGCACGACATCGCCGCCAGCACCTCCAGACGCACCCCGTGCAGCTTGGCGCGCAACTGCTCCGGGCCCACGTCGGTCGTGTCCACCCCGGCGCCGCGCGCGATACCGGCCGGGTCCGACGGCCGGATCGGCTGCATCGCCCGCCACGCGAGCACCACGCTGCGTCGACGGGCCAGATCGCTGACCAGGATGCTGCCGCTGGTCCGCGCCGGCAGCGGCAGGATCGCGCCGTACGGCATGTCCTGCGACGTCTCGCCGCGCTTGATCCGCACGATCGCCACCGGTGTGTCCCGCGTCCCGCGCGGCCATTCCACCGTCCAGCCGCGGTCCTCGCTGTACTCGAACACGAGGTGCTTGCGGGAGACGAACAGCCAGTCGTGCGGAGTCAGCAGCGGTCGGCACGTGCTGGGATCGCGGCCCACGAACACCCGCGTGCCCGCCACACCGGGCGTACGCACGCTCTTGGGGTTCGGCAGCGGATCACGTTCCGCCTCGCGACCGTCCTCCAACGCCGTGAACGACATGTTCAGTTCGAGCATTTTCCCCTCGCCCCCTCCCGGGTCCCACCGCTCACCTGGTACCCGCGTGCGGGGCGTCGGCACCACACGGGCAGGGACCGCGTCCCGTTATTCCGTGGGTGACCGCCGTCTGCGCTATCAGGTCCCAGCCGCCGTGCACGTGCCGCACGGTGTCGAGGTAGTTCGGACCGAGCAGGGAGTTGAGCTCCGGGCACAGGCCGGAGCTGTAGAACTCGCGGCGCAACTTGGTCTTGTACCGCTCGACCGTGGCGGCCGACAGGTGCAGCAGGTCGCACAGTTCCTTGGTCGACTTGGCGCGCTTGACCGGACGGCCGTGCACCCAGTCGCAGGACAGCGCGGCCAGCACCTCCATCTCCGTCTCGGAGAGGCGGTTCTGCAACACGAACGGCGCGACGTCCTGGGTCTCGGGCACGCCGACGTCGGGCTCGGTCGGCTCCTCGCCGGGGCGTTGCGGCAGGGACACCCGCCACTCCACCAGGACCCGACGTCGCCGGGCGAGGTCGGTGACCACCACCCGGCCCGGGCGCAGCGAACCCAGCGGCAGCGTCGCGCCGTAGGGCACCGGTTCGGACACGCCCTCGCGGTCGATCTGGACCAGCGCCACCGGGCGCGGGTGCGAACCCTGGAGCCACTCCACGCTCCAGCCGCGTTCCAGGGAGTAGACGAACTCCAGGTGCACGCGCGATACGAAGCGCCAGTCCTTCGGCGTGACCAGGCCACAGCGCGACGGGTCCCGGCCGATCGCGATCTTCTTGCCGGGCTCGCTTTGCACCTTCACCGTGCGCGGCCGGGCCAGGTCCGACTCCTGCTGGTCGGCGTCGTCCGACGTCGCCACGGTGAGGATCAGTTCGAGCATCGCCATCCGTCCGGTCTCGTGCCCCGCCCTGGGGCATCGCCCATCTTCGCCCGGTGAACCGTCACCAGGCCGTTCCGCCGTCCGACCGTAGGGCCCCGGGGGTACCCGACGCATCCTCCGATTGTTCCCTGGGGTCGGCGCCGGAGCGATGACCTTCCGGAACGGGCAGTGCGTCGCACTCGACCACGACCGCCGTGGCGTCGTCGTCACCGCTCTCGACGGCCGTCCTGGTCAAGGTCGTTGCGGCGTGGAAGGGGTCGCCGTGCACCAGGTCGGCGACCGTTTCGTCGGGCAGGTGGCCGACGCCGTCCGTGGCGAGGACCACACGGTCCCCGGGGTGCAGTTCGATGCGCTGCAATTCGGGTTCGGGCGCCTGGGAGCCGCCGAGGGGGGTGGAGGTGAGCAGCCAGGGGCGGCCGAACTCGGCGGCGTTGCCCTGTTCGGTGAGCCGGAACGCCCGGCCGCCGCGGACCAGCCAGCACACGCTGTCGCCGCACCCGGCCAGGTGCAGGCGGCCGTGTTGCAGGACGGCGGCCACCACGGTGGTGCGCATGCCCTCGTACTGCGCGACCCCGTGCCGGCGCACCGCCAGGTCGGCCACCGCGATCGCGGCGCCGAGCCGGTCGCTCCAGCCCGCGGCCAGGTCGGCGGCGGCGAGTTCGGACACCAGGGTGCGGACCGCGACGTCGGCCGCGTACCAACCGGCGGGGTGGCCGCCGAGGCCGTCGGCGACGATGAACACCTCGCCCGTCGCGGCGTAGCGGTCGTCGTTGTCCCGGGCGGTCAGCTCCGGGCCCAGGCCGCGCCGTTCGCGGCGGGCGGCCCGGCGACGGCCGGGGTGGGAGGAGGTGGACCAGGCGGACGCCTGCACGCCGAGCGGCGGGCCGCTGCGGGCCCGGATCTCCTCCTCGGTCGCCTCGGCGCGGCGCAGGCTGTCGCTGCGCGAGGTGGTGGGCACGTCGAGTTCGTCGGGCTCCTCGGCGGCCCCCTCGGCGGCCTCGTCGACGGGCACGGCGACCGGCAGCAGTTCGGTCCGCGACTCGGGCGTCGGGGCCTCCTCCGGCGCGTGGGGCGTCTCGGGCCCGCGCGCCGCCTCGGGCGCGTACGGCGTCTGCGGCACCCGGGCCGCCTCGGGCGCGTACGGCGGCTCCGGCACGCGCGGCGGCGCCGTGGGCATCGGCGGCACCGTGGGCAGGGGCGGCACCGCGTGCGCGGCGGCGAGCGTGGTGTCGGTGGAACCGGCGGCGGCGATCGTGGGCGGCGGGGGCACCGCCTCGGCCCGGGACTCGGAGCGCACCGCGGGCGGGGTCACCGTGTGCGGCACCGGGTCGGGCGCGGCGTCCTGCCCCCCGGCCCCGACGGTCTCGGCCGGTCGGGGCGCCCGGTCCCACGGGGACGCCGCCCGCGCCGCGCCGTCGGGCTCGCCGACCGCGGTCGGCGCGTGGTCGGGATCCGGCCGCCGCGCCGGGTCGGCGTCGTGGTCGAATTCCGGCCGGTCCGCCGGGTCCGCCGGGTCATCCGTCCCGGCCGCGAAGGTGTCGTCGAACCCCCGTGGCGCCCGCGCCTCGACGGCGGGTTCGGCCGCGGGCTCCGGTGCGGCCGGCGGCTCGACCGGCGCCCGGGTCGGCGCGTCCTCGAAGTCGAGGTAGAGGTCGCCGAAGATGTCGTCGTCGACCGCGGCCGGCCGCTCCGCGCGCAATTCGTCCTGCCGCAGCGTCCGTTCCGGGAAGCCACCGCGAGCCGGCACGGTCGTCTCCCGACCCGAGTCCCCTCTGCCCCTCATGTGTCTCACGCTCCACGATGTCGGACCGGAACGGCAAGTCCGGTGCGGCGATAGCACTGCCTCGTTCAAGCATGCTGCCTCGAATACGCCGGTGGCATGTGAACCGGAGGCCAATTCCTTCGGGTTTCCCGGATCCGCCGGCTTCGACGCATCCGGATCGCGCGGGCGACGGTCCCCCGCGCGCGCCCCGGCACGGCGCCCGGCCGGCGCGCACCGACACCCGACGCGCACGCGGGTTCGACGCGGGGTTCGCACACGGGTTCAGGACCGCCCGGTCCGGACCGCTTCCGAGCCGTCCGCGAGCAGCCCCGCGAGCGCGGCTCGGCCACGCGAGAGGCGGGCCTTGATGGTCCCCTCCGGCGCCCCCTCGTGCGCGGCGATCTCGGCCACCGACAGACCGCCCATGTGGTGCATCACCACCGCGCGCCGCTGCGCCTCGGGGATCTGCCGCAACGCGGTGACCAGCGCGACCGATTCGGGGCCGGGCGCGGGCAGGTCGCGGTCCGGACCGTGTCGGATCCAGCTCTTGAGCGCGGTCCGGGTGCGCCGCCAGCGGCTGACCGCGATGCGCTGGCCGACGAGCCGGATCCACGCGACCGGGTTCTCGTACGAGCTGATCCGGTCCCAGTCCTTCCAGGCCCGGATGTACGCCTCCTGCGCGGCCTCCTGGGCCTCGCCGAGATCCCCGGTCAGCGCGTACAGGTGGGCGACCAGGGCGCCGTGGCTCTCCGCGTAGAACACGTCGAAATCGGGGCGATCGCCCTTGTCCCGTCCCATTGTGTTCCCCCGCGTCCCGTCGCGGCGTGTTTCGTCCTGCCGTGACCCGGTACTTTATCCGGCCCCGGGCGGGCATCCGATCCCGGTTCGGGTCGCCGAATCCCCGGCCCGGGTTTCTCTCCCCCACCCACGCACGCGAAGCGGTGATCGGTTCCGTGTACCGACCAGCCGAGTCCCGGCGACGCATACCAGCGCCACCGTCAGACCGGCGCCGAGCCACATCCGGCGGACGTGCCCGCGCCGGGCGCACAGCGCTCGGATCGAGGGGCGCCCGGCGCCCGGAGCGGCGGCGAGGAGGCGACCCACATCACGTTCGAACGCGCCGAACACACCGGCGATCGCCTCCTCCTCGGTCATGGTCGTGCATCCCCCGTCACTCACCCTGCCGGGCCGTGTGACACGTCCGGTACGGTGCACACGCGCGCCGGCGCGCGGGGGTTGCGCCCGGGCGCGCGGTCGGGCGGATCGCCCTCACGGCCGGCCCATCGCCTCCCGGGCCCGGTCCTTGCCGACGGTGAAGTTGATGTTCGACGTGGTGTCGTAGCCGGGCAGTTCGTCGTCCCGACCGTGCGTGTGGGCCCAGTCGGCGGCGATCTGCTGCATGTAGCCGCGCCCCCACGCGTGTTGGTCGGCGATCTCGCGGTCGGCCTGGGCCGAGGTGTCCACCTGGCTGTTCTGCGCGGCGTAGTCGGCGGTCAGCGTGACCACCCGGGACAGCGGCTCGGCGACCATGGTCGGCAGCGGACTCGTCTTGACCGCGCCGGCGACCACGTTGGCGGCGCCCTTGCCGGTCCAGGTGGTCCGGTCGTTGTACTCCTCGTCGGCGACCACCTGCTGGTGCCGCATCGCCTCGGTGCGCACCTCGTCCAGCATGCCGACCACCTGGGCCGAGTCGGCCAGATGCTGATCGGCGGAGATGCCGGCCGGCGGGTTGCCGGTCGAGATGCGTTCCAGGCCGACCGCGATGAAGGCGTGTTCGGCGTCGGCCATCCGCCGGAACGCCCCGGGGTCCTCGGCGAGGACCGCCATCGTGCGGATCAGGTCGTGGTCGGGGGTGCCGCCGAGGAAAGCGGCCCGAGCCTCCCCCGAGTTCGGGAACAGCGGGTCCGGGCCCGGGGATCCGCCCGCGCGGTCGTTGCGCAACTCGTTGTGGATGTCGGGCATGTACGAGGCCACCGCGTTGGTGACGCTGTCCCGGTAGTCGGCGAAGTGCCCGCCGGGGCCCTCCTGTCCCACGGTGTGCATCGCGTCGGCGAAGATCCGCGCGCCCGCCTCGGTGTGCGCGCCGCCCGCGGTCGCGCCCGCCGGATGCCCGGTGGCGGCGGCCTCGAAGGCCTGGCCGAACAGGTCGGCCGGCGAGCCGGGTCCGGTCTCGTTGCCCCAGTCCCGCCGCTTCATCAGGTAGTGCAGGTTGTCGCCCGACTTCGGGTCGAAGACCTGCTCGGCGGCGCTCGGATCGCGGCCGAGCGCGTGCATCAGACCGGACAGCTGATCGAGGTCGTGCCCGTCGGGTCCCATCGCCGCCGCCAACACCGGGAACCGGTCGGACGTCAGCGGGACGGGCTCGTGCGGGTGGTAGCCGTCCCGGTCGAAGGCGACCATGTCCTTGCCCACGTCGGCGAGGAACCGCGTGTCCCAGTCGCCCCGGTGCAGCCAGTTGCCGATCAGCTGGTACCCGGCGAGGTGGTGCGTGGGGATGTCCCGGAGCTCGTACGACTCGCGGCCGGCCGCCTTGAGCCCGTCGATCCAGGTCTGCGTGACGTGCGGCCGTTCGGTGGACCGCGTGGCGGTGGCCAGGTTGGCGCCCAGCGAGTCCTGGATCGCGCGCAGCTCGGCGATGGTGGATTCGGGGATGTCGACGCCGGTCCCGTTCCGGCCCTTGTTCACCACGTCGGTCTCCAGGTGCAACAGCCCTTCGGGACCGAGGGTGTTCAGCAGGTTGGTGGCGAAGATCGACGACTTCTCGTTGCCGTGCAGCAGGTTGCGCAGTTCCTCCACCTCCTCGGGCGTCAGCGAGTCGACCCGCTTGGCCAACTCCGCGGCACGGATCGAGTCGGGCAGTTCGCCGCCGCCGACCGCGTTCGCGTTGAACGAGGTGCCGTCGGCGCCGATGTCGCCCGTGAGCGCCGAGGCGGCACGTGCGTCGGCGTCGGTCGCGTCGTCGAGCGCGCTCGCGAACCTGTGCCGGAACTCCTCCGCCAGTCCCCGCATCCTGTTCGTGTGCGCCTCGATGTCCTGCGGATCCGGCTGATGGCCCTGCTGCTCGAGCGGTCCCCACGTGAGCGAGCCGTCGTTCCCCACCGTCAACTCGTGGGCCCGGGCGTCGGCGATGGCGTCCGTCAGTCGCTTCTTCGCCCCGCCGATGTCGTCCGCCGCGTCGCGCAGGATCGCGCAGATCGCCCGGAGTTCGGTCTTGCCGCCCTCGAACACCTCGTCCAGGCCCCGGTATCGGGCGAGGGTGGCCTTGGCGGAGGGGCCGTCCCACTGTCCGGTCACCGTCAACGCCCTTGCGTCGACCCGGATCAGCTGCTGGTTGTGGTCCAGCCAGGACGCGAAGTCGTAGAACTCCTGGGCCGATTCGCGCAGCGCCTCGATCCGCAGGTCGCGCAGCCGGGCAAAGTCGACCACGGTCAACCCACCTTCCCGGCAAGGGAGATGGTGACGGCGTGTTCGTTGCGGTCGTAGTTGTCGGCGATCGAGTACAGACCCTCGGAGATCTCGCCCAGATCGGCGGTCAGCCGCGCGATCTGGTCCTTCCACCGTGCGGTGGTCAGCGGGGCGGCCAACCGCCAACCGGCGCACGCGGTCCTGGCGCCGAGCGCGTCCGGCACCGACCGCACGGTGTTCACCTCGCCGGCGGTCAGGTGCAACGTCTTGGCGGAGGTGCGCAGTTGTTGCGCCTCGACCTTGGTCTTGTCGTTCGGGCCGGTGGTGCCGCCGTTGCCGGGCGGGATCACGCTCTGCGGCATACCGGGGTTCAGGACGGTCCGGATCTTGGAGGGATCACTCATGATCGCCGAGTCAAGCGATCATGGGATGGCGCTCGAAACCGTCGCGTGGTGAAGCCCGCGTGAACGACGGGGGCCCGATCCGGAAAGTGCCCCGAACCGATCCGGTCCGGGGCACCCGTGCCGCCGCGTGGCGGGCAACTCGTCGAGGATCAGGCCTCGTTGGTCACCCAGCTCATCATCTTGCGCAGTTCCTTGCCGGTGGTCTCCAGCTTGTGCTCGGCGTCCGCCTTCACGTACTCCTTGTACTTGGGCAGACCCGCCTCGTACTCCGCCATCCACGCGGTCGCGAACGAACCGTCCTGGATCTCGGCGAGGACCTTCTTCATCTCCGCCTTGGTGTCGGCGGTGATGATCCGGGGGCCGGTGATGTAGTCGCCCCACTCGGCGGTCTCGGAGACCGACCAGCGCATCTTCTCCAGGCCGCCCTCGTACATGAGGTCGACGATCAGCTTCAGCTCGTGCATGCACTCGAAGTAGGCGATCTCCGGCTGGTAGCCGGCCTCGACCAGGGTCTCGAAGCCCGCCTTGACCAGCGCCGAGGCGCCGCCGCAGAGCACCGCCTGCTCGCCGAACAGGTCGGTCTCGGTCTCCTCGGTGAAGGTGGTCTTGATCACGCCGGCGCGGGTGCCGCCGATGCCCTTCGCGTAGGAGAGCGCGAGCGCGAGGGCCTCGCCCGACGCGTCCTGCTCGACCGCGACGATGCACGGCACGCCGCGACCCTCTTCGTACTGCCGGCGCACGAGGTGGCCCGGGCCCTTGGGGGCGACCATGCACACGTCGATGTTGGCCGGCGGCTTGATGAAGCCGAACCGGATGTTGAAGCCGTGCCCGAAGAACAGCGCGTCGCCGTCCTGGAGGTTGGGCTCCACGGCCTCGGCGTAGACCTTGGCCTGGACCGGGTCCGGGGTGAGGATCATGATGACGCTCGCCTCGGCGGCGGCCTCGGCGGGGGTGACCACGCGCAGACCGGCCTCCTCGGCCTTGGTCCGGCTCTTCGAGCCCTCCAGCAGACCGACCCGCACGTCGACGCCGGAGTCCCGCAGGGACAACGCGTGGGCGTGGCCCTGGCTGCCGTAGCCGAGCACCGCGACCTTGCGGTTCTGAATGATGGACAGGTCGGCGTCGTCGTCGTAGAACAGCTCGGCCACTTCGGGGTTCTCCTTCAAGACGGGTGTTTCCGGGGGGCCACGCCCCGCTCGTCATCTTCCCAAATCACGAGCGGGGCGCGGGTCCGCGGTCTGCAATGTGGACCGTGCCGGACCGGGGGTACGGGGTCCGGCCGAGCCGGTGTCAGGCCGAGCGCTCCACCGACCGCAGCGAGCGGTCGGTGATCGAGCGGCCGCCGCGACCGATGGCCACGACGCCGGACTGGACGAGTTCCTTGATGCCGAACGGCTCCAGCATGCGCAACATCGCGGCGAGCTTGTCGGGGCCGCCGGTGGCCTCGACGGTGACCGCCTCCGGCGAGACGTCGACGGTCTTGGCGCGGAAGAGCTGGACGATCTCCACCACCTGCGAGCGGGTCTCGTGGTCGGCGCGCACCTTGACCAGCAGGAGTTGGCGCTGCACCGACGCGGGCGGGTCCAGCTCGACGATCTTGAGCACGTTGACCAGCTTGTTCAGCTGCTTGGTCACCTGCTCCAGCGGCAGTTCCTCGACCACGCTGACCACGATGGTGATCCGGGAGATGTCCGGATGCTCGGTGGTGCCGACCGCGAGCGAGTCGATGTTGAAGCCCCGGCGCGAGAACAGTGCGGTGATCCGGGCGAGGACACCGGGCTTGTTCTCGACGAGGACCGAGAGGGTGTGCTTGGACATGATCGCTGGACTCCTATGCCTTCCTGATGCCCTGTCGGCCTGTTCAGTCGTCCGAGTCGCCGAAGTCGGGACGCACGTCGCGCGCCGCCATGACCTCGTCGTTGGAGGAACCGGCCGCGACCATCGGCCACACCATCGCGTCCTGGTGGACGACGAAGTCGATGACCACGGGCGCGTCGTTGATCGACATCGCCTTGTGGATGGTCTCGTCCAGCTGGTCCGGGCTCTCGCAGCGCAGTCCGACGCAGCCCATCGCCTCGGCGAGCTTGACGAAGTCGGGCAGCCGGCGGCTCTGCAGGTCGGTGTTGGAGTAGCGCTCGTTGTAGAAGAGCGTCTGCCACTGGCGGACCATGCCCAGGGTGCCGTTGTTGATGATGGCGACCTTGATCGGGATGTCGTTGACCGCGCAGGTGACCAGTTCCTGGTTGGTCATCTGGAAGCAGCCGTCGCCGTCGATCGCCCACACCGTGGTGTCCGGCATGCCGGCCTTGGCGCCCATCGCGGCGGGCACCGAGTAGCCCATGGTCCCGGCGCCGCCGGAGTTGAGCCAGGTGTACGGCTTCTCGTAGCGGATGAACTGCGAGGCCCACATCTGGTGTTGCCCGACGCCCGAGGCGAAGATCGTGTCCGGGCCGGAGATCGCGCCGAGGCGCTCGATCACCAGCTGCGGCGACAGCGAGCCGTCGGCCGGCAGGTCGTAGCCCAGCGGGTAGGTGTCGCGCCAGCGGTTCAGCGCGGTCCACCACTCCTGGTAGTCGCCGAACCGGCCGGCCTCGTGCTCGGCCTGGACCGCGACCACCAAGTCGGCGATCACCTCGCGGGCGTCGCCGACGATCGGCACGTCGGCGGTGCGGTTCTTGGAGATCTCGGCGGGGTCGATGTCCGCGTGCACGATGGTGGCGTGCGGCGCGAAGGTGTCCAGCCGGCCGGTGACCCGGTCGTCGAAGCGGGCGCCCAGGGCGAAGATCAGGTCCGACTTCTGCAACGCGGTGACCGCGGCGACGGTGCCGTGCATCCCGGGCATGCCCAGGTGTTGCGGGTGGCTGTCCGGGAACGCGCCGAGCGCCATCAGCGTGGTGACCACGGGTGCGCCGGTCAGCTCGGCGAGGATCTTCAGCTCGGCCGACGCGTGTGCCTTGAGCACGCCGCCGCCGACGTACAGGACCGGGCGCTTGGCCTCGCCGAGCAGCCGGGCGGCCTCGCGGATCTGCTTGGCGTGCGGCCGGGTGACCGGGCGGTAGCCGGGCAGTTCGGGGGTGCCGTTCCAGACGAAGTCCGTGGTCGCCTGGAGGGCGTCCTTGGAGATGTCGACCAGGACCGGGCCGGGCCGGCCGGTGGAGGCGATGTGGAACGCCGCGGCGATGGTGGGCGCGATCTCGGCCGGATCGGTGACCAGGAAGTTGTGCTTGGTGATCGGCATCGTGATGCCGCAGATGTCCGCCTCCTGGAAGGCGTCCGTACCGATCGCGGCGCTGGCCACCTGGCCGGTGATGGCGACGATCGGCACCGAGTCCATGTGCGCGTCGGCGATCGGGGTCACCAGGTTGGTCGCGCCGGGGCCGGAGGTGGCCATGCACACCCCGACCTTGCCGGTGGCCTGGGCGTATCCCTCGGCGGCGTGGCCGGCACCCTGCTCGTGCCGGACCAGGACGTGGCGCACCTTCGTCGAGTCCATCATCGGATCGTAGGCGGGAAGAATCGCGCCCCCGGGAATGCCGAAGACCGTGTCCACCCCTGCGGCTTCCAGGGAGCGGATCAGCGCTTGGGCTCCTGTCACCTGATCGGTCATGCTGTCGTCTCTTCTCGATCTGAAGTCGGCATATCGAGTGGGGCGCGAGGCCCGGACCCGTCGGACTGCAACAAAAAAACCCCCCGTGCCGTTAGGCAAGCGAGGGGGGCGCGCGAACCGACTCGGTGGTCAGTTCACGCGCTTCTCAAGTACGAGGATTCGGGTCTGCATGCCCGCGACTCTCCCTCTGCGCCGGTATACGTGTCAAGCCGGGCTCTCGCACGTCTCACCATGCGAGACTCGATGTCCAGATTTGATCAAGCTCGCAGGCCGGCGAGGGGGCACGGGCGGCGGGGCGCGGTGGGAGACGGGGACGGGTGTCGGGCAGAGCCGCGAAGGTCAGGTCTGGGGGCGGGGGACCTGGACCGGCAGGGGGGTGCGGGCTTCCGGGAGGGGGTCGGGTCTCGGGCCTCGGACGGCGCTGTTGCCCAGGGGGGTTTGGCCCAGGACGTCGAAGATGGCGTCGCCGGGGACCGCCGGGTGGAACCATGTGCCCTGGCCCCGTTGACAGCCCATTTCGCGGAGTATGTCGACCTGCGCGTGACTGTCGATGCCCGCCGCCACCAGGGTCAGCCCGGATTCCAGGCCGAGCCGCACGATCGTCGAGGTGAGCACCGTCAGGTGTGGACACGTGCCGACCTCGGCGACGAACGAGCGGTCGATCTTGAGCGCGTCCACCGGCAGCCGGCGCAGGTAGGTCAGCGAGGAGTGGCCGGTGCCGAAGTCGTCCAGCGACAACCGCACGCCCAGCCGCCGCAGCACCGCGATCCGACCGAGCAACAACTCGTCGCCGTCGGGCAGTACGTTGTCGATGATCTCCAGGGTGAGCGCGGTGGCCGGCAGATCGGCCGTGTGCAGCGTCTCCTCCAGCACCTCCAGGAAGCCCGGACCGGTGAGCTGGCGGGCGGCGAGCCCGACCGTGACGCCGATCTCGTGGCCGCCCGCGCGCCAGGTCGCGGCGGCGAGCGCGCTCTCCTCCAGGAGGCGGCGACCCACCGGTGACAGCCGCCCGTCGACCCCCGCGGTCAACCGCACGTGGTCGGCCCGGGCGGGCACCGCGCCGTCCTCGACGCGGCACAGCGCCGCCTCGACGTCGTGGACCCGGCCGGTGTCCAGGTCCACCACCGGCTGGTACGACACGGCCAGCCGTCCGTCGCGGTCCACCCGTCGGCGGCCCGCGGCCCGGGCCGCCCGGCGTTCGACGTCGGCGTCCATGTCCGGGGTGTAGACCTCGACGCGGCCCTTGCCGCCGTCCTTGGCCCGGTACATCGCGGCGTCGGCGTGCCGCATCAGGTCGGCCGGGGCGATCCCGGGCGCGGAGAAGGCGATTCCGATGCTGGCCGCGACCCGGACCTCGCCGTCGGCGATCCGGTACGGCGAGGACAGCGTGGACAACAACCGCTCGGCGATCTCGCGGATCGCGCGCGGACTCGGGTCGCCGACCAGGAGCGCGGCGAACTCGTCGCCGCCGAACCGGGCCACGGTGTCGCCGATCCGGACCGCGTGTTCCAGCCGGCGCGCGGCCTGGACGAGCAGTTCGTCCCCCGCGGTGTGCCCGTAGTTGTCGTTGACCGCCTTGAACCCGTCCAGGTCCACGAACAACACCGCGATGGTGGGGGTGACCCCGCGCCGCTGGGCCAGCGCGTGCTGGATCCGGTCCTCGAACAGGGCCCGGTTGGGCAGATCGGTGAGCCGGTCGTGGAAGGCGTCGTGTTCGAGCTGGGTCTGCAACTTGATCCGGTCGGTGACATCGCGGCTGTTGAAGATCAGCCCGTCGCCGTAGCGGTTGACCGCCGACTCGGTGTGCAGCCAGGTGCCGCCCGCCGAGCGGATCCGGCACTCCACCCGCACCATCGCGGGGTCCGCCTCGCCCGCGGGCAGCGCACCGTCCAGGAACGCCCGCAACTCGCGCTGCACCCGGGCGCTCTCCTCCGGGTGGATGAGCAGTTCGAGCCGGGTGCCGACCAGTTCCTCTGGCTCGAACCCGTACACCCGGCGGACCGCGTGGCTGACGTACTGGAGCACGCCGTCGCTCGCCGCGATCATGATCACATCGCTGGAGCCCTGGACGAGGGAGCGGAAGTGGCTCTCCTTGGCGGACAACTCCTGGGCCATGAAGACGTTGTCGACCAGCGTGATGGCCTGCCGCAGTACCAGCGTGACCAGCACGGTCGCGCCGACCCCGAGCACCACCGTGTCCGGCGCGTGGCCGGCCACCGCGCCGCCGAGCACACCGGCGGTGCACACCGCGGCGGCGATGTAGGGGGTGAGCGCGGACAACATCGAGATGGTCCGGTGCCGGGGCCGCTCGTGCGCCTCGACCCCCTGGCCCGTCCACGGCGCGATGGCGAGCAGCAGGCTGCCCGCGAACCAACCCGCGTCGAGCAGCCCTCCGGAGCGATATCCGCTGTTCAGCCCGGGGGTGGTCCACAACGCGTCGCTCATCACCGTGACCGCGAGGCCGACCAGGGCCAGATTCAGCGCCGCGCGATCTCCGGAACCGGCCCGAAATCGCAATCCGAGGACCATGCTGATCATCAGGATGTCGAGCACCGGATAGGCGAGCGTGAGCACGATCTTGATGATGTCCGAACGATCCCCGCTGGTACTGCGGGCCAGCGCCAGGCTCCAGCCGAGGGTGAACAGCGAGCCCGCGATCAGCCAGCCGTCCAGGGCCATGCAGGTCCAGGCCGCGATCCCGCGCGGGCGTTGCGCGACGAGCAGCAGGCCGACGATGGTGGGCGGCGCGAACAGCAGGAAGATCACGTCGGTCGGCCCCGGCGTGGGCACCGGGACACCGAGCACGACCTCGTACCAGCCCCAGATGCCGTTGCCGAGCGAGACCATCGTGGCGGAGAACGCGAACAGCGCCCAGGACAACCGGGCCCGGCCGGATTCGTGCACGGCCTTGAGCGCACACGAGACCGCCGCCACGGCCGCGGCGGCGGCCAGGCCGAAGTCGCCCATCGCGAGCGACAGCGTCGGATTGCCCCAACCCTGGAGCGCACCGATCGCATACACGAGGCACAACGGCACGATCAGGTACTTCAACTGCCGCTGCGCAGGGGTGTCGGCCAAGATCAGCAGCCGCACCGGGTCGTCGTGGCTCGGCCACTCCGGCAGTGGTCCCCCGGCATTCCGCACTCCCCTCCGCCCGAAGTCGCCGCCACGGCGCTTCATGGCACTGCACCGGCCCTCACACCCCAGCCGTGAGGCGGGGCGGTCGGCGCCGGCGCGACGGGGGGGCGACACCCGACCGTGCGCGTCTCTCAACGCCCCACGACTCGGACGATACACCAACCCGTCACTGTGAGCTTGTCTTTCTCAACACAGAGTAACTAATGATGCCTGGCATGGGAGTCCCTTCCCGCGCATTTGTGACAAAGTCCCGACACTGGGCGGAAAAAGGGGCTCTGATCAGGGAAAACCTGGGAGTTTCAAGGAGCGTCCACGGGCCGTCGCGGGCCCCGGGAGCGGATTCGCACCCCTCCGAAGGGCACGACGGGGCTCGATCGGGGTCGCCGACCGATGCCCGACTCGGCGACCGGCGGCGCGGCGGGAGAACTCGGACGGCCGAGCGCGGAACCGGCGCGGAGGGCTCACGGGCGGGGCGGGACGGGGCTCACGGGGTGGGCTCGCGGCGGGGACGGCGGGACGGCGGGGACGCGGTCTCGCGGGAACGGGTCGGTTCCACCGCCCGCCCGCTCCGCCTCAGTTCCGCTTGAGCAGTACCGCGCCCGGCTCCCGGGCCACCTCGGCGAACCCCTGCCCGATCAGGAAGGCGATCCAGTACCGGGCCCAGTCCTTGTTGTCGCCCCACACCTCGATCGCCGCGTAACCCGGACCGGGCAGGATCGTCGGGAAGTCGGTCACCCGCGCACGTGAGGTCAACTGCGGCGAGAAGCTCATCGTCGCCGACACCGTGGCGTCGTCCGGGACCCGGTCGAGCACCTTGTGCGCGGAGTGCACCCGGTCCTGGACCATCCAGGTGCGCTTGTGCAGCAGGTCCATCAGCGGGAAGTCGCGCGCGAACGCCATCGACACCGCCAACGGCACGATCGCCGCCTTGACCGCGTAGCGCCGCAGCCAGTCCACGTGCGACGCGCGCAGTTTCACCACGCCGTCCACGAACGCGGCGAACACGATGGGCATCAGCACCGCGCTGTAGTGGAAGTAGGTGCCCCAGTAGAACGTGTTGCTGGAGGTGAACCGCCACAGGATGGTGGGCGCGATCATCGCCACCAGCGGCGAGCGCAGCGCGATGAACCCCGTGGGCAGCAGCAGCATGAACAGGGTCATCCACTTGACGCTGGGGAACACCATCGACTTGGGCAGTTCGATCACCAGATCGGTGAGCGGCACCTGGCTCAGCGAGGTGGACGGGTCGGCGGCGCCGGAGCGCTGGGACGAGTCGAGGTTCCCCCAGAACGCGTAGGTGTCGTTGGGGTTGATCGCCGGCAGCAGGACGAAGATCGCCAGCGCGAACGCGGTGACGCCGATCAGCACATGTACGAGGGCCAACCTCCAGCGGCGCAGCACGAGCAGCGGTACGGCCGCGGCGGCCAGGGTCAGTCCCAGGTCCTCCTTGACCAGGACCAGCGGCAACCACCAGGCCAGCGCCTGGACATGCCGGCCGAGCAGGAACCGGTCGAGGCCGAAGGCGAGCAGCGGCACCGCGAACGCGATCTCGTGGAAGTCGAAGGAGATCGCCGACTGGATGCCCCAGGACAGCCCGTACGCGATGCCCACGCCGGCGGCGCCGAGGGTGCCGAACGCGCGCGCGGCGATCCGGGTGATCGGCACCACCGAGATCGCGACCAGGAACGCCTGGGCCACCAGCAGGGTGGCGGCGCCGGGGAAGATCCGGTAGATCGGGCCGAGCAGCGCCAGGATCGGGTGGAAGTGTTCGCCGAGCACGTTGAACCCGGGCGCCCGGATGTCCGACACCGGCGCCTCGAAGTGCGCGTAGGACCGGACCACCTGTTCGAACAGACCCAGGTCGTACGCGTGCGTCTCCATCCGGCGGTGGCGCAACAGCGAGTGGGCCGCGTAGATCGCGAAGAAGATCGCGGCGAGCAGGTACGGGAGGCCGCCGGGGCCGATCCGGCCCCGGGCACGCTCGACCACGGTGCGCAGGCGGAGGTCGTGTTCACCCGATCGGGGGGCGATGATCGCCCCCTCCGCGACCGCCGGGGCGGTTGGCGCATCGCCCGGCGCGGCCGGTCCCGATGCCTCGAACCGCTCGTGAACAGCGCCGTGCGCCATCCCCCTGTCGTCCATGTCTCTCCGTCCCGGTCGCGTGCGCGGGGCACACCGTATCGGTGCCGGCCCCACGTCCCAGCAGAGCGCGATCGAACGGTCTTGGTTGCTCAACGACGCACGATGTTGGCCGGAGTCACCCCTTCGGACCAGCGTTCGAGCTGCCGACGGATCAATCGCAGGGCGCGCGGCAGGAAGGCGGACGAGCTGCCGCCGACGTGCGGACTGATCAACACACCGGGGGCGAAGCGCAGCGGGTGGTCGGCGGGCAGCGGCTCGGGATCCGTGACGTCCAGGGCCGCCCGGAGCCGGCCGCTCCGCACCTCGGCGAGCAGCGCCCCGGTGTCCACGACGGGGCCGCGCGCGACGTTGACCACCAGCGCGCCGTCGGGCAGTCGGGCCAGGAAGTCGGCGTCGACCAGGCCGCGGGTGTCCTCGGTGAGCGGCACGGTGAGGATGATCACGTCGGTGTGCGGCAGCAGGTCGGGCAGTTCGCTCATCGCCCGGACCGGTCCGTGCACGCCGTCGCGCGGGGTGCGCGCGACCCGGACCACGTCCACCTCGAAGCCCTGGAGTCGGCGGTCGACGGCCTCGCCGATCGCGCCGTACCCGAGGATCAACACCCGTTTGTCGGCCAGCGCGGGGTAGAACCCGAAGCGCCACTCCCCCGCGTCCTGACCGCGGACGAAGCCCGGGATGTCGCGCAGCGCGGCGAGGGTCAGGGCGAGGGCGAGTTCGGCGGTGCTGGTCTCGTGGATGCCCCGGCCGTTGCACAGCAGGACGCCGGGCGGCAGGTAGGGCAGCACGTGCTCGTAGCCGGCGGTGAGCGTCTGGATCATCCGGAGGCGGGGCATGTCCGCGATCCGCTCCAGCGTGTGCGGGGCGAACGTGTAGGGCAGCACGTACAGCTCGACCTCGGCGGCGGTGTCGGGGACCGGGCCGTCGGCTCCGTCGTAGACGTCGATGCGGGAGCCCGAGCCGTCCGCGCCGCCCGCGCCGCTCAGCGCGGCGGGGATGGGGGCGAGTTGTTCGAGGCTGTAGGGGACCCAGATCCTGCCGTCGCTGACCATGGCAGGAACTGTAGATGTCGGACGGCGATCCATCCGCCGGGGGGCGGGGGCGCATTAGGGTCGAGGAGTTCCGAGATGGTGGGTGGTGTTTCCGGTGCGCAGTAGGCGTCCGAGGGCCGGCTGGTCCTCCCTCGTGCTCGTCGTCGCGCTGGCGACCGGGCTCACCTCGTGCGGAGGTGACGGCGGGTCGGCCGATCACCGGGCCACGCCCGGGCGTTCGGGCCCGCCCGTGCCAGGGACCGGGGCGCCGAACGTGCCGACCGGGCCGACCGCGGCCAAGCCGCCCGAGCCGGTCGTCGCCGGGGAATCGGCCCGGGACCTGAACACGCCGTGGGGTGTCGCGGTGCTGCCGGATCGGGACGCGCTGGTGTCCTCGCGCGACACCGGGACGATCACCCGGTTCGGGCCGGGCACGGTGCCGCCGGTGCCGGTCGGGACGGTGCCGGGCTCCGTGCATCGTGGGGAGGGGGGTCTGCTCGGGATCGCGGTGTCGCCGAAGTTCGCGACCGATCACTTCCTCTACGCGTACCTCACCACCGATCGGGACAACCGGATCGTCCGGATGACCTACGTGCCGGGGCAACCGCTGGGCCAACCCGAGGTGTTGCTCGACGGGATCCCGGCCGGCTCGAACCACAACGGCGGCCGGATCGCGTTCGGCCCGGACGGCATGTTGTACGCGGGCACGGGCGAGGCCGGGCGGAAGGAGGCGGCCCAGGACAAATCCTCGCTCGGCGGCAAGATCCTGCGGCTGACCCCCGAGGGCCGCCCGGCGCCCGGCAACCCGTTCCCGAACTCGCCGGTGTGGAGCCTGGGGCACCGCAACGTGCAGGGCCTCGCCTGGGACTCCACCGGGCGGTTGTGGGCGAGCGAGTTCGGCCAGGACACCTGGGACGAGCTCAACCTGATCCGTTCCGGCGCCAACTACGGCTGGCCGGAGGTGGAGGGCGCGAGCGACCGGCCCGAGTACATGAACCCGGTCGCCCAGTGGGCCACCGACGACGCGTCGCCGAGCGGCATCGCGATCCTGGGCGACGTGGTCTACCTGGCCGGCCTCAAGGGCGAACGGCTGTGGCAGGCTCCGATCCTGGGCTCCACCGTCGGCGAGCCCAAGGCGTATTTCCAGGGCCGCTACGGCCGGTTGCGCACCGTGGTCGCCGTGGGTGGCGAGTTGTGGTTGGTCACCGGTGCGACCGACGGCCGGGGCACGCCCCGGAAGGGCGACGACCGGATCCTGCGGCTGGTGCTGAGCTGAGGATCGGCCCCCGGGGCGCCTCGGGTCGGCGTCCGAGGCGGGCGTTAGCGTGTGCGCCCGAGGGAGGACATACATGGACCGGGGCCTGGTGTTGGTGCTGCGCGAGCTTTCCGAAGCCGACGCGGCGGGTGTCTTCCCGCGCTTGGCGGGACTGCGCGGGATCGACGCGATGATGCCGAACGAGGTGTGTCTGTCGGACGCGGTGGTGGCCGAGATCGCCCGGATCGGCAGCGGCGCGGAGCTGGTACGGGCCGCCGCCAACCCTCGATTGACGGCACGTCAGCTGTGCCTGCTGATCGAGGCCGGGGGCGACGCGGTGGTGGCCGGGGCCTTTCCTCCGGACGTCGAGTCGCCGGGGGGCGGGGCGCCGGCCGATGCGGGCGGTGAGGGCTCCGCGGTCGACGGTTCGGCGGGCGGGCTCGATCGGGGGCGGGCGGAGCTGCGGCGGCCCGGCACATCCGCCGGGCGGGCCGTCGAGTTGTTGCGCGCCCATCCCGTCCTCGCGCACACCGCGCGCCAGGCGGGGAGCGTGAGCCTGTTGCACTCGCCCGACGCGCCGGTGACCCGTACCGAGGCCCTGGACCAGGCCCGATCCGCGTTGCGGGCCGGGGTGTCGGCGCCGCGCGAGATCCTGCTCCGGATGCGTCCGGCCCGGGTCGCGGCCCAGGTGCTCGCGGTGGTCGCGCGCGAACACGCCTATGTCACGGGCGAGATGGCCGTGCACGAGCTGCTGCGGCCCATGATCGTGGAAACCCTGGGCACGAGTTCGGCCGCGTGGGCGCATCTGTCCCGGGCGCTCGGGCGATTCGCGGGTACCCTGCCGGAGCTCTTCGCCGAGTCGACGGCGCACACCGGCGAGGCCGCGATCCGGGTGCCGGCCGCCGTACGCCCGTCGGTGGGCTTCCTGCTGCGTCGTCTGGACGAGGACGAACTCACCGCCGTCATCCCGCACCTGGACGACGCGACGGCCGTCGCGCTGCTCCCGGGCAACGTCCCGCCGCTGACCCACGTCGCCGAGGCGGCGCTGCGGTGCGGCCACCCCGCGCTGTTGGCCGCGTTGGCCGAACACCAGCATGTGGGACGGCAGTACGCGACCCGGCTGCGCGACCTCGGCGAGGACTCGCTCGACCTGCTCCTGGTGAACAACGACTCGGGGGTCACCGCCGAGTTGCGCCGGGAGATCTACACCGGCCGGCGACCTGGGCGGCCCCTTGTCCCGATGCACCCGGATCTGCGCACGCGGCTTCTGGAGACTCCGGCGTACAGCGCCGAGTACGAGGCGATGGCCCGGTCGGGGGATCCGGCCGTGGTGGACTTCGCGCTGCCCCGCTGCGAGGCCCGCAAGCTGCGGCGCATCGACTGGATCGACGTGGTGCTGAACCTGTGGGAGCGCGCCGACCCCCGGGTCGCGCGCGATGTCCTCACCCGCCACCGCGACCTGTTCCCGGACCGGATCCGGACCACGGCCGAGGCGGCTCTGGCCGCCGAAGACCCCGCGCCCCTAAGGGAGTTGCGCGCCAAGTGGGACCGGGGCCCACGCACCGAACCCCCCGTCCCGGAGCACCGCCGCCCCCCGGGCGAGCGACTGCGGGACAGCCCCCTCGAACAGTGGCACTCCTGGCTCGTCACAGCGGCCGCGGACGGCGACATCGACTGCGAGGAGGTCGTCCGCCACGCCCGCCCGGTCCGCTTCGCGTTGGCGGCCCTGACCTCGATCGACACCAACCACTGGTCCAAGGCCGCCCCGCGCCCCGCACTCGCGCGACTCGCGAAGCGAATCGGCCCCAACCCGGAGGCCTGGGTCGTCTTCACGACCCTGACCCCCGACTTCGAGGGCACCCTCGACGAACTGGCCGACGTCTGCGCGGCGGCCGCGGGGTAGACGACCACGCGCCGAGACCTCGTCGTCCGAAGGGGAAAGGACGACGGGGGCTCGAACGGAAATGGGGTCGGACCGTGCGCGGCCGTTTCGGGTGGGTTGAGGGCTTTCGGTTGCGGGTGGCCGGTGCGGGGCCGGCCCGGGTCGGTGGTGGTCCGCCGCCGGCGTGGGGCTCCGAGACTTCGGGCCTTCGGCGAGACCGGCATTTTGCTCGGCGAAAAAGCGACCTGCAGCGGCCGGCAGAGAGGGCGGTCGAGTTGGGTTCGCCGGGCGTGCGTTCCCG
>NZ_BIFH01000045.1:1370-130738 GCF_003967355.1 Embleya hyalina | reverse complement strand
GAGCGCCTTCTCTGCCGGCCGCTGCTGGCCGCTTTTTCGCCGGCCAACACACCCCCTCGCCGAAAGCCCCGGGTCCCGGAGCCAGATCCGGCGCCGGCGCACAGCGCGCGAACCGGTGTGCCTGGTGCGGCTTGGTCTGTGTCGCTACTGGGGTTCGTGGTGGGCCAGTACCCGGGTGAGTAGGTGGATCAGGGTTTGGCGGTCGTTGGTCGACAGCGGGCTGAGGAGGGCGTCCTGGGCCTGATCGAGGAGGGTGTCCATGTGCCGCAGTTGGTGCAGGCCGTTGGGGGTGAGGGTGACCCGGTTGCGTCGGCCGTGTTCCGGGTCCGGTGCGCGGTCGACGAAGCCCGCCTCGGCCAGTTCGTTGACCGCCGCCACGATGTCGCTGCGGTCGACGCGGCACCGGCGGCCGAGTCGGGCCTGGCTGGTGGGCCCGAACTCGTGCAGCGCGGCCAGGATGCGGTAGTGGTACCCGCGCGCGCCGGCGGCGGTGAACCCGTCGTTCACCAACCGGCGCGCGTGCACGGCCAGTTGGGTGATCAGCCAGCTGGGCTTCGCCACCAGGCGCTGCGGGGTCTCGTCCATGGCGGCCACTCTATCGATGTTGGTGGGACCAACACTTGGGGTTAGTGTTGGTCTCACCAACATAGAGGCCGTGAATGAAGGAGACACCATGTCCGATGCCGCCGCTGCCGTGCTCGCCGACCGGCTCGAAGTCGCCGAACTGTTCGCCCACGTCGCCAACCTGCTGGACGAGGCCCGCTACGACGATGCCCACCGCGTCTACCACGCCGACGTGGTGGTGTCCGGGCCGCGCGGGGAACTGCGTGGCCTCGACGCGGTGACCACCCTCCTGAAGGAGAGCCACGTCGAGGGAGTGCACACCCAGCACGTGCACGGCGATGTGCTGGTGCGGGTCGACGGCGACCGAGCCGAGGCCACCGCGAACCAACTCGTGTACTTCAACCGTGAGGGCGAACCGCCGCACCGGACCAGCGGCCTGCGCGTGGCCGGTACGGCCGTGCGGACCCCGGAGGGTTGGCGGTTCAGCGAAATGCGGATCTCCATCGCCTGGACGCACGACGCGTGAGCGATGAGTTTCGCCGCGCCGCGCGGTCTCCATCGTGTGTACGTCGTCCTTCCGCGCCGGCGGGGGCCGGAGACGACACAACCGACACAACCGACACGACACGAGACGAGACGACGAGGGGCGTGCGGAGCGTGGAGACCGTGAAGCAGGACACCGTGAGCGTCACCCTGACCATTGCCCTGCCCGCCGCGACGGTGTTCGCGGTGCTGGCCGACCCGACGACCCATGCCTCCATCGACGGCACCGGATGGGTCCAGGAGTGCGTCGATCGGGCGCCGCTGACCCGGGTGGGGCAGGTCTTCCGGATGGCCATGTATCACGCCAGGCACCCGGACGGCGACTACCGGATGGCCAACCAGGTCCGCGTGCTCGACGCGCCGCGCGCCATCGGCTGGGCGCCCGGGATGGAAACGGCCGACGGCGGCCTGGAGTTCGGCGGCTGGACCTGGCGCTACGACCTTGCGCCGCTCGGCGAGTCGGAAACAGAGGTCACACTCACCTACGACTGGTCGGCGGCGTCGGGACCCACCCGGGAGCGCTTCCGATTCCCGCCGTTCGGCCCCGAACACCTCCCCAACTCCCTGCGGCACCTGGCCGAGATCGCCGCCGACAGGTGACGAGGTCGCCCGGCGGTGCCGGACACGGGTGCCGCCGGTGCGGCGAGGCCGTCGCGGCGTACGCCCAGGCGTGACACGGGTAGGCCGCCGAAAGGGGTGAGACCGTCCCGGGGGCGCCCTCACCCACGGGTACTTCCAAGGCGGCTCAAGGAGATCCGGGGCCGACCCGCCGGCCCCGTAGTTCGGACAGGTCCTCGTCGGTGAGCGTGAGCTCGTCCGTCGCGAGGTTTTCCTCCAGGTGTGCGAGCGAGCCCGTGCCCGGGATCGCCAGGGCCGTCGGCGAGGTCGCCAACAACGCGGCGATCGCGACCTGCGCCGGGGTGGCGCCCAGGCGCGCCGCGACGCTCGCGAGGCGTTCGGGGTGGTGTGGGCCGCCGTCGACGCCGCCGCCCAGGGGGAAGTACGGCACGTGGGCGATGCCCGCTTCCTCGGGCGCGGCCGGCGGCAGCCCCGTGTGGCGGTTCTGTACCGCCGCCACCGGTGCGATCGACCGGGCCTCGGCGAGTTGGGAGGTGTCGACGTTGCTGACGCCCAGGTGGCGGATCAGGCCCTCCGTGCGGAGTTCGGCCAGGGCCGCGAAGCGTTCGGCGATCGACTCGCCGCCCGGCTCGGTCGTCCCGCCTGCCCGCAGATAGACCAGGTCGAGCCGGTCCAGACCCAGAGCGCGCAGATCCGCCTCGACCAGGCCGCGCAACTGTTCCGCCGTCGCGTGGCCGATCGGCACGCCATGGGGTCCGGGCAACGGCCCCACCTTCGTGGCGAGCACCAGGTCGTCGCGGTAGGGGGTCAAGGCCCGGCGGATCAGGTCGTTGGCCCACACCGCGTCCCTGCCGTAGAAGCCGGCCGTGTCGATGTGGTTCACGCCCAGCTCCACCGCCCGGCGCAGCACCGCGATGCCCGTCTCGGGATCGCGTGCCGGGCCCGCGAAGGTGCCCATCGCCAGACGCATCGCACCGAAGCCGAGCCGGTTGATCGTCAGGTCCCCGCCGAGGGGGAAGGTCTTGATCGTCATGACGCTCATCGTGTCCGCCGTCCCGGCGCCCGGCGAGCGCGTGGCAGCTTGCTGCCAGACTGCCGGGATGCGCGAGGAAGAAGAGTTGCCGACGGTGTGCGGAGACGCGGAGTTGATCGCCCGCGCGGGTCACCTCTTCGAGTCCGTGCGGACCGAATTCCTGTGTGCCGCCCGGGATCTCGGGACCTGGTCACGACTGAGAGCCGCGACCGCGACCGGGGCCGGGACCGGGAGCGGGGCCGGGACCGGAGCCACGCTCCGGGGCCGCACGCGCGCGGCGGGCTCGGCCGACGTCACCCCCCGAAAGCTCCTCGGCCCGACCGCCCTCGTCGACGAGGACGCCCGCGCCCACCTGCGCCTGGTGCAGGGCAGCGGCGCTCTCGTGCGGATCAGCCGTGCGCCTCTCCCGCACGAGACCATCCTCATCGACCGGCGGGTGATGATCCTCGCCGGTCCGGAGACCCCCGCCGGCCGCGCGTACACCGTGACGACCTCACCGACCCTGGTCGACGGAGTTCGCTCGCTGTTCCTGGCGATCTGGGACGCCGCCGTGGACCTCGACACCCACCTGCGCGACGACGTCACGACCCTAGACGCCGAGGGCCGCGCCATCCTCGAAGCCCTCGGCTCGGGCCGCACCGACGAGTCGGCGGCCAAACGGCTGGGCGTCTCACTGCGCACCTACCGGCGACGCGTCGCCGAACTCATGGCCACGCTCGACGCCGACTCCCGCTTCCAGGCCGGCCTGCGCGCCGGCGAACAGGGACTGCACCGCTGACCCACCCCGCCCACCGGCTACCCCGCCGCCGCCAGCGCCGCCAGCGCCATTCGGCTCAGCATCGGGGCCAGGATGCGCTGTGGGGTGCGCAGGGTGTGGGGGGTGGAGTTGATCAGACCGAAGGCCGCGTGCACCGCGGCGCGGGCCTCGCGGTCGTCCAGGCGGTTCGGGTGGGCCTTCATCGCGACCTCGACCCAGAGCTCCACGTAGGCGCGCTGGACCCGGCGGATCCGGTGCCGCTCGGCCGTGGGGACCTGGTTGAGCGCGTGGTCGTGCAGCGTGATCAGGTCCGGGTGGCGCAGCGCGAACTCGACCTGGCCCTCGATCAGCGCCGCCAGCGCCTGCTTCGGATCCTCGATCGACGCCCGCAGCTCGCCCCGGGCCAGCAACTGCTCGCTGATGTCGACCAGCAACTCGGTGAGCATCGCCTCCTTGCCCCGGAAGTGTTTGTACAGCGCGGGGCCGCTGATGCCCACCGCCGCGCCGATGTCGTCCATGCCCACGCTGTGATAGCCGCGCTCGGCGAACAGCCGGGCGGCCACCTGCAGGATCTGGTCTCGACGGCTCACGGTCATGTGTCCATGCTAGACACTCGGATTAACCGTGGTTAACCTCGGGGGCAGGTGAACGAAGGTTAACTCGAGGCGGTGTCATGGAAAACGTGCTCGGCACAGCCGCCGACCCGGGGTCCCAGGCCTACCGGGCCAACGCGGAGGCCCACGAACGCGCGGTCGGCGAACTGCGCGCCCGGTTGGCGACCACCGCGTTGGGCGGCGGCGAACGGGCCCGGGAACGGCATACCGCGCGGGGCAAGCTGCTCCCGCGCGACCGGGTGGAGACCCTGTTGGACCCCGGCACGCCGTTCCTGGAGATCGCGCCGCTGGCCGCCGACGGGATGTACGGCGGCGACGCGCCGGCCGCGGGGATCATCGCGGGCGTGGGCCGGGTCGCCGGTCGCGAGTGCGTGATCGCGGCCAACGACGCGACGGTCAAGGGCGGCACCTACTACCCGATGACGGTCAAGAAGCACCTGCGGGCCCAGGAGATCGCGCTGGAGAACCGACTCCCGTGCCTGTACCTGGTCGACTCCGGCGGCGCGTTCCTGCCCATGCAGGACGAGGTGTTCCCGGATCGGGACCACTTCGGGCGGATCTTCTACAACCAGGCGCAGATGAGCGCCCGGGGCATCCCGCAGATCTCCGCCGTGCTCGGCTCCTGTACCGCCGGCGGCGCGTACGTGCCGGCCATGAGCGACGAGACGGTGATCGTGCGTGACCAGGGCACCATCTTCCTCGGCGGCCCGCCGCTGGTGAAGGCCGCCACCGGCGAGGTGGTCAGCGCCGAGGAGCTGGGCGGCGGCGACGTACACGCCCGGATCTCCGGCGTGGTCGACCACCTCGCGGCCGACGACAAGGACGCGCTGCGGATCGTCCGCGACATCGTCGGCACCCTCGGTGCCCGGCCGCAACTGCCCTGGGACGTGCGGGAAGTGGAGCCGCCGGCCGTCGACCCGGCCGGGTTGTACGGGGTCGTGCCGCCCGACGCGCGCACCCCCTACGACGTGCGCGAGGTGATCGCCCGCATCGTCGACGGCTCGCGCTTCCACGAGTTCAAGGGCGAATACGGCACCACCCTGGTCACCGGCTTCGCCCGGATCCACGGCCACCCGGTGGGCATCGTCGCCAACAACGGCATCCTGTTCGCCGAATCCGCGGTCAAGGGCGCGCACTTCATCGAACTGTGCGACCAGCGCGGCATCCCGCTGCTCTTCCTCCAGAACATCACCGGCTTCATGGTCGGCAAGGACTACGAGCACGGCGGCATCGCCAAGCACGGCGCCAAGATGGTCACCGCGGTGGCCACCACCCGCGTGCCCAAGCTGACCGTGGTGATCGGCGGCTCGCACGGCGCGGGCAACTACTCGATGTGCGGACGCGCCTACAGCCCGCGCTTCCTGTGGATGTGGCCCACCGCCAAGATCTCGGTGATGGGCGGCGAACAGGCCGCCACCGTGCTCGCCACCGTCAAGCGCGACCAGATCGAGGCGCGCGGCGAGAGCTGGGACGGCGAGGAAGAGTTCAAGCAGCCGATCCGCGAGCAGTACGAGCGGCAGGGCAACGCCTATTACGCGACCGCGCGCCTGTGGGACGACGGGATCATCGACCCCCTCGACACCCGCACCGTGTTGGGCCTGGCCCTGACGGCGTGCGCCAACGCGCCGCTGGCCGAGCCGCGCTTCGGTCTGTTCCGGATGTAGAGGGGTCACGACGTGTTCGACGCAGTACTGGTCGCCAACCGAGGCGAGATCGCGGTCCGGGTGATCCGCACGCTGCGCCGCCTGGGCGTGCGCGCGATCACCGTGTACGGGCCGGGGGACGCCGCCGCGCGGCACGTGCGCGAGGCCGACGCGGCGGTCGAGGTGCCGAGTTACCTGGACGTGGACGCGGTGGTCGCGGCCGGCGTGCGCGCCGGTGCCGGGGCGGTTCACCCCGGCTACGGATTCCTGTCCGAGAACGCCGCGTTCGCCGCCGCCGTGGCGCGCGCCGGGCTGGTCTTCGTCGGCCCCCCGGCGGGTGTGATCGAGTTGATGGGCGACAAGATCCGGGCCAAGGAGACGGTCGCCGCCTACGGCGTCCCGGTCGTTCCCGGCGGCGGCGCGGCGGGCATGACCGACGCCGAACTCGTCGACATCGCCCGGGAGATCGACTTCCCCGTGCTGATCAAGCCGTCGGCGGGCGGCGGCGGTAAGGGCATGCGCCTGGTGCACGACGGCGCGTTGCTCGCCGACGAGATCGCCGCGGCCCGGCGCCAGGCCAAGGGCGCCTTCGGCGACGACACGCTGTTGATCGAGCGCTGGATCGACCGCCCCCGGCACATCGAGATCCAGGTGCTCGCGGACACCCACGGCACGGTCGTACACCTGGGCGAACGCGAGTGCAGCCTGCAGCGCCGACACCAGAAGATCATCGAGGAGGCGCCGTCGGCGCTGCTCGACGCGGACACCCGGGCCGCGATGGGCGCCGCCGCCGTGCGTGCCGCCCGGGCCTGCGGATACGTCGGCGCGGGCACGATCGAGTTCATCGTGCCGTCGGAGGATCCCGGCTCGTTCTACTTCATGGAGATGAACACGCGCCTCCAGGTCGAGCACCCGGTGACCGAACTGGTCACCCGCGTCGACCTGGTGGAGAGCCAGCTGCGGATCGCGGCCGGCGCCGCGATCGGCAAGTCCGACGTGTCGATGCACGGGCACGCGGTCGAGGCGCGGATTTACGCCGAGGACCCCGATCGGGGCTTCCTGCCCACGGGCGGCCGGGTGTTGACGGTGTGTGAGCCGGAACTCGAAGGCGTCCGGGTCGACTCCGGGCTGCGCGAGGGCGGCGAGGTCGGCAGTTCGTACGACCCGATGCTGGCCAAGGTGATCGCCTACGGCGACGACCGGGCGACGGCGATCAACCGACTGCGGGCGGCGCTCGCGCAGACCCGGGTGTTGGGGGTGACCACCAACCTCGGCTTCCTCCACCGGCTGTTGGGCGACCCGGCGGTGCTGGCGGGCGACCTGGACACCGGCCTCGTGGAGGCCAGGACGGACGAGCTGACCGGGCATCCGGCGCCGCCGGAGGTGGCCGTCGCGGCGGCGCTCGCGGCGCGGGCCGAGCGGGTGCCCGCCGACGGTTGGGCGGACCCGTTCGCGGCGCAGACCGGCTGGCGGGTGGGCGGACCGGCGTGGGACACGCACGTGTTGCGGATCGGGCCGGGCGAGCCGATCGAGGTGCGGGTGCGCGACGGCGAGGTCTCGGTGGACGGCGGGCCGGCCGTGTCCGCCTCGGTCTCGGCGGTGCCGGGCGGACTTTCGGTCGGGTACGACGGGCTGACCCGGCGCTTCGACTACGTCGCCGAGTCGTCGGGGGTGCGCTGGCTCGCCTACGGGCCGGACACCTGGCGCGTGAGCGAGGTGGACACCGTACGGGCCGAGGCGGCCGGCGGCGCGGCGCACACCGGCGCGCTGACCTCGCCGATGCCCGGCACGGTGACGTTGGTCAAGGCCGCCGTCGGGGACCGGGTCGCCCGGGGACAGACCGTGGTCGTGGTGGAGGCGATGAAGATGGAGCACGCGTTGACCGCGCCGTTCGCCGGCGTGGTCGCCGAACTGGGCGCGGTGGTCGGCGCGTCGGTGGCGATGGACCAGACGCTGGCGGTGGTGGAACCGGACGCGGAGGCGGACGGCGTCGCAGCCGGCGGGACCGACGGAGAGGCGGCGGGGCGATGACGCGTCGACTGCCGGATGTGCGCCCCGAACCCGGGTTGCCGGAGCGGGTGTTCATCCACGAGGTGGGTGCTCGTGACGGACTCCAGAACGAGTCCGGCGTGGTGCCCACCGAGGCCAAGATCGAGTTCGTTCGCCGACTGGCCCGCGCGGGCCTGCGCACGATCGAGGTGACCAGCTTCGTACCGCCCAAGTGGGTGCCCCAACTCGCCGACGCCGCCGAGGTGTTCGCGGCGGTGCGGGCCGACGTCGAGATCGCCGCCGCCGATCGCCGCCTGCCGGTCCTGGTGCCCAACGAGCGTGGCTTCGACCGCGCCGTCGAGCTGGGCGCCGACCGCATCGCGGTGTTCGGCAGCGCCACCGAGACCTTCGCCCGGCGCAACCTCAACCGCACGGTGGCCGAGTCGTTGGCCATGTTCGCCCCCGTGGTCGAGCGGGCCGGCGCCGCCGGGATCGACACGCGCGGCTACCTGTCCATGTGCTGGGGCGACCCGTGGGAGGGGCCCGTCCCGCTCGACCGAGTGGTGCGCGTCGGCAAGGCCCTGGTGGAGATGGGCTGTTCGCAGCTCAGCCTGGGCGACACGATCGGCGCGGCCACTCCCGGACACGTCACCGCGCTGCTGACCGCGTTCGCCGAGGCGGGCGTGCCGGCGTCGCGCATCGCGGTGCACTTCCACGACAGTTACGGTCAGGCGCTGGCCAACACCCTCGCCGCGCTGCGCTTCGGGGTGACCACCGTGGACGCCTCGGCGGGCGGCCTGGGCGGTTGCCCGTACGCGGAGAGCGCGACCGGCAACCTCGCCACCGAGGACCTGGTGTGGATGCTGCACGGCCTGGGCATCGAGACCGGCGTGGACCTGGGCGCGCTGGTGGCCACCAGCGCCTGGATGGCCGACCTCCTCGGCCGGCCCAGCCCCTCGCGCGCGGTCCAGGCGCTGATCGGCAAGCGGGTGGACGCGCACGGCCTGGTGCTCGCCGACCCGGCCGCCACCACCGCCACCACCACCGCGTAGCCGCGGCTGCCTGCCCGGCAGCCACCGAACCACCTCCGACGCACCGACGCCGCCACGGCGGCCCGGTCCGTCCCCCGCCACCGAACCCGGGAGCCCGGATCATGCTGGACCACCGCCTCGACGAGGAATACGAGCAACTGCGACGCACGGTCGCCGAGTTCGCCAAGGACGTGATCGCGCCCGCGATCGGCGACCTGTACGAGAAGCACGAGTTCCCGTACGCGATCATCCGCGAGATGGGCCGGATGGGCCTGTTCGGCCTGCCGTTCCCCGAGGAGTACGGCGGCATGGGCGGCGACTACCTCGCGCTCGGCCTGGTCCTGGAGGAACTGGCCCGGGTCGACTCCTCCGTGGCGATCACCCTCGAGGCGGCCGTCTCGCTGGGCGCGATGCCGATTCACCGCTTCGGCACCGAGGAGCAGAAGCAGACCTGGCTGCCGAAGCTGACCAGCGGCGAGATGCTGGGGGCTTTCGGCCTGACCGAGCCCGGCGGCGGCTCCGACGCGGGCGCCACGCGCACCACCGCCCGCATGGACGAGGCGACGGGGGAGTGGGTGATCAACGGCGGCAAGTGTTTCATCACCAACTCGGGCACCGACATCACCGGCTTCGTCACGGTCACCGCGGTCACCGGCACCAAGGGCGACGGCGGCAAGGAGATCAGCACGATCATCGTGCCGGCGGGCACCAAGGGCTTCACCGTCGCACCGCCCTACTCCAAGGTCGGCTGGAACTGCTCGGACACCCGCGAGTTGTCGTTCACCGACGTGCGCGTCCCGGCGGAGAACCTGCTCGGCGAACGCGGGCGCGGCTACGCCCAGTTCCTGTCCATCCTGGACGAGGGCCGGGTGGCCATCGCGGCGCTGGCCACGGGGTTGGCCCAGGGCTGCGTGGACGAGTCGGTGCGCTACGCCGGTGAGCGCGAGGCGTTCGGCCGGCCGATCGGCGCCAATCAGGCGATCGCGTTCAAGCTGGCCGACATGGAACTGCGGGCGCACAACTCGCGGTTGGGCTGGCGGCACGCGGCCTCGCTGCTCGTGCACGGCGAGGGTTTCAAGAAGGAGGCCGCGCTGGCCAAGCTGTACAGCTCGGAGAGCGCGGTGGACAACGCCCGCGACGCCACCCAGATCCACGGCGGCTACGGCTTCATGAACGAGTTCCCGGTGGCCCGCTTCTGGCGCGACGCCAAGATCCTGGAGATCGGCGAGGGCACGAGCGAGGTCCAGCGCATGCTGATCGCGAGGGAACTGGGCCTGCCCCGCTGAATCGACCACCCGTTCGATCCGACGAACGCCCCGCCGTGACCCACGGCGGGGCGTTCGTCGTGCTCGACCCGATGACCGAGGTGACCGTGCCGGGGCCGCGCGAGGGCGACCCGCACACCAGTGACAAACGTCGTGGGCATCGCCGGGATCCGAGCAGCACGCTGATATCGAGCGCGCCACAAGGTCGGGGCGCGTACCCCGGCCGTCGCACGCCCGGTGGCGGGGACGGTCGGCACGTTCGGAGAGGAATGGGCAGATGCCGGAGACGGGAACAGTGGAGCAGGACCGGGGGCCGTCCGACGCGCCCGGCGGGGACGATGTCGTGCTCGGGCGCTTCTTCTGGGTGGGCATCAGCGGGCTGATGCTCGGCATGTTCCTCGCCATGCTCGACAGCCTGATCATCGCCACCTCGCTGCCCACCATCGTCGGTGATCTGGGCGGTCTCGACCACCTCTCCTGGGTGATCACGGCCTATCTGCTGGCCACCGCGGCATCCACGGCGATCTGGGGCAAGCTCGGCGACCTGTACGGCCGCAAGAAAGTCTTCATGTTGTCGATCACCCTCTTCCTCGCCGGGTCGATCCTCTCCGGAGTGGCGCAGGACATGGCCCAGCTCATCGGCTTCCGAGCCCTACAGGGGCTGGGCGGTGGTGGGCTGATGGTCGGTGCCATGGCGATCATCGGCGAGCTGGTGCCGCCCCGGCAGAGCGGCAAGATCCAGGGCATGATGGCGGTGATGATGCCGACCGCCTTCGTGGGTGGTCCGCTGATCGGCGGTTTCCTCACCGATCACTTCGACTGGCGCTGGGTGTTCTACGTCAACGTGCCCATCGGAATCGTGGCCCTGATCGTCACCGGCCTGTTCATCCACACCGCGACCCCGACCGCCCGGGCGAAGATCGACTACGTGGGCACCGGGTTGCTGACCGTCGGCATCGTGGCGCTGACCCTGCTGACGAGCTGGGCGGGCACGGAGTACGCGTGGGGCTCGTTCCAGATCGTCGGCCTCGCGCTCGTCTCGCTCGTGGCGCTGGTCGCCTTCGGGTACGTCCAGCGCCGGGTGGACGAGCCGCTGATGCCGCCGCGCATGTTCCGCGACCGGAACTTCGTCGTCGCCCAGCTGCTCGCCTTCCTCAGCGGCGCCGCCATGTTCACGGCGACCAACTTCCTGCCCCAGTACACCCAGTTCGCCCGGGACGCCTCGTCGACGAAGGGCGGCCTGCTGCTCCTGCCGATGATGCTGGGCATGGTGGACATGATGGTCATCGCCGCGATCATCGTGGCCAAGCGGGGCAGGTACCGGATCTTCCCGATCCTCGGCGGCGGGCTGATCACCGTCGGAATGTTGCTCCTGCTGATCCTGGAGTCCGGCACGAACACCCTGGTCGGCTCCCTGCTCACCGCCGTCATCGGGCTGGGCGTGGGATGCCTGGTCCAGAACACGGTGGTGATCACCATGAACAGCGTGGAAGTGCGCGACATGGGCGCGGCGAACGGCGCGAACACGCTGGCCCGGCTCATCGGCGCCTCGCTGGGTGTGGCGCTGCTCGGCGTGCTGTTCACCCGTTCGGTCAAGGACACGATCGCCGACCGGCTCGGTGCGTCCGGCGGCGGCACGCCGGTGGACGACAACCTGACCCCGGAGCGGCTGCGTTCGTTGCCCGCGCCGGTACGGGACGCCTTCGCCGACGGGATGACGAACGGGCTGCACGCGGTCGCGATCGGCGGTGCCGTGATCGGTGTCCTCACGTTCGCGGTCGCCTGGTTCATCCGTGAGGTGCCGCTGCGCGACACCAACGCGAAGGCCGCCGACGGCGGCGAGCCGGAGAACTCGGGAGCCGAGGCGGACGGCGCTCGGGAGACGGAGGCGGGCGTGGCGGCGGTCGTCGTGACGGCGGCCACGGAGCCGGACGCGGACGCGGTCCTGGGCGCGCCCAGGGACTCTGACGTGGACCCGGACTTCGCGTCCGGCGCGAAGCCGACCCCGCAACCGGCCCGCGACTGAGCCCCGGACCCCCGAACACCCCCGCCCCGCGAAGGGTCCCCGGGCACATCCGCCCGGGGACCCTCGCGGGTCATTGCGCGGAGGCCTCCAGCGTGTTGAGTTCGAGGATGGTCGGCAGGTCCTGGCGACGGCTGATGTTCAGCTTGCGATACACGCGGGTCAGGTGCTGCTCCACCGTACTCACGGTGATGTGGAGCAGCCCCGAGATCTCGCGGTTCGTGTACTTGAGAGCGGCGAGTGCCGCGACCCGCTGCTCCGACTCGCTGAGCGTGGTCCCCAGGTCCGACCCCCGGACGTCCAGCGGGGACTCCGCCATGGCACGCGGCGCGGAAGCCGACAGGCTGCCGCGGAGAATACGTTCGTGCAGCACCGCGGCCTTGCACTCCGCGGCCAGCGCGAGTGCCTCCTGTCCGATCAGGCTCGCCAGCGGATCGCCGAGTGCGACCAGCGTCTCGCTCAAGTCCGCCATCGCCCGGGCCAGTTGTACCCGATCACCGGACTTGCGCAGCTCCATGATCGCCTGCTGGAGCAGTGGTAGCCGCTTCTTCGGCTCGCTGGTCGCCGCCCGCAGACGCAGCGACGTGCCGCGCACCCACGGATTGCGGGCGTCGACCATCGACAACTGGCGCAGCACCAGCCGCTCGGCCCGCTGGGGATGACCCATCTCGAGAAGCACCTCGGCCGCCTCCGTACGCCACGGAAGCAACGTCGGACGGTCCATGCCCCACTGCTTCATCAGCCGCCCGGCCTCGTACAGGTCGCTGAGCGCGGCCTGGAACTGACGAGTCGCCAGGTAGTAGCGGGCCCGGGCACGGAAGTAGGCGAGACCGTGGATCGACAGGTGCAGCGAGTCCGGGACCGACTGTTCGACGAGGGCCGCCGCATCGACGTAGTTGCCCATCTCGGTACGCGCCCGCAGCAGCGTGGAGATCGGCGAGAAGGCGAAGTTGCTGCCCCGCTGATCGGGCAGCCGCGCCAGGGACTCCAGCGCGTGCTCCTCGGCGCCCTCGAGGTCGCCGAGCCGCAGCAGCACCAGCGCCTTCATCGACGAGAACAGCGACTGCCAGCCCGGAGTGGCGCGGCCCAACGCCTGCTCCAGGAACACCTGGCACCAGTCCACGCATCGTTCCGCCTCCTCGGAGCAGGTCAGGGTGATGAGTGCCTGCACGATCGGTTGGATCGTCGCCGTGCTCAGCGTGGTCGTCGCGAGGAATCGTTCGATGTCGGTGGTGTTGGCGTCGAGCGCCGCGTAGGAGTGTGTCTCGCCCAGCTCCGCGAGCTGAACCGAGTTGTCCGATTGCGAGGTGAGCGGCGAGACCGCCGCGGGCTCGGGGGCGGTACCCCGATCGGTGGGCGCGCGCCCCGAGTCGGACAGGGCCGCGGAGAGCCGGTCCTGCATCTCCAGGGCGTCGGCGATCCGTCCCTGGGCGGTCAGCCGATGGAGCAGAGGCAGAATCTGGGCGGCCGACACCGTGCCGGCGCGCACCGCCTCCGTGGCCTCGGAGAGATACCGCTCGGACAGACCCGGGTCGACACGCCACGCGATGGTGGACAGCCGAAGCTTGACGGTCACCCGCTTCTGCGCGTCCACACACGTGTCGTGGGCCAGCTCCAGCAGGGTGATCGCACGGCAGACGTCCTCGCCCTTCACGGCCTCCTCCGCCACCGCCCTTAACAGACCGGACGCCCAGGGCGGGGCGTCCTCCAGCGGCCCGTGGGCGTGCGAGTCGAGGAGATGCCGGGCCACCACGTTCGGGTCGACGTTGCTCTCGTACAGCAGTTCGGCCGCGTCCCGGTGCATCGCGGCCAGGGTGCCCGGGGCCAGATGATCCACGACGGTCGTGGTGACGACCGGGTGACGCAGCCCCTGTTCGTGCAGCAGCCCCGAGGCCTTCAGGGCGGACATGCCCTGGGCCGCCTCGGTCCGGGTGATGCCCACCAGCTGCGCGATCAGGGCGGGCGTGGTGAGCGGGCCGAGCACGATGGTCGCCGCAGCCAGCTTCAGCACGTTCTGGCCGCAGCTTTGCAGACATGTGACCACCGCCCGGGCGTACGCCCCGCCGGGCTGGGGCCGGATCGCGCCCCGCTCCGCCGACGCGGTGGGCCGCAGCTCCGTGTGCTCCGAGGCCAGGGCACGCAGCAGCAGCGGGTTGCCGCCGCTGATCCGGTACAGGTCGTCGGTCAGCCGCTCCCGGTCGAGGAGACCGGGGAACCGCGCGGCGGCGGTGGCCACTTGGGTCGCCGTCAGCGGCTGCAACTGGATGCGTACCAGCTCCGGGCGGCGCATGAGTTCGGTGGTGAACTCGGCGTCGAGCGGGCTGTAGTGCCGAGTCTGTGACGCGACCAGCAGGATCCGGCCGGATCGGCTGTGGCGCGCCATGTATTGCAGGAACCGCCGCGACGCGGCGTCCACATGCTGCAGGTTGTCCACGCAGCAGACGACGGGCCCGCTCTCCGCGATGCCGCACATCTTCGTGTGCAGCTCCCGCATGGCTTCGATCATCAGAGCTTCGGAGTCCTGCTCCTGGAGCTCCGGTGGTTCGAGTGTCGGCAGGCCGTCGAGAAGCTGCCGTAGGACACCGAGAGGTACATCCCGCTCGGCGGCCGAGCCCGCGGCGAAGAGCACGGTCGCGCCCCGGGACACGGCCCGGTCCGCGAACGCCTCGATGAGCTCGCTCTTGCCGCAGCCGGCGGCCCCCTCGACGAGAACGATTCGGCCCTGGGCCGATAGACAGTCCGCCAATGCGGACTCCAGTACGTTGAGTTCGGACTCCTGATCGATGATTCTCACGAAATCCCCCGTAACGTGCGCCATCCCGTGGGAAGGTCCCGAGACCCCCGTCTCGTGACCTGAAAGACGCTCCTGGGCAATCAAACGGTTCGGCCGCCGCGTACGCAAACGAGCCGGTTTGCAATGCTCGGATGCTGGTGATTCTAGGTATGCGCAACTCTCGCATGGGGGGGAACAAGCTGCATGGCAGGAAGTTGCAGGTCACTGATTCGGGTCAGCAGGCGAAGGTCAAAAGTCATCCAAGATTCTTGGCCGAGTGGGAACTTTGGTGTAACTGATTACTCATAGGTAACTCGAAGGCGGAATCCGGCCTTCCGCGATGACGGACCGTCCATGACGTGCGGATGAAGGGAAAATGGCACTCCCTGTGCGTCGAGTGCCCATGTGAGCCGCGTTACGACCGGTTGGTGGCGCGCGCCGGCCGCGGCGCCCGAACCCGCGGGACGGGGTGGGCCGAGGGTGGCGGGCGGGTCGGAAGTGGAGCGGGAGTGGGTCCGGGGTGGGCTCGGGGTGGGCTCGGGGTGGGTCCGGGAAGGCTCCGGGAGCGGGTAGGGGGGCCGGTAGGGGAGCCCGGGCGCGTGCTTCAGGGGGGTGATCCCGGTAGCCACCGCTCCGGCACAGGGTGTGGAATGAACGGGACGGTGCCCGGGGATCGGGTCATCCTGCGCAAGGCATATGGAGCGCCATACGGAGCGCCTGCATCGTGATGGGCCGCAGGTCCATCGGCGCCGATTCCTCCTGCGCGTGACCTGCCGACGAGATCGCCGTCACGGGGGCCGGGGGCGCGCGAACGTCGTCTTCCGCCGGGAGATTGTCGCGACGGGGATGCCGCGGCGGAGACGCAGCGGGCGAGGAGTGCACAACTGGCGTATGAGAACACGGGAATTCGCCGATGTGACGGTGGATCCGCCGCGGGGTGCGCGGCCACGGCATTCGTCGGGACGACGGAAGCCGAACCTGTTCGAGCCGAGCCGAGTCGAGCCGATTCGAACGGATCCGATCCGATGCGATCCGAAGCGCCTGCATCAATCGGGCATCGGAGCTCGGAAACGAACGACCGAACGAACGACCGAACGAACAACGGGCAAATGAACGGAAGGAACGCCGAGTCGACATGACAGCAGCGACCACAGGTACCGGTGCATGGGTGCGACGCTTCCACGCCGCTTCCGCTTCCGGCGCCCGTCTTGTCTGTTTCCCGCACGCGGGCGGTGCCGCCTCGTTCTTCTTCCCCGTCTCCAGGCAGCTCGCACCGGAACTCGACGTCCTGGCGATCCAATACCCGGGCCGACAGGATCGCCGCCGGGAACCGTGCGTGGAGGACATCGGAACCCTGGCCGACCGGCTCACCGCGGAATTGCTCCCGCTGGCGGATCGACCCCTGGCGTTCTTCGGCCACAGCATGGGCGCCGTGATCGCCTTCGAGGTCACCAGAAGACTCGAGGAGAAGGGTGTCTCACCGCTTGTCCTCTTCGCTTCCGGCAGACGTTCTCCTTCGTCGGTGCGGGAGGAGTCCGTGCACCGGGCCGGCGACCGCGCCCTGATCGCCGAACTCCAGCGCCTGGACGGAACCGACGCGCGGATGCTGGACGATCCGGAGCTGCTCCGGATGATCCTTCCCACCCTGCGCAGCGACTACAAGGCCGTGGAGACCTATCGCTGCCGACCTCCGGAAGCCACCGTCGGCTGCCCTGTCGTGGCGCTGATCGGCGACGCCGACCCGCACGTGACGCGGGAGGAGGGTCTGCGCTGGAAAGAGCACACCCGCGGCCCGTTCGACATGCACGTCTTCGACGGCGGCCATTTCTATCTGAATACCCATGCCGCATCCCTCATGCAGATCATCGTCGAGCAGGTGCGGGACAACTCGCCTACGCAATAAGGCATTTGGGGATCGGGGGCGCTGTAGGGGGGTTGGCAAGGGGTACCAAGGGATCGGATCCCGCGGAAGAATGGAAATGAGTTCCTTCGGTCTTCCGATGGTCGGGACGCACGCGGATATCCGATCGAGTCGACTCGTCGAGTAGTTCGAGACCACTCGGAACGCCGAACAATCCTATTTTCCGACGATCGCCACAGCGCTTCGCCGCCGTGGTGATTGCTGCGCTCTGCCCTGCGCCGACGGGGCACGCTCATCCACCCATTTCTCGGTACCGCGAGGAGCACGAGGCAGAATGGCTGAGAACGACCCCAAACTGATCGAAGCCCTGCGCGCCTCTCTGAAGGAGACGGAGCGTCTGCGCGAGCAGAACCGTCAGCTTGCCGGGGCCGCGCGCGAGCCGATCGCGATCGTGGGTATGGCGTGCCGGTATCCGGGCGGGGTGGTGTCCCCGGAGGGGCTTTGGGACCTGGTGGCCCAAGGCCGCGACGGGGTGGGCGAGTTCCCGGCGGATCGCGGCTGGGACCTGGAGAAGCTGTACGACCCGGATCCGGAGAGCCGGGGGACGTCGTACGTCCGACGTGGCGGATTCCTGTACGAGGCCGGGGAGTTTGATCCGGACTTCTTCGGTATTTCGCCGCGTGAGGCGTTGGCGATGGATCCGCAGCAGCGGTTGTTGCTGGAGACGTCGTGGGAGGCGTTGGAGCGGGCGGGTCTGGATCCGGCCGGGCTGCGTGGCAGCCGTACCGGGGTCTTCGCCGGTGTGATGTACCACGACTACAGCCCGCAGGCCGGTGAGGCTCCACCCGACTTGGAGGGGCTGATCGGTACCGGGAACTCGGGGAGTGTGGCCTCCGGTCGGGTGGCGTACACGTTCGGGTTCGAGGGTCCGGCGGTGACGGTGGATACGGCGTGTTCGTCGTCGCTGGTGGCGTTGCACTGGGCGGTGCAGGCGTTGCGGTCGGGTGAGTGCGACATGGCGCTGGCCGGTGGTGTGACGGTGATGGCGACGCCGGGGACGTTCGTGGAGTTCTCGCGGCAGCGGGGGCTGTCGGTGGATGGGCGTTGCAAGGCGTTTGCTGCGGCGGCGGATGGCACCGGGTGGGGCGAGGGTGTCGGCATGCTGCTCGTGGAGCGGCTGTCGGATGCCCGGCGGAACGGCCACCCGATCCTGGCGGTCGTGCGTGGGTCGGCGATCAATCAGGACGGTGCGAGTAATGGTCTGACGGCGCCGAACGGGCCCTCGCAGCAGCGGGTGATTCGGCAGGCGTTGGCGAACGCGGGCCTGGGTGCGTCGGATGTGGATGCGGTGGAGGCGCATGGCACGGGTACGACGCTCGGTGATCCGATCGAGGCGCAGGCGTTGTTGGCGACGTATGGGCAGGGGCGGCCGGCGGATCGGCCGTTGTGGTTGGGGTCGTTGAAGTCGAACATCGGGCATGCGCAGGCGGCTGCGGGTGTGGGTGGCGTCATCAAGATGGTGATGGCGATGCGGCACGGGGTGTTGCCGCGGACGCTGCATGTGGACGCGCCGTCGCCGCATGTGGACTGGTCGGCGGGGGCCGTCGAGCTGTTGACCGAGGCCCGGGAGTGGGCGGCGCTGGAGCACCCGCGTCGGGCCGGCGTCTCGTCGTTCGGCGTGAGCGGGACGAACGCGCATGTGATCGTCGAGCAGGGCGAGGTGGTCGAGGTTGAGGCTGCCGAGGCTGAGGGCGAGGGTGAGGGGCCCGACGGTGCGGTGCCGCCGTTGGTGCCGTGGGTGATCTCCGCGCGGAATGCGGAGGCGCTGGCCGGTCAGGCGGGGCGGCTGCGGGAGTGGGTGGCTCGCGACGCGCGCGTTGACCTTGCTGCGGTGGGTGGCGCGTTGGTGTCCTCGCGGGCGCTGCACCATGAGCGTGCGGTGGTGGTTGGCGCCGGGCGGGACGAGTTGCTGGCCGGGTTGGGGGCGTTGGCGGCCGGGTCGTCTGTGGCCGGGGTGGTTGCGGGCGGTGGCAGCGGCGGGAAGTTGGCGCTGTTGTTCGCGGGGCAGGGTAGTCAGCGGCTGGGGATGGGGCGGGAACTTGCCGTCGGGTTCCCGGTGTTCGCGGCTGCGTTCGATGAGGTGTGTGCGGTTCTGGATCCGCTGCTGGCGCATCCGCTCCGTGAGGTGGTGTTCGCCGAGCCGGGCAGCGAACGGGCCGAACTGCTGAACGAGACGGGGATGACGCAGCCGGCGTTGTTCGCGTTCGAGGTCGCGCTCTATCGGCTGCTGGTGTCGTACGGGGTCGCGGCGGATGTGTTGGTCGGGCATTCGATCGGTGAGCTTGCGGCCGCGCATGTGGCCGGGGTGTTCTCGCTGGAGGACGCGTGCCGCCTGGTGGCCGCCCGGGCCCGCTTGATGCAGGCCCTCCCGGCGGGCGGCGCGATGCTCGCGGTCGCCGCGCCGGAGGCGGATGTGCTGCCGCTGCTCGCGGGGCGTGAGGACGAGGTCGGCGTCGCTGCGGTCAATGCACCGTCGGCGGTGGTGGTCTCCGGCACCGAAGCGGCCGTCGACGACATCGGCCGCGAGATGGCCGAGCGGGGAGTGCGCGTCCGCAGGCTGCGGGTCTCGCACGCGTTCCACTCGCCGCTCATGGACCCGATGCTGGCGGAGTTCCGGCGGGTCGCCGAGGGGCTTGTCTACCGTGAGCCGAGCATCCCGGTGGTCTCCGACGTCACCGGTGAAGTGGCTGCGGAGGGTCTGCTCACCGACCCGGGTTACTGGGTCGAGCACGTGCGCCACGCGGTCCGGTTCGCTGACTCCGTCACCGCCGCCCGTGCGGCCGGCGCGTCGGTGTTCGTCGAGATCGGCCCCGACGGCGTCCTGACCGCCCTCGCCCGCCAGACCCTCGACACCGACGAGAACGCGGTCCTGGTCCCCGCCGTCCGCAAGGACCGGGAGGAGACCCGCACCCTCCTCGAAGCCCTCGCCGCCGTCCACGCGCAAGGTCTGACCGTCGACTGGACGGCCCACTTCGCGACGGCCCCCGCCCGGCACGTGGAACTGCCGACCTACGCCTTCCGGCGTCAGCGCTACTGGCTCGAACCCGCCGCCACGCCCGGTGACGTCACCGGCGTGGGTCTGGGCGCGGTCGATCACCCGTTGCTGAGTGCCGCGACGGAGGTTGCGGGTGGGGAGGCGGTGGTCTTCAGCGGCCGTCTGTCCGTGGCGGCCCAGCCGTGGCTGGCGGACCACGTGGTTGCGGGCACGGTGATCGTGCCTGGTGCGGCTCTGGTCGACGTCGCCGTGCGGGCCGGTGACGAGGTCGGCAGTCCGGTGGTGGAGGAGTTGACCCTTCACGCTCCGCTCGTGGTGCCGGTGCACGGCGGTGTGCGGCTTCAGGTGGTGGTCGCGGCTCCGGACGAGTCGGGGCGGCGTGGGGTGTCGATTCACGCGCGTGTCGAGGACGACGGCTCGACCACGTGGACCCGCCACGCCGAAGGCGTGCTGACGACCATGGCCGCCGAGGCACCGCGCTTCGACTTGACGCAGTGGCCGCCGAAGGGCGCCCGGTCGGTGGATGTCGACTCCCTTTACGAGGACCTGGCCGGTCTGGGCCTGGAGTACGGGGAGGTCTTCCGGGGCCTGACCGCCGCCTGGCGCACCGGCGACGACGTCTACGCCGAGATCGTGCTCCCCGAACAGGCCCACCCCGATGCCGTGCGATTCGGTCTGCACCCCGCCCTTCTCGACGCGACCCTGCACGCCGTCGCTCTCGGCGGATTCCTCCCCGAGGACGCGTCGGGCCGCCCCCATCTGCCGTTCGCCTGGAACCGGGTGGCCCTGTACGCGACCGGCGCGACCACGCTCCGCGTCCGGGTCGCCCCGGCCGAGGGCGGGGTGTCCCTGGCCCTTGCCGACGCCACCGGCGCGCCCGTCGCCGAGGTCGACTCCCTGATCCTGCGTCCGGTTTCCACCGACGAGTTGGCCGCTTCGGTGGGTCGGCTCCGTGACGCACTCTTCCATGTCGAGTGGGTCGGCGTGCCGCTCGGCGAGGAACAGTCCGGGCAGCGCTGGGCCGTGCTGGGAGCCGACGACTTCGGCACCGGGGCCGAGGTGTACGCCGGCATGGCCGCGTTGGCCGCCGTTCCCGACCAGGATGTCCCGGACGCCCTGCCGCGCTGGGTGCTCGTCACGTGCCCCACCACCGGCCTCGACACCCCCGACGCCGCGCATGCGGTCACCCACGGCGTGCTCCGGCTTGTTCAGGGTTGGCTCGACCACACCGACCGCACCACGCCTCGAATGGTCGTCGTCACCCATCACGCCATCGGTGACACCGACGCCGCCATCGATCCGGCACAGGCCGCCGTGTGGGGTCTGGTGCGCGCCGCGCAGGCCGAACACCCCGGGCGGTTCGTCCTGCTCGACCTCGACGAGGATGCCGCGTCGGTACGCGTGATCGGTCGGGCGCTGGCCACGGGTGAGCCCCAACTGGCCCTACGCGCCGGCGAATTGCGGGTGCCGCGCCTGACCCGGACCACCGTTTCCGCCAAGGAGGAGGCCGCGCCGGTCTTCGCGCCGGAGGGCACGGTGCTGGTCACGGGCGGTACGGGCGGCCTGGGTGCCTTGGTCGCCCGCCATCTCGTGGTCGAGCACGGCGTACGCCGTCTGCTGCTGGTCAGCCGCCGCGGCCCGGACGCCCCGGGTGCCGAGGAGTTGGTGACCGAACTCGCCGACCACGGCGCCGAGGTGACCGTCGCGGCCTGCGACGTCGCCGACCGCGGTGCGCTCGCCGACCTGATCTCGGCCATTCCTCCCGGTCGGTCGTTGACCGGAGTGATCCACGCCGCGGGCGTCCTCGACGATGCCACGATCCCGGCTCTCACCACCGCACGCATGGACACGGTCCTGTCGCCGAAGGCGGACGCCGCCTGGCACCTTCACGAGCTGACGAAGGAACTGGATCTCGCGGTGTTCGCCCTGTTCTCCTCGGCGTCGGGGGTGCTGGGCACGGCCGGACAGGGCAACTACGCGGCGGCGAACGCCTTCCTCGACGCGTTGGCGGAGCACCGGAGCGCCCAGGGCCTGCCCGCGACATCGCTGGCCTGGGGCCTGTGGGAGACCGGCGGCATGGCCGGTGGGGTGGACGAGTCGGTCATCCGTCGCCTGGAACGCAGCGGGGTGGCCCCCCTGTCCGATGACGACGGTCTCGCGCTGTTCGATGTCGCCCTGAGGCAGGACCGGGCCGCGGTGGTTCCGGTTCGGCTCGAACTCAAGGCTCTGGCTGCGGTGGGGGACCACCTGCCCGCGATGTTCCGGTCACTGGTGCGCAGGCCCGGGCGGCGGGCGGTCGGCACAGGAGTTGCGGCGGCCGGCCTGGTCGGGCGACTGGCGGCGCTGGCACCGGAGGAGCGGCGGTCGGTGGTGTCGGAGCTGGTGCGAGGCCAGGTGGCCGCCGTACTCGGATTCGCCGACGGATCGGCGATCGAGCCCAAGCGTCAATTCCAGGACCTCGGTTTCGACTCGCTGATCGCGGTGGAGTTCCGCAACCGGCTCAATTCCCTCACCGGGCTGCGGCTGCCCACCACGGTGGTCTTCGACCACCCCACCCCGATTGCGCTCGCCGACCACCTGAGCGGCGAACTCCTGGGCACGAGAGCCGACATGCCGGCGGCCGTCGCCACGACGACCGCCGACGACGAACCCATCGCCATCGTCGGCATGGCCTGCCGCTACCCCGGCGGTGTGACCTCGCCCGAGGACCTGTGGCGTCTGGTGGCCCAAGGCCGGGACGCCATCGGGGAATTCCCGACGAATCGCGGCTGGGACCTCGGGAAGCTGTACGACCCGGACCCGGACAACCGAGGCACGACATACGCCCGTCACGGCGGATTCCTGCACGACGCGGGCGGGTTCGACGCGGACTTCTTCGGCATTTCGCCGCGTGAGGCGTTGGCGATGGATCCGCAGCAGCGGTTGTTGCTGGAGACGTCGTGGGAGGCGTTGGAGCGGGCGGGTCTGGATCCGGCCGGGCTGCGGGGCAGCCGTACCGGGGTCTTCGCCGGTGTGATGTACCACGACTACGCCACACAACTCGCTTCCGTACCCGGTGAGTTGGAGGGGCTGATCGGTACCGGGAACTCGGGGAGTGTGGCGTCGGGTCGGGTGGCGTACACGTTCGGGTTCGAGGGTCCGGCGGTAACGGTGGACACGGCGTGTTCGTCGTCGCTGGTGGCGTTGCACTGGGCGGTGCAGGCGTTGCGGTCGGGTGAGTGCGACATGGCGCTGGCCGGTGGTGTGACGGTGATGGCGACGCCGGGGACGTTCGTGGAGTTCTCGCGGCAGCGGGGGCTGTCGGTGGATGGGCGTTGCAAGGCGTTTGCTGCGGCTGCGGACGGCACCGGGTGGGGCGAGGGTGTGGGCATGCTGCTCGTGGAGCGGCTGTCGGACGCTCGCCGGAACGGGCATCGCGTATTGGCCGTCGTGCGCGGGTCCGCGGTCAACCAGGACGGTGCGAGTAATGGTCTGACGGCGCCGAACGGTCCGTCGCAGCAGCGGGTGATTCGTCAGGCGCTGGCGAATGCGCGGTTGTCTGTGTCGGATGTGGATGCCGTCGAAGCGCACGGCACCGGTACGTCGTTGGGTGACCCGATCGAGGCGCAGGCGCTGCTCGCGACCTATGGGCAGGATCGGCCCGAGGACCGGCCGCTGTGGCTCGGTTCGGTGAAGTCGAACCTCGGCCACACGCAGGCGGCTGCCGGTGTCGCGGGCATCATCAAGATGGTCATGGCCATGCGCCACGGGATGTTGCCGCAGACGCTGCATGTCGATGCACCGTCGCCGCACGTGGACTGGTCGGCGGGGGCCGTCGAGCTGTTGACCGAGGCCCATGAGTGGCCGGAGGTCTCTCGGGTACGCCGGGCGGCGGTCTCGTCGTTCGGTGTGAGCGGGACGAACGCGCATGTGGTCATCGAGCAGGGCGAGGTGGTCGCGGTTGCCGGGGCCGAGGTCGACGCTCCGGTGTTGCCGTTGGTGCCGTGGGTGATCTCGGCGCGGAATGCGGAGGCGTTGGCCGCGCAGGCGGGGCGGTTGCGGGAGTGGGCTGTGGGCGCCGCGGACCTGGGCGTTGCGGTGGTGGGTCGGGCGTTGGTCGATGGTCGCGCGGTGTTGGACGAGCGTGCGGTCGTGGTCGGTGCCGGGCGGGACGAACTGCTGGCCGGGTTGGAGGCGTTGGCGGCCGGGTCGTCTGTGTCCGGGGTGGTCACGGGCGGTGGCAGCGGCGGGAAGTTGGCGCTGTTCTTCGCGGGTCAGGGTAGTCAGCGGTTGGGGATGGGGCGGGAACTTGTCGCCGGGTTCCCGGTGTTCGCCGATGCCTTTGGCGAGGTGTGTGCGGTTCTGGATCCGTTGCTGGCGCATCCTGTGCGTGAGGTTGTCTTCGCCGAGCCGGGCAGCGAGTACGCCGGACTGCTGAACGAGACGGGGATGACGCAGCCGGCGTTGTTCGCGTTCGAGGTCGCGCTGTATCGGTTGTTGGTGTCGTTCGGTGTGACGGCGGATGTGTTGGTCGGGCATTCGATCGGTGAGCTTGCGGCCGCGCATGTGGCCGGGGTGTTCTCGCTGGAGGACGCGTGCCGTCTGGTGGCGGCCCGGGCCCGCTTGATGCAGGCCCTGCCTGCCGGTGGGGCGATGCTCGCGGTTGCCGCGCCCGAGGCGGATGTGTTGCCGCTGCTTGCCGGCCGTGAGGACGAGGTCGGTATCGCTGCGGTCAACGCGCCCACGGCGGTGGTGGTCTCCGGCACCGAAACGGCCGTCGACGACATCGGCCGCGAGATGGCCGAGCGGGGAGTGCGCGTCCGCAGGCTGCGCGTCTCGCACGCGTTCCACTCGCCGCTCATGGACCCGATGCTGGACGAGTTCCGGCAGGTCGCCGAGGGGCTTGTCTACCGCGAGCCGACCATCCCGGTGGTCACCGACGTCACCGGTGAAGTGGCAGCGGAAGGTGTGCTCACCGACCCCGGCTACTGGGTCCGGCACGTCCGCCACGCGGTCCGGTTCGCCGACTCCGTGACCGCCGCCCGCACGGCCGGCGCCTCGGTGTTCGTCGAGATCGGCCCCGACGGCGTACTGACCGCCCTCGCCAAGCAGACCCTCGACACCGACGAGAACGCGGTCCTGGTCCCCGCCGTCCGCAAGGACCGCGACGAGACCCGCACCCTCCTCGAAACCCTCGCCACCCTCCACACCCACGGCACCGCCGTCGACTGGGGCACCCACTTCGCCACCACCCCGGCCCGACACCTCGACCTCCCCACCTACGCCTTCCAGCATAGCCACTACTGGCTGAAGTCCGCCGCCACCGGCAACGTCACCACCGCCGGACTCACCCCCATCGACCACCCCCTCCTCACCGCCGCCATCCCCTCCCCGGACACCGACCAACTCACCCTCACCGGACGGCTCTCCCTCGACACCCACCCCTGGCTCGCCGACCACAACATCCTCGGAAACGTGCTGCTGCCGGGCACTGGGCTGTTGGAGTTGGCGGTTCGCGCCGGGCTGGAGGCGGGATGCACGGTCCTCGAGGAACTGACCCTGCAGGCGCCGCTGATGGTGCCCGCGGTGGGTGGTCTCCAGGTCCAGGTCGCCGCCGGGGCCGTCGATGCCTCCGGTGCCAAGCCCGTGACGATTCACTCGCGGGACGAGGCCGACCCGGACGGGCCGTGGACGCTGCATGCCGTGGGCGTACTGACCGATGCGGTGCCGCGGCCGGCGGCCGATTTGGAGCAGTGGCCGCCCGCCGGGGCGACCGCGGTCGACGTGGGCGACGCGTACGAGTCGCTGCTCGGCAGGGGCTATGAGTACGGTCCCGTCTTCCAGGGGTTGAGGGCGGTGTGGCGGCGCGGTACCGACGTGTTCGCCGAGGTCGAACTGCCGGAGGAGGCGTTCGCCGAGGCAGCACGCTTCGGCCTGCACCCGGCGCTCCTCGACGCCGCTATGCACTCGCTGCTGCTCGACGCCGGAGACGAGGGGCGCGAGGAGGCCCGGACGGTACTGCCGTTCTCCTGGAGCGGGGTGAGCCTGCACGCCGCCGGGGCCACCGGCGTGCGTGTACGGATCTCGCAGTCGCGCGGGAACTCCGTGTCGATGACGATCGCCGACACCACCGGAGCTCCGGTCCTGTCGGTCGAGTCGCTTGCCACGCGCCCCGTGTCAGCGGACCAACTGGCCGACGGCCGCGCCGAGTCGCTGTTCCGCGTCGACTGGACCGTGCTCCGGCTCGCGGAGGAATCCGCGGCGGGGCAGGATCTCGCCGATCTCGAAACCGTGATGTCGGCGACCGACGCGGACACGATCGCGCCCGAAGCCGTCGTGTACGCGGTCGAGTCCGCGGACGCCGAGACGAGTGTTCCGGAGGCGCTGCGGCGAGGGACGTACGGCGTGCTGGCGGCGATTCAGGGGTGGTTGGCGGACGACCGGTTCGCCTCGTCCCGACTGATCGTCGTCACCCGCGGTGCGGTCGACGCGGACGCCGGGTCGACGGTGGATCCGGCGCAGGCCGCGGTGTGGGGTCTGGTGCGGGCGGCCGAGGCGGAGAATCCGGGCCGCTTCGTGCTGGTGGACGTGGACGGTGGCGAGGAGTCCCGGCGGGTGCTGGGCTCGATCGTGGCCTCGGGGGAGTCCGAGGCCGCCGTCCGTGCGGGTGAGGTGCGGGTGCCGCGACTGACCCGGGCCACCGTCCCGGATGCCGGGGATCCGGTGTTCGCGGCGGAGGGCACGGTGCTGGTCACCGGCGGTACGGGTGGTCTGGGCGCGCTGGTTGCCCGGCACCTGGTCACCGAACACGGTGTGCGTCATCTTCTCCTGGCCAGCCGTCGCGGTGCGGACGCTCCCGACGCCGCGGCGCTCATCGCCGAACTGACCGACTGCGGCGCCGAGGTGACCATCGCGGCCTGCGATGTCGGCGACCGCGACTCCCTCGCCCGACTGATCGCGGACGTCCCCGCCGACCATCCGTTGACGGGTGTCGTGCATGCGGCGGGTGTCGCCGACAACGGGCTGGTGGGTTCGTTGTCGGCGGAGCGGTTGGACGGGGTCTTCGGTCCGAAGGCGGATGCGGCGTGGTACCTCCATGAGCTGACCCGTGATCTGGACCTGGCGGCGTTCGTGTTGTTCTCGTCCGCGGGTGGGTTGGTCCTCGCCGCCGGCCAGGGCAACTACGCGGCGGCGAACGTGTTCCTGGACGCGCTCGCGCAACACCGTCGGGCGCGGGGACTTGCGGCCACCTCCCTCGCGTACGGCCTGTGGCAGGCTCCCACCGGCATGGCTCAGTTCCTGAGCGACGCCGACCTGGAGCGGATGCGGCGCCAGGGGCTGCCCGCACTGTCCGTGGCGGACGGGCTCGCGGCCTTCGACGCCGGACTGGGCGCCGACACCGCGACATTGGTTCCGATTCGGGTCGACGCGGCGGCATTGCGGGCGCGCGGCGAGGGCGTGCCGGTGCTGCTGCGGGGCCTGGTGCGCGGTCGTGTGCGACAGGTCGCGCGGGCGGGTGCCGCAGGCGGGGGCACCTGGGCTCCGGCGCAGCGCCTGGCGGGGCTGAGCGCCGCCGAACGCAGCCGGGTGGTCGGGGACTTGGTGCGCGAGAAGGCCGCGTCGGTGCTCGGGCACAGCTCGCCGGACGCGGTTCCGGTGGATCGGGCGTTCCGGGACCTCGGCTTCGACTCGCTGACCGCGGTGGAACTCCGCAACGAACTCAACACGGCGAGCGGACTGCGGCTTCCGGCCACCCTCGTCTTCGACTACCCGACGCCTCGGGCGGTGGCGGAGCACATCATCGCCGAACTCGTCGGAACGGCCTCCGGGGCCGCGTCGGCGGTGCCGGTCTCACGACCGACGGACGACGAGCCGATCGCGATCGTCGGGATGGCCTGCCGGTATCCGGGCGGGGTGGTCTCGCCGGACGACCTGTGGCGGATGGTCGCCGACGGACAGGACGCCGTCGCGGAATTTCCGACCGACCGCGGCTGGGACATCGGAAAGTTGTACGACCCGGAGCCCGGCACGCCCGGCAAGACCTATGCGCGCCACGGTGGATTCCTCTACGACGCGGGGGAGTTCGACCCGGGCTTCTTCGGGATCTCGCCGCGCGAGGCACACACGATGGACCCGCAGCAGCGGCTGCTCCTGGAGACCTCGTGGGAGGCGTTCGAGCGGGCGGGCATCGATCCCGGCTCGGCGCGGGGCAGTCGTACCGGTGTCTTCGCGGGCGTCATGTACCACGACTACGGCCTCGGCGTGGCGCACGGATCGACCAGCGGCGGCAGCCTGGTCTCGGGTCGGGTGGCGTACACGTTCGGGTTCGAGGGTCCGGCGGTGACGGTGGATACGGCGTGTTCGTCGTCGCTGGTGGCGTTGCACTGGGCGGTGCAGGCGTTGCGGTCGGGCGACTGCGACCTGGCGCTGGCCGGCGGTGTGACCGTGATGGCCACGCCGGGCATGTTCGTGGAGTTCTCCCGGCAGCGCGGCCTGGCCGTCGACGGCCGATGCAAGGCGTTCTCGGCCGCGGCGGACGGCGCGGGCTGGGCCGAGGGCGCGGGCATGCTGCTGGTGGAGCGGCTGTCGGATGCGCATCGGAACGGGCACCGGGTGTTGGCGGTCGTGCGTGGCTCGGCGGTCAATCAGGATGGTGCGAGCAATGGTTTGACGGCGCCGAACGGTCCGTCGCAGCAGCGGGTGATCCGGCAGGCGTTGGCGAATGCCGGGTTGGCGGCGTCGGATGTGGATGCGGTGGAGGCGCATGGCACGGGTACGACGTTGGGTGACCCGATCGAGGCGCAGGCGCTGATCGCCACGTATGGCCAAGACCGGCCGGCGGATCGGCCGTTGTGGCTGGGCTCGGTGAAGTCGAACATGGGTCACGCCCAGGCGGCGGCCGGGGTCGGTGGCGTCATCAAGATGGTGATGGCGATACGCCACGGGCTGCTGCCCAAGACGCTGCACGTCGACGAGCCCTCGCCGCACGTGGACTGGTCCTCGGGCGCGGTCGAACTCCTCACCGAGGCCCGGGAGTGGCCGCAGAACGGCCATCCGCGCCGGGCGGGCATCTCGTCGTTCGGGATCAGCGGTACGAACGCGCATGTCATCGTCGAACAGCCGCCTGTGGTGGACGGGTCGACGGACGCGGACGTCCGCGAGCCGGACCTGTCGGCTCTGCCCTGGATCGTCTCGGCCCATGGTGCCGACGCGTTGCGGGCCCAGGCGGAGCGGCTGCGTTCGTGGGTGGAGGCCCGTCAGGAGCTCGAACCGGCGAGTGTTGGGTTTGCGCTTGCCACGGGTCGCGCGGTGTTGGGTGACCGTGCGGTGGTGGTTGGTGCCGGGCGGGACGAGTTGCTGGCCGGGTTGGGGGCGTTGGCGGCCGGGTCGTCTGCGCCCGGGGTGGTCATGGGAAGCGCTGCCGGCGGGAAGTTGGCGCTGTTGTTCGCGGGGCAGGGTAGTCAGCGGCTGGGGATGGGGCGGGAACTTGTCGCCGGCTTCCCGGTGTTCGCCGATGCCTTTGGCGAGGTGTGTGCGGTTCTGGATCCGCTGCTGGCGCATCCTGTGCGTGAGGTTGTCTTCGCCGAGCCGGGCAGCGAGTACGTCGGACTGCTGGACGAGACCGGGATGACGCAGCCGGCGTTGTTCGCGTTCGAGGTCGCGCTCTACCGGCTGCTGGTCTCGTACGGCGTTACGGCGGATGTGCTGGTCGGGCATTCGATCGGTGAGCTTGCGGCCGCGCACGTCGCGGGCGTGTTCTCGCTGGAGGACGCGTGCCGTCTGGTGGCCGCGCGGGCCCGGTTGATGCAGGGCCTCCCGGCGGGCGGCGCGATGCTCGCGGTCGCCGCGCCGGAGGCGGATGTGCTGCCGTTGCTCGCGGGTCGTGAGGACGAGGTGGGGATCGCCGCCGTCAACGCGCCCACGGCGGTGGTGGTCTCCGGCACCGAAGCGGCCGTCGACGACATCGGCCGGGTGATGGCCGAGCGGGGGGTTCGTGTCCGCAGGCTGCGGGTTTCGCATGCGTTCCACTCGCCGCTCATGGACCCGATGCTGGCGGAGTTCCGGCAAGTGGCCGAAGGGCTCGCCTACCGCGAACCGACCATCCCGGTGATCTCCGACGTCACCGGTGAAGTGGCTGCGGAGGGTCTGCTCACCGACCCGGGTTACTGGGTCGAGCACGTGCGCCACGCGGTCCGGTTCGCCGACTCCGTCACCGCCGCCCGTGCGGCCGGCGCCTCGGTGTTCGTCGAGATCGGCCCCGACGGCGTCCTGACGGCCCTGGCCCGGCAGATCCTCGACACCGACGAGAACGCGGTCCTGGTGCCCGCCGTCCGCAAGGACCGGGAGGAGACGCGCGCCCTCCTCGAAGCCCTCGCCGCCGTCCACACGCAGGGCCTGACCGTCGACTGGAGCACGTACTACGCGCCCGCTCGGCCCCAACCCATCGAGTTGCCCACCTACGCGTTCCAGAGGCGGCGCTACTGGGTGGATTCGGGAACGATCGCCGGTGATGTGACGGCGGTCGGGCTGGACACGATCGAGCACCCGCTGCTCGGCGCGGCGACGGAGTTGCCCGGCTCGGCCGGATTCCTGTACACCGGGCGGTTGTCGTCGGCGACACAGCCGTGGTTGGCGGATCACGCGGTCAATGGCGTGGTGCTGGCGCCTGGTGCGGCGCTCGTCGAGCTGGCGGTGCGGGTCGGCGACGAGGTCGGTTACCCGGTGCTGGAGGAACTTACCCTCCAGGCCCCGCTCGTACTGCCCGAACACGGCAGTGTGCAGCTCCAGTTGGTGGTGGGGGCGGACGAGTCGGGTCGGCGTGAGGTGACGATCCACTCGCGGGTCGAGGGCACGCCGGGTGAGGAGGACTGGACGCGGCATGCCGTGGGTGTGCTCGCGGCGGTTGCCCCCACATGGTCCTTCGACATGTTGCAGTGGCCGCCGAAGGGCGCCGAGCCCGTGGACGTCGACTCCCTCTACGACGATCTGGCCGACCTGGGGCTGGAGTACGGAGAGGTCTTCCGGGGCCTGACCGCCGCCTGGCGCGACGGTGACGAAGTCTTCGCCGAAATCACCCTGCCCGAGCGGGCACACGCGGATGCCGAGCGCTTCGGCCTGCACCCCGCTCTGCTGGATGCGGCTCTGCACGGCATGGCGCTGGGTGACTTCCTGCCCGAGGTCGAGGCAGGGCGGCCGTATCTGCCGTTCGCGTGGAACCGGGTCGTGCTGTACGCCGCCGGCGCCACCGCGCTTCGCGTAAGGGTCGCACCGGGCGCTACGCGGGGCGAAGTCCGGTTGGCTCTCGCCGATGCGACGGGCGCGCCGGTCGCCGAGATCGGCTCCCTCACGTTCCGACCGGTTGCGCCGGCCCTGCCCTCGGCCACCGGCAGGCACCACGATGTTCTCTTCGAACTTGGCTGGGCGGCGATGGACGCCTCGTCGCGGGAGGACCTGCGCTGGGTGGCGCTCGGAAGCGACACGTTTGCGTCGGCGGCTGAGTCGTTCGCGGATTTGGCGGCGTTGGCGGCGTTGGCGGCGGCCGGTGAGGTTCCCGGGTATGTGTTGCAGGCTTCGTCGGAGTCGGAGCCGAAGTCGGTCGGGGATGTTCCGGGTGCGCTGCGCCGGGTGACGCACGAGGTGTTGGCGCGGGTGCAGGAGTGGGTGGCGGACGAGCGGTTCGCCGCTTCCCGGTTGGTGGTGGTCACGCGCGGCGCGGTGGTCACGGACGGGGCCGGTGATCCGGATCCGGCGCAGGCGGCGGTGTGGGGTCTGGTGCGAGCCGCCCAGGCCGAACACCCCGACCGGTTCGTACTGTTGGACCTGGACGACGATCCCGCGTCGGATCGCGCCATCGGGCGCGCCCTGGCTACCGGCGAGCCGCAACTGGCGGTCCGCGCGGGTGAGGTGAAGGTGCCGCGGCTGACCAGGGCCACCGTCCCCGATGCCGGGGACGCGGTGTTCGCGGCCGACGGCACGGTGCTGATCACCGGTGGAACAGGTGGCCTGGGCGCGCTGGTTGCTCGGCACCTGGTGGTCGAGCACGGCGTGCGAAACCTGTTGCTGGCGAGTCGCCGCGGCCCGGAGGCGCCGGGCGCCGATGCGCTCATTGCCGAACTGGCCGAGTACGGCGCGCGGGTGGACGCCGTCGCGTGCGATGTCGCCGACCGCGACGCTCTCGCCCGACTGATCGTGGACGTCCCCGCCGACCACCCCCTGACGGGTGTGGTGCATGCGGCGGGTGTGGGTGACAACGGGCTGGTGGGTTCGTTGTCGGCGGAGCGGTTGGACGGGGTTTTCGGTCCGAAGGCGGATGCGGCGTGGTACCTCCACGAGTTGACCCGTGATCTGGACCTGGCGGCGTTCGTGTTGTTCTCGTCCGCAGGTGGACTGGTCCTCGCGGCCGGCCAGGGCAACTACGCGGCGGCGAACGTGTTCCTGGACGCGCTCGCGCAACACCGTCGGGCGCGGGGACTCGTGGCCACCTCCCTCGCGTACGGCCTGTGGGACACGGACACCGGCCTCAGCCAATGGCTGACCGAGGTCGATCTGGAGCGGATGCGGCGCCAGGGGTTGCCGGCGTTGTCCGTGGACCAGGGCCTCGCCGCTTTCGACGCCGGACTGCGCGCCGAGACCGTCTCGTTGGTGCCGATTCGCGTCGATACGACCGTGTTGCGGGCGCGCGGTGACGATGTGCCGACATTGCTTCGCGGGCTGGTGCGCGGTCGTGTACGGCAGGCGGCGAAGGCGGGTGACGCGGCGGGTGCCGGCACCTCGCCGTTGGCGCGGCGCCTGGCCGCGCTGGACGCCGCCGAACGTGGTCGGACGTTGTTGCACCTGGTGCGCGAGGAGATCGCAGCCGTACTGGGGCACGATTCGGTGGACGCCGTGCAGCCGGACCGGGCCTTCCAGGAGCTGGGTTTCGACTCGCTGACCGCCGTCGAACTGCGCAACCGGCTCAACACCCTGACCGGACTGCGACTTCCGGCGACGCTGGTCTTCGACTACCCGACCTCACGGGTCGTGGCGGAACACCTCGACCTGGAACTCTCCGGGACGGCCGCCGGGATCGAGGTCGTCACCTCGGCCAGGACGTCGACGGACGACGAGCCGATCGCGATCGTCGGCATCGGCTGCCGCTTCCCGGGCGGAGTGCGGTCGCCCGAGGGGCTGTGGGACCTGGTGGCCCAGGGCCGAGACGCCATCGGGGAGTTCCCGACCGACCGAGGTTGGGATCTGGAGAAGCTGTACGACCCGGACCCGGAGAACCGGGGTACGACGTATACCCGGCGGGGTGCATTCCTGTACGAGGCGGGGGAGTTCGATCCGGGGTTCTTCGGGATCTCGCCGCGCGAGGCCCTTGCGATGGATCCGCAGCAGCGTCTGTTGCTGGAGACGTCGTGGGAGGCGTTGGAGCGGGCGGGGATCGACGCGACCGGGCTGCGGGGCAGCCGCACCGGGGTCTTCGCCGGTGTGATGTACCACGACTACGCGTCGCAACTCTCCTCCGTGCCCGTCGAGTTGGAAGGGCTGATCGGCACCGGCAACTCGGGGAGTGTGGCTTCGGGCCGGGTGTCGTACACGTTCGGGTTCGAGGGCCCGGCGGTCACGGTGGACACGGCGTGCTCGTCGTCGCTGGTCGCGCTGCACCTGGCGGTGCAGGCACTGCTTTCCGGCGAGTGCGACATGGCGCTGGCGGGTGGTGTGACGGTGATGGCGAAGCCGGGGACGTTCGTGGAGTTCTCGCGGCAGCGGGGACTGTCGGTGGACGGTCGTTGCAAGGCGTTCGCCGCGGCGGCGGATGGCACCGGGTGGGGCGAGGGTGTGGGCATGCTGCTCGTCGAGCGGCTGTCCGATGCTCGCCGGAATGGCCATCCGGTGTTGGCCGTCGTGCGTGGGTCGGCGGTCAACCAGGATGGCGCGAGCAACGGTCTGACGGCGCCGAACGGCCCGTCGCAGCAGCGGGTGATTCGTCAGGCGTTGGCCAACGCGGGGTTGACGGCGTCGGACGTCGACGCGGTGGAGGCGCACGGCACGGGTACGGCCCTGGGTGATCCGATCGAGGCGCAGGCGCTGCTCGCGACCTATGGGCAGGATCGGCCCGAGGGTCGGCCGTTGTGGTTGGGGTCGGTGAAGTCGAACCTCGGGCACACGCAGGCGGCTGCGGGCGTGGCCGGGATCATCAAGATGGTCATGGCCATGCGGCACGGGGTGTTGCCGCAAACCCTTCACGTGGACGCGCCGTCGCCGCACGTGGACTGGTCTGCCGGGGCCGTCGAGTTGCTGACCGAGGCTCGCGAATGGCCCGAGGTCTCCGGGCCGCGTAGGGCGGCGGTCTCGTCGTTCGGTGTGAGCGGGACGAACGCGCATGTGGTCATCGAGCAGGGCGAGGTGGTCGCGGTTGCCGGGGCCGAGGTCGACGCTCCGGTGTTGCCGTTGGTGCCGTGGGTGATCTCGGCGCGGAACGCGGAGGCGCTGGCTGCTCAGGCGGGGCGGCTGCGGGAGTGGGTTGCGGGCGAGGCGAGTGTGGATCCTGCTGCGGTGGGCGGCGCACTCGTGTCCTCGCGGGCGGTCCTGGATCGGCGTGCGGTCGTGGTCGGCGAGAGCCGGGACGAACTGCTGGCCGGGTTGGGAGCGTTGGCGGCAGGGTCGTCTGTGGCCGGGGTGGTCACGGGCAGTGGCAGTGGCGGGAAGTTGGCGCTGCTGTTCGCGGGCCAGGGGAGTCAGCGCCTGGGCATGGGCCGCGAACTGGCGGCTGCGTTCCCGGTGTTCGCGGCTGCGTTCGACGAGGTGTGTGCGGCTCTTGATCCGCTGCTGGCACACCCCGTGCGTGAGGTGGTGTTCGCCCAGCCGGGCAGCGAACAGACCGGGTTGTTGGACGAGACGGGGATGACGCAGCCGGCGTTGTTCGCGTTCGAGGTCGCGCTCTATCGGCTGCTGGTGTCGTACGGCGTTGTGGCGGATGTGCTGGTCGGGCATTCGATCGGTGAGCTTGCGGCCGCGCATGTGGCCGGGGTGTTCTCGTTGGAGGACGCGTGCCGTCTGGTGGCGGCCCGGGCCCGGTTGATGCAGGCCCTCCCGGCGGGCGGCGCGATGCTCGCGATTGCCGCGCCTGAGGCCGACGTGTTGCCGTTGCTCGCGGGTCGTGAGGACGAGGTGGGGATCGCCGCCGTCAACGCGCCCACGGCGGTGGTGGTCTCCGGCACCGAAACGGCCGTGGAGGATATCGGCCGTGTCATGACCGAGCGGGGAGTGCGGGTCCGCAGGCTGCGGGTGTCGCACGCGTTCCACTCGCCGTTGATGGAGCCGATGCTGGCGGAGCTCCGGCAGGTGGCCGAAGGGCTCGCCTACCGTAAGCCGACCATCCCGGTGGTCTCGGACGTCACCGGCGCGATCGCCGGGGAGGGTGTGCTCACCGATCCGGGCTACTGGGTGGAGCACGTGCGCCACGCGGTCCGCTTCGGCGACTCCGTATCCGCCGCCCGCGCGTCCGGGGCGTCGGTGTTCGTCGAGATCGGCCCGGACGGCGTCCTGACCGCCCTGGCCAAGCAGACCCTCGACACCGACGAGGACGCGGTCCTGGTGCCCGCCGTCCGCAAGGACCGCGACGAAGCCCGCACCCTCCTCGAAGCCCTCGCCACCGTCCACACGCAAGGCCTGGCCGTCGACTGGGGCACATACTTCACCGGCACCCCCACCCGACACCTCGACCTCCCCACCTACGCCTTCCGGCACCAGCGCTTCTGGCTGGAGTCGCCCGCCGCGACCGGTGACGTCACCGGTGCGGGTCTGGGCGCGGTCGATCACCCGTTGCTGAGTGCCGCGACGGAGGTTGCGGGTGGGGAGGCGGTGGTCTTCAGCGGGCGCCTGTCCGTGGCGGCCCAGCCGTGGCTGGCGGACCATGCGGTCGGTGGCACGGTGATCCTCCCGGGCTCCGCACTGGTCGACGTTGCCGTGCGGGCCGGTGACGAGGTCGGCAGTCCGGTGGTGGAGGAGTTGACCCTTCACGCTCCGCTCGTGGTGCCGGTGCACGGTGGTGTGCGGCTTCAGGTGGTGGTCGCGGCTCCGGACGAGTCGGGGCGGCGTGGGGTGTCGATTCACGCGCGTGTCGAGGACGACGGCTCGACCACGTGGACCCGCCACGCCGAAGGCGTGCTGACGACCATGGCCGCCGAGGCACCGGGCTTCGACCCGACGGCCCAGTGGCCGCCACAGGGCGCCGAACCGGTGGACGTCGACGCCCTCTACGACAATCTGGCCGACCTCGGCCTGGAGTACGGGGAGGTCTTCCGGGGCCTGACCGCCGCCTGGCGCACCCGCGACGACGTCTACGCCGAGGTGATGTTGGCCGAGTCGGCGCATGCGGACGCGGCGCGGTTCGGTCTGCACCCGGCTCTTCTGGATGCAGCGCTGCATGCCATTGCCCTGGGCGACTTCCTGCCGGAGATGGAGTCCGGGCGGCCGTACCTGCCGTTCGCCTGGAACGGATTCACGCTGTATGCCACCGGTGCGACGAGGCTTCGGGTGCGGGTTTCCTCGGCCTCCGGTGGGCAGGTCGCCTTGGCGGTCGCCGATTCGACCGGTGCGCCGGTCGCCGAGATCGGGTCCCTGACACTGCGTCCGCTCGCCGTCGACGGCCTGGGCGGCTCTCGGGCCCGGCACCTCGACTCGCTGTTCCGGATCGAGTGGACGACTCCGCCCTCCGGTGCAGACGTCCCCGAGCCGCGATGGGCCGCACTGCCCGCCACGGCAACCGGGACGGACCCGGGCCCGACGGCCCTCGCCGAGCGGGCCGACGTCCCGGAGTATGTGCTGGTCGGCGCTCCGGACACCGCCCCGCGCGACGCGACCACGGATGTGCCGGACGCGCTGCGCCACGTCACGCACGAGGTGTTGGCGCGGGTGCAGGAGTGGGTGGCGGAGGAGCGGTTCGCCGCGTCCCGCCTGGTGGTGGTCACGCGTGGTGCGGTGGTCACGGACGGGCCCGGTGATCCGGATCCGGTGCGGGCGGCGGTGTGGGGTCTGGTGCGGGCCGCGCAGGCCGAACACCCCGACCGGTTCGTACTGTTGGACCTGGACGACGATCCCGCGTCGGAACGCGCCATCGGCCGGGCCCTGGCCATCGGCGAGCCGCAACTCGCCGTCCGCGCCGGTGAGGTAAAGGTGCCGCGCCTGATGCGGGCCACCGTCCCCGCGACAGAGGAAGCCGCGCCGGTCTTCACGGCGGAGGGTACGGTGTTGGTGACCGGTGGCACCGGTGGCCTGGGTGCGTTGGTCGCCCGCCACCTCGTGGTCGAACACGGGGTACGCCACCTGCTGTTGGCCAGTCGCCGCGGCCCGGCCGCGCCCGGCGCGGACGCGCTCGTCGCCGAACTCGCCGAGCACGGCGCCCTCGCGGTCGCCGTCGCCTGCGACGTCGGCGACCGCGAAGCCCTCGCCGGCCTGATCGCGGACATCCCCGCCGATCACCCGCTGACCGGCATCGTCCACACCGCGGGCGTCCTCGACGACGCCACCATCGCATCGCTCACCCCCGACCGCATCGACACCGTCCTGCGACCCAAGGCCGACGCCGCCTGGCACCTCCACGACCTCACCCGCGAACTCGACCTCACCACCTTCGTGCTCTTCTCCTCGATCTCCGGCGTCCTCGGCGGAGCCGGACAGGGCAACTACGCCGCCGCCAACGCCTTCCTGGATGCGCTCGCCCAGCACCGCCACGCCCAGGGCCTGCCCGCCACCTCCCTGGCCTGGGGCCTGTGGACGGAAGGCGGCATGGCGGGCGAGCTCGACGCGGTCGATCTGCGACGCCTCGAGCGTTCCGGCGTGCTGCCGCTGTCGACGGCGGACGGCCTTGCGCTACTGGACACCTCCGTTCGGTCCGCTCGTCCCGTGCTCGTCCCGGTGGGGCTGAATCCGAAGGCTCTGGGCGCCCGTCCGGAGTTCCTTCCGCCGCTGTTGCGCGGGCTGGTCGTGGGCGGTCCCACCAGGCGCACGGCAGCGAGTGGATCGGAGAACGAGTCCACGCTGAGGGGGCGGCTGGCCGCGCTGGACGCGGCCGCGCGGAAGTCTCTGCTGGACGAACTGGCACGCGGCCAGATCGCCGTGGTTCTCGGGTACAAGGACGCCTCGGCCGTCCAGGCCGGCCTGTCCTTCCAGGACCTCGGATTCGACTCGTTGCTGGCCGTGGAACTCCGAAATCGCCTCAACGAGGCGACGGGTCTGCGGCTCCCGGCCACGCTGATCTTCGACTATCCGACGCCCTTGGCACTCGTCGATTTCCTGACCGGTGAACTGCTCGGTACGCAGGAGACCTCGGCCCCTCTCCCGACTTCGACGACGTACGACGAGCCGATCGCGATCGTCGGCATCGGTTGCCGCTTTCCGGGCGGAGTGGGGTCGCCCGAGGGGCTGTGGGATCTGGTGGCCCAGGCCCGGGACGCGGTGGGCGAGTTCCCGACCGACCGGGGCTGGGATCTGCGGAAGCTGTACGACCCGGACCCGGCGAGCCGGGGCACGACCTACGCCCGACACGGCGGATTCCTTTACGACGCAGGCGAGTTCGACCCGGGGTTCTTCGGGATCTCGCCGCGTGAGGCGCTTGCCATGGACCCGCAGCAGCGCCTGTTGCTGGAGACGTCCTGGGAGGCCATGGAACGTGCGGGCCTGGATCCGGCCGGGCTGCGGGGCAGCCGTACCGGGGTCTTCGCCGGTGTGATGTACCACGACTACGTCTCCCAGGTCGGCAAGTTGCCGCCGGAGTTGGAGGGGCTGATCGGTACCGGGAACTCGGGGAGTGTGGCGTCGGGTCGGGTGGCGTACACGTTCGGGTTCGAGGGTCCGGCGGTGACGGTGGATACGGCGTGTTCGTCGTCGCTGGTGGCGTTGCACTGGGCGGTGCAGGCACTGCGATCGGGTGAGTGCGACATGGCACTCGCCGGTGGTGTGACGGTGATGGCGACGCCGGGGACGTTCGTGGAGTTCTCGCGGCAGCGGGGGCTGTCGGTCGACGGGCGCTGCAAGGCGTTCGCCGCTGCCGCGGACGGCACCGGGTGGGGCGAGGGCGTGGGCATGCTGCTCGTCGAGCGGCTGTCGGATGCCCGGCGGAACGGCCACCCGATCCTGGCGGTCGTGCGTGGATCGGCGATCAATCAGGACGGTGCGAGCAACGGGCTGACCGCGCCGAACGGGCCCTCGCAGCAGCGGGTGATCCGGCAGGCGCTGGCGAACGCGGGGCTGACGGCGTCGGACGTCGACGCGGTGGAGGCGCACGGCACCGGCACGACTCTGGGTGACCCGATCGAGGCGCAGGCGCTGCTCGCCACGTACGGGCAGGACCGGCCCGAGGACCGGCCGCTGTGGCTCGGCTCCGTGAAGTCGAACCTCGGCCACACACAGGCGGCTGCCGGTGTCGCGGGCATCATCAAGATGGTCATGGCCATGCGCCACGGGGTGTTGCCGCAGACCCTCCACGTCGATGCGCCGTCACCGCACGTCGACTGGTCGGCGGGGGCCATCGAACTGCTCACCGAGGCCCGGCCGTGGCCGGAGATCGATCGGCCTCGGCGGGCGGCGGTCTCGTCGTTCGGATTCAGTGGGACGAACGCCCATGTGGTCATCGAGCAGGGCGAGGTGGTCGAGGTCACGGCCGCCGAGGCCGACGGTCCGGTGCCGTCGTTGGTGCCGTGGGTGATCTCCGCACGGAACTCCGACGCGTTGGCCGCGCAGGCCGGGCGGCTCCGAGAGTGGGCGGTGGGCGCCCCGGAGGTCGATCTCGCTTCGGTGGGTGGCGCACTCGTGTCCTCACGGACGGTCCTGGACCGGCGTGCGGTCGTGGTCGGCGAGAGCCGGGACGAACTGCTGGCCGGGTTGGGGGCGTTGGCGGCCGGGTCGTCTGTGGCCGGGGTGGTCACGGGCAGCGCTGCCGGCGGGAAGTTGGCCCTGTTGTTCGCGGGTCAGGGCAGCCAGCGGCTGGGGATGGGGCGGGAACTTGCGGCCGGGTTCCCGGTGTTCGCCGACGCCTTTGGCGAGGTGTGTGCGGTTCTGGATCCGTTGCTGGAGCGTCCGGTCCGCGAGGTGATGTTCGCCGAGCCGGGCTCGGCGGAGGCGGGGTTGTTGGACGAGACGGGGATGACGCAGCCGGCGTTGTTCGCGTTCGAGGTCGCGCTCTACCGGCTGCTCGTCTCGTACGGCGTTGTGGCGGATGTGTTGGTCGGGCATTCGATCGGCGAGCTTGCGGCCGCGCATGTGGCCGGGGTGTTCTCGCTGGAGGACGCGTGCCGCCTGGTGGCGGCCCGGGCCAGGTTGATGCAGGCCCTCCCGGCGGGCGGCGCGATGCTCGCGGTCGCCGCGCCGGAGGCGGATGTACTGCCGCTGCTCGCGGGGCGTGAGGACGAGGTCGGCGTCGCTGCGGTCAATGCACCGTCGGCGGTGGTGGTCTCCGGCACCGAAGCGGCCGTCGACGACATCGGCCGGGTGATGGCCGAGCGGGGAGTGCGGGTCCGCCGGTTGCGGGTCTCGCACGCGTTCCACTCGCCGTTGATGGAGCCGATGCTGGCGGAGTTCCGGCAGGTGGCCGAAGGGCTCGCCTACCGTGAGCCGAGCATCCCGGTGGTCTCCGACGTCACCGGTGAAGTGGCTGCGGAGGGTCTGCTCACCGACCCGGGTTACTGGGTGGAGCACGTGCGCCACGCGGTCCGGTTCGCCGACTCCGTCACCGCCGCCCGCGCGGCCGGCGCCGCCACATTCGTCGAGATCGGTCCGGACGGCGTCCTGACCGCCTTGGCCAGGCAGACCCTCGACACCGACGAGGACGCGGTCCTGGTCCCCGCCGTCCGCAAGGACCGCGACGAGACCCGCACCCTCCTCGAAGCCCTCGCCACCCTCCACACCCACGGCACCGCCGTCGACTGGAGCACCCACTTCGCCACCACCTCGGCCCGACACCTCGACCTCCCCACCTACGCCTTCCAGCACAGCCACTACTGGCTGAAGTCCGCCGCCACCGGCAACGTCACCACCGCCGGACTCACCCCCATCGACCACCCCCTCCTCACCGCCGCCATCCCCTCCCCGGGCACCGACCAACTCACCCTCACCGGACGGCTCTCCCTCGACACCCACCCCTGGCTCGCGGACCATGCCGTCAACGGCACCGTGATCCTCCCCGGCGCCGCCCTCGCCGAACTTGCCATCCGGGCCGGCGACGAAACCGGCACCCCACACCTCGAGGAATTGATCCTCCAAGCCCCCCTCGTCCTCCCCGAACACGGCAACCTCCAACTTCAACTCGTCCTCGATTCCCCGAACGACACCGGACATCGATCCCTCACCGTGTACTCGCGCGCAGAGGACGCCGACCTCACCGCGCCCTGGAACCGACACGCACAAGGCATGCTCGCCCCCGCCGAGGCACCGCGCTTCGACCTGACGCAGTGGCCGCCGAAGGACGCCGAACCGGTGGACGTCGACACCCTCTACGACGACCTGGCCGACCTCGGCCTGGAGTACGGGGAGGTCTTCCGGGGCCTGACCGCCGCCTGGCGCATCGGCGGCGACGTCTACGCGGAGGTGGTGTTGGCCGAGTCGGCGCATGCGGACGCCGCGCGGTTCGGTCTGCACCCGGCCCTTCTGGACGCGGCCCTGCACGGCACGGCGCTGGGCGACTTCCTCCCCGAAGTCGAGTCCGGGCGCCCGTACCTGCCGTTCGCCTGGAACCGCGTGAGCCTGTACGCGACCGGCGCGACCACACTCCGCGTCCGGATCGCCCCGACCGACGGCGGAGTGTCCCTGACCCTCGCCGACACCACCGGCGCACCCGTCGCCGAAATCCACTCCCTCATCCTGCGCCCGATTTCCACCGGGGGCCCGGCCGCCTCGGGCGGCGGACTCCGTGACGCCCTCTTCGCACTGGACTGGGCGGCGGTGGATACCTCGTCGCGGGAGGACCTGCGGTGGGCGGCGCTCGGGGGCGACGGTTTCGCTGCGGCGGCCGCGTCCTACGCGGATCCGGCCGCGTTGGCGGCAACCGGGGACGTGCCCGGGCATGTGCTGCTGGGCCTGTCCGCGTCGGCCGGGGACGTTCCGGGTGCACTGCGCCGCGTCACACACGACGTATTGGCGCAGTTGCGGGATTGGCCGGCGGACGACCGATTCGCCGCCTCCCGGCTGGTCGTGGTCACGCGCGGTGCGGTGGTCATGGAGACCGCCGGCGGCCCGGATCCGGTGCAGGCAGCCGTATGGGGCCTGGTACGAGCCGCCCAGGCCGAACACCCCGACCGGTTCGTACTGCTGGACCTGGACGACGACCCCACATCCCACGACGCCATCGGCCGAGCCCTGGCCACCGGCGAGCCCCAACTCGCCATCCGCACGGGCAAGACCTACACCCCACGCCTGACCCGCACCACCGTCCCCGAGCCGCAGGACCGGGCACCGGCCTTCAAGCCGGAGGGCACCGTACTGATCACCGGCGGCACCGGCGGCCTGGGCGCCCTGGTCACCCGCCACCTCGTGCTCGAACACGGCGTGCGGCACCTGCTGTTGGCCAGTCGCCGCGGCCCGGACGCCCCAGGCGCCGACGCGCTCGTCGCCGAACTCGCCGAGCACGGCGCCCTCGCGGTCGCCGTCGCCTGCGACGTCGGCGACCGCGACGCCCTCGCCGACCTGATCGCGGACATCCCCGCCGACCACCCGCTGACCGGCGTCGTCCACACCGCGGGCGTCCTCGACGACGCCACCATCGCATCGCTCACCCCCGACCGCGTGGACACCGTCCTGCGGCCCAAGGCCGACGCCGCCTGGCACCTCCACGAACTCACCGAGGACCTGGACCTCGCGGTGTTCGCCCTGTTCTCCTCGGCGTCCGGCGTCCTCGGCGCGGCCGGGCAGGGCAACTACGCGGCGGCGAACGCGTTCCTGGACGCGCTCGCCCAGCACCGCCGCGCACAGGGCCTGCCCGCCACCTCCCTGGCCTGGGGCCTGTGGGAGACCGGCGGCATGGCCGGCGAACTCGACGAGGTCGCCATGCGTCGTCTGAAGCGCACGGGCATCACCCCGCTCTCCACGGCCGACGGTCTGGCCCTGTTCGACGGCGCGATCGAGGCGGAGCGAGCCGTCCTGGTCCCGGTCCGGCTCGACCTTCGGACCCTGGGCGCGATGGCGGACCACCTGCCGGCGGTGTTCCGCGACCTGGTCCGCAGGACCGCCAGGCGAGCGTCCGCCGGCGCGGCGCACGCCGCGGTGCCGGCCGAGCGCTTCGCCGCCCTGGAGCCGAGCGAGCGGCGGTCGGCGCTGTCGGACCTGGTGCGCGGCCAGATGGCCGCCGTACTCGGATTCGCCGACGGATCCGCCGTCGAGCCCCAACGCCAGTTCCAGGACGTCGGCTTCGACTCGCTCACCGCGGTGGAGTTCCGCAACCGGCTCAACACGGCCACCGGGCTGCAACTCCCGGCGACACTCATCTTCGACTACCCGACCCCGATCGAGCTGATCGACCACCTGGTGGCCCGGTTCGGCGGGGCGGAGGACGAAGAGGCGGGCGTACTCCGCTTCTTCGCCGAACTGGATCGGATCGAGAGCTCGATGGCGGGGCTCACCGAGGAGAGCGCCGCGCGCGGCCGGCTCGCCGCACGCCTCAAGGAGGTCCTGGCGAGCCTCAACGACAACGGCGAGCAGTCCGACAACGAAAAGGTGGCGGACCGGATCGAGTCGGCCACGGACGACGAGATGTTCGCCTTCATCGACAACGAGCTCGAAGTCTCCTGACACGCGCACCGGCTGAGAAGGGTTACGTTCGATGGCAAACGAGGACAAGCTCCGGGACTACCTCAAGCGTGTCACGGCCGACCTTCACGAGACTCGCCGGCAGCTGCGGGAGATCGAGGGCAAGGAGCACGAGCCGATCGCGATCGTGGGGATGAGCTGCCGCTATCCGGGCGGCGTCACCTCTCCCGAGGATCTGTGGCGGTTGGTCTCCGAAGGCGGCGACGCGATCTCCGAGTTCCCCACCGACCGAGGCTGGGGGGAGGAGCTGTACCACCCCGATCCGGACCATCCGGGTACCTCGTACACCAGGCAGGGCGGATTCCTGTACGACGCCGGGGACTTCGATGCCGGCTTCTTCTCCATCTCGCCGCGCGAGGCGATCGCGACCGACCCGCAGCAACGCCTGTTCCTGGAGGCGTCCTGGGAGGTCTTGGAGCGGGCCGGCATCGATCCGACCTCGATGCGCGGCAGTCGTACCGGCGTGTTCGTCGGCGCCATGTACCACGACTACTTCCGCAGCGAGGCGCTCGGCAGCGTCGTTTCGGGCCGGGTCTCCTACGCGCTGGACCTGGAAGGCCCGGCGGTCTCGATCGACACCGCGTGCTCGTCGTCGTTGGTGGCGCTCCACCTCGCGGTGCACGCGCTGCGCCGGGGCGAGTGCTCGATGGCGTTGGCCGGCGGTGTGACGGTGATGGGCACGCCGGGGACGTTCATCGAGTTCTCGCGGCAGCGGGGGCTGTCCGTGGACGGGCGCTGCAAGTCCTTCGCGGGAGCGGCGGACGGCACCGGCTGGAGCGAGGGCGTCGGCGTATTGCTGGTGGAGCGGCTTTCGGACGCCCGGCGGAACGGCCACCGCGTCCTCGCCGTCGTCCGGGGCAGCGCCGTCAACCAGGACGGCGCCAGCAACGGGCTGTCCGCGCCGAACGGCCCCTCCCAGGTCAGGGTGATCCGGGACGCCCTGGCCGACGCCGGGTTGTCGGCCTCACAGGTCGACGCCGTCGAGGCACACGGCACGGGGACCGTACTCGGCGACCCGATCGAGGCCCAGGCCCTGATCGTCGCGTACGGCCAGGACCGTCCCGAGAACCGGCCCCTGTGGCTGGGGTCGCTGAAGTCCAACATCGGCCACACGCAGGCGGCCGCGGGCGTGGGCGGCGTGATCAAGATGGTGATGGCCATGCGCAACGGGGTCCTGCCGCGGACCCTGCACGTCGACGAGCCGTCCCCGCATGTGGACTGGTCCGCGGGAGAGGTCGAACTCCTCACCGAGCCCCGGCCCTGGGAGCCCGACGAGGCACCCCGGCGCGCGGCGGTCTCCGCCTTCGGATTCAGCGGTACCAACGCCCACCTGATCCTGGAGGAGGCGCCGGGCGAGGACGCACCCGCAGCCGCCGACGGCCCGGAAACGCCGTTCGTCCCGTGGATGGTGTCCGCCCGCAACCCGGAGGCACTTCGAGCCCAGGCAGCCCGTCTGCGGGAGTGGGCCGCGGGTGTCCCGGACGTGGAACCCGCCTCGGTGGGGCGGGCGTTGGTGGACGGTCGTGCGGTGTTGGACGAGCGTGCGGTCGTGGTCGGCGCCGGGCGGGACGAACTGCTGGCCGGGCTGACGGCGTTGGCGGCCGGATCGCCTGCGGCCGGCGTGGTCACAGGCGGCGGTGGCGGCGGGAAACTGGCCCTGCTCTTCGCGGGTCAGGGTAGTCAGCGTCCGGGGATGGGCCGCGAACTCGCCGCCGTGTTCCCGGAGTTCGCGGCTGCGTTCGACGAGGTGTGTGCGGTGCTGGATCCGCTGCTGGCGCATCCGCTCCGTGAGGTGGTGTTCGCCGAGCCGGGCAGCGAACGGGCCGGACTGCTGAACGAGACGGGGATGACGCAGCCGGCGTTGTTCGCGTTCGAGGTCGCGCTGTACCGGCTGCTGGTGTCGTACGGGGTCGCGGCGGATGTGCTGGTTGGGCATTCGATCGGTGAGCTTGCGGCCGCGCATGTGGCCGGGGTGTTCTCGTTGGAGGACGCGTGCCGTCTGGTGGCGGCCCGGGCCCGGTTGATGCAGGCCCTCCCGGCGGGCGGCGCGATGCTCGCGGTCGCCGCGCCGGAGGCGGATGTGTTGCCGTTGCTCGCGGGTCGTGAGGACGAGGTGGGGATCGCCGCCGTCAATGCACCATCGGCGGTGGTGGTCTCCGGTACCGAAGCGGCCGTGGAGGACATGGCCCGGGTGATGGAGGAGCGGGGGGTCCGGGTCCGCCGGTTGCGCGTCTCGCACGCGTTCCACTCGCCGCTCATGGACCCGATGCTGGAGGACTTCCGACGGGTCGCCCGAACCCTCACCTACCGTGAGCCGAGTGTCCCGGTGATCTCCGCCGTCACCGGTGAACCGGCCGCGGAGGGCCGGCTCACCGATCCCGACTACTGGGTGGAGCACGTACGACACGCGGTCCGCTTCGCGGACTCCGTGGCCGGCGCCCGCGCGGCCGGCGCCACCACATTCGTCGAGATCGGCCCGGACGGGGTCCTGACCGCCCTGGCCCGGCAGACCCTCGACACCGACGAGAACGCGGTCCTGGTCCCCGCCGTCCGCAAGGACCGCGAGGAGCCCCGCACGCTCCTCGAAGCCCTGGCCACCCTCCACGCCCACGGCACCGCCGTCGACTGGCGCACCCACTTCGCCACCACCCCGGCCCGACACGTCGACCTGCCCACCTACGCCTTCCAGCGCCGGCACTACTGGTTCCGGTCCGACGCGGTGAGCGCCGTGCCGGCGCCGTCGCGGGTCGCCGACTCCGAGGACGGCGATTTCTGGGCGGCGGTGGAGCGCGAGGACCTGGCGGGTCTGGCCGACACGCTGGGTATCGAGGACGGGTCGCCGCTGGCCGGCGTACTGCCGATGTTGTCGTCCTGGCGGCGCCGCCGGCAGGACCGGACGGTGTTGGACTCCTGGCGCTACCGCATCACCTGGCAGCCGCTCACCGCCTTCGGCACCACGGCTCCCACCCTGTCCGGCACCTGGTGGGTCGCGGTCTCGGCCGAGCGGGGCGCCGACGACGTGATCTCCTCGGTCGTCGACGTGCTCGAAAGGCACGGCGCCCAAACCCGACTCCTGTATTCGGCCGAGGACTTCGACCGCAAGTGCCTCGCCGAGCGGCTGCGGAGATTCGCCGCCGACGCGCCGCCGGCCGGAGTGTTGTCGCTGTCGACGGAGGCACCCGGGGAAGATCCCACCGCTGCCGCCGGCCGGGTCCTGGCGCTGACGCAGGCCCTGGGCGACGCCGACGTCGACGCACCGCTCTGGATCACCACCTCCGGTGCCGAGAGCGTCGGTCGGATCGATCCGCTCCGACACCCCGAGCAGGGCGTCGTGTGGGGGCTCGGCCGGGTCTTCGGCCTCGAACACCCGGAGCGCTGGGGCGGTCTCGTCGACCTGCCCGAGACGCTCGACGCGCGCGCCCTGACCCGGCTCGTCGCCGTGCTCGCGGGCACCGGGGACGTCGCGGGTGAGGACCAGGTGGCGATCCGGGCCTCCGCCGTGTTCGCCCGTCGCCTGACGCGTGCGCCCAGGATCCGGTCGGGTGCGAGCGGGACCTGGCGGGCGCGGGGCACCGTGCTCGTCACCGGCGGCACCGGCGGCCTGGGTGCGCGGGTGGCGCGCCGACTGGCGGCAGAGGGCGCCGAACATCTCGTCCTCACCAGTCGGCGCGGCGCCGACGCTCCGGGTACGGCGGAACTCGTCGCCGAGCTGGAGGAGTCGGGTGCCCGCGTGACCGTCGCGGCATGCGATGTGGCCGACCGCGAGGCGCTGACCGACCTCGTGCGCGGCGTCGAGGCCGACGGCGACACGTTCAGGTCGGTCTTCCACACCGCGGGTGTCGCCCACATCCGACCGCTGGCCGACCTGGATCAACCGGAACTCGTCGAGGCCACCCGGGCCAAGATCGCCGGAGCCGCCCATCTGGACCGGCTCTTCGCCGAGGACGCCCGCGATCCGCTCGACGCCTTCGTACTGTTCTCGTCCGGCGCGGGTGCCTGGGGCGGCGGCCACAACGGAGCCTACGCGGCGGGCAACGCCTTCCTCGACGCGCTCGCCGCCCATCGCCGCGGCCGCGGACTGCCCGCCACGGCGATCGCGTGGGGCTTCTGGCACTCCGCGGGCGGTGGCATGACCACGCTGCTGAACGAGGACGACGCCGACCGCGGCGGCCTGCCGTTCATGGACCCGCAGCGGGCCCTGGACGGCCTGTGGCAGGCGCTGGACGACGACGAGACCAACCTCGTGATCGCGGACGTCGACTGGCGGCGGTTCGCCCCGCTGTTCGCCGCCGCCCGGCGTCGCCCGCTGCTGGAGGGGGTACCCGAGGCGCTGCGGGCGCTCGGCGCGGACGAGGGTTCGGCCGCCGACGAGGCGGGAGAGTCATCGCCGCTGTACGAGCAGTTGCGGCGCCTGAACCCGGCGGACCGCGAACGCCTCCTGGTGGATCGGGTCCGCGAACAGGTCGCCCTGGTGCTGGGACACGCCGATCCGGCGGACGTCCGGGTGGACCGGGCCTTCCGGGATCTCGGCTTCGACTCCGTCACGGCCGTGGAACTGCGCGCCCGGCTCAACGCCGCCCTCGGAGTGCGGCTGCCGTCCACCGTCGTCTTCGACTACCCGAACGTGACGGCCCTCGCCCGACTCGTGCGCACCGCGATCCTGGGCGAGGAGACACCGGCCGACCCCGTCGGGGGGCAGCCCCGGACGACGGGCCCCGACCGGGACGACCCCGTCGTGATCGTCGGAATGAGCTGCCGCCTGCCCGGCGGTGTGCACAACCCCGAGGACCTGTGGCGCCTCGTCGCCGAGGGCAGGGACGCGATCGCCCCACTCCCCGAGAACCGCGGCTGGGACGTCGACGGCCTCTACGACCCGGACCCCGATCGCCCCGACACCTCGTACGTCCGTGAGGGCGGATTCGTGCACGAGGCGGGCGAGTTCGACCCCGAGTTCTTCGGGATCAGCCCGCGCGAGGCGCTCGCCATGGACCCGCAGCAGCGGCTGCTGCTCGAAGCCTCGTGGGAGGCGATCGAGAACGGCAGGATCGCCCCCGCGTCCCTGCGTGGCAGCCGCACCGGGGTCTTCGTCGGGGCGGCCTACGAGGAGTACGGACGCGACTCCGACCAGGTCCCGCCGGAGTCGGTCGGGCACCTCGTCACCGGCACGCTGAGCAGCATCGTCTCCGGCCGGGTCGCGTACGCGCTGGGCCTGGAAGGGCCCGCGGTGACGGTCGACACGGCGTGCTCCTCGTCGCTGGTCGCCCTGCATCTGGCGGTGCAGGCGCTGCGCAACGGCGACTGCGACCTGGCGCTGGCCGGTGGGGTCACCGTGATGTGCTCCCCGATCGGATTCGTCGGCTTCAGCCGCCAGGGCGCCCTCTCCCGGGACGGCCGCTGCAAGTCCTTCGCCGGTGCCGCCGACGGTTTCGGTCTGGCCGAGGGCGTGGGTGTGCTGCTGGTGGAGCGGTTGTCGGACGCGCGCCGCAACGGCCACCGGGTGCTGGCGGTCGTGCGTGGGTCGGCGATCAACCAGGACGGTGCGAGCAACGGTCTGACCGCGCCGAACGGGCCCTCGCAGCAGCGGGTGATCCGGCAGGCGTTGGCGAACGCGGGGTTGTCCGCGTCGGATGTGGACGCGGTCGAGGCGCACGGCACGGGTACGACGCTGGGCGACCCGATCGAGGCGCAGGCGTTGATCGCCACGTACGGGCAGGGTCGGCCGGTGGATCGGCCGTTGCGGCTGGGGTCGGTGAAGTCCAACATCGGGCACACCCAGGCCGCCGCCGGTGTCGCGGGGATCATCAAGATGGTGATGGCGCTGCGGTACGGGTTGCTTCCCCGCACCCTGCACGTGGACGAGCCATCGCCGCACGTGGACTGGGCCGACGGTGCGGTCGAGCTGCTCACCGAGCCCGTGCCGTGGCGGGACATGGGGCGCGAACGTCGGGCCGCCGTCTCGTCGTTCGGCATCAGCGGCACGAACGCGCATGTGGTGCTGGAGGAGGCTCCTCCGGCGCCGGTTGCGGAGGAGGTGGCGCCGGGGCCGGAATTGCCGGTGGTGCCCTGGGTGTTGTCGGCGCGCTCGGGTGCGGCGTTGCGGGATCAGGCGCGGCGGTTGGGTGCCTTCGTGGGGGATGGGTCCGCGGCCGACGTCGGGCATTCCCTCGTCGTGTCGCGTGCGGCGTTCGAGCACCGTGCCGTCGTGTTGGGTGCCGGTGGCGGGTTCGAGTCGGCCGACGGTCTGGGTGCGTTGGTGGAGGGTGTGCCGTTCCCGGGAGTGGTCGAGGGTGTGGCCGGTTCCGGCGGCGGTGCCGGTGTGGTGTTCGTGTTTCCGGGTCAGGGGTCGCAGTGGGTGGGGATGGCGGTGGAGCTCCGGGCGCAGTCGCCGGTGTTCGCCGGGCGTTTCGACGAGTGTGCGGCGGCGTTGGCGGAGTTCGTGGATTGGTCGCCGGTGGAGGTGTTGGCCGGGGTGGAGGGTGCGCCCGGGTTGGATCGGGTGGATGTGGTGCAGCCGTTGTTGTGGGCGGTGATGGTGTCGTTGGCGGAGGTGTGGCGTTCGTTCGGGGTGGTTCCGGATGCGGTGGTGGGTCATTCGCAGGGTGAGATCGCGGCGGCGGTGGTGGCCGGCGGGTTGTCGTTGGACGACGGTGCGCGTGTGGTTGCGTTGCGGAGTCGGGCGATCGTGGGGTTGGCGGGTCGGGGCGGGATGGTGTCGGTGCCGTTGTCGGTCGCCGATGTCGAGGAGCGGTTGGCGTCCTTCGCCGGTCGGGTGTCGGTGGCGGCGGTCAACGGTCCGTTCTCGACGGTGGTGTCGGGTGACGCGGACGCCCTCGACGAGCTGTTGGCGCGGTGCGAGGCGGACGGGGTGCGGGCACGGCGGGTCGAGGTGGACTACGCCTCGCACTCGGCCCATGTGGAGGCCATCGAGGCGGAGTTGGCCGAGGTCCTGGCCCCGGTGGCGCCGCGCACCGGCGACGTCGCGTTCTTCTCGACGGTGACGTCGGACTGGCTGGACACGTCCGGGTTGCACGCCGGGTATTGGTATTCCAACCTTCGTGGGACCGTGCGCCTCGAGTCGTCGGTGCGGGCGTTGGCCGGCCAGGGGTTCGGCGTGTTCGTGGAGGTCAGCGCGCACCCGGTGTTGATTCCGGCGGTGCGGGAGACGGCCGAGGACGCGGGGGTCGAGGTGGTGGCCTGCGGCACGTTGCGGCGTGAGGAGGGTGGCCTGGCCCGATTCCTCGCCTCCGCGGCCGAGTTGTGGGTGTGTGGCGTGGAGGTGGACTGGGCATCGGTGCTCGCGCCCGCCGGGCCCCGCGTCGTCGACCTGCCCACCTACGCCTTCCAACACCGGCACTACTGGTTGGAGAGCGCGGGAGAACGCGCCGGTGACGTCACCGCGGCCGGCCTGGGCGCGGCGGGGCACGCGCTGCTCGGTGCGGCGGTGTCGCTCGCGGACGCGGAGGGTGTGTTGTTGACCGGGCGGTTGTCGCTTCGGTCGCATCCGTGGCTGGCCGATCATGCCGTGAACGGGGCGGTGTTGCTGCCGGGGACGGCCTTCGTGGAGCTGGCGATCCGCGCCGGCGACGAGGTCGGCTGCGATCTCGTGGACGAGTTGACCCTTCGGGCGCCGCTGGTGTTGCCCGAACGTGGTGGTGTGCAACTGCAGTTGGCGGTCGGTGCGTCGGACGGGGACGGGCGGCGCTCGCTCACCGTGCACGCCCGGCCGGACGGCGGCGCCGCCGACGATCCGTGGACCTGCCACGCCACCGGCATCCTCGCCACCGACACCGCGCCCCAGCCGCTGCCGGAAGCGGCCGTCTGGCCGCCGGAGGGAGCCGATTCCCTCGATACGACCGGCTTCTACGACTGGCTCGACGAGGCGGGACTGAACTACGGGCCGATCTTCCGTGGACTGAAGGCGGCCTGGCGCCGGGACGGGGACCTGTTCGCCGAGGTCGCGCTGCCGGAGGACGGCTGGGGCGAGACCGGCGCGTTCGGGCTGCATCCCGCCCTGCTCGACTCCGCGCTGCACACCATCGCCCTGGGCGGTGTCGGCGAGGACGGCTCGTCGGGACCGCTGCTGCCCTTCGTCTGGACCGGCGTACGGCTGTACGCCACGGGAGCCACGACCCTGCGGGTTCGGCTCTCGCCCGCGGCCCCCGATCGGGTGGCGCTCGTGGTCGCCGACACCACCGGTGCGCCGGTGGCCCGCGTGGACTCGCTGGTGATGCGCCCGCTACCGGCCGAGTTGTCGGCCGGCGGCGCGCAGGCCCGCAACGACTCCCTCTTCACCGTCGAGTGGGCCGCCGTGCCCGTCGACGAGACCGAGGAGCCGCCGGGCGGGACGCGGTGGGCGGTCGTCGGCGACAACCACCCCGGCGCCGTGGCGGACCTGGCGCGCGCGGGCATCGCGGCCACGGGATACGACGACCTCGGCTCGCTCGTCGCGGCGGACCCGGTTCCGGACCGGGTGGTCGTCTCGTGGGAGCGGGCCCCGGCCCGGGGCTCGGTCGGCCTGGTCGACGAGGTGCACGAGACCACGTCGCGGGCACTGGGGTTCCTCCAGGAGTGGTCGGCCGAGGAGCGCCTCGCGTCCACGCGCCTGGTCGTGATCACCCACGGTGCGGTCGCGGCAGCCGGCGACGAGCAGCCGACGGACCTCGCGCACGCCGCGGTCTGGGGCCTGGTCCGGTCCGCGCAGGCGGAGAACCCGGAGCGGATCGTCCTGCTCGACATCGACACGGACGACGCCTCGTACCGGGTCCTGCCCGCCGCGCTTGCCGGCGGCGAGGCCCAACTCGCCCTGCGCGAAGGCACGGCGTACGTGCCGCGGCTCGCCCGCGTCGGTACGTCCCCCGGCGCCGCCCTGGTCCCGCCGGCCGGCGCCGGGAACTGGCGCCTGGACGTCACCGAGCGCGGCACCGTGGACAACCTGGCCCTGCTCGCGCAGGACACCCGCCCGCTCGGCCCGGGCGAGGTGCGCGTCGCACCGCACGCCATGGGCCTGAACTTCCGCGACGTGCTGATCGCCCTGGACATGTATCCCGGTGACACACCGATGGGCGGCGAGGGCGCGGGCGTCGTCGTCGAGGTGGCCGACGACGTGACCGCGTTGGCCCCCGGAGACCGGGTGATGGGCATCCTCCAGGGCGGATTCGCCCGGTACGCGGTCACCGACCAGCGCATGCTCGTACCCGTCCCGGACGGCTGGTCCTTCACCCGGGCCGCGTCCGTGCCGGTCGTCTTCATCACCGCCTACCACGCTCTCGTCGACCTCGCGCGGCTCGGCGCCGGTGAATCCCTGCTGGTGCACGCCGCCGCCGGCGGAGTGGGCATGGCCGCGGTGCAACTCGCCCGGCACCTGGGGGCGGAGGTCTACGGCACGGCCGGTCCGACCAAGTGGGACACCCTGCACGACCTGGGGCTGCCCCCGGCGCGGATCGCCTCCTCCCGCACGCTGGAGTTCGCGGACGCCTTCGGGGCGGCCACGGGCGGCCGAGGCGTGGACGTGGTCCTCAACTCCCTCGCGGGCGAGTTCGTGGACGCGTCGTTGCGGTTGTTGTCGAACGGCGGCCGGTTCATCGAGATGGGCAAGACGGACGTGCGCGGCGAAGAGGAACTGGCGCAGCTCCATCCGGGCGTCGACTACCGCAACTTCGACCTCACCACACTCGACGCGACACGAGTGGGGGAGATCCTCACCGAGATCGTCGAGCTGTTCCGGCGGGGCGAGCTGCGGCCGCTGCCCGTGCGCGGCTGGGACGTGCGGCGCGCCCCCGAGGCGTTCCGGTACGTCGCCCAGGCCCGGCACATCGGCAAGGTCGTGCTCACCGCACCGCCCGCCCTCGACCCGGACGGCACCGTACTCGTCACCGGCGGCACCGGCGCGCTCGGCGCGCTGGCGGCACGCCACCTGGTCACCCGGCACGGCGTACGGCACCTGGTACTGGCCGGCCGGCGCGGCAGGGCGGCCGACGGTGCGCCGGAACTGGAGCGGGAGCTGACCGCGCTGGGCGCCGCCGTACACATCGCCGCGTGCGACGCGGCCGACCGCGACGCGCTGGCCGCACTGCTCGCCGAGATCTCCGCGGAGCACCCGCTCACCGGCGTCGTGCACACCGCGGGTGTCCTCGACGACGGCGTGATCGCGTCCCTGACGCCGGAGCGCCTGGCCGCGGTACTGCGCCCGAAGGTCGACGCGGCCGTGCACCTGCACGAACTCACCGCGCACCTCGATCTCGCGCGGTTCGTGCTCTACTCGGGCGCGGCCGGAGTGTTCGGCAACGCCGGACAGGGCAACTACGCCGCGGCCAACACGTTCCTGGACACCCTCGCCCGGCACCGCCGCGCCCGGGGACTGGCCGCGACCTCGCTCGCCTGGGGCCTGTGGTCGCCATCGGACGGCCGCGGCATGACGGGCCATCTGACCGAGGCCGACCTGAGCCGGATGAGTCGTTCCGGGATGTCGGCGCTCACCTCCGAACAGGGCCTCGAACTCCTCGACCGCGCGCTCGAATCGCACGAGCCGGCCCTGGTACCGATCCGGGTCGACCCGGCCACGCTGCGCGCGGGCGCGGCCAAGGGCTTCGGGCACCCGCTGTTCCGGGGCCTGGTGCGGATGCCCACCCGTCGGGTACTGGCGGCGGAACCCGGCCGGGTCGATTCGCTCGTCGAGCGGCTCACCACCCTGCCGGAAGCCGAACGGCACCCGGCGGTCCTGGAGTTGATCCGCGGCCACGTGGCGGCCGTGCTCGGCTTCGCCGGATCCGGGGCGGTCGACCCCGGCCGCGCGTTCAACGAGATCGGCTTCGACTCGCTCACCGCCGTCGAACTCCGCAACCGGCTCATGGCCGCCACCGGACTGAAACTGCCCGCGACCCTCGTCTTCGACTACCCGACCCCCATCGTGCTCGCCGGACATCTCCTCGCCGGGATCGCCCCGCCCACGCACAGCGCCGGCCGGCTGGTGCTGGCCGAACTCGAACGCGTCGAGGCCGCGCTCGCCGCCGCGGCGGCCGACTGCGAGACCCCCGACGAGATCACCGCCCGACTCGAACTCCTGCTGTCCACCTGGCGGGAGAGGCGCACCGGCGCCGAGCCGGCCGCGGAGGACGTGGGGGAGCGGCTCGAGACCGCGACCGCGGACGAGGTACTCAGCTTCATCGACAACGAACTCGGGCTCGCCTGAGCCGGTACCAGCCAGGAAGGCAGCAGCAGATGGCGACGGAAGAGCAGTTGGTCGACTACCTGAAACGCGTGACGGCCGAACTCCACGACAGCAGGAAGCGGCTCCGGGCGGCAGGCGAGAAGGACCACGAGCCGATCGCGATCATCGGCATGGGCTGCCGCTATCCGGGCGGGGCGAACAGCCCCGAGGACCTGTGGCGGATCGTGGCCGACGGGACGGACGCGATATCCGGCTTCCCCGAGGGCCGCGGCTGGGACCTGGAGACGCTGTACGACCCGGATCCCGACCGGTCCGGCACGTCGTACGTGCGCGAGGGCGGGTTCGTGCACGACATCACCGAGTTCGACCCGGCGTTCTTCGGGATCAGCCCGCGTGAGGCGACGGCCATGGACCCGCAGCAGCGGCTGCTCCTGGAGACGTCGTGGGAGGCGATCGAGCGGGCGGGCATCGACCCGACCACGCTGCACGGCAGCCGAACCGGCGTGTTCATGGGCGCGAACAGCGGCGAGTTCCTGACCTTCATGGAGAAGGCGCCGCCCGAGCTCCAGGGCTACCTGATGACCGGCGTCGCCACGAGCGTCGTGTCGGGCCGAATCTCGTACAGCCTGGGCCTGGAAGGTCCCGCCGTCACGATCGACACCGCCTGCTCCTCGTCGCTGGTCGCCCTGCACCTGGCGGTGCAGGCGCTGCGCAACGGCGACTGCGCCCTGGCCCTGACCGGAGCCGTGGCGGTGTTGTCCTCGCCCGGCACGTTCATCGGCTTCAGCCGACAGCGCGGCCTCGCCCGGGACGGGCGCTGCAAGGCGTTCTCCGCCGACGCCGACGGCATGGCGCTCGCCGAGGGGGCGGGCGTGTTCCTGGTCGAGCGGTTGTCGGACGCGCGCCGCAACGGCCATCCGGTGCTGGCGGTCGTACGCGGGTCGGCGATCAACCAGGACGGCGCCAGCAACGGCCTCACCGCGCCGAACGGCCCCTCGCAGCAGCGCGTGATCCGGCAGGCGCTGGCCAACGCCCGGATCTCGCCCGCGCAGATCGACGCGGTCGAGGCGCACGGCACGGGTACGACGCTGGGCGACCCGATCGAGGCGCAGGCGTTGATCGCCGCGTACGGGCAGGGTCGGCCCGAGGACCGGCCGCTGTGGCTGGGGTCGGTGAAGTCCAACATCGGGCACACCCAGGCCGCCGCCGGCGCCGCGGGTGTGATCAAGATGGTGATGGCCCTGCGGCACGGTGTCCTGCCGCGCACCCTCCACGCCGAGGAACGTTCGCCGCACATCGACTGGTCCGAAGGCGCCGTCGAACTCCTCACCGAGACGCGCCCGTGGCCCGAGTCCACCGAACCGCGTCGCGTGGGCGTGTCCTCCTTCGGGATGAGCGGCACGAACGCGCATGTGGTGCTGGAGGAGGCGCCTCCGGCGCCGGTTGCGGAGGAGGTCGCGTCGGGGTCGGAACCGCCGGTGGTGCCCTGGGTGTTGTCGGCGCGTTCGGGTGCGGCGTTGCGGGATCAGGCGCGGCGGTTGGGTGCCTTCGTGGAGGATCGGTCCGCGGTCGACGTGGCTCATTCCCTCGTCGTCTCGCGTACCGCGTTCGAGCACCGTGCGGTCGTGCTGGGCGTGGACCGCGCCGAGCTGACGGGACGCGTGCCGGCCCTGGCCGACGGCTCGGATTCGCCGGGCGTGGTGACGGGTGTCGCCGATGTCGCGGGCGGTGTGGTGTTCGTGTTTCCGGGTCAGGGGTCGCAGTGGGTGGGGATGGCGGTGGAACTGCGGGCGCAGTCGCCGGTGTTCGCCGGGCGGTTCGACGAGTGTGCGGCGGCGTTGGCGGAGTTCGTGGATTGGTCGCCGGTGGAGGTGTTGGCCGGGGTGGAGGGTGCGCCCGGGTTGGATCGGGTGGATGTGGTGCAGCCGTTGTTGTGGGCGGTGATGGTGTCGTTGGCGGAGGTGTGGCGTTCGTTCGGGGTGGTTCCGGATGCGGTGGTGGGTCATTCGCAGGGTGAGATCGCGGCGGCGGTGGTGGCCGGCGGGTTGTCGTTGGACGACGGTGCGCGTGTGGTTGCGTTGCGGAGTCGGGCGATCGTGGGGTTGGCGGGTCGGGGCGGGATGGTGTCGGTGCCGTTGCCGGTCGTCGACGTCGAGGAGCGGTTGGCGTCCTTCGCCGGTCGGGTGTCGGTGGCGGCGGTCAACGGTCCGTTCTCGACGGTGGTGTCGGGTGACGCGGACGCCCTCGACGAGCTGTTGGCGCGGTGCGAGGCGGACGGGGTGCGGGCGCGGCGGGTCGAGGTGGACTACGCCTCGCACTCGGCCCATGTGGAGGCCATCGAGGCGGAATTGCTCGATGTACTCGGCCCGATCGAGCCGCGGGCGGCGGTGGTGCCCTGGTACTCGACCCTGCTTCGGGGCTGGATCTCCGGGGAGGAGGCGGATGCCGCGTACTGGTATCGCAACCTGCGCGAACCGGTGTGGTTCGGTCCGGCGATCGAGGCGTTGGCCGGGGAGGGCCACCGGTTCTTCGTGGAGTCCAGCGCGCATCCCGTGGTGGGGATCGGCGTCCGGGAGAGCCTGGAGCGGGCGGGGGCCACGGACGCCGTGGTGGTGGGTTCGTTGCGCCGGCAGGAGGGCGGTTCGGATCGTCTCCTGACCTCGGCGGCGGAGTTGTGGGTGCGCGGCGCGCCGGTGAACTGGGAGTCGGTGCTCGCGCCGGCCCGGCCCCGTGTCGTCGACCTGCCCACCTACGCCTTCCAACACCAGCCCTACTGGCCGAAGTCCGCCGCGGGCAGGGGCGACGCGGCGCAGCTGGGCCTGGGCATGGTGGGGCATCCGCTGCTCGGTGCGGCGGTGTCGCTCGCGGATGCGGAGGGTGTGTTGTTGACCGGACGGTTGTCGCTTCGGTCGCATCCGTGGCTGGCCGATCATGCCGTGAACGGGGCGGTGTTGCTGCCGGGGACGGCCTTCGTGGAGCTGGCGATCCGCGCCGGCGACGAGGTCGGCTGCGATCTCGTGGCGGAACTGACCCTCCAGGCGCCGCTCGTATTGCCCGAACGCGGCGGTGTGCAACTGCAGTTGGCGGTCGGTGCGCCGGACGGGGACGGGCGGCGCTCGCTCACCGTGCACGCCCGGCCGGACGGCGGCGCCGCCGACGATCCGTGGACCTGCCACGCCACCGGCATCCTCGCCACCGACACCACTCCCGCCCACTTCGGCGAGGAGTCCTGGCCGCCGGCCGGCGCGAAGGCGCTGCGGCCGGACGAGGTGTACGACGCGATGGCGATCGTCGGTGTCGACTACGGCCCCGCGTTCCGTGGCCTGAAGGCGCTCTGGCGTCGGGACGGGGACCTGTTCGCCGAGGTCGCGCTGCCCGAGGAGGTGTCGGGCGACGGCGGCTCCTTCGGGCTGCACCCCGTGCTGCTCGACGCCGCGCTGCAACCGCTGGCCCTGGGCTACTTCTTCGACGAACCGTCCGCCGACGGGCCGCTGTTGCCCTTCGCCTGGACCGGGGTGCGGCTGGCGGCCACGGGCGCCGGCGCGCTGCGGGTACGACTGTCCTCGGCGGGTCGCAACGCGGTTCGGGTGGAGGTCGCCGACACCGCGGGGGTGCCGGTGGCCTCGGCGGATTCCCTCGTCGTACGTCCCCTCGCCGCCGGCGGCGTCGAGCGCGGTACCGACCCGCTGCGGGACGCGCTGTTCCGGCTCGACTGGGTGCCCGCCACGGGCCCGGTCGCCGGATCGACCGGCGGCGCCCGCTTCCGACTGCTGGGCGCGGACGCACCGGAGTTGCGCGCGGCGCTGGAGGCGACGGGCGCACGGGTCGACGCCGACCCGCCCGGGGCCGAGCCGGACGCCGAAGCACCGCTCCCGCGCCTGGCGTTCGTGGTCTGCGACCCGATCACCGGGGATCCGGACGAGGATTCGGCCGCCCGGGTGCGTACGGCGGTCGCCGAGGCGCTCGCGACCGCGCAGGATTGGTTGGCCGAGGACCGGTACGCCGAGGTGCCCCTGGTGTTCGTCACCCGCGGTGCCGTTCCCGCCGGGCCGTTCTCGGCACCCGATCTGCCGCATGCCGCCGTGTGGGGACTGATCCGCTCGGCGCAGTCCGAGCACCCCGGCCGCTTCGTTCTCCTGGATGTCGACGGCACCGAGCAGTCGTGGCGGGCGCTGCCCGCCGCCGCGTCGTCCGGCGAACCTCAGGGCGCGCTGCGTGAGGGCGCCCTGCTCGTGCCGCGGCTCGCCCGGCACCGGGCCGCGACCGACGCGGCGCCCGGGTGGGACACCGACGGCACCGTACTGATCACCGGCGGCACCGGCACCCTGGGCGGCCTCGTCGCCCGTCACCTGGTCGCCGAACACGGCGTGCGCCGGCTGCTGTTGGTCGGCCGCCGTGGTCCCGACGCGGAGGGCGTCGACCTGCTGCGGGAGGAACTGGCCGAGCTGGGCGCCGAGGCGACCGTCGTGGCGTGCGACGCCGCCGACCGCGAGGCGCTGGCCGAGGTGCTGTCCCGGATCCCGGCCCGGCACCCGCTCACCGCCGTCGTGCACGCGGCCGGCGTGCTCGACGACGGCATCGTCACCGCGCTGACCCCCGAAAGATGCGACACGGTGTTGCGGGCCAAGGCCGACGCCGTCCTGAACCTGCACGAACTCACCCGGGAACTGCCGCTCGCCGCCTTCGTGGTCTTCTCCTCCGCGGCCGGCGTCTTCGGTGGCCCCGGGCAGGGCAACTACGCGGCGGCCAACGCCTTCGTGGACGCCCTGGCCGAGTACCGGCACCGCATCGGCCTGCCCGCCGTGTCGTTGGCGTGGGGGCTGTGGGCGCAGGACAGCGGGCTGACCGGGGGGCTCGACGAGGTCGACCGGGCCCGGCTGGCCCGTACCGGCGTCGCGCCGCTGTCCACCGAGGACGGCCTCGCCCTGTTCGACGCGGCCCTCGCGACGGACCGGGCGAACCTGGTGCCCATCCGCCTGGAGTTCGGCGCGCTGCGTGTCGCCGCCCGCTTCGGCGCCGTGCCCACGATCCTGCGCGGCCTGGTCGCCACGTCGAAGCGGCGCACGGTGGGCGCCGATCCGGCCGCCGCGTCGGCACTGCGCGAGCGCCTGGCCCGGATGCCCGAGACCGAACACCTGGGGACCCTGCTCGACCTGGTGCTCACCCAGGCGGCGGCCGTGCTCGGCTACGCGAACCCCGGCGACGTGGACGCGGACGGGCCCTTCAACGAGAACGGCTTCGACTCGCTGACCGCCGTCGAGTTCCGCAACCGGATGAACGCGGCCACCGGCCTGCGGCTGCCCGCCACGCTCGTCTTCGACCACCCGACGCCCACGAACCTGGCCGCCCACCTGCGGACCGAGCTGCTCGACGACGCGCCGACCGCCGCGCCGACGGCCACGATCGTCGGCGCCGACGACCCGATCGCCATCGTCGGCATGAGCTGCCGACTGCCCGGCGGCGTCACCGACCCGGACGGCCTGTGGCGCCTGGTCGCCGAGGGCGGCGACGCGATGTCGATGTTCCCGGCCGACCGCAACTGGAACCTGGCCGAGCTGTACCACCCCGACCCCGAGCACCCCGGCACCACGTACACGCGCGAGGGCGGATTCGTCTACGACGCCACCGAGTTCGACCCGGCGTTCTTCGGCATCTCGCCGCGCGAGGCGGTGGCGATGGACCCCCAGCAGCGCATGCTGCTGGAAAGCTCGTGGGAGGCCCTGGAACACGCCGGCATCGACCCGACCAGGATCCGCGGCAGCCGCACCGGGGTGTTCGTCGGCCTGATGTACCACGACTACGGCATGCACCTGCAACACCTGCCCAGCGGCAGCGAGGGCTTCGTCGGCACCGGAACCTCCGGCGGCGTGGCCTCGGGGCGGATCTCCTACACCCTCGGCTTCGAGGGCCCGTCCGTCACCCTGGACACCGCCTGCTCCTCCTCGCTGGTCGCCCTGCACTGGGCGATCCAGGCCCTGAGGTCGGGCGAGTGCTCGCTCGCCCTGGCCGGCGGCGTCACCGTGCTGTCCACCCCCAACGTGTTCGTCGACTTCAGCCGGCAGCGCGGGCTCGCGCCCGACGGCCGCTGCAAGTCGTTCGCCGACGCCGCCGACGGCACCGGCTGGAGCGAGGGTGTGGGCATGCTGCTCGTCGAGCGGTTGTCCGACGCGCGGCGCAACGGCCACCGGGTCCTCGCGATCGTCCGCGGCTCGGCGATCAACCAGGACGGCGCCAGCAACGGCCTCACCGCCCCCAACGGCCCCTCGCAACAGCGGGTGATCCGCCAGGCCCTGGCCAACGCGGGCCTGGACGCATCCGACGTCGACGCGGTCGAGGCACACGGCACCGGCACCACCCTCGGCGACCCCATCGAGGCACAGGCACTGCTCGCCACCTACGGCCAGGACCGACCCGACGACCGGCCCCTGTGGCTCGGCTCCGTCAAGTCCAACCTCGGCCACACCCAGGCCGCCGCCGGTGTCGCCGGTGTGATCAAGATGGTGATGGCCCTGCGCAACGGCCTGCTGCCGCGCACCCTGCACGTGGACCGGCCGTCGCGGCACGTGGAATGGGACGCGGGCGCGGTACGGGTGCTCGTCGAGCCGACGCCGTGGCCCGACCACGACCGTCCGCGCCGGGCCGGCGTGTCCTCCTTCGGGATCAGCGGGACCAACGCGCACGTCATCCTCGAACAGGCCGCGCCGGAACCGGAGTCGGCGCGGACCGAACCACCCGCCGGCACACCCCGGGAGATTCCCTGGGCGTTGTCGGCGAAGAGCCCCGACGCGCTGCGGGCCCAGGTACAGCGGCTGCGCGCGCATCTGGAGGACCGGCCCGAGTACACACCCGCCGACATCGCCCACTCCCTGGCCACGACGCGCGCCTCGCACAAGCACCGGCTCGTCGTTCTCGCCTCCACCCGCGAGGAGTTCGCCGAGGCGTTGACCGCGGCGCTCGAACGCACACCGTCCGAACGGGTGATCGGCGGTACCGCCGCGCGGGGCAGGACGGCGTTCCTGTTCACCGGCCAGGGCAGCCAACGGCTCGCCATGGGACAGGAGTTGTACGACGCGATCCCCGGCTACGCCGCCGCCTTCGACGAGGTGTGCGCCCGCTTCGACGGGCACCTGGAGCGGCCCGTCCGGGAGGTGATCCTCGGCGACGCCGAGCTGCTTCGGCAGACGCAGTACACCCAGGCGGCCCTGTTCGTGGTCGAGGTCGCCCTGTACCGCACCCTCGAACGGTTCGGCGTGCGCCCCGACTTCCTCGCCGGCCACTCGATCGGCGAACTCGTCGCCGCGCACGTCGCGGGTGTGCTCTCCCTGGACGACGCGGTGACCCTCGTCGCGGCGCGCGGCAGGCTGATGCAGGCGCTGCCGCCCGGCGGCGCCATGGTCTCGGTGCGCGCCGCCGAGGAGGACGTACGGGCCGCGCTCGTCGGCTACGCGGACCGCGTGGACGTCGCCGCCGTCAACGGCCCCTCGTCGGTGGTCCTGTCCGGCGTCGAGGACGCCGTCCTAGAGGTCGCCGCACTCCTCGCCGAGCGCGGCCACAAGACCAGGCGGCTGGCCGTGAGCCACGCCTTCCACTCACCCCTGATGGAGCCCGCGCTCGCGGAATTCGGCCGCGTCGCGGAACGGTTGACCTACCAGCCGCCGAGGATCCCGATCGTCTCCAACGTCACCGGCGAATTGGCCGGCGACGACGAACTCGCCTCGTCCGCCTACTGGGTGCGCCACCTGCGCGAAGCCGTGCGGTTCTGCGACGGCGTCCGCGCGCTGCAGGCCCGGGGCGTGCGTACGTTCCTGGAGGTCGGCCCCGACGCCGTGTTGTCGGCGATGGCACGGGAATGCCTCGTCGACGCGAGCGCGGTCGTCGTCGCGCCCGTGCTGCGCCGCGACCGCCCGGAGGCCCGCACCCTGGCCGAAGCGCTCGCCCTCGCCCACGTGCACGGCCTCGCCGTCGACTGGGCCGCGGTGACCGCCGAGGCCGTCGAGGCGTGCCCGCGGACCGTGCCGCTGCCGACGTACCCCTTCCAGCGGCAGCGGTATTGGCCGGACCCGTCCGGGGCGCGCCGGCGACCCCGGGACGCCGACCGGGCGGAGCAGCGCCTGTGGGACGCGGTCGAACGGCAGGACCTCGACGCCCTGCTCGGCACGCTCGGCCTGGACACCGCGACCGGACTCGACGAACTGCTGCCCGCGCTGGCGAGGTTGCGCCGGGTCGAGGACGCGGACACCACCGCGCGGTGGCGACTGCGCGGCGCCTGGAAGCCGCTGACGAGCGTGCCCGCTCCCGCGCTGTCCGGCCCCTGGCTGCTGGTCGTGTCCGAGGACGAGACCGGCTCCGGCTACGTCCGGGCGATCGCGGCCGGCCTCGCTGCCCACGGCGCACAGGTCCAGGCGCTGCCGGTCGCCCCCGCCGCCACCGCCGACAAACTCGCCCGCCGCATCCGGGAGGCCGCCGACGAGCGCACCACCGGCATCGTGTGCCTGCTCGCCGGCGACGAGGGCGAGGCGGGCGACCCGACCGACTTCGCCGAGGCCCTGGTCGAGGCGGTGGCCGTGGCGCGACCGACCGCGCCCGCGTGGTTCCTCACCCGGGGCGCGCTCCAGGTGACCCCCTCGGACCCGCCCGCCGCACCGGGATCGGCCCCGGCCTGGGGCATCGCCCGGGCCGCCGCCCACGAGCAACCGCTGCGCTGGGGCGGCCGGATCGATCTGCCGCAGCAGCCGAACGAGCAGGCCGTACGCCGCCTGTGCGGGGTGCTGACCGGCCTGACGGGCGAGGACGAGGTGGCCGTTCGCGCCGCCGGCGTCTTCGGACGCAGGCTTCGCCCGGCACCGGCCGGACGGGTGGCCCTCGGCACCGAGTGGCGGCCCGCCGGTACGGTCCTGGTCGCGGGTCGAGCGGACGGGCACACGGTCGCGCTGGCCCGCTGGGCGGCGCGCAACGGGGCCGACCGGGTGGTACTGACCCGGCCGGCACCCGAACTCGACACCGAACCCCGGGTCGTGGTGCACGCCTGCGACCCGGCCGACCCGGCGGCCCTGGAGACCCTGCTGGCGGGGCTCGACGGTCCACCGACCACGATCGTGTGCACCGCCGGGGATCCCGCGATGTCGGACGAGAGCGCACGGCCCGCCGCAGCCGTCGCCCGCGCCCTGCACGAGCACACCCGATCCCCGGCCCCGGCCGCCTTCGTCCTGGTGACCCCGGTGGACGCGGCCTGGGGCGCGGCGGGGCAGGGCGCCTCCGCCGCACACGCGTCCTTCGACGCGCTCGCCGGGGAGCGGGCCGCCCAGGGTCTGCCCGCCCTGTCCGTGGCCGTGGGCCTGGCCGACCCGGAGGCGGTGATCCCCGCCGTCCGGCAGGCGCTGGCCCACGGGGACACGACCCTGCTGCTCACCGACGCCGACCCGGGCGAACTCGGCGCTTTGTCGTCGGCCCGCCACTCCCGGCTGTTCGACGAACTGCCGGAGGTGGCGGGGGAGCGAAACGCCACCGGAACGGATGCCGGCGACACCGTCGACGGCGTCGCCGCGTTCCGGCGGCGGCTCGCCGAGGCCGCGCCCGGCGAACACCTCGGCATCGTGCTGGACCTGGTCCGGGCCGAAGCCGCGACGATCCTGCGCTTCCCCTCCGCCGAAGCCGTCGAGCACGACGCCGAGTTCTTCGACCTCGGCTTCTCCTCGATGGCCGCGATGGAACTGCGCAACCGGATCGCCGAACTCACCGGCCTGGAGCCGGCCGCGGACATCGTCTACGACCACCCCACCCCGGCGGAGCTGGCCGAACACCTGCTCGCCGAACTGACCGGCGACGCGGAGCCGGAAACGGGGTGAACCGGGACGTCGCCCGGGACGGCACCCCCGTCCCGGGCAGTACGCTGAGCCCGGCCGCCGGACCGTCGGAGGAGTACTCGCGTGATCAGGGTTCTGCTGGCCGACGATCAGGCCCTGGTGCGTGGCGCACTCGCCTCGATGCTCCGCCTGGAGTCGGACATCGAGGTCGTCGCCGAGGTCGGCAGCGGGGACGAGGTCGGTCCCGCCGCGCTGCGTACCCGCCCCGACGTGGCGCTGATGGACGTGCAGATGCCCGGCAAGGACGGCCTGACCGCGGCGGCCGAACTCGGCGAGCTGCTGCCGTCCTGCAAGGTCGTCGTCTGCACGACGTTCGGCCGCCCCGGATACCTGACCCGGGCCATGGCGGCGGGCGTGGTCGGCTTCGTCGTCAAGGACGCGCCGCCCGAGCACCTCGTCGACGCGGTGCGCCGGGCGGCGGCGGGGTTGCGGATCATCGACCCCGGCCTCGCCTCGGAGGCCCGGCACTCGGGCACCAGCCCGCTCACGGGCCGGGAACGGCAGGTGCTCGCCCAGGCCCTCGACGGCGGCACGATCACCGACATCGCGCAGGCGCTGCACCTGTCCGAGGGGACCGTGCGCAACCACGTCTCGTCCGCGATGGCCAAGACCACGGCGAGGACCCGCGCCGAGGCGGCCCGCATCGCGGAGGAACACGGCTGGCTCTGAGGCGCGCGTCGGACTAGACCCGGAACCCCCGTCGCGGCGCTCCGAAACGGGCGCCGCGCCATCGCGGCCCCGGTCGCGGGACTCCTGCCGAGGAGTCCCGCGACCCGACGAGGCCACGCGGGCGGCGCCCGACGTCCCGCGTCAGCTCTCCGGCACGCCGGAGTCGACCGCGTCGAGCGCCGTACGCACCTTCGCGGCGAGCCCGGCCGGAGTCGGCGCGTCGAAGAGGTCCTTGAGCTTCAGACGCACCCGCGTCGCCACCCGGACCTCCTGCAACAGCCGTACACCGAGCAGCGAATGCCCGCCATGCGCGAAGAAATTGGCGTCCGCGTGCAGCCCGCCGCGTTCGAGCAGCGTGCCCCACAACCCGACCAGTACCTCCACCAGCTCGTCCCGGTCACCGGAGCCGCCGGCGGCCGACGCGTCGGCGCGCGGCTCCTCGGCGGCCGACCGACGCCGTGCCGACGCCTGCCGGGCGAGTGCCGGATAATCCACCTTGTCGTTGCCGGTCATCGGGAAGGCGTCCACGGCCACGAACTCCTGAGGCGTCGCGGAAACAGGCAGCGAACCGTGCGCGTACTCCCACAGTTCCGAAACCACCTCGGGCCGCTCCGGAGCCACCACGAAGGCGCACAGCAGCGCATCGGCACTCGGGTCGCCGGCGACCACCACCGCGGCGGCGACCACGTCCGGGTGGGACAGCAGGACCGCCTCGATCTCGCCGAGTTCGATCCGGTTGCCCCGCAGCTTGACCTGGCGGTCCAGCCGCCCGAGGATCTCCAGCCGCCCGTCCCCGGTCCACCTCGCCAGATCGCCCGTGCGGTAGAAACGGCCGTACGGCGGATGCTCGCCGAACCGGGCCGCCGTCAGCTCCGGACGATCGTGGTAGCCGACCGCCACGCCCTCGCCCGCGATGCACAACTCGCCGCGCACCCCCAGCGGCAGCGCCCGACCGTCCGGATCCGCCACGTACACCCGGGTGTTGGCGATCGGGCGGCCCACGTCCACCCGGCCGTCGGCGGACTCCCGGTCGATCCGGCCCGAGGTGGACCAGATCGTGGTCTCCGTGGGGCCGTACACGTTGTACAGGTCGCACCCCGTCGCGCCCAGCCGCCGGGCGAGCACCGCCGGCAGCGGCTCGCCACCGCTGAGCACCCGACGGCCCGCCAGGTGTTCGGCGACCTCCTCGACGACCAGACGCCAGGTGGTCGGGGTGGCCTGCAGCACCGAGACGTCGTGGTCGCGCAGCACCCGGGCCAGTGGTTCGCCCTGCGTGCGGGCGTCGTCGGGGGCCACCGCCAGCCGCCCGCCCGACACCAGCGGCAGGAAGAGTTCCAGGGCCGAGATGTCGAAGCTGAACGTGGTCAGCCACAACACGGTGTCCTCGGGGCCCACCGACAACTCGTCGGCGAAGTGCGCGACGAGGTTGGCGAGGTTGCGGTGGTCGAGCAGGGTTCCCTTGGGCAGGCCCGTGGAGCCCGAGGTGTAGATCAGGTACGCGTGGTCCAGCGGCCCGACGGGGTTCACGGCGAGCACGTCGCCGGTCACCGGCCGCACCGAGTCCACGTCCACCAGCGGCAGGACCCTGCGCTCCCCGGCGACCGTGATCCCCGGGCCCACCACAACCGCGGCGGCGCCCGAGTCGTCGAGTTGGTAGGAGATGCGCTGCTCGGGATGGCTCGGCTCCAGCGGCAGATACACGGCCCCGGCCAACCACACGCCGATCGTCGCCGCGGCCAGCTCGGGCCCCCGCGCGGCCAGCAGGGCGACCACGTCGCCCCGGCCGACGCCGGCCTCGAACAGCCGGTCGCGGGTCGCCTCGGCCGCGGCCCACAACCTCCGGATACCGACCCGGCGTCCCCCGTCGAGGACCGCCTCCGCGTCGGCACCCGACTCCGCCGCGCCGGACGCGCGGACGCGGCGGGCGATCGACTCCAGCACGGTCGTCGGCTCCACCGGGCGATCCGTCGCATTGGCCGACCCGATCACCCGGCGGTCCCGCTCGCACCACACCGGTATCTCCGCCAGCGCCCGGTCGGGCCACTGCGCGAGCGTCACCAGCAACTCGTCGTAGCGGGCCACCAGCAGCTCCACGTCCGCCCGGTCCAGGACGTCGACGTAGAACGCCGCCCGCACCTTGATGTCCGTCGCGGTGGAGGTCACGAAGAACTCCAGGTCGAACTTGCTGGAGCTGTTCTCCACCACCACCGCTTCGGCCCGCTGCCCGTCCAGCACGAACTCCCCGTCCGTGGCCGCCGGGACATAGTTGAACGTGTGCCGGAACAGGTTGTTCCGCCACGATCCGCCGTCCCGCTCCACCACCTCGAGGAGATCGTCCACCGGGTAGTCGGCGTGCGCCATCGCCTCCATGAACGTCCGCCGTGTCGAACGCACGAACTCCCGGAAACACTCCGCCCGATCGACCGGGGTGCGCAGCGTGAGCACGTTGATGTGGTAGCCGATCGTCCGCGCCGCCTCCGCGGAGCGCACACTCACGGGTGATCCGACCGTGAGGTCGGGCCCCGCGCCGTGCGCGGCCAGGAGCACGCTGTACGCCGCCAACAACACGACCGACTCCGGCGCCCGCAACTCGCGCCGCATCCGGCGCACGGCGTCGCGGGCGGCCGGGGAGAGCGCGTGGTTGAGCACGTCGCCGGCGAGCGTGGTCACCGACGCATCCGGTTTCTGACACCACAGATCCAGCTCGGTGGCCCGGAACCCGTCCAGCTTCCCGCGCCAGAACCGCGCACTGGCGGGGTTCGGTGTCGGCTCCCGCCAAGCGGGCACCACGGTCTCCGGTCCCGGCACACCGCCCGAGGCGAGGGTGTTGTACAGGGAAACGCACTCGGTCAGCAGCAGCGCCGACGACAGGCCGTCGAACACCGAGTGGTGGACGGCCAGACAGAACACCTCACCGGACGCCTCCGGCACGACCGCGGCGCGCACCAGCAGCCCGCCGTCCGGCCGGAACGGCTCCGCGACGAACCGGGTGAGCCACGCCCGCGCGCCCTCCGGTCCCGGATCGCCCGCCACGATCCGAAGATCGCTCTCCTCCGGCCGCAGCACCTCCCGCATCAACCCGGCGGCCTTCGTACGAAAAACCGTCCGCAACACCTCGTGCCGGCGCAGCAGCCGCGTGACCGTCTCCAGCAGGACCGACCGGCGCAGCCGCCCCTCCACCCGGAACGCGACACTGAGGTTGTTCACACCCGTGCCGGGCACGAACTCCTCCAGCAGCCAGAGTGCTTCCTCCTTGTGCGAGGCCCGCTCGCCGTCCGCCCGCGGGACCGGATCGGGCCCGACCTGCTGCCGCGGGATGTCGAACTGCGAGACCTGCTCGGACATACGATCGGTGGTCACCGTCACCTCTCCAAAAGTTTGCCGACGGTCTGCGCGACGCCGTCCGAACGCAGCAGATCGCCGTGGCCGGCCTCGAAGCGGATCTCCCGGGCGACCAACTCGCCCCCGCCCAACTCGCCGGTGCCGCGCAGGCGGTTGAGGCCGTTGTATTCGCCGGACGAGCTGAGCGCGGTGGACGTCAGCCACCGATCGCGCGGATCCAGCCCGTCGGCGAAGCTCAGGTAGGAGAGGAACGAACTGAACAGCGCCCACATCTCGGCGCCGTACTCCTGATCCAGGCCCGCCCGCTCGAACGCCCGCTCACCGACCCGGCGGAACGTCGTGTACAGCTGCGCGGCGTAGTTCCCCACCGTCATGCCCTCGACCCGAATCAGGCGCTCCACCTCGCCCTCGGTCTCCGCCACGTCCTCCTCGACGAGGATCGACGAGAGCATGCCGAAGACATTGCCGAACTGATGGCGAATGGTCGCCATGGCGGTCGGCTCGGGATCGAACAGCAGGACCTGGGGCGCCTCTTCCTGCACCAGGGCCAACTCGTCGGCCAGCGCCGCCGCGTACACGGCGCCCACGCAGTACCCGAAGACCGCGCGCACCGGCGCCCCTTGCGCGCGCACCGGCTCCAGCCAGGAACGCACGTAGGCCGGCGCCGCCGTCCCGGAGTCGGGGGCGACGACCGGAGGGTTGACATGCCAGAACGTGGCGTCGTGGTCGAGCCGCGCCACCAGCTCGGCGAATCCGGCTTCCGGACGGCCCGTCGTGTGGAAATCCGCGCAGAGGATCAGTTCGTCCGAGCCGCCCGAAACAGTGGCCTTCGAGCTCGAACGAAGGGTGGTCCAAGTGGTGTTGAGGTTCATCGGTACTTCCCTGCTTCCTTGCTTCCTTCGGAGCGCGGCGTCACCGTGGACGACACGCCGAGTCGGTGAATGGTGGGCGGAGCGGGGACCCCGGTCCGGACCTTCCCGCCGGACCTTCCCGCTCTAGAAGTCCCCGCCCTCCAGAGCCAGTTGGATCAGGTTGTCCACGTCCATGCCGTCGATCGCCGCGTCCGAGTCCTCCGTACGATCGCCGTCGTCGCGACCCTGCGCGTCGGCCAGTCGGAGCAGCGCGTCCAGCAGCCCGGACTCGCGCAACCGCACGACGGGAATGGTCGTCAGCAGCCCGCGTATCTCCACATCGCTGTGCTGCGCGGTCGTGACGACGGCGGTGCCCGATTCGGGGAAGAACTGCTCCAGCACGAAAGCGGACAGGGAGCGCGGCGTCGGATAGTCGAAGACGAGCGTGGTGGGCAACTGCCGTCCCGTGGCGGCCGTCAACTCGTTGCGGAGCTCCACCGCCGTCAGCGAGTCGAACCCGAGATCCTGGAACTGCCGATCCGGTTCGATCCCCGAAGCGTCGGCGATCCCGAGTACGGCGGCCACGTGGCCCCGCACCAGGTCCGCCAACACCGACCGCCGCTCCTCGCCCCCGAGCACCGCCAGCCGCTGCGCCAGCGCCTCGGAACGCGCCGCCCCCGAGGCCGCGGCACGCCGCGCCGTCCTGGGGACCAGGCCCCGCAGCATGCCGGGCACCCGGCCGTTGGCGCCGGCGAGGGCCCTGACGTCGAACCGGGCCGGGACGAGCGCGGCCCGGTCGGTGCCGAGGGCGGCGTCGAACAGGGCCAGGCCGTCCTGGGCGGACAGGGGTGTGATGCCGGTGCGTTCGAGTCGGCGCAGGTCGGCTTGGTCGAGTTCGCCGGCCATGCCGCCTTCCGTCCACAGGCCCCAGGCCAGGGAGGTGGCGGGCAGGCCCTGGGCGTGGCGGTGCTGGGCGAGTGCGTCCAGGAAGGCGTTGGCGGCGGCGTAGTTGCCCTGTCCGGCTCCGCCGAGGACGCCGGAGAGGGAGGAGAAGAGCACGAAGGTGGTGAGGTCGAGTTCGCGGGTGAGTTCGTGCAGGTGCCAGGCGGCGTCGGCCTTCGGCCGCAGGACGGTGTCCATGCGGTCCGTGGTGAGGGCGGGGATGGTGGCGTCGTCGAGGACGCCCGCGCTGTGCACGATGGCGGTGAGGGGATGGTCGGTGGGGATGTTCGCGATCAGGTCGGCGAGGGCGCCGCGGTCGGCGACGTCGCAGGCGGCGATGGTCACCTCGGCGCCGTGGTCGACGAGTTCGGCGGCCAGGTCGCGGGCGCCGGGGGCGTCGGGGCCGCGCCGGCCGGCGAGCAGCAGGTGGCGTACGCCGTGTTCGAGCACGAGGTGGCGGGCGACCAGGGCGCCCAGGCCGCCGGTGCCGCCGGTGATCAGTACGGTGCCCTCCGGCTTGAAGGCCGGTGCCCGGTCCTGCGGCTCGGGGACGGTGGTGCGGGTCAGGCGTGGGGTGTAGGTCTTGCCCGCGCGGATGGCGAGTTGGGACTCGCCCGTGGCCAGGGACCGGGTGATGGCGCCGATCGAAGCGGGGTCCTGGTCGAGGTCGAGGAGGACGAACCGATCGGGGTGTTCGGCCTGCGCGGCGCGGATCAGGCCCCAGACCGCCGCTTGCGCGGGGTTGATCGTGCTGCCGGCGGGGACGGGGGCGGTGGCGTGGTGGGTGACGATGACGAGCCGGGTGGTGGCGAGTTCGGGGTGGGTGAGCCAGCCCTGGACGAGTCGGAGGACGCCGTGGGTGGCGGTATGCGCGGCGCCGGGGGTGACGGGGCCGGTGGTGGGGCAGGTGGCGAGGACCCACCGGGGCAGCGCGTCGGGATCGTCCGGATCGGCGAGCGCGGCCAGTGTGGCCAGGCTCGGATAGATCTCGGCTCCGGTGCCGAAGTCGTCCGCACCCAGGACACCCCAGCGCTGCCCGGGAGGCTCCTCGCCGCAGGGGATGTCGATCCATTCGAGGTCGAAGAGGGCGTCGCCCTGCCGGGTGGCGGACAGTTGATCCGGTGACACCGGACGCAGGACGAGGGAGTCGATCTCGGCGACGGGTGCGCCGGTGCCGTCCGCGAGGGCCAGGGCCATCGCGCCGCCCGCGGGTGTGATGCGGACGCGGAGCCGTGTTGCTCCCGTCGCGTACAGGCTGATCCCGTTCCAGGCGAAGGGCAGGTGCGGGCGGCCCGACGCGTCCTCGGGAAGGAAGTCGCCCAGGGCGACGGCGTGGAGCGTGGCGTCGAGGAGGGCGGGGTGGATGCCGAAGCGGGCGGCGTCGGGGTGGGCCGGCTCGGGGAGGGTGATCTCCGCGTAGACGTCGTCGCCGGTGCGCCAGGCGGCGGTCAGGCCCCGGAAGGTCTCGCCGTACTCCAGGCCGAGGTCGGCCAGGTCGTCGTAGAGGGTGTCGACGTCCACCGGTTCGGCGTCCTTCGGCGGCCACTGGGTCAGGTCGAAGCGTGGTGTGTCGGTGGCGGTGGTGGTGAGTACGCCTTGGGCGTGGCGGGTCCACGTCGTCGAGGCGTCGTCCTCGACGCGTGCGTGGATGGACACCTCGCGCCCTCCTGCTTCGTCCGGGGCGGCGACCGCGACCTGGAGCCGCACACCGCCGTGCGCCGGCACCACGAGCGGGGCATGGAGGGTCAGTTCCCGCAGTACGGGGCTGCCGGTCTCGTCGCCGGCCCGGATGGCGAGTTCGACGAGGGCGGCTCCCGGCACGATCACCGTGCCCGCGACCACGTGGTCGGCCAGCCACGGCTGGGCGGCCAGGGACAGACGGCCGCTGAAGACGACGGACTCCCCGCCCGCGACCTCTGTGGCGGCGCTGAGCAGCGGGTGGTCCACGGCACCCAGACCGGCACCGGTGACGTCGCCGGTGGACGTTCCCGATTCGAGCCAGTAGCGGCGGTGCTGGAAGGCGTAGGTGGGGAGGTCGAGGTGTCGGGTGGGGGTGGTGGTGAAGTGGGCCGTCCAGTCGACGGCGGTGCCGTGGGTGTGGAGGGTGGCGAGGGTTTCGAGGAGGGTGCGGGTCTCGTCGCGGTCCTTGCGGGTGGTGGGGACGAAGATGGTGTTCTCGTCGGTGTCGAGGGTCTGGCGGGCGAGGGCGGTGAGGACGCCGTCGGGGCCGATCTCGACGAATGTGGTGGCGCCGGCCGCGCGGGCGGTGGTGACGGAGTCGGCGAAGCGGACGGCGTGGCGCACGTGCTCCACCCAGTAGGCCGGGGTGGTGAATACGCCTTCCTCGGCGAGTTTGCCGGTGACGTCGGAGACCACGGGGATGCGCGGTTCGAGGTAGGTGAGGTTTTCGGCGACCTGCCGGAAGTCCTCCAGCATGGGCTCCATCAGCGGCGAGTGGAACGCGTGCGAGACCCGCAGTCGGCGGACCCGGATCCCCCGCTCCCGCATCGTGCTGCCGATGTCGTCGACGGCCGCTTCGGTGCCGGAGATCACGATCGCCATGGGCGCGTTGACGGCGGCGATGCCCACCTCGTCCTCACGGCCGGCGAGGAGCGGCAGGACGTCCGCCTCGGGCGCGGCGACGGCGAGCATCGCGCCGCCGGTGGGGAGGGCCTGCATCAGCCGGGCCCGGGCGGCCACCAGGCGGCACGCGTCCTCCAGGGAGAACACGCCCGCGACGTGCGCGGCGGCAAGTTCGCCGATCGAGTGTCCGACCAGGACATCCGCCGTGACCCCGTAGGAAAGCAGGAGCCGGTACAGCGCGACCTCGAACGCGAACAGCGCCGGTTGGGTCATCCCGGTCTCGTTCAGCGACTCGGCACGCTCGCTGCCCACTTCGGCGAAGACCACCTCGCGGATCGGACGCGCGAGCAGCGGGTCGAGCGCCGCGCATACTTCGTCGAACGAGGTTGCGAACGCCGGGAATGCGGCCGCGAGTTCGCGGCCCATGCCCAGACGTTGGCTGCCTTGGCCCGCGAAGAGCAGAGCCAGCTTCCCGCTGCTGCCCCTACCCGTGATCACGCCGGCGGCCGGCGATCCGGAGGCGAGGGCTTCCAGACCGGCCAGCAGTTCGTCCCGGCTTTCGCCGATGACGATCGCGCGTTCGTCCAGCATCGCGCGGTTGTTCGCGAGGGTCGCGCCCACGGTGGTGATCGAGGCTTCGTCGGTTTCGGTGATCCATGTGTGAAGTCGTTCGGCCTGGGCGGCCAGTGCCTCCGTGTTTCGTGCGGAGATCATCCACGGCACCAACGGCTTTACGTCGCCGATGACTTCGGCCTCGGTCTCGACCTCGGCCGGATCGCCCTGCTCGACGACTACGTGTGCGTTGGTGCCGCTGATTCCGAACGAGGAGATCGCCGCTCGTCGGGGGCGGTCGAGTGTGGGCCAGTGTTGGGCTTCGGTGAGGAGTTCGACGGCTCCTGTGGACCAGTCGACGTGTGGTGACGGCGCGTCGACGTGGAGGGTTTGCGGCAGCACTCCGTGGCGCATGGCCATGACCATCTTGATGATGCCCGCGACGCCTGCGGCGGCCTGGGTGTGGCCGAGGTTGGACTTCACGGAGCCGAGCCACAGCGGCCGGTCCTCGGGTCGGTCCTGGCCGTAGGTGGCGAGCAGCGCCTGCGCCTCGATCGGGTCACCGAGCGTTGTACCCGTGCCGTGCGCTTCGACCGCGTCCACGTCCGACGCGGACAACCGCGCGTTCGCCAGCGCCTGGCGGATCACCCGCTGTTGCGAGGGGCCGTTGGGGGCGGTGAGGCCGTTGCTGGCGCCGTCCTGGTTGATCGCCGAGCCGCGGACGATCGCGAGGACCCGGTGGCCGTTGCGCCGCGCGTCGGACAACCGCTCGACGAGCAGCATGCCCACACCCTCGCCCCACCCGGTGCCATTCGCCGATGCCGAGAACGCCCTGCAGCGCCCGTCCACCGACAGCCCCCGCTGACGGGAGAACTCGATGAACGTCCCCGGCGTCGCCATCACCGTGACACCGCCGGCGAGTGCCATGTCGCACTCGCCCGAGCGCAGTGCCTGTACCGCCCAGTGCAGGGCGACGAGCGACGACGAGCACGCGGTGTCCACCGTGACCGCCGGACCCTCGAACCCGAAGGTGTAGGCCACTCGGCCCGAGGCGACGCTGCCGGAGTTGCCGGTGCCGATCAGTCCTTCCAACTCCGGCGGCGCCCCGCCCGGTTGCGGGCCGTAGTCGTGGTACATGACGCCGGCGAAGACTCCGGTACGGCTGCCGCGCAGTCCGGCCGGATCCAGGCCCGCCCGCTCCAACGCCTCCCAGGACGTCTCCAGCAACAACCGCTGCTGCGGGTCCATGGCGAGGGCTTCGCGCGGCGAGATCCCGAAGAAGTCCGGGTCGAACCCGCCCGCGTCGTGGAGGAATCCGCCGTGGCGGGCGTATGTCGTGCCTCGGTTGTCCGGGTCCGGGTCGTACAGCTTTCCGAGGTCCCAGCCGCGGTCGGTCGGGAATTCGCCGATGGCGTCGCGGGCTTGGGCGAGCAGTTGCCAGAGGTCTTCGGGCGAGGTCACCCCGCCGGGGTAGCGGCAGGCCATGCCGACGATGGCGATGGGTTCGTCGTCGGCGGTGGTCGTGGCGACGAGCGTCGGGGCGTGGGTTGTGGTGCCGAGGAGTTCGTCGCTCAGGTGGTGGGCGAGTGCGGTCGGCGTGGGGTGGTCGAAGACCAGCGTGGTGGGCAGGCGTAGTCCGGTTGTGGTGTTGAGTCGGTTGCGGAATTCCACGGCGGTGAGGGAGTCGAATCCGAGGTCCTGGAAGCTCCGGTCGCGGGGGACCGCCTGCGTGTCGGGGAAGCCGAGGACCGCGACCAGGTGGCCACCGATCAACTGCACCAGTTCGTCGAGCCGTTCCGCGTCGGTGAGGCCGGACAGGCGGCGCTTCAAGGCGTCGTCCACTCCGGTCGCCTCGGTGCCGTTGCGCACCCGACGCATCGGGGCGCGTACGACTCCGTGCAGGATCGGCTGCAACACCCCTGCTCGGGCGTGTGTTTGAAGGGCCGGCACGTTGATGCGAACCGGCACGAGGACGTCATGGCCGCTGCGGACCGCGATGTCGAAGAGGTCGAGCCCCTCGTCGGAGGACAGCGCGGCAATCCCCGAACGTTGCATGCGTTCCAGGTCCACCCGGCTCAGGGCGCTCGCCATGCCGCCGGTCTTCCACAGGCCCCAGGCCAGGGAGGTGGCGGGCAGACCTTGTGCGCGGCGGTGTTCGGCGAGTGCGTCCAGGAAGGTGTTCGCCGCCGCGTAGTTGGCCTGACCGGCTCCGCCGAGGATGCCGGAGAGGGAGGAGAAGAGCACGAAGGTGGTGAGGTCGAGTTCGCGGGTGAGTTCGTGGAGGTGCCAGGCGGCGTCGGCCTTCGGCCGCAGGACGGTGTCCATACGGTCGGGCGTGAGGGCGGAGATCGTGGCGTCGTCGAGGACACCTGCGGTGTGGATGACGCCGGTCAACGGGTGGTCGGCGGGGATGTTCGCGATCAGGTCGGCAAGGGCCTCGCGGTCGGCGACGTCGCAGGCCGCGATGGTCACCTCGGCGCCGTGGTCGGCGAGTTCGGTCACCAGCTCCTCGGCGCCCGGGGCGTCCGGGCCGCGGCGGCTGGTCAGTAGGAGGCGGCGCGCGCCGTGTTCGAGCACGAGGTGGCGGGCGACGAGAGCGCCCAGGCCGCCGGTGCCGCCGGTGATCAGTACCGTGCCGTCCGGTGTGAATACCGGCGCGGCTTCGTCCGTGACGGGGACGGTGGCGCGGGTCAGGCGGGGGGTGTAGGTCTTGCCCGTGCGGATGGCGAGTTGGGGCTCGCCGGTGGCCAGGGCCCGGCCGATGGCGTCGTGGGATGTGGGGTCGTCGTCCAGGTCCAGCAGTACGAACCGGTCGGGGTGTTCGGCCTGGGCGGCTCGTACCAGGCCCCATACGGCTGCCTGCACCGGATCCGGGCCGCCGGCGGTGTCCGTGACCACCGCGCGATGTGTGGCCACCACCAGCCGGGAGGCGGCGAACCGCTCGTCGGCCACCCACTCCTGCACCCGCGCCAGCACGTCGTGCGTGACGTGGTGCAGCGCATCCGGAACATCCCCGGCCGACTCCGAGGGCGCGAGCAACACATACCCGGGGATATCCTCGGCCGCCGCGAAACCGTCGCTCCCGAGCGCCGCCCACCGCAGGTCCTCCCGCGACGAGGTATCCACCGTCATCCAGCTCAGCCGGAAGAGGGCATCGCGGAGGCCATCGCCCGAGGCGGCCGGCCGGTCGATCGCCATCGGGCGCAGGATGAGGGAGTCGATTTCGGCGACGGGTGCGCCGGTGGTGTCGGCGAGGGTCAGGGACACTCCGCCGTCGGTCGGGGCGATCCGGACGCGGAGTGTGGTCGCGCCGGTCGCGTACAGGCTCACGCGGTTCCAGGCGAACGGCAGGTACGGGCGCCCGGACTCGGCTTCGGGGAGGAAGTCGCCCAGCGCCGTGCCGTGCAGGGCCGCGTCCAGCAGGGCCGGGTGCAGACCGAACCGCGCGGCGTCCGCATGCGCCGACTCGGCCAACACCACCTCGGCGTAGACGTCGTCGCCGGTGCGCCAGGCGGCGGTCAGGCCCCGGAAGGTCTCGCCGTACTCCAGGCCGAGGTCGGCCAGGTCGTCGTAGAGGGTGTCGACGTCCACCGGTTCGGCGTCCTTCGGCGGCCACTGGGTCAGGTCGAAGCGTGGTGTGTCGGTGGCGGTGGTGGTGAGTACGCCTTGGGCGTGGTGGGTCCACGTCGTCGAGGCGTCGTCCTCGACGCGTGCGTGGATGGACACCTCGCGCCGTCCCGATTCGTCCGGGGCGGCGACCGCGACCTGGAGCCGCACACCGCCGTGCGCCGGCACCACGAGCGGGGCATGGAGGGTCAGCTCCTCCAGCACCGGACTGCCGACCTCGTCACCGGCCCGCACGGCGAGTTCGACCAGAGCCGCGCCCGGCACGATCACCGTGCCGCCGACCGCGTGGTCCGTCAGCCACGGCTGGGCGGCCACGGACAGACGGCCACTGAAGACCACCGCCTCCCCGCCGGCAACCTCTGTCGCGGCACCCAGCAGCGGGTGATCGACGGCGCTCAGACCCACACCGGTGACATCACCGGCTGTGTTGGTGGACTCCAACCAGTAGCGGCGGTGCTGGAAGGCGTAGGTGGGGAGGTCGAGGTGTCGGGTGGGGGTGGTGGTGAAGTGGGCCGTCCAGTCGACGGTCAGGCCGTGTGTGTGGAGGGTGGCGAGGGTTTCGAGGAGGGTGCGGGTTTCGTCGCGGTCCTTGCGGACGGCGGGGACCAGGATCGCGTTCTCGTCGGTGTCGAGGGTCTGGCGGGCGAGGGCGGTGAGGACGCCGTCGGGGCCGATCTCGACGAACGTGGTGGCGCCGGTGGCGCGGGCGGTGGTGACGGAGTCGGCGAAGCGGACCGCGTGGCGGACGTGCTGGACCCAGTAGTCCGGATCGGTGAGCACACCCTCCCCGGCGAGCGTGCCGGTGACGTCGGAGATCACCGGGATGGTCGGTTCGCGGTAGGCGAGTCCTTCGGCGATCTGCCGGAACTCGTCCAGCATCGGGTCCATCAACGGCGAGTGGAACGCGTGCGACACGCGCAGTCTGCGGACGCGTACCCCGCGCTGGGTCATCTCGCGGCCGATGTCGTCGACGGCCGATTCGGTGCCGGAGACCACCACCGCCGACGGTGCATTGACCGCAGCGACGCCGACCTCGTCCTCACGCCCCGCGAGCAGCGGCAGTACATCCGCCTCCGGCGCGGCGACCGCGAGCATCGCGCCGCCCGCCGGGAGGGCCTGCATCAACCGGGCCCGGGCCGCCACCAGACGGCACGCGTCCTCCAGCGAGAACACCCCGGCCACGTGCGCGGCCGCAAGCTCACCGATCGAATGCCCGACCAGGACATCCGCCGCGACCCCGTACGACACCAGCAGCCGATAGAGCGCGACCTCGAACGCGAACAACGCCGGCTGCGTCATCCCGGTCTCGTTCAGCAACCCGGCCCGTTCGCTGCCGTGCTCGGCGAACACCACCTCGCGCACGGGGTGCGCCAGCAATGGGTCCAGCACCGCGCACACCTCGTCGAACGCAGCCGCGAACACCGGGAACGCAGCCGCCAGTTCGCGGCCCATGCCCAGGCGCTGACTCCCCTGGCCCGCGAACAGCAGCGCCAACTTCCCGCCGCTGCCGCTGCCCGTGACCACCCCGGCCGCAGACGACCCGGCCGTCAACGCCGCCAACCCGGCCAGCAGCTCGTCCCGCCCGGTACCGATCACGACCGCGCGTTCGTCCAGCATCGCGCGGTTGTTCACGAGGGTCGCGCCCACCGTGGTGATCGAGGCTTCGTTCGTTTCGGTGATCCATGTGTGAAGTCGTTCGGCCTGGGCCGCCAGTGCCTCCGTGTTTCGTGCGGAGATCATCCACGGCAGCAACGGCAGTTCCGGAGCATCGGTCTCGGCAGCCGCGATCTCGACCACCTCGCCCTGCTCGACGACTACGTGTGCGTTGGTGCCGCTGATTCCGAACGAGGAGATTGCTGCGCGTCGTGGGCGGTCGAGTGTGGGCCAGTGTTGGGCTTCGGTGAGGAGTTCGACGGCTCCTGTGGACCAGTCGACGTGTGGTGACGGCGCGTCGACGTGGAGGGTTTGCGGCAGCACTCCGTGGCGCATGGCCATGACCATCTTGATGATGCCCGCGACTCCGGCAGCCGCCTGGGTGTGGCCGAGGTTCGACTTCACGGAGCCGAGCCAAAGCGGCCGGTCCTCGGGCCGGTCCTGGCCGTACGTCGCGAGCAGCGCCTGCGCCTCGATCGGGTCACCGAGCGTCGTACCCGTGCCGTGCGCCTCGACCGCGTCCACGTCCGACGCGGACAACCGCGCGTTCGCCAGCGCCTGCCGGATCACTCGCTGCTGTGAGGGGCCGTTGGGGGCGGTCAGTCCGTTGCTGGCGCCGTCCTGGTTGATTGCGGACCCGCGCACGACGGCCAATACGCGATGCCCGTTCCGGCGGGCGTCCGACAGCCGTTCGACGAGCAGCATGCCGACGCCCTCGCCCCACCCGGTGCCGTCCGCCGCTGCGGCGAATGCCTTGCAGCGGCCGTCGATCGACAGTCCTCGCTGTCGTGAGAACTCGATGAAGGTGTTGGGGGTGGCCATCACGGTGACACCGCCGGCGAGTGCCATGTCGCACTCGCCCGAGCGCAGTGCCTGCACCGCCAGGTGCAGGGCGACCAGCGACGACGAGCATGCGGTGTCCACTGTCACCGCCGGACCCTCGAACCCGAACGTGTACGACACCCGGCCCGACGCCACACTGCCCGAATTCCCGGTGCCGATCAGCCCTTCCAACTCGGGTGGAGCCTCACCCGCTTGAGGGCCGTAGTCGTGGTACATCACGCCGGCGAAGACTCCGGTACGGCTGCCGCGCAGTCCGGCCGGATCCAGGCCCGCCCGCTCCAACGCCTCCCAGGACGTCTCCAGCAACAGGCGCTGCTGCGGGTCCATCGCCAACGCTTCACGTGGGCTGATCCCGAAGAAAGCCGGATCGAACTCCCCAGCGTCGTGGAGGAATCCACCACGCCGGACATACGACGTCCCCCGGCTCTCCGGGTCCGGGTCGTACAGCTTTCCGAGGTCCCAGCCGCGGTCGGTCGGGAATTCGCCGATGGCGTCGCGGGCTTGGGCGAGCAGTTGCCAGAGGTCTTCGGGCGACGTGATTCCGCCGGGGTAGCGGCAGGCCATGCCGACGATGGCGATGGGTTCGTCGTCGGCGGTGGTCGTGGCGACAGCCGCTGGCATGTCGGTGCCTGTGCCCAGGAGTTCGTTGCTCAGGTGGTGGGCGAGTGCGGTCGGGGTGGGGTGGTCGAAGACGAGGGTGGTGGGCAGGCGTAGTCCGGTTGTGGTGTTGAGTCGGTTGCGGAACTCCACGGCGGTGAGGGAGTCGAATCCGAGGTCCTGGAAGCTTCGGTCGTGGGGGACCGTCTGCGTGTCGGGGAAGCCGAGGACCTGTGCGGCCTGGTCGCGGACCAGGTCGGTGAGCAGTTGTTCGCGGGCGGTGGGTGCGAGTGCGGCGAGTTGTTGCGCCAGACCGTCCACGGCGGCGCCGGTGTTGTGGGCGCTGCGTCGTGCCGGAGAACGCAACAGTCCCCGCAGCAGCGGTGGCGCGGCAGCGCCGCCCGTGAAGGACGACAGTACGAAACGGGCCGGAACGAGAGCGGCATGGTCGGAGCCGAAAGTGGCGTCGAACAGGGCCAGGCCGTCTTGGGCGGATAGCGGTGTGATGCCGGAACGCTCGAGGCGTCGCAGATCGACCTCGTCGAGTTCGCCGGCCATGCCGCCTTCCGTCCACAGGCCCCAGGCCAGGGAGGTGGCGGGCAGGTCTTGTGCGTGGCGGTGTTCTGCGAGTGCGTCCAGGAAGGCGTTGGCGGCGGCGTAGTTGCCCTGTCCGGCTCCGCCGAGGACGCCGGAGATCGAGGAGAAGAGCACGAAGGTGGTGAGGTCGAGTTCGCGGGTGAGTTCGTGGAGGTGCCAGGCGGCGTCGGCCTTGGGTCGCAGGACGGTGTCGATGCGGTCGGGGGTGAGCGATGCGATGGTGGCGTCGTCGAGGACGCCCGCGGTGTGGACGATGCCGGTGAGCGGGTGGTCGGCGGGGATGTTCGCGATCAGGTCGGCGAGGGCGTCGCGGTCGCCGACGTCGCAGGCGACGGCGACCGCGAGGGCGCCGTGCTCGGCGAGTTCGGCGACGAGCGCGTCCGCGCCGGGGGCGTCCGGGCCGCGGCGACTGGCCAACAGCAGGTGCCGCACGCCGTGTTCGACCACCAGGTGGCGGGCAACCAACGCACCCAGGCCACCGGTGCCACCGGTCACCAACACCGTGCCCTCCGGCGTGAAGACCGGCACCTGGTTCTGCGTCGCGGGGAGGGGCATGCGCGTCAGGCGCGGTATCCGTACCTCACCGGCGCGGACGGCTAGTTGCGGTTCACCGGTGGCCAGAGCGCGATCGATGGCGTGCTCTGTTGCGGGGTCGTCGTCCAGGTCCAACAGTACGAACAGGTCGGGGTGTTCGGCCTGGGCGGCCCGCACCAGACCCCACACCGCCGCCTGCAGCGGATCCGGGTCGCCGTCCGTGTCGGTGATCACCGCGCCGTGTGTGACGACCACCAGCCGGGAGGCGGCCGAATGCTCGTCCGCCACCCATTCCTGTACCCGCGCCAGCATCTCGCGGGTGACGTGGCGCAACGCGTCGGGCACGTCCGTGTCCGCGGTGCGTGGGGCGGTGTCGGGGGCGGTGACGAGCACGTAGTCCGGGGCGTCGTCCCGTTCGGGAACGTCCACGTCGGAGGGCGGGGTCGTCCACTCGATCCGGAACAGCGAGTCGCGGTTCCGGGCTCGGAGGCCGGCCGGGCCGTCGACGGCGAGTGGACGCAGTGTCAGGGACCCGATCTCGGCGACCGGCGCACCGGTCGAATCGGCGACCGCCAAGGCGACCTGCCCGCCGGAGGCCGAGGAAACCCGCACCCGAAGCGTCGTCGCACCGGTGGCATACAGCCTGAATCGGTTCCAGGCGAACGGCAGATATGGCTGCCCCGCCGGGGCCTCGTCCAGGAATTCACCCAGGCCGATGGCATGCAGGGCCGCATCCAGAAGAGCCGGGTGCAGACCGAAGCGCGCCGCGTCGGCATGCGCCGACTCCACCAAAGCGACCTCGGCGAAGACCTCGTCACCGACGCGCCAGGCGGCCGTCAGGCCCTGGAAGGCCTCCCCGTACTCCAGCCCCAGGCCCGCCAGATCGTGGTACAGGTCCTCCACCGGGACGGTCTGTGCGCCCTTCGGCGGCCAATTCGTCAGATCGAAGGCGGGCGTTCGGGCAGTGTCGGCCAGTATGCCTTCAGCATGCTGTTGCCAGTTCCCTCCCGTTACGGCGTCCTCGGCTCGCGAATGGATGGCGAGCGTGCGTCGCCCGGTTTCGTCCGCGGACTCAAGAGTGAGTCGAAGGTGAACGCTGCCTCGGTCGGGCACTACGAGCGGGGCGTGAAGGGTGAGTTCCTCCAGCTCGGCGCAGCCCACCTCGTCACCGGCCCGGACGGCGAGTTCGGCCAGTGCGGAGCCCGGGAGGATCACCGTGCCGCCGACCGCGTGGTCGGCCAGCCACGGCTGAGCCGCCAGGGACAGCCGACCGGTCATCAACAGGCCATCCGAGCCCGGGAGTTCCGCCAACACGCTGAGCAATGGGTGCTCGACCGCCGCCAGACCCGCCGAGGCCAGGTCTCCCGCCGGTGCGCCGGACTCCAACCAGTAGTGCTGACGCCGGAAGGCGTAGGTGGGGAGGTCGAGGTGTCGGGCCGGGCTGGTGCCGAAGTGGATGTTCCAGTCGACGGTCAGGCCTTGTGTGTGGAGGGTGGCGAGGGTTTCGAGGAGGGTGCGGGTTTCCTCGCGGTCCTTGCGGACGGCGGGGACCAGGACCGCGTTCTCGTCGGTGTCGAGGGTCTGGCGGGCGAGGGCGGTGAGGACGCCGTCGGGGCCGATCTCGACGAACACCGACGCGCCGGCCGTGCGGGCGGTGGTGACGGAGTCGGCGAACCGGACCGCGTGGCGAACGTGCCGGACCCAGTAGCCGGGGTCGGTGAGCACACCCTCCCCGGCGAGCGTGCCGGTGACGTCCGAGACCACCGGGATGGTCGGCTCACGGTAGGCGAGCCCTTCGGCGACCCGCCGGAACTCCGCCAGCATCGGCTCCATGAGCGGCGAGTGGAACGCGTGTGACACCCGCAACCGGCGAACCCGCACTCCCCGCTCGGCCATCACCCGGCCGATGTCCTCCACGGCCGTTTCGGTACCGGAGACCACCACCGCCGATGGTGCATTGACCGCGGCGATCCCCACTTCGTCCTCACGACCCGCGAGCAGCGGCAGTACATCCGCCTCCGGCGCGGCAACCGCGAGCATCGCGCCGCCCGCCGGGAGGGCCTGCATCAACCGGGCCCGGGCCGCCACCAGGCGGCACGCGTCCTCCAGCGAGAACACGCCCGCGACGTGCGCGGCGGCCAGTTCGCCGATCGAATGCCCGACCAGGACATCCGCCGTGACGCTGTACGAGACGAGCAGCCGGTAGAGCGCGACCTCGAACGCGAACAACGCCGGCTGCGTCATCCCCGTCTCGTCCAGCAGTTCGGCCCGCTCGCTGCCCGGCTCGGCGAACACCACCTCGCGCACGGGGTGCGCCAGCAATGGGTCCAGCACCGCGCACACCTCGTCGAACGCGGTTGCGAACACCGGGAACGCGGCGGCGAGTTCGCGGCCCATCCCCAGTCGTTGACTGCCCTGTCCGGCGAACAACAGGGCCAGCTTTCCGCCACCGGTACCGCTGCCCGTGATCACTCCGGCCGCCGGCGATCCGGAGGCCAGGGCTTCCAGACCGGCCAGCAGTTCGTCCCGGCTCTCGCCGACCACGACCGCACGCCGATCCAGGACCGCCCGCGAGGACACGAGTGCGCCGCCCACCGCAGCAGGATCCACGCTCGCCTCGTCCGCAACCCACTCCCGCAGCCGCCCCGCCTGAGCGGCAAGCGCCTCGGAGCTCCGCGCCGAGATCACCCACGGCACCAACGGCAACATGGCACTGCCGATCTCGGCGTCGGCCTCGTCCGACTCGCCCTGCTCGACGACTACGTGTGCGTTGGTGCCGCTGATTCCGAACGAGGAGATCGCCGCGCGTCGGGGGCGGTCGAGTGTGGGCCAGTCGTGGGCTTCGGTGAGGAGTTCGACGGCCCCCGTGGACCAGTCGACATGCGGCGACGGCGCGTCCACGTGAAGGGTCTGCGGCAACACCCCGTGCCGCATGGCCATGACCATCTTGATGATCCCGGCCACGCCCGCAGCCGCCTGCGTGTGCCCGAGGTTCGACTTCACCGACCCCAGCCACAACGGCCGACCCTCGGGCCGATCCTGCCCATAGGTCGCGATCAGCGCCTGCGCCTCGATCGGGTCACCCAGCGTCGTGCCGGTGCCGTGTGCCTCGACCACGTCCACGTCCGACGCGCCCAGGCCCGCGTTGGCCAATGCCTGCCGGATCACCCGCTGCTGCGAGGGGCCGTTGGGGGCGGTCAGTCCGTTGCTGGCGCCGTCCTGGTTGATTGCGGACCCGCGCACGACGGCCAATACGCGATGCCCGTTCCGGCGGGCGTCCGACAGCCGTTCGACGAGCAGCATGCCGACGCCCTCGCCCCACCCGGTGCCGTCCGCCGCTGCGGCGAATGCCTTGCAGCGGCCGTCGATCGACAGTCCTCGCTGTCGTGAGAACTCGATGAAGGTGTTGGGGGTGGCCATCACGGTGACACCGCCGGCGAGTGCCATGTCGCACTCGCCCGAGCGCAGTGCCTGCACCGCCAGGTGCAGGGCGACCAGCGACGACGAACATGCGGTGTCCACTGTCACCGCCGGACCCTCGAACCCGAACGTGTACGACACCCGGCCCGAAGCGATGCTGCCGGAGCTGCCGGTTCCGATCATCCCCTCCAACTCGGCGGGAACGGCAAATAGTTGCGACGCGTAGTCGTGGTACATCACACCGGCGAAGACTCCGGTGCGGCTGCCTCGCAGCCCGGTCGCGTCGATCCCCGCACGTTCCATGGCCTCCCAGGACGTCTCCAGCAACAACCGCTGCTGCGGGTCCATGGCAAGGGCCTCACGCGGTGAGATCCCGAAGAAGCCCGGGTCGAATTCCCCGGCCTCGTAGAGGAATCCACCATGTCGGGCATACGACGTCCCCCGGTTCTCCGGGTTCGGGTCGTACAGCTTCCCCAGGTCCCAGCCGCGATTCGCCGGGAACTCGCCCACCCCGTCCCGGGCCTGGGCCACCAGCTCCCAAAGCCCTTCCGGAGATACCACGCCGCCGGGGTAGCGGCAGGCCATGCCGACGATGGCGATGGGTTCGTCGTTGGCGGTGGTCGTGGCGACAGCCGCTGGCATGTCGGTGCCTGTGCCCAGGAGTTCGTTGCTCAGGTGGTGGGCGAGTGCGGTCGGGGTGGGGTGGTCGAAGACGAGGGTGGTGGGCAGGCGTAGTCCGGTTGTGGTGTTGAGTCGGTTGCGGAACTCCACGGCGGTGAGGGAGTCGAATCCGAGGTCCTGGAAGCTTCGGTCGTGGGGGACCGTCTGCGTGTCGGGGAAGCCGAGGACCTGTGCGGCCTGGTCGCGGACCAGGTCGGTGAGCAGTTGTTCGCGGGCGGCGGGTGCGAGTGCGGCGAGTTGTTGCGCCAGACCGTCCACGGCGGCGCCGCTGTTGTGGGCGCTGCGTCGTGCCGGAGAACGCAACAGTCCCCGCAGCAGCGGTGGCGCGGCAGTGGCGCCGGTGAACGACGACAGTACGAAACGGGCCGGCACCAGATTGGCCCGTTCGGAACCCAGGCATGCCCTGAACAGCGCCAGGCCGTCCTCGGCGGACAACGGCGCGATGCCGGTGCGTTCGAGTCGCCGCAGGTCGGCCGCGTCGAGCTCACCCGCCATGCCGCCTTCCGCCCACAGGCCCCAGGCCAGGGAGGTGGCGGGCAGACCTTGTGCGCGGCGGTGTTCGGCGAGTGCGTCCAGGAAGGTGTTCGCCGCCGCGTAGTTGGCCTGACCGGCCGCGCCGAGGACGCCGGAGACGGACGAGAACAGTACGAAGGTGGTGAGGTCGAGTTCGCGGGTGAGTTCGTGGAGGTGCCAGGCGGCGTCGGCCTTCGGCCGCAGGACGGTGTCCAAACGGTCGGGTGTGAGGGCGGAGATCGTGGCGTCGTCGAGGACACCCGCGGCGTGGACGATGCCGGTGAGGGGGTGGTCGGCGGGGATGTCCGCGATCAGGCCGGCGAGGGCGTCACGGTCGGCGACGTCGCACGCGACGGCATCCACCCGGGCACCGTACTCGGCCAGTTCGGCGACCAGGTCCCGGGCACCGGGAGCGTCGGCGCCGCGCCGGCCGGCCAACAGCAGGTGCCGCACGCCGTGCTCGGCCACGAGGTGGCGGGCGACGAGAGCGCCCAGGCCACCGGTGCCGCCGGTGACCAGCACCGTGCCCTCCGCCGCGAACACCGGTTGCCCGCCGTCGGGGACGGTGGCCCTGGTCAGTCGCGGCACCCGCACCTCACCGGCGCGGACGGCGAGTTGCGGCTCACCGCCGGCCAGGGCCCGGCCGATGGCGCGTTCCGACGCGGGGTTCTCGTCCAGGTCCAACAGCACGAACCGATCGGGGTGTTCGGCCTGTGCGGCCCGCACCAGACCCCACACCGCCGCCTGTACCGGATCCGGGTCCCCGCCCTCGTCGATGACCACGGCACCACGCGTGACCACCACCAGGCGGGACGCGGCGAACCGCTCCTCCGCCACCCACTCCTGCACCGCAGCCAACACGCCACATGTCGCCCGCCGCAACGCACTCGGAACATCCCCGGCCGACTTCGACGCACCGGAGTCCGACACGGCCAGCACGACATGCCCGGGGACGTCCCCGGCCGCCGCCAACGCCGCCGAATCCGCGAACGACGCGGCCGCCGAACCGAAACCGTCACCCCCAAGCACCGCCCACGGCAGCCCGTCGCGGGGGTCAGCGGCGGCGGGCACGGCAGTCCAGTCGACCTGGAAGAGAGCGCCACCGATTGCCGCTCCCGCCACCCGCTCGGTGGATACCGGACGCAGCACCAGAGAGCCGATCTCGGCCACGGGTGCACCGGTGCCGTCCGCGAGGGCCAGGGCCACTCGGCCGCTGGTGCCCGTGGGCGTGACGCGCACGCGGAGCCCGGTGGCCCCGGTCGCGTGCAGGACCATGTGGTTCCAGGCGAACGGCAGATAGGGGCGTCCTGCCTCGTCCGGCAGGAAGTCGCCGAGCGCAATCGTGTGCAGGGCCGCGTCGAGGAGGGCGGGGTGGACGCCGAAGCGTGCCGCGTCGGCATGCGCCTGCTCGGGCAGGCCGACCTCCGCGAAGATCTCCTCGCCCACCCGCCATGCGGCGGTCAGACCCCGGAAGACCTCCCCGTACTCGATTCCCTTTCCGGCCAGTTCGTCGTAGAGCGTGTCGACCGGGATGAGCTGCGCGTTCTGCGGAGGCCACTGTGCGAGATCGAAGGACGACGTGGGCGCGGGGGGCGCAAGTACGCCCTCGGCGTGTGCGATCCAAGGCGCCGTGAGATTGCCGTCTTCGATACGTGAGTACACGGTCAACGGCCGCTTTCCGTCGGCGTCGGCCGTTCCGAGTACGAGTTGGAGCCGCATACCATCGTGCGCCGGCACCACGAGCGGAGCGTGAAGGGTCAACTCCTCCAGTACGGGGCTGCCGGTCTCGTCACCGGCCCGGATGGCGAGTTCGGCCAGTGCCGAGCCCGGGAGGATCACCGTGCCGTCGACCGTGTGGTCGACCAGCCACGGTTGGGCGGCCAGGGACAAACGCCCGCTGAAGACCACCGATTGCCCGTCCGCGACCTCCGTCGCGGCACTGAGCAACGGGTGATCGACGGTACCCAGACCGGCCCCGGCGACGTCACCGGTCGTGGCGGCGGATTCGAGCCAGTAGCGCTGACGCCGGAAGGCGTAGGTCGGCAGTTCCACGTGGCGGGTGGGGGTCGTCGCGAAGTGGGCCGTCCAGTCGACGGTCAGGCCTTGTGTGTGGAGGGTGGCGAGGGCTTCGAGGAGGGTGCGGGCTTCGTCGCGGTCCTTGCGGACGGCGGGGACCAGGACCGCGTCCTCGTCGGTGTCGAGAGTCTGCTTGGCCAGAGCGGTCAGGACGCCGTCCGGACCGATCTCGACGAACACCGACGCGCCCGCCGCGCGGGCGGCGGATACGGAGTCGCCGAACCGGACCGCGTGGCGCACGTGCTCCACCCAGTAGCCGGGGTCGGTGAGCACACCCTCCCCGGCGATCGTGCCGGTGACGTCCGAGACCACCGGGATGGTCGGCTCACGGTAGGCGAGCCCTTCGGCGACCCGCCGGAACTCCGCCAGCATCGGCTCCATGAGCGGCGAGTGGAACGCGTGTGACACCCGCAACCGGCGAACCCGCACTCCCCGCTCGGCCATCACCCGGCCGATGTCCTCCACGGCCGTTTCGGTACCGGAGACCACCACCGCCGATGGTGCATTGACCGCGGCGATCCCCACTTCGTCCTCACGACCCGCGAGCAGCGGCAGTACATCCGCCTCCGGCGCGGCAACCGCGAGCATCGCGCCGCCCGCCGGGAGGGCCTGCATCAACCGGGCCCGGGCCGCCACCAGGCGGCACGCGTCCTCCAGCGAGAACACCCCGGCCGCATGTGCGGCGGCAAGCTCGCCGATCGAATGCCCGACCAGCACATCAGCCACGACCCCGTAGGACGTCAACAGCCGGTAGAGCGCGACCTCGAACGCGAACAACGCCGGCTGCGTCATCCCCGTCTCGTCCAACAACCCGGCCTGTTCGCTGCCCGGCTCGGCGAACACCACCTCACGCACAGGATGCGCCAGCAACGGGTCAAGAACCGCACACACCTCGTCGAACGCAGCCGCGAACACCGGGAACCCGGCAGCAAGTTCCCGCCCCATCCCCAACCGCTGACTACCCTGACCCGCGAACAACAGGGCCAATTTCCCGCCGGCAGCGCTGCCCGTGACCACCCCGGCCACAGACGACCCGGCCGCCAACGCCGCCAAACCGGCCAGCAACTCATCCCGCCCGGCACCAACCACCACCGCACGCTGATCCATGACCGCCCGCGAGGAGACCAACGCCCCGCCGACCGCCGCGACATCCGCGTCCGTGCGGTCGGCGGTCCACTCCCGCAGTTGTCCCGCCTGAGCCGCCAGCCCCTCCGCATCGCGAGCGGACACCACCCACGGCACCAACGGCAACACCGCGCCGTCGGGCCCCTCGGCCTCGACTTCGGCAGCCGCGACCTCGACCACGTCTCCCTGCTCGACGACCACATGCGCGTTCGTCCCGCTCACACCGAACGACGAGACCGCCGCCCTGCGCACCCGAGAAACCTCCGGCCACTCCCGAGCCTCGGTCAGCAGCTCGACGGCTCCCGCCGACCAATCCACATGCGGCGACGGCGCGTCCACATGCAGCGTCTGCGGCAACACCCCGTGCCGCATGGCCATCACCATCTTGATGATCCCGCCGACACCCGCAGCCGCCTGCGTGTGCCCGATGTTCGACTTCAACGACCCCAGCCACAAAGGCCGTTCATCGGGTCGGCCCTGCCCGTACGTGGCGATCAACGCCTGCGCCTCGATCGGGTCACCGAGCGTCGTACCCGTGCCGTGCGCCTCGACCGCGTCCACATCCGACGCGCCCAACCCAGCGTTCGCCAACGCCTGCCGAATCACCCGTTCCTGCGACGGACCGTTCGGCGCCGTCAGCCCGTTGCTCGCCCCGTCCTGGTTGATCGCCGACCCGCGCACGACCGCCAACACCGGATGCCCGTTCCGCCGGGCATCCGACAGCCGCTCCACGAGCAGCATGCCCGCGCCCTCGCCCCACCCGGTGCCGTCCGCCGCCGCCGAGAACGCCTTGCAGCGCCCGTCCACCGACAACCCCCGCTGCCGCGAGAACTCCACGAAGACGTTGGGCGTGGCCATCACGGTCACACCGCCGGCCAGAGCGAGATCACACTCGCCCGACCGCAGCGCCTGTACCGCCCAGTGCAATGCGACCAGCGACGACGAGCACGCCGTGTCCACCGTCACCGCCGGACCCTCCAGCCCGAAGGTGTACGCCACCCGGCCCGACGCGATACTGCCCGCGCTGCCATTGATGACGAACCCTTCGAACCCTTCCGGGGCCTGCGGCAGACGCGAACCGTAGTCGTGGTACATCACCCCGGCGAAGACCCCGGTACGGCTGCCCCGCAGCCGTGCCGCGTCGATCCCGGCCCGCTCGATCGCCTCCCACGACGTCTCCAACAGCAGCCGCTGCTGGGGGTCCATGGCCGTGGCTTCCCGAGGTGAGATCCCGAAGAACCCGGGGTCGAAGCGATCGGCGTCGTGGAGGAAGCCGCCCTCGCGCGTGTAACTCGTCCCGGCATGCTCGGGGTCGGGGTCGTAGAGCCCGTCCACGTCCCAACCGCGGTTGGTCGGGAAGGTGGTGATGGCATCGTCGGCCCGGACCAGGAGTCGCCACAGGTCGTCGGGTGAGGCGATGTCACCGGGGTAGCGGCAGGCCATGCCGACGATGGCGATCGGCTCGTCGTGCACCGCTGTCCCGACGGAGGCGACCTGCTTCGACTCGGCGACCGTACCCGCGAGTCGGCCGCGGATATGCGTGGCCAGCGCGTCGGGGGTGGGGAAGTTGAACAGGAGTGTGGCGGGGAGACGGAGTCCGGTGGCGGTGTTCAGCCGGTTGCGCAGCTCCACGGAGCTGAGCGAGTCGAAACCCAACTCCTTGAAGGCGAGGGCCGTGTCGACCGCGTGGGACACGGCGTGCCCCAGCGTCAGCGCGACGTGCGTGCGGATGAGATCCAGGATCTCGCGTTCCTGCTCCTCGGCCGCCAGGCCACTCAACCGGTCCGTCAACGCGCCCGAGGTCGATGCCGACGGCGCCGCGTTGCCCGCCGTCGCGCGCCGTACGGGAGTCCTGACCAGGCCGCGGAAGACCGCCGGGATCTCGTCCTGCCCACGCAGCGCCGCCGTGTCGAGGCGGGCCGGTATCACCGACCCCGTGTCGAGCGAGAGCGCGGCGTCGAAGAGCGACATGCCCGCAGCCGCCGGGAGCGGCGCGACGCCGGTCCGGCCGAGGCGTGCCACGTCGACCCGGCTCAGCGAGCCGGCCATACCGCTGTCCAGGCCCCACAGACCCCAGGCCAGCGAGGTGGCGGGCAGGCCCTGCGCACGTCGATGCAGGGCGAGCGCGTCCAGGAATACGTTGGCGGCCGCGTAGTTGCCCTGGCCGGCGCTGCCCACCGTGCCGGCGATGGAGGAATACAGGACGAAGGCCGACAACCCGAGGTCCTTGGTGAGGTCGTGCAGGTGCCAGGCGGCATCCGCCTTCGGCCCGAAGACCCGGTCGATCCGCTCCGGGGAGAGCGACGACACGGCGCCGTCGTCCACGACGCCGGCCAGATGCACGACCGCCGTCAACGGCCGCGTGCTGGGGATCGACGCCAACAGCGCGGCGATTTGGTCCCGTTCGCGCAGATCGCAGGTCGCGAGTTCGACCTCCGCGCCGAGCGACTCCAGCTCCGCCACCAGGACGTCGGCACCCGTCGCGGCGGAGCCTCGGCGGCCGGCCGACAGCAGGTGTCGAACGCCGTGTTCGGCGACGAGATGACGCGCGAGCAGCCTGCCCAGCTCACCCGTCCCGCCGGTGAGCAGCACGGTGCCCTCCGGGTCCCAGGGCGTAGGCTCCGCGGTGTCGATCCGCTCCGGAATCACGGCGAGGCGGGGTACGTGCACGACGCCGCGACGCAAGGCCGCTTGAGACTCGCCGGTGGCGCAGGCCGCGAGGATCGCGGCCGTCGAGTCGGCGTGGCCGTCGGTGTCGAGGAGCGTGAACCGCCCCCCGTGCTCCGACTGCGCGGACCGAACCAGACCCCAGACGGGCGCGATCGACGGATCGGGCACGTCACCTTCGCCCGTCGCCACCGCCCCGGTGGTCACGAACACCAACCGGCAGGCGGCGAACCGCTCGTCCGAGAGCCATTCCTGAAGCAGGCGCAGCGCCGCGTAGGTGCCGCGCCGCGCCTCGCCGGGTACATCCGCGCCGTCCTCGACGGCAACGTCCGCTTCCGCCCGGACCTGCTCGGCCTGCCCGGTCCGGGGCAGCCGTACGAGCACCACGTCGGGCACATCCTCGCCCGCGCCGACGGCCTCGCGCAGAGCGGACAGGTCGGCGTAGGAGGCGGTGAGATCCGCCGGGTCCGATGCCGGACCGGCTCCGAGGACGACGACTCGCCCCGGTCCCGCCGCTTCCGCGACGGCCGTCGGCGGCAGGACCTTCCACTCCACTCCGAAGAGCGAGCCACTCGACCGGTCCGCCACCGCGGCGGCCAGCTGTTCCGCGGACGCGGTCCTGACTCCGAGCGACCGTACGGAGGCGACCGGCAGCCCGAACGGATCCGCGACGTCCACGGACACCTCGTCCGGCCCCACGGACGCCATCCGCACCCGCAGCGAGGTGGCGCCCACCGCGGCCAACGAGACTCCGGACCAGGCGAACGGCAGGAAGGGACGGCCGTCCTCGGACTTCGGCAGCACGACCCCGAGCGTGACCGCGTGCAGGGCCGCGTCGAGGAGGGCGGGGTGGATGCCGAAGCGTGCGGCGTCGGCGTGCGCCGATTCGGGGAGGGCGATCTCGGCATAGACCTCGTCACCGGCGCGCCAGGCGGTGGTCAGGCCCCGGAAGACCTCGCCGTACGCCAGACCCGTCCCGGCCAGTTCCTCGTACAGCCCCTCCACCGGGATCGGCCGCGCGCCGAGCGGTGGCCACTGGGTCAGGTCGTACGGCGTCGCCGTCGCGGCGGGCGCCAGCACGCCCTGGGCGTGCCGCAGCCAGCTCGAAGCCTCCTGCACCCGCGAGTACACGCCGATCCCGCGCAGCCCTGCGTTGTCGGGGCCGCCCACCAGGACCTGGAGCTGAACGGACCGGTCCGGCGGGAGGAGAAGGGGAGCCTCCAGCGTCAGTTCGGCCACCGTGTCGCAGTCGTCGGTCTGCGCCGCGGCTTCCAGCGCCAGCTCGACGAGGGCCGTGCCCGGCAGCAGCACGTTTCCGAGGATGTTGTGGTCGGCGAGCCAGGGGTGGGTGTCGAGGGAGAGCCGTCCGGTGAGGGTGAGTTGGTCGGTGCCCGGGGAGGGGATGGCGGCGGTGAGGAGGGGGTGGTCGATGGGGGTGAGTCCGGCGGTGGTGACGTCGCCGGTGGTGGTTCCCGATTCGAGCCAGTAACGCTGACGTCGGAAGGCGTAGGTCGGCAGTTCCACGTGGCGGGCGGGGGTCGTCGCGAAGTGGGCCGTCCAGTCGACGGTCAGGCCCTGCGTGTGGACGGTGGCGAGGGCTTCGAGGAGGGTGCGGGCTTCGTCGCGGTCCTTGCGGACGGCGGGGACCAGGATCGCGTTCTCGTCGGTGTCGAGGGTCTGGCGGGCGAGGGCGGTGAGGACGCCGTCGGGGCCGATCTCGACGAACACCGACGCGCCGGCCGTGCGGGCGGTGGTGACGGAGTCGGCGAACCGGACCGCGTGGCGAACGTGCCGGACCCAGTAGCCGGGGTCGGTGAGCACACCCTCCCCGGCGAGCGTGCCGGTGACGTCCGAGACCACCGGGATGGTCGGCTCACGGTAGGCGAGCCCTTCGGCCACCTGCCGGAACTCCGCCAGCATCGGCTCCATCAACGGCGAGTGGAACGCGTGCGAGACCCGCAACCGGCGGACCCGCACCCCTTGGTCGGCCATCACCCGGCCGATGTCGTCGACGGCCGTTTCGGTGCCGGAGACCACCACCGCCGACGGTGCATTGACCGCAGCGACGCCGACCTCGTCCTCACGACCCGCGAGCAACGGCAGTACATCCGCCTCGGGCGCGGCGACCGCGAGCATCGCGCCGCCCGCCGGGAGGGCCTGCATCAACCGGGCCCGGGCCGCCACCAGACGGCACGCGTCCTCCAGCGAGAACACCCCGGCCACATGCGCGGCGGCAAGCTCACCGATCGAATGCCCGACCAGTACATCCGCCGTGACGCCGTACGAGACGAGCAGCCGGTACAGCGCGACCTCGAACGCGAACAACGCCGGCTGCGTCATCCCCGTCTCGTTCAGCAACCCGGCCCGTTCGCTGCCCGGCTCGGCGAACACCACCTCGCGGACCGGACGCTCCAGCAACGGATCCAGAACCGCACACACCTCATCGAAGGCAGCCGCGAACACCGGGTACCCGGCGGCAAGTTGGCGCCCCATCCCGAGCCGCTGGCTACCCTGCCCCGCGAACAACAGGGCCAACTTCCCGCCGGCAGCGCTGCCCGTGACCACCCCGGGCGCAGACGACCCGGCCGCCAACGCCGCCAACCCGGCCAGCAACTCGTCCCGCCCGGCACCAACCACCACCGCACGCTCGTCGTGCAGCGCCCGCGAGGACACCAACGCGCCACCCACCGCAGCAAGGTCAACGCGCGCGTCGCGAGCCACCCACTCCCGCAGCCGCCCCGCCTGACCGGCCAGCGCCTCCGCATTCCGCGCCGAGATCACCCACGGCACCAACGGCGGCACCACGCCGTCGACCTCTTCGGCCGCAGCCTCGACCAACTCGCCCTGCTCGACGACCACATGCGCGTTCGTCCCGCTGAACCCGAACGACGAGACCGCCGCCCGCCGAGGCCGATCGACCTCCGGCCACTCCCGGGCCTCGGTCAACAGCTCGACGGCCCCGGCGGACCAGTCCACATGCGGCGACGGCGCGTCCACGTGCAGCGTCCGCGGCAACATCCCGTGCCGCATCGCCATCACCATCTTGATGACGCCACCCACACCCGCAGCCGCCTGCGCATGCCCGATGTTCGACTTCAACGACCCCAACCACAACGGCCGATCCGCCGGGCGCCCCTGGCCATACGTGGCGATCAGCGCCTGCGCCTCGATCGGGTCACCCAACGTCGTGCCCGTGCCATGCGCCTCGACCACGTCCACATCCGACGCACCCAGCCCGGCATTCGCGAGCGCCTGCCGAATCACCCGCTGCTGCGAGGGCCCGTTCGGCGCCGTCAGACCATTACTCGCACCGTCCTGATTGATCGCCGACCCACGCACGACCGCCAACACCGGATGCCCGTTCCGCCGGGCATCCGACAGCCGCTCCACCAGCAGCATGCCCACACCCTCGCCCCACCCGGTGCCATCCGCCGCCGCAGCAAACGCCTTGCAACGCCCATCCACCGACAGCCCCCGCTGCCGCGAGAACTCGATGAACGTCCCCGGCGTCGCCATCACCATCGCCCCGCCGGCCAGCGCCATGTCGCACTCGCCCGACCGCAACGCCTGCACCGCCAGGTGCAGCGCGACCAGGGACGACGAACACGCCGTATCGACCGTCACCGCCGGGCCCTCGAGTCCGAGGGTGTACGCCACCCGACCCGAGGCGATGCTCGCCGAGCCGCCCGTGAGGAGGTACCCCTCCACGTTTTCCGGAGCCTCGTGCCGACGTGGGCCGTAGTCCTGCGGAGCGATGCCCGCGAAGACGCCGGTGCGGCTTCCGTGCAGCCGGGCCGCGTCGATCCCGGCCCGTTCGATCGCCTCCCACGACGTCTCCAGCAACAACCGCTGCTGCGGATCCATCGCCAACGCCTCACGCGGCGAAATACCGAAGAAACCCGGATCGAAATCCCCGGCCTCGTACAGGAATCCGCCATGCCGGGCATACGACGTCCCCCGACCGTCCGGATCAGGGTCGTACAACCGCCCCAGATCCCACCCACGATCCACCGGGAACTCCCCGATCACATCGGCACCCGACGCCACCAGATCCCACAACCCCTCCGGCGACACCACCCCACCCGGATACCGACACGCCATACCCACAATCGCGATCGGCTCGTCGAGGACGGCGGCCGAAACCGCGCGCACTCCCGCCTCGGCCGACGCCTGCGCATCACCTCCCGGACCCCGCAACTCCGTACGAAGGTAGGCACCCAGGGCCTGCGGCGACGGATAGTCGTAGAGGAGCGAGCTGGGCAGGCTCAGGCCGGTCGCGGCGACCAGACGATTACGGAGTTCCACGGCCGTCAGGGAGTCGAATCCCGCGTCTTTGAACGCCTTCCCGGCACCGATCAGGCCGGGCCCGACGTGTCCCAGCACCAGCGCCGCCTGGCTGTTCACCAGGTCGAGGAGCGTGTGCTCCTGCTCCTCGGGGGTCATCCCGAGCAGGCGCCGGGCCAGGGGCGCGGCAGCGGACGCGGCGCCGGCGTCGCCGACCGTACGCCGGGTGGACGGCGTACGCACCATGCCACGCAGCAGCGCGGGTACCGCGCCGCCCCCGGCTCCGGCCTTCGCAGGGTTCAGCCGGGCCGGTACGGTCAGCGCGGCATTCTGCGCCAGCGCCGTGTCGAAGAGCGCGAGTCCGGTCTCCTGCGGCAGCGGGGCGATGCCCAGGCGCGTCCACCGGGCCAGGGCGGTCGCGTCGAGCGTGCCCGCCATGCCGCCGGCGGAGTCCTCCCACAGACCCCACGCCAGAGAGGTGGCGGGCAACCCGAGGGCCCTGCGGTGCGCGGCGAGGCCGTCCAGGAAGGCGTTGGCAGCCGCGTAGTTCGCCTGGCCGGCGCTGCCCAGCGTCGCGGCCACGGACGAGAACAGCACGAAGGCCGTCAGATCCAGATCCCGGGTCAGCTCGTGCAGCAACCAGGCCGCGTCGGCCTTGGGCCGCCACACCGTATCCAGCCGCTCCGGTGTCAGGGCGGAGACGATGCCGTCGTCCAGGACACCGGCGGCGTGTACGACGCCCGTCAGCGGACGATCGTCGGGAACGGCGGCGATCAGCCGGGCGAGGGAGTCACGGTCGGCGACATCACACGCGACCGTTTCCACGTGCGCACCGAATTCGGCCAGCTCGGCGACGAGTTCGGCCGCTCCGGCGGCGTCGGGCCCGCGGCGGCCGGCCAACACGAGGTGGCGTACACCGTGTTCGGTGACGAGACGGCGTGCGACGAGCCGGCCCAGCGTGCCCGTGGCGCCGGTGATCAGAACGGTGCCGTCCGCGTTCCACGGCCCGGCGGACACCTCCGCCGGGGCATCCCGCCTCGTCAGCCTGGGGACTCGGATCACGCCGCCCCGTACGGCCACCTGCGGTTCGGCGGAGGCGAGAGCTGCGGAAACGGCCCGCACGAAACTCTCGTCCCCGACCTGGCCCTCGTCCGGATCCACGTCCAACAGCACGAACCGGTCCGGATGTTCCGTCTGCACGGAGCGGACCAGGCCCCAGACCGCCGAACCGGCCGTGGCCGAGGCCGCGCCGACCACGTCGACCGCCGCTCCCCGGGTGACCAGGACGAGCCGGGACGCGGTGAACCGGTCGGCCGCGAGCCACTCCTGCACCGTCGACAACACACCCTGCACGCAGGTACGCGCATGCGACACGACGTCGTCCGCCGCAACGCCGACGGCACAGGGCAGCAGCACGAACTCGGGCGCGGACACCCCGTCGGCGAGCGCCCGGTCCAACTCGGCCAGGCTCGTGTACGTGCGCGTGGGCGGCCAAGCCTCCGACGGGTCCGCGACGATCACGGTCCGGTCCGAAACCGAGGTGCCGCGGTCGCCGGTCACCGGCACGGTGACCCAGTCGACATCGAACAATTCGCCGAGGTCGGCGGACCGCCGAGCCGAGACACGGTCCCGTGGCATCGTGCCGACGGTCACGGACTCCACCGTCGCCACCGGAGCCCCGGTGTGATCGGCGATGTACAGGTGCACGTCGCCGGAGGCCGTCTGCGCGACGCGCGCGCTCAGGCGTGCCGCGCCGGTGGCGTGGAGCGTCGCACCCTTCCAGGCGACGGGCAGGAGCACCGAGTCGGCGTTCGCGGCGGAGGAGAGATGTTCCGCCTGGTGCGCGTGCAGTACGGCGTCGAGCAGAAGGGGGTGCAGGCCGAACGCTTCCCGTGAGGACAGCAGTTCCTCGGGCAGCTCCACCTCGACGAACGTCTCGCTCCCACGCCGCCTGATCTCCTGCAGTACGGGATACAGCGGACCGCTCTCGTAGCCGAGATCCGCCAAGCGCTCGTACACGCTCTCCACCGGAATGTGCACCGCATCGACGGGCGGCCGGCCGACCGGCTCGGCGGGAGGCTCCGGCTGCGCGGTGGTGAGAACCCCGGAGGCATGCAGCGTCCAGCCGGACGAGGCGGGCTCGTTCGCGTTACGGGTGTGGATACCGAGTACGGACCGCCCGGAACCGTCCGGCCTGGTCACCGAAACCTGGAGCTGCAGGGCATCCCCGGGCGCGTCGGTCGGGGTGATCGGAGCGGCGAGCGTCAGCTCCTCGATATGCCCACAGCCCACCTCGTCCCCGGCTCGCAGGGCCAGTTCCACGAGGACGGCACCGGACAGCAGGACGGCCGCTGGCACGGAAGGCGGAGTCGGCCAGGGGAGGGAGGCGGCGGACAGACGCCCGCTGAGAATCACGGAACCGTCGGCGACTTCGGTCGCGGCGGTGAGGAGGGGGTGGTCGATGGGGGTGAGCCCGGCGGTGGTGACGTCGCCGGTGGTGGTTCCCGATTCGAGCCAGTAGCGCCGACGCCGGAAGGCGTAGGTGGGGAGGTCGAGGTGTCGGGTGGGGGTGCCGGTGAAGTATGTGCCCCAGTCGACGGTCTGGCCTTGTGTGTGGAGGGTGGCGAGGGCTTCGAGGAGGGTGCGGGTCTCCTCCCGGTCCTTACGGACGGCGGGCACCAGGACCGCGTTCTCGTCGGTGTCGAGGATCTGGCGGGCGAGGGCGGTCAGGACGCCGTCGGGGCCGATTTCGACGAACACCGACGCGCCGACCGCGCGGGCGGCGGTGACGGAGTCGGCGAACCGGACCGCGTGGCGGACGTGCCGGACCCAGTAGCCGGGGTCGGTGAGCAGACCTTCCACCGCCACTTCACCGGTGACGTCGGAGACCACCGGGACGGTCGGCTCACGGTAGACAAGCCCCTCGGCGACCCGCCGGAACTCGTCCAGCATCGGGTCCATGAGCGGCGAGTGGAACGCGTGCGACACCCGCAACCTGCGGACACGCACTCCCCGCTCGGCCATCACCCGGCCGATGTCGTCGACGGCCGTTTCGGTGCCGGAGACCACCACCGCCGTGGGCGCGTTGACCGCAGCGATACCGACCTCGTCCTCACGGCCGACAAGCAGCGGCAACACATCCGCCTCGGGCGCGGCAACCGCGAGCATCGCCCCACCGGCAGGCAGGGCCTGCATCAAGCGGGCCCGGGCGGCCACCAGGCGGCACGCGTCCTCCAACGAGAACACCCCGGCCACATGCGCGGCAGCAAGCTCGCCGATCGAATGCCCGACCAACACATCAGCCGTGACGCCGTACGAGACCAGCAGCCGGTACAGCGCGACCTCGAACGCGAACAACGCCGGCTGCGTCACCCCCGTCTCGTCCAACAACCGCGCTTCCGCCGAGCCCGGCTCGGCGAACACCACCTCACGCACAGGATGCGCCAGCAGCGGATCCAGAACCGCACACACCTCATCGAACGCAGCCGCGAACACCGAAAACCCGACGGCAAGTTCCCGCCCCATCCCCAGCCGCTGGCTACCCTGCCCCGCGAACAACAGCGCCAACTTCCCGCCGCTGCCACCGCCCGTGACCACCCCGGCCGCAGACGACCCGGCCGCCAACGCCCCCAACCCGGCCAGCAACTCGTCCCGCCCGGCACCAACCACGACCGCACGCTCGTCCAACACCGCACGACCATCGACCAACGCCCGACCCACCACCGCAACGCCCAGGCCCGGGGCGCCCACAGCCCACTCCCGCAACCGCCCCGCCTGATCGGCCAACGCCTCCGCATTCCGCGCCGAGATCACCCACGGCACCAACGGCGGCACCACACCGTCGGACCCCTCGGCCTCGACTTCGGCAGCCGCGACCTCGACGACCTCACCCTGCTCGACGACCACATGCGCGTTCGTCCCGCTGATCCCGAACGAGGAGACCGCCGCCCGCCGAGGCCGATCGACCTCCGGCCACTCCCGGGCCTCGGTCAACAGCTCGACGGCCCCGGCAGACCAGTTCACGTGCGGCGACGGCGCATCGACATGCAGCGTCTGCGGCAACACCCCGTGCCGCATGGCCATCACCATCTTGATGATCCCGCCGACACCCGCAGCCGCCTGCGCGTGCCCGATGTTCGACTTCAACGACCCCAACCAAAGCGGCCGTTCCTCGGGCCGGCCCTCCCCGTATGCCGCGATTAGCGCCTGCGCCTCGATCGGGTCGCCCAGCATCGTGCCCGTGCCGTGTGCCTCGACCGCGTCCACGTCCGACGCGCCCAACCCCGCATTCGCCAACGCCTGCCGGATCACCCGTTCCTGCGAGGGGCCGTTCGGCGCCGTCAGCCCGTTGCTCGCCCCGTCCTGGTTGATCGCCGAGCCGCGCACGACCGCCAGCACCCGATGCCCGTTCCGGCGAGCGTCCGACAGCCGCTCGACGAGCAGCATGCCCACACCCTCGCCCCACCCGGTGCCATCCGCAGCCGCCGAGAACGCCTTGCAGCGCCCGTCCGGCGACAGTCCCCGCTGCCGCGAGAACTCGATGAACATGCCCGGAGAGGCCATGACGGTGGCCCCACCGGCGAGCGCCATGTCGCACTCACCCGACCGCAGCGCCTGTACCGCCCAGTGCAACGCGACCAGCGACGACGAGCACGCCGTGTCCACCGTCACCGCCGGACCCTCGAACCCGAACGTGTACGACACTCGACCCGAGGCAACGCTGACCGAGTTGCCGGTCAACGCGTAACCTTCCGCCGCCTCCGTGGGCTCGTGCAGCCGTGGCCCGTAGTCCTGCGACATCACCCCGGCGAAGACCCCGGTACGGCTGCCCCGCAGTCCGGCCGGATCCAGACCCGCCCGCTCGATCGCCTCCCACGACGTCTCCAGCAACAACCGCTGCTGCGGATCCATCGCCAACGCCTCACGCGGCGAAATACCGAAGAAACCCGGATCGAAATCCCCGGCCTCGTACAGGAATCCGCCATGCCGGGCATACGACGTCCCCCGACCGTCCGGATCAGGGTCGTACAACCGCCCCAGATCCCACCCACGATCCACCGGGAACTCCCCGATCACATCGGCACCCGACGCCACCAGATCCCACAACCCCTCCGGCGACACCACCCCACCCGGATACCGACACGCCATACCCACAATCGCGATCGGCTCGTCGTCCGCCGCCCGGACCGGGGTGACGGCGGCCGACTCGACGCCGACACCGGTGAGTTGCTTCCGCAGATGTGTGGCGAGGGAGCGTGGTGTGGGGAAGTTGAAGAGGAGTGTGGCGGGGAGCCGGAGGCCGGTCGTCGTGTCGAGCCGGTTGCCGAGTTCGACGGCGCTGAGGGAGTCGAAGCCGAGTTCCTTGAACGCGAGCGTGGTGTCCACGGTCCGGGAGGTGGCGTACCCCAGCGTCAGGGCCGTCTGGGCGCAGATGAGATCAAGCAGCTCACGTTCCTGCTCCTCGACCGGCAGACGGCTCAACCGGCCCGCCAGGGAGACCTTTTCGGTGCCCGGGGCACCGGCGCCGGCACCGGCACCGGCACCCTCGACCTCCTCCGGAGCCGACGACCTGCGCCTCGCCGGCTCGGCCGTGGCAGCGGAGGCAGTCGAACCAGACCCAGACCCAGACCCAGACCCAGACCCCGATCCCGACCCCGCATCCACGTCCGGAAGCCAGTACCGATCCCGCTGGAACGCATACGTGGGCAACTTGACGCGCCGCGTGCCGGACCCGGCGTACACCCCGTCCCAGGCCACGCCGGTGCCCCGTACGTACAACCTCGCCAACGCCTGCCGGACGGTGCGGGGTTCGGAGCGCCCGTCGCGCAGCGCGGCGACGAAGTCGGTGTCGGCGCCGGCCTCCGTGGTCGTGTCCAGGCACTGCCGCGCCAAGGCCGTCAGTACCGAACCGGGGCCGATTTCCACGAAACCGGTGATCCCCTCGGCGGCCAGTGACCCGATGCCGTCGCCGAACCGCACGGCTTCGCGCACGTGGCGCACCCAGTGTTCGGGGGAGCACAACTGCTCACCGGTCGCCGGAGCGCCGGTGAGGTTCGAGACGATCGGAAGGGTGGGTTCGTGGTACGTCAGCCCTTCGGCGACCCGCCGGAACTCGTCGAGCATCGGCTCCATCAACGGCGAGTGGAAGGCGTGGGAGACCTGTAGCCGGTGAACCTTGCGGCCGAGGGCGCGGAAGGCTTCGGCGATCTCCTCGACCCGGTGCCGTGCCCCGGAAACGACCGTGGACGTCGGGCCGTTGACGGCGGCGATGGCGACGGCGGTCGACTCCTCCCCGTCGAGCCAGGGGAGGACCTCCGCCTCCGTGGCCTCCAGGGCGATCATCGCGCCACCCTCGGGAAGGCTCTGCATCAGACGACCGCGCGCCGCGACGAGGGCGCAGGCGTCCGGGAGGTCGAGCACTCCGGCGACATGAGCTGCGGAGATCTCGCCGATGGAGTGTCCGATCAGGTGGTCGGGGCGTACGCCCCAGCTCTCGTAGAGGCGGGTGAGCGCGACCTCGAAGGCGAAGAGCGCGGGCTGCGCGAAGGCCGTCCGGTGGAGCAACTGCGCCTCGGGGGTGCCGTCGGCGCCGAACATCACCTCGCGCAGTGGGACGAAGGGTTCGCCGGCGGTGGAGCCGGCAGCGGCGGCGGACGCGGACGCGATCTCGTCGAACGTCGTGGCGATCCCGTTCAGGGCGTCGGCGAACACGGGATACGCGGCGGACAACTCGCGTCCCATACCCGGTCGTTGGCTGCCCTGACCCGAGTAGAGGAAGGCGATGCGCGCCGGCCCGGTGCCCGGTGCCCGTCCGGTGATCGTCTCGCCCGAGGGCTCACCCCGGGACAGCCGGTCCAGGGCGTCCGCGGCCTGCTCGACGGTGTCGACGACGACGGCGGCCCGGTGCGCGAAGGTCTCGCGTGTGGTGGCCAGTGAGCGGGCGGTGTCGACCAGGTGGGCGCGGGAGTCGCCGGGTGTGGCGACGTCGGCGAGCAGATGATCCCGCAGCCGTGCCGCCTGCCCGCGCAGCGCGGCCTCGCTGTGCGCGGTGACGGGCAGGATCACCGGCCCCTCGCGCCCGTCGACGGCAGCCGCTGCCGCGGCTTCCGCCTCGTCCGCCTCGCCCGACCCGTTCGCCTGGTCCGCCCTATCCGCCTCGTCCGCCTCGAACCCGACCAGTACGACATGGCAGTTGGTGCCACCCATGCCGAAGGAGCTGACCCCGGCCAGCGGCGGTACATCCGTACGCGGCCACGGGCTCAGCCCGGTGTTCACCCGCAGGTTCAGCTCGTCCAACGGGATCCGCGGATTGGGCGTCTCGAAGTTCAGCGACGCCGGGAGCCGGCGGTGGTGGATGCTCAGCGCGGTCTTGAGCAGACCGACGATGCCCGCGGCGCCCTCCAGATGGCCGACGTTCGTCTTGGCGGAGCCGACCAGCAGCGGCGAGCCGGGCTTCTTCGCGGAACCGATGGCGGCGCCGAGGGCGCCGGCCTCGATCGGGTCGCCGATCCGGGTGCCCGTGCCGTGCAGTTCCACGTACTGGACGTCGGCCGGGTCCACGCCCGCCCGCCGGCAGGCCAGTCGTACGACCTCTTCCTGCGCGTTCCGGTCCGGGACCGTGAGCCCCTCGGCGGCCCCGTCGTTGTTCACGGCGCTGCCCGCGATCACGCAGTACACCCGGTCGCCGTCGGCCAGGGCGCGGGCAAGTGGCTTGAGGACCACCACGGCGCCGCCCTCGCCGCGGACGTAGCCGTTGGCCCGGGCGTCGAAGGTGAAGCACCTGCCGTCCGGGGAGAGTCCGCCGAACTTCGCGGCGGCGACGGTGCCTTCCGGGGTGAGGTTGAGGTTGACGCCGGCGACGATGGCGAGGTCGGACTCGTCGTCGCGCAGGCTCCGGCAGGCCATGTGCACGGCGGTCAGCGAGGCGGACTGCGCGGAGTCGACCGTCAGGCTGGGGCCGCGGAGCCCGAGCGCGTAGGAGACCCGGTTGGCGAGCAGTGCCCGGCTCAGGCCGGTGAGACTGTGCCGCGTCACCGCTTCGGGGCCGTTGCCCTGGAGCAGGGCCGCGTAGTCGCCGGCCATCGCCCCGACGAACACGCCCGCGGCGGACCGGCGCAGGCTGCCGGGGACGATTCCGGCGTCCTCGAGCGCCTCCCAGCTCAGTTCCATGACGAGCCGCTGCTGCGGATCCATCATCGCGGCCTCGTTCGGCGGGATTCCGAAGAATCCCGCGTCGAATTCGGTGATGCCGTCGATGAAACCGCCGTGCCGGATGTTCGCCCGGCCGGGGGCGGCGGAATCCTCGTCGAAGAAGTCGTACGAGTCCCATCGGCCCGCGGGCACTTCCGTGATGGCATCCCGGCCATCCGCGAGAAGTCGCCAGAAGGATTCCGGATCCTTGGCTTGGGGGAGCCGACACGCCAGACCGACGATCGCCACCGCGTCTTCGGAAACATTACGAGAGGGGACTTCGAGGAACATAACCCAATCCAGATTCCAGCGGAGCGATAAAAGGCGGGGACTCTCTTGCGCATCGGCCGATCGGGACACGCCGGATCACCGGTCGGGTTTACGGGATCGACCGGTGACGGCGGGTGGGATCAGCTGATCACGTCACATTTCTCGAATCCGGTCCCGACGGCGACGGGCTCCCGGAGCGTGGCGAGCGGGTTGTCCGGGTCGAACTTCCCGGAGTGCGCGTAGGCATTGAGGGTGCCGTCGGGGCGCAGACCCAGCAGGTCGGGCCGGCCGTCGAGGTCGATGTCGGTGAGCGTCATCATCGACATGTCGTGCCAACCGTGCGCGATGGTGTACCAGGTGCCGCCGCCGGCCGCCCCGGCCGGGGTGCCGGGTCGGTCCGGGAACTCGTAGAGGTCGAGGTCCCCGTTCGCGCGGCGCACGAGCAGATCGAGATTGCCGTTGCCGGTGAAGTCGGCCATGGCGAACGGGAAGTCGTCGACGGTGATCTCGGTGAGCGGGACGGGGTCGCGGCTGTAGGTGTGGTTTTTCACCACTCCGGCGTCGAGGTGCACGAACGCGTCCACGTTTCCGGCCCCCTCGCCCCGGGAGAAGGTGTCGTCGGTGCCCGTGCCGGTCAGGTCGGCGAAGCCGATCGTCTCCCACCTCCGGCCGTCGTCGCGCTTGCCGGAGACCCGGAGCGGATCGGCGAACGGGCCGATCTCGCCGGGCTTTCCGATGTTCCGGAGCAGGAAGAAGCCGAACTCGCCGTCCTCGCCCGGGTTGAATTCGCTCACGCTGAACGCACAGATGTCCGCCCGGCCGTCTCCCGTGGCGTCCACCGCGCGCACGAAGAAGAAGCGCCGCCAGCCGAATCCCTCGGCGATTTTGACCGGCGCCTCGAAGGTGTCGGTCCCGTTGAACGTGCCGCTGTGCGGGTGGACGAAGAGCTCGCCGGTCTCGGCATTCCGCACCAGCAGATCGGGCCGCCCGTTGCCTCGGAATGATCGGCATTGACCGTTCGCAAATATCGGCGCCATTGCGGAGAGCTCCTCTTGATATGTGAGCCGAGTAGCATTTATTGTTTCCGGAGTGTGAGAGGCGGGTAACCCCTAACGCCCCCCTAAGTGTTGCCCCCAGAAGGCGGCCCTTGCGGCGGTGTGCGGTGGGGTGGGGGCACAATGATTCGTGACACGCATCATGGGTGTGCGCTCCCGGAAGGCTGGATTCTTGCGGCATGCACGATCCGAAACCGAAGCCCGTCGTCCCCGCGTCGCGCCGGCCGCGCCCGGCGTCGGACCCGGCGTGATGTCCGGCGGCACGTCCGCGGGCAGGGCCGGCCGCACGTCCGGTGGTGAACTCGGGTGAACGTCGACTCGACGCGCTTCGGACCTCGGCAGTGGCCCGTCGAGGGACAGGGCGTGGGGGCGTGGCAGCAGTCCGGACCGGCCCGGCTGCGGGGACACGTCCTGGTGGTGCTCCTCATCGTCCTGGTGCCGCTCGTCACCGTGCACATGGACGGGGGGAGGTGGACGGGGCTGCGCTGGTCGCTCCTGGTCGCGGATCTCGTGCTCTACGCGGGGAGCTTCCTGGTCGTCACGCAGGTCGGGCAGCGGCAATCGCGGTGGCGACGGTCCCTGATGGTCGGCTGGCTCCTCGTGGTGGGTGCGGCCCTGCCGGTCGTCACGGGAGATGTCACGATGCTGGTCCACCTCGCCTACGCGATCGTGGCGGCGGTCGTGCTGCTGCCGGCCGAGGCGAGCCGACTGGTCGGACTCGGGGTGGCGTTGGCCCAGGTGATCGCCACCCGGGTGGTCGACGGCCGGGTCGACTGGGACGGGACGTGGCTGCTGGTGCTGCTGACGTTGTCGTTCTCGTCGCTGTTCCTGCTCGCCCGGGTCGTGTCGCAGTTGAGCGCCGCCCGAGCGGTCATCGCCCACCAGTCGGTCGTGGACGAGCGGAATCGGCTGGCCAGGGATCTGCACGACGTGCTGGGCCACACGGTGGCCACGATCGCGCTCAAGGGGGGCGTCGCGCGCAGGATGCTGGAGAGCGACGTGGACCGGGACACCGTACACACGGAGGTCCGCGACATCGAGGAACTGTCCCGCAAGGCGATGCGGGAGATCCGCAGCACGATCTTCGACACACGGTCGGTGTCCCTGGACGACGAGTTGGCGAACGCCGTACTGGCGCTGCGCGCGGCGGGGATCTCCGCGACCCTGCCCGGGACGGGCGACGTGGTGCGTCTCGAACTGCGCGACGTGTTCGCCTATGTGCTCCGCGAAGGGGTGACCAACGTGATCAAACACAGCCGGGCCCGGCGGTGCGAGGTGCGGTTCGGGGAGACGTGGCTGGAACTGGAGGACGACGGCAACGGTCGGATCTTCGCCAAGGACGCCTGGGCGGAAGCGGGCGGCGGCTACGGCCTGTTGGGCCTCGCCGAGCGATTGCGCGCGCTCGGGGGGGATCTCACGACGGGCCGGGTACGCACGGGCGGTTTCCTGCTGCGGGCCGAGGTGGAGAACCCGGCCGCGCGCCCGCCGGCGACGGCCTGACGTTCGGGGCCGGGCGGACGGCTCGACACTCGGGGCCGAACGGACGACGGCCCGGCGCTCGGCGGCTCGGCGGACGGCTCGGCGCCCACCGCCTCAGCGGCGGGCCGCCGGCTCGTCGTCGCCCTTGACGGAGCCGTTCAGCGTGGCCTGTACGCCGGCCTGGAAGCGGCTGTCGGCGTCGAGCTCGTTCATGATCTCCTTGATGTGCCGGCGGCACTTGCGCACCGACATGCCCAGCCGTCGCGCCACCACGTCGTCCTTGAAGCCCTGCGCCAGCAGACGCACGATGGACAGCTGTAACTGGCCCAGCGCCTTGGCGTCGCCGGTCGTGTCCGGCGCGGACGACGCCGCGTCCCACGCCTGTTCGAAGGTCGCACGCAGATGGCCGACGACGGTCGCGTCGCGCACGGCGACGGCGGGAGGCTCCGGGGTGCTTCCCGACTCCGCGGTGGGCGAGGGCTCGCGGCCGAACACGATCGCCACCTCGGTGCCGAAGAGGATCAGCTGACCGGCCGGTTCGGCGTGCGTCCGGACCAGGGCCCCGGCCTCGGCGAGTTCCGCCATGTGCGTATGGACCGTCTGATCGGCGAGGGTCGCGTGCCGGTAGATCGCCCGGACCCGGATCCCGCGCCGCGCGGCGTCGAGGAGTTCCGGATGCATGCTTCCGACGGAGTCGCACGGCAGCGGGTCGCCGCGGCGGCTGAGCAGGATCTCGCTGCGGCAGCGCTCCGTCTGGTCCTTGAGCATCCACCTGATCTGGTCGGCGGCTTCCAGCGGCTCCAGGCTCTGTTCGAGCTGTGCGCGCAGGCGCCGCCCTTCCAGATAGGCGGGCAGGAGCTTTTGCAGCCGCAGCCTGGTCCCCACGATCTCCTGCTGCAGGCTGCGTATTTCGTCCTCCGGAATTCGCACCAATTCGGTTGCCGCGGCCTCCGGGCTCACCGGAACAAGGACGTCCGCATCATGCGCCGACGGCTGGAGAAGTCTGAGGGTCAGCAGATCCCGGCGAATGCCGTCGACCTTTTCCGGAGAAAGGCCGAGGACTTCGGCAATCCGGTCGCTCCGGAACTGCCCGATGCGTACCGCCTGCCCGAATGCCCGTGCATGCAGCTGGTCGGGGTCGACAAACTCGGGCATTCACTGGCCTCCGCGGTCCCCGGGCCCACTCTCGGCCGAGCGCGCCAAGAGCAGGCTAGGCGGTGCACGCCGGTGGCTACCAGAGAATTTCCGCCCTCCCCGGATGGTAACCCGACTCCGTCGATCGGCCGCCGGTCAACGGCGCCCGACGTCCCCGACGCGGGTGCCCGGGTCCGGAAGCCAACTGCCGTGGAAGCCGTACGGGACACGTTGCGGCAGATGAATGGTGGCCACGGGCGGCGCGCCCAGGTCGCCGGCGTCCACGATGACCAGGTCGCTCTTGTCGGTCGAGGCGTCGTAGACGAACGTCATGAGCCAGCCCTCGCCGCCGGGGCGGTCGTCCGCCGGCGCGAAGGCGGCCTCGCTGGGGATCCGGCCCGGGCCGAAGGTGTGCTCGGTGACGCTGCCGGTGTGCATGTCGTAGCGCAGCAGCGCCCCGGGGACGGGGTCGTGCCGGGGGTGCGAGGCGGCGACCACGGTGTGCACGTGCCGGGCGTCGAGCCCGGCCAGCCGATCGTCGATGCGGGGGAACTCGGTGTTGCGGTCGTCGAGTTGCTCCTCGGTGACCTTCCCGGTGGTCAGGTTCACCGTCCACCGCCAGAGCGACGCGACCGGATACGCCTCACCGCTGTCCGTGCGCCACAGCTCCGGATAGCGGATGACGCTCAGGACGATGCCGTCGCCTTCGTCGTGGGCGTTGGGCACGTGGAAGACATAGCAGGGGTCGATGTCGAACCAGCGCACCTCGCCGTGCGGGTCGTCGCGCCTCAGCACGCCCAGGCGGGCGGCGTACGAGGGGTCCCACCGGTAGGGCATGGGCAGGCCGGAGATCGCCCGTTCGACGTCGAAGACGACCGGCAGATCCATGAAGACCACGTGCTCGGCGGTCAACGCGAAGTCGTGCATCATCGTCGAGCCGACCCCGGTGATGTCGCGGCTGACCGTCAGCTCGCCGGCGGCGTTCGTCCGGTGGTAGGTGAGGTACGGGGCGGTGAGCATCCCGCATCCGAAGAAGTGCAGCTCGCCCGTGGTCGGGCAGGTCTTGGGATGCGCGGTCATCGCGGTGCGGAGTTTCCCCCCGAAGTCGTGCGCACCGGCCGTGTCCAGCTCGGGGGTGAGCAGATAGGGGAGGGTCGACTCGGACAGGGCCAGGACGCGACCGGCGTGGCGCACGACGCTCGTGTTCGAGGCCCCGGCGGTGAGATCCCGGTTGCCGAGTTCGTCGTAGACCATGGCGTCGTCGGTGAAGGTCGAGTTCCGAACCCAGCGGTTGCGGTAGGACGTGGCGCGTCCCGCCTCGAGCCGCACGCCGTGGACCATGCCGGAACCGAGGAACCAGTGGGCGGAGGCGGCCTCGTGCGGATTGGGGCCGTTGCGCAGATACCAGCCGGTCAGCCCCCGGGGGACGCTGCCGGTCACCGGCAGGTCGTGGGAGGTGAGTTCGTCGACGACGGGGGCGAAGTTGCCCACGAGGTGTGGGGCGGGCGTGGTCAAGCTACCGGTTCCTCTCGAACTGCGGACGTGTGGGCCGGCGGTGACTCACCCGACCTTCGTCGCGGTGAACAGGAAGAAGCGCGGGATCCCGGGAACGTGCCGGGGGATGGGCGGCCCGTTCCAGCGCCCGAACGAAGCGCCCTCGTCCCCCACGCACTTGATCACGGTCGGCTCCCAACCACCCGCGGACAGCAGGCTTTCCGGCTGGTCGGATCCGAACTGCCAGGGAGAGCCGTCCTCCGCCAACAGCGGAAGGCAATGTTGCGGGAAGTCGTGCTCGGAGATCAGGAACTGGTGGCTGACGATGTCCCCGGTGAACACGCTGCCGATCGGCGCGATGTCGGCGATCGCCCGCACCAGATCGTTCGCGGCCGTTTCGGGCAGGTAGTAGAGCAGGCCCTCGGCGACCCACAGGGTCGGTACGGAGGGATCCCAGCCCGCCGCGAGCAGTGCCCGCTGCCAGTCCTCGGTGAGATCGACGCCCACCGTGCGCCGGTCGCAGCCGTGCTTGGCGTCGAGTTCGGCGAGCCGCTGCTCCTTCCACTCCAGCAGGTCGGCGTGGTCCACCTCGAAGAGCGTGGTGCCGGCCGGCCAACTCGTGCGTACCGAACGGGTGTCGAGGCCGGCCGCGAGGAACACGACCTGCCGGAACCCGGAGTGCTCGGCGATGACCTCGTCCAGATAGCGGGTACGGATCGCGAGGCTGTTCGCCGCGCCGGGCCGTTCGTAGCGGGCACGCAGCGCGTGGCCCTCCTCGCCGGCCAGTTCCTCGGCCAACTCGTCGACGAACAACGCGTCCTCGCGCTGCGACTCGCCGGCCCGAACGGCGGCGGTCCACAGGGCGGTGGCGGAAACGCTTTTCATGCCGACTCCTTGGCGATTGTCGTGTGTCGTGTGGTGTGTGCCGTGTTTCGTGATGATTCCCGGCGCACCCGCGGGGTTCGGAATACCCGTGGGGTGGGGGTCGAATTCCTCGTGGCCCGGGCAGGCGAAGTTGTACGAGCGTGCGAAGAGGATTGGTGCCACTCGCGTTTCGCGCCGTGGCGGAAGCCTCCACCGGGCGGCACTCGGGCCGGCATCGTCGAGTATTGGCGAAGCGGGAGAGCCGGGTAACCCCCTAAGGGCCCCTAGGTGTGACCCCCAGAACCGCATTGAAGGGTGGGGTGCGATACCGGTACGGCGGTACGGTGCGAAAGCAGGCCCGGCGACTCGGAGGAGCGGAAATGCCGCGGTACACCATGACCATTGGTGGCGAAAGTGTGGCGGCGGACGCGACGTTCGGGGTTGTCGATCCGGCCCTGGGCGAGGTGCGTGCCGAGGCGCCCGACTGTGGCGCGGAGCAGCTCGACGCCGCCTTCGACGCGGCCGCGCACGCCTACCGGTCCTGGCGCAGGGACGAGGGCGGGCGGCGCAAGGCCCTGCACGCGGCGGGCGACCTGCTGATGGGCAGGGCGAACGAGCTGGCCCCCGTGCTGACCCGTGAGCAGGGCAAGCCGCTGGCCGACGCCGCGTTCGAGATCATCGGCTCCGGATACTGGCTGAAGCACTTCGCCGATCTGCCGATTCCGTACGACGTGATCCGCGACGACGACGCGGCCCACGTCGAGGTGGTGCGTCGGCCGATGGGCGTGGTCGCGGCGATCACTCCGTGGAACTTCCCGCTCATGCTGGCCTGTTGGAAGGTCGCCCCGGCGCTGCTCGCGGGCAACACGATGGTGCTCAAACCCTCGCCCTACACGCCGCTCACCACGCTGGTGTTCGGCGAGATGATGCGCGAGGTGCTGCCGCCGGGAGTGCTGAACGTGGTCAGCGGGCGGGATCCGCTCGGCGCGCGCATGACGGCGCATCACGTGCCCCGGAAGATCAGCTTCACCGGCAGCGTCGCGACCGGCAAGCGGGTCGCCGAGGCGGCCGCGAGCGACCTCAAGCGGGTGACGCTCGAACTGGGCGGCAACGATCCCGCGATCGTGCTGGACGACGCGGACCCGGCCGAGATCGCGCCGAAGTTGTTCGGCTCCGCCTTCCAGAACAACGGGCAGCTCTGTTCGGCGATCAAGCGCGTCTACGCGCCGGAGCACCTGTACGACGACCTGGTCGAGGCGCTGGCCGCGATCGCGCGCACGGCGAAGGTGGGCAACGGCCTGGAGGAGGGCGTGCAGTACGGGCCCCTGAACAACAGGCCGCAGTGGGAGCGGGTCGTCGAACTGGTGGCGGACGCGGTCGGTCGAGGTGCGCGGGTCGCGGCGGGCGGCAGGGCGATCGACGGCCCCGGATACTTCCACGAGCCGACCGTCCTGGCGGGCGTCGACGACGGCTTTCGGATCGTCGACGAGGAGCAGTTCGGTCCGGTGCTTCCGGTGGTCCGGTACACCTCGCTCGACGACGTGGTGGAGCGCGCCAACGCGTCCCACTTCGGCCTGTGCGGCTCGGTCTGGGGCGCCGACGCCGATCGCGCCGCCGAGGTGGCGGGCGAGCTGGAATGCGGGACGGCCTGGATCAACACGCACTTCGCGGTCCACCCGGACCAGCCCTTCGGCGGCCACAAGTGGAGCGGCGTCGGCTCCGAGAACGGCCGCTGGGGCGTGGAGGCGTTCACCGAGGTACAGGTACGCCATCGCGCGAAGGGTTAGCCGCGCCCGCGCCCGCGGGCCGTGTGTCAGTGGTCGGGTGTCGGCCGGCTTCGGCGTGCTCCGGCGAGGACGGAGTCGAGGAGGCCGGGGAAGAGGTCGTCCAGGTCGTCCCGGCGTACCCGGACCAGCCGGGTCCGGCCTTCGATGGTCGTCCAGGTGACGCCGGCTTCGCGCAACACCCGGTAGTGGTGGGACAACGTCGTCTGGTGCACGTCGAGTTCCTCGCCGGCCGCGGAGCAGTTGTCCGGGCCCGTGCGGTCGAGCCGCTGCACGAGTTCGAGCCGTACGGGATCGCCGAGCGCGCGCAACACGTCCACGAGCCGGATGGCGTCCCGGGTCGGCTGTGACACCTCACGCATCGTCCGCCTCCTGCTCCTGCCGCTTCGGCTCCTGCCGCCGCCGCTCATCGCGTCGCGCCGAGCCTATCCGACACATTGATACATGGACAAGCATCCATGCATTGCCTACGCTGCCGACTCGTCAACTCTTGCGATCCGCCGCACCGGAAGGCAGCGCCGCCCCATGTTCAAACGACTCGCGCCGTTGGCCCTGGCGACCTTCGCCGTCGGCACCGACAGCTACGTCATCGCCGGTCTGCTCCCGTCCATCGCCGACGACCTGGATGTCTCGACGCCCGCCGCCGGGCAGTTGGTCACGGTCTTCGCCCTGGTCCTCGCCGTGTCGGCACCCGTCATGGCGGCGGTGGCCGGTGCCCTGGACCGACGTACGGCCCTGCTCGTGGCGCTCGGCGTGTTCGTCGTCGGCAACGCCCTCACCGCGATCGGCACCGGCTACGAGGTGGTCATGGCCGCCCGCGTCCTCACCGCGATCGGCGCCGGCACGATCACCTCGACCGCGTCCGGTACGGCCGCCGCCATCGTCGAGCCCGAACGCCGCGGGCGGGCACTGGCGTTCGTACTCGGCGGCCTGACCCTGGCCACCGCCGTCGGGCTGCCGCTGGGGACGCTGATCGGCCGCACCGACTGGCGCTTCACCCTGTGGGCCGTCGCCGGACTCGGCCTGCTCGCCGCGGTCGGCGTGGCGCTCGGCCTGCCCAAGGTGGTCCTGCCGGCGGCATCCCTGGCCGACCGCCTGCGCCCGCTGCGGCAGCGTCGTGTGCTGAGCCTGCTGGCGATCACCGCGCTGACGTTCCTGGGCTCCTACACGCTCTACACGTACATCGCACCCGCGCTCGACGACGCCACCGCCGGTTCCGACGGACGGCTGACCCTGATCCTGACGGCCTGGGGCACCGGCACCCTGGCCGGCAACCTCGCGGCGGGCCGCCTGGTCGACCGCCGCGACCCCACACGGGTCCTCACCGTCGCGCTCACGGTGGCCACCGTCGCGTTGGCCCTCACGCCCGCGGCCGTACACACCTTGGCCTCGGCGATGGTGTGGGCCGTGATCTGGGGCGGGGCCGTCGGCATCATCGTCGTCCCGCAACAACACCGACTCATCGCCCTACACCCCACCGCCGCGCCGGTACTCCTGGGCCTCAACTCCTGCGCCATCTACACCGGAATCGCCCTCGGCGGCGCCCTCGGCGGCCTGACCCAACAATGGCCGGCCCTGACCCCACCCCAACTCGGCTACCCGGCAGCCGCCCTGACCGCCGCCACATTGCTCCACCACCTGGCCGCCGGCCGCCGCAACCGGGCCCGCACGACGTCGCCCCAGGACAGGCACCCGTCCACCATCTGATGGGCCATCAACGCGGTTCGCCCGCTTCGGCGGCGAGCCTTCGGGCTGGTGCGGAGGCGGTCGCGCCATAGCCTGGGTCGCATGATCAGGAGTGTCGTTTTCGACGTGGGTGAGACCCTGACCGACGATGCCCGGTTCTGGGGGCGTTGGGCCGAGTGGGTGGGAGTCCCGGCGCACACCATGTCGGCCCTGGTCGGGGCGGTGACAGCCCTGGGGATGGACAACGCGGAGGCGTTGCGTCGGATCCGGCCGGGTTTCGACGTGGACGCCGAGCGCACCGCGCGCGAGGCGGCCGGCGTCGGCGAGGTACTGGAGGAGTGGGACCTGTATCCGGATGTGCGCCCGGCGTTGGTGGAGTTGCGGGCGGCGGGCGTGTGGGTGGGTGTCGCGGGCAACCAGACGCGGCGAGCGGGCGAGTTGCTGCGCGCGTTGGACCTTCCGGTGGACGCCGTGGCGGTGTCCGAGGAGTGGGGTGTCGCCAAGCCCGAGGATGCCTTCTTCCTGCGGCTGCTCGCATGGGCTCCGGGGGAGCCCCACGAGATCCTGTATGTAGGTGATCACCCGGTGAACGACCACGTTCCGGCGGCCCGGGCCGGGTTGCGCACGGCCTTGGTACGGCGCGGACCTTGGGGTTACCTGTGGGCGGGTGATCCCGAGGTGAATCGCGCCGACTGGACGATCGATTCGCTGTCCGAAATCGCGCACCTCATCGGGCGGTAACCACACGAATCGGCACCCCGGGCGCATCGACGAGGGTAGCGTGCAGGACATGCCGCCACCCTCGCGAACACGATGGTCGCGAGCGCAACGGGGCGCTGCCGAATCAGGAGATCACCGTCGGAAGTCGCCTCACCGCGCCGGTGGGGAACCGTGGACCCACCATCCGCCCCGCCGCCGACCGATCGGAGACGGAGCGGACTCGGGTTGCTCAGCGGTGCGAGTCGAGGAAGGTGGTCCAGGACTCGGCGCGGGTCCGGATGACCGGCGAGTCGCCGACCTTGCTGTCGCGGACGCCGACCGCGCTGGTCAGTGCGGCGACCTCGACGCAGTCGTCCCCCTGAGTTCCGCTGTAACTGCTCTTACGCCACGTCGTGGTATCTGACTTCATAGCTCTCCTGCCATCTTCCGGATGAGCGCGGCCGAGTCCGCCATCGTGAGCGCCTGTGCTCGGATGATTCCATATCGCTGGCGCAAGACTCTGACCAGTTCGGGATCGGTCACCTGCGCGCCTCCGGCTTGGGACTCAAGGTGAGCGATCACCTGTCCGTTCGGCATCTCCAGCAGCAGCATCGGCCCGTCAAGCCCGACGTGCTCCATGCACTGTGTCGGCATGAGTTGGATTGACACATTGCGCATAGCCGAGCATTCGAGGAGTCTTCCCAGCTGGGCCTTCAGGATTGCCTTGCTGCCGATGGGCCGTCGAAGGACCTGCTCCTCGACGACGTAACTACAGATTGCTGTCGGCTTCCGCGTGAGCAACTTCTGCCGTTCGATGCGACCTTGGACACGGGCTTCGATGTCGTCGTCCTCCAACGGTGGGCGAGCGGCGCGAAGCAATGCGCGCATGTAATCCTCGGTCTGTAGCAATCCGGGGATGAGCGAGAGCTGGAACGAGTCCGCAGCGACGCACTGCTTCTCCAACTCGGCTGTCTCAACGAATGATTCGGCAACCTTCTCGCCGACCAGATACCCGGCCGCATCCATGAGAGCTCCGCCGGCGTCGAGTTCCCGGTCGAGGTGTTCCAACAGAGGTGAGAGCGCGGGCCGTCTGCCGCACTCGATGGCGTGGATGAGGGATGCGGACTGGTTCACCAACTCGGCCAGTTGTTCCTGTGTGAGTCCCTTCCTCTTGCGATGGAAGCGTACTTGGCCCCCGAAGAGTCGTCGGGCAGCGCTCGGGGATTTGGGCTTCGGCGGCACGGTTTCTGCCTCCCGGTCGATGTGATTACAGGAGATTGCCCGGCGGGGACACGTGGTTACGGATTTCTCGATGAAGGTTACGAATCCTGGTGTAACCGCCGGATACCTCCTCACCGTATGTGATGACGGGCAGTATTGGGGTCATGACAGCAGAACAACCCACGGGCGGGTTGCCCATCGTCTACCAGGCGTCAGGGGTGCCTGGTATTCGTGTCGGACAGACCTTCTCAGGCCCCGACTTCGACGCGGCTCGGATCTTCGCGCCGTGCTTACCGCATGTTGACGGCACCTGAACTGTCCCCTGCCGCCGTCCGATTCCGGCCATGCCCGGCGGGCGGCACCCGGTCCCCGTAGCCACCGGCGCGGATGCGGAGACCGGGTCTCACATCCTTGCTGGAGTCCCACATGATTTCCGTGTCCCCGTCCGGCGACGAGGTCCGTCCGATCCGGATCACCGCACCCGGTCGTAATCCCCTGGACGTCACGCGAGCCGAACTGACCGCTTTGGTGCACGAGTCGCGGATGTACCTGATGCGGACCTTCCCGGCGCCGTCGGTTGGGTCGCTTTCGGACTCGAGCGGCTGAGCCCCGTTCGATGCCGTCCGCCACCGTCGAAAGCAGCTTTGTGTACCCGCCAATTCTCGTCCGTCTTGTCGCAACTGTGGCTGAGCGCAATCGGCTTCAGGGCCTTTGGCTCGATCCCGCGACGGCGTCACCGTGCCGGTGGCGCGATCACCACCGCTGTTGCCGGGTCGCCGGGGTTGCGTTGCGGGGGGCCGTTGCCGATGCGCATCGGGGTGGCATATCGGCGGAGGGCATTGCCCGGGTCACCGGGTTTTCTCCGGGCTATGTGCGGATGATCGCCCACCGTGCGCGTGCCGAAGTCCACGACCCTGTCGTCCTGTTCCATACGCAAGGAGAGATCATGTCCGGCACGCCTCCCTGGGCTGTTGGCGAACACCTGTGGCGCAAGGTCGACCACCACACGCGACGTCATCATCTCGGCACCATTACCCGCGTTTGGCATGACGGTGTCCGGTGGATGGTCGAATACGAATACGGCGCCCTCGCCGAGAGGGTCACCACCGCACCTGCCGCCGAGATGTACCGCGAAGGGCCGATGACTCGACCCGTCTGACCTCCGATGGTGGAAGTGGGGGAAGTCGTCGGGGCGTTGCCGGGTGGGTGGGGTGCTTGCGGCGGGGAGGGGGCTCGGGTCGAATCTGCTCCGGAGCCTTCCCGAATGGGCCGGGCGGTTCCGGCGCGCGTTGAGACTTCGGCTGCGGGTGGCCGGTGCGGGGCCTGTCCGAGTCGGTGATGGGCCGCCGCCGGCGTTCGGGGCTGCGGGAGCGGGGAGTTTCCGGCGAGACGGGCGCGTTGCTCGGCGGAAAAGCGCCGGCAGCGGGTGGCCGGGGTGGCGGTCCGGTCGGGTTCTCCGGGTGGCGTTTCCGGGTGGGTGGGGTATGTGGCGCGGGTGTGCGGATTCGGATGGGGTGGGGTGTTGCGGCCGCGATGTGGGGGAGACCGCTGGTCGGCGGTGATGGGTGCCTTGTGTGGAGGGCGCGGTATCCGGGTTTGGTTCTCGCCGGGCACTTTCGGTCTCCGTGGGGGCGTTCACGAGGGCGGAGGACACGAAACCGGCGCTCGATACCCGACTTTCCCTGCCGGCCCCCGCAAAACCGCAGGTCACGGAAATGTGAAGTCCCGAGCCGTCCATCGCAAACCGGATCCCGGCTCCTTCCTCTTCGAAACGCCGGCGCGTCCCCGGTCTGCCCCGGGTGATCACGATCGACAACGGCAACCCCCGTCCGTCCACCGCGAGATGCAGCCTCGTCGTGAGGCGTGCGCCGGGGTGGGTGAGCCGCATGTACTGTGCGCCGACGTGTTGTGGCCTGTTCATCGGCGCGGTCGCGCTGATCGGGATCGGCTCGATGTTTCCGTCCGGCGCGGGCGACACTTCGGTGATGTTCGGCCCGGGCTTTGCCGCGGCACCTGAGCACCGGTGCGGGTGCGCACGACCGCCGGCGGTCACCGCGTTTTGCGTGGGGGGACGCTGAGGGTGAGGTGGTAGTAGCCGGTGGGTTCGAGCTCCCCGACCGGGGTGCCGTCGACCTCCACCCAGGCGTGGGCGCGAAATGGGCCCGTGCGCACACCGGTGCACCACGTCGGCCAGGTGCCGCCGAGTCGACACAGCAGTGCGGTGGCCAATGAGCGTTGCAGGCAGCCCCGACCGGCGCAGCGGAGGCTGACGGCGACGACGGCGTCGCGGGCGGCCTGGGCCTGGGCGGCGGTGGCGGGGGTGGCGCCGGTGCGGGCCAGGTGCAGGGTGGCGCGGATGCCGCGGGGTGGGAGTGCGGCGACTACGCGGGCGGCGCCGACGGCCAGGCGGGCGGTGACGTTCCGGCGCCGGGTCAGGGGGCGGCCTGCCTCGAGTGCGCTCGGGGTGGTCACCGGCCGGCCAGCTTCCTCTTGCGCAGGTTCTCGAGCAGGGCCGCGACGTCCGTCGCGGCCTGTTCGCGGGTGATGCCGTAACGCTCGCTGAGGAGTTCGGCGGCCTGATGGGCGGTGGCACCGTCCAGGAGGGTTCGCAGGACCAGGGTGCCGGTGGGGTTGAGTTGGAAGTATCGGCCGCGGCGCTCGTCGAGCAGCACCGTGCCGTGCTCGGTGGGAGTCAGGCTCACGTCGGGTTTGAGGGCGAACGTCACGGTGTTCCTCGGGTGGCGGCGGCCGGTGACCGGTGCGGGTGGGTTGGATCGCGGAGCCAGAGCTCGCAGGCCAGGGTGGGTTCCAGGGCGATGAGCGGCCGGACGGTGGGATGGTCGCCGAGGAGGGTGGCGCGTACACGGTGGTCGTCGACCAGGCCGCGGCCGGCGAGGGCGGAGTGCTCGAAGAGCCCCAGCAGGGTGGCGCGGTGGCGGCGCAGCCCGGTGTAGGCGTCCTCTCCGTACTCGCCCTTGGTCGCGCGGACCAGGAGTTCGTCGGGTACGAGGCCGCGCATGGCTTCGGCGAGCAGGGGTTTGTAGCGGTTGGGGCTGCCGCGGTGGTCGGGGCGTACGGCCAGGGCGGATTCGATCACGCGGTCGTCCAGGTACGGTGCGGCGAAGTCGACGCCGTGCGCGGCCATGAGCGCGGCGGCGTAGCGGATGGCGGCTCCGGCCTGTCGTACCCGCTCCAGGGTGCTGTGCGTCCCGCGGTCCGGGGCCAGCGGCGCGGGGCGTTCGACGGCGGCCCGGCGGGTGTGGGCGCGGACGGTGTGCACGGCGTCCGGAGTGGCCCAGTCGGGCATGCGCAGTGGCGGCGTCCAGCCCAGGGCGGGGTGGAACTGCGGGGGCGCGGGGGCGGTCAGGTGCCGGGCGCTGTGGTCGAGCCAGGCGGGGAAGGTGCGGGAGTCGGCCAGGGCGCGGGCCGTGGCGCGCGGTCGCCAGTGGGCGAGGGCGCCGTGTCCGCGGGCGTGCCGCAGGGCGACGAGGGGGTGGGCGCGGGCCAGGCTGTGCAGGTGTGCCGGGGCCGGGGTGAAGAGTTCGTCGCCGCCGTGTCCGCACAGGTGCAGGCGGGATCCGCGGCCGGCGACGTGGTGGGTGATGTCGGCGAACCAGGCCCCGGCGCGTACCCACGAAGGCGGCCCGTCGGGCAGTACGAAGCCGCCGGGGTGATCCAGGCCGGCGTACATGGTCGGGGCGTGTTCGTGGTCGAGCAACAGGTGCGTGGTTCCCGGGAGTCGGTCGCCGAGGCGGCGGGCGAAGGCCATGTCGTCGCCGCCGGGGTCCAGTTGCGGGGCGCACACGGTCAGCAGGGTTCCCGGGCGGCTGTCGGCGGCGGCCAGGCAGGTGAGGGTGCCGGAGTCCAAGCCGCCGGAGAGGTCGCTGCTGACGAGGCCGTCGGGCGTGGCGGCGACGCGGGTGCGGACCGCTTCGCGCAGCGCCGTGCGTACCGCGGGCGCGCCCTGGTGGAGGGTCAGTTCCGCCGGGGGCGGGTGCCACCAGCGCACGGTGCGGGTGGTGCCGTCGGGGGCGAGCAGCAGCCAGCAGTCCTCGGGCACCTGCCGTACTCCGCGCCACACGGGGCGTGGGCCCAGCGGGTGGGGTGCGAAGGGGGTGAGCAGTCGCAGCGCCAGTGCCTCGTCGTCCACGTCGGCGCCGGTGAGGCCGGCCAGGATGGCCGGCCGATCGGAGGCCACCGGCGTGCCGTGGACGCCGGTGTGGAAGACCGCCCGGACACCCGAGAGGGTGCCCTGGACGCGGACCCGGCCGTCGAAGGAGGCCACGAGGTGGGCGCTGCCGGGGAGGCGCCGGGCCAGCGCGTCGAGCCCGGCCGCGTCGTGTGCGCCGGCCAGGGCTCGCTCCGCTTCGCCGGCGGCGAGCGGGCAGTGGCCGATCAGGGCCAGCCGGTCGCGTCCGACCGCGACCGTCGTCAGGGTGCCGGGAAGCCGGCGGCCGACCAGCCACGGCCGGCCCGACGCGTGCGCCAACACCTGCGCACCGTCCGCGAGCAGGATCCGGGCCACGGCCGCCGCGCCGGCACAGTCCGGGAGTACGACGAACCCCGCCTCCACCGACAACGGCCTCTCCCGTTCGTAGCCCGGATCCTCGGCCGCCCGTGTGGGGGCCGTTCACCCGATTTCGTCAGGACGTTCGTTCCAGGATGAATTCCAGGAGTTCCCCCTGCTGGCCGAGGGTTACTTCGGCGAACCCGCCGACCTCGACCACCTCGGGTGCCACGTACTCCTGCGGTTCCGTCGTGCTCTCGTATCGCTCCATGACCTGCTCCTTCCGAGCGCCCGGAGCCCGAAGCCGATGCCGGGTCATCCGAGCAGGGGAAAATGCGTAACAAATATACGACAAAGGTATATTTGGTGCATGTGATCGATCGCCGACCGGGGAAGGCGTCGGCGCCGATCGGGCCCGGTCGGGCGCGGGACTTCGGGCTCGCGCGCGGCGAACGAGGCCACGACCGGGGGCACCGCCTCGTCGAGGCGGGACGACACGCTCGGCGGGTCGATTGAGCGGTGTCCGTGGACTCTTCGATCGTCCGCGCCCACCCACACGCGGCCGGGGCACGCAAGGAGGGGTTGCGGGCGGGAACGAGCCGGGTGGCGTGGGGCGGGCGCCTTGGCGACGAGGCCCCATCTCGCGGTGGGCGGGCGGGGGTTGCCGTGGTCGCTCGGGGCCGCGCCGGTGTTCGGACGACCGGGGTCCGGATCCGGTTTGCGTCGGACGGCTGGGGGCGTCGCATTTCGGTGACCTGCGGTTTTGCGGGGCCGGCAGGGAGAATCAGGTGTCGAGTGCCGGTTTCGTGCGCTCCGGCCCCATCAACGCCCCTGCCGAGACCGACCCGCGCCACATACTCCACCCACCCGGGAAGCCTCCCCGGACAACCCGACCGGACCGCCTCCCCACCCACCCCGCTGTTGGCCGGTTTTCGCCGAGCAACGCGCGAGTCTCGTCAAAACTGCCGGGTTCCCGCAGTCCCGAACGCCGGCGGCGGCCCACCCCACGTCCCGGACAGACCCCGCACCGGCATCCCGCAAGCCAAAGACCAACCCTCGCCACACACCCCGACCGGCCACCGCGCCCCGCCGGGATCCGTCCCCGCCCGAAGGCGAGTCGCTGGTCGGTCGGCCTCGTGCTCGCCGCCCGCCCACCCGCCCCACCCGGCCCTCAGAGCGGTGGCCAGCTTCGCATCGCCGCGTCGGCGATCTGCTGTAGGTCGTCGCGAGGTGTGCCGCCGGCGGCCTGTACCGCGATGCCGTTGGCCAGGGCCATGAGGTGGCGGGCGAGCGTTGTCGGGTCGGCGTCGGCGGGCAGGTCGCCCTCGTCGACGGCTCGATCGAAGCGGTCGCGGAGGCGGGCGATGGCCTCCTCGCGCCAGGTGATCAAAGCGTCGCGGGCGTCCCGGGCCGTGGCGCCGGCGACCAACGAGGCCTGTACGCCGAAGCAGCCGGTGGGGCAGCCCGGTCGGGTGGTGGCCCGGACCGCGCCGTCGAGCATCGCGCCGGCCACCTGTCGGGCGGTCGGTTCGAGGAGGGCCCGGGCCGCGTACGAGGCGGGGCCCTCGGTGTAGCGCTCCAGCGCCTTCCGGAACAGGTCATCCTTGTTGCCGAAGGCCGCGTACATGCTGGAGCGGGTGATGCCCATGGCGTTGGTCAGGTCGGTGAGGCCGGCGCCCTCGTAGCCCAGTTCCCAGAAGACCCGCATGGCGCGTTCGAGGGCCTCGTCGGTGTCGAAGCCTCTCGGCCGGCCGATCGGTGCCTTCCCCAGCGTCTCCATGTCGCCCACCATACCCTTCGGGATCGATCGGTACAGATGTGCTACGGTCCACTTCAGTACCGATCGGTACTGAATATCGTGGAGGGCGTTCACATGGGGCAGTTCGAAGGCAAGACCGCCGTCGTCACCGGCGGCGGCACCGGGATCGGCCTGGCCACCGCCGTGCGGTTGGCGGCCGAGGGCGCGCACGTGTTCGTCACCGGCCGGCGCTCCGCCGTACTGGGCGCGGCCGTGGCGACGATCGGCGCGGCGAGCGCCACCGCGGTGGTGGGGGACATCGCGAATCCGGGCGACCTGGACCGGCTCTACGACGCGGTCCGCGCCCGGGGCCGGGGCCTGGACATACTGTTCGCCAACGCCGCCGCCGCGTCGTTCGCGACGCTGGAGCAGACCACCGAGGAGCACTTCGACGAGACCTTCGGCGTCAACGTCCGGGGCACGATGTTCACGGTGCGGAAAGCGCTGCCCCTGCTCAACGACGGCGCGTCGGTGATCCTGAACTCCTCCGTGCGCGCCGACGACGGCGTACCGGCGTTCGGGACCTACGCGGCCTCCAAGGCGGCGATCCGGTCCTTCGCCCGGACCTGGGCCAACGAACTCAAGGGCCGGAACATCCGGGTCAACGCGGTCTCCCCGGGCACCATCGACACCCCCGGACTCGACACCTTGGCGGCCACGGGAACCACGCCCGTCAGCAAGGCGGAATTCACCGCGGGCGTCCCGCTCGGTCGGATCGGACGCTCGGACGAGGTCGCCGACGTGGTGGCGTTCCTCGCCTCCGAACAGAGCAGCTTCATCCTCGGCGCCAACCTGTACGTCGACGGCGGCGAGAACCAGGTCTGACCCACGGCCGACCGGCACGCCGCCCGCGTCGGGTCACGGGTCACGGGTCCACGGGTCACGGATGCCGGCGGCCCGACCCGCGGGCGGCGCAGAGGTAGAACAGCTCGGGGTCGCCCTCGTCGAGGCCGTGTACCAGGCCCACCGGACTCCATCCGGCTCGCCCGAGGAGTCGCTGCATCGGCTGGTTGGAAACGTTGGTCGACGTGAACAGCTTCGGAGTCGTACACGAGGCCGCCGCGGCGTCCAACAACCCGCGCCCGACGCCCCTGCCGCGGGCCGGCGGCGTCACCATCAGCATCGCGACGAAGCCCTGTTCGAAGAAGGTGTACTCCACCACGCAGTAGCCGAGCAGGCCGGACGCGTCCTCCGCCACGGTCACCGCGCCCTGCCGGCACCACCTCGCGATGTGCGCCCGCCGCTCGGCGTCACCCGTCATCGCGATCACGTCGATCCCGACCACCGCGTTCGTGTCCGACTCGCTCGCGCGGCGCACCGTGAAGTCGCCCAGGCCCACTGCATCCATCGGTCCATGCTGTCAGTGCGCCCGGACGCCGATCCCGCGGACCCGCGACACGGGCCGCGCCATGCGCGAAGCGCCGCCCGCACTGGCCGGGTGTGCGGGCGCGGGTAGCCGGGTCGCCCGTGCCCGTGGTGGAAACGAAGGCGGGCGCCGGACGGGAGAACCGCTCCCGTCCGGCGCCTGTGCGAACCGCCCCGCCCTGCCTAGCTCTTCGTGGCCATCGCGCGCAGGAAGAAGGTCAGATTGGCGGGACGTTCGGCGAGCCGGCGCATGAAGTAGCCGTACCATTCGGCGCCGTAGGGGAGATAGATCCGCATCAGGTCGCCCTGCTCGACGATCCGGGTCTGCTCCTCGGGGCGGATGCCGTAGAGCATCTGGAACTCGAAGCTGCCGGGCGCCCGACCCGCCCGGTCCGCCAGGTGCCTCGCGATGGCGATCAGGCGCGGGTCGTGCGAGGCCACCATCGGGTAGCCCTTGCCCTCCATCAGGATCCGCAGGCAGCGCACGTAGGACCGGTCCACGTCGCCCTTGTCCTGGAACGCGACCGATTCCGGCTCCTGGTAGGCGCCCTTGCACAGCCGCACCCGCGAGCCCTCGTAGGCCAGGTCCCGGCAGTCCTGCTCGGTGCGCCGCAGATACGCCTGGAGCACCGCGCCCACCCACGGGAAGTCCACGCGCAACTCGCGCAGGATGCCCAGGGTCGAGTCGGTCGTGGTGTGGTCCTCCATGTCCAGGGTGACCGTGGTGCCCACCCGTGCGGCGGCGGTACAGATCCGCCGGGCGTTCTCCAGCGCGGTCCGCTCGCCGATGCCGGGCAGGAACTGGCCCACCGCGGACAGCTTGACCGACACCTCGGCGTCGCGGGCCAGGCCGGTCTCGCCGAGCGTGTCGAGCAGCGTGTCGTACGCGTCCACCGTGGCGTCCGCCTGCGCGCGGTCGGTGGTGTCCTCGCCGAGGTGATCGAGCGTCACCTTGCGCCCGGTCCCGACGAGTTCGCGGGTGACCCGGACGGCGTCGTCGAGCACGTCGCCCGCGACGAAGCGGTCCACGATGGCCCGGGTCGGCGGCAGGTGCTCGACCAGGGAGCGGGTCCGCGGCGAGCGGGCCGCCGCGAGGATGGGGCTGCGGAGCATGTTCTTCTCCCGAAATACCGGTGGGGTGGGGTCAGCCCATGTGTGGGTAGCGGTGGTCCGTCGCCGGGACGAACGTCTCCTTGATCGAGCGCGAGCTGACCCAGCGGGTGAGGTTCTGCATCGCGCCGGCCTTGTCGTTGGTGCCCGACGCCCGCCCGCCGCCGAACGGCTGCTGCCCCACGACCGCACCGGTGGGTCGGTCGTTGATGTAGAAGTTGCCCGCCGCGAACCGCAACACGTGCGCGGTGTGCGCGATGACCTCGCGGTCCTGGGCGATGATCGCGCCGGTCAGGCCGTACGCGGAGACCGACTCCATCTGGGCCAGCATCATGTCGTAGGCGTCGTCCTCGTAGACGTGCACGGCCAGGATCGGGCCGAAGTATTCGTCCTTGAAGATCTCGTGGTCCGCGTTCGCGGAGACCAGCACCGTCGGGCGGACGAACCAGCCGACGCTGTCGTCGTAGGTCCCGCCGGCCGCCACCTCCACCGTCTCGTCGGCGTGCGCCCGATCGATCGCGCCCTTGTTCTTGGCGAACGCGCGCTCGTCGATCACCGCGCCCAGGAAGTGGCTCAGGTCGGTCGGGTCGCCCATCGACAGCCCGTCGACGGTGGCCAGGAAGTCCGCCTTGAAGCCGGACTCCCAGATCGAGCGCGGGATGTAGGCGCGCGAGGCGGCCGAGCACTTCTGCCCCTGGTACTCGAACGCGCCGCGGACGAGGGCGGTGCGCAGCACGGCGGGGTCGGCGCTGGGGTGGGCGACCACGAAGTCCTTGCCGCCGGTCTCGCCGACGATCCTCGGGTAGGTGCGGTAGCCCGCGATGTTCTCGCCGACCGTGCGCCACAGGTGCTGGAAGGTGGCGGTGGAGCCGGTGAAGTGGATGCCCGCCAGGTCCGGGTGGCGCAGCGCCACCTCGGAGACCGCGATCCCGTCGCCGGTGACCAGGTTGATCACGCCCGGGGGCAGGCCGGCCTCTTCGAGCAGTTCCATCAGCAGGACGGCCGAGAAGGTCTGCGTCGGCGACGGCTTCCAGACCACGACGTTGCCCATCAGCGCGGGCGCGGTGGGCAGGTTGCCCGCGATGGCGGTGAAGTTGAACGGGGTGATCGCGTAGACGAAGCCTTCGAGCGGCCGGTGGTCGGTGCGGTTCCACACACCCGGGCTGCTGATCGGCTGCTCGGCCAGCGCGCGCCGGGCGAAGTGCACGTTGAAGCGCCAGAAGTCGATCAGCTCGCACGAGGAGTCGATCTCCGCCTGCTGGGCGTTCTTGCCCTGGCCGAGCATGGTCGCCGCGGCCAGCGTCTCGCGCCACGGGCCGGCGAGCAGGTCGGCGGCCTTGAGGAAGATCGCCGCGCGGTCGTCGAAGGACAGGTCGCGCCAGCCCGGCGCGGCGGCGAGGGCCGCGTCGACGGCGTCCTGCGCGTCGGCGGCGTCCGCGTGCGCGAAGGTGCCCAGGCGCGCGCCGTGGTTGTGCGGCTGGACCACGTCCTCGCGCTTGCCGGCGCCCATACGCCGCTTGCCGCCGATGGTCATCGGGAGGTCGATCGGGGCCGCGGCCAGTTCCGCGAGCTTCGCTTCGAGGCGGGCCCGCGCGGGCGTGCCGGGGGCGTAGTCGTGTACCGGCTCGTTGACCGGGGCGGGAACCTGGGTCACAGCGTCCAAGACGGCGCTCCTGTTCGGTGATCTGCGGCGGGGTGCGTGTGGAGGTGCGTGCGCGGAGTGCGTGCGCGGTCATGTGTGCGCGGTGAGGCGCGTGCGGTGATCCGCGTGCGGATGTGCGGTGCGTGTGCGCCGTGTGCGGACGCGGATCTCGCGCTCAACGGTAGGCCGCGACCGCCGTCGGGTGTTTATCCGATCGGTTAAACTCGAAACTCCGCGCTTGGCCCATCGACCAACACCCCGCGGCATCCACGAAGGGGTCGAACGTGCCCGAATCCGGCGTCCCGCTGCGTGAACTGCTCGCCGCCCTCGGCGGCCCGGTCGGTGACGGCCCGATCCGGGTCGCGGCGGCGGCCGGCGGCCTGGAGGCGGCGGTCCGACACGTGTCGATCCTGGATCCGGAGGAGGAGCCGCACGTGATGCCGGGCGACCTGCTGCTCGCGGTCGGCCTGCGCGGCCGGGCCGCGGCGGGCACGGTGCGGGCGGCGGGTGCGGCCGGCGCGGCGGCGATCGCGGTCAAGGGGGAGAGCGCGGCGCTGCGCGAGGTCGCCGACGCGGCGGGCGTGGTGCTGCTGTCGGTGCGCCCCGAGGCCCGCTGGGAACAGGTGGCCGCGCTCGCGCACGCCGCCCTCGACGAGCGGCCCGACACGGAACCGCCCGACGGCGGCGACCTGTTCTCGCTCGCCCAGACCACCGCGATGCTCACCGGCGGCGGGGTCAGCATCGAGGACAGCGCCAACCGGGTGCTGGCCTACTCGCGGGCCACCGGGCCGGACGAGGCCGACGAGTTGCGGCGGTTGTCCATCCTGGGGTGGCAGGGGCCGGAGGAGTACATGGCCCGGCTGCGCGACTGGGGCGTGTTCCACCGGCTGCGCACCACCGCGCAGGTGGTCGCCGTGGAGGAGCGGCCCGACCTGGGCATCCGGCGCCGGCTCGCGGTCGGGGTGCACGCCGGTGGGCGGTGGCTGGGCACGATCTGGGTCCAGGAGGGCCGCCGGCCGCTCGCCGATCGGGCCGAGGAGGTGCTGGTCGGTGCGGCGCGGGTGGCCACGCTGCACCTGGTGCGCCGGCGGGCCAGGTCGGCCGCGGAGGCCGGGCCGACCCGGGAGAGCGTGGCGGGCCTGCTCGGCGGCTCGATCGCGGCTCGGGCCGCCGCCGCGCAACTCGGCCTGGACCCGGTGCGGCCGGTGCTCGTGCTCGGCTTCGCGGTGCGGGCGGACGTCCCCGACGAGTCGGCGCAGGAGTTGGCCCGGACCGAACTGGCGAACCTGGTCTCGGTCTACGCGGCGGCGCGACACAGCCACGCCCGGGTCGCGCCGCTGGGCCAGAGGGTCTATGTGCTGCTGTCCGCGCCGCCGCCCGAGGCGGTCGCGCTCGGCTGGGCGCACGAGATCGCCGCCGCCGCGCACGGCCACCTCGACCTGGCGGTGCGCGGCGCGGTCGGCGATCCGGCGCCGAGCCTGGCCCGTACCGTCGCGGCCCGGGAGTCGGCCGACCGGGTGCTGGACGCGATGGCGACCGGCGGGGTGTCGGCCGACGTCGCGGCGCTGTCGGAGGTACGCCCGGAGGTGCTGTACGGGGAGGTCCAGGCGCTGCTGACCGAGCATCGGGAGATCCGCGACCCGCGCCTGATCGGGCTGCGGGCGCACGACGGCGAGCACGACACGGAGTACGCGGACTCGGTGCTGGCCTGGCTGGACGCGCTGGGCGACGTGCGCGCCGCCGCCGCGGCGCTGCACATCCACCCCAACACGCTGCGCTACCGGATCCGCCGGGCGGGCGAACTGACCGGCCTGGACTGGGCCGACCCCAAGACCCGCCTGCTCGCCGCGCTGCTGCTGCGGTTGCCCGGGTGACGGCGCGCCACCCGGGCGGATCCGGTCCCGCCGGCTCGGCTCAGACCTTGATGCCCAGCTCCGACAGCAGGTCCAGGCTCACGTACTCGCCACCGGTCCGCGCCGCCGGCCCGTCGCACAACTCCAGCGTGGCGGAGACCATCTGGTCCATCGTCTCGATCTGATCGGGCCGCAACTGCCCACCGACCAACTCCTCGGCGCCCTCGCTGAGTACCGCGGCCCGGGGCTCGATCGTGTTGACCCGGATCCCGGTCCCGTACAGCTCCGCCGCCAGCGCGTTGGTGATCCTGTTCAGCGCCGCCTTGGACGCCCCGTACACCGCGCTCTTGGTCCCGAGCACCCCCAACTCGAACGGCGGCCCCGCCCACGGCCGGGCGGTGCCGCTGGTCACGTTGACGATCCAGCCCTCGCCACGCGTCGCCATGGCCGGCACCACGGCCTGACACAACTCCATCGGGGCCAGCACGTTCACCTCGAAGTGCAGCCGGGCGCGGCGTTGCGGGTACACCCGCAGCGAGGCGTACGAGGCCATCGCCGCGTTGTTGACCAGGATGTCGATCGGCCCGCCCAGCCCCTCCTCGGCGGCGGGCACGATCCTGGCCCGCTGCGTCTCGTCGGACAGGTCGGCCGGCACCACGGCGGTGCGGCGACCGTGCCGGGCGATCAGCGTCTCGGTCCGCTCCAACGACCCGGCCAGATTCCCCTGCCGCACGGTACGCGCGGTCACCGCCACATCGGCCCCCTCGGCCGCGAGCCGCACCGCCAACGCCGCCCCGATTCCCCTGCTGGCCCCGGTGATCAATGCCCTACGTCCCTCGAACCGCTTGACCACGGCGTCCCTCCCCTGATCCGGACAACTGCCTGCCACCATCCTCACAATAGTGGACTAGGTCAACCATCAGAACGCGAAATCCCACGCACGGACGACCGGGCCGGGGCTTTCGGCGGGCGTTGCGCGTGTGGTTGCGGGGTGGTGGCCGGTGCGGGGCTGGTCAGGCTCGTGGGGCGGGCCGCCGGCGGCGTGCGGGGCTCGGGGACGGGGGGGGTTCCGGCGAGATGAGTGTGTTGCTTACCGAAAAGCGGCCAGCAGCGGCCGGCAGGGCGGGCGCTCGGGTGGGGT
>NZ_BIFH01000045.1:0-747 GCF_003967355.1 Embleya hyalina | reverse complement strand
TGTTCGAGGTGTCTCGGGATCCGGTTTCGGCTCCTGCCGGGCACTTTCGCTCTCCTCGACGGCCTCTGCGGGGTCGCAGCGCCCGAAGCCGGCGGCGATCGGGCGGTTCTGTCGGGCTCTCCGAGGGGCCTCCCGAGGGGGCCGGGCGTTTCCGGCGGGCGGTGGGCATGCGGGTGACGAAGGTTCACGAACCCGGATCGCGCGGGGTGCTGTTGCCTCGGCGTGAGAGAAAACCGCAGGTCAGTGCAGGCAGGGGCCGTTTCGAGTGCCTCGGGATCCGGTTTCGGCTCCCACAGGGCACTTTCGGTCACGTCGACGGCCGCTGTGAGGTCGCAACGCCCAAAGCCGGCTCCGACTGTGCGGGTTCGGCCTCAACACCGGCATTGAGGGGGGCCGGAGCACACGAAACCGGCACTCGACGCCCGACTTTCCGCCCTGATCTCACAAAACCGCAGGTCACCGAAACCCGAAGCCCACAGCCACCCATCGCGATCCGGTTTCGAACCCCAACTCCTCTAGGAATGCCCTCGAAGCGCCCCGACCCACCCGGGAAGGCTCCCCGGAGGACTCGACCGAACCGCCCACCCCGCTCCCCGCCGCCAGCTGGATTTCGCCGAGCAATGCGCTCGTCTCGTCGGCAGCGCCCGGGACTTGGAGCCCCGCACGCCGGCGGCGGCCCGCCACCGACTCCGGCCGGCCCCGCACCCGCCACCCGCAACCCAAGGCACAACGCACGCCGCAACAACC
>NZ_BIFH01000044.1 GCF_003967355.1 Embleya hyalina | reverse complement strand
GGCCAACCACGAAAGTCCCACCCGCCGCGACGGCGTGCCACGCCTCGGGGTCCTGCTCGCGGTCGATGTGTACGTCGGCGGCGGCGTCCGTGTCCCGGTGCCGGAACGCGGAGGGCAGGAACCGCGATCGGTCCCGGCCCAACAGGGCCACGAACACGTCACGGCCTCGGGCTCGGCCTCGGGCTCGGCGCGGTGGACGGTGTTCTCGTCGGGGGTGGTCGCGGTGGGTTGGGTCGCTTGTCCTCGTCCTCGCGGCGTGTACCCGTGTCGCCGCCCCTGCACCGGCTGCGAAGGCATCCGCGACAGGGCCGCGGTCCCGCACCGGTGGTTCGGCTGCACCACCCCGCGGCTCCTGGTCAGTCCCCGTGGTGGTTCTGCGGTCCGCAGATCGCGTGTGCCCGTCCGGACGCGGCTCTGAGCCACGGTTCGAGCCAATCGCCTGTGGCACGATCGGTCCGGACGGCTCGGGTGCAGATCAGGTAGCGGTGGCGGCGGCGATTGTGGCCCCAGCGGTATCCGGAGATTGGGGCGCCGGGACGTGGGGTGTCGTCGCCGTCGTCGGCGGACCAGATCGTCATCCGCCAGTACGCCTCGCCCTGCACGAGGTCGTAGACGTTGGCGGCCGTCGCGTCGTCGGGCAGCGGGAAGACGGAGACGGACACCAGGATCGGGGGATTCGAACTGCCCTGCTCCAGGTAGACCCCGGCCATCACCTCGATGCAGCCGTGCCCGGCGAGCACGGTCACCAGGTTGTCGGGGCCAGCCTCGGCGCACGGCCGGGGCCCCGCGGCCACTCGGACGTATTCGGTGTTGAAGTCGTTGACGAACCTCGCGGGCAGCAGGGCGTCCGCGGTGAACGGGGTCGGGTCGGACGTGCTCCTGTTCCACAATCGCTCGTCGACCGCGCGGCCTTCCCGCGGATTGCCGGCGGGCGTGCGGGAATTCGTCGAGGTGGCGCCGTCGGCGGGGGTCGGGGCCCGGAGCGCGGTTGCGGCGGTGCGGAGGACGGCGTGGGTGACGGTGGGGGCAGCCATCCGTGGTCGGCGCCGATCCGGGTGGCCGGGGCGGGGACCATCGTGCGGGCGGCCGCGGCGGTGGGCCGGGCGCGGGGGTCCTTCGCGAGGGCGGCCCCGACGAGGGGAGCGAGCGCTGCGGGAAGCCCGGTGAGGTCGGGTGCGCGGGCGGTGAGGTTGGCGAACAGCACCTGCGGGGTGCCGCCGGGGAACGGCGGGCGGCCGGTGGCTGCGTAGGCCAGGGTCGCGGCGGCGGAGAACACGTCGCTCTCCGGTCCGACGTCGGACCGCTCGAATTGCTCGGGCGACATGAACTGCCAGGTGCCCACGGTCTGTCCGGTCCGGGTCAGCGCGGTCGCCCCGGCCGGGCGGGCGATCCCGAAGTCGATGACTTTCGGGCCGTCGACGTCCAGCATCACATTCGACGGCTTGATGTCCCGGTGCACCAGCCCCGCCGCGTGGATCCCGCCCAGTGCCGCGAACATCCCGGACGCCAGCACGAGCAACGACTCACGCGGCAGCGGCCCGAACCGCTCCACCGCCGCGCCCAGCGGAATCCCCGGAACGAACTCCGTCGCGAGCCAGGGAACATCCGCGTCCGCGTCGGCGGCCACCACTCTCGCCGTGAACGCCGCATCGACCGCCCGCGCAGTGCGGACCTCACGGACGAACCTGGCCCGGAACTCGTCCTGCCCGCTGTTGAGAAGGTGCGGGTGCACCACCTTCACCGCCACCGCCACACCGTCCGGCGCCCGACCGAAGAACACACGCCCCATTCCCCCGGCCCCCAGCAGCCCGGCCAACCGAAACCGGCCCACCCGACGCGGATCCCCGCTGCCCAACGGCTCCATCACGCCTCCGAGTCCACGTCCTGTCATCCCGGCCGTCCGCAGACGGGGCCGACCGCAATTCAATCGCAGCAGCGCGGACCCCCGCAGCAGTCACCACCACCCCCCGAACCACAGTGGGACCTGGCGATCGCCCACGCCGATGCACGCGACGCGTCCGATCGGCATGTTTCACCCGAACAACGGACGTTCCCTGACCTGTACCGCCGGCATCGTCGGTCCCGTCGCCGGAAACCTCCGGCACCGGAAATCACTCGCGAAGGACCGGAACACGATGTCGCTCAACGCTGTCGCCCACCTGAACTTCCACGGCCAGGCCCGCGAGGCCCTGGAGTTCTACCAGTCGGTCTTCGGCGGCCGGCTCACCGTCGCCACCTACGCCGACTTCGGAATGCCCGCCGAACTGCCCGGCGCGACGAACGTCGTGTTCGGTCAGGTCGTCGCCGACAACGGCTTCCGGGTCATGGCCTACGACGTACCCGGCGAGCACGCACCGGCCGCCCCCGGCACCCCCACCACGCGCCGGGAGAACGGCACCACGATCACCCGGGAGCCGTTCTTCCTGTCCGTCCGCGGCGACAGCGTCGACGAGGTCACCCCCGTCTGGGAGGGCCTCGCCAAGGACGCGACCGTGATCGAGGCGTTCGGCCCCGCCCAGTGGGCACCCGCCTTCGGCATGCTCGCCGACCGCTTCGGCGTCACCTGGATCATCGACGTCGCGGCCGAATACACCCAGGACTGACCGTCCCGCGAGGTGTGCCGCCGGACCGGCCGCACACCTCCACCCCCGGGAGGGTGTAGGCCCTGACCCGGATGCCGGTCCGGCCGAGCGAACGGGTCGGCGTGGGGTTCGGGTCGGGGTTGCGGTACGGGTCGGACATCATCGTGCCCCCGCCGGTGGATCGTCTCCGCGGTCGAAGGGTCGCTGCGCCGCCTGGGCGTCGACCACATCGACCTCTACCAGGCCCACCACCCCGAGCCCGGCACCGACATCGAGGAAACCCTCGGCGCGCTGACCGACCTGCTGCGCGCGGGCAAGATCCGCGCGATCGGCCGCTCCTACCTGCCCGCCTCGGACATCGTCGAGGCCCAGTGGGCGGCCGAACGGCGCGGACTCGCCCGCTTCCGCATCGACGAGATCGTGCCGCCCGGACCCGACGTCGGACCCGTTCTACGAGCTCCGCCGCTACCGGACCCGACCCGGACGCCGGAACGAGTGGGTCCGGCACACGGAACAGGTCGTGATTCCCCTTCCATGCCTCGAAGGCAATGACGATCACCGCGTCCTTCACCGACGAGGAGGACCCGGACGGCCACATCCGGATCCGGCGGTTCCACAGCGAGGCGCGGCGCGTCGAGCCGTACGCCGCCGTCCACGACGGCGACCGCGGGAACCACGGGATCGACCCGGTTGTGAAGGACCTGCCGATCCCTCGGGAAGTCCGTGGTCGCCCGCGCGGCCCCCGATGCCCTGCTCCGCCCTGGACCGACGCGTCCTCGAACATCCCTCCACAGCAATCACCCGTACCTCTCGAGAAGGCACCGATGAACCGTCAAACGCAGACGAAGTCGCAGTCCGGGTCACCCGTCACGGCCAACGGAACCACCGACGATCGATCGGGCGAGGCGCCCGAAAAGCCCGCCGAACTGTTCGAACTGCGTGACAGCATCGACAACATCGACGCCGCCTTGATCCATCTGCTCGCCGAGCGGTTCAAGTGCACCGGGCGGGTCGGTGTGCTCAAGGCCGAGCGCCGACTGCCGCCGGCGGACCCCGCCCGCGAGGCGACCCAAATACGGCGGCTGCGCGCGCTCGCCGAGAGCGCCAAGCTCGATCCCGACTTCGCGGAGAAGTTCCTCGACTTCCTCGTCGCCGAGGTGATCCACCACCACGAGGCCATCGCCGACTCCCGCAGGAACAACGGCCCACGGGCCCGACCGATCCCGGCCCGACGCGCGAGGTAGTCCGACGGCGGAACCCCGGTCAACGCGGAGTACGGAACCACCCGCCCGCGCCGGGTCCTCGTCGTCTCTGCCCGAACGCACAGGGTCCGGCAGGCCGGGTCGAGGTCGTCGATCCACAACGAGCACGACTCCTCGCGCCTCGGGGCCGCGTCGCAGGCCGGCGCGGGCACGAGGCGGTCGCGTACGGTTCCCGTGGGATACGTCCGGCAGGTCGAGCCACTGTCGCCCACTCCATGGGGTGCTCCCCTCGTGTCGAAGCCGCCTGGTGAGAGGAGCCAGGCTGTTGCGTGCGTGCGACGGCCCGGTGCGTGCCGGGTCCGGGCGCAAACCGCGTTCTCTGCCCGGTGTTCGTGTGTCGGGATCTGATTCATGCGGCGTCGTCGGGCCCGTCGGAGTGGAGTGGGGGAACCAGGAGGGTGAGGAGGTTTCCGGCGGCATCGCGTTGTTCGGGAGCCGTCCAGGGGTGCAGCGCGACATCGACCGCCCGATTCGTGTATCCGTCGCGAAGCCTCCTGCGGCGTTCGAGGCGTATGGCTCGGTACCAGGCGAGTGAGAGCGCGCTCAGGACCGCGATACAGGTCACCACCGCGGCGATCGGGATCCACCATGCGGTCCCCCCGGCGACGGCCGTCGCGCCGGATACGACCGCGGCGATCCCGACCGGGACGGCGGCGGATCGTGCGGTGCCCAACGGGGAGATGGGGGCGCCTTCGGGTGATGGGTTGCTGTTCGTCACGCGGGGGCTATAGGGGCGGCGCAGGCACGTCCGTTGCGCCGTCTCGGCAATTCCCCAAAGAATATTCGGGATTCGCGTGAGCGTCCGGCATCGTAACGCCCTACAACTTCGAACAGTGGTGCCGACAGGCCCGCGCTGTCGTCGTCGGCGCCCGAGGGGAGGGCCACGTGGGGCGTTCGCCGAGCCGGGCCCGGGCCTCGCCCACCACTTCGCTGGCCGGTTTGCTCGAAGCCCTCGAATCCGACGAGGGGGTCTCGGTCGCGGTGGTCGGGCGCGACGTCCTGGACCGACTGGCCGTGCGCGTCCACGACCGCGAGTTGCACGCCGAACTCGTTGCGTGCGGCTTCTCCGGGCCGCGCTACGAGATCTTCTGCGGCGAGTTGGTCGCCTACGGGCGCCCCGTTCTGTTGCACTGGCTGTTCACCGGCGAGATCTATCGCCTGTGCGCGGCCAAACGCCGCGCGGTGACGTCGAACGAGCGCGAACGTCGCATCCTGCGCGGCCGGGGCGAGGAACGCGAGACGTTGATCAACCACACCCTGGCCAAAGGACTCGTCTTCTTCCGCGAACGGGCCCTGATCGGGGGCAATGGACCCCGGACGGAGGCGCGTCGCTCAAGACCTTCTTCATCGGCGCCCTGCTCCTGGGATTCAAGGACGCCTACGCGTCCTGGGCGGCCCAGCACCGCAAGGAGTCCTTGGACCTTGCCCTCGGGTTGGACCCCGAACTCGACCGCTGGGCAGTGGACGGCCTCGACCACGAGGGCCCCGAAGACGCCGTCGCCAGCCGCGACTTCGTCTCCCGCTACGTCGGCGCCCTCGCCGACGCGATCGATCGCACCATCGTGGAGTCGGTCGTGCAGGGATACACCCACGCCGAGATCGCGACCAGGACGGGCCTGAGCCCCGAGGCCGTGAACAGCCGCATCCATCGCCTGCGCCAGGCCCAAAGAAGGCGGACATGAACACACGAAGCGAGACCGACGTCGAGCACCGACTCGTCGATCGGGCCATCGCCGTGCTGGAACACATGGAAGCCGCGCCCGGCCGGGCGTCGGAGCACGAGCGGCGCCTGTGGCTGACCCAGCTCCACGATCTCAAGAACCACGACCCCGCCAGGGCCGACAGCGCCGCCGAACGCTACCTGCGTCTGATCGGGCACTCCTCCCTCGGGGAATCCACGCCCGGCAGCGCCGAAGGCCCGGCCGCCGAGGACCTCGACGTCGTCGCGGCCGCGACGTCCGACCCGTCCTTCCACGCGGGTCTTCCCGTGGTGACCGCAAATGCGGACCCCGGTAGCCGCGAGGGGCTCGACGTCGACCTCCTCACATCCGTCTACCGCGCCCACTACGGTTCCCTGCGGCGACTGGCCTCGCTCCTCCTCGACGACACCGACAGTTGCCAGGACGTCGTCCAGGAAGCCTTCATCCGTGTGCACACCGCACGCCACCGCCTGCGCGACCCTTCGAAAACGCTGGCGTATCTGCGACAGACCGTGATGAACCTGTCCCGTTCCACACTCCGGCGGCGGGTGATGGCGCTGCGCCTGTCGGGAACGCCGGGAGAAGGGACGGCGTACGAACCACACACCGAAGTCATCGAGCGGGACGCCCTGGTGCGGGCCCTGCGCGCGGTGCCGCGTCGACAACGCGAGGTCATCGTTTTGCGTTACTACGCCGACCTCACGCCGGAACAGGTCGCGGACCTTCTCGGACTCAGCGTGGGAAGCGTCCGCGCCCTGGCCTCACGCGGACTGGAGCAACTCCGCCGACGGATGCAGACACCCTGACCGACACCCCCGAAACCCGCGTCGACACACATGCGCACCTCGGGGAAACGAACCGGAGACGGCACACGCGTCGACTCCCCGTGCGCAGCCGACGGCCACGAGACCGTCGAGGCCGCCACGCGGTCACCGCGAGTTGCTCGACCAGGTGACAGCGCGTGACGTGGGTAATGCGACCGGACCCGGCGATACCGGGCCTCCTCCGCGAATCGGCAACGACACCACGGCCCGGGCCTACGCGGAAAACGCCTGTCGAGTACGTGGCTTGCCGTCACGATGCCACGTCGCCCCGACACGGCGCCGGGGAGTCCCGGGCGCGTGCTCGGGATCCGGTCGAAGTCACGCCGCCGACGGTGTGGCGGCCGTGTTCGCGTGTGTCGAGCATCGACGCGCACCGGGTGGCGACGGTTCCCACCACGAACCGCGCGTGGCGAGACCCGACCCGTTGGAACGGTCAAGCGGCCGTGGCCGGTGCCGTCACGGCCGCGCAACTCCGCCACGCCGATCGCGGCCGAGGACGAGACGACACAGACGAAGGAGACACGGCGAAGGTGACACCGACCGATACGGCTTCCTGTCACCGCATATTCGGGCAACCGTCACCACGATCAGCCACGAAAGACCTCTCCCACCAGCTGAGAACACCCCAACACCCGATGACACACGAAACCGAACAACCCACTGACGCCCCCACCGAACCTCACACCCCCTACCCGGTCGGTTCGTCGCCGCCTTCGGCAGCACCGCATCCCGCGCAGCATCGCATCTCGGCGACCGGAATGTCGCGCACGTTCTCGGTGGATGCGAGGCCCGTGGAGGGTGCCCTCGGTGTTGCCGCTCGATCGTGTGGTTGGACGCGATTCAAGGGATTCGCAAGATGATCGGGCCGTACAGTTCGGACCATGACCTCCACCCTGCGGCCGACCTCGGGTGTGGTGTCGGGGCGGGTGTACGCCAGGGTCCGCCCCCGCAGGTTCGTCGCGTGGAGTCCCCGCCCTCAGACCCGGGAGCTGATCGAGCGGGTCCGGGACGTGCTGGAGGAGTACCGCGAACACCAACCCCTGACGATCTGTCAGATCTTCTATGTGCTTGTGGGCTCGGGGGCGATCCCGAAGGCGGAGCAGGCGTAGGGGTGTTGTGAACGAACGTGTCACGAGCCCCAAACAGGCGGCGAGGTCGTCAGCGGCGGTGGTGTCGGGCGTCGGCGTCGACACTTGGACCGGTCGTACCTCGCGCCGGGCAGCGCGCGGAGGGCGTGTCGTGGGCGGCGGGCGTGCCGGGGAAGGGGTTCCGCGGCGAGCTCCGCGAAGGCTGCGGCGAGCGTCGCGGCGAGGGCGAGGGTCGCGGCCCGGTGCTGGTGCTGGGCACCTTGTGGCCGGAGTACGCGGGCCCCTACACCGCGCTGCCCCGGCCCGGCGGCCCCGACCCGCGCAGCCACGTTCCGCACCCTGCTGGCCAGGCGCACCGTCCACGTCCCGGACATCTTCGACGCGGACGCGGTCCGCGCTGCGGACCAGCTGGCCGAGCGCGGCGATCGGCTGCTCGCCGAAGCGCTGACGCGGGCCCGCCGCACCGGCCGGATCACCCAGGACCTGGCCGGCGCCCCGGAGTTGCTGCGTGCCTACCGTCAGGCCACCGCCCCCGCCAAGGCCCTGCTCCGGGCGGCGATGGACGCTCGCCGACTCGGCATGGGCCTGCACCTGCCCCGGGCGTTCATCGTCGACGCGGCCGCCGGCTACCTCGGCGATGACAACCTCGACAGCCTCCCCGACGACTGGCCGGAGACCGCGTTCGCTGAACTTGCCCGCCCCGTCCACGGCAGACAGGCCCCCTACGACGCCCACGCCGCACCCCCACCGGGCCCCTGGTCGGCGCCCCGGCGTCGTCGACGTCCGCGGCGGGCGGCGGTCCGGTGTACCGACTCGCGGACTACCTCGAACAGCACGGCCGCCACGAACGCCGCTACACCTGCCCACCCGCAAGCTTCTGGGAAACCGCTGCCCGCACCGCCCCGCCCGACGAACTGACTGCCTTCGCCCGTGCAGCACACGCCTGCGGACGCTACCGACATGCCGAACACCTCGCCGGACGGGCCGCCGACGCCGGAAACACCGACGCGCTGTGGGCGCTTGCCCAGATGCGGGAGGAGGCCGAGGACCGGGACGGCACCGAACAGCTATACCGGCAGGCCGCCGCCGGAGACGGCGCCGCTTTGGACAATCTGGCCCGCGTCATGGCCACGGACCAGCACCCCGCATCCGAGATCCTGCGGTACGGCTGGGAACCGGACGGCAGCATCTCCCCGCACTGGCACCCGAAAACACCAGAACTGGGCGACGAGCACTGACCGCTCAGGGCCGACGACATGCCCGACCACCGATGGCGCAGTCGTTTGGGGCTCCTGACACGTTCGTTACGCGCCCGGAAGGATCCACGTCCAGTTGCTGGAACCCGTCTATGGGCTTGCCGAGGATCCTCGCGGCGTACTCGGTCACCTCCACCGGAAGTTGTGCTTCCTTCACGGCGGTGAACTTCGTGCTGGTGGCCTTCTTCAGCTTGGCTCATTCGGTGGCGGGAAGGGTCCGCTCGACCCCGAACACGAGAACCTCGCGCTCCACCGCCTGGCGGCTCCACTTCGACTTCTTGAAGCTGGCGGTTCAAGCCACCGGCAGCCGGGTGCTGCGCCGATCCGGCCGTGCTTGTCGATCCGGCGGATCAACGGCCCGGTCAGGGGCTGGTCGTGGTCGACCAGGACCGCGCGCCAGGCCCGGAACGCGCGCACCGGGCACAGTTCCTCGTCGTCCTGGGCGAGGATGCGGGTGATGCTGCCGCGTGCGGTGACGTCCGACTTGGACACGCGGATGTGCACGAGCAGGGCATCCGTGTGCAGGACCTCGCCGGTGGCGGTGTCGACGAGTTCGATCCCGGTGAGTTCGTCGATGTTGGGCTCTCGTCCGGCAGGTAACGCTTGCGTCGCCGCTTTCCGGTTTGTGGGTGAATCCACCTTCGCCGCGGGGTGGTTGGTTCTACCGTGGGTACCCGTTTCCGGACTGGGGGGGTACGTGATGGATCCGATCACGATCGGCTTGTTGGCGGCACCACAACAGCGGGAGACCCGACACCATCGCCGAACCCCGCAAAACACCAGGCCACAGGGCGGATCAGGCCCGCGGACACCCGCGGCTACCCCGTACCGACACCCCGAGACCCGAAAAAAACCGCGGTTGCCTTACGGCGCATCAATACATCAACGAGAAACCCACAACAGTTCTCACGAAACCACGGAAACCCCAGACCACCACCACCGGGCCGACCCGAGAAACCCCCACCACCACAACCCGAAACCACCAACCCACCCGATGGATTCTCAACCAACACAGGAAAACCCAGAGCAGCCGTCAACCCACCCCACCACCGCAACACTCCGCCACAACACACCAACCACCACCCCCGGAACCACAGCCACGATCACAACTGGGGAGGCCAAGTAATAAACCCTTCGAACCTCACCTCCGTCTCTTCGTCTGACAAATCCCCTCCAATACCATGCCATCGCGTAAACTTTCCGGCAATTGCCAGTCGGATATCGAAAGCCCATGCCATGTAGTTAACTACCTGAAAAGCAGTCCCGACACGATCGTCAGACGAGCCCAGTTCATCCACCAGTTTTCGCAGCACCGGCACAACCGACTGCTCGGCAATCCAGCAACTGCGAATCGACTGAATGATTCTGCTTCGGCTTTTTTCGTATTCTTCGTCTTCCATCGAACTACCTCGCTCCGGTGAAGTAGACCATTACCTCTGTGAAGGTACCGTCAGCCTTTCTGACCGACCAATCGCGATCGATGGATACAGAGGTCCATCCTCTGCTTCCAGCCTGCTGACCAGTCCACGTACCACGTGCTGCATCCTCCAACGAGTGACCGCTCCGGATCAGTTCGTTGAACTTCTTGAGATTCGCATCCAGAGGACCATCATTCCAAGAGCTCGTGATCCCTCTTGGTTTTCCTGCACCGCCAAACTGACTCAAAGCTTCCTCGAACATCTCCGTACCCGACGGAACACCTTCATATCGGGTTCCGTCCGGCCTCCTGGCCACGACGGTCATCTTCACCGTCCCGTCTTCGAGACTGGCCGTAAGCCCACGATTGTCGTTCCCGCCATAGCGGTTCACGTAGTATTTGCCACCCCCAGAAAAAAAGCAGGACAATTGTGAACAAGAACCGGCGTGACACTTGCGCGCACATAATACGTGTGGTCGTCATCAACCGTCAGGTCATGCGTGCGTTGCTGCTGACCATAGATTCGAACGGCGGACAGTTGAACCCAGGCACCTGAGGCCGCCCGGAGCCACTGGCCGGGCTTCAGGTCGCCCGCGTTAACCCACTGCCTGAGGTCGGGGGCCCAGAATGGGTGGTTGGTGGTGGCGATGACGGAGGCATCGCCGTTGTCGGTTTTGACAGTAAGGTCAGCGAATTCTTTATCGTCCTCGGTGGTAAATTGCCCGCACATCACGGCGCCTGAATCATCCGGCCCGCGTAACCCCGTGGTGAGTAGCGAAGGTACACGTCCGTCGCCTGGGCGTACGTGTTCCGTCCCTCTCCGGCTCCGCCCGGTCCCTTGCGACCGGCGCACGGCACCCATACGGCCCGAAGGGTATGCCGGCGCGACAACCGGGTCGTGGATCGAGTCGCGGCGTGCCGAGCCCGGTTCTTCATGCGCTCTACGCCTACGGCAAGGCGCGCAGTGCCGGTGGCGGAGTGGCAATCGGATGGCCATGCGCCCGTGCACGCGGAGTGGGCATCAAGGCTGCGCACCCGTGACATCCCCACATCACGAACGGGAGGAGAACGCATGGCAGGACGAAGTCGGCGCGGTGGTCCTGCCCCCGGGGGTGGCAATCGCCTCACCGAGTGATGGGCGCTCCAGGGTGTGACGTCAGCAGCGAACGATCCGGTCGAAACGTTCGGGCTGCACGAATGACGCAATGAGGCGAGTCTGACCTGGGCCGACGGGGTAACAGGGGCCGTCGCCTCCCCACTTGATGATGGCCTTGACTTTGACCCAGTCGCTACCGCTGGTGCAGTGGCGATAGTAGACATCGGTGAGGGGGCCGTGGTGGGCGAAACTCACTGCACACGGCCGAGCGGCCCGTGTTGACGTCTCCGCGGCCTGGGCCGGTGCTGCCGCCGTGATCCCCAGCACGACGGCGGTGGACAGTGCGCTCATTGTCGTAAGCCTGGCCACCGCAGTTCGGCGAAGGAATCTTGCTGATTGACGCACTGCTGCCTCCTGGAATCAATCGAATCGTGTGCGTCGTGATGGGCGCTGGAATTCTCTCCGAAGCCGATCCTGCCCGAGCGCTGCCGTGGTGTCGTTGGCATTGCGCGCCATCTGATTGACATTGCGCGCCATCTGCTCAGCGCTGCGCCGAACGGTGCCACGGGGAAAGGGGGCTTGGTGGCGAGACGCTGCCGACGCGGGGTGGGCCGGTGCAGTGACGGGCGGCGACGGTACCCGCCGGATCACGGGTTCGGGACCGCGCGCACGGCCAGGTCGATGTGTCCCGTCACGGCGGGGTCGACGGCGCCGACGCGTTTCGCGTTGTCGAAGCGGGTGGTGCGCAGCGTCGCCGGCGCGTTCGCCGGAGGCGATTTTTTCGATGGTTGTCGAACGAGGCGTGGCCGTCGGTCGTTTCGTCGTGTCCGGCGCGCGCTGCCGGGGTCGTCGCTCCCGGTCGTAGTCGGTCCGCAGCGGCCGGGACCCGTTGGTCGCGTGGTCGGCCGTCCCGTCGTCCTGAGGGGGGGTGTCGCGCGGGGTCAGGCCGGGGAATCGTCGTTGGTCGGGTACTCCTCGAAGGGCGTCGAGTCCCACTCGGTGTGGGCGCCGTCACGGGTCACCATGAACAACGGACGGGATCGCGGGATTTGCCCGACCTGTTGCGGCTGGGTCGCCCTCTGCGGCGGCGTCATCCACCGCCCGGACGGCGATGACGGCTCGCGTCGAGATCGCCGGAACGGGGCCCGACGCCGGAGTGCCGGTCACGGGAACGATCATCGCCGACGGGCCCGGCACCGGGCGCAGCACTCCGTCGTCCGGAACGGGGCCGGCGCGGGCGAGGGGCCTCGAGTCGGGGACGGTGCCGCATGCGGTCCGAGTCCGCTTCCGGGACGGCACGATGCGGGTGGTTGCGCAGTTGCCGTTCGCGCGCCACGTTCACGAGGTCAGCGCTGTGCGCGGCCGCACCACGTCGATCGCGGCGCCGGCGAGGATCGCCGGCAGTCCCGCGTCGATCTCGCTCGGACTGCGGCAGCGGTTGGCGGGGACGGGGACGGGGACGGGAGATTGCCTCGACGGGCAAAGCGGAACACGCTGGGGCGAGCCCCTCGAGCGACTACCGCCGCGACGAAGTGTCTTGCGCGTACGCCGACGCGGATCGTCGTCGGCGCGTCTGTCCCGATGTCCTCGTGGCAACGCTGCCGAAACGCTCTTCAACACCTCTCCAGGGAGGCCGAAGGCGTTCGTTCATGGTGTCCGTCAGAGTGGATCAAGCCCGGTACATCCACCCGGGCGGTCGCGCGTCCCGGGTGGATGTACGTGCGGTCGCGGCGGCCGTGGGTCGACGGCGGGCTCTGTTTCAGCCTGCGGGGCCGTGCGCCGCGCGGGCTACCAGCAGATCGGGTTCCACTTGCAGTCGCGGCGCGCTCCGACGAGGTTCGCGCCGGTGAAGTCCGAGTTGGTCAAGTTGGCGCGGGTGAGGGTGGAATCGGACAGATCGGCGTTGACGAACGTGGAGTAGAAGATGCTGGAGTCGCTGAGATCGGCACCGTGCAGGTCGGCGCCGGTGAGGTTGGTGAACCACCCATCCGAGTCGCGGAGATCGGCGCGTTCGAGGCTGGTGTCGCGGAGATTCGCGCTCGAGAGATCCGCCCCGTTGAGGTTGACGCCGTCGAGGTTCAATCCGGAGAGGTCGCTTTCGACGAATGTGGGATGGATCGTGCTCGGACTGTTTCGACGGAACTCGTTCCAGCGCTGCACACCCATCTGCTTCAGCGTGTCCCCCCACGGATCCGGCTTCTTCACCGCCTGCTGCGCCCTGGCGGGCGCGGCCGGGGTGGCGGATGCCTCGGTCAGTGGGGTTGCCAACAGGGCGGTGGCGGCGAGGGCAATCGCCGCGGCGCGGAGAGTTTCGACACGAAGGGCACGCACGAGAACACCTTTCGAACGAGGGATCACGCATCGGTGATCGTCGACAGTGGTCGTTCCCACACCCCGACACAGTGCCCGGCGCCCCCTCGAGACCGACCGGGCGACACGTCGGCGTGGAGGGACCGTCAGGGGTGGTGTTGTGGAGCAAGTACATGGTCGTCGTGCTGGCACGGCACAAGACATCCCCGAAAGATGCCACCAGGCGGGTCGTAGGTGTCACGACACGTCATCGAAGGGCACTGGCGGCGCAGGCTCTCGACTGCTAAAGGCCGTGTATCGAAAGTGGATCCCGGGCTGGTGAATGATCACGGTTCATGGGTGGGGAGATCTCACGGACGAGCAATGGGCAACGCTGGAGCCGTTGTTGCCGAAGGGGGCGAAAGCGGGGCGGCCGCCCGTCCGGCCTCGGTGGCAGCTGATCGACGGCACACGGTTCCGGGTCCGGACCGGGGTTCCGCGGCGGGATGCACCCGTCGAGTACGGGCCGCGGGGCCGGGTCCACGACCTGTTCCGCCGCCGGCGGTGGAACGGCGCCCGGCACCGTATCCCTACCAGGCTTCAGTCCCTTCGGGAGACGAAAAGCACGACCACGCGGGACCTGGGCGTCGACTCCACCGTGTGCCGCGCTCGTCAGCATGCGGTAGGGGCCGCAAGCGGGGTGAGCTGCAGAAGGAACTACCGGGCGGTCTGTTCACCCGGCCCGGAGATCGCGGACCGGGACGCTCACGTGGTGAGTTCACCACCAAACCGCACCCGGCCGTCGAGCAAGGTCAAATGCCCATGGCGATCGTGGTCACGGCCGGGCAGCGCGGCGACTCGCCGCAGTTCGAACCCGTTCCGAAGAAGGTCCTCGTCCCCTCATCGAGGCGGGTCGGCCACGCGTCCGCCCCCATCGGGTCCGCGCGGACAAGGCGTACGCCTCCCGCAAGAACCGTGCTTACCTGCGCCGCCGCGGAATCCGCTGCACCATCCCCGACATGGCCGACCAAGCACGCAACCGCCGGAAGCTCGGCTCCCGCGGCGGCCGACCACCGCGCTTCGAACCGGTCGACTACCGCGAACGTCATGCCGTCGAGTGCCGGATCGACCGCCTCAAGAGGAACCGCGCCGTCGCCACGGGATACGACAAGCTCGCGGTCCGCCACGAGGCGGCCGTCCTCGTCGCGGGCATCAACGAGTGGCTGCGAACCTCGGCCACTACAGGGTGGGTTCCATGTTTCACGTCTCCGGCAGATCGCTTCCGCAGAAGAGGCAGACGAAGTCGTCCTCGCGGACGGTGTTGTGCTCCCGGCGGCTGGGGCACCGCCGGAACACCGTCCTCACCAACTACCTCGACAGGCTCGCCGACACCGACATCAACCGGCCGGTGGTCCGAGCCGGTGCCTGACCGGTTGCCGCCCGACGGAAGACGTGGGCACCAAGAGCACTGACTCGGGTCTTTTTCGGCGGCTTGGGACTGCTTTCCTTGGCGCGACCAGCCGGCGCCGAGGCGTAGCGGGCGGCGAGTTCGGCGCCCTGGAGCCTCTGCGGGATCGAGGATGGCGGTGAGCAGCCGGTGGATGGTGTCGTCACCTCCGGGAGCGGCCGAGGTGGCGCTCGACGACCCACCCGCTCGGGGTCCGTCCCCAGGTGCCGGTCGCACGTGGCGGCGAGGGCTTTCGGGCCGGCTACTTGCCGCCGTCGCGAATCAGGAGCAGGCCCAGGCCCCGGGTGCGCGCGCCGCGTACCCACTCGGGGAAGTTGTCGGCGAGCAGCCATTCGACGTCGTCGGCGTCGTCCTCGTCCGGGAGGAGGTCGTGGTCGGCGTGGATCCTGTCGGTGTCGAAGGCTGCGAGTTCGAGGTGGATCCGCTCCGACTCGGTCTTCGACGCGAACATGGGGAACGGCCATGGATCCGGGTCCGGGGCCACGTCGGATCCCCACGGGAACGTCCAAGGACGCGCCCACACATCGGCGAGGGCGGCCAAATCCCAGCTGCGGAAGGCGCCTTCGAGGCGATCCCAGCCACGTCCCGTCAGGACCACCGATCCCAGCGGTACGCCGAAGGTCGGTCCGAGGAGTTCCAGAAGCCACCCGTAGCCGCCCGCGCGCGCCGGATCGAGACGGTCGTCGACGATCTCGCGCAGCGCCGCCTCGACTTCGTCGGAGTCGGTGGCACGAAGCAGCCGGTCCGCGGCGTTGGAATCCTCCAGCGTTTTCAGAGTCTTCCGCACCGCGATCTCGTCGTGCGAGCCGATCAAGCCGAAGCACACGGCGGCATCGATCGCGAAAGCGGACACATACTGTTCGGCCACGCCGCCATTGTGCCAACCCCGACTGTCACGACGTCCGTCGAGGCACGGCGGTGGGAGCGGAAGGCGCCCTACACGGCGGTCGCGCACGGTCGCGGAGCGCTTCGCCGACGTGGTGACGCCGCTGCTCCCGTGTAGTCGCCCTGGCGGACGCGTTCCATGGCCTCCTCGGCCTCCTCGCGGGCCTCGGGCGGCAACGCCCGGTCCAGGACCACACGCCGCACGAACTGGTCGCGAGGGGTGTCGTACACGACCTTGTCGAACTCCTCGCGCCGCTCCTCGGGCAACGCGGCGCGGATATCGCCCAACATGCCCGGCAACGTGACGACTTCCCTCGCGCCACATGCGTGCAATCCGAATCCGCCATGACACCCGGGCGATGATCGGTAGACGGCACGCACCACCCGCACGACGCGATCCCTCGCACGGATCACGGTCGGATCAGGCCTTCGACGAGGCGAGCGAGATGATCCGACAGCCCGCCCAGGCCCGTGACGTCCAGAGGTTGCGGAACGTCGTGCAGGAATGCGATGTACGGTCCGCCGGGCCACCGGGCCACCGGGCCACCGGGCCACCGGGCCACCGGGCGATCAACGTCCAGCCCGGGTGCGTCACTGTGACCAGGCGGGTGTCCCAGTGCGCCATGCCCCACCGCATGCCCGGCGGGTTCCGGGTCGCGGCGATCACGGCCGACTCGGACAGCAACGCGGCGGTTCGCGGGCGGGCCGGGCCAGGAACCGGGGTCAGGTCGACCAGGCGTACCGGCGCGGGGGCCGGGTTCGTAGTCGCCGTACATGTGGGCGTCGTCCAGCCAGGCCTGCTCGTACTCCCGAAAGGGCCGGTGGTACTCGAGTTCCTCGGTGATCCGGGCGACCCGCACACGGCGGGGACGCGGCCCGGGCCGCTCCCCTGTCGGCGGGCGCGGGATCGGCCGGTCGGTGACCGGGTCGCACGGATCGGGCAGGCCCTGCGGGCCCAAGGTGCACGACAGGGGCCATCCCGGCAGGTCCGCGACGAGGTCGTCCGGTCGACGTCGGGTCCGTACTCGGTCCCGGACTCGGCCAGGCTCGACGCGGTGTCGATAGGGCGGGTGTCGCGAGTGATCGTGGTCCACCGGCCCCGGCCGCATCCAGGGCGAGGACCAGGCCATAGCCCTTGGCGACGGGTTCGACCCCCGGGGCCCTGCACGCCCCCCGGTGACTCCCGGCGATCTCGGCCGGGTAGTCCCGGCGGGTGGGCAACACGGCCGTCACCGGGAACAGTTCGACGCCCGCGACACACGGCGCGGGCACGTCGCCCCGGGACGTCCCGGCCGTGCGCCCGTCCCCGGACGCGCGACGCGGATGTCTGTCATGTTTTCGGGCCATGAACCCACGATTGGCACCCGACACCACGCGCGCTGCCGATCACAGGGATTTCGCCCCATTCGGCGGGCGGACGTGCGCCGTCGTGCCGTCCTCCGCAGACCAAGTCGCGTGCCGCTGGGCGCGCTCACACCCGGATCCGCCGCCACCTACCGCAACGCCGCGCAACGCCATCGATGTGCCGAAGCACGCTGGTTGTCACCAACGACCGCGCCGGGCTGCGACTTCCCGCCGACGAAGCACGCTGGTTGTCACCGGATCGGCACACCGCTTGTCGCCATCGGCCGACAAGGCACACGTGTTGTCCCCGGCCGGATCGCTCCGACCACTCCCCGACCTGCCCAAAAACGTGTCCCTCCGAGCAGAGATCCACGCGCCGGGCCGGATCCTCTCGATCATCCGCGAATCACGCGCCGAAAGCGAAAGCCCGCCCCCGGGATACCTGCCCCTCCTCCGGACCACGAAGGGCACACCACCCGGCAGCACGAACACGACCGCGCGCACGCCTTCCACCCCGCTCCTCCTCGATCGTCGTCCAGCGCTCCTGCTCTGTCATACCGGCCGGGATCCGATGAAGTGAGCAAATCGGCCGAGAAGGCAATCGCACGGGAACCGCCGCGACGCCGGGGGAAGAAGGAGATGGTCCAGTCGTCCGGGACCCTGGGCGTCAACGGTCGGGTGCGGGTCCTGTCCGCCATGCCGGTGGCGGGGCTGCGGCGCAGCGACCGGGCGGCGGCGGTGGGATCGGTGTGGTTGGGCGTGTGGTCGGTGCGCGCCTGTGACGAGCCGACGGACGGCGCGGCCGGGTTGTTGTTGCGACTCGCGGACCGCCGGTTCTTCGGGGCGTGGTGACGTCGACGGTGCCGGCGCCGCGCCCGGGAGGAATCCGGTGTGAGTGGACCGGCGGCCCGTCGGGTGAGGGACAGGATGCGGTCGTCGAGTCCCAGTCGGTGTCGCGTGTGTCGGGGCACGAGTGCGGGTTCGAGGTCGCCGTTGGGATCACGAGGGACCGGGAGGGTGGTCCCGCCCGCGGGGTCGCGGGCGAGGCTGCTGCAAAGCGGAAGCTGTTTTGCCTGATGGTTGCGTACCGTCCGGGCTCGTAGGGGCTCACCACGCACGTCTGGGAGGCAGTACATGTCGATCGGCCACATGCCCGAGGGATACACCGCCGTCACCCCGTGGATCATCTCGCACGACACCGCGGGGCTGCTGACGTGGATGGCGCAGGCGTTCGGGGCCCGGGAGACCGGCCGCTTCGTCAACCCAAACGGGAGCATCGGGCATGCCGAGACCCGCATCGGGGACGCGATCGTCATGGCGTTCGACGCCCCGGCAGAATGGCCCGCGACACCGGCGTTCCTGCGCCTGTACGTGGAGGACGCGCACGCGGTCCACGCCGCCGCGGTCGCCGCCGGCGGGGTGTCGGTCACCGAGGTCACGCACCTGTTCTTCGGCGACCTGGTCGGCCGTGTGCGTGACCCCTTCGGCAACCTGTGGTGGATCCAGACGCACATCGAGGACGTGACCGAGGACGAGGTCGCCCGACGCCTGGCCGACCCGAGGTTCACTGCGGCGATGGAGTACGTCCAGGGCGCGCGGCTCGTCGAGGACTGACCACCGGCGAACACACGGTCGTGGGCCTGTTCGCGCGATCGCGCCCCGGTCGGGCGGGCGGCTCGGGCCGGCGTCGTACCGGGCGCCGAGCCTCCGTGGACCACCGCCGTGCGGGCGCTGCGGCCCCGGCGCGGCTCCTCCGTCCGTCGGCGGCGTCCGTCCGGTTCGCCGGGGACGGAGCGGACACGCCGAACGCCGTCAGCAGCGGCCCGTGGTTGTGCCGGCGCGGGCTCGGCCGCCACGTGCGCGCAATGGACCGGGACCGTCTGGGCAGCAGACGCGGCGACCGGTCGACGGCGACCGTCCTGCCGTGCCCGGGATCGCCGTACACGCACACGACCCCGCGGGCGGCGAACGTGTGGGCGAGCTTCGGACACCGCGCCGAAGCGGCGCGTCGACACCGGGTGCGCGCCGGGTGCGTTCGCACCGGTCTCCGTTCGTATCGCGGGTACTGCTTGTGCTGCGGGTGCGGCGGGGATCGGGCGGTGCCCGGCGGGGCGGGCGCTGGTGCATGCGCGCCAGCCGGCCCGCGCCGGGTGTGGTGTGATCCGGTTTGCTCAGTGGTCGAGTTGGGCCTTGAAGACGGCGGGGTCGAAGTAGGCCCTGGCTTCCTGGATCAGGCCGTTGTCGTCGAGTTCGTAGACATTGATGCCGGACCAGTTGACCGGTTTGCCGGTGGGAGTGACGGCGGCGCCGTACCAGGTGACGGCGACGTGGTTGCCGACGGTGTGGGCATGTGTGGGCGTCAGGCCCAGGAAGGGTCGGAAGCCGGGCACGACGGAGGCGATGAAGTCGCGGATGGCGGTGCGCCCGGTGATCGGCGGGGTGCCTATGGGGTCGTGGAAGACGCCGTCTTCGGCAAAAGCGGCGGCCCAGGTCTCGGCGTCGCCGTCCCGGGAGGCGCGGAAGAACTGCAGCACGGCTGGGGGCATCGCAGGGAAAGTCACGACGGGATCCTTCGGAGTCGCGGGGTTGGTGGTATCGAGACGCACGTGTGCTTGGTGGCCGGGCGAGTGTCGTCCGGATCGACGCGGCCGGAACGGGTGTGTCCCGGATGGGCGTTGCCGGAGCGGGTCGGCCCGAACAGGGCCTTCGTGGAACGGGGCTTGCCCCGACAGGCGGCGCCCGTGCCGACGTTCCCCGGAGCTTCACCGGATCACGACCGTCGGCCGGGCCACCGCGGACGCCGCCGCGCCTTCGCCCGCCCCGGCCCGGCGCGAGAGGAGATGGACGATCAGCGCACCGCCGGCGGCGGTTGCGACCAGGCCGCAGACGCCGGGCCAGCCCAGCCGCGCGAAGGCGTGCACGCCGAGCCAGGATCCGACACTGCCGCCGAGGAACGAGCAGGTCATGTACGCGGTGTTCAGTCGGCTGCGAGCCTGCGGACGCAGCGCGAAGATGCGCGTCTGGTTGGCGACTTGGCCGCATTGGATGGCGAGGTCCAAGAGGAGCAGGCCGACGGCCAGCGCGGTGAGTCCGACGGCGCCGCCGAGGGTTCCGGCGGTCAGGACGGCGGCGGCGCCGAGGGTGGCGAGGACGCAGCCGAGGTTCACCCGGTTTGGGCCATGGCGGTCGACCAGGCGTCCGGCGGCCGGGGCGTAGCCCATGCCGGCCGCGCCGATCAGGGCCAGGAGTCCGACCGCTTGCGCGTCCAGGCCGTAGCGGGGGCCGGTGACCAGTAGGGCGAGCGCCGTCCATACGGCGCTGAACGCGCCGAAGAGCGTGGCTTGGTAGAGCGCGGAGCGGCGCAGGGCGGGTTCGGTGCGCAGCAGCCGTACGGTGTCGGCGAGCAGCTTCGGGTAGCGGGTGTGCCCGGACGGGGTGTCGGTGGGCAAAGCACGGGCCAGTACGACGGCCGAGAGTGCGGTGAGCGCGGCGGCGACGAGGTACGGCGCGCGCCAGCCCAGATGTGTGCCGACGATGCCGCCGAAGGTGCGGGCCAGCAGGATCCCGCCGATCAGGCCGCCTTGCAGGGTGCCGATGATCCGGCCTCGCCGCTCGGGGGCGACCAGGCCCGCGGCCATCGGCAGCAGTATCTGTGGGACCACGGTGGCGATGCCGACGGCGGTGCCTGCGGCGAGCAGTACGCCGAACGCGGGGGCCAGGCCCGCCACGAGCAGGGCGCACGCGGTCACTCCGAGCAGGACCGTGATCAGCGGCCGGCGTGGGAGCCGGTCGCCGAGCGGTACCAGTAGGAAGATCCCGGTGGCGTATCCGAGTTGGGTCAGTGTCGCCACCGTCGCGGCGGCGGCGGGCGTGAGGTCGAGGCCGTCCGCGATGAGCGGGCCGAGGGCCTGGGGGAAGTACACGTTGGCCACGGACACACCGCACACCAGCGCCATCAGCAGGGACAGCCGTCGGCGCGGCGCGGCGGCCGGGGCGAACCGATCAGTCGGGGTGGACTGATCGGGTGGGGCGGACCGATCGGTCGAGGACATCACACGACTCCAAACGAACGAACCAGATAGTTCGGAAGCTTGTCGGAGAGCCTGCCACGACACCACGTGCCCGTCAAACGAACCGGTTCCTTACAATCGATCCATGGCCTACGACTCCGCGGCAACCAGGGAACGCATCCTCGCGGCGGCGACCGCCGAATTCGCCGCGCACGGCGTCGCGGGCGCGCGCGTGGACCGCATCGCGGCCCACGCCAAGGCCAACAAACGCGCGATCTACGAGTACTTCGGCGACAAACAGCAGCTCTTCGCCGCCGTCCTCGAACGCCTCATGGCCGACCTCGCCGAGGCCGTCCCGCCCGGCGACGACGACCTGTCCGACTACGCCGAGCGCCTCTTCGACCACCACCGCGCCCACCCGGAGGCGCTGCGCCTGCTCATGTGGGAGGCGCTCGAACTCGGCGACCAAAGCGTCCCCGGCGAAGACGCCCGCACCCGCCACTACCAGGACAAGATCCGGGCCGCGGCCGGCGTGTCCCCGGACGACGACCCTCGCAGCCGGCTCTTCTTCACCCTGGGCCTCGTCGGTTGGACCCTGTCCATGCCGCACCTGCGTCGAATGATCCTCGGCACCGACACCAACCTCGACCAACTCCGCCCCGCCATCTCCCGTGCCGTCCGCACGCTCCCGTGAACCCGCGCCCACCCCGACGTCCCGGCCGTACCGCCCACCGAGATCGGTGACGAATCGCACGGTGGGTCGATCCCGAACGAGTGGTAGGTCGATCCCGAACGAGTGAGGGCCTTCCGGGTTCGGTGCGGACCGGGACACCCGCACTCGCGGTGGGACACGGGAGCCCTTCGCCGGTGCCGGTGCGCCCCCGACCGAGAGCGGACGCCTCGCCCGGGCCCGCCTGGTCGTCGACGACCGACGGCCGCCGCGACGATCCGCGGAACGCTCCCGGGTCTCGGGCCCCACCGCCGCCCGACGGACGGGCCGCCACCGCGGTGTCCGGGTCGGGGCCGGGGGTGGCGTAGGCGTGAGAGGTGATCTTCGCCCGGGTACGGAACTTCTCCCGCGCGTGCGCCCGGTCGGCGAGGAGCGGGTCCTCGTCGGTCGCGGCATCCCGCCGAGGGTGGAACAGGCGGAGTACGCACGGGACTTGGGAGGCGTCGGAGCGGGGTGTATTTCCGGGTCGGGACGCGGGAAACGAGCGCGGGTGCACGGGCCGGGGGTGCGCGCGACGCCCGCCCCGCACGGCACCGGGCTGGTATGGGCGGTGGGGCGTCCGCCAGGAGGCCAGGTAGCCCGGCTCGAGGGCGGCGACGCGCCGAACGTCGTCGACGACCCGGACGTCCGGTTCCTTCGGCGCGTCGACGCGCACGCCGTCGGTGGCGTCCGTCCGGTTCACGGGGGGACGGAGCGGACACGCCGAACGCCGTGAGCAGCGCGGCCCGTGGTTGTGGTGGCGCGGGCTCGGCCGCCACGTGCGCGGGATGGACCGGGAGCGTCTGGGCCGCAGGCGCGGCGACCGGTCGACGGCGACCGTCCTGCCGTGCCCGGGATCGCCGTACACGCACACGACCCCGCGGGCGGCGACCGTGTGTGCGAGTGCTTCGGCCACAGCGCCGAGGCGGAGCGTCGACACCGGGTGCACGCCGCGTGCATACAACCGCGCGACAGAACGTCGCCTGCGACACGACCCGGGTGCTCGAGGAGCTCCGCCTTCGGTGTCCTTGTCGGCTCCGGCACGCATCTTGCGGTGCGACGCCCTCATGCTCGGACCCACATCCGACAGACACGTCCGGAGAGCGTCGTCCGGCGTGAAACGCCGATGTCCCGGTGTAGCGGCACGGTCCGGCCGGCGTGCCGCGGCCGAGCCGGCGCCACACGGTGTGCTCGGACACCCCCACGGTCTCGGCAGCGACCCGCACGTGCGCGGGTGACGTCACCGGCCTCTCCCAGGGCCGGCCGACGCCGCACCACCACCGGCCGCAACACTGCCGTCGTATCCGAGGAACCCGCAGCAGGATGTACCGAAACCCAAGAACGATTGCTCGCCGTGACAGCCGGCGCACCCGCGCCACGGAGCCCGACACAGGAACGAAGCAACACCACGACAGAACAACCCACTTGTGTCAGGCACCCGACGTCAGTCGAAGGAGACGGCCGCGCAGGAACGTGACGTGCGACGGCCTCGTGCCGGCCGGACGACGCGCCACGCTCACCTGTACCGGAACCCGCTGGGTCGCCTTCGTCGCCTGCAGCAACGAAAAGGTCTACCAGGGCCCGTGAAGTCCGGGAAGCACACGATCGGGTTTGTCTGCCCGCCGAACACCCGGGCGGAAGGGATCGTCGCCTACGACGTCCGACCCGAGACCCCCTCGGCCACGGGAACCCTCGCCGTCCTTCGGGGATCGGCCGGTGGGTGGCTCGGCAGCGGCTCGGGTGGGACGGGCTCAAGGCGGCGCAGCGCGAGCGGCTTCACCGCCCCGAACCTATCCGGCCGAAGACGAATGGAGCACCGGCTCTTGGATGATCAGCTTCCGGGCCAGGGACGGGATCCCCCGGATGCTTTCCATCTCGTAGTTGGACAGGATCGCCGTCACGTACCCGCTGTCCGGGTAGAAGACCAGCTCGGCTGCGGCGCCGTTGGTGGCGCCACCGTTGTGTCCGTACGACCACCGGTCGCCGGCGAGCGTGGCGCCCGGGCCGTAGCCGCCGAACACGGTCAGCCGTTCCGGGCCGGGCGGCGGCGGCGTGGGCAGCTTCGGGCTGAGGGTCAGCCGGGTGTACGCCGGGTTCAGCAGCTTCTCCTCCCATAGCGCGTGGGCGAACCGCGCCATCTGGGCGCAGGTCGCGAACGCGCCGGGCAGGAAGATCTGTTCGCCGAGATTGTCGATCCGGTCCGCCGACCCCGGCGGGCGATAGTAGCCATGGGCGATCCGGCGGTCCTCGCGCATCTGCGGCAGGGTGTAGAAGTCGGCGCTGTCCATTCCGGCGGCGCGGAAGACACGCTCGCGGACGTAGTCGTGGTACTCCTGTCCGGACACCCGCGCGACGATCTCCCCGAGCAGGTGGTACGCCGAGTTGCTGTACCTGCCGCCCGCACCCGGTGGGAAGGCCGGCGTCTCCCTTCTGACGAACTCGCCGATGCCGTCCATCTGCTGCCGCGTGCCGGTCCAGGTGCGGGCCGTCTCCCAGAACCCGGGCGTGCCGAAGTAGTCGCCCAGGCCCGAGGTGTGGGTCAGCAGGTGGTGGATCGTCACCCGGTCGGCGATCTCGGCCGCGAACCCGTCCAGGTGCGTGCCGAGCGTGTCGTAATACTGCAGCTTGCCGCGTTGTGCCAACTGCGCGACCGCCACGGCGGTGAACAGCTTGGCGACCGAGGCCAGGCCGAACAGCGTGCCGGGCCCGTTGGGCACCGACCGCGCCTTGTCGGCCATGCCGTAGGACCGGGAGAGGACGGTTCGGCCCCGGTAGGTGATCAGGAGGGAGCCGGAGAACACGTCCTTGGCCGCCTGGTCCGCGACGAACCGGTCCAACTCGCCGCCGGGCCGCAGGCCCTTCGGTACCCGCCGCGCATCCGCGTCGGCCTTCGCCGACGCGGATGCGCGGGCCGTCAATACTCCGGTGGCGGCGACCGAGGTGGCCCCCAGTAGGCCGAGAGCGGCCCGGCGAGTCGTCATGCGAGATCACCCATTCCCGTCTGGATTTCCGCTTTGGCCGCATCCATCCACCCGAGCCGATCGGCGACCCATACGCGTTGCATAGGTCGCTGTCGCGATAGTTCGGGGATGCGCGTGCCTTGGACAAGGGAACGGTATGGCGTCCTTGCGGCCCGCCCGAACTGATTCACGAACGAGTTGATCGGAGCCCGCCGGAGTGTCCCCATGAACATCCGCGTACGTCTGACCACGACGGATCCAGGTCTGGTGGCCTTCGGCTGCTCACCGGGTCACGAGGCGCTGCGCAGCCTGCACGTGCTCGGCTCGGTCAAGCGGCATCCGCTGCACATTTCCTGGACGCTGAAGGCACGTGAGCGCATGGATGCCGATCTCCGGAGCGAGGCCGACCGATTCGCTTTCTGGTGCCGGGGCCGTCCGCTGGGTTTTCCGCAGATCTGGCGCCCTGGAGAAGTGGCGGCATGGCCGGACGAGCTGGCGGCGCTGCGCGACGCGCCGGTCGGGCATTACGCGGAACAACTGCTCGCCGGAGCACTGGAAGAGAACGGACGCGCGTCTCGCGTCCGGTTGGAGGAATTCCAGGCCACCCCCGCCCTACGCGAGCGGGCGATGAACGCCGTCCGGGCGCGGCACCCGGCCTCGCTGCCCGTTCTGCGGGAGCTCATCGACGATCCCGAGCGCTCGCGCGGACGATTCGCCGGGTTCCTGTCCGCGTACTGGGACGCCTGTCTCGCCCCGGAGTGGCCGTCCATGGAGAGGTATCTGCTGGCCGACATCGCCCGGCGCAGCCGCGCCGGGCACCGCCACGGCCTGGCGTCCATGCTGGACGAACTCGCCCCCCATCAGCGGGTCATCCACGAGAGGGACGAGCTGCTGATCGCGTCGGCACGCGGCCGCGCCGCCGCTCCGATGGAGTTCACGCTCGGACCGGAGGACCGACTCCTGCTCACGCCCTCCCACTTCGCCTGGCCCCTGGTCGCCGTCACCGGCCACCACGACCGCCGGGCGGGCCGTGAACGGCAGAGCGTGCACATCACCTACGCGCTGGACGCCATGCAGTGCAAGGCACACCCGCCGGTCCCCCCGGAGGACCTGCTCCGACTCCTCCGCGCGGCCGCCCACCCCACCCGGCTGCAGATCCTCCAGCTCCTGGCCGAGTACCCGCGATCCACCCGCGAACTCGCCGGCCTGATCGGCCTCACCGACGCGGCCGTCTCCAAACACCTGAAACTCCTGTCCGAGGCGGGCTGGGCGGAGCCCGAGCGGCACGGCTACTACGTCTACTACCGGCTGGCCCCCGGCACACACGACCGGCTCACGGACGCCCTGGACGAGCTGCTCGGCTGAACCCGGGACGTGCCACGCAGCCTGCGCTCACCACGCACAAGGGCGACCGCCACAAGGCCCATGTCACATGGGTGCCGACAGTCCCGTCAACCCGCCGCCCTCGGGCGGGTGGCCCGTCGTTCGCCGACCCCGACGAATCGCCGTGCCGCGACGAGCCCGGCCGTCACGCGCCGCGGATGTGTGCGGCGGCGCAGCGGTTCGGGAGCGAGGCGGCGGCGGGGACGCGGGCGTGGGGACGGGGCCGGGCGCGCATGAGGGCGACCGCGGTGTCGGCGCGTCCGGAGCGCAGGTGCGCGTGGTCGTCCACGAGCACGTTCCAGGCCTCGCACGCCTCGTCCAGGCGCCGAGCCCAAGCAGCGTCTCGGCGAGGATTCCGGAGGAGACGGCGCGGTGGCTGCGTTCGTGGGCGGGGCGGGCCCGGTTGCTGCGGGCCGTCGCGGCGGCCGCGGTCTTCAGGTAGGCCACGGCGGTGGCGCGGACCGCACCGGAGCCGTGCAGTTCCAGGCCCGGACTGCGGTCATCGCCAACGGCCCCGCAGCCGAGGGGGCAAGGGCCCTGCGTCCGGACGACGTCTCGATGGGCTCTGTCTCCGGAAGCGTGAATATGTGACTGCTGGTGACGTCGCCAGCGAGTGTGCAGGATGCGGTGCCGCAGGAGGTCGAGCTTGACCCGGCCGTACATCCGGCGCTTGAGCATCTTGATCCGATTCACGGCGCCTTCGGTCGGTCCGTTGCTCCGGGGCAAGGTGAGCCCGGCGAAGACGGCAGCGTGATCCCGTTGGAGGCTGTTCGCGAAGCTGTGTACCGCAGGAAGATCGTCGGTGCGGACCCGACTGAGCCACTGCGGCAGTCGGGTCCGCCCAGGTATCGGATCATGTCGGCGAAAATGCGTATGTAGGCGTGAACGGCCGCGAGTTCGGGGCAACGGGCGAAGATGCCCTTCAGTTGCGTGGCCGCGCCGGCTGAGAGGTGCTCGGGTTCGGTCAGGATCCACTGCACGACTCGACGCGGCTTGGGTGTGGCCGCAGTGGGTTCGGGAGGGGGTCCCGGGGTCCGCAGGTTCTGGGCGCGACGGGATACGGTGCGCTCGTTTCCGCCCCATCCCAAGTCCCTTATTTCGCGGTGGAGTTCGCTGGCATTGGTGCAGCCCTCGATCCATCGCTTGTGGATGTAGCGCTTGAACCGGTCGAGGGGGTGTCGAGTTCCGGGACGATGTCGAGGTAGGCCGAGGCGCCGGGGGTCAGGCCGGTGAGCGGCCACAGGAAGCCGTAGTCGATCGGCGGGGCGTCGTGCAACGGGACGAACATCATTCCCGGGTGGGAGTAGAAGTCCTTGGCGCGCAGCGCAACGGGGCTGACGCCGACGCCCATGCCGACGTGGACCAGGACCTCGGCCCAGCACCGGTTGGCCGGCCCTTGTGAGATCGGCCGACCGGACGGGGTTCTTCGCGGATAGTGGTAGTCCATCCAGTAGTCGGGTACGTGTTCCGAGGCGAGCGTGACCAGGGTCGTGTCGGCGAGTTCCTCCATCGAGACGGACTCATGCCCAACGAAAACGAGCCGGCGGGCCGCCCGGCCACATCGGCGAGCCCGACGAGATCGAGCACCTCGTCCACGCGCCGCGCGCCCAGCCCGTTGCTGCGGGCCATGGCGAGCAGGTGCCCGTGGGCACTGCGCCTCGGATGCACGGCGCCGGCGTCGAGCAGGGCACCGACCCGGCGCAGCGGATGGGTCAGTTCGGCGTAGGGATTCCCGTCGATCAACGCGGTGCCCGCCGTGGGACGGTCCAGACCCACGATCATGCGCATCGTCGTGGACTTTCCCGCGCCGTTCGGACCGAGGAAGCCCGTCACCGCACCGGATGCGACGTCCGGTGTCAGATCGTCGACGACGGTCCTGCTCCCGTACCGCTTGGTCAAACCCTTCAGGGTGAGCACCGTCACCACGTCCTCCCGTTCGGCGCGAGAGCGGCCACCGGACGGCCTGCGCCGTCGCGGCGTCACGGGCCGGACCGCTCCGAGAGGCGGCCCGGCGGGATCCGGGGTCAGTTCGCCGGCAGCGTCCGCAGATGCCGCCGGCGCCGGAGGCGGAGTGCGGAGACCACGGCCAACGCGAGCGAGAACAGGAGGGCGCACGCCAGGCCGTGGGCGACGCCGCGCACGAGGAAGCCGGTATCGGTGTGGTCGATCGCGTAGGTTCCGATCTCGCGGCCCGACCAGAACGGCATCAGTCGTGCCGTGGTCGTCGCGGGGTCGGCGACCATCTGTATCCCGACGGTGACGAGCAACAGCAGCGTGCCCTCGAACTCGCGTGACACCACGGCGCCCAGGAGCAGGCCGAACGGTGCCGCCACGGCCACACACAGCACCATCGCCACGGCGAGCGCACCGTGGCGCACGCGTGGTTGATCCACCACGACGAGCGCCAGGTAGGGCAGCGTCACCACCGTTCCGATCAGCCACAGGGCCGACATCCTGCCCATCCACAGGTGGTGGGCACGGTAGCCCGAGAGGCGCAGCCGCGGGTCGATGGCGCGCCCGCTGTGCGCGACGAACATGGCGGAGCCGCTGATCGCCCAACTCAGGCCCACGAACAGGAATCTGATCGCCTGTCCGGGGTGCTCGGCGCGTTGGAGCAGATAGAACGGCAGCGGAAACAGCAGCAGGAGGAAGAGCACCGCGCGGCGGCGCAGGATTTCCCGCCCCGTCATCTCGGCTATGGTCGACAGTCGCCTCACCGCGGTTGGGTTCCCTTCGGATGGTGCCGGCCGCGAACACCCGGGGCCGCGTGGGGGGATGGCGTCAGGTCGACGACGGTGTCGGCGCGTTCGAGCCGGTCCAGCAGGTGGGTGACCACGACGATCGCCCGGCCCTCGTTCGCCCATTCCCGGACCCGGTCCCAGAAGTACATGTACGAATCGCGGTCGAAGCCCTGGTAGGGCTCGTCGAGGAGGAGTACGTCCGGGTCTCCGAGCGCGGTCAGGATCACCTCGAGCTTCTGTCGGGTGCCGCCCGACAGGCGCGCGGCCGCGATGGGCGCCGGCCGGGGCCACCACAGGTGTTCGGCCAGGGCCCGGCCGGCTCCGCGCGAGCGGTCGCGGCCGAGCCCGCGACCGGCGCCGACGAGGACGAAATGCTCGTCGGGGGTGAGGAAATCGCTGGTTCCCCCGCCCTGCGGGCAGTAGCCGATCGAGCCGCGCACCACGACGCGGCCCGCGTGCGCGCGCTCGACTCCCGCGCAGATGCGCAGGAACGTGCTCTTGCCGCAGCCGTTGGCGCCGACGATCGCGGCCACCTCGCCGGCGTGCACGGTCAGGTCCACGTCGTGCAGCAGGCGATGCCGGCCGTGCCGTTTGCCGATGCCCGTGGCCTGCAACCGAGGCGCCTCCGCCCGAACCACCTTTCGTCGCGCCGGAATCGGTGGCGTGCCGAGGCTTTCGTGCACCGCCGCCGCGTAGGCCGAGGGCGTGCCGAACGCGCGGGCGGGATCCTCGCCCGCGTCCCACAGATGGGCTCGGGTCTCCCCCAGCACCCGGGTCACCTGATCCTCCGGCAGCCCGCGGAGTCGGAGCTCGCCCGCCAACACGTCGAGCCAATCGGGATCGTCGATCACTGTCGCACCCCTTCCAACATCGTGCCCACGCGCGCGGCGAACACGGACCATTCATCCGCCGCGGCGCGCAGTTCCCCCTCGCCCAGGGGCGTCGACCGGTAGTACTTGCGAGCCGGGCCCGCATCGCCCACACCCCAACGCGACGAGATCAACCCGTCGCGTTCGAGGCGCAGTAGGACGGGATACAACGTGCCGCCGCGAATCGTGCCGAGGCCGGCCGCCTCCAGCGCCTGGGCGAGCCGATACCCGTAACTCTCACCGTCGGCAAGCAGGCTCAGGACGCACAAGTCCAGTACGCCACGCAGCCATTGGCTGTGCCGCTCCGCATTCATGCGGCGATACAGTAGCAGGGCTATCTACTTGGCGCCGCTGACTAGTGTCTCCGTCTGGCCGGCCGGGAGGGGGCGCCGCACGACGGATGAGGGGCCTCGCATTTTTCGGACATGCGCTGCGCGGCGGGCCCGCGCCGGGGGCGTCCGCGTCGGGTCGATCCGTACGAGGCGGACGGCCCGGACGGCGACCCGATGGGGATCCCGGGCCGGCGCCGGACCACCTCGCCGGCATGTCCCTGGTCGACGGCAACGACCCGGCCGCCACCCTCGCCGTGCTGCGCGACGTCGCCACCGCGCGGGAGACGATCGTGAACACCACCACCCGCGCGGGCCGTACCCGATCCGCATCGGAGCGGTGAGCACCTGCGGCGCGATGATCCCCCGTGGTCGACGGCGGCGGTCTTGAACCCCTGGTCCACCAGGCCCTGTGCACCGTGTCGGTGTCGGCGGTGGCCTTGTCCGGCAAGGCGATGCCGGCCGCGTTGTCGTGCGCGGACGCGGCCGGCACCACCACCGCGATCACCAGACCGAGAACATCAACCGCCAGGCCGCAGGCAGGCTTTGGGTGCCGAGCACCACCGGGCTGGGGTCGGCCTTGCGCCCCGGCTTTCGCGGACCTGTCGGCGCAGCAGGTCGTGGATGGTCTGGTCGGTGCCGTCGTCGCGCCACTTGTGGAAGTAGGCGACCGCCACATCCTCGAACTCCGCTTCTGGGACGACCTCACCCAATCCGAGAGCGGCGACCGGCTGGGCTGTCCCGGATGCGCGTCTCCCGCCTGCTCTCCCGTGCCTTCACCACCCTGCGCACCGGCAGGCTCGCCGGCACCCGAACCCCACCGGGGCGAAAGATCCTGTACCGAAAGATCCCGTACCGGGCGAGCCGACTCCCACCGCACCTCGACACACACGTCCGGGACACCCACGACGTCGACGGCGCCGCCTACACCCCACAACGCACCTCCGGCGCCGTGTTCGTCCACGTCGACGCCCGCGCAACACCGTGGACGATGGGGGCTTTCACGAGGTGCTTCTGCTGTCGGTGGTGGGGGCGGGACGGGTTGTGGTGACGGCGACCGTGTTCGCACCGACGATCACCAGCATGGCGAGCCATGCCGTCGCGTCGAGGTGCTGGCCGAGCACGGCGAGACCGATCAGTGCGGCGAAGAGCGGGTTGACGCTCATGAACACGCCGAAGAAGTGCGTGGGAACTCGCCGCAGTGCCAGCAGATCGGCCAGGAAGGGCACGGCGGAGGACAGCACGCCGGCCGCCAGCGCGCAGGTTATGGAGGCTGCGGTGGGGGGATGCAGCCGCAGCGCCAGGACGCCGACGGGAAGGTAGAGCGCGCCCGAGACGGCAGCGGCGGCGGCCGAACCCTCCAGGCCGGGCAGACGGAGGCCCACGATGCGGTTGAGCAGGATGTAGCCGGCCCAGCACACCGCGGCCAGCAGGGCCAGGGCGATGCCCGGGTAGTCGGTGGAGGGCGAGGGGCGGGCCAGGACGACGACCGCGGCCGCGGCGGCCACCGCGCACCAGGCGTCGATGCGGCGGCGTGAACCGGCCAGGGCCACCGTGAGCGGGCCCAGGAACTCCAGCGTGACGGCCAGCCCGAGACCGACGCGGTCGATGGCCGTGTACAGGGAGAGGTTCATCACGGCGAACACCAGCGCCAGTCCCAGGACCGGCCGCCACTGCGCCGCGGTGAACGACCGCGGCCGCGGCCTGCCGGCCGCCCACAGAACGGCGGCGGCCACCCACTGGCGCACGGCCACCACTGCCACCGGGCCGATCACCGGGAAGGCGAGCGCCGCCACCGAAGCTCCGGCCTGGGTCGACAGGCCGCTGCCCAGCATCAGCGCCACCCCGGCCAGGCGCTTGCCGTCCCGGCCGGTACCACCGTCGTGGACGGCGCCGGAGGTGTGTCCGGCGCCGTCATGAGAGATCTTCAGCACCATGCCCTCGACCGTGGAGCCTGCGCGGCAATTCACAAAATGCATCCGCCGGCCCATTGATACGCTGAGCGTATGGATAGGCAGCAGTGGAGTGCCGCCGGCCTGGAGCTGAAACACCTGCGCTGCCTGGTCGCCATCATCGACACCGGCAGCTTCACCGACGCCGGCCTCGAACTCGGCATCTCCCAGGCCGCCGTCTCCCGCAACCTGAACGCCCTGGAACGGTTCCTCGGAGTACGGCTGTTGCACCGCACCAGCCGCACGATCGAGCCCACGTCCGCGGGCGTGCGGGCCCTCGCCCGTGCACGCATCCTGCTCGTCGGCGCCGACGACCTCGTTGCCGAAGCCACCGCCGGCCACGCCCTGCTCCACATCGGCCACGCCTGGTCCGCCTTCGGCCGCCACACCACCGAGTTCCAGCGGCGCTGGCACCAGAGCCACCGCGAGACCGAACTCCGGCTCGTCCGCCACAACTCCCCCACCGGCGGGCTGGCCGAAGGAATGTGCGACCTGGCCGTCGTCCGCGCACCGCTCGACCTCAAGCCCTGGTCGCACGCCCTGGTGGGCCACGAGCCCCGGGTCGTCGCACTCGCCTCCGACGACCCCTGGGCCCGCCGGCGCAGCATCCGCCTGGATGAAATCCCCGCCCGCACCCTCGTCATCGACCGCCGCACCGGCACCACCACCTTGAACCTGTGGCCCGAGAACGAGCGGCCGGCCGTCACCTACACCCACGACATCGACGACTGGCTCGCCGCCATCGCCACCAGCCACTGCGTCGGCCTCACCCCCCAGGCCACCGCCGCGCAGTACCGCCGCGACGGCATCGTCTACCGCCCCCTGCGCAACGCCACCCCCGTCCCCGTCCACCTCATCTGGCGCCGCCAGGACCCCCATCCCGCGACCCACGCCGCCCTCGCCCTCGCCATCGACCTCTACCACGAGAACCGCAAGGCCCCGAGCCCACGGACATGACGGACGGGAGGCTCCACGAGCGCCTGGTTCGATCACGTTCGCGCAGGTCGCCGTGCCCAACGGGCCACGGGCACCCTCACCGCTCAGGCGGCTTGGCCGAGACCGGCGAACGCTCGGGCCCTGGCCGCGGAGCCGGCTGAAGTCGATGTCGAGCTTGGGATCGTATGCCTCGGGCCGGCTGCCGAGTTCGTGAGTGGAGTACTCGCCGAACCGTTCTGACGGATGATCTCCGCGATGGCCGGGGCGTTGTGGAAGATCACCGCGTTCGTGCTGATGTACGCGGTGATCCGTGCGCCGTTACCGCGAGCGGGGTGTCGGCACACCCGAGGGCACGCACTTGAGCGAGCGCGGCATCCCGCGAGGGTGGTCCTGCCGATTTCAACCACGTGGTGAACACGTTCCCAGGGCTTACGCATCCGGCATTGACCGGGGAGCAGTGGCTGCCGGATATCCCGCCTCTCGGCAGCGTCGAGGGATCCGCATCGATGCCTCACGGGTGGAGAGCGTGATCGGCGCCGAGAAATTTGACTCAGGACAGCTCGTGATGCCCGGGAGTCAGCGGATCAAGTAGGTTCCGGGAGTAAACGGGTGGGCCGTGCAGCGACTTGTGATGGACAAGGGGAACTTGCGGTGAAGTGGAATCTGCGCCGGGCGGCCGCCAAGCGCGACATCCGGCAGCTCAGTGACCTGCTCGCCGCGTTCCGACAGGTCGGTTTCAACCCGCCGTTGAGTAGGGCCGCCGCCTTGTGGAACGCCGAGCCGGTCTCGGTCCGGCTCGACGACCTGGACAAGATGTGCGCGGCCCTGGGCTGTACGGTCGCCGATCTGCTGGAGGCCGAGCCGCCGGCCGTTCGGTGAAGGAGGCGAGCGGGAGATCGGCCGCCGGGCGATCGGTAGCGGTGACGACCGGGGCGGGCCGGTGCGGCCGACTCCACGTTGAAGCGGGGGCGGCCCGCGGCGGTCGCCGCCGCCGAACCGACGCCGTGCCGGGCCATCGATCCTGGCCGGTCGGACATGGCCCGGTCTGTCTGGGCTGGGTTAAGAAGCCCCGCAGTTCGTTGATCTCGGCCGGGCGGGCCCAGTCCTGGTGGCTGGTGCGCAGGTAGTGGCGCAGGTGGGAATCGCCGGCCAGGCCGCGCGGCGGCGAGACCGGGGCGGTGATCCCCCGACCGGCGTGGGCCGTCGCCCGGCCGGCTGCGGTGAGCCGCACCTTCACACACGGAGTCATGGCGAACAGGCCGCGGGTACAGTCGTCCCGGCGCTCGACCAAGCCGCGCGAGGCCGGCGCGGCGAGGGTGGAGCCGGCCCCGGGGTCGAGGTGGCCCCGGTACGGGTTTCGGCGTGTTGTGGAACAGGCGTTGATCGACTCGTGCGTCGGTTGGACGCCGGGGGTTGGGAGCGATCTCCCCGACGCAGTGTTTCCCGCGTGCACGGGGCCGACTCCCAGGTGTGGCCGGAATCATCGCCTCTCGGGTTCGATGGCCGGTGCTGTCCGGGATGAGAGATCCGCCAGTACATCCGCGGCCCGGATCGCGGTGGGGTTCAGCGGACTTGGTGAACTCCGTTGACGACCTGACCATGGAACGTCGGATGTCTGAAATCGAAGTGCACTTCGTAGCTCGTGTGCATCTCGTCCGCGGGTGTGCGCTCGCTCTTGAGTTCGCGAGCGATATCGGGATTTTGTGCCAGGTCGGTCCGGACCACCGCGGCCCAGGCCGCGATGTCGTTCCTGAAGGTCGGGTCCGCGGCCACACGAGCCTGCAATGCCTGCTCCAGCCGTTGCGCCCGGTCGAGGTGGGGATCGTCCTGGAGGTCGTCGAGCGCGGCCTTGGCTCGTCGATAGGACACGAACGCGGTCGCGGTCAGGGCGACTGCCGACGCGGGCGGCGTGGCGACGAGGTTTGCAAGGAGCAGCCAACCCCGACGACTCAGGCGGCCTGCTGCCAAGGCTGCGAGCAGCGGCGTGGAGATCGGATCCATCACATCACCCCTTCGTCAACTGTGCCCGAGCGGTGGCACGGTGACCACAACGATTTACGCCGTCTTTAGTCATCGCCGGCGTCCTGGCGTGTCGGTGTGTCGGCTCGTGCGGCGTCGACGGCGACGAGTCCGACGTGCCGCGCCCGGGTTTGCTCACGTAGATCTCCGATCCGTTGGGCTGAAACGGGGTCGTCGGCTCGGGCGAACGCCTCTTCGGCGGCCTCGAAGAGGGTCAGGGCCTCGTCGGTGTGGCCGCTTCGTGCCTGTGCGGTCGCGTAGTTCGCCGTCAAGGTCGCCTCGAGATGTGGGTCGCGCGAGAGGCGGGCGGCGTGGACGGCCTGTTCATGGGCCGCGAGAGCCTCGTCGTCTCGATCGGTCGCCTGCAGTACGAGGGCGAGCTTTTGCCAGATGATCGCTTCGTTGTGTCGATCCGAGTCGTCGCGCAGGAGTTCGATGGCGCGTGCCATGTGGGTGGAGGCGTCGTCGATGTCGCCCATGCGCAGGAGCGTCCCGCAGAGATTGGCCAGGGCGAACGCCTCGTTGGTGCGGTCTCCGGATTGTGTGAAGAGCTGGTGTGCGTCGGCTTGGACCCGGTGGGCCGAGACGAGGTCGTCGGATTCGAGCAGGGCGGTGCCCAGGTTCGCGAGGGCGCATGCCTGGCTGTGGTAATCGCCGGCTTGGCTGAAGAGGTCGGCGGCTTGCGTGTGCGCGTGTCTGGCCTCGTCAAGTCGTCCAAGCCTTCGGAGGGTGACGCCGCGATTGTCTTGTGCCGACGCCTGACCGTGGGTGTCGGCCATGCTTCGGAAGAGTTCGAAGGCGCTTTGGTGGGCGTCTGCGGCTTCCTCGAAGCGTCGGGTGTCGGTGAGGGCGAGTCCGAGGTTGTTCCATGCGATGGCTTGGCCGTGTCGGTCGCCGCTGTGTGTGAAGAGCTCGAGCGCGAGGCGGAGTTCGTGGAGGGCATCCTCATGTCTGCCCATGTCCCAGAGCAGGAGTCCGAGGTTTCCGTGGGCTTGGGCAAGGGCGGGCTGGTCGTCGGTTCGTCGTTGTTGGAGGGCGAGGGCCCGACGATGGGCGGCGAGTGCTTCGTCGAGGTTGCCTGCGCGGCGTAGGGCGAGGCCGAGGTTGTTGGCCGCGAAGGCGAGTGTTCGGGTGTCTCCACTGTCGAAGGCGAGGTGTTCGGCCTCCAGGAGTGCGGATCGAGCCTCGTCGGATCGCCCGAGTTCGTACAGGGCCAGTCCCAGGTTGTTGAGGGTGTCGGCGAGTCCGTGGGGGTCGTCGATGCGCCGCTGCAGGAGGGCGGCTCGCTCGAGGGCGTCGACGGCGTCCGTGTGGCGGCGGTGGAGATGGAGGGTGACGCCGAGGTTGTTCGCGGCGGTGGCCTCGCCTCGGGGGTCGTCGACCCGTGCGAAGAGGTCTTCGGCTCGTTGGAGTGCGGAGGTCGACTCGTCGAAGCGGCGTTGGCCGCGCAATGCCTGTCCGAGGTTGTTCCACGCGGCGGCTTCGGCGGGGGTGTCGTTGACGCGGCGGTAGAAGTCGCGGGCCATGGTGCTGACGGTGTGCCAGTCCTCGAAGTGGCGGCGTTGCTCGAGGTACGGGCCGAGGGTGAGGGCGAGTTCCACGTGCTCGCCCGTGTCGACGGCGACGTGGACCATGGCGATCAGGCACGCGCGTTCGGCATCGAGCCAGGTGAGCGTCGATCGGGTCTCGTCGGGGGCGGGTCGTTTCTCCTGCGGGGCGTGTAGCCCTTGGTGCGTGGTCAGTCGTTGGACCGCGGTGTCCGCGGCGGAGGCGTAGTAGCGAAGGATTCTCCGCTGCGCCGTGGTGTGTTCCGCGGGGTGTGAGGGCGAAAGGTGGTCGCGGAGGTGTTGGGCGTGTGCCCGTACGAGGTCGTGCATGGCCAGGCGAGGGCTGCTCGTCGGGGTGGCGACGAGGTGGAGGAGGCCTGCGGCGACGAGCCGGCGTAGGCGGCGCCGGGCGGTGTCGTGGGCGGTGTCCAGGAGGACGATCGCCGCTTCGAGGGAGATGTCGGGTCCCGGGTGGACGGACATCAGGCGAAAGGTGAGGGCCTCGTCCGCGGTGAGGCGACCGTAGCTTTCGTGGAGGACGGCCGTCAGCGCGGTGTCGGTGGCGTGCGAGGTGTTCGTGTGTCGGATGCGGTGGACGAGGTCGGCGATGGGCTGCCTGGGTTCCGCGACGAGTCTTCCCGCTGCGATGCGTAGGGCCAGGGGCAGATGTCCGCAGAGCGCGGCGAGTGCGCGAGCGTCCTCGGGGTGCTCTTCGACGCGTGTGTCGCGGGGGTCGGCGGCTCTGAGGGATTCGTCGATCAGGGCCAGTGACGCGGGCGGGAGGAGCCTGTCGAGCGTGATCTGCGGGACGAGGCCCTCGGCGACGGGTTGTTCCGCGCAGAGGACGAGTCGGTGGGGTCGGCCGGGGAGGAGGAGTTCCCAGTCGATGGTGGGAAGCACGTTGTCGACGGTCACGAGGACGCGTCGACCCTGGTCGGCGAGTGTGGCCAGAGTGCGGCGGTACAGGTCCGTGCGGTGTCCGGTGCTGTGAGGGATGCGCGTGTCGGGGATGCCCAGGGCGACGAGGAGCGCTTCGAGTGCCTGCCGTTCGAGGGCGGGGGCGACGTCGTCGTGGAGGTCGAGGGTGAGGAAGGTGTCGAACCAGCGTCGTGCCTGGGCGACGCGGGCCGCGGTGAGGGCCAGGGTTGTCTTGCCGACGCCGGGTAGACCGCGAAGGAGCACGCACTCCGGGGGTTGTGATTCGCTCTCGTCGTCGTGGGGGGCCAGGGCATCGAGGAGCAGGTTCAGCTCGGGTCCGCGGCCGGTCATGTCGTGATGGATCGGGGGAAGCGAAGTAAGGACGTGGGGGGTCCAGGACGGGCCGAGGGGTTTGCCGGGCCGAGGTGCGTGTGTCGCGGAGGGTGGTGTCGCGGAGCCGTTGCGGATCTCGGCGAAGGGCGCGCCGGGGGGTGGGGTTTCGCCGGGTCCGTAGAGCCAGGCAGGGAATCCGGGTGTCTTGCCGGCGAGTTCCTCGAGGCGGGCCGAGATCGCGGCGGCGCACTGTCCGACTGCTCGCGGGGGGACGGTTTCGGCGAGGAGCGGGCCGATGTCGTCGTCGAAGGTGAATGCCTGGTCCGGTGGGGCGATCGCACCTCGTGCGTGGTCCGGGGGGTGGAAGCTCTTGAGGAGTCCGGCCAGGACGACTTCGGCGAGGGGGACCGTGCCGGCCTCGCCGAACAGGGCGGAGCGGACGAGGTCCATGACGGGGATCGTGAGGGGTGCCATCGCGGCGAGGTGACCCGCCAGGTGTTTGGCCTCCGGGGACGCGGCGCGGACGAAATGCTCGAGTCTGGCCCGGGGGGAGGGAGGGACGATGTCACCGGTGCCGGCGACCACGTCGGTCCACAGGGGCAGTTCGACGCATTCCTGGCGGGCGGTGACGGCGTGCGCCCACCGGGTCAGGGCTGCGGGTGTCAGGTCCAGGACCGGCACGGGCGCACGGTCGTCGGGGTGCTCGATGGGGAGGGCGGGGTGGGTGACTCGCCACGCGGTGTTGGGGCTGCCGGGGTGTTCCGCGTGGACGAGCCACGGCGCGGCGCGCAGGCTCGATCCGTCCCACAGCTGCGAGGGCAGGGTCTGGATGACCGCGGTGGGGCCGATGCGTGCCCAGTCGTCGACGACGGTCCGCATGCGACCGTCCTTCCAGCCGTTGCCGGCGCCGTCGGTGACCAGCAGGACCATCGTCTGTCCGGAGGGGTCGACGAGGCCGTGGGGGCTCTTGGCGACCCCGGAGGTCTCGAACGGGCGCACGAGTGCCAGGGGTTCGCTGCGGGAGGAGGGGTGGAGCAGGCCGTGGACCTGGATGTGACGGAACGCGCCGGTGCGTTCGAGGATCTGCCTCAGGTGGGTGGTCAGGCGGCGCCACAACAGCATGGAGGGGCCGCCGTCGACGACCAGGGCCAGTCGCAGCCAGCGTTCCTTGGCCGGTCGCAGGACGGGATGGGGGTTCCCGGCGGCCAGTGCCTCGGCGGTGGCGATTTCGTCGAGGACGTTGCGCACCGGGCTGGGGCGGGTGCGTTTGAGGCCGTGCAGCGCCTGGCCTATGTCGAGCTCGCGGGAAAGCGGGCGTTCGCTGGGCAGTGACACGGGGACGGCCGGCCGGGTTCGCCCACCGCGACCTCCCGGGCCGTCGTGGCCGCGTTGGCGGGGCAAGGGCGGCGGGACCGCGATCGCGGGGACCGCCGTATGACCCGTGGTGGGAGCCGGGCGTGGCGGGGCGTCGATGCCGGGCGGGCTTTCCGCGCGATGGGGCGTGGACGGGCGGACGTTGTGCAGGCGCGCGAGTGGCGTGGTGGCGTGGCCGAGACGGGCCGCGAGCCACAGGGTGTCGAGGATTCCTTCCGCGAGGAGGGGGTCGTCGGGCGTCCGCAGGATGGCCTGGATCTTTTCGAACACGGTCACACGACTCCGCTGAGGCGGTGCAGGACCACGCGCAGCAGTTTCTCCGGGTCCAGCGTCGTGCCGCCGCGGCGCAGGAACACCGCGTTGAGGAGTTGGTCGGTGGCGAGTTCGCCGCTGTTGCGTCGGTTGAGGAACGCGGTGACGATGTCGTGGGCCTCGTCGGCGGCCTCGGAGCCGAGGTGGGCTTCGATGATGTCGCGCAGGCGTTCGCCGCCGGGCTCGGGGAGATACAGGGGGATGCAGCGCCGGCGGAAGGCCGGCGGGAAGTCGCGTTCGCCGTTGCTGGTGATCACGACGATGGGGAACTCGGTGCAGTGGACCTGGCCGCGGGGTACCTCGACGTGCTGGTGGGGGTCCGCGGTCAGGACCTTGACCGGGTCGACCAGGTCGGGCAGGCGGGACAGTTCGGTGATGTCGAAGGCGCCTTCCTCGAGGACCGTCAGCAGGTCGTTGGGAAGGTCGATGTCGCCTTTGTCGAGTTCGTCGATCAACAGGACCCGAGGGCGGGTGGAGGGCACGAGTGCGGTCCCCACGGGCCCGAGGCGGATGTAGGTGCCGATGTCGCGGTTGTCGGACTCCGCCGGGCCGCTGATGGTGCGTTGCTGTAACCGGCCGATCGCGTCGTAGCGGTACAGCGCCTCCTGGAGGGAGGAGCGGCTGTTGACGGGCCAGTGCAGGACGGGTCCTAAGACGAGTTCGTGGGCGATGGCCCGGGCCAGGGACGACTTGCCGGTGCCGGGGTGACCGGTGACCAGGAGGGGGCGCCGTAGGTGCAATGCGGCGTTGACGACGTCGATCTCCTCGGGGCCGATGATGTACGAGCGCCCGAACCCGTTCTTCCCGGACTCGCCGTCGCCCGGGGTGGGGTCCGCAGTTGCGGTGTCGCTCCCGGCCCGGCGACCGGCGAAACGGCGCCAGGGAGGCGCGGCGGGCATCGACGTGCGTGGTCGGGGGCGCCCGTCCCCGTGGAACAGTGTCCATTCGTCGTCCGGCGGCGTCGCCTCCTGCGCCGAGGGTGGGGTGGTGGTCATCGGCTACTCCATCGTCGCGTCTGGAAGGGCGGTCTGGACGAGCGTTTCGGGCAGGGCCCGGCTGGGGTCTTCGAGCATCAGCACGTAGTCGGGGGCCGCAGCGTCGGTGAGCGCGCCGGCGCGGTACACGCGCAGTTGTTCGGGGAGTTCGAAGGGGTTCCCGGCGAGGGGCAGCGGGTCGAAGTGATCCTCGGGAACGCCTTCGAGGGCCCGGGCGTCCCACACCACGACCGGGCACCCGACCTCGGCGGCGACGCGGGCGACGTCCAGGCGGTGCCGGGGCGCGGCGAGGACCTTCGCCCGGGCGGTCGTGGGGTGTTCGCGCAGCGCACCGTAGGCCGCGGTCCTGGGGTCGGTCGCGAGCGTCGACGTCGGTGGGAGGGGGACGACGTACGCGTCCTGGTGGCGCGCGTCCCACCGGTCATCGAGCGAGCGTCTGCGGGCTTCGGCCGAGCTGGGGTGGGCGCCTTCGTAGCGCAGCACCACCGGGTGGTCCACGCCCAGGATCTGCGGCAAGGGGCTGCCCGTGGCCGGGGCTCCGTCCCAGGTGTCGGGGCGCGTGCCGAACTCCGTGAACGGAACCAGACATTCGATGACGGCGTCCGAGGCGTTCGCGCGGTCCCCACCCAGGACGTGGTCGACCGCCTTGTTGATGTCCCGCACCACCTCGGCGTCGGAGCAGCCCGTCGCCGTATGGACCAGGTCGAGTTCCCCTTGGCCGCGATCGGTCCAGATCGTGGAGGAATAGCTGCCGGGAACCACCGGTCCGGGCGGGCGTTCCGTACGCAGGCGCACCACGACACGCGGGGTGGCCCTTTTGCGTTCCCGGCCGCGGTCCCACTCCTGGACGAGGTGGCGGTGGCTCGTGAGCTCCCGCACGTCGATGCCCAGACGCTCGGTGACTCGGGCACCCCATCCGTGCAACCTTTTGGTCTGGGACGCGCTCACCACCGCCAGGTACTCGGTGAACCGCAACAGGTGCGGCAGTCTGCCGAGTCCGGGATCCGGGGTGCCGAACGTCTCCAGGTGGGCGCACAGCTTCACGACCCACTCGCCGAAGCCGTCGCCTCGGGCGGGTGCCGCTCCCGGGTAGGGGGCGTCGCCGTCGCACCGGGGTTGCGGCGAGAGCGCGTGATACCGCAGGGAGGCCTTGAGAACGGCGTCGGCCTCCCAGCCCTGCAAGGGTTCGACGGCCCGCAGGACCTCGAGGAGCGCCCGGTGTTCGGCGGGCGACAACAGGAACGGCGACGGCACCTCGCACGTCGTGATCGTGGTGGCCGCGTCGTGACTGCCGCCGAGCCGCAGTTCCTCGATCAACGCCGGCACGGCCCTGGGCACGCCGAGCACGATCGCGGCCAGGGCCCGTGCCGCCATGGGGCGGCGCTGGCGCGGGATGGTAACGCGGCACTGGCCGGCGACGGCGTCGGCGAGCGGTTCCAGGTCGCGGGGCATCCCGGGCGAGCGCAGCATCAGGGCGAGCATCTCGAGGTGGGCCGGGTCGGGGGCGCCCGGGCCGGACAGGAGTTCGTGGTGTTCGTACCCGGGTCCGTAGCTGAGGTAGAACAGGGCGGGTTCGTGCCCGGGGCCGCCCGCTTCCGCAACCGACGCCAGGTGTTTGCGGATGTATGTGGACATGTCCAGGAGGTTCGGCGTCAGTCCGCCGTCCTCCTGGGGTTCGAGCCAGTCCAGCAGGGCCCCGCAGAAACCCTCGCGCCCGGGGTTGTCGCCGGCTCCCTGGCCACGTCCGGCGGAGAAGAGGAAGAACTGTTTCAGGTCTCCGCGCGGCGCACCGACATCGATCCGGCGCGTCATCAACGAGGAGAGTTCGTCCTCGGACAGGAACGTCGCACACGCGTCGACCATGATCAGTTGCCGGGGGAACGCCGGGACGCGATCGGACGACAGGAGCAACGCGAGTTCCTCGACGACGACCGCCCCGCCGACGCCCGGACCGGCGGCGGGCCCGTACAGGATGCGTCGTTGCTCGCCGTCCATCGCGCCGTGGCCGCCCCAGAAGACCCACAGCAGGTCGCCGTCCTCGACCGGGATGCCCGCCAGTGTGGAGACGAACGTCTCGAGGATGAGGTCGAGATCGGTCGCCTCGCGCACCGTCACCGGGTGTGGGGTCGACCCGTTCGGCGAGACGACACCGGCCGCGGGGGGCAGCGTGGAGGACCACCGATGGATCTGCCTCGGTGGCACTCCGCGGGCGAGGAGCCAGTCGGTGAAGCGGGTCGCGTCCGAGTGCGGGCCGCGCAGGTTCCACGCGGTGTCGGTGTACTTCTCCAGCCCGACGACGACGGCGTGTACTCGCTCGGGATCGACCGGACCGAACGTCTCGTTCAGCCAATCCACGACGCCGCCGCCTCCCACACGTGCGGGTTTCCCCAGTAGGCGCTGTGGGACGTCGGGAAAGGCTGCCCGTTGGAGACCTGCACGTCGGTCACCCACGGGCCGAACACCGAGGCCGGGTAGGACAGCATGTCCTGCGGATCGTGGATGTTGAGCCACCTGCGGGGGAAGTGTTCGGGCAGCCCGGCGGGCGCCTCCACGCTGCGCAGCGCACCGATCTCGTGGAAGTAGCCGGCCTGGGATCCCACGGTGATCAACCGGTCGACACGCTCGGGTGGTTCCGTCGCCAGCAGGTCCACGCACGCGATGCCGCCGAGGCTGTGCCCGAGCAGGGTGACCGGGCCGTCGCCGGGCACGTCGTCCACCGACCGCGCGATCAACTCGTGCAGTCCTTCGCCGTGCGCCTGGTACCGCAGGATGTCCCCCAGCATCCGGGTGATCGCGTCGATGTGCTTGCCGCGGCGTGACCGCAGATACAGGGTGCCCAGGTCCTGCACCCATCCCGGGACCTTCTTGCGGATCGCGTCCAGGTCCCGCGCGACGGCCTCGAGCACCACGTTGCGTCCGGCACCGGTCGGCGCCGGCGCCTCCCCCAGGGCCACGATCGCGTACGCGACCAACGCCCGCGCCACCACGTACCGGTGGGCGTGCGCGTCGATCTCCGCGGTCTTCGCCGCCGCCCGCAACTCCGCCGACGCCCGCACCCGCGCGAGCGCCTCGTCGAACGCGGCCGAAAGCCCGTATCCGGTCAGCGTCTTCCGCAGGTCCGGTGACGGCTCCCATTGCTGGATCCCTCGCAGGAACACCTGCTCGGCGGGCTCGGCCCTGGGGCCGGCACGCCTCGCGGTCGCCTTCTGCAGGCCCAGGAGCCGCAACTCCCGCCAGGGGTCGGTGTACAGCACCCGCCACATCGCCGGCTGCTCGTCCTCGGGATCCGCGATCCCGCCGCCGGAGGTCTCGTAGCCCGGCACGGAGGCCTGGCTCGCCGAACTCGCGCCCTCCGCGTCCGCCCAATAGCAACCCCTGAACCGCACGTCCCGGAAGCGCTCCGCGAAGACCCCGGACAACACGCCCATGGTCTCGTCGAAACTCTTCGCCCTCACCCCGGTCCCGTGCACGAACAACACCGAACGCGCCATGCGGACCTCCCCCCGGTCGGCGATCGCGCCACCGCACCGACCGCGGCACCGCCCCCTGATCGCTCCGTAATCGTAGAGTCACGGACGAGCCCGCGACGCGCGAAGACCCGAACTCGGTGGCCGGAAAACGAACCGCGGTGGGACTGTGGAACCAACGGTGGAACCTGATCATGAAAGTGACACCGAGAGATGACTGACGTGATGTCAGAACCTGTGCAGGACGGTGGGGTTGACGTGCCTCCGGTGGATGTGGTCGACGAGTGGCCGATCGACCGGTTGGTGGGCCGGGCTCCTGCTCAGAGCCTGGACCCGGTGGGCGAGGGCGGGCTGTTGCGGCAGCCGGCCGAGCGGATCCTTGAGGGCGGCCCTGCGGCGATGTGAACGGGCCCGGGGCGGGCGAGGGTGGTCGGGTCTCGCGTCGCCCGCGGTGCGTCCGTGCCGTGTGTGCGTGTTCCCGGGGGGCGGGGGTGGTGTTCAGAGGTGTCGGACGAAGTCGTGTACGGCGGTGCCGATTTCGTGTGGGGAGTCCTCTTGGATGTAGTGGATGCCGCGTACGGTGACCTCGGTCTGGTTGGGCCAGGTCCGGGCGAACTCGAGCGCGCGGCCGACGAGGATTGCGCCGGGCTCCGCCGAGATCAGGAGTTTGGGGATCGGGCTGTGGGCGAGCCAGCGTCCGTATTCGTCGACGGCGTGTGCGACGTCGGAGGGCGTTCCGTCGATGGGGAGTTCGCGCGGGAACACCAGGGTGGGCTTCCGGGAGGCCCGGGTTCGGAACGGCGCCCGGTAGGCGTCCATCTCGCGTTCGTCGAGCGGGCGCAGGATGCTCTTGGGGAGGACGGTCTCGATGAAGAAGTTGTCGTCCATGATCATCCTTTCGCCGTCCTCGGAGCGCATCGCGCGAAAGAGCGCGTCGCGGCCGGCGGGGAAGTCCGACCACAGGCGGGGTTGGACGATCGCCTCCATGTAGGCGATCCCCTCGATCCGGTCGGCGTGTCGGCGTGCCCAGTCGAACCCGAGCGCCGAGCCCCAGTCGTGCAGGACGAGTGTTACCGGGCCGGTGGGCAGTACGGCGTCGAACCACGCGTCGAGTCGGCGGGAGTGGTCGGTGAAGCGGTAGGCGCCGTCGGGGGCGGGGTCCGAGTCACCCATGCCGACCAGGTCCGGGGCCAGGCAGCGTCGATCGCCGGCCACGTGTGGGATCACGTTGCGCCACAGGTAGGACGAGGTCGGGTTTCCGTGCAGGAAGACCACCGGGGCCGTGGTGTCGCCGCCGGATCCGGTGTCGACGTGGACCATCCGGGTATCGAGCACGTTCACCGCGGATCGCGGGTGGGTGTCGTCGACGGGGATGCCGAGCGGCGTGCGGGTACGGGTGTCGGTGCCGGTGTGGGTGCCGGTGCCGGTGCCGGTGTGGGTGTGGGTGCCGGTGTGGGTGCCGGTGTGGGTGTGGGTGTTCGTCATGGCAGGTGTCCTTTCGGGCACGAACAGGTTTGGGGGGGTGGCGCGTTCGCCCCGCGCGGGTCGGGACGGCCCGGGCGCGGGGATCGAGTGGAGGGCGTCAGCGGCCGGGTGCCGGTGCGAGCACGGTGGTGAAGACGACCGCCTTGAACCGCTCCAGGGGTTCCGGGTCGCGTTCGACCTTCATCCGCAGGATCGCGCCGTGCCACGACGCCAGCAGGAAGTCGGCGAGGTCGAGGACGGGCACGGTGGGCCGGACGTCGCCGGCCGCGACGGCGTCCTCGAGGCAGCGGGCGAAGGGTTCGCGCCAGCGCGCGAAGTATTCCGCGATGCGGTTGCGCAGGAGTTCGCTGTGCTCGGTGGAATCCAGGCTGGTGTTGCCGATCAGGCACCCGTCGCGCCAGCCGCGGTCCTCCAGGCGGGCGGTGACCGCGTCGAAGTAGGCCCGCAGGCGTTCCAGGGGCGGCCGGGTGTCGTCCTCCAGCGTCGCCGCGACGATGGTCAGCACGTCGCCGAAGTAGCCGTCGAGGACCTCCAGGCCGAACGCCTCCTTGGAGGCGAAGTGGTTGGAGAACGAACCCAAAGGAACCCCCGCGCCCGCGGTGATGTCGCGCACACTCGCCCCCGTCAGGCCCAGCCGCCTCACGGTCTCGGTACCGCCGGCCAGAAGTTGCGTCTTCTTCGATGGTCTCGCCATGACTTCAATATGGACGACCATATTGGAATTGTCAACGGTTCCCCGAGGATCCTTGTCTCCACCGGGCCGGCGTCGGTCGGCCCGGTGGAGTCGGGCTCGCGCCACCTTCACGCCGGACACCGCCGGGCCGGTAATTTCGCGCGCCACCCGGACGATCGGGCGAGGACCGTCCAACACCGGGCGAACGGCCTCGTCCTCGAACTGCGGCGTATATCTCTTCGGCACGTACCTTCTCTTTCCGGCTCCCTGCGAACCCACGCGGGCTGCTGTCCGGAAGGTCGAGGGCGTCTCGGACCCAGCGACGCCGTTTCGAAGGGTCGAGCCCACTCCGGTGTCCAGCCGGGGCCACGACGCGGGAGTATGGCACTCGTCGCACTGCCGGTTCCTCCCGAAGCGGCACCGAGACGCCGGCACGACCACGATCCGGGACCCGGCGACGTCAAGAGAGGCACCGTGCAGCATTCCTTGCCACTTTTCCCGTCCGAGACCTCACCACGTCCCGTACGCGGGCCGGTATCGCCACTGCGCCCGCACCAGCGCGAGGCCGTGGACGCGATCGTCCGCGCCCTGGAGAACCCCGATGTGGACACGGCCCCGGACGGGCCGCACGGTGGCACCAGGGCCACCGCGGTGATGGCCTGCGGCACCGGCAAGACGAGGATCGCCGCAGCCGTGGCCGCAGCCCTCGCGCCGCGCGGGCGGGCGCTGGTCCTGGTCCCCACCCTCGATCTGCTGACCCAGACCGTCACGGCCTGGCGAAACGCCGGGCGCACCGCGGGGACGCAGATCGCCGTGTGCTCCCTGGCCGGCGATCCCACCCTGCACGAAGCCGGCGTGCGGTGTACCACCAGCGCAGCACGACTCGCCCTGTGGGCCAGTAGTGCCCAGGGGCCTTTGACGGTGTTCGCCACGTACCAGTCCCTGAGCGCCGTCCTGACCGCCCAAGCGGGCGTACACGGCCTCGCCCCGGCCGGATTCGACCTCGTGATCGTCGACGAGGCCCACCGCACCAGCGGGTCCGCCGGGAAGGAATGGGCCGCCGTTCACGACAACACCCGACTCCCCGCCACGCACCGGCTCTACCTCACCGCCACCCCCCGGGTGTGGGAGCCGCCCGCGAACAGCGCCTACAGCGAAGCCGCCACGCCGGACGCCGACCCCGAACTGCCCCCGGCCCTGGCCGAGGACGACGTCTGGGAGGACGACGTACGGGAGAACCTCGACGTCGCGGGCGAGACCGGGACGTGGGACGACGAGGGCGGGGACGATCGGCCGGTTCGCGTGCGGGGCGGGCGGCCCGTGCACTCGGCGCTGGAGGCGCGCGCGGTCGCGTCGATGGACGACGAGACGATCTTCGGCCCGGTGATCCACCGCCTGGAACTCGCCGCTGCGGCCCGTATGGGCCTGATCGCGAGGCCGAGGGTGGTGGTCGTCGAGATCACCGATCCGGAGGTCCAGGAGCTCGCCGCGGCCACCGGCAGCGACCTCAACCGAGGTCTCGGCCGGCGCGGCATCGACGAGGTCGAGCGCTACCGGGCAGCGCGCCTGGTCGCGCTGCAGACCGCCGTCCTGCGCGCCGCCGCCGACCACGACCTCGACACCGTCATCGCCTACCACTCCCGCACCCTGGAAGCCCGAGCCTGTGCGGCGAGCCTGCCGGACGTGGCCGCGCGCCTGCACCGGGACGACCCGGAACGCCACCCGGAACCGGTGTGGGCGGACTGGTTGAGCGGCGAACACCCCGCCGAACACCGGCGCGACGTCCTGGCACGATTCGTCGAACGCGCCGACACCGACGGCACCATCGCCCGCAGGGCGGTGCTCAGCAACGTCCGCGTCCTCGCCGAAGGCGTCGACCTGCGTGCCCGGGCGGTGGCCTTCATGGACCCCAAGTTCAGCATCGTGGAGATCGTCCAGGCCATCGGCCGCGCCCTGCGCCAACACCCGGGCGAGGGACGCACCGCCACCATCATCGTCCCCGTCTTCCTCGCACCCGGCGAACGACCCGACGACATGCTCCTCTCCGACAGCTACCACCCCCTCATCCGCACCCTCCACGCCCTCGCCGCACACGACGCACGCGTCCTGGACATGCTCGCCACACCCGCGCCCAGCGGACCCAAGACCCGGGCGCGGGCTGCCGACATCGAGGACACCGACCGCCGAACCGCCGACGCCCGCGAGCACATCGAGGACCGGGACGAGGTAGAGCCCGGTGACGGCGACCAGGACGACGCCGGCGTCGAGGAGCGGTTCCTCGTCCGGTTCATGACCGACCGCGACCCCACACTCCTGCGCGACTTCATCAACCTACGCGTCGTCAACCCCGAACGCCGGGACTGGCGACGCGGATACCACGCCGCCAAACGCTGGCACACCACCCACGGTCACCTGCGCGTGCCGCTGGAAAGCATCGACTACGACACCGAAACCGGGACGTCCTACCCGATCGGACAATGGGTCGGAGACCAACGACGGGCCTACGCGGCCGGGTCGATCACCCCGCATCGGGTCGAGCTGCTCGAACTGCTGGGCATGGTGTGGAACACCGACGACACCGCCTTCGAAACCGGACTCGCCATAAGCCGCGCCTACTTCGCCGTCCACGGCCACCTCGCCGCACCCAAACCCGCCGCGATCAACGGTTACCCCATCGGCCAATTCCTCGCCAACTGCCGACGGCCACTCGAAACCCGCAAGAACCCCGAACGGTGGCACCGACGCTGGGCGCGGCTGGCGGCCATCGACCCCGATTGGAACCCCACCGGACGCGACGACCCGGCCAAGCGGTGGTCGTCGGACTGGCAACGCATGCTCGCCGCCGTACGCCTCCACGTCGAAGCCGGTGGCCGCGTCCGCGACCTGGTGCCCGGACACACCGTCGGCGGCGAGGACGTCGGGGCCTGGCTCCGGCGGCAACGGCGCATCGCGGGGAGTCTGACGCCGGCGCAGCAGGCGGCGTTGGCCGAGGTCGGCGTCGACGTCGACGTCACCGAGCGCACGGAGCAGCCGGCGAGGGCAGCGGCGGCGCGAGCGGACCGATGGGCCCGCACGCTCGCCGCGGCGACCGCGTACCGCGAGCGCGAGGGGCATCTCACCGTCCCCCGCAAGCACGTCGAGACCGTCGAAGACGGTGGCGAGGTACATGAGGTCAAACTCGGCATCGCCCTCGCCAACGCACGACAACGGCGGGCAACGTACCCACCGGAAAGGCTCGACGCCCTCACCGCACTCGGAATGAGATGGACCTGAGTTCGGCACCGGGGCCGGGGCCGGGCGCGGGTGCACTGCGGGCCCGACGCGCGAGCCGGATCCGGTCCGCGATCGGCAACCCGCCCCGGGCGCGGACGACTTCCGGTCGGCGCCATCGACCCCGCCGCCGCAGGGTCTTGCCTCGCGCGGTGTGGGGCGTGCGGTCCCGGGTCACGCCTCGGGTACGGCCCTCGCGTCGAAGGTGCGTCACAGGTGTTTCGAGTGTGCACGAAAGGGTGCGTGGTCGGGTGGCGGTACGCGACGCCCCGGCCGGGGTCTTCCCGCCCGTCGAGGCGTCGGTGGCCATGACGGCCCCGACGGGCGGCTACGTGTCGCGCGTCGCACGGGCCCGCGCTCGGGCGATTGGGGTTCAGGCGGCGAAGCCGACTCCGGTGGCGTATTCGTAACCGCCCCAGTCGGATCCGAGGTCGGCCAGAACCTCGTCGGTCCACTCGTCGTCCAGGGTGCGTTCGTCGCCGGCCGCCCAGGCGCGGACGATGGCGTCCCAGCGGCGGACGTTGACGCTGCGGTGCCCGGCAACGCCCGCCCGGCGGTGTGGCTCGCGTACGCCGGACTGGTCGTGGGGGTGCAGTTCGACGCGGGTGCCTCGCCCGTTGTTGTTCAGCCGGCGGGTCAGCGAGCGGGCCACGTTGCGGCGGCGCAGGTCGCGGTAGGCGGCGTCGATGCGGCGCAGGTTGGCGCGGTTGGGGGTTCGGTCCTCGGCGAGCCAGGCGGCGAGGGTACGTGGGGTGGCGGTGATGCCGGCGGTGTCCATGGCGGTGTAGCCGGCGGTGGAGGCGGTGAGGTAGCGCAGGCGTGCGGCGAGCCCGCGTTCGGTGTCGACGGGGGAGACAACGCCGTCGGCGAGCTCGTCCAGGCGCCGCGCGGCCAGGGCCGAGGCGCGCGTGCCGTGCATCCCGTACTTGCCGGGCTCCAGGGAGCGGTACGGCATCCGCGGTCAGTTCCTTTCCTTGGTCTGGAGGGTGTACGTGTCCTTGATCTTGACGTCGCCGACGCCGCGGCCCTCGGTGAAGACCGTGCGCCAGTCGCCGCCGGTGAGGTGGAGTTCGTCGGTGCCCATCACCCGCACCACGGCGAGGCCGCCCTGGTGGGCCTTGAAGGCCTTGACCCACAGGTTGGAGAACGCCTGGCTGCGGATGATGTGCATCCAGTCGGGGCGGTTGATCTCCCGGTTGTAGTTCGAACCACCCATCGTGGAGACCAGTTTGGCGTACATCTGCTTCACGTAGTCCAACGTGACGTCGTCGCCGTCGGCGATCGCCGTGTCGCGGGCGTCGCGCAACGCGGCCCGCAGCCGCTCCAGGAGGTTCTCGGTGGCCACCGCCGTCCAGGACTCGAGGACCCGCGGTTCCTCGCACAGGCTGCCGTACGCGGGCGACGCGCAGCGCAGGAGGAGACGCAGCGTGGGGTCGGTGATCCACAGCGGGCCGGGCTCGTCGCGGTCGCCGAGGGGGTTCGGGAGGTCTTCGTGGTCCCAGGCCGGGGGGTCGACGAGGTAGATGCCGGCGCGGCGGCGTCTGCGGCCGCGCGGGCCCTCGAAGTCGTCCAGGTCCGGGCCCGCGCGGTGTTCGAGCGGGCCGATCGGCAGATGGGCCTTGAGCGCGGACAGGTACGCGGCGTTCATGTCCAGGGCGGTGACGTCGTGATCGCCCGGCGGCAGGTTTTTGTTGCGCCACTTGGGGCGGGCTTCCCAGATCGCGTCGGATTCCTCCTTGCTGCGCTTGCGCAACAGGTCCGGCAGGGGCGGGTACCAGGTGTGCTCGTACCGCGAACCCGCCCGGGACAGGCGCAGGAGTTCCATCACGTCCGGGATCGCCCGGCGGGCCAGGGCCTCGCCTGCGGCGGTGATGTCGCCCTGGGCGGCGGCGAGTTCCTGCGCGACGGCGGCGGCGATCGTGCCGGGCAGGGGGTCCTCGTCGGTGTCCGGTACGACCCTGCGCGCCTTCGACGCGGCCGGGGCTTTCGGCGCGGCGGACGCGGGGCGGGCACCGGTGCGGGCGGGCGTGGTCGAGGGGCGGGGCGCGGTCGCCGGTGTGCCGGCCGGGGGCCGGTCTTGGCGGCCCCGCGCCTGTTCGCGAGATGCGGGGGCGGGCGGTTCGGCGTTGTCGGCCGGACCGGCCTCGGCCCCGACGGTCGAGGCCGGTGGGGGGTCGGTGAAGCGGACGTGGGCCAGGTCGGCGTGCAGTGCCGCCTGGGCGACCGGGCCGAGGTCGCGTTCGGCGACGATCGCGAACGCCTGCTCACCCTCACGGGTCAGATGCACCACGCTGTCCGCGTCGGCCAACGCCGCTGCGACCTCCGGAGGTTCGCCGGCTCCCGTCTCCCACACGGCCACCACCGGCACGTCGAGATCCGCGGCCAACCGGCGCAACGCGGCCACGCCGTGGCGAACATCGGAAACGGCGGGACCGGCGCTGCCGAGAAGGTGGTTGAGCGGGTCCACCGCGATCAGGCGCAGGCCCGCGATGTCGGCGGCGGTCTCCCGGAGCAGGTCCAGGGTGAGGTCGGCGCCGTCGTCCAGGAGCAGTCCCCCGGCGGCCAGGCGGGCGGACGCCGCGTCGGCGGCGTGGCGTTCGGTCTCGGCGAGGGTGCCCGCACGCAGCCTGCGGTGGTCCACCCCGGCGGCGGCCGCGGTCAGGCGGGCGGCGATGTCGGCGCGGGGGCGGCCTGGCGTGCACGAAAGCACCGTGTGGGGTGTGTCGGGGTCGTCGGCCGGGGCCAGGGTCGCGGACAGCACCGTGCCCGCCGCGAGCAGGCCGGCGCCGGCTCCGGGCGCACCGACGACCAGGACCAGGCGGCCGGGCAGCGCGCCGCCGCCCAGGGCCTCGTCCAGGGCGGCGGGGCCGAAGGAGACGGCGCGGCGACGGGCGGTGGTCGCCTCGCCCAGCGCGGTCGCGAACCCCGCGACACGACGGCCGGTCTTCGGGGTGGCGGGCGGGTCCGGCGCGGTGGTGTCGGGGTCCGGGCGCGTGGTCGTCGGCGGTGCGGGTCGGACGGCGGCCGGGGGTGCGTTCGCGGGTGTCGGCGCGGCCGAGAGATGGGTGATCTGGGCGTAGACGGTGCGGTAGCGCAGCAGCAACTGCGGCGTGCCCTCCGCCGCCGCCCGAACCAGGTTGCCCAGGCCCTGCCGGGCCGCGGTCATCGTGAACACCGGCAACTCGCCCTGCGCCGCGATCACATCCGGGGTCGGTGGTGCCAGCACGGCGCGTACGCCGTGGGGGGCGTGGACCACGATCCGGGCGCCGGCGGCGGCGTCGGCCACCATCCGGGCCCACTTCCGGCGGACCTCCTCCACACCCAACGCCACGTCCGGACCGGGACCGGGACCGGTCGCGAGGGGGCGCGAGGGCTCCGCCCGCTCGTCTCGATCCGACGCCCGGCTCTCGTCACCCATCCGCCTGACCTCTCGCATGATGACATCAGTACGCTCTGATCCTACCGCAAACCGACGTAATAAGCTGGCGAATGATAAGGAATTCAAGTCGAAATGAAGTCATGGTCGGTACTCGGGCCATGGCCATGGGTTGCGAATCGAGTCACGTGCGTCCGCCGGTCGAGCACCACCGGGACCGGTCGGTACGACGCCCCGAGTACCGGCTGGGACGGCACACTTCCCGACGACCCGCGTTCGACGGCGTGGCCGCGGAGCGGTTCCGCGACAGCATCCACTCTCCCCGGACGGCTGCCGGATCGTCGTCTCCCGTGCCGCCGAACGCGCAGGCCCGGACATGAAGTCGACCGGGCACAGCGCCCGCCGCGGACGCGTCACCACCGGCCGCCGGCGCGGCAGGAAGCCCGAAGAGCTGCGCAAGCAATGTCGGTACGCCGCGCACGACCCGGTGTTCCGGAGCCACGGCGAGGACGGCGGGACGTGTGAGGACGCCGGCATCGACAACATCGGGCTGTGGACACGCGTATGCTCCGCTTCGGAGGTAGTCCTTTCTCGGGTGGGGCCGAGCGGATGGTTCGTGACCATCGGGACACGTCATGACGGCGCGGCCGGACAGCCCTGATTCCGGAGAGTCGACCCCTCTGAGGGCCTGCACCGGATGAAGCGAAAGACCTGCGCGAGCGACAGTCGACGGCCCCGATCCGCGACTGCGGACGCGCCGGGACTGGAATGCCGGTCCGGATCAGGACGGCCGTCACGGCGGAACCTCCTGGCGCTTGACGGGTTCCCGGGCAACGGGTGTGTCACCCACGCGGCCGCGTTCACGATCCCATCGCGCCAGTTCGCCGGCAGCGGGGCAGACATGTTCGAAACGGGGGCGTAGCAGTGCGAGACCTGCTCTTGGGGGGCCGCTACCGGTTGGTGCGACAACTCGGCGTGGGCGGAATGGGGCAGGCGTGGGAGGCGCAGGACGAGACGCTGGGCCGGCCCGTCGCGGTCAAGGTGATCTCCCTGCCGGCCGACGGCGGAAGTCGCGGCGACGAGGCGCGCGCCAGGTTCCTCCGCGAGGCACGCATCACCGCCCGGCTACAGCACCCCAACGTCGTTACCATCCACGACCTCGGCGAGACCGGCGCCGAGAGCAACAGGGTCCCGTTCCTGGTGATGGAGTTGGTTCGAGGCGAAGGGCTGGAGGCGAAGCTGCGCCGGGGCGCCGTCGCCCTGCCGGACGCGGCCCGGTGGGGCGCGCGGATATGCGACGCGCTCGCCGAGGCGCACAACGCCGGGATCATGCACCGGGACATCAAGCCCGCCAACATCCTCGTCACACCTTCCGACATCGTGAAGGTCCTCGACTTCGGCATCGCGCGGGCGGCCGACCCCTACGCGACCGCGGACCGGCTCACCCGGACCGGTTTCATCGTGGGGACGCCCGCGTACATGGCACCCGAACAGGCCCGCGGCTTCCCCGAACTGCGCAGCGACCTGTACGCGGTCGGCTGTCTGCTCTTCGAGCTGATCACGGGCCGGCTGCCGTTCCAGGCGCCCGACACCATGGGCTACCTCTCGGCTCATCTCACCCAGGAACCACCCGCGCCCAGCTCGGTGTCCACGGACATCCCCCCGGCCTGGGATCACCTCGTGCTCACCCTGCTGCACAAGGACCCCTATCAGCGGTACCCGAACGCCGCCGACCTCTCCCGGGCACTACGACAGATCGACCACACACCCGGGCCCGAATCCCGAGACGGCCGTACCCGACTCCTCACGGTCTCCCCGCACCGGCCGCGCTCCTCCGAATCCGGGGGCCGCGATCGTGCTGACGTGACGCTCACCGTGGACGCCCTGCTGCCGCAGGAGTTCGTCAACGACGTAGCCATCAGGTTCGCGCGAATCGCCGCGGGCACCCACCACCCCCGTGAGGCGGGCCCCGACCACCTGGCCGAGGAACTCACGCGCCGTGACTGTACCGAAGTGGTGGCCGGTGTCTACGCGGAACAGCCCGGTCCCCACGCCACGCCCGAGAACCCCGTCTACGTCTCCGTCCAGGTCTTCGCCTTCCCCGACGCGAAGACCTCCCTGGACGCGTTCGAGTACCTGAGGGGCGCGGCGCGCTGGGACCTCACCATCTGGAGGGCCCGGGACGGGGGCGGCCTCGAGCCCTGCCCCGACGAGGTCTACCGCAGCTATCGCTGGAGTCACTCCTGGCGCCGCCACAGTTACGTGACCGTCACGCTGGCCTACCGCGCCGACCTCACCAACGACGGCTCCATCAGGCCCTGGCTCGCCGCGGCCGCCCGCCGGGCCGCGATCTCCGCCGCGCCGCAGAACCACCACGGCTCCTGACCAGGCCGTGTAGAGGGCCGCCATCGGATGACCGACACCGTCCTCGCCGTCGCGAACATCGCGAAGTCCGGCCGGTGTTCCCTATGGGAACGCCGGCCGTGTCGTGTGGCCGGCGTCGAGGTGGTCATTACGACTTCCCCTTCGCCGACCGCTCCTCCAGCCGGCGCACGGTGCCGTTCCGGCGCGACCCTCGGGGATGCTCACACCGGGACGCGGTTGCCGGGCTTGTGGGACACGGCGCGGGCGCGTGCCGTGGGCGATCGGGTGAACCTCGACGTCGTGCCGGGTTCGACCGGCGGGTGTTTCACGTTGTCCCGCCATCGGGGGCGCGGTTCGCCCGTTTCTCAATGCGCGATCGTGGTTCGGCCGGGTGGGGTCGAATCAGCCGCGGAAGCCGGGTGCACGACCACGACGTGGCCGTGCCCAGGGATGTCTTCGCTGCAACGAGAGACACCCGTTTCCCCTATTGGTGTCGAGTGGCAACGGCCGGGGTGGACCGCGTTTCGAGGGTGGCCCGCGCGCAAGGAGGCGCGTGGCCGGCATGCCTTCGGCCCTTGCGGGCCCGGCACGCGGAGAAAGGCGACCGGCGGCGCCCATGCGGCATCGACGCGCACGTCGGCGAGAGCGGCGCCATCGTCCTTCCTCCTTTTTCGGCGTGGCCGGTGAACATCCCGGCCGACGGTCAGGGTTCCGGCGCGGCCTGCGAGAAGGTCGTCCGCCGGTGTCCGGGGCGGGGGGATCGCGACAGGGAACGGGGAACGGACCGCACACGAACCGGGACCATCACGAAGATCGCCGTGTACCTCATCGGTGCTTCCTCCCTCTCCCGTATCGGACCAGCACACGTCCTCCCGAGGAGGCTCCCCCGGTAATCGGCTGCGAGATGAGAGTGCCCCTTTCGCCGTCGTGTCACCAGTGCTCGAAGGCGGCGGATCGCGGACGACGCGTGAAACACGCAACGGGATTGTTCCTCGGCCGACCCCCGGGCCTGGGGAAACGGGTGAAATCCGTTGCACTCCCAAGTGGGACACCGTGAAACACGGAGGGTGAGAGCGGCTTTACGCCATGTGCCGAAGGGCTTGAAAATGGCCCCGAGTACTCGGACTTCGCTCGTCCTGCAAGACGTGCGGATCACCACCCCCCGAGGACTTCGTCGAGTGGCAACGAGTCGAGGGAGTGCATTCTTTGATGAAGAAGCCGTTGAAGAACCGCCGCGCGCTGTGCGGTTGCCCGCCCGCGCCGACGACCGGACCGGCGCTGCCCGGGTCGGCCGTCATCGTCGTCGTCGTCATCCTCGTCATCGCCGCGGGACTCAGCGTCCGCGGATACACGATGGAGAGCGTGACCACGATCCTCACCGTCGGCGGCCTGATCGCCGCCGAGATCATCCGTCGCCTGGTCGCGGTCTTCACGCCGCGCCGTACCGCCTGATCCGGGCGTGGGGCGCCCCACCGGCGCCTCGGCGAAGCCCGACCCCGTAACGGTCCAGGCGCAGTGGCTCAAGTCACTGCGCCTGGACCACGGGTTGAGCCTTCGTCGGATGGCGCAGATGACGACCGGCCGGGACTGGGCGGTCACCTACACCAAGCTCTTCCGCGCCGAGCAGGGCATCACGTCGCCCAAGTGGGAGACCGTGCTCGCCTACGTCGAGGTGTGCGGCGGCAACGCCCACAAGGCCCGACGGTTGTGGAACGCGGCCGACGCCGTGACCTCCACGACGACACCGACCGAGACGGCTCCGGCGGTCCGCACCGTATTGCCGCCGGAACACATCTCGGAGCCCCTGGAGTTGCTGCACGCCATGCGCGCCTTGCGCACGGCCCGCGGCCCCCGCCCACTGCGCGAGCTCGAGGACGCCGCCCGCGTGGACGGCGTCAGCTTCCTGCCGCGCAGCACCCTGGGCGCGATCCTGTCCGGCAAGCGCATGGTCTCGAAGCAGACGCTCCTCCACTTCGTCGGCGCCTGCACCGGCGCCGAACCCGACAGCACCACCATCCGGGCCTGGGCACGGGCATGGGACCGTGCGGACGCGCACCGCAGGGGGCTGCACACCCGACCGGCCCTGGCGAACCTCATCGAGGAATTGGAGACCAAGACGACCGAACTGAGCCGGGCACGGGAGGAACTGGCCCGACACACCACTACCCCGGCGGCGAACCCGACCGGCACCGACGTCACCATCGGGCACGTCGAGAGCGGCGACATCATCACGGTCGCCGCCCCGCCCCCGTCGAAACCGGCGCGCGTCTGGCACAAGATCCGTGCCCTGGTGGGCACCCTCCCCCACAAGTCCGGCCCGGCGCCCACGACGAAGATCCTCCGACCGGGTCCGATCGCCTCGCCGTAGGAGGACCCACCTCGCGGCCCGCCCCGTTTTCGACCCGGGGCGGGCCCGACCTCACAAGGCGGCCTTGTCGCACGGCCGTTCGCGCCGTACGTCGCGGTACCGCCTACTATTCGATCCTGCCGAAATCCGCTCCGGGCCCGTACACCTTGCGGCGGTCCCCCGATCGGCGGGTCCGGCGGTGGGCGAGACCGAGAAGCCGGCCCACGGTGAGCGGCCCGCCCTCCGCGTCGCCGTAGGGGGCGGCCTTCGCCAACATCTTGGACACCGCCTGCTGACCGACACCCGCCACGTCGGCGATGCGCTTCTGGGACCACCCGAAAAGTTCGGAGAGCGTCGGGGCGAGGGCGGCTCGCTGCTCGGCCGCTTGCCTCCCGTCGGCGATGCGCCTGTTCAGGTCGGCGAACCGGTCGGCGGCGTACTCCTCCTTGAAGCGCCGCGCGGGATGGGCTTCGAGGATCGCGTCGATCTCGTCGTCGGTCGCGCCGTCGGGGAGGACGGAGGCGGTGTAGCCGTAGGGCGGCGTGACGTCGTCGTCCTCGGGGCTTTTCATGGGAACTCCGTTCCGGGAAGCACGCTTCAGCCGATGACAACCTGGTTGTATCGCGCCACCCTCCCTGATCACAATCGGGTTGTCCGGCAGCGCCTGGCCGGTTCGTGGCTCACGGAGTCGGGGCCGCGGACACGGCGTCGCGTGTGTGGTTGCGTCCGCCTTTGGGGCCGACACGGTCGGCCACCCGAGCTCGGGCTTCCCGCGGGGCTCGCCCGAGGTGAGGGTGTCGGTCAGTCACACCAAAGCACGATGAGCAGCTGCTGCCGGGCCGCGTCGAAGTAGAACTCACGCAGGGCGTTGAAGTGTTTCGTCAGGTACTCCTTGGGGCCGCCGATGATCTGGTCGGCGCCGTGGCCGATCAGGGAACCGGCCTGCCGGCCGTCGGCCGGCAGGACTGCGAGGAGAGCCGAGATGTCGATGCGTCCGAGCAGTTCCGCGACGTCGGCCACCTGAGCAGCGGACAGGGCGGTGGGTGTGGGCCCGAAGGGACCGATTTCGTGTGGGTGCGTGTCGAGGAAGCCCACATCGACGGCGGTGTCGCCGTCGGTGGCCCGGCGAAGCGCGTCCATGCGGATGCTGTCGAGCCCGGCCAAATCGCCGACCCGCTGCAGCAAGGGAGGGGCCCAGTCCAGATCCAGCACATCCGCCGACGGTGGATCCCAGTGCGGATCGCCGTCCGCGGACGTGGCGGCGGACCGGCGGCAGGCGGCGAGGTATTCCACCGGGACGCGGGCGAGTTGCTGGGTAACGGCCACGACGACAGTATCCCGACGACGTCCACCGACTTTCGGGCCACGCCGGGGGGACTTCCGCGACGAACTCGCCGACGCGCACGCCCGCATCGACGGACTGCCGAACGCCCCGGCCCGACCTCGCCGAGCCACTGCACGGCCCGGTGCGCGGTGCGGCAGGGGCGTGCTCGACGAGTCTCGGCGGACCGGGTGCTCGGGGATGGGTGCTCGGGGGCGTGGGTCGGCGGTGGGTGTTCGGGTGGGGTGTCTTGGGTGATGGGTGTTTATTGGTTGCCGGGGGCGTCTATGAGCTTGGCGCCGGTTTCCGTCAGACGTTCGGCCGTGTAGGACACGTCGAGCAGTGCCTCGGGGGTGTGGATGCCCGGCGGTACGGCTTCGCCGCGCAGGCCGAGCAGGCGTTCGACGCCGAGGGCGATGCCCAGGGCGGTCAGCGGTCGCTGCCCCTGCGGATGGACGAGGTAGCGGTGCAGGCTGCGCGGTTGGCCTCCCGGGCCGGTTCCTTCGACGTCGATCCGGACCTCGAGTGAGGCGGGGCCGCCGCGGCGCCGACGTGCGGACTCGCCGACGGCGAAGTCGAAGCGGACGTTCGGCGCTCCCGTCGCCAGCGCGAGACTCGGCACGTCGAGGATGGCGATGCTCCGGCCGGGCACGAGGATCCCGTCGGTACTCGGCACGGCCGTCCGCGCATCGGGTTCGGCGACCCAGGTGAACACGCCGTCGCGGCGGATCAGTCCGGCCGAGGTGGCGGTGGCCCATCGCTCCAGATCCGCCAGCCCCGCGGGGCCGCCGGCATCCGACTCGTCCAGGACGGCGCCGATCCGGATCGTGTCGATCCGTTCGAACTCCCTCGCGGCGTACAACGTCGCCAGAACGACGATCCCCGCGCAGAAGTGACTCGCCACCAGGACCGGTGAACCGCCCGGCCGTTGGGCACTCGCGACGATCTCGGGCGCGATGTCCACCAGGCCGCTGGAGATGCTCAGGTATGGCAATCCGCGTTCCTGCGCGTACCGCAGCCCCCGCAACCGGTCGTCCCACAGCGCGGCGACGACCGCCAGGTATTTCCCGTCGGTCGGCAGGCCCAGATCCCCGCGCCGCAGGTCGACGGTCGCGGCCGTGGCCTCGCCGAGTTCGTCGGCGACCCGCTGCGCGCGGTCGAGGTCGCGGCCGGCGATCGTCAGGGGCAGTTCCGGGTGCCATCGGCGCAGCACGGCGGCGGCGCCCGCACCCGCCTGCCCCGAACCGCCCAGGATCAGGACCGAGTTGGGCCGTCCCATGGTGGATCTCCTTCGCAATCATTGACCTACATTTTGTAACCTACGCTTTGTAACATAGTCTGGGAGGCCACAGCAAGGGAGGACCATGGCGACCACACCGACCCGCCTGTCCAAGCCCGCCAGACGGGAGCAGTTGCTCGACACCGCCATGGCGATCGTGCGCGCCCGGGGCGCCGACGGACTCACGCTGGTCACCCTCGCCGAGGCCGCGGGCGTCAGCAGGCCCATCGTGTACGACCACTTCGGCACCCGCCCCGGCCTGCTGCTCGCGCTCCACCGGCGACTCGACGAACGCCACCGGGCCTCGGTCACCCGGGCACTGCGCGACGCCGCGCCCGCCGCCGAGGAGGTCGCCCGCGTCATCGGCACCGCGTACTTCGCCTGCGCCACCGACATGCCGGAGCTCAACGCCGTTTCCGCGGCGCTCAAGGGCAATCCGGACATGGAGGCGGGCGGACAGGAGACGGCCGACAACCACGCGGACCTGATGACCGCCGCGCTGCGGCCGTACACGGATCTCGAGCCCGACGCCCTTCGGCTGCGCTGTGCCGCCGTGCTGGGAGCGGCCGAGGCACTCGCCACCGAACTCAACCGCGGGCGGGCCTCGGTGGATGATGTGGTCGACGCGCTGACCGGCCTGATCGTGGGTGGACTCGAGACCGGGACCGACAGCTAGTGTCCGGCGCCGGACGAGACGGCCTCGAGTCGGCCGTCGGGTTCCCGGTGTCGGGCACCCAGGACTTCGTCGGTGTGCGATCGGTGGCAGGTTCCCGGTGTCCGAGGACGGCGGGCTCTCGTGGGGGCGTTCCCGGCGTGGGTCACGCGGGTCGGTGCCGGGCTCCGGTGCGGTGTTCTTCGCCTGCGAGGTGGTAGCCGTCGCGGTCGGAGAAGTCGGCGGTGACGCAGAAGCGGTCTGCGCGGACCAGGGTTTGGCGCCACTCCACGATCCGGCCCTGCCAGCTTCCCGCGCGGTCGATCGCGAAGACGGCCGTGCCCTTCGGGCACGCGAGCAATCGGTGTTCGGCGGGGTTGGGTACCAGGGCCCGAATGCGCTCCCACCCGCCCATGACGCGGATCCCGCAGTGTCGCGCGAGTTCCGCGTACAGGCCCGTGTGCGTGAAGTCGGCCTTCAGCAGCGGGGATGCCAGATCCGCGGGCAGCCATACCCGGTCGACCGCTAGCGGTTCCTCGTCGGCCAGGCGCAGTCGTTCCACGTGGACGAGCGGCGTGGACTCCTCGAGCCCGAGCCGGGCGGCCGCGACGCCGTCGGCTCGCCGGTCCAGGACCCGGACCGTGCTGCGTTGGACCGAACCGATCCGCTCGACCGCGTCGAAGAGGCTGTAGGCGTTGCCGATGTGCTGTTCGATGGGGGCGGCGGGTCTGGACACCCTGCCGCGTCCGGCGATGACGTGTCCCTCGCTGCGGAGCTTGCGCAACGCCTCGCGGACGGTGTGGCGACTGACGTCGTACTCGGCGACCAGGGCGTGCTCGCCGGGGAACGCCTCGCCGAACTCGTTCGCCGCGAGTCGGCGGCGCAGGTCCTCCCGCAGTTGGGCCCACAGCGGGACCCGGCTGGTGCGGTCGAGCGGTGTGGGCCCGGCGCCCTGCACTGTCACTTGCCGTCCCCTGGGTGCGTGGACCGGGCTTGGGTCGGCACGACTGTACGATCGCCGGCGCGGGGCGGGCAAGCCGAAAACGATCGTGTCGCCTTGCCGCGTGGTCGGCCCGAGGGGAATCCTCTCCCCCGGGCGGCTCACTCCCCCGGTGCGTGTCCGGCGTGGGAGTCGTCGTCCGCGCGCGTCGGTCGGTCGGCCGGGTACCGGGCCCGCCACGCGGCGAAGCCGCCCCGTAGGTCCGCGACCCTCGTGAATCCGCGGGCCCGGAGCGTGGAGGCGGCCACCGAGGAGCGGGTCCCGCCGGCGCAGAAGATCACCGTGTCCCGGGTCGGGCTCAACTCGTCGATCCGGGCCGGGAGTCGCGACAGCGCGATGTGCGTCGATCCCGCGATCGTGCCGTGTTCCCGGATCTCGCCGAGGTCCCGGACGTCGACGAGCAGGGTTTCCCGGCCGAGCGCCGCGACCTCCTCCGGGGTGAGCCGGTGCGCCCGGGCCCGCGCCCGCTCCGGGATCTCGGCCGGGCTCGAACCCAGGCCGGCCACCACGTTGTCGAAACCGACGCGGGCGAGGCGGTTGCGCGCCTCGATCTCCGTCCCCGGGGCCGAAACGAGCAGCAGGCAGGCGTCGGCGTCGAGTATCCCTCCCGCGAGGCCGGCGAACCTGCCGGCGAGGGCGACGTTCAGGGACCCGACGACATGGGCGTCGGCGAATTCGTCCGGGTCCCGGGTGTCCAGCACGACGCATCCGGCGGCGCGGGCGCTCAGGAAGTCCGCGGCCGCCAGTAGCGGGACGGGCTCGGCCTCGTCGAGGAGCGGGCGGTGTTCGCGGTTGCGAGCCGCGACCCTCGCGAAGTAGGTCGGTGCGGCGGATTGCCCCGCGCAGACCACACGCACGAACTCGTCCTCGGCGAGGGGGGCCAGCGCGTAGTTCGAGACGCGCTGTTCGCCGATGGTGCAACTGGTCTTGGAGGAAAGGTTCTTGCCGCACGCCGACCCGGCGCCGTGGGCGGGATACACCCCCGTCGGGTCCGGCAGGTCCAGGAGCCTGCGGGTCGATCGGAACAGCGCGCGGGCCAGGTCGGTGGCCGACCACCCGTTCGCGCCGAGCAGGTCGGGGCGCCCGACGTCCCCGACGAACAGGGTGTCCCCGGTGAGCACACCGAAGGGCACCGCGTCGCCCGCCGCGGCGCGAACGACGACGCAGATCGACTCGGGGGTGTGGCCGGGGGTGTGCAACACCTCCAACTCGACGTCGCCGAGGGAGATCCTGCGGCCGTCCTCCAGGAGGTCCACCTCGAACTCGACCGAGACCGGCGACCCGTAGGAGATTCGCGCACCCGTGCGCGCGGCGAGTTCCAGGTGGCCGGAGAGGAAGTCGGCGTGCACGTGCGTCTCGATCACGCGCTCGATGGTCAGTCCGTGGTGGTCCGCATCGGCGAGGTACTCCGCCACGTCCCGTCGCGGGTCCACGACGACCGCGCGACCGGTGCCCCGGTCGCCGACGAGATACGAGGCATGGGACAGGCAATCCAGGTAGTACTGCTTGAAGAACATCCGGTCGATCCGTCGCATCGAGGCGCCCCTTGGCGGTGTCGGCGGACGTGCGGGGCCACCCGCCTCCGGGCGGCGGCGCGCCGACGCCGGACGGCGGTGGGAGGCGGCTCGGGGCTCAGGCCCGGCCGCGGAGCATCAGGTTCCAGTAGAGGAAGGGCAGCCCGCGACGCTTCAGGTGCCACATGTCCGTGCGCTCGCGAACCGTGTCGATGAGGGGGATCGACGGCGTCGGCTTCTTCGAGTAGTCGAATTCCGCGAGCAACACCTTGCGCCGGGCCGTGGTCAGCGGGCACGAGGAGTAACCCTCGTAACGCGCCCGCACGGGCGACGCGTTCATGGTCGCGACGAGGTTTCGCACGACGACCGGTGCCTGCTTGCGCACGGCCGCGCCGGTCTTGGAATTCGGGGTGGAACCCACGTCGCCGAGCGCGAAGACGTCGGGATAGCGCGTGTGTCGCATGGTGTGCCTGTCGACGTCGACGTAGCCCGCGGGGTCCTCGGGATCCGCCAACGCGCTCTTCTTGATCCAGTCGGGCGCGCTCTGCGGGGGCACCACATGGGCCATGTCGCAGGGGAGTTCGCTCTCGACCCCGGTGGCGTTGTCCCGGATCACGACGCACTTGCGGTCGGAGCGGACCCGGGCGACCTCGCTGCCGAAGTGCACGTTGATCCCGTACCGGGCGACGACGTCGTCGAGGACGCGGGAGAACTCCGGGACACCGAACATGGTCGGCGTGGGGAGCACGAGGTGCACGTCGATGTCGCGGAGACGGCCCCGCGCGCGCCAGTGGTCGGCGGCGAGGTAGGCGATCTTCTGTGGGGCTCCCGCGCACTTGATCGGGCCGGACGGCATCGAGAAAACCGCCGAACCGGACTTGGTCGCGCGGATGAACCGCCAGGTCAGCGGGGCGAGTTCGGCCAGGTAGTTGCTCGAGACCCCGTCCCGGCCGAGGGTTTCCTCAAGCCCCGGGATCCGTTGCCAGTCGAGCTGGATGCCGGCGCACACGACCAGGTACGCGTACCCCACGATCGATCCGTCGTCGAGCGTCACCTCCCGCGCCTCCGGGTCGACGGCGACCGCGCCGCGGCGGATCCATCGCACCCGCGCCGGCATCACGGACCGCTGGGGCCGCCTGCTCTCCTCGATCGGTGCGCGGCCGCCGCCGACGAGCGTCCACAGCGGCTGGTAGTAGTGGTCCGACGCCGGATCGACGACCGCGATGTCGGGCACACCGGCGCGGACCAGACGTGCCGCCACCGAGATGCCGGCGCTGCCGCCCCCCACGATGACGATGCGGTGCCGGTGCCGTGTGGTCACAGTACGCCCCCGTCGCTCGTAATGTACGGACATATAAAGCTAGGCATACGGCCCTCCGGGGACAAGGGATCCCGGCGAAAGTCCTTTGAATGTCCGGACATTCAGTCGAGTCGGGGAGACCATGCGGCCCCGGGACGTGGACGGCGACGTCCTCGTGGAACGCCCGCCCGTCGGCCCGCGACCGTCACTCGACCGTCGGCGTACGCGTGTGGGCCGTGGGTGTGGGGGTCACCGTGATGTCGAGGTGTTTCATGATCGGCTGGTCGCTCTGGGTGGAGTGGTCGCCGATCGCGCACAGCACGTTCATCTCCGGCATGTAGCCGGCCGCGCAGCCTCGGGGCAGGTCGTAGGGGATGGCGAGGTAGCCGTGCAGGGAGCGGGTGGAGCCGTCGCGGGCGGTGGCGGTGATGTCGACGGGGTCGAACCCGGCGAGGCCGCGTTCGCGCATGTCGTCGGGGTTGAGGAAGACCAGCGTGCGCAGGTTCTTGACGCCCCGGTAGCGGTCGTTGTCGGAGTAGATGGTGGTGTTCCACTGGTCGTGCGAGCGCATCGTGCCCAGTACCAGGGTGCCGGGAGCGGGCAGCACGTCCGGGAGTGGTGCCGCGGAGAACTCGGCCTTCCCGGACGGGGTGAGGAACACGAGTTCGCGGGCGGGCTGCTTGATCCGGAAACCCAGCGGCAGGCGGACCCGCCGGTTGAAGTCCTCGAAGCCGTCGAGCACCTTCGCCATCGTGTCGCGGATCCGGTCGTAGTCCTCGACGTACCACTCCCACGGTGTGCCGCTGTCGGGCAGCGCGGCCCGGGCCAGGCCGGCGATGATGGCGGGCTCGGAGAGCAGGTGCGGGGAGGCGGGTCTCCTCTTCATGCCGACCGACAGGTGGACCATGCTCATCGAGTCCTCCACCGAGGTGGCCTGGAGGCCGCCGCGCCGGCGGTCCTGCTCGGTGCGGCCCAGGCAGGGCAGGATCAGTGCTCGGCGGCCGTGCACGAGGTGGCTGCGGTTCAGCTTGGTGGACACGTGCACCGTCAGCTCGCATCGGCGCAGCGCCTCGCACGTGTAGGTGGTGTCGGGTGCGGCGAGCGCGAAGTTGCCGCCCATGCCGACGAACACCCGCACCTCGCCTCGGGCCATCGCCTCGATGGTCGCCACCGTGTCCTTGCCGGGTTCGCGCGGCGCGTCGATTCCGCAGACGTCCGAGAGGCGGTCGAGGAATTCCGGTGCGGGCCGGTGGTCGATGCCGCAGGTGCGGTTGCCCTGCACGTTGGAGTGCCCGCGCACCGGCGAGGGGCCCGCGCCCTCGCGGCCCAGGTTGCCGCGCAGCAGCAGGACGTCGACGATCTCGCGGACGGTGTCGACCCCGTGCTCGTGCTGGGTGATGCCCAGGCACCAGGAGAAGATCGACCGGTCGGCCTCCCGGTAGATCCGGGCGGCGTGCAGGATCTGCTCGCGGCTCAGGCCGCTCTGTCGTTCCAGTTCCTCCCACGGCGTGCGCTCGCACAGCTCGCGGTAGGCGGCGAAGCCGGTGGTGTGTCGTTCGATGAACTGCTCGTCCAGCGCCTTCGGGTCGTGCGCGGACTGTTCCAGGACGGCCTTGGCGATGCCGCGCAGCAGCGCCATGTCGCCGCCGATGCGGACCTGCAGGTTGAGGGTGCTGGTCGCGGTGGCTTTGAACAGCGCCATGTCGGTGAACTCGTGCGGCACGATGGTTCGGGTCGCGGCCGCCTCCACCAGGGGGTTGACGTGCACGATCTGTGCGCCGCGCCGGTGGGCGTCGGCCAGCGCGGTGAGCATTCGGGGCGCGTTGGAGGCCGCGTTGACGCCCAGGATGAACAGCGCGTCGGCGCTGTCCCAGTCCTTCAGGTCGGCCGTACCCTTTCCGGTGCCCAGCGCGGCCCGCAGGGCCCGCCCGGAGGCTTCGTGGCACATGTTCGAGCAGTCGGGCAGGTTGTTGGTGCCCAGCTCGCGGGCCATCAGTTGGTACAGGAACGTCGCCTCGTTGCCGAGCCGCCCGGAGGTGTAGTAGGCGGCCCGGTTCGGGTCGTCCAGGGCGCGCACCGTCTCGCCGAACAGGTCGAACGCCTGCTGCCAGCCGATCGGCACGTACCGGTCCGACTCCGCGTCGTACACCATGGGTTCGGTGAGCCGGCCCCGGCTCTCCAGTGCGTGGTCGCTCCACCGCGCCAGTTCGGTGACGGTGTGCCGCGCGAAGAAGTCCCGGTCCACCCGCTTGCGGGTCATCTCCCAGGTGACGTGTTTGATGCCGTTCTCGCAGATGTCCAGGTGCAGGCCCTTGGTGTCGTCCGGCCACGCGCACCCCGGGCAGTCGAAGCCGCCGTTCTCGTGGTTCATCCGCTTGATCGCCCGGGGGCCGTCCAGCAGCGCCCGCTCACGCACCAGGAGCTCCGTCACGCTCTTCGCCGCGCCCCAACCCGCCGCCGGATGGCGGTAGGGCGCGAACTCCGGCGGTCGCGCCGGGTCCGCACCGCCGCTCGGCTCGCGCGCCGCCGCCGGGTCGTCGTCGTGCGACCCCGTTCCCGGGTTGTCGCCAGCGTGCACGGCACTCACCTTCCTCGATTCGGGCGGCGGACGCCGCCGTGCGGCGTCCGCTCGTGGAATCCACCGGTTTCCGTCTCCTTCCAGGAAGCCGGCCGGGAGGGCATCGCGCATCCCGTGTCACCCGGGTGGACAGCCGCCCGTGGTGACGAGGTACGGATCCTGTGCCTTCAGCCGCCGACGAGCCGCTTCTTGGCCTGGCTGAACTCCTCGTCCGTCAGCGCACCATGGCGGTGCAGGAGGGCGAGGCGTTCGAGTTCGTCGAGCATCGCGGATCCACCCGGCGAGCGGGCGAGCGTCGCCGCCTCGACCGCGTGCCGCACGTCCGCGGCGGTGACGGCCTCGCGCAGCCTCGCGGCGAAGGTGTCGGCTTCGCCGACGTTCTCCCAACTGTGCGCGCCGCCGACGCCGGTGATCCTGAGTACGTTCCCGGTGAGCCGGGACCTGGTGACCCGGACGTCGGTGATACCCGCCAGGGGCACCACCGTGGTCGGCCTGCCGTCCTTGGCGTAGATCAGCCGGTGGGTGGTGAGCGCCAGGCGTCCGTTGCTCCACTCCTGGCGGGCGCGGGCGGAGGTCGTCCATACGGGGGCTTCCCCGGGCACTGCGGTGGTGTCGGCAGCCTGTGTCACGGTGTTCGTGCCGTCGAACAGGTCCGACGCCAGGTCTGCCAGAACTTCCCAGTCCATGATCATCACTTTCCGTTTCCGACTCGAATTGCCGTGTGGAGACGGCCCCGACCGCGCGGATCGTGCGGTCGGGGCGCGGGTGTCGTGTCTAGTCGGTGCGCAGGGCGGTGAGGACGTCGAGTTTCGCGGCGCGCCGTGCGGGCCACGCCGCGGCGAGGACGCCGACGATCGCGGCGAGGATCAGGAAGATCAGCACCCTGTCCCAGGGGATCACCACGGTGAGGTCCTTGGTGGAGCGGGCCATGCCCTTGGTGCCGCCGACGCCGGCGATCAGGCCGAGGACGACGCCCAGCAGGCCGCCGAAGAGCGAGATGATCAGGGATTCCAGGCGGATCACCCGTCGGGTGCGGCGTCGGTCGAGGCCGATGGCACGCATCATGCCGATCTCGCGGGTGCGTTCGAACACGGACATCGCGAGGGTGTTGACGACGCCGAGCACGGCAATGACGATCGCCATCGACAGCAGGCCGTAGACGATGTCGAGCATGATGTCGAAGAGTTTGTTGAAGTCCTTGCGGACCTCCTTCGACGTCTGCACGTTGATCGCGGGGCTGTTGCCGACCGCCTTGCGGAGCGCGTCGCGCATGCCGTCCCCGTGCCGGGGCGCGACCTTGGCGAGGAGGAAGTCGTCGCCGACGACGTCGATGTGCGGTGCCAGCGTCCCGAGCGAGACGGTGAGGGCGCCGAGCAGCGGGGCCCGGTCGTAGATTCCGCCGATGGGCAGGTGGGTCCGTTGTCCGTCGGGGAAGGTGACCGCGACGGACGTCCCGACCCGCCACGCGCGGTCGTCGGCGGTCTGCTTGGACACCAGCAGCCCGGTCGGCAGCGACTGGGGGCCGCCCTGGGTGAACGTGGTCGCGAGCACGGAGAACGCGCTCGCGGGGTCGACCGCGGTGAGGTCGAATTCCTTGCCGTCGACGGTCGCCCGTGCCGTGCGAACGGGACTGACCGCGGTGACACCGGGCACCTTGGCGACGGTGGCGGCGATCTCCGGTGCCAGTGCCTGCCCTTCCGCCGACGAGCTGAGCACGAATTCGGCGGTGATGCCCTTGGAGAGGGTGCGGTCGACGAGGTGCTTGAGCGAGGTGCTGAAGACGGTCAGCGAGGTGACCAGCACCATCCCGATCATCAGGGCGGCCGCGGTGGCGGCGGTACGGCGCGGGTTGCGGGCGGCGTTCCGGTACGCGAGCCGACCCTCGACGGGGTACACGCGCCCGAGCAGCGCGCCGAACACGCGGATCACGGGGCCGGAGACGAGCGGGGTGAGCACGATGACGCCGACCAGGAGGATGCCCGCGCCGCCCATCACGGTGAACACCTTGGTGTCGCCGGTGGCCGAGCCCTTGATGCCCGTGAGGAGCACGGCGCCGCCGAGCAGCATCGTGATCGCGCCGGCGATGCCGCGCCGGCGCAGGCTCGACGTGGTGGGTGGCAGGTTCGTGCGCAGTGCCGCGACGGGCGGGATCTCGGCGGCCCGGCGCACCGGCAGCCACGCGGCGAGGAGGGTGACGCCGATGCCGACGGCCAGGCTGAGCAGGGCGGTCGTGGGCGCGACGACGGTCGGTCCCGGGGTGAGGTCGGCGCCGACGGTGTCGAGGATCGCGCGCAGGCCGACGGCGAGTGCGATGCCGATGGCGAAGCCGCCGAGGCCGGCGACGACGCCGACCGCGAGCGCCTCGCACATCACGGAGCGGGTGACCTGTGTGCGGGTGGCGCCGATGGCGCGCAGCAGGGCGAGTTCGCGGGTGCGTTGGGCGACGAGCATGGAGAAGGTGTTGGCGATGATGAAGCTGCCGACGAACAGGGCGATGCCGGCGAAGACCAGGAGCAGGGTGCGCAGTGACGCGATCTCCTTGTCCACCTTGTTGCGGTCGTCCCGGCGCAGCGCGTCGCCGGTGAGGGCTTCCGCGCCCTTGGGGATCAGCGGGGCCGCGGCGGCGCGGAGTTGCTCCTGCGAGGTGCCGGGTCGTGCGTGCAGACGCAGTTCGCTGTAGACGCCGGGTTCCAGGTAGAGCTCCTGGGCGGTGGCGGTGTCGAGGAGGGTGAGCGATCCGCCGGCCTCGACGGCGGCGCTGTCGGTGGTGAAGACGCCGACGACGCTGCGGTCGAGGACGGGGCCGCGCGCGACGATCCGGATCCGGTCGCCGACCTTGTACTTCGCGGCCTTGGCGGTCCTGGTGTCGAGCGCGACCTCGCCCGCCTTGGCGGGCAGGCGTCCGGCGGTCAGGGTGTACCTGGGGTCCTTGCCGTCGGGGCCGGGCAGTGCGTTGGCGCCGGTCGCCTTCGATTTTTTGCCGACGAGTCTGCCGTCGCGGTCGACCACGGCGGTGAAGCCGGTGACGTGGCCGGTGACCGAGGCGGCGCCGGGGAGCGCGCGGAGTTTGCCGACGAGGGCTTCGCTCAGGGGTGGGGTCTGGAGGTGGTCGACGGAGTGCTTGGTCGCGCGGACGTCGACCGAGATGCCGCGGTGCTCGCGCAGTGCGGCGTCGGTCATGGCCGCCTTGAGGGTGTCGCCGAAGACCAGGACGGCGGCCACGAACGCGACGCCGAAGACGACGGCGAGCGCGGTGAGGGCCAGGCGCACCTTGTAGGCGACGAGGTTGCGCAGGGATGTGCGAAGCAAGGTCGCGTCCTTCAGAGGGGGAGGGCGGAGAGGGCGGTGGCGGATTCGCCCGGTTTCCGGTTGAAGCGGCGCATGCGCTCCAGCACCCGGTCGGCGGTGGGCTCGGCCATGTCGTCGACGATGCGACCGTCGGCGAGGAACAGGACGCGGTCGGCGTACGAGGCGGCGACCGCGTCGTGGGTGACCATCACGATGGTCTGGCCGAACTCGGTCACCGACGCGCGCAGGAAGCGGAGGACTTCGGTGCCCGAGTGCGAGTCGAGGTTGCCGGTGGGTTCGTCCGCGAAGACGATCTCGGGTCGTCCGGCGAGGGCGCGGGCGCAGGCGACCCGTTGCTGCTGTCCGCCGGACAGTTGCGCGGGGCGGTGGTCGAGGCGGTTGCCCAGGCCCACGGTCTTGATGACCGTGTCCAACCACGTGGGGTCGACGCGGCGTCCGGCGATGTCCAGCGGCAGGGTGACGTTCTCCAGCGCGGTCAGCGTCGGGAGGAGGTTGAACGCCTGGAAGATGAAGCCGAGTCGGTCGCGCCGCAGGTGGGTGAGCCCGTTGTCGTCGAGGGACGCGAGTTCGACGTCGCCCAGGCGCACCGAGCCCGAGGAGATCTTGTCCAGACCCGCCATGCAGTGCATCAGGGTCGACTTGCCCGACCCCGAGGGGCCCATGATCGCGGTGAACTCACCGGCGCGGAAGCCGACGGACACGTCGTCGAGGGCACGAACCTCGGTCTCCCCTTCGCCGTAGACCTTCATGAGGTTCGCTGCGACGGCGGCGTACGGCGCGTCCTCGCCCGACGGTGGACGCGAGCCGGCGGCGCCGCGGGAGTGACGGGATGTGCTCATTGGGTTCTCCAGGGTCGGAGTCCGCGCCTCGATCGAGGCGCGGACTCGGCCCGCCCGAAGGGCGGACCAATAGTAGATCGACTGATCGGTCTAACATAACGTCACGCTTCGCCGGCGCCGTCCGTCGGACGGAGTGGAAGCGGATCAGCCTCGAGGTGGACGTGGACGGGGCGCCGTCGCGCCCTGTGCCGCGGGAATCAGGGCGTGGCCAGGGCTCGCGCGTGGACCTTCTCGGCCGCCCGGCGTGCCGACACCATCGAGCCGTGCTGCCAGCCGAGCATGTTGCTCAGCCAGTCGCCGGCGAAGAAGACCCGTCCGGTCGGATCGGTGAGCGGTCGGAACCGCGGGGTGTTGACGGTGCCGTTGTTCTCCTGGTCGGCCGCCTGCCAGCCGCCCTCGACGAACCGTTCGAGCCCCCACATCACCGAGATCGAACTCGCGAGCTCGGTACGGGCTTTCGCGCCGTGCACCCGCTCGTTGCGGTTGACCGCCTCGGCCGCCCGCCTGGCGGGCGACCACGACTGGATCGTCGTCTCGGCCCGTTCGAAGTAGGCGACCATCACGCCGCGTTCGCCGTGGGGATCGTGGGACGGGTACCACAACGACCCGTCCGCGCCGTACGACGTGAGGCCGCCGTAGACGGCGTGGTCGTCCTCCCACCATCGACTGCGGTACTCCAGCCCGATCTTGCCGGGGAACTCCGCCATGAAGCCGCCCAACAGGCCGGTCACCTCGGTCGACAGTCCGGCGATGCGCGCGGCCACGAGCGGGGGCGTGGTCACGATGCAGTAGTCGGTGTCGAGCACGCCGGTCGCGGAGCCGCGATACGACACCCGTGTTCCCTGCGGGCCGTCGGCGAGGGAGGTGACCTCGATGCCGCACCGTATGCGGGCCCGACCGATCGCGTCCGCCAGCGCCTCGACGATGCGGTCCATGCCGCCGACCGGCTGCAGCAGGGTCGAGGCCATGTCGAAGCCGGCGTCCAGGTACCAGTGTCGCGAGAGTTGCTCGGAGAAGACCCGGTCCAGCGAGCCCTTCGGGGGCAGCGGTTCGCCCGGCGAGCCCGCGGCGCCGGGTTGCACCGCGAACCCCCGCCGGCGCGGGTCGCCCCGGTGGACCCCGTCGGCGCCGAGATCGCCCATCGTCGTGAGGAACCCCAGCAGACGTTCCTTGTCGGCCGCCGACAACCGGCCGTCGAGCGCACCCTGGTTCGTCACCTTGGCCAGCAACTCGGCGACCACACCGTACGCGTCCGCCCGTGCGGTCAGCAGCCGCGTCCGGCCGGGCCGGCTCGGGTCGAACACGAACGTGTTCGCGTTCGAGATCGAGAACACCTCCAGCGGCACGTTCAACTCGCGGCAGTAGTGCGTGCTGACCGACCACTGCGGCAGCATCGCCGGCCCGGCGTTGAGGTACTGGCCCGGCGCGAAACCCGCCCGCTGGGTCACGCCGTTCGTGTCGGTCAGGGTGTCGCCGCCGCGCAGGGTGAGACTGCGTCCGCCGATCCGCGGACGGGCGTCCAGCACGGTCACGTCGTGGCCGGCCTTGCGCAACTCGTACGCCGCGGTCAGGCCGGCCACGCCGGCGCCGACCACCGCCACCCGCACGGGCCTGCGGCCGGTAAGGCTGAAGTCGGACGCGCGCGGGGCGCGAAAGGGCGGCGTCGCGGCGCTCGCCGACGTCGGCGCCAGCCCGAGCGCGCCCATCGCGGTGAGCGCCGCGCCGGCGCCGCCCACGGCGCCCACTGCTTGGAGGAATCCTCGGCGGCTGGTCGACGGCAGGCCGGGTCGTGGTGAGTCGGTCATGTACGTGCCTCCTCTGGGACGGGAGCGCCAATTGATTGATCGACGCGTCGGTCTATTATTAATCCAGACCCGCCCGTCACATCAAACCGTCCGGGCCGCCCGGTAAGGTGAGCAGGCCATGCGCACAGTCGATCCCGCCAAGCACGCCGCCAAACGCCGCCAGATCATGCAGGCCGCCGCGCTCTGCTTCGCCGACAAGGGCTTCCACGGGACCCGGACGGCGGACATCTGCGCCCGCGCCGGCATGAGTCCCGGCAACGTCTTCCACTACTTCCCGAGCAAACACGCGATCATCGTCGCGTTGATCGAGCAGGAGGGGGCCGACACCGCGGCCTACCTCGCCGACCTGGCGGACGCCGAGGACCCGTTGGCCGCGCTGTTCGACCTGATCGACGCGGTGGTGCGCCTGGCGGCCGACCCCGCGTACGCCGGCCTGACCCTCGACACCGCCGCCGAGGCCCGGCGCGACGAGGGCATCGGCACCCTGGTCGCCGACAACGACCGCCGACTGCGCGCCGGCATCGCCGACCTGCTGCGCCGGGCCGCCGCGGCCGGCCGGATCGACGACGCCCTCGACCCGGACGGGGCCGCGACGTGGGTGGCCGCCCAGATCGACGGCCTCTTCGCCCGGGTCGCCACCGACCCGGACTTCGCGCCGCTGGACCAGGCCCCGATGTTGCGGCTCCTGCTCGCCCGCTTCCTGGGCGCACGAGACACCTGAGACCCACGCACGGGTCCGGTCGCGAACCGTCCGACGTCATCGGGCACACGAAGACCCGAACCGGACGACTCCCGCCGTGCGATCCGTCGTCAACCTCCGTGGGCCATACGGCTAGACCGGGCCGGTGCCCGTGGCGGCGTCGATCGCGTACACGTAGCCGTCGTCACTGCCCAGGTACACCACGCCGCCCACCACCACCGGCGACGACCCGATGTGGTTCCCGGTGGCGAAGACCCACTTCTTCGTGCCCGCGGTGGCGTCGATCGCGTACACGTTCTTGTCCGTGCTGCCGACGTACACCACCCCGCCCACCACCACCGGCGACGACGTGACCCGGTTCCCCGTGGGGAAGACCCACTTCTTCGTGCCCGTGGTGGCATCGATCGCGTACACGTAGCCGTCGTCACTGCCGAGATACACCACGCCGCCCACCACCACCGGCGACGACCCGATGTGGTTCCCCGTGGGGAAGACCCATTTCTTCGTGCCCGTGGTGGCGTCGATCGCGTACACATAACCGTCGTCACTGCCGACGTACACCACCCCGCCCGCCACCACCGGCGGCGAGGAGACGGGTGTCCCGACGTGGAAGGCCCACGGCTTCTTCGTGATGGTGGGCGCGGTCACCGACGGAAACGGGGTGGCCTGATCGCCGGCGGCCGGGCGCGGGCGCGGTGTGGCGGGTTGGTCGGCGGGGTTGAGCACAGCGGTGATGCCGCCCGCGGTGCGGGCCGTCGCCGTACCGGTGGCGGGCCTCGGGGACCGGCGGCGCCCGAACTTCGGGGGCGGCGGTGCGTCCTCGCGGGAAACGGTGAGGGCCCGCAGGCGCCGGTGCACGTCGTCGGCACCGGCGGGCCGGTCACCGGGGTCCTTGGCGAGGAGTTCGAGGACGAGCTCTTCGAGGGCCGCGGGCACGCCGAGTTGCAGGTCGACGAGACGGGTGGGCGTGCGGCGCAGGTGCGCGTTCATCATCTCGATCGGGTTGCCCCGGTCGAACGGGACACGACCGGTGAGGAGTTCGTACAGGACGCAGCCGAACGAGTACAGGTCGGATCGGGCGTCGCCGGGCTGTTCGTCGAAGCGTTCGGGCGACATGTACGCGAGGGTGCCCATGACGTTGCCGGAGCGCTCCGCGGATCCCATGAACCGCGCGATCCCGAAGTCCAGGATCTTGACCACGCCGCCGTCGGTCACCATCAGGTTCGCCGGCTTCAGATCCCGGTGCACCACCCCCGCGTCGTGCGCGTGGGCCAACGCCACGGCCGCCTGGGCCGCCCAGTCCACCACCACGCGCAGCGGCGGCACGCCGCCGTCGCGCAGCACCGATGCCAGATCCCGGCCGTCGACGAACTCCAGGACCAGGAACGGCGACCCGTCGGCATCGTCCTGCCCCAGGTCGAACACGGCGACCACGCCGCCGTGGTGCAGGGCGCCGGCGGTGCGTGCCTCCCGGAGGAACAGCGCCGCGTCCGCGGTGTCGTCCTGTTCGTACGCGAGGAGCTTGACCGCGACCCGTCGCCCGATCGCCCGGTCTCGGCCCTCCCACACCTCCCCCATCCCGCCTCGGCCCACGAACCGCACCAGTTCGTAGCGTCCGGCCAGCACCCGCGCGGCCGCCTCCTCGGGATCGGCACCGCCGTCGAAACCGCCGTCGGTCCCGACGCGAGGAATCGCGGAATGTCGATGGACGCGCCCTGCGTTCATGCGGCCCTCGCCGGTGGGCGGGTGGCGGGCCGGCCCACGATCGGGGGTCGGCTCGTGCCGGCGAACGAGGTTTCGAGGCCGGTGACGCGGTCGGCGCGTACGGAGGGCCGGCAGCCGTGGTGGTGGCAGCCGTCGCAGATCGACCGCCTGCCGATCGATGGGCGGGCGCGGGCACGGCCGCGGGCCCGGACACAGGTACCGACGCGAACCACCGAGGACCCCCCTATCGGCTGAACACGGCCAGGAGAAACAGCAACAGCAGGAAGATCCCCACCACTTGGGCGCAGCTCATGCCGTCGGGGCTCTTGGCGCTGCTCTCCACCTGGCCACCCGGGGGGATTCCGGGGTGGCGGCGGGTGTAGTGCTCGATCTGTCGCTCCCGACCCTCGGACTCGGTGAGCCAGGGCGTCTTGAAACCGCACTCGCCGCACCAGTAGCGGTACGCCATGTCGCCTCCTCGTCCGTCGTCGGCATCGGTGAGCCGGCCGGATGTGCTCGGGTTCGGGTTCGGCGCGCTCCCGTACGGGAGTTGCGGTTTTCGGGAATCCTCGGTGGGCGGCCGGCGGTGTCGGCGCGGCCCGTCGGGCACTGCCGATCCTGGCGTTCGCGCTGCTCAGGGGACAGGCCACGGAACCGGTCACATATGGCCGGTCGTCACGGTAGGCTCGCGAACGACCGCGCTCGGTGGTGGAGGGGTGTCGCATTGACGGACGAACTCAGCGCGCTGCTGCGCCGATTACGAACCCAGTCGGGACTGACGCAGGAGCAGACGGCGGAGCGATCCGGGGTGAGTGTCCGCACCATTCGCAGGCTCGAGACCGGCACATCCAGCGACCATCGGCTGAAGACCCTGCACCTGTTGGCGGACGCCCTGAACGTCGGCCCCGAGGATCGTCGACTGCTCGAGACCACACTCGCGAGGACGCGCACCGCGTCGGATCCTCCCCCACCCGAACCGGCCCCGGGCACACCCGAGCGGATCGCCCGTGCGCCGGAACCGATCGACGCCGCCCCCGCGTCGCCCGTCGCGGCGCCTTCCGCGCCCGGCCGCGGCGGGCCGCCGGTCGACGGCGTACTCGCGGCGGCCGTCGCCGAGTTGGCCCGGGAGGTCGGGCGCCGCCTCCGGCGCGAGGAGGAGCACCGCCGGGTCCACGATCCGTTTCCGCTGCCGGTGCGGTGGCACCGGGCGCCCGCGCACCTGACCGACCACGCGGAGAACGTCCAGCGCCTCTCACCCGGAGCGACGTCGCCCGCGATGGATCTGAGCGGTGATCTGCGAAGCGTCGCCGAGATCTACCGGCGCATCCCCTCCGAGCGCCTGGTGGTGCTGGGTCGGGCCGGTTCGGGCAAGTCGATCCTGGCGATCAGGTTCGTCCTGGACTGCTTGAAGAGCCCGACCCCGCACGACCGGGTGCCGGTGATCCTCGGTCTCGGATCCTGGGACCCGACGGCCGTCGCCCTGCGGGACTGGCTGATCGATCGACTCGTGCGCGACCATCCGCACCTGAACCGCAGGGCCCCGGGCGGAGCGACGCTCGCCACCGCCCTCGTCGACGCCGACCTCGTACTCCCCGTTCTGGACGGCTTCGACGAGATCGCCGAAGGACTGCGCCAGGCCGCGCTCGAAGCACTCAACGACACCTCACGCCCCCTCGTCCTGACCAGTCGCGCCGACGAGTACGCCGAGGCCGTCGAGGCGATCCGCGCCCCGCTGCTGTGGTCCGCCGGCATCGAACTCACCGACCTCACGCGCGACGACCTCGACGCCTATCTGCCCAGAACCGCACGGCCGATCGCCCGCGACGGCCGCACGAGCGCGGTGTGGGAACTCGTCCTCGCGCACCTGCGGGATCACGGGAAGACCGCGGCAAGCGTGAACCTCGCCGCGGTCCTGAGCACCCCGTTGATGGTGGCCCTCGCCCGCACGATGTACAGCGAGTCCCCCGACCGCGATCCCGCCGAACTCCTCGACGACACCCGGTTCCCCACCGAACACGCCATCGAGGAACACCTGTTGGCGGGCTTCGTGCCGACCGTCTACCGGCGCCGCGTCCCCGAACGGGCCGCGGCGGGCCGGCGACGGCGGGAACGCAACTGGGATCCGGAGCACGCCGAACGCTGGCTCGGCTACCTCGCCCACCACACGGTCCGACTCGACCGTGACCGGCAGGACCTCGCCTGGTGGCAGATCGGGGAATCGGTGCGGCGCTCGACCCGCGTCATGATCGTCGTGGTGCTGGGCACGCTGTGCGCCGGCGTGGCGGAATGCGTCGTCGATCTCCTCGTCTACGACAAGGCGTTCGACCGGATCGTCGTCAAGGCGACCCTGGCCGGGCCGATCGCCGGCATCGCCGGCGGAACGGTGTACACGATCTTGATCGGGTTCGGCGGCGGAGTCTTCGAACCGGCCCGGGTACGGCCACGCCTGCCGGGCACGGGCGGCAGACTCGGCGGAAGACCGCTCCGCACGTTCATCGCAAGCTTCGGGCTCGTCCTGCTGGGCGGATTCGTGCTGGGCGCCGGGTCCGCCTGGGTCCCCGCCCTGGAGAACAGGCTCTACCACGGCCGGCGACTCACCGACGGCGCGGTGATCGACAGCACCCTCACCCACATGCTCGTCCTCGGCCTGATCTTCGGATTCGGCGGCGGATTGGTCTTCGGGCTCCTGGCCATCCTCGAGGCGCCCCTGGACATCACCTCCGCGTCGGCCCCGGTCAGCCTGCTGGCCACGAACCGCGCCACCGTAACCCGGCAGATCCTCGTCCTCGCACCCACGATCACCCTCGCGATCGCCCTCGGCGGGCGCGGGATCACCGACCTGCTCCGGCCGTCCCTCGGACCGCTGGAGTGGGGACTGCCGGACGGTCTCGCCGTCGGAGCCGTCAGTGGGCTCGCCGGCTCGATCTCGTACGCGTTGCTGTTCACCGCCTGGGGGCAGTGGGTGATCTTCTCCCGGTTCTGGCTGCCCCTGACCGGCAAACTGCCCTGGGACACCGCCGCCTTCCTCGACGACGCCTACCGACGCGGGGTCCTGCGCCAAGCCGGCGCCGTCCACCAGTTCCGCCACATCCGCCTCCAGCACCACCTCGCCCGCACCCATCGCCAACAACAGACCAGGTACACCCCGGCCAGACTCGAACTCGAGACGTAACCGGTCCCCCGGCGCTCACCGGGCCGACGCGACGAGGGGACGGGCCCGCCGGGAGCGTCGTGCGCCCGGCCGGGCGGTTCGCCGGCGGGCGCCGGTCGGAACGACCCGTCGCGCAGCGCCTCGTGTCGGCGGCTCGGCGGGATCCGGGGTCTGCTCCGTTCGGTGCCGTTCGCGGCGGTCGACCAGTGGGTGTCGCCCCGGTCGTCGGTCCGGAACAGGTCACCGTCGGGCCGGGACGGGACCATCGGGGACGGTCCGGCCGCGTCGGCGTCGGCGTCGGCGTCGGTCGAGGAGACAGGCGCGGACCACGGCGCCGTGACACCGCGATGCCGGAGGGCCGGGAGTGCCGGTCACCCGGATGCGGCGGCCGCTGCCGTCGTGAGCAGTTCCGGCACCGTTCCGCTGAAGTCCGGGAGCAGCATCACGGCCACCGCCCACGCCTCCGGGTTGTCGGCGACCGTCGCCCGCGCGTGCTCGGCGATCATGGCCGAGGCTTCGGCGTGGCCGTCGGGGAGGACGCCGGACAGGTCCGCCAGTGCTTCCAGCAACCGCTCCGCCGGGTGGCCGAGTTCGACGAACTCCGCGATCGAGAGCACGTCGTCGGCGAGGGCGTTGGCGAACCAGCCGAGTCCGAGGCGGGCCTGCCGCGATGTGGGCGGGAGTGGCCCGGCGAGTGCCGCGAGCGCCTGCTCGCGCGAGCCGGCGGCCAGTTCGACGGCCAGGCGGGCGTCCACGTCCGCGGCCCGACGGAGCAGTTCGGCGGGACACGACCGATGCCGGGCGAGGAGCACCAGCGCCGCGCGGGGCAGCGGGTCGTGCTCGTCGGCGGCCACGGCCGCGGGCCAGAACGAGTCCGGCACGTGTCGCGCCGCGCGGGCGGGCCGTTCGCGGATGGCGGCGACGAGTTCGTCCGGCTGCTCGTGGCGCAACGTTTCGGCGCGCAATCGGGCCAGGCCGTCGGGGGCGTCGAGGGCCCACCGCCGGGCCTGCCGGGTGGCGGGCGTGCGGCGCAGCGTCGACCGCAGCCGGGGGTCGAGCAGTGCCCCGCGGCCCTGTGCCTCCCACAGGCTGAGCAGCCCCCGCAGCATGCCCGCCGGGCCGAGGTCGTCCGCGCGGCGGCGCAGCACCGTGCGCAGCAACGCGGTGTGATGCCCGTGCACCGCCTCCAGGCAGCCGTCCTGGTACGGCCCGTTCAGCCCACTGCGCGCGTGTATCGTCAGCCGCACGCGGGGTGACGCGTCGCGGCGGGTCGCGGCGTAGGCCGCGTACAGGGTCGCCGCGTCCGACGACTCGGCCAGTAGCGCTGCGTTGATGTGCCGGTCGTGTCTGGCGAGCAGCGCGTCCACCGTGTCCGGATCGGGGATCAGGTGGCGGACGAGGGCGTGCGCGTCGAGTTCCGGGTCCCGCATCAGCGCGAGGACGACGTGGCCGGCAAGCGGCTCGTTGACCCGCCTGAACACGCCGCAGACGTCGGCCGGCAGCATCGCGAGCACGGCGGCGGCGTCCTTCGGCGGGAGCCGGCCCAGCAGTCCGAGCGGGGACGTGTGGCCCCAGCGCCGCGACATGGCGGCGGCGGTGTCGGCATCCGGCGGGTCGGGCCATGCGGGGGGCACTCCGGGGGTGGCCCGGTCGGGGCCGGCGGCGCGTGCGGCGTCCGCGCACAACTCGGTGAACGTCCCCGGGTAGTCCGGCGCGTGGCGCGCCAACCACGCCCACGCGGCCGGGTCGGGGCCCGGGAGCATGCGGGCGGCTTCGTCCAGGAGGCGGTCGAGTGGTGCGATGCGGGGCTCGGCGTACACGGCGCGCGCGTGCCGTGCCAGGGTGCTGAGCGCGCGCCACGCGGGTCTGCCCTCCAGGGCGAGTCGACGGGCGGTCAGGACGCTTCGGTCCAGCGCCGTACTGAACGCGGTGCCCTGGCGCGCCGTGATGACGTCGAACGGCGACTCGGCGGCCAGGACGAGGGCGGCGTCGGTCGGGCAGTCGGGGTGGACGATCAGCAGGCGGGCGATCTCGTCGCGGTATGGTGCGCGCAGGTGCTCGGCGGCCACCATGTCCCAGTCGTCTCGGGAGTGTCCGTCGAGGACCGCGCCGTCCACGCGGGTGGAGGGGTCCCGTAGCCAGGTCGCCAACGGAGTGCTCGGGTCCGGGCCCGCCGCGCCGTCCGGGGGCGACGGCGTGCCGGATGCCGCGGCGCCGATCGGGGCGTGGTGGACGGCGGTTGCGACGTCGGCGTCGACGGCCGACGGCCCGAGGCGGGCACGGACCCGCGCGGCCGTCGCCGCGTCGGTGTACTCGAGCAGCAGCTCCGCCGGGGACACCCGGCCGCTCTCGTCGTCCTTCACCCCGCGACGATACCGGGGCCCGACGCCGGCGGTCGGACGGGGCTCGACGGCGCGGGCATGCTCGTCGGGATTCGGGCCGCGCTGCCGGACGGGCCGCGTGCCCGGTTCGGCGCGGGCCGTCCCGGGGGCGGCGTACCGGCCACGGGTGGGTCTCGGAGTGGTGTGACATGGGTGTGTGTCAGCACAGGACGGTGCGGATGTATCGGCCTCTTGCGGAGTTCCACCTCGAGGTGGAGCCTGCCGCCAGTGTGATACATGCGCTGCCGGGGGCGTTCTCCACGACGATTCGCACCTGCACGGCACTGCCGCAGGTGTTTTCGAGGTGTACGGAGAAGCCCTGTGGATTGAGGTCCACGTCGCGCGTGACGCAGGCGGGGGCCGAGTCGCCGGGAGTCGCCTGGGCGGGGGCGGCGGCGGAGCCCAGTGCGATTGCGGTGCCGACGAGGGTGCCGACCGCCATGTGACGAATGCGCATGTGTCACTCCGTTCTTCGGGTACGTGCCGGGGTCTCGGACGTGGTCGCTTCACGCGTCGGCCCGGCTTGTTCGGAGGGTGTGGACGTGTTCGGTGATGTGCTCCGGTGTGACCCGTTCGATTCGGAGCGACGTCCATATCCTCCGGATCCGCGCCGCGCGGCGAAATCCCAGATGCATGGGAGCTTTGCGGGAATGGCACGCCGGCGCGCGGGTTCGGCCGAGGGAGAGTCCTCGATCGAACCCGGGGCGACGGGCCGCGCAATCCCGCCGCGCATGCGAACGCCGGGTGGACCGGTGTTCTGTCGTAGGGTCTGTTCGATGAGGGAGCCGTTCGGCGGGTGGACAGAGCAGGCCTTCGACGTACTCCTGCGGCTCGAGGGGGAACCTTCGACCGCCGAGCGGGAGCGCCATCGCGGGGACCGGGAGCGGCTGGTCAGACGACCCATGATCGCGTTGCTGTGCGACATCGCGGACGCGAACCCGGCGCTGGAGAACTTCTCCGTCTGGGGCTTCCGCAAGGAATTGTGGTGGTGGCAGCACCAAGGGGCGGTGATTCGGATCGCCCGCAACGTCGAGATCTCGCTGCGTCTGGACCTGGACGGTTTCCGGGTCGCGGGTGGCTGGTACTACCCGGATCCGGGGCGGGTTCCGCTCTTTCGCCATGCGGTCGCCGACGAGGAGAGCGGCCCTCGACTGGCCGACGCGCTGTCGCGTCTGGGCGAGCAGGGGTACACGACCGACGGCGACCTCATGACGCGCATGCCCCGGGGATACGACGCGACGCACCCGCGCGCGAGCCTGCTGCGTCACCGGTCCCTCCGGGCGGCCCGGATGGTCGGGACCGAGCAGGATCTCCACTCGGCCTCCCTGGTCGATGTCGTACTGGACGCCGCGGCCGAACTCGGGCCCTTCCTCGGGTGGTTCGCCCGCCACGTGAGCGGGCCCGCGATCGAGGACCGCGACGCGACGCGCGTCGCGTCGGAGGTTCCGCGCGGCTGACCCCGTGCTGCGGCCGACGGGTGGGACGCGCCGTTTCGTGCCCGGATTTCGGCTCGCCTACAACATCACGTTCGTCCTGCGGATCGAGGCCCCCTCGAAGTCCCCCGGTCGGCGGCGGCGTTACGGGAGGCTGGTGGTTCGGCGGCATCGTCGCGCACACCATTGCCGTCCTGGCCGAACAGGCGGGAGAACAGGTGGCGTTGCCGGCCGTCCGGACGCGGCTCCCGCTCGACGCGGATACGATCGCCGCCATCGGCGCGAACGAGCGGTACGGCGGGGATCTTGTGCTCTTCGCGGCCACGCGCTCCGGGCATGGGCCGCATGGGCCGAAGAGCGCGTGGGACCCCTGCGTCGCCGGCGCGGTCACGGTGCACGAAGTGGCCGGCGGCCACCACGGGATGCCGAAGCCGGAACCCATCGCCGAGTTCGCGCCGGTGCCCGCTCGACACCTCCGGGGTGGTCGATCGTGTCCCTCTCCGCTCGGCTGCCGCGAAGGCTTGGCCGGTGGCAGCGTGTCGTCGAGATGGGTGCCGAGCGGAGGGGACCCGGGGGCGGTTTGTCAGCTCTCGGGCCGGGTGGCGGCGACGCAGAACTCGTTGCCCTCCGGGTCGGCCATCACCATGTGGTGCCCGCCGTACTCCTCCAGGATGGCCGCGCCCGCCTTCACCAGCCGTTCGGCCTCCGCCTCGATCCGCGCCCACCGCTCGTCGGCGTCGCCGTGTCCCGGCACGCGCAGGTCGATGTGGAGCCGGTTCTTCACCGTCTTGGGCTCGGGAACCTTGAGGATGGAGAGCCGGGGCCCGACGCCTTCGGGATCGCAGAGCCAGGCCACGTCGTCCACCGAGTCGTCCGCCGGCAGGTTGAAACTCGCGTGCCACTCCTCGCGGGTTTCGAAGGGAGCGGGCGGCGGCTCGTCGACGTAACCCAGTGCCGTTTTCCAGAAGTCGCCGAGCAGTTTCGCGTCCGTGCAATCCAGGGTCAGACTGATGTTGCTTGCCATGGCGCGACCGTACTGTGCGTCGGTGACAATCGCGGTCCGCCGCGGGTCGTGCGGGGCGAAACCGCCGTGCCCGTGGGCCGTGGCAGGGAGGTGTCGTCGCGTTCGGCGGGTCGTTCGACCATGCGGCCTCCGACTTCGGTGCCGGAAGCCGGGCGTCGGATGACGGTTGATTCGGAGGGGCCGAGGGGATTTGGTGACGACGGGTTTCTGCGTGGTGAGGGGTTTGCCGTGGCGCTGCATCGTCTGATGTCCATCACGATGGGGGTCCCCAACGTGGCCGAGACGGCCGCCTATTACGGCGAGTTCGGACTCGTGCCCGAGGGCGACGGCTGGTTCGCCGCTCGGGACGTGGGGCGCCAGTTGCGGGTCGTACCCGCCGCGACGCGCCGGCTCGTGGAGGTGCGGGTCGGCGCCGACTCCCCCGACGATGTGGCCGCGGCGGCCTCGCGGTTGCGGCGGCTCGGGGTCGTCGGGCGGCTCGACGGGGACACGCTGACCGCGTACGACGCGGCCACCGGCGTCCGTGCCGTCCTGGAGGTAGTGCCGCGTCTGGTGGAGGGTTCGGTATCGGGCACCGCCTACAACGGTCCCGGCCGGGTCGAGCGGGTCGGTGCGCGGGCGCCGGGGATCGTGCGTACCGGGCGGGTGCGGCCGCGCAGGCTCGGGCATGCCGTCGTGGGCAGCCCGGACTTCGAGGCGACGACCGCCTTCTTCCGCGACGGGCTCGGTTTTTCGGCGTCCGACTACATCAAGGGGAGCGGGGCGTTCCTGCGGTGTTCCACGGACCACCACAACGTCCTGGTCCTGGCCGCGCCCGTGGCCTTCCTGCATCACTCGTCCTGGCTGGTCGACGACATCGACGAAATCGGGCGCGGGGCGGCGGCGATGCTGGAGGATCATCCCGAGCGGCACGTGTGGGGGTTGGGGCGGCATCTCGCCGGGTCCAACTTCTTTTGGTATCTGAAGGATCCGGCGGGCAATTTCACCGAGTACTACTCCGACATGGATTGCATCGTCGACGACGCGTCGTGGACGCCGGAGGTCTTGGAAGGGGCGAGGAGCCTGTTCGCCTGGGGCCCTCCTCCCCCGCCGTCGTTCCTGGCTCCCGAGGACCTTGCCGGGCTGATGATCGGTACGCACGGCTCGGGCTGAGGGCGGCGCTCCGCTTCGGTCCGCGCGTGGCGGGGCCGCACCCGATTGCTCGACGACCCCGCCGCCGTCGGTCGTCCTTTCGCGCACGGGCGTCGGGCGACCGGCCGTCGGGGGTTACAGGCTTGCCAGGAGGGCGGTGAGGGGGGCGGGCACCCGGGTGGGGGTCAGGGCGTCGGTCAGGAGGTGGGCGTAGCGGATTTTGCGGCCCTTCCTGGTGCCGAGGAAGCGGCGCATGCGCTGCGCGGGGAGTCGGTCTTGTTGGGCGGGTTGGCGTACGAAGGTCTGCCAGGCTCGGAGGTCGCCCTCGGTGCGGACGATCTCCTCGATCCGCGGCACGCCGAGGGCACGGACGAGTTCGTCCTCGAGGTCGGCGGTACACACGAACAGCCCTGCGCGAGACGCGTGTGCCCGGTCGAAGCCGCGGTCGTAGAAGGGCTTTTCGGCCTCGTCGCACAGTCCGACCAGGCGTAGGCCCAAGCCCGGCGGTCCCAGGAGGTCGGCGTAGCGGCCGATGCTCATCGCGCCGCCCATCGCCAGGACGCACACCCCCTCGGAGGCCAGGTCGCGGCCACGGCGAGCGGCGAGCGTTTCGACGGCCGCGACGTCGCTCGGGCCCTCCAGCAGCACCGCCGTCCGCACTTCCAGTTCCCGGGCCGACTCCGCCGCCGACTCCGCGGAGCCACCTGCCGCCCAGCCCGTGACCGCATCCCGAAACGCACCCATGTCCGCCATGCGGGGATTCTGCCCCGGCGCGGACGGGTGGGGCACGCGGATTTCATCCGGCGCGCGGCGGGGGAAAGTGCGTTGCCTCGGGTCGGGGGCTCGGCGCGGGGCTGTCGGCGCCGGTCACGACCCGGCCGGTCGCGGAGACCCTGGGCATCCCGACCGGCCACCCCTCGTCCCGGCCGTCCACGCGGCCACCGGCGGGAGTCCGTCGTTGCTCGCGGCCCTGGTGGAGGTGGCCCGCCCGCCGGTGCGGCCGACCGAGGACGAGGTGCCCGGGGAGCCCGGGGCGGGGGCCGTGAGGCTCGCTCGGCCCGCGGTACCGGCCGGTCGACATGGACCCGGTGACCTGTGCCCGGATCGTCCGGGCGGTGCGCGACGCGGGCCCGCTCGACGGTCGTATGCCCCCGACGAGATGCGGAGCATGGCGGAGGTTGCCGGGTTCCGGCTCGACGAGCCCTGTCCCGACGGGAGCCGGGTCGGGGCTTGTCGCGGCGGGAGCCGGGTCAGGGCTCGTCGCGGCGGAGTGCTCGGCCGGGGAGGGCGCCGGTGGGGGTGCCGTCGCGAAGTGCCGGGACGCCGTTGATCAGGACGTGGCGCATGCCTCGGGCGTAGCTCTTGGGGTCGGCGTAGGTGGCCGTGTCGGTGAAGTCGGCGAGCCGGAGGATCGCCACGTCGGCGTGCGCGCCGGGGGCGAGGAGGCCGCGGTCGCGCAGGCGCAGGTTCGTGGCGGGCAGGGAGGTCATGCGGCGGATGGCCTCCTCCGGGGTGACGATGGCCTCGTCGCGGGCGTAGCGGCCGAGCACGCGGGCGAAGGTGCCGAAGGCTCGGGGGTGGACCGGGTGGTCGGCGAAACGTTCGTCGGCGGCCGGGGCGTCGGAGTCCGAGCCGACCGAGACCCAGTCGTGGGCGAACGCCAGGCGGGTGTTGTCCTCGTCGCCGATGAAGTAGGCCGCGTCGGCGTGCGGGGCGGCCAGGACGATGTCGAGGAGGGTGGTGATCGGGTCGGCGTCGCCTCGGGCCTCGGCGATGTCGGCGATGGTGGATCCGGCGGGGACGTCGATGTCCGGGTGGTGGGACAGGACCACGACGCCGGGGGCGCCGCCACTCATCCGCCACAGGCTTTCCCAGTCGCCGCCGTCGCGGATGGCGGCGGTGATGGTCGCGCGGTCGTCGGGGTCGGCCAGGCGCTCCCGCAGCCGGTCGGCGCCGCCGAGGTGGAAGGGCGGGGGGATGGCGGAGGCGAGCAGGGTGCTGCCGGCCGCGTAGGGGTAGATGTCGGCGGTGACCTCGATACCGGCCGCGCGGGCGGACTCGATCCGCTCCAGGACCCGGCGCATCTTGGGTCGGTTGTCCCGGCCGGCGGTCTTGAGGTGGTAGATCTCGGCGCGCGCGCCGGAGTCCCGGGCGATGTCGAGGAGTTCGTCGACGGCCTCCAGGAGGCGGTCGCCCTCGTTGCGCAGGTGCGAGATGTACAGCGCGTCGTGCCGGGCCAACACCTGTGCGTAGGCCGTGAGTTCGCGGGTGTCGGCGTAGGTTCCCGGCGGGTAGATCAGGGCCGAGCCGACGCCGAGCGCGCCGTCCGCCAATTCCTGGTCGAGCAGGGCACACGCGCGGGCGAGCTCGTCGTCGTCGAGCGGGCGGCCCTCGATGCCGGCGACGGACATCCGCAGGTTGTCGGCGCCGACGAAACTGGCGACGTTCTGGCCGACGCCCGTGGATTCCAGGTGCACCAGGAAGTCGCGCAGGCGTGGCCACGCGGCGCGGGCCCCCTCGGGGAGCGCGCCGACGAGTTCGATCATGGACTCGGTCATCGCCCCGGTCACCGGGCCGAGCGAGACACCCTCGCCGAAGATCTGGGTGGTCACGCCCTGGTACAGGTCGGACAGGCCGCGGGGATCCTGCTGGAGGGTGAAGTAGGCGTGGCTCAGCACGTTGACGAAGCCCGGACACACCACGCAGCCCCGCGCGTCGATCTCGTCACGCCCCGTGATGGTGCCGATGTCGCCGACCGCGACGATCCGCCCGTCGTCGATCGCGAGGTCGCCGTCGAACGCGGGGGATCCGCTGCCGTCGACGAGGGAACCGGCACGGACGACGAGGTCGACGAGCCGGTCGGCCGGCACACCGGTGGCGTGCTCGTTCACCGGCGTTTCGACGGCCGCGTCGGGTCGCGCGTCGGGCTGCGGGTCGTGCTGCATGTGGAACCTCTCGGATATGGGAACCCACCGCCTCCCCGGGGCTCCCCGACTTCCCGAGTATCCGCCCGCGCTCCGACCGGGAGCCTCGGATCCGCACACGAGTGGCGTGCCGAAGATGTGTCCGCGCGGACGAAGACCGAGGGAGTGGGGGGTGGGAAGGGTCCGGGCGCCCGGTCCACGACCGCGCCGATCCGAAACCGGCGGCGGCTCACTCGTGTCGGTCGGTGCGTGCGGCCGGCGTCGGGAGCAGGGTGCGGAAGGCGTCGGCCCACTCGTGCATCGGGCCCGGGTCGACGCCGTCGATCACCCGGCGGCGGGTCATCGCCGCGACCAGGGCGCCGAGCGCGTGGGGGCGCAGGTCCACGGCCGGGTCGACCCCGAGGCGGGTGGCGGCGGTGGTGACGACGCGGTGCGCGACCGTGTCGATCAGGGCCACGCCGTGGTCGTGTACCGCGCGCACGCCCAGGAAGCGGCGGCGCAGCGCGTGGCGGCGGGCGGTGTGTTCGGCGTGGTCCTCGAGGTTGCCCTGGCTGACCGTCATCGCGTGTTCGAGTGCGGGGATCAGGTCGAGGTCGGCGGGGGCGGCGGCGAAGGCGTTCAGGATGAGGTCGCCGAAGTCCCAGCCGAACAGCAGCGATTCCTTCGTCGGGAAGTAGCGGAAGAAGGTGCGGTGGGCCACGTCGGCGCGGCGGCAGATCATGTCGACGGTGGTCTGTTCGAAGCCCTGGTCCTCGAACAGGTCGAACGCGACCGTGGAGATCACCTGCCGGGTGCGCGCCTTCTTGCGCTCGCGCAGGCCCGTGGGTGCCTTCGACTCCCCCGTAGGTCCGTCCATGTCGTCGCACCCCTGTCGCTCGTGGCCCGGCGCCGCCCGCCGATCCCCGGAGATGGTACGCAACCACGAGGGCCCCGGGGTCCGCGACGGGCGACGCGCAGCCGACATCGACTGTTCGGCGGCGCGTAACGCTCACCGGGCACGAGCGGGCGCGGACCGGCGGCCGGGGCCGGTCCGCCCTTCCTCGTCGGTGGTCACGGGGCGTACGTCAGGGGTAGTTCGGCGAGGCCGCGCAGGAAGTCCGAGGCGCGCCAGCGCAGCTTTTCCGCCGGGACCGCCAGTTCGAGGGTCGTGAAGCGGGTGACGATTTCGGTGAGGGCCACCTTGATCTCCTGGCGGGCCAGGCGTTGGCCGAGGCAGAAGTGGGGGCCGTGGCCGAAGCCCAGGTGGGCCGTGGTGGAGCGGGTGATGTCGAAGGTATGCGGATCCTCGCGGATCGCCGGGTCGCGGTTGGCGGCGGAGAGCAGGAAGCGGACCAGGTCGCCTCGGCGCACGACGACGCCGCCGATCTCCAGGTCGGTCAGCGCCACCCGGTTCGTGGTGGACAACAACGAGCCGCGAAAGCGCAGCGCCTCCTCGACGGTGCCCTCGACGAGCGTCGGGTCGGCCCGGAGCGCGGACAATTGGGCCTTGTGGGTGATGAGTTCGTACAGCGCGGCGGCGATCAGGTAGGCCGTGGTGACGTGGCCCGCGAACAGCAGCACGGAGCCGAAGCCGATCAGTTCGTTGGCCGACAGCCGCGATCCGTCGTCGAGTTCGGCCTGCACCAGCTCGCTCAGCAGGTCCTCGGTCGGCTCGGCGCGCTTGGCGTCGACGAGGTTGGCGCAGTAGGCGACGAACGCGTCCATCGCCGCCCGGCGTACCGCCGTCGAGGGCGAGTCCATGTTCTCCACGCGGGTGCGGAACACCTCGCGGTCCGCTATCGGCACGCCGAGCAGTTCGCAGATCACCTCCAGGGGGAAGGGATTGGCGAACGCCTCGACGATGTCCACCGTGCCGCCCTCGGCCGGCAGTCGGTCGAGCAGTGTGCGCGCGATGTCGACGATTCGCGGTTCCAGGTCGCGCACGGCCCGCGAGGCGAACGCGGCGCCGACCAGGCGGCGGTAGCGCGCGTGGTCCGGGTTGTCCTGCTCGAACAGCACGGTCGGACCGTCGGCGGACTGGGCCGCGTGCGGCGCGTGGGTATGCAGGTCGTTGGACAGCCGCGGGTCACCGAGGAGTTGCCGGGTCAGCCCGGCGCCGAGCACGGTCCACGCCTCGATGCCGCCGACCTGTCGGGTGCGGATGATCGGGTATCGCCGGGCCAGGTGCTCCAGTTCCCGCTCGGCGTCGGGGAGTGTGGAGATCTGGACCAGTTCGAGCACGGGAATCATGGCCGGGTCTCCTCCGGAACGGGCGGGTCGGCGGGACGCGGCGCCGGCAACTCGGCCAACCACAGGTGCCGGTCGGCGATCCGCCACCGGCTGCCCTGCCGGGCCAGCACGTCGGCGTACACCCCGCTGCGGGTGAACTCCTGCCGGCCGTCCTGCGGATGGGCGAAGGCGACCGCCATCAGCGATCGCACCTCGGCGGTGTCGCCGTCGAGTCGGGTGATCACCGTGTTGGTCACGAAGTGCCGCTGGTGGCCGCCCCGGGTGCGCAGGTTGTGCTCGCGCAGCGCGGCCATGGCCGCGACGATCTTGTCCCGGCCGGACACCGAGGGCGGAAAACCCTCGGGGGCGGGAGTGAACGCATACGTCGCGTCCTCGGTGAACAGGTCGCCGAGTCCGTCGTAGTCGCCCGCGTCGTAGCTCAGGCTGTACGCGGCGACGAGATCCTGGATCGCGGCCCGGTGTACCAGGAACCGCGCGTCGAGATGGTCGACGGAGCCGGGATGCAGGTATCGCGAATATCGCGGGTCGGTCATGCCGTGCCTTCCCTCGTGTCGTTCGAAACCGCCCTGTCACCGGCCAGCCACGCGCGCACCACCGCCCCGGTCTGCTCCGCGTGTTCGCCGATCATCGTGCAGTGGTCGCCCTCCACCTCGGCGGCGGTGTGCTCGTGCGGCCAGGTGGAACGCCAGTCCTCGCCGGTCATCGGCTCCTCCGGCGAGCCCGGGACGCACCGCGAGGGCCGCACCACGAGCGTCGGCGCGGAGCCGGGCTTGGGCTCCCAGCCCCGGAACATCCGGCGGTAGGTGCCGATCGCGGTCAGCCCGATGTAGTCGAGCGCGGTGAACGCCTGCCGCCGCACGATCACCTCGTAATTCATCGCCTTGCGCATCCGCCGCGACATCGTGGCGGGCAGGTAGGTGTCGAGCAGTACGACCCCGGCGGGCGGCCGGCCGGCCGCCTCCAGACGGGTGGCCACGCCCTGTGCGAGCCAGCCGCTGGAGGAGTAGCCGAGCACGGCGAACGGGTCGTCCCCGGCGCACCGCAGTGTGGCCTCGGCCAGCAGGTCGAGCAGCACGTCCAGCGAGGCGGCCAGCGGCTCACCGGGCCGGAAGCCCGGTACGGTCAGCACCGCCGTGTCGTGCCGGCCCTCGAACGCGCCCGCCAGCCGGCCGAACTGGATGGCGCCCTCGACCGGCGCGAACGGCGGGAAGCAGATCACCCGGGGCCGGGCCGGGCCGCGCGCGAGCCGGGTGAAGCCGGGTGTCCGCGGGAGCCGGTTCGGGTCCTCGAAGGTCTGCCGCAGGCCGGCCGCGCCGACCAGGAGCGATTCCGCGTCGTCCATTCGGCCGAGCAGGGCCAGCTTGCGGTAGACCGTGCCGAGCATTTCGTCGGAGTCCTCGGCGCGGCCCGCCTCCGCCCGCGCCGGGCGGGTCTCGGGCACACCGTCGCGCAGGGCGTCGGCCAGGTGTGCGGCCAGGGCCGAGGGCGTCTCGTGGTCGTAGATCAGGGTGCCTGCCAGGTGTACGCCGGTGGCCTCGGCGACGCGGTTGCGCAGGCCGACGGCGGCCAAGGAGTCGAAGCCGAGGTCGCGGAACGGCCGCTCGGGTTCGATCGCCTCGACGCCGGCGTGCCCGAGTTGCGCGGCGACCTCGGCGCGGACCAGGTCGAGCAGTTCGGCGGCGAGCCGGGCGGGCGAGCGGGTCACCGTCGGGTCCCACACCCCGCCGGGTCGGGTCGGCGGGGCGGCCTCGGTCGGCGGCTCCGCGTCGATCAGGTCGGCGATCAGCGGCCGGGGGCGGGCAGAGGTGTAGCCCGCCGCGAACCGGGGCCGGTCCAGGTCGGCCACCGTCACGCAGGTGAGGTCCTCGACCAGGGCCCGGCCCAGTGCGGTCAGCGCCGCGGCCGGGTCCATCGCCCGTACGCCGACCCGGGCCAGGAGCCGTTCGCCCTCGCCGTCCGCCATCCCGCCGGCCGCCCACGGCCCCCACGCGATCGCCGTGGCGGGCAGGCCGCGTTGCCGACGGCGCACGGCGAGCGCGTCCAGGAAGGCGTTGGCCGCCGCGTAGGCGCCCTGTCCGGCGCCGCCCCACACCCCCGCGCCGGAGGAGTAGAGCACGAACGCGTCCAGGGCCCGGTCCGCCCCGAAGAGCGCGTCCAGGGCCAGCGCGCCGGCGACTTTGGCGGTGACGGTGTCCGCCACCGCGTCGGCGTCGGTCGCGGTGGGCGAACCGGGCACGCCCGCCGCGTGCACGACGGTACGGATCCGCGCACCCGTCGCGGGCAACGCGGCACGCAGCCGCTCCGCCGCGTCGGGCGCGGTCAGGTCGCAGGCGATCGGCACCACCTCGGCGCCGGCCGCCTCGAGGTCGGCCCGCAGCGCGTCGAATCCGGGTGCCCGCGCGCCGCGTCGGCCGAGCAGGATCACCCGTTCGGTGCCGTGCGCGACCAGCCAGCGGGCGGCGTGCGCGCCCAGGACGCCGGTGCCGCCGGTGATCAGCGCCGCCTCGCGGGTACGCACCACCCGGCTCGACTCCTCGGCCGGCAGCGGGGTCAGCCGCCGGGTGAACACGCCCAGCGGGCGGATGGCGAACTGGTCCTCGGCCGAAGTCCCGGCCAGGATCGCGGCCAGCGCCCCCAACGCGCGGGCGTCCGCGGCGGCCGGCAGGTCGACCAGGCCGCCCCAGCACCCGGGTTGCTCCAGGCTCGCCACCAGGCCCCTGCCCCACAGGCCGGCGCCCACCGGACTGTCCAGGTCCTCGCCCAGGACCGACACGGCCGCCCGGGTCACACACCACAGCGGGGCGGCGACCTCGAACCGGCGCAAGTCCGCGAGCAGTTCACCCATCGCCGCCACGGCGCCCACGAGGCCGGCGCACTCCTCACCCACACCCGAACCGGAGCCCGAGCCCGAGCCCGAGCCGGAACCCGAGCCCGAGCCGGAACCCGAGCCGGGGCCGGAACCCGAGCCGGAACCGGAACCGGAACCGGAGCCCGAACCGGAACCCGAGCCCGAGCCGGGACCCGAGCCGGGGCCGGAACCCGAGCCCGAGCCCGAGCCGGAACCGGGACCGGAGCCCGGGCCGGAACCCGAGCCGGAACCGGGACCCGAGCCGAAGCCGAGGCCGATCAACGACACCACCCCCGCGACGGGTTCGGACCCGAGGTGCGACCCGATGCCCTCCTCCCCGACCCGCACCACCTCCGCGCCGCGCTCGGTCATCTCCCGGGCCAGCGCGTCCGCCGGATCGCTCGCGGTCGGGTGCACGAGCAGCCAACGCCCGGACAACGCGGCCGTGTCGGGCGACCCGCCCGCCCACGGCTCCCACCGCACCGCGTAGCGCCACGACGCGGCCGTCGCGTCCACCCGCCGCCGGGCCCGCCAGGACGACAGCGCCGGCACCACCTCGCGCAGCGGCGCGTCCTGGGACACGCCCAGGATCGTGGCCAGTTCGTCCGCCCCGGCCCGCTCGACCGCATCCCACAGGGGACCGTCCACCGGATCCGGACCGGCCCGCGTCACCGATTCCTTCGCCGGCTCCAGCCAGTAGCGCCGCCCCCGGAACGCGTAGGTCGGCAGCTCCACCCGCCGTCCGCCCGGGCCGCCGAGCGCCCCGACCCAGTCCACCGGCAGCCCCCGCACGAACGCCGTGGCCAGCGCGCCGGCCAGGGTCGCCACGGCCGGTCGGCCGCGCCGCTGGGCCGGCACTCCCAGCACCTCGCCCTCGCCCGCCGTGCACTCGGCCACCATCGCGGTCAGCGCCGCGTCCGGGCCCAGTTCCACGAAGGTGGCCACACCCCGCTCACGCAGCGTGCCGACCGCGTCCGCGAAGCGCACCGCTCGGCGCACATGCCGCACCCAGTACTCCGGATCACCCACCTCCTCGGCGGACACCACCCGCCCGGTGGTGTCCGACACCAACCCGATCTCCGGTGCCCCGAACGACAACCGGCCCAACGCGTCCCGCAGTTCGGCCAGCATCGGCTCCATCAGCACCGAATGGAAAGCGTGCGAGACCCGCAATCGCGAGCTGCGCCAACTGCGCGCCGCGCACCGCGCCGCCACCTCGTCCACGGCCGTCAGCGCGCCCGAAACCACCACACTCGCCGGGCCGTTGACCGCCGCGATCGACACCGGAAGCCCACCCGACAGCGCGGTGACCTGCGCCTCGCTCGCCCCCACCGCGAGCATCGCGCCCCCGCCCGGCAACGCGCTCATCAACCGGGCCCGGGCCGCGACGAACGCCACCGCGTCCGCGAGCGAGAACACCCCCGCCACATGCGCCGCGACGATGCCACCCAGCGAGTGCCCGACCACGAAGTCCGGGACCGACCCCAGCGAACTCCACACCCGGTACAACGCCACCTCGAACGCGAACAGCACCGGCTGGGCCACCCCGGTGTCCTCGGCATCGACACCGAGCGGCCCCGTCCCGTCCGCGCCGAGCAACACGTCCCGGACCGAGAACGGCACCACCGCGTCGAACGCCGCACACACCTCGTCCAGCGCCCGGGCGAACACCGGGAAAGCCGCGTACAGTTCCCGCCCGATCCCGGGCAACCGGCCACCCTGCCCGGCGAACACCACCGCACCCCGCCCGGCGACCCGACCACCCACACCGCCCGCTCGCGGCACATGCCCGGTCACCACGACCGGAGTTCCCGCCTCGGACGGCTCGACCGCACCCGGGGCCCCCGCCGCCAACGCGGCCAACCCGCGCCCCGACTCGGCGGCGTCCCGGCCCAGCACCACCGCCCGATGCTCCAGCAACGCCCGTCCCGTCACCAAGGATCGGCCCACGTCCGCCGCGTCCTCGACCCCCGACTCCCGCAACCGTGCCGCCTGCGCGCGCAACGCCTCCGGAGAGCGCGCCGACACCACCCACGGAATCAACCCACCGACACCCGGGGCGGGTTCGACCACATCCTCCGAAACCCCCTCGATCGCCGGCGCCTCCTCCAGGACCACATGCGCGTTCGTCCCGCTGATCCCGAACGACGACACACCCGCCCGACGCACCCGAACGCCCGAGGGCCACGGCACCTCGTCGATCAGCAGCTCGACCCGTCCCGCGGTCCAGTCCACGTGCGGCGACGGCCGGTCCACGTGCAACGTGCGCGGCAACAGCCCGTGCCGCAGGGCCATCACCATCTTGATCACCCCGGCGACCCCGGCCGCGGACTGGGTGTGCCCGATGTTGGACTTCACCGACCCCAACCACAGCGGCCGATCCGCCGGCCGGTCCCGCCCGTAGGTGGCCAACAGCGCGTGCGCCTCGATCGGGTCGCCGAGCACCGTCCCGGTCCCGTGCGCCTCCACCGCGTCCACATCGGCGGCCGACAGGCCGGCGGCCGCCAGTGCCTGCCGAATCACCCGCTGTTGCGACGGCCCGTTCGGCGCGGTCAAGCCGTTCGACGCGCCGTCCTGGTTCACCGCCGAGCCGCGCAGCACCGCCAGTACGGGATGGCCTCGACGCCGCGCGTCCGACAAGCGCTCCACCAGCAGCAGCCCGACGCCCTCACCCCACCCGGTGCCGTCCGCCGCCGCCGCGAACGAGCGGCAGCGGCCGTCCGACGCCAATCCGCCCTGCCTGGAGAACTCCACGAAGGCGGTCGGCCGGGCCATCACCGTGACGCCGCCGGCCAGGGCCAGGTCGCACTCCCCCGCACGCAGCGCGTTCGCCGCCAGGTGCAGCGCCACCAGCGACGACGAACACGCCGTGTCGAGGGTGACCGCCGGCCCCTCCAGGCCGAGCGTATAGGCGATCCGCCCCGAGACGACGGACATCGAGCCGCCGGTGACCCGATGGGCCTGGATCTCGGCGTTGTCCGCGCGCATCCCGCCGCCGTAGCCGAGCGCGCCGGCGCCGACGAACACGCCGGTTCGGCTGCGCCGCATCGACAGCGGATCGATGCCTGCCCGCTCGAAGGTCTCCCACGCGGTCTCCAGGAGCAGCCGCTGCTGCGGGTCCATCGCCGACGCCTCGTGCGGCGAGACACCGAAGAACTCGGCGTCGAACTCGGCCGCGTCGTAGACGAATCCGCCCTGCCGGGTGGTCGACCCGCCGGATCCGCCCACGCCGCCCTCGCCGCCCGGCAGGCCCGCGTACACGTTCGCCGGATCCCAGCCCCGATCGCGCGGGAAGCCGGCGATCGCGTCCGTCCCGGTCCGCACCAGCTCCCACAGGTCCTCGGCGGAGCGTACGCCGCCCGGCAGGCGGCACCCGATCGCCACGATCGCCACCGGCTCGCGGGCGGCCGACTCCACCTCGTGCAGCCGCTGCTTGGTGCGGCGCAGATCCGTGGCGGTCTCCCGGAGGAAGTGCCGCAGCCGCTCTTCGTTCGACATGTCCGTACGTCCGTCCTCTTCCTGGTCGAACCCGATCGAGCCGTGTGTCGTCGGACCGGCGGCCGGCGGTCGTCGCCGGCCCCGCTCAGGAGATGCCGAACTCCTTTCCGAGCATGTCGAACATCTCCTCGTCCTCCACCGCCGCGAAATCCCCGCCCTCGGGCTCGGCCTTGCGGCCTGCGGCCTCGATCTCCCGCCACTTCACGACGAGTTCGGCCAGCCGGGCACCGACCCTCCCCCGTTCGGCGAAGTCGTCGCCCAGTTCGCCCAGGGCCGCCTCCAGACGGTCCAGTTCGGCCAGGATCGGGACCGTCCCGACGGTCTCCCCGAAGAGTTCGCCGTCGATGTGCGCGGCCAGCGCGACCGCCGTCGGGTGGTCGAAGACCAGCGTGCTGGGCAACCGGAGACCGACGGTCGCGGTGAGTCGGTTGCGCAGGCCGACCGCCGCGAGCGAGTCGAACCCGAGGTCGCGGAAGGGCCGTTCGGGTTCGATCGCGGCCGGATCGGCATGGCCCAACTGCGCCGCGACCTCGGTGCGGACCAGCGCGAGCAGTTCGGCCTCCCGCTCCGCCGCGCCCAGTTCGGCCAGGCGGGCCCGCCACACACTCGGACCGTCCGACTCGGCCGCCCCGCGCACGTCGGCGGCGGGCACCGCCGGGACCTCCGCCGCCACCAGGTCCACGATCAGCGGTCGCGGCCGGGCCGCCGTGTACCCGGCGGCGAACCTCGGCCAGTCCACGTCGGCCACCGTGACGGCGGTCAGGTCCTCGTCCAGGGCCTGTCGCAGTGCCTCCAGGGCCCGGTCCGGGTCCATCGCCGGCACCCCGATCCGGTCCAGGTGCGCGCCGGCCGCGCCGTCGGCCATCCCGCCGCCGGCCCACTGCCCCCACGCGATCGAGACGGTACGCAGCCCGCGCGCCCGGCGCCGCTCGGCGATCGTGTCGAGGCAGGCGTTGGCCGCCGCGTACGGCCCCTGACCCGCGCCGCCCCACACCCCGGCGGCGGAGGAGAACAGCACCATGGTGTCGGGTTCGTCGGCCCGCAGCAGCTCGTCCAGGAGCAGCGCGCCGCCCACCTTGGCCGCCGAGGCTTCGGCCAGGTCCGCGACGGTGCCGCCCGCCAACGGGCCGACCACCACCGCGCCCGCCGCGTGTACGACGGTGTCGATCCGCCGGCCGCCGGCCCGTACCTCCGCCAACAGCGCGGCCACCGCGTCCCGATCGCCCAGGTCACAGGCGAGCACCGCCACCTCGGCCCCGGCGGCCGTCAGTTCCTCGCGCAGTCGGTCCGCGTCGGGCGCGTCGGGTCCACGCCGCCCGGCCAACACCACCCGCTCGACGCCTTCCCGGACCAGCCACCGCGCGACCCGCCCGCCCAGCGCACCGGTACCGCCGGTGACCAACGCCGTAGCACCGGGCCGCCACCGGCTCGTCCCGCCGCCTTCCGGCCCGGCCATCCGCGCCAGCCGCCGGACGAACACCCCCAGGGGCCGAATCGCGATCTCGTCCTCACCCGGGTCGGTGCCGCCCGTCCCGGCCGCCAGGATCCCCGCCAGCGTCTGCGCCACCCGGCCGTCCACCACCTCCGGCAGATCGACCAGCCCACCCCAGCGCCCGGGATGCTCCAGCCCGACCACCCGCCCGAGCCCCTGCACGGCCGCACCCGCCAGGCTGGTCGGCTCTTCGCCCAGCACCGACACCGCGCCCCGCGTCAGCACCCACAGCGGCGCCTCGATCCCGGCGTCACCCAGCGCCTGCACCAGCGTGAGCACCGGCGCGAGCGCGGACACGGGGTCCGCGTCACCGGTGCGACCCACCGCCGACAACGACACCACCCCGGCGAGCACGCCCTGCTCGCCGATCGCCGCAAGCCGCCGCGCCAGCGCGCTCCGCTCCCCCGCCGCGGACAGCACCACCACCTCGGCGCCGCGCTCGGCCAGCGCGCCCGCAAGCACGTCCCCGACCTCGCCGTCCGGAGCGACGAGCAGCAGACGCCCCGCCCCGTCGACGGAGGGGGCCGGCGCCGCCCACGGCTCCCACCGCACCCCGTATCGCCAGGACCGCACCGTCGCGTCCGCCCGCCGCCGCGCCCGCCAGGACGTCAGCGCCGGCAGCACGTCGCTCAGCGGCGCGTCCGCCGCCACCTCCAGTTCGGCCGCGAGGTCCTCGGCGCCCGCCGCCGCCAGCGCCTCCCACAACCTGCCGTCCTCGGCGTCGCCCACGACCGGCGCCGATGCCGCGCGGCCGGGCAGCGCCGTACCCATGTCCGGTTCGAGCCAGAACCGGCGGCCCTGGAAGGCGTACGTCGGCAGTTGCACGCGCCGGACCCCGTCGTGGCGCAACAGCCCGGCCCAGTCGACCGGCAGGCCGCTCACGAACGCCGCCGCGAGTGCCGCGACCAGGCGTTCGGGGCCGCCCTCGCCCCGGCGCAGCGTCTCCACGACCGTGCCGGACGTGCTCCCCAGGGCGTCGAGGGTGTCCCCGAGCGGCACCACCAGGCCGGGATGCGGGCTGCATTCGACGAAGACCGTCAGCCCGTCCGCCGCCGCCGCGCCGACCGCCGTGGCCAACCGCACCGTGCGACGCAGGTTTTCGAACCAGTACTCCCCGCCCAGATCCGCCGGATCGGTGACCTTCAGCCCGCTCACGGTCGAGTACATCGGCACCCGTCCGATCCCCGGCCGCACCCCGGCCAGCGACTCGGCCAACACCTCGCGTACGTCGTCCATCCGCGCCGAGTGCGAGGCGTAGTCCACCGGGATCCACCGCGCCCGAACGCCGTCCCGCTCGCACTCGGCCACGATCGGGGCCAGGCCCTCGACCGGCCCGGAGAGCACCACGCTGCTCGGGCCGTTGACCGCCGCGAGGGACAATCCCTCGCCGCGTGCCACGAGTTCCCCGCCACGCTCGGCGGACACGCCCACCGACAACATCCCGTCACCGTCGGCCGCCAGCCCACGCAGTGCCCGGCTGCGCAGCACCACGATCCGGACCGCGTCCTCCAGGGACAGGAAACCCGCCACGTGCGCGGCGGCGATCTCCCCCTGGGAGTGTCCGATCACCGCGCTCGGCCGCACCCCGCACGACTCCCACCAGCGGGCCAGGCCGACCATCACGGCGAACAGCACGGGCTGGATCACATCCACCCGCTCCAACAGCGCGGCGGACGCGTCCCGGAGCACGTCGAGCAGTGCCCAGTCGGCCAGCAGCGGATCCATCGCCGCCGCGCACTCCGCCACCGAGTCCGCGAACACCGGGCAGCAGGCCAGTAGTTCGGCCGCCATCCCGACCCACTGCGAGCCCTGGCCGGGGAAGACGAACACCGGCCCGGCGGCCGGCTCGCCCGACCCGCCGATGCCGCCGGCGAGCACGGAACGCACCCCCGCGTCCCGCCCCGCCGCCAGCGCGTCCAGGCCCGCCGTCAACTCCGCGCCGTCCCGGCCCCACACCACGGCGCGCCGCTCGAACACGGCCCGTCCCGAGGCCAACGACCAGCCCACGTCGGCCGGATCGACGTCGGGCCGGGCCCCGGCCCAGTCCCGCAACCGGGCCGCCTGGGCCCGTACGCCCGCCTCGGTCCGGGCCGAGAGCACCCAGGGCAGCACCCCGCCGACGCCGGCGTCGGCCGCGGACCGGGCAGCGGGTTCCGGCTCCTCGTCGGCCTGTTCGAGGATGACGTGCGCGTTGGTCCCGCTGATCCCGAACGAGGACACCGCCACCCGGCGGGCCCGGCCCACCTCGGGCCACGGCCGGCCCTCGGCGAGCAGTTCGACCCGTCCGCTCGACCAGTCCACGTGCGGCGAGGGTTCGTCCACGTGCAGCGTCGGCGGCAACATCCCGTGCCGCATCGCCATCACCATCTTGATCACCCCGGCCACCCCGGCCGCCGCCTGGGTGTGGCCGAAGTTCGACTTGATCGAGCCCAGCCACAGCGGTCGTTCCGCCGGCCGGTCCCGGCCGTAGGTGGCCAGCAGCGCCTGGGCCTCGATCGGGTCGCCGAGCACCGTCCCGGTGCCGTGCGCCTCGACCGCGTCCACATCCGCCGTGGCCAACCCGGCGTTGGCCAACGCCTGCCGGATCACCCGCTGTTGCGACGGGCCGTTGGGCGCGGTGAGGCCGTTGGAGGCGCCGTCCTGGTTGATCGCCGAACCCCGCAGCACCGCGAGCACCGGATGCCCGTTGCGGCGCGCGTCGGCCAGCCGCTCCACCAGCAACATGCCGATGCCCTCGCCCCACGCGGTGCCGTCGGCCGCCGCGGCGAACGACTTGCACCGGCCGTCGGGCGCCAGGCCGCGCTGCCGGGCGAACTCCACGAACACGCTGGGCGTGGACATCACCGTCGCCCCGCCCGCCAGCGCGAGATCACATTCCCCGCTGCGCAGCGCGTGCGCCGCCCAGTGCAGCGCGACCAGCGAGGACGAGCAGGCCGAGTCGACCGTCACCGCCGAGCCCTCCAGGCCCAGCGTGTAGGCGACCCGGCCGGAGGCGACGCCGAACGAGTTGCCGTTGCCGATGTACGCCTCCAACTCGTCGCCGACGTCGCCCACCCGACCCGCGGCGTAGTCCGCGTACATCAGGCCCGCGAACACCGCCGTGTTGCTCCCGCGCAGCGAGCTCGGATCGATGCCCGCGCGTTCGAACGCCTCCCAGGAGGTCTCCAGGAGCAGCCGTTGCTGCGGGTCCATGGCCAGCGCCTCGCGCGGGGAGATCCCGAACAGTTCGGCGTCGAACCGGTCGATCTCGCGCATGAACGAGCCCTCGCGGGTGTAGCAGCGCCCGGAGCGGTCCGGGTCGGGGTCGTACAGCGCGCCCAGATCCCAGCCCCGATCGGTCGGGAACGGCGAGGTCAGGTCCACGCCGCCGGCGACGCAGCGCCACAGCTCCTCGGGTGTGTCGATGCCGCCCGGGTAGCGGCAGCTCATCGCCACGATCGCGATCGGCTCGTCCGAGACCCGGGCCCTCGCCGGGGCGTTCGCCGCCGCCTGCGCGTACTGCGGTACGCGCAGCGTCTCGGTGCGCAGGAAGCGGGCCAGCGCGGCGGCGTTGGGGTAGTCGAACAGCACCGTGGCGGGCAGTCGCAGGCCGGTGACCGTGTTGAGCCGGTTGCGCATCTCCAGCGCGGTGAGCGAGTCGAAGCCCAGTTCGGTGAACGCCCGATCGGCGGCGACGGCGTCGGCGCCCGCGTGGCCGAGCACCACGGCGGCCTGGGCGCGGGTCAGCTCGGTGAGCAGACGCAGTTGTTCCGACTCGGAGCGACCGGCGAGGCGCTGGGCCAGTCGGCGGGTGTCCGCCACGCCGGATCGGCTGCCGTCCCGGCGTGATGCGGGCACCAATCCGCGCAGGATGGCGGGGAGTTCGTCCTCCAAGCGGCGCAGCGCGGTCGGGTCCAGGCGGACGGGGGCCAGGATCGGCTCGCCGTGCGCGAGCGCCGCGTCGAACAGCGCCAGGCCCTGCTCGTCGGACAGCGGCAAAACGCCACTGCGGTTGATCCGCTGCCGGTCGGTTTCGGCGAACTCCTCGCGCATCAGCCCGCTTTCCTCGGCCCACAATCCCCAGGCCATGGACACCGCGGGCAGCCCGAGGGCGCGTCGGCGCTGCGCGAAGGCGTCCAGGAAGGCGTTGCCGGCCGCGTAGTTGGCCTGTCCGAGGCTGCCGATCACGCCGGCCACCGAGGAGAACAGCACGAACGCGGTGAGGTCCGCGTGCCGGGTCGCCTCGTGCAGGTGCAGCGCCGCGTCGACCTTGGGCCGCAACACCCGGTCCACCCGTTCGGGCGTCAGTGCGCCGATCACCCCGTCGTCGACGACACCCGCGACGTGCACCACGGCGGACAGCGGGTGTGCGGACGGGATCGCGGCCAACTTCTTGGCCAGGTCGGCCCGGTCCGACACGTCGCAGGCGACCACGTCGACCGTCGCGCCGAGTCCGGTGAGTTCGGCGGCGAGCGCCCCGGCACCCGGCGCGGCGATCCCGCGCCGGCTGACCAGGAGCAGCCGGCGCACCCCGTGCGCGACCACCAGGTGCCGTGCGACCAGGGCGCCGAGCGCACCGGTGCCGCCGGTCACCAGGGTCGTACCGTCGGGTGCGAACAGCGGCTCGCTCGGTTCGATCGCGGGTGTCCGGGTGAGCCTGGGCAGGTACGCCACCCCGGCCCGTACCGCGAGTTGCGGCTCGCCCGCGCCGATCGCGGCGAGCAGTGCCTCGGGCGAGGCCGCGTCCTCGTCCAGGTCGACGAGGACGAGCCGGTCCGGGTGCTCGGACTGGGCCGACCGGACCAGGCCGCCGACCGCGGCGGCGGCCGGGTCGCGCACCTCCTCGTCCGCGACGGCGACCGCGCCCCGGGTGACCACGACGAGGCGGGCGCCGGTGAACCGCTCGTCCCCGAGCCAGGTCTGCACGGTCGCCAACGCCCGGTGTACGGCGACGTGTACGTCGTCCGGGTCGGGCACGTCGCCGAGCGGACCCGCCGGGGTCGTGGGCCACGCGAGGACGACCACCTCGGGTGTCGGCAGCCCGGCGTCCAGCGCGTCGCCGAGCGTGGTCAGATCGGGATGCACGGTACCGCCGAGCCGGCCCGCGAACGGGTCTCCCGACCCCGACTCGGCGATGATCGCGGGGGCTCCGGTGCCCGGCGCGGCCGATGTCCGGGGCAGCGGCGTCCAGCGCAGCGTGTACAGCGGGTCGCGGCGACCCGCCGTCGAGGTGCGCAGTCGTTCGGCCGAGATCGGCCGCACGGCCAGCGATTCGACCTCGGCGACGGGTCGGCCGTCCTCGTCGGCCAGGCTCAGCGTCACCGACTCCGGCCCGGTCCGCACCACCCGCGCCCGTACCGAGGCCGCGCCGGGGGTGTGCAGCCGTACCTCACGCCAGGAGAACGGCAGCGCCAACCCGCCGTCCTCGGTCTCCGCCGGGTCCGCGAACGCGGCCACCCCGAGCAGGTGCTGGGTGGCGTCCATCAGCGCGGGGTGCACACCGAACCGGTCGGCCTCGTACCCGACCTGTTCGGGCAGCGCGATCTCGCCGAAGATCTCCTCCCCGCGACGCCAGACCGCCCGCACCGCTCGGAAGCACGGCCCGTAGGCCACGCCGTTGTCGGCCAGCCACGGGTAGAAGTCGTCGATCGGCACGGGCGTCGCGCCCGCCGGCGGCCAAGGGCCGGCGTCGGCGGCGGTGTCGGCGGGCGCCTGGTCCTCGACCGGCGCGACCGTGCCCACCGCGTTGCGGATCCACCCCTCGTCGCCGTCGCCGTCGTCCGGCCTGGAGTGGATGGTGATCGCCCGCCGCCGCTCGTCGGGACCGGCCGCCTCGATCCATACCTGCACCTGGCAGCCGCCGCGCTCGCCGAACGCCAGCGGGGTCTCCAGGGCCAGTTCCTCGACCCGCTCGCAGCCCACCCGGCGCCCGGTGTGCAGGGCCAGTTCCAGGAACGCGGTCCCCGGCAGCAGTACGGTGTCCAGGACGACGTGATCGGCCAACCACGGATGCGTGTCCAGGGACAACCGCCCGGTGAACAGCGAGCCGTGCCCGTCGGCCAGGCCCACCACCGCGCCGAGCAGCGGGTGATCCACCGTGCCCTGCCCCAGGCCCGTCGGATCGCCCGCGCCGGTGCCGGCGTCCAGCCAGAAGCGCCGCCGGGTGAAGGCGTACGTGGGCAGGTCGACCCACCGCCCGGGCACCAGCGCCGCCCAGTCCACCGGCGTGCCGTGCACGAACACCCGGGCCAGCGCCTCGACCGCACCCGTCACCGGGTCACGCTCGCGCCGTCGGGTGGCGACCGCCACCACGTCGTCCGCGTCGGCCGTCACGTCGGCGACCATCGGGGTCAACGCGGCGTCCGGTCCGATCTCGACGAACGTACGCACCCCGTCGGCGCGCAGCGCGTCCAGCACATCGCCGAAGCGCACCGCGCGCCGCACGTGGTCCACCCAGTAGCGCGGATCGCACAGTTGCTCCGCCGACCCGATCCGGCCGGTCAGGTTCGATCCGATCGCCATCCGCGCCGGACGCAGCGTCAATCCCGCGACCACCCGGGCCAGTTCGTCCAGCATCGGTTCCATCAGCGCCGAGTGGAACGCGTGCGACACCCGCAGCCGGGAGCTGCGAAGCCCGCGCTCGACACACACCCGGGCCACCTCCTCCACGGCCGCCGCCTCGCCGGAGAGCACCACACTGGTGGGGCCGTTCACCGCCGCGATGCCCACCCCCGGGTGGTCGGCGAGCAGCCGGGCCGTCGCGCTCTCCGACGTGCCGACCGCGACCATCGCTCCCCCGGCCGGCAGCGCGCTCATCAGCGCGGCGCGGGCCGCGACGAACGTGACGGCGTCGGCGAGCGAGAACACTCCGGCCACATGGGCCGCGACCACCTCGCCGAGCGAGTGCCCGGCCACCGCGTCGGGCGCCGCCGCCCACGAGGTCCACAACCGGTACAGCGCCACCTCGTAGGCGAACAGGGCCGGTTGCGCGACGCCGGTGTCCTCGCCGCCCTCACCCTCGCCCTCCCCCTCCGCGAGCAGCACGTCCCGCACCGAGAACGGCGACACGGCGTCGAACGCGGCACACACCTCGTCCAGCGCCGCCGCGAACACCGGGAACGCCGCGTACAGTTCGCGCGCCATTCCGTGCGAGCGCACCCCCTGGCCGGTGAACAACACGGCGGTACGGCCCGATCCGCGTCGGGCCTCGCCCACGATCGCCTCGGGTTCGCCGTCCACCACGGCGGACAACGCCTCGACCAACTCCGCCGTGTCCCGGCCGAGCACCACGGCGCGGTGGCCGGACAGTGCCCGCCCCGAGGCCAACGACCGGCCCACGTCGGCCGGATCCGCCTCCGGACGGCCGATCGCCCACTCCCGTAACCGCTCCGCCTGGGCCCGCAGGCCGTCCTCGGTACGCGCCGACACCACCCACGGCGTCACCCCGCCGAGGGGCCGGATCGGATCGGCCGCCTCGGCCGGTTCCGCCACCGGCGGCGCCTCCTCCACGATCACGTGCGCGTTGGTCCCGCTCACCCCGAACGAGGACACTCCCGCGCGGCGCACCCGTTCGCCCGCCGGCCACGCCATCGGCTCGGTGAGCAGCGCCACCCGCCCGGCGGACCAGTCCACGTGCGGCGTCGGCTCGTCCACGTGCAGCGTGCGCGGCAACACCTCGCGCCGCAGCGCCTGCACCATCTTGATCACGCCCGCCACACCGGCCGCCGCCTGGGCGTGGCCGATGTTCGACTTGATCGAGCCCAGCCGCAGCGGCCGCTCGGCCGGCCGATCCCGACCGTAGGTGGCCAGCAGCGCCTGGGCCTCGATCGGGTCGCCGAGTCGGGTGCCGGTGCCGTGCGCCTCCACCGCGTCCACATCGGTCGCGGCCAGTCGGGCGTTGGCCAGCGCCTGGCGGATCACCCGCTCCTGGGCCAGGTCGTTCGGCGCGGTCAGTCCGTTCGAGGCGCCGTCCTGGTTGACCGCCGAGCCGCGCACCACCGCGAGCACCCGGTGTCCGTTGCGGCGCGCGTCGGACAGCCGCTCCATCAGCAGCAGGCCCACACCCTCGCTCCAGCCGGTGCCGTCGGCGCCGGCCGCGAACGACTTGCAGCGGCCGTCGCCGGCCAGGCCCTGCTGCCGGGAGAACTCGTCGAACGCGCCGGGGGTGGCCAGGACGGTGGCCCCGCCGACCAGGGCGAGGTCGCACTCGCCCGCCCGCAGCGCTTGGCCGGCCAGGTGTACCGCGACCAACGAGGACGAGCACGCGGTGTCCACGGTGACCGCCGCGCCCTCCAGGCCGAAGTGGTAGGCGAGGCGGCCGGAGGCCACGCTGACCAGGCTGCCGGTCAGCAGATGGCCCTCGACCTCCTTGGGCACCCGGGCCAGCCGCGACAGGTAGTCACTGGCGATCACCCCGACGAACACCCCGGTACGGCTGCCGCGCAGCGTGGTCGGATCGATCCCGGCGTGCTCGAACACCGTCCAGGACGCCTCCAGGAGCACCCGCTGCTGCGGGTCCATCGCCAGCGCCTCGCGCGGCGAGATGCCGAAGAAGTCGGCGTCGAAGTCGGCCGCGTCGGTCAGGAAACCACCCCGGTACGACGTCCCGTTCGCGGCCTCGTCCACCTCCCAGCCCCGGCCCGGGGGCAGTCCGGTGATCGCGTCGGTGCCGGCGTCGACCAGGTCCCACAGGTCGTCCGGCGAGGCGACCCCACCCGGGTAGCGGCAGTGCATGCCGACGATGGCGAGCGGTTCGTGCCACTTGTCCTCGGTCTCGCGCAATCGCAGTCGCGTTTCCTGGAGTTCGGTGGTGGCCCGGCGCAGATAGTCGCGGAGCTTGTCTTCGTTCGCCATCGGTGCTTCTCCTTGCCTGTTCAGGAGGACGGGTGAGTCCCAGCCCCGCGATCGGTGGTCAGTGCTCGATCCCGCCGTCGATGAAGTCGAACAGCTCCTCGTCCGTGGCCGCGTCGAACCGTCGGCCGCCGGCCGCTCCGGGCGTGTCCCCGTTCGCGCCGAACTCGCGCTCGGTGAGCGGGTCTTCCGGGCGGCCGATCAGGTCCCGCAGCCGTTCCGCCGCCCGGGCCCGGTCCTCGTCGTCGAGTTGCGCGAGCATCGCCTCGACCCGGTCGATCTCGCCGAGCACCGAGTCCCACGAGACCCCGTGCTCGCGGCGCAGCAGGCCGTGCAGGTGCCGGCCCAGCGCCGCCGCGTTGGGGTGGCTGAAGATCAGCGTGGCCGGCAGGGTCAGACCCAGCGCGGCGCGCAGCCGGTTGCGCATCTCCAGGGCGGTCAGCGAGTCGAAGCCGAGGTCCTTGAACGCCGATCCGGTCTCGATCGCGGTCGGATCGGTATGGCCCAGGATCGTGGCGGCGCAGCCTCGGACCAGGTCGACCAGGGCGCCTTCCCGCTCGTCGTCCGGCAGTTCGAGCAGGCGGCCGATCACTGCGGGTGCCGCCTCGGCGGCGGCTCCGGCGCGCTGGTTCGGGTCGGCCACCAGCGCGGTCAACAGCGCCGGCAGCGCGCCCGGTTCGGCCCGGCGCAGCGCCGAGGTGTCCGGCGCGAGCGGGATCAGGGCCGGTTCGGGCAGGGCGAGGGCCCGGTCGAACAGGGCCGTGGCCTGCTCGGCGGACAGCGGCAGCAGCCCGGCGACGGGTGCGTCCGCCGGTGCCCAGGCGAGCGCGAGCGCGGGCAGCCCGGCATCGGCCCGGTGCCGGGCCAGGGCGTCCAGGAAGGTGTCGCCGGCCGCGTGCTCCGCGCGTCCGGGGTCGGCGAGCACGCCGTCCAGGGCGGTGCAGAGCACGAAGGCCGACAGGTCGGCGTCGCGCGTGAGTTCGTGCAGGTGTACGGCCGCGTCCACCCGGGCCCGCAGCAGGTCCTCGGTGTCCGCCTCGGCCGGCCCGGCGGCGTGCACCACGGCGGTCAGCGGGCTGTGCTCCGGGATCGCCACCAGCAGCTTCGCCAGTTCGGCGCGATCGCTCACATCGCAGGCGACCACGTCGATCTCCGCTCCCTGCCGGGCCAGTTCCCGGGCGAGCGGCGTCTTGGCGCCGGACCCGCCGGCGAGGATCAGCCGGCGCACCCCGTGGGCGGTCACCAGGTGCCGGGCCAGCAGCGCGCCGGTGTCGTCGGTGCCGGCGGTGATCAACACCGTGCCCTCCGTCGGGAAGCCCGCCGTGCCGGTCTCGCCCGCCGCCACCCGGGCCAGGCGCGGCAGCAGCACCGTGCCCGCACGGATCGCGAACTCGGCGCGACCGGACGACGCTTCGGCCAGCAGCACCGGCCAGGACCCGTCCTCGCCGTCCACGTCGGCGAGCACGAACCGCTCGGGCTCCGCCGCCCGGGCCGCCCGCACCACGCCCCACACCGCCGCCGCGCCCGGATCGACGACCCGGTCCTCGGGGCGCGCCGACACCGCGTCGTGGGTCACCACGACCAGGCGCGAGGCGGCCAGACGCGGTTCGGTCCGCCACTGCCGCACCGTCTCGCGCACCGTCCGGATCGTGGCCCGGATCGCCTCCGGATCGAGCCCGCCGGCGGGGTCGATCCGTACGGGCAGCGCGACCAGATCCGGGACCGGGACGCCGACCTCGACGGCCGCGATCAGTTCGGCGGCGGTGGCGTAGGCCGCCACCCCGTCCCAGGCCCGCGCGCCGAGCACGGCCCAGCGACCGCCGGCCGCCGGTGTGTCGGTCGGCTCGACCCGGGCCCACTCCCAGCGGGTCAGCCACGGTCGGGCCCGCCCGGCGGCCCGCACCTGTCCGGCGGTCCAGGGCCGCAGCGCCACCGACTCGATCCGGGCCACGGATCGGCCCGCCTCGTCGGCCAGCTCGACCTCGACGCCGTCCTCGCCGGCGGCCCGCAGCCGGATCCGGCCGGCGGTACCCGCGTCGCCGCCCAACGTCACCCCGCGCCAGGCGCCGGCCGACCGTACCGCGGCCGGTTCGCCGTCATCCGTGGTTTCCGCCCCGGGGGCCAGTCCGTGCAGGGCCGCGTCGAGCAGGGCCGGGTGCAGGCCGAATCGGGCGGTGCCGCGTTCCGCGTCGGCGGTGCGCGCGACCTCGGCGAACAGGTCGTCGCCGCGCCGCCACGCGGCCCGCAGTCCGGCGAGTGTCGGGCCGTAGCCCAGGCCCGTTTCGGCCAGTCGCCGATACACCTCCGCCACGTCCAGCGGTATCGCGCCGATCGGCGGCCACGGCCCGGAGTCCTGCTGCGGTCGGTGCGCGCCCGGGGTCACGGTGCCCGAGGCGTGTCGGGTCCACGGCTCGGCCGCGGGCGCGTCCTCGGGCCGGGAGTGTACGGTCAGCGCCCGCACGCCCGCGTCGTCCGGCGCCTCGACGGTGACCTGGATCCGCACCCCGTCCGCGTCCGGCAGCACCAGCGGCTCGTGCAGGGTCAGCTCCGCGACCACCGCGCAGCCGAGCGCGCCGCCCGCGCGCAGCGCCAGGTCCACGAACACCGTTCCCGGGACCAGGACTTCGTCGAGTACGAGGTGGTCGGCGAGCCATCCGTGCGTGGTGGTGTCCAGGCGTCCGGTGAACACGGTCGCCGAGCCGTCGGCCAGGTCGACGCCGGCGCCCAGGATCGGGTGCTCCACCGCGAACTGCCCCCAGCCCGCGCCCCCTCGGGCCGGTCCGACGGGGTCCACCCAGTGCCGCCGACGCTGGAAGGCGTACGTGGGCAGGGCGACTTGCCTGCCGGGCAACAACCCGGCCCAGTCGACCGTGCCGCCGCGCACGAACATCGCGGAGAGCGCGGCGAGCAGCCGATCGGCGCCGCCGTCCGCGCGGCGCAGCGTCTCCAGGGTGGCGCCCGGCACCCCGAGCGAGTCCAGGGTGTCGCCGAGCGGCACCACCAGGCCGGGGTGCGAGCTGCATTCGAGGAACACGGTGTGTCCGTCGGCCGCCGCCGCGCCGATCGCGTCCTCGAACCGCACCGTGCGCCGCATGTTCTCGAACCAGTAGTCGATGTCGAGCAGCGCGTCGTCGGCGAGCCGGCCGCCGGTGACCGTGGAGTACATCGGCACCCGCCCGGGGGTGGGCTCGATGCCCGCGAGCAGCCGTTCCAGGTCGCCGCGCACGGCGTCCATCTGCGGCGAGTGCGAGGAGTACGCCGCCGGGATCCAGCGCGCCCGTACGCCCTCCCGCTCGCAGTCGGCCACGATCAGGGCCAACGCGTCGGTGTCGCCGGACAACACGGTGTTGGTCGGGCTGTTGATCCCGCCCACGTGGACCAGGTCGCCGGTGCCGGTGCGGGCGATCAACTCCTCGGCGTGCGCGGCGGACACCGCGACCGCCACCATGGCGCCGCGGATCATGTCGGCGGCCTGGACCGCGCGGATCCGCAGCGCGGCGATCCGCGCGGCGTCCGGCAGGCTCAGGTGGCCGGCGATGTACGCGGCGGCGATCTCGCCCTGGGAGTGCCCGATCACCGCGGCGGGCCGCACCCCGCAGGACTCCCACCACCGGGCCAGGCCCACCATCACCGCGAACAACACGGGCTGCACCACCTCGACCCGGCGCAGCAGTTCGGCCGTCTCCTCGTCCGTGCCGCGCAGCACGTCGAGCAGCGCCCAGCCCGGCAGCAGCGGATCCATCACCTCCGCGCACCGCGTGACGGTCTCCGCGAAGACCGGGCAGCAGGTCAGCAACTCGGCCGCCATGCCCACCCATTGCGAGCCCTGGCCGGGGAAGACGAACACCAGGCCGGGCCCGATCGCCGCCGGCGCCTCGCCCGTCGCCGACGCATCCACCAACTCACCGAGCGCCGCCACGAGTTCGGCGGTATCCCGGCCCCGGACCACCGCACGCCGCTCGAACACCGCCCGCCCGCGCACCAGCGAGGCGCCCACGTCGGCCGGGGCCAACTCCGGGTGCGCGGCGGCCCAGTCCCGCAGCCGCGCCGCCTGCGCCCGCAACCCGGCCTCGGTCCGCCCGGACACCACCCACGGCACGATCCCGCCCGGTGGGCCGGCCGGCGGGGCGTCGGCCGCGACCTCCGCCGGCGCCTGCTCGATGATCACGTGGGCGTTGGTCCCGCTCACCCCGAACGAGGAGATCCCCGCCCGGCGCACCCGCTCCCCCGCCGGCCACGGCACCGGCTCGGTGAGCAGCCGCACCCGCCCCGAGGCCCAGTCCACATGCGGCGTGGGCGCGTCCACGTGCAGCGTCGGCGGCAACGTCGCGTGCCGCAGCGCGAGCACCATCTTGATCACCCCGGCGACGCCCGCCGCGGCCTGGGTGTGTCCGATGTTGGACTTGACCGATCCCAGCCACAGCGGCCGTTCCGCCGGCCGGTCCCGCCCGTAGGTCGCCAACAGCGCCTGCGCCTCGATCGGGTCGCCGAGCGTCGTCCCGGTGCCGTGCGCCTCGACCGCGTCGACGTCCGTCGCGGCCAGGCCCGCGTTGCGCAACGCCTGCCGGATCACCCGCTGTTGCGAGGGACCGTTGGGCGCGGTCAGCCCGTTCGAGGCGCCGTCCTGGTTGACCGCCGAGCCGCGCACCACGGCCAGTACCGGATGCCCGCGCCGGCGCGCGTCGGACAACCGCTCGACCAGTACCAGGCCGACACCCTCGCCCCAGCCGGTACCGTCGGCCGCCGCCGCGAACGGCTTGCAGCGCCCGTCCGCGGCCAGCCCGCGCTGCCGGCTGAACTCGATGAACGCCTGCGGCGACGTCAACACCGCCACCCCGCCCGCGAGCGCCAGGTCGCACTCGCCCGCACGCAGCGCGTTCGCCGCCAGGTGCAGCGCGACGAGCGACGACGAGCACGCGGTGTCCACGGTCACCGCCGGCCCCTCCAGGCCCAGGACGTAGGAGACCCGGCCGGAGATCACGCTGGTCGCGGTCCCGGTCAGCAGGTAGCCCTCCTGGCCCTCGGCCATCGCCTGCGAAGTGCCGTGGTAGTCCTGCGCCATGGCCCCGACGAACACCCCGGTCGCGCTGCCGCGCAGCGCGGTGGGGTCGATGCCGGCCCGCTCGAAGGTCTCCCACGCGGTCTCCAGCAGGACCCGCTGCTGCGGGTCCATCGAGGTCGCCTCGCGGGGCGAGATCCCGAAGAACTCGGCGTCGAAGTGCACCGCGTCGGCGACGAATCCGCCCTCGCGCACATACGACTTGCCCACCCGGTCGGGGTCCGGGTCGAAGAGTGTGTCCAACTCCCATCCCCGGTCCCTGGGGAAGGGACCGATGGTGTCGGTGCCCTCGGCGAGCATCCGCCACATCTCGTCCTGTCCGGCCACTCCGCCCGGGTAGCGGCAGCCGACGCTCACGATCACGATCGGGTCGTCGTCGGTGTGCGGAGCGGGTCGATCGGGCTCGACGACCACGGGTGCCGTGCCCAGGAGTTCGGCGCCCACGTGGTCGGCCAGTGCCTGCGGGGTCGGGTGGTCGAAGACCAGGGTGACGGGCAGACGCAGGCCGGTCGCCGCGCCGATGCGGTTGCGCAGTTCGACCGAGGTGAGCGAGTCGAAGCCGAGCGCCTTGAACGGGCGCAGCGGCACGACCGCGTCCGGGCCGGCATGGCCCAGGACGGCGGCGGTCTCGGTGCGGACCAGGGTCAGCAGGGCCTGCCGGCGCCGCTCCTCGGGCAGTCGGGCCAGCCGCTCGGCCGGGGACGCGGCGTCCGGCGAGGTGTCGGCGGCGGCCCGGCGGCCGCGCGGACGGACCAGGTCGCGCAGGAGCGCGGGCACGGTCGGGGCGGCGGCGCGCAGCGCGTCCGGGTCCAGGCGCGCGGGCACGATCGTGGGCCGGTCGGCCGCGCGGAGCGCGTCGTACAGGGTGAGTGCGTGGCCGGTCTCCAGTGCGGCGACGCCGGTGCGGGCGATGCGGTTCAGGTCCTCGGCGCCCAGGTGTCCGGTCATTCCGCTGGCTTGCGCCCACAGGCCCCAGGCGGCCGAGGTCGCGGCCAGGCCGCGGGCCCGGCGGTGCTGGGCGAGCGCGTCCAGGAAGCTGTTCGCCGCGGCGTAGTTGGCCTGTCCGGCGCCGCCGAAGGTGCCGGCCATCGAGGAGAACAGCACGAACTCGGCCAGGTCGAGGTCGCGGGTCAACTCGTGCAGGTTCCAGGCGGCGTGCAGTTTCGGGCGCAACACCCGATCCACCCGCTCGGGGGTGAGCGCGGTCAGCGCGGCGTCGTCGATCACCCCGGCGGCGTGGATCACCGCGGTGAGCGGGTGTTCGGCCGGGATGTCGGCGAGCAGCGCGGCCAGCGCCGCGCGGTCGGCGGCGTCGCAGGCGGCGATGGTCACCCGTGCGCCGAGCGCGGTCAGGTCGGCCTGCAACTCGGCAGCGCCGGCGGCGGCCGGGCCGCGCCGGCCGACCAGGAGCAGGTGTCGCACCCCGGCGGTGCGCACGAGGTGGCGGGCGAGCAGGCCGCCGAGGGTGCCGGTGCCGCCGGTGATCAGGACCGTACCGGCCGGATCCGGGGCGGCGCCGAGGGTGGGCGGCAGGGTCAGCACGATCTTGCCGGTGTGCCGGGCCTGGCTCAGGTGCCGGAAGGCGCCGACCGCGTCACGCACGTCCCACGTGGTCACCGGCAGCGGGTGCAGCACGCCGGCCTCGAAGAGTCGGTACAGGTCGGCCAGCATCTCCCGGATCCGCTCGGCCCCCGCGTCCATCAGGTCGAACGCCCGGTAGTCGCGGCCCGGATGGGCGGCCAGCACCTCGTCCCGGTCGCGGATGTCGGTCTTGCCCATCTCCAGGAACCGGCCGCCCGGCGCGAGCAACCGCAGTGAGGCGTCCACGTATTCGTGGGCGAGCGAGTTGAGCACCACGTCGACCTCGCCGAACCGGTCCGCGAAGTCGAGATCGCGCGAGGACGCCAGATGCGCGTCGTCCACGCCCTGGCCGCGCAGGGTTGCCCATTTGCCGGGCGAGGCGGTGCCGAACACCTCCGCGTCCCAGTACCGGGCCAGTTGCACGGCCGCCATGCCCACCCCGCCGGTGGCGGCGTGCACGAGCAACGATTCGCCGGCGCGCAGCCCGCCGAGGTCGGCCAGGCCGTAGTAGGCGGTCAGGAACACCACCGGGACGGCCGCGGCCTGGGCGTAGGTCCAGCCGGTGGGGATCGGCGCGAGCAGCCGGTGGTCGGCCACCACGATCGGTCCGGTGCCGCCGCCGAACAGGCCCATCACCCGGTCGCCGGGGACGAGTTCGGGTACGTCGGGGCCGACCTCCACGACGATCCCGGCGCCCTCGCCGCCGGGCGGGCGGGTGTCGGTGACCATGCCGAGGGCGACCACGACGTCGCGGAAGTTCAGCCCGGCGGCGCGGACGGCGATCCGGACCTGTCCGGGCGCGAGCGGGGCCGCGGCGTCGGCGTTCGGGAGCAGCGCGAGCCGGTCCAGGGTGCCGCCGTCGAGCAGGTCGAGTCGCCAGGCCGGGGTGCCGGGCGGCGGGCTCAGACGCGGTTCGGTCCCGGTACGGACCAGTCGGGGCGCGGACACGGTGCCCGCGCGGATGGCCAGTTGTGGTTCGCCGACGTCGGCGACGACGGCGGCGCGCAGTGCGGCGAACGAGTCGGCGTGGTCGTCCAGGTCGGCCAGGACGATCCGGCCCGGGTGCTCGGTCTGCGCGGAGCGCACCAGGCCGACGATCGGCGCGGCGACCAGGTCGGACACGTCCTCGCCGTGGTGCCCGGGCACCGCGCCCCGGGTCAGCACGACCAGGGTGCCGGCGGCGAGGCGCGGGTCGGTCAGCGCGCGCCGGAGCAGGTCGAGTACGCGGTGTGCGGCGGCTCGGGCGGCTTCGGGGACGTCGTCCCCGGCCCGGCCGGCGCAGGTGATCAGCAGCACGTCGGCGGGGTCGGGGTCGCCGTCCGCGTGCACCTCGGCGCCGGCGGCGCGCAGCCCGGCCACCGCCCGCACCTCGTCCGGGCCGAGCAACGCCCAGCGGGCGGTGGTGGGTTCGGTGGGGGTGGGCAGCGGGGTCCACACGACGTGGTGGAGGTCGCGGTGGGCCGGGTCGGCGGCGGGCGTGAGCCGGTCGGCGGTCGCGGGGCGGCCGACGAGGGCGCCGACGGTGGCGACCAAGGCGCCGGTGTGGTCGGTCAGTTCGAGGCCGACGGTGTCCGGGCCGAGGCGTTCGAGGCGGACCCGGAGCGCGGCGGCGCCGACGGCGTGCAGGCGGACGTCGGTCCAGGCGAAGGGCAGGCCGATGACGCCGTCCCCGTCGGATGTGCCGGATGTACCGCCCGCCGCGTGCAGTGCGGCGTCCAGCAGAGCCGGGTGCAGCGCGAAGTCCCGTGCGCCGTGCGCCTCGTCGGTCGGCGCCACCTCGGCCAGGACCGTGTCGCCCAGGCGCCACGCGGCCCGCACCGCGCGAAAGGCCGGTCCGTACCGGTATCCCTGCCCGACCAGCCGGTCGTACATTTCGTCCACGTCCAGCGCGACGGCCCCGGCGGGCGGCCACGCGGCGTCGGTGGCCGGCGCGGCTCCGGGCCCGTCGGCGACCGGCGCCAATACCCCGCTCGCGTGCCGCGTCCATGCCTGCCCGGCGGGTGCGTCGTCGGGGCGCGAGTGGATGGTCAGCGCTCGGCGGCCCTGCTCGTCCGGCTCGTCGAGCAGCACCTGCAGGTGTACCGCGCCGGTGTCGGTGAGCCGCAGCGGGGCCTCGACGGTCAGTTCCTCGATCAGGTCGCAGTCGACCCGATCGCCCGCCTGGAGGGCGAGTTCGACGAACGCGGTGCCCGGGAGCAGCACCGTGTCCAGGATCGTGTGGTCGGCCAGCCAGGGGTGGGTGCGCAGCGAGATGCGGCCGGTGAGGATGTGCCGATCGCCCTCGGCGGGTGCCACGGCCGCGCCCAGGAGCGGATGGGCCGCCGGATGCAGGCCGAGGCCGGCCGCGTCGGTCGGCGCGTTGCCCGCCGCCAACCAGTAGCGCTCGCGTTGGAACGCGTAGGTGGGCAGGTCGACCGGCCGCGGTCGGTGCCCGGCGTGGGTCGCGGACCAGTCCACCACGACGCCGCGCACGTGCAGGCCGGCCGCGGCGGTGAGAAGACGGGCGAGGGTGTCGGCGTCGCGCCGGAGGGTGCCCACGACCGTCACGTCCGTACCGGTGCGCCGGGCGCTGTCCTCGACGGCGGGCGCGAGGACCGGATGCGGGCTGGTCTCGACGAACACCGTGTGGCCGTCCCGCAGCAGGGCGTCGGTGGCCCGGTCGAAGGCGACCGTGGTGCGCAGGTTGCGGTACCAGTACTCGGCGTCGAGCGCGGTGCCCTCGACGGGTTCGCCGGTCACCGAGGAGTAGAGGACCGCGTCGGTGGTCGGCGTGGGCACGATCTCGCCGAGGGCGGCGAGCAGTTCCTCGCGGACCTGCTCGATTTGGGCGGAGTGCGAGGCGTAGTCGACCGGGAGCACCCGGGCGCGGATCCCGTCCGCCTCGCAGCGGGCGTGCAGTTCGGTGAGCGCGTCGGCCGCGCCGGAAACCACCACGGCGGCGGGTCCGTTGACGGCGGCGATGCCGATCCGGTCCGCGAATCCGTCGAGCAACCGCCCGACCTGCTCCGGGCCGGCCGCGACGGACATCATCCCGCCGCCGCCGGACAACCCGCGCAGGGCACGGCTGCGCAGCGCGACGATCCGGGCCGCGTCGTCGAGGGTGAGGGCGCCCGCGATGTGGGCGGCGGCGATCTCGCCCTGCGAATGGCCGACCACCGAGGCCGGCCGTACGCCCAGCGAGCGCCACAGTTCGGTGAGCGCGACCATCACCGCGAACAGCACCGGTTGCACCACGTCGACCCGGTCGAGCGGCGGCGCGTCGGGCTCGCCGCGCAACACGGCGAGCAACGACCAGTCGGTGTGCGGCGCGAGCGCCGCGTCGCAGTCGCGGATCCGGGCGGCGAAGACCGGCGACTCGGTGAGCAGTCGGGCGCCCATCCCGGGCCACTGCGAGCCCTGGCCGCCGAACACGAAGGCGATCCGGCCCGGTTCGCCGGCCACGCCCACCGGTACCGCCGCGTCCGGCCGGTCGGCGCTCAGCGCGTCCAGCCCGGCCCGCAGGCCGGCCGCGTCCTCGGCGACCACCACGGCGCGGTGTTCGAACCGGGATCGGCCGCCGACGAGCGCGTGCGCGATGTCGACGGGCCCGTCCTCGGGGTGCGCGTCCAGGTGTGCGCGCAGCCGCTCGGCCTGCCCGCGCAGCGCCGCCGCGCTCGCCCCGGACAGCGGCCAGGCCAGCGCGGCCGGAGGTGCCGGTGGCGGTTCGGCGGGCGCGGTCGGGGCGGCGTCGCCCTGTTCCAGGATCACGTGCGCGTTGGTCCCGCTGATCCCGAACGAGGACACGCCCGCACGGCGGGGGCGCCCCGTCTCCGGCCACGGGGTCGCGGCGGTGAGCAGCGAGACCGCCCCCGCCGACCAGTCCACGTGCGGCGAGGGGGCGTCCACGTGCAGCGTCGCGGGCAGTTCGGCATGCCGCATCGCCATGATCATCTTGATCACGCCGGCCACGCCCGCCGCCGCCTGGGTGTGCCCGAGGTTGGACTTGACCGACCCCAGCCACAGCGGCCGATCCGCCGCCCGATCCTGCCCGTAGGTGGCGAGCAGGGCGCGCGCCTCGATCGGGTCGCCCAGCGGCGTGCCGGTGCCGTGCGCCTCCACGGCGTCCACGTCGGACGGGCTCAACTCGGCGTGCGCGAGCGCGTCCCGGATCACCCGCTCCTGGGCGAGCCCGTTGGGCGCGGCCAGGCCGTTGCTGGCGCCGTCCTGGTTGATCGCACTGCCGCGGACCACGGCCAGCACCGGATGGCCCAGCTGGCGCGCGTCCGACAGCCGCTCCACCAGGAGCAGACCGATGCCCTCGGACCACGACGTGCCGTCCGCGCCGGCCGCGAACGACTTGCATCGCGCGTCCGGGGCCAGGCCGCGCTGTCGGGAGAACTCGACGAAGGTGGCCGGGGCGGACATCACCGTCACCCCGCCCGCCAGCGCCAGATCGCACTCGCCGCGCCGCAGTGCGTTCGCCGCCAGGTGCAGGGCGACCAGGGACGACGAGCAGGCGGTGTCCACGGTCACCGCGGGCCCCTCCAGGCCCAGCGTGTAGGCCACCCGCCCGGACGCGATGCTGCCCGCGCTGCCGTTGCCGAGATAGCCGTCCACACCCTCCGGCGCACTGCTCAGCCGCGACGCGTAGTCGGCGTACATCAGGCCCGCGTACACCCCGGTACGACTGCCGCGCAGCGATCGGGGATCCAGGCCGGCCCGCTCGATCGTCTCCCAGGACGCCTCCAGGAGCAACCGCTGCTGCGGATCCATCGCCAGCGCCTCACGCGGCGAGATGCCGAAGAACTCCGGGTCGAACTCGGGCGCCTCGTAGAGGAATCCGCCCTCGCGAACATACGAGGTCCCGGCGTGTTCGGGGTCCGGGTGGAACAGCTCGGCCAGGTCCCAGCCCCGGTCCCTCGGGAACTCCGAGATGGCGTCGGTGTGTTCCGACACCAGTCGCCACAGGTCCTCGGCGCTCGCGACGCCGCCAGGGAAGCGGCAGCCGATCGCGACGATCGCGACCGGCTCGTCGGTCACCGGGCGGGCGACGGCCGCCGCCCGTCCGGGGGTCGGCGCGTCGAGCAGCCGCGCGCGCAGGTGTACGCCCACGGCGCGGGCGCACGGGTGGTCGAACAACATCGTGGCGGGCAGGCGCAGTCCGACCGCCGTGCTCAGCCGGGTGCGCAGCTCCAGCGCCGCCAGCGAGTCCAGGCCCAGTTCGCCGAACGCGCGGTCCGGGTCGATCGTGCGCGCGTCGGCGTGGCCGAGCACACCTGCCGCGTGGGTACGGACGAGGTCGACCAGGAGCCGGTCCTGCTCGGCCTCGGGCAGCGCGGCCAATCGGCGCACCAGCGCGCGGGCGGTGTCGGAGGTACGGGCCGGCGCACGCCGGGCCCGGGTCGGTATCAGCCCGCGCAGCACGGGCGCCACCCGCTCCTCCGGACCGCGCAGGATCGCCGGGTCGAGGCGCAGCGGGGTCAGCACCGCCTCGGGCCGACCCGCCGCCGCGTCGAGCAGCGCGAGGCCCTGCTCGACGGACATCGCCCGCACACCCGCACCGGCCGCCCGGCGCCGGTCGATCGCGCTCATCGTCCGGGTCAGCGTGCTGTGTTCGGCCCACAACCCCCACTGCAACGAGACGGCCGGCCGGCCGAGCGCCCGACGCCGGCGGGCCAGCGCGTCGAGGGCGACATTGGCCGCCGCGTAGTTGGCCTGCCCGGCGTTGCCGACCAGACCGGCGGCCGAGGAGAACAGGACGAACGCCGACAGGTCTGCGTCGGCGGTGAGTTCGTCCAGGTGCAGCGCCGCGTCGACCTTGGGCCGCAACACCGCCGCCAGCCGCTCGGGGGTCAGCGCCCCGACCAGACCGTCGTCGATCACCGCGGCCAGGTGCACCACGCCGGTCAGCGGGTGGGCCGCCGGAATGGTGGCCAATGCCTGGGCCAGCACGTCCCGTTCGGCCGCGTCACCGGCGGCGAAGGTGACGTGCGCGCCGGCCTCGACCAGTTCGGCCCGCAACTCGGCGGCGTCGGGGACCTCGTCGCCGCGACGGGAGAGCAGCAGGAGCCGGCGCACCCCGTGGACGCGCACCAGGTGCCGGGCGACGTGTCGGCCCAGGGCCCCGGTGCCGCCGGTGATCAGGACGGTCCCGTCGGTGGCGAACCCGAAGTCGGCCCGCGGCGCCACGGCCGCGCGGCGCAGGCGTGGGACCAGGACGCGGCTGGCCCGCACGGCCACCTCGGGCTCGACCGCCACGGCGGCGATGACCTCCGGAGACACCTCGTCGAGGTCGTCGGCGTCGACGAGCGCGAAGCGCTCGGGGTGTTCGGCGCAGGCGGTACGAAGCAGGCCGCGCGCCGCTGCGGCGGCCGGGTCCGGCGTGTCGTCCTCGGCGGCGGCGACCGCGTGGCGGGTGCGCACGATCAGGCGGGCCGACGCGAAGCGCTCGTCGGCGAGCCAGGATCGCACCAGGTCGAGCGCCTGGGCGGCGGCTCGATGTACGGCGTCGACGGATGCGCCGGGGTCGGTGGCGACCAGGTCGTACAGGACCGTCTCGGGTACCGTCGAACCGGCGAGCGCGGTCCGGTCGGCATGGTGCGCGGCCCCGAATCGAACTGCGGTCGAGGCGAGTTCGGGGCCACCGACTACGGCGCCGAGCGTGCCCGCCGTGTCCTCCGGTGCCCGCGGTGTCCACTCCGGCTCGAACAACTCGCCCGCGCTCGGATCGGGTTGCGGCAGCCGGTCCCGCGAGGGTTCACGCACCGCCAAGGCCTCGACCGAGACCACCGGTCGGCCCGTCTCGTCGGTGGCCGTCACCGCGATGGTGTCGGCCCCGGTGGGACGCAGCCGAACCCGTAACGTACCTGCCCCGGACGTGTGCAGCGCCACTCCGCGCCAGGAGAACGGCAACCGCAGACGCGGCGCCTCCGCGTCGAGCAGGGTCAGGCCCAGCGGGTGCAGCGCGGCGTCGAACAGCGCGGGATGCAGCTCGAACCGGGCGTCGGCGGCCGGGTCGTCGGCCGCGAGCACGATCTCCGCGAACACCTCGTCGCCACGGCGCCAGGCCGCCTGTACGCCCTGGAACGAGGGTCCGTAGTCGACGCCGGTCTCGACGAACCAGGGATACAGCTCCGCCGTGTCCGTCACGGTGGCGTCCGCGGGCGGCCAACTCGTCGTATCCGAGGGTGCGGGCGGCTCGCCCGACGGAGCCAGGATCCCGGTCGCGTGCGGCGTCCAGGGCAGCTCCGCCGAATCCGGCCGAGCATGCACCGTGATCGTCCGGGTCCCGGTCTCCTCCGGTGCCCCGACCCGGACCTGGACTTGCACACCGCCCGTCGACGGCAGCACCAGCGGGGCGGCGAGGGTCAGTTCGTCGACCCGCTCGCAGTCCAGGAGGCGGCCGACGTGCAGCGCCAGCTCCAGGAATGCCGTGCCCGGCAGCAACACCACGCCCGAGACGCGGTGTTCGGCCAACCACGGATGGGTGTCCAGGGCCAGGCGGCCGGTGAACAGCACGCCCTGGTCGTCCGCCAGGCCCACCACCGCACCGAGCAGCGGGTGGTCCACGACGCCCTGCCCGAGCCCGACCGCATCGCCGGCGTCCACCCCGGCGTCCAACCAGAAGCGCCGCCGCTCGAAGGCGTACGTCGGCAAGTCCACCCGCCCCCGTCGCCCGGAGCCGGTGGACAACGTGGCCCAGTCCACCGTCGCGCCACGCACGAACACCCGGGCCAGCGCCTCGACCACACTCGACACGGCGGCTCGACCCCGGCGCCGGGTCGGTACGGCCGCCACGTCCTCCGCGCCGGCCGTGCCCTCGACCACCATCGCGGTGAGCGCCGCCTCCGGCCCGATCTCCACGAAGGTGCGTACGCCTTCGGCGCGGAGCGTGGCGATCGCGTCCCCGAAGCGCACCGCCCGGCGCACGTGCCGCACCCAGTATTCGGGATCACCCAACTCGTCGGTGCCGGCCACCCGCCCGGTGGTGTCCGACACCACCGGGATCTCGGGCGTGCCGTAGGTCAACCCGTCCAGCACATCCCGGAGTTCGGCCAGCATCGGTTCCATCAGCGCCGAGTGGAAGGCGTGCGACACCGGCAGGCGCGAGATCCGCCACCCACGCACCACGCAGTCCGGTTCGAGCGCGGCCACCGCCTCGGCGGGGCCGGAAACCACCACACTCGCCGGGCCGTTCACCGCCGCGATCGTCACCTCGGCCGGGCACGACGCCGCCACCTCGGCCTCGCCCGCACCGACGGCGAGCATCGCACCTCCGCCCGGCAGCGCACCCATCAACCGGGCCCGTGCCGCGACGAAAACCACCGCATCCGCAAGCGAGAACACTCCCGCCACATGCGCCGCGACGATCTCGCCGAGCGAATGCCCCACCACGAAGTCCGGCGTCCGCCCCCACGAGGTCCACAGCCGGTACAGCGCCACCTCGAACGCGAACAGCGCCGGTTGTGCCACCCCGGTGTCCCGCGCGTCCGCCTCCGACATCCCTTCGGCGCCGAGTACGACGTCCCGCACCGAGAACGGCACCACGCCGTCGAAGGCCGCGCACACCTCGTCCAAGGCCGCGGCGAACACCGGGAACGCCGCGTGCAGTTCGCGACCGATGCCCAGCGTCCGCACTCCTTGGCCCGTGCACAGCACGGCGGTCTTCCCCGGCCCGCGACCCACCGCGCCGACCACCGCGCCCTCGGCCCCCGCCGCCACGGCGGACAACCCCTCGCCCAGTTCGGCGAGATCGGTACCGGAGACCACCGCCCGATGGCCGAACAACGCCCGATCACACACCAACGACCGGGCCACTTGGGCCGGATCGAGATCCGGACGGTCGGCGACCCAGTCCCGCAACCGGGCCGCCTGCTCCCGTACCGCTGCCTCGGACCGCGCCGAAACCACCCAGGTGTGCCGCCCGCCGAGCCCGGAATCGGCCACCGCGTCCGACACGTCGGCGATCGGCGGTGCCTCCTCCAGGACCACGTGCGCGTTCGTTCCGCTGATCCCGAACGACGACACCCCCGCCCGACGCACCCGCTCACCCGCCGGCCAGGCCACCTCGTCCGCCAACACCTCGACCCGACCCGCCGACCAATCCACATGCGGCGTCGGCTCGTCCACATGCAACGTCCGCGGCAACACCCCGTGCCGCAACGCCAACACCATCTTGATCACCCCGGCCACCCCCGCCGCCGCCTGGGTATGCCCGATGTTCGACTTCACCGACCCCAACCACAACGGCCGATCCGCCGCCCGATCCCGCCCATACGTCGCCAACAACGCCTGCGCCTCGATCGGATCACCCAGCGTCGTCCCCGTCCCGTGCGCCTCCACCGCGTCCACATCGCCGGTCGACAACCCGGCGCTGTCCAACGCCTGCCGAATCACCCGCTGTTGCGACGGCCCGTTCGGCGCGGTCAACCCATTCGACGCGCCGTCCTGGTTCACCGCCGACCCACGCACCACCGCCAACACCGAATGCCCGTTGCGCCGCGCATCCGACAACCGCTCCACCAGCACGAGGCCGACTCCCTCGCCCCAGCCCGTGCCGTCCGCCGCCGCCGCGAACGACCGGCACCGGCCGTCGGACGACAGGCCGCGCTGCCGGGAGAAGTCGAGGAACACGCTCGGCGTCGACATCACGGTGACGCCGCCCGCCAGGGCCAGATCGCACTCGCCCGACCGCACCGCGTGCACCGCCAGGTGCAGCGCCACCAGGGACGACGAGCACGCCGTGTCCACGGTGACCGCCGGCCCCTCCAGACCGAACGTGTAGGCCACCCGGCCCGAGGCGACACTGCCCACGTTGCCGTTGCCGATGTAGCCCTCCAACTCGTCCGGCACCTTCCGCAGCCGGCCGCCCGCGTAGTCGTAGTAGATGGCACCGGCGAACACCCCGGTTCGGCTGCCGCGCAGCGAGGTCGGATCGATGCCCGCCCGCTCGAACGTCTCCCACGCGGTCTCCAGGAGCAACCGCTGCTGCGGGTCCATCGCCAGCGCCTCACGCGGCGAGATCCCGAAGAAGTCCGGGTCGAAATCAGCGGCGGTGTCCACGAATCCGCCGGTGCGCACATAGGTGCTGCCCGGTCGGTCCGGGTCCGGGTCGAAGATGCGCTCGACGTCCCAGCCGCGATCGGTGGGGAAGTCGGTGAGGGTGTCCACCCCACCGGCGACCACGTCCCACAGATGTTCGGGCGCGGTGATGCCGCCGGGGAACCGGCAGCCCATGCCGACGATCACGATCGGATCGTCGGCGGTGTCGGAACCGACCGAGGGCGTCACGGGCGCTCCGACGGTCGAGCCCACCGGACCGGTGTTCTCCTCGGCGAGCCGATCGCGCAGCCACCGGCCCAGGAGCACCGGGCTGGGGTAGTCGAAGACCAGTGTGGCCGGCAGCCGCAGGCCGGTCGCCGTGTTCAGCCGATTGCGCAGTTCCAGACCGGTCAGCGAGTCGAAGCCGAGGTCGCGGAACGCCCGCGTCTCGTCGATCTCGGTCGCGTCGGCGTGGCCGATGACGGCGGCGGCGTGGACGCACACCGCCCGAATCAGCGTCCGCTCCCAGTCGGCCGCCGAGACACCCGCCGGAGGACGGCGCAGCGCCGCAGCCGAACCCGTCGCCCCGGCACGGCGGTTGGGGATCCGGGCCAGACCGCGCAACAGTGCGGGCACCGCGGATCCGGCGGTGCGCAGGACCGCGAGGTCCATCCGGACCACGGTCGGGGTCGGTTCGGCATGGTTGGTCGCCGCGTCGAACAGGGCCAGCCCCTGTTCCGGGGCCAGGGGCAGGACGCCCAGGCGCGCCATGCGCTGCCGGTCGGCGTCGCCGAGCCCCGCGGTCATCTCGCTGGTCGGCGCCCACCAGCCCCAGGCCAACGAGCTGCCGGGCAGCCCCTCGCGGCGCCGGCGGCGGGCGAGTGCGTCCAGAAAGGCGTTGGCCGCCGCGTAGTTGCCCTGGCCGGGGTTGCCGAGCACGCCCGCGGCGGAGGAGAACAGGACGAACGCGGTCAGGTCCAGGTGCCGGGTCGCCTCGTGCAGGTTCCACGCGGCGTCCGCCTTCGGGCGCAACACCGCGTCCAGCCGGTCGGCGGTGAGGGACTGTACGACGCCGTCGTCCACCACGCCCGCCGCGTGGATCACCGCGGTCAGCGGGTGTTCGGCGGGAATGCCCGCCAACACCCGCTCCAACGTGGCGCGGTCGGCGGCGTCCCCGGTCACGCAGGTCACCTCGGCCCCGTGCGCGGCGAGTTCCGCGACCAGGTCCGCCGCTCCGGCGGCCGTGACGCCGCGCCGACTGAGCAACAGCAGGTGGCGCACGCCGTGTTCGGTGACCAGATGCCGGGCGAGCAGCGTGCCCAGGGTGCCGGTACCGCCGGTGATCAGGACGGTGCCGTCGGCGGCGGGCGCGAATCCGGCCGATCCGCCGTCCGCCGCTGCCCGAACCAGGCTCGGTGCCAGCGCCGTTCCGTCGCGCAGGACCAGCTGATCCGCGCCGGTCCGCAGGGCCCGGGCGAACTCGGGGCCGGGGTCGTCGAGCGAGTCCGCGTCCACCAGGACGAAGCGCCCCGGGTGTTCGGACTGGGCGGAGCGGACCAGGCCCCAGACCGCCGCCGAGGCGGGACGTACGTGCTCGTCCGCGACCGCGACCGCGCCGGAGGTCACGAACACCAGCCGGGAGTCCGCGAATCGCTCGTCGGCCAACCAGTCCCGGAGCGCCGTCAGCACCTGCCGGCATGCCGTGTGCGCCGCCGCCACCGGGTCGGCGTCGTCGACGGACACGGGCAGAACCACCGCGTCCGGTACGTGCGTTCCGGTGTCGAGGGCCCCGATCAACGCGGCGAGATCGGCCGTACCGCCGCCTGGGAGGGTCCCGTTCGGCACGTCGTCGTCGGGTTCCGGCAGCTCCAGCGCCGTCCACGCCAACGTGAACAGGGAGTCGCGGGCCACCGAATCGGGGGTCCGCAACCCGTCCGCCGAGACCGGACGGATGGTCAGCGACTCGATCGCCAAAACCTCTCGGCCGTCCTCGTCCCACGCCCGAACCGCCACCTCGCCGAGCACCGAGGGCGAGCCCGACACCGGGCGCGCCAAGCGGACCCGCAACCGCCGCGCACCCGGAACACCGGCCCGGATGCCCCGCCACACGAACGGCAACCCGGCCGCGAGCGGCGTGTCGGCACCGGCCGTGACCACCAGCGGGTGCAACGCGGCATCGAGCAGCGCCGGGTGCAGCGCGAACCGGTCCGCGTCCGCGTGTGCCTCCTCCGGCAACTCCACCTCGGCGAACAACTCGTCGCCGCGCACCCGGACCGACCGCAGCCCCTGGAACACCGGACCGTAGTCGAAGCCCGCCGTCGCCAGCCGCTCGTAGGCGTCGTCCACCTCGACCGCGGTCGCGCCCGCCGGTGGCCACGGACCGGCGAGCGCGTCCTCGGCCCGCTCCTCGCCCACCCCGACCAGCACCCCCGAGGCGTGCCGGGTCCACGGGTGGTCCGGCGGCGCGTCCTCGGCCCGCGCGTGCACCTCGACCGTCCGGGCCCCGTCGCCACCGTCGCCGTCCGCCGCTCCGACCACGACCTGTACCAGGACGCCCGTGGCATCGGGCAGCACGAGCGGCGTGTGCAGGGTCAGTTCCTCGATCGCCGGGTAGCCGACCTCGGCCCCGGCCCGCAGGACCAGGTCCAGGAAGGCCGTGCCGGGCACGATCACCGTGTCAAGCACGGCGTGGTCGGCCAGCCACGGTTGGGCGGTCGTCGAGAGCCTGCCGGTGAACACCGTGCCCGCGTCGCCGGCCAGGTCGACGGCGGCGCCGAGTACCGGATGCAGCACCGCCCGCTGCCCCCAGGCCGCGCCGCCGCCGGCGGGCGATTCGGCGTCGACCCAATAGCGCCGATGCCGGAAGGCGTACGTGGGCAGGTCGGCCCGCCCCCGGCCCGGATACAGTCCGGCCCAGTCCACCGGCACACCCGCGACGAACGCCGCCGAGAGCGCGGCGACCAGCCGATCGGGGCCGCCGTCGTCCCGCCGCAACGTCTCCAGGACCGTGCCGTCGTCGACGCCCAGTTCCTCGAGGGTGTCCGCGAGCGGCACGACCAGGCCCGGATGCGGGCTGCACTCGACGAAGGCGACGTGTCCGTCGGCGACGGCGGCCTCCACGGCGGTGGTCAGCCGTACCGTCCCGCGCAGGTTCTCGAACCAGTAGCCACCGCCCAACACGGCCGGGTCCGTGACGGCTTCCCCGGTCAGCGTCGAGTACATCGGCACCCGTCCCGCACGCGGCGTCACCTCGGCCGACAGGCGCTCGACCTCGTCCCGGACCACCTCCATGTGGGCGGAATGCGACGCGTAGTCCACGGGGATCCAGCGGGCCCGCACGCCCTCGCGCTCACACGCGTCGACGACGACGGCCAGTGCTTCACGGTCGCCGGAAACGACCACGCCGCGCGGCCCGTTGACCGCCGCGAGCGACAATCCGGGGGATCCGGCGACCAGTTCCTCGGCCCGCTCGACGGACACCCCCACGGACACCATGCCGCCACCGGCCGCCGTGATCCCGCGCAGCGCCCGACTGCGGAACACCACGATCCGTATCGCGTCCGCCAACGACAGATGGCCGGCCACATGCGCGGCGGCGATCTCCCCCTGCGAATGCCCGATCACCGCACTCGGCCGCACCCCACACGACTCCCACCACCGCGCAAGACCCACCATCACCGCGAACAAAGCCGGCTGAACCACATCGACCCGCTCGGCCGACGCCCCGCCGGCGCCGGCACGCAACACATCCAGCAGCGACCAATCCGCCACCAACGGATCCATCACCGCGGCACATTCGGCGACCGCCTCCGCGAACACCGGCGAACACTCCAACAACCGCGCCGCCATCCCCACCCACTGTGACCCCTGCCCCGGGAACACGAACACCGGCCCCGGGCCGGCGAACATCGGCCGCGCAGCGGCGAGTTCACCGCCGTCGGCCACCTCGCCCACCCCGACGCCGAGTTCCGCGACATCCCGCCCGCGCACCACGGCACGACGTTCGAGCACCGCACGCCCCGCCGCCAACGACCGGCCCACGTCGGCCGGATCCGCGTCGGGGTGCTCGTCCAGCCAGTCCCGCAGCCGCCCGGCCTGCGCGCGCAAAGCCGCCTCGGACCGGGCCGACAACACCCACGGCAGCACGCCGCCGACGCCTGCGGGCCGGGGGACCTCCGTGACATCGTCACCACCCTCCGGCGGCGCCTCCTCCACCACCACGTGCGCGTTCGTCCCGCTTGCCCCGAACGACGAGACACCGGCCCGGCGCGGCCGGTCCGAACTCGGCCACGGCACCGGCTCGGTGAGCAGTTCGACCCGCCCGGCCGACCAGTCGATGTGCGGCGAGGGCGCGTCGACGTGCAGTGTCCCGGGCAGCACGCCGTGCCGCAGGGCCAACACCATCTTGATCAGCCCGGCCACCCCCGCGGCGGCCTGGGTGTGTCCGATGTTGGACTTGATCGACCCCAATCGCAGCGGGCGAGCCGCGGGCCGGTCCTGCCCGTAGGTCGCCAACAGCGCGTGCGCCTCGATCGGGTCGCCGAGCGTGGTCCCGGTGCCGTGCGCCTCCACGGCGTCCACGTCACCGGTCGCCAGCCCGGCGTTGTGCAGGGCCTGCCGGATCACCCGTTCCTGGGCCGGTCCGTTCGGCGCGGTCAGCCCGTTCGACGCGCCGTCCTGGTTGATCGCCGAACCGCGCAGCACGGCCAGTACCGCATGCCCGTTGCGCCGCGCGTCGGAGAGCCGTTCGATCAGGAACAGGCCCGCGCCGTCGGAGAGGATGAACCCGTCGGCCGCCGCCGAGAACGGCTTGCACCGGGCGTCGCGGGCCAGTCCGCGCTGCCGGCTGAAGTTGACGAAGCTCTCCGGCGTGCACATCACCGTCGCGCCGCCCACCAGGGCCAGGTCGCATTCCCCCGAACGCAGCGCGTTGCCCGCCAGGTGCAGCGCCACCAGGGACGACGAGCACGCCGTGTCCACGGTCACCGCCGGCCCCTCCAGGCCGAGGATGTACGCCACCCGACCCGCCAGCAGACTGGCCCCGTTGGCCATGCCGAGCGTGCCGTCCCGCCCCTTGGCGGTCCGGGCCAGTACGGTCGTGTAGTCGAGGCCGTTGATCCCGGTGTAGATCCCGGTCCGGCTGTGCCGCAGCGACGTCGGGTCGATGCCCGCGCGTTCCACCGCCTCCCACGCGATCTCCAGGAGCAACCGCTGTTGCGGGTCCATCGCCGCCGCCTCACGCGGCGAGATCCCGAAGAACTCGGCGTCGAAGTCCGCGACGTCGTACAGGAATCCGCCCTCGCGGACGTACGACGTGCCCGGCCGGTCCGGATCCGGGTCGTACAGGGCGTCGACGTCCCAGCCCCGGTCGGTCGGGAAGTCGCCGATCGCGTCGCCTCCTTCGGCGACGAACCGCCACAGGTCCTCCGGTGTATTCAAACCGCCGGGGAAGCGGCAGGCCATGCCCACGATCGCGATCGGCTCGCGCTGCCGGTCCTCCAACTCGCGCACCCGGCGGTGCGCGTCGCGCGCGTCGGTGATGGCCTTCCTCAGGTACGAGCGCAGTTTCTCTTCCGACTCAGCCACGTTGCCTCTACTCCTTGCCGACACGGTCGTATGCGTGGATGGGCCGGGTCACTCGAAGCCCTGGTCGACGAGCGAGAACAACTCGTCGTCGGTGGCCGACTGCACGTCCGAGACGTCGGCGGCGGGGGTGCTCTCGTCCGGCGCGGTACAGCGGGCCAGCAGCCGACGCAGCCGCTCGGCCAGCCGGTCGCGGGCCTCCGTCTCGCCGAGGACCGCGTGCAACTCGTCCTCGAATCGGTCCAGATCGGCCAGCAGCGCACCGGCCGGGGAGGCCGCCTCGACCAGCCGGCCGCTCAGGTGGCGGGCCAGGATGCGCGGCGTGGGGAAGTCGAAGACGAGGGTGGAGCGCAGGCCGACCCCGGTGCCCCGGATCAGCCGGTTGCGCAGTTCCACCGCGGTGAGCGAGTCGAACCCGACCTCCTTGAAGGCCCGTTCGGGTCCGATCTCGCCGGTGCCGGCGTGCCCGAGCACCGCCGCGGCCTGGGCCCGCACCAGGCCGACCAGTTCGCGCTCGCGCTCCTCCTCGGACAGCGCCGCCAGACGCCGGACCAGCGCCTCGCCGTCCGTCGCGGCCGGGGTCTCGGCGGGGACGGTCGCACCACGCGCGCTTCGAGAGGGCAACAACGGTGACGTCGACCCGGGCCCGGTGAGGTCCGTCGACGCCGAGACCAACACGGCGTCCTCCCGGCACATCGCCTCGTCGAACAGGTCGGGCAACCCCGACAGCGGATCCGTCCCGCAGGCCAGCGACACCCCGGGCAACCCGTGCGCCCGCCGATGTCCGGCCAGCGCGTCGAGGAAGGCACTCGCCCCGGCCGTGGCCGCGTGCGCCGTCGAACCGAGCAGGTTCGCCGCCGACGAGAACAGCACGAAGAATGCCAGATCCGTGTCGACGGTCAGCTCGTGCAGGGCCCGCGCGCCGTCCGCACCGCCCGACGCGTCCACCACCCCCACCAGCGGGTGTTCGGCCACGAGCGCGGCGAGCACGCCCGGGTCGTGCCCGTCCCAGGCCGCCGACACGACCTCGGCGCCCGCCTCACGCAGCCGGGCGGCCAACGCACCGGATCCGTCACCCGACGGATCCGCGGACGACAACAGGAACCGACCCACCCCGTACGCACCGGCCAGATGCTCGGCCACCCCCGCACCGACCGCCCGGTCCGCACCGGCGATCAACACCGTGCCGGTCCCCAGCGCCGATCGCGCTCCGCCGGAGGCCGGAACCCGCTCCAACCCCGGCACCCACACCCGACCGCCGCGCACCGCGAACTGCGGCTCACCACCGGCCGACGCCACCGCCGCCACAATCGCCGCGGAGGCCGGGTCGTCGTCCAGGTCGACCAGCACGATCCGCTCCGGATGCCCGGCCTGCGCCGCCCGAACCACTCCCCAGACCGCCGCCGACGCCGGATCACCGAGGCCCGTGTCGCCATCCACGACCACCGCCGAACGAGTCACCACGACCACCCGGGCCGCCGCGAGCCGTTCGTCACCCACGAACGCCTCCAGCCGGGCCGCCAATTCCGCCGTCGTATCCCGCATACGCCGCTCGGAGAACGGCACATCGGGATCCGGACGGCCGACGGGCAGCAGGACCAGGTCGGGCAACGGCCCCTCGTGGGCGGCAAGTTCGGCGACGCCCGGATACCGGTCCACCGGTCCGCCCGGACCGGGCGGATCCCACTCGCCGACCACCGCCACACGCGGCGCCGCCACCGGTACGGATACCGCCGAAGCCCGCCACACGAGCCGGAACAGCGCGTCCCGCCCACCGCCGGCCCGCCGCACCTGCTCGGCCGAGATCGCCCGCACCGTCAACGCCTCGATCGCGGCGACCGCCCGTCCGGTCTCGTCCGCCACCCGCAGCGACACCGCACCCTCGCCCGACGGCACGCACGACACCCGCAGCCGGGTCGCACCGCCCGCGAAGAGCCGCACCCCGTGCCAGGAGAAGGCCACTCGGATGTCGTCCCCGTCGACCTGCCCCGGATCCACCCGCAGGGTCTGCACGCCCGCGTCGAGCAGCGCCGGATGCACCCCGAAACGATGCGCGTCGGGCTCCTCCTCGGCCGGCAGCGCCACATCGGCGAACAGCTCGTCCCCACGCCGCCAGGCGGCCCGCATCCCGCGAAACGCCGGCCCGTAGTCGACCCCGGAATCCACCAGCCGCCGATAGAAGTCCGCCACCTCGACCGGCTTCGCGCCGACCGGCGGCCACACCTCGGGAGCCGCGTCGGGACCCGCGTCGTCGTCGGCAACGAGGACCCCGACGGCGTGCCGGGTCCACGGCTCGTCGTCGGGCGCGTCCTCCGGCCGGGAGTACACCGCGACCGCCCGGGCCCCGACGTCGTCCGGCCCGTCGACGGTCACCTGTACGTGCACGCCGCCGTGCTCCGGCAGCACCAGCGGGGTGTGCAGGGTCAGTTCGTCCACCACCGGGCACGCCGCCTCGGCCCCGGCCCACAGCGCCAGGTCCACGAACACCGTGCCCGGCACGATCGTCGAGCCGAGCACCACATGATCCGCGAGCCACGGGTGGGTCGCCGTCGACAACCGCCCGGTGAACAACAGCCCCGTGCCCTGCGCCGGCCGTACCGCCGCACCCAGCAGAGGATGTCCGACCGCGGCCAGTCCCAGCCCGCCCGGATCCCCCGACCGCGCCCCCTCCGCCAACCAGTAGCGCCGCCGTTGGAACGCGTAGGTCGGCAACTCCACCCGCGCGCCCACGATCATCCCGGCCCAGTCCACCGCGACGCCCGCCACGAACGCCGCCGAGAGCGCGGCGACCAGCCGATCGGGACCACCCTCACCCCGCCGCAACGTCTCCAACACCGCGCCGTCCACCCGCAGCGCCTCCAGGGTGTCCCCCAGCGGCACCACCAACCCGGGATGCGGACTGCACTCGACGAACGTGGTGAGCCCATCCGCCGTCGCCGCACCGACAGCCCGCTCCAACTCCACCGTACGACGCAGATTCTCGAACCAGTACGACCCGCCCAACTCGGCCGGATCGACGACCACTTCCCCGGTCACGGTGGAGTACATCGGCACGCGACCCGGCTGCGGCGTCACATCCGCCAACAGCCGCTCGACCTCGCCCCGCACCGCCTCCATCCGCACCGAATGCGACGCGTAGTCCACCGGAATCCACCGCGCCCGCACACCATCGCGCCCACACACCTCGACCACCGCGGCCAGCGCATCGACATCACCCGAAAGCACCACACTCGTCGGCCCGTTCACCGCCGCCAACGACAACCGATCATCCCCCGCGACCAACTCCCGGGCACGATCGGCAGACACCCCGACCGACACCATCCCGCCACCCGAGGAGGCCACCCCGAGCAGAGCCCGACTCCGCAGCACGACCACCCGCACCGCATCCGCCAACGACAGATGACCCGCCACATGCGCAGCCGCGATCTCCCCCTGCGAATGCCCGACCACCGCACCCGGCCGCACCCCACACGACTCCCACCACCGCGCCAAACCCACCATCACCGCGAACAACACCGGCTGAACCACATCCACCCGCTCCAACCCACCGGCGGACCCGCCCCGCAACACCTCCAACAGCGACCAATCCCCCACCAACGGATCCATCACCGCCGCACACTCCGCCACCGCCTCCGCGAACACCGGCGAACACTCCAACAACCCCGCCGCCATCCCCACCCACTGCGACCCCTGCCCCGGAAACACGAAC
>NZ_BIFH01000043.1 GCF_003967355.1 Embleya hyalina | reverse complement strand
CCCAAGGCGCAACGCCCGCCGCAACAACCCGACCCACCCGCGAACGCACCACCGGCGGAACCCAACCCGCCCCCCTCCCGGCCACCCGCCGCAGGTCGCTTTTTCGCCAAGCAACGCACTCGCTTCGCCGAATGCCGGAGTCTCGGAGCCGCCCACGCCGGCGGCGGATCGCCGGGTGTGTGCGGAAGGACTGGGTGGCGCTGCCTGCGGGCTGCTGCGCGTAGCCTTCCGGTTGCCCGGCTTGCGGCTCTGTTGCGGGTGAGGCCCCGACGCCGTGGGTGTCGAGGCGGTGCCCGCCGCCCGGCGCCCCGTCGCGTTGGCCGATTTCGGCCGGCTTCCCGCCGGGGCGAGGCCGGGAATAATGCGTGGAACGTGACCCGGGTCGCAGGTTAGCGTCGCTGGACAATGCGAACGTTTCCCGTCGCCGACCCCGGCGATCCCGATATCCGGTCGGCGGGCCGCTACCTGCTCTGGCTCGCCGCGCGCACCCGGCGGACGATTGTCATGGGCATCGTCTGGGCGTCGGTGTGGATGGTGGCCCAGGCCCTCATGCCCGCCGCCGTCGGCCGGGCGATCGACGCTGTCGAGGCCCGCGACGAAGGGCGGCTCTACGCCTGGTCGGCGGCGCTGCTCGGGCTCGCCGTGCTGATCGGCTTCACGGGCATCATGCGCCACCGCAACGCGGTCGCCAACTTCCTCGACTCGGCCTTTCGCACCATCCAGCTCGTCACCCGGCACGCCGCCCGGCTCGGCGCCGTGCTGCAGCGCCGGATCGCCTCCGGCGAGGTGGTCGGTGTCGGTACCTCCGACGTGGACGCGATCGGCTCGACGCTCGACATCACCGCGCGCGGCTGTGCCTCGGTGGTCACCCTCGCCGTGGTCGCCGTCGTGCTGTTGAACATGTCGTTGCCGCTCGGGCTGCTCGTGCTGATCGGCGTGCCGCTGCTGATGGGCCTGGTCTCGCTGCTGCTGCGGCCGCTGCACCGGCGCCAGAACGCGTACCGCGAACTGCAGTCCGGGTTGGCCGATCGGGCGGTCGACATCGCGTCCGGGCTGCGTGTGCTGCGCGGCATCGGCGGCGAGCGCAGCTTCGGGGCCCGCTACCGGCGTGAATCGCAGGAGTTGCGGGTGGCGGGCGTACGCACCGCCAGGATCGAATCGATGTTGGAGGCCGCGCAGTTCCTGGTGCCCGGCTTCTTCCTCGCGTTCGGTACCTGGCTGGCCGCCCGGTTCGCCCTGGACGGCCGCCTGACGGTCGGTCAGATGGTGTCCTTCTACGGCTACGCGGCGTTCCTGACCGTCCCGCTCTCCACCCTCACCGAGTTCGCCGACCGCGTCGTCCGCGGCCACGTCGCCTCGCGCCGCGTGGTGCGGGTACTCGGCCTCGCCCCGGGCGTCGAGGACCGGCCCGACCCGCTCGCCTGGCCGGCACCCGGCGACCTGGTGGACCGGCGCTCCGGCCTGGTGGTTCGGCCCGGCGTGCAACTCGGCATCGCCTGCGAGGACCCGCAGGACGCGCCCGCGCTGGCCGATCGGCTCGGTCGCTACGAGGAGGCCGACGTCTTCTACCACAACGTGCCGCTGGCCGACCTCGCGGTGGCCGACGTGCGTGAGCGGATCCTGGTCGCGCACCACGACGCCGGGCTGTTCTCCGGGCCGCTGAGCCGCGAACTGACGCCCGGCGGCGGTGGCGCCGGCGGCGTCGACCTGGCCGAGGCGGTGGAGGTGGCCTGTGCCGGGGACGTGATCGACGCGCTGGACGAGGGCCTGGACACCGAGATCGCGGCCCGCGGCCGGGAGTTCTCCGGTGGCCAGGTACAACGCCTGCGCCTGGTCCGGGTGTTGGTCGCCGACCCGCAGACGCTGGTGCTGATCGAGCCGACCAGCGCGGTGGACGCGCACACCGAGGCCCGGATCGCCGGCCGGCTCGCCGCGCACCGGCGCGGGCGTACCACCGTGGTCGCCACCACCAGCCCGCTCGTCCTGGACACCATGGACGAGGTCGCCTACGTCGAGGACGGCAAGGTCATGGCGGTCGGACCGCACCGCGAACTGCTCGCGAACGAACCGGGATACGCGGCATTGGTCACCCGTGTCGACGACGACGAGGAGGAGGACGCGTGAGCGCGCGCCGCCTGTTGCCGGTGGCCCCGGCCGCCGAGGTCGGCCGGCACGCCGTGCGGCTGCTGCGCGAGCGGCGGCGGGACCTGATCCTGACCGTGCTGTTCTACTCGCTCGCGGCGGTGGCCGGATTGGTCGCACCGCGGCTGCTCGGCGTGCTGATCGAGAAGGTCCGCGACGACGCCCCGACCCGGACGATCGACCTGCTCGGCCTGGGCATCGCCGGCGCGCTGCTGCTCCAGGCGCTGATCGTGCGTCAGGCGGCGGTGGCCGCGGCCCGGCTCGGCGAGGGCCTGCTCGCGCAGGTCCGCGAGGAGTTCGTGGAGCGCATCCTCGACCTGCCGCTGTCCACCGTCGAGCGGGCCGGCTCCGGCGACCTGCTCGGCCGGGCGAATCGCGACGTGGCGGCGATGTCCCGCTCGGCCCGCCGCGCGGTGCCCTCGGTGCTGGTCGCGGCCGTGACGATCGTGCTGACCTTCACGGGGCTGCTGCTGCTCAACCCGCTGCTGGCGCTGCCGCTGCTGATCACCGTGCCGTTGCTGATCCCGGTCACCTACTGGTACCTGCGCCGGGCGCCGGCGGGCTATCTGCGCGAGAACGCCGCCTGGGCGCAGGTGACCGACTCGCTCGCGGAGACGGTCGAGGGCGCGCGTACGGTCGAGGCGCTGCGGTTGGCCGATCGGCGTCGGCGCCGCGGTGACGACGACGTCGGCAAGGCGTACGCGGCCGAGCGGTACACGTTGTGGCTGCGCACCATCTGGTACCCGACGGTCGACTTCGGCTACATGTTGCCGGTGGTGGCCACCACGGCCTTCGGCGGCTGGGCGTATCTGCACGGCTGGGCCACGCTCGGCGAGGTGGCGACCGCGGTGTTGTACGTGCAGTTGATCATCGGGCCGATGGACGAACTGCTCAACTGGCTGGACGAGGTACAGATCTCGGCGGCCTCACTGGCCCGGCTGCTGGGCGTGGCCGACGTGCCGTCCGACCGCGAACCCACCGACGCGAAGCCGGCGGACGAGACGCTGACCGTGCGTGATGTGCGGTTCGCGTACGACTCGGGGCGCGAAGTGCTGCACGGGATCGACCTGACCGTGCGGCCGGGCGAGCGGATCGCGATGGTGGGGCCGAGCGGGGCCGGGAAGTCCACACTGGGACGGCTGTTGGCCGGGGTCAACGGTCCGACGTCGGGCCGGGTGGAGGTGGGCGGGGTACCGCTGGTCGGCCTGCCGCTCGACGAACTGCGCGGCCGGGTCGCGCTGGTGACCCAGGAACACCACGTGTTCCGGGGCACGTTGCGGGACAACCTGCTGCTGGCGCGCGAGGACGCCGACGACGCCGCGGTGTTGGCGGCGTTGCGCGCGGTCGACGCGGACTGGGTGGCCGGACTCCCCGCCGGGGTGGATACCGAAGTCGGGCCCAAGGGCTACGAGTTGACTGCACCCCAGGCACAACAGCTGGCACTGGCGCGGTTGGTGCTGGCCGATCCGCACACGCTGGTGCTGGACGAGGCGACGTCGCTGATCGACCCTCGGGCGGCCCGGCACCTGGAGCGGTCGTTGGGCGCGGTGATCGAGGGGCGGACGGTGATCGCGATCGCGCACCGGCTGTACACGGCGCATGACGCGGACCGGGTCGCGGTGGTGGAGGACGGTCGCATCACGGAGTTGGGCAGCCACCGGGAGCTGATCGCGGCCGACGGGGCCTACGCGGCGCTGTGGCGGTCCTGGCACGGGTGAGCCTCGGCTCGCCCGGGGCCGGGCCTTCCCGCTGCGTCAGAGCGTCCAAGAGTCACCATCCGGGTCGTCCAGCCACACCACGTTGGCCCGCGGCGTGACCGTAAGCCCGTACCGACCCAGGCCCGGTCGGCCATCCGACCGCCAAGACGCCACCACCGCTTCGAGGTCGCTCCCCAGCGATCGAGTTCCGCCCTCGTACAACCTGCCCGCGCCTGCGGCGTCGCTCTCCACGACCGCCCACGCCCCATCGGGGTGGAGGAACCAGCGCCCCGTCACCTCGCACGTGGTGGAGTAGCGAAGGCGGATCGTGCCCGGGAGGGCAAGCTGCGCCGCCCACAGGAAAGCCGGATCATCAAGCACTCCGGCAGCAACCCGAGTGGCACGCCCGGTCGTTGCCACCCTGCCGGCGATCGCCGCCCGCATCATGGGCCCGATCTCCGGCGACGAACTCTCACGTGAGGGCATGAAGGACACGACGGAGTCAACGAACCGCCCTTCGGCACGCCCATCCTCGAACATGCGCAACTTGACGTACCCGTGGGCACCCAACGCCCCGGTGAGCGAGAGCAGAAGTACGGCGTCGTGATCCGCCTGCGCCAACCAGGCCGGCGGCACGGCGTCCGGCGAGTAGGTGGCAATGATGCGCTGATACGGCGCCCGATCCGGATGTCCGAGTGCTCCGTCGCCCACGACCAGGGTGGGGCGATAACCCAGAGTCCCCAGGCGCTTGGCATCGACCGCGGACAGCTCCGCGTCGTACTCGACGCTCGTCACATGTCGGTCGCCGAGTCGGGCGCAAAGAAGTGCCGTCGAGTAACCCGTGCCCGTCCCCACTTCGAGGACGTTGTGCCCGTCCTGGACATCGAGGTCTTCCAGCATCCGCACCACGGTGGAGGGGAGCGTGGACGAGCTGGTAGGGGTTCCTGTGGCCGATCCACCACCGGATGGCGGCGTTGCGCCGTAGTCGAGCTGGGTGACCCATGTCCTGTTCTCGTAGACCAGGCGCAGCCACTCCTCGGACGATGTCTCGTGGCTGAGCGCCCGGTACGTGGTAATGCCGCACTCGTCCGGCGCATCCGCGAAGAACGTCGGCAGGAATGTGTGTCGTGAGACCGCCCGGAACGCCTTGCGCCAGGGCTCCGTACGCAGCGAACCGTCCTGTTCCAACTCCTTGGCGAGGCTTTCCCGCAGAGACCGCGCGCGGTCCTCCATCAGTGCGGCAGTGTCGGTCATACCGTGTCGCCCTTCTCCAGAAGGTCGGCGATGGCGCGCGAGATGGGCACGCCGGTTGTGTGTTCGATCCACGACCATTGGCCGTTCGGGTTTACTTCGAGAAAACGCCAGTCACCGGCCGGGGTCACGATGAAGTCGAATGCCCCGAACACGAGTCCGAAGTGCGCCATGAAGGCCGATACGCGTCGATGTACCCCTTCCGGCACGGCCGTGGGCTTGTAAGTGAGGCTCGAATAGTCCGCACGCCAATCGACCTTCGCGGCCTCCGATCCGGCATGGATCTCCACGGCGAAGAACCTGTCGCCCACCACCGTCAGCCGCACCTCGTGGCGTTTGGCGACCCACTCCTGGAAGAGGTGGGCACAGAGGGCGATCGAGTCGTCGAACTCGGCAGGATCGACGACGACCGTATGGACGGCCGCCCCGAGGCTCTTCGTGATGACGGGTCCGGCGACATCGTCGGCGAATTCCCGCGCCGCCGCACCGTCGTTGGTCACGAGTGTGCGGGGCGGACGGAGCCCCAATCGCCTCGCCACGGCGAGTTGAAGGGGCTTGCGGTTCGCTTCGAGGTCACGTGCGGGGTGATTGATCCACAGGCTGGGGATGGCGCCGACGACCCCGAGGAAACCCGCCCGAGACTGGGCGGCGGCGAACCGCCGCCCGGCCTCGGAGACGCCGTCGGGCATGCGGAACTCCTCGGGCCTGCGGAAATACACCGACCGCACGGCGGCCAGGTCGAGACGTCGAACCCCGTCGTCGAGACTCCCCGCCCAGCCGCTCGCGAGTGTCGCCGAGAGGGTGAGCTCGGTCGGGAACTCGGCGGTGTCACAGCGGAATACGGGTACGCCTCGGCGATTCAGGTGATCGACGACCAGGTCTGCGGTGGGATCGAGCCGGTTCGTGAGGACCAGCACCGACCCACCCGGGTCTTCCGCCACTCGGCGCTCCCTACCAGAGGTCCGTACCCTCGTCGTTACGGCTGTCGGAGTTGGTGGCGCTGCTCGTGTCATTGGGCGCACTGAACGCCCACGGATTGCCGTCTGCGGCGACCGCGATCTGCAACTCCCGGTCGTACGTCACTCCCCCGCTGTCCACCGGCGCGCTGGTCTGGCCGGCCGCGTACCGCATACCGAACGGCTCGCGCGCGGTGCTCATCGAGGTCACTCCGGTTCCTCCTTCTCGCCTCGGGGCGTCAGGTGTCGGCACGTGCGTCGGTTCCGTCCTAGACCTCTGCATCGACATTCCTTTCTCGTAGCCGCTCTGGTGGGATCGGGATTCGGTGGACCTCGTGCTCCCATCGCACCCATGGCATCGCGTTGCCGGGTGGCTGGACGATGACGGATCGACCGGGCGGGAAGACATCGACCACGACGATCTCGCCGTCGGGTTGCGCGGTGCGCTCACCGTCCGCGTTGATCCGCACCCGATCGCCCACGACGAGTGGGCGGGCCTCCCGATCCGGTGGCGGCCCCGGCCCACCGACTCGTTCACATCGGCGGGCCACCGGCGGAAGCAACTCGGCCTCGCCCGAGCCGCACCGGCCCACGAATGTGCGCGGAGCGCTACCACGCGGTGGCGCGGGAGCGGCGGGTCGATCGTGCGCGTCCATGCGCTCTCCTGGCCTCTCTCTGATCGGGATGCAGCACGAGTTGATCGCCGGACACCACGAATCGAAACGGCACCACCCACCAACCGCGCACCCGGTAGTGGACCCCATCCGCTCGCTCGATCACGTCCAACACCCGGCAACGCGGCACCTGTTGATGGACCGGCTCGGGGTCGTCGCCCACGAAGGTGCGCGCCCATCCGCGCCGCGCAACCACGTATTGGCCACGCCGGAACAGGACTGCCGTCTCGCACTCGGTCATCGCCCACTGCACCCGGGACGGCATTTCTCGGGCTTCGCCGAAGCTGTCGCTTCGCTCTGCGGAATGGTCGCGCTTCGGGGCAACCACCGCGATGCATCGCCCAGTTCGAAGCCCTCAACAGGCTTGATCTCCTCGCGCTCACCATTCGGATGGAGGCGGTAGATGCTCAGGGTCATCCGGCTCACGCCTTCTCTCACGCCCATGGAGTGCTCCTCGCAACGGTGTTCTGTAACCGAATCGCTACTGAGCCAACACCATGGGAACTACCTTTGGTACGGGGCGGGGTTCAGCAGCCGAATCTGACGGATAGGCGCACAATGCCGGCGGCAAAAGATCTTGATCCGGAGGCATCCCTATGGGACCTCTTTGGCGCTCACCTGCGATTTCTCCGCAAGCTCGCAGGCAAGACACAGCAGGAGCTCGGTGGCGAGTTGCATTCAACAGGGGCGTTTGTTGGACAGATTGAGACCGCCGACCGGCGGCCGAGTCCGGAATTCGTAGCAGACCTCGATCGGGCCCTCGGTCGAACGGGCTTGCTAACCGCTATCGCCTTCCACGCGTACCGCTTGACGGAAGGACAGCCCGGCTGGTTCGAGAACTTCGCGGAGTCCGAGCGGCAGGCATTCCGCATCCGCACCTTCCAGCCACAGGCAATCCCCGGGCTCCTCCAGTGCGAGGAGTACATCCGGGCTCTCCTGCAAAAGGCAAGGGTTCCGCCGCCGATCATCGAAGCCTGGCTTACACGACGGCTCAAGCGGAAGCGATTGCTCACCAAGAAGGAAGCGCCACAGTATTGGGCGGCCATTGACGAGGCTGCCGTCCTACGGTTGAAGCATGACCCGCGCGTAGCCGCCACTCAACTTCTGCACCTGCTGGAGGTAAGCGAGTTGCCGAATGTGGTGCTTGAAGTAGTCCCGATGGACTGCGGCCTGCATGCGTGCATGGATGGAGCGTTCGTCCTGCTTTCGATCCCCGGCCGTGGTGAGTGCGCCTTCGCGGATGGCATGGTCGAAGGCAAAATGATCACCGAAGGACACATGGTTGCGGAGTTCCAGCGTCGATACGATCTGTTGCGAACCGAGACCCTGTCGCCCGCGCGTTCGCAACAGTTGCTGCGAAACCTCTTGGAGAGCACATGACGAAGGCACGCTCTGAGCCTCCCACTTGGCGGAAGTCGAGCTACAGCGGCCAGACTGCCCAGGAATGCGTCGAGGTCTCCGCACTCGACGGCGCCATCGACACTCGCGACTCCAAGGATCCGAGCGTCGGCCACATCACCGTCGCGCCCGAGTCCTGGTCGGCACTGCTCGGCGCGATCAAGGCATGACCCCCGCTCGGTAGTTGCGTAGAAGTGACGGCGGGCCCTGCCAACGGCGGGCCCGCTGTCCCTTTTTGCCGTCTTGTGCCATCGACCGGGGTTATTCGGCGAGAGTGCACTTCGGTTGCGAGGTGTCGGTGCGGTGCGGTGCCGGGCCGGTCAGAGTCGTCGGGTGGGTCGCTGCCGGCGCCGAGAGGAAGCAGTGCATGCGTGTCCGATGAAGTCCATTGCGACGAGCGTTTGATGGTCATGCTCGCTGTTTCCGTCATCGTTCACGATCAGACGAACGGGCGGGTCGTGCTGCTGCGGCGAGGTGAGAACAAGGCGTTCGCACCTGGCATGTGGAGCCTGCCAAGTGGCAAAGGGGCGCCGGGAGAACCAATTACGCACACGGCCGTTCGTGAGCTCCACGAGGAGACTGGGGTAAAGGTCGAGCCGGAGGCACTGCGACTCGTGCATGTGACGCATAGTGCGTACAGCCCGGATGCGCCGGAGGGGTTCGTCGTGCTGGTGTTCGCCGCGAGGGAGTGGGACGGCGAGCCTGTCAATACGGAGCCCGGCAAGCACTCGGCTGTGGCCTGGGTGGACACCGACGATCTGCCGAGCGAGTTCGTGCCGTCGACTCGGTATGCGTTGCAGCGGTACCTCGCCGGTGAATACCCCGAGGTCGCTGTCGACGGGTGGGGCGACGTGTAGCGCCGCCCGGCTTGTCGGTCAGGGGCGTTGGCAGTGTTGGCCTGTTCGTAGGTTTGTGGTGGCGGCGGTGATGACGGCGTTCAGCCTGGTTCGGGCGGTGGTCAGGTCGGCGATTCGGGTGTCGATGTGGTCGCGTTCTGCTGCCAGGCGGGTCAGGAGTTCCGGGGTGGCCTCGCCGTTTACGACGCAGGGCAACAGGTCTGCGATCGACTTGCTTGTCAGGCCGGCGGCGTAGAGCTGTTGGATGAGTAGGACGCGGTCTATCGCGCTGTCCGGGTATTGGCGTTGGCCGCTGGGGGTGCGTTCCGAGGTGAGCAGGTTTTGTTCCTCGTAGTAGCGCAGCGCTCGGACGCTGACGCCTGTGCCGGTGGCCAGTTCGCCGATGCGCATCATGGCTCTCCGATCCGATGTGAGTCGGGTGACACCGCTTGCCTCTGACGTCGACGTCAGGTTTTAGCGTAGCTCGCGACTGCTCAGCCGCTTCGCGAAGGAAGTCCGCTCATGCTCAGTTCTGATATAACCGCACCCGCCCCCGTCGTCTCGGTACAGCCGGTGGTCCTGGAGGCGCCGGATCGTGGTGTGGACCTGCGGGTCAAGATCTCCGCCCCGACCACCGGAAGCGACCTGCCGATCGTCGTCTTCTCGCACGGCTTCGGGTCGTCGTCGCACGGCTACGGCCCGCTCGCCGACTTCTGGGCCGCCCACGGCTTCGTGGTGATCCAGCCCACCCACCTCGACTCCAGGACCGTCGACCTCCCCCAGGACGATCCCCGCAGGCCGCGGCTCTGGCGCACCCGGGTCGGGGACATGCGGCTCGTCCTGGACCGGCTCGACCTGCTGGAGGCGGCCGTTCCCGGGCTCGGGGGGCGCCTCGATCGCAGCCGCATCGCCGCCGCCGGGCACTCCTTCGGCGGGCAGACGGCGGGCATTCTGCTGGGACTGCGTGTCCTCGACCCCGTGACCGGGAACGCCGAAGACCTGTCCGACTCGCGGATCAGCGCCGGCGTACTGCTCGCCACCGCCGGCCGGGGCGGCGACGACCTGACGCCCTTCGCGGCCGAGAACCTCCCGTGGCTGAAGGGGCCGGACTTCGTGCACATGACCACGCCGGCCCTCGTCGTCGCGGGAGACCGCGACGAACTGCCGCTGTCCGTCCGAGGCCCGGAGTGGATGGCCGACCCCTACCACCTGAGCCCCGCGCCCAAGAGCCTGCTCACCCTCTTCGGGGCGGAGCACTCCCTCGGCGGGATCGCCGGCTACGAGGTCCGGGAGACGACGGACGAGAACCCCGAGCGGGTGGCCCTGATCCAGCGGGTCACCCTGGCCTACCTCCGCCACGCACTCGGCATCGACGACACCGGCTGGACGGCGACGCGGCGGGCCCTGGCGGAGAGCGCCGCCCCCATGGGACGCATCGAATCCAAGCGACCCCGGATCCGGCGCTCACCCCGCCGCGCGGTCGTACGCCTCCCGCGACGCCGTGACCGCCGGTTCGTGGCGTTCCGCCCAGGCGGTGAGGCCGGACAGGTACTCGAACAGCTCCCTCGCCATCACGGTCGCCTCGTACTCGACCTTCGGCGGCACCGACGGGTGCACCGTGCGGATCAGCAGACCGTCGCGTTCCAGGCTGCGGAGCGTCAGCGTGAGCATGCGGCGGCTGATGCCGTGGATGGCGCGCTCCAGCTCGGTGAAGCGCACGGGGCCGTTGCGGACCTCCATCAGGACGCTGATGCTCCACTTGCCCGCCACCCGGTTGAGCACGTCCAGCACGCGGCATGCCTGGGTGACCTCGGCCGCCTCCGTTACACAGATGTTCCGCTGTGACATGAAAGTGCCTTCTTTCGTCGGCCTCCATGGTCACGGAGGATGTGTCCCGTAACAAGAAGTGCACCAAACGAACGAACACCCCACACGCACGGAACCGGGAGCACCCCATGTCCATCACGCTCGACGACGCGACCCTCAAGCTGCTCGACGGCAGGAACTTCGCCACCGTCTCGACGCTCAACGCCGACGGCGGGCCCCAGTCCTCGGTGGTCTGGTTCCAACGCGACGGCGACACCGTCGTGTTCTCCGCGACCGACGGCCGGGCGAAGGTCCGCAACCTACGCCGCGACCCGCGCGTCAGCATCACCGTCTTCGACCTCGAAAACCCGTACCACTCGGTCGAGTTGCGCGGCACCGCCGAGATCGTCCCGGATCCCACGAAGGAACTCCCGCTCGCGCTCTCGCTCAAGTACCTCGGCGAGGCCCCGCCGCCGGAGCCCGACACGCTCGCCCGGGTGATGGTCCGCGTGACGCCGACCAGGGTGAACAGCTTTTCGGTCTGAGCTGCCCGAACCCCGGCCGGCGACGCGCTACTTCCCGCGCTACTTGACGACCGACAGCGGCAGCAGCTTCCGGCCCGTCGGGCCGATCTGGATCTCCGTGCCCATCTGGGGGCACACGCCGCAGTCGAAGCATGGGCTCCAGCGGCAGTCCTCGACCTCGGTCTCGTCGAGGGCGTCCTGCCAGTCCTCCCAGAGCCAGTCCTTGTCCAGGCCGGAGTCGAGGTGGTCCCACGGGAGCACCTCGTTCCACTCGCGCTCGCGCGTGGTGTACCAGTCCAGGTCGACCGGCTCGTCGGCCAGTGCCTCGCCCGCACAGCGCACCCAGCGGTCGTAGCTGAAGTGTTCGCTCCACCCGTCGAAGCGGCCGCCGTCCTCCCACACCGCGCGGATGATCCGGCCCACCCGGCGGTCGCCGCGCGAGAGCAGGCCCTCGATCGCGCCCGGCTTGCCGTCGTGGTAGCGGAAACCGATCGACTTGCCGTACTGGCGGTCCGCGCGGATCGCGTCGCGCAGCTTGTGCAGCCGCGCGTCGGTGGCCGCCGGGTCCAGCTGCGGGGCCCACTGGAACGGGGTGTGCGGCTTGGGGACGAACCCGCCGATCGACACCGTGCAGCGGATGTCGCGGCTGCCCGAGACCTCGCGGCCCTTCTGGATCACCTTCTTGGCCATGTCCGCGATCTGCAGCACGTCCTCGTCGGTCTCGGTGGGCAGGCCGACCATGAAGTAGAGCTTGACCTGGCGCCAGCCGTTGCCGTACGCGGTGGCGACGGTGCGGATCAGGTCCTCCTCCGACACCATCTTGTTGATCACCTTGCGCAGCCGTTCGCTGCCGCCCTCGGGGGCGAACGTCAGGCCCGAGCGGCGCCCGTTGCGGGTCAACTCGTTGGCCAGGTCGATGTTGAACGCGTCGACCCGGGTGGACGGCAGCGACAGGCCGATCTTGTCGTCGGTGTACCGGTCCGCCAGGCCCTTGGCCACCTCGGCGATCTCGGTATGGTCCGCGGAGGACAGCGACAGCAGGCCGACCTCCTCGAAGCCGGTCGCCTTCAGGCCCTTGTCCACCATCGCGCCGATGCCCTCGATGCTGCGCTCGCGCACCGGGCGGGTGATCATGCCGGCCTGGCAGAACCGGCAGCCCCGGGTGCAGCCGCGGAAGATCTCCACGGACATGCGCTCGTGCACCGTCTCGGCGAGCGGGACCAGCGGCTGCTTGGGGTAGGGCCACTCGTCCAGGTCCATCACGGTGTGCTTGGACACCCGCCACGGCACGCCCGAGCGGTTCGGCGCGACCCGCTGGATCCGGCCGTCGTCCAGGTAGTCCACGTCGTAGAAGCGCGGCACGTACACACTGCCCGTGACCGCGAGGCGGAACAGCAGCTCGTCCCGACCGCCCGGCCGGCCCTCGGCCTTCCAGGCCCGGATGATGTCGGTGATCTGGAGCACGGCCTGCTCGCCGTCGCCCACCACCGCGCAGTCGATGAAGTCCGCGATCGGCTCGGGGTTGAACGCGGCGTGTCCGCCGGCCAACACGATCGGGTGATCCTCGGTGCGGTCCTTCGCCTCGATCGGGATCCCGGCCAGGTCCAGCGCGTTGAGCATGTTCGTGTAGCCCAGCTCGGTGGAGAAGCTGAGTCCGAACACGTCGAACGCGCCGACCGGCCGGTGCGCGTCCACGGTGAACTGCGGCACCTCGTGCGCGCGCATCAGCTTCTCCAGGTCGCCCCACACCGCGTAGGTGCGCTCCGCGAGCACGTCGGCGACCTCGTTGAGGACCTCGTACAGGATCATCACGCCCTGGTTGGGCAGCCCGACCTCGTACGCGTCGGGGTACATCAGGGCCCAGCGGACCGCGCACGCGTCCCAGTCCTTGACGGTCGAGTTGAGTTCGCCACCGACGTACTGGATGGGCTTCTGCACCTGGGGCAGAAGCGGCTCCAGACGCGGGAACAGGGACTCGACGGGCATGGCGGTCCTTCCGGGAGTGCGGGGAGGGGATCGACCACCTCGATGCGGGAAGGGTGATCGACCTCCCAGCCTAACGCGACACGGGCGGACCCCCTACCGAGATGTCGGCGAGAGCCCGCCCGCACGGGCCGCGATCAGGCGGATTTGAAGGCGCCGGCGTGTCTCATGTGCACCGACTGCAACAGCCCTATCCCCATCCACACGGCGAACATCGACGATCCGCCGTAGGAGACGAACGGCAGCGGCAGCCCCGCCACCGGCATGATGCCGAGGTTCATCCCCATGTTCTCGAACGCCTGGAAGGCGAACCAGCCGACCACACCCGCCGCCACGATCGTGCCGAACAGGTCGTCGGCGTGCAGCGCGATCCGGATCCCGCGCCACAGCAGCAGCGCGAACAGCCCGATGATCACCGCGCTGCCGACGAAGCCCAGTTCCTCGCCGGCCACCGAGAAGACGAAGTCGGTCTGCTGTTCGGGTACATACGAGCCGCCGGTCTGCTCGCCGTTGAACAGCCCCTGCCCGGTCAGCCCGCCCGAGCCGATCGCCAGCCGCGCCATGGCCGTGTTGTAGCCGACGCCCCCCGGGTCGAAGCTCGGGTCGGCGAAGGCCCGGAACCGGTCGATCTGGTATTCGCTGAGCAGCCCGAAGTGCACCACCGCCGCCGCGCCGGCCCCGGCGAGCGCGAACATCAGCACCATCCACCGCGCCCGCGCGCCGGAGGCGAGCAGCACACACAGCACGATCATCGCGATCACCATGACCGACCCCATGTCGGGCATCAGCATGATCACCGCCATCGGCAGCGCGGCCACCACGAGCGCCCAGAACACGGCCTTGTCGCCCGGTCTGGCCAGGTCCCCGGTGTCCACCCGCTCGGACAGGATCATCCCCATGCACAGGATGATCCCGAGCTTGACCAACTCGGCGGGTTGCAGCGAGAAGCCGGCGCCGATCTGGATCCAGGCCCGTGCCCCGTTGACCGTGCTGCCCAGCGGGCTCAGCGCCGCGAACAGCCCGAGCACGGCCACGATCGCCACTATCGGGGCGAACGCCCGGATCCGGCGGTGACCGATTATCGCCACCGCCGTGGCCAGCACCAGCCCGATCACCAGGTTGAGCAGGTGCCGCTTGAAGAAGAACTGCGGATCACCGCCGGTGAGTCCGCGCCGATTGCGGGTCGCCGACCAGACCAGCAGCGAGCCCACCCCGGACAACACCAGCGCCGGGCCGAGCAGCAGCCAGTCCAACCGCCGCACCGGCGCGTCCCGCTGGATGATCTGCCGGGTGATCGACCGGCGCGGGGTGAACACCGGTGCCAGCCGACCCAGGTCCGGTGTCCCGAATCCGGCCACCCGCGAGGCGGGCCGCAGTCGCAGGTTCAGGTTCATGTCCCTCTCCCGGTCCGGTAGGTCACCCGCTCGGGCGGCAGCGCCCCGGGCCCGAACGCCGACACGCCGACCGTGCGCCCGTCGCCGTCGCCGAGCGGATGCGGGGGCGACACGAAGGACGGCGCGTGGAACGACACCGGCGTCACCGTCCCGTCCGCCTGGATGTGCGGCAGGTCCGCGGGCGGGCTGGGCAACAGCGCCTTGCCCGGGTCGATCGCGCCCTTCTCGTCCACGCCGAGCAGCGCCTCGTAGATCTTGCGCACCGACGGCCCCGAGGTGCCGGAGCCGGTACCGCCCTGGCTGACCATCATCACCACGGCGTACTGCGGACCGTCCTTGGGCCCGCCGTAGGTGGCGAACCACGACGTGCTCTGCTTGCCGTACACCGAGCCGGTGCCGGTCTTGGCCGCTATCGGCATCTGCGCGTTCGGCCAGTTGGCGAACACGCCGGCCGCGGTGCCGTTCATCTCGACGCCGATCAGCGCGTTCTGCAGGTACTTCATGGTGGCGTCGCCGACCGGCACCTTGCCCGCGGCCTGTGGCTCGATCTCGCGCACCAGCTTGCCGTCGGGGCTGACCACGGCCTTGCCGATGGTCGGCTTCCACAACGTGCCGCCGTTGGCGATCGCCGCGTACACCCGGGTCATCTGCAACGGGGTGACCGTGGTGTCGCCCTGGCCGATCGCGAAGTTGATCGCGTCACCGGCGCGGAACTGCCAGCCGTCGACGCAGTTCTCCTTGGCGATCTTGTCCACGTATTCGTTGCCGGTGTTGCCCTGCTTGCACCACGTGTCCTTGTTCTGCTCCCAGTTGCGCTTCTTCCAGGCGCGGTCGGCGATCCGCCCGCCCGATTCGCCGGGCAGGTCGATGCCGCTGGGGGCGCCCAAGCCGTAGTTCTTGGCCATGGTCACCATCGGGTCCTTGGGGGTCTTCCCGAAGATCCCGCCGTCCTTGAGCCACATGTCGTAGCCGATGCCGTAGAAGACGGTGTTGCAGGAGACCTCCAGCGCGCGCTGGAGCGAGATCGGGCCGTAGCCCCTGGACTCCAGGTTGTTGAAGGTCGTGCCGCCGACCGAGATGCTGGGCGAGCAGTCGTAGTTGGCCTTGGTGGAGTAGCCCGACTCGGCCGCGGCCGAGGTGGAGACCACCTTGAAGATCGAGCCCGGCGCGAACTGACCCTGTATGGCCCGCGACACCAGCGGCACGCCGGCCTTCTCGTCGGTGAGCGCCTTGTAGTCCTGCGGCGAGATGCCGCCCACCCACACCGACGGGTCGTAGTTGGGCGCGCTCGCCATCGCGATCACCCGCCCGGTCTTGACGTCCATCACCACCGCCGCACCCGCGTCGGCGACGAAGTTCTTGTGCGTGTTGCCCGCGTCGTAGGTCGCGCGCGCCCGCTTCATCGCCTCGTCCAGCTGCTGCTCGGTGATCGCCTGGATCTTCGCGTCGATGCTGGTGACCAGGTGGTTTCCGGCCACCGGCGGCGTCTCCGAGACGGTGCCGGTGACCCGGCCCAGGTGGTCGACGGACAACCCGGTGACCCCGGACTTGCCGCGCAGGTCGGCGTCGTAGGTGCGCTCCAGACCGCTGCGGCCGACCTCGTCGGCACGCTGGAGGTCCTTCTTGCCCTCGGCCTTCTGCTTGCTCAACTCGTCGTCGGAGACCGGCGAGAGGTAGCCGACCACGTGTGCGCCGTTGGCCCCCTCGGGCGCCGGATACTGGCGCACGGCGGTGGGCTCGGCGGTCACCCCGGGGAACTCCTCGCGGTGCTCCATGATGGTCAGCGCCTGCTCGGTGGTGGCGTTGTCCGTGACCGGGATCGGCTGGTACGGCGAGCCGTTCCAGCACGGCTTGGGCACGTTGCGCTCACACAGCCGGGTGCGTGCCTTGACCTCGTCGACCGGCAGTTCCAACACCTTGGCCAGCCGGGTCAGCACGGCCGTGCCCAGGTCCGGCATGCGCATCAACTCGGTACGACTGACCGACACCACCAGCGCGGTGCGGTTGTTCACCAGCGGTCGGCCCTTGTCGTCGAGGATCCGGCCGCGCACCGCGGGCGTCACCACGTCCCGGATCGCGTTCTGCGAGGCCGCCGCCGCGTAGTGGTCGCCCTCGCGGATCTGGAGGTACCAGAGCCGGCCGAAGAGGGTGATCATCAGCGACAGGACCAGGATCAGCAGGATCACCATCCGGGCGCGCACGGTGTGTGCGCCGTCCCCTCGCGATCGCCCGGCGTTGAGCAGGCTGGGCATACGTTTGCGCATCTCGGTCGGACACCCCCTACCGGGACAGGCCCGAGAGCAGCGGTTTCGGATCCACCTTGCGGGCCAGCGCCATCACCCACGGGACCACGAACGGGGCCAGGATCGCGTCGTAGAGCACCGCGGTCAGCAGCAGCTTCGTCAGCCCCACCTCGCGCACCGCGCCGTCGCCGACCAGCGCGCCGACCGCCGCGTAGAGCACCGTGGTGCCCGCCGCGGCGACCGCGACCACCGCGATCGGGGTGAGCACCGAGCGCCGGGGGCTGCGCGAGGCGAACATGCCCGCCACATAGCCGGTCAGACACAACACGAACGCGTACCGACCGGCCGCGTGGTCCGCCGGCGGCGCCAGGTCCGCGCACAGGCCCGCCGCGAAGCCGATCACGCACCCCGAGGTCGGCCCGTACGTCAGCGCGAGTGCGACCACCACCAACAGCAGCAGGTCCGGCACCGCGCCGGGCAGACCGAGCCGGGCGAGCACGCTCACCTGGACCACGAGTGCGACGACGATCAGCAACGCGGCGTAGAACACGCGGGAGATCCGCACCGTCTCAGTCCCTTCCGGTCGGTGGGGTCGTGCCGCCGGCCGGCGGCTTGGCGTTGGTACTGCGGTTGCCCGCCGTGGCCGGTTTCGCGGCCGAGGCGCCGCGCGGCGGCTCGGTGCTCGCCGGCGGCGCGGGCGGCGCCTGCTGGGCGGGCGGCGGCGCGGGTGTCTCCGGGGTCGGCGCCGGCGGCAGTATCGAGTCGCGCGGATCGGTGCGCGGCGGCTCGATCACCACACCCACCGTGTCCAGGCTGGAGAAGCGCACGTAGGACTTCACCTGGACGCTGCGGGTCAACTCGCCCGGGGTGTTGCGCACCTCGGCGACCTCGCCCACCGGCACGCCCGGCACGAACGGCTTGCCGCCCTGCGAGCCGAACGTCACCAGCCGGTCGCCCTTCTTGACCTGGGCCTGTCCGTTGAGCAGCTTGAGGTTCATCGGCTTGCTGCCGCGGCCGGAGGCGATCCCTATTTCCATCGACCCCGCCAGGCGCGAGCCGACCGAGAAGCCGGGGTCGGTGGCGAGCAGCACGGTCGAGGTCATCGGGCCGACCTGGGTCACCCGCCCGACCAGACCGTCGCCGTTGATCACGGTCATGTCGGGTTTGATGCCGTCGCCGGCGCCCGCGTCGATGGTGACCGTCCAGGAGAAGCCCTGGGCGGGGCCGATGGCGACCACCCGCGCGGGTTTGATCCGATACTGGCCGGCCGCCGAGACCTTGAGCAGTTTGTCGAGTTCGGCCGCGCGGTTGCGGTCGAACTCGATGTTGTCCACCTGTTGCCGGAGTTTGGCGTTCTCGTCCTGCAGGCGCTTCTTCTCGCCCTCGTGGGAACCCGCGTCCTTGACCGCGTTCACGGCCCGGCCGACGGGGTCCACGGCGGCGGAAACGCCGCGTTCGGCGGGGCCGAACACGGCCGACGCCCAGTCGCGCACGTTCGCGATGGGCGAGTTCCGGCCACCGCGGATGTCCACGGTGATGAGGGCGAAGGAGATCGCCAGCAGCAGCACGAGGACCAGCCGACCATGCCGGGAGTCCCTCACGATGCGCGCCCGCCCCTTTCGTACATTGCGGCGCTGGTGGGCAGTTGTGGTGTGTGGCCGCGTCGGATCGGGCACGGAGGGCGGCGCGTCGGGCCGACCGCCTCCGTCTCCCGGTCAGCGGCGCGGTTGGGCGTCCAGTACCTGCTGAAGCTTCTCGTACTCCTCGACGCACTTGCCCGCGCCCAGAGCCACCGAGTCCAGCGGGTTGTCGGCGATGTGGATCGGCATGCCGGTCTCGGTCCGCAGCCGCTCGTCGAGGCCGCGCAGCAAGGCGCCGCCACCGGTGAGCACGATGCCGCGATCCATCACGTCGCCGGCGAGTTCGGGCGGACACTGGTCCAGGGTGCTCTTGACCGCGTCCACGATGGTGTTGACCGGTTCCTCGATGGCCTTGCGGACCTCGGAGGTGGAGATCACGATCGTCTTGGGCAGCCCGCTGACCAGGTCGCGGCCGCGGATCTCGCTGTGCTCGTCCTCGCCGAGGTCGAAGGCCGAGCCGATCGACATCTTGATTTCCTCGGCACTGCGCTCGCCCAACAGCAGCGAGTATTCCTTTTTGACGTAGGCGATGATCGCGTTGTCCAACTCGTCGCCGGCCACCCGGATCGACTGCGCGGTGACGATCCCGCCGAGCGAGATCACCGCCACCTCGGTGGTGCCGCCGCCGATGTCGACGACCATGTTGCCGGTCGCCTCGTGCACCGGCAGGCCGGCGCCGATCGCGGCGGCCATGGGTTCCTCGATGATGTGCACGCTGCGCGCGCCGGCCTGGCTGGACGCCTCGACCACCGCGCGGCGTTCGACGCCGGTGATGCCGGAGGGCACGCAGATCACCACGCGCGGACGGGCCAGGTAGCGGCGGCGGTGCACCTTGAGGATGAAGTAGCGCAACATCCGCTCGGTGATCTCGAAGTCGGCGATCACGCCGTCCTTGAGCGGTCGGATCGCCACGATGTTGCCGGGCGTGCGACCGATCATCTTCTTCGCCTCGGCGCCGACCGCCAGGATGCCCCCGGTCGTGGTGTTCTTGGCGACCACCGACGGCTCGTTCAACACGATGCCGCGGCCTCTGACGTACACCAGCGTGTTGGCCGTACCGAGGTCGACCGCCATGTCACGACCGATGAACGACAAGTTGTTCGCCATAAAAAAACCTAGGGCCTTCCCGAGCTCGCAGCCATGAGGACATGAGCCGGCCGAGGGACGTCGCGTCCGGGACGCCGAACCGGCCGACCACAATCGTAGGCACGGTCCGACGGCGGCAGGAACGCGAAGTTCCGGGGCACGGCTGCACCCTCCATCCACCATGACGTGATCACCGGGTGAGGGGTTGCGTGCCACGCGCGGCGAATGGAGGGATTTCCCTCTAACAGCGCACGCGCGGCGCCCGATCGGCACTCCCGCGCTCGCGCGCGGGCGCACCCGGCGTGTTCGTGAAAAAATTCCACGCCCGATGCGGCCCGCGCGCGTCGCGCGGCTCCGGGGGGCGTGCCGGCACGGGGTCCGCCCCGGGCATCGCGGCCGAGCCGTCAGGCGTGCTCGGGGAAGAAGTTCTTGATCTCGCGCTCGGCCGACTCCACCGAGTCGGAGCCGTGCACGATGTTCTCCCGGGTGATGGTGGCGAAGTCGCCGCGAATCGTGCCCGGCAGGGCCTTGATCGGGTCGGTGACGCCCGCGAGCGTGCGGAACGACTCGATCACGCGCTCGCCCTCGACGATCATCGCCACCGACGGCGCCGAGGTCATGAACTCCACGAGCGGGGCGTAGAACGGCTTGCCCTCGTGCTCGGCGTAGTGCCGCTCGATCGTCTCGCGGTCCATCACGCGCAGATCGAGCGCGGTCAGGGTGAAGCCCTTGCGCTCGATGCGGCCGATGACCTCGCCGACGAGACCGCGGCGGACTCCGTCCGGCTTGACCAGGACGAGCGTGCGCTCGGACATGGGGCTCCTTGCTTGATCGGAGAGGGGGGCTCGGTACGGGTGTTGCGCCGTACGGATGTTGCGCCGTACGGGTGTCGCGACCCTACGAACGGGTCAACGTCCAGAGCCTATCCGGGGTAACGCCCGGACCTTTCGGCCGTATCCCGGATCACTCGGCCGTGGCCTCGCGGGCCGCCTTGGCGGCGTCGATGATCCGCCCGACCCGGATGCAGCCGTACCAGATGAGGCCGAACACCACGCCGATCAGGAACATCATCGGGACCACGAAACCGGTCAGGAACAGGCCGGCCTGGAGCACCCAGCCCGCGGTGATCGCCCACGGCTCCTTGAGCTTGGCGCACAACCACACGCACACCAGCGCCGAGGGCCCCGCGACCGCCCACAACACCCCGGTGGAGATGTCGGTGAGCTGCATGGCGACCAGCGCGGCCAGGCAGATCACCAGGGCCTGGCCGATCAGGTGGGTCGAACACAGCGCGCGCATCCTCAGGCGTCCCTTCCGTCGGTCCGGCCGGTTCCGGCCTCGCGCCCGCCGCCCTTGAGCAACACCCGCGCCTCGCCGACGGTGACCACCGAGCCGGTGATCAGGACGCCGGCGCCGCCGAGGTCGCCCTCCTCCTCGGCCAGGGTGACCGCGGCCTCGATCGCGTCGGGCAGGGCGGGCTGTACGTCCACCCGGTCGGCGCCGAAGACCTCGACGGCGAGCGCGGCCAGTTCGTCGACGGGCATCGCGCGCGGCTGCGAGTTCTGCGTGACCACGACCTCGGCGAGCACCGGCTCCAGGGCCTCCAGGACGCCCCTGACGTCCTTGTCGGCCATCACCGCGACCACCCCGACCAGGTGCCGGAAGTCGAACGAGTCGGTCATCGCACGGGCCGTGGCCAGGGCGCCGGCGGGGTTGTGCGCGGCGTCGATCAGCACGGTGGGACTGCGTCGGACCACTTCGAGGCGACCCGGGGAGGTGACCGACGCGAACGCCTCGCGGACCAGGTCGGCGTCCAGCGCGCCGGCGCCGGTGAGCCCGGGTCGGTCCGCCGTGCCGACGCCCAGGAACGCCTCCACGGCGGCCAGCGCGACCGCGGCGTTCTCCGCCTGGTGCATGCCGTGTAGCGGCAGGAAGACGTCCTCGTACTCCCCCGCCAGTCCGCGCAGGGTGAGCAACTGGCCGCCGACGGCGAGGTCGCGCCGGACCACGCCGAACTCCATGCCCTCGCGGGCCACCGTCGCGTCCACCTCGACCGCGCGCCGCAGCAGCGACTCGGCGGCGTCGGCCGGCTGCCGGGCCAGCACGACCAGGCTGTCCTTCTTGATGATCCCGGCCTTCTCCACCGCGATCTCGCCGGGCGTCGAGCCGAGTCGGTTGGCGTGGTCGACCGCGATCGGGGTGACCACCGCGACCGTGCCGTCGACCACGTTGGTCGCGTCCCACGTGCCGCCCATGCCGACCTCGACCACCGCGACGTCCACCGGGGCGTCGGCGAACGCCGCGTACGCCATGGCGGTGATCACCTCGAAGAAGGACAACCGGTGCTGCTGCGCGGCGTCGACGATGTCGATGTAGGGCTGGATGTCGCGGTAGGTCTCGACGAAGCGTTCGGCGCTGATCGGCTCGCCGTCCAGGCTGATCCGCTCGGTCATCGACTCGACGTGCGGGCTGGTGTAGCGGCCGGTGCGCAGCCGCAGCGCGCCCAGCAGGCTCTCGATCATCCGGGCCGTGCTGGTCTTGCCGTTGGTGCCGGTGATGTGGATGACCGGGTAGGCCCGCTGGGGTTGGCCGAGTACGTCCATCAGCGCGACGACACGTTCGGTGGAGGGGTCGAGCTTGGTCTCGGGCCAGCGCCCGACCAGTTCGGCCTCGACGGCGCGCTGTGCGGCCAGGGCCTCGGCGGAGTCTGTCACGGGTGTCACCGGTTCTGATCGAGTTCTTCGGGAGCTGGTCGAGTGCCGGCCGTGCGCGCGGCCCGGGTGTGTCCGGGCCGCGCGGCCGTACGGGTCAGGCCGAGGGCAGCCGGTCCAGCTGGCCCCGGATGCGGGCGATGTCGGCCTCGGCGCCGGCCAGCTTCTCCCGGACCTTTTCCACCACGTCGGGGGCGGCCTTGGCGAGGAAGCCCGCGTTGCCGAGCTTCCTGGTGTTCACGTCGCGGACCTTCTCCGCCTCGGCCAGGTCCTTGGACAGCCGCTTGCGCTCGGCGGCGAAGTCGATCGCGCCGGACAGGTCCAGTTCGATCAGGGCGCCCGCGACCGGGAAGGACGTGGTCGCCGAGAAGCCCTCGCCGGCCGGTGTGCAGCGGGCGAGTTGACGCAGCGCCGCCTCGTGCGCGGCGATCGCGGTGCCCGCGAGCGAGATGTTGGCCGGCACCCGCTGGCCGGGCTTGAGGCCCTGGTCCGAACGGAATCGGCGGACCTCGGTGATCACCTGCCGAAGGGTGGTGATCTCGGCCTCGGCGGCCGGGTCGGCGAACCCGCTCGGCGCCGGCCACGCGGCGACCACCAGCGACTCGCCGCCGGTGAGCGTGGTCCACAACTCCTCGGTGACGAACGGCACGATCGGGTGCAGCAGCCGCAGCGTCACGTCGAGCACGTGGCCGAGCACGCGCCGGGTGGCCTGGGCCGCGGCCTCGTCGTCGCCGTTCAGCGGGAGCTTGGCCAGCTCGACGTACCAGTCGAAGACCTCGTCCCAGGCGAAGTGGAACAGCGTGTCGGACAACTTCGCGAACTGGTAGTCCTCGTAGTAGGCGTCCACCTCCGCCACCACCGCGTCCAGGCGGGACAGGATCCAGCGATCCGTCGCCGACAGGTGCTCGGCGGCCGGCATCGGGCCCTCGACGGTGGCGCCGTTCATCAGCGCGAACCGGGTGGCGTTCCAGATCTTGTTGCAGAAGTTGCGCGAGCCCTGGACCCAGTCCTCGCCGATCGGCACGTCGGTACCGGGGTTGGCGCCGCGGGCCAGGGTGAAGCGCAGCGCGTCGGTGCCGTACGCGTCCATCCAGTCGATCGGGTCGACCACGTTGCCGAACGACTTGGACATCTTCTTGCCGAACTGGTCGCGGACCAGGCCGGTGAGCGTGATGGTGTGGAACGGCGCCCGGCCGTCCATCGCGTACAGGCCGAACATCATCATCCGGGCGACCCAGAAGAAGATGATGTCGTGGCCGGTGAGCAGCACGTCGGTCGGATAGAACTTGGCCAGGTCGGCGGTCTGTTCGGGCCAGCCCAGAGTGGAGAAGGGCCACAGGCCGGAGGAGAACCACGTGTCCAGCACGTCGGTGTCCTGCGTCCAGCCCTCGCCGGTGGGCGCCTCGTCGTTCGGGCCCACGCAGACCGTCTCGCCGTTCGGGCCGTACCAGACCGGGATCCGGTGGCCCCACCACAGCTGGCGCGAGATGCACCAGTCGTGCATGTTGTCGACCCAGGCGAAGTAGCGCCCGGCCAGCTCCTGCGGGTGGATGGCCACCCGGCCGTCGCGCACCGCGTCGCCGGCGGCCTTGGCCAACGGCTCGACCCTGACCCACCACTGCATGGACAGACGCGGCTCGACGGTGGTCTTGCAGCGCGAGCAGTGCCCCACGGCGTGCGTGTACGGGCGCTTCTCGGCGACGATCCGACCCTGCTCGCGCAGCGCGGCCACGATCGCGAAGCGCGCCTCGTAGCGGTCCAGGCCCTCGAACGGGCCGTGCGCGGTGACGATCGCGCGCTCGTTCATGATCGTCGGCATCGGCAGGTCGTGCCGGCGGCCGATCTCGAAGTCGTTCGGGTCGTGCGCCGGGGTCACCTTGACCGCGCCGGTGCCGAACTCGGGGTCCACGTGCTCGTCCGCCACGATCGGGATCCGCCGACCGGTGAGCGGCAGTTCGATCTCGGTGCCGACCAGGTGCGCGTAGCGCTCGTCGCTCGGGTGCACCGCGACGGCCGTGTCGCCGAGCATGGTCTCGGCGCGGGTGGTGGCCACCACGATCGAGGCGTCGCCCTCGCCGTAGCGGATCGAGACCAGTTCGCCCTCGTCGTCCTGGTGTTCGACCTCGATGTCGGAGATCGCGGTCAGACAGCGCGGACACCAGTTGATGATGCGCTCGGCGCGGTAGATCAGCTCGTCGTCGTAGAGCCGCTTGAAGATGGTCTGCACGGCCCGGGACAGGCCCTCGTCCATGGTGAAGCGCTCGCGCGACCAGTCGACGCCGTCGCCGAGCCGGCGCATCTGGCCGAGGATCCTCCCGCCGTACTCTTCCTTCCACTGCCAGACCCGGTCCACGAACGCCTCACGGCCCAGGTCGTGGCGCGACTTGCCCTCCTTGGCCAACTCGCGCTCGACCACGTTCTGGGTGGCGATGCCGGCGTGGTCCATGCCGGGCAACCACAGCGCCTCGAAGCCCTGCATACGCTTGCGGCGGGTGAGCGCGTCCATCAGCGTGTGCTGGAACGCGTGACCGAGGTGCAACTGCCCGGTCACGTTCGGCGGCGGGATGACGATCGTGTACGGCGGCTTGTCGCTCTTGGCGTCGGCCTCGAACCAACCCGCGGCTACCCAGCGCTCGTACAGCTTCCCCTCTACCTCGGCGGGGGTGTACTGGGAGGGAAGGGCCTGCGGCTGCTCGGCGGCAGCGGCTGCGGGAGTGGTGTTCTCGGTCACCGCCCCAGTCTACGGAAGGCGCGTGGGCGCCTTCGACGCGGCGGGGAGACCGCGGCGGCGCGGCGGGCGCGGGCCGGTTTCGCGTCGACGACGTCCCGCGCTTGTCACCGTGCTGTCACCACGCCCCCACCGCTCGACGGGCACCGCTAGCTTGCGGTACGAGCCGTTCCGGTTTCGACGATCACGCGTCGGTCGAGGCGTCGGGAGCGGCCCGATATCCGTGAGTTCTCGAATCCGGGGGGATTTTCGTGCGTACTCGCACCACGACACTGCTCACCGCCGTCACCGTCTCGCTGCTCGGGGCGACCGTGCTGACGGGTTGCCAGGCCACGGGCGACAAGGACGACAAGGCCGACCGGAGCGGCCCGGCACAGGCCACGACGGCTCTGCCGGACAAGGCCCCGTCGACCGCTGCCGTCACGAAGCCGCCGACCCTGCCGCCCGGCAAGGACGTGTCGACCGCGCCGTCGGCGTCGGCCCCGTCGGGCCGGCCGGCCGGCTCGGACGGTGTCCTCCGGCTCCGGCCGTCCGTCCAGGCCGGTGGCCTGGCCCGGCTGCTCGACGGGCCGAGCGACGTCCCGGTCGATCCGGGCGAGGTGCGCTCGCCCGCGAACAACGTGCTGGTCGCGGCGTACGGCGCGACCGGGTCCGGACCGCGCTCGGTGCTGTTCGTCGGGGTGGACGGGATGACCGGGATCGACGGGAAACGTCTGGAGCACATGGTCCGCGGCATGGTCGACCACGTGGACGCCACCGAGGGCGGCGTTCCGTCGGGACTCGCCATGAAGGGTTACGACCCGGGCCCGCTGGGCGGCACGCTGGAGTGTGTACCGGCCCAGGACGCCCGGCCGGCGGCGATCTGCGGGTGGGCGGACCGGTACACCACGGCCGTGGCGTACTTCGACCGGTTGTCGGCGGACCAGGCGGCGGTGAAGTTCAAGGCGATGCGCGCGGACCTGGAGAAGTAGCGGCCCGTCGGCGACGCGCGGGCCGGCCGGTCGAACGCCGGTTCGCGCGTCGCCTCGCGGCCCCGCCGTCGTTGTACCGGATACCGATGACGTACGGCCGGACCGCGGGGCGGTGGGGGCGATGGACGACGGATACGGCGGCGGGCAGGGGCCCGGGACGGGTGGGGCGGGGTATCCGTTCGGCCCGCCGGGCGACCCGGATCCGGGCGGGAGCCGGTCGCGGGAGCGGCTCGTGCTCCTGGCGGGCGTAATCGGCAGTGCGCTCGTGGTGACGGCCGCCGTGGTGGCCGTGCTGCTGCTCCTGGACACCGGGGGCGACGAGGCCCGCCCACCGCGTGGCCTGCCCACCGCGCCGGTCGCCGCGCGGATGTCCGGGCCGCTCGCGATACCCACCACGATCGAGGGCCGCGGGCCGGTGGCCCGCACCGAACTTCCCCCCGCGGTGGCCGAGTTGACCGCGACGATGGCACGCACCTTCGCCGACGCGCGCACCGAGGTCTTCGGCGGCGCACAGATCCGGGAAACGGTGTTGCCGACCGTGGCGAGCAGGCGCGAGGCGGCGCCGGTGGCCTACGTCCGGGACTTCGTACCGGCGGTCGCGACGCCCGAGGAGGCGCCCGTATCCGGCGGTCCGCCGGGGCTGCTCCGGTGCCGGCACAACGCCACGACGGCGATGTGTCTGTGGGGCGACGAGCACGATCCGATCTATGTCAGCGACGGCGCGGGCACGGCCCACGCCCGCCTGGTGATCGCGAACATGTACGCGGGCACCGCCCGCTAGGGCGGGTCTTCGGGCCCGGTCGGGCATCGGGGTCGGGGCGCGCACGCCACCCCGACCCGGCCCGGATCAGGCGCTCTTGTCGCGCCGCTCGCGCTTGACCACGTCGCGCGGCACCAGCGTGGGGTTGACGTGCTTGAGCACCACCTGGTCGGTGACCACCACGCGGGCCACGTCCTTGCGGGACGGGACCTCGTACATCACCGACTGGAGCACCTCTTCGAGGATCGCGCGCAGGCCGCGGGCACCGGTGCCGCGCATGATCGCCTGGTCGGCGATCGCCTCCAGCGCCTCCATCTCGAAGTCCAACTCGACGCCGTCGAGTTCGAACAGCCGGCGGTACTGCTTCACCAGCGCGTTCTTGGGCTCGGTGAGGATCTGGATCAGCGCCTCGCGGTCCAGGTTGTGCACCGAGGTGAGCACCGGGAGCCGGCCGATGAACTCGGGGATCATGCCGAACTTGAGCAGGTCCTCGGGCATCACGTCGGCGAACGAGTCGGCGCTCTCCACATCGCGCTTGGAGCGGATCTGCGCGCCGAAGCCGATGCCCTTGCGGCCGACCCGGCCCTCGATGATCTTCTCCAGGCCGGCGAACGCGCCGCCCACGATGAACAGCACGTTCGTCGTGTCGATCTGGATGAATTCCTGGTGCGGGTGCTTGCGCCCGCCCTGCGGCGGCACACTCGCGGTGGTGCCCTCGATGATCTTCAGCAGCGCCTGCTGGACACCCTCGCCGGACACGTCGCGGGTGATCGAGGGGTTCTCGCTCTTGCGAGCGATCTTGTCCACCTCGTCGATGTAGATGATCCCGGTCTCGGCCTTCTTGACGTCGTAGTCGGCCGCCTGGATCAGCTTGAGGAGGATGTTCTCCACGTCCTCGCCGACGTAGCCCGCCTCGGTGAGCGCGGTCGCGTCGGCGATGGCGAACGGCACGTTGAGCATCCGGGCCAGGGTCTGGGCCAGGAGCGTCTTGCCACAGCCGGTCGGCCCGAGCAGCAGGATGTTCGACTTGGCCAGTTCCACGCCGTCGTCGCGCGAGGCCTTGCCCGACTCGCCGGCCTGGACCCGCTTGTAGTGGTTGTACACCGCCACCGAGAGCGCCTTCTTGGCGACTTCCTGCCCGACCACGTAGCCGTCGAGGAACTCGTAGATCTCCCGCGGCTTGGGAAGCTCCTCGAACTTCAACTCGGAGGACTCGGAGAGCTCCTCCTCGATGATCTCGTTGCACAGGTCGATGCACTCGTCGCAGATGTAGACACCCGGACCGGCAATGAGCTTCTTCACCTGCTTCTGGCTCTTTCCACAGAACGAGCACTTGAGCAGGTCGCCACCGTCACCGATGCGTGCCACGAGGTGCATCTCCTTCGCCTGGGCCCCGGATGTGTACCGGACCTGGTGCCTGGTCTTTCGACGGTACCCCGCCGGAATCTCCGCTCCCCCGGTTTCCCCCGGTTTTGACCATCAACCGGTCACCGTTGTCCGGTCGGCGGCAAGCCGCCGACCGGGCGGGGACAACTAGCCGACGACCTTCCGAGGCGCCGTGATCTCGTCGATGAGGCCGTACGCGAGCGCCTCTTCGGCCGTCAGAATCTTGTCGCGCTCGATGTCGTCGCGAATCTGCTCGATCGGCTTTGTCGTGTGCTTGGCGAGCATCGTCTCCAGCATGGTGCGCATGCGCTGGATCTCACGAGCCTGGATCTCCAGGTCGCTGACTTGCGCGCGCCCGGTTTCACTGTACGGCTGGTGGATGAGGATGCGGGAGTTCGGCAGCGCCATTCGCTTGCCCGGAGTTCCCGCGGCGAGCAGGACGGCCGCGGCGGAGGCCGCCTGGCCCATGCACACCGTCTGGATGTCGGGGCGCACGAACTGCATGGTGTCGTAGATCGCGGTGAGCGCCGTGAAGGACCCGCCGGGCGAGTTGATGTACATCGAGATGTCCCGATCGGGGTCCATCGACTCGAGCGTCAGCAGCTGCGCCATCACGTCGTTGGCCGACGCGTCGTCGACCTGGACGCCGAGGAAGATGATCCGCTCTTCGAACAGCTTGGTGTACGGGTCCTGCTCGCGGTAGCCCTGCGACGTGCGCTCGATGAAGCGCGGCAGGACGTAGCGGCTCTCGGCGCTGCGCGAGGCCAGGGGTGCCAGGCCCTCGGGCCGGTGGAACAGATTGTCGTTCATGAAATCTCAGCCCTCCGGGACTGCGGACTCGACTCGGTTGCCGGGCGACCGGTGACCCACCTTCAGCACGTCTCGGCTGTGCGGTCGGTCGGTACGGACGCCGGGATCAGCTGGTGCTGCCGGTGTTGGGAACCTCGGCCGCACTGCGAACCACGTGGTCCACCAGGCCGTATTCCTTGGCCTCTTCGGCGGAGAACCAACGGTCGCGGTCCGAGTCGTGCTCGATCTTCTCGGGGGTCTGCCCGGAATGGTGTGCGATCAGGCGAGTCATCTTGCGCTTGGTGCGCAGCAGCTGCTCGGCCTGGATCTTGATGTCGGACGCCGAGCCGCCGAGGCCGGCGGACGGCTGGTGCATCAGGATCTCGGAGTTGGCCAGCGCGATGCGCTTGCCGGGGGCCCCTGCGGTCAACAGGAACTGGCCCATGGAGGCGGCCAGGCCCATCGCGACGGTCGCGACATCGTTGCTGATCCACTGCATCGTGTCGTAGATCGCCATACCGGCGGTGATGGAGCCACCGGGCGAGTTGACGTAGAGCCAGATGTCCTTCTCCGGGTCCTCCGCGTTCAGCAGCAGCAGCTGGGCGGAGATCGCGTTGGCGATCTGGTCCTCGACGACCGAGCCGAGGAAGATGATCCGCTCGCGCAGCAACCGGTTGTAGACCTGGTCGTCGAGCCCCATCCCACCCGGCTGAGATGCACGCGAAGTGGGCACCGCGAGCCCCGGAGTCACGATCTGCGGATTCGTCACGTATCCACCTGCTCGTTTCCGACGGCAATCCCGAGCCGTCACGAAGTCGACCTTGGGAGGCACCTGCTTTTGTGGCGGGTGACCCCCTTCGTACAGCGACCCTAACGCGCGGATCGTCGCAGGCCATCCCAGACTCAGGACTGTTCGCCCAGAGCGCAGCAAGGCGATATCCGGCCGGTGACGGGGTAGTCGCGCGCGGATCGGGCCCGGATCGACCACCGGGCCCCGGATGCCGCCACGGAGGCGTGTGCGCCCCTCTCCGGGCCTTCGGAGCATGCCGACGGGCCCGGCCCCCGCCGAAGCGGGGACCGGGCCCGGGTGTCGCGTGCCGCGCCGGTCGTGGCCGGTGCGGGAGGGTGGATCAGGCCTCGGTCTTGTCCGCCGCGGCCTCGTCCGTGCCGGCCTCGTCCGTCGCCGCGGCCTCTTCGGTCTCGGCGTGGTCGTGGCCCTCGTGGTCGTCCGCGTGCAGGTCGACGCCGAGGCCGACCTCGTTGCCCGAGGCGTCCTTGGCCTTGGCACCCTTGGCGATGACCTCCAGGGCCTTGCCGCGGGCGACCTCGCCGACCAGGACCGGCACGTAGCCGGACTGCATGACCTGCTGGGCGAACTGGTCGGGGCTCATGCCGGACTGCTGCGCCCGCTGGATGAGGTGCTGGGTCAGCTCTTCCTGGTTGACGGAGAGCTGCTCCTTCTTCACCACCTCGTCGAGCACGAACTGGGCGCGCATGCCCTTGCGCACGCTGTCCTGGAGCTCTTCCTCGTACTCCTCGGCGGTCTGGCCCTGGATCTCCAGCCACTTGGCCAGGTCCATGCCCATCATGCCGAGCTGCTGCTCCAGCTGACCGCGGCGCTGCTCGATCTCCTCGGTGACGATGCTCTCCGGCAGCGGCACCTCGATCTGCTCCAGCAGGGCTTCGAGGACCTTGTCCCGGCCCTCGTTCTGCTGGTCGTGCAGCTTCTGGTGGTCCAGCTTCTCGCGCAGGTCCGCCTTCAGCTCGTCCAGCGTGTCGAACTCGCTGGCCAGCTGCGCGAAGTCGTCGTCGAGCTCGGGGAGCTCCTTGGCCTTGACGGTGGTCACCACGACCGAGACCTCGGCCGTCTGCCCGGCGGCGCTGCCGCCCTGGAGCTCGGTCTCGAAGGTCTTGGTCTCGCCGGCCGACGCGCCGATGACGGCGGCGTCGAGGCCGTCCAGCATCGTGTCGCCGCCGATCTGGTACGACATCGCCTTCGCGACGCCGTCCTCCAGGACCTCGCCGTCGACCTTGGCCTCGATGTCGATGACGACGGTGTCGCCCTCGGCCGCGGCCCGCTCGACGGTGTTCAGCGCACCGAAGCGGTCGCGCAGCTCCTCGATCTTCTCGGCGACATCCTCGTCGGTGACGGTGATGTCATCGACCTCGACCTCGATGCCGGAGTAGTCCGGCAGCTCGATCTCGGGACGGGTGTCGACCTCTGCGGTGAACTTCAGATCGGCGCCGCCGGCCAGCTCGGTCACGTCGGTGACCTCGGTGACCTCGGGCTGGCCCAGCACGCGCAGCTCGTTCTCCTCGACGGCCTTGCCGTACGACGAGGACAGGATGTCGTCGAACGCCTCGACGAAGACGGCCTCGCGACCGAAGCGCTGGTCGATGATGCGCGCCGGGATCTTGCCCTTGCGGAAGCCCGGGACCGTCACCTGCTTGCCGATCTTCTTGTACGCCGCGTCGAGGCTGGGCTTCAGCTCCTCGGAGGGAACCTCGACGGTGAGCCGAACCCGGGTCGGGTTCAACGTCTCGACGGCGCTCTTCACGGTAAGGGTCTCCTTGCTGCGGGCTGTTCTTCCGGGCCTGTGCATCTTGCCTGACGGCACACTGAAGGTTCAGAACCGGTGGTACCGATCCATCCTGCAGCGAATTCTCGATGTGGTGGTCGGGGCGGGGAGACTCGAACTCCCGATCTCCTGCTCCCAAAGCAGGCGCGCTAGCCACTACGCTACGCCCCGTGGCGCCCGATGAAGTCTAGAGGACGACACGCTAGAGTCTGCACTGGCCGCGCACCAATCCGCTAACCTAGGCGCCACGTGCACGCCACACCAGCTGCGGGTGTAGCTCAATGGTAGAGCCCTAGCCTTCCAAGCTAGTGGTGCGAGTTCGATCCTCGTCACCCGCTCCAGAGGTAAAGGCCCAGGTCGGAGGTTGTTTCTCCGGACTGGGCCTTTGTCGTGCCCGGACGCGGTGCGCGGATTCGGGGCGGATTCGGTCGGAGGGTCGGGGGCCTCGGTCCCGGCCCGGTGGACCTTGGTCCCGACTTTTTCGGACGGCCGCCGGGTTCCTCGGAGTGGATTCTCGGTTCCGTCGTGGGGGTCGGCCGGCCGGTGGGGCCGATGAGAAAAGTCGGCAATCTCACTTTTTGTCCCGGTCGGCGGGGTCGCTCCGACGGGCTACGCGATGTTGATCGCGGTGATGCCGAGCAGGACCAGGATCGTGGCGACGAGGCGGTGGCGGCCGTAGGTCTCGTGGAAGACGACCGTGCCGATCACGGCGCCGATCACCACCGAGGTTTCCCGCAGGGCGGCGATCGTGGCCAGGGTGCCTCGGGTCTGGGCCCAGATGACCAGGGTGTACGCGGCGATCGACATGGCGCCGCCGAGCAGGCCCCAGGCGCGTTGCGGGTTGCGCTCGCGGGTGGGGTCGCGGCGTGTGCGCAGGTGCAGGACCACGATGGTCGGGGCCGATTCGAGGACGAAGAGCCAGGCCGCGTACGACATCGCCGAGCCGGAGGAACGGGCGCCGACGCCGTCCAGGACGGTGTACAGCGCGATCGCGCAGCCGGTGGCGAAGGCGGCCGCGACCGCGGCGGCCTCGGCCCGGCGCGGTATCCCGCCGGCCAGGGCGAGCACGAGCATCCCGGCCGAGATCACCACCACGCCGACGGTCTGCGTCACGCTGAGGTATTCGTGCAGCAGGGTCACCCCGATCAGTGCGGTGACCCACGGGGAGGTGCCCCGGGCGATCGGGTACACCTGACCGAAGTCGCCCAGCCGATAGGTCTCGAGCAGCAGCAGGTGGTACACCACGTGCAGGGCGGCCGAGCCGAGCAGCCAGGGCCGGGCGCCGGACTCGGGTATGCCGACGAAGGGCAGGCAGACCAGCCCGATGCCCAGGCTCGCCATCTGGATCATGACCATGGTCCCGAGCCGGTCCTTGAGGCCGTGCGCGAGCGCGTTCCAGGCGGCGTGCAGCCCGGCCGAGCCGAGTACGGCGGCGGTGACCGTCGGGGTCACGCGCGAACCGCGAGGTGGTGGTCGCCCCCGGATATACCGCCGGGGAGGGGGAACTCGCAGCCGGACGCGGGTGGCTGATGGCACGTCATTCGGATCATCCAAGCACGGTGGACGCGATAATGGCCGTCCATATGACCCATGACTCCTCCGCCCTCGCCTCCCTGCGCGGTCTCGCGCTCGGCGACGCCCTGGGCGCCCAGTTCTTCGTCCCCGACAACCTCCCCCACCTGGCCGACCGTCGCCTTCCGGACGGCGAGTGGCCGTGGACCGACGACACCGAGATGGCCTGCGTCCTGCACGCCGAGCTGAGCCTGCGCGGGCGCGTCGATCAGGACGCGCTGGCCCGGGAGTTCGCGGTGCGGCACGACTTCGATCGGGGCTACGGGCCCTCGACGAACCGGATGTTGCGCCTGGTGCGTCAGGGCGGCGACTGGCGGACGTTGGCCGCCGAACCGTTCGACGGGCAGGGCTCGTGGGGCAACGGGGCCGCGATGCGGGTGGCGCCGCTGGGCGCGTGGTTCGCGGCCGACCTCGACGCGGTCGTGGAGCAGGCGGCACGCTCGGCCGAGGTGACGCACACCCACCCCGAGGGCGTCGCGGGCGCGGTGGCGGTGGCCGTGGCGGCGGCGGGCGCGGCCATCCTGGAGCAGCCGGAGCCGGCCGACCTCATCGCCTTCGCACGGGACCGCACACCCGCCGGGCTGGTCCGCCAACGCCTGGGCGCCGCACTGGAGTTGGCGGATCGCACGGACTCCCGCGCGGTGGCTCGCACGCTCGGCAACGGCCGTCTGGTGAGCGCCCCCGACACCGTCCCGTTCGCGATCTGGTCGGCGGCCCGGCACCTCGACGACTACGCGGCGGCGTTCTGGTCGACCGCCAGCGCGGGCGGCGACGTGGACACGACGTGCGCGATCGTCGGGGGAATCGTCGGCGTTCGCGCCGAGCCGCCGGCCGGGTGGATCCGGCGGGTGGAGGCGCTGCCGACGTGGTGGCGCGAGGTGATCGAGGCCGCTCGGCTTAAATAGTTGGCAAAGGCGAGGGCGCTGCATCATGATGAGCGCGCTCTCGTCATCCGCTCCCGAACTCCCCTGCCTTGCCGGGTGGTTCGCGCCGCGTCGCACGGGAGCCCTCGGCCCGTTCGCCGTCGGACGCACGTCTCGTGGGGGGACGTCGATCGGCGCACAGTCGCTGCCACCGCTTTCCTGACGACCGATCACGTCCCGTCGATCCGTACCGCCTCGTCCGCTCCCTCGTGACGACGCGGTGCGGTCCTGGACACGGCCGAGATTCCCCGGAGGATTCCGTCTTCATGCGCAAGTCCCTGTTTCGGTCGAGCTCGCTGGTGGTCATCGGTTCGGTGGTGTTCGCGGCGACCGCGTGCGGCTCCGACGACGACAAGAAGACCGAGGGGAAGCCCGCCGCGAGCAGCACGACCACCACGACCCCGGTCACCGCGCCCTCGCCGGCCGCAGGGGCACCGGGCGCGGGGGCGCCGAGCGCGCCGGTCGCCTCGGGTGCCCCGGTCGGAACCCCGCTGACCGCCGCACAGTTGGAGAAGGCGGTCCTCACGGCGGCGGAGCTGCCGCAGGGCACCTACCTCACCCGGGAACCGAAGGCGGCCGGCGAGCGGGTGACGGCGGCGGTGCCCGACTGCCAACCGGTCACCGATCTGCTGCTGCCGCGACAGGGCGCCGTCAAGCCGGTCGCCGCGGCCCAGGCCGCGGTGACGATCGGCGGCGCCCCGACGCCGTCGACGGTGATCACGACCGAGTTGTTCTCGTTCGCGGGCACCGACGCGGAAACGATCGTGGGCAAGGCGCGTACCGCGCTCGCGAAGTGCGGTTCGCTCACCACCAAGGACTCCGAGGGCGAGACGTCGACGGTCGGCCACGCCGAGGCCGCCCACCCCAAACTCGGCGACGAGACGCTGGCGATCCACAGCACTCCGGAGGACGGCGGCAGCGGCGGGCAGGTCGTGGTCCGCGTCGGCGGCACGTTGGTCGTGGTCAGGATCGTCGAGTTCACCGGCACCACTCCCAAGCTGCCGGACACCGCGACGGTGACCAGGCAGGTCGAGAAGGTCGTGGCGGCGGCCAAGGGCTGATCCGTGCCGGTGGGTCGGTCTCGGATCGGCCCACCGTCCCCCGCTTTCGTCCCGGAGCGAATTCGATGAGTATGCGGGCTTTTTGACGGTCGGTCAGGCACCGATGCGGGTGGCGCCGGACGGTTGGCAAAGGCGAGGGGCGTCGGCCATGATGAGGCCCCTCGCGTCGCCCGATCGACGACGTGCCGGTTCGCGTCGGGGTGGGGCACGCCGGGCCGCCTCGTGGCACGCGGTCGGCGATGGCGGTTCGGGTTCCGCCCGTTCGTGTGATCCCGGGCGTCCGGGTCGTCCCGACCCCGTGGTGGGTCGGGCCCGTTGCTTCGGAGGAAGGCGCGTATGCGCAGGATCGTGATCCGGGTGGGCGCGGCGGCGGTCGCCGGGGCCCTGCTCCTGACCGCCACCGCGTGTGGTCGGGACGAGGAGGCGCTGGCGCGCGAGTACGAGGCCGGTCGGGCGTCCGCGCCCGCCGCGGGCAAGGCCGCCGCACCGTCGACGCCGGCCGCCACGACACCGGCCGCCAAGGCCGCGCCGAGCCTGGCCCCGCCGGCCGCGACCACCGCGCCGGAGGAGCCGCCGCCGGCGCTGCCGCCCATCGAGGAGTCGTCCGGGCCGACCGGGGCGGGGAACGGATCCGATCCGGCCGCGCAATCCCGGCTCGACGCCGCGCTGTTGACCGCCGCCGAGATGCCCGCGGGCGCCTACGACGGCTCGCGCGGCGACCCCGAGAGCCGGGAGCGGGCCCAGCAGCCCTCCTGCCAGGCCGTGATCGACCTGCTGCGCCCCGGGCAGGCGGCGACCGCCCCGATCGCGTCCGCCCAGGCGTCGGTGACCAGGGGCGATCCGAACCCGACCGGGTTCACCGTCGTCGAATTGTTCGCCTTCACCGACGCCGGTGCCCGGGACCTGTTCGCGCAGGGCCGCCGGGCGCTGCGCGGTTGCCCGTCGATCACCTCGATCGACGCCGACGGCGCGACCGAGACCGACACGTACGCCGAGATCCCGCACGCCGCGCTCGGCGACGAGTCGCTCGCGGTCGGGATGAGCCCCGGTGCGGGCGGCGCGCTCGGCATGATCGTGGTGCGCGTCGGCCCGACGATCGTCGTGGTGAGCAACGCCGACTTGGCCGCGGCCACACCCGGCCTACCGGCCGACGACCTGGTGGCCCGCCAGATCGCCAAGCTGAGGACCGCCGGCGGCTGACGGGCCGTCGGCCGCCCGTCGCGACCTCTCGGCGCACACGCGGCGAACGGCCCCGACGGGCGGCCGGTTCAGCTCGATTCCCGGACCCGCATCGCCATCCGCCACAACGTCAACTCGCCCGCCACCGCGCCCTCGCCCGCCGCGACGATGGCCGCCGCCACCGCGCGCATCGGGATGACCTCCTCGAAGGCGACCGAGGTCAGCCGCGGCCGGACCATCTCGCACAGCGCCAGATCGTCGGTGCCGACCACCGCGAGCCGCCCCGGCACGTCGAGGCCGGCGTCGGCCAGCGCGCCCAGGAGCAGCGCCGCGTACTCGTCGTTGTAGCCGTACACCCCGTCGGGGCGGTCTCCGGCGCGCCACTCCCCCACGATCCGCGTCGCCTCGGCCGCGTTCTCCGCCATCTCCACCACGCGGACCGTCCCGCCGGCCGCCTCGGCGAAGGCCCGAAAGCCCGCCAGCCGTTCCCGGCCGATCTCGATCAGTCCCGGCTCGCGCGGCACCACCACGGCGAAGTCGCGTCGCCCGCCCGCGATCAGGTGTTCCGCGGCGCACGCGCCGGCCGCCGCGTGATCGATCCTCAGGCTGAGCGCGACCGGCACCGCGCTGTGCCCCAGGGCCACCACCGCGGTTCCGCGCGCGGTGAGGTACTCCACCCCTTCGGCGGACATGCGCTCGGGCAGCACCAGGACCACGGTCGGGTTCAGCGCGCCCCACGCCTTGGCCGCCTCGATCCCGTGCGCGGCGGGGTTGCCGTGGATCACCAGGGTGTGGCCGAGCCCGTGCAACTCGCGGGCCAGGCCGTCGAGGAACCGCTGGATGAGTTGGCCGAACGGCACCACGTAGGTGGGCACGATCACCAGGTCGGTGCGCCCGCGCCGGAGCGAACGCGCGTCCGAACGCGGCTCGTAGCCCAGGTCGGCGGCCACCTCGCGTACCCGCCGTCGGGTCTCCTCGGGGATGCGCGCGTCCTGCACGTCGTTCATCGCGTACGACACGGTGGCGCGCGAAACGCCTGCGGCACGGGCCACATCGGCCCCGGTCGGGGGGCGTCTCGGTGTGCTCATGGGGCGATTGTGGCCCAGTCGCGGGGTGAACCCGGCACTCGGCCGCCCGATCGCCCCCGTGTCGGCACGCCCGCCGGGGGCCGGCCGCACCGGCGCGCCGATACGTCGGAAAGGCCCGGCCCCCACCCGGGACCGGGCCTTTCCGGGCGATCGGCCGAGGGTCACCCGATGAAGGTGATCCGGTCCGCCGCCGGCGGCGCGAGCGGCGCGCTCGCCGACGAGTGGGCGGCGAAGTAGGCCAGCAGCGCGTCCAGGTCGGAAACACCGACCAGCTTGTTCGTACCGGTCTTGAAGGCGGCGAAGCCGTCGCCGCCACCGGCCAGGAACTCGTTCGCGCTGACCTTGTAGGTCGCGGCCGGGTCGATCGGCACGCCGTTCAGCTTGACGCTGCCCGGCACGATCTTCTCGGCGCCCGTCCTGGACCGATCGGTCGTGTAGGTCAGGCCCTTCGAGATCTGCAACACCTTCGGGTTGGCCGCGTTGGCGCCGGAGTACTGCTGGGCCAGCACGTCGAGTACGGCCTGACCCTTGAGGTCGAGGGTCTGCATCATGTTGGTGAACGGCTGCACCGTGAACGCCTCGGCGTAGGTGACCACACCGTTGCCCTCGGCCCCGGCGGCCGCGTATTGCAGGTCGGATCGAATGCCGCCCGGGTTCATGAAGGCGATCTGCGCGCCGCCCTTGTCGGCCGGTGCGGTCGCCTCCAGTTGCGCGTCGGCGATCACGTCGCCCAGCGGGGATTCGGGCGTGGTGGCGCCGCGGCCGCGGATGTCGCCGGCGATGTAGCCGATCGAGCGGTTCGCCACCGGGGCGGCGAGCTTTTGCCAGTCGGCGAGCAGTTGCGTCAGGTCCGGGGCCTTCGGGGTGTCCCGGCGTACGACCGTGTTCTGTGCCTTGACCGAGGTGCGCACGATGTCGCGGGTGCGCTTGTCGTAGGTCAGGTCGATCCTGGTGTACATCTTCCCGTAGGACGACGCGCTGGTGACCAGGCGCGGCTTGCCCGCCGGGTCCGGGATGTCGCACGCATACGCCTGGTGGGTGTGGCCGGTGACGACGAGGTCGATCGCCGGGTCCAGGTTCTTGGCGATGTCCACGATCGGGCCGGACAGGCCCAGGTTGCCACCCGCGTTGCAGTCGTAGTTGTACGCGTTGCTCGTCGGCAGGCCGCCCTCGTGCAGCAACACCACGATCGACTCGACGCCGAACAGCCGCAGCCACGGCACCACGGCGTTGGCGGTCTTGACCTCGTCCTTGAAGGTCAGGCCCTTGACACCCTCGGCGGTGACGATGTCCGGCGTGCCCTCCAGGGTCATGCCGATGAAGCCGACGCGCGCGCCGCCCACGTTCTTGATGCTCACCGGCGCCAGGATCGGCAGCCCGGTGCGCTCGTCGAGCACGTTCGCGGCCAGGTACTGGAAGTCGGCGCCCTCGAAGGTGCGGCCCGGCGTGTAGCAGCCGTCCTTGGGGTGGCAGCCGCCGTACTGCATGCGCTGCAGTTCCTTCTTGCCCTCGTCGAACTCGTGGTTGCCCACGGAGGTGACGTCGAGGCCGACCTTGTTCAGCGCCTCGATCGTCGGCTCGTCGTGGAACAGCCCGGAGAGCAGCGGGCTCGCGCCGATCATGTCGCCGGCCGCGATGGTCAGCGAGTTGGGGTTCTTCGCCCGCTCCGCGCGCAGTTGGGTGGCCAGGTGCTCGATGCCGCCGGCCGGGATCGAGACGGGCTTGCCGTCGGGACCGATCTCGGTGACGTTTCCGGCGGAACCCTGCGGTTCCTCCAGGTTGCCGTGCAGGTCGTTGAGCGCCAGGAATTCGAGGTCCGTCGTGCCGGAGGGGCGGCCGCGGTCGGCGCCCGGGCCGGCCGTCGCGGTGCCGCCCATGGTGAGCAGGCTCGCGGCGACCAGGCCGGTGAGGGCGAGGCGACCGCGGCGTCGTCCAATCCCGAACATGGGATCCCTTCGGAGGGCGCGCCGGTTGGTGACGCGCGTAGAAGTGGGGCCTGAAGGTGTCTCGAAGCCAGAGAGTAGGGGCAGTTCCCCGGCCCACACGAGACCTCACGCGAAACCGTTTCGTGAAACCGCTGTGAACTTTCCGAGCGTCCCAGGCAGGGGGGCATGATCAACGGCCGTTTCCCGGCCTCGGGCGCGGGGCAGCCGTACGGCGTGGCACCTAAAAGGGAGGGATGTCCGCGATGCGCGTGGAATTCGCGACCGAACCGGGTCATCCGGGCGGGCCGAACGAGGATTTCGTCGTCGCGGGACCGACGACGCTGGTGCTGCTCGACGGTGTGACGTCGAGTTCGGACAACGGCTGCAAACACGGCGTGCCCTGGTTCGTCGAGCGGTTGGGCACCGCGTTGTTCACCCACAGCGGCGGGCGGCCGGACCGCTCCCTCGCCGAGTGCCTGCACGACGCGATCGAGGACACCTCGGCGCTGCACGTGGACGGGTGCGACCTGGCCCGGCCCGACGCGCCGGCCGCGACCGCCGTGGTGGTGCGGGTGGTCGGGGACCGGCTGGAATACCTGGTGCTGTCCGATTCGACGCTGCTGATCGAGCGGGACGACGACCTCACCGTGGTCACCGACGATCGACTGGGCGTGGTCGGCGCGGCGGCGCGACGCCGGCGCAACGCCCATCCGGCGGGCAGCTCCGGCTACCTGACGGCACATCAGGAGTACGCCGATACGGTCCGGGCGACGCGCAACGTGCCCGGCGGCCACTGGGTCGCGGCGGCCGATCCGGCGGCCGCCGGCGAGGCGCTGACGGGCGGTCTGGCACTCGGCGAGGTGCGCGCGTTCGCCGCGCTCACCGACGGGGCCAGTCGACTGGTGGACCGGTTCGGGATCGGCGACTGGGACCGGCTGATGACCACGCTGCGCCACTTCGGACCGGCGGAACTGCTGGCGCGGGTACGGGCGGCGGAGGCCTCCGACGCGGACGGCGCGCGCTGGCCGCGCGGGAAGGTCTGCGACGACGCGACCGCGGTCTGGGCGCTGGTCTGACCCGGCCGATCCGGGCCCGTGCCGCCGAGCGCGTCGTACCGCACCCGTGTCCCGCCTCGTCCGCGAACCCCGGTCGGCGTCGACCCGGGGTTCGCGAACGAGGCGGACGTGCGGGCTATTTGGGTAGGACGCTCTCGATCGCGGCGATCAGGTTCGGGTCGTGCGGGTCGGTCTTGGGACGGAACCGACCGACGATGGCGCCGTCGGCGGAGAGCAGGAACTTCTCGAAGTTCCACTGCACGTCGCCCGCGCCGCCCTCGGCGTCGGAGGCCGCGGTGAGCACGTCGTAGAGCGGGTGCCGGTCGGCGCCGTTGACGTCGACCTTCTCGGTGAGCGGGAAGGTCACCCCATAGGTGGTCGAGCAGAACTCCCGGATCTCCTCCGCGCTGCCCGGCTCCTGGCCCATGAACTGGTTGCACGGCACGCCGACCACGGTGAAGCCGCGCGAGCCGAGTTCCTTCTGCAACTCCTCCAGGCCCGTGTACTGCGGGGTCAGGCCGCACTTGGACGCGACATTGACGACGAGTGCCACCTTCCCCCCGGTCACCTCGCCCAGGGTCGTGCTCTCCCCCGCCAGCGTGGCGATGGGGGTATCGAGGATGCCCATGATCGTTGTCCCTCCTGCGTGGTGCCGCCGCAGCCACCCGATCCGAGGACGTGGAGCGCTCCGCGACGGCGCGAGTAAGACGTGACGACTCGACGCTATCGAGCGCGGCCGGAAGCCGCCCGACCCGGTCGGGCCGAATCCTCGCGCCGGGAGGCGTATACCCGGGCCAGTCCCGCGCGCCAGTCGACCGCGCACGGCCCGGTGATCGCCGCCCGCTTCGTGGTGTCCTGGATCTGCCCACGCAGCGTGCCGGGCTGCTCGCGCACCACCACCTCGGCGGGCAGGCCGCTCAGCTCGGCCGTGTACGCCGCCCACTCCTGCACGCTCACCGGCTCGTCGCCGCCCCAGTTGACCACCGTCGCGGGGGTGGACGCCGCGTCCAGGAGCGCCGCCGTCTGGCTGTTGATGTCGTCCTGATGGATCGGGCTGTACATGCACGGGTCCCAGCGGGTCGTGATCGGCCGGCCGGCGAGCACCGCGTCCATGTGCATGGTCGGCAGCCCGCCGCCGGGGCCGTACGAGGCGTTCATCCGGGCGATCACCACGGGCAGGTCGAAGGCGCGGGCGCAGTAGCGGGCGACCGCCTCCTCGGCGGTCTTGGACACCGAGTAGGTCGGCGCGTGCGTGACGTTGGCGTCGCCGAGCGGGTCGCTCTCGTGGAAGACGTGCATCGGGTCCGGGTGCGGCTTGAGTACCGACGCGGTGGACATCACCAGCGCGGCCTTGGCCCGACGACAGTGCCGGAGCAGCAGGCCCGTGCCCTCCGCGTTGACCCGCAGCGCCTCGTCGTAGTCGAGTCCGGGGCCCTGGAAGGTGGCCAGGTGCAGGACGTACGTGAAGTCCTCGGGCAGCTCGTCGAACGCCCCCGAGCCCAGGTCGACGGCGCGCGTGGTCACCCCGAGGGCGTCCACCCGCGCCCGGTCCTCGGCGTTCGAGAAGCGGGCGATGCCCCACACCTCGTTGTCCCGGGCCAGGTATTCGGTCAGCGGATAGGCGATCTGGCCCGCGGGACCGGTGATCAGGATCTTCTCGCCCGACAACATGCGGCTCCTCGGAGGACTCGGGGGACACGATCCGCGCACGATCGGGTGGGTGATCGCCCGCGCGAGGTACGTCGAGGCTCGACGGTACATCTGACGTACCGTCATATCCGAGACGGAGCGGGGAGACCAGGGCCGCCGCACGTGTCCCCGGACACCCCACCGGCGCCCGCCGCACGGGGGGCGGGGGCGCCGAGAGGTGTCGAGGATGGGTCTGCGGGTGCGCCGACGGGCCTCGGCTCGCGGGCGCGCCCGGGTTCAGACCTCGATCTCCTCCTCGACACGCTTGAGGCTGTGTCGGGCCAGCGCGAGGTTGGCGCGGTCCTTCATCAGCACCAGGTAGAGGAACAGCCCCTTCCCGGCCCGACCGGACAGCGGGCGGATCAGGTGGTACTGCTTGCCGAGCGTGATCAGGATGTCCTCGATCTGGTCGCCGAGGTGCAACATCTCCATCGTGCGCATCTTCGCGCGCATCACGTCGGTATTCCCGGCGGCGGCCACGTTGAGATCGAGTTCCTTGCTGCCGCCGAGAATTCCGAGCGCCATTCCGCTGGTGTAGTCGACCAGGGCCACCCCCACGGCGCCCTCGATCGTCATTGCTTCCTTGAGGGCCGTTTCCATATTGGCCATGATTGCCTCCGGGGCGATCGGCGGTGCGGCTTTCCGGTGGACTCCGACGGGCTCGTCGCCGGACCCGGCCGGTTCCGGGTCCGGATCGCTCGGGAGCGGCCCGCCGACCGCGGTCGCCTCGATCGGTGCGATCGGTGCGATCGGTTCGACCTCGGCCGGCGCGGGGGGATCGACCTCGACTGCTTCGATGACATCCACCTCGATCGATGGGGCCCGCCCGGGATCGGATCCGGTCGGCGGGTCGGCTGATCTGCGCCGGGACGGTCTGGATCGGCGTGGGGGTGGTGCCATCTCCGCCCAACTCCTCGCGATCGGGCTCCTGGACGCGGGCGCTCGCGCGGGCGTGCCCCGGCGGCCCGCCTCGGTCCTGGCCCGCGACCCCACCCCGTCGCCCCGGCCGGGCCCGGGCGCCCCCGAGGGCGCCCGTACGCCGATATTCGCGACCTCCGTGGAATGCGCTCCTCCGCCGCTCACCTCACGCACCCCTTCCCCCCGCATACGTCCGCGTGTACTTTTCCCGTCGCCTTCGAGCGGGTCCGGGAATTCGAGTTCGACTGCTTCGGACTCGACCTCCCGGACTCGCTGAACGGCAGCGTAGGAGCGGCCCGAAGGCGGTCGTGGGCAATATTCGATTAATTGCCGGAAACCCGATCCGCCCGACGTTCGGACGCTAGAATCCCGGGCCGCTCGCCCCCCCGGGCCCACCCGCACCGCCTCGGCCCACCCGCACCGCCTCGGCCGGCACCTACCGGCTCTCGGCCCCGACTCCGCGCGATCCGGCGCCCGCGCGAGGCTGTCCTCGGATGTGACTCGCGAGTAGCGTCGGCGGCACCCGTGCGCGCCCCGAGCCCGAGGAGATGGACATGTCCGCCACCGATGCGCCCCGCCCCCAGGACGGCCCGCCGAGCGCCGAGCGGTCGGCGCCGCGACCGGTCTCGCCCACCGACCTGAGCTTCGCGCTGCCGCCCACGTTCGAGACCGTCGAACGGGAGCGCCGGCACCGCAAGGAACGACTGACGGCGGCGCTGCGACTGTTCGGCCGGTTCGGCTTCGAGGAGGGGGTGGCCGGGCACATCACCGCGCGCGACCCCGAGTTCGTCGACCACTTCTGGGTGAACCCGTTCGGGATGTCGTTCAAGCACATCACCGTGGACGACCTGATCCTGGTCAACCACGAGGGACAGGTCGTCGAGGGTCGCTTCCACGTCAACCAGGCCGCGTTCGCGATCCACTCGCAGATCCACGCGGCCCGTCCGGACGTGGTCGCCGCGGCGCACAGCCACTCCACGCACGGACGCGCGTTGTCCGCGCTCGGGATCCGGCTCGAGCCGATCACCCAGGACGTGTGTCCGTTCTACGAGGACCACGAACTCTTCGACGACTACGCGGGCGTGGTGCTCGACGCCGAGGAGGGACGGCGGATCGCCAAGACGCTGGGCTCGCACAAGGCGCTGATCCTGCGCAACCACGGTCTGCTCACCGTCGGACGGTCCGTGGACGCGGCGGCCTGGTGGTTCATCACCATGGAGCGCTCGTGCCAGGTGCAACTGTTGGCCCAGGCGGCCGGAGAACTGCGGCCGATCTCGCCGGAGAACGCGCGGCTGACCCGGGACCAGCTCGGCAACGACACGGTGGCGTGGATCAACTACAAGCCGTTGTACGACGTGATCAGCCGCTCCGAGCCGGACCTGTTCGGGGTCGACGGCCCGATGACGATCTGATCGATTTCGGTCGATCCCGCCGATCGATGATCATTTCGCCGCCGTCCGGTCGGGCCCGTTGTCCGCCGACCGGGCGCAATCTCCGCGAGATCCGCCGTGCCGGGAGTCAACCCGCCCGGTTGCGGAAAGTACAAGAACATGTACGAACGGAGCCTTCCGCAGCGGTTCGCGCGCTCGGTCCATCCCGTCGGGCCGCGCGCCCGGGTGTGGCTGCCGGCGGTCGAACATCGGGTCGGCCCGTCGGTGCTCTACCGACGGATCGGTCAGTTCGTGGTGGACGTGATCGCCTCCGCGCTGCTGCCCGGCGCGGCGATGTTCCTGTTCGTGCTGCTGCCCACACACCCCGACGGTTCGATCCGCAGCGGCCCGCTCACCGCGACGATCACCGTCGGTGTGCTCGTGGTCGCGGTGGCGATCCTGTTCTGGTACTGGGTGCTGCGTCCCGCCGAGCACGACGGACGCACGTGGGGCATGCAGTTGTTCGGGATCCGCGTGGTCGACGTGTCCGGCGGTCGGGCCGGGCGGCGCCAACTCGCGATCCGTTGGGTGCTGTTGTGCGTCGACGCGTTCGCGTTCGGCGCGATCGGATTGGTCGCGGTGCTCACCAGCGAGCGGGGCCGACGGATCGGCGACCGGGTCGCGGGCACCCTGGTGATCCGAGGGCGCGGCCCCGGACTGCGCTGAGGCCCGGGCCGCTCCCCCGGACCGGGGCGGGGGCGCCCGACCCCACGACCGCGAGCGTGCCCCGCGCCGACGGCCGTCGCGCACCGCCCCGGAATGCGGCTATTGCTCCGCCGTACCGCCCGCCTTGTGGTCTTGCGCACGGTTTGCAGATGCCACCTTGTCGCCATGTCCACTCGACCACTAGTGTCGGCTCGCCGTGGTGCTCGGGAAGCCGGTTCGATGCCGGCGCGGCCCTCGCCACTGTGATCGGGAAGTTCTCCTCCACCCCCGCGGAAACGTTGATTCGTCGCCTCGGGAAGCCACTGGGACCGCTGTCGCGGACCCGGGAAGGCGGAGACGTGAACGCACGACCCGTCAGCCAGGAGACCGGCCACGGCGATCGTCCGTCCACGAGGTGTTGGAGAGGGACCCTTCCTCATGCATATCGCCGAGGGCTATCTGCCCTGGGAACACGCCGCCGCCTGGGGCGTCGCGTCGGCCCCGTTCGTCGTCCACGGCGCCCGCGCGCTCACCCGCGAGGTGCGCGACCGGCCCGAGAACACCCTGCTGCTCGGCGCGTCCGGCGCCTTCTCGTTCGTGTTGTCCGCGCTGAAGATCCCATCCGTCACCGGCAGTTGCTCGCATCCCACCGGCACCGGCCTGGGCGCCGTCCTGTTCCGGCCGCCGATCATGGCGGTGCTCGGCACGATCACCCTGCTCTTCCAGGCGCTGTTGCTCGCCCACGGCGGGTTGACCACGCTCGGCGCGAACGTGTTCTCGATGGCGATCGTCGGCCCCTGGGCCGGCTACGGCGCGTATCGGCTCACCCGCTCGCTCCTGGACCGGCGCGGCGGCACCATGCCGCTGGACGTCGCGGTGTTCGCCGGCGCGTTCGTCGCGGACCTGAGCACCTACTGCGTCACCAGCGTGCAACTCGCCCTCGCCTTCCCCGACCCGGACAGCGGATTCCCGGGCGCGCTGGCCAAGTTCGGCGGCATCTTCTCGCTCACCCAGATCCCGCTGGCGATCAGCGAGGGCCTGCTGACCGTCCTGGTGGTGCGCCTGCTGCGCCAGTCCAGTCGCGGTGACCTGATCCGCCTCGGCGTGCTGACCGACGCGCGGCCCGTGCGCGAGGAGGAGAAGAGCAAGTGAAGCGCTCGACGAAGATCAACCTGCTGATCGTGCTGGCCGTGGTGCTGCTGGCGGCGCTGCCCGTGGTGTTCGGCATGGGCGACGACAAGGACGAGCCGTTCGCGGGCGCCGACACCCAGGCGGAGACCGCGATCACCGAGAACGACCCGGACTACAAGCCGTGGTTCAGCCCGCTGTACGAGCCGCCGTCCGGCGAGATCGAGTCCGGCCTGTTCGCGCTCCAGGCCGCGCTCGGCGCGGGTGTGGTCGGGTACATGTTCGGGGTCAAGCGCACCCGCCGAAAGCTCGCGCCCGAGGCGAGCGACACCCCCGACGAATCGGGCCCGGGCCCCGATCCGGCGACCGCGGAGGACCCGGTATCGGCGCCGGGTCGCTGACCCGTGTTGCCGATCGACGCGGCGGCGCACGCCAGTGCCTGGCGCCGCCGCCATCCGGCCGACAAGGCCGTGCTCTCCTTCGGGCTGCTCGGGTGCGCGGTGGCGCTGCCACCCTGGCCCGGCGCGGTGCTGGTCGCGGTCACCGTGCTGACCATCGCGCTCGGCTTCGCCGAGGTGCCCGCCCGACGGCTGTGGCGGGCGGCCCGCGCGCCGCTGGGATTCGCGGTGACCGGCGCGCTGACGCTGCTCGTGTCGATCCGCGCGGACGGCGTCGGCTGGGCGCCGGACGGACCGCGCCACGCGGGCGAGTTGGTGGCCCGCTCCGGTGCGGCCGGGTTGGCGATGTTGTTGTTCGCGTTCACCACGCCGCTGTCGGACGTCCTGCCCCGGCTGACCCGGGTGGGCGTGCCGGCGGCCGTGGTGGACGTGGCGGCGGTGATGTATCGGATGTTGTTCCTGCTGTACGACACCACCGCCCGGATCAACCAGGCCCAGGCCGGGCGGCTCGGGCATCGCACCCGGCGCGCCCGGTGGCGCTCGGTGGCCGGGCTCGGGTCGGCGGTGTTCGTGCACGCCTTCGCGCGGGCCCGGCGACTGGAGGAGGGGCTGGCCGGGCGCGGTTACGACGGGCGGTTGCGGGTGCTCGTGGACGAGGTGCCCGTCTCGCGCGGCTTCGTCGCCCGGTCCGTGTTCCTCGTGGCGGCGGTCGTCGTCGCCACCCTTCTCCTGGAATCGGTGATGCCGTGATTCCGCTGCGGGTACGAGAGGTCGGCTACGCCTACGAGGACGGGCCGCCGGTGCTGAGCGGATTGTCCCTGGCCGTCCCGGCGGGCCGGGCGCTGGCCCTGCTCGGGCCGAACGGCAGCGGCAAGACCACGCTGCTGCGGCTGTTGACCGGCGGCCTGGTGCCGGGTTCGGGTCGGGTGGAGCTGCACGGCACGCCGATTCGGCACGACCGCAAGGGACTCGCCGAACTGCGCCGGGTGGTGCAGTTGGTCGTGCAGGATCCCGACGACCAGCTGTTCTCCGCGTCGGTGGCCCAGGACGTCTCCTTCGGGCCGCTCAACCTCGGGCTCGGGCCGGACGAGGTGCGCTCGCGGGTGGCCGAGGCGTTGGCCGCGCTGGGCATCGCCGACCTGGCCGAGCGTCCGGTGCACCTGCTGTCCTTCGGGCAGCGCAAGCGGGTGGCGATCGCCGGCGCGATCGCCATGCGGCCGGAGGTGCTGGTCCTGGACGAGCCGACGGCGGGCCTGGATCCGGCCGGCCAGGAGGCGCTGCTCGACACGCTCGCCGAATTGCGCGCGGCCGGGACCACGGTGGTGATGGCCACCCACGACGTGGACCTGGCGCTGCGCTGGGCCGACGACGCGGCCGTGCTCGCCGACGGGCGGCTGCACACCGGGCCGGCCGAGGAACTGCTCGCGGACACCGCACTGCTCGCCGCCGCGAGCCTGCGGCCGACCTGGGCGCACGCGGTGGCCGCGGTACTGATCGCCCACGGGGTGGCCCCGCCCGGCACGCTGCCCCGAACCCCGGCCGAACTGACCGCCCTGGCACCGCCCGCGCGACCGCGTACGCACTGACCTCGGCCGGGCTCAGCGTCGGCGCAGCAGCACCACCGCACGGTCGTCGCCCACGTTGCGCCCGGCCGCCGCCACGATCCGCCGCGCCGCGTCGTGGAAGTCGTCCCGGACCAGCCGCTCCGCCTCGCCCAGGAACCGGTCGATGCCGGTGGCGATGTCCTCGCCGGGCAGTTCCACCATGCCGTCGGTGAACAACAGCAGCGCGTCGCCGTGGTCCAGTCGGCCGCGCACCCCCTCGAACGTGGCGTCGTCGAGCACGCCCAGGAGCGGGCCGACCGCCTCGACCACCCGCCAGAGGCCGGTCTCGGCGATCCAGTGCACACCCGGCGGGTGGCCCGCCGACAACAACTCGTACTCGCCCGACTCCAGGTCGAGCACCACGTGCACCGCCGTCGCGAAGCCCTCGGCCCACTCCTGGCGGAGCAGGTAGTCGTTGGCGGCCGGCAGGAATCCGTGCGGCGGCAGCGACCCGAGCAGCCCGCCGAACGCGCCGGAGAGCATCAGCGCCCGCGTCCCCGCGGCCAACCCCTTGCCGGAGACGTCGACCAGCACCACTTCGAGCACCCGCCCACCGGTCGAACTCCGGGCGGCGACCAGGAAGTCGCCGGAAAACGACTGCCCGCCGGCCGGTCGCAGCACCACCTCGGTGTGCCACTGCGACGGCAACACCGGCATCTCGCCCTGTGCCCGCAACCGGTCGCGCAGGTCGAACAACATCGACTCGCCGCGCGTCCACTGCACGCCCAGCCGGGTCCGCATCCGGGCCATCAGCAACACGATGCCGGCGACCGCCGCGACCACCAGGACGGTGCCGGCGGTGACCTCGTCGGGGTCGTGCACCCGGTCCTGCGCGACCAGCACCCCGGCGGTCGCCGCGTAGAGCAGCAGCAGGCTGGGCATGCGCAGCACCAGGCCGCCGACCAGGATCGGCAGCACCGGCGCGGTCGCCGGGAACCAGTCGGCGTTCAGGTCGGAGAGCAGCCCGCACGCGGTGACCGCGACCAGCAGAACGGCCAGCGCGAAGCGGTCGGAGGGGAACACCCGATGCCGCAACCAGGCCACGATCCGCCGGCCCCGGCGAGCCGGGGCCGCCCACCTCCCCGTCCGGCTTGCCCGGTTCACCCTGCTCGTCGGCGCGGCCACTCCGCGACACTACCGAACGGGAACCAACCGGAGGTTACGCCGACGGCTGGCAGGTGGGACACCAGAACAGATTCCGCCCGACCAACTCGGCGGTCCGCACCGGGGTTTCACAGATCAGGCAGGGCGCGTCGGTGCGCCGGTAGACGTACACCTCGCCACCGTGGTCGTCCTTGCGCGGCTCGCGACCCATCGCCTCGGGGGTGTGCTCGGGCCGCACCGTGTCGATCCGCCCCAGCCGCACGCCCTCGTGCATCAGCAGCACCAGGTCGGCCCACATCGCGTCCCAGGTGGCCCGCGCCAGCCGTTTGCCCGGCAGCTTGGGGTCCACCCCGAAGCGGAACAGCACCTCGGCGCGATAGACGTTGCCGACACCCGCGAGCACGTCCTGCTCCATCAGCAGCGCGCCGATCGGCTTCGCGCTGCGCTCGATCCGCCGCCAGGCCGCGGCCGGGTCGGCGTCGTCGCGCAGCGGATCGGGGCCGAGCCGGGCGTGCACCGCGTCCTTCTCGGCCCGCTCCAGGAGCCGGCACGCGGTCGGTCCGCGCAGATCGGCCCAGCTCGCCCCGCCGGGGACCTTCGCGGCCATCCGCAGCCGCACCTGGCCGACCGGCTCCGGCAACTTCTCGCCCTCGCCGAAGGAGAACTGTCCGTAGAGACCCAGGTGCACATGCACGAAACGCTCGCCGGCGAACTCCAGGAACAGGTGCTTCCCGTGCGCGTCGGTGTCCACCAGGCGCTCGCCGTCGAGCAGCGCGGCGCTCTCCGCGAAGCGCCCCTGGGGACTGCTCAGTCGCAGCGGCACGTCGGCGAAGCGCTCCCGGTGCTCGGCGGCGAGACGGTGAATGGTGTGGCCCTCGGGCACGCGGCCTCCAGCGCTGCGACGGATGGGGACATGGGGGGTGTGTCGCCCTCCACGCTACCGACCCGCACCGACACACGACCGCCCCCGACCGGACGGACCGATCGGGGGCGGTGAGAGGTGCGGGTCGCGGGCTACGGCAGGGCCGGCAGCTCGCCGGTGTTCTCGTACTTGGTCAGCATGGAGATCCGGCGGGTGTGCCGCTCGGCCTCGCTGTACGGCGTGTTCACGAAGACCTCGAGGAACTTGGTCGCGTCGTCGAGGGTGTGCATGCGCGCGCCCATCGAGATCACGTTCGCGTTGTTGTGCTCACGGGCCAGCGACGCGGTCTCCTCGCTCCACACCAGGGCGCAGCGCACCCCCTTGACCTTGTTCGCCGCGATCGCCTCGCCGTTGCCGGAGCCGCCGAGGACCACGCCCAGGCTGCCGGGGTCGGCCGCGACGCGCTCGCCGGCGCGCAGACAGTACACGGGGTAGTCGTAGGAGTCGGCCTGGACGGCCGGGCCGCAGTCGACGGCCTCGTGGCCGTTGGCGTCGAGCCACGCGATGAGGTGCTGCTTGAGGTCGTAGCCGGCATGGTCGGAGCCGAGGTAAACGCGCATGGGGCGCAGTCTCTCAGGCCCGGTCCCGAACGTCCCGTCAGGGCCGGTATCCACCGGGTGGCGTGTCCGGCGCACCGGTCGGCCGCGGCGGCGCGGTGGGCGGCGGCCCGGCCGGTCGGATGGTGGTCGGCGCGTCGTAGGGGGACTGGGCGCCGTAGCCGGACTGCGCGCCGTAGCCGGGGTTGGCGGAGGCGGACGGCGGGCCGTAGTCGAAGGGCGGGCCGTATCCGCCCGGCGACAGGGGCGAGGCGGGCGGCCCGTGGGTCGCCGCCGACCGGTAGGCGGCCACCGCCGCCAGGCCGACCAGCCAGCCGACGAGGACGCCGAAGTAGGCCCCGGACTGCGCGTGCGCCATGGCCCGGTCGAACCCGGGTCCCCCACGGATGGTCGGCTCGTCGTCGTAGGCGATGGCGAACACGGTCAGCCCGTACACCGCGCCGCCGATCACCAGCGAGAACCAGCCGACCACGAACGCGGTGAACCCGCCGGACCGTTCGCCCAGACCGCGCGCACCGAGCGCGAGCAGCGCGGCGACCATCAGGAGCAACAGCGCGAAGCCGACGAATCCGGCGGTGACGTAGCGGGTGGTGAAGGTGTAGCGGAACTCGTCACCCAGGTCGTCCCGGTCCACGATCCACAACGGAAAGCCGATGATGCGCAGCAGCGTCACATACCACTTGTCGTGATCACGACTGGCCTTCCACGCCTCCTTGAAGACCCACTGGTTGCCCAGGCCGGCCACGAGGAGGAAGGCCACGACGGTCCCGCCGATGGTGATGCGTTTGGTAGCCCCGGGTCTCATGACACGAGGTTAGGCGCCTTCGCACGCCCTTCGCCGCAAAAATCCGTACCCCGCCTCCCCACGAACGGGGGGACGGGGTACGGGTGATCGGGATTGCGCATCCCGTGGAGCCGGCGAGGCGTCAGCCGCGCCGGCCGACCAGCTTCCAGGCGCTGGGCAGCAGCGCCATCGCCAGCACGATCTTGACCGCGTCGCCGAAGAGGTAGTTGCGCATGCCGATCTCGTACGCCTGCGACATCGAGATGCCCAGGTCGTGCGCGAGGTAGGTGAGACCCGCCGCGTAGATCACCGCGTTGCCGAGGAGCATCGTGCCCGCGGTGCGCAGCGGGCTGCGGTCGGTCCCGCGCCGGGCCAGGAAGCCGGCCGCGGTCGCCGCGAGCACCATGCCGAACACGTAGCCCAGGGTCGGGAATCCGGTCCCGGAGGTGCCCTCCGCGAACCAGGGCATCCCGGCCGCGCCCAGGCCCAGGTAGAGCACCATCGCGGCGAGGCCGCGCCAGGCGCCGAGCGCGCTGCCGGCGAGCAGGACGGCGAAGGTCTGGCCGGTCACCGGCACCGGCGAGCCGGGCACCGGGACGGAGATCTGGGCGGCGAGGCCGACGAACGCGGACGCGCCGACGATCAGCGCGGCATCACGGACGGCCGCGCCGCGAAAGACGCGGGCCGGGACGAGGTCGGCCAGAACGGGGCGGCGCGCATCGAGAAGGGCAGTGCTCACAGCGGACTCCACACTCTTGTGTTGCGGGACCCTGTGAACTTAACCAATCGGACATCGAGCGGTCACAGTGGTGCCCGACAACGTACGGATCCGCACTTTGTCGAACACCACCGAACAACCCACCGCTACCGCAACGCCTCGGAACCACGGCGTCTCGGACGGCAGCGCCTCAGAACTGCAGCGCCTTGACCTCCAGGTACTCCTCCAGGCCGTGGCGCCCGAGTTCGCGCCCGTTGCCCGACTGCTTGTACCCGCCGAACGGCGCGATCGGGTTGAACGCGCCGCCGTTGATCTCGACCTGCCCGGTCCGCAGCCGGCGCGCGAACGCCACCGCCGCCTCCCGGGTCGGCGCCCACACCGCGCCGGACAGGCCGTACGGGGTGTCGTTGGCGATCCGCTCGGCCTCCTCCTCGGTGTCGTAGGCCATGATCGACAACACCGGCCCGAAGATCTCCTCGCGTGCGATGGTCATCTCGGGGGTCACGTCGGTGAACACGGTGGGCCGCACGTGGTAGCCGGCCTCGACCCCCTCGGGCAGTTCCGCACCGCCCGTGGCCAGCGTCGCCCCCTCCGCCAGCCCCTGGGCGATGTAGCCGCGCACCCGCTCGAACTGGGTCGCGTTGACCAGCGGGCCGAGCCGCGCCGCCGACGCCTCGGCGGCGGCGGTGGCCACCTCGACCGCGCGCGGCAGGTCGTCGCGGTGCACCAGCATCCGGGTCAGCGCGCTGCACGTCTGACCGCTGTTGCGGTACGCGCCGTCGACGCCCGCCCGGACCGCCTTGTCCAGGTCGGCGCCCGGCAGGATCACGTTGGCGGACTTGCCGCCGAGTTCGAGCGCGACCCGCTTGACCGTCGCCGACGCCAGCTCCGACACCCGGGTGCCGGCCCGGGTCGAGCCGGTGAACGAGACCATGTCCACGTCCGGGTGCGCCGCGATCGCCTCGCCCACCACCGGACCCGTGCCGGAGACCAGGTTCACCACACCCGGCGGGAAACCCGCGTCGTGCAGGATCTCGAAGAACAGGTGCGCGGCCTGCGGCGCCACCTCGCTGGCCTTGACCACCACGGTGCAGCCCGCGATCAGCGCCGGGGCGAGCTTGTTGGTGATCTGGTGCAGCGGATAGTTCCACGGCGTGATCGCGCCGACCACGCCGACCGGTTCGCGCACCACCAGCGAGGTCCCGGCCTGCTCCTCCCACGGGAACTCCTCGGCGAGCGCGATATAGCTCGCGAGCACCGTCAGCGGCAGGCCGACCTGCACCCGCGAGGCCAGCCACGCCGGCGCGCCCATGTCCGCCGTGATCACCTCGGCCATCGCGTCCGTGCGCTCCGCGAGCAGGTCCCGGGCCTTGGTCAGCAGCGCGGCCCGCTCGGCCGGGGCGGTGGCGGCCCAGCCGGGGAAGGCCCGCCGGGCCGCGGCCACGGCCAGGTCCACGTCGGCGGGTGTGCACTGCGGCACCGTCGCCACGACCCGTTCGGTGTTGGGGTCGACGACGTCGATGGTCTCGGTGGACGAGGGCGCCGTCCACACGCCGTCGATGTAGATGGTGTCGTAAGCCTTGCTCATGCCGCCGGACTCCTCGCCGTTCGCCGCTGGTGACCTCCCCCGAGCGTACGGCGACACGGATACGATCCCCAGCGTCGACCCGAGCGGCGCGCGACCGGCCCGCCCGGGCCCGCGCCGCCGACCGCGCCGGTCAGCCCGTCGGACCGTTCGAGGTCCACACCAGTTCGCCGCTGTGTCCGGTGACCGGGAACTCCCGGGCCAGGCCCACCTCGTGCAGGTGGGCGAGCGGGGTGAACGACATCCCGTACTCGTCCTTGTCCTTGTCGAAACCCCAGTCCTTGTACACCTCGACCCGGTACACCAGCCGCACGTCGGGCAACACCGGCGAGCCGGGGAGCGCGGTGGTCGTCCCGGGCAATACCTCGATCCGGCCGGTGATCCGGTACTGCAGACCGCGCATCGCCAGCCACCAGTCGGTGTCGTCCACGCGGCGGATGAGCACCCCGTGCCAGTGCGTGGTCGTCTCGAAGACGCTCTCCGCGCCCTCGCTGTCGTGCCACCGGATCGCCGCGAGCGCCCACCACTCCTCGAAGTGGGTGAGCGCCGCGCGGCGAAACGGCTTGGCCCGCAACGGTTGGGCCGGGTCGATCACGAACGGCGCGCCGCGGCCGACCAGGTAGTGCCGCAGCGAGGCGGCGCCGGTCCGCAGCCCCACCAACCGCCACAGCGGGACCATCGCGCGCAGCCCCAGGGCCAGCGCACGGTCGCGCCAACGGGGCATGCGCGACGCGTAGGGGGCGTTGCCGTTGGGCGTGCGGGGATCCGGCCGCCCGGTACGGGAGGTGTGGATCACGCTGCTCTGGCGTTCCGGAGCCGTCATTTATCCAGATTAATTAGCTTTGTCTTACTTTGTAGCCGTTTCCGGGCCGGAATCGACAGGTTTCATCCGGTCAGTCGAAACCGCCGACGGCCGGTGCGAGCCGCCGATCCCGGCCCGGCGGGATCGTCAGTCGAAGATCGGTCCCTGGTCCCGGGTGCGCTTGATCTCGAAGAAGCCGGGAGTGCCCGCGACCAGCACCACACCGTCCCACAGCCGGCCCGCGTCCTCGCCCTTGGGCGCCGGGGTCACCACCGGGCCGAAGAAGGACACGCCGTTGACGCTGATCACCGGGGTGCCGACGTCCATGCCCACCCGGTCCATGCCGTCGTGGTGCGACTTGATCAGCGCCTCGTCGTACTCGGTCGAGTCGGCCGCGTCGGCGAGATCGGTGGGCAGCCCGGCCTCGGTCAGCGCCGCCTCGATCATCTCGCGCGAGAACTCCTCGCCGCCCGGGTGCCGGCGGGTGCCGAGCGCCGTGTACAGCGGCAGCAGTACCTCGTTGCCGAACCGCTGCTCGGCGGCGATGCACACCCGCACCGGGCCCCAGCCGCGCTCCAGCATCTCCTTGTACGCCTCGGGTATGTCGTCCCGACCGCTGTTGAGCACCGACAGGCTCATCACGTGCCACTGCACGTCCACGGGGCGGATCCGCTCCACCTCGAGCATCCAGCGCGAGGTCATCCACGCCCACGGACACAGCGGGTCGAACCAGAAGTGCGCGACATCGCGGGCGGAGCCGTTGTCCTTGGTGGTCACTGCGGGGTTCCTCTCGGTCCTGTGTATCGGGTCGTGCGAGTCGCGTCCGATGCCGCCTGGTCCACGATGCGGTACGCCCGGCCGGCGACGAGCGCGGGTCGGACATACCGACGCCCGCACGGCCGGCGTCGACTGTGCAACGGGCGACCGCGGCCCGCCATTCCCGAACAACCGGGCCGACAGGCGCACCCGCGCCGTGAAAGGATCGCCGGGACCGCAGCCAACCAGGGAGTGATCCAGTGCCCGGCAGGAACCTGACCCGCGAGGAGGCCCGCGAGCGGGCCCGGATCCTGAGCGTCGAGGACTACGACGTCAGGCTCGACGTCAGCACCGACAGCACGGAGACGTTCCACTCCGAGACGGTGCTCCGTTTCGGATGCCGAGAGGCGGGTGCGGCCACGTTCGTGGACCTGCTCGCCCCGGAAGTGCACGAGGTCGTGCTCAACGGCCGGGTACTCGATCCCGCCGAGGTCTTCGACGGCACCCGCGTGCTGCTGACCGACCTCGTCGAGGGCGCCAACGAACTGCGCGTACTCGCCTCGTGCGCCTACAGCCGCACCGGCGAGGGTCTGCACCGCTTCGTCGACCCCGTCGACGATCGGATCTACCTCTACACCCAGTACGAACCGGCCGACTCGCGCCGGGTGTTCGCCAACTTCGAGCAGCCCGACCTCAAGGCCTCGTTCCGGTTCTCGATCACCGCGCCGGCCGACTGGCGGGTGGTGTCCAACTCGACCACCCCGACCCCGGAGCCGGTCCGCGAGGGGGTGGCCCGCTGGGACTTCGCCCCCACGCCGCGGATCTCCACCTACCTGACCGCGATAATCGCCGGTCCGTACCACGCGGTCTTCGACAGCTACACCGGCGACGCCGGTCTGGTGGTCCCGCTCGGCGGCTTCTGCCGCGCGTCGCTGGCCGAGTCGTTCGACCACGAGGAGATCTTCGCGGTCACCAAGCAGGGCCTGGACCTGTTCCACGACCGGTTCGACTTCCCCTACCCGTTCGGGAAGTACGACCAGCTCTTCGTACCCGAGTACAACCTCGGCGCGATGGAGAACCCGGGCGCGGTCACCTTCACCGAGGAATACGTCTTCCGCTCCAAGGTCACCGACTCCGCGTACGAGGGCCGTGCCAACGTGCTCCTGCACGAGATGGCGCACATGTGGTTCGGCGACCTGGTCACCCCGCGCTGGTGGGACGACCTGTGGCTGAAGGAGTCCTTCGCGGACTTCATGGGCGCCTACTCGCAGGGCGCGGCCACCCGCTGGACCGACGCCTGGACCAGCTTCGCCGCCCGCCGCAAGGACTGGGCGTATCGCCAGGACCAGTTGCCCACCACCCACCCCATCGTGGCGGTGATCAACGACCTGGAGGACGCCAAGCTCAACTTCGACGGGATCACCTACGCCAAGGGCGCCTCGGTGCTCAAGCAGCTGGTCGCCTACGTCGGCGAGGACGAGTTCTTCGCGGGCGCCCGGTCCTACTTCCGCACGCACGCCTGGGGCAACACCACCCTCGCCGACTTCCTCACCGCCCTGGAGGAGACCTCCGGCCGGGACCTGAAGTCCTGGTCGACGGACTGGCTGGAGACCTCCGGCGTCAATACGCTGCGGCCGGCGATCGAGACCGACGCCGCCGGGGTGATCACCTCCTTCGCCGTGCTCCAGGAGGCCTCACCGGGCTTCCCGACGCTGCGCCCGCACCGGATCGCGATCGGCCTGTACGACGGCGCCGAGCGTGTCGCCCGGGTCGAGGTGGACGTGGTCGGCACGCGCACCGAGGTACCGGCGCTGGTCGGCCGCGTCCGCACCCCGCTGATCCTGCTCAACGACGACGACCTCACCTACGCGAAGGTGCGCTTCGACCCCGAGTCGTGGCGGACCCTGCTCGACTCGCTCGGCACGATCGACTCCTCGCTGGCCCGCGCCCTGTGCTGGGGCGCGGCGTGGGACATGACCCGCGACGGCGAGCTGTCCGCCCGCGACTACCTGGACCTGGTGCTGCGGCACGCGGGTCGGGAGAGCGACGTGGGCGTGGTGCAGAAGCTGCACACCCAGGTCAAGACCGGCCTGGACCACTACACCGACCCGGCGTTCCGGGCCGAGGCGCTGCACCGGCTCGCGACCGGTGCCGCCGACCGGCTGCGGGCCGCGCCGGCCGGCGGCGACCACCAGCTGGCCTGGGCCCGCTGCCTGGCCTCGGCCTCCGGGACACCCGACGAACTCGCCTTCCTGCGCGAGCTGTTGGCCGGTGGGCAGGAGATCCCCGGACTGGCCATGGACACCGAGCTGCGCTGGGCGATGTTGCGCGCGCTGTGCGCGGGCGGCGCCGCCGACGAGCCCGAGATCGCCGCCGAACTCGAGCGCGACGGTACCGCCGCGGGCCGGCGGCACGCGATCGAATGCCGCGCCGCACGGCCCACCGCCGAGGCCAAGGCCGAGGCGTGGCACCTGGCGGTGGAGACCGACGAACTGCCCAACGCCACGCTCGGCGCGGTGATCGCCGGCTTCGCCGCCGCCGGCCAGGAGGAGCTGACCGACCCGTACGTCGACCGCTACTTCGCCGCCCTCACCCCGGTCTGGCGGGACCGCTCGATCGAGATCGCGCGGCGCATCGTGGTCGGTCTGTACCCGTCGGGCCGGATCGACCCCGACACGTTGCGCCGCACCGACGACTGGCTGGCCGCCGCCGAACCGGTGCCGGCCCTGCGCCGCCTGGTCCTGGAATGCCGCGACGACGTGGCCCGCGCCCTCCGAGCGCGCGGGCGCGACCGGCGCAACTGAAGTCCCTCCCGGACCCCGCCGCCGACCGCGGCGGGGCCCGGTCCGTCGGCCGCCCATCCCGGCGGCGCCCATCCCACAAGGAGCGCAGCGTGCCCGGTACCAACCTGACGCGTGACGAGGCCCGCGAGCGGGCCCGGATCCTCACCGTCGACTCGTACGACATCACCCTCGACCTGACCGGCACCGGGGCGACGTTCCCGTCCACGACCGTGGTGCGGTTCGGGTGTACCGAGCCAGGCGCGGCGACCTTCGTCGATCTGATCGCCCCCGAGGTGCACGAGATCACCCTCAACGGCACCGCGCTCGACGTCGACGCGGTGTTCACGGACGGTCGGATCGCGCTCGCCGACCTGGCCGAGAGCAACGAGCTGCGCGTGGTGGCGTCCTGCGCCTACATGAACACCGGCGAGGGCCTGCACCGCTTCCTCGACCCGGTCGACGGCAAGACCTACCTCTACACCCAGTTCGAGGTGGCCGACGCCCGCCGGGTGTTCGCCAACTTCGAACAGCCCGACCTCAAGGCCACGTTCGCGTTCACCATCACCGCGCCGAGCGACTGGCGGGTGGTCTCCTGCTCGCCCACCCCCGAGCCGACGGCGGGCACCGACGGCGCCTCGGTGTGGGCGTTCGAGCCGACCCCCCGGATCTCCACCTACATCACCGCGCTGGTCGCGGGCCACTATCACGCGGTCCACGACGCCTACACCGCCGCCGACGGCACCGTGGTGCCGCTCGGCGTGTACTGCCGCTCCTCGCTCGCGCCGCACCTGGACGCCGACGCCATCTTCGACGTCACCAAGCAGGGCTTCGACTACTTCCTGGGGCAGTTCGACTTCCCGTACCCGTTCGGGAAGTACGACCAGCTCTTCGTACCGGAGTACAACGCGGGCGCGATGGAGAACGCGGGCTGCGTGACGATCCTGGAGGACTACGTCTTCCGCTCCAAGGTCACCGACGCGTCCTACGAGACGCGGGCCGAGACCATCCTGCACGAGCTGGCGCACATGTGGTTCGGCGACCTGGTCACCATGCAGTGGTGGGACGACCTGTGGCTGAACGAGTCGTTCGCCACCTACGCGTCGGTACGCTGCCAGGCCGAGGTGACCCGCTGGTCGCACGCGTGGGCCACGTTCGGCAACAAGATGAAGACGTGGGCCTACCGGCAGGACCAACTGCCGTCCACCCACCCGATCTTCGCCGACATCCGGGACCTGGAGGACGTCGAGGTCAACTTCGACGGCATCACCTACGCCAAGGGCGCCTCGGTGCTCAAGCAGCTGGTCGCCTACGTCGGCAGCGAGAACTTCTTCGCCGGAGTGCGGGCCTACTTCAAGAAGCACGCGTGGGGCAACAGCCGGCTGGCCGACCTGCTCGGCGCGCTGGAGGAAACCTCCGGCCGGGACCTGAAGGCGTGGTCGCGCGAGTGGCTGGAGACCGCGGGCGTGAACACGCTGCGGCCCGAGATCTCACTCGGCCCGGACGGCGTGATCACCTCCTTCGCGGTGCTCCAAGAGGCCCCGGAGGCGTGGCCGACGCTGCGCTCGCACCGCATCGCGATCGGCTTCTACGACCGCACCGACGCGGGCCTGGTGCGCACCCACCGGCTGGAGCTGGACATCGCCGGCGCGCGCACCGAGGTCGCGGAACTGGTCGGGCGCGCCCGGCCGGACGTGGTGCTGCTCAACGACGACGACCTGACCTACACCAAGATCCGGCTCGACGAGCAGTCACTGGCCTGCGTCACCGAGGCGATCGGCGAGTTCGTCGAGCCGCTGCCGCGCGCGTTGTGCTGGGCCGCTGCGTGGGACATGACGCGCGACGCGGAGATGGCGGCGAGCGACTACCTCAAGCTGGTCCTGGCCGGCGCGGGCGGCGAGCGGGACATCAACATCGTCCAGTCGCTCCAGCGCCAGGTCACCAGCGCGTTGGAGCTGTACGTCGACCCGGCGCACCGCGAGCGCTCGCTGGCCGAACTCGCGGTCGTGGCCGAGCGGTTCCTGCGGGCGGCCGAGCCCGGCAGCGACCACCAGCTGGCCTGGACCCGCTGCCTGTCGACGGTGGCCGCGCGACCGGACCACCTGGCGATCCTGCGCGGCCTGCTCGACGGCACCGAGACGGTCGAGGGCCTGGCGATCGACGCGGACCTGCGCTGGACGCTGCTGCTGCGGCTGTCCGCGACCGGCGGGGCGAGCGAGGCCGACGTACTGGCCGAACTGGAGCGCGACTCCACCGCGGCCGGCCAACGCTACGCGGAGGCGGCCCGCGCGGCCCGCCCGACCGCCGAGGCCAAGGACGCGGCGTGGGCGGCGGTGGTCGAATCCGACGCCCTCCCGAACGCCACCCAGGCAGCGGTGATCGGCGGCTTCGTCCAGCCCGCCCAACGAGCCCTGCTCGCCACGTACACGGAGCGCTACTTCGACGCGATCGCCGACGTGTGGGCCACCCGCACCAACGAGATCGCTCAACAAATCGTCGTCGGCCTCTACCCGACCCTCCAGGTCACGGAGGACACCCTCAACCGCACAGACGCCTGGCTGGCCTCCGCAACCCACCCGGCCGGCCTCCGCCGCCTGGTCCTGGAAAGCCGCGACGGCGTAGCCCGAAGCCTCCGAGCCCAATCCCGAGACACCCACTGACCCACCACCCTCGAACCCCGGCCGGGCTGAAAACCCTCAACCACCAAACAGCCCGGCCGGCGAAGGAGACCACACACCCCGTCCGTCCCATAAGGCCAAACAGCCCGGCCGGCACTTGAGGCCAAGCAGCCCGTCCGTCCCATAAGGCCAAACACCCCGGCCGGCGCTTGAGGCCAAGCAGCCCGGCCGGCACATAAGGCCAGACAGCCCGGCCGGCGCCTGAGGCCAAACAGCCCGGCCGGCGTTTGAGGCCAAGCAGCCCGGCCGGCGCTTGAGGCCAAACAGCCCGGCCGGCGTTTGAGGCCACCGGACCGGAGGTCGGCCCACCCCGAAAGGGTCAACCCGGTGCGCACCCCACCGCACCGGCCCGGTAGCGTAACCCCCGTGGTGAACAGGAATGCACTTCGCGCCGGGGCCGTGTCGGCCGTTGTCACGCTCATGTCGCTGATCTCGGCGCCCGCCTTCGCGAACATCCGCGACGACGGCGACGAGCCGGGCGCAAGCATGGGCCTCGGCACGACGCTGGCCGTCTTCGTCGGCATCCCGATCCTGGCGTTCGTGGTCATCGCGGGCCTCGTGATGCTTCCGGACATCATCAAGAAGAAGCGCTGATCCTCCGCCGAAGCCGCCGACCGGGCCCACGCCCACTCGGCGGCTTCCGCACGTACGCGGCCCATCCCACGCCCGCGCCCTAGCGACCCCGCAGCGCCCGCGCCAGCGACACCGCGCGCGGATCCACCGGCAGGTCCTCCAGGCAGACCCGCCGCCCCTCGCCGTCGGCGACCGGCAGCAGCCAGTTCGGATACTCGTTCGTGGTGCCCGGCAGGTTCTGCGGCCGCCGATCGCCCACCCCGTCCGGCAGCCACACCCCCAGCAACCGGCACGGCGTCGCGGCGAGCAGCCGATGCAGCGCCTCGACCGTCTCCCGTTCACCCGCGCCCGGCCGCAGATACCCGCGCCGGCGCAACAGTTCGAGCCACTGCTCGCGGTCGGCCACGTCCTCGGCCCGCTCCACCTCCACGTCCCGCACCAGCAGGTGCAGCCGCTCCCACAGGTCGATGTGCTCCCCGGCGAGCCGGGCCGCGGTGGGCGGCAGATCGTGCGTGGTCACCGTCGCCAGCGAACTCGCCCGCCACTGCTCGGGCGGCAGCGGCCGGCCCTTGTCGTCGCGCTCGAACCACAACACCGACGTCCCCAGGATCCCGCGCTCGGCGAGGTACGTGCGCACCCACGGCTCCACCGTGCCCAGGTCCTCGCCGATCACCACCGCGCCCGCCCGATGCGCCTCCAGGGCCAGGATGCCGACCATCGCCTCGTGGTCGTAGCGCACATAGGCGCCCTCGGCCGGGCTGTTGCCCTTCGGTACCCACCAGAACCGGAACAGCCCGAGCACGTGGTCCACCCGCACCGCGCCCGCGTGCCGAAAGACCGCGCGCAGCAGTTCCCGGTACGGCGCGTAGCCCGCCTCGGCCAACCGCTGCGGATGCCACGGGGGCTGGTTCCAGTCCTGCCCGATCTGGTTCATCGCGTCCGGCGGCGCCCCACCCGTCGCCCCGAGCGCCAGCACCCCACCGCCGCGGGCCGAGCCGAGCACCCACGCGTCCGCCCCGTCGGGGTGCACGCCGACCGCGAGGTCGTGCACCACGCCCACCGGCATGCCCGCACGCGTCGCGGCCTCCTGCGCCGCGCGCAGCTGATCGGCCAGCACCCACTGGGTCCAGCGGTGGAAGTCGACCGTCCCGGCCAGCCGTTCGCGCACCGCGGCGACCTCGGGCGAGTCCGGGTCGTGCAGTTCCTCGGGCCAGTCGCGCCAGGTCGGGCCGTACTCCTCGACCAGCGCACACCAGGTGGCGAAGTCGGTCAGCCACTGGCCCTCGCGCGCGATGAACGCCCGGTAGTCGGCGTCGCGCCCCAGACTCCGCGGCACCTTGTGGACCAGCGCGAGGGCGGCCCGCTTGGCCGTGCGGACCGCGTCCCGATCCAGTCGATCCGCGCCGTCCGACCCGTCGCCCGCCGAGGCCCGCAACTCCTCGGCGACCGCCCGCTCGACCGGGCTCAGATACGCGAACTCGGGCACGGCCTCGACCCGCACGTACATCGGATCCGGAAAGCGACGGCTCACCGGCAGATACGGCGAGGGCTCCACCGGCGGCACCGGCGAGGCCGCGTGCAGGGGGTTTACCAGTACGAACCCGGCGCCCTGCGCCCGCGCCGACCACGTGGCCAGGTCGGCCAGGTCGGCCAGGTCGCCGATCCCCCACGAGCGGCGCGAGGGCAGCGAGTAGAGCTGGACCATGTAGCCCCACGCCCGCTCCGCCGGCACCGGCAGCACGGTCGGGGTGATCGCGATCGCGCACGACGCGGACACACCCTCGCCATTCGCGCTCGGCACGCCGCCGGAGCCCAGCGACTCCTCCGGCTCGGGCGAGCAGCGCGCGTGCAGGGTGTGCCAGCCCAGCGGCAGGTCGGCGGGGATGCGGTGGGCCCCGATCGGGTCACCCAGCGGACCGGGCCCGGGGCCGGGACCGACGTCGCGCCGGACCCCGCCGTCCTCCAGTTCGATCCACAACTCGACCCGGTGCCCCACCGGCACGTTGACCGTGAAGCCGGCCGCGCGGCCCGCGCGCAGCACCAGCACCGGAGGCAGCAGCCGGGTCCGGCGCGCCTCGTCCCGCGCCGCCAGCGCGGCCCGGGCCGCCTCGGGTGTCGACGCGTCCACCCCGAGTGCGCCGAGCACCGCTATCACCGTCGCGGGAGCGGCGTGCACGGCCTCGCCGCGCCACCCCTCGTACTCCGTGGCCACCCCGAACGCGGAGGCGAGCCGGACCAATTCGGGAGACAACTGCGATACGCGTGGTTCCTCCATGCCCGCGAGCATCGCACCCGAACGCCCCGCCTGTCGGCGTGTTCGCCGCGGACGCGAGCGGGTGTGTCGGGACCCGACCGCGGCGCGGGGACACGTCGAAACGCGCCGGGGAACCCGTCGAAGCACGGCACCCCACCGAAACGCGGCGCCGCACCGAAACAAGAACGGCGACGGGCTCCCCTGAGGAAATCCGCCGCCGTCTAGGCGCTCGCGACCTGGTCGAAATGGTCGAAGCCCGCTTCCTGCGCACCATACGGCGCCAGGTAGGGCTCCCAGCGTGGATCGCGGAACCCGGTACCGAGGATCCGCCACGCCAGGCCGGTGGGTTGGGATGGTGGGCGCGGCATTCGCCAGCCCAGTTCGGCGATGTAGCGGTCGCTCTTGACGTGATTGCAGCGACGACACGCCGAGACCACGTTGTCCCACGTGTGCTGACCACCGCGGCTGCGGGGGACGACGTGGTCGACGCTGGTGGCGGCGCTTCCGCAATAGACACAACGCCCTCCGTCGCGGGCGAACAGCGCGCGGCGGGTGAGCGGTACCTGGCCCCGAAAGGGGATTCGGACGAAACGGGTCAGTCTGATGACACTGGGTACGGGAATCTCGGTGGTGGCGCTGTGCAGGATGGTGCCTGTCTCTTCCAGGCACATTGCCTTGTCGTTCAGCACGAGAATCAGTGCGCGGCGAACGGGCACCACGCACAGGGGCTCGTACGACGCGTTGAGGACCAGCGAATGCGGCACGTATGCCTCCCTGTGACGCCGACAGCGCGTGGCTCGCGCCGGGGACGATCGGCCTCCAGTGTCCATGGCGGGATACCCCACGCGCTACCAGGAATCGACAAGGTCACATAGCGTTCACCTGCACGAGTGGCCGCGCGTGGTGGTTCGGTGACCGTCCGCATCGTCCGAACGCGCGATGGGTGCGGGCGTCTAGGGTGCGCCCATGACGCGCTCTGTGCAGCCCGCGGAACACGCCCCCCACGAGACCCCCCGCGCCCCCGACGCCGCCCGCGGCGACACGGTCGACGTGTTGTTCGGTCGCCCGGTGCCGGATCCCTATCGAGCCCTGGAGGACCCGGACGCGCCGGCCACCCGCGCCTGGTCCGCCGCACAGGACGAGTGGTTCCACGCGCATGTGGACCATCTGGCCGGACGCGACCGGCTGCGGGCGCGCCTGGACGAACTGCTCGCCACCGGGTCGACGGGGCTGCCCTGTTGGCGCGGCGGGCGGCACTTCCTGCTCCGCCGCGACCCGGGGCGCGAGCACGGCGTGTTGTTCGTGGTCGAGCCGGACGGGAGCGAGCGGGAGCTGGTGGATCCGATCGCGATCGACCCGGGCGGCACCACCACCCTCGACCAGTGGGTGCCCTCCGACGAGGGCGACCGGCTGGCGTACCTGCTCTCCACCGGCGGGGACGAGGAGTCGCGCCTGTACGTGCTCGACGTCGCCGACGGCACCCGGATCGAAGGCCCGATCGACCGGATGCGGGACGCCTCGATCGCCTGGCTCCCCGGCGGCGAGGCGTGTTATCTGGTGCGCCGACTGCCGCCGGAGGCGGTGCCCGAGGGTGAGGAGCAGCACCACCGCCGGGTGTACCTGCACCGGATCGGCACGGATCCGGCCGACGACGTGGAGGTGTTCGGCGCGGGCGCCGATCCGGCCACCTACTTCGGCGTCGGGGTCAGTCGGGACGGCCGCTGGCTGAGCGTGTCCTCCTTCTCGGGCACCGCGCCGCGCAACGACCTGTGGCTGGCCGATCTGCACGCGGGACCGCCGGAGCGGCCGCTGCTGCGACCGGTGACCGTGGGTCTGGACGCGCTCACCGGGGTGCGGGTGGGCCGCGACGGGCGGCTGTACGTGTTCACCGACCTGGACGCGCCGCGCGGCCGGTTGTGCGTGGCCGATCCGGCGATGCCCGGGCCCGAGGGCTGGCGCGATCTGGTCGCCGAGGAGCCGGACGCGGTGCTGACCGGCTTCGCGATCCTGGACGGACCGCAGGCGCCCCGACCGACCCTGCTGGTCGGGCGGACCCGGCACGCGGTGGGTGAACTGACCGCGTACGACCTGGCCGACGGGCGATTGTCGGGCCGCCCGAGCCTGCCCTGCGACTCGCCCGGATCCATCGGCGGCCTCGCCGAACACCCCGAGGGCGGACACGAGGCATGGTTCGGTTGGTCGGACTACACCGCCCCGTCGGCGGTGTTGCGCTACGACGCGCGGACCGGGGCGATCGACACCTGGGCCACCGCCCCCGGCACCGCGAACCTGCCCGACGTGCACGTGCGCCAGGAGACGTACCGCTCGGCCGACGGCACCACCGTGCGCATGTTCGTGATCGCGCCGACCGCCGAGCCGGACCGCCCCCGACCGGCCGTGCTCTACGGATACGGCGGCTTCGGCATCTCGCTCGGCCCCGCCTACTCGGCGGGCGTGCTCGCCTGGGTGGAGGCCGGCGGGGTGTACGCGATCGCCAACCTGCGCGGCGGCGGCGAGGAGGGCGAGCGGTGGCATCGAGCGGGGATGCGGGGGCACAAGCAACACGTGTTCGACGACTTCCACGCCGCCGCGGAGCACCTGGTCGCCCGCGGATGGACCACGCCCGACCGGCTCGCCGCGTCCGGCGGCTCCAACGGCGGACTGCTCGTCGGCGCCGCGCTGACCCAGCGGCCCGAGTCGTACGCGGCCGTGGTCTGCTCGATGCCGCTGCTCGACATGGTCCGCTACGAGCGCTTCGGTCTGGGGCGGTTGTGGTCCGACGAGTACGGCACCGCCGAGGTGGCGGAGGAACTGGACTGGCTGCTCGGCTACTCGCCCTACCACCACGTCCGCCCGGGTGTGGCGTATCCGGCGGTGCTGTTCACCGTGTTCGACGGGGACAGCCGGGTGGATCCGCTGCACGCGCGCAAGATGTGCGCGGCCCTGCAACACGCGACCACGAGCGGGCGCCCGGTGCTGCTGCGGGCCGAGGCGGAGGTGGGTCACGCGGCCCGCTCGGTCACCCGCACGGTCGAACTGACCGTGGACACACTCTCCTTCCTGGCCGCGCACACCGGCCTCGACCCGGATGGGCCCGAATCCGCGTCGGCCGGGCCCGGACCCGGGCACGACCTCGGGTACACGATCGACGAAGGCGGGGATCGGTGACATAGCGGTGATCAACGACGAAAGGTGTGAAGGAGAGGTATCGCACGAGTGCCCTCGGCCTCGTGACTACTGTGGGACGAGGGTCCCCGGTCGCGGGGAGATCGTCCCCCGCTCGTCGTCCGAAAGGTCTCGTACGTGTCCGCGCTCGTCCCCGGAGTCCAGTTGTCCCTCGACGCCGCCGCAGGCAACGGCAAGGTGTCGTCGTGGTTCGATCGGCACGGCGAGTCCCTGGTGGTGACGCCGATCCGGATCCTCGTGATCATCCTGGTCGCGCTGATCCTGCGGGCGGTGACCCGAAAGCTGATCACCCAGCTGGTCGGCCGGATGGCCAACAGCGGCACGGACAGCAGCGGGCGGCCGGTCACCGGCTTCCTGCTCAACGCCGAGCGTCGCCGCCAGCGCGCCGAGACGGTGGGCTCGGTGCTGCGCAGCACCGCGTCGTTCGTGATCCTGGGCATCGCCGGGCTGATGGTGCTCGGCGAGTTCAAGGTCAACCTCGCGCCGCTCCTCGCCAGCGCGGGCATCGCCGGCATCGCGCTCGGCTTCGGCGCGCGCAACCTGGTGACCGACTTCCTGTCCGGGATGTTCATGATCCTGGAGGACCAGTACGGCGTGGGCGACCTGGTCGACGCCGGCCCGGCCACCGGCACCGTGGTCGAGGTGGGCCTGCGGATCACCAAGCTGCGCGACGTGGACGGCACCGTCTGGTACATCCGCAACGGCGAGATCAAGCGGATCGGCAACAAGAGCCAGGGCTGGGGCACCGCCAAGGTGGACGTGCAGGTCGGCTACCACGAGGACGTGGACAAGGTCCGCGCGGTGATCGCCTCCACCGCCGAGGCGCTGGCCGAGGTGGAGCCGTGGAACGAGCGGGTCTGGGGCTCGGCGACGGTGGTCGGGATGGAGGCGGTGACGGCCGACGCGGTGGTGCTCCAGGTGCAGATCAAGACCATGCCGGGCCAGGAACTGCCGGTCGCGCGCGAGTTGCGGGGTCGGGTCAAGCGCGCGTTCGACGACGCGGGCATCCGCATCAGCGAACCGATCGCGAGCGCCACGCCCCCCACCGAGGACCCGGGCGCCCCCGCGCCGCAGGCCGAACCCGCCCCGGTCCCGGTGAACCCGCCGCCGGCGCCGCCGACCCCGCAGGCCCCCGGCGCGCCCTGAACCCGGCGCCGTCCGGTCCGGCCCTTCCGGGGCGGGACGGGCGACCGCCCCTGCGGGCGGGACCAATCGGGCTACCGTGTGGCGCGTCCCCGGCCGCCGGGGTCGCGCGTCGCGGAGACTGGGTCGGGTGAACGCTCCCCTGTGCCTGGTCACCGGATCCACCGGCTACCTGGGCGGCCGACTGGTGACCGAACTGCTCGCCGCCGGCCATCGGGTGCGCTGCATGGCCCGGACCCCGGCCAAGCTGCGCGACCATCCCTGGGCGGACCGGGTGGAGATCGTGCGCGCCGACGCGCTCGACCCGGCCGCGGTGCGCCGCGCCCTCGACGGCGTGGACGTGGCCTACTACCTGATCCACGCGCTGGGCAGCGGACCGCGCTTCGCCGACACCGACCGCGAGAGCGCGCGCGTGTTCGTCGCCGCGGCCGAGGACGCGGGCGTGGGCCGGCTCGTCTACCTCGGCGGCCTGGGCCCGGCCGCCGGCTCCTCGGCCCGCGACTCCTCCCCGCACCTGCGTTCGCGCGCCGAGGTGGGCGAGATCCTGCTCGCCGGCGCGGTGCCCACCGCCGTGCTGCGCGCGGCGGTGATCATCGGCTCCGGGTCGGCGTCCTTCGAGATGCTGCGTTATCTGACCGAACGGCTGCCGGTGATGGTCACCCCGCGCTGGGTCACCTCGCGGATCCAGCCGATCGCCGTTCGCGACGTACTGCGCTACCTGGTCGGCTGCGCCACGCTGCCCCCGGACGTGAACCGCGCCTTCGACATCGGCGGCCCGGACGTGCTCACCTACGAGCGCATGATGCAGCGCTACGCGGCCGTGGCCGGCCTGCGGCGCCGCCGGGTGTTGCCGGTGCCGATGCTCTCGCCCTGGTTGTCCAGCCACTGGGTGGGCCTGATCACCCCCGTCCCCGGCGCCCTGGCCCGGCCATTGGTGGAGTCGCTGCGCAGCGAGGTGGTCTGCCACGAGCACGACATCGCCCGCCACATCCCCGACCCGCCGGAGGGCCTGATCGGCTTCGACCGGGCCCTCGAACTGGCCCTGACCCGGATCCGCGACGCCGACGTGGCCACCCGCTGGTCCTCGGCGGCCACCGCCGGCGCGCCCAGCGATCCGCTGCCCACCGACCCCGACTGGTCGGGCGGCACGCTGTACGAGGACGTCCGCGAGGCGGAGCCGGCCGCGTCCCCGGCGGCGGTGTGGCGGGTGATCGAGGGCATCGGCGGCACCAACGGCTGGTACTCGTGGCCGCTCGCCTGGTCGGTGCGCGGCGCCCTGGACCGGATCGTGGGCGGGGTCGGACTGCGCCGGGGACGCCGCGATCCGCACCGGCTCCGGGTCGGCGACTCGCTCGACTTCTGGCGGGTGGAGGAGGTGGTGCCCGGCCGCCTGCTCCGCCTGCGCGCCGAGATGCGCCTGCCGGGCCTGGCCTGGCTGGAGTTCACCGTCGCGGACCACGACGGCACCACGCACTACCGCCAGCGTGCCCTGTTCCATCCCCGGGGACTGTTCGGGCACGCGTACTGGTGGGCCGTGTTCCCCTTCCACGGCCTCGTCTTCGGCGGCATGCGTCGCGGCATCGCCCGCGCCGCGGAACGCTGAGACAGGCCCCGGGGCCGGTACCGGGGGTCTCCGGCGCGCGGGCCCGTCTGAGAGGATGGAGCGGTGACCCAGATGCCGGCGCCGGAACCGAGTCTCTACGAAGCCGTGGGCGGCGAGGAGACGTTCGCCAAGCTCGTGCACCGCTTCTATCAGGGTGTGCGCGAGGATCCCCTGCTGCGTCCGATGTATCCCGAGGAGGACCTGGACGGGGCCGAGGACCGGCTGCGCATGTTCCTCGTCCAATACTGGGGCGGCCCGCGCACCTACAGCGAGCAACGCGGTCACCCGCGGCTGCGGATGCGGCACGCGCCGTTCGCCGTGACCGAGGAGGCGCGCGACGCGTGGTTGCGGCACATGCGCGCGGCGGTCGACGAGATCGCGCTGCCGGCCGAGCAGGAGAACACCCTCTGGGAATACCTGGTCTACGCGGCGCAGTCGATGGTGAACCGGCTCGACTGACGCGGCGACCGACGGCGGGCGAGACGGGGCGACAGCCACACCGGGAGCGATCCGACGGAGGCGGCCGATGGTACGCGGGTGGTGGCACGACGCGGTCTTCTACCAGGTCTATCCGCGCAGTTTCGCGGACGGCGACGGGGACGGGGTCGGCGATCTGCCCGGGCTCCTCACCCGCCTGCCGCACCTCCGCGACCTGGGTGTCGACGCGATCTGGCTGAGCCCCTTCTATCGGTCGCCGATGGTCGACGCCGGCTACGACGTCGCCGATCCGCGTGACGTGGACCCCCTGTTCGGCACCCTCGCCGACGCGGATCGGGTGTTCGCGCGGGCACACGAACTCGGCCTCGCGGTCCTGGTGGACGTGGTCCCGAACCACACCTCGCGGGACAGCGCGTGGTTCACCGCCGCGCTCGCCACACCCCCGGGCTCGGTCGAGCGCTCCCGCTACCTCTTCCGCGACGGCCGCGGCGCGGGCGGGGAGGAGCCGCCGAACAACTGGCGCTCCCAGTTCGGCGGCCCCGCGTGGACCCGGATCACCGAGGCCGACGGCTGTCCGGGCCAGTGGTACCTGCACCTGTACTCACCGGCGCAGCCCGACCTGAACTGGCGCAACCTCGAAGTGCGCTGCGAGTATCTGTCGATCCTGCGCTTCTGGTTGGACCGCGGCGTGGACGGCTTCCGGATCGACGTCGCGCACGGTCTGGTCAAGGCACTCGGCCTGCCGGACGTGCCGCCGGGCGTGCCGCAGGGGTGGGAGGGTCGGCTGCGGCACCGGCTGCCGTACTGGGACCAGCCCGAGGTGCACGACGTCTACCGCACCTGGCGCCGGCTGCTCGACTCCTACGCGGGCGTGGACACCGGCAGCGGGCGGCACGGGCGGATCGCGGTGGCCGAGGCGTGGCTGCCTCGGGCCGAGCGCTCGTCCGCCTACCTGCGACCCGGCGAGTTGCACCAGGCGTTCGACTTCCCCTTCCTGCTCGCCGGTTGGGACCCGGTCCGGCTGCGCGCGGCGATCGACGACGCCCTCGCCGCCACCGCCGCGGTGGGCGCGGCGCCGACATGGGTGCTGGCCAACCACGACGTGGTGCGGCCGGTGTCCCGGTTCGGCGGCGGCACCCTCGGCCTCGCCCGGGCCCGGGCGGCGCTGCTGCTCGAACTCGCCCTGCCCGGCGCGGCCTACCTGTACCAGGGCGACGAGTTGGGCCTGCCCGAGGTCGAGGACCTGCCCGACGAACTGCGTCGGGACCCGGTGTTCCTGCGCTCGGACGGTCGGGTGCGGGGCCGGGACGGGTGCCGGGTGCCGCTCCCGTGGGCGGGCGAGGCGGCGCCGTTCGACTTCACCTCGGGGGAAGCCGCCTGGTTGCCCCAGCCCGCCTCCTGGGCGGCGCTGACCGTCGCGGCCCAGCGGCACGACCCGGACTCCACCCTCGCGCTGTGCCGCACCGCGCTGCGCATCCGCCGAACCCACCCGGCCCTCGGCGCCGCCGCGGCCGGCCGCGGCCTGACCTGGGCCGAGGACGAACTCGCGCCGAACGTACTGGCCTTCACCCGCGCTCCGGGCTTCGGCTGCGCGGTGAACATGGGCAAGGCCCCGACCCGGGTCCCCCTGACCGGCCCGCTGCTGCTGGCCTCGGGTCCGGTGGAGCACTTTGGGACCGGCCACCTGGACCTCCCGCCGAACACCGCGGCGTGGTGGTCGACCGCCCCCTGACCGCGACCTCACCTCCGACGAGTCGACATCGACGGCTCGACGTGGACGGCGGTCGGGGTCGGTCAGCGGGTGAACAGCAGGCCCGGGGCATCCTCGCGCCGGACCGACACCGAGCCGTAGCGGGCCTCCAGGCGCAGCCAGGCGCCGGTGCGCAGGACCTCGGCGCGTGCCTCGGCGTCCGGCGGGCCGAGGAAGCCGAACGATTGCGCGGCGTGCGCGGCCCGCAGCGGCAGTCGACCGGCCATCGGTCGGGTCCAGATCCCGGCCGCGACCCGCTCGAACTCGGCACGCGGCATGCCCGGCTCGGTCCTGGCCCGAAACTCGGCCACACCGGCGGCCACTTCGCGGACCAGGTCGGGCACCCCGAGGTCGGCGACGTGTTCCCACCCGGTGCGCGGCGGCAGCAGGCCGGCCCACCCCGGACCGGTCACCGACGGCGGGAGCGGCACACTCGCGTCGTCGGCGATCGCGTCGAGGAGTTGGCCGGCGGACACGGTCGCGTCCACCGTCGCCGGTTCGGCCAACTCGCTCGCCCGCAGCGTGAGCACGCCCGAGGCGGCGGCACCGAACGGCGGATGCCCGAACGTGCCGAGCACCACGCCCTCGGCCCGTATCCGCACCACCGCACCGCGGTCGTAGCGCAGCAGTCGGCTCAGGTAGCCGCCCAGGTCCGCGGCGGCGGCCGGGTCGGCGAGTCGCAGCACGGTCATCCGCGGTCCGACCGCCCCGCCGACTCGTCCCGCGGTTCGAGGAAGCGGTCCAGGTAGGCCCGCTCGTCCTCGGTCAGCCGCCGGGGACGCTGCTCGACCAGCGAATAGGGCACGAGCACGGACAGCGCCGTGGCGTACACCTGCTCGTCGTCCCTGATCTCGTAGCCCAGGGTGAACCGGGCGGCCCCGATCCGGGTCACCCAGGTCTCCACCCGCACCGGTTCGGCGCGCCACACCAGCGGGCGTTTGTAGTCGATCTCGTGGCGGGCGATCACCACGCCCTCGGAGAGCGTCTTGGCCCCCTCGCGCTGCCCGAGGGTGAACATCATGTCCACGCGCGCCTCCTCCAGATAGCGGAGGTATTGCACATTGTTGACGTGCCGGTAGGCGTCCATGTCGGACCACCGAACCGCCGCGTGATAGATGTGCCTGGCCACGTGCCCAGCCTCTTCTCTGTGATTGCCGACCGACCGGACCGACCCGGTGTCGCCGACGGCCTGCCGCATGGGGGCATGCGACAGGCCGTCGGCCGCGCCGAACCGATCGGGTGGATCAGTTGCGCTTGAGCTTCTTGTAGGTCGCGCGATGCGGCCGGGCCGCGTCGGCGCCCAGGCGCTCGACCTTGTTCTTCTCGTACGACTCGAAGTTGCCCTCGAACCAGAACCACTTCGAGTCACCCTCGTAGGCGAGGATGTGCGTGGCGACCCGGTCCAGGAACCAGCGGTCGTGCGAGACGACCACGGCGCAGCCCGGGAACTCCAGGAGCGCGTTCTCCAGGCTGGACAGCGTCTCGACGTCGAGGTCGTTGGTCGGTTCGTCGAGCAGCAGGAGGTTGCCGCCCTGCTTGAGCGTCAGCGCCAGGTTGAGCCGGTTGCGCTCACCGCCGGAGAGCACCCCGGTGGGCTTCTGCTGGTCCGGGCCCTTGAAGCCGAAGGCGCTGACGTAGGCCCGGGACGGGACCTCGACGTTGCCGACCTTGATGTAGTCCAGGCCGTCGGAGACGACCTCCCACAGGTTCTTCTTCGGGTCCAGGCCGCCGCGCGACTGGTCGACGTAGGAGACCTTGACGGTCTCGCCGACCTTGATGTTGCCGGTGTCGGGCGTCTCGGCGTCGATCAGCATCTTGAACAGCGTGGTCTTGCCCGCGCCGTTCGGACCGATGATGCCGACGATGCCGTTGCGCGGCAGCGTGAAGGACAGGTCGTCCATCAGCAGCTTGTCGTCGAACGCCTTGCTCAGGTGCTCCACTTCGATGACGACGCTGCCCAGGCGCGGACCCGGCGGGATCTGGATCTCCTCGAAGTCCAGCTTCCGCATCTTGTCCGCCTCGGCGGCCATCTCCTCGTAGCGAGCGAGTCGCGCCTTGCTCTTGGCCTGCCGGCCCTTCGCGTTGGAGCGGACCCACTCGAGCTCGTCCTTGAGCCGCTTCTGCCGCTTGGCGTCCTTCTGCCCTTCGACCTTCAGGCGGGTGGCCTTGGTGTCCAGGTAGGTGGAGTAGTTGCCCTCGTAGGGGTGGAGGCGACCTCGGTCGACCTCGCAGATCCACTGGGCGACGTTGTTCAGGAAGTACCGGTCGTGGGTGACCGCGACGACGGTGCCCGCGTACTTCTCCAGGTGCTGTTCCAGCCACTGGACGCTCTCCGCGTCGAGGTGGTTGGTCGGCTCGTCGAGGAGCAGCAGGTCGGGGGCTTCGAGGAGCAGCTTGCACAGCGCCACGCGGCGCTTCTCGCCACCGGAGAGGTTCACGATCGGCCAGTCGCCGGGCGGGCAGCCCAGCGCGTCCATGGCCTGTTCGAGCTGCGAGTCGAGTTCCCAGGCGTTCGCGTGGTCGAGCTGGTCCTGCAGCTCGCCCATCTCCGCCATCAGCTCGTCGGTGTAGTTCGTGGCCATCTCCTCGGCGATGGCGTTGAACCGGTCCAGCTTGCCCTTGATCTCCTTGACGCCGTCCTGGACGTTCTCCAGAACGGTCTTGGTCTCGTCGAGCGGAGGCTCTTGGAGCAGGATTCCGACGGTGTAGCCGGGGGACAGGAACGCGTCGCCGTTGGAGGGCTGTTCCAGCCCGGCCATGATCTTCAGAACGGTCGACTTACCCGCGCCGTTCGGGCCGACGACGCCGATCTTGGCTCCCGGCAGGAAGCTGAGCGTCACGTCGTCGAGGATCACCTTGTCGCCGTGCGCTTTACGCGCCTTGCGCATGGTGTAGATGTACTCAGCCATGCGTCCAAGCCTATGGTCTGGCGGACAGTGCCCGTGCATGGGTGCCCGGTGGGCGTGGGACGCGGACCACCCGGGCCGGGCGGCGCACACCCGTGCGGGGCGAGCGCCGGGATTGGGAGCCCACCCGAGCGGGGCATCCCGGCAGGCGCGGCGAGGATCGGCGACCTGCGACCGGGCCCGGTGGGCGCGGCATCGAGGCACTCCCGGGGCGGGCCTGCCCGCCGCACACGGCCTGGCGAGGGTCGGCCGGCCTGCGGCGTGGTCGTCCTCGAGCGCACGGATGACCGATGGGCGCCGGATCCGGGCCCATCCGGGCTGGGCACGTCGGGCAGGCTCGGGCCATCGATGGTCGGCGCACACGGCCCGGCGAGGGTCGGCCGGCCTGCGGCGTGGTCGTCCTCGAGCGCGCGGATGACCGATGGGCGCCGGATCCGGGCCCATCCGGGCTGGGCACGTCGGGCAGGCTCGGGCCATCGATGGTCGGCCGGCCTGCGGCCTGCTCGTCCTCAAGCGCCGGACGGGCTGGGATTGCTTGGTTCGGGTGCCGCATGTGGAGTGGAGCATCCGGGCTCGTCGTGGCTCGGGGCGGCGGTGCCTGGGGCGCTGTCGGCTTCGACTCGGCCGCGCGCATGGTTCAACCTCGCCGGGCGTCGGTTCAGGACTTGGCTCGGCGTCTGCCTTCGACGCGGCTCGGCGCGCCGCTTGGACCGATCCCGATGCCCGGTTCGGACTCGACTCCGACTCGCCCGACTCTCGACCGCGGCCGGCTCGACCCGACGCCGTGCCCACTCGGGCCGACCCGACACCCGGCCCGGCCCGGCCGGCGGCGATCGGCTCGGCGGTCGGGGCCGGCTCCGGACCGGGCTCTGCCGGCCCGATGCTCGGCTTCGGTTCGGCTTCGCCCGGCCGTGACCTGTTTTGGTGGGTGGCTTCGGCTCGACGTCGTGCTCGGACGGGCCGATGCTCGACTTCCATGTCGGTGGGCGCTCGACTTCGGCCTGATGCCGTGTCGGGCCACGGTCAGCCCGCACTTCGGCATCTACTTGGCGTCGGACCTGGTCACGGCCGCCGGGTGCTTGGCTTTCACTCGGGTCGGCCACCGGCCGCGGTCGCTCGGCGTTCGGCGACTCGGCTCCGGGCCCGATTCCGACCGGGCCGGCTCTCGGCCCCGCCCGGCCGCGATCGGCTCGGCGGTCGGCTTCGGTCCGCAACCCGGTGGCGGGCCCCGCCCGGCCTTGGCCGCTTGGGCTTGGCGTGCGTGTGTGCGGGCCGGCGGGCGGGTTGGGGCTTCTTTGGGGTGGGTTGCGGCAAGGGGGCGGGCCCCGGCGCGGTTGGGTGCGGCGGGGCCCGGTCCTTGGAGTCGGTCGGTGCTTTGTGTGGCGGTTGTACGTCAGGCGGTGGCGCCGGTCGAGCCCTTGCGGCGACGCATGAAGAAGACGAGGCCGCCACCCGCGAGGACGAGCGCACCGGCGCCGCCCAGGATCGCGGGGGTGTTGCTGCCGTCGCTACCGGTCTCGGCGAGGTCCGGGCCCTTCGGGTTCACCGGGGCCGGGGTTCCGCCGGTGGTGCCACCGGTGGTGGTGCCGCCGCCCGTGGTGCCTGCGGTCTGGCAGTCGAGGGTGCCGGTGAACTCCTTGGCGGTCTTGCCGTCGGGGCCCACGATCGTGATCTTGTACGCCTGGTCCTCCTGGACCTTCACGACCTGGTCGTACGACTTGCCCGCCTCGACGGTGGTTTCCTTGCCGTCGAGCTTGAACTTGTACGACTCGTCACCGTTGTTCTTCACGGTGACCTTCACGCCGCCGGCCACGCAGTCCTTGGTGGCGTTGATCTCGGGGAGCGGACCCTTGCCGGGCTTGCCCCACTTCGCGGTCGCCTTGTCCGAGACCGGGACCTTGAGCTTGTCCGCGACGATCAGCAGCTGGCTGGTCGACCCGTCCTTGTTGACGCCCTGGAAGACCCGACCGGCCTGCACGGTGGCTTCGCCGGAGACCTCGAAGGACTGGCTGCCTTCCTTGGTCGCGCCGGCGGGGTTCACGTAGAGCTTGTCGCCGTTGCCGACCTTGGAGACCGGCTTGCCGTCGGCGTCCACCAGCGCGGGCTTGCCGTCGGCGTCGCCCGCGAGCAGCTTGGCGTTGATCGACTTGCCCTCGGCGTTCGTCTTGACCTCGAACGGGCCGACGCCGGGCTTGTCGTTGATCTTGCCGGTCTTCTCCTCCGGGCTGACCGAGAGCGAGACGGACGGCTCGGTGACGTCACCCTTGTTGGCGTCGCCGATCAGGTACTTGTACAGCTTGACGATGTCGGCGTCGTTCTTCTTGTTGCCGTCGTCAAGGTTCTGGCCGTCGGTGAAGTGCCAGATGGCGGCCTGGGTGGCGGCCGCGGCCTCGCCCTCGGTGAGCTCCGGGGCCTTGACCGTCGTGCGAACGGTGGCCAGGTCGACGGTCGGGAAGGAGTTGAGCAGGACCCACTTGACCTTGGCCTTGTCGGCCTTCGTGCCGAAGGAGGTCTCCTTCCAGTTCGCCTCGTCGTACTTGGCCTCGTTGTGCACGATGGTGTGGAAGTCGATGCAGTACGTGCGGAGGACCTTCCCGTCCACCAAGAGCTTCAGGATCGACGCACGCTGCGAGCCGTCCTTGCCCTTCAGGAAAATGTCCGCACCGACATCGCCACCCTGATAGACGCCCTTGGCGCCCTCCGCGTTGGCCGCACCCGCGAAACCGATCACGCCGGCCGCCGCCAGGCCCGTCGCCACGACCATGGCCGACAGGCGGGTGGCCGTCCGTCCCGGTGTACGGAACATGTGGTGGTCCCCTCGAAAAATGTATGCCGAATCTCGCGCGGCGCATCGTTCCCCCGAGCACGGCGCGAGTAAAGAACCGTTGAATGGTATGAGCCGGTGGGCCACCCCCCGCGACCCGGGGTAGCAATTTGTTTCACGTTCTTTACCTCGGGAGAAGATCCGACTCGAGGAAGGTAATTCGAATATCGCCGAGTCGACAAGTCCTCGACGGGAATAGCGGCTCATTGCGGTCGGCAAGCCGCATAGTCGCTGATCAGGGCGATCTGGCTCACTATTGATTTTTCAAGGTGCACAACCGTGCGAAACGGTCTTTTGGTGATCAATACCTTGCCTCGGGCGTATTCACCCCCACGATCCGACGCTTTCCGACCTCGCCGCCGTGCCGGTTGCACCCCTTGCGGCGATTGGCCCGTTTCGATACGCATCGTACCCGTGGCGCTGTCGTCACAATTCTGTTTCAGATTCGTCCCGAAAACCGACCGGAATTCTCTCGGCTATCGCCAATGAATGGCTTTCCCGAACATGCGGCCATGCCGTGCATCAATTCATGCCGCCTCCTCTTCGCGTTCGGGACTGCTCCCCGTCCCGATCGCGAGGACGCCCTGGTCGACCGTCGCTCCGGCGGCGACGTCGGCCGCCACGAGCGCCAGTCGGGCCGGTCGGGCCACCCGTCGGAACTCCGCGACCCCTCGGGCGAGGTCGTGTCCCACCGAGGAGGCGTCGATCTCGGTGACCGTCAACCACCGTCCCTCCCGCTCCCACTCGCGCACCCGCAGCCGTCCGGTGACCACGAGCGGGTCGCCCTTGTCGATCGAACTCGTCACGTTCTCGGCCAGCCCGCGAAAGCACACGATCGTGTAGAAGGACGCGTCCCCCGACACCCACTGGCCGCTGTCCCGGTCGAAGCGCCGCGGCGACACCGCCATCCGAAACCGCGCGAGCGGCACACCGGCCTGGGTCATCTGCACCCGGACCTCGCTCGCGGCATTGCCGACCACCGTCACATACGTGTCCACGCTTGCCTCCCTGTGTCACCGGCGTGCACCGCGACATCGCCGTCCGCACTCGACGATGCGGCACGCGGTCGTGGGGAGTCCGGGGACCGGGACGGGGTGTGGACAACTCGGCGCCTGTGGACAACGACGCGTCACTCACGTGGGTGACAACCCGCCCGCCCATCCCCCTCTCGCGCCGCCCCGAACTCCGCGCACGCCTGCCGATACCGCGCCACCTCCGCCTCCCCCGGCCCCACCACCACCCGATCCGCCACATCCGCCATCCGTGCCCGCAGCGCGACCTCCACCGCCACCACCCGCCGCTCCGCCGCGCCCACCGCCGCCCGCCACCCACACCACGCCCCCGAGGCCCCCACCACCAGCCCCGCGAACGCCACCCACGCCGCCACCGGCAACCCGAACCACCGCGCCACCGGCACCCCCGTCGCGGCCAACCCGACCCCGAGCAGCCCGGCGATCACCGCCACCGCCCCGATCCACCGCGCCCCCGCCGCCACCCGCGCCCCCCGCGTCGGCGGCGGCGCCTGCGGCACGGCCCCGACCAGCGCCGCGTCCACCTCGTCCGGCAACACCCGCAACCCCTCGGCCAACGCCCGATGCACCCCGCCCACCCACACCGCCGGCATCCCCCGGCTCAGCGTCGCCCCGGCCCGCCGGATCGCCTGCTCGGCCCGATGTACCTGCACCGGCTCGACCCGCACCACCGGCCGCCGGGCCCGACGCCACGACGACGCCCGCGCCGTCCGTACCCGCTCCCCCTCGGCCGCCGCCACCACACCCACCCCGGCCGCGTCGCACAACCCGCCCACCAGCGCGTCCCGATCCGCCGCGGCGAACACCTCCACGCCCGGCACCACGCCGGCGAAGTACGGCTCCAGCCGCTCGACCAACGCGTCCAGATCCGCGCCCAGCCGGGCCACCGACGCCTCGCCGCTCCCGGACACACCGGCCACCACCCGGCGCAGCTCGGCGATCCCGAGGCCGGTCTCCGGCGAGGTCGCCAACACCCGCACCTCGGCGAGCCCATCGGCCACGAGCAACGCCCGTACATCGGTCAGACACGCCGCCAGGTCCCCGACGGGCAGCCGGTCCGCGTGGTTGAGCACGACCGTCATGCCGCGCGCGTGGTGCCGAAACACCCGGAGATAGCGGTCGTGCAGGAGCGCGTCGGCGTACTTCTGCGGATCGAGCACCCACACGATGTAATCCGCGACCGCCACCAGCGCGTCCACCTCCGCCCGGTGCGCGAGGTCGATCGAGTCGTGATCGGGCAGGTCCAGCAGAATCAACCCGGCGGGCATCCCGCCGCCGCGCCGAGCCCCGGGCCCTCCGTGCCGAACGTCCGCGCCGCCGGCGTGCACCGCGTCCAACACCCCGTGCCGTGCCACCCGGCACCTCGGCTCGATCCCGAGCAGATCGAGCAACGGCGCCGCCCCGTCGGGATCCCACGCGCACGCGAGCGTGGTCCGGGTCGTCGGCCGGCGCACCCCGGTGTCCGCCAGGCGCAACCCCGTCAGCACATTGAACAGCGACGACTTCCCCCCACCGGTAGCCCCCGCGAGCGCCACCACGGTGTGCCGGCCGGCCGTGGCAAGCCGCGTCTCGACGTGCCCGAGCAGGTCCTCGGCGGCGGCCGACTCGGCCCCCGGCAGTCGATCCCGGGCCAGCCGCACCGCCCGGTCCAACGCGGCCGACCGCGCCGTCAGCCGCGCCGATTCCTCCGTCTCGCTCACCTGCCGGGCCCGGCGCACGGCGAACCGATCGAGGTACTCCCCACCCGCCGTCATCGGCCCCGCCGAACCACGCCGGCGGCTCGCCCGCCCCGACGCCCACCCGCCCCGATCACCGGCCCGACGCCGCCGCTCACGCGCTCCTCCGGACCAGGTCCAGCGCCTCGATCAACCCGACGTCGGCCCGCCCCGGCACCACCGCCACCGCCGCCACCCGCCGGCCCCGCTCCGCGTCGAGCGCCGCCGCGAACTCGGCGCGCAGGCCCCGACGGACGTCCAGGATCAACCGCGCCGCCGACCCGACGCCGATCCGGGTCCCGAGCAGCCCCGCCGCCTCGCGCCCGATGCCCGGCTCCATCCCGGGACCGCCCACCGCCGCGATCAGCGCGAGCCCTTCGCCCGCACCGGGCCAGACCACGGGGCCGGGCCGAAGCCGAGGCGCCCCGTCGTACGGCACGCACCCCGACGAACGCTCTGCCCCCCGCGCGAACGCGTCCGCCAACAGCGCGTCCAGGCCCTCCCGAACCCCCCGCGCCGCCCCGTCCGCGTCCCCCTCGTGCCACCGACCACCCGCCGCGCCGCGCAACAACGAGCCGTCGTCCAGCGCCCGCAGCGCCCACCGCGCCGTCGCCGCATAGGCCCGATCCACGCAGTCGCGCGTACGTCCCGCCGCCTCGTACTGCCGCTCCACCGCCTGTGCCAACGGCGGCACCCGCCGGTCCAGACTGTGCAGCAACCCGCCGAGCGTGCGCCGCACCACCGCCGCCCGCGCGTCCGGATCGGCACCGCGCTCGGCGAGCCAGGTACGAATCGGCACCACATTGCGCTCGGGCAGCCCGGCCCCCGGCTCGACCTCGACGATCGGGTACAGCGGTACGTCGCCGAGCCCGGCCTGCCGCAACAACCGCACGAAGTCGGCCCGGACCAGGTCGGCCGGCTCCGCCGGCACCCGGTTCAGCACGATCGCGAGCCGCGTGTTCCGATCCCGCGCGAGCCGGAGCAGATGCCACGGCGCGGCGTCCGCGTACCGCGCCGCGGACGTGACGAACACCCACAGATCGGCGGCGCCGAGCAGACGCACCGCGACCCGGCGATTGTCGGCGGATACCGAGTCGATGTCGGGCACGTCGAGCAGCGCCAGCCCGGGCGGCACCCGCTCGTCCAGGCGCAGTTCGATGGCGGTGTCCGCGGCGAACCAGTGCCGGTCCCCGGATCGGCAGACCAGGACCGGCACGCGCGTGGTCGGCCGTACCGAACCGACCGCCGAGAGCGCCCGCCCGACCAGCGCGTTCACCAGGGTGGACCGGCCCGCCCCGGTGGAGCCGCCGACCACCGCCAGCAGCGGCGCGCGCGGCACCGCGAGGCGCGGCAGCACGTAGTCGTCGAGTTGTTCGATCAACTCGCGGCGGGCCAGCCGCGCGTGCACGGCACCGGGCAGGTCGAGTGGGAAGCACGTCGCCACGACCCGGTCGCGCAGGTCGGCGAGGGCTGCGGACAGGGTGTCGCTTCCCATGATCACCACGGGCGACCCATGCCCGAATTGTCCGAATCAGCAACGTGTCATCGGCGCTACATCACCACGGTCACCCCGTCGGCGGAGGACCGCCGCGCCGCCTCGATCACCTCCAGGACGGCCAACGCCTCCGCCGCCGGCACCGGCGGCCCACCCTCGCCGCGCACCGCCCGTACGACCGCGGCGTAGTAGTCCTGATAGGCACCCGGCGCGGTCTCCACCGCCACGGTCTCGCCGGGCGTACCGAGCCGGCCCCACGCCGCCGGGGGCTCCGTCCCCCACCCGGGCGCGCCGACCTCCCCCGACCCCGCGCGCAACAACGCCTCCTGCGGATCCATCCCGAACTTCACGTACGACGCCTTCGACCCGAGCACCCGAAACCGCGGCCCGAGGTCGGCCGCCGCCGCACTCATCCACAGGTGCGAGCGCACCCCGCCCTCGTGGGTGAGCGCCACGAAGGTGTCGTCGTCCACCAACGCCTCGTCCCGGCGCGTGTCCACCTCGGCGTACACGTGCGTGGGCCGCCCGAACAACGACACCGCCTGGTCGATCAGGTGGGCGCCGAGGTCGTACAGGATCCCGCCGAGCGCCGCCGGGTCGGCCTGCTCCTTCCACCCCTCGGTACGCACCTGCGGCCGCCACCGCTCGAACCGCGACTCGAACCGGTACACGTCCCCGAGCAGGTCGTCCTCGAGGAGGCCCCGCACGGTCAGGAAGTCACCGTCGAAGCGTCGGTTCTGGTACACCCCGAGCACCCGCCGGTGGCGCTCGGCCGTGTCGACCAACGCCCGCCCCTCGGCCGGCGTACCCGCGAAGGGCTTGTCCACCACCACGTGCAGCCCGGCCTCCAGCGCCCGACCGGCGAGCGGCACGTGGAACCGGTTCGGCACGGTGATCACCACGAGGTCGAAGTCACCCGCGCGAGCGAACATCTCGTCGGTCGTCCCGATCACCTCGGCCCGCGGATACCGCGCCCGCACCTCGTCCCGCCGAGCCGGATTCCCGGTCACCACGGCGGCGAGTTCCAGCCCCTCGACGGCCGCCAGGACCGGCGCGTGGAAGGCCGAACCCCCCACGCCGTATCCGACAAGTACAGTCCTGATGGGACCCACTGCGCCTCCCGCTGTCCGTTTCGGCCCTTCCCTGATCACATTCTGGCCGCCAACTGCGTCTGATCAGGTAACGGTGACCGCCGGAACGCCGGTGAGGCATGCACACGGCCCTATTCTGTTGTGCCGCGACCGGATCCGGTGCAAGATCCTGATTCGCCCAGCCCTCGTAGCTCAGTGGACAGAGCAGGTGCCTTCTAAGCACTTGGTCGCAGGTTCGAGTCCTGCCGGGGGCACCACCACGCCGCCACCCGCCGCCCGCACCCCCGGGCGGCGAACGCGCAGGTCACCGCACTGCGCGCACCACCACACGGCAGTTCCCGCGCGCCCTCCGGCCACCCGCCGACGCCCGACGGTCACCGGTCGTTCACGCACGGCGGCCACCGCATGGACGACAGTGTTTCCCGGGGCGCTTGAGGACCCGCTTCGCATCCCCGGAACACACCTCGGGTGGCCGAAACAATCCGTACCGAGCCATGCCGGAATCGAACGGCCGATGCCGATAGCCGACGGTATTCACAGCCTTACACAGGTGCTTCCGCACCGTGGGCCCCGAGCAGGCGGCGCACGCTGCGCGTCGACACGCCGAGCAGGTGGGCGAGTTCAACGTCGGTGGCACCGGCTTCCCATGCCGCGTGGAAGGCGTGGGATACGCGGGCGTCGGCTTCCTCGTATATCTCCCGAGCGAGGACGTGTGCGTCGGTACGGGGTTCGAGACGGTTCTGAACACGGCGATGGGCGGCGCGGACGCGGAGCGCCCAGGTCAAGCACTCACGAGCCTCGCCCGGATCGGCCCCGGCGGCCGCGCTCCCGCCCGGTTCGGTGCCGTCACCCATGCGATCGGCCGGTCGTGACGGCGGAGACGCGTCGGCGGACGAGGCGGTCCGCGAAGGCGGCGCGGATCCCCTCGCTGTCGAGCCATCGGCCGATGCGTTCGTGCAGTTGGGCGGCCTGGTCCAGGCTGAGCCCGATATCCGGGACGGGATCGAGGCACAGCCGTGGCTCGGGCGGTGTCGTGGTCGGGATCAGATCGGGTCGCCTTCGGCCGATGTCGTCCAGCAGTCCGGCACGGTGATGCTCCTGAACATGCGCGACCAGCCCGGCCTCGTCCCGGGCCGGCGCGACCAGCAACCGCAACAACAACCCGAACCCGTCCCGCACCAGCCGGGCCCGCCCCCGAGCCGGCTCCTCCGCGTGCGGTGGCCGCAACAGAGTCACGGCAAGAGCGGACACGTCGGCATCGGCGAGGTGACGGACAGCCCGGTCGGGCCGCCCGTCGAGAGCATGGTTCCCGGCGGAAAACACATCGAGCCGCCAGGGCCCGGACCCACCGACCGGCTCAAGGGTGACGGACCAGGCGGAAAGAGTAACGACCGCGGCGGCCGACTCGGCTTCGGACACAAGACACTCCGTAAGTGGGCGAAGTGGCGCTTTGAGCCTCTGACTCCACACACCATATCGCCTTTCGCGAAAAGCAGCAAGATTTACATTGCGGCCAAGCTGCTTACTGTGTAAGCCGGTAAGGTTCGCAGCCCACACAGGCAGGGAGGTCCGGTGGACGGCAACGAGTGGGTCCATGTGTCCACGCCGTACCTGAAGCCGCGCGGCAGGGGCCAACAGGACGCCTGGAGCGAGGAGACCGCTGCTCAAGGGCGCAAGGGCAGTCAGCGCATCGTCCACGCCCGCGACGTGGACGCGCCCGACGAAGTCGCCGCGCTGCTCGACCTCCCCGAAGGCGCCGCGGTAGTCGAGCGACGCAGGATCATCTACCTCGATGGTGAGGCAACCGAGCTGACCAACACCTACTATCCGGCAGGCATCGCCCGTGGCACGCGCCTCGCCGAGACGGCCAAGATCACCGGTGGCGCGGTAACCCTGCTGGCGAACCTCGGATACGTCGGTCACCGCGTGCGGGAGGAAGTCGGCGCCCGTCTGCCGGATGCCGTCGAACGCGAAGTCCTCGCCCTGGGCGCACTCGATCCGGTTCTGCGGCTGGTTCGGGTCACGTCGAGTATCACCGACCAGCCGTTCCAGGTGGACGTGTCGGTTTTCCCCGCGGCCACCCAGCGACTCCGTTACGAGATGAGGATCGGCTGACATGCCCAAGGCGGACGAAGACGCCTTCGATCGGCGCCCACTTCACGCGCGCATCGCTGCGGATCTGCGTGACGAGATCATGTCCGGCGACCTCGAACCGGGCAGCAATCTCCCGTCGACGCAACGATTGAAGGAACGCTTCGACGCGTCGAACGCAACCGTTCAAAAGGCCCTCCAAGTACTGAAGGACGAACGCCTGGTCATCGGGCGAGCGGGCGCTGCGGTAACGGTTCGCGAGCATCGCCAAGAGACGATTCGTCCCGCGAGTCTGGGACGACCCGTCGAATCGGGGAAGCCGTACCGATGGCTCACCGAGGCCGGCAAGCAGGGCAGGAACGGCAGCATCCAGCTCATGGACGTCGCCGAAGTGCGCCCACCCTGCGACGTGGCCGCCTGCCTGGAACTGGGCGAGACCGGCACGGCGGTCATGCGGCGCCAACTCCTCATGCACGACGGCGATCCGGTCGAACTGGTCACATGCTTCTACCCGCTCGAACTCGCCCGAGGAACCGCGCTGTCCGAGCCTCGCAAAATCCGGGGCGGCACACCCACCCTTCTCGCGGAGATGGGCTATCCACCCCGCCTCACCGTGGATCGGGTATCCGCACGAGTCCCCACGCAACAGCAGTACGAGGCTCTGCAACTGCCCGGTGACCTCCCGATCCTGCGCACGCTCCGTGTCGTCTACAGCGACCACGACCGGCCGATCGAGGCCACGGTCATGGCGAAAGCGGGTCATCTGCACGAACTTCAGTACGAGTTCGTGTAGGTGCCGACGCCCGGTTCCGAGTCCGTGATCGGACCCGATGCAACGCACCCGTTTCGTGGATGAGCGGTTGGGGTGCTCGGCTTCGATGCGCGGCGGGGTTCGGGGTCCGGGTGATGTTCAACCGAAAGGTGCGCTTACCCGAACGACCGAGACGACGACCACGGCGGGGCTTACGTCGTAGGACAAGATGGCGTTCACGAGGGTGATTTCTCGGCGGTCCCGGTCGCCGCGTACCGCTGCGGAGCCGCCGCCGTACGGATCGGACCCGAGGGCCGACTTCGCCGCGCTTTTGATCTCTTGCTTGCGGCCCTCGGCGAGACCCCGCATCCCGCCCTCGGCGTAATCGGTGAACTGTACGAAGAACTTGCTCATGTGATGGGCCTCCCCGGTTCTCCGTCGGCGCCGCGCACACCGCCCAGATCGCCTTGGCGTACGCGTTCCAGCGCCGCCTCTGCCGCGTCCCGGTCCTCCTGGGGAGTGGCCCAGCCCATGATCGCCCGCGCGACGAGGTTCTCCAGGGGCGTGTTGTACATCTCCCGGTCGAATTCCTCGCGTTGCTCTTCGGGGAGTGCCGCACGGATCTCGGCGAGGGTGCCCGGCAATGCGACGACCTTCCCGTCGACTACGTGGGACATGTAGGGGCGCGCGGGTTCGTGCGGCATGGGACGTCGGGCTCCTGTTCGGCTTGCGTACCGGAGAGAACCGTTCCAGGTTCGCACCGCAGTACCGGCCACCGGTAGGCGGCGCGCGGTGACAGGACGTGCGCCGACAGGTGCGCCCGGTGCGCGGTATGGGAGGCACGCCCCGCCGAGGGTGGGCCGGGTCGGTGGGAGGTCGTCAGGCGGCCGGGCCGTTTTGGCAGAGGAGGAGGCCGCCGGTCTGGAGGGTGATGGCCAGCAGGGCCACCGGGATTCCCACCGCGTAGCGGCGGCGGGGGTGGGGTGGGAGGACCAGGGCGAGGAAGGCGACGATGAAGGACAGTACGAACATGCCGAAGACCCAGGGCAGCCTGGTGTCGTACCAGTCGCGGCAGGCCTGATCGGCGCAGGATTCGGTGCCGCCGCCCAGTCCGAGCAGCACGAACAGGTCGGTCATCGCGACCACGACGAACGCGAACAGGCCGCCGACGAACGTCATCGCGCGAGCGAATCCGTGCTCGCCACCGTCGGGGGTGGGAGGCGTGTAGGTCATGCGGCTCACGCTAGGTAGGCGGGGGCGGGCCGAACATCCGTACAAGTACTCACTTCGGCGAGGGCCGCACGGACGACACATCGGCCGCGCGGACGAGGGCCGAGCCCGCACGCCGACGGGCCCGGCGGCGTGCGGGCGGCGACCGGGCGTGCCGCTCGCGGACCGGCCGCCGTGTGGGCGAGGGCCGGGCGTGAAGTCGGTGGCGGCCTCGAGGAGTTGCCCCGGCGACGGCGGCCCCGCCGCCGCCCCTACTCCGCCGGCAGGATCTCCAGCCCCGCGTCCCGCAGCGCGTCGAGCGCGTCCGGATCCGCCGGCCCGCTCGTGATCAGCAGGTCGATGTCCGCCAACGGGCACACCTCCGCGAGTTCGATCCGGCCCAGCTTCGAGCCGTCGGCGACCACGACCCGGCGCCCGGCGGCCCGCAACATCGCACGCTTCGCCTCGGCCTCGGGCAGGTTCACGTTGGTGATGCCGCCCGTCGGGTGCACGCCGTTGCAGCCGAGGAAGACCGTGTCGGCGTGGATCCGCTCCAGGATGTGGTCGCCGAGCGGATTGATCAGCGAGTGCTGGAGCGGTCGCAGCGTGCCGCCGGTGACCACGACGGAGAACCTCGGGATCGCCCGCTCCAACTCCAGCGCGATGGTCAGCCCGTTGGTGAAGACCACCAGGTCGCGCAGGTCCTCGCGGTCCACCAGGGCGCGTGCCACGAAGGTGGTGGTGGTGCCGACGTCCAGGACCACGCTCTCCGACGGCGACACCAGCGCCGCCGCGGCCCGTCCGATCAGCGTCTTCGCGGGCGAGGCCGAGGTCAGCGCCTCCTCGAAGGAGGGCTCGACGCGCGGATCGCGACCGGTGAACATCGCCCCGCCGCGGACCCGGCGCACCCGACCCTGCCGCTCCAGTACCTCCAGATCGGCCCGGACCGTGACGCGCGAGATGCCGAACGCCTCGGCCAGGTCGGTGACCTTGGCGAAGCCGCGATCCGCGATCGTGGCGGCCATCCGGGCGCGGCGGCCTTCGGCGGGCAGACCGTCGGTGTCGTCGTCAGGCATGGGCAGCATCTTGCGGACACCTTCCGAAACTTGTCAAACCGCAGGTGAGGGCGGGTCCGACCGCCGATCGGCAAGTATCGAGCCTACCAAAGCTTTCTAATTGACAAGATTTGGAAAGCTTCGCAAAATGAAAGACATGAAGAAGACGCAGGCCGTCCTGGCCGACGGTCGCGAGATCGTCTACTACGACACGCGGGACGAGGGAGTGCGCACCGCCGTCGACACACGCGACCTCGCCCCCGTGGTCAGCGGCTCCGAGATGCGCTACGACCGACTCCTCGACGAGTGGGTCGTGGTCGCCTCGCACCGCCAGACCCGGACCCACCTGCCCGCCGCCGACGCGTGTCCGCTGTGTCCGTCCACGCCCGAGCGGGCCACCGAGGTGCCCGAGGCCGACTACGAGGTCGTGGTCTTCGAGAACCGTTTCCCGTCGATGTCCGGCGGCGGCGCCGAGCGGGAAGCGCTCGCGCCGGGGTGGGCCGACGACCCGTTCCCGCGCCGGCCGTCGGGCGGGCGCTGCGAGGTGATGTGCTTCACCCCCGAGCACGACGCCTCGTTCAAGGACCTCACCCCCGAGCGGGCCCGCCTGGTGCTCGACGCGTGGACCGACCGCACCGCCGAGTTGTCCGCGCTGCCCGGCGTGGAGCAGGTGTACTGCTTCGAGAACCGGGGCCGGGAGATCGGCGTCACGCTGCCGCACTCGCACGGGCAGATCTACGCCTACCCGTTCGTCACCCCGCGTACGGCCGCCATGATCGCCTCCACCGCCGCGCACCGGCACCGCACCGGCCGCAACCTGTTCGAGGACGTGGTCGCCGCCGAGCGCGCCGACGGGGCCCGGATCGTCGCGGAGAACGCGCACTGGACGGCGTTCGTCCCGGCCGCCGCGCGCTGGCCGTACGAGGTGCACCTGTACCCGAACCGGCGGGTGCCCGACCTGCTCGCGCTGGACGAGGACGCGCGCGCCGCGTTCGGCGGGACGTACCTGGACCTGCTGCGCCGCTTCGACCGCCTGTTCGACGGCGAGCCCGCGCCGTACATCGCCGCGTGGCAGCAGGCGCCGGTGCGCTCCGGGCGGGTCGACTTCGCGCTGCACCTGGAGCTTTTCTCGATCCGCCGGGCGCCGGGCAAGCTGAAGTACCTTGCCGGAAGCGAATCGGGGATGGGCGTGTTCATCAGCGACGTACCGCCGGAGACGGCGGCGGCACGACTGCGGGAGGTCGGCGAATGAGGCTCATGGTCACCGGCGGCGCGGGCTACGTGGGCAGCGTGGTCGCCGCCCACCTGGTCGAGGCCGGGCACGACGTGGTGGTGCTGGACGACCTGTCCACCGGGCATCGCGACGCGGTGCCGGAGAAGGCGGAGTTCGTCCGGGGCCGGGTGCAGGACGCCGCCGGGCACCTCGACGCCTCCTTCGACGCGGTGCTGCACTTCGCCGCCTCGTCCCTGGTCGGCGAGTCGGTCACGCACCCGGGCAAGTACTGGCACAACAACGTCGGCGGCTCGCTCGCGCTGCTCGACGCGCTGCGCACGCACGGGATCGACCGCTTCGTTTTCTCCTCCACCGCGGCGGTCTACGGCGCCCCGGAGGTGTCGCCGATCACCGAGGACGCGCCGAGTGCGCCGACGAACCCCTACGGCGCCTCGAAGGCGGCGGTGGATCAGCTGATCGCGTCGTATTGCGCCGCCTACGGTCTGCGGGCGGTGAGCCTGCGCTACTTCAACGTGGCGGGCGCGTACGGGCGTTACGGAGAGCGGCACACGACCGAGACCCACCTGATCCCGCTGGCGCTCCAGGTACCGCACGGCACGCGCGGTACGGTCGCGCTGTACGGCACCGACTACCCGACGCCCGACGGCACTTGCGTGCGCGACTACATCCACGTCGCCGACCTGGCCGACGCGCACCTGCTCGCGCTGGACGCCACCGCCGAGGGCGGCGCGGCGACCGGACACCTGGTGTGCAACCTCGGGAACGGGACCGGCTTCTCGGTCCGCGACGTGGTGGACGCGGTGCGGGTGGTCACCGGCTGCGCGGTGCCCACGCACGAGGCGCCGCGCCGGGCGGGCGATCCGCCGGTACTGGTCGCCTCCGCCGATCGGGCCCGCGAACTGCTCGGCTGGCGGCCCTCGCGCACCTCCCTGGAGGGCATCGTGGCGGACGCGTGGTCCTTCCTGCGCGAGGGTGAGGCCGGTCGGTGAGCCGGTTCGTCGTCGAGGGGGTCTGGGCGGCCCCGGGCCGGGTCAATGTGATCGGCGAACACACCGACTACAACAACGGGTTCGTCCTGCCGATCGCGATCCCGCACACCGCGCGCGCGTTCGTCGGCCGGCGTACCGACGGTCGGCTGCGGCTCGCGTCCAGTCACGCCGGGAGCGAATCGGTCGACCTCGCGGTCGCCGACCTGACGCCCGGCGCGCTGTCCGGGTGGACGGCGTATCCGGCGGGCGTGGTGTGGGCGATGCGGGCGGCCGGGTACGAGATCGGCGGCGCGGACATCCGGATCGACAGCGACGTGCCGGTGGGCGCGGGCCTGTCCTCGTCGGCGGCGCTGTCCTGCGCGGTCGCGCTCGCCTTCGACGATCTGTACGAACTGGGCCTGGACCGGATCGAGTTGGCCCGGATCGCGCAGCGCGTGGAGACCGACTTCGTCGGCGTACCGGTCGGCATGCTGGACCAGATGGCCTCGCTCGGCTGCGTCGAGGGCCACGCGTACTTCCTGGACTGCCGCGACCTGACGGGCACTCACGTCCCGTTCGACTGCGCGGGCGCGGCCCTGCGCCTGCTCGTCGTCGACACCCGGGCCCGGCACGCGCTGGTGGACGGCGGGTACGCGGAGCGCCGCGCCTCGTGCGAGGAGGCGGCGGCGCTGCTCGGCGTGCCGTCGCTGCGGGAGGTGGCCGACCCGGACGCGGCCCTGGCGGCGCTGCCCGACGGCCCGCTGCGCCGCCGGGTGCGCCACGTACTCACCGAGAACGAGCGCGTGCTGCGCGTGGTCGAGGCCCTGCGAAACGGCGATGTCCGGTCGATCGGACCGGAGTTGACCGCGTCGCACGCGTCGATGCGCGACGACTACACGATCTCCTGCCCCGAGTTGGACACGGCGGTCGACTCCGCGCTCGCCGAAGGCGCCCTCGGCGCCAGGCTGGTCGGCGGCGGCTTCGGCGGTTCGGCGATCGCTCTGGTCGACGAGGCCCGCTGCGAGGCGGTGACTGCCGCCGTCGAGAAGGCCTTCGCGGCCCGCTCCTTCACGCCGCCACGCTTCTTCCAGGCGGTCCCCTCGGCGGGGGCTCGCCGAGAGGGCTGAGCGACGGGCGCACCGGCACCAGGGCCTTCGGAGGGAGGCGGGCCGGTCGGGTATGGCACCGGAGGTCCGTGGCATGGGGGTGGGCCGGGTCGGCGTGGGGGTTCGGGCCACGGTGCGCGGGGTACCCGTGTACATGTTGCCGATTGCCAGGTGGTCGGCCGGCGTGAAATCGGCGGGAAGCGGCCCGAGGCGCGCGCCCGGGCGAGCCGGGGGCCAGGTGTTCGGCGAGGGTGTCGGGGCGCCCGGGTGGATCGGGCCGGGACAGGGCGGGCCCGGTGGTGTGTGGCGGGCCGGGTGTGCCGCCGCCTCCCGGGCCCCCGGGCCCGGGGCCGGCCGGGTCCGGCGGCGCGTCGGTCCGACGACACGCCCGGGCCGCGTTCCGTCGCCCACGCAACCCCGCCGGAGCCGAGTCGGCGTCACTCGACGTCGCCCGCGCCGACCCGCTGCCGCCCCGCAGGACGAGCAGGCTGTCCGCATGCTCGCGGAAGCGCACCATGCGGGACTCGCGCGGCACCCCGAAGGCGTCGAGCGTGGTCGAATCCGCACCCGCGCCGAGGCCGAGTTCGAGCCGGCCGCCGCCGAGGGCGTCCCGGACGGCGGCGTCCTCGGCGAGCCGGAGCGGGTGCTCCATGGTGGCAACCACGACATGGTGGCCACCACGACCGCCGTGCCGAGGGATCCGGGTGGTGCCGCGCGCCCCGGAACGGGTCGTAGCCGAACTCCTCGGCCGTCAGCACCTGTTCGGCGGTCTTCCGCCGGACGGTCCGGGCGTCGCCGAAGCCGGCCACAGAGGTGATGAGACCGAGTCGCACGCACGTCGCTCCCTCCGGCCGCGAGAGTCCGCGAAGGCCGCGGGATCATCCGTTTCCCGCCGGCCCCGGACCGGACGGTTGCCCACGCGCGCCGCTGCCTGCCTCCGCCGCGTACCGTGACGGCATGAGCAACCTCGATACCCGACCGACCCTGACCACGTGCGGTGGCCGGGCCGACGTGTCGGGCGAACCCGTGCGCGAGCTGCTGAAGTCGCGCGATGTACTGCTGGGCGAGAGCCACATGGTCCGTCGCCTGCTGCCGAGCCTGGGTCGGCGAATGATCGGCGCCTGGTGCTTCGTGGACCACTACGGGCCGGACGACATCGCCGACCAGCCCGGCATGCAGGTCCCGCCGCACCCGCACCTGGGCCTGCAGACGGTGAGCTGGCTGCGCGAGGGCACCGTGCTGCACCGGGACAGCCTGGGCAGTCTGGCCACCGTACGGCCGGGCGAGTTGGGATTGATGACGTCCGGGCGGGCCATCTCGCACTCCGAGGAGTCGCCGAAGGAGCACGCCCGACTGCTGCACGGGGCCCAGCTGTGGGTCGCGCTGCCCGACGCGCACCGGCACGTCGACCCGAGCTTCGAACACCACACCGAACTCCCGCAGGCCACCGGTGGCGGCCTGACCGCCACGGTGATCATGGGCACGCTGGACGGCGCGACCTCGCCGGGCACCGCGTACACCCCGCTGGTCGGGGCGGATCTGACGCTGGCGCCGGGCACGGACGTACGGCCGCCGCTGGAGCCGGACTTCGAGTACGCGGTGATGTCGATGTCGGGCGAGGCCGAGGTGGACGGCGTACCGCTGACGCCCGGCGGGCTGCTGTACCTCGGCTGCGGGCGCACCTCGCTGGCCGTCCGCTCCGCGAACGGCGCGGACCTGATGCTGCTCGGCGGCGAGCCGTTCGCCGAGGAGATCGTGATGTGGTGGAACTTCGTGGCGCGCACCGGCGAGGAGATCGCGACGGCGCGCACCGCCTGGGAGAACGGCTCGGACTTCGGCACGGTCACCGGCTACGCGGCGCCCCGGATGCACGCTCCGGAGCTGCCGTCCGTACCGCTGCGGGCCCGGGGACGCGTGCGCTGACCCCGTGACCGGCGGGGTTCGCGGTTCACCACACCGCCCCCGCCCCCACGCCGACCGGGCCGGCTTCCCGGCCCGGTCGGTACCGGCGCCACAGCCCACGGCCACGGGCCACAACGCAGGACTCAGCGAATACCCGCCGCCGTCCGCCGCGCCGCCTCCACGATCTCGTCCAGGTGGCCACCGTGCGCCCCGTGCCAGTACACCCGGTCGCAGGCCCGGCACCGGGCGAACGCGTCCACCTTGTCCAGCGTGCCCGCCTCGACCTCGGACTCGACCTCCTCGCGCGTGGCCGCACGCAGCTCGCCGTTGCACGCCGTACAGCGCGTCCAGGGCGCGAGCGGCAGCGCGAACCGGCGGAGCAGGTCGTCGAGTTGGGCGTCGGCGCGGATCCCGTACACGTACGCCCCGAACCACAGGTTCTTGCGCCGGAGCAGCCCACGGTCCTGGGTGAGCAGCACCCGGCGTTCGGCGTTGGCCTGGATCACCAGGGTCGGGTCGTCGCAGTCGTTGTGATACGCGGTGTCGATCCCGACCAGCCGCATCCGGCGGGCCAGCGCGCCCAGGTGCACGTCGAGCAGGAAGCGCGGCGCCTCGTCGGCGAACTCCGGAATGGCCTGCGGGCGCCGAATCGGCAGCACGTCGACCACCTCGCCGCCCACCGGTCGATATCCCGATGCCACCTCGCGGCCGTCCACGAGCAGTCCGCCCACCTCGGGCAGCGGCGGGCCGACCGATTCGACCAGGTGTCCGAGCGTCGAATCCCCGTCGGCGGGGGCGGTCACCGGCAGCCCGCGCAGGCGCGGCGGCAGGAACTGTTGCAACTCGGCGGGGATCTGAAGCAGCACGTCCGATCGGTTCACCGGGCCAGCATGGCACCGGGGACACCCGCCGCGCCCGTGGTTTCCGAGCACCCCCGCGACGCCCACCCACGCGCGGCTCGATCGGCTCGCACGCGCGCACGCCCGAGGTGTCCGGGTTCCCCGCGAAGAATCGGGCGGGCTTCGGCCGCGGGTTCGGCACGGATGTCCCTTCGGTACCGGCGACCGGGGAATACCGAGGCCACCCGCATTGGGCCGACCGGGCATCGGGTCGTGGAATAACCGGGTGCCCGTCCGCCTTGAAGCACCCGTCGGGACAGACTTCGAAAACTCCGGGAGGCGTCCATGGCTCGCAGTGAGCTTCGTCCGATCGTGAAACTTCGGTCCACCGCCGGGACCGGATTCACCTACGTGACCCGAAAGAACCGGCGCAACGATCCGGACCGGATGACGCTGCGCAAGTACGACCCGGCCGCCGGAAAGCACGTGCTGTTCCGCGAAGAGCGATAAGCACCCGGAAGCAGCCGGAAACACTCGAATTCCGCGCCGAAATCGAAAGGGCCACCCGCTCGTATCGAGCGGGTGGCCCTTCGGCCGTCCCCCTACGCCGGCGACTCGCCCTCGTCGTCCGCCCACGCGTCGTCGCCCACCAGGTCGTGCCACCAGCCGAGTTCGCGCAACACCGCCATCCCGCGCGGCCCGGACGCGGCGAGGCCGGAGACGAGCGCCTTGCGCAGCTGATTCCGCTCGAAATCGTCGGCGTCCCCGAGCAGCGCGAGCAGTTCGCCGGCCGGCGTACCGGGCGCGGCCGACACGGCGGGCGCACCGGATGTATCGGACGCACCCGATGTATCGCACGCACCGGGAGCACGAGGCGCACCATCGACGCCCCGCGCCATCCCCCGATCGTCCAGGTGGTCCATCACGGCCTCGATCCGATCGGGAAATCGGGTCAACCAGTAGGCGATCAACGCCTCCGGCCCCTCCCGAATCAGCCCCCGGTGAAACTCCATCCGCATCAGAGTCAGCCGCTGCCGCTCCTTTTCCAGCGGAATCGCCGCCCGGGCCCGATCCAACTCCGCGCGCACATCGGCCGATATCGACTCCGCCCGCAGGAACGCCCCCACCGGGCGATAGCCGAGCCCGTATTCCGCGAGCACGATCGTGTCCGACAACGCGGCATCGAGCGCACCCTGCAACCGCCCCTCATCCACATCGGCCGCACCATCCGCGCCATCCACATCGGCCGCGCCGTCCGCACCCGCCAGCGCCCCGCGAATCCGGTTCCCCACATCGCGATACACGAAGGCACGGGCGTCCACCGCCCGATGCCGGGCGACCGCCCTCGGATCGTGCACCCACCAGCGCAGCTGTACCTCGACCCGGCCGGACCGTTCCCCCGCCGCGCCGACCCGCACCTCGAACGTACGCACCTCGGCGAACTCGCGGATGGTGACCCACCACACCTCGGCCGCCCGGCGGATCTCCGCGAAGGTCGGCGCCGGACCCACGCTCGACGGCACCGCGAGCACCCGCCGCGCACGCCGGCCCAGGCGGTGGCGCAGGTAGGCGGCCAGGCGCGATCCGCCGACGGGGTGGACCAGGGACAGGGGTTCGTCGATCATGCGCGGGTGCCCCCGTTCGGCCCGAGGATCGGCTCCTCGAACGCCCGGATCGCCGGTTCGAGCACCCCGATGTCGATCACCTCGCCGTTCGGCAACCCCTCGTAGGCGAGCCGCGTCAGGTCGAAGGCGAGTCGTTCCAGCCCGTGGTCGCGCCCCGGACCGAACAGCCGCGTCAGGCCCTCCCGCAGCGCCGAGGCACGGGTCGGATCACCCGCGCCGGCCCCGAGCAGTCGGGTGAACAACCGGGCCACGACGGCATATCCGTCCCGATCCGTGACCGCGTTCCGGACCACCGCCAGGAACCGGTCGTCGGCCGGCGACCCGCCGGCCCCCTCGTCGAGCACGAGGTGCGCGGCCAACTCGGCCGCGGCGGCGGCCTCCTCCCAGTCCTCCACCCGCTCCAGGACCGATTCGGCGCGGATCCCCTCCCGACACAGCGCCGCGATGCCGTCCCGGGCCGCCTCGGCCACCGCACGATCCCCGGTTCGGGCCAGGCGGAGCAGACCGGTCAGGGTCGGGCCGGGATAGACGGAGGCGAGGCCGGGATAGGCGCGGGCGGCCATCAGGCGCAGCCCCGGGTGGGCGCCGTCCCGGCTCCACGCCTCCACCAGATGCCGTACCTGGGTGGCCACCACCGCGTCCTGGGCCGCCGCCTTCAGGGCCGACACCGCCATCGTGCGCCGGGCGCCGGTTCGGGCCCAGCGGTGGATCGGGGCCAGCGGCCGATGCCCCCGACCCCCGGCCATGAACGCGCCCGCGGCCCGGGCCGCGACCCGGTGCACGTCGGCCGGTTGCCGGGGGGTCGCGGCCAACCACTCGACCAGCGGGTCGCGCAGGTCGGGGTAGACGTCCCAGACGTGTTCGCGGACCGACGCCGCCCAGCGCGGCCGGTTGAAGCGGACCACGTCCAGCCGGTAGCGGGCCCCGTCCCGGGTGGCGTCGGCGGCGATCGCGGTCGCGTCGATCAGGTCCAGGCGCGCGGACCTGGCCTGCGGCGGCCACCCGTCGGCCGATGCGGCGGCCGAGGTCGGCAGGTGCTCGGCCAGCATCGCGCGCAGCGCCGCGGCCCGCTCGGCGACGATGCCGTAGTCGTGCCCCTCGAACACCGCGGCGGCGATCATCAACGCCCAGTCGGCACAGGCGGGATGGGCCCGCAACCAGCCGGCCACCGCCACGTGCTCACGATCGCGCAGCGCGTTCAGCACCTGGGTCCTGGTGAACCCGCCGGCGGCGAGGCCGGCCAGTTCGGCGGCGATCCTCGCGGCCCGTTCGGGCCGGCCGCCGTCGGCGCGCACCAGTTCGGCGATGTCCTCGTCCACCAGGTCCAGATGCCGGCGCTCCCAGCCCGGACCCATGCGGTCGGTGAGGTGGCTGCGCAGCACCTGGAGCGGATCGGGTCGGGCGCACGGTACGTGCCAGGGCGCCCAGACGCCGAGCATCGACGCGCCGACGACCGCCGTGGCGACCAGGACGCTGCCGCGTTCGACCAGGCGGCGGCGCAGCAGTTCCAGGTCGTCGCGGGTGTAGCCGGCGAGCGTGTCGGCGCCGACGGAGTCGACCACGTAGCCCCGGCCGCGCTGGATCCGACGGGTGGTCAGGTCTTCCTCGGGATCGAGCGCGATCACGCTCTCCACGTGCTGATCCTGCATCAGGTGCAGGGCCAGCGTGCGTTTTCCGGACCGGGCCTCGCCGGTGAGCAGGATCAGTTGCCGGGACATCATGCCCTGGGCGCGCAGGTAGCCCTTGGGCGGCACGAACGTACGCCGGACCAGGTCGCTCTCCTCCGACCAGATCGGTCCCTCGCGGGCCTGGCGCGGCCGGTGCGGCGCGGCGGGGGGCGAACCCGCGCCGAAGTGGTGCCGGCCGGTCCCGTCGTGGGTGACGATCACCGTCGCGGCCGACTCGGCGGGCCCGAACTCCTCGTCGGGCCAAACCTCGTCGGACCACGTCCCGTCGGCCGGTCCGAGGTCGGTCGGCGACGCCGGCGGGCGGGCCCCGCCGCCGGGTTCGCTCGGTGCGTCGACGTCCTCGGGGGCGGACGGATCGAGCGAGTCGACCGGGTCGAGCGGTCGCTCCTCGGGGTGGGTCATCTCAGACGCCCCGGGCCGGGGCGGCGACGTGCGGATCGTCGTCCGGGTCGCGGTCGTCGCGGGCCGAGCGCGGGGCCTCGGCCGGCGCGGGCGGGCACCGGTGGTGGTCGAGCGGCTCGGCGTCCACGGCGGACGACGACCGGATCGGCGGCAGGTCGGACACGGATTCCCCCTTCGGTGAGCGTGTGACCACGCTGGGCTCGTCGGGTCCACCGTGCCGCAGCCGTGGCGTTCTCGCGGGCTCCGTTCGAATTCGGGACGACGGTTCGTGGCGTCGCGGCCGAGCAATTCGCCACCTTCACTGACGAATCGCCGCCGGCGAGGGAGCATCGCCGCTCACCGCCGGCCATCGCCCCACCGCACCCGGTTGCCCGGCGCGCCGGCCGGGCGGGTCTAGGCTCGTCCGTATGGTGATCACCATCGATCCGGCCTCGTCCGTCGCACCGTTCGAGCAGATTCGGGGGCAACTCGCCGATCAGGCCCGGGCGGGCACGCTGCCCGCCGGTACCAGACTGCCGACCGTACGCGGCTTGGCCGGCGAACTCGGCCTGGCGCCCAACACGGTCGCGCGCGCCTATCGCGAACTGGAGGCGGACGGCGTGATCGAGACCCGGGGCCGCTCGGGCAGCTTCGTCGCCGCGGTCGGGGACAGCGCGCACCGGGCGGCGAGCGAGGCCGCGCTCGGATACGCGCACCGCGCGCACCGACTCGGCCTGACCCGCGCCGAGGCGATCAGCGCCGCGCTGGGCGCGGTCGAGGCGGCCTATACGCGCCAGGGCGTGTCCGCGGGACCCCGGGGCGTGTCCGCAAGCCCCGGCAAAGCTCCCTGAGCCCTTGTCCGACCCGGAAACCGCTATGTGAAAACCCCTGTACGGACGGCCCGGGGCACCGGATCATCGAAATCATGTCGATGCCTCGCCAGACGCCCCGCCCATCGGATGGGGCGCCGAATTCAGCCGGTGACGACCCATCAACGCTGTTGCCCTTCGTGTTCGGACTCGACGACGCGGACACCCCGTACGACGCCGTGGACGGACTCGCCCTCGCCGCCTTCCTGACCGGCGCCCAGCCGTGGGCCAGGACCACCCGACTGGACCGGGTCAAGCCCGGCGCCCGACTCGTCCCGCGCGGCGCCAGAGTGGTCCGCGCCGTGGAGGAGGACGACCGTTCCTCCCAACTCGCCGTCGGTGACGGCTGGACCCTGCGCTCGGTGCGCTGGCGCAGCGGCGGCGGCGAGGTGACCGTGACCGCCGTCGACGAGAAGGTCGGCCGCGCGGTGTTGAAGAAGGCGGTCAAGGGCGCGGCGGCCGACCCGCCGCCCAAGGACGAGGCCGTGGCGATGGGCTTTTGGTACTTCTCCGCCCGGCGCGGCCCGTACCGCACCACCCGGGCGATCACCGCCGCGCCCTGGGAGGACATCCGCCGCAACTACACCGGGCCGACCGCCGGCGCGTTCGACCGGCTGATGAAGGTCACCTCCGACGACGTGTCGGGGCGGCTGATCCTGCTGCACGGGCCGCCCGGCACCGGCAAGACCACGGCGCTGCGCGCGCTGGCCCGCGCGTGGCAGGACTGGTGTCGGATGGACTGCGTCCTGGACCCCGAGGCGCTGTTCGGCGACACCGGCTACCTGATGGACGTCGCGATCGGGCGCGGCGACGAGGACGAGGAGTCGCACGACAAGTCGAAGAAGCAGAAGTGGCGGCTGCTGGTCCTGGAGGACTGCGACGAGTTGATTCGGGGCGAGGCCAAACGTTCGGCGGGTCAGGCGCTGTCCCGGCTGCTCAACCTCACCGACGGCCTGCTCGGCCAGGGGCGCAACGTGATGGTCGCGATCACCACCAACGAGAGCCTGGGCCGGCTGCACCCGGCGGTGGTGCGTCCGGGTCGTTGTCTGGCCCAGATCGATGTCGGCCCGCTGGAATTCGCCGAGGCGCGCGAGTGGCTGGGCACCGCCGACGGCATCGGTACACACGCGACGCTCGCCGAGTTGTACGCGCTGCGCAACGGGGCGGCGCCGGTGGAGATCGAACGGCCCCGGCACGGGGGCGAAGGGTTGTATCTGTAGCGCCGCACCCGGTCCCCGAGCCGATCGGTCGGCTCGGGGACCGGGCGAGAAGGGCCGACTCGGCCCGCGCGGGGCGACCGGCTACACGTCGAGGTCCACCACGACCGGTGCGTGGTCGCTGGTGCCCTTGCCCTTGCGGGCCTCGCGGTCGACGTAGGAGTCGGAGACCGCGGCGGCGAAGGGCGCGTTGCCGTAGACGAGGTCGATCCGCATGCCCTTGTTCTTCGGGAACCCCAGCTCGCGGTAGTCCCAGTAGGTGAACGGCACGTCGTACTTGAGCGCCCGGGGCATCACCTCGCGCAGCCCCACACCCTCCAGCGCGGTGACCGCGTCCCGCTCCGCCCGCGTCACGTGCGTCGAGTTCTCGCCGAACAGCGAGATGTCCCAGACGTCCTTGTCGGTGGGCGCGACGTTGAAGTCGCCGAGCACGGCGAACGGCAGCGGGCCGGCCGCGTCGGCGGCGACCGCGGCACGCAGCGCGCTCAGCCACTCCAGCTTGTAGGCGTAGTGCGGGTTGTCCACCTCACGGCCGTTGGGCACGTACACCGACCAGAGCCGCACGCCGCCGCACGTCGCGGAGATCGCCCGGGCCTCGTGCGGGCCGTCGGCCTCGGGGAAGCCCGGGCCCGGCGTCAGGCCGACGGTGACGTCGTCGAGGCCGACCTTCGACAGGATCGCGACGCCGTTCCAGCGCCCGCCCGCGTTGACGGCCGAGGTGTAGCCGGCCTCCTCCAACTCCTTCAGCGGATACGCCTCGGACGTGGACTTCAGCTCCTGCAGGCACACCGCGTCGGGCGCGGCCCGCTCCAGCCACTCGAGCAGCTTGGGCAGCCGGGCCCCGATCGAGTTGATGTTCCAGGTGGCGACCCTCATGTGAACCTTCCAGGGCGGACGACGGCGATCGGGGCCGCCCGGACGAGTCCGGGCGTGCCCTCGGCCATTCTCCCTCGCCGGGGTGACAGGGCCGGGCGGCTCGCGGCGCGGCGGGTGCGGTAGGCATGGGGCTATGGACACCACTCCCCCGGCCCGCTCCGAGATCGCCGAACTGACCGCCGCGATCGTCGCGTTCTCCGCCGAGCGGCACTGGCAGCCCTTCCACACCCCGAAGAACCTGGTGATGGCGCTCAGCGTGGAGGCCTCGGAACTGGTGGAGATCTTCCAGTGGCTGACTCCCGAACAGGCCGAGGACGTGATGTCGGATCCGGACCGGGGTGAACACGTCCGCGAGGAGATCGCCGACGTCCTGGCCTATCTGCTGAACCTGGCGAACCGGCTCGGCATCGACCCGGCCCAGGCCCTGCGCGACAAGATGGTGAAGAACGCGATCAAGTACCCGCCGGGCGCACCGGGCCTCTAGGGCGTTGTCCGGGAGGTCCCGTCCGGCGGGTCCGGGTGGATCGGGTCCCGGGCGACCGGCGCGCGCGAGGGTGAAGCCGCCGGCCCGGGGAGCGTTTCGGGCCGGCGGGGGATCGTGGTGGGCGGGTCGCCGGGGTCGCCGGACGGGCCGGTGACCCCGGGTCGGGCGCCCCCGAACGCGCCCGCCGACCCCGCCCCGGGACCGGGGCCGTCGACGCCGAGGCTCAGGCGTCGGATCCGGCCCCCGCCCCCAGGCAGGCGTCCATCGCGCGGCGATTGCGTCGGATCTCGGCCGGCGTGCCCTCCGCAACCACGCGGCCGGTGTCCAGGACGGTGACGCGATCGCACAGCGCCTCGATGAAGTCGATCCTTCGATCCACCACGATCAGGCCCACGCCGTCCGCCGCGACCCCCCGCAGCAGTACCAACAGCGCGTCCGTCTCGCGTGCGCTCAGCCCCGCGCTCGGCTCGTCCAGCATCAGCACCCGGGGTACCGCCGCGATGCCCCGGGCGATGTCGAGCAGCCGACGTTCCCCGTACGTCAGCACGTCCGCGCCCCGCCGCTGCCGTCCCCCCGGCCCGACCCGGTCCGTCCCGATGCCCCGTTCCAGGTCCACCCGCGCCAGCAGCGGGTGCAACAACCACGCGGCGAGCAGACCCCGGTGTCGGGTGTCGGAGCGGGCGAGCACGAAGTTGTCCGCGCCGGACAGCGCGCGAACCGGCTGCGGGGTCTGGAACATCCGGACCAGGCCGGCGCGGCGCGAGCGTTCGGGGCTGCCCAGCCGTACCGGCAGGCCGTCCACGAACAGCGCGCCGGTGGCCGGCACCACCCCGGTGAGCGCGTTCAGCAGCGTGGTCTTGCCGCTGCCGGCGGGGCCGACCACGCCGACCACCTCACCACGCTCGACCCACATGGACACCCCGTCCACGGCGGGCATCCCGGCGAACTCCACCCGCAGGTCCCGGGCCCGCAACACGGGTCGCCGGACCCGATCGACGCCGATCGCCAAAGTCGGTTCCGATCCCGAGACGAACAGCGGTACGGGATCCGGGATCTCGCCGTCGGCCGGCGAGCGCAGCGCCCGAATCCGCCCCCGGGCCGAGCGCGCCCGCCGAGCACATCCCGGGTCCGAGCCGAGGCGCGTCGGTCTACGCGCCTCGGCATCGGACCCTCGCCACGGGCGGCGCGCGGGATCGAACGCCATACCTGACACGGCGTCACCCCCCACCCGCGCGCCACCCGTATCGGGAGCCGCACCCGAGCTCGGGTCGACGGTCGAACAGGGCTCCCCCGCCCCGTCCGGCCCCGACCCGGGGACGCCCGGGACGACTCCCGCGCCCCGGCCGAGGGACGCCGACTCCCCTCCTGACCCGGCGTCACCTCCCGGCCACGACACGTATTCGGTACCGGTTTCATACCCACCGGCTCCGTACACCCCGCTCGAGCGCGGCCCGATCGCCGCCAGCCGCGTGGGGTACGGAAGTACGCCCACGTGCCTCGGTAACCGGTGCTCATCGAACGGGAGTTGACTCACCCACGCGGCGACGCGGCCGGGGGCCGCGCCTCCGGGGTCGCCGAACTCGCCCACGGACACGGCCGTTCGGCCGGACTCGCCGGCGCGGGACGGCGCGACTGAGGTGCCCATGGTCAGGACGCACCCGTGCGGGGTGCGCGGACGGGACGGGAGTCGCCGATCCAACCGGCCCACCCGGTGGCCACCAGCTCGGTGTGCGCGGGTGCGCCGCCGTCGGCCGGGGACGATCCCCCCGCCGGACGCGGACGTGGTGTCACCGCCGGCGTCGAGTCTCCGACGCGAGCCGGTGGTGCGACTCGGGTTGCGATCTGTGCTCTGTGCGGTGCCGTCGTACGAGCCATGGGAGCCAACGCCTCTCGCGTCGTCTCCCCGCCCGGCCATCCCCCACGGACTCCCGGATGCGGCACAAGCTAGACCGCAACCCCCGCGCCCCGCAAGGCCCTTGACAGGGAATCGGGATCTGGCGTAGAAGGTTCAGCACAATCTAACAAATGTTAGATAGGTAGTTCGGATCTCCCTGAAGGCATCCCCCACAGAATCAACGGCAACCGCTCCACCTGCGGTTAGGCTGCACGGCACCTGGCAGTACGCGGCAGCAGTCAACCCGCCGGACCGAGAACGGGCGCTCATGGCACGCAGGAAGACGGAACCCGAAGCACTTCCGCGCCGGGAGGTGATCCTGTCCGAGGCCGCCGCACTGTTCGCCCGCAAGGGCGTCGTCGCGTCAACGGTTCGTGAGATAGCCGACGCGTCGGGCATTCTCGCGGGCAGCATCTACCACTGGTTCGGTTCGAAAGAGGACTTGATCGACGAGATCCTCACCGCCGCGATGCGCGACCTCGCGACGTGGTACGACGAGGCGTTCGCCGACGCGCGCACCTCGTCCGACCGGCTGCGCGGACTCGTGCACGCCGCGTTCCGCACCATCGAGCACCACCCGAACGCGGCCGTGATGTACGTCCGCGACTATGCCTACCTGGCCACGCTGCCGCGCTTCGCGCATCTGGCGGCGGACGGCATGCGGGTCCGCGACCTGTGGCTGAACACCCTTCAGGAAGGCATCGATTCCGGGGAGTTCCGCGCGGACCTGGACCCGGAGCTGGCCTACCGCTACCTCGCCTACCCGCTGTGGCTCACGGCCGGGTGGAAGTCGACGATCGACCGGACCCTGTCCGAACTGGAAACCCAATTCACGGCGCTGGTACTCGAAGGCGTCACCCCGAGGAACTGACGAAGCGTCCCGGTCACCGACCGCGCCGGCGCCGGTGAGGTGTCCCGAGCGTTCGCGAAAGGACCACACCATGCACGTCGACGGTTTCATCGCGCCCGGATTCGCGCCCGTACAGGCCGCGTTCGAGGAGAACTTCGCGATTCACGGCGAGGTCGGCGCGGCACTCGCGGTACGACTGCGCGGCGCGCCCGTGGTGGACCTGTGGGGCGGACTGGCCGAACCGATCTCGGGCCGAAGCTGGGAGCACGACACCGTCCAGGTGGTCTGGTCGGTCACCAAGGGCCTGGTCGCGACCTGTCTGGCGATCCTGATCGACCGGGGCCGGCTCGACCCCGCGCTGCCGGTGTGTCGCTACTGGCCCGAGTTCGCGGCGGCCGGCAAGCAGACCGTGACGGTGGCCCAACTGCTCTCCCATCAGGCCGGGTTGCCCTTCCTCGACGAGCCGATCACGCTCGACCAGGTGGCCATGCCCGACGCGCTGGCCGACGCGCTGGCCGCACAGCGCCCCGTCTGGGAGCCGGGTACGGCGCACGGCTACCACGCGGTGACCTGGGGCTTCTACGCGAGCGAGCTGATCCGGCGGGTGGACGGGCGCACGGTCGGCGTGTTCCTGGCCGAGGAGGTGGCCGGACCGCTGGACCTGGACGCGCATATCGGGCTGCCCGCCGCGGAGTTGCCCCGGCTCGCGCATCTGACCACGATCGCCCCGAGCGATCCCGCCCTGCTCGACCTCGGCTCCGAGTTGGGCCGGACGATGCTGGCGCTGCCCGAACTGGCCGCGCCCGGCGCGGATCACGACCCGAGCGTGCTCACCTGGGAGGTGCCCTCGGGTCTGGGCGTCACCAACGCCCGTGCGCTGGCCCGGGTGTACGCGATGCTCGGCGCGGGCGGCACGCTCGACGGGGTACGTCTGCTCTCCGCCGAAACGGTCGCCGACGTGACCTCGACGGTGGTCGCGGGACCGGATCGCATCCTCGGCGACCACACCGCGTTCAGCCTCGGCTTCATGAAGCCGGAGACCACGTTCTTCGCGGTCTCCCCCGACCCCGCCGCCTTCGGCCACCCGGGCAGCGGCGGCCCCCTGGCCTTCGCCGACCCGGCCACGGGCCTCGCCTTCGCCTATGTCACGAACGGCCAGTCCCCACTGAACACGGACGTCCGGGCCGTCGGCCTGATCGAGGCGGTCCGGGAGTGCCTGGGGCGGTAGGGCGTCAGCCGGTGGGGCGGCGGGCCCCGGTCGGGCGGGGCGGAGGGGGCGGGCGCTTGCCTCGGCGGCGGGCGCCGGCGACCAGACCGCCACCGACCAGGAGCAGTGCGCCGGCGGCCAGGCCCAGCGGGAGCACCGCCCCGGATCCGGTGCCCGCCATCTGGTCGGTGATGGCCCGGCGGGCCAGCACGGCCGGGCCGTCGTGCACGGCCCGCTTGGCGGCGTCGCCGCGATCCTTGTCGTCGCCGTCCCGCGCGCCCGGGGGCTTGGCCCGACGCGGGGGCGCGACCTGCGGCGCGGCGCCCCGACGCGACGCCGGGCGCCCGGGCGGGAGGCCGCCGATCGGGTCGGCCTCGGGTCCCGCCGAAACCGGGGCGGGGGCCGACGTGGCCGCGGCCGATCCGGTGCGCGCGCCGGGGGCGGGCTCGGACCGCCGTCCCGGACCGAGGAGCCCCCGGCAGTCGAAGCGGGCCGGGTCGACGCCGGGCGGACGGGCCCGGAGGCGGTCCCGGCAGCAGGCCGCGGCGTCCCGCGGCGGATCCGTGGCGCCGACCGCTCGCCGCGTCCGGTCCGGACACGGATCCACGGCGGGCGCCCCGGCGTCCGGGGGGCGCACGCCGGGGCGCGGGGCGCCGGGCGGGCTCGGCAGCGGCGGAAGCGGGTGGCGCACGGCGGCGAGCGGCAGGTGTACGGCCCCGGCCGAAGCGCCGGCGGGCCCGGATCCCGGCCCGACCTGCGGCGTCGCGGCGACGACCGGAACAGCGACCGAGGCAAGCACGAGCGCACCGACGACGACCGCCGCCCGCCTCACCCGACCGTTTCCGCCTCCGTGCACCAGACCACGCTAAGTCACCGAGCGGTTACTCCGACGCCACCGCGCATACCATTCGCTCGTTCGGCCCCACATCACCGTCGGACCGATCCGCCGCGATCGGGCTCCCTCCTCCCGGTCCGCTCAGAGCAGGACGGCCTGGCCGCCCGGGCCCTCCTCGGTGATGTCGAGAACCGTCGGCGGGCGGCGGCTGGACGGGGGCGGGGGCAGGACCGGCGTCGGGTCGAGCGCGGGGGCCTCGGCGGTGCGCGCGTGCAGCTCGGCGCGGGGTCGGGCCAGATCGGCGAGCAGGCCCAGGACATGGAGCAGGTCGATCAGTTCGCTGGTCAGGTCGGTGGACCAGGTGCGTTCGCGGATACCGTCCAGGCCCTCGCCGGGGGGTTCGGTGCGGGCCGCGATCCACGGTTCGAGGACGCCCGACTCCCACGCCTCGCGCGCCACCGGGCCGATCCGGCCGGAACCGAGCAGGAGCGATCGGGACTCGTCGTCGTGGTGCGCGCCCGCCGGCCGCGCCGGCACCGGCTCGCGGACGAACGGACGGCGTCCGCCCGGCAGTCGGGGCTTGCCGTCGCCGGGACGGCCGAACCGCGCGCCGAACGTGTGCAGCCCGACCAGTCGGCGGCCGAGGTCGACGCCCGTCGCCCAGACGTCCGGGTCGGCGGTGAGCGGCACCCGTTCCGGGTCCACCGTCACCGCGACGATCCAGGCGAACAGGTCCTCCGCGTCGACCGGGACGCCGAGCCGGTCCGCGAGCAGGTCGACCAGGCCGGGCGCCAGGTTCGGCTCCAGGCCCGCCGGATCCCGGTACAGCGGCGCGACCCGCCCGCCGCGCCCACCGTGGTGCGTCCCGTCCGGGACCAGCGCGCTGCACAACAGCGGCCAGGGATCCCCCGCCCGACGGATCGACAGGTATACCTGCCGATCCCCGCGCACCCGCCACAACTCGGGCCGGGCGGCGTCCAGCACCCGGTGGTCCGCGACCAACCACTGCCGATCGAACGGGTGCCGTGCGATCCGCACCAGCCGGGGCGTCGGCCCCACCTCCCGCGCCAGCGGACCGGACGGGGCGTCACATCCGGGCAGCGGCGCGGGAAACGACATCGCCGTCCGGGAACGGGTGGGCCGCAGCAGGGTGTCGCGATCCTCCGCCGCGGCCAGCCGGGCCCAGCGCCGACGCAGCGTCTCCCGCTCGGGTGCGTACACCCAACTGCGCCCGGTGGCGATCCCGGCCGTGCCCCACGGCATCAGGTCGGCCAGCGCGACCGGCCCGCCCCGGCTCACATCGCGTGGTCCCACACCCGGCGCTCCTCCCGGTCCGGGTCGCCGACCACCGTCGCCGGCACGTCGAGCAGCATCGTGCGCCGCTCGGTCGGGTCGTACAGGGGCCAGTCGGGCAGCCCGTCGGCGACCGGCGGCCCGCCCGCGACGAACGCCGCCCACGCCTGCCGGATCCGGCCGGACAACGCCCGCGCCTCGGCCGGCACGCCACCGGTCAGCCAGCGGCCGAGCGGGGTGTCCAGGGTGCCGAACACGAACGGGATGTCGATCGCGTGCGGCGAACCCAGGCGCTGCGGATGCGCCTTGGGCGCCCAGCGGAAGCGGTACATGTACGCCTGCCCGCCGGCCGCGTGCTGCGCCTCGGCCAGCCGCACCGTCGGTATCCCGTACGACTCGGCGGTGAGCAGTCGGATCCGCCGCGAGCGTCCGTTCAGTTCGGGGTACAGCTCCGCGTATCCGCGCACCAGCTCGGCCAGTCGGTCCGGGCGGCGCAGGTTGGCCAGGTCGGCGGGCCCGGGTTCGTGCCCGCCCGACCGCTCGGTCACGACGAACATCTCCTCCTCGTCCTGATTCGACCCGAGCAGGAGCGGTACGTCGCCCCGAATCGTGTGCAGCGGCACCGCCGGCAGCGGCCCGTCGGGATCGACCACCGGCCGGAACACGAACCTCGCGGTACCGCGCCCGATCGCCTCGGCCTGGGCGGCGAGCAGGTCGGACACCGGCACGTCGGCCAGTTCCGCGGCCCGGTCCGGTCCCAGACCGAGCGCGGCCAGCACGTGGCCGGTCGCCTCCTCGGCCTCGGGCACGGTGCGGACGGTCTGCGCCCCGCCGCTCTGCACGATCGCGCGGTGGAACAGACTGCGGGCGGCGGGCAGCGCGAGCAGGTTCGCGGTGACCTTGCCGCCCGCCGAGACCCCGCCGAGGGTGACCCGGCCCGGGTCGCCGTCGAACGCGGCGATGTGCTCGCGCACCCAGCGCAGCGCCCGCACCACGTCCAGGAGGGAGTTGGCCGAGGAGTCGGCGTAGGAGTCGCCGAGCAGGTGCCGCAGGTGCAGCAGCCCGAGGACGCCGAGCCGGTAGGCGACGGTGACCACGACCACGCCGTGCCGGGCCAACGCGGAGCCGTCGTAGACCGCCTCGAACGACGCCCCGCTCGTGTAACCGCCGCCGTGCACCCAGACCAGCACCGGGTGCGGGCCGGGCTCGGCGGGGGCGAAGACGTTCAGGTACAGGCAGTCCTCGTCGATCTCCACCGGAGCGGCGCCGTACTGCCCGATCGGCTGCGGCGCGGCCCGGGCGAACTCGCGGGCGTCGCGCGCTCCGTGCCAGGCGGGCGCGGGGCGGGCCGGGCGAAACCGCGCGGGGCCCACCGGGGGCGCGGCGAAGGGTACGCCTCGGAAGACCCGCACCCCGTCCGACTCCGCGCCGATCAGCTCACCCAGCGACGTCCGTACACGCACCATGGCATCGAGCATATGGGGCCGGCCGGCGGCCCGGTCGGCGCATCGTCCCGGTGGGAGGTGGCGCACAGGGCCCGGCAGCGGCGTCGTCGCGGTGGGTACTGCCGGGGGATACGCGGAGGGGCGGCCGGTATCGCCCCCGGGAGCAGGCTCGGATACTCCGCGAGCCGGATGCCGGGGTCGAGGCGGGCGTGACACGCTTCCCGTGAAACATTCCTCCGTCCGGGAGCCCCGCCTTGACCGTTGTCCTGGTGATCGTCGCGGCCGTCGCCGTGCTCGCGCTGCTGGTCGGCGTGCATCTTTACGTGTGGCGGCGGCTGGTGCGCGACACCACGCGGCCGGGGGTGGTGCGGCGGGTCGGCGCGGGGGTGGTGGTCGCGCTCGGGGTGTCGATGGTGGGCGCGCTGGTGCTGCCGAAGGTGTTCGGCCCGCGCGGCACGGAGTGGATCGCGTGGCCGGGCTTCGTGTGGATGGCCCTGCTGCTGTATGTGGTGCTCGCGCTCGGGCTGTTGGAGCTGCCGCGCCTGTTCGCGTTGCGGGCGCTGCGCCGGCGCGGGGGCGAGGTGTCGCGGGCGGTCGCGCCGGTGCCGGTGCCCGTGGGGGCAGCCGAGGCGACGGAGCCCGATCCGGAGCCGGCGGCCGGCTCCGCCGGTACGCCGCTCGGCCCGGATCGACGGCTCGTGCTGACCCGCTCGGTCGCACTCCTCGCGGCCGGCACCTCGCTGGGCACCGTCGGCTACGGGATGACCCAGGCCCTGGGCGCGCCGCGCACGGTGCGGGTGCGGATACCGGTGGCCCGGCTCGACCCGCGCCTGGCGGGCTTTCGGATCGCGGTGGTGGGCGACATCCACCTCGGCCCGCTGCTCGGCCACGCGCACACCACGCGGGTCGTGGAGACGATCAATCGCACCAACCCGGACCTGGTCGCCATCGTCGGCGACCTCGCCGACGGCACGGCGGCCCAACTCGGCGGCGACGCGGCCCCGTTGCGCCGGTTGTCCGCCCGCCACGGCGCGTTCTTCGTCACCGGCAACCACGACTACATGTCCGGCGCGACCGACTGGATCGCCGAGTTGGCCGAGCTCGGCGTCCGCACCCTGGCCAACGACCGTCTCGAAATCACCCGGGGCGGCGCCGCGTTCGACCTGGCCGGCGTCAACGACGTCACCGGCAAGTCCCACCACGACGGCCCCGACTTCGCCAAGACCCTGGGCGACCGCGACCCGTCCCGCCCGGTCGTCCTCCTGGCCCACCAACCGGTCCAGGTGAAGGACGCCTCCCGCTACGACGTGGACGTACAACTCTCCGGCCACACCCACGGCGGCCAGATGTTCCCGGTCCAACTCCTGGTCAAACTCGACCAGCCGGCGGTGGCCGGCCTCCACCGGGTCGACGACACCATGCTCTACGTCACCAGAGGCGCCGGCTTCTGGGGCCCACCGGTCCGAGTAGGCGCACCCCCGGAGGTGACTGTCGTCGAACTGCACCCGAAGTAACGCCTCACCCCGTCACCGCATCCGCAGTAGCGCACCGGGCTCGAGGGTGATCGGAGTCAACGCGGGCAACGTGGCGACGGCACCCGGCGCGGCGGACCCGGAGGCCACATACGCGTCGCCGTCGAGGGTGTAGGTCTCGATGGTGAGGGTCTTCGGGTCGACGATCCAGTAGGACGCGATCTTCCACTCGGCGTAGCGGGCGGGTTTGTCGATACGGTCGGCGCCCTCGTGGCCGGGTGACAGGATCTCCGCAGCCAGGAGCACATCTTCGGGGGCGAAGGCAACGGCGTCCGATTCCAGTGCGCTGATCGCCGCCGTCCAGGTGACCACCGCGACGTCCGGGCGCAGGACGTCCCGGTGTCCACGACGCACGTTCACGCTCTTGAACGTCATGGCGCCGACGCCGGAGTCGTCCACCGCCCGGCGCAGGATGTCGGCCAACACGCCGGACACGTGTTGGTGGCGCAAAGTCGGCAGCGGTGACATCAGCGGGATGCCGTCCAGGAGTTCGACGCTGAACAGCGAGGTCTCCTGGGCGGCGAACACATCGCCGGCGGTCCATTCGCGATCGAAGCCGGCCTGCATGCGGGTGCTCCAAGGATGTCGACCACGTCCGGACTTGCCGTGATTGTGCCGGCACTGCGGGCGTCACCGCAGGCGTTGTGCGGTTGCGGGCCGGCTCCGAGTCGGGCCGGGCCGCAACCGCTCGGGGTGGATCAGACCGTCTCCGTCATGCCGCCGTCCACCATCAAGTGTGTGCCCGTGACGAAGGAGGCGTCGTCACTGAGGAGGAAGCGGACCGCTCCGGCGATTTCCTCCGGGCGGCCCAATCGGCGCAGCGGGGAGCTGTTCTCCATGCGCTCCCGGGTGCCCGGGCGGGCGAAGGAGGCGGCCAGCATCGGGGTTTCGATGTAGCCGGGGCAGACCACGTTGCTGCGGATGCCGTGTTCGGCGAGCTTGGCGGCGATCGAGCGGTTCAGGCCGAGCATGCCCGACTTCGACGCGCAGTAGGACGGGTTGAGCGCGTTGCCGACGATCGCGTTGAGCGAGGCGATGCCCACGATGGCGGAGCCGGCGTGTTCGCGCAGCTGCGGGGTCAGTGCCTGGACCAGGAGCGCGAACGAGCGCAGATTGACGTCCAGGACCCGGTCCCAGTTCTCCGCCGTGACCTCGGTGATCGGGGTCGAGTCGACCACGCCCGCCGCGTGCACGAAGCCGCCGATCGTGCCCAGCGCCTCGATCGAGGCGTGGATCGTGTCCGGATAGGCCCCGGTGTCGGTCACGTCCAGGGCCAGCCCGAGCGCCGGCACCCCGTGCTCGGCCGCGATCTCCTTCGCCGCCTCCTCCACCGGGCCCGCCGCGATGTCCCACAGCGCGACCGGCCGACCCGTCGCGGCCAGCGCCCGCGCGGTGGCCCGACCGATCCCGGAGGCGCCGCCGGTGATCACGACGCCGGTGCCGGGTGATGTCTTGTGCGTACCCATTTCGTACTCCTCCGTGGACGGGTGGGCCAAACATCTGACGTACCGTCAGAACAAAACCAGTGGTAGCACGCCGGCCGCGGTGGTCTACTCACCAGCATGGCGAAACGGCTCCTGGACCTGCTCCTGGTCATCGACGTCGAGGCCACCTGTTGGAACGGTCCGATCCCCGACGGCCAACGCTCGGAGATCATCGAGATCGGCATCGCCACGCTCGACGTCGCCACCGGCGAGCGGATCGACCGACACGGCCTCCTGGTCCGCCCCACCCACTCCACGGTGAGCGCGTTCTGTACCGAACTGACCACCCTCACCCAGGCCGACGTCGACACCGGCCACACCTTCGCCGACGCCTGCGCGCTGCTGCGCACCGAGTTCGGGGCGCACCAGCGGGTGTGGGCGAGCTGGGGCGAATACGACCGGCAGGCGTTCGAGCGGCAGTGCGCGGCCGAGGGTGTGCCCTACCCGTTCGGCACCCGCCACCTCAACGCCAAGACGCTGTACTCGCTCGCGCGCGGCCTGGACCGCGAACTCGGCATGGCCGGCGCCCTGACCCACGCCGGCCTCCCCCTCGACGGCACCCACCACCGGGGCGTCGACGACGCGTGGAACATCGCCGCCCTCCTCGGCGGCGTCCTGCGCGCGTCGCGTCGAAACGGCCCGAGCCGGCCGTAGCCCCCGCGCGCCGCCGACGCCCCACCCGCCCGAGCGCGCCGAGCGCCCGAGCGCCGCGGACCCCTCAGTCGCCCGTCACCAGCATCGCCGCGCCCACGATCCCCGCGTCGTTGTGCAGCTTCGCCGGCACCAGATCGGCCCGGATCTTGATGAACGGCAGGAACTTCTCCGGCTTCTTGCTGATCCCGCCCCCGATGACGATCAGCGACGGCGAGAACAACATCTCCACGTACCGCAGGTAGTCCTGCACCCGCGCGGCCCACTTCTCCCAGGACAGATCGTGCGTCTCGCGCGCCACCGCCGAGGCCCGCCGCTCGGCCTCGTGCCCGTCCAGCTCCAGGTGGCCCAGCTCGGTGTTCGGCACCAGCCGGCCGTCCACGAACAGCGCGCTGCCGATGCCCGTACCGAAGGTCAACATCAGCACCGTGCCGCGCTGCCCGGCGCCCGCGCCGAAGCGCATCTCGGCCACGCCCGCCGCGTCCGCGTCGTTGACCATCGTGACCGGCCGGCCGAGCGTCGCGGAGAACAGCGCGTCGGCGTCCAGGTCGATCCACGACTTGTCCACGTTCGCGGCGGTGCGCACGATGCCGTCGCGGACCACGCCGGGGAAGGTGATCCCCACCGGCCCCTCGGTGTCCGCGAACTCCGCGAGCACGTCGCGGACCACGCCGATCACCGCCTGCGGTTCGGACGGTTCGGGAGTGAGCAGTCGGACCCGCTCCCGGGTCAGCCGCCCGGCGTCGGTGTCCACCGGCGCGCCCTTGATCCCGGTCCCGCCGATGTCGATGCCCATGACCGGCACGTGCGGCTCCTTAGCCCTCGAATTCGCCCTCGAACCCACCGGCGCGCCACCCGGCCGGCACCCGGCGAGCGGCCCGCGTCCCCCGGCCGTTACCCCGCCGGCGCGGACCGATTCACCGCAGGTCGGGCAGATCCTCCGGATGCAGCGTCCGCAACTCCTCCATGCCCGCCCCCGGCAGTTGGGCCAACCGGGTCGCGTGCCGCTCGATCATCGCCTCGAAGGTGCGCCGCGCCTCGCGCGCGTTGCCGAACGCGGCACCGCGCGGCAGTCGGCGGAAGTAGCCGAGCAGCGCCTCGCACGCCTCGTCGGTGAGCACGTACTCGTGTTCGCGCACCTGCATGAGGGTGATCTCGACCAGGTCGTCGGCCGAGTAGTCCTGGAAGGTGATGGTGCGGGAGAACCGGGACCCGAAGCCGGGGTTCGCGCCGAGGAACCGCTCCATCTCGTCGGTGTAGCCGGCCACGATCACCACCACGTCGTCGCGGTGGTCCTCCATCATCTTCACCAGCGTGTCGATCGCCTCGCGGCCGAAGTCGCGCGAGGGGTCCGGCGGGGCCAGGCTGTACGCCTCGTCGATGAACAACACGCCGCCGCGGGCCCGGTCGAAGACCTCCTTGGTGCGCGGCGCGGTGGAGCCGATGTGCTCGCCGACCAGGTCGACCCGGGAGACCTCCACCAGGTGCCCCATCCGCAACACGCCGAGCGCCTGGGCGATCTCCCCGTACAGCCGGGCCACGGTGGTCTTGCCGGTGCCCGGGGAGCCGGTGAAGACCAGGTGTCGGCGCAGCGTGGGCGCCTTGAGCCCGGCCTCCTCGCGCCGTCGGCCCACCGAGATCAGGTCGATCAGGTTGCGCACCTCGGCCTTGACCCCGGCGAGGCCGACCAGACCGTCCAACTCGGCCAGCAGTTCGTCCACTCCGCGCCCCGAGCCGGCCACCGCCTCGTCGACGGCCGCGCCGTCGCGCGCGCCGGGGATGGGCAGCGTGGCGGTCAGCCGGGCCACCCCCTGTGGCTGTGCGCCGGCCGCCGCGACCGGACTGGGCGTACCCAGGATCCCGCCCACCGTGGGCTCCGTACCGCTCGTCCCGTCGCCCTGCGAGGTGCACTCGACCGCCACCGGCCCCGGACCGGCGAACTCGAAGCCGCCCTTGGCGTTGTCGCGCGTGGTGCAGCGGGTGAACACCGGATGGCAGCCCTCGCGCACGTGCACCCCGTAACCGCGCCCGCCGAGCACCTCGCAGTCCTCGAAGTCGCCGCGCCCGCCCCCGGCGATCCGGATGCCCTCGCCGGTGGCCCGGTCCACCCGGACCCGGCGCACCGTGGGCCCGGCCGCGCCGGTGACCGAGACGCCGTCGGTGGTGTCCTCGATCGTGCAGTCGGCGATGATGCCGCCGCAGTCCGACTCCATGAACCACACGCCGGTGGTGGCCTTGCGCACCTTGCAGGACTTGACCGAGACCACGGCGCCCGCGCCGACGCCGATGCCGGTCTCGTCCACGTCGTGGATCTCGCAGTCGTGCATCGACAGGCCGGTGCCGGAGCCGGCCACCTTGACCCCGTCGAGCACGTCGTGGATGCGGCACTCGCCGAGCGCGGCGTCCGCGCCGTCGGCCACCCACACGGCCGGCTTGCCGCCGGTGGAGTCGTGGAACTCGCAGTCGATCGCGGACGCCCTGGCCCCGTGGTCGGCCAGCGCGAGCCCGTTGCGGCCGAAGCTGCGGATCGTGCACCCGCTGAGGGTGACCTCGGAGTGACCGTGCACGTCGACGCCGTTGCGGCCCATGTCGCGCAGTCGGCAGCCGACCAGGGTCAGGTTGGCGCCCCGGTCGACCGAGACGCCGTTGCCCTCGGCGTCGCGGATCGTGCAGTCGTCGAGCGAGAACGTGGCCAGGTCGTCGGCCTGGACGCCGGTGCCCTTGACCGCGGTGATCTCGGTCCGCGACAACGACCCGGCGCTGCCCTGACCGCCGACCGAGATGCCCGCCCAGCCGACCCGCTCGATCCGCGAGTCGGCGATGACCGGCGCGGCGCCGCCGGCGACACAGATCCCGCCGCCGCCCACGTCGTGGATGTGCAGGCCGGTCAGGTGCGGCGAGGCCTGGTCGCCGACGAACACCGCGGGTTCCGCGTCCGAGCCGTCCTGGATCTCGCACTCCTGGACACTGCCGGTGGTGCCGGGCCCGGTGAAGCGCAGTCCGTGCCCGGAGGCGTCCCGCACCCGGCCCCGGCGCAGGATCGGCGCGCTGCCCTCGCGCACGTCGAAGCCCTCGCGCCCGGTGTCGCCGATCTCGCAGTCCTCGAACGTGCCGCGCGAGCGTCCGGTCACCCCGATGCCCACGCCCTTCGGGTTGCCCACCCGGCAGCGGCGCACCATCGGGTCGGCGCCCGCGCGCAGTTCGACCGCGACCACCGAGGCGGCCCGGACCACACACTCCTCCAGTATCGGTGCGCAGCCCTCGATCACGATGGCCGGCGACAACACGCCCGCGCCGCCGTCGACGACCAGGCCGTGTATCGCCGCGTCGGCGGTGATGGTGAGCGCGACCCCGTCGGCCGCGCTCAGGGTCACCGTCCCCGGCCCGTCCGCACCGACCACCGTCACCGGCACGGAGATCGCCACGTCCTCGCGGTACGTCCCCGCCGCGACCAGGATCGAGTCGCCCGCCGCCGCCGCGCCCACCGCGGCCCCGATCGAGGAGTATTCGCCCGCGCGGCGTCGCCAACGAGTGCCCTGCACCACCTGAAGAACCCGACCCGTCATGGCGCCCCTGCCACCAGCCCCTCGGTCCGCACCCAGCACCCTCGCGAGTCCACCGTAAAGCGTCGCGGGCGGCCCCATGACCGGGTCTGCCCCGGGGGCCGATCGGCGGCGGCGTCGGCGAACCCCTGCACCGTACAGTTCAACGACCAGGGGGCACGGACCGACGACGGTTAACGTCCCGCAGTGCCCTGATTCGTTCCCGCGCCCGCACCGCCGGACGATCCGCTTCGGCCGGATCCGGTCGAACCCGCACCGGGGCGAGCGGTTCCGGTCGACCCCGTGCCGCTCGTCCCGGATCCCGTGCCGTTGCCGCCGAAGGCGTCGGCACCCCCCGTGCCGTCGGTCGGACGCGCCGTCCCGGTCGGCGTGGGCGCCTGCGCCCCGTCGCGCAGCGCGGTGAACAGGTGCGCCGCGTCGGGCTGTTTGAGCGCCACCCGGTTCGGGTCGGGGGCGTAGTCGGTCAGCGGCGTGGTGACGAAGTCGATCTTCTCCAGCGGGATCCCGCGCAGGCCGTTCGCGAAGTCGTACAGGCTGACCAGGGTGTTGATCCCGGAGTCGGTGGTGATCGCCTTGGTCGCGGCGTCCATCACGTTGTACGCCTTCGCCGGGTTGGTCAGCAGGTTCTCCCCCTGCACCTTCTTGATCAGCGCCTTGAGGAATTCCTGCTGCCGTTCGATCCGTTGGATGTCGCTGCCGTCGCCCAGGCTCTTGCGCACCCGGACGAAGCCGAGCGCCTGCTCGCCGTCCAGCGTGACGTCGCCGGCGGGCAGTTGCAGGTGCGCGGCCTTGTCGTCGATCGGCCGGGCGATGTGCATCGGCACGCCGCCGAGCGCGTCCACGACCTTCTTGAAGCCGATGAAGTCGATGGTGATCTGGTGGTCGATCCGGGCACCGGTCAGCCGCTCCACGGTGGCCGCCACACACGGCACGCCGCCGACCTCCATCGCGCTGTTGAACTGGCCGAAGTAGGCGCGCTGGGTGCCGCCGGAGGTGGTCCGACACGACGGCACGTCGACCATCAGATCGCGCGGGAAGCTGACCGCGGTCGCGCTCTTTCGGCCCTGCGGCACGTGCAGCAGGATCGTGGTGTCCGAGCGCTGACTGCCGCCGTCGTCGCGGCCGTACTCGGAGTTGTCGCCGGCCCGCGAGTCGGACCCCACCAACAGCACGTTCAGCGCGCCCGTGGGCGGCGGGCGATCGGTCAACTGGTCGGCGAAGTCCTGGGTGCGGATGTTGCCGTTCAGGCGCTCGTACAGCCACCAGCCGAAGCCGCCCGCGGCGATCAGGACGGCGACGAGACCGCCGCCGATCCACGTGAGGACGCGCCGTCGGCGGCGCCGGCGGTCGTGGGCGCGCCGTTCTATGCGGCTGGGGCTCTCCGGCCCCGGCTCCTCGGCCGACGCCCCCGGAACGGCCGCAGCCCCCGGGGACGTCTCATCCCTGTCCTGCACGTCGTCGTCGCCTTCGTCGGGCCCCCGCGCTCGATGTGCGCTCGGCTCATGGCCCGAAGTGCGCGCACAATTACGCAATCATACGTTGTTCCGATCGTTACACGCCGAATAGCGGTAAATGGTTCCCGTCTCGGTCGAAACCGAATCGCGGACCGGGCGAATCGGTACATCCGGCCGGTGCCGACGCCCCGATCAGGCCGGCCCCGGGCGCACACCGGCGCCCGTCGCCTTGGCCGCGCCGCGCTCGCCCAGGACGCCGAGCGCCACGTCGACGATGCGGCCCAGCCGGTCCAATTCGGTGCGATGGAAGGCGGGCCCCTCGTGCCGGACCACGTACATCGTCAGCCAGGACGCCCCGATCGGCGCCGCCGCGCCGTGGCCGGTGGCATCACCCTCGTAGGCGAAGCCCAGCGGCCGCATCGGGGTGAGCGCGGGCAACACCGGCGTCCGCGGCGCGCGCCAGCTCGCGTACACCCGCTGTCGACCGCGTCCGCCGCGCGTGGCCACCGCCCAGTCGGCGTGGAAGAGCGTCGGCGCCGCGTCGACCAGCGTGGCCACCGCCCGGCCGGGGTCGCGCGCCACCTGGCCCAGCACGTCCAACTCGGGCGCGGAACCGGGCACCTCACCGGCCGCCCAGCAACCCTCGACCCGGACACCGGCCGACCGCTCCAGGATGGGGACCAGGCCGGCGACGTCCCGCTCGCCCGCCCAGGAGACGGTGAACTCGTCCACGGCCCGGCCGCCGAGCTGTTCGAGCACGGTCATCTGCATCACATCGGCCCCCGCCGCGCCGAGCAGCTGCGTGACCCGCGCGAGCGACCCCGGTCGATCGGGCAGCGACACCCTCAGTCGGTACAACACGCGACACCTCCTCCATCGACCTGTCTTGAATCCTGAACCTTTCCCGTTTCGAGCATGTTGCGTACATATGACGACACCACGTGATCAGGCGTCGCCCGGCCACCGAACACACGAGCGGGGCGTCGTCGGATGCCCGACGACGCCCCGCTCGTGGTGTGCCTACTTCTTCGTGTCGGACGTATCGGAGGGATCCGGCGCGTCGGCGACATCAACCGCGTCGGTGTCGTCGGCCGGCTCGCCGGCCTTCGGCGCGCCCTTCGCCGGCGGTACGGCCGGACGCGGCGGCACGCTCACGTGGGTCGGCTCGTCGTCGGGCGCCACGCTCGTCACCCGGGTCGCCACGTCCTCCGGCGCCTCGTCCCGGTCGGGTACGGCGGCCTCGGTCTCGGCCTCGGGCTCGGCCGCCGGCTCCGGCTCCCGGTCCGGGCCGACCCGCGCCGCCGGCCCGGCGGACACCGCCGCGTTCCGCTCGGTGTCGGGGGTGAGCCCGGCGATCGGGGCGAACTCGGTGACCTCCTCGTCCGGCCCGGCCGGCCGCGACACCGGGTCCGAAGCGCCGACCGACACCACCTCGGTGGGCGCCGCCGAAGCAACCGCCGCAGCGGCGGGCGCGGCACCCGCCGAAGCAGTCGGCGCGGCGCCCGCCGCGGCAACCGCCGCCTCGGCCGCGACCACCGACGCCGCCTCGCCCTCCGCCGGCCGGGCCGCCGCCTTCCGCGACTCCCGGGTCGGCTTCGGCGGCTTCGGCTGCTTCACCCGCGCGGGTTTGGCCGGCTTCGGCTCCTTCGCCGGCTTCCCCGCCTCGACCGAGCTGTTCCCCACCGGGGTGGCGAACACCGGCGCCGGGCCGGTGGCCTTGGGTCCGTACGTCCACCACATCAGCCCGCGGCGGGCGTTCTCGCTGTCCGCGTGCTGCTCGCCGAGCACGCGCGAGCAGTCCGAGACCAACTGGGTGAGCAGCGTGCGCGCACCCAGCGGATCACCCGACTCGCCGGTCCAGTGCGCGTGGTTGTGCCGGATCACCAGCGTGTCGTGGTGGTCCGGGCCGAGCACGCGCGTGGCGTCCTCCACCAGCCGCATCATCGCGTCCCGGGCCACCGAGACGTCGCCCGCCTCGCCCGCCCACATCGCGCGGTCGTGCCGGGCGGTCAGCGCCGCCGGGTCGTCCGGCTCGTGCACCTCGCCGCGCTCGTCCGCGATGGCCGCCATCAACCGGGCCGCCTGGATCGTCTCGCCCGACCGGCCCACCCAGTGCGCGTGCTGGTGTCGGATGGTCAGCGTGTCGGGGTGCACGGGTCCCAGCGCGTCGGTCGCCTCCTCGACGATCGGTCGCAACATCCGGGCCGCGCCCGCGGCGTCACCCGCCTCGCCGATCCAACGAGCCCACCCGGCACGCACGTTCAACGTCTCGGGGTCGTCCTGGCCGAGCACCAGGACACAGTCGGCGGCGACGTCGCGCGCCAGCGACTCGGCGGTGACCGCGTTGCCGGACAGACCCAGGCAGTAGGCGTGGTTGTGCCGGGCCAGGAGCGTGTCGGGATGTTGCGCGCCGAGCACGCGCGCGTAGTCGCCCGCCAGCTCCCCGAACATCCGGGCGGCCTCCGCGGGCCGGCCCTCGTCGCCGACGACCCGGGCCCACGCGGCGCGCGCGTCGAGCGAACCGGGGTGATCGGGCCCGAGTTCCCGCATCCGGGTCTCGGCCTCGGCCCTCAGTTTCTGTATCTCCTGCTCGTTCATCGCCGCTGATTCTCCCTCCTCCACCACAGGTGGCAAACCCGCGGTACCCCCTGATTGTGGGCGACGTGTCCGGAGCGGGCGTGGTTGCGCTCCCCCGAGTACAACCGTACGGGGGAGCGGGTCGTCCCCACCGAAGTCCCGGTGATCACAACTCCACGGACGGTTTCAGCCCGGCCATGGTCCACATCCGCTTGTGCCGGACCACGAAAACGGTCGCGATCAGCGCCACCACGAGGTACGCGCCGAGCACCGCGAAGGCGACCCCCAAACGCTCGCCCTGACCACCCGTGAGGGTGATGCGCAACCCGTTCACCAGGTAGGTCATCGGCAACACCGGATGCAGCGCCTGGAACGGCTCGGGGGTGGTGGTGACCGGATACAGTCCGCCGCACGAGGTGAGCTGGAGCATCAACAGGACCAGGATCAGCACGTCGCCCACCGCGCCGAGCGCGGCCCGCAGGAACTGCGCGATGGCCACGAAGGTCACCGCCGCCAGCGCGATCAGCAGCAGACTCAGGCCCGGATCGTCGGCGTCCAGGCTCAGGCCCAGCTGGACCACCGCGTACAGGACGAACGCGCCGAGCACGCCGAGCGCGGCGGCCGGCAGCCACCCGGCGATCGCCACCTTGACCGCGCCGGCCCGCCCGGCGAGCGCGCGCGGGTTGTACGGCCGCAGCAGCAGATAGCCGACCAGGCCGAACACCCACAGCGCGATCCCGAAGAAGAACGGCGCGAGCCCTCGCCCGTACAGCACCGCCGGATGCAGGTTGCGCACCTCGATCACCACCGGCGCACCGAGCACCCGCGCGTCCGCCCCCGCGGACTGCGCCGGCGGCGGCGCCGGTACCGCCGCGTCCAGTCGCGCCAGCCCGTCGGCCAGTTGCGCGGCACCCTGTCGGGTCTGCTCCGGGGGCACACTGCCCGCGTTCGCCGCGAGTTGCCGCGCGCCGTCGGCCGACCCGGCCAATTGCGCCTTGAGCGTGCCGGTCTCCCCGTACAACTGCTGCACCAGCGTGCTCTGCGTGGTCGCCGAGATCTGCTGCTGGAGTTGCGTCTTGGCGACCTCGGCCATCTTGCCGATGATGAAGCCGTTGGCGTCGTCGAGCGTCATCAGCAGCTTGGCCTGACGCGGCTCGGCGGACGCGGTGGTGGCCAGCGTGGCGCTGAAGTCGGGGGGCACGGTGACCACGAAGTGATAGTCGCCGTCGTCCAGACCCTCCCGGGCGGCCTCGGCGTCGGTGACCTTCCACTTGAAGTTCTGGTCGTGGCGGATCACCTCGGTCAGCCGACCACCCGCGTCGATGTGCTGCCCGCGCGCGTCGACCGGCCGGTCCTCGTTCACGAACGCGACCGGCACCTGGTGCAGTCGGCCGTACGGATCCCAGTTGGACCACAGGTACAGGGCCCCGTACAGGGTCGGCACCAGCATCAGCATGACCGGGACCAGCCGGGGCAACGGGCCCCGGAAGCGCCGCAGTTCGAACCAGGCCAGGCGCAGCACACCCATCAGGCGATACCGCCTCTCGGGTACAGGTGGTGTCCGGGCAGATCGACCACCACGTCGGCGCCGCGCGGTGCCGCGGTCGCGGTGGCCACCACGGTGGTGCCGGTGTCGGCGAGATCGCGCAACGCCCGCCAGGCGCGGGAGAGGTCGGCGCCCGCGATGCCGCTGTCCACGTCGTCGACCAGGACCGCGCCGGGTCGGTCGGCGGCGGCCAGCGCGACCGAGAAGAGCAGCTGTTCGACCGCGGACAGGTGCTCGACCAGGACGTGGCCCGGCGGGTCGATCCGCAACAGGTCGTACATCCGCGCGAGCGCGGTCCCGCTGGGCCGGCCGCCGTCGACGGCCTGTCGTTCGGCGACCGCCTCGGCGACGAACAGGTGCGGTTCCAGGTCCAGGCCCGGGCGGGCCCGGGCCAGCGCGGTGTGCGCGCGGGCGTCGGCGGCGCGGTGGCCGCCGGCCACGGTCAGGGTGCCGGCGACGGTCCGGAATCGGCCGCCGAGCGCGAGGAGCAACGAGGTCCGGCCGGCGCCGCCGGGTCCGGCGAGCACGGTCAGGCCGGCCGCGGGCGCGGTCACGCGCACGTCGCGAAAGATGACGCCGTCCGGGCCCTCCGCCGCCAGGCCGACCGCACTGATCTCCACCCCGGAGGTGGCTGTGGACACGGATTTCCCTCCGTCGGTGGCACGTCCACCGAGGAGTAACCGGTACACGATTCGCCAAACGGGCGAAACGGATGATTGACCCGTCGCGTCGAGCCGGCCGGTCCATCCGACGCGGTGTCAGCCGTGCTGCTCCGGCAGCGGCTCGGCCAGCCGGTCCAGGTCGAACTCCCCGTCGCGCACGCCGAGTACGAACGCGGTCCACTCGCCCTCGGTGAACCGCAGGATCGGCCCCTCCGGGTGGATCGAGTTGCGCATCGCCATGCCCCCGCCGGGCAGTTCGGCGGTCTCCACGATCCCCTCGCCGGTGGTGTCCTCGCCGTAGCCGATCCACGTGACACCACTGATGTCCATGGCGTACAGCGCGGCCTTCTCGTCGTCGAGCTGTTGCCGCGAAGGCTGCCCCGACTCGCCGATGCTCATGATCGAAACCCTCCCGATGACACGTACGTAACCCTCAGGTGACGGCACGCTACGCCGCGCGCGCCGCCACACACAACGCGAACGCCGACATCGGGCGCGATCCGGCGACAAGCCCCCGAAAACGCACGAGGCCCCGAGACACTCACGTGTCTCGGGGCCTTCTCGGGGTGAGTGACGGGACTTGAACCCGCGACTTCCTGGACCACAACCAGGTGCTCTACCAGCTGAGCTACACCCACCATCGCCGTGGCGTTTCCGTCCCGGCGAGGAAAAGTGTACAGGCTCGCGGAGGCTGCTCGCCGCAGGGTTTCGGCGCGGTGGTCTCCGGGGGCGCGCGAGCCCGACGCGAAGCACGCGCGAGCCGGATTCGAGCGGGCTCGAGCCCGGCCTCAGGCGTGTTCGGCCGGCTTGTGGCCGTACCGGGCGGCGATCGCCTTGGCGGTGTCGCTGTCCGGTCCCGGCTCCGGGACGAAGATCGCCTCGCGGTAGTAGCGCAGTTCCTCGATGCTCTCGTGGATGTCGGCCAGCGCGCGGTGGTTGCCGGCCTTCGGGGGGCTCTGGAAGTAGACCCTCGGATACCAGCGGCGGGCCAACTCCTTGATCGAGGAGACGTCGATCACCCGGTAGTGCAGATAGGCGTCGAGGTCGAGCATGTCCCGAGCCAGGAAGCCCCGGTCGGTGCCGATCGAGTTCCCGCACAGCGGCGCCTTGCGGCCGTCGGGCACGTGCGCCTTGATGTAGCGCAGCACCTCGGCCTCGGCCTCGGCCAGGCTCACGCCCGCCTCCAGCTCGTCCAGCAGACCTGAAGCGGTGTGCATCTTGCGCACCACATCGGGCATGCCGGCCAACGCCTCGGCGGGCGGGCGGATCACGACATCGACCCCGTCGCCCAGAATGTTGAGCTCGGAGTCGGTGACGAGAGCCGCCACCTCCACCAACGCGTCCCGGGACAGGTCGAGTCCGGTCATCTCACAGTCGATCCAGACCAAGCGGTCGTTCATGGGGTCACCCTACGGCCCGCGCACACACCTCCTCGTCCCCGGTCTCCTCCGGGCCGCGGGTGCGGAACGTCTCGCGGTACGAGGCCGGCGGCACGCCCAGTTGTTTGCGGAAGTGCCCGCGCAGCGCCACCGGCGAGCGGAATCCGCAGCGCCGGGCGATCTCCTCGACCTGGAGATCGGTGGTCTCCAGGAGCCGTTGCGCCTGGAGCACCCGCTGGGTCAGCAGCCACTGCAGCGGGGCGCTGCCGGTGAGCGTGCGAAAACGCCGGTCGAAGGTGCGCCGACTCATGTACGCGCGGGTCGCCAACTGCTCGATGTCGAAGCGTTCGGCGAGGTTCTCCAGCGCCCACGAGATCACCGTGGCCAGCGGGTCGCCGCTGATCTCCTCGGGCAGGGTCAGGTCCATGTACTGGGCCTGGCCGCCGATCCGATGCGCGGGTACGACCAGGCGCCGGGCGAGCGCGTTGGCCGCGTCCGGACCGTGGTCGAGCCGGACCAGGTGCAGACACAGGTCGATCCCGGCCGCGGTGCCGGCGCTGGTGAGGATGTCGCCGTCGTCCACGTACAACTCGCGCGGGTCCACCCGGACCTTCGGGTAGCGCTTGGCCAGCGCGGGCGCGTACATCCAGTGCGTGGTCGCCGGACGGTCGTCGAGCAGACCGGCCGCGGCCAGCACGAAGGCACCGCCGCACAGGCCGACGATCCGGGCTCCCTCGCGGTGCGCCCGACGCAGCGCCTCCAGGACGGGCGGCGGCGGCATCCGCGACGGCGAGTGCCACGCGGGCACGATCACGGTGCCGGCCCGAGCCAGCGCGTCGAGGCCGTACGGCGCTATCAGCTCGACGCCGCCGGTGGTGCGGAGCGGTCCGGGTTCGGCCGCACATACCAGTAATCGGTAGTTCGGCACGCCGGCGTCGCGTCGATCGACCCCGAACACCGATATCGGGATCGAACTCTCCAGGATCGGCGAGTTGGCGAACAACAACACCGCGATGGTGTCCGGCCGCCGCCGGCCGAGCAGCGGGCGTTCCCGCCCCGGGGCCAGGGCACCCTCGCCGTCGGGGTCGTACTCGCCGTCGAGGTCGATGTCGTCGGCGTACTCGCCGTCGTCGTCGACCGAGTCGTGTTCGGGCGGGGCCTCGGAGAGCACGGTGGACGCGGCGACGATCACCGCCGCGTCCTCGTCGCCGCCCGGATCGACGTCGATCGCGCCCGTCGCGTCCGTCGCGTCGATCGCGCCGGACTCGGCCGGGTGATCGGCATCGACCACGCGTGCTCGGCCCCGTCGCCGGTCCTTGCGGCTGTCGATCCTGCTCATGGCCCCGATCGCCCCCTTCACCCCTCTGTGACCTGCACGGCCCCGGTCGTGCCGGCGGTCCGGATCGCGCAGGCTGTCCCGCCCCAGTAGTTCACAGGCGTCACTCGCGTAACCCAAGATCGGAACTTACTCTCTCTTACCTTGTCTATGCATGGTGTTCTCTACGTGACGTTATGTAGATATGCGTGTTTGTGACGGTGGTCACATCGCGGAACTTATCGACAATTGCGCGGGCTGTCAGGCCCCGGGGCGTCGCCGGGCGGCGTGCAGCAGGTGCAGGGCGCCCTCCGGCAGTTCCCGGCCGCGCGGCCACACCGCGCGCAGGACACGATCCAGGGCGGGCAGATCGGCCACCGGAACGGCCACCAGGCGCCCCTCGGCCAAGTCCTCGCGCACCGCCAGATCGGACAACACGGCGGGCGCGGAACCGGCGATCGCGGCCGAGCGCAGCGGCGCCGTCGCCCCCAACTCCAGGGCGGGCACGGCCACTCCGTCGTAGGCCGCCAGCGCCCGCTCCAGCGTCTCCCGGGTGCCCGAGCCCGCCTCGCGCAGCAGCAGCGGCGTGTTCGCCAACTCGGCCGCCGCGATCGGGCGCCGCCGCCGGGCCCACGGGTGGGTCGGCGCGACCACCACCACGAGCCGGTCCCGGCCCACCGCCGCCGACTGCAGGTCGCGCGGGATCCACGGCCCCTCGACGAAGCCGATGTCGGCCTCGCCCGCCCGCAGCGCCTCGATCACGTGCAGGCTGTTGGTCACCTGGAGGCCGACGTGCAGCCCGGGCACCGCCTCGCGCAGCGCGGTCAGCCAGCCGGGCACCAGGTGCTCGGCCACGGTCAGGCTCGCCGCCACCCGGAGCCGGTCCTCCTGCCGGGCCTTGAGCGCGGCGGCGCCCTCCACCAGCGCGTGCGCCTGGTCGAGCACCCCGCGCGCCCAGTCGGTGATCACCAGGCCCGCCGCGGTGGGCACCGAACCGGTGGTGCTGCGCTCCAGGAGCCGTACGCCGAGCCGCCGCTCCAGGGTGCGCATCCGGGCGCTGGCCGAGGGCTGACTGATCCCGAATCGGCGGGCCGCGGCACCCAGGCTGCCGTTCTCGGTCACCGCCACGAGCAGTTCCAGCGTGTACAGATCCGGCAACCGGTCCGCCGGGCGCGCGTTCGAGGTCATAGCCAAACCCTATGACCTACCAGGCAATCGACCGCTACCCCCGCGGGGACGGCGGGCCGAGGGTGGTGATCATGACCCTGACGACCGCGCAGCGCGCCCGCCCCGAGCAGTCCACGGCTCCCGCCGGGACGGCGAGGGCCCGACTGTGGCCGGGGCTGCTGGCGGCGACGCTCGCGGTGGCCGCGAGTTGGGGCGCGCACCGGATCTGGCCGCACGTACCGATGCTCACGGTCGCGGTGGCGCTGGGTGTGCTCGCCGCCAACGTGCGGGTGCTGCCCGCCGCCACCGCGCCGGGGCTCGGCTTCGCGGGGCGGCGGCTGATGCGCGCCGGCGTGGTGCTGCTCGGGCTCAAGCTCGCCCTCGGCGACATCGTCGGACTCGGGCCGCCGACCGTGGCGATGGTGATCGTGGTGGTGCTGGTCACCTTCTTCGCCACGCAGTGGCTCGGCCGGCGCATGGGACTGCCCGGCGACCAGCCGCTGCTGATCGCGACCGGCTTCTCCATCTGCGGCGCCTCGGCCGTCGCCGCGATGAACGGGGTCAGCGACAGCGACGAGGAGGACGTGGTCACCTCGGTCGCGCTGGTGACCCTGTGCGGGAGCCTGGCGATCGGCGTGCTGCCGCTGCTGCGGGCGCCGCTCGGCCTGGACCCGACCCACTACGGCGGCTGGGTCGGCGCGAGCGTGCACGACGTCGGCCAGGTGGTCGCGGCGGGCGGGGTGGCCGGGCCGGTCGCGCTGCACACCGCGGTCGTGGTCAAGCTGATGCGGGTGCTGCTGCTCGCGCCGATCGTGGCGGGCACCGCGTACGCGCTGCGCCGTCGGGCCGCGCGGGCCGGCGACACCGGGCGGGCCGGATCCCGGCGGCCGCCGCTGATCCCGCTGTTCGTGCTCGGCTTCCTGGCCATGGTCGCCGTCCGCAGCACCGGCCTGGTGTCCGCCGGCGTGCTGGAGGCGGCCGGCACGGTACAGGATCTGCTGCTCGCCGCCGCGCTGTTCGGCCTGGGCGGCATGGTCCGGCTCGGTCGGCTGATCCGCACGGGGTGGCGCGCGCTGCTGCTCGGCTTCGCCTCCTGGGTGCTGATCGCCGGCGCGGCCTACGGCGGAGTGCTGCTCACGATGTGAGCCCCGCGCGGGAGCGACGCCGGCCGGGTGTGCGAACAAGCGTCGAACCCGCCGACGGCCCGGCGCGTGTCGGGCCGTCGGACAGGTGCGACGTCGGCGCCGCGGCACGGGTGGGCGTGCGGGTGGGTCGGCGTCCGACCAGCGGATCGCCGCCCGTGACGACGCGGTCGCCCGGACGCACGGTGTCGCCCTGACCAACGCTCGGGCGGGGTCCGGGGTAACGCCCGTTCCCCCTGCGGCGTCGGTCCGCACCCCCGAACGGTCCCCCGGGGCCGGCTCGAACCGGCCCGTCCGGCGCCCTTCCGAGCGGGCCCGAGACGGCCGCGTTCGGAACGCAATCACCCACACGGCCGCCCGGGTCTCCCCATTCACGGCCTTGTCCGGCTAATGTGCGTGTCTCGCCGAGGCTTTGCCCGGGGGATCCATCCCCGCGCGTGGTCCGGCGGACCGCACCATGCCCAGACCGGCACACGGCCCAGTGTCTTTTTTGTCCGGGAGAACCCCGGCCGACACTGTCGAATGTGCGGGTCGGCGCAGTAATCTGGTACAGAAAGCCCCGAGGCGCCCCTCCACAGCAAAGACGCCCGATTCCCATGGCTGCTTTCGAGTTCAGTGACTTCCCGGACGGCACTCCGTTGCTCCGTCCCGATTCCCCCCATCAGCGCGATCCCGCGTTCCAGCATCCCGTCGTGGTCGGTTTCGACGGGTCCGAGTCCAGCGAGCGTGCCCTCGCGTACGCGTCCGGCATGGCGCGCAGACTCGGCGGCGGGCTGGTGATCGTGCATGTGGCCAACCGGATTCCGGCCACCGTGTGGGCCGGCTGCGAGCCGCCGGTCTTCATCGACGTGCCGGACAGTCGTTCCGAGGCCCTGGGCCTGGAGCTGGCCTGCGCGGACCACCTCAGCGACGTGCCGTGGATCCTGGTCGAGCGCGGGGGTGACATCTGCCACGAGATCGAGGACGTCGCGCGCGAATTCACCGCCGACGCGATCGTGGTCGGCGGATCCACCGGGCTGGCCAGTCGGATCTTCGGGTCGGTCGCGTGCCGTCTGGTCAAACACGCCAAACGCCCGGTCGTGGTCATTCCCTGAGCTCCGCGCCCGCGCTTCTCCCTTCCCCGGGAGCCGCCGGGCCCGTGCTCCGGGACCTTTCCGACGCCCATTGCGATCACCGCGTGATCGAACCTCGAACGCATCTGCATTACGTTGGCCGCGGACACGGGGCACGAGGATCGCGAGGCACGAGGTTGGCGGATTATCGGATCGAAGACCTCGCCCGCGAGGGGGGCACCACCGTACGCAACGTACGGGCATACCAGGATCGCGGACTGTTGCCGCGGCCGAGGCGCCAGGGGCGGGTGTCGCTGTACGAGGACGCCCACCTGGGTCGGCTGCGTCTGATCGGCCAACTCCTGGAGCGCGGCTACAGCCTGGTCAGCATCAAGGAGCTGCTCGACGCCTGGGACGGCGGACGCAGCCTCGGCGGCGTGCTCGGCCTGGTCGCCGAGGCGAGCGGTCCGTGGAGCGAGGAGACCCCGGAGCGGATGACCCGCGCCGAGTTGATCGCGATGTTCGGCGGGCTGTCCGATCCGGTCGCGCTCGCGGGGGCGGTGCGCCTGGGCCTGCTCGAACCCGAGGACGACTCGCTGACCGTGTTCCGGGTGCCCAGCCCGCGCGAGCTGGCGGTCGGCGCCGAGCTGCACGCGGCCGGCGTCCCGGTGGGCGCGGTCACCGAGCAGCTGCGGATGTTGCGCGCGGCGATGGAGCACGTGGCCGAGGGCTTCGGGCGGTTGATGGAGACGCACCTGCTCCCCGCCGACGGCGACGCGGACGAGACGGCGGAGATGATCCGTCGGATGCGTCCGCTGGCGCTGCGCGCGGTGGAGGCCGAACTGGCCCGGGCGATGCGCCGTACGGCCGCCCGTCGGCTCGGCGAGGAACTGGGGAAGGTGCTGCGCGAGGAGCCCGAGCGCACCCGGACCGAGCCGGCGCAGGCCGACGCCGCGGAGCCGGCGCTGGATCGACACGCGTTCATGTCCGACGCGTGGATCGCGGCGGTGTCCCGGCTGAGCCGGCTGATCACCCCGGATCCGGAGAAGCGCACGCCGCATCCGGCGATCGTGGACATCGTGGTCAGCGACGTCCCGGGCCGCGAGGACCCGGCCGAACTGCATCTGGACGTCTTCCAGGGCCGCGTCCTGGTCCGCCCGGGCCTGCTGCCGGGGCCGGACCTGATCGTGCACATGGACTACGACACCGCCCGCCGGGTGATCCTGCTCAACGACCGGCACGCACCGCGCGAGGCGCTGGCCGCGGGCCGGATGACCGCCCGGGGCGACCTGTTCGGGCTCACCGTCTTCCGTGAGGCGCTGGCGGGCCTGTCCAACTGGGACCTGGGCGCGGTGCTGCGCGAGCTGACCGCGGGCGAGGACGCGCCGGACCGGGCATAGGGCGTGGAACCGGTCCGGGGTCAGGCCCGGATGCGGCGCAGCAGGTGCTCCACGTAGTCGCCGAACAGCGCCGCCATGTCCACGTGTTCGGGGTCGAGCAGCCATTGCAGCTGGAGCCCGTCCATCATCGCGAAGACCTGCGCGGCCACCGCGGTCGGGTCCACGTCCGCGCGCAGTTCGCCCGACGCCACACCGGCCTCCAGGGACGCGGCGACGCTCGCCCGCAGGAGCGCGTAGCGGTCCCGGGCCCACCCGTGCGCGGGGTGGTCGGTGGTGACCGCCTCGCCGGTGAGCACGGTGAAGAGCTGGACCAGGCCGGGGATGGCCTGGTTGTGCCCGGCGAGTTCGGTGAACTTGGCCAGGACCGCCGCGCCGCCGAGCGGGAGTTCGGCCAGGTCCAGGTGTGCCATGTCCATGCGGTCGCGCAGGTCGAGCACCGCGACGAGCAGTTCCTGCTTGCTGCGGAAGTGGTGCAGCAGCCCGGCCTGGGTGAGTTCGGCGCGCTCGGCGATGCGTGCGAGCGAGGTGCCCCGGTAGCCGTTCTCGGCGAACTCCTGAAGCGCGATGTTGAGGATGCGCGTACGCCGCGCGTCCCCCGACGCGTACCCCCGCCCACGCGGTCTGGCCCGCCCGGCCCGGGTCGGCGGAGCGTCGGAGAGATCGTCGGGTCGTACGTCCATGACCCCATCCTGCCGTGTCCCGACGGAGGTCCGTCGAAGTGCAGATCACGCTGAGGTAACAAAACTACCGACCGCAAAGTTTTCCGATTACGGTACGAGGAGATCCCCCACCGACGCGTCCGGCGGAATCCGGACCGATCGGGAACGCGAGCGGAAGGCAGACGACGATGTCCGACCCCACCCCCACCGAAGCCACGGACGACGAGCTGCGCGAGCTGGTGACCCGCCTCACCCTCGAGGAGAAGGCGTCCCTGATCGTCGGCGAGGACTTCTGGTCCCTGCCCGAGATCCCGCGCATCGGCCTGCGCAAGCTGCGCGTCTCCGACGGCCCGGTCGGCGTCCGCGGCGTCACCTGGGACGAGCGGGACACCTCACTGCTGTTCCCAAGCCCCAGCGCGCTCGCCGCCGCGTGGGACCCGGAGGTCACCCGCCGGGCGGGTTTCGTGATGGGCGCGCAGAGCCGCGACAAGGACATCCACGTCCTGCTCGCGCCGACCGTGAACCTGCACCGCAGCCCGCTCGGCGGTCGGCACTTCGAGTGCTACTCCGAGGACCCGCTGCTCACCGCGCGGATCGCGACCGCCTTCATCGAGGGTGTGCAGTCCGCCGGGGTCGGTGCCACGATCAAGCACTTCGTCGGCAACGAGACCGAGGACGACCGCATGTCCTACGACTCGCGGATCGACGAGCGCTCGCTGCGCGAGGTCTACCTGCTGCCGTTCGAGGAGGCCGTGCGCACCGGTCGGGTGTGGCTGGTGATGAGCGCGTACAACCGGGTCAACGGCGAGACGATGACCGAGAACTCGCGCCTGGTGAACGACGTCCTCAAGGACGAGTGGGGCTTCGACGGCGTGGTGATCTCGGACTGGATGGCGGTTCGCTCCACCGAGGCCGCGGCCGAGGGCGGCACCGACGTCGCGATGCCCGGCCCGTCCGAGGTGTGGGGCGAACCGCTGCTTGCCGCCGTGCGCGAGGGCCGGGTCGCCGAGTCGCTGATCGACGAGCGGGTGGTCCGGGTCCTGCGCCTGGCCGCCCGCGTCGGTGTCCTCGGCGACCGCACCCCGGCCACGACCACCACCCCCGACGACGCGATCGCCACCCTGCGCGAGATCGCCGCCCGGGCCATGGTGCTGCTCGCCAACGACGGCACCCTCCCGCTCGACCCGACCGCGCTCTCGCGCGTCGCGCTGATCGGCCCGAACGCCCCGCGCCTGTCCGCCCAGGGCGGCGGCAGCGCGCACGTGAACCCCGCGCACGTGGTCTCGATCCCCGAGGGCCTGCGCGCCGCGCTCGGCGACGACGTCGAACTGACGCTCACCGAAGGCGCGTTCACCCACCGCGCGCTGGCCGACCTGTCCCTGGACACGGCCGTCGACCCGGAGAGCGGCGAGCCGGGCCTGCGGGCGGAGTTCCTGGACGCCGACGGCAACCTGCTCTCCTCCGAACACCGCCTGGGCTCGAGCCTGATGTTCTGGCCGGACAACATCCCGGCCGGAGCGACCCTGATCCGACTGCGAACGAACGTCACCCCGACCGTGTCCGGCACGAACATCCTGGACGTCCGCGGCGCGGGCCGGTTCGAGGTGGACATCGACGGCACGACCCGGACGATCGACATGACCGCCCCCGAGGGCACCGACGTGATCGAGACGATCATGCGCCCGGAGGCCACCCGCATCGAGATCGAGGCGACGGCCGGCACCGAGGTGGCGATCCGGGTCGACTTCGGCCGGGGCGAGCGGTTCTTCATGGCCGCGCTCGGCCTGGGCTGGGCGAATCCGCGCCGCTCCGAGGAGGACGAGCTGACCGCCGCGGTCGAGGCCGCCCGGGCGGCGGACGTGGCCGTGGTCGTGGTCGGCACCACCGACGACATCGAGTCGGAGGGCTTCGACCGGGCGAACCTGGCCCTCCCCGGACGCTCCGACGAACTGGTGCGCCGGGTCGCCGCGGCCAACCCGAGGACCGTCGTGGTGGTCAACGCGGGCTCCCCGGTGCTGATGCCCTGGCGCGACGAGGTCGCCGCCGTGGTGTGGGCCTGGCTGCCCGGCCAGGAGGGCGGCGCGGCGCTCGGCGACGTGCTGACCGGCGCGGCCGAACCGGGCGGTCGGCTGCCCACGACCCACCCGGCCGCCGACACCGACGTCCCGGTGTACTCCACCGCCCGGATCGACGGCGAGCACCACTACGCGGAGCGGTCCAGCAACATCGGCTACCGCGCCTGGGCCCTGGGCGACGCCGCCCCCGCCTACCCGTTCGGCCACGGCCTGGGCTACACGAGCTGGGCCTACGAAGGGGTCGCGGCCAAGGGCGACGCGTCCGGCGTGACCGTCGAGGTCACCGTCGCCAACACCGGCGACCGCCCCGGCCGCGAGGTGGTGCAGGTGTACCTGGAGACCGTCGACGGCACGCTGTGGGGCCGCCCGGAGCCGATCCGCCTGGTCGGCTTCGCCGCCCTCGACGTCGAGCCCGGCGCGCGGACGACCACCACGATCGACATCGACGCCCGCACCCTGGCCCGCTGGAACGAGCGGGAGGCGACCTGGGCCACCGCCCCCGGCACCTACACCCTGCGCGTCGGCCGCTCCCTCGGCGACCTGCGCCTGAGCACCGACATCGGCCTCTGAGCCGGGGCACGGCGGTGTCCCGATCCGACCGTCGGATCGGATCGGGACACCGCCGGCGCCGTGCGGGCGGGGCCGGCCCCGCCTCAGCAGCGCTGGCCGAAGACCGGGTTGATGAACGCGAGCGCACCGGCCTCGTTGCCGCAGACCCCGCTCACCGTGTCGATCGTGTCGGCCCGAACCGTGTGCGTCTCGGTACCGGCCGGGACGGCCACCGCCACGGTCGCGCCGACGACGGGGGCCGCGATGACGGCCGTGCTGACCAGAAGGCCGCGAACGATGCGCTGCATGGGGCGGTTTCCTTGTCTCCAGGTCCGGTGTCCGTCGAACGCCGACGAGCCGTGCCTGCCCAACGCCGCGGCCCGCCCGAAGGACACGGCGACTGGGCCGAACGGCTGGCCGCTCGCCCCGCAATCCCACATCCCCCCTGTGAGGTACCGGACTTCGCCGAAATTCGGCCCCGCGGCCGCGACGGCCCTAGCGTGTCGCGTATGCAGCTCCGCATCGGAACCCGGTCCTCCCCCATGGCCCTCGCGCAGGCTCGGCTCGTCGCCGCCCTGCTGTCCGGACAACCGCGCGAACCCACGATCGTCCCGCTGTCCACGAGCGGCGACCGCTGGGGCGGCAGCCTGGCCCGACTCGGCGGCAAGGGCGCGTTCGTCAAGGAACTCGACCGCGCCCAGCTCGACGGGGAGGTGGACCTGGTCGTGCACTGCCTCAAGGACATCCCGGGCGACGTGCCGCTGCCCGACGGGCTCACCATCGCCGCCTACCTGCCCCGCGACGACGTACACGACTGCGTGGTCGGCGCCCGCCTGACCGACCTGCCGTCCGGCGCCCGGGTGGGCACCAGTTCGGTGCGCCGCGCGGCGCAACTGCGGCGCCTGCACCCGCGGCTGACCCCGGTGCCCATCCGCGGCTCGGCCAACGGTCGGCTGGCCAAGCTGGACGCGGGCGAGTTCGACGCGTTGATCCTGGCCGTCGCGGGCCTGGAGCGGATCGGCGAACAGCGGCGCGTGGCCCAGATCCTGACCACCACTCAGATGTTGCCGGCGATCGGCGCGGGGGTGCTGGCGCTGCAGTGCCGGGTGGACGACGCGGCGACCCTGGCCGCCGCGCGGGACCTGGACGACGCGTCCACCCGGGCCTGCGTCACCGCCGAGCGGGCCCTGCTGCGCGAGTTGCGCGGCCACTGCCACAGCCCGATCGCGGCCCACTGCACCGACTCCGACACCGGCCTGACCCTGCACGCCGCGGTGTACTCCACCGACGGCGCGGACCTCCTGGAGGCCGGCGACCGCGGCTCGGAGCCGGACAAGCTCGGCGTCGCGGTCGCCGGCGAACTGCTCGCCGGGGGCGCCCGCACGCTCATCGACGAGATCCCGCACTGACGAGACCGCCACCGCCGCCCACCGGGGCGGCGGTGGCGGGCCGGGCCGGGCTCGTCACCCGGTGTTCAGGCACTTCTGCACGGTGCTCTGCAACTCGTCGGGCAGCTTGTTGGTGCGCGCGTACTCCTGGTCGAACGCGCTCATCTGCGCCTGGCTGTACTTGCCCCGCAACTCGGTCAGCGTGCACTGGCAGTAGCGGGTGTTGTTGTTCGAGGTGCTGAGGCAACCGTTGAGGAAGCTCGTCGAATACGACGACGACCAGTCACCGCCGCCCCCCGCGGAGGCGCCGCTCGAAGTCGGGGTGCCCGGCGCGCTGGTGCGCGGACGCGTCGTGGTGGGTCGGCCGGCGGTGGGCGTCGGCGAGGTGTCGTCCGTGGCGCGCGCGGTGGGGCTCTCCTCCCCCGACGGTCCCGGGCCGCCCGCGCTCTGCGTCTTCTTCACCCCCAGACCCCCGAACCCGTCGTCCCCGCTGCTCCCGCAGGCGCCGACGGCGCACGTCAGCACTACCGCGAGCAACCCGACTTTCACAGTGCGCATGCATACCCCCCTGGAACGGTGTGATCGTGACTCTCCTCCCCTCGCTCGGCGGCCAACAAGGGGATCTTTCCGGCCATCGCACAACGATTTCGTCTCCGAGTCGCCACACCGCACGCCGTCGTCGGCCGGGTTTACCGCTCGACAAACTCCGACAAACCGGTCATCAACGTGCCGATCGTCACATTCCATGGCGTTTATCGGTCGCGTCTGTCCACTATGGACGGGTTGCCTCCCATCGAACGGAGTTGCCTCCCAGTCGGACGGCAGAAAGGAACGGCCCACCATGAGCCTGACGCCCGAGCACGTGGCCGCACTGCGCGGCCTCGCCGCCGATGTCTCGGCCCTCGGCGCCGAGGGTGCCCAGCGGCACCCCGCGTTCGCCGGTTCCGCCGGTTCGATCGCCGACCGCGCGGACGCGCTGTCCACGCAGGCACCGCCGTTCCACAAGGTGGCGCTGCGCCGCATCGGCGACGCGCTCCGGGCCTGCGCCGAGTCCCGCGAGGCGGGCGATCCGGAGCGGGTCGCCACCACCCAGCGCACCGCCGCGCACCTGGCCGACCGACTCGTCATCGCCCTGGACCGCTACGCCGCGGCCTCGCCGACCGCGACGCCGGCCACCTGCACCCGCTGCAACGAGCCGTACATCGCCCAGCTGATCCCCACCCAGCGGCGCTACCTGTCCCGGATCGACGCCCCCGTGTCGGGGCAGGTGTTCAACGCGTCGGGCACCACCTACATCGTCGAGCGCCACGTGTTGTGCGCGTTCGGAGGCGCGACCGACCCGGCCGATCTGCCCGGATTCGAGAACCCGGCCGATCTCGACAACGCCTGATCGCACGGCACGCCCGACACCACCGCACACCGAAGAGGCCGGTTCCCCGTCCGGGGCCCCGGCCTCACTCGTCTTCGCGGTTCTCGCGGACCTCGGTCGTCGTCGCGGTCCTCGCTCGTCGTCGGTTCCCGGTCGTGGTCGGTCCTAGCGGTTCTTCTTCAACCGCCGCAGGTATTCACGTGTCCAGCCGGTGACCTTGACCACCTCGGACTGCTTGACCCCCGCGCCTATCGCCCGGATCGCCGCCCGCTTGAGTTCTTGACGCGCCTCTTCGTGCGCCTTCTCGGTCCTTCGGTAGGCCTTCGCGGCCCTGACCAGGCCTTCTTCGGCGGCTTCGGGGTCCGCGCGGTCGACATCCTTGTGATCCACACCGTCAGGATGCCATATGTGCGGCCACCTCCGTAGGCCAACACAGTTGACATTTATGGATCCAAGAAGGAAACTGGAGGCCGAACCAAAGGTGAACGGAAGGTTAACGTCACCAGTCACGGAGGAAGCACCATGCTGAAGACCCTCACCGCCCCCGCCATGTGCACCCGTTGTGGCGAGCCGTATGTCGCGGCGCTCAGCCCGCGCTCGCTCGTCACCCTGCAGACTCCGGTGTTCCGCACCCCGGAGATCGTCGGCGGCCGGTTGATGACGATCGACGACACCGTCTGCCTCGTCGAGCGGCACGCCCCCTGCACGGGTCTCGGCAACTACCGCTGATCCTCACCGACGGCCAGCACGGCCGCCAGCATTCCCAGCGTCGACCAGTCGACGCGCCCGTCACGCAGCAGTTCGCCGTACGTCGTGATCTCGACCTCGGTGCGCTCCCCGTCCCCGGCCACACCATGTGGACCGGGGACGTCGCGTAGCCGGGCCAGTTCGGCCTCGGTCAGTTCGGCCGACCACACGTGCGCGTGATGCGCGGCCAGCGTCGCGGCGAGTTGCCGCGAGCCGTGCGGGCGCAGCCGTTCGGGCACGAGCACCAGACCGGTTTCCTGGCCGACCTCGGCACAGCCGTCCTCGGCCGTGTACCCGCCGCCACCGGGCACCTCGCGGACGAAGCCGTCCTCGGTGCGCGCCGCCGAACGGAACTCGCGGACCAGCACCACGGTGCTCGCCGCGACCGGCTCGGCCCGCCGGTACAGCACCACGGCCGCCACGTCCGGGCGACCGAGCACGACCTCGTTGTCCTTGACCCGGCCGGCCTCGGCGGCGATCGCGATCCGGACGTGCGCCGCCCACAACCACGTCTGTGCGCCGTGCCGCCACACCCACACGATCCGGCCGCCCAGGAGCGTGTTGCCGGCCGCCCGCTGGGCCGCGTACCAGTCGGCGAAGGCCCGGGTCCGCCACACGTTCAACGGGATGTCCAGTTCGCCGTCCGCCCGCGCCGCACCGGTGCCGAGCGCGTCGAGGACGGTGTCGATCGTCGCGGCCAGGGTGTCCCGTACCGGCACGTCGTGGCCGAGCGCGTAGGCCCGCTGATAGCGCACCTGCGGCGCGTCGGGCGGGGTGCCCAGGACCGCGCGGCCCGAGTCCTTGAGCCAGCCCCACTCGTCGTTGGTGGTCAGCCCCGGCAGGTCGCGCGGATCGCGCGGGATCCAGAACAGGACCCGGTCGCTGCGGTCGAGGTTGCGCAACTCCCAGTCCCGCTGCACCCGGTGCGCGGGCCACGAGCGCCCGTCCGCGGGCTCGGGCACGAACACCACCAGCCGGCCCGGCCCGCGCCATCGCTCGCGGATCAGCTTCAACGCGGCCGGGCGCCACGAGGCGACGTGCGCGGCGCGCGGCGTGGGTCCGGCCAGGAAGACGCTCGCGTCCCACTCCCGCGGCGCCTCGTCGGGCGAGTTCACGACGACGATCTCGGTCATGCCGCCGACGGTAATGGGCCCCGACGGTCGAAGACAGGCCCGCACGCGCCGCGACGGACCCGGCGACGACCACGCGAGACCCGGCGGGACCCGGGCCCCGTCCCCGAGGCGATGTCGCATACGGTTCCCCACACGGACGCTGCTACGAAAGAATCACATCCACAGGGCGCGTACGGGGAGGCGTTTGCGGTGGCTCGGTTGTGGCTCGGCAGCCGGTATCGGCTGGACGAAAAGCTCGGCTCGGGCGGCAACGCAACCGTATGGCGGGCCTGGGATCGAAAAATGCAGCGCTTCGTCGCGGTCAAGGTGCTCAAGGAGTCCTTCGGCGGATCCAACAGCATGGACCGCTTCGGCCAGGAGGCGCTGATCCTCGGCCGGCTCTCCTCGCCCAACATCATCGTGGTGCACGACCGCGGCCTCAAGCAGGTGATCCGGCACCCCGGCGAACCGAACCGCACCCACCCGAGGAAGTCGCCCTCCACCGGCCCGGAGAGCTCCGCGCCGACGATCGCGCAGCGGCCGGGCGACGTCGCGACGCGGGTGTTCGACCACGACGCCGAGACACTGCACGACGCGCAGGTCACCTCCGCGCTCGGCGCCGGACCCGCCGACATGCGGGAGACCGACGGCAAGGTCATGTACCTGGCGATGGAGCTGATCACCGGCCGGACGCTGGCCCAACTCGTCGCGGACGGCGCGTGGTTGCCGATCGGCCACGTGATCGGCTGGGCGATCCAACTGTGCGACGCGCTCGACGTCGCGCACTCGGGCGACGTACTGCACCGCGACATCAAACCCGCGAACGTCATGGTCACCTCGCGCGGCGTGGTCAAGGTGCTCGACTTCGGCATAGCGCGCTACATGCAGAAGGAGTCCTCGCGCGCGGGCATCACGCTGCCCGGCAGCATGATCGGCACCCCGGCGTACATGGCGCCCGAGCAGATCCGCAGCGAGACGGTCGACGGCCGCACCGACCTGTACGGGGTGGGCTGTGTGCTGCACGAAATGCTCACCGGCGCGCCGCCCTTCGGCCTGGACCACCCGCACTCGATGATGCACGCCCACCTGCAGAAGCCGCCCGAGTCGGTGCGCAACTCCCGGCTGGAGGTGCCCGAGGACCTGGCCGCCCTGGTCCTGGCGCTGCTCAGCAAGCGGCCGGAGAATCGGCCGGCGAACGCGGCCGAGGTCCGGGACCGACTGGACGACCTGTCCGTCAAACCGCCGCGCAACCTCGCGCCGCAGCCGTGGGGGGTGCCGGCGCCGGATTCGGTCGTGACGATCGACCCGCAGCCGACCGTGGACCAGCCGGTGCGCCTGGTGCCGCCGCCGACCGGGCCGCGGCCGGTGCGGGCGAACGACTCGATCCAGGCGCTGCGGGACGAGATCGGGCGGCAGGTCCGGGCGTTCGGCCACGACCACCCGGACACCCTGCGGATGCGCGAGCAGTTGGCGGACCGGCTCGGCCGGGACGGCGATCCGACCGCGGCGATGCGGCTGCTGCGCGAGGTGATCTCGGACAGCGGCCCGCTGCGCGGCGCGCTCGACCCGCGCACGCTGCGGGCGCGGCGGCGGCGGGCGCACTGGACCGCGGCGGCGGGCCGGCCGGAGGAGGCGGCCAAGCTGCTGCGGAACCTGCTGCCGGACCAGGTCCGGGTGATGGGCACCGACCACGTCGAGACCCTGCAGATCCGGCACGAGCGGGCCCGCCGGGAGGGCGAGGCGGGCAACTTCATGACCGCGGTGCACCAATTGCGCACGCTGATCCCCGACGTGATCCGGGTGCTCGGCGCCGAGCACCGACTGGTGATCGAACTGTGGGACGAACTCACCTTCTGGGAGCACCGGCTGGACGGCCACGACGACCAGGGCGCGGCACTGGCCCACGACGGATCCTGACCGGACGACGGAGGCCGGGGCGGACCACCACGGGGGCGGGGCCGTCCCCCGCCCCCGGTCACCCGTCGTGGACCCCCGGTCGCCCGTCGCCGTCGTCCGTCACAGCGCCAGCATGTCCCGCAGTTCGCGCTTCAGCACCTTCCCGACCGCGTTGCGCGGCAGCGCCCGTTCGGTGAAGCGGACCAGCGTGGGCACCTTGAACGCGGCGAGCCGGCGCGCCACGTGCCCGCGCAGTTCGGCCGCGCTCGCCGCACCGGGCGCGTGCAGCCGGACCACCGCCGCGACCTCCTCGCCCAGGTCGTGGTGCGGCACCCCGACCACGGCCACCTCGGAGATCGCCGGGTGCTCGAACAGGATCGCCTCGACCTCGGCCGAGTAGACGTTCTCGCCGCCTCGGATGATCACGTCCTTGAGCCGGTCGACCACGTACAGCCGCCCGTCGGCGTCGACGTAGCCGAGGTCGCCGGTACGGAACCACCCGTCGGGAAACGCCTCCTCGCTCTCCCGGGGCCGATTCCAATAGCCCCGGACCACGTGCGGGCCGCGCACCCGGATCTCGCCCGTGCGTCCGGTCGGCAGTTCCTCCCCGGTCAGCGGGTCGGCCACCCGCAGATCCGCGACCGGCACCGGATGCCCGACGCTGTCCGGGTGTTCGTAGTAGTCGTCGCCCGAGTTGACCACCACCACGCAGGTCGTCTCGGTCATCCCGTAGGCGTTCAGCGGCACGATCGTATTGCCGGACATGCCGCCCACCAGGGCGACCAGGTCCGGCGGCACCGGCGAACCGCCCATGCCCAGGCTGGTCAGGCTGGACAGGTCGCGCCCGGCGCGCAGCGGCGACTCGACCAGCCGGCGCAGCAGCGTGGGCACCATGTTGGCGGCGGACAGCCGCTCGGTCTCGATCAGTTCGAGCGCGGTGGCGGTGTCCCAGTGGTGCATCAGGCACAACTTGGCGCCCTGGGCGGCGCCGATGTACAGACCGGACAGGCCGGCGACGTGGAAGAACGGGTAGACCTGCAGGCTGCCCGGCGCGGGCGGGCCGGTCGGGGACCCGTCGGGCGCGGCCGGGCCCTTGGCCAGCTCGGCCGTGGGCAGGCCGGCGCGGGCCAGCGCGACGGCCCGGGTCAGCTCCATCGTGTGCAGGTTGGTGGTGTGGTTGTGGTGGGTGGCGACCGCGCCCTTGGGGCGTCCGGTGGTGCCGGAGGTGTAGATGACGGTCGCGTCGTCGAACGGCTCCGGGCCGCCGTCCGGCAGCGCGCACTCGCCGATGAACCCGCGCAGCAGCGCCGTCAGGTCCGCCTCGCCGGCCGCCGGCGGCCCGTCGAGGCCCGCCACCAGGGTGGGCATCGCGCCGTCGGTCCGTGCCCGGATCAGGTCGGCCCGCTCGTCGTCGCAGATCAGCACCGTGGTACCGGAGTCCGCCAGGGCGTAGCGGAGTTCGTCGACGGTCCACCACGCGTTCAGCGGTACCGCGATCGCGCCGAGCACCTGGATCGCCCAGAACGCGAGCGGCCATTCGATCCGGTTGCGCATCGCGACGGCCACCCGGTCGCCGCGCCGCACGCCGTACTCGTCGGCCAGATGTCGGGCCAGGTGGGCGACGAGGCGGTGTTGTTCGGCGTAGGAGATCCGCTCGCCCTGGTAGACCAGCGCGTCCCGACCGCCGTAGCCGATCAGGCCCTCGAAGACCGCGCGCAACGTCGGCGGGGCCTTGCTCAGCACCCGCCAGGGAATGCCGTCGTGGACGACCTCCTCGATCGCGTAGGCCGATTCGGGTCCGGTCAGTTCGGCCAGGGCCTGTGTCCGATCCAGCATCCGGTGGGTCCACCTCCTGCACGCTGCGAGCGACTGGTACCGGGGGTTGGGAGCGCATCAACGCTAATGCGGGGATGGCATCGCGGGAACCCTGGCGATCGACATGATCACCTTTGTCGGGCGCTTCGCGCGGGCTCGGGGGGGGTGGCGGCGGG
>NZ_BIFH01000042.1 GCF_003967355.1 Embleya hyalina | reverse complement strand
TGCGAACTCCCGCCCAGCGTGGCATTGACCTCACCGACCCGGACCGAGTCGGGCAGTACGACCGCGTCCCCGGGATCGAACCGGCCCGTCTGCTTGCGACCCATGTCCTTCTGCCACTTCTTCAACGCCGCGGCCGTCGCCTCCGTGAACCTCTCGTCCACGGTGAACCCGCCATAGCCCAGGGCCTGGAGGTTCTGCTCCAACTCCCGGACGTCCACACCCTTGTCGACACCCACCGACAACGCCCGCCAAAACGGCGTCTCGCCATAGAACAACGGCACCTTCGTCCCGTCCCGACCGTACACACGGTCGCCACGCACGAGAGTGTCGCCCACGCCCGGAAGCCAGGTAATGGTGCCGGGGCCCGTGTTGTTGCCGCTGTCCGGCGGCGTACCACCCTGACCGCCGCCTTGACCGGACCCGCCCCCCGAACCCGACCCTTGCGGGCCACCGCCCGGACCCGGCGAGGCCCCCGGGCTTCCGCCGGTCTGCGGTTTGTTCGCGCTGTTTCCGCCGTTACCGCCGTTACCGCCGGGCGGCGGTGTTTCCTTGTCCGGCCCGGGTGCCGAGGCGTTCACGGAGTACGTGCCCGCGTAGCCGAGCTTGCCGTCCACGTTCTGCCGGTCGACCAGATCGGCGCGGGTCACCGGTACCGCGTCCAGCTTCGTGCGATTCTCGGAGCCTCCGGAACCGTCCCCGCCGTCGGACAGCAGTACCGCCGCCGCGCCGCCCGCCGAGGCCAGGACCAGAACGGCGGCAAGCGCCCGCCGCCGGCGACGCCGATGCCCGCGCGGGCGCGCCGTGGGGTCCGGTTCGGCCGGGGCCGGCGCGGGTTCACTGTCGTATTCGTGTTGCGGAATGTCGATCGAAACCACGAGGCCGCCCCTACTTCTTCTTCGTCAGCGGCGGGACCTTCTTGTTGCACAACTCCATCGCGCTCTTCACCTTTTCGTCGCCCGCGTCGAGGGTGACCATCGCGCCGTCCGCACCCGGGTCGCCCACGTTCACGCCGTTCTCGCGCAGGCAACTCGTGTGCTTGGCCTGCCACTCCTTGAACTTGGGGTCGTTCGGATCGAAGTCGCTCTTCGGCTGGAACTTCTCGCACGCCTTCATCGCGTCCTCCGTCTTGGACGACCCCTCGTCCGCGGGCATCGCCCCGATCCGCATCGCGCCGCCCTCGCCGGGCTCCGGGTCGGGCATGTCGACGCCGTGCTCCCGCATGCAGCTCGCGAACTTGACCATCTGGTCCCGGCGTTGGGCGTCGTCGCCCTTGCCCGAGCCGGAACCGCCGCCACTGCCCTCGGCCTTCGCGCCGCTGCCGCCGCCAGAGGCCACCTTCTCGACCCCTTCCGAGCCGCCGTCGCCGCAACCGACCGTGGTCAAGGCGAGGCCACTCGCCAGGACCAGCCCAATCGCCAACCGCAGCGCCAGGGGCCGTCCCGATTTCGCGTGCCCGAACCTCGTCATCACTGCCGCTCCCAGTCGTCGTACCGTCGGTCGTGTGGTCACCCCCCCGCCGTGACGGCGAGGGGTGCGACGACAGGTCTACGCGCCCGGGGGTTACCAGGCCGTCACCCGAACCGGTTATCCGGAGGTAACACCGGGCCGCGTACAACGGGTGGGGTCGGTGCGAAGTCCACCCGTCCGAGCCATGCGCGTTTCGCGTCCCCACGCCTTCCCCACCCTTCCCCGGACCGAATATGAGCAGACCGCGCCTATTTGTTGAAAGCACCCGGAGCGATTCCCGGACGAACCACTCGGTGGCTGACGTTGGGCCGCCCTCCCGGGGACGGTTTCGCCGCGCGTCGGCCCGAGCACGACTCGCGCTGATGTACGGCGGCATGTCGCTCGTGGCCGGCACGGTGCTGTCGGGCATCGTGTACTGGTTCGTCGACCAACGGCTGTCGCAACAACTGCCGACGGCGACGGCCGGGACGTTCGCGGCGGATACCTCGGACGCCCACGACCGGACCGAGCACCTCACCGGCCGGTCCCGACCCGTCCTGCCGCTGCCCGGTGCCGCGGGCCGGCTCACCGTGATCCCCGCCGACTCGATCCGGCGGGCCGTCGACACCGGCCGGAACGTGACGATGACCCACCTGCCGACCGTGCTCGTCGCGACACCGCTGCTCCTGGCCGCGACCTCGATCCCGGCCGGTCGGTGGATGTCCGGCCGCGTACCGCGCCGGGTCCTCAGGATCACCGCGACGGCCCGCCGTTCGTCCGAGCACAACCCGCACGAGCCGATCGCACTGCCCGGGCCGGACGACGAACTCAAGGAACTCGCCGACACGTTCGACGGAAAGCCGGATCGCCCGGAGTAATCCTTCGACAGCCGGCGGCTGTTCGTCGCCAACGCCGCACACGAACCGCGCACCCCGCCGTCCCCGCGCAATCCCGAGGTTCGGTGAGTTCGACACAGTCCGCCTCGGCGGCTCCGACAATACTTGCGGCGCCCTGATCTTGCTTGTCTATAATGGAATCGATATGGGAAATGAAATCCACGAAGGAAATAGGAGCGAATTTATTTTACCCAAACGACGGAAGATCTCATGGACCGGAAACCGTTCACCCAGCCGTCCCACAGCGTCATCGAGCCGTCGACGCGCCAGGGCCGGGTGCTCGCGTCCGCGTTGCTGGACGTGTATCACCGGCTGGGAGCGAGTACCTGTGCCGCCTATCTTCCGACGGAAGACCGTCGGACACTGGCCGCGTCCATGATCGTGGACTCTCCCCTGGGCTTCGGAATTCCGCCCGGTTTCGACGTCGACGACCTGTCGTGGCCGACGACGCGATCGTATCGGACGGGGGAACTGGTGGCCTTCGACGAGGCCGGCATATGGGAGGGGGCACGTCGCTCACCGCGCCCGTACACGGCCAACATCGCCTTCTCCATGGCGATCGCCTCCGCGCCGATACGAACCTCACGGAACCGGTTCGGGACCATCGGCATACGTCTGGTCCCGCCGAGGTCGGTCACGACCGAGGAGCGGGCGTACATGCAGGCGGTCGCCGACCGACTGGCCTGCGACCTCGAGGAGTCGACCGGAGGGGAAGAGGCCGTCACGGCTCCCCTCGTCCCGGTGTTCATCCCCGAGGGACCGAAGCCCGCCGCAGGCGACCCGGACCTCGAACGGAGGCTGCTGGAGGCCGTGGCAGCGGCGGCGGCCCGCAGCAGCCACCTGTACCTGGTCCAGCGACTTGCCAGGGAACTGGCCGGTGCGGCGCAGGTCTCCGAGATCCTCGCCCTCGCCCAGACCAGGGTCGTCCAGGCATTCGGCGGCAAGGCATCGGCACTGTCCGTCGTCGAGGGGGAGCGGCTGCACGTGGCGGGGGCCGTCGATCTGCCCCGTGAGGTGGTCCGCGACATCGAAGGAACGCCGATGTCCCGGCGCACTCCGGAGACCGACACGGTCACCACGGCCAGGGTCAGGCTCTTCGGCTCGGCGGAAGAGGTGGAACGCGCCTATCCGGGCGTCACCGTGGATCCCGACCGGGGAGCGCGCGGTTACTTCCCCCTGCTGTACGGCGGCCGGGCGATGGGTTGCTGCACCGTCGAGTTCGCCGGCTCCCGGCAGCCGTTGTCCGCCACGGAGACAACGCTGTTGAGCCTCCTGCTGGAACAGGTGGCCCAGTCCCTGGGCCGCGCCCGGTCGCAGGAGGTCGAGCACGCCCTCACCCGCAGGATCCAGCACACCCTGCTGCCCGGGAGTCCGCCGCACATACCCGAAGCGGTCACCACCGCCCGGTACTTCTCCGCCACCGACGGCGTGGCGGTGGGCGGCGACTGGTACGACGTGCTCAACCTGCCCGACGGAAGCATCGGGCTCGTGATCGGCGATGTGGAGGGCCACAACCTGGCCGCCGCAGCGGTGATGGGCCAACTACGCAGCATCGTACGGGCGTACGCCGCGGAGGGACACGAGCCCGCCGTCGTGCTGGAGCGGAGCAACCGCGTTCTGTCGGGCCTGGACACCGACCTGTTCGCGACGTGCTGCTGCATGTGGGTCGACGTGGCGACCGGCGCCGCCACCATCGCGAGCGCGGGGCACCCGGGTCCCCTGGTCGGTGACGGCCCCGACGTGGCGCAGCCGCAACTCGCGGTCGGGCCGCCGCTGGGGGTCGACACACGGGCCGTCTACCGGGACACGGCGATCGAGTTGCGTCCGGGATCGGTGGTGGCACTGTTCACCGACGGCCTGCTGAACGAACGTCGACTGGGATTCGACGACGCGATCGGGCAACTGACCGGTCTTCTCGCCGACAAGGGAAGCGAAGACCTCGAAGTACTGGCCGACGCCATGGTCCACGCCGGCTCCGCACGGGAGGCCGGCGGCGATGACGCGGCCCTCGTACTGATGCGCTTCGAAGGCGCCCAGCCGCACGAGACGGCGCGCGTCGCGCGCATGTCGGTGCAACGGCACGACCTGCTCGGGGTCGCCCAGGCCCGCCACTTCCTGCGGGACGCGCTGCGGCAGTGGTCGCTGCTGCCCATGCTCGACGATCTGGAGGTACTGGTCTCCGAGGTCGTGACCAACGCGCTCATCCACGCCCACAGCGAGGTGGATTTGAGACTGCGTGCCTATCCACACCGGATCCGGGTGGAGGTACGCGACAGTGATCCGTATCCCCCCGTACCGACCACGCTGCTGCGCGACGACGCACTCAACGTGGAGGCCGAGTCGGGACGGGGCCTGCTGATCGTCGACGCCCTCGCCACGGCCTGGGGCAGCTCACCCGCGGGGCGGGGCAAGACGACCTGGTTCGAGATCGGCGTACGCGCGGACGGTCCGTAGGGCAGGGGCATCGGGGACGTGGGGTCGCGGGGACGTGGATCGGGTTGCGCGGTGTGCCGACAGTCGGGTCACTTGACCGCGTTTCTCCTCGCGCCTACCGTGACGAAATGCGCCGACCGGTCGATCCGGCGGTAGGGACCATCGAGGAGACGCGACTTGGATCTCCGTTCTCTGCGGTACGCGGTGACACTCGCGGAGGAATTGCATTTCGGCCGGGCCGCGCGCCGCCACTTCATCTCGGAGCAACCATTCGGCAAACGTATTCGGCATCTCGAGGAGGAAATAGGGGTGCGTGTCTTCGAGCGCACCAGCCGACGTGTCGCGCTGACCCCTGCGGGCGCGCTCCTGATCGCCGATGCCCGACGCCTGCTCGCCTCGGTCGACGACCTTTCCGCTCGTGCCGCGCGTGCATCGGGGCACCCGGTGTTCCGACTCGGGGTGCTCGGATTCGGTGCCGCCGGACTCTGGGAGTCGATGCGATCCCAATTCACGGCCGACCACCCCGAGTTGGCCATCGAATACAGTGAACTGGATTTCACCACCCAGCACTCCATGCTTCAGGACGGCGTCGTCGATGCCGCGATCACCGGTGCGCTGAAACCCGTGCGCGGTGTCACCTACGACCTGCTTTTCGAGTCCCCGCTCGCCGTGCTGGTGCCGGCCGGCTCGCGACTCGCCCACCGCGACTATCTGTCCCAAGCCGAGGCCGCCGAACACGACCTGTTGCGGCTGGACGGGATGGGCGACGACGAGACCTTGGCCGGCTCGTTCGGCGAACGTATTCTCGCCGCGCCGCGGATCGCGAATCCCGCATCCGTACCGATGGCGGTCGCGACCACCGGCCGACTGGCGTTCCACAGCATCCTCGCGCGAACGTTCTATGCCCACCCCGGGGTTGCGGTCATTCCGACTGCGGGCACCGTCGCCATCGTGCTCGCAACTCGGACGGGCGACGAACGCCCACCGGTCGTCTCCATCCGAAAGGCCGCACGAGCCGCGCGAATCGCAGCCGCGAGTCGCGATTGAACCCGGCGGTGGCCGGCACCTCGCGGACACCCCCGCAGAACCCGAGTCCCGCGCGGTAGTCCCCGAAGTGCCGTCAAGGGGCCGATCCCACAGGCCGGTTCCCCGCTGTACCGGCCGGGCGGTCCGGCCTGGTCACCACCGTCCCACGGCGGGCGCGCACCTCACCGGCGAGTGCCGCCGTCCTGTCCCGCGCACCCCTCATCCACGGCCGGCGCCGAAGGCTTCGAAGTCGATGCCGGGGGCGCCGGCGACGACACGCGAGGTCTGCTGCCCCAATCCCTCGGCCTCGATCGAGACCACGTCCCCGGGGACAAGCGGATCCCTGCTGTCCGGTCCGTGCCTGCCCCACAGTTCGGCCAGGCAACCGCCGCCACACGTGCCCGACGCGAAGACCTCGCCTGCCCGGAGATCCGCGCCGCGGGACGCGTACGCGATCATCTGGCCGAAGCTGAAGGACATGCTGCTCACCGTGTCCGACCCGATGACCTCACCGTTGATACGGGCGGTGAGCGCGATGTCGTAGGAGTCACCACGGCGCATCGGCGCGAGTTCGTCGGGTGTGACGAACCACGGGCCGAGGCTGATCGCGCTGTCCTTGCCCTTGCTGGGGCCCAGCGGCAGCGCGAACTCGGCGACCTGCAGATCGCGGGCGGACCAGTCGTTCATGAGCATGAATCCGGCGATGCGCCGTTCTGCTTCGGCGGGCGTGAGATCACGGCCTCCCGCACCGAGCACGACGGCGACTTCGAGTTCCAGGTCGAACGCCGTGCATCCGGGTGGGACGGCCACGTCGTCGTACGGGCCGTGAACCGAGTTCGGGTTGGTGAAATAGAACGAGGGCGCCGCGTACCAGAAGGGAGGCGGCGTGGCGTTCGGTCCCGCCGCACGAGCGACACCCTCGAAGTGTCGCTCGAACGTCATGTAGTCGCGCACGCTGGGGGGTTGGGGCATCGGTGCCCGCAGGTGCGCATCGGCGACGGGAAGCACGAGGTCGGGGTCGCGTATCGCGCGCTCGCCGGCCTCCCCCAGCCGAGAACCGTCGCCGCCCAGGAAGCCCAGGAGCGAAACGCCCGCTTCCAGTAGCCGAACGGTCTCGCCGTCGAGAACCCCCACACGTTCGACGCTCTCGTGTTCGATCGTGACGAACCTCATTGCTGTCGCTCCATGACCGACGTGTGCATCGGACCGTCGTTGTAGGCGATGGCATCGTCGAATGCCTTGCCGTAGTCGACCTCACGACCCTCGGCGTCCGCACACCATCGGTGCAGGTTGAGGACGATGCGTTCGGAATCCGGCCAATGTGCGAATTCGCCGAGGTCCAGCGATTCGGCGGCCTCCAGTGGCGTGGCGCCGGCCTTCGAGGCCGCCCGACCGGATGCGTCGACGAAGTCGTAGTACCGGCGATGGGCGTCGATGTGCGCCGCGATCTCGTCACCCGTGAGTATCGGCCCATGTCCGGGGACGACGACCTCGGCGCCGAATCCTTCGATCCACTCCAGGGCGCGCCGGGCACCGGAGACGGACCCCATGAGGAGGAGCGGGGTCAGGCCGGCGAAGATCAGGTCGCCGGCGAAAAGGACCGAGCGCCGGGGCACCCAGGTCACCAGGTCGCCCGTGGTGTGCGCCGGATACCCGGGCGAGTGCACCTCGACCCCGGAATCGTCGCCGACGATGTCCAGGCGCCCGTGCACGACGAGATTGGGCAGTCGCTTCGTGACGTTTCCCCAGTCCGGCGTAGGCGTCCAGAACGGCGGACAGTTGTCGAGGAGGATGTCTCGCTCGAGGTCGCGTCGCATGTTCTCGTGACCTATCAGCGCGACATCGTGAGGCAGCAGGCTGTTGCCGAACGTGTGGTCACCGTGTGCGTGGGTGTTCACGGCCCATCGCAGGCGCGAATTCGGCCTGACCTCGGCCATGGCCTCGAGCATCGCGCTGGTGCGTTCCTCGTTGGCGCACGTGTCGATCAGGACGTCGCCGGTCGACGTCGCGACCAGGCCGGCGTTGTTGAGCCACCATGTGCCGTCCGGCTGGATCCAGGCCCACACCTCATGGGCGACCTCGTGAAGTTCACCGAGCGACATGTGCGGACCCCTCTTCGTTGTCGATGGAACCGGCGAGGACCGCTCGGAACAATCCGCCGGGCGGTGTTCCCGGCAGCCGGCGTCCACTTCCGGAGACGCGACCGAGGATTTCCGCGGCGGAACGCTCCAGCCGCTCGTCGAGGGATGCGCGATCGATCCCGACCAGCCGGCCGTCCCGTTTCACCACGTTTCCATCGACCATCACGGTCTCGACGTCGCCGGCCGACGTCTGGAACACGAGCGTCGATTCCGGGTGCGACGCGGGATGCTGCGAGCGCCCGGAACCCCCCACCAGCATGAGGTCGGCGCGTTTCCCGACGGCGATACTGCCGACCAGGTCGCTCAGGCCCATGGCTTCGGCCGCGTTCACCGTGACCCAGGTCAGCGCCTCGTGGGCGGTGACGGTGAGCCGATCCGGGTCGATGCCCGCAGCGTTGAGCGCCTTCGTGCCGGACCAGCGCGCGGCGGCGACGCCCAGGCGCAACTGATGGAACAGGTCACCGGAGTTGAAGGAGACGACATCCGCCGACAACGTCGGCTTCAGCCCGTACCGCTTCGCCTGCTCGAACACGGGGAGTCCCATCCCCATGTTGAGTTCCGTTTCGGGCGAGATGGAGATCTTCGCGTCGTGGCGCGCGAGTGCGGCCCAATCGTCGTCGGACAGTGTGTTGCAGTGCACGTGCACCTGATTCCCGTCGATGAGACCGGCGTTCTCGAGTTCGGCCACGCCGGTGGGAAAGGCCCAGATACACCCGGTATGGGTCACGATCAGGGAATTTCGTGCACGAGCGGCTTCGATTTCATCCCGCGTCGTCTCCAACGGTGCCATCTCGGCGAGTGCGGCGCCCACGCGGATCAGGTCGTCGCCGCCGAGGGTGTCGGCGATGCGATGGAAGTCGGCGACTCGCTCTCGGTGAGAGGTGAAGTGCTGAGGCGTCTGTGGGCTGGAATCGAAGAACCCGTAGCCGAACACGCCCCTGATGCCGGAGTCGCGGAGTCCGCGGATGGCGGCGTCGCTGTGGTCGGGCGTGTTGTTGCAGTGCGAGAAGTCGAGCAGCGTCGTGACGCCGGCATCCAACGCCTCGAGCGCGCCCGCATGGTTGCCCAGGTACACGTCATCGGGTGTGTACGCGGGAGAAATCGTGAATCGAATACCGGAGATGTAGTCACCCAGGGTCCAGTCCCCACAGATGCCGCGCATCTGGGCCTGCCACGTGTGACGGTGGGTGTCGATGAAACCGGGGGCGACAATCTTGCCGGTCGCGTCGATCACCTCGGCGTCGTCCGCCTCGAGGCCGGAGCCGATCGCCGTAATCACGCCGTCCTCGATGAGGATGTCGGCTCCCTCCAGCGTACCGAGGCTGTCGTCCATGGTGACGACCCGGCCGTTCCGGATGAGGGTGGAACCCTTCGTCATCACAACCTCCTTCGTGTCTCGTTCGACCTCAAGCCGACCACAACACCCGCCGGCGATCATCAGTCAAAAAGGTTGCGATCGACGGACGGCAGCGGGTGGAGACGGCCCCGCGTCGCCTTCCGGGGAGGGACACTCCGAGTGCGGATCGACCGGGTGGAGTAGAGGCTCCGAAGTCGTGGAAGGCCGAAGTCGGCCCGACCGAGCGCGCGCCTCGCGAGCCGTTCGCCGGCGCGGGGTGTCCCGCCCGAGCAGGCGCTGCGGGTGATGAACGCCGAACCGCGGGGCGGGAGCGACGGGGTCGACCAACTCACCCCGCTCCATCCCGGACACCACACCCGACGCGACCTCGCGGGCACAGCCGACACGGCGACGCGGGAGTTCGACGGCCGCCGGGCGGATTTGTCGGGGTGCGGCTGCGCGGTGTCGGTCGAGCGGCGGGTGCGAGGATGCGCGCGTCCCCCGGGCATCCAGTGATCGATCGGCCCGACGGTGTGGGCTACAGGGGGCACGGCCGGTTCGGGAACGCGGTGACGCGTCCCGGTGAAGGACAGGCCGGCCACCTTGGGAAGGGACACCGTCTGGTCCGCGCCAGGCGTGGAGAACCTCTCCAACACGGCGTTGAAGTCGATCTCCCATTGGCGCATGGCAACGTGCAGCGGGCGGGAGTTCGGCGGAGTGGTCGGCAACTCGGCAACTCGGCTGGCGCCTCGTCTCGCGAAGCCACGGCGGCATCCTCGATTGCCTGTTCTCCCGGAGCTACGGCAAAGTGCCAAGTAGCTGGCGGGAGACGGGACTTCGCCGGTTTCGAGGACGGCGCAGTCGGCGGGGACCTTCTCGGTGGCTTCGAGGTACGCCTCGAATTTGGCGTGCTCGGCCGGTGCCCGGTGGATGCCGACTACCGAGGGGGTCGCGCCCCTTGCCCTTGCGAGAGGCGGTGTCGGGCCCTTCCGGTGTGGACATCGCGGATGTTCTCCCGCTCGGCCCCCGGCGGGAAATGGCAGCTCAGCCGGCGCGCGCGGTCCACTCCGGCGGCGTCCACAACCGGGCAGTGGCGCTGCCGACCTCGATCAGCGTTCCGGTATGTCGATCCTGACGCGCCGGGCGGAACCCGTCGATCGCGAACACCTGCTGTCCGCTGGTGATGTCGACGCCCTGCAGACCCGCCTCGTCGGCGATCAGCAGATGCTCTCCGTCGGTGAAAAAGCCGAGATCGCCGACCGGCCAGGGAAACTTCGCGACCGCCTTGATCCATCGGACGCCCGGCGAGCGCGGTTCGATCGAGATGGGGTCGAGGATGTGGACCGTACCGTTGCCGGCATCGTCCCCGTCGTACACCGCGATCCGCCCGTCGTCGATCCACACCACCGGCCGGTTCCACTCCGAGACCTCGGGATACACCGCACGGCTGGGCCCGTCCTCGGACTCGTACGGGTTGTCGTGCAGCCAGGCGGTCAGGCTCCACACCGCCGGCATCCCCCACGGCTGCCACACCCAACCGCCGTCGTAGACACGGGTCCCGTCAGGACTCGGCGACAGCGCGCCGTGGAAGTAATCGAGGTCGTACTCCGCATCCTCCTCGTCTCCATCCAGGCTGTCCCGCGCCGTAAGCACCTCGCCGGACCCGAGATCGGTGACATCCAACCGGTTCCAGTCGGTGCGATGGACGACAACCGGCCGGCCACCGTGTTCGGCGAACGCCAACGCGAACGGGACGGTTTCACAGCAGTAATCCCCGCCGTCCAACCTCAACGCCGGTGAACCGGTGGTGAGATCGACGACGGTGCCGTACCGACCGCGGTCTTGAACCACCGCCGCCCAACGGCCGCATCGGGACACGTGCAACCGCAGTCGAACGCCGCCACCGTATTCGGACGCCGGCCTCTCCTCCCGATACCGGGCCACGTCCTGCACCTCGCCGGTCGTCGGCGTCCACCGCGCCAGCCGTCCGTCCTCGGACAGCACCAGCCACGCCGGCCCCGCGTCACCGACGGCCGCCGGCAACGCCGCCACATCCACGACCGGCCGCAGCGCGTCGGGAACCGCCACGTCCACCGTGATCGTCGCCATACTGATCCCCTCGGTGCGCCCGTATGACCCCCGCGGCAACGTGAACAGCGGGTGATACGACACGCACCGTATCGGCAGAGGATCCGTACTCAGGGCTCGACGTCCGAGGGAGCGATGGCCTGCTCCTCGTGGAGATGGGACTCGATGGTGCCGAGGTGTCGCTCGTGGGCGAGAACGAGTTCGTCCGCGACGGCAAGGACGCGGATGTCGCCGCTCTCGAATTGCAGGGTGACGCCGGTGACATGGTCGATGTCCGCGTCCCGATACCGAATCGCCCGGACGGAGACGATGCGCCGACCCACGAACGGGCTCACGGGGAAGTCCGGAGGATCGTCCTCCACCGTGACGTGGCCGTAGTCGTCCAGGTCGTAGGGGTTGTGGGGTTCGTCGACCCGCAGGTCCAGGTCGTCGCCCAGGGTGTGGAAGCGAACGGGGCCGAGATCGTCCAGGTGCAACCACATGTGCAGGAGGGACGGTTCGGTGTCCGGGTAGTGGTGCCAGGACGTGGTGACCCGCAGGAGCCGGCGGCCGATCAGGTCCTCGACGTTGATCATCCGTGGATGCTTGCACGACCGCCTGCGATTCGGCACCGGTTTCCAGGAGGCCACCTGCCGTGGCCGCGTAGCGGATCGCGGTCTCTCGTCGATGCCGAAGACGAGGGCGTGGTGGAGGGGATCGGGGCGCTCGGATCATGGCCGGTCGTGCCGCGTGAACGGCCGCCAGGCCGGGATGCCGGTTCGGTGGCTGCCTCGGGACCGGCACGAGCGGGGGTGGGGTATGGACGATCGGGATGGCCACCGACATCGGGACGAACTCGGGCTCGGACGCGCGCCCGCCGGCGCCACGGCACCCGACACCCGGCACCAACCGCGGCGACCAGACGATGCTCGGGCTCGGCGACGGGTACGGACCGGCGGTGCGACGGCTGATGGCCGGCCATAGGCTGCCGCCATGACCGAGATCCGGATCCCGACGCCCCGGGACGCCTTCGAGTTGCTCATGGCCGGTAATCAGCGCTTCGTCTCGGGCACCCCCGAGCACCCGAACCAGGACGCCACCCGCCGCACCGAGATCGCACCGTCCCAGCAGCCCTTCGCCGTGCTGTTCGGATGCTCCGACTCCCGGCTGGCCGCCGAAATCATCTTCGACCGCGGCCTGGGCGACCTGTTCGTGGTGCGCACCGCGGGGCATGTCGCCGGTACGGAAGTCCTCGGTTCCATCGAGTACGGCGTGAGTGTGCTCGACGCGCCGCTCGTCGTCGTGCTCGGCCACGACTCGTGCGGGGCCATCGCGGCCGCCCGCGACGCTGCCGACGGCGGCAAGGTACCCGGCGGCTTCGTCCGTGACGTTGTCGAACGGGTGACCCCGAGCGTGCTGGCAGCCCGCGCCGCCGGACGCGATCAGCCCGAAGAGATCCTTGCCGAGCACATCGAGAACACCGTGGACCTGCTCCTGGAACGCTCCCGGGCCCTGGCCGAGCGCGTGGCCGCAGGCAGTCTCGGCGTGGTGGGGCTGTCCTACCGGCTGGACGACGGCAGCGCACAGCTCGTTGCCTCCCACGGCCTCGACGCGCAGGTCCCCGCCACGTCGTGACCGCCCCGGCCGTCGCCTTCCCGGCGTGATGTGCCCCGGTCGCAGGAGCCCCGTATGCGTGGTGACCCGGAACCCACCGAATTCACCGCTTGATCACTCCCGGAAGGGCACCGCCCGATGGCTCCCGGAGTCGACCACGCGCCCAGCGCCGCCCCCGCGCCGACCCGGCGCGGGGGCGGACCGTGAGGTGTGCCGGGACGGGGAACGGTCGTCACCGACGACGGGCGGCACGAGCCGTACCCGGCCTGCCGATCGGCAGCAGCTCGGCCAAATCCGTCACCAACCGCCCCGGCACCCGCATCCGCATCCGCATCCGGGGAAGGTATCGGCACAACGTCGGTGCCGGTCAGGCGGTGGGCCGGGGCCCCGCGGCGCGCCGGAGCCGGTTGGCGATCGCCAGTCCCAGCCCCTCCTCAACCGGCAAGGACGCCACGATGAGGTCGCATCCCTGGCGGTCGAGCTCGCGCAGGAACCCGTACAACCCGCGCGCGTAGGCGGCCATCGAATCGGGGACCGTCACCACGGCGTGCGCCTTCACCTCGGCGCCGGCGAAGGCGGCGGGAAGCAGGACTCCCACCCGGTGCCCGAGCTCCTGCGCCGGCTCCGCCTCGGAGACCACCTTCTCCGGCTCGACGAGGACGACCCGCGCACGCGGCGCGTAGTGCGACGGATGTCGACCCGGCACCCGGACCCGGCTCGTCGAGGGAACCGCGAGCGGGCACCCCAGCACCGCCTCCAGGTCCTCTCGCGTCACCCCGCCCGGCCGAAGGATGCTCGGGGCATCGCCCGTGACGTCGACGATGGTCGACTCGACGCCGACCTCGCAGGGACCGCCGTCCAGCACGAAGTCCACGGCGTCACCAAGCTCGGCACGCACGTGGTCCGCCGTCGTGGGGCTGACCGCGCCGAAGCGGTTGGCGGACGGGGCCGTGACGCCGCCGCCGAAGGCCGACAGCAGCGCGAGCGCGACGGGGTGGTCGGGCACGCGCACGGCCACCGTTTCCAGCCCACCGGTCGCTTCGAGGGGCACCCGGGGACCGCGCCGCAACACCAGCGTGAGCGGCCCCGGCCAGAAGTGTTCGGCCAGCAGGCGCGCCGCCCGGGGCACGTCCTCGACCCACTCGTCCAGCTGCTCGGCGCCGCCGATGTGGACGATCAGCGGGTGGGAGGGCGGACGTCCCTTGACCCGGAAGATGCGCGCGATGGCGGCGGGGTCCTCGGCGTCGGCGCCCAGACCGTAGACGGTTTCGGTCGGGATGGCCACCAACCCGCCACCGCGCAGCACCCCGGCCGCCTTCTCGATGTCACTGATTCCTGCCGTCACCCTCGCAATCCTAATCCCGGTCGCAGGCAGCCTGGTTCGGTCCTCGCAAGGCGCCGGCCGACCAGCCGGGCAGCTGAACACTTTCGGCCCCTTGAATCTCGTCACCAGTCGCGACGCCCGGCGCGACTGCGCGCCGAACCGATTTCACCGTGCCCTTCACCGTCGCCGACGGCCACACCGAAGTCCTCCTGGGCGGTGGGGACTTCACGGGCCGGGCCTCCCCAGGCCCCGGCAACCACGCCCCTGCCCGGCCCGGGAGAGCCACTCCGGGAAGTGGTCGGCTCCGCCTCGGGTCCGGTACCGGGGGTTCACGAGGCACGCGTCGACGTGCGTCGGAGGAGAGTGTTCGTGGCGTCGTCCAGCCACACGATCCGGCCGTGCGCGGTGGCGGTGAGGCCGAAGCGGATGCGTTCGGGGCGACCGTGGCTGTTCCACCAGGCGAGGGCGGCCGGTCGGCCGCTCGAACGATTGTTTGCCGGGAGTGGATGGCCGTCGCCCGATTCGGATAAGGGCGAGCGCCGACGCGTCCTAGGGTTCCGAGGAAATCGGCGCTCTGGAGGCGTATATGAACGGCTATCGCGGTGCGCGCACGGCCGTGGTCGTGGGGGCGGGAGTGGCCGGTCTGACCGCGGCCACCGCGCTGGCACGCGACGGATGGCAGGTCGAGATCGTCGAGATCGGCCCGCCGGAGGCGACGTCCGGATGGGGGTTGTGCCTGACCGGTCCTTCGCTGCGCGCGCTGGACGAGGCGGGTCTGGCGGACGCGTGTCTGGCCGAGGGCTTCGGCGTGGACACGATCACGCACGTGGACGTGAACGGGGAGCGGGCGGGCGAGATCCGGTTGCCGCGACTCATCGGTGCGCGGCGGCCGGCGATGGTCGGTATCGCGCGCCCCGTACTGCACCGGATCCTGCGCGCGGAAGCCGAGCGGTGCGGCGTGGAGATACGCCACGGAGTGACCGTTGCCGCGGTGGAGCAGGAGGGCGGGCCGGTCCGGGCGCGGTTGTCGGACGGGACGCTCCGCGAGGTCGCGCTGCTGGTGGGCGCGGACGGGATCCGTTCGACGACACGCGACCTGTTGGGGCTCCGGACCTCACTCGACTTTCACGGGCAGATGGTCTGGCGCGCTCTGGTGCCCCGTCCGTCCTGGGCCACCGGGATCCATCAGTTCGCCGGGAAGACCGACACGGCCGGCCTCGTGCCCCTCTCGGACACGCGGGCGTATGTGTTCCTGACCGAGAACGGGGTGGAACGGAGCGTCCTGCCCGACACCCGGCTCGCCCCGCGCCTACAGGAGCTGCTGGAGACCTTCCCCGGTCGGGTGCGGGAGATCCGGTCCATGGTGTCCGGGTCGGAATCGGTGGTGCGTCGCCCGGTGCTGACGGCGCTCCTGGCGGGCGCCTGGAGCCGGGGCGACAGCGTGGTCATCGGTGACGCCGCGCACGCGCCCGCACCGCAGGTGGCCGGCGGCGCCGCCCTGGCCGTCGAGGACGGCCTCCTGCTGGCCCGGGAACTCGGGCGGCACGCATCCGTGGGTGCGGGGATCCGGGCGTTCGTCGGCCGGCGTACGCGGCGTTGCCGAACGCTCGTGGAGACCTCGGTGGCGATCGTCGGCCTGGAGCAGGCGCAGCGCCACTTCGAGGCGTATCCGCTGGTCGATTCCTGCCACCGGCTCATGGCCGAGCCCGCGTAACCAGTCGGCGCGAAGGGCGTCTTCGACGACCCGCCGGTCGCGCGACGGACGAGGAGAGACGGATGTCCGCCGCGACACCCGGACGATGCCGCCACGCGGCACATCAAAACGCTTCCGGGCATCGACCCCCGGTCCTGGGCCGGGCATCGGCCGGCCGGGACGGAGGACTTCGCGCCCCGGGCACGCACGGCCGAGGAGAGCGGCGACCCCGCGACGAGGCACTGGAAAACCGGTGGCAGGCGTACCGGTTCGCGTTCCTGAGCCGACCGCTCCCCGCGACACCCGGCGAAGCAGCACGCGTAAGACCGGGCCGGGGAGGTCGGCAACTCCGCATCGTGAGCGCTCCGTTCCGCATGCCGGCGGGTGTGGTCGTCGGGTGGACGACCCTGACGACCCGGACGACCCTGACCGCGCAGCACGGGCCCTGCACGTCCTGCACATCGCCCACACACACGACGGCGACCGGCTCCTCGCCCTCGACGACGCCACCGGAATGCGGGCGGACCCGGCCGTCGTCCCGCGCCTGCGGCAGCGGCCCGCCGCGCCGACCCCGTACAACGGCCCCGGCCGGGCGAAGCGGACCGAAGGCCCGGCACCCGGCGTGCGTGCGCTGTTCGGAAAACCACCACAACATCCTGGGCCGCGCTCCCCGGTGAGCTTCCCGCACCACACCGCCTGGCAGGGTCATGGACTCCGCCGACCGCCGTGGTCGACAATGACCCCAGGGAGGTGGCCCCACATCGTGCCGACCCCGCTGCGCAACCACCTCATCACCCGATCCCGAAACCCCGCCGATCTGCTCAACGCCGCCACCCGCCTGTTCGGCGGCTCGATCACCACGTCGCCCCTGGACGAGCCGTGCGGCGGCGATCACGAGCTGCGCGGCGTCGCCGCACCCGACTTCGCGGTGGGCTACTTCGCCTCGCCACTCGACGTGCGCGTCGCCTCGACCGAGGGCCGTGACCGCGCCTACTTCGTCAACATCGGTGTCTCCGGCGCCATCTCGGCATCGTGCGGCGGACTGCGGGCCACCCTCGACGAGGCGACAGCGGGAGTCGCCAACCCCGGGGACACCCAGGAACTGCGCCCCCTGCGCAGCCAAAGGACGCGGTTCCTGGGCCTGCGGATCGCCGCCGCCCTGGTCGACCGGGAATTCGCCGCGCTGACCGGACATCCCCCGGTGTCCGCCGTGCGCTTCGACTTCGCTCTCGACCTGGCCGAGGCCAAGGGCCGGGCGGTGCGGCTGCTGGTCGGTTCCCTGCTCGAACAGTTGGACTCGGGCGACCCGTTGTTCCAGCGCGAGGAACTCCGGCGCAGCCAGGTGCGTTGCCTGGTCACCGCCCTGCTCCTGGCCCAGCCGCACTCGCACACCGGCGAGTTGCACGGCGGTCCGCAACCCGGTTACCCGCGCTCCTTGCGGGCAGCCCTCGCGTTCATCGAGGCGAACCTCGCCGAGCACATCGGTCTCGGCGACATCGCCGACGCCGCGGGCTGCAGCCCGCGGACCCTCGGCTCCGCATTCCGCGACCGGCTCGGCCTCTCGCCCATGTCCTACGTCCGCAACCTGCGGCTCGACCGGATTCGGGAGGACATCCTCGCCTCCGACGACCCCGTCGGCACGATCGCCTACCGGTGGGGCGTCTCGCATCTCGGCCGTTTCGCCGGCGAGTATCGCGACCGTTTCGCCGAACTGCCCTCCCACACCGCGATCCGCCGATAGCCCGACTCGTCCGGGTCGCAACGCCAACGTTTCAGTCGGCGGTGCCGGATCCATTCGTGTGTCGCCATGGGGTGGAGCGATCCGGGGTCACGAGCACTTGTCGAGCCACGAGTGCTTGATGTTCGTGGCGTCGCCGGCGACGTGTCCCGACACCTGGTCGATGTCGAACCTGACCCAGTACCACCACTTGCCGTCCGCGCCCCACCGCTTGCAGGTCGCGGTGATCGCCTCGCCCTCGATGGTGGTCCACGGCTTCTTTCCGGAGAAGGGGTCGACCCGTTCCCACACCGAGTGTCCGCCGTGCACGTAACCGGACCTGGAGGCCGCCGACGTGTCGTGCGTACCGGCGGCGCCCGCCGACGTGGGGACGGACACGAGCGCCGATACGCCCGCGATCCCCAGGGCCACGACGACGGATGCGACGCGGGCCCGGTCTTGGTCTTGGAGCTGGAGCTGGTGTTGCTCACGGAAGCACTCCCTCGATCCCATGTTCGACCGGCCGACTGCCGACCCACTGCCGCTCCTTGCCCGAGGCGAACCGTTCGCCCCTCCGTGGTGGCTCGCGGTCATCGGCGAGGAGCGCACCGTCGTTGGCACCGAGCGCCCCGGGTCCGGAGGTACCTCGGTCAGCGCGAGTGCTCGCGTCGCGCTCAGAGGTCGAAGGCCCGACGGCGCGAACGCGGTGCCCACGTGCAAGCCCTCGGACGCCGCGATCGACCACCGGTCACCGCGGGCCCGCGAACGACGACACGTCGTTCACGGTGTCGCTCTCCGTTTCGCGCGGAAAGCTCCTTTATGCTCGCTTCGCCACATACACCCCTTGATTACCGGAGGGCGGGACGGCGGAGAACAATCGCGAGCGGCTCATCAGGACGCTGACGTTCTGGTTGCGTCCGGCGTTCATGTTGCGTGTCGTCAACCGGTTCCAAAAGATCGCGGGTTTCGACCGCTCGATGGCTTTGGCCTCCGGCGCACTGACCGCCGTGCTCCCGCTCACAGTGATGAGCGGCACGGTCTTCGGCAGTGAGACCGCAGATCGCGTCATCAATCGTTACGGACTGACCGACGGAGGCGCCGACGCCGTACGGGCGGTGTTCACCGCCGACGCCACGACCACCGGCCTCGGCGTCTTCGGAACGTTGTTCCTGGCGATCTCGCTACTGAGCTTCTCCCGAACCGTGCAGCGGTTGTTCGAACAGACCTGGGATCTGAAGCCGCTCGGTGTTCGCAACACACGCAACGGTTTGTGGTGGATCTGCGTGCTCGGCTTCTACACCGCGGCCGTCGGATGGCTCTACGTGGTCCTGGGCGGGACGCCCCTGGGACTGGCGGCCGCCGTGTGCGAGGTACCGCTGACCACGGCGTTCCTGGTCTGGAGCGGCTGGATCATCTCCGCGAAGCGGCTCGCCCCGGCGACCCTGCTTCCGTTCGGCCTCTCCGCGGGCGTCCTGACCGCGGCCTACTCGGTGGGCGCCACCGTCTACCTGCCGCGCCTGTTCGATTCCTACGCCTCCCGGCACGGTGCGGCCGGTGCGGTCTTCGGCATGGCCACCCTCCTCTTCGGCATCATGCTCGTCCTCGTCGCCTCGGCGGCGCTGGGGCGGGAGGTACGAGACGAACTCGTCCGCATTCGCCAGGGCCGACGCCCGTCCCAGGACGAGGTCCGGCACCAGTGGGACGACCTCGTCGAGCAGATACGGTCACGCTGGCGCGCCGTGCGCGGACATCATCCGGAGCACTCCCCGTGACAATCACGCGTACCGCTCGCACGTGACTCGCCGTCGGGCACCGGAGCACCTTCGTAACCCCCGATGGGTGGCCGATCACGGCAGCCGGCCGGGCGGTGGTCGGCGGATTTGCGCGTCCGCCGCTTTCCTGCCGTCGGAACGCGTCGGCAGCGTCTTCGGAGGCACGAGGCCATGGGCTCCGGGCTCCTCACGGGCCGGTTACCCGTTGGGTGCCACGATGGAGTGGAGGGGCCTTTTCGTCCCGGCGATCCAGGAGCGCGATCATGAGCCGCGAGTATCACTTTCACTGCGAGCACGCCGGCTGCTCGGTCACCGTGGGCCTGCGGACGGGCCGAACGCGGGAACTGGAACTCCTCGTGGACGGGAAGGAGGTCGCCGCTGCCCGCGTCAGCGGCCACCGCGCCCGAACACAGGTGATGACCGCGATCCTGCCCACCGACCCGCCTCGCGACATCGAGGTCGAAGTGACACTCCCGGGCGCTTTCGGTGGCGACCCGGTGAGCTTCCTGCTCGCGGACGGCGAACGCAGGCCCATGCCTGCCCGGGATGTGCCCCGACGGTCACGGCCGACGGAAGCGTCCTGGTACTCCTGACCGTGTCGGAACCCCCGCCAAGGCATGCCCGTGACGGCCTCGCGCCGCCGGACACGTCCCTCGCGCGGAGCCCGGGACGGATCGCGCGGGAGATCGACGAGGCCGTCCACCTCGCTCCCCGCCCCTCCCGCCGAGAGCGCCGCACGTACGCGTCGGGTGCGCGGGTTCAGTCGGGGGTGTCCCAGGTCCTGAGCACTGCGGCGACGCTCGCCGCGGTCGAGGACGCGCGGGTCAACTCCTCGGCCAGTGCGGTGACCCCGTGCTGGGTGAGCTTGACCCGCACGCCGCAGGCCGAGAGATAACCGTGGGCCACCGCGACGGCGACCCGCAGGTTGGAACGCTCCAGCCAACGCATGCGGCCCAGGCTGTGTGCGAGCGCCGCGGCCCTGGCGTAGGTGCCGTGGTAGACGTCCTGCCCGGCGATCACCGCCCGATGCCGCTCCACGGCCGCGATCGGGACACCGTAGTCGTCCGGGGCGGGATCGTCGTACCCCGCGCGGCGCGCGACCTCCAGGATCCACGCCAGGTCGACACTCGCGCTCACCCGCGCGACTCGATCTCGTCCAGCAGGTCGCCGTAGCCGTCCAGGACCTCCTGGGCGCCCGCGAGGAAGACCTCGCGCAGGCGTTCGTTGTCGGTGCGGATCAACTGCTCCACGTATTCGTTCACCGGCATGCGCCGGGTCTCGGCCGCCTGCCGGGCCATCTCCGCCGCGGTCTCCTCCAGCCGGAGGTTCACCTGAGTCTTCGCCATGAACTCAAGCTATCACCTGATAGCAGAATCGCGGTCCCGGGCGCCGCGTCCGGACTCGTCGGGCGCGGCGCCCGTGGCGGCAGGCCCCGGTGAAGACTCGGGCGAGGTGGTCGTCCGGGGCGGCCGGGACCGCCGCCCCCGGCGTGCCGTCGGGGTCGGCGTGCATGCGCATCGCCGGCCCCTCGGCGAACGCGACGACACACAGGGCCTGTTCGTCGGCGTCCACGGAGGCGTCCACCTCGCCGCACTCCTTTCCGTTGCGAATGCCCTGGGCCACCCGCTCGCGGATCGCGGCGGCGGTCTCCCGCCGTACGGCCGTCAGCCGCGCGTCGTGCGCGGCCTGCCCGGCGAAGGCCGGCCGGACCGGGAACTCGGCGCGGCGCGCGTCGTCGAACGGCATCGACCACGCATGGCCCGTGGACGCCGAAGGGGCCTGGCACGCCTGACGCTCGGCCTCGCCCGGTACCCAACGGCCCTCGCCCGGCCGTCGGTTACGGCCTGGGCATCCACGTCCATGACACCGACTGCGGCCCCGCGTACGGCCACGCTGGCACCATTCCCGGCTATCCGGCGTTCACCCTCGACAGCGCCGACGGCCGACACCGACTCGTCACCCTCACCGATTGGATCGCGCCGACCCGGGGACCGACGTGCGTTGCTCGACGCGGGCATGGCCTCGGCCGCGCGGCGGTCTCGCGGTGACGTCGCCTCACGATGCCGCGTGCTCCGCCGTGGTGAGCAGTTCCGGGAGGGTGCCGGTGAAGTCGTCCAGGAGGCGCAGGGCGATGACCCAGGCCTCCGTGTTGCCGTCGAGGTGGTCGTGGACGAGGGATTCGAGGAGGGTACGAGCGTCCTGGTCCGGCCATATTCGCGCGACCGGCAACGCGGCGACGGGTCGGCCGTGTTGCAGCAGTTCCCGAACGGTGAACCGGCCCTGGGCGAGCGCGTCGCTCACCCAGTCGTCGTGTGGTCGCAGCGTACGGCGGGTGAGGCTGCGCAGGGTCGCGGGAGACATCGGTTTCCCGTCCCGGTTGGGGATCGCGTCTCGTCCCGGTCGGCACAACGTGTCGGGGCAGCCCGGGAGTTCGGCGAGTCGGGGCAGGATGTCGTTCCCGAGACGACCTCGCGCGTGGGCGACCTCGAGGACGGACCAGTCCCAGCGGTAGCCCTCGTTCAGGAGCTGGGGCAGGGAGCGCGCCGTGGTGGTGCGCAGGCGTTTGGCGAGGCTGTCCGCGGACTCGGCGTCCCGGACGTGCGCGCGCAGGGATTCCAGCGCGGTCCTCGGATCGGGGTGGGTGCGAAGCGCGGAGATCAGGGCCTTGGTCGGGTCGGAGAACCAGTTCGGCAACCCGATCGTGTCGCGGCCCGCGCGTTCCCACTGGCCCAACGCCATCTTCAGTTGCAGATGCCGGGTGCGGATCTGTACGACGGCGAGTGCCGCCGCGAGGAGTTCCGGGTCTCCGGAGCCGACGAACGGGGCCAGCCACTGCCGCTTCGGGAACGTGCCGTCCGCGGGGAGGAGTTCGGCCCGCAGCGTCGGGGAGAGCGGAATTCGGGTGCCGTCGGGGCAAGGGCGTTGCGGGACGCCTTGGACGATGTCCAGAAGCAGGCGGCCGTTGGCGTGGATCTGGTAGACGAGTCCGGCGTTCACCTCCGGGTCGTCCAGGGCGGCCAACGGAGCCACCGCGTCGGCGGGCAGGCGGGAGTGCCGTGCGGTGAGGGCGAGTTCGCGACCGGGGCCGCGCGCGATCAGGTCGGCGAGCCGGGCCGGGCGCCATCGACCGTGCACGGTGGTGTCGTACGCGGTCCGGCCGTCCACGAGCGGTGCCAGCACGTCCATCGTGCGATCGTCGGCGGCGTCGACGAGTGCGACGAAGGCCCGACGGCGAACGTCGAGACGCCGGGTGTCGGTGTGGCCGGGGACGTCCGCCGCGCCGGGCCACGGCCCGGGGGCGTCGTCGTTCCCGGTCGCGTGCCGGGCCGCCTTCTCCACCAGATCGGGCACGGTGCCCCGGAACCGGTTCAGGAGTTCGGCGACGGCACGCCACGCCGCCACGTCGGCGCCGAGCCCGCTTCGCACGAGTCGGGCGAGCCCGGCGTGGAAGCCCTCCCACAGGGGCGCGGGGGCGGACGAGTCGACCGCATGGGCCAGGGCGAGCACGGTCTTGGCCGGGCGGGCGTGGGCGAGCAGATCCTCGCCGGTCAAGCCGCCGGCCACGCAACGCTCGACCAATACCTCCAGCACCTTCGCCGTGACGCATCGCGGCGGCAGCTCCAGGAGCGCCGTGGCGGGCGGTGGGGTGGCGCAGGACTTCAGGAGTTCTTCCGGACGAGGGTGGGTCCGACACAGGGCAAGAAGCAACTCGGCCGGGCAATCCGGCCGTTCCACGAGCACGACGGCCGCGTGCGGTCCGAACGGCGTCCCTTCGTGCGCCGCGAGGAGCGCGGTCCCGTCGAGGTCGGCGCGCCAGATCAGGCTGTCCCGTGCGTCGGAGTACGTGTCCGCGTCGCGTAGTTCGTCGACGAGACCGACCGTTCCCTCGGCCTCGCTCACCGCGGCCCGCAGCGGATCGTCGTCCGCGCCCGCGAGCGACGCCTCGACAAGTTCGCGGACGTCCGGGTGCCGGTCCACCTGGACGGAATCCAGCACCCGGCGTACCGCGTCGTCCCCGCCGTGCGTGCGAAGGGACGACAACGCGCGGAGCAGTTCGGCGCGGGTCAGTCCGGCCCCGGGCTCCGACACGGCGTGCGTGAGAACGTCGGGAAAGGGGCACACCACGGCCGCGGCGAGGGCGGCCCGGACGCGCCCGTCGATGAGCCATCGGCGCACCGCGGTCCACAACTCCCGCCATTCCGGGCGCAGGTCGGCCCCGGCCAGCACCCGCCTGCGGTCGTGCTTGGTCCACGCCCTTCCCTGGAGCACCGCGAGCGCGATCCGCGGATCGCCGGTGGCGACGAGGCGGTCCCGCAGATCGGGGATGCCCCCGAGGGCCTGCTCGTTGCGCACGAGGACCTCGAGTCCGGGCACCCAGTGGGACGCGAAGACCGCGTCCACCAGGCGGAGCGGCGGGACACCCGAGGCGGACAGCCCGCCGAACAGCGCGGCCTCACGGTCGAGGTTGACGCGGTGGTCGTCCACCCGCCCGGCGGCCACGAGCAGCGCGGTGGGCGACTCGGGCCCGACCTCGACCCCCGATTCGGCGTCGAACATGAGTAGCCCTCGATTCCTGCGGTCGTGCGATCCTCGTGCCGTCGTCGGCGCGAACGTCGGCGACTGTATCCACGACGGGCGACACGCCCCATGCGATACCGCCCGCCGGTCACCGCGACGACGGTCGCGGGTGGTGCGTGGGGAAGTCCCCATCGCGTCGCGGCTGTCCCGGCTGGGATGTTGATCCCTCGGACGTGTGGGGCGAGGGAGGGAGAGTCGTGGCGGGACTCGGATGGGGTGTCGTACCGTGCGCGCTGGCGGGCGTGCTGCTGTTGGCGGGGTGCGCCGGGGACGACGACGAGCGCGGCAAGGGCGACTCGCCGGTCGCGAACCAGCGTGGCGACGACACTCCGGCCCAGGTGTTCAACTTCCCCGACGGCTTCGGGAACCTCGCCACCAAGTGTGTCGGTCACGGATTCCGCGCCTACGTGACCACGAACGCGAGCGGCCCCTCAAACGTGCAGGTCGTCCCGGACGCGGCGTGCGCGGGGTGAGTGCGAGGCGGCGGACGAACGCGCCGCGACAATCGCGCACGACGCGATGGGCGCCGATCGTGTCGGTGTTCCTGGCCCTCGGCGCCGTCGCCGGGTGTTCGCAGGAGTATTACGACGAGCGCGGCAAGGCGGACGCCCCGGTGTTGGGCGACCGGGGCGAGGACAGTCCCGCGGAAGTGTTCAACTTCCCCGACGGGTTCGGCAACCTCGCCACCAAATGCGTCGGGCCCGGCAAGCGTGGCTACACCACCACCAAGGGCTCGGTGTCGATCGACGAGGACGTGGTGATCATCCCCGCGAACGCTGTGCTCGTGGACGATCCGACCTGCCGGAAACACTGACCCGCCGCCGACCCCGTGCGCGCCTGCGGGGGCGGGCCGTGGCGGCGGGGCGGTACGCCCGTCCGGCCCCGACATGCGGGTCGCCCGAGACGTCCTTGACTGTTCGAGTCGTAGCCTGTGCACGCTGCGGCCTCTCACCCGCGGTTGACGAACCGGGCTGAACGCGGAGTCCGTGGCGACCGCGGTGGCCCCGCGTTCCTCGCGCTCCGGGTTCGGGTGGCCCAACTCGTCCGGACACGGCAGGCCGATCCTGCCGTAGCGGGCGATGCCGGAGGACGGGCGGCGGTCCGCGTCGGCTCGGGCGTGCATGCTCGTCGTCACCGATGGTTGAATCGCCGCCATGGTCGACGCACGGATGGTGCCCATCCTCCCTTGTCCCTCCATCGACGAAATCCGCGACTTCCTTCTTCCCCTCGGCTTCGAGGTGACGTATCGGCAGATACGCCCCAACCCCTATCTCGCGCTGCGTCGCGGCGACATCGAACTGCACTACAACGGAATTCCCGGCCTTCGCCCGGAGGACTCGTACGGCTCCTGCCTCCTGGTCACACCGGACACCGGACTCCTGTTCGAGGTGTTCGCCGCCGGCCTGCGCACGCGGTACGGCAGACTCCCCCTCACCGGATTCCCGCGCATCACCCGACCCCGCCCGCGCAAGAACTACGGCGGCCTGAGCGGGTTCAGCCTCGTCGACCCCGCGGGGAACTGGATCCGCGTGGTCCGCAGCCCGGACGCACCGAAAACCGACGCACCCGACCACACCGACACGACCGATGAGCCGGCGGCCACCGAGGGCAGACTCGCGGCAGCACTCGCGAACGCGATCGTATTCGCCGACTCGCGCGGCGACGTCGCGCAGGCCGCCAAGATCCTCGCCGGCGCCATATCCCGCCAGGACCCCGCCGCGACGCCCGCCGGGCGAGCCGAGGCACACGCGTACCTCGCCGAACTCCACGTCCGCCTCGACGACTTCGACCGCGCCCGCGAACAACTGGACGAACTCGCACGCCTCCCCCTCTCGCCGACCGACCACGAGGCCGCCGCACCCGCACTCGCCGCGGCCCGAGAACTCCGCGAGACCACGGCCGCCGTCCGGGCCGATTCCGATCGATGAAAGCTGCGTCCTCGGCGATTTCCGTGAAGATGGTCCATCCGCGAGGAGTATTCGTCGTCGTAGGCATGTGAAGCCCGCGCGGCCGTAGGTCCCGACGCCGACGTCGCACGCCTCGCCCGACTCCCGTCGCCCGCCCCGCCGTCGAGCCGATCGCGCACCAGCCCGTCGCCCCACCGGGCGCACCCGGGCACACCACCGGGACCACCATTCGCCGTGACCACCCATGGGAACTTCTTCCCGGCGACGCGACCGTACGACGAAGCGGACATGTCATATCCGCTTGTGGTACGGTCGCGCTCATACTCAAGCGGATACCCGATATCCGTTTACTTCGCACAGTGGTCCCGCGACATCGGGCGGCGCCGTCATCGCGCAACCCGGCGAAAGGAGCACCGAGAGTGCAGACCGTGGTCGTCACCGGAGGAACCGACGGACTGGGCAGAGCACTTGCCCTGCACTACCTGCGCCTGGGAGCGCACGTGCTCGTGGTGGGCAGCACCGCCGCCAAGGGCGAGGCCCTGCTCGCGGAAGCCGAGACCGAGGCCGTCGGCGGCCGAGCCACCTTCCTGCGGGCGGACCTCACCTCGGTCGCGGCGGCCCGCGAACTCGTCACCACGATCGAGGACACCTGTCCCTCGGTCGACAAACTCGTGCTCTGCGCCCAGCGCTACCGGCTCTTCGGCCCACACACCGTCACCCCCGAGGGGTTCGAACACAGCTTCGCGCTCGCGTACCTGAGCCGGTACGTGCTCGGCCACGGCCTGCGCAGGGCGCTCGAATCCGCCCCACGTGCGGTGATCATGAACGTCGGCACCCCGGGCGTTCCGCTGGGTCGCATCCACTGGGAGGACCCGCAACTGACGCGCCGCTACAGCGGTACCAAGGCCACCCTGCAGTCGTTCCGCGCCAACGACCTGCTCGGCGCGGCCTTCCCCGAGGTACACGCAGGCACCCCGATCCGCTACATCGCCTACAACCCCAACGTCGTGGCGACCGGCATGCCCGACCACCTTCCACAACCGCTGCGCACCCTCGTCAAGGCGTGCTTCGCCGTCTTCGCCACCGCGCCGGAAAAGGCGGTCGAGCCGATGACCCGCCTCCTCGACGACCCCCCGGCCCCACCCTTCACCGCCTACCGAACAACCCGCCGACTCCCCCTGACCGCCCCGGCCTTCGACCGAGACTCCGCACTACGCCTCCACCACCTCACCCGGGAACTGATCCCCGACCGAAAGCCGCGGCCATGACGGGAGCGACGACGGATCGTCCGGACCGGGAAAGGACAGGTCGTCCGTGGCCGAACACGCAGCGCTGCAAGCCCTCGTGAACCCGCTCCTACATCCCGGAAAGCAACTGGTGCGAGCCGCGCGCGTGGAGGTCTCCGGCGGCGAGAGCGACAACCCCCTCGATGCCGGGACCATACGGGCAGACTCGAAGGAGGTCGGCGCGCCTACAGCACCCGCAGCGGACGCGCCCTGCTGTACGGCCTGGGAATGCCCGCGCGAAACGATCCGCAGCGCGGACCCCGACTCGGGGTGCGACCGGGCGTCGAAAGGCAGGCGCGGCGAGGACGTGTTCGGCCAGGGCGCCCGAGGGCGGGTTCACCCGGTCGACGGCTTGGTGGTGGAACGCGCGGGGTGGTTCCGTCGTGGCCGGCGGGCTTCGGTGGGTTCGGGTAGTGGTGGTTGGTGCCGGTGAGCGCGGAGTCCGTCGAGGATGATCACCAGGTAGCGTCGCCACAACTCGGAGGGCTGTTCGGTGGGTTGCCCGGCCGGCTGTTCGGCGGGCAGTGCCATGACCGCGTCGATCATCACGGCGATGCGCGCGATGTCGGCCGCGGTCACCCCCTCCCGCAACCCACCCTGGTCGCGGGCCTGTTCCACGAGGCGTTCGCAGTGCGAGTGGATCTCCCGGCGCGCTCGGGCGAGGCCCGTGCCCTCGGCCACGCCTTGGCGCATGAGTTCGCGCAATCCCCGGTTGTGTGCGGCCCGCGCCAGCGCCCGCTCCAGGAACTCGGCCAAGGCGTCGAAGGCGTCGTCCCGATCCAGGGCGTCTCGCGCCATCGCCGCGATCTCGTCGAGTTCTTCGCCGAAGACGACCTCTGCGAGTGCCCGCTTGTCGGAGAACTTGCGGTAGACGGTGCCGACGCCGAGCCCGGCGTGGTGGGCGACGTCGTTGAGCGTGGCCTGCAGCCCGCGGGCGCCGAAGACCTCACGCCCGGCCCGGACGATGCGCCGACGGTTGGCCTCGGCGTCGCGTCTCGGCCGCCGAGCCGTGGCCGGCGCGGCCGGTTCGCCGGTTCCCGTGGGACCGCTCATGGGCCTCCTTCCCGATGGCGCGACCGTACCACGAAGCGGACACCCGATATCCGTTTATGGCTCGGCCATACCCAAGCGGATGTGCGGTCCGGTTGTGGGAGGCGGACACCCGCCGTGCCATCGCGACTCTGGCCGCACACAGCCGGGTGCGCTCGATCACGTTCAGCCCGGACGGCGCCACGATCGCCGCGGCGCGCGCCGACGGCGCCATCGGCCTGTGGGACCCCGCGACGGGCCGGCTCACCGCGACCCTCGGGGGGCGTACCGGAGTTTCAACGGCATGGCCTTCAGTCCCGACGGGCGGGTGATCGCCTCGGCCGGCGAGGACGCGACGGTGGTGCTGTGGGACGTCGCGAGCCGTCGACGCGTCGCCGACCTGGTCGGCCACCAGGACGCGGCCGACACCGCCAGGTTCAGTCCGGACGGACGCGTGATCGCCACCTCGGGGGAGGACGGCACGCTCCGACTCTGGGACGCCGACACCCACGTGCCGCTCGCCGTGATGAAGGGGCACACCGGCGCGGTCGCGACCATCGCCTTCAGCCCCGACGGACACACGATCGCGACCGCCGGCACGGATCGCACCGTGCGACTGTGGGACGTTGCCACGCACCGATCGACGGCACCCCTGACCGGACACGGCGACAAGGTCACCGATATCGCGTTCGCCCCCGACGGCGGCACGATCGCCGCGGCCGGGGGCGATGGCGCGGTGATCCTGTGGGAGACCTCCGACCGACACCGGATCACCTCGTTGCGCGGACACACCGACTACGTCCTGGCCCTCGCCTTCAGCCATCGCGGCGACACCCTCGTGACCGGGAGCTTCGACCAAAGCCGACCGGGCCACCGCCGGCGATCACCACGTCACGCATGAGGGATGCCTATCCGAAAACGCACGCAGGGGCCCGGACGGACGGGCGGGTCAACCGAGCCGGGTCAGGCCATCGAGGACGATGGCGATGCCGGTAAGGAACTGCTCGCGATCGTCGTGCTCCCTGATCCGGCCGACGATGGCGTGCATGAACGGGTAGTCCTCGGGAGCGAGCGCCTGCCAGGCCGTCGCCGTCGCTTCGAGGAACTCGGCCCGGTCGGGCTGGACGGTCGAGGTGTCACCGTCGATGCGGGCGTTCTGGCTGACGGCCCCGAGAATGTAGTGCACAAGCGTCGAGGCGGCGTCGAACCAGGAAGCCTGCGGCACACCCAGCGCGCCCACCTGCCGGCCGATCCGTTCGAAGATCCCCACCGTCACCGGGCCGAATGGCTTCCGGACGATCTGCAGAGTCAGCCGTGTCGCGAGCCACTGGTGCTCGGCGATCGCGTCGAACAGGGCCAGCGCGACGGTGCGGATCTCGTCCTCGGGCGTGGCCGCGGCCCCGGCGGGCTTGGCTGCGAGGGCGGCAGTGACGACCGTTTCCGTTGCCGTGTCCAGCAGTTCGTCACGGCTGCCCGCCCGGTAGTAGATCGCTCCGGACCCGGTGGACAGGCGTTCCGTCAGCGCTCGCGTGGTCAGCGCGCTCTCGCCGCCCGCGTCGAGCAACTCGATCGCGGTCTCGATGATCCGCTCTCGGGAGAGCACCTGGTTGCGCCGCTGGGGCCGCCCGGTTCTCGTTGCCATGCCGCCACAGTGACACATTTGGAGCGGCGCACCAAATTGGTTCATCGCTCCAAACCGGATGGCAGTCGACTGAAGCCAGGTGGTGGGCGGACGCAATGGGACGACGCTTGGGTCGCCTTGGAGGCCGCCTGTACGCACTCGTCACGAGCAGCGTGCCGCGACCGCGGCCGTACACACCGCGCGCGCCGCCCACACGACCTTGCCGCCTCCCGGGGTGCGCTGGTAGCCGACCTGCTCGGACTCCGAAGCGACCAGGAAGAGCCCCCGCCCGTGCTCCTCGTCCTGTGCTCCGAGGCCCACGACGGGCGGCTTCGGACTGTGGTCGCCGACCTGCACGATCAACAGCCCGTCGACGGTCCACATGGAGAGATCGATGACCGATGAGCTGCCACCGGACCGTTCATTCCGACCGTGCCCGTTGGACGCGTACGCGTGCCGGACCGCGTTCCCGACGAGTTCGGAAACCACGATGCGAACGGCGTCGATGTCGTCGTCGGCCATACCCCAGTTCCGCGCCACCTCAACGGCGCGCCGACGCGCGTACGGCACGGAACCCGGGCCCGCCGCGAGCGGGATCACGACGGGACGCGGGGACCCGTCGCGCGGAGCGGGCGCCGGGCGGGCGGCTAGACGGGTGTTCATGGGAGGCACCTCCAGACCGTGACCCCGAAGAAACACTGCGTAGGATCCAGGACCGTTTGCGGATTTTTGGTGCGCCGTTCGATCGGCTTGCGGTGTACCCAGGATCCGATCCCGCCGACATCCCCAGAGCCCTGTGCAGCCGCGATTCTCACATCAGGCCAATGGGAGACCAAGAGATTCGAACCTGGATACGGTTCATCTTCTTGACTCAAGAGTAGACCGTTTTTTATATGGTTGTAAATGGTCTGACCGTATTGATCCGCAGGATCGTGCACACCGCCGATGGATGGCCGACCACCGAGCGCGGGCCCGACCCGGGGGCGGCGCAACACCCGAAGAGCGCGACAGGATGGGGGTCGTGATGAACGACGATGTGGCTTTGATCGCGCTCCTGCGTCGGCTCGACGACGGCGAACACTTGTGTGCACCGCAGGAGTACGACGAGCGGGGGATCTCGTCGATGCTCCACCGACTGGTGTCCCGGGTGGAGGCGGATTTCGCGACCCGCTGCCCAGTGGAGTGTCATCACCGCAACACGGTCGAGTACGCGCGCGTCGTCGTCCCGGGCGAGGCCACGGTGTGCGGGACGCGGATCGTCGTCTCGATCAGCAACTTCGGCTCGCTCGCGATGGTCGCGGCGGACAACCCCGGCGCGTACCTCGGCACGGACGAGGCGCGCGAGGAGGGCGCCCTGGACGCCGGAGACCTCGCGACCGTGAAACGGGCCCTGCTCGACACCTGATACGTGGTGGCGTCGGAGGAACTCCTCGACACCCCGTACGACGGACCGGCAACGCCGCGCGGGGACGAACGCCGGCCCACGTGGTGGGACCGCTACTTCGGCCACCCGTAGACCCGGCGAACCGAGCCCCCGCCCACCGCGAGCCGCCCCATCGTCACACCACGCCGCCGACAGTGGCATCCCGCGCGATCGCCCGCAGGAGGAGCCCTGCACGGCCGCCGAGTTCGAGTCCACACCCTGGCGACGTGCGGGAACGGCCCGGCTCCGAGGGGAGGCCGGGCCGTTCGGTGGGTCAGGCGGTCGCGTACACCCAGCCCTCGCCGCCTACGCGGGCACCGCCCTCGCGGGTCTGTCGGGCGACGCTGAATCGGACCGCGCGACCTTCGGCGAAGTCGAAGTCGTACCACTGGGTCGACGCGTTGCCCCAGAGGTCGGCGCTCTGGTTGCGCCACTGTCCGTTGTAGTAGTACTGCAAGTGCACAACAGGAACACTCGGTTCGTTGGGGCGCAGGTCGCGAATACGCAACTTGTCCCCGTTGCTGTAGAACGTGGCGTCGGCGGTGACGGCACCCCCGCCGTAGACGTGCGTCCGCGAGGTGATCGTGGCGTTGCCCGCCGCGCCGGCGGGAGTGGCCACAACGGCGAAAGCGCTCAACGTGACCACGGCGGAAGCCGTGATCGTCGCTGCTCGCTCGGTGATCCTGCGCAAGAACTTGTCCTTTGCTCGACTCGGAGCGGCCTGTCCGAGGAGTATCGGCCATCTCACCCATCGGCAATATCCGTCGTGCGTAAGGCTGTTCGCGCGGCGCCGGCCGTCGCGGGCATCGCCGATGGGGGGGCGGCGGATCGGGGCGCCGGCGACGCGGGCGCCACTCGTGGCCGAAATCGCGCATCGCATTCGGCAATCCCGCCCGAATGGACGGGCGTGGCGTGGCATCACTTGCGCAAAGCGGATAGCTTCCGGTAATCGCACGGCAAAGAATCTCCCTGAAGATCACAATAGGCGGGGAGACACCTTGCACAGGATTACGAAGCGCGTCGCAACCACTGTCGGCGCGGCCGTCGCGGCACTGGCCACCAGCGTGGCGTTCGGTACATCCGCCGAGGCGGCGGGCAATACCGTGTACTCCGTCACGAATCCGACCGGGGATGCGAAGGCGCAATTCGTCAGCAACGGAGACGACTTCATTCTTTTCGACCTGAACCAGAAGGACGCTTATGGCGTCGTGCTGGATGTCCAGGTCAAGTACGGGTCGAACCCTTACCAGCATTTCACGAACAAGTACTACAGCGGCGCCGGATACGGGTGGCTGCCCTACTCGTACGACTTCGTGGAAGGCCGCCTGATCCGGTTCCGGGTCTGCCTGCAAAAGGGCGTCGGCGCCAAGTGGGAGAGCTGCTCCGGCTGGAGGACGGCGACCGCCTAGTCGTCGAAGAGGTCTCGATCGACCGAGGTGAGCAGCGTCCTCGTCCCGTCCGGGTTGTCGAGGATGGGGTGTAACCCGCCGTGTAGCCGCCGCAGCGGTTCGGGTCCGGCGGAGGCGGCGCCTCGGGGTCGAATCGACACGAGCCCCGGCGTCGCCGCGATCGTGCGGGTTCGGTCGCGGCGCCGTCGTCTCCGGGTGGGCTGGATGGGTGTCACGTCCGTCAGCCGCTCCCGCGCGTCGGCGCCGCGCACCCTCCGCTCGTCAGCCGGGGTGCCCCCGCGACCCCGTCGGCGTCGGAACGCCCGCGTCTTCCTCCTCCCTGACGCCCTCGTACCGCTCCCGGAACAGCCGCGCGGGCAACGCCCGTTCGAATCGCCGGGCCCGGGTCGCCGCCAGCGGCCCGAGCACCGCCATGACCAGCACGTACCCGGCGATGAACGGCGCGAGTCGCGCGTCCAGACCGCCGGCGCTCGCCGCGAGCGCCGCCAGGACCAGCGCGAACTCGCCCCGGGACAGGATCGTGAACACGACGTTCGACGCCTGCGATCGATCCAGATCGCTAATCCGCGCGGCGGCCACGCCGGCGACGCCGTTGAGCACGAAGGTGAGCAGCACCGCGAGCGCCACCGGCACGGCCACCTTCGCCAGGTCGCCGGGGTCGATCGACAGGCCGAAGGAGAAGAAGAAGATCGCCGCGAACGCGTCCCGCAGCGGATGCACCAACTCCCGGATCCGCGGCGCGGTCTTGGTGGCCCCCAGGATCAGACCGATCATGAACGCGCCCATCGCGTCCGATACACCGAGTTCCTCGGCCACTCCGGCGGTCAGGATCGCCAGACCGGTGAAGATCACCACGAGCAGTTCGTCGTCCTTGGTGGCGATCAACCGGCCGACCAGTCGCGTGCCCCAGCGCGCGACCGAGGCGAGCAGGATCAGAAATCCGAACGCCTTGCCGACGTCGAGCGCCGCCGCGCCCATGCCTTCGGCCTCGCTGAGCACAGGGGTCAGGATGGCGAGATAGAGCGCGAGGAAGACATCCTCGATCACGATCACGCCCAGGATCAACCGGGTCTCGGGATTGCCCAGTCGACCCAGGTCGACCAGCACCTTCGTGACGATCGCCGACGAGGAGATGCCGATTACGCCCGCGAGCACGAGCGCCTCGCGCCAACCCCAGCCGAGCGCGAGCCCGAACAGGAAGCCGCCTCCCACGTTGAGCACGAGATAGAGGGCACCGACGCCGACCAAGCGGCGCCCACCGGCGACCAGGTCGTCGGTGTGGAATTCGAGGCCCAGATAGAACAGCAGGAAAACCAGGCCGATTGCGCCGAGCAGTTTGAGGTCGGCGGGGTTGTCGACGAGGGCGATACCGGGGGTGTTGGGGCCGAACAGGATGCCGGCCAGCATGAACAGCGGGATGGTCGGCAGCCCGATGCGGGCGCCTGCACGGGCGAGGATTCCGGCGGCGAGGAATGCGCCGCCGAGCGCGATCAGGGCCTCCGCGAGATGCACGAAGATCACCGTCCTTCCGGGGGCGGTGGTCGGGTCCGGGCGTCGTCGGGGACGGCTGACGTCGGCAGGGGCCGAACGTCAGGTCCCGGCGCACTCCGGTGGCCCCCGTGCGGGCGGCGGACGCGGCCCATGACCCGCGGGTGGGTCGATCCCCCACCGGGTGACCGGCGGTGCACACCGCACGCGCGAAAACCGCTCGTCGGCGGCGACACGTGCGGCGGCGTCGACATGCGTGTGCGGCTCGGGGCGATCGAGTTCACCGGCGGTCGCCACCGGTGCGGAGGTCGACGAGGCCGGCCGACAGTCCTGGGGGCGTTCGAGTCCGTGCGGTCCACCGGACACCGGCGTCGCGTGCACGTTGGCCGCGGCCACCGGCAACGATCCGCCGGCTCCCTCGCCTCGGCCGAACCCGGCAGCGAAGGCGGCCACGAGGGACAACACGAAGAGCAACGCAACGACCGGAACCGACAGGCGATTCGCTCGCTGCGGCACACGCGCTCCCCTCCGCCCGGAGGGCGCGATCGATTCCCTTGGCGAAAACTTTACCATCCGTGGATCGTCGGGCCCTACCCCGAGCCCGGCAGCGCACTGCGGCCGGACAGCCGTGGAGTCGAGCGAGACACGTGGGAACGGCCCGAGTCCGGAGCACGGCGACGGCCGCAGTGCGGAGAATCCGTCCGGTGCAACAACACGTGGGGGTACGGGAGACCGGGCACACCGTGCCGCAGGTCCCGGCCGCGCGGCCGCCCCTCGGCCGATCCGGATCCGTCCGCCATCGTGTGCGGCCCCACCGGCGCGGATCTGCGCCGGGAGTTGCGCGCGGCCACCGGCGGCGCGGGCCTGGCCGTCACGCCGGACGCCGTGGGCGGCTCGGGCAGCGGCGCCCTCCACGACGGCCTGCTACCCGGCAGGCCGCTGCCCACGGAACCACGAACGCGGCGGCCCGACGTGCGGATCGTGCTGTTCCGAATGCGCGAGCGGATCCACGCCGGCCCTCGGCGGGAGCGCGACCACGCCTGCGAGGCGGGGTTCTCGCTGATCCCCGACAGCAACGCCGCGACCACCGTCGCGACGATCCGGTCCCTCTCCCAGGTGCGACACGCTCTGGAGCACGATGCGATGCACGAGCGATCCGGCAAGCTCCGCCTGAGCAAGATCCTCCCGAGGATGAACACCGACCGAGCGCGGCACGGTGGTACCACGCCCGACCCCGCAACAGCCAAGCCACGCACGTCGCCCGGCGACGCGGCGCGTGCCGTCTTCTCGTCCTGCGGCCGGTGACCCGCGCACCCGTTTCATCCTTTCGGGTGACCAGCCGTAACCCCGCTCCGGTCCCGCGTCGTTGCACGACCGCGGTGTCCGCCGCGAACCGACGATCCACGTGTCCACACCCGAGGACGGCAACCGTGGGGCCCGGCCCCTCCGCCACCACGGCCACATCCATCTGCGAGGTTGACCCATGAACCACACGCGACTTCTCGGCCTGGGGCTCGTCGTTCTCGCGGCCGTGCCGGCGTTCGTCGTCGCCGGCGCCGCGAGTCCGGCCGAATCCGCCGCGAGCGCACTGCCGGTGCCCGTGGTGCAGACCTGTACCGGGTTCCAGACCGAGACCTTCACTCCGGGGTTGAACTCGACGCTGCGTCAGGTCGCCGGCGAGGGCAGTGGCGAGTTGACGTCCTGCCTGCCGTTCGGTGGCACGCTGCCCGCCTCGGGCCGCGTCACCTCCACCATGTCGGGGCTGATGAGCTGCGACGGGGGCACCCGCACCCGCACGACGACCATCACCTGGGACGACGGCGGCACCAGCAGTCTCGAGGAGTCCGGCGGCATCGAAACCCCGGTCGGCGGGGGACGGTTGGCGGTCTTCAGGGGCAAGGTCCGGTCCGGACGCTTCGTCGACGACACGACCGTCACCACCCGGACCCTGTCACCGCTGCCGAAGCCGCAGTGCGCGACCGAAGCGGGCCTCACCGAGGCCGCCGGCCCACTCGTGGTGGAGTTCACCCACCTCTCCTGATCCGCCGGCGGGCCCGACGGCGCGGCCGTCACCGAGGCCACCGACAAGTCGGGCGGCAGGACCGGCTGGAACGCGGCAGTGATCGCCCACCGCATCGGCGGCTCCGGGCAAGTCACCGGCGGGGAGGCTTCGACAAGATTCACCGACACGACGACCCGCGCGATCAAGCATGCCGGGATTCACGTCGACATCGCGGTCGGCGACGGTGACATCGCCTCGGCCGAACGTGGGCCGGGCCGGCCCGGCCGGCCCCCGGGTGCGGGCCGCTCGGCGTCGGGCGTCGGGGTTCGTTCGACACGCCGGCCGCCGGACGAACCGGCGCGCCGACGTGCCGTACGGGAGATCCTTACCCACAGCCGCCCGGGTCGCGGACCTGCGTCGGTCGAATGCACGGAACGGCGCGCGGTGTCCTACTGCCGGGCCGTCGAGAAGGGCGCGACGGCGTCGGTGGCGGAACACCTACGTGCGAGGACCGACATGCGGACGGTCGCCCGAGAGGCTGACGGTGTGTGGCGGATCGTCTCGATGAACCGCTCGAATTCCGGTGGTTCGACGAATCGGTCACGCGATCACGCGGTTGCGCGATCACTCGAGGTGCGGGGCGGAATTTGCCGCCCGCCGCGTTGTTCACGTCCAGGTGCGGGACGCGCCGGCACTCGAAACGACAGCGGGAACGTCACTGCGGATTCCTAACGGGGCGAAACCGCGAACGGGAGCGGGACGTCCGACAGGATCCAGAGTTCGACGCCGGGCTCGTCCCAACGCGGGCGGCAGGCGTACGCCTTGTAGTGGGGGTTGTTCAACAGGCCTACGGCGTACTGCTCGCAGGCGTAGGTGGACGAGAACGCCCGCTTGTACCGCCACTGGAAGTCGTCCGGCGCGGCCGGGCTCGTGCCGGCCGACGTCCCGGCCGACGTGGTGGGCGCCGTCGTGGGCGCGGCGACGGCCGGAGCGACGGCGGAGAGAGCGCCGAGGGCCAGGCCGATGGCCAGGACTCCCGACGCCCCACGAAGCTTGTGGTTCATGGACCTTCCTTCCGGGGGAAACGACCGACGGGTATCGGTCGCCGGATCGAACGACCCGGCAATCAGATTGAACGGGATCGGGCATGATCCATGTGACCTAATCCGCAAGGAAGTACGTTGAAATACAAGGGAGTTCGTTCAGCACCGCCTGAACTCGCCGCACCGGCTCCCGGACGTGCAACGGCAAGGCCGGCACAGCGGGGCGAGGCGCCCGGGTCGGGAACGGGTGTACGCGGCCCCCTTTGACCGGATCCAGGCGCGGGCCCTGTCGGAATGGGCGTCGTCGACGTCGACGGTCGGAGCGCCCGGGCCGGGCCCGGCGGCGGACCGTACTCGCCGCCGGGCACACGTGTGTGGAGTCAGGGAAGGAGGATGATCTCGCAGCCGGCGAGGGTTCCGCCGTCGGAGCCGGCACCGCCGCGGCCGCATTGGTCGAGGCCCGGACCGCCGTCCAACTTGTCGATGCCGAGGCCGCCCATGAGAGTGTCGTTGCCCGCCCCACCGTTCAGAGTGTCGGCGCCCGCGTCGCCGAACAGGAAGTCCTTGCCGCCCGCGCCGTTGAAGGTGTTGTCGGCGGCGGAACCGGCGAAGCTGTCGTCGTAGGCGCCGCCGTCCACATCCTCGACGTCGAGGTGGACGTTGATGTGCTCGAACCCTTCTTGCCCGTCGTCGCTCACGTCGTTCAGGGTGACTGTCACCGGACCGGTGGCGGCCTCGAAGCTGACCAGGTCCTTGCCGGGGCCGCCCGAGATATCGCGCGAGGCGGCGGTGTTGGTGCTGACGACGTTGATCCGGTCGTTGCCCAACCCGCCCCGCGCGTGCGCACTCTCCGACAGGCGGATCGTGTCGTTTCCGGCATCGCCGAAGACGGTGCAGCCGGATACCCGCACCACGTCGTCACCGGCGCCACCGTTGATCCGGCAGTTGTCCACGGACCAGGTCCGATATTGGATCTCCAGTTGGTCGTTCTGGTCGCCCGCGTCGAGCACGAGGTCCGTCCAGTCGTCCGGCAGGTGGCACGTGGCCTTGTGGTCGCTCCGTTTCGTGCAGTTTTCGCCCACTGCCACCACGGCGGCAAGTTCCTCCACAACGAAGAAATCGTCCGTTTCCACGTTGGTCCGGATGTTGTTCTGGACGCCGGGCGACGCCACTACGTGCACCACGTTGTTCTCCAGGTACACCAGGGTGGGGGCCGCCATCGCGTGCGCGGGCCCCGCCGCCGCCACGGCGGTGGTGGTGACCGTGGTGCCTGTCACGACGAGCAGTACCGCCGCGAGATGTGCGAACCAACGTCTCACCGACATGCGCGGATGCCTCCTTCGGGTCGTGACGACACGCACGCGCCCCGACGAGGACCCGGGCGCGCCGTCGCTCGCCGCCGCGCGCACCGCCCGCTCCGAACCAGGCCGCGGTCGACGTCCGACCGAGGAACGGGCGAGGCGAGGCGAGAACGCGGCGGGGCGGGCGGGGCGCCCGCCGGCACCAAGCGTCCTCCCCCGACCCGCCCCTCGACAGGACGCGTTCCGGTCGAAACGTGTCGGTCCGCGCCCGTGTCCGGTACGGCCGAACCGCGCATTCCACCGCCGGACAGAGCATGACGTACCGGTTCACGACCGCCACCGCACGACCCGCCGATCCGTGTCCGTCGCCCAACGTTTCCGGTTCGAGACCCACCCGGACACGCACCCCTCACCGTGCCGTCACTCCCGTCGCCGGCCCGAAATCACACCCCGCACGCCGCAGCCGGCGCGCCGACGAGATCGGGTGGCCCCCGAGCGGCACGAGGGGCACGGGAGCCGGTGGTCGATCGTCATGTCGACGCCGCCGGTCGGCCGATTCGGCTCTTCGGCAGTCGCAGCCGGACCGGCCCCCGCGTGTGCCTGACGACGTTGCCGACCAGTTCGCTGACGACGAGTTCGGTGGTCATGACGAGTTCGTCGAGGTGCCATTCGGCCGGCTACCGCCGGACGTGGGCACGGGCCTCGCCTGCGGCGATGGGCCCCGACATCCACGACGGCCGGTGGCAGGTGCCCGGCGCTGATCATGGTGCAGATCCGGCTCACGGGGTCGTGGACGGCGTACAGAGAGGTCGCGTACAGCGCGCCGGCGGCGAGAGGTGTGTGGGGCGCTCATCGCGCGGCGTCACGGTCGAGCATCGACGGAATACCGGGGTCTGGACCGCCGGGAAGTCGTGTGAACCGATGGCCATCCGTGCCGCCTGGTCCGGACCCGGTGGCGAGCAGTCGCTCCACGGTCACCGGGCACGTGTACGAAGCGCGGCGCATGGACGCCGCGGAAGCGTCGTGGTGCCGTGCCGAAGGGGATGGGGCGGCCCGTCGTGTGTATCGGCGTCGCATGGCGAGGGGCCGGGGCGACGATGGTCGTCGCCCCGGCCGTTTCGGGCGTCTCGCGTCGGGACAGGGTCGGTGTCCCGTGCCGGGCGATCATCCCGGGCTCGACGTGTTCGGCTATTCGGGAATTCTTCGTCGGGTTTCGGCGGCGGTGAGGAAAGCTCTCAGCATGTCGTTGAACGGTTGGCCGATCCGCTGTACGGCGTGTGGGCTTCCGGGGAAGATCCTGCGCTCGGCGTTCATCTGTGTCGCCAGCACGTCGCATACCGCTTCGAACGCGGGGGTCCCGCCTCCGGATACGACGAGCTTGGGGAAGGTGGTCCCGGCGAGTACCTGCGACGGGACTCCCGTGTCCCACGGCTGTTCCGTCTTCAGGTTGCGCACCGCCTCCGCGAACTCCGGGGGAAGCGGGCTCGGCAGCGAGAGCCGGACGTCGAGCGCCTCCAGGAATCCCGCCAGGAACGTCTCGTCGTCGGCCGAGACGTTCCGCCGCCAGTGCCGCATCAGCGTCTCGCGCAGATCGTCGACCGCGGGATGGCCGATCCCGTTGGGCAGCGCGGGTGGTTCGATGACGGTGAGGGACCACACACGATCCGGGACCAGCGCCGCCGCCCGCATGGCGACGACACCGCCCATGGAGGTGCCCACGAGGTGGGCACCGGAACCGATCAGTTCGGCGATCTCCTCGGCATCGCGATCGGGGTCGATGCGATCGGTGTGCGGGCTCGGACGGTAACCGCGTCGATAGGGCGCGATCACGGTCCATTCGTCCGCGAACGGTTGCTGTTCCACGAATGCGGCGGCGGCGGAGTTCAGGCTGCCGTGAATCAGCAGCAGCCGGGGGCCGTGATCACCCCATCGTTCCGAGGCGAGCGTGTTCAACGACGTACTCCGTTCTGCTCAGGCGCGAGGGCCGGCGGCGAAGACACCCGGGTCGATGTCGAGCCGGCGGGACTCGAATCGCCAACCGTCGGGTGTGCGGACCAGGGTGTCGCGGTAGATGCCCGTCGCGATGATGAACGGCGATTGCACGACCTGGAGTTTGACCACGACGCTGTACATCTCGGCCCGCTCGGCGTCGCCTTCGATGACGTGATTGGCACCCAGGTGTCGCGCGCCGTCCTCCTTGCCCGCGGCAATGTGGCCGCGGAGGAACTCCTTGATGGACGTGTGGCCCTGGAAGGTCCCGTAGTTCGCGATAAACGTTCCGTCGGGGATCCAACACTGTGCCCAGGCGTCGACGTCGTGCGCGTCGAGGTATCGGAACTGTCGGGCGGCGAGCTCTTGGATCGCCAGCTTGTCTTCCACTGTCAGGGGCATGTCTGTTCGCCTTCGCGAGGGCGCCGCGGGGCGGCGCCTTGTCGGTTGTGGTTCGGTTGCGGTTCGGGGACCGCGACCCGCGCGGGCGACCACCGGATCGCGGCGGCGTCCGGGCGGGCTCGGCTGCCGTGTCCGGGGTGCGGCGGCAGGCCGGAATCGGCCGGGCGACCAGCGGCGTTGCCGGGTGATCGGCCGGTCGGGGGGGTCGGGAGGTGGGGCCGGGCGCTACCCGCCCGTGCTTCCGGCCGAGAGATAAGCCGGTTCGGAGGCCGCGCCGTTCGGGCGTTCGGCCGAGCAGGCCCCGAAAGCGTCGAGCCGAGTCGGGCTCGGAAAACGTGGAGCCGAGTCGGGTTCAGAAATACCAGGGCGCGCGGGCGTGTCCGCGGTCGACGACGTCGCCGAAGCGTCCGCCGAGGAAGGCCAGCGGTTCGCCGGCGCGCTCGCAGGTGTCCAGGACGCGGCCGACGACCACGATGTGGTCCCCGGCGACGAAGTGGCGCTCCACGTCGCACTCCAGGTGGGCGAGGGCATCCGGGATCACCGGTACGCGGTGCCGTCCGTACGCGGGTTCGAGGCCGGCGAAGTGGTCCTCGGCGCGCCGGGCGAAGCGCATCGCGATCGGCTCCTGGCGCGACGACAGGATACTGACGGCGAATCGGCCCGAAGCGGTGATCGCGTCGGTGCTGCGCGCACCGATGGTGAGGCAGACCAGCAGCAGAGGCGGGTCCAGCGACACCGAGGTCAGCGAATTGACCGTCATCCCGTGTGGGGTGCCGTCGGGAGCGTAGGTCGTGACCACCGCCACCCCGGTGGCGAAACGGCCCATGGTCAGGCGCATCGTCTGCGGGTTCACGGACGCGAGGGTGGAAGCCATGTCGTTGTCTCCGATGCTCAGGCGCGATAGCGCACTTCGAAGGTGACCACGCCCTCGTCGGTTCGCCAGGGCCCGTGCGGCATGCCCGGCGGGCGGCAGGCGTACATGCCGGCGGTGAACGTGCGGCCCAGGGTGATGTCGGTGAACGAGCCCTCCAGGATGTACACCTCTTCCCAGAAGTCGTGGCGCTGCACGCCCATCGGGGTGGAGTCGGCTCCCGGTGCGTAGCGCAGGATTCGGGTCGCGACCCCGGTGGCGGGGTCCTTGGCCAGGACGCGTTCGGTGATCGCCGGGTCGTCTCCCGGACACGGGGTGAACCCGATGTCGGAGACGGGGAAGAACTCGTGCTCGGGCTTGCTCACGGCGGTCACGCTCCTGTGGTTCGCACGGTGGTCTCGACGTCGTAGCTCGCCAGGAAGGCGTCGACGGCGGCGAGTGGCGCGTCGAAGTCGTAGTTGCGGTAGGCGTAGCCCTTCACCACGAACGGCGCGCCGGCATAGAAGAGTTCGTACTGGTGGTGGCGCCCGGCGAACTCGCTGCCGACGGCGTCCCAGACCAGCTTGAAGAGTTTCACCCGCTCCTCGGCCGTGGCACCGGGGCTCCGGACGTAGCGATCGATGTCGGCGCGCGTCTCGGGATTGCTCATGTCGGCGACCCCGGAGGGCACTTGGAGCACTCCCCCGCCGACGAGGTCGCGCAGGATCGCGAGCACGCGTGGGTACAGTTCCGACTGCATGCCCATCGCTCCGTAGACGGCCCGGGAACCGGGGCGCCACATGCCCTGCTCGTCGGGCGCGGCGGTGTATTCGGCGGCGAGCACCGCGGACTCGGCGAGCGAGACCAGGCTCGCGAGTTCACCGAGCTTCTCGACCACGCCCGGGAAACGATCGACTCCGTTGACCGCGGCCACCTTGCGGGCCAAACCGGCCAGGAACTCGAGCTTGACGCTCAGTCGGATCTGGGCCTGCCAGTTGCCGAGCACGTGGGCGCCGGTGTCGAAGAACTGACGTCGCAGTCCCGGGACGTCGCGGTACACGAACACCTGCTCCCACGGGATGAACACGTCCTCGAAGACCAGCAGTGCGTCGGTCTCGTCGTAGCGCGTGGTCAGCGGGTAGTCGTAGGCGCTGGTGGCGGCCGGTGCGTAAGGGCGTCGACAGTACAGCTTCAGACCCCGGGCGCCGACGGGCACCGCGAAGCTCAACGCGAAGTCGGTGTCCTCGGGGCCGAGCGGTTTGATGCACGACACCAGGATCTCGTCGGCGACCGCGCCGCCGGTGGCCAACATCTGCGCGCCGCGCACCACGATGCCGTCGGCGCGTTCCTCGGCGACGCCGACCTGGACCAACTCGCCTTCCCAGGCGTGTGCGGTGGTCGCCCGGGAAACCTGCGGCGGGATGATCGCGTAGGACACGTACAGGTTCTCGGCGGCGACCCGGCGCCGGTAGGCAACGATGTTGGCGGCCAGGTCGCGCTCGCCGCTCGCGAACGCCTCCGGGTGGGCTCCGAACGCGGCGACGAACGCACCGACGTGGTCGGGGCTGCGCCCGACCCAGCCATGGGTGTGTCGGGCCCAGCGGGTCGCGGCGGTGCGGTAGGCGGTGAGTTCGTCCCGACTGCGCGGGGCCGTGAACAGCAGATTGATCGGCTTGCCGGTCTCCGGGTCGGGGCGGGTGAAGCCGGATTCGGGGTCGGCGGCGATGTCGAAGAGTTCGGCGATGGTCGTCGCGATGGGAGCGAACGCCGGGTGGTGGGCGACGTCCGCGGCGGCCTCGCCGTCGACGTAGACACGACGGTCGTCCTTGAGCGAGGCCAGGTATTCGGCTCCGGTGCGCATCACGAACTCCTCTGGTGCACGGTGTAGTCATGGGTCAGGGAGGGCCCACCCGGCAGTTCGATGGACAGCAGCCAGCGGGAGCCGTACACGAAGTCGCCGGTGAGCAGGGGCAGGGTGCCGCAGAACAACACCAGGTCGCCGGCGACGTCGCCGATCGCCGAGGTCATCCGGTGGAGCAGTTCACGGGGGTGGCGCAGCGCGGACAGTGGTCCGCTCTGGTAGGGGTGACCGTCGATCGCGGATTCGGCGGTCAGGTGTTCCCAGTTCGGCGGGTCGGTGCCGGCGTCCAGTTCGATGACGTCGGTGCCCAGCGGCTTGGGGCAGGCGGCTTTGGAGGAGGTGATGTCCAGGCGCTCGCGTTCGCGGTCGGTATGGTCCGACCCGACCGCCAGGAACAGCCGGTCCCCATGGCGGATGACAACGGGTTCCACCTCGCCGGAGGTCGCTTCGCCGTCCACCGCGACGCTTCGTTCGGTGGTGAGCAGGGACGGGTCGAGATCGTAGAAGGCGGGCACGGTCGCGGGTGGCGGGATGCCGATGGCCGCGAGTTCCTCGATGTGGCGTCGCGCGGCGGCCTCGTCGCGCGCGGTGTAGCCCGCCACCACCAGGCGCGCCGGCCGCACGTCCAGGTATTCGTCGGTGTCGACCACGCGCATGCGCAGCGGTGATGCGGAGGTGCTCACAAGTGGTTCCTTAGCGTGGGTCCGGCGCGCTCTCCCGGGGCGGGAAGGACGGGATGGGGCGACGGTCGGCGAGGACCGGGAACCGGGTGCGCACGCGGTCCACGTCGGCGGGGTCGGTGTCGCAGAAGGTGACACCCTCCTCGGTGCCGGCCTCGACCAGGACGCCACCCCAGGCGTCGACGACACGGCTGTGTCCACCGAGTTCGACACCGCCCTCCTGGACGCCGACCGCGTTGCAGGCGATCACGAGCAGTTGTTGTTCGACGGCTCGGCAGGAGGTGAACAGTTGCCAGTGCTCGCGGCGGGCGGCGGGCCAGGCGGCGGGTACGACGGCGATGCGGGCCCCGCGATCGACCAGGTCGCGCCACAGTTCGGGGAAGCGCAGGTCGTAGCAGGTGGTGGCGCCCAGGCGCCCGAAGACGGTGTCGGCCACCTCGATCCGGTCGCCGGGGGTGAGCAGTTCGGCCTCACGGGAGGCGTGGCCGAAGACGTGGATCTTGCGGTAGGTGTGTGCGATCAGCCCGTCCGGGGTGATCAGGACGGCGGTGTTGAACAGTCGGCCGTCGTCGTCGCGCTCGACGAAGCTGCCCAGGTGCACGTGCGCGCCCAGCGTCCGGGCCCAGGCACGGGCCGCGGTGACGGTGGGACCGTTCAGCGGCTCGGCGCGTTCGGCATAGGACTCGAAGCCGAAGTAGCCGGCCGCCCATAGCTCGGGGAGCACGACCAGGTCGGCCCCGCGGGCCTGTTCGACCATCGCGCCCACCCTTTCGCGGCGGGCCCGGGGCGTTTCGGTGGGCGGACTGGCGACCTGGACCAGGGCGATCCTCATCACGCCCCCGGGATGTCGTCGAATCCCCGGCGGGCGACCTCGGGCAGGTGCAGCGCGGCCAGCGTGCTGCCCAGGTGGGCGCCCAGCGCCTGGGCCGCCCGCTCCGGATCGCCGGTGCGCAGAGCGGACACGATCGCCGCGTGCTCGGCCAAGACCTTGCGGAACCGGCCCTCGTCGCCGACGACGGCACGCAAGCCCATCCGGACCTGACGCTCGCGCAGCGCCTCGTAGAAGTCGGCGAGGACCGGGTTGCCGGCCTGTCGCACGATCGCGCCGTGGAAGGCGCGGTCGCAGTCGATGAATCCCACCGCGTCGTCGATCAGGCCCTCCTGCTCGACCAGGAGCGCGTCGAGCTCGTCCAGGAACCCATCGCCGGCCGGGACCACGCGCCGCATGCTCCAGTCCTCGATGAGTTCGCGGGCCTCCATCACGGTGCGCACCTCCGCGTCCGAGACGGGCGGTACGAAGGCACCTTTCTTCGGGATGATCTGCACGAATCCCTCGGTCTCCAGGCGCAGCAACGCCTCGCGCACCGGGGTGCGCGACGTGCCCGCCTCCTGCGCGACCTCGGACTCGATCAGGAAGGTTCCGCTGTCCCGAGGCAGGGCCGAGATGTGCTTCTTGAGCCATCGATAGGTGACGTCCTGGGCGGATCCACCGCCGGCGGGCTTTCGTACGCTGCTCATGAACACAATGTATACAACGCGCATACCAGTGACAAGAGGCTCGTTCCCGGATCGCGGATCACCCCCTCGGGCCGGTGCTCACCAGCGCGAAGCCTCCGCCACCGCGGCCATCACGACACGCACGCCCGGGTCGTCGCCGCGCCTGGTCACCCCCACACCGGCACCCCCACTCGGACGCCGATGTCTTCCACCGCGACGCCATTCCCCCGCAACCCTCTGCATGACCGGCCGCCCGGCCCGGGCCCGCCCTCGACCGGTCCGACACTCTCCAGAGCACTACTCAGCGTTATCAATATGATACTTTATGTGTGCAATCGGAGCTCCGATGTCTCCGCGCACGATGACACTCGGGGCAGTGGCGACGACCGCCACCTGCCCACCCCCGGGAAGGCGCGTGATGGGCGAGACCTCGATCAGGAGCCGCTCGCCCCTCCCGTCGGACCGGCGGCGCATATCCCGGCGACCGTGAACGCGGGCACGGGCGCGTAGGCCTCGAAGATCGGTCGGCCAAACGCGCAACATCCAGACCATCCGGTTGTATGGAGCCGTCGACAATCCGCCGACGTCCCTTCCGGCACGGCCCGACGGCCCGACGGTCCGAACGAGCCGGTTCCTCGGCACCGCCGGCACGGTCTCCGCGTTCACGCCCTCCGTCGGCACCCCGCGCCCGCCGACCGTGCACAGGCTGCGGCCCGCCCGGCCGCCGACCGCACGGCGGCAGCCTCCCACCGGCAACCCTCGGGCACTCGACCATCCCCCGTCCCAAGACTCTCGTCCCCACCCCAGGAAGTGCGATGAACGACAACTCCAACGGTCACCGCGACGGCGCCGGCCGCGCCGATCAGCAGACCTACCGCCAACTCGCGCGCGAACTGCTGCTCGTCGGCCCCGAACCCGCCAACGAAGACCTCAAACTGCGCTACCTCGACACTCTCATCGACAACGGACTGCAACCGCCGCCGCGACGCAAGCGCGTACTCATCGTCGGCGCCGGCATCGCCGGCCTCGTCGCCGGCTCGCTGCTGACCAAGGCCGGGCACGACGTGACGATCCTGGAGGCCAACGCCAACCGGGTCGGCGGCCGGATCAAGACCTTCCACACCACCAAGGGCGAGCCGTCCCCGTTCGCCGACCCCGCGCAGTACGCCGAGGCCGGGGCCATGCGCGTACCGAGCTTCCACCCGCTCACCCTCGCGCTGATCGACAAAGTCGGCCTGAAGCGGCGGCTGTTCTACAACGTCGACATCGACCCGACAACCGGCAACGAAGACGTGCGTGTACCGCCCGTGACCTACCGCTCCTTCACCGGCGAGACGTGGACGAACGGCCCCGCGAGCCCCGAGTTCCGCGAACCGGACAAGCGCAACCACACCTGGATCCGCACCAACCGCGAGCAGGCCCGCCGCGCCCGCTACGCCGAGCAGCCCTGCGTACTCAACGAGGGCTTCCACCTCAGCGGCTACGAATCACGGGTGACCGTCGCGCAGTTGGTCCACGACGCCCTGGAGCCGGTCCGGAACTACTACTCCGACCTGATCGACGGCCAACGGATCAACAAGCCCTTCGAACAGTGGCTCGACGGCTGGGCCGCGGTGGTCCGCGACTTCGACGGCTACTCGATGGGCCGCTACCTCCGCGAGTACGCGGGCTTCAGCGACGAGGCCGTCGAGGCGATCGGCACCATCGAGAACATGACCTCCCGACTGCACCTCGCCTTCTTCCACACCTTCCTGGGGCGCAGCGACATCGACCCGAAGGCCACCTACTGGGAGATCGACGGTGGCAGCCGGCTGCTCCCGGAGGCGCTCGCGAAGGATCTGCGCGACCAGATCGTGATGGGTCAACGCATGGTCCGCCTCGAGTACCGCGATCCCGACCGCGACGGCTCGGCCGCCGGGGGACTCGTGGGCCCCGGTGACGCGGTCGTCGTGCAGACCGTGCCCGAGGACGACCCATACGCCGAACCGCAGGCCTGGACCGGGGACGTCGCGATCGTCACCATCCCCTTCTCCAGCCTGCGCTTCACCCGGGTGGCTCCGGCGTTCTCGTACAAGAAGCGCCGTGCCGTGATCGAGACGCACTACGACCAGGCGACCAAGGTGCTGCTCGAATTCTCGCGCCGCTGGTGGGAGTTCACCGAGGAGGACTGGAAACGCGAACTCGACGCGATCGACCCGGACCTGTACGACTACTATCAAAGCGTGGGCGAGGACCCCGCGGAAGCCGCCCTGTCCGCCCCCTCCGCCGTGCGTGACCTGCCCACCGGACTGCTCGGCGCCCACCCCAGCGTCGACGAATCCCGGATCGACGCCGCGCAGGTGGCCTACTTGCGCAACGCACCACTGTTCGACGCCGGGGTGCGACCCGCCACTAACGCCTACGGCGGCGGCTCCACCACCGACAACCCCAACCGCTTCATGTACTACCCCTCCCACCCGATCCCCGGCAGCCCCGGCGGGGTCGTCCTGGCGAGCTACTCGTGGTCGGACGACGCGGTGCGCTGGGACTCGTTGGAGGACGCCGAACGCTACGGCTACGCGCTGCGCAACCTCCAGTCCGTGCACGGGCTGCGCATCGAGGTGTTCTTCACCGGCGAGGGCCGGACCCAGAGTTGGCTGCGCGACCCCTACGCGTTCGGCGAGGCCGCCGTGTACACGCCGCATCAGATGACCAGCTTCCACCTGGACGCGGTCCGGCCCGAAGGTCCCGTGCACTTCGCGGGCGAGCACATCTCGCTCAAGCACGCCTGGATCGAGGGCGCCGTGGAAACGGCCGTCCGCTCCGCCATCGCCGTCAACGGCGCCCCCGTTCCCGCCCGACCCGGCAACGTCGCCGAAGTCGCGGACGCCGACGGCGTCCAGGTCGTGGACGGAGCCGTGCAGCCGCACCGGATCCCCGAGGAGATGCCCGCGTCATGACCGCGAACCAGGACTGCACTGTCGCCGAATACCTCGCCGTCAGGCTCGAACAAATCGGCATCAAACACCTGTTCGGGGTTCCGGGCGATCTCCTCGGCCCGTTCCTGACCACGATGCGCGCCAAGTCCGCGGTGCGCTGGGTGGGTACCCCCACCGAGGTCGGCGCCGGGTACGCCGCCGACGCCTACGCCCGGGTCACCTCGGCCGACGCCGACCTCGCGCTCGGCGAGCAGGGCGTCGCCGCGTGTGCCGTCACCTACGGAGTGGGCGCGTTCAACCTGCTCAACCCCATCGGCGGCGCCTACGCCGAATTCGTGCCGGTGATCGCGATCAACGCCGCGCCCAGCCACGAACAGTGGCTCAACCAGCAGGCGATCGGCCTGCTCACCACGCACATGATCCAGCGCCCCGAAAGCAACCTCGACGTCTACCGGCAGGTCACCGTCGACGCCCAGGCGATCTCCAACCCCGGCCTGGCGCCCATTCAGATCGACAGCGCCATCACCGCCTGCCTGACCCATCGCCGACCGGTCTACCTGGAAGTCATGGCGGACGTGTGGTCGGCGCCGTGCCCCGCGCCGCAGGGCCGGCTGACCGCACGCGAACGGCCGTTCACCGAAGCGAACCGACGCATGCTCGCCAAGGCCGTCGCGGCGACCGTCGACCTGATCCGCACCGCCGGCAACCCGATCCTGTGGGCCGGCGAGGAGATCGACCGCTTCCGGCTCTCCGACGAACTCACCGCGCTGGTACGCGATACCCGTATCCCGTTCTGCACCACCATCGGCGCCAAGGCCGTCGTCTCGGAGGAGACCCCCGGCTACTCGGGCGTCTACAACGGCAAGGCCAGCGACCCCGACGTGTACAAGGTGTTCCACGCCGCGGGCTGCCGCATCGGCCTCGGGTCGTGGGCGACGTCGAAGAACCTCGGCGGCGAACAGTCCATCGGCGCCGACTGGGCCGTCGCCGCCCACGAGGGCGTCAACGTCGGCGCCTCCTACTTCCCCGACGTGCAACTCGCGCGGTTCGTCCCGGCCCTGCGCGAGGCCCTGACCGCCGAGTTCGGGGCGGGCGTCTTCGCCGCCGACTACTTCGCCCAGGCACACGCGGCGGGCCTGGACGTGCCCGCCACCACCTCCGCCTACCTGGCCGGCCTGGTGGGCGGCGACTACCCGACCGACCTGACGTACGACAGCTTCTTCCGCCACGTCAACGCCTTCCTCCGGGACCAGGACAGCGGCACGCCCGGAGCGCGCGTCAACCCGTTCACCGTCGTCTCCGACGCGGCGTTCGCCCTGATCGGCTCGATGAACCTGAACATGGTCGAGCGCGCCTCCTTCGTGGCCCAGAACAGCTGGCTGTCCATCGGCTACTCGGTCGGCGCCGCCTCCGGCGTCGCGCTGGCAAGGCAGGAGCCGGAGAAGCGGCCCCTGGTGTTCGTCGGCGACGGCTCCTTCCAGGAGACCTGCCAGGAACTGTCCACCCAGGTCCGGCACGGGCTGCGACCCATCGTGTTCGTTCTGGACAACGAGGGGTTCTACGGCATCGAGCAGATGCTCGTACACCCCTGCTTCTACGCGGAGAACCCGTCCGAGGGAGCCGAGTTCTACAACGAGCTGCACGTATGGCGCTACGAACGACTCGCCGACGTCTTCGGTACCGAGAAACACCCGATGACGGGCGCGAGCGTTCGCACCCACACCGACCTCGAAGCCCTCCTCGCCAAGGTCACCGACCCGGACCACTCGATCAACCGCGGCCCGATCCTGGTCCGGGTGCTGCTGGACCGGCGCGACTACCCGAGAGCGATGCAATACAAGGTCGACGAGAACTGCCGATAACCACACACCGCACCACGAGGAGGCGCGTTCTTCGGCGCCTTCGGGCGACATCGCCCCGCACGCCCATCGCGCCGCGGAGAGGGGTGGGGCCGGGCTCCGGACTCCTTCGTACGCAACCACCGGGGTGGGCCGCCGACGTTCGGTCGGCACCGGGTGGTGAGCGCGGGGGACGTCCGGCTTCGGAGTCGGTCGGACAAGCGGAGGGCGTCCCCCGTACTTCATCGTCATCGGTTCCGGCAAGGCACGTCAGCGTCGATCTTCGCGCCGGGCGCGCCGCGGGCGCTCGGGATCGACCGCGCCTTGCCGCAGAGATACTTCGTCCGGATGACCTGGGAAGCTGCATTCCGGTAGCCGAATTCGGGCAAATAAGATCATCCGTAGAAAAATAAACAAATGGTTGCAAGTGGACGAGCCTTCGGCTTGGCTCGAATATGTGTACCCTGCAATAATCTCGTTTTGCTAACGTCATATTCGACAGTTGCTCCCCAAAAAGGGCCGGCGGCCACAGGGCGTTCCCGACGGTCCCGCGCCGGATCTCCGAATGCTGGTCGAGCAGGGTTTCGCAGCAGGATTCTCGAAAGCAATGGTCGACCGGCTTGTTCGGTTCGCGAGTGAGCGCCACATTCGTCGACAGTCCAAAACCAGGGGGACAGGTGGCCCGTCCCGATAATGGCGTCCCATCGGAAATTCGAGACATTCGATCCGCCTACATACGGGATCGCACCGTGTTCATCGAGGGAGCCCGCATGGCCAAGCTCCTGATCGACATGGGTGCGCACGAGCATGATCTCGAAGGTATCAAGCAAGTGAGCGACGGTTTGTCGTCCGATCCGACCCTGGCCTTTCGCCGGACGCGCAACGGCAGGTTCTGTTTCGACATGGAGAACCGATGTATATATCGCATGAGCGCGCAACCCTTCGTGCTGACCGCGGAGGAGGACTTCGTGCGACACGATTCGGGAGTGATACGGATCTTCGATGAGATCGAGGACGATCTCCAGTCGAATACCGCCCTCCAGGCACTGCTGATCTTCAAGGCCCTGGTCGTGGACGGCGTGGCCGTGGCGCCCCGTCCGTACCTGGACTACTCCGCGGCGCAGTGGGTGTGCACGCTCTTCAGCATTCGTACGGTGACCGTCCCCGAGCTGCTCGGCGAACCGGCCCTCGAAGGGGTGCACAGCGACGGGGTGGACCACACCATGACCACACTCCTCGGCAGCCGCAACATGGCCCCCACGAGCGCGGTCACCTTCCTGCACGACCCGGCGGAGACGAACGGCACCCCCTGGGACGCGGTCGATCCCGGGCTTCGACTCGGCAGCTATCAGCACCGGGATTTCCTCGACACGGTGCTGATCGCCGATCACGAACGCAAGCACAGCCTCTCGCCCGTCTTCGCCGTCCGCGAGGAGGAGGCCGCCACCCGCGACATGGCGATCTTCTTCACCCGCAGACCCGCGATCGCCGGGCACGTGTCCTACCCGCACGACGCGTTGGTGCCGCACGAGAAACGCCCCGTGTCGGTGCGGATTCCCTTCGTCGAGCACGACGATCCGCTTCCGTCGGCGTCGTTGTCGAACCCCTTTCGACGACTTCGGGAGGACCGATGAGCGACGACGGCCGGAACCGGGAATCGCACGACGGAATAGAGCGCATCCAGTGCAACGGGCAGTGTCACTGCGGCGGCGTGAAATTCTCCGTCGAACTGAGCCGCAACCTGACCGTGACCCTGTGCAACTGTCGTATCTGTTACATGTCGGGTCACCAGGAGTTGATGATTCCCGAGGAGCGCTTCGAGCTCCACGAGGGCCAACAGTTCCTGAAACCCTATCGGTTCGGCAACCGCATCGCCGATCACACATTCTGCGCGGTGTGCGGCATCATGCCCTTCTATCGACCACGGTCGCATCCGGTCGGATTCTTCAGTGTGAACGCCCGCTGTCTGGATCTGAGCTTCGCGCAACGGGTCGAGTACGTCGAGTTCGACGGCCGGAACTGGGAGGAGAGCATGGCCGCCGGTCGACATGTCATCACCGAGTAGCCGTGCTCTTTCGTGATCGACCTAGGACGGGGAATGACGAACCAGAGTACGCGCAAAATACTCCTGCTCAATGTCCGGGCCGATTTTCCTCCGGAAATCGGGTTGAGCGACCGACACCCCCTCGTGCGGGCCTGCCGGCGTACTTCGTGGTACGCGGAGGCCGGCGACGTCATCGCCAGTCCCGCCCCGATCGATCGGGAGTTCCTCGATCATGTGGGAGGGACCCTCGGCTTCGACGCCGGCACGATCTCCGTCGTGCTGCGCGACCGGGTCCTCACCGACGAGGTCATCCTCGCGCCGGACTTCGTGGCCGAACTTCGCCTGGCGATCGCCGACCATCCGAACTGGCGCATCATGGCGTGCTACGTGACCGAGGGCGTGGCCGAGCTCGCCGAGCGACTGGGCATCGGGTGCGACGGATCGGCGTTCGCCGCCGAACGCGGGTCCGACCTGCTCAACCGCAAGGGCCACTTCAGGCGGCTCGCGGCCGGTATCGGCATGCCATTGGCGGCGGGCTCCGTCGTGCAATCGCCCACCCGACTGGCCCGCGCCATCGAACAACACATGCCCGCCACGGGCGCCGTCATCGTCAAACAGCACAACGCGGGCGGTGGCCTGGGAAACGTGGTGCTCGCGGCCGACGACCTCGGACCGTTGCCGGGCGCCCGGGAGACTCGCCGGATCGGGCCGGACGTCGCCGAGACGGCCGAGAAGTTGTGGACGGAACTGTCGCAGGAACACGACCCCGGTGTGGTGGTCGAGGTCTACCATCCCGCGGCCCGCCACATGTTCTACTTCGAATACCTCGTCGCCGATTCGGGCGTCCCCCGCTTCGTCAACAGCGGCACCATCCGGCTCGTCCGCGAAGGCACCGCCGCGGACGAGCGCCTGTCCTGGGTGGGCCTCGAATTGCCGGCGGACCTGCCCCCTCACTCGCTCGCCCAGGCCCTGACCCACGCGACGCGATTCGCCGTGCTCGCCGCCGACATCGGCTATCGCGGATACCTCAACATCGACGCCATCGTCACCGCGTCCGGCGAACTGATCTTCAACGAGGTCAACGCCCGCTGGGGCGGCGGCCTGGTCCTGCACACCGTGGCCTCCCGGCTGCTCGGCGAGGACTACGCCGACCACTCGGTCGCCTCCTCCCTGCGCGACGTCAGGCCCGTGCCACTGGCGAGGGTGGTGGCGGCGGCGCGCGAACACGGCCTCGATCTCACACCGGAGCGCCGGGAGGGCGTGGTCGTCCTGGCGTGCGAGCCCACACAGACCGAGGCGCTGGAATGCCTGCTCGTCGCGCCCTCGGTCTCGCGCGTCCGCGAACTCGAAACCGCGCTGCGCACCGTCGTGGAGGCGCTGTGACCTCGGTCGGGGCCCATTCGATGGGCATGCGCCTGTCGCGTGTCACCGAGGAGTCGTTGTGGGCCCTGGGTTCCGTCAAGTGGACCGAGACCGGCCCGGACCGGCTCGGCGCCGGAGCCGCGGAGATGGACTTCGGAGTCGCGCCACCGGTGGCGACGGCCCTGACGGAGGCGATCGAGACCGGACTGGTCGGCTATCTCCCCACCGCCGTGGATGCCCGGTTGCGGGAGGCGTGTGCGACCTGGCAGTTCGAGGAGTACGGATGGCGGGTGGCGCCGGGAGACGTCCGGGTGCTCCCGGACGTGCTGCGCGCCCTGCATGTGGCCATCGAGCGCTTCTCCAGACCGATGTCGCCGGTCATCGTGCCGACGCCCGCCTACATGCCGTTCCTGACCATTCCCCGACTGCTCGGGCGGGACGTGTTGGAAGTACCACTTCGCGAGAACGGGAGGGAAGGTCCCTCCCATGATCTCGACGCCCTGGACGACGCGTTCGCGGCCGGCGGCCACCTGCTGGTGCTGTGCAATCCGCACAATCCGACGGGCCGGGTTCTCGAACTCGACGAACTCCGTGCCGTCGCCACGGTGGTGGAGCGGCACGGCGGACGGGTGTTCGCGGACGAGATCCACGCGCCGATCACCTACATGGGCCACCGGCACATCCCCTACGCCTCGACGTCGACACAGGCCGCGGAGCACACCGTCACCGCGGTGTCCGCGTCCAAGGCGTGGAATCTCGCGGGTCTGAAGTGCGCGCAGATGGTGCTGAGCAACGACGCCGACCGCGAGCGCTGGGCCGGCCTCGGCCGACTGGACACCGACGGCGCCTCGACGCTCGGAGTGCTGGCCGCCACGGCCGCCTACCGACATGGCCGAGGATGGCTCGACGAGGTCCTGGTCCAACTCGACGAGAACCGACACCGGTTGGGTCGGCTGGTCCGGGCGCTGCCCGGAGTGCGCTACTCGGCCCCCCAGGGCACGTTCCTGGGATGGCTGGACTTCCGCCGTTCCGGCCTGCCGTGGCACGGCCTGGCCGACTTCTTCGACACCCGGGCCGGGGTGAGCGTGGTCGACGGCGCCGCCTGCGGTCGGGCCGGCACCGGCTTCGTTCGCCTCAACTTCGCCACGGCGCCGTCGATCCTGGATCGCGTCGCGGAACGCATGGCCGACGCCATGCGGGAAGCGAACACGCCGTGACGGCGGCGGGCGCCGCATTCGGCGACACCCGAAACACGAAAGGACATACGCACGTGGATCGCGGCAGACCACTCACCGTGGCCGTCCTGGGCGCCGGGCTCATCGGAGTCGACCTCGTCACGAAGATCCGACGCTCGCCTCTGCTGGAGTGCCGTCTCGTCGTGGCACGCGACGATCAGGCCCGGGGACTGCGCATGGCGGCAGCGCTCGGCTGCCGGACCTCGTCCAAGGGCATCGACGCGTTGCTGGATTCGTCCGAGCCCTACGACATCGTCTTCGACGCGACGAACGCGATGTCCCACGCCGAACACTGGGCGCTCCTCCAACCCACCGGGACCCGAATGATCGACCTGACCCCGAGCATGATCGGGACGATGGTCGCCCCGACGGTCAACGGCGCCGAAGCCGGCAGGCACGCCAACGTCAACCTCATCAGCTGCGGCGGACAGGCCGCGCTACCGGTGCTGCACCGCCTGGCCCGGGAAATCTCGGCCGAGTACATCGAGGTGGTCACGACCGCCGCGAGCCGCAGCGTCGGTCGAGCCACCCGGATGAACCTCGACGAGTACATCGAGACCACGCGGGCCGCGGTGACCCGGTTCACCGGCGTGGCCGACAGCAAGGTCATGGTGAACCTGAGCCCCGCACAACCGCCGTCCCCGTTTCGGGTGGCGATCTCTCTCCTGGCCCCGGCCGCGGACCCCGAACGGGTGTCCGTCCTGGTGGAGGAGGCCGCCGTCGCGATGCGGCGCTTCGTCCCGGGCTATCGGATCAAGGTGTGCTCCGTGGCCGACGGTGTGGTCTTCGTCGCCGTCGAGGTCGAGGCCACCGGCGATCGTATCCCGCACTACGCGGGCAATCTGGACATCATCAACGCCGCGGCCGTCCACGTCGCCGAGCGGCACCCGGCGCCCCTGGGGGGACGGACATGACACCGCGCGAGAGTTCGGGGACCGGCTGTACCTCGGAGGCGGACCCGCCGCGGATCCACATCCACGACCCGACGCTGCGCGACGGCCACCACGCGGTGCGCCATCGTCTGGGGCGCGAGCAACTGCGTGGATACGCGGCGGCGGCCGACGCGGCCGGTATCCCGGTCGTGGAGGTGGGGCACGGCAACGGGCTGGGCGCGTCCTCCCTCCAGGTGGGCCGTGCCGCGCTGAGCGACGCGAGCATGCTGGAGGCGGTCCGCGAAGCGCTGACGACCAGTCGCATGGGGGTCTTCCTCCTGCCCGGATGGGGTACGTCGAGCGACCTGCGCCAGGCGATCGCGCTGGGAGCCGACGTGGTGCGGGTGGGGACGCACTGCACCGAGGGCGATCTCGCCGAGCGCCACCTCGACTTCCTCCGCGACGCCGAGGTGGAGGCGCACGCGGTGCTGCTCATGAGCCACATGGCCGCCCCGGAACGGTTGGCCGAGGAATGCCTGCGGCTGGTCGGGTTCGGCGCCTCGGCGGTCGGGATCTTCGACTCCTCGGGCCACTACCTGCCGCCGGACGTAAGCGAACGCGTCGCCGCCATCACCGCGGCGGTCGACGTACCCGTCATCTTCCACGCGCACAACAACCTCGGTATGGCGGTGGCCAATTCGGTCGCCGCCGTGCGGGCCGGCGCGCGGATCATCGACGGCTGCGCGCGCGGATTCGGCGCCGGCGCGGGCAACGCGCAACTCGAAGTCGTGGTGCCCGTCCTGGAACGGCTGGGTTATGCCACGGGGGTGGATCTCTACCGGCTCCTGGACGCGGCGGACTTCGCGGAGCGTGAACTCATGCCGGCACCGCCGACGATCGACTCGGTGGCCGTGGTCAGCGGGCTGTCGGGGGTCTTCTCCGGGTTCAAGACACGGGTGCTGGACATCGCGGGCCGCGAGGGGGTCGATCCGCGCGACGTCTTCTTCGAACTCGGCCGGCGCCAGGCCGTCGCCGGCCAGGAGGACCTGATCGTGGAGGTGGCCGAGGAACTGCGCCGCTCCTCCGGTCCCCCGTCGACTCCGGTCGCGGCCGTCCCCGGTGGTGCGCCGTGAGGGGGCCGGACGGAACCGGGGCGCCGACCGCGGTGATCGGAGGTCTGGGGTCCTGGCTGCCGCCGAACGTGGTCGGCAACGCGGATCTCGCGGCGCGCCTGGACACCACCGAGGACTGGATAGCCGGCCGCACCGGCATCCTCGAGCGGCGGATCTGTGACCCCGACACCCTGACCTCCGACATCGCGACGACCGCCGGAGCCAGGGCCCTGCGCTCCGCCGACGAGGACGGTGCCGAAGCCGTCGTGCTCGCCACGACCACCCCGGATCGCACCTGCCCCGCCTCCGCGCCGTTGGTCGCCGCCCGACTCGGGTTGTCCGGGGCGGCATTCGACATCGCGGCCGTGTGCACCGGATTCCTGTACGGCCTCGCCGTCGCCGCCGGTCTGGTGGTGTCCGGCACGGCCGACCGGGTCCTGCTGATCGCCGCCGACCGGTTCTCCACGCTCACGGACCCGCAGGATCGCACCACCGTGCCGATCTTCGGCGACGGGGCGGGCGCCGTGCTGCTGCGGCGCGGTCGCGCCGGCGACCCGGGCGCCCTCGGGCCCGTGATCCTCGGCAGCGACGGCGCGCAACGGGACCTGATCACGGTGCGCCCCTCGGGCGTGGCGTCGCCCGAGCCCGGAGGCGCCCGTGCGGGATATTTCGAGATGCAGGGACGGAAGGTGTTCCGGCACGCCGTGGAACGCATGGGCGAAGCGGCGGCCGACGCGCTGGCGGCGGCCGGATGGGACGTCGCCGACGTGGACAGGTTGGTCGCGCACCAGGCCAACGCGCGCATCACGGCGAACGTCGCCGACCGCCTCGGGCTTCCTGCCGAGCGCCGCGTCGAGAACATCGCCCGGGTGGGCAACACCGCCGCCGCGTCGATCCCGATCCTGCTCGCCCAGGCGGCCGACGAGGGACGGCTCCGCACCGGGCACCGAGTGCTGATGACGGCCTTCGGTGGCGGACTGACCTGGGGCGCCACCACCGTGCTCTGGCCGGACGTCAAGCCGCGCACCGACGACTGAACGCCCCCTGTCGATCCCGAAGAGATTGGTTTCCCGTATGTACGAAGCCCTCAAGGACGTCCTCGTCGGCGACCTCCACGTGACGGACACGACGCTGCGGCCGGAGACCACCCTGGACGACGCCGGTCTGGACTCGTTGGCCCTCGTGGAACTGTCGATGGTGCTGAGGCAAAAGCTCGGTATCGACATCTCCGACGACGAACTGGCGAACGTCGGCACGATCGAGGAGATCGCCGACCTCATGTCACGACACGCGGCGGACGCCCGATGACCGGCCCCGACTCCGCCGTCCGCGACCGGGCCCGACGACTGTACGAGGCGCGCGCCACCCGCAAGCCGATCCCACCGTTCACGGACGAGGACCCCGGCCTCGGCATGGCCGACGGCTACGCGATCCAGCGGGAGTTGGTCGCGATGCTCCTGGCCGACGGGGAGCGGGTGGTCGGCTACAAGGCCGGGCTCACCTCGGAGCCGATGCAGCGAATGTTCGGTGTCTCCACACCCGACTACGGACCGGTCCTGGCCTCCACGGTTCATCCCGACGGAGCCACGTTGTCGATGGACACGTTCATCGATCCGAAGATGGAGGCCGAGATCGTCTTCCGGCTGTCGGCGCCGCTGCGCGGACCGGACGTGACCGTCGACCACGCACGGGAGGCGATCGGGGAGGTCATGGCCGGGCTGGAGATCGTGGACTCGCGGATCCGGGACTGGCGTATCGGATTGGCCGACACCGTCGCCGACCTCGCCTCGGCGGGCGCGATCGTGGTCGGTCGGCCGGTGCCACCGACCGCGGACATGGATCCCCGGCTCATCGGATGCGTCTTCTCCCGCAACGGCCGGGTGGTGGCCACCGGCGCGGGCGCCGCCGCCCTGGGCGATCCGGTCGCGGTGGTCGCCTGGCTGGCGAACCAACTCGGCGAACACGGCATCACCCTGGAGCCCGGGCAGCTGATCTTCACGGGCGCGCTGCACGCCGCCGTTCCGCTGTGTCCCGGCGACGAGTTCGTCGCCGAGTTCGATCGCCTCGGCTCCGCCGTCATCCGGGTCGCGAGCCGTGGCTGAGGCCGTGTCGGCAGCCGGCATACGCCCGGTGGCCCGATCCATCGCGATTCGCCGGGCGGGCCCCGGCGCGGAGAGGACGTCATGGCCATCCTCCTGATCCATTCGAGCAATGTCAGCCGTCGGCAGCACTTCGCCCACATCCGCCGGTACGCGGCGGACCGCGGCGAGCGGTTCCTGCTCGCGATGAGCGATCCGGGTTGGGAAACGGAGTTCGTCGACGCGTTCGCGCACGCCGACACCTCCGATCTGGCCGCGACGGTGCGTGCCGTCGCCGCCTTGGCCGAGGCCGAACCGCAACCGATCCGCGGTGTGGTCACGTTCAGCGAACACAGCGTTCCGGCCGCGGCCGCGGTGGCCGCCCACCTGGGTCTGCCGTTCGTGGATCCGTCGACGGCCGAGATCGCCCGGGACAAGTACGCGATGCGGCAGGCGTTCGAAGGAGCGGGCCTGGAGCAGCCGGCCTTCGGCATCGCCGCGACCGTCGACGCGGCCCTGGACCGGGCGCGCCGCATCGGCTACCCCTTGGTGCTCAAACCCTTCATCGGCGGCGGCAGTTCGCACATTCGCAGGGTGGACGGTCCGACGGAGTTGGCCGAGCACTTCGAGGCCCTGCGCGATCGGGCCTGGCACGACCTCGCGTACGACCCCCTCCACCAGGTGCTGCTGGAGAAGTACCAGGGGGCGTGCCTGCTCGAGGAGTTCGTCGTCGGCGAGGAGATCAGCGTCGAGTCCGTCGTCGCCGACGGCCACACCCACGTCGTCGCGATCCACGACAAACCGCTCCCGGCGAACGGCCCCTACTTCGAGGAATACTTCTACGCGACGCCGACCTGCCTGCCGCCCGAGACGGTGGCCCGGATCCGGCACGCGACCGCCGCGGCGCACCGCGCCGTGGGCATCGACATCGGCGGCACCCACACCGAGTTCCGGATTCGACCCGACGGTCGACTCTCGATCCTGGAGACCGCGGCCCGGATCGGCGGCGGCCCGCTCTTCCAGTCGGTGCTCACCAGTACCGGCGTCGACATGATCCACGCGGTGCTGGATCTGTCCCTCGGCCGGACACCTCGGCTCACGCCGAAGGCCGTGTCGACGCCGGCCGGCTTCTGTCAGTTCTTCGCCGAGCGGGCGGGCAAGGTGCGGGCCGTGCACGGCGAAGCCGCGGCCGCGGCGCACCCGCACGTCCGCGAGCTCATGATCTACCCGGAGCCGGGCGACGCGGTCGACGTGGCCCCGTTCATCTTTCAGGGCTACGGCCACGCGTTCTTCACGGCGGACACCTACGAGGGCCTCACGGGCGTATTCGCCATGCTCCAGAAGACGATCCGACTCGAACTGGACCAGGGGGACGGTCATGGGTGAGACCACGCGCATATCGCTCGACGCGCCCGCCGGGCCGACCGCCAGGACCGTGGCGCCGGCCACTCCCGACGACCGGTGGCCCGTCGAGGCGCCACCACTCGACGGTGATCTGCGAGCGGGCGCGGAAGCCGTGGACGGCGTGCTGCGCGCCGAGGGCTCGGTGATCGTGACATTGCCGGCCGACCTGGACGATCACGCGTTGACCGTGGCGACCTGGAACCTGGTGTGCGCCTTCTCCCGGCCGGTGCCCCAATACGACACCGGTGAACTCGTGTATCCCGTCGAGGTACGAGCCGGGGAGTCGGGCAGCAGCCACTACTCGGCGAGCCGGGCGGCCGGCGGATTCCACACCGACGGCAGCCTGTTGGCGAAGCCGCCCGCGATCGGTGTCCTGCTGTGTCTTTGCCCCGCCGACTCCGGCGGGGAGACCATTCTGGTCGAGGCGGAACGGATCCGGGCGGCCCTGGCCGCGGTCGACCCCGTGTTCCTCGAACTCCTGAGCCGGCCACAACCGTTCGCCGCCGAGGACGACGCCGGCCGGGTGCGCCGCTGGGCACCGGTCCTGTCGGCGAACGCCGGCGTGGTCGGCCTGCGTTACCTGCGGCGATACCTCGTCGCCGGGTGGGAGCGGGCCGGCCGCACGTGCCCGGACGGCCTTGTCGATGCCTTCGACGTCATCGACGAGGTGGCGACGGATCCCGACGTGCAACGTCCGCATGCCCTGTGCCGCGGCGAGGTGCTCATCTGGCGCAACTCCCGCCACGTGCACGGTCGGCGCGCCTTCGAGGAGCGCCGGCGGCGCCGGCGGCTGGTGCGGATCTACGCGGCGGACGACCCGGCCCGTCTCGCGCGCGTGGCGGGTTGAGGAATGGACCAGGGCATGCTCGAGGAGCACCGCGACGCCGCCCCGGGGCGATCGGGGCCGCCCGCCGGACGCGTCGTGCTCGCAGGGGTGGGAGCCGACGCCCATTCGGTGGGTTTGACCGTACTGCGCGAGGCGCTCGCGCGGGGCGGATTCGACGTGGACTTCCTCGGCGTTCAACAAGATCTCACCACCATCCTCCGAGCCGCCGGGCACACCGACGCCGTTCTCATCAGCAACATGGACGGACACGCCAAGTACTACCTGGCGGACCTCCGCGCGGCCCGGCGCGAGGCCGGTCTCGACGGCCAACTGTGGTACCTCGGCGGCTATCCGGCGCTCGACGACCGCGCCGCGGACCTGGACGACCTCGGCTTCGATCGGGTCTTCCAGGGATACGTGAGCGCCGACACGGTGTTGCACCGCCTGCGGGACGATCTCGCGGGCCGGCCGAGGAAGAGGGCACGGCGCGCGCGACGATCCGCGCCGATCGAGACGCCCGTGGTGCTTCCGCTCTCGGAGAGCGATCGTCGCGAGGACGTGCTGCCGGCATGGCGCACCGGAGCGGCCGCGCTCGACCGGGCCGCCAACGCGGACCGACTCAGGGCCCGCACGAGTCTGGCCGACCGGCAACGCGAGGCCAAGGCGCGCCGGGAGATCCTCGTCCAGCCCCGCACCGGGGTCTCGAGCGTCGAGGGACAGGAGGCGTTGTTCTCGGCGCTGCGCCGGCACGGGGCCGACGTGCTGTCGTTCCAGATCGACTCGTTGACCCGCAACAACCAATACGAGGACATCGAACGCATCCTCAAGGCCGCCGCCGACCTTCCGCCCGAGGCCTCCCAGTTGAACGGCTACCCGGCCGTCAACCTGGGGTTGGAGGCCATGGCACGGCTGTCCGCCATGTTCGGGGACACCCCCTTCCAGGTGCGGCACAGCACCCGCGACCCGCGGCTGCTGGCGGAACTCACGTTCGGGGCCGGGATCGCCGCGTACGAGGGCGGCGCGCTGTCCTACAACCTCCCCTACTTTCGCGACTACCCGATCGCGCACGCGATCCGACGGTGGCGCTATGTCGACCGGCTCGCCGGTCGCTACCACGCGGAGTTCGGCGTCACCATCGACCGGGAGTTCTTCGGAGTGCTCACCGCGTGCCTGGTACCGCCCTGCGTCGCGGCCGCCGTGAACGTTTTCGAGGCGCTGCTGGCCGCACAGTGCGGCGTGAAGTCGGTGACCCTCGGCTACGCGGAACAGGGCTGCCGTGCCCAGGACGTGGGAGCGGTCCGCGCCATCCAGCGGCTGGGCGAGGAATATCTGGCGCGACTGGGTCTGCGCGACGTCGAAGTCAGCGTCGTCTGGCACCAGTTCATGGGCGCGTTCCCCCGATCCGAGGACAAGGCCCGGCAGATCCTCCGCGGCTCCGCCGAATCCGCGGTGCTCAGCGGCGCGGTGCGATTGATGCTGAAGACCCACGCGGAGGCCGTGCGCATCCCCTCCCTCGACGACAACCGCGAATCGCTCACCCTGGTCCGCGACCTGTGCCGGGCCCGACGGACCGAAACCGCCGACGACCAAGTCCGCTTCGAGGAGGAACTGGTCGTCGCGGAGACACGCGCGATCGTGGACAGCGCGCTCGCCGCGGCCGACCACGACATCGGCCGGGCGGTCGTCCTGGCGGTCGAGCGCGGCTGGGTGGACGTTCCGTTCTCACCGAGCAGATGGAACGCCGGCTCGGCCCTTCCGCTGCGCGACTGCGGGGAGGCGGTGCGATTCGCCGAGACGGGACTTCTGCCCTTCCCCGAAGACGTCAAGGCGTTCCATCGCGCCGCCGTCGCCGCGCGCCTGCGCCGTGACGGTGACGACGTGGTGGCGCTGCTCGAACGAGACCTGTCGGCGACCGCTCGTGGCGAGTTCGACGACTGGCCGCTGGCATGACCTCGGCACGCGGCCGTACACCGCGTCCACCCCGTTCCGCCCTCACCGGCCCCAACCTGCCCCAGGAGTGCGAATGAACGCCCCATACCCGACCGAGACCGCCGCCGACCTGGCCGCCGCGGCCGCGTTCCTCGAAATGGCCGAGGACCTCGGGATCTCCACGCTGCTCGACAGCGCCGACGGCTTCACCGCGGACGACGTCGGCCTGGCCGCTCCCGATGTGCCGGCGTGCGAATGGGCCGGATTCCTGGCCGCGTTGGTGGCCGCGGGACTGCTCGTCGCCGAGGAGGACGGCACCTACCGGGGACGGCCGGACCTCCCCATCGTCCGGCACGAAGCCGGATACGTGGCCTGGGCGATGAACGCCAACCGCCCCTACGTGGCCAACGCCCCCGAGTTCCTGCGCGACCGCGACGGGGCCGGGGCGAAGTACGCTCGCGACGGCCGCTGGGTCGCCGTGTCCTCCCGCTGGGTCGGCACCCGGGGCTTCTATCCGCCCGCCTTCGCCGAGATCGTGGCGGACCACCCCACCCGGGTGGTCGACCTCGGTTCCGGTACCTGCGGGTTGCTCGCGAACCTGCTCCGGCAACGGACCGACTGCACCGGCCTGGGCATCGATCTGAGCCCCGCGGCCTGTGCCGAAGCCACCCGACTCGCGGCGCGCGCCGGCCTGAGCGAGCGGCTCGACGTGCTGAACAGGCCGATCCAATCCCTCGTCGACGACCCCTCCCCGCTGGCGGCGGCCGACGTGGTGCACGCCGGGTTCGTGATGCACGACATCGCGACGGAGCCGGACGTCCTCGACGGTGTACTGCGCGCCTGCCGAGCCGAACTCCGGGAAAGGGGCGGCAAGATGGTCGTGGTCGACGCGGTCCCGTTCGCGACCGAGCCGCGCGAGCGTGCGTTCAGCGCCCTGTTCACCTACCTGCACGCCCAGTCGATGGGGGTACGGTTGCCGACCCGAGAGCAATGGGAGTCGGCTTTTCACCGCGCCGGGTTCGCCTCCGTGCGATGCACCGCGCTGCGCATGCCGGGCAGCCGCATGTTCGTGGTCTCCGGTTGAGGGCCCACCGGATGTCCACCGAGAACACGCGCGAATCCGGTCCGCGGCTGCGCGCCGTGCTGGACGCGCCGGCGCTCTTCGAGCCGAGCGTCGCCCCGCGCGCCGCGGGGCCCGCGCGCCTGCTGGGCTCCAACGAATCACCGCACGATCCGCTCCCGGAGATCGTGGCGGCGATGGCCGACGCGGCCCTGTACGTCAACCGCTATCCCGACTACGGCGGGCGGGACTTGACCGCCACGCTGAGCCGGGTGCACGGGGTGCCCGAGGATCGGATCGTGCCGGGCGCGGGCTCGATCGCGTTGCTCCAGATGCTCTTCCAGGCGGTGGGCGAACCCGGCGCCGAGGTCGTGTACGCGTGGCGTTCGTTCGAGCTGTACCCGGTGCTCGCCGATCTCGCGGGAGTGCGCAGCGTCCGGGTCCCGCTGAGCGACGGCGGCCACGACCTGGGGGCGATGGCCGAGCGGATCGGCGACCGGACCCGAATGGTCGTCGTGTGCAACCCCAACAACCCCACGGGCACGGTCGTCGGCCACGAGGAGTTCGCGGAGTTCATGCTCCGCGTCCCCTCGGACGTGCTCGTGGTGCTCGACGAGGCCTACTTCGAATACGTGCGCGATCCGGGCGTCGTCAGTGGGCTGGTCCTCCACCGGCGATGGCCCAACCTCGTCGTCCTGCGCACCTTCTCCAAGGCGTACGGCCTCGCCGGCCTGCGGGTGGGCTACCTGGTCGGCGATCCCGCGATCACCACCCGCGTCCGTCGCGCCTACCTGGCCTACTCGTTGAACACGCCGGCCCAGGCCGCCGCGGTCCGCGCCCTGGAACTGCGCGAACGACTGCTCGACCGGGTCGAGGAAGCCGTCGGGGAGCGGACCCGGCTGCGCGACGCGCTTCGAGCCGCGGGGATGAGCGTGTCCGACAGTCAGGCCAACTTCCTGTGGCTGCCGCTCGGCGGGGACTCCGCCGCCTTCGCCCGACGCTGCGCCGAGGACGGCATCGCCGTGCGGGTCTTCCCCGACGAGGGTGTACGGGTGTCGATCGGCGCCCGGGGCGACAACGAGGCGTTCGCGACGACGTGCGAACGCTGGATGCAACACCCGTCATCCGACACGTGATCAGGAAACCCCTCCCAACTTGGAGACACGAGTGGATCGCACAGCAATAGGGTTCGGCGAAGGACACACGCCGGGAGCGGAGTGGTTCGACGAACTGCGCCGCCGGCGCATCAAGGGGCCGATCTCCACACAGAACCGGTCCCTGTCGAGGTCGCTGGCTCCCGAGACGCTGGCCGTTCACGCCGGCACCTACGAGGACCCGATCACCGGCGCGGTCGGCACACCGATCTTTCAGACCAGTACGTTCCTCCTCGACCAGGCGAGCTACGACGCGTTCGCCGACGGCGCCCTGCGCGACGTGCCCATCTACTCCCGCTACGGCAATCCGTCGCAGTGGTCGGTACAGGAGAAGATCGCCGCCCTGGAGGGCGCCGAAAGCGCCGTGGCGACCTCCTCGGGCATGGCCGCGATCGCGGCCACCGTCTACGCGTTGACCAACTGCGGGAGCCACATCGTCTCCGCCTACGACGTCTACGGCGGAACCTACAACCTCCTGCGCGAGGACATGCCGTCCGCGGGACGCGACGTCACCTTCGTGGATCCGCTCGACCTCGACGCGATCCGGGCGGCCGTGCGCCCGGAAACCCAGCTCCTGCTCTTCGAGTCCTTGACGAACCCCATGTTGAAGGCCCCCGACATCCGTGGGCTCGCGCGGATCGCCGAGGAGGCCGGCGCCCTCCTGGTGATCGACAACACCTTCCTGACCCCCATCAACGTGCGTCCGCTCGACCTGGGGGCCGACATCGTCGTCCACAGCGCGACCAAGTACCTCGGCGGGCACAGCGATCTGACCGCCGGCGTGGCCACCGGGCGCCGAAAGTTCGTCGACCGCATCTGGGCCCAGGTGCTGAGATTCGGCGGCACCCTCGACCCGCTGGTGTGTTTCCTGCTCGAGCGTGGGATCAAGACGCTGGCGCTGCGGATACGGGTCCAGAACGAGAACGCGGTGGCGCTCGCCGGGTATCTGGCCTCCAGCCCCTACGTCGAGGCCGTCCACCACCCGGCCCTGGGCGGGAAGGGCCACGAGGCACTGCGCCCGGAGGACTACCGGGGTTTCGGCGGCATGGTCGGCTTCGAGGTGGCCGGCGGTGACGAGCGGGCCCTGAGGTTCATGAGTCACCTGACCCTGCCCTACGTGGCGACGAGCCTGGGCGGCGTGGAATCACTGGTGAGCATGCCGGCCAATACGTCCCACAGTTCGCTGACGCGACGGCAGATGTCCACGATCGGCATCAATCCCGGGCTGATCCGCTTCTCCGTCGGCATCGAGAACGTCGGCGATCTCGTCGAGGACGTGCAAACGGCACTCAAGACGGCGTGCGAGGTGGAGGACCGGTGAGGAACAGCTTCAATACCGCGAGCTTCAGCGAAGTCGTCCACGAGATACGGGAAGACGCCTCGGAGGGACTGTTCCGCTACGTCGGCAGGGCCCGCCACTCACCGCTGCGCGGATTGTCCGCGGAGGTCGGACCGGCCATGTTCGGCCGCGTGAAGTCCGCACGCCGCTTCACCTACGCCCTCCGGGACCCCTTCACACCGGTCACGACTTCGGACACCGACGAGCCGACCCCGATCGACCTGGCGCTCACCGGCATCGGTTCCTGTTCCCTGATGACACTCGTCGGCGGGGGCAGCGCCAAAGGCATCGTGTTCGACGCCGTCTCCGTCGACCTCACCTGCGACCACGCGGACAAGGCGCCGGTGACCCTCGACTTCGCCATCGACGCGGAGATCCGGGACGAACGGATCGACGAGTTGATCCAACGGGTACGCCAACGCAGTCCGAACTACGCGACGCTGGTCGCCGCGGTTCCCGTGCACTGGGCCTGGGAACCGTCGACCGCGCCGACCCGACGCGGTGAACCGGCGGATCCCACGCGGTCGAGGCGGAGCCCGGCCCGGCCCGGCACCCGACACCTCCGCTGGCTCAGCGGTCCGCAGAGCGAGTCGTTCGCGCACCCCTTCTCGGCGGCGGCGACGGCGCTGCGCGTCGACAACCCCAAGCAACTCACCGGGGTCGACTGGGGACCCAACCCGCAGGAATACCTGATGATGGGGTACGCGGCCGAGGTGGCCGCGCATCTGGGCGCCCACTCGAGATCCCGGCTCGGTCACGAAGCGATCTGGGAGGTGACCGCCCGCTGCACCGAGGACGTCAGCGGCCTGCTGCGCGCCGACCCCGCCGCCGTCGTCCATCTCCAGGACGTCGGCTGCCGCGTGTCGATGTCCTCGCCGGCCGCGTCGCACGCCCGATCGATCGGGGACATCGAGGAGTTGGTGGACGAAGCGGTGTCCACCTCCGCCATCGGCCGATTGATCAGCGAACCACAGATCGTGGACATGGCGGCGCGCCGACCCGCGTCCTCGCCGTCCGCCCGGTGAGCGCCGTGCCGTCGTCGAACCCCCTTACCAACCAACGGCGTTCCCGTCCGCTCGGATCGGAGGGCGGACTCGCATGACGCACGAGCGAACCGTCGACGTGCTCGCCATCGGAGCGGGCCCCGCCAATCTGAGCCTGGCGGCCCTGGCCGCCCCGGCGGCGACGCACCTTTCCCTCGCCGTGATCGAGGCCCGCGAATCCGCGTCGTGGCACCCCGGCCTGCTGTGGAGCAATTCCCGGCTCCAGGTCAGCGGCGTGAAGGACCTGGTGAGCCTCGTCGATCCCAGGAGTCGCTTCAGCTTCCTCAACTTCCTCCGGGAACAACGGCGTTTGTACCGGCATCTGATCGCCGCCCGGGACCACGTCAGCCGCAAGGAGTTCGACCAGTACCTGACCTGGGCGGCGAGCCTGCTCGGCGTCGAGTTCGACACCCGGGCCGTCGCCGTCGACCACGACGGCGACCGTTTCCGCGTAACCACGAACCACGGCGTCGTGCACGCGTCCCACCTCGTCCTCGGCGTCGGCCAGGAGCCGTTCGTCCCACCCTGTGCCGCCGACCTGGACGACCCCCGGATCTGGCACTCGTCCCGGCACACGAACCGAGGGTTGCCGGCGCTCGACAAGGACGTCCTGCTGGTGGGCGGCGGGCAGAGCGCGGCCGAGGTCGCGCTCGACATCCTGTCCGGCCGCACCGGCCTGCCCCGCCGGCTCACCTGGGTGACCGGACGCGGAGGACTCTCGCCGCTCGACGACTCCGCCTTCAGCGACGAGTGGTTCAACCCCCGCTACGTGGAGTACTTCCACGGCCTCCCGCACACCCGACGATCCGCGCTGCTCGACGGACAACACGCGGCCACCGCCGGAATCTCCCGCGACCTGCTGTCCGCCCTCTACCGGCGCCTGTACGAGATCGACTACCTCGACCCGCCCGGCTGCGGGCACCGCCTCCTGTCCGGGACGAGCCTGGTGAACCTCGCCGTGACCGCCGAGGGGTTCACGTGTACCCTGCGCGACGAACCGGGCACGGCCACCCGGGAGATCCACGGTGACGCGGTCGTCTTCGCCACCGGCTTCCGGCACCGGATCCCCCGGTTTCTCGACCCCATCCGGAACCGACTGCCCATCGAGGGAGAGACGTTCCGGGTCGACCGGGACTACCGCATACCGTGGGACGGTCCCGATACGAACCGCATCTACATCCAGAACGGCGCTCTGCGCAGCCACGGGGTGGCGGACCCGAACCTGAGTCTCGCGGCGTGGCGAAGCGCGGTGGTGCTCAACAGCGTTCTCGACAAGGAGTACTACCACCTGGACGGCGAGGACATCACGCTGTCCCTCCCGCCGTCCCCCGTCGCGGATTTCGACGAGGCGCGGTTCGGCGACGCCGATTTCGGCGCTCACACCCGCTCCAACGCGTCCTCGCGCGACCCCGCCCCGAACGCGCACATCGTCGAGAGGGGTTCGTGAGGCCATGCGTACCGCTCCTCTCTTCCTGGGCGGCCAAGCCGTCTCCCTGGTCGGCGACGGCGTGGCCAACCTGGCCGTTCCGCTGCTGGTCCTGCAGTCGACCCACAACCCGGTGGCCGCGGGGCTCGCCGCCGCGCCGCGTGCCATCGGCTACACCGTGGTCGGCCTCGTCGGCGGCGTCGTGGTCGACCGGGCCAACCCCTGGCGCGTCCTGGTGTGGGCGGACGTGGCACGCACCGCCTGCTTCCTGGCGCTGTTCGCGCTGGCCGGCCTCCGGAGCGTGACCGCGATCCTCGTGGTGGCGTTCGTCGCCGGAGCGGCCAGTGTCTTCTTCCAACTGGCGCTGTCGATCGCGGTGCGCGACGCCTTCCCCGACCGCCTGCAAAGTACGAACGCCACGCTCGAGTCGGCGAATCAGATCGGCTTCGTGGCCGGGCCGGGCATCGCCGGTCTGCTGGCCGCCACCGGCATGTTGCGGCTCGGACTGCTCGCCACCGCGGCCACGTTCGCGGTGTCGGTGGCCACACTGGGCCTGGTGCGCAAGCACATGCCGAGGTTCGCGAGGCCGGCGGCGCCCCGGGACTGGCGGACGCTGCGCGCCGAACTGGCCGCCGGACTGCGCTACACCACCACGACGGCGCCGATGTCCACCCTGCTGTGGGTCATGGCCATCGTGAACCTGGTCCTCGGTGTCGATGCGCTGATCGTCTACCTGCTCGAGGTCGACATGGACCTGCCACCGGGCCAGGTGGGTCTGGTCGTCGCGGCCGGCGGCGTCGGCGGCTTCATCGGTGCCCTTGTGTCCCGCTGGATCCGCCGGGTCGGGCCGATGTACACACTGGCCGGCGGCACCATCTCCTTCGCCGTGCTCCTGGTGGTACTGGGAAGCGTCGACACCGTCGCGCCGGCCGCCGCCGCCAGTTTCGGGATGAGCGCGAGCATCGTGATCACCAACGTCATGAACCGCACGATGATCCAGACGATCGTGCCCCGCGAACTGCTCGGACGCGTGGTGAGCGCGCAGCGCATGGTGTCCTACCTCATGGCCACCCTCGGCACCGTGCTCGCGGGCGCGGCGACCGGGTGGGCCGGCGGGCACGCCCGACCCGTCTTCTGGCTCGCGGGCACGATGGCGGTGGCCACCGTGCTGGTCGCCTGGCGGATCGGCCTGCGCCAACACATCCACATCGCGAGGGCGGGACCCGCCCGGCCGGCGGTCGTACCCGCCGAGCCGGCCGAACCGGTCGAAGTCGAACCGACCGAGTTGCACGGGCGCGCCAAGGCCAACGAGGAAGCGGACTGACGCACGACAGGAAGGTGAACCCACCGTGGACAGTGTCACCGGCGAAGCACCGGGCGGCGTCACGGGCGAGACGGTCGACGATGTCACCGCGGAGTACGTGAGGCGATGTCGCGTCGACGCGCGCTTGCGCACGGCCATGTCCGCCGCCGCGTTGTCCCCGTCGTTTCGCGCGGCCTTCGGTGGCCGACTGACCCCCCGACCGTTCTTCGCCGCACGGCACACCATGGACACCCTCGCCGCGGACCTGAACGGCGTGTTCGACCTGATCGTCTCGCTGCCCGAGCGATTGTTCGACGGCGATCTCGACGCGTACTGCGCGGCCGTCGGTATCGACGACCGTCGGGCGGCGCTGATCCGACGGCTGCGCAGCGTCGAACCCGCCCGATCCGGGCGGGCCGACTTGTATCACGACGGCTCGTGCTTCCGACTCCTGGAGTTCAACATCGGTGGCACGCTCGGGGGTTCGGACCTGGCCGAAGTACCCCGTGCGTTGATGACGGTGCGGCCCTTCGTCGCGTTCGCCGAGGAGTTCGGCCTCGGGTACGTCGACTCCGCGCGGGAGAGGGCCACGACGTTGCGTCGTGCCGCCGCGCCGGTGGCCGGAGGACGAGAGCCCGTCGTCGCCGCGGTGGAGGCGGACGGGTGGCTGAGCGCCAATCGCGAGTTGTTCGCCTCGCTGCGGGAATCGATGGAACGCTGCGGCGTTCGGTTCATGCTCGGCGAACTCGGAGGGTTGCGGCGCAGGGGGAATCGGCTGTTCCTGGACGGCACACGGGTGGACCTGATCCTCCGCTACTTCGTTGTCGACCAGATCCTCGACGATCCCGCCGGGCGCGCCGCGTACGAGATGATCTGCCGAGTTCACGAGGAGGGAGGCGTCGTCCTGCACACCACCCTCGAAAGCCACCTCCACAACGACAAGGCGGCCCTGGCCCTGCTGTCCGATCCCACCCATCGCGACTCGTTCTCCGACGAGGAACGGCGGTCGACGGATCGGCTGCTTCCCTGGACACGAGCCCTGTGCGCCGGCCCGACGGACGTCGACGGCCGTACCGTGGACCTCGCGGACTTCTGCGTGGAGCACCGGGAGAGCCTCATCCTCAAGCCCAACGCGGGCTATTCGGGCATCGGCATCGTGCCCGGATGGGAGCGCGACGATCGCGAATGGGCCGCGTTGTTGCGTCACAGTGTCGAAGGGCCGTTCGTCGTGCAACGTCGCGTCGCCCCCGTACCGCAACCCGTCGTCGATCCGATCACCGGCGATCTCGAGCACCTGCTGCCGACCTGGGGCGTGTTCGTCTCGGCGGACGGATACGCGGGCGGCATGATGCGCAGCGCCCCCATCGGCGGCGGTGCGGTGATCAACTTTTCGTCGGGTCCGGGCACTTCCGTCACCGGCTTGTTCACCCATCCCGGGCGGGACAGCGGCTAACATCGTCGGTCATGACCACCCCCTTGTCCGTGGACACGATCAGGGTGTCGTATGACACCGTCGCCGCCGATTACGCGCGGATCCTGAGTGGTGAACTCGACGTCAAGCCGTTGGATCGGGCGATGCTCGCGGCGTTCGGTGATCTGGTCGGAGCCGGTGACGTGACCGGGCCGGTCGCGGACGTGGGGTGTGGGCCGGGGCGCATCGCCGCGCATCTGCACGCCCTCGGCGTGGATGTTTTCGGAGTGGATCTTTCTCCCGCCATGGTCACGGTCGCCCGTCGCGCCCATCCGCACCTGGAGTTTCGCGAAGGGTCCATGGCGGCTCTGGACGTCGAGGGGGACTCGCTCGCCGGTGTGGTCGCGTGGTATTCCACAGTGCACACTCCTCCGGCCGAACTCCCCGATATCTACCGCGAGTTCCACCGTGTCCTCGTTCCGGGCGGCCACGTGCTGCTCGCGTTCAAGGTCGGCGAGGGCAAGGTGCGACTCCACCATGCCTACGGGCATACGGTGGATCTGGACGTGTACCGGTTTCCGGTCGACGCCACCGCGGCCATGCTGCGTGCCGCGGGGTTCGACGAAGTCGCCCGTCTCGTCCGCGAACCCGACCCGGAGGAAAAGACCCCCCAGGCGTTCCTGATCGCCCGCAAACCTCCCCTCCCGAACTGACGACCGGCACACCGAAGCCCCGGTTCCGCAGGGCGGCGGTGCGCACCACCCTGCGGTCCGGGCTCGGTCCGGGCTCAGCGGGCGAACAAGACCACACGTTCCCACTGTTCGGGCGTGCGCAGGTGCAACTCCCAATAGGTGTCGGCGATGAGATCCGGGTCGTACGGTGTGCCGGCCTCGACGACATCGCAGACGGTGACCGTGGTGACGTGGACACCGGCCGGGCCGAACTCCCGGCCGATCAGTTCGGTGGCCGTACGGACCCCGGATTTGCCGAGCGACAGGCTGATCCGGTTCGCGTCCGGGTCGCGCATGCCGCCCGTGACGATGATCGTCCCGCGTCCGGCCGCGGCCATCGCCGGGCCGACGCGCGCGGCGGTGGCCAGGGCGCCGACCACGTTGATCGCGAGGGTGTCCAGGAGTTCGGCCGAGGACAACTCGCCCAGGCGATCCGCGCGGATCACGCCCGCGTTGTAGACCAGTGCGTCGGGGACGCCGTGTGCCGCTGTCGCCGCGTCGAGCGCGGAGTGCAGGGACGCCTCGTCGGCCGCGTCGGCGGTGAACCCGATGGCCCGGCCACCCTCGTCCGCGACGGCGGCCACCACCTTGTCGACCGTGCCCTGCCCGCGTGCGACAACGGCGACGGGCAGGCCCTCGCGCGCGAAGCGGCGTGCGACGGACTGTCCGATGAGTGGTCCGGCGCCGACGATGATCAGTCCTGCCATGGGGATGCCTCCGTATCGGGGTGAACGATGCGGGCGGGCGAGACGGCCCGCGCCGACGATGGCGAGAGGCGGCTCGAGCGCCCTGCGGTGAGGAACGGTCGTCGCGGCGGTTCGCGACCGCTCGGCTTGCGAACGTCCCGGCTTTGCGGTCGTGCGACCACGCGACGCGCGACTCTCCGGACATCCGGCCATACGGTCATACGGCCTCGCGTCCGGGGTGAGTTCGCGCGTTCTCGGCGGGTGCGCAACCTCTCGAAGACAACGGTCGCCGACCTCGACGCTTAAGACAAGCGATAAGATCTTCATACGGCATTAAGCTCCACTGCATGCTCGATGTACGGCGGATGCAGGTGCTGCTGGCGGTGGTCTCGGCGCGGTCGATCACCGCGGCGGCGCGCAGTCTCGGCTACACCCCCTCGGCGGTCAGCCAGCAGATCGCCGCCCTGGAGCGCGAGGCCGGACTGCCCCTGCTCGAACGCACCCCGCGAGGCGTACGACCCACCGAGGGCGGCCGGGCGTTGAGTGCCTACGCGGCCGACATCGGCGCCCGGATCGACGAGGCCGAGGCGGTGCTGGCCGACCTGCGGGCGGGGCGTTCCGGGCGGGTCGCGCTGCGCTATTTCGCCGGCGCCGGAGCCGCGTTGGTGGCCCCGGCCGTGGCCGCGCTGCGTCGGGAACGCCCCGGGATCCACGTGGACTTGCGGCTCACCGATCCCGACGACCCGCTGCCCGAGGTGCTGGACGGGCGGGCCGACCTCGCCCTGGTGCTCCGGGCCGGGCCGACCCCGGTGGTCGAGGGCGTACGGTTCACCCACCTGTGTACCGACAACTACCGCGTGGTACTGCCGGACGGACATCCCCTCGCCGCCCGCGACGACCTCGAACTCGCCGACCTGGCCGCCCACTCCTGGATCGGCAGTGCCCCGCCGGGGCCGTGTCTGGACGCCGTCCTCACGGTCTGCGCCGCGGCCGGTTTCACTCCCGCGTTCACGGTCCGAACCGAGGACTACGCCACCGCGCAGGCCTTTGTCGCGGCGGGCCTGGGCATCAGCCTCATCCCCGGCCTGGGGCTGGGCGACCGTCCGCACCCGGGAGTGACGGTGCGTGACCTGCGCGACCCCGAGGCGGTTCGTGGCGTCTACGCCGCGGTACGCGACCGCGCCCCCGCCCAACCCGCGTCCACCGCGATGATGGACGCGCTCCGCACGGCCGCCGCCACGATCGGCGCGGCGGCGAACGCACACGACCGGGCGGGCCCGCCCGCGCCGACCCCGGACGACCGACCACGACCCGGCCGTGAAATCACGGGGGTGGGTGGTTCGCCCGAACGGTGACGAACAGCGGCCTGGGAATCGGATTCCGGGGCCGGGCCGTACCGGCGCATGCACCGCCGGACGTTCTCGGTCCGATTGGGCGGGGAGTGCGGAAGGGAAGGCTGCGGTGGACGTCGTCCGCCGCGCGAAGGGGGAAGCCATGGTCCGCAAGGGTCCACGTTCGACCGCCCAGAAGGGTCATCCGTTCGGCCGTCGGCCCACCGGGGGGTGGGCCGACGTGTTGTGGGACTGGTCCAAGTCCGGCACCCGACACGCCGCCCGCAACCGCCTGTTACGCAAGCTGCCCGGCGTCGACACCGCGACGGCGTACCGGTTCGGCCTGGTCGAACGGCCCCACTACGCCTACGGGGTACGCCGGGCCACCGAGTCGGCCGCGCGACTGGGACATCGCGGTGTCACCGTCATCGAGTTCGGCGTGGCCGGCGGCAACGGGCTGTTGACGCTGGCCGAACACGCCCGCCACTACGCCGCCGCCACGGGGGTCGCGGTGCGGGTGGTCGGCTTCGACAGCGGGACGGGCATGCCCCCGGCCAAGGATCCCCGCGATCTGCCCTATCTGTTCGGCCCCGGCTTCTACCCCATGGACCACGACCGGCTGCGTGCCCGCCTGGGCGAGACCGAACTGGTGATCGGCGACCTCGCCGAGACGCTGCCCCACTACCTCGACACCCGTGCGGACCTGCTGCGCGCTCACCCGGTCGGGTTCGTGTGTCTGGACATGGACCACTACACCTCGACGACGACCGCGTTGGACCTCTTCCGCAGTCCCGCACACGAGTACCTGCTGCCCCGGGTGACCTGCTACCTGGACGACCTCCCCGGCACCACCGAACACATCGGCGAGGCCGCCGCGATCGCCGACTTCAACGCCGCCCACCCCGACCGCCCGATCGGCCGCGTCCTGGGGCTGCGCGCGTTCACGCCCTTCGATCCACCGTGGGCCGATCAGATCCACGTGCACCACCGCCTGGCGCACCCCGGCTACTCGTCGCTGGAAGTCGGCGCCACAGGTGACCGACTCCCCTTGGATCCCTGACCCTCGACCCCGATCCGACGCCCGCGCGGCCGAACCCGCACGGCCGAATCCACGCGGCCGGACACCCCTCGGCGAAAGGCTCAGCCGCGTCTTCCGTCGCCGAACCGCAAGGCCGGTCGCGTCCGGAGGCGAGCCTCAGGCCGAGGGGTCCGCACGGCCGTTCTCCCAGACGACCTCCAACCGGACGTGCGCGAACCGCCAGCCGTCGTCGGTGTGTTCGCACACGCAGTGATACACCGCACCCACGTCCCAGTGCCCCCGGGTATCGGCGCCGTGGCGGTGGACCGCGAGCAGGTTGGCTCGCATCCGGACGCCGCCGTCCCCCGTGTCGAAGATGTGATTGCCGGTCATGTGGTGTGTGCGGTCGAAGCGCCCCAGGTCCCGACGCACGAACTCCGCCACGTCGGGGGCCCGCACCTCGCCCGACGGCAGCGACAACACACCGTCGGGAGTGAAGCAGCGGGCGTAACCCTCGAAGTCCTTGATGTCCAGGCAATAATCGAACCACGTCAACAGATCGACGAGTGCCTGCCGCTCGCGCGGAGCGTGTGGGCGAAAGTGTTCGACCAAGAGACTCCCCTGCCTGTGTGGGATCGTCCGGACACCCGGCGGAGCGAACTCTCCACAGCCCCGCCGGAGAGATCCCCGCTCGCGCGGGGCCGACACCGGCGAATCTCCGCTTCGACGTACGGTGGTTCACCCGACCACCACCCACCGTACGTCGAATCGGCGATCGACCCGGACCGCCCGAGGTCGACACGCGGCAATTCACCCGACCGCCGCCCGGTGCTCGTCGCAGGGCGGCCAGTGTCAGTTCGCGGCGACGAACTGTGTCCCGAGTTGGTCGTCGAGGCGGTGGACGAGGTATTCGACCTGGCTGCCGACCCGACGTTCGAGGGCGTCCAAGGTCGGGGGATCCGGATCCTCCAACGTCACGGAGTCGGCCACCCGGCCCTCGACCAGCACGAGTACGCCGGTGCTCGGGTCGTACAGCGCGGCGCGAGGGCGTGTGTGGAAGCCGTCGGCGTTCGGCACGTAGGTGAGGAATCCGCGGAAGTCGGCCAGGCCCTTCACGCGCGGGCCCGAATAGGGCTCGGAGGTCTCTTCCAGCCTCTCCTGATATCTGCCCGTCGGCTTGAGCGTGCACTTGCCACTGCCGACGAGCTGGACGAAGTAGTCACTGGTGAGGTCCCGGAAGTCCCTGCGGACGTACCAGAGGGAGATCGTGGTGGCGATGTCGTCGGCGAGATAGGACCGCGCGGCGAACTGGGGTTGGGGATACAGCCAGGTGTCCCAGTGCTTGCCCTTGAGTTGGTCCACGCACGGGGTGCCGGGGCTGGGCACCGTCTCCAGCGTGCCGCCGCCGAAGCGGTTGTTGTTGTCGACGATCGGTGGCCTGACGGTGAATCCGGGGATGTCGCCGCCCGGCAACACCTCGGCGAGTCGGGCGAACGGTGGTTCGACGGCGGCGAGTCCGAGGCGGTAGACCTTGAATCCGTTCGCTCCCTCGGCGATGGACGTCCCCACTTCCATCAGCAGGGGTTCGTGTTCCCACATCGCCAGGATCGCCCGGATCATCCCGGGGCAAAGCTTCTCGCACAGTTCCTCGACCTGCTTGCCCGCGGCCGACGCGACCTGCTCCGGGCTCCAGCCCTGGCGACCGACGGCGACGGCGAGTCGGGTGCCGAGTTTGCGTATCGCGTCACCGCACTCGCGTGCGCCCGCGACGAGTCGGCCGGCGATGTCGGCGGCGGAGGGATTCGGCAGCTTGGAGATCTCCGTCCCGTGCTTGTACATGCAGGCGAACGCCTCGGCGGCCTCGTGGCTCACCGCCACCGCCCGGACCACGGGATCGGTCGGTTCGGCGGGCAGCATGCCCTTGAAGGTCGCCGTGGCCAGATCCAACAGCGGGGTCGCCGCGTCCAGGGTGCCGGTGATCGCGGCGCCGGCGGTCAGCTTCGACAGGTCGACCTTGAGCCGGATCATGCCGCCGGCGGGCAGGAACGCGACGGGCAGGTTCTGCGCCGCGGCCATGGTCCGGGCCAGGAGCGTATACGGATTGTCCGGGTCCGGCTTGGCCTCGACGGACCGGACGCCGGCGGGCAGATCGAGCAGGAACGGGGTGAAGTGCGGATTGCTCACGTACAGGTCGAGGGTTCGCCGCGACGCGTCGGCGACATCGAATTTGGCGCACGTGATCGCGCCCGGTACGAACTTCTCGACGTCGAGAGTCAGGGTGAGCGCCGGGTACGCGCACTCGACGGTGGGCGGGTTCGCCACACGTTTGCCGATGCCCAGCACGCCGTCGGTGCTCAGCAGATTCCTCGCCTTGGTCAGGGTCGTCGAGATCGCGCTTTCGACGTCCCACCAGCCGATCCCCCAGAGCGAGAAGCGGTCCGTGCTCACCGAGACCCGGCGCCGTGCCGTGTCCACGTGTTCCGGTGTCAGGGCCTGCCATTCGTTGCCTTCGTACCGCAACACCCGCAGGTTCTCCACTTGTTGCGGCGTCGCCTCGGCCGGATAGTCCAGGGTCACCACGGCCCGCCCCTTGGCGAGTGCGCCGCCCCGTACCTCGATCCTGGTCGGCTTGCCGAAGAGCTTGTACGCGCCGATCGGCGGCGGCGCGTCTTCGACGGTACTCAGTTGCAGGACCGGCGAAGCCCCCGTGAACGCCTTGGCCGGCGCCGACACGGACACGCCCCCCTGCGGGTTCGCCCCCTCGACGGAGCCCCCACCGTCGCCTCCGCCGCCGCCCGACGTGCATCCGGCGACCACGGCCAGAACCAGCGCGAGTACCACCGCCGTCGAGGAGCGCCCGGCAGCCCGCAACCACCCCGTCATGTCCCCCACCATCCCCACTCCACGCCCGTCACGGCCGCGCCCGACGAATCCCCATCGCCCCCACGAGCGCGCATCCATTGATCATGCGTGGAACAGCCGTGTTCCGACGGCATGTTCGACGAACCGACGACCCGAATCAGACAACGAATCGGCATCGACCGATCCGGACCGTGCGACGGCGCCCGAACACGCGGCGGCGAGCACCGCCGGTTTTCGGCGCGTCGTGCCGGCGACGGCCGCGTCGCGGGCGAGGCGGCCGTCGCGTGTCGGTCGTGCCGCCGTTCAACAGATCCGAGGCAGTTGCTCCCCGATCGGCATGTCCAGTACCCGCGTTCCGCCCAGCCCGGTACGCGCCACCACCATCCCCGGGTGCGCCGTGACGCACTCGCCGATCACCGCCGCCCCCGCACCCAGCGGATGCGCCCGCATCGCCGCGAGCACCGCGTCGGCGTGCTCGCGGGGTACGAAGGCGACCAGCTTGCCCTCGTTGGCCACATACAGCGGATCGAGGCCCAGGATGGCGCACGCGTTGGCCACCTGAGGGGGCACCGGGACATCGCGTTCGGCGATCTCCACCCCGACACGGGCCGCCGCCGCGATCTCGTTGAGCGCGGCCCCCAGACCGCCCCGGGTGGGATCGCGAAGCACGTGCAGGTCCGGGGTGACCGCGAGCATGGCCTCGACCAGGCCGCCCAACGCGGCGCAGTCGCTGCGAATCTCGACATCGAATTCCAGGCCCTCGCGCACGCTCATCACGGCCACCCCGTGGACCCCCATGTCGCCGCTGACGATCACCACGTCCCCCGGGGCGGCGCGTTGTGGGCGTAGATCGACGCCGGCCGGGACCAGGCCGATCCCGGCGGTGTTGAGGTAGATGCCGTCCCCGTGTCCGGCCTCGACCACCTTGGTGTCGCCGGTGGCGATCTCGACGCCGGCGGCGCGCGCCGCGTCGCCGAGCGCCTGGGCCACCCGCGCGACGACCGACGTCTCGACGCCTTCCTCCAGGATGAACCCGACGGACAGATAGGCCGCCTTGGCACCGCTCATGGCCAGGTCGTTGACCGTCCCGTTGACCGCGAGATCGCCGATGCCGCCACCGGGAAAGAACAGTGGTCGGACCACGAACGAGTCGGTGGAGAAGGCCAGTCGCGCCCCGCCGAGGGTGACCACCGCGGAGTCGGCGAGCGAGGCGAGCAGGGGTCCCCCGAACGCGGGGGCGAAGACGTGTTCGACGAGTTCGGCGGACAACGCGCCGCCGCCACCGTGTCCGGTCACGATCCGCGGATGATCGCGCAACGGCGCCGGACAGGTCCACCCGGAGAAGTCCGGCGCGGCGGGCACGGCGGCCGCGGGCGAGTCGGCGATGACGGTGAGGTCGGTGAGATCGGTGAGTTCAGCCAACGGGGGTCGCCTCCCGGGGCGCGGCGTCGGCGGCGTCGAGCCGACGGTAGAGGTAGTAGGCGGCGCACGCGCCCTCACTGGAGACCATCGTCGCGCCGAGCGGATTGCGCGGGGTACACGTGGTGCCGAACGCCGCGCACTCGTTGGGCTTGAGCAGGCCCTGCAACACCTCGCCGCTGCGGCACTCGGCCGGTTCCAGGGTGTCGATCCCGGTCACCTCGAAGCGGTGCTCGGCGTCGTAGTCGCGATAGCGCGAGGACAGCCGCCACCCGCTGTTCGGGATCACCCCGATGCCGCGCCAGGCCCGGTCGGTCACCTCGAACACGTCGGCCAGCATCGCCTTCGCGGCGGGATTGCCCTGCTCCCGCACCGCCCGGGCGTAGGCGTTGTCCACCGTGTGCTCGCCCCGCTCGAGTTGGCCGATCGTACGCCGGATGCCCTCCAGGATGTCCAACGGCTCGAACCCGGTGACCACGATCGGCACCCGATGCCGCTCGGCCAGTTCCGGGTACTCCTCCACGCCCATCACGCTGCACACGTGCCCGGCCGCGAGGAAGCCCTGTACCCGACAGTCGGGCGAATTCATGATCGCCTCGATCGCCGGCGGAACGCGCACGTGCGACACCAGCAGGCTGAAGTTGCGGATGCCCAGCCGCTTGGCCTGATACACCGTCATCGCGTTGGGTGGTGCGGTGGTCTCGAAGCCGATGCCGAAGAACACCACCTCCCGGTCGGGGTTGTCCCGGGCGATCGCGAGCGCGTCCAGCGGCGAGTAGACCACTCGCACGTCACCGCCCTCGCCGCGTACCCGGAACAGGTCGCGATCGGTGCCCGGCACCCGCAACATGTCGCCGAACGAGCAGAAGATCACGCCCGGGCGTGCCGCGATGGCCAGTGCCTTGTCGATCACCTCCAGCGGCGTCACGCACACCGGACAGCCGGGACCGTGGATCAACTCCACCTCGGCGGGCAGCAGTTGGTCGATGCCGTGCCGAATGATGGTGTGCGTCTGGCCGCCGCAGACCTCCATGATCGACCACGGCCGGGTCACCGTGGCTCGAATCTCGTCCAGCAGTCGCCGACCGACCTCCGGATTACGGAACTCGTCCAGGTACTTCACCGCAGTGCCTCCTTCGACACATCACTGGGAATCGGGTCGGGGACGACCACGGGTTCCGGCCGGACGAACTCCCCGGACGCCGCGCCCGCCGCCTCCCAGGGATCACCGAACTCCTCCTGGAGCAGCCCCATCTCGTCGAACAGGGCAAGCGTGCGAAGGGCCGACTCCTCGTCCAGCCGTTGCAGCGCGAAGCCCACGTGCACGATGGCGTACTCGCCGACCTTCAGGTCGGGGACGTACTCCAGGCACACGTCCTTGACCACACCGCCGAAGTCGACGAGGCCCATCCGGGTTCCGTCCCGTTCCTCGATCTTCGTCACTCTGCCGGGCACCGCCAGGCACATCGCTCTCTCCTCGTCGTCCGACAACGACCACGCTCGCGGGTCGTCGACTCATGGGTGATCGGGCGCACGCTCACGGGCGGCCCGTCTCGCCCGGCGCCCGCCGACCGGCGCCGACCAGCACCTGGCCCAGCGCCAGCCCGCCGTCGTTCGGCGGCACCAGACGATGGCGCAGCACGGTGAAGTCCCGTTCGCGCAGCGCCCGTCCGCAGGCGGAGGAAACGATCGCGTTGGCGAACACGCCGCCGGTGAGCGCGACCGGCGTCGGCCCGTACCGCTCCCGCGTGTGCTCGGCCACCGCGACCACCAGATCGACCACCGCGTGGTGAAAGCGCGCCGCGAGCAGCTCGGGGTCACAGCCGGCCCGCAGGTCGGCGATCGCCGCCGCGAACACCGGGCCCGGGTCGGCGATCAGCGGATCACCCTCGCCCTCGCCCGGGAGCAGCGCGAACGTGTACCCGCGGACCGGTCCGGGCCGTCGAACGGCCGCGCCCTCCAACTCGATCGCCGCCTGTGCCTCGTAGCCGGCCAGGTGACAGACGCCGATCAGCGACGCGAACGCGTCGAAGAGGCGACCCATGCTGGAGGTGGGCACGCAGTTCAGGTCGCGTTCGAGTTGACGCGCCAATACCCGGCGTTCCTCGTCGGAACCGGCCCGCACACACGGCAGATCCGGCGACCACTCGATCCCGGCCGCGTACAGGTGGGCCAGCGCCATCCGGTACGGCCGGGCCACCGCCGCGTCGCCACCGGCCAAGGGCACGTAGCGCAGGTGCGCCACCCGGTGGAAGTCGGCGTAGTCGGCGCGCAGGAACTCGCCGCCCCAGACCGCACCGTCGTCCCCGTAGCCGGTCCCGTCGAAGGCGACGCCCAGCACCGGCGCGGCGCCGTCCAGTCCGTGTTCGGCCATCGCGGCGGCGATGTGCGCGTGATGGTGTTGGATCAGCCGTACCGGCCGTCGGGCCGCGGCGCGCCGGGCCCACCCGGTGGAGCGATAGCCCGGATGGCGATCGGCGACCAGCACCTCCGGACGCACGCCGGTGATCGCGCCCAGGTGCTCGATCGTGTGCTCGAAGGTTTGTTGCGTGGCCAGGTCGTCCATGTCGCCGACATGCCCGGACAGCCACGCCTCGCGGCCCTCGGCCAGCGCGAACGTGTTCTTCAGGTCCCCGCCGACGGCGAGCGTCGCGGGCACCTCCACCGGCAGCCGGATCGGCAGCGGCGCCCAACCTCGCGAGCGCCGGACGAACAGTGGTTCGCCGTCCACCACCCGCACCACCGAATCGTCCAGCGGCACCCGGATGGGTCGGTCGTGGGTGAGCCAGCCGTCCGCGAGTGTCGCGAGCCGGGTCAGTGCTTCGCCGTCGTCGGTCACGATCGGCTCGCCGGCCGCGTTGCCGCTGGTGAGTACGAGCAGGCGTGGCCCGGCCCGGTCGTCGAGCAGCCCCAGGAGCAGGTGGTGCAGGGGTGTGTACGGCAACATGAAGCCCAGATCGGGGCAGCGCGGGGCGATCGCCTCCGGCAGCGCGGCCCGGGCCGCCGGGCGCCGCCGCAGCAGGACGATCGGCCGCGCGGCGCCGGTGAGCAATTCCTTCTCCGCGTCCGTGATCGCGGCGTGTGGCTCGATCTCGGCGAGCGTGCGGGCCAGCAGGGCGAACGGTTTGTCGCCGCGCCCCTTGCGCTCGCGCAACCGCAGCACCGCGTCCTCGTCGGCCGCGTCGCAGGCCAGGTGGTAGCCGCCGATGCCCTTGACCGCCAGGATCGCCCCTTGGGCGAGCATTCGCCGGGCCTCGTCCAGGGTGCCGAAGCCGATCGGGGCACCGTCCGCGTCGACCAGGGCCAGCCGGGGTCCGCAGGCGTGGCACGCGATGGGTTGCGCGTGGAAGCGTCGGTCGCCGGGATCGGTGTACTCCCGGGCGCAGTCGGGGCACATCGGGAAGTCGGCCATCGTGGTGTGCGCGCGGTCGTACGGCAGCGCGGTGACGATGGTGAAGCGCGGGCCGCAATCGGTGCAGGTGATGAACGGGTGCAGGTGACGGCGGTCGGCGGGGTCCTCGAGTTCGGCCAGGCAACGAGCGCACGTGGCGACATCCGGCGGAATCCGGGTGCGGTGCGCGGCGCCCGGCTCGGGCGGCACCGACGCCACGATCGTGAATCCGGTGTCGCCGCCGATCGCCAGTTCCTCGTGGGTGATCGACTCGACCAAGGCCAGCGCGGGTGCCTCGGTGTCGATCCGCCGGCAGAACGCGGCCACCTCGGCCGACCCGCCCTCGATCTCGACGAGCACGCCGACACCGGTGTTGGTGACGTGTCCGGCCAGCCCCAGCTCGGTGGCCAGCGTGTAGACGAACGGCCGAAAGCCGACGCCCTGCACGGTGCCGCGCACGAGCATCCGACGCCGTTGCGCGACCTGGGGCGACCCGGCGGCGGTCAAGACGGCTCCCGCGCCGGAACCGGCCGCGGGTCGATCTCGCGCGTGTGTCCGTGCCCCAGCCCGTGCTCATGGCCATGCCCATGACCATGGCCATGGGCACGACCGGGCTCGTGCCCGGGGCCGTTGCCGGTCCCCTGCCCGGTGTCGGTCGATCCGTGCGCGTGGGTGTGACCGTCCGCCGCGTGCCGCGCCATGGCCGGCGTATGCACCGCCGCGCCGTCGAGCACCGCGACCGCGCGTGTCAACAACTCGCCGACCCCCAGACCGGTCCTGGTCGAGGTGAGCAACACCTCGACACCGGGGTTCACCTGTCGGACGTTGGCCAGGAAGGTGTGTTCGTCGAACTCGACCGCCTCGGCGAGGTCGATCTTGGTCACCACCACCAGGTTCGCCAGACCGAACGCGGACGGATACTTGAGCGGCTTGTCCTCCCCCTCGGTCACCGAGGCGAGCGCGACCCGCAGGCTCTCGCCCAGGTCGTAGGAGGCCGGGCAGACCAGATTGCCGACGTTCTCCACGAACAGCACACGGGTTCTCGCCGGCAGCCAGCCGGTGAGTTGTCGACGCAACTGCGCGGCCTCCAGGTGGCACAGCCCGTCGGTGAGAATCTGCTTGACCGGTGCCCCGGACCGGGCCAACCGCGTCGCGTCGTTGTCGGTGGCCAGGTCCGCCGTCAACGCCGCGACCGGCACTCCGAGTTCGCCGGCCAGGCGCAACTCCGCCTCCAGCAGGGCGGTCTTGCCGCTGCCGGGGCTGGACAGCAGGTTGACCGCGATCACCCCGCGTGCGGCCAGTTCGGCGCGCAGGTCGCTCGCCCCGCGATCGTTGTGGGCGAGCACGGCCTGCCGCAATTCGTCGACTCGGCACATGATTGGGTCAACCCTCCTGGGTGGCCTGGGCGTATCCGACGGTCCGGGCCGGATCGGCCCAGCACACGTCGACGATCTGCAATTCGCGCCCGCACAACAGTTCGGTACTCGCGCCCGCGCATTCGGGGCAGCACAGGTCCGGTGGCATGCCCACCGCCCACTCGACGGCGCATCCGCCGCAGCGGGCCCGGCCCGGGATGCCCTCGACCACCAACTCCGCGTCGCGCAGCACCGTCTCGACGCGCGCGACCTCGAACGCGAAGGCGAGCGCGTCGGGAACCACCCCGGCCAGTTCGCCGACCCGCAGCCGAACGCTCAGCGCGGCGCGCTCCCCGGTACGCGCGGCGGCCGCCTCGACCTGCTCGATGACGGCCAAGGCAATCGACATCTCGTGCATCGACCCTCTCCCGGGCTCGACGATCCATCGCCGGCAGCCCGCCGAGTCGACGGGCCCGCGCTCCATTACAGGCACCGGCGGCGCCGCGACCCGGCACCCACGCCGTATCCGACGTCGCACGTACGCCGTTCGCCGCAGCGCGGGGCTCCGCCGAGGGAACACCTCGCGGGGCGGGGCTACATGGCACGCATGCGCAGGTAGCGTCGAATGTCCGCCCGGTTCGCGAACGCGACGAGCGCGAACAGGGCCACTCCGCCGATCAGAATCCTTCGCACGCCGGCACCTCTCCAGACTCGGGACCGCGCACCGCGTCCGCGGTGGCGGGTCGGACCTCGACCGCGTCCGGCGCGTCCGGCGCGCCGGTCGGTGTTCGGCTGGGCTCCTGCCGGCGCAGCACCCGCAGGATCAGCGCGACCGCCTCGTCGACGGCTGCCGCGACCGGTGGGCTGAGCCCCACGCGTTCGTCCAGGTCGGCCGGTTCGCAGCCGACGACCAGCATCCGTCGGGGCGGCGTTCCGCCGGTGCCCGCGCTCAGCGTGCCCAGCAGCGCGAGGACCGCGTCGGGCCCCATGCGATGGCCGTCCAAGAGCGCCGCGCCGGGCTCGATCGAGCCCGGCGCGACGGCCTCGATCAGGTACACGGTGCCCGGTTCGCCGCCGCGGGCGGTGGCATCCACGAGGATCAACGTGTCGTAGCCCTCGAGGAGTTGGTAGGCCAGATGCACACCGCGCACGCCGAAGTCGACCGCCTCGGCACCGTCCGGCAGCGGATGCGCGGCCAGCCTGGCGACGGTCTCCACTCCGAAGCCGTCGTCACCGAGGAAGATGTTGCCGACTCCGGCGACGAGCACCCGCTCGACGCCCTCGGTCGGCGGACCGTGACCGATCACGCGTCCTCCAGGAGTGTGAGTTCGTCCGGTTGGAAGTACAGGAACCGTCCCTGGGCCCGCCGGATGTCCGCGCCGGGGTCGCCGTCCACGGTCACCGCGAGGTGCACCACGCCGTCGACGTCGTGCAGCACCGCCTCGACCAGGGCGTCCCGACCGTGCAGGAACAGATCCTGGGCGTCGGTGCGGCGCGACCCCGGCCGCAGCCGGACCCGACTGCCGGCACCGATCGAACGCCCGTCCACCGACACCCGGTCCGTGGCGGGATCGAACCCGGCGTCGCTTGCCGGGTCCCACCAGGGCCGGTCGGCTCCCGACCCGCCCGGATCCCACGTGCCCGGTTCCGTCGGGGTCGTCGGCCCGGCCGACCCGGTGCTCTCGCGCAGCGCCCGCACCGTGCCGTGCAGCCGGTCCCACACCTCGGGGGCGAGCGAGTCGACCAGGTCCACGGCGGCACCCGCGCGGGCATCGGTGCCGCGTGCCTCGCGCTTCTCCCGCTCGGTCAGGGCCGAGGTGCGCAGCGCGAGGATCTCGTCGATCTCGGTCGCGTCGTAGAGTGCGCCGGGGCTTTCCGGGGCCACCTGCGGATGATCCTCGAGGATGATCGGCGAGGACAGCACCACGTCGTCCCGCTCTGCGGCCAGCACCGGCCAGGTCCGCAGGTTCGTACACGCGGCGACGGCGCCCCGGGCCCATTCCGGCGGGTCGGTCATGGACAGGAAGGAGCCGGCGTCGAGGCCGAGCAGCACGTGTGCCGACACGAGCGCGTACGGCAGCGCGGCGTCCCGGTCGGCACCCGCGTCCGGTGTCCACCCACTGGTGTTGGCCACCTCGACGGTCAACCTGAACGTGCGGTACGGGCCGGGAAGTTCGGTGGTCCGCACCCGGATCTCCCCGTCGACCCGTGCCCGCCGGCGGACCAGTCGACCGCACACGCGACCGTCGAGTTCGACCGCCTCGGTCTCCTCGTGCTCGGCCCGATCGAAGGGCAGGACCAACCCGTCCCCGGCCGACGCCGCGACCGGCAGCACCAGTTCGACCCGCTCCTCGACGCCCTCGTCCCACGGGACGAGCACCCGATCGGGCAGCTCCAGGGCATCCACCGTCGCGAACTCGCCGTCGGCGCCGACCTGTTCGACCGTGCGCCGCTGGGCGTGCAGGAAGCGCAGCTCGATCGAGAGGTTGGCCCCCGCGCGGGGCTCGATCAGACACTCGGTGCGCTGGTCGTGATGCTCGCCGCTGCCGGGCCCCCAGGCGGGCGGCACCAGGACGCCGAACTGCCAGCGCATCCGGTTCTTGGCGGCAGAGGCCCGGTACGGGTACAACACGTAGCCCTCGAAGAGCACGGCGTCGGCGATCTGTCGCGCGACGGCGAACCGTTCCCGGATCGCGGGCTCGAACGGCGTCATCGTACGGTCTCCTCGGTGCGGTCCGACCCGCCGGAGCGATCACGGCGAACACCGAAGGCCCGCACCGGCTCGGCGTCCGGCTCCGCGCCCGCCAGCAGCGCCCGCATCGTGGCCTCCCAGGAGGGCAACGCGTGCCGAGCCCGGTAGGCGAGCAGCGCGTCCATCTCCTCGCGCGGCAGCCGCAGCCAGCCGCAGCCGGGGAAGTGCTGCTCGACCATCTCCCGCCAGACCGTGACCGGCATGCGGTAGGCGGCCTCCTTGTGCCAGGGCACCGGTTCCACCCGGAAGCCGCCCGGGCCGGTGAACGCGGTCCCGGAGAAGAGCATCAGCAACGGCACCTCTCCCTCGACCAGCGCGTGGAAGTAGCGGGACGAGGCGATGTCCATGTCGTAGGTGCACGGCACCGCCAGATCCACCTCGGTCTCCGCGGTGAAGCCCGGCACGGTACACGCCACCTGGGCGAATTCGATCGGGTGCAGCGTGCCGCCCCAGCGGGAGCGTTCGCCGAACAGCACGCCCAGCCGGGCACCCTCGGCCGTCCCGTAGCGCCGCCGGGCGGGCTCGATCCGCAACTGGACGCGCAACGCGAGCGCGTGCACCCGGGACTGCTCGGCGGCGGTGATCCGCAGCCGGAAGACCAGCGTGGGGCCCGCCGCGTAGCCGTCGGCGCGCACGCCGACGCAGGAGAAGTGCAACTCGGTCACGGCGCTTCGTCCCTTCCGGGCACCCGCGCGCGCGAACGTACGTCGGCGAGGAACGCGGCCAGGTCCGCACGGGCCTCGGCGCCGCCGTCGAAGCCCCGCCAGCGCAGGCGCATCCGGCCGACCAGTTCGTAGCAGACGTCGATCGGGACCAGGAAACACTCGCTCGCCCCGTCGGTGCGGGACAACAACAGCGCTTCGACGTCGGGACGCAGCAGTTCGGCGAGCCGACTCCCGCCGAGCACCGCCTGCCACAGCTGTGGGTCCAGATCGCTCTCGGTGGCGCCGGCCGGGCTCGGATAGAGCGCGATCAGCCGGTCGAGCGCGGCGTTGCGCAGGAAGAACGCCAGGCCGACCGGGATCTGCAGGGCGTCCCAGGCAGCGTCGTCCAGGTTGTGCCCGGGATCGGCGAGGTAGCGCTCGGGCACCGCCCGATAGCGACCGCCGGCCGCGCCGCGCCGCTCGAAGAGCATGGCGCAGCCCCGGCACGCGCAGGCCAGGGCCCGCGCGTCGGTGTCCACGAGGTGGCGGTGTCCGGCACCGACCTCCTGGGCGCACAACTCGCAACGTTCCGGGCGCGGCCCGGGCGGGAGGCGGAATCGGCGCAGCCCTCCCGCCGGTCGAGCGGTCGTCGGCAACGGCGCGCTCACCGCGCGGCCCGGGCCGGATCGGCCGGTCGGGTGCCGATGTGGAGCAGCGCGGGTTCGGGCTTCGCGGCCGGGGCGTCCTCGATCTCGATCCGTTCGACCTCGGGCGCGTAGCCGGCGAGGAGCCCTTCCACCGCCTCGGGTGAGCCCGCGGCGCTCCCGCTCGCGCCCGCGCATCCGCAGCCGCCGCTCGCGGCGGTGATCCGCAGCCGCAGGGTCCGGCCGTGCTCGTCGTAGTCGAGGAACTCGGCTCGGTGTTCGGGGTGCGCCGCGAGGCCGCGCGTGACGCGCGTCGGCACGTCGTCGGGGTGCAGGTCGTGCAGGACGAGCAGGCCGGTGACCAGTTCGTCGTCGAGCAGCGCGCGCCGATCCGCGTCGGCGTCGCGCAGCAGCGCGGCCAGCCGGGCCAGGCCGGTGCCGTAGAAGTCCATCAGGGCGCGGACCAGTTCCTCGGCACCGACGCGCGCGTCCGGGTCGGGGCTGTCGCCCAGGCGGGTCAGGATCTCCTCGACCCGCAGTCCGGTCCGTTCGGCGTTCATCCGCTCAGTCCGCTCAGCCCGGTGGGCACATGCAGTTTCTGCAGGGTCTTGCCGTCGCCGAGATACATGTGCACACCGCACGGCAGACAGGGGTCGAAGCTGCGCACGGCCCGCATGATGTCGATGCCCTTGAAGTTCTCCGGGGGGTTCTCCTCGAAGATCGGCGTGTTCTGCACCGCGTCCTCGTAGGGCCCGGGGGTGCCGAGGGTGTCTCGAACGCTGGCGTTCCACGGGGTCGGCGGGTACGGGTGGTAGTTGGCGATCTTCCCGTCCCGGATCACCATGTGGTGCGAGAGCACGCCGCGCACGGCCTCGGTGAAGCCGACGCCGACCGCCTGGTCGGGCACCTCGAACTTCTCCCACGTCGTGGTCCGGCCCGAGCGCACCTCCTCGAGTGCCTTCTCCGCGAAGTACACCGCCATGGCGGCCATGTACGCCTGGAAGTAGGTGCGCGCCCGGTTGCGCTCCAGGGCGTTGCTCCACTGCGGGATCTTCCACTCGAAGGTGGTTTCCGGTTTGGTCATCGACTTGGGCAGGTTGATGATCACGCTGTGCCCGGTGGCCTTGACGAAGCCGGTGTCGACCAGTCCGTTGAGCGCGGTGGACCAGAGTCGGGCGAGCGGGCCGCCGCCGGTGTCCAGGGCGAGGTAGTCGGTGCCGTCGAACCAGCGCGGCGACATGACCCAGCTGTAGTTGCCGTCGAAGTCCCGCTTCTGCGGGGCGGGGATGGTGTGTTGGTTCCACGGGTGGCGCGGGTCGACCGGGTTGCCCAGCGGGTCGTGGGTGACGAACAGCTCCCGGCCCTCCCAGTCCTGGTAGTAGGAGCTGCCGAGCAGGATTCGGATGCCCAGGTTGATCTCGGTCAGATCGTTGGTGATCAGCTTGCCGTCGACCACGATGCCGGGGCTGACGTACATGCGCCGGCCCCAGTCGGTCATGTTGCGGTAGGTGAAGTCGCAGTGGTCGGGGTCGTTGAGCGCGCCCCAGCATCCGAGCAGTACCCGCCGCCGCCCGACCTCCTCGTAGCCGGGCAGGGCGGTGTAGAAGAAGTCGAAGAGGTCGTCGTGCAGGGGGACGACGCGTTTCATGAACTCGACGTAGCGCATCAGTCGGGAGAGGTAGTCGGTGAACAGCTGGACCGAGGCGACGGTGCCCACACCGCCCGGGTAGAGCGTGGAGGGGTGTACGTGCCGACCCTCCATCAGGCAGAACATCTCCCGGGTGTAGCGGCTGACCGCCAGCGCCTCGCGGTAGAACTCGCCCTCGATGGGGTTGAGCGAGCGCATGATGTCGGCGATGGTGCGGTAGCCGTGTTCGGCGGCGTGCGGCGCCTCGGTGCGTTCGGCCAGGTCCAGTACGCCGGGGTTGGTCTCACGGACCATGCGCTCGCAGTAGTCCACCCCGACCAGGTTCTCCTGGAAGATGTTGTGGTCGAACATGTACTCGGCGGCCTCGCCGAGGTTGATGATCCATTCGGCCAGGTGCGGCGGCTTGACGCCGTAGGCCATGTTCTGCGCGTACACCGAGCAGGTGGCGTGGTTGTCGCCGCAGATGCCGCAGATCCGGCTGGTGATGAAGTGCGCGTCGCGCGGGTCCTTGCCCCGCATGAACACGCTGTAGCCGCGGAAGACCGACGAGGTGCTGTAGCACTCGGCGACCCGTTTCCGCTTGAAGTCGATCTTGGTGTGGATGCCCAGGCTGCCGACGATCCGGGTGATCGGGTCCCAGGACATCTCGGTCAGGCCGCTGCCGTCGGCGGCCGTCTTGGTCGAGGGTGCCATCGTGTGTTGTGCCCTTCTGCGGTGAGGACTGCGGCATGCGTGGAGCCGGCCGCGGGGTCGGGGACTACGAAGGCGATCCGCTCACCGGGGCGGGCGGTAGCCGGTGGTCAGCTCGCGCCCGGTGTGGCGCCACTTGGTTTCCTCGTCCGCGGTCTTCGCCGTGATCGAGCGCAGCTTGCGGATCACCACGCCGTACGCACCGCTGGCGGTCGAGGAGATCTTGCTGCCGGGCGGTTCGTCCATGAACGGCATGAACTTGTCCGGGAAGCCGGGCATCGTGCAGGCGATGCAGATTCCGCCGACGTTCGGGCAACCGCCGACGCCGTTGATCCAGCCGCGCTTGGGCACGTTGCACTTGACCACCGGACCCCAGCAGCCGAGCTTCACCAGGCACAGCGGCGAGCCGTACTCGTCGGCGAACTGACCCTGCTCGTAGTAACCGCCGCGGTCGCAGCCCTCGTGCACGGTGGCACCGAACAGCCAGGTGGGACGCAGTTTGTCGTCCAGTGGGATCATCGGCGCGGACCCGGCGAGCTGGTAGAGCAGGTAGGTCAGCGTCTCGGCGAAGTTGTCCGGCTGGATCGGGCACCCGGGCACGCACACGATCGGCAGACCGGCTTTGGACTTCCAGTCCCAGCCCAGGTAGTCGGGGACGCCCATCGCGCCGGTGGGGTTGCCGGCCATCGCGTGGATTCCGCCGTAGGTGGCGCAGGTACCGATCGCCACCACGCCGGTGGCCTTGGGCGCGAGCCGGTCCAGCCACTCGCTGGTGGTGATCGGCTGGCCCGTGGCCGGATCGTCGCCGAATCCGCTCCAATATCCCTCGGTCTTGATCGACTCGTTCGGGATGGATCCCTCGACCACCAGCACGAACGGGTCCAGTTCGCCCCGTTCGGCCTTGAAGAACCATTCGATGAAGGTGTCCGCGCCCTGGACCGGTCCGCACTCGAAGTCGATCAACGGCCAGTGCACGGCGATCGGCGGCAGTCCGGGCAGCGCGCCGGTGACGATCTCCTCGATCGACGGTTGCATCGCGGCGGTCAGCGCGACGGAATCGCCGTCGCAACTGAGGCCGGCGTTGATCCAGAGGATATGGATCGGGGACGGTTCCTCGACCGGCGTGGCGGCGGTCGACTGCTCTGCGGGGGTCTCGGACGTGGCGCGCATGAGGACGCCTCCTCGAAAGTCACTTGTCCGACATAACGGACTCTCGAATCTTCTTATCAGGCCCGTACGTGACGCGCCTCACATCCGGTCCGTTCGGGCGAGTCGCGCCGCGCCCGCCTCGCGGCGGTGCCGGGCCGGGCCGATGGGCGCGAACGCGCGAACGTGTGCCGACCGGCCACCCCGGGTCGGCGGGGACGACCCGCCGCGTGCCGCCGCGGGTGCGCATCCGCCGCCGACGCGGCGACGCGCACCGTCACGTTCCGGTGCGCCGGCGGAAGGCGGCGACCGCGGCCTCCACCGTGGGGAAGAAGTGCCCGGGGTCGATGGTGCGGGTGAGCCCGTACCGTTCGATCTTGCGGCGCACCGGGTCCTTCAGCTCGGCGAACACCAGGTGCACGTGGTTCGCGTTGAGCGTCTCGTCCAGTTCCTCCAGGATGTCGGCGGCGGTGGTGTCCACGTCGGTCATCGCCTCCGCCGCGACCACGATCCAACTCACCCGCGGGTCGGCGCCGGCCAGTCGCCCGATCTCGTCACGGAACGCCTTGGCGTTGGCGAAGATGAGCGGGGCGTCGAAACGATGGATCACCAGGCCGGGCAGTTGCTCGGCCTGCGGGTAGGAGCGGACGTCGTGGAAGCCCTCCAGGCCCGGCACCCGCCCCAGCACGGTGTTGTACGGCCACCAGGTGCGTCGGAAGACGTTGAGGACGGACAGGGCCACGGCGATGGCGATCCCGGGCAACACGCCGAGTACCGCCACGCCGACGAAGGCCGCGAAGCACAACATGAATTCCGTCCGGCGCTGCCGCCACAACCGTACCGCCCCCGGGATGTCGGCCAGGGAGAGCGACGCGGTGACGACCACGGCGGCGAGGGCCGGCTGGGGGAGGTTGCGGAACAGCCCCGGAGCCAGCACGAGCATGAGGACGATGAGCGCCGCACCGACGACCCCGGTCAGCTGACTTCTGGCCCCCGCGCGCTCCGCCACCGCCGTACGGGATCCACTCGTACTGACCGGGAAGCCCTGGAAGAGACCGGCCGCCAGGTTCGCGGCACCGACCCCCGCCATCTCCTGGTTGCCGCGCACCTCCTGGCCCGTACGGGCCGCGAAGGCGGACGCGTTGGAGATCGTGTCGGCCAGGGACACCAGAGCGATGCCCAGCGCACCGCCGAACAGCGGGGCGAGGTCGGCGACTCCCACCGTGGGCACGGTGAACGGCGGGAAACCCTCGGGGAGTTCTCCGACCAGGCCCACGCCGTGCTCGCCCAGGTCGAAGACGGTGGTCACGGCGATCGCCAGGACCACCATCACGAGCACCGCGGGGACCTTCGGCAGGAAGCGCTGGAGCACCAGGATCAGGACGATCCCGCAGCCGCCGACCGCGGCGGCGGCCGGCACCACCGCCCCGTCGGCCGATTGCCGAACAAGGCCGACACACTCGCGGATCAGGTTGTCCGCCTCGACCTCGAACCCGAGCAGCTTGGGCAACTGACCGATCAGAATGGTCAGGGCCAGGCCGTTCATGTAGCCGATCATCGTGGGTTTGGAGATCAGATCGGCGATGAAACCGAGCTTCGCCACCGACGCCAGGATCATGACCGCCGCCACCATGAGCGCGAGTGTCGACGCCAGAGCGATCGCCCGCTCGGGGTCCCCGTCGGCCGCCACCAGGGGCAGCACGGTGGCGGCGATCATCGGGCCCAACGAGGAATCGGGACCCAGCACCAGGATCCGGGACGGCCCGCACACCGCGTACCCGAGCAGGCACAGGATCGTCGTGTACAGGCCGGTGATCGGCGGCAGACCCGCCAACTCGGCGTACGCCATGCCCTGCGGCACCAGCAGCGTGGTCAAGACGATGCCTGCGACCAGGTCCTTGACCAGCCACGCCCGCCGGTACGACGACGCCGCGCGGATCCCGGGCACGGCCCGCAACCGGGAGCGCATTCCGTTGCCCGTACGCGGGGTGGTCACCGACCGTCCTTCCCGCCTGCGCCGCTGCCGCCGCTCCCGCCCGATCGGTGTCGACCCATCAGGCACCTCGCGAGCGGCGGGCCACGAGTTTGCCCAGTTCCCACAGGAGCAGAAGCGCGACGGCGGCCAGCAGCGCCCAGCCGAACTCCCGGGCGTCGAGTCGCGTCGTCCCGAGGATGCGACGGAAGCCGTCCAGTTGGGTCACCGCCACCGCGAGCACGAACTGGGCCAGTGCCACCCAGTTCATCTGCCTGCTGTCGAAGGTGGACGTCGCCAGCACCGAGTCCGTCTCGCTGCGGCACTCGAACGCGGCCACGATCAGACACAGGGCGAAGGCGGTGAACGCGATCGACCGACCTGTTTCGACGCTGTCGAAGTGGTGCCGACCGAGCGTGATCAGCCCGAGCAGGAAGACGGTGATCGCCAACCCGCCCATTCCGACCGTGAGCAGCACGGGCCGGGTGAGCACCGACTCCCCGCGCGGACGCGGCCTGCGCCGCATGAGCCCGGGACTCTCCCGGTCGAAGCCGAGCGCGAAGCCGAACGAGGCGTTGACGACGAAGTGGATCCACAACACCTGCGGTGGGGTGAAGGGCTCACCGGCGGCGATGTCGAAGACGGTGGCCCCGAGGAAGGTCAGCACGAAAGTGACCAGCAGGAGCAGGACGAAACGGATGTACTTGGTGAGGTTGTCGTAGATTCGCCGGCCCTGCGCCACCGCGTAGACGATGGTGGCGAACTTGTCGTCGGAGAGGATCATGCGCCCGGCGTTCTTGGCCACGTCCGTGCCGCTGCCCATGGCGATGCCGATGTCGGCGGCCTTGATCGCGGGCGCGTCGTTGACCCCGTCCCCGGTCATCGCCACGACGTCGCCCTTCTTCTTGAGCGTGTCGGCGAGCAACACCTTGTGCTCCGGCGCGACCCGTCCCACCACACCGATCCCGTCGATGCGGGCGAGTTGCTCGTCCTCGCTCATGGCGGCGAAATCGGCGCCGAGGACCGCCTCACCGGGGATGCCGAGTTGCCGGGCGATCGCCGCACCAGTGGTGACGTCGTCACCGGTCACCATGCGGACCCGGATGTGCCCGGCCCGGGCACCGGCCACGGCGGCCTTGGCGTCCTCGCGGGGCGGATCGACCATGCCGACGAGGCTGGTCATGCGCAACTCGGTGACGTACCCGAGCAGGTCGCCGTCCGGATCGAAATCGGCCCGGTCCAGATCGCGGGTGGCCGCCGCCATCACACGACGCCCCTCGCCGCCCATCCGCTCGGTCTGCGCCCGGGCACGCGCGAGCACTTCGGCGTCCCACGCGATGGTCTCGCCCGCCGCGAGCGCGGTGGCGGCGCGCGCCATCACCGCCGGTGCCGCGCCCTTGACGAAGCAGCGCACGACCTCCCGTCCGGAGGTGTCGACCGCCGCGTTGAAGGTGGCCATCAGCTTGTAACCCGGGTCGAAGGGCAGCGTGGCGAGCCGGGGCAGTCCCTCCCTGGTGGCGTCGATGTCGAGCCCGGCCTTGTGCGCGAGCACCAACAGCGCGCCCTCGGTGGGATCACCCACCACCTCGCCGTCCACCAGTTTCGCGTCGCCGGCCACCACGTAGGGCAGGATCGCGTCCTCGATACCCGCGGCGGAACCCGCGGCATGGTGGATCCTCCCCTCGAGTCCGTAGCCCGTACCCGAGACGGTGTACCGGTCGGTGGGAGTCACGACTTCGACGACGGTCATCTGATTCATCGTCAACGTGCCGGTCTTGTCCGAGTTGATCGCCGACGTGAACGCCAGGGTCTCCACCGACGGCAGTTCCTTGACGATGGCGTTGCGCTCGGCCAGGTTGAGGCTGCCGACGGACAGGATCGCCTGGGTCACGGTCGGCAGGGCCTCGGGGATGGCGGCGATCGCCAGCGAGACCGCACTGACGAACAGGACGTCCCAGGCCTGGTCGCGCTGCCGCCCCAGGGCGAACATCACGATCATGGTCAGCACCGCCGCCGCCGTGATCCACAACGTCAGGGTGTCGAGTTCCCTGGTGAGCGGCGGCACTTCCTTCTCGGTGGCCGACAACATCCCGGAGATCTTGCCGACCTCGGTTTCGGCGCCCGTCGCGGTGACGACGAGGACGCCGCTGCCGTGGGTGACGGGGGTGTTCATGAACGCCATGTTCGTCCGGTCGCCGGGTGCCGCTCGCGCGCCCCGCAGCGTGCCGGCGTCCTTCGCGGCGGGAACGCTCTCGCCGGTGAGGGCCGACTCGTCGATCTGCAGGGCACTGGCCTCGATGATGCGTCCGTCCGCCGCCACCTGGTCCCCCGCGGCGATGAGCACGATGTCGCCCACGACCAGCCGCTCGGCGGGGATCTCGGCTTCCGTCCCGTCCCTGCGCACCCGCGCCGTCGCCTTCATCATCGACTGCAGCGCGTTCATCGCGCTCTCGGCCCTGCCCTCCTGGCGTAGGCCCACGACCGCGTTCAGCAGGGTCAGCACGATCAGCAGGATCGCGGTGGTCCACTCCCGGACGAGCAGCGAGACGATCGCGGCGGCCACGAGGACGATCTGCATGTAACTGCGGTACTGCTCCAGGAACCGGCGCCAGGCCGGAATCCGCTTCTCCTCGGGCAGCGCGTTCGGGCCCCGCGCGGTCAGGGTTTCCGCGGCTCGTGCCGCGGACAGACCTACCGCCGGATCCACGCCGAACTCCGCCGCGACCTCCTCGGGAGTGCGCGTGTACCAGCCGTCCCCCGAAGCGGGCTGTTCTCCGAGGGGATTCGAACGCACCGTCATCGCTTCGCCTCCGATCCGTGGCCCGCTTCCGTCCTAGCCGCGCTTCTTCCTCGTCGAACGGTCCTTCCGCCCGCCGGCGCGGACGGCCGACGGATGCCGCTCGGCGTACGGATCCGCCGACGCCCCGGCAGGAGCTTCCCGCTCCAGGTCCCGTTTGGTGACGAGCAGTTCCTTTCGCGCCTTCTTCCCCACATCGGGGTACCGAGGATCGATGTCGATCAGGGTGTGCGCGAGGATCGCCGCCGCGCAGATCCGCTCGAACCACTTCCGATCCGCCGGCACGACGTACCACGGCGCCCACTTCGTACTCGTGGCCGACAACATTTCGGAGAACGCGTGCTGGTAGTCGTCCCACCGCCGCCGCTCGCGGACGTCGGCCGCGGAGAACTTCCGGTTCTTCTCCGGCAGGTCGATCCGCTTGAGGAAGCGGACCCGCTGCTCCTCCTTGGACAGGTTCAGGAAGATCTTCACCACCTTGAACCCGTTGTCCGTGAGGTAGCGCTCCCAGCGGTTGATCTCGCGATAGCGCCGGTCCCACAGGTCCCGACCGGACGCGTCGTCCGGCAACTTCTGCCGGCGGAGGATCTCGGGGTGGACGCGCACGACGAGCACTTCCTCGTAGTGCGAACGGTTGAAGATGGCGATCTCGCCGCGTCCGGGCAGCCGTCGGGCGTAGCGCCACAGGTAGTCGTGCTCGAGTTCCTCGGCGGACGGCACCTTGAAGCTGCTGACCCGCACGCCTTGGGGATTGACGCCGCTCATCACGTGGCGGATCGTCCCGTCCTTGCCCCCGGAGTCCAGTGCCTGGAGACAGAGCAGTACCCCGTACGTGTCCTGGGCGGCCAGCCGCTGCTGGTACTCGGCCGGCAACGAAACCCCGGTCCGCAACAACTCGATCCCGTCGCGCTTCTTCAGACCGGCTTTGTAGCGGGGATCGAAGTCCCGCTCCAGGCGCACCTCGGTTCCCGGTTTCACCCGGAGCGGCTCGATGAACCTCGCGATGCGTTCGGCTCTCTCGTCCGACATCACCCATCAGTCCTTCGTTGGTCCGGGGCGGGCGTGGTCCTCGGCCGCGCCGGCACGGCCCCGATCGACACGGGTCCGTCGTGCGAGCCGGGCGACGGGAGGTTCGGCGGGCTCCCGGGATCCACGCGCCGCATCGGCCCGCGGTGGGGACGCGAGTCCCCGGAACCTCACACACCCGCCGCTGCCGCGACGGGTTCCCTCGGATCATTGTCTGCTCGCCTGGACGAGGTCGCTTCCCGAGGCCGGGGCGGGGACGGCGGACCACGGTTGAAAGGTACGGTCATCCGTACCTTCGGTCCTTCATGTGACCTGGGTCATGTTGACGCTCGCCGGGCCCGGCCGCCATTCTGAGGCCGTGGACGAAGGACGCCGATTGACGACGCGACGCACCCTGGATCTGGGCCGATTGGCCGCCGCGGTGTGTTGCTCCTCGACGACCTCGTAGTCGCCCTCCTCGACGACCGCCTCCCATCCGCGCACGGCGCTCTCCGGCGCCCGCGCCCCCTCCGCCCGGCCCACCGCCGCCGCGTCGCCCCGCCCACCGGTCCCACCCGGCACGCGTGACGCGGTGTCGCCCCGCGCGGCCCGTACACCCTCCCGCGACTCCCGTGTGACCGCGCCGCGGCGCTCGACGCCGCGTGGCCGGGGTCCGCCACGCCACGCCACCAACCCGGAGAGAACATGCACACGCGATCCAGAGTCCGGCTGACCGCGGGCGCCCTGGCCCTGGTGACGGGGCTCGTTGCCTGCTCCGGTACGACGGGCGGCACCGGCGTCCGCGCGGGCGACGACGCCGGCCCGCCCAGGGACGGCGGCACGCTGACCTTCGCCACCGACAAGGAACCCGACTGCTACGACCCGCATGTCAGCCCCGCCGACGTCACCGCCGTCGTCATGCGCAATGTCTTCGACTCGCTCGTCGCGGAGGGACCGGGCGGCACGTTCGTACCGTGGCTCGCGACCTCGTGGACGCTCTCCCCCGACGGCACCACCTACACGTTCGAGTTACGCACCGACGTACGTTTCACCGACGGCACACCGTTCGACGCCGAAGCCGTCAAGGCCAACCTCGATCACATCGCCGCCCCCGCCACCAAATCCCAATACGCGGCCTCCCTGATCGGCCCCTACCAGAGCACGACGGTGATCGGCCCGCACACCGCGCAGGTGCGACTCGCCCGCCCCTTCGCCCCGTTCCTGCACGCCGTCGGCACCACCTACCTGGGCATGCACTCGCCGCGCTCCCTCCGTACCCGGGCCGCCGACCTGTGCGCCGGCGGATCGGCGAGCGTCGGCACCGGCCCCTTCCGCTTCACCGCGCACACCAAGGGCCAACAGGACGAGTTCGCCCGCAACACCGACTACGCCTGGGCACCGGCCAACGCCGCCCACCCGGGTCCGGCCCACCTCGACAAACTCGTCGTCCGCTACCTGCCCACCGGCTCCGTCCGGGTCGGCACACTGCGCAGCGACCAGGTCGACGCGATCGACAACGTGCCACCGCAGAGCGTCGGCGTCCTGGAGGCGGACCGCCGACTGCGCACCACCACGGCCGACCTGCCGGGCCTGGGCTACACCTACTTTCTCAACAGCGCGCGACCGCCGTTCGACGACGTCCGCGCCCGACTCGCGGTGCGCTGCGCCGTGGACTTCAAGCCCCTGCTCAAGGCCGTCTTCTTCGACCGGTTCCCCCAGGCGTTCAGCGTGCTCGGCCCCTCCACCACCGGCTACGACCGCACGGCGGAGGGCGGTTGGGGATACGACCCGGCCAGGGCCAACGCCCTGCTGGACGAACTGGGATGGACCGGCCGCGACGCGGCCGGCTACCGCACCCGCGACGGACACACCCTCACCGTCGCAATGCCGTTCGTCCCCGAGTTCACCGTCACCGACCGACGCACCCTCGACGTCGGCGTCCAGGCCGACCTCAAGAAGGTCGGGATCCGGCTCGACCTGGAGCAGTCCACCGCCAACGACTACCTGCCCCGACGCAACGCCGGCGACTACGACCTGATCGGCTTCAGCTGGGGCGGCGCCGAACCCGACCTGCTGCGCTCCCTGTTCGACTCCGAGCAGCAGTTCGCCCAGGGCGGCACCAACGCGGCGCGGCTGCACGACCCGCAACTGGACGCGTGGCTGCGCGAGGCCGCCGAGAGCGCGGATCCGGAACTGCGCCGGGCCAGATACGCCGACGTCCAGGCCCGGATCGTGGCCCGGGGCTACGCGTTGCCCACCTACGTCGGCCGCCGCACGGTCGCGACCGGAAGCGCCGTACACGGGCTCACGTTCGACGCGAACGCGTGGCCGCTGTTTCGCGACGTGTGGCTGAAGGGACGCGGCTGATGCCCACGTTCGCCGGCTACGTGGCGCGCCGACTGCTCGCCGGCGTGGTGGTGTTGTGGGGCGCGGCGACGGTGACGTTCGTGGCGCTGCACCGTGTCGGGGGCGATCCCGTGGACGCCGTCGTCGGCCCCGGGGTCAGCCCCACCCCGAGCCTGCGCCGGCAGATCACCGAGGAGTACGGCTTCGACCAGCCGCTGATCGTGCAGTACGGCCGCTGGCTGGGCCGGCTGCTCGGCGGCGACCTGGGCCGCTCCTACCAGTTGGGTCGGCCGGTGAGCGCGGTGCTCGCCGACCAGGTCCGGCCCACCTGCGCGCTCGCGCTCTCGGCCGTGCTGCTCGCGGGCGTCCTGGCGGTGGTCACCGCGCTGGCGACGGCCGGTCGCGGCCGGCTGGTCCGGGGCCTGGTGTCCGGGGCCGAACTGGCGGTGGTGTCGCTGCCCTCGTTCTGGGTCGGACTGCTCGCGCTCACCTTCCTCTCCTTTCGATGGCACCTGTTCCCCGTCGCGGGCGATCAGGGCTTCGCGGCGCTGGTGTTGCCCGCCGTCACCCTCGCGCTGCCCGTGGCCGGGGTCCTCGCCCAGGTGCTGCGCCAATCCCTGGACGAGGCGCTCACCCAGCCGTTCGTGCTCACCGTGCGCACCCGCGGGGTCCCCGAGGCACTGGTGCTGGCCCGTCACGCGCTCCGGCACGCCGCGATCCCGGTGGTCACGCTGGCCGGGTGGGTCGTCGGCAGCCTGCTCGGCGGCGCGGTACTGATCGAGACGGTGTTCGCGCGACCGGGTCTGGGTCGGGTGCTGTTGGCGGCCGTCGGCTCGAGGGACACGCCCGTGGTGGCGGCGATCGTCCTGCTGTCGGCCGCGGCCTTCACCTGCGCCAACCTGCTGGTCGACCTGGTCTGCCCGGCCCTGGACCCCCGCCTGCGCACCGCGCCCGCCACGCGCCGCACCCCACCGATGCCCGTCACCGTGGCGAAGGAGACCCCCGCATGAGCGCGACGGCGTCCTTGCTCGCGCATCCGAGAGTGGGCCGAGCCGCCCGCGCCGCCCGGCTGCGACCGGGCGCGGTGCCGGCCCTGGTGGTGGTGACCTGCGCCGTGCTCGCCGCCCTGTGGCCCGACCTGTTGACCGACCACTCCCCCGACACGACCGCACCCGCCCGGGCACTGCGCCCACCGGACACCGAGCACCTGTTCGGCACCGATCAACTCGGCCGCGACGTCTACGCCCGCGTGGTGTACGGCGCACGGCTCTCGCTGGAGATCGGCGTCGGCGCCACCGTGATCGGCAGCGTCGTGGGCACCGTGATCGGCCTGGTCGCGGGTCTGGGCGGGCGCGCGGCGGACGCCGTGTCGATGCGGGCGACCGACGTCCTGACGGCCTTCCCGGAACTGCTGCTCGCACTCCTGGTCATCACCGTCACCGGGCCCGGAACCACCAATGTGCTGGTGTCCATCGGGGTCGCCTCCGTGCCCGGCTACGCGCGACTGGTGCGCTCGCGCGCGCTCGTGGTGCGACGGGCCGACTTCGTCGAGGCCGGCGTGGCGCTGGGCGTGTCGCGCCCGGCCCTGGTGCTTCGACACATCCTGCCCAACACCGTGGGCCCGCTCCTGGTGTTGGCCTCGATCGGCACCGGCACCGCCGTGGTCTCCGGCGCCGCGCTGAGCTACCTGGGGATGGGGCCACGTCCGCCGGCCGCCGAATGGGGCGTGATGCTCGCCGACGGCCAGGACTTCGTACAGACCGCGTGGTGGATCACGGTCTTCCCCGGACTCGCCGTGGCCGCCGTGGTCATGGCGGTCACCGTGCTCGGGCGGACCCTGCGCGAACGTGGGACGGAGGCGACCCGATGACCGCGCCCACCCGCACCGAACCCGCCGCGACCGGGCGGCGGGCCCGGACCCCGCTGGTCGAGATCGCCAAACTGCGCGTCGACTTCGGCACCGGCGGCCGCCGGGTGCGCGCCGTGGACGCGGTGGACCTGTCGGTGGCCCCCGGCGAATGCCTGGCCCTGGTGGGCGAGTCGGGATCGGGGAAGAGCGTGACCGCCCGCGCCCTGGTGGGGCTGGCCGGACCCCGCGCGCACGTCTCGTGCGACCGCATGCTGGTCGACGGCCGCGACGCGACCCGCTTCGACGCGCGGGCCTGGCGGGGGGTGCGCGGGCGGCGGATCGGCTTCGTGCTCCAGGACGCGCTGGTGTCGCTGGACGTGCTGCGCACCGTGGGCGCCGAGGTGGCCGAACCGCTGCGCACCCACGCGGTGGTTCCGCGCGGTCGGGTGCACACGCGCGTGCTCGACCTGCTCGCCGACGCCGGCATCCCCGATCCCGCGCGACGGGTCCGCCAGTATCCGCACCAGCTCTCCGGCGGCCTGCGTCAACGTGCCCTGATCGCCTCCGCGTTGGCGGCCGAACCCGCCCTGCTGATCGCCGACGAACCGACCACCGCGCTGGACGTCACCGTACAGGCGCAGATCCTCGACCTGCTCGCCGACAAGCGGGCCGGCGGCATGGGCCTGCTGCTGATCAGTCACGACCTCGCCGTGGTCTCGCGCGTCGCCGACCGCGTGGCGGTGATGCGCGACGGCGTGATCGTCGAGCAGGGGCCGGCCGCGCGCGTCCTGACACAGCCCGAACACCCCTACACCCGGCTGCTGTTGGCGGCCGTACCGTCGGGGCGCACCCGTGGACGCCGGCTCTCGCCCGGCCCGGACGACACCCGCCCCGAGGAACCCACGCACACGCCCCGACCCGGTTCCGACCCGACCTCGGTCACCGGCCCTCGGCGGACCCGGCCCGCCCACCGCGACACGCCCCTGGTGGAGGCACACGCCGTCGGCAGGAGCTTCACCGACGCGGACGGGAGCGTGCGCGACGCGGTACGCGAGTTCGCGGTGACCATCCACCCCGGGGAAGCCGTGGGACTGGTCGGCGAGTCGGGGTCGGGCAAGACGACCGCGGCCCGGCTGCTGCTGGGGCTGGTGACCCCGGACACCGGAACCGTGCGATTCGACGGCCGACCCTGGAGCACGATGCCCGAACGTGCGCGCCGTCCGCTGCGCCGCCGCCTCCAAGTGATCACCCAGGATCCGCTCGGGTCGTTCGATCCGCGCTGGAGCGTGGGGCGGTTGCTCGGCGAGGCGCTGGGCACGGTCGGCGTCCGGCGCGGCGCCGCACGTCGCGAGCGCACGGTGGACCTGCTGCTGCGGGTCGGCCTGGCCGCCGATCACCTGGGTCGCAGACCGGCGACCCTGTCCGGCGGACAACGCCAGCGGGTGGCGATCGCACGGGCGTTGGCCACCGAACCGCAGGTGCTGGTCTGCGACGAGCCGGTGTCCGCGCTGGACGTGTCGGTGCAGGCGCAGGTGCTCGATCTGCTGGCCGACCTGCGGGAGAGCCACGGCCTGGCGCTGTTGTTCATCTCGCACGATCTGGGGGTCGTCCACCACGTCTGCGATCGCGTGCTGGTCATGCACGACGGTCGGGTGGTCGAACAGGGCGACGTCGACCGGGTGTTCGCCGATCCGGAGCACGCATACACCCGGACGCTGCTGCACGCGCTGCCCGGCCGGGATCTCGGGCCGGGCGCATCCCCGGCACCACCGCCGCCCCCGCCCGGGGTCGCGGCGGACTTTCTCTCCTTCAGGAGGACGGATCGATGATCGTGGTATTGGAACGGGAGACCGACGCCGTACGCGCCGCCGGGATCTCCGCCGAACTGGCCTCGGCGGGTGTGGCGACCACGCCCGGCACCGAAGCCGGCGGACGGGCCGTGCTGGTGTCCGAACGCGAGGTCTCGGCGGATCAGAGTACGTGGATACGCGGCCTGCCCGGGGTCGCGGAGGTCACCGTCACACCGGGCAAGTATCGATTGACGTCACGGGTGTTCCGGCCGACCACCACGACCGTCGAGGTCGGAGCGGGAGTGGTGATCGGCGGCCCCGGATTCGTCGTGGCCGCGGGTCCGTGCGCGGTGGAGAGCGCCGGGCAACTGGACTCCGTGGCCCGGGCGGTCGCCGACGGCGGGGCGGCGGTGCTGCGTGGCGGCGCCTTCAAGCCGCGCAGTTCGCCGTACAGCTTCCAGGGGCTGGAGGAGCACGGGTTACGACTGCTGGAGGAGCAGCGCGATCGCACCGGACTGCCGGTGGTCACCGAGGTGCTGGAGCCCGCCTGGATCGAACGTGTCGCCAAGAGCGCGGACATCCTCCAGATCGGGGCGCGCAACATGCAGAACTACCCGCTGCTGCGCGAGGCGGGGCGTTCGGGACTGCCCGTACTGCTCAAGCGGGGGTTGTCCGCGACCGTGGAGGAGTGGCTGCTCGCCGCGGAGTACGTGCTCCTGGAAGGCAACCCGAACGTGATCCTGTGCGAGCGGGGCATCCGCTCCTACGAGCCGTCGACGCGCTTCACCCTCGACCTGAGCGCGATACCGGTGGTCAAGCGGGTGAGTCACCTGCCGGTGATCGTCGACCCCAGCCACTCCGGCGGACGCGCCGACCTGGTCCGGCCCTTGGCGCTGGCCGCCGCCGCGGCCGGGGCGGACGGACTGCTCGTGGACGTGCACACCGACCCGACGAGCGCGCGATGCGACGCCGACCAGGCGTTGACGGCGCCCGAGTTCGCCGAACTCGTCGAGGCCCTGGAGCGGGTGCTGTACGCGGTGGACCGACCGCTGACCCGGCCGTTGTGGGCGCCGACCGCAGAGGCGGTGTGAGGTGCCGGTCAAGGAGCAGACGGCGATCCCACCCATACCGCTCGCCGGGGCCACCGCCGTCCGGGCCGCGGCGGGAGAGGACCGGGGGATGACCGACGCCGAACGTGTCGGGCTGTGGCAGCAGCGGCTGTTCGAGGCCGAGGCCGGCATGACCAAGTACCTGGTGGAGCAACACGCGGGCGCGGCGTTGCGCGAGTGGATCGGGGTGCAGTCGGCGATCTTCGCGGACCTGCCGGATGCCGACGTCGTCGATCCCGGCGCGTGGCAGCGGGTGTTCTTCCGGGCCCAGGCCCTGATGGAGCGCTTCGTGGTCGCCCACTACGGGCACGGCGAGTTGGCCGGCTGGGCCAGGGCCAACGCGGCCGTGCACGGCGCGGTCGAGCGCGATCGGGGCGGCGGCAGCGCGGACGTCATCGGGCGGGTGCGCCGACAGGCCGAGTTGTACGGCTCCCGCTACCGGGTGGTCGAGTCCTCCCCCGAACGCTCCGAGCTGCTGATCTCGCACTGCTCGATCTGGGACTACCGCGAACGCGCGCGCAGTCGGGGCGTGCCGATCACCCTCGCGTCGCCGTGCGAGTACTGCACGACGGCGACCTCCGCCAACATCGCGGCCCGAGGTTACCGGCCCGAGTTCGAACTGCTCGCCGAGGACGGCGATCGCGGCTGCCGCTGGCGGGCGAGCGCTCCCGTGCGGGAGCCCTCGTGAGGGCCCGCGCGCACACCCGGGGTTTCGCACGCCCCCTCGACCGCGACGGGGGGTCGGCGTGGTGACCGGGCAGCGAGGCGCGGCCGGCGTCGACGAGCAGGCGTATGTACCGGAAGGTGGGGTCGCACGCTTCCACCTGGAGGGGCCGGGCGGGCGACTGGCCCTGGTCGACGCCGGTCCGACCGACGCGGCGAAGGCCCCATTGGTGCTCGTGCACGGCTGGGGCGCCGACACGCACGACTGGGACGCGGTGGTCGCGCGTTTCGCGCCCGAGCGGCGGGTGCTCGCCGTGGATCTGCGCGGGCACGGCGGCTCGGCGCCGAACGACGACCACCGGCCGCACGCGTCGGCCGCCGACGTGGCGTTCGTGCTCGGCGAGCGGGCCGTGGCCGGTCCGGTGATCCTGGTCGGTCACTCGTTGGGCGCCGTCGTCGCCTCGATCCTGGCCGTCGAGCGGCCGGTGCCGATCGCGGGGCTGATGGTGATCGATCCGGCGTACGGCCGGCCGGCGGGCCACCATCTGCGGGTCGAGCCGTGGGTGCGTCGACTGCGTGCGGGCGATGCCGCGTTCGGCGCCGAACTCGTCGCGGGTTCGGTCGACGCCGAGCGGCATCCGCGGTTGCGCGAGTACCTGTTCCGCCGGGCGCTGCGCACTCCCGTCCGGACGATCTGGCGCACGCTCGCGGACCTGCACCTGTCGGAGGGGGCGCTGTCCACCGAACCGGCGGGCAGCCGCTACCTGGTCGAACGCGCATGTCCGGTGCTCGCGCTCAACCGGGACCGGGAGCGGGCCCGCTGGGAGGCGGGTGTGCTGGCGGCGAGCGCGAACCGGGGACCGGTGCGCTCGCGCAGTCTGGTCTGGCCGGACTCCGGGCACTTCCCGCACCTCGAACACCCGGACCGGTTCCACACCCTGCTGGAGCGGTGGGTGGGCCTGCTCGCGGGCGCGCCGGCGGACACGTTCGGGTTCGAGGAGGACGTCGTCGATCCGGTGTCGGCGGACGGGGGAACCGCCGATGCGTGAGGCGGTCGGCGACACCCCCACGGTGGTCGGGCAGGCCGACCCGGCCGGTCCCGGAGTGGTCGAGGCGGCCCGTCTGGTGCGCGAACGCCTCGTGTCACCGGTGGAGTTGCTGGATTTCCGGCTCGACCGGATCCGGGTGCTGGACCCGGATCTGCGGGCGTTCGACACGCTCGACGTCGACGGCGCCCGGCGCGCGGCGCGAGACGCCGAGCGGGCGGTGCTCGCCGGGCTGCCGCTCGGGCCGCTGCACGGCGTGCCGATCGCCTGCAAACGACTGTTCGGCACCGCGGGGTCCGGGCGCCGGGAGGCCGCGGCGCCGGCCGCGCTGCGGGCGGCGGGTGCGGTGCCGGTGGGCACCACGGTCGCGCCGGATCCGTTCGGCTTCGACTCGCCGGCGCGCAATCCGTGGGACCCGTCGCGCACTCCCGGCTGGTCCAGCGGGGGATCGGCGGTCGCGGTGGCCGCGGGTCTGGTGCCCGCCGCGCTGGGCAGTGACACCGTGGGATCGGTGCGTATCCCCGCCGCGCTGTGCGGTGTGGTGGGGATGCGGCCGAGTCGGGGGCGGATCGACCGCCGCGGGCTGGCGCTCATGGCCAGGACCTTCGACGAGGTCGGCCCGCTCGCCGGTCGGGTCGAGGACGTCGCGGCGCTGCTGGGCGTCCTCGACCCGCGAGCCCATCCGGCGGCGGCGCACGCGCGGGCGACGGACGCGCGGGGACTGCGCATCGCGGTCCCCGCAGGCCCGTTCCACGAGCGGTGCGCGCCGTACGTCACGGCGGCGGTCGCGGACGCGGCGCGGATCCTGTGCGCGGCGGGCGCCGTCGCGCACGAGGCGCACGTGCCCGACGACTGCTTCGACGGCGACCTGACCCGGATCCTCATCGCCGTCGACACCGCCACCCGCGTGCGCGGCCCGGCCCCGCCGCACGGGCCGATCGGCGCCGCCGTCCGGCTCGGGCAACGCGTGGGCGCCGCCGAACGCGCCGCGCTGCGCGGGCGGTTGGGCGACCTGCGGCGCGCCTGGGCCCGCGCGACGGCGCACGTCGACGTGCTCGTGGTGCCGACCGTGCCGGTGCCGGCCGCCACCGCCGACGCCACGCACGTGCGGCACGGGAACGGCGGATACGAATCGGTCACGGCGGTGTATCCGCGGCTGTGCCGACCCGCGACCCTGGCCGGCGCGCCCGCGCTGACCGTGCCCGCCGGTCTCTCGCCCGAAGGGCTGCCGTTCGCGGTCCAGTTCGTCGGGGCGGCGGGCGGCGACGCCGCGGTGCTGCGGGCAGGCACCGCGTACCAGGCCGCGATCGGCCCCCTCCCCCACCCGCCCGGCCTCGCGGGAGTACGCCCGTGGTCCCCCTGACCCCACCCGGCGTCGCCGCCCCACCCGTTCTCCCGACAACGAAGGAATCCACGATGACGCACGAGCGGCCGACGCCCGCGCGCGAACCCGCCCCCCGCGTCCGCACGGCCGTGGTCACCGGCGCCGCGAGCGGCATCGGCGCCGCCATCGCCCGCCGGTTGGCCCGCGCGGGCTGGCAGGTCACCGGGTGGGACCTGGCACCACCCACCCCGGACGCCGACGGAGTACGCGGGCGTACGGTCGACGTCGCCGACCACCGCGCGGTGGCCGCGGCGGCCGACGCGGTCGACGGTCTCGACCTGCTCGTCAACGCCGCGGGCATCGGCGGTTCGGGCGCGGCGGCGACCCTGGCACCCGACCGCTGGGACCGAGTCCTGGCGGTCGACCTCAACGCGGTCTTCTACACCAGCCGGGCCCTGTACCGGGCGCTGTCCGCCCGTCGCGGCCTGATCGTCAACATCGCCTCCATCACCGCGCATCGCGCGGGACGCGACCGCGCCGCCTACTGCACCGCCAAGGCCGGCGTCGTCATGCTCACCGAGGTGCTCGGCGTGGAATGGGCCGCCGACGGCATCCGCGTCGTCGGCGTCAGCCCCGGCTACACCCGTACCCCCATGGTCGAACGTGCCCTGGCCTCGGGTGGCCTGGACGAGGACCGCATCCGCGCCCGGACCCCGCAGGGTCGACTCCTGGAGGCCGACGAGGTGGCCGCGTTCGTGCACGCGCTGACCGGCGACACCTTCGCCGCCGTGACGGCGACGACCCTGCCCTTCGACGGCGGCTGGACCGCGAACGGGGACTACTGAATGTACGACAACCACGCCGCCGTGCCCGAGAATCCGGCGGACGCGCCCGCCCGGCACGTCGACGACGTGTCCGCCGACCTGGTCGTGGTCGGCGGCGGACTGGCCGGGCTGTGCATGGCGCTGGCCGCCGCGCGCGGGGGAGCCGACACCGTCCTGGTGCACGACCGACCCGTCCTGGGCGGCAACTCCTCCAGCGAGGTCCGCGTCACCCCGGCCGGCGCCGGCCACGTGTCGGCGTGGGCCCGGGAGACCGGCATCGTCGAGGACCTGCTCCTGGACGACCGCCGCACCAACCACGCGCAATTCTGGGAGGGCGGGCTGACCAACTCGGGCTGGGACCTGACCCTGCTCGACGCCACCCGCCGGCAGCCGGGCCTGCGGGTGATCCTCAACGCCTCGGTCCGCGACGCGCACACACGACAGGGCACCGACGGACGCGAACTGGTGCGCCTGGACGCGGTCCAGACGACCACCGAGAAGGACATCCGGCTGCACGCCCGCCAGTTCGCCGACTGCACCGGCAACGGCACCGTCGGTCGGCTCGCCGGGGCCGCGCGCGACTACGGGCGCGAGGGCCGGGCCGAGTTCGGCGAGCCGCTGGCGCCGCGCGTACGCGACCGGGCGACGTCGGGCAGCACGATCACCCTGCACGCGCGCGACATCGGACGCCCGGTGCCCTACACCGCCCCCGCCTGGGCCGAGCACTACGCGACCGCCAAGGCCATCGGCGCCTTCCGCGAGTTGCGCAACGTGCACCGCCCCGAGTTCGGCGGCTTCTGGTGGCTGGAGATCGGCTACCCCTACCACCAGGTCACCGGCACCGAGGAGGTCCGCGACGCCCTGCTCGGCCACGCCCTGGGGGTCTGGGACCACCTGAAGAACCACCACCCGCAGCGCGAACGACTCGCCGGCTACGCGCTGGACTGGATCGGCGCGCTGCCCGGCCGCCGGGAGAGCCGCCGCCTGCTCGGCGACGTCGTGCTCACCGAGTGGGACTGCCACCGCGACCCGCACTGGCCGGACCGGGTGGGCGTCGCCGGCTGGTACCTCGACCTGCACGTCAAGGGCGGACTGCTGAGCAAACGCGATCCCGGCGAGCCGTCGCAGGCCGACACGAACTACCGCCATTGGGCCCGGGTGCCGCCGTTCGGGGTGCCACTGCGCGCCTGTTACAGCCGCGACGTGGCCAATTTGTGGATCGGCGGTCGCTGCCTGAGCGCGAGCCACGTGGCGCTGGGCGCGCTGCGGGTGCAGCAGACCCTGGGCATGCTCGGCCAAGCGGTCGGCACCGCGGCGGCCTACGCCCTCGCGCACGGCCTCACCCCCCGCACGGCCGCGGCCCCCGACGGGCCGCACATCGGGTCCATCCAGCAGCGGTTGGTGCGCGACGACGTGCGCGTCCCGGCCCTGCGCGAGCACGTCGCGCCCGGCCTGCCCACCCCCCGCGCGAGCGCCGCCAGCCAGGCCCGGTTCGACGTCGGGCGACCCGATCCGACGCACACCCGCGACCTGACCGTGCCGCGCGCCCAGGTGTTCCCGGTCGCGGGCGATCATCTGGAGGAGATCGAGATCCACCTGCGCAACGACACCTCCTCGGTGGTGCGGCCGGCCTGGCAACTCCAAGAGGTGGACACCCTGTGGTCGCGCGAGGACGGTCGCCTCCTCGCCGAGGGCACCGTCGACGTGCCGCCCGGCAGCGGCCCGATCGTGCTCGCCCCGCACACCGCGACCCGGCCCGGACGGCTGCACCGGCTCGTCGTGGGCACCCCGGGCACCGGCGCCCACACCGGTCCGGCCCTCGCCGGCACCCACTGGATCGCCGCGACCGACCTGCCGCCCGGCAGCACCGCACAGTTCCTGCACACCTCCACCGGCGGCCCCGACCCCACCACCGAGGCGCGTGGCGCGTTCGACCCCGACGAGATCGACGTACCCGCGTACCGCCACTGGGCCCAGGACAAGTGGACCGCGCTGACCCTGCGGCCGACCCCGCACCAATACCCCTACGGGCCCGCCAACGCCGTCAACGGCCTGCACTGGCCCGAGTCGTGGCCCAACCTGTGGATGTCCGACCCGGCCGCCCCCCTGCCGCAACACCTGGACCTCGCGCACGACACGACGGTCACCTTCGACGAGGTCCGACTGCGTTTCGACACCGACCTCAACGCCCGGATCAGCGCCGCGCCCGGACTGTGGCAGGCACCCCAGTGCGTCTCGCGCTACCGACTGCTGGTGCGCGCGCACGCCGACGCGCCGTGGGAACGGATCCACCACGTCGCCGCCAACCACCGCCGGCTGAACGTGATCCGCCTGCCCGAACCCGTCACCGCACAGGCGCTGCGGGTGGAGATCCTCGCCGTCGGCGCCCCGGACGCGCGCCCGCTCGACGACGTGGAGGCGACCTACTGGCGCGAGGACGGACTGCGCGCGAGCCGCGCCACACTCGCGCCCGGCTGCCGCGTCTACGGCGTCGGTCTGTACCTCGTCGGCACCGCACCCGAGGGCCGATGTCGTCCGTCACCACCGCACCCGCCGGGCCCGAACCCCGACACCACGCCGCACGTCCACCCACCCGCCACGACCCAGGAGAGCGCCCCATGTGCGGCATCACCGGATGGACCGACACCCAACACGACCTGACCGCCCCCGAACACCGGGCGACCACCGCCGCGATGACCGCCACGATGGCCTGCCGCGGACCCGACGCCGACGGTCTGTGGACCTCCCCGCACGCCGTCCTGGGCCATCGGCGCCTGTCGATCATCGACCTCGAGGGCGGCGCCCAACCGATGACCGACACCGAGCACGAACCCGACGTCGTGCTCAGCTACAGCGGCGAGGTCTACAACTTCGCCGAACTGCGCGCCGAACTCCACGGCCGAGGCCACCGGTTCCGCACCCGCTCGGACACCGAGGTGGTGCTGCGGGCCTACCTGGAGTGGGGCGCCGACCTCGCCCCGCGGCTCAACGGCATGTACGCCTTCGCGATCTGGGACACCCGCTCGCGCGAACTGCTCCTGGTCCGCGACCGGTTGGGCGTCAAGCCGCTGTACTACCACGTGCACCCCGGCGGCGTGCTGTTCGGCTCCGAGCCCAAGTCGGTGCTGGCCAACCCGCTGTTCGAGGCGGCGCTGGACGACTCGGGCATCGCCGAACTCTTCGCGCTGCCCACCGCGCCCACCCCCGGACACGCGATCTTCGCCGGACTGCGCCAGGTCCGCCCCGGCCACGTCCTGCGGGCGAACACCCGAGGGGTGAGCGAAAGCGCCTACTGGCGCCCGCCCGCACGGGAACACCGCGACGACCTCGACACCACCGCGGCGCACGTACGCGAACTCCTGCGCGACACCGTCACCCGGCAACTCGTCGCCGACGTCCCCCTGGGTTCGCTGCTGTCCGGTGGGGTCGACTCCAGCGCCGTGTCCGCGCTCGCCGCCGAGGCGTTGGGCCGCGACGGCGCCGAACTCGACACCTACTCGGTCGACTTCCCCGGCGGCGACACCGGATTCCGCCGCACCGCGTGGCACGACAGCCGCGACGAACCGTACGCCCGGGCCGTCGCCGCCCATCTGGGCACCCGACACACCACCATCGTGGTCGACCCCGACGACGTGCGCGCCCACGAGGAACGTGTCCTGCGCGCTCGCGACCTGCCCGGCTGGGGCGAGATGGACGTCTCGCTCCACCTGCTCTTCACCCATGTGCGCCGGCACTCCACCGTCGCCCTGTCCGGCGAATCGGCCGACGAGGTCTTCGGCGGATACCCCTACTTCCGCGACCCCGCCGCGCTCGCCCACGACGGCTTCCCGTGGCTGTTCGACCGCGACACCCCGGCGTCGCTGCTGCGGCCCGAGGTACGCGAGCGGGTACGCCCCACCGAGTACGCGCGGGCCCGCTACGAGGAAGCCCTGGCCGAGGTGCCGCGACTGCCCGGCGAACGCGGCGCGGACGCGCGGGTGCGCGAGGTCTCCTACCTGGCGCTGACCCGCTGGCTGCCCGCGCTGCTCGATCGCAAGGACCGGATGAGCATGGCCACCGGTCTGGAGGTCCGGGTGCCGTTCTGCGACCACCGCCTGGTCGAGTACGTGTGGAACGTGCCGTGGTCGACGCGTTTCGCCGGCGGCGAGGAGAAACACCTGCTGCGCCGCGCGGTGGCCGACCTGCTGCCGGACGAGGTGGTGCGTCGGCGCAAGAGCGCCTTCCCGGCCAATCCCGACCCCGGCTACGCCGCCGCGCTGCGCGACCGGGTCGCCGACCTGCTCGCCGACCGGAACGCGCCCGTGTTCGACCTGGTCGACCGCGCGGCGGTGACGGCGCTCGTCGCGGCGGGACGGCCGCTGCCGAGCCCGCGCGCCGCGAGCAGCGCCACGGCCGGAGCGGGCTACCTGCTCGGCGTGGACGCCTGGCTGCGCGCGTACCGCGTACGCGTGGACTGACCCCGCGGGCCGCGCCCCCGGGCCCGGGCCCGGGGCACCGAACACCGACGTACCCGACCACGGAGGAGCGACCCATGTGCGGCATCACCGGCTGGGTGGATCACCACCGCCCGCACCCCACCACACACCCCGGCGAGACGACGTCCCCCGACCCCGAGAGCCGCCTGCTGCTCGCCGCGATGACCGCGACCATGACCTGCCGCGGACCGGACGCCGAGGGCCTGTGGCACGCGGGCCCGGCCGCGCTCGGCCATCGCCGACTCGCGATCCTGGACCTCGCCGGCAGCGCCCAACCCATGCTGCTGGGCGAACCCGGCCACGAACGCCTCGTCCTCACCTACAGCGGCGAGTTGTACAACTACCGCGAACTGCGCGGCGAACTCGCGGCCGCCGGCCACCACTTCCGCACCACCGGCGACACCGAGGTGGTCCTGGCCGCCTGGCACGCCTGGGGCCCGGCCGCCGTCGACCGCTTCAACGGCATGTACGCGTTCGCCGTCTGGGACACCCGCACCCGCGAACTGTGGCTGGTCCGCGACCGGTTGGGCATCAAGCCGCTCTACTACCGGCCCCTGCCGGGCGGCGTCGTCTTCGGCTCCGAGCCCAAGGCGATCCTGGCCCACCCGGCGAGTCGGCCCCGCGTCGACGACGAGGGACTGGCGCAGCTGATGTTGCCGCTGCTCAAGGTGCCCGGTCGCGCCCCGTGGGCCGACCTGCGCGAGGTACGCCCGGGGCACCTGCTGCACGTGCGCGCCGACGGCTCGACGACCGAACGGCGCTACTGGGCACCGCAACCGCGCGAACACCACCACAACCGGGCCGAGACCGTCGCCCACGTGCGCGAACTCCTGGCGGACATCGTCACGCGCCAACTCGTCGCCGACGTACCCCTGTGCACCCTGCTGTCCGGCGGCCTGGACTCCTCCGCGATCACCGCGCTCGCCCGGCCCGCGGGCGGGCGGGCGCCGCGTTCGTTCTCCGTCGGATTCACCGACGCCTCCGGCGAGGCGGCCGACACCGAGGACGACCCCTACGTCCGACTCGCCGCCGCCCACCTGGGCAGCGACCACCGCGACATCGTCCTCGACGGCGGCCGACTGGCCGACCCCGAGGTACGCGCGGCCTGCGTCCGCGCCCGCGACCTGCCGATCGGCATCGGCGATCTCGACCTGAGCCTGCACCAGTTGTTCGCGGCGATCCGCACCCACTCCACGGTGGCGTTGTCCGGCGAGTCGGCCGACGAGGTGTTCGGCGGCTACCGTTGGTTCCACCACCCCGAGGCCGTGCACGCCGACACCTTCCCCTGGATGGCCGACTCGCCGGCACACGGCCGGCTGCATCAGCGGATCCTGGCATTGTTCCGCAAGGACGTGCGCGAGCGGTTCGCGGTGGAGGACTACGTCGCCGACCAGTACCGCACGGCCCTGGGCGAGGTCCGACACCACGACGGCGCGGGCGCGTCCGAGCACCGCATGGACGAGATCGGACACCTCGCGCTCACCCGCTTTCTGCCCACCCTGCTCGACCGCAAGGACCGCCTGAGCATGGCGGTCGGGCTGGAGGTCCGGGTGCCGTTCTGCGACCACCGCCTGGTGGAATACGTGCACAACATCCCGTGGAGCATGCGCACCCACGACGGCCGCGAGAAGAGCGTGCTGCGCGCCGCCGTCGCCGACCTGCTGCCCGAGGCCGTGCTGTACCGGCCCAAGAGCCCCTACCCCTCCACCCCCGACCCGGTCTACTCGCAGGCGTTGCGCGGACAACTGGCCGCGCGGCTCGCCGAACCCGACTGCCGGCTGCCGGAGTTGTTCGACGACGCCGCGCTGCACGACGCCGTCACCGTCTCCGAGCAGGGCAGCCTGATCGGCAACGTCGGGGCCGAACTCGCGCTCAACTTCGACGTATGGCTGCGGGCCTACGACCCGGTGCTGCCGCTGTGAGCGCGGACGGCACGCGACAGTCGGCGGTCGCCTCCGCCGCGCCGAAGACGCGTCGCGCGCTGATCGGCTATCTGCCGCTGTACCTGTTCCTGTTCCTGGTCGGGGCCGAGATGTACCTCGTGTCGCCGCTGCTGCCGGAGCTGGCCGCCGACCTCGACGTGCCGGTGACGGCCGCGGCGCACCTGGTCACCGCCTACGTGCTCGTGCAGGCCGTGGCCGGGCCCTTCCTCGGCCTGGCCTATCCGCGACTCGGCCCCGTCGTCATGGTGGGTACGGGCGCCGCGCTGTTCGTGGCCGGCAACGTGATCGCCGCGCTCACCGGCGACTTCGCGCTGCTGGTCGGCTCGCGCGCGCTCGCCGGGTTGGGGGTGGCCACGGCCGGCCCGGCGATCTGGACCTGGATCGCGACCACCGCGCCCGAGGCGATCCGCGGCAGCGCGATGGGCGCGGGGATGGCCGCGTTCGCCCTGGGGCAGGTGCTCGGCGTGCCGCTGGGCGCCTTCGTCGCCGACGCGGCCGGCTGGCACCGCGCGTTCGCGCTCCTGGGGGCGGGCGCCGCGCTCACGCTGCCGCTGCTCCTGTACGGCCTGCGCGGCGCGCGCGAGCGGCCCCGGGAGCCGGGACAAGGACCCCGAGTCCTGCTGAAGGTATGGACCCGCGGCCCGCTGCGCCGCACCCTGGTGATCACCTTCCTGTTCCATGCCGCCAACCTCGGCGCCTACACCTACCTCGCCGACGTGATCGACACCCGCTACGACCTGTCCCCGACCGCGCTGGGCACGATCGGACTGCTCAGTGGTCTGGGCATGTTCGCGGGCGCGGCGCTCGGCGGTCGGGTGGGCGACGCGGCGCGGGCGAGGGGGCACACCGAGGACCGGTTGTTGCCCGTGTGGACGATCGTGCTCCCGGTCGCGCTCGTGGTGGCGGTGGGCGGGCGACCGCTGTGGCTCAACATCGTCGCGGTACTGGTGTGGTTCCTCGCCGCGGGTGCCTTCGACACCAATCAGCAGACGCTGGTGGCCTCGCACGCACCGGGTTTCACGGCGGTGGCGCTGTCGTGGAACCTGGCCGTCCTGTACGGCGCGACGTCGTGGGGCGTGTGGTTGATGGGTCTGGGCGACCACCGGGCGGGCGCGGTGGTCGTGGCGGGCGCGGTGATGGCCGCGCTCGCCGCGGCGTGCTCGATCGCGGCGGTGCGGCGGAGCGGGTGAGCCGCGAGGGGCCGGGTGAGACAATGTGGGTCGGCCGCATGGGCCGCCCGTCAGGTCCCAGCAGGTCGAGCCGGAAGCCGCATGGTCAGTCACTCCTCACCCATTCCGCTGTATCACCAGATCGCGAGCATTCTGCGGCAGCAGATCCTCGACGGCGTCTATCCGCCGGAGCACCAACTCGCGCCGGAGAACGACCTCGCCAAACAGTTCGGCGTCAGCCGCGCGACGGTGCGCCAGGCGGTGCTCGAACTGGCCGACGCCGGACTGCTCGCACGCCGGCACGGCCGCGGCACGTTCGTCCTGGACGCGGCCCGCAAACCGCTGCGCTACCGCTTCCACGGCGACATGCACGACCTGTTGACGGCCGCGGCGGCCAACGCGCACACCGTCCGCGAGATGTCGTTGCACCACCGGCGCGAGCTGCCGCCCACGGTGGCCCGGGACCTGCACGTGGCCGACGGGCGCGGCACCATCGTCGAGCGGCTGATGGACGCGGCCGACGCACCGTTCGCCTACCACCGCAACTACCTGCCGGACGCGTACGGGCGCCTGCTCTCGCGCCGCCGGCTCAAGTCGGTGGGCGTCCTGCACCTGCTCAACGAGTCGGGTGTGCCGCTCGTCCGGGCCCGGCAGACGATTTTGGCCCGGGCCGCCGAGCCGGACATCGCGGACCGGCTCGACGTCGGCCACGGCGGGGTGGTGCTGTACACCGAACGCGTCGTGCGCACCGAGGACGGCACCCCGGTCGAGCTCGCCCATTCGTGGTATCCGGCGGGCAGTTACGGATACACGGTCGACTTCGACACGATCCCCCACGCCGAAACCCCCTGACGGACCCCGAACGCACCGGACACACCCGCGGATGGTCGTCGCGGTCCGGGCCCGCTCACCCCGGACTACGTCGACGGACCGGTCGACCGATCGTCGTGCCCTCGACCACCGGGTTGCTCGGCCATCGCGATGGCTCGCACGCGATGATTGCTGCTGCAGGTGACGAACAGCGTCTGCCCCTCGGACAGCGTCGCCGACAGCGGATTCCCCAGCTGTGCCGACGTGGCGGGGCCGCCGTCGCCCGAGTACCCGCCCCTGCCGGTACCCGCCACCGTGGAGATCGTGCCGTCGCCGGAAACCTTGCGGATACGGTGGTTCCAGCACTCGACGATGTAGAGATTGCCCGCCCGGTCCAACACCAGGCCCGTCGGACCGCTCAGTCGTGCCGAGGTGGCGGGTCCTCCGTCACCGGAGAACCCTTCCCGCCCGGTGCCGGCGACCGTGGAGATCCTCTTGTCGGTGGACACCTTGCGTACCCGGTGGTTCCGCAGTTCGGCGATGTAGAGGTTGCCGGCGTCGTCGAGCACCACTCCGTGGGGGTTGCTCAACCGGGCGGACGTGGCGGGACCGCCGTCGCCGGAGTACCCGCCCCTACCGGTGCCCGCCACCGTGGAGATCCTGCGGTCGGTGGAGACCTTGCGCACCTTGTGGCTGTCGCGGCAGGCGATGTACAACTCGTCTCCCCGAAGTGCCAGCCCCACGGGGCTGTTGAGTCGAGCCGAGGTGGCGGACTCCCCGTCTCCGCTGTGGCCGGCCTGCCCGGTCCCGGCCACCGTGGAGATCTTCCCGTCGGTGGCCACCCTGCGCACCCGATGCCCCCGGTACTCCGCGATGTAGAGGTTGCCCTCACCATCCGACTCCAGCCCGGAGGGACTGTCGAGTTGAGCGGACGTGGCGTAGCCACCGTCACCGGCCGACCCGGCCGTACCGGTACCGGCGACCGTGTGGATCGTTCCGTCGGGGCCGACCCTCCGCACCCGATTGTTCTCGGAGTCGCAGAGGTACAGGCACCCCGTCCTGTCTCGCGCCATGTAGCTGGGGCGGTACAACCTCGCCGAGGTCGCGGGGCCTTGATCACCGGAGAAACCCGATGCTCCCGTGCCCGCGACCGTGGAGATGGTCTGCGGGACGACGGTTGCGGGGCGTTCGAGGACAGTCATCGATTTTTCGCTTTCTGTGCCGTGGCTGTGAGCCGCCGGCCGAAAGCCGAGATCGATCGGTGGACGTCCTGTGCGAAACGGACGACAACGAAAAGGCCGACGACGGCGCTGGATCCTTGGCGGCGGGGCCACCGTCGGTGCCCGGGCGCCAAGCGAGGGAGAGGAAGGCCCCGATCGAGCGGTCGACCTCCTCTTCCGCGCCCCATACTTCCGAGAACTCCGCCGGCCCGCCCTCCCGACTACTCCATACGGGTGAAGCGGGCGGGGTGGCCGGCATCCATCGGGGTTCACTCGACCCGCCTATGCGTCACCGGTCGTTCGTCCGTCGGACATCGCGACGGCGTAGGCGTTCCGGGTCGGGCCGGCGACAAGGATCGTGCCCGCGATGGCGGTGCCGAACGAGGAGCCGAGAATTGGAGACGCTTCGGAACAACCCCGAGATCTCTCCTCGGCGTTCCGCGGGGAACGCGGGGCCAGGCCGATCAGCACGCCGATGCCGAGGATCGTCACCACGAAACCCGTCATGATCAGCGCCCGTTGCGAATGTCGGCGGGCGAGTCGCTCCGCGTCACGTCGGCCTCTTCGCCGAGGAAATCGACCCGTCGGGCGAACAACTCGGCAACTTCCCCCAGGCGTTCACCCACCTCGCGCTGATCGCCGCCGCACAGGCCCTGGACGAGCACCTCGACCATGTCGAGGGTTGATCCCGAAGCGGGCCTCGACCACGGCGGGCGAGTGGGTCCTGCTCGCCCGCCGTGCGTGTCGAGTGTCGAGCCTTCGGGTCAGCCCACGGCCTCATGGGCCGAGGCGGTGATTTCGATGCCCAGGGCCTTGGCGATGTGGCCGGCCGCGGTCATCACCCGGGCGGTCCCGACCACGGGTGCGATCGCCACGAGGACGTCTTGGATCTGCTCCGGCCGCAGGTCGGTGTTCGCGCCGGCCTCGAAATGGGCCACGTAGGACAGCGGAGGGGCGTCCATCGCGACGAGGGCGGCTATGCGGGTGAGGATGAGGGCCTCCGGTGACAGGCCGCATCGCTCCATCGAGTCGAGGGTCATGGCGGCCAGGGTGTCGAGGACGGGTGTGTCATGCGCTGTGGTCATGATGCGCTTCCTTGCTGAATGCTCCTGTCCGGCGGGTGCCGTACGTCCGCACGGGACGCCGACGTGCGCCGGTTTTCCGGCTCCCCCCTTCGACACTAGAACCGCGTCTCTCCGGAGGCACTTTCTCGCACGGTCGACGAACGGGCGACGGCGGGAAACCGTCGCGGTCGATCGTTTGTCGTCCATGGGCCGTGTTCCGGCCGCGCCCGGACCGGCTCCGCCGAAGGACTGAACGACGTCCCCTGTATGGCGTCGGCGGGGGGACCCGATCCACCCCCGCGTGCGTCGGGTACGCCCCGCGGCCCGCCACCGCGGAACCGCGCCCATACCTGTCGAGCGGGGGTCGCCCCCGCCCGGGGGGACCGAGATGCGCGCCCGGTCGCACGCTGCTGCAATGACGAGAGTGACGGCCACCGGTCGGTCCCTCGGCCCATCCCGACGCGCCTCGAAAGCGCGCGGACGGACCGTACCGGCGGTCTCGACGACCCGACCGGACGAGGAATCGACATGAGTGACGAACCCAACGAGCCCGGCCCGATCGACTACCTGGTGATCGAGTTCCCCGGAAGTCGGATGACCGGCGAGGGGCTGCCCCTTCTGGTCGATCTGGTCGACCGAGGCATCATCCGGGTCCTGGATCTGATCTTCGTCCGGAAGGACTCGGACGGATCGATCCGCGGCGTCGAACTCGCCGACCTGGCCGGAGACGATCGTCTCGACCTCACCGTCTTCGAGGGAGCCTCCTCGGGCCTGCTCGGTCGGGACGAGATCGACGACGCGGGCAAGGTCCTGGAGCCCGGCAGTTCGGCGGCCGTCCTCGTCTACGAGAACGTGTGGGCGGGCCCGCTCGCCGCCGCCCTGCGGCGCGGCGGAGCCCGGCTCGTCGCCGGTGGACGCATCCCGGTCCAGGAGATCCTGGCCTCGCTCGACGCCGCCGAGAACAGCGCCTGAGTCGGGTCCGAACGCCGTTCCCGCACCACCGGAGGAGACAGATCATGCCAGGGCTTCTTCGCGGCATCGCCCGCACCGCCGTCGTCGCCGGAACCGCGACCGCGGTCTCCAACCGAGTCTCCCGGCGCCAGGCCGGTCGCTGGGCCCAGCAGGAGCCGCAGCAACCCTCCTACCCGGCCCAACCCGCCCCGCCCGCACCGCCCGCACCGTCCGCACCGGCGGACGACATGAGCAGCAAGCTCGCCCAGCTCAAGGAATTGGGCGAGCTGAAGGAGCAAGGCGTGCTCAGTGAAAGCGAGTTCGAGGCCCAAAAGGCCACGATCCTCGGCTCCTGACCTCGACGGCGCACCTGCCGCACACGATTCGTCACAGGATGCCCAGGTCCCGCGCGCGGTGTACCGCCTCGCTGCGGCGAGTGACGCAGAGCTTGCGGTGGATGCTCTTCAAATGCGTCTTGACCGTGTTGGCGGAGACGCACAGTTCGGCCGCGATCTCCTGCGTCGACAACATCCGCGCCGCCTGGCGCAGGACGTCGATCTCGCGGTCGCTCAGCGGCCCCACCAGCGCGGGGGACTGCCCGCGTGAGCCGAGCCGCAGGCAGCCGAGCGCGCGGACGGGCAGCCAGTCGTGCGCCCGCACCAGTTCCGGATCCTGCCGGAGCAGCCGACGCGTCCACGGACCGCTCTCGACGAACACGCGTCGCAGCCGTTCCGCGGAGGCGACCCCCACGGCGACCCGCAGCCAGTGGCGGGCGGCCGGCAGGGCGCCGGCCTCGGCCGCCGCCTCGGCCCGGATCAGGCATGCCCGGGTCCGGCCGAGTGTCGCGTCGTCGGTCACTCCCGCCAGCATCTCCACGGCCCGATCGCCCCGCCCCGCGGCCAGGAGGGCGCGGGCGAGCGCGACCGCGTGCCCGGGGTCGTCGCGATCCACGCCGTCCAGGACATCCAGCGCCGCGTCCGCGTCACCGTGTGCCAGGTGTGCGCCGGACCGCGCGATGGCCATCTCATCCCGTTCCCAGGCCCTGGTCCGTGCCGCCGGCAGCGCCGATCCGGCCGCGCGCAGCACCGCCAGCGCCTGCCGCCAGTCACCCGCGGCGGTTGCCAGCCGGGCGCCGATCACGGCGGCCTCGACGGTCGCGACCGGTTCCGTGTGCGGTCCGGCGAATGTGGCGGCGAGGTCGAGGTGCAGGCGGGCCGCCGCGAGATCGTCCCGCTCGACCTCGACGCCCGCCAGCACGAGGTGGTCCATGCCCATCGGATCCTTCGGTGGGGTCGTCGCGGCTTCGGCCGCCGCGAGCGAGGCGTGTGCGTGTGCCTCGGCGTCACTCAGCCGACCCCTCAGCAGTTCGTCCAGGGCCAGCATCCCCAACGCGTCGCACAGGGGTTCCCGGGTATCGGGGCCGTGGCACACCGCGACGGCCGCGGTGAGGTCGGCTTCGGCACGATCGAAACGTCCGGCGTGCAACTCGGTGGCTCCGAGCCCGGTCAGCACCAGGGCCGGGATCTCCGGGTGTCGTTCGACCAGCGGGGCGGAAAGCCGGCGCATCTGGCGGTCGGCATCGGCGGCGGCGCGCCCGGCGACCGTCGGGTCACCCGCGGCTCGCGCGGCCAGCACGCCGACCAGGGCCCGGGCCAGCAACCATGTCGGAGCGGTCGGGTCACGGGGCCGGGCGTCCGCGCGACGCAGTCCCGCCGTACAGCCGTCGAGGTCGTGGGCGGCCAGCCGTAGCGCGGCTCCCACCAGGGCCGCGGCGGCGCCCGGCACGTCGCTCGGCAGTCCGGCGAGGGCGTGGGCCAGCCGCTCGCGCTCCGCACCGGTGAACAGTCGACCGATCTGCAGGTCGTCGACCATCAACTCGGCCGCGTATCGCCAGTCGTGGCCCGCGGTCGCCTGCTCCAGGGCGTCGGTGGGCCGCCCGGCTCCGGCGAACCATCGGGCGGCTCGTCGGCGCAGTCGCGGCTCCAGGTCCGGGCACCGGTGGCGCAACTCGATGCGCAGGCTTTCGGCGAACAGTGGGTGCAGCCGGTACCGGTCCGACGCGTCGACCCGGTCCAGGAAGGCGTGGGCCCGGGCGAGTCGGGCCAACGTCCATTCGACGTCCCGGCGGCCGGTCAACGCGGCCATCAGCTCCGGATGTACGCGGTCGGTGACGGCGGCCCGCAACAACAGGTCCTGGGTGCCGGGCGGCTGGGCGTCGAGCACCTCGGCCAGCAGGTAGTCGGGGATCGCCGTGCGGTCGACGGCGAAATCGCGGACGAATGCCTCTGGGTCGGCCGCCCGCGACATGGCCAGGGCGCACAGACGCAGCCCGGCGGCCCAGCCCTCGGTGCGTTCGACGAGCAGTCGTACGCACTCCGGTGAAACCTCGAGTGCGTGTGCGCGCAGCAGTTCGTCGGCCTCCGCGGTGCTGAACCGCAGGTCCGCGTCGCGAATCTCGGTGAGGTCACCCGACACTCGGTGACGGCGCAGAGGTGTCGACGCTTCGTCTCGCGCGGTGAGCACGAGGCGTAGCCCCCCGCCCGCGTGCGTGAGGACGAAGTACAGGTCGTCGGTGATGTCGTGCGAGGAAACCGTGTCGAACGCGTCGAGGACGAGCACCACGGGCTCCCGGAGATCGGCGAACTCCGCCGCCAGGCGCACCAGGAACGACCGGTCCACTCCCTCGGTCGGTACGGGTGTGCCCACGCCGAGGCTCGGCGCGATCCCGTGTCGACGCAGCGCTTCCAGCAGGTACGCCCAGAATGTCCCGGAGGTATCGCCACGGTCGGCGGTGAGCCAGACCGTGCGGCGTGGGGCCCGGCCCGAAGCGGCCCATTGGGCGGCGAGGACGGTCTTGCCCGCGCCCGCCACGCCGTCGATCAGGGTGAGCGAGGTTTCGATGCCGGACGTCAGGCGGGCGACCAGCGCGGGGCGACGCACCGTGAAGCGCGGTACCGCGGGCACGGCGAATCTGGCGGAAAGCAGGGGATCCGCCGGTCCCCCGGGGTCTCGCCGGGGCGAGGCTCCGACGGGGTCCGGCGCGGTGTGGTGGTACATCCGGGTCACCCGTGTTCACGTGGGGAGATGATCGGGCTCCTCCCTCCACTCAACCGCGGTCGGGTGATGTCCGCGACCGAGGTCGCTCACCCGTGCCGGGTGAGGTGCGCCCGAGCGTGGGGGCCGAAGGTGCTGGGATCGGGGCGGCCGTCCCCGCCGCCGCTCTCGGTCGTGCGGTCGGCGGCCGGCACCGCCTCGGGCCGAACTTCACCCGCATCGGGTGAGCCGGCGGCGTGGATCACCACCCATCATGGAGTCTCGATCCGCGACCCGGCGAGTACGAGCGCCCGGCGGGTCGTCCCGGACGGTCGCGTCCTTCCCGGACGAACGACCGGAGGTCGGGCGAATACGCGGGAGACGGCTCCGCTCTCCCCCACGCGGCGACCGACTCGGTCCGAAGGAGGCCGACAATGGACTACCCACTCCTCAACGCGTTCTGGACCATGTTCTGGTTCTTCCTGTGGATCCTCTGGATCATGCTCCTCTTCCACGTGTTCGGGGACATCATCCGCGACGACTCCCTCAGTGGATGGGCCAAGGCGGGCTGGTCGATCGTGTGCGTGATCCTGCCGTTCCTCGGCATCTTCGTGTACCTCATCGTGCGTGGGCACGGCATGGGCGAACGCGACCGCCGCAGGGCCGAGCGGCAGCAGCAGGAGTTTCGCTCCTACGTACGCGACGCGGCGGCCACACCGGCCACGTCCGAGGAACTGGCCAGGATCGCCGAGCTCAGGAACGACGGTGACATCACGGTCGAGGAGTACGAGCGGGCCAAGGCCAAGATCCTGGCCTGAGGTCGCACGCACCGTGCGGCAGCGGCCTCGCCGCACGGTCGCCGGTGCGGACCTCGGCGGGTGATGGGGAAGTGGTGAAGTGGTGAACCGCGGCGGGACGACCCATCGATCGACACACGGCGACGCGCGCCTGCTGGGGGCCGGCGCGGCGCTGACCGCAGGTGGCACGATGATCGCGTCGGCGGGGGTGGGTCTCGCCGCCTACGCGGTGGCGGCCGCCGGCCGCAAGTGGGCACGGCGGCGGCGGGAGTTCGCGAGGGAGCACACCGTCGGCACGTTGCACCGGGCCCTGGCGGCGTCGCGGGCCGGACGACAGGCCTGGCGAAGGGCCGACGGGCGACTCTGCGACTGAGAAGACATCGCCCGCGGCCGGACCGGGGGCTTGCGGCGTACGGGCGACCGGTCGCCCGCCGAAGCCCCCGCCCCGTGCGAGCGGCTTCCGTGGCCCGACGGCTCCTCCGCGTGTGTCAGTCCCGGTTCGAGACGGCCGTGACCTTGCCTCTGCGAAGCGTCAAGGTGCGGTCGGACCGGGCCGCGAGTTGCTGGGAGTGGGTGACGACCACCACGCATTTGTTCTGCTCGTGGGCCAGTTCCCGGAAGATGTCGATGACGCCCCGCGCCGTGTCCTCGTCGAGATTCCCGGTCGGCTCGTCGGCGAAGAGGATGTCGACGTCACAGGCCAGGGCCCGGGCTATGGCGACGCGCTGCTGCTGGCCGCCGGAGAGCCGCATGACGTTGCTGGTGGCTTGGGACCGGTCGAGGCCGACCCTGGCCAGGAGGTCCATCGCCCGGGCCTTCCTGTGGCGGCCGCGGACACCGGTGATCTCCATGGCGGTGGTGACGTTCTGCACCGCGGTCATGTAGGTGAGCAGGTTGTACTGCTGGAAGATGGTGGCCGCGTGCTTGTTCCGGTAGCGGCCCAGGCCGATGGTCCGCAGGTCCACGCCGTCGAAGGCGATCGACCCCGCGGTGGGCACGTCGAGTCCGGATGCCAGGGACAGCAGCGTCGTCTTGCCACTGCCGGAGGCACCCAGGACGGTGTAGAAGACGCCGCGTTCGAAGCTGTAGTCGATCTGCTTGAGCACGGTGGTCCTGCGACGCTGTCCGGTGTACGTGTGGCTCAGCCCGGAGATCCGCAGGACGGGCGGGTCGGTCGCGGTGTCGGCGGTCATGGTCACTTGCCCTTCGAGAGGATGATTCGGGGGGACAGGCGCAGCACGGATGTCGCGGGGATCGCGGTGGACAGCAGCGCGACGACGAGGCCGAGGCCGGCCACGGAGGCCAGGGTGCCGTTGTCGAGACGTACGGTGATCTCGTCGATCGGGTCGGCGCCCTTGACGGGGCCGCCGTCGGGGTCGATGCCCTCGCCGAGGCCGGTCGAGCCGGGCGGCGGGGGCCGCCAGGAGTCCAGCTTCCGTTGGGCGGCGCGTGCCTCGTTGCCCATCAGGGAGTTGCCGGCCCACTCGGTGAGGGCTCCGGCGAACAACGAGGCGAGGCCCACCGCCAGTACGGCGACCACGACGATCTCCGCCGCCTGCTGGGCGACGAGTTTCCACTTCCGTTCGCCCAGTGCCAGCAGCACGCCGAATTCCGTGCGGCGTTGTTTGACCCACAGGGCGGTGAGCAGTGCCAGTACGGCGGCACCGGCGATGCCGATGAGCCACATGGCGATGGTGGCGGTGTCCGAGACGGATGACAGCGGGCCGGTCATCTGCCTGAGGGCCTTGTCGTTGATGCCGAGGGTGAATCCGTTGAGCTCGGGCCCGGCGGCCTTTTTGGCTTCGGCCTCGAATCGCTCGAACGTGGCGGGGTCCTTGAGTCGGAAGGTCGCCGTGCCCACCGTCGGCGACTGCTCCCCGTTGAGCCTGCCGAGGGCCTCGGCCGGGGCGAACAGCCGGTTTCCCGGGTCCATTTGCCACTCGGGGTCGGGTTTGTCGGACGGGTCGCGGTAGACGCCCTGGACGATGAACTCGGCGGTGCGGGTGCCCTGCGGGTCGTTCTCCCCGAGCGTGATCCGGTCGCCGGGTTTGAGGTTGTTCGTACGCGCCATCCGCTCCTCGACCAGGACGACGTTCTTGGCCCGGTCCGCGCCGGTGATCGGCGTGCCGGACAGCAGTTTCCACGTGCCGCCGGCGAAGTCCGGCTGGAGCGTGGAGTCCAGTACGCCGAAGGCCATCGCCGAGTTCGGGGCTTCGGGGTAGATGGGCTTGCCGGGCAGTTTCAGACCGCCGCGCAGGGCGGCGAGATTGAAGGACTGGTACGTGTACCGCTCTACCAGCGGCGACCCGCCGATCCTGTCGACGGTGCCGGTGCGGATCTGCGGCGCCTGCATTTGCCCGGACTTGGCCGACGCGTTGACGTCCATGCCCAGGGTGACGTCGGCGCCGATCCGTCGTTTGGCGGCGTCACCGGCCCGGGCGGTGGCGTCCCTGATCAGGATCCCGCCGAGCACCATCACGGAGATGACCAGGAAAGTCCCCAGTGTGATCAGGGTCTTGGTCTTGCGCGACCACAGGCTCAGGGCCGCGCGTTTGAGGAGGTTCATGTCGACGTTGCCTAACGCTATTCGCTGTCGGTGAGGATGGATCGGGGGTGCAGGCGGAGGATGCCGATGCCGGGAAGCACGGTCGACACCAGCGCGATACCGAGGCCGAGGCCGGCGACCTTGCCGAGGTCGGCGGGGTCCATCCGCAGTTCGGGCGGGGGCAGGGCTTCCGACCGCGACACGGCGGGCTTGCCGCCGTGCCCGGGAAGGTGTGCGGCGGCCGGCCCCGAGAGGGCGATTCCGGCCAGTGCCGCGAGTGCGAGCGCGGGTACCGCCACGGTGGCGACCTCCACCGTGTGCTGCCCGACGAGCTTCCACTTCTTCTCGCCGAGCGACAGCAGCACTCCCAGTTCGTCGCGCCGCTCGCGGATGGTCAGGGTGACGATCAGGCCGAGGATCACGGTGCCCGCCCCGGCGATCAGCCAGACGAGCGCGCCGGCGAACGCGCCGACCCGCCGCAGGGGTTGCACCTGGTCCCGGAAGGCCTTGTCGTTGACGTCGAAACGGAAACCGTCGCCGCCGAGCAGCCGCCCGGCGACGGCGTGCAGCCGTTCGGCTCGCTCCGGCGAGCCGAGCTTGAAGACCGCCTCGTCCAGCGAGCCACCGAGGCCCAGCGCGCCGAGCGCTCCGAGCGGGGCGTAGATCTGATTGGCGGGCAGCTCGGCCGGATCCACCCAAGTGGTGAGAAGCTGGGGCCGGCCGTCGCGAAAGACGCCGATGATCTCGAACGCCGTGCGCCCGGTCCCGTCCGGTGCCGTCAGCTGGATTGTGTCGCCGACCGTGAGCTTGTTCTTCGCGGCGAGTTGCTCCCCGATCAGCACGAACCTGCGGTCCGCGTCTTGCGCCGTGAGGTGACGACCCTGTGTCAAAGTGACCCGTCCGGTGGCAAAGTCCAGCAACATCGCGGAGTCCCGCAGGCCGGTCAGCCCCGGCCCGTCCCGCTCCGGCCGACTGCCCGCCGGCCGCAAGGCGTCGGCCTCGACGAGCTTCAGACCCGAGAGCCGCACCGTGCGCCGCAGCACCGGGTTGTAGCGCTCCACCAGGGGCGCGGCCGCCAGTTTCGCCGCCGCCTCCGCGGTCAGCTTGTCCCCGCGTACGGTGACGTCCACGCCGATCCGGCGCTGCGCCTGCGCCTCTTGGCGGGCCATGGCGCTCTGCAGCAGGAAGCCGCCCAGCAACAGCACGCACACCACGAGGAAAATCCCGAGCAGCAGCGTCGTCTTGCCCTTGCGAGCGGCCAGACTCCGGGCCGCCCGTTTGACGAAATTCATGACGCAGAGCAGAACAGGCCGAACCTTGCAGCGGGATAAGTTCTGTTGCGGCGGGATAAGGGGGCATCCGGTCGGCCCGGTTGCTTACGTCCGTGCAACGCTCGGGCTGCTTGCATCGGTGCATGAGAGTTCTGGTCGCCGAAGACCATCGCGTGCTGGCGCGGATGATCGCAACCGGCCTGCGCCGGCGGTCGATCGCGGTGGACCTCGCCCTCTCGGGCGACGAGGCCGAGCGGATGTCCCAGCTCACCGACTACGACGTGCTGGTGCTCGACCGCGACCTGCCCGTGATGACCGGTGACGAGGTCTGCCGGAGGCTGCGCGGGATGGTCGATCCGCCGCGCATCCTGATGCTCACCTCCGCCGGGGCGCTGGAGGACCGGGTGTACGGGTTGGAACAACTCGGCGCCGACGACTACTTGGCCAAGCCCTTCGACTTCGCCGAATTGGTCGCGCGTATCCGCACGCTCGGCAGGCGCGTCCCCAAGCCGCCGCCCGTGGTGCTGCGGCATCGGGGCATCACCCTGGATCGTGCCATGCGAGAGGTGACGGTCGACGACCGGAGCGTGGAGCTCACACCCAGGGAGTTCGCCGTTCTGCAGGTGCTGCTGGAGGCCGAGGGCGAGGCGGTGCCGCACGACGAGATCATGCGGGCGGTGTGGGACGAGCACCTCGATCCGCGAACGAGCGCGGTGCGCTCCACCGTGAGCCGACTGCGGGGCAAACTCGGCGATCGCGAAGTGATCACCGCCAACGCGGGCCAGGGCTACCGGCTGTGCGACTGAACCCGCGCCGGTTGCCCTTCCGGGCCAGGCTGGCGGGCGCCTTCGGCGGGCTGTTCCTGCTGGCCGGCGCCGCCCTGTTGGCCTTTGTCGTGCTGCTGGCCCGCTATGGCACCGCGCAGCAGGTCCAGGGCATGGAGATCACGCGGCTGCCCACGAACGCGGTCCCGGGCAACGCCGGGCCGACGGCACCGGACGGCACCACCGCGTTCGGGCCGACATGGGATCGGTCCGGCGCCGAAGGCGTCGCCGCCAGGCTGGTGAACCGGACCGTCGAGATCGTCCAGGAGGCCGCGCTACGGCAATTGTTGCTCTGGTCCGGCGTCGGACTGGCGGTGCTGACCCTGCTCACCGCCCTGATCGGCTGGTGGTTGTCCGGGCGGGCACTGCGACCGATCGCCTCGATGACCGACGCCGCGCGCCGGATCAGCGATCACAACCTGCACGAGCGGCTGGGCCTGACCGGCCCCGACGACGAACTGCACCGCCTCGCCGACACCTTCGACACGATGCTGGACCGACTGGAGAAGGCTTTCGACAGTCAGCGCCGCTTCGTCGCCAACGCCTCGCACGAGCTGCGCACCCCACTCGCCGTCCAGCGGGCCGGCCTGGAGGTCGGCCTCGCCGATCCGCTGCCGGAGGGTCTCGTCGAGGTTCGCGAGGACCTGCTCACCGCCAACCGGGACGCCGAGAAGCTCATCGCCGCACTGTTGTTGCTCGCCCGCAGCGACCGCGGGCTCGACGACACCGAGCCGGTCGACGTTCGGGGCCTGGCCCGGCAAGCCGCCGTCGACCTCGCCGACTCGGCCCACGAGAAGGACGTCGTCGTGACGGTGACCGGCTCCCCCGTCGACGTCGACGGCGATCCCGTACTCCTGCGCCATCTCCTCACCAACCTGGTCGACAACGCCATCCGTTACAACCATGCCGGTGGCCGTGTCGTCGTGGCACTCCGAGGCCGGACGCTCACCGTCACCAACACCGGCCCCAGGATCCCCGCCGACCGAGTCGACACCCTGTTCGAGCCGTTCCGCCGGCTGGCCAGGGACCGGGTGGGCCACGACAGCGGGCACGGACTCGGCCTCTCCATAGTGCGCTCCATCGCCGACGCCCACGGCGCGAGGGTCGAGGCCGCCGCGAGTGCGGACGGTGGGCTGGGGATCGCTGTCACGTTCACCGACCCCTGAGGCCCGACAACCGCCGGCCGCGCGGCTGTTCGGCCGGCGACCTTATCTCCCTGCAATGGGGCGGTTGGTTGGCTCGTCCCATGTGGAAATCGACGACGAAAACCGCCCCGTCCCGCCGTTCCGCACGGGGAAGGCTCCGGGCGGCCCGCGTGGCGGGGACCGCGGCAACCGCACTGCTGGCAACGGCACTGGGCACATCGCCGGCCCGGGCGATCAACGGTGGCGAAGAGGTGACGAAACCGTACTCGTTCATGGCATCGATGCAGAGCAAGAAGGACAGTGGTCAAATCTGCGGCGGCTCCCTGATCGCGCCGACGTGGGTCCTGACGGCACGCCACTGCGTGTTCGACAGGGACGGCAAACCGATCGACACGCAGGACAAGCAGGTACGCGTCGGCAGTCTCGACCGGACCGGGGGCGGGGAGGTCCGCGGCATCGCACAGGTGGTGTCCGCGCCCGACGGCGCAGGTGACGCCGATGGGCTCGGGACGGATCTGGCTCTCCTGAAGCTCGACGCCCCCGTCGAGGCGACCCCTGTGGACCTGCCCGAAAAGCGGCCCGGGGTCGGCACCCGCGTTCGCATCCTCGGCTGGGGAGACCACGAACTGCCGCAGAAGCCGGGAGATCCCTTCCCGGATCCCCCCACCATGCTGCGCCGGCTGGACTCCTCGGTCGTCACCTCCCGGCGCTGCGACGGCCCGGACGGGAAGTACATCGCCGACAAGGAGTTCTGCGTCGCGACGACGCCCGTCGGCGAATCCGCGCGGGCCGGGGATTCGGGCGGTCCGGTGCTGGTGAAGGGCCGCTGCGGTTGGACCCTGGGCGGGGTCGTCTCCCGCGTCGGCTGGTTCTTCGACGGCCGGGAGCGGCCCGACGGTATCGACGTCTCCGTGGCCGACCACCTGGACTGGATCCGGAGCACCCTGTCGGGACCACGTCGATAGCGGAGCGCGATTCCCGCTTCGTGGCGTGCGATTCGAGCGATGCGGCGGCGTTCGCCGCGTCGGAATCCACCGCCCTGCGCACCGACCGAAACAGCAGCGACGGAAAGGAGTCGACAGTGACAGCACAGGACGGAAACCGGGTGGTCGAGGGAGTGTCCCGGAGGCGGATCCTGGGGGCGATGACGGCGGGGGCCGTGGCCTCGGCCGGGTTGGCCGGGCGGGCGCGGGCGTACGGCTCGCCCGTCGGGACCCCTTCGGCCGCGGGACGTGTGACCGCGCCGGTGAAGCGGCACATGGCGATGCTGGACACGATCGCCGCCCGGCACGGCGGCAACCGGGCGGCCGGCCTCCCCGGCTACACGCACTCCGCGCTCTACGTGGAGGAACAGTTGCGCCGATCCGGATACCGCACCCGGCGCCAACCGTTCGGCTACGACCGCACCGATCACATACGGGACACCGTCGAACAGGTCCGCCCCCGGCAGCGCGACGTATTTCACACCGTGGCGGAAGGAGTCGCGGCATCACCGGCCGGCGGGGACACCGGGGAGTTGGTCATCCCCCGCGACGCGTTCGGCGACGCCGCCGACAGTTGGGAGGGGATCGACGCGCGCGGGAAGGTGGCCCTGTTGCAGTTGCGCCCGAACCTGTTGCGCGGTGCCCGCCGAGAGTACGTGGGGGGCGGATACCGCGGTGGCGGCGTGACCGCGAGGCACCGGATCGCCGCGGATCAGACCGAGGCCGCCCGCCGGGCACTGATCCACGCCCGCGCCGCCGGCATCACGGCGGCCCTGTTCTACCTCGATCAAGCCGACATCCCGATCGGCCTGTTCTTCGACGCTCCCGGGGACACCGAACTGCCGCCGACGGGCGTCGTGTTCTCCAGCGACGCGACCGCGCTGCGCGAGGACATGAAAGCCGGCGGCGCGACGGTGCGCGTCGAACTGGAGTTGCGGCGGCGGCATGTGGACACCTTCAACGTGCTCACCGAGCTCCCGGACGCCACCGCCGACAGACACCTGATCGGCGCGCATCTGGACAGCGTCCCGCAAGGCCCCGGCATCGACGACAACGGCTCCGGCTCCGCGTTGCTCCTCCACCTCGCACACGTCCTCGCCGCCGAGCCCGCCCGCGCTCCCGTGCGGTTCTGCTGGTGGGGCGGCGAAGAGGACGGCATGCGCGGCTCCCGGCACTTCGTCGAGACCGAACCGCTCCGGCCGATCCGCGCCTACTTCAACATGGACATGGTCGCCGCCCCCAACCACGTCATCGGCGTCTATGGCAACGGGCCGCAACGTCACTTCACCGACCACTTCACCGCCATCGGCCAACCCTGGCTCGATGGCCCCGTCGACGGCATGTCCGACCAGGTTCCCTTCCTCGACGCCGGGATCCCCGTCGCCGGGATCGACACCGTCCGCAGCGCACCCGCGGAACTCAAGAACGACCGTGAGGCCGAACTCTTCGGCGGTACCGTCGGCCAACCCTTCGACCCCCGCTACCACACCGCAGGCGACACCATCACCAACGTCGGCATCGAGGCCCTCGCCATCTGCACCACCGCCGGCCGGGCCGCACTGCGAGCCATCAGCCGCTGACCGGGGGAGAACCGCCGACCCGCGGCCGAAGCCTCTCCACCCGGGCCGTTCGCACGGTCCGGGCGGAGAGGCGCAGCCGCGACAGGCGGGCGCGGCTGCTCCGGTGGCGACGGGCCGAGGCCGGCCGCGCCATCGTCGCGCCCATCCACACGGTGCTTCGCCGGCGGCCGTACGGTGTCCTCGTGATCACCTCCATCGAACTCGTCGCCCGTTCCGAGGCCGCCGGCGGAGCCCTCCCGCTGCTCACGCTCGACGAGTTCTTCGTGGGCAACCACGCGCAGGACTCCCTCGCCCCGAACCGATGGGAAGTGCACCGGCCCGCCGACGAACGGCCCGAACTCGCGGAGATTCACCGGCGGTTGCGCGTGCTCCAGGAGGCGCCCGACGTCGCGTGGATCCGGGTGCAACCGCACGACGACCTCGTCTGCGGCGACGGTGTCCTGGCCGAGGCCGTCGCCGTGTGCACGAGCGCCACGACGCGGGAGATCGAACGCCGGGTGGATCACGAATCGTTGTGCGCCGACGGGGTGATCGAAGGACTCGTGTACCGGGTCGACCGGTTCACGGATCTTCCCGACAACCCCGAAGGCCACCGAATCGTGTCCCTGGTCTGGGACTGAGCGCCGAACCCCGGCCGCGGACACCCGGACGGTCGATGGTGTGCCGAATCTTGCCGGCCCGGATCGGGCCCTACAGGGGCCGCGCGCCCGGTGCGAGCCTGGTCTCGGCTCGGGCACGCTTCCGATGCCCACCGCCGCCGGCGCGCCGATCGGGAGAGCACCCGGCGCAGGCCGGAATCGTGATCGAGGTACGTCTTCCACTTCGAGGAGCCTCGATGAACCGCAGAACCAAGGCGATCGCGACCATCATGGCGCTGGTCGCCGCGCTGGTGGTCTCGACGACCACACCGTCCGCCGCCGCGTCGGCGCCGTCGGCGAAGACCTCTCCGCCGGACGTCGACGTCGCCCGGGTGCAATCGCACCTGGCCCAACTCCAGGCGACGACCGCCCGGTTCGGCAACAATCGGGTGACCGGAACCACCGGATACAACGCGTCGCGCGACTACATACAGGGCAAGCTGCAGAGCGCGGGGATCAGTGTCGAGCAGAGGACCTGCGTCCCCTGCCTCCGCTCCGCCACCTACCTGACCGCCGAATGGCCGGCCCCACCCCCCGGCCCTCCGGGGGACCGTCGGGTCGTCGTGTTCGGTGCCCATCTCGACACCGTCTTCGGCGGACCCGGCATCAACGGCAACGGCTCCGGCGCCGCCGTCCTTCTGGAGAACGCGCTCGCCTTGGCCCGGGAGAACCCGACCATGACCAAGAGCGTGCGGTTCATCTGGTGGCCGGGCACCGAACAGGGCCTCGACGGCTCGCAGTCGTACGTGCGATCGCTCACCGCGGCCCAACGCGCCGCGATCACCGCCTACTACAACATCGACACGGTCGGCTCGACCAACGCCGGCTACTTCGTCGACCGCGTCTCGTCGCCCACGGCCGCGCCCTTGAGGCAGTACTGGAACGCCCTGAACCTGTACCCCGAGGAGAACATCGAGGGATTCGGCCGTTCCGACAACGTGCCCTTCCAGGAGGCCGGCATACCCACGTCCGGATACACGACGGGCGCCGCCGGCATCAAGACGTCGGCGCAGGCGGCCAAGTGGGGCGGCACCGCGAACCGCCCGTTCGACGTGTGCCACCACGCCTCCTGCGACACGACCACCAACATCGACCCGAAGGCCCTCGACCGCAGCGCGGACGGGATCTTCCACACGATCTGGACGACCGCCGTGGCCTGGTGACACCGGTCCGACCCGGCGGGCCCCGGCCGGATCCCCTGGGCGTTCTTCGCCGCCCGCGCCCGATGCGCGGCGACCGTCGTCCGAGACCGAGACCGAGACGGAGACAGAGACCTGGACCGAGTCCGGGCGGCCGGGCGGGTGGCCGGGGCGAAGAAGGGGTCGTCCTCGGTCGACGGGCCGCGCCTACTCCCCCACGACTCCGTCGATCGCTTCGCGCAGCAGGTCGGCGTGGCCGTTGTGGCGGGCGTACTCCTCGATCATGTGGATGAGGACATAGCGGATGGAGACGGCCTCGCCACGAAACCGGACCGTGTCGTCGAGGGAATCGAAGGAGGCGACGACGGCGCGCGCCCGTTCACACTCGTCGCGCCACACCTCGAACGCCTCGTCGACGTCGGCGTCCTCGACGTGGAACTCGGCGAACGTACCGTCGATCCTGCCCGGCCAGGGCATCTCGACGTCCTCGGCGCGCACGACCGAGCGGAACCAGGTCCGCTCGACCGCCGCCGCGTGGCGGATCAGGCCGAGGAGGGTGAGCCCCGACGTCGGGATCGCCCTCCGCTTCAGTTGCCCGCCGGTCAGACCGGCGCACTTCATGGCCAACGTCGCCCGCTGATAGTCGAGGAACGAGGTGAGTGACGCGCGGTCGTCGGCCACCTTGGAGGGATGTACGCGCTGGTCGTCGATCATCGGACGATGATGCCGGGGACGGGTTCGCGCGGGCCACCGGAAAAGCGGTGCACGCCCATCGCCGCCCGGTGGCCGGATGGCGTGTCGTGCACAACGCCCTTCACGTGGAGGCCCGCCTTCGGTCGGCTCACCGATCATGGGCGTGCCAGGCCGTGGCCCCGTATTCCCGGTGTTCGGCCTCGGGCGGCGCCGACGGCCCGAACGGCCCGAGGCCGTCCGTGATCATCGTCCGGGCACGTCGTTCGACCAGGATCGGGACGTAGATGCGGATCGTGGCACCGCTCAACGCGTCGTGGGCCTGCTCGACGAGCGCGTCGACGGTGTCCGGATCCACGGAGGGGAACGCGGACTTCAACCGCGCCGCCGCATGCCCGATCGCGGCCTGCTCATCCCGCCGGACGTTCATCCGAGAATCCTCGAGGACGTCACCGACACGCCTTCCACGGATCGTATGGTCGGATCACCCACCCGGGGCAAACCCGCCGCGGAAGCCACGGCGAATCCACTGCCCCGTCTCCATGGGAACTCCGCCCGACTCGCCGCGTCCAGTCGAGCGGTCGGCGCGGCACCGCGCCGAGAGCGCGCCGGTACGACGTTCCGCAGGACACCGCCCACACCCGTCCGGCGCCCGCAGCGCAAGATGCCCGGGGGCCGGACCGGGCGCAGACTCGACTGCAAAGGCTGTTCCCGGCGGTTGGGAGGCGTTCCATGAAGGACCTCAAGTTCGAGCAGAAGGGCTCGCTGTCGCGGACCGAGGCGGCCGAGTTGCTGTCCGCGCTCGCGGTCGCGCTCAGGCGCGGCGGTCACGTCGAACTGGAGCTCGGTCCGGGCGTGCTGAGCATGCATGTTCCCGACGCGTTGCGCAGCGAGGTCGAGGTGGAAGTGGGCGACGGCGAGATCGAACTCGAGATCGAGCTGAAGTGGTCGACCGCGCAGGCCAAGGCAACGCCCGCGAAGTAGAAGTCCGCCGAGGCCCCCGCGCCGAGCCGCGGCCGGCGATCCGCCGACGGGCATCGGCCCGTCAGCTCCGCCGCCGGCGACCGGTCGGGGAGGTGCCGCCACCGGCGAGACGCGCCATCGTCAGCGCTTGGCGTCGCAGCAGTGCCAGGTCGAACACCGGCTTCGGCCGTGGCACGCCCGGCCGTTCCCGCGGCACCCGCACCCGTAGCGCGAGCGGCCGGATCGTGAGGCGCACCGGGGTGGGCATGAGCACGGCCTCGCCATCGATGCCGACCGGGATCTGCGGGGCGTCCGACTCGACCAGCACCTCGTGCGCGACCAGTGTGCGCAGTCCTCGGCCGCGGCGGCCACGCAGCAGTTCGACGGCCTGCTCGGCGTTGTCGACCGTGATCGCGACGACGCCGAGCAGACCGGTGTCGAGCCGGCTCCGCCGGCCCGGTTCGGCCGGGCCGCCGAACTCGTACGGGTTGTTGCTGACGAGCAGTGCCTTCGGCGCCTCGACGACCACGTCGTCGTCGATCCGGACGACCAGGTGGGGGCCGCGCCGGCCCGAGAGCATCTCGGGCAACAACCGAAGCATCGTGCCCCGCTTGTCGTCCCGGTACTCCGGGCTCCGCACGACCTCGGCGTACGCACCGAACGAGGCGTTGTTGACGAAGGTCCTCCCACCGATCAGCCCCAGGTCCAGGCACAGTTCGACGCCGTCGTCCAAGGCGTCGAGGCCGGCGTCCGGCCGTTCCCGGTCCAACCCGAGGTCCATCGCGAAGTGGTTGCGCGTGCCCGCCGAGACGACGAGGAACGGGAGGTCGTTCTCGGCGGCGATGCCGGCGACGAGTGCCTGGGTGCCGTCGCCGCCCGCGACCCCGAGCAGATCGGCCCCGTCCGCCACCGCCCGTCGGGCCAGCGCGGCCACGTCGACCGGGCCGGGGCCGGTCAGCAGCGCCACCTCGGCGCCTCGCGCGGCCGCCTTGTCGTCCAGTGCGAACCGGCCGACCTTCCCTCCGCCCGAGCGGGGGTTCATGATCAGAAAGGGTCGGGCCGGGGGCGGCGTCTCGCGCTCGGGCATGCCGGCGGGCGGCCGGGCCAGGACCAGGGCGGCCCGCGCGGCGGCGACCGCCAGCGCGGCCAGGAGCAGCGTCAGCACGATGTCCCACAAATGGCCGCGAGCGATGTAGACGGCGATCACGGTGATCGGCACGGCGACGGTGACGATGGCGCAGGCCCAGCGCAGCGGACCTCGTCTGCTCAGGAATCCCCACAGCGCCGCGAGCGTCACCACGAGTCCGAGCACACCCACGATCAGCACGAACAGGCTGGTGCGACCGCCGACGACGAGCATCGCCGCGGTGGCGAGCGCGGCCGCGAAGGCCAGCCGGGCGAACCGGCGCTGGGCGGCTGTCACCGGCAGTGGTCGGGCCTCGGGGGTCGTGGCCTCCGTGCGGGGATCTCCACGGTCGCGGCCTGTTCGGGGACCCCGGTACGGCTTCTCGGCATCCGTCATGGCTCCTCCGTGACCGCGTGCTCACGAAACGCGGGCTCGGCCCGCGTTCCGGCGCCGGTCATGCTCCTTCCAACGGTAGTGCCGGACCCGATCCGCCACCCTTCCGACCGGCGATCGGTCGACGCGGCACCGACGGCGGGGGCGCGAGTACCGCGGGCGCCGACGTGCCCACGCCCATGCGGTCGTGCCGGACGCACGTCGGCTACGCCTGGGCCGAGCGGGGTTGGGTCGTCGGGATCCGCTGGGTGAAGAACATCGCGAGGAGCGCGCCGACGGCGAGGATGGCGAGTGCGACGCGCAGGCCGTCGAGTCTGGCCGCGGCGTTCGCGTCGAGCGCGGCCTGGGCCACCTCCGAACTCGTACCCGCCTCGTCGAGGGCGGTCTCGAGCTGGGCGTCCGAGAGGAAGGGCGCCCCGCTCTGCAGTTTGTCCGTCGCCTGACTCGTGACCTGGGGCGGGACCGCCGGGTTCTCCTCGATGGTGGTCAGGAACGAAGTCGTCATCACCCCGATCAGGACGGACCCCGCGAGCGCCGTACCGATCGAGGAGCCGAGGTTGGTGACGGCGTTCTGGATGCCGCCGACCTCCGCGCTCTGCTCGTCCGGCACCGCCGAGACGGTGACCGATCCGAGCTGGGATGCCAGCGCACCCATGCCGAGCCCGATCAGCAACAGCGGGAGGGTCACGACCTCCGCCCCGGCGCCTTCGTCGAGGGCGGCCATCAGGGCGACCGCGCCCGCGAGCAACGCGAGGACCCCCAGCCGTACCACTCGCCGGGGCGAGACGTTCGGGAGGAATCGCGGAATCAGGATCGCGGCCGCCAACAGCGAGAGCGAGAGCGGCAGGATGCGCACGCCCGTGTCCAGCGCGGACAGTCCGAGTGCGATCGACAGGTACAGCGGTACCAGGAAGAACACGCCCATCTGCACGAGGTACTGGAAGAAGAACATGGTCAGGCCGCCGGTGAGCTGCCGGTTGCGCAGCAGTGCCGGATCCACGAGCGGATCCCCGCCCTGCCGCACGAGGTGGGCCTCCCAGTGCAGGAACAACCGGATGACGGCCAGACCCGTCAGCATCAACCAGACGACCAGCGAGATTCCGAGCCACTGGGGTGCGTCGGCCTTCGGCAGAAACCAGCCCCACTCGCTGGAACGAAGCACTCCGAGGACGAAGGTCCCGAGCCCGACGGCGGAGAGCACGGCACCGACGAAATCGATGCGCCTGCGTTCGCCGATCGGCGCGTCGGCGACATGTCGGGCGAGCACCAGGATCACGAGCACGAGCAGGACCTCGCCGGCGAAGACCCAGCGCCAGGAGAAGTACGTCGTGGCGATGCCCCCGATGAGCGGCCCGAGCGCGATCGCCACGGCCCCTGCGGCGGCGACCAGTCCGTAGGCGGCGGGCCGGCGTTCCACGGGGAAGTTCCCGGCCACGAGTGCCACGATCGCGGGCAGGATCAACGCTGCCCCGATCCCCTCCAGGAACGACCAACCCAGCAGGAGCACGGGCAGGTTCGGGGCGAGCGCCGTGGTCAGGGAGCCGCAGCCGTAGACCGCGCAGCCGATCATGAACGCGCGCTTTCGGCCGATGAGTTCCCCGACCTTGCCACCGGGGATCATGAACATCGCCATCACGAGGGTGTAGGCCGTGATCGCGCCCTGGATCCCGGTCACGGTCGTGCCGACGTCGTCGGCCACCGTCGCGATCGAGACGTTCATGACGGAGCTGTCGAGCGCCATCAGGAACTGCCCGGCGGCCAGCGTCCCCAGGACGAGTGCCGCCGCCGAACCCACCGCGGGCCCAGCCTTGTCCGTCATGGGCACATCGTCGCGCAGCGCCCCGGGGGCGGGCTCGCGACTCGCCACGGTTGTACGTCGAATGGCGGCTCCGCGGTCACGACGTGGCCGCGTCGGATTCAGTGCGTCAGGAAGACCTTGAGCAGGATGATGGCCAATCCGAGCACCAGGTTCACCGCCGCGGCGACGACCACGAGCCGCGTGGAGGCACCGAGTCGAAAGGCGGCGGCGAGCGACCATCCGACCTGCCCGCCGATCGCGACGACGAGCGCGAGCCAGACCGTGCCCTGGTCTCCCAAATCGAGCAGCGGGCTGACGAGCACCGCGATCGCAGGCGGGATGGCGGCTTTGACGATCGGCCACTCCTCCCCGCACACACTCATCACGATGTCGCGGCTCAGGTGCCGCTGGGACATGCGCTTGCCGAACAGTTGTGCGTGTACGTGGGCGATCCAGAAGACGACCCCGGTGGCCAGGAGCAGCAACGCCAGTTCCAGGCGCGGAAAGGAGCCCAGTCCCCCGGCACCGACGATGACGGAAGCGGCGAGCATCGATCCGTAGACGCCGCCGCTGTAGTCGACGTGGGCACGGCCTCCTGCCTTGCCCTCGTGGTCCCCGGACCGGCGCGTTCTGAACATCGAGGTTCCCTTGTCGTCTCGCCCTGCCTGCTCGTCCGCGGCCGACGTCGGACGACTCGTGGCGTCGTGCGTCGGCACCCACCGCGTGGATCGTGTCCGTCTCCGGCGACACGTCACCGGTCCGCGGCGTCACGCGATGGCCGAGGTCTTCGAGCACGGCCGAGATCTGTGCGGCCCAAGGATCGACACCGGGTCTCGACGCACACCCGAACGCATCTCACTCCCCGCCGTCGACAGACTACCGAGCGTGCCGGAGCCTATCAACGATCACCGCCGCGCCCCCCGATGTCGGTGTCCCCCGCCTCGGAATCGCGCTCCGAGGCGGTGGGGCCGGCAGGCAAGCCATGGGCTGTCGGGAGCAACCGCCGGGGTCGTGTTTGGTGTCCGCTCCCGTCGGCCACCCTCCAGCCGGAGGCCCCGATGCCGACGGCGGTGGGAGCACGGACATGCGGGACGACGTGGACGACTACCTGAAGCGGATCGGCGCCACGAGGCCATGGACGGCCGACGCGGCCGCGCTCGCCGATCTCCAGGAACGGCATCTGATGTCGGTGCCCTTCGAGAACCTCGACGTGCACCTCGGAGTACCGATCGAGTTGGGGCAGGCCGCGGTGGACAAGGTCGTGCGGCGCCGGCGCGGCGGCGGGTGCCGCGAACTCAACGCCTCGGCCTTTCCCTTCCTGCTCGGGGCACTGGGCTTCACGTGCGTGCTCCTGGGAGGCAGGGTCTACCGCGGCGGCAGGCCGGGCATTCCCCCGGGGCACGTGCTGATCCGGGTCGAGGCATCGGAACCGTGGCTGGTGGACGTCGGCTTCGGCGCCGGAAGTCTCCGTCCCCTCCGCCTCGATGAACGCGGCCCCCAGCACGATCCCCGGGGCACGTTCCGGTTCGTCGAGGCACCGCACGGCGACCTCGACCTCCTGCGCGACGGCGAACCGGTCTACCGCATCGAGAGCCACCCCCGGGAAGCGGACGACTTCCGGCCGATGGTCTGGTGGTACCGCAACTCCCCGGACTCCCCCTACGCCCGCCACCTCTTCTGCACGCTCGTCACCGAGACGGGCCGGATCACCATCAGCAACGACACGCTCGTCACCACCGTGCACGGCAACAGGTACGAACGACGGCTCACATCCGCCGCGGACACGCGACGGGCCTATCTCGAACACTTCGGCATCACACTCGACCGCCTCCCACCCGTACCACAAGGCCTCACCAACCCGATTCCACTCGGCTGACAAGGCGTCGACCGCAACCGCCGCCATGCGGATCCGGGCACACCAACACACCGGCAAGACCCGCGGATCGCACCTCGAACGCGCACAGGTGCCTCTCGATCACCGTGCCCACGGTGTCGGCGGCCGGCGACAAACTCGCGCGGATTCCGGCCGTCTCACAGCGTCCAGGTGTACGCGTCTCCGGCCGGGGTTTCCAGGCTGACGTATTGGCCGGTCGACACCACCTCGACGGTGAACCACTCACGGCGCGGCCGATTCAACTCCAGCCACAACCGGTGGGCCTGCTCCATCGGAGCCCACAGGTCCCGCCCGCCGACCCATGCGACCTCGGTGCCGTCGTCGGTATCGGTGACCGTGGTGCGGTCGTTCGGGGTGCGCAGGGTGGTGCTGTGGCGGCCGTCGATGTGGGTGAAGGTGCGGGTGGTGTGGGGGTCGAGGTGGAGTTGGGCGAAGAAGGAGAACGTCCAGTCGTCCAGGACCCTGGGCGTCAAGGGTGAAGTGCGGGTCCGGTCTGCGGCGTGGCCGGTTTCCCGGTGGGCGAACCGAGGGCCCTTTTCGGTGACGTCGGTGCGGGGCAGAAGGGGCATGAAGGCGGCGGGGGTGTGCATGAGACGGCCTGCCGCGGTGCCGTCGGGGAGTTTCTTCAGCCAGGCGATCGATCCGCCCGCGAGGGTGCCCTTGAGCGGGACCACCAACACCGCGCCCGGCGCGCACTGTTCGATCCATGTGTCAGGGACGCGCGGGACCGACGCGGTCGCGATCAGCCGGTCGTACGGGGCGTTCGGGGCCCAGCCGGCGGTGCCGTCGGCCGGGACGACGTCGGGGGTGAAACCGGCGACCTTCAGGCGTTGGCGGGCGGTGGCGACCAGGTGCGGGGTGTGGTCGACGGTGGTGACGTTGTCCGCTCCGACCAGCCGGGAGAGCAAGGCGGTGTTGTAGCCGCTGCCGGTGCCGATCTCCAGCGTTCGGGCGCCAGGGGTGGGGTCGAGGGCGTCGAGCATGTCGGCCATCAGGTCCGGCGCCGTCGACGAGGAGGTCGGCGCCCCGAACACGCCTTCGGGCGGGGCGTGTTCGGCATGGACGCCGTCGACCTCGGTGATCAGCGACTCCCCCGAATACACCGCGTCCCACCAGGCGCCGTCGGCGTCGCCGGTGTCGTCGGCGCGCCAGGGGACAAAGCGGTCACCGTACTCTCGGCGGTAGAATACCGGGGTGAAAACGTGCCGCGGGACGTTCAGGAACGCCTCGGCGATCCGCGACGACAGCACGACGTCACCGGCCGCGATCCGCTCCACCAGGCGCACCCGGGCTGCGATCAGCGCCTGGTCGTCGAGGACCTTCACGTGGCTCCTTCGAGGTAGTCGGCGATCGCCGCCGTGACGGGCAACCCGGTGGCCTGTTCCACGAATGCGTATTGTCCCGACGGATTCACCTCAAGCATCACCCACTCGCCGGCCGGGGTGATCACGAAGTCGAACGCGCCGTAGGGCAGGCCCAGGGCGTCGAGCATCGCCAGGACACTGCGGGTCACCGCCGGCGGCGGGTCGCAGATCTTGTAGGAGAGGCTGTCGTAGTCGCGCCGCCAGTCGACCCGGGCCGCGTCGGAGCCGGCGTGGATCTCGGCCGCGAACACCCGACCGGCCACCACCGTGAGCCTGCATTCGTACGCCTTCACGACGGCGGCCTGGAACAGGTGTGCGGTGGTGGCGATCGCGGGATCGTCCAGCGCGGCGGGGTCGACGACGTTGGCGTACACCGCCATCGACTCCCCGTCCACCACACCACGGACCGGGCCGAACGGTTTATACACCACCGGGCCCGCCACCTCGCCCGCGAACGCCCGCGCGGCCGCCGGATCGTTGGTGATCAGCGTGCGCGGGACCGTCAGGCCACACTCGGCCGCCACCCGCATCTGCAGCGGCTTGTACTCGGCATCCGCCGCCCGACCCGGCGGCGGCAACCACCGGCACGGCAACGCGGCCAGGAGGCCACCGAAGCCCAGGCGGGCCTCGCGCTCGGCAATCCGCCGCGCCGGCGCCGACATGCCCGCAGGGAACCGCGGCCGAGTCGGACGGCGGTAGTACACCGACCGCACCGCTGCGAGGTCGAGGCTGCGTCGGTCGTTGCGCAACGTCCCGGACCAGGTCACGCCGTCGAACGACGCAGCCACGGACAACTCGAGCGGAAACTCGGCCGGATCGGCCCGGAAGACCGGCACCGCACGTTTGTTCAATTCCTCCACCACCAGGTCCGCCGTCGGGTCGAAACGACCCGACAGGACCAGAACACAGCCTTCGCGGCGCAGCGGCGGGGACGGCGGCGTGGGTGTGGGTGGGTTCCCGGGTTCAGT
>NZ_BIFH01000041.1 GCF_003967355.1 Embleya hyalina | reverse complement strand
CCACCGGTCGCGGCGAAGGAGATGGTCCACGTGGCAACGACGCCGCTGCTGGCCCTGCGCGGGATCTGCAAACGTTTCGGCGCCCTCCACGCGCTCACGCGCGTCGAGCTGGAGATCAACGCCGGGGAAGTCGTCGCCCTGGTGGGCGACAACGGAGCCGGCAAGACCACCCTCGTCAAGGTGATCACCGGCGCCGGCCCCGCCGACGAGGGCGTCATCGAGTGGAACGGCCGGCCGGTGCGGATCGGCCGGCCCCGCGATGCCCAGTCGCTGGGCATCGCGAGCGTCTACCAGGAACTGGCCCTGTGCGAGAGCCTCGACGTGGTCGGCAATCTCTTCCTGGGGCACGAGATCTGCCGGGCGGGCGTGCTCGACGAGGTGGCGATGGAGCGCCGCGCGAGGGAGCTCGACCTGCTGGACGTGCTGTCCGTCCGCATCCCCAGGACGAGGGTGCCGGTCGCCTCGCTCTCCGCAGGGCAGCGGCAGGCTGTCGCGATAGCCCGGACGCTGCTGAGCGAGCCCAAGGTCCTGATCCTCGACGAGCCCACCGCGGCGCTGGGCGTGGGGCAGACCGCGCACTTCCTCGATCTGATCGAGCGGCTGCGGGAACGCGGCCTGGGCGTCCTGCTGATCAGCCACAACCTCGGCGACGTCAAGGCCGTCGCGGACCACGTCGCGGTGTTGCGCCTCGGCCGCAACAACGGGTTCTTCGACGTGTTGACCACGTCGCAGGAGCAGATCGTCTCGTCCATCACCGGCGCCACGGACAACGCCGTGACCCACCGGAAGACGCAGCCGTGGGAGGCGACGCTGTGACCGGTACGAAGACACCGGGCGACATCGATCGCAACAGGGCCGGGGCCGTCACCGACCGGCCCGGCGCTCGCGACCCGAGGGCCGGGGATCGCCCATCCGGCCCGAAGGGCTACGCGAGCGACTTCGTCGTCAGGCTGCGCAACGGTGAACTCGGCTCGGTTCCCGGTGTGTGCGCGGTCATCGTGATCTGGACGACCTTCCAACTCCTGGACAACCACTTCCTGTCCCCGCGCAATCTCTCCAACCTCAGCGTGGACATCGTCGGCACGGGGCTGATCGCGGTCGGGCTCGTCTTCGTTCTGCTGCTCGGCGAGATCGACCTGTCGGTGGGCGCGGTCAGCGGACTCGCGGCGGCGGTGTTCGCCGTGATGAACGTCAACAGTGGCATGCCCGAGTGGTTGGCGGCCGTCACCGCGGCCCTCGTCGGGGGCGGGATCGGTGCCCTTCAGGGGTTCTTCTTCGCCAGGGTCGGCGTACCCGCCTTCGTCGTCACGCTGGCCGGACTGCTGGTCTGGAACGGCCTGATGCTCTATGTCCTGGGTGCCAACGGCACCATCAACCTGCACTCCGGCGGCTTCGTCTCCGCCCTGACCGAACGCTATTTCCACAATGAGGCCGTCGCGTACGGGCTCGCGGCGATCGGAGCGGCCGGGTACTTCCTCGCGTCGTACCACGACGAGCGACGCCGCAGGGCGGCCCGGGTCTCGTCCCGCTCGCTCGGCGGGATCGCCGTGCGCACCGGCACCGTGGCGGTGATCGGCTTCGCGGCGGCGTACGTGCTGAACCGGTTCGAGGGCCTGCCCCTCGCCCTGCTGATCTTCCTGCTCTTCGTCGTCGGTCTGGACTTCGTCCTGCGGCGCACCAGATATGGGCGGAAGATCTTCGCGATCGGGGGTGGTGCCGAGGCGGCCCGCCTCGCCGGTATCAACGTGGTGTGGATCCGCGCCTCGGCGTTCGCGGTCTCCGGGACGCTGGCCGCGTTCGGCGGGCTGTTCCTCGCCTCGCGCGTCGCCTCGGTGGGACAGACCTCGGGCTCCACCAACCTACTGATCGACGCCATCGCGGCGGCCGTCATCGGTGGCGTCAGCCTCTTCGGCGGACGCGGCACACCCTGGTCCGCGCTGCTGGGTGTCCTGGTCGTCCAGTCGATCGCCTCGGGGATGGTGCTCATCGGCATCCAGACGTCGGTGCAGTCGATGATCACCGGTGGTGTGCTGCTCGCCGCGGTGGTCCTCGACTCGCTCTCCCGCCACTCCCGGAGGTCGCACGGTGTGGTGCGGTAGTCGAAGCCCGCGGGCAATCGAGCAGGCGGCGAGGCGGCACGCCGGCGGGGCCGGCGTCGTGTCGGCCGTTTACGCGTCGAGTGCCTGTTCGGTCCAGATGCACTTGCCGGTGAGGGTGTAGCGCGTTCCCCATCGTTGAGCCATGGCGGCGACGAGTTGGAGGCCGCGTCCACCCTCGTCCGTCGCGTGGGCGTGTCGGATGTGAGGCGTGGTCAGACTGCCGTCGGTGACCTCGCAGATGAGGGTGCGGCTGCGCAGCAGGCGCAACTGGATCGGACCCGTCGCATGGCGGATGACGTTGCCGACGAGTTCGCTGACGATGAGCTCGGTGGCCATTTCCAGCTCCTCGCCCAAATGCCAGATCCGGAACTGCTCGTGGACGTGGTGCCGGGCCTGGCCCGCGGCCGTGGGGTCTTCGGGGAGGGCCCAGGTGGCGATGTCACCCGGCGAAAGGGAACAGGTGCGGGCGACGAGGAGGGCGGTGTCGTCGGTGGTGCGGCGGTGCTCCGGCAGCAGGGCCGCGGTGACGGCGTCGCACAGTTCGTCGGGTTCTCGGGCCGGCCCGTCACGGTCGGCGAGAGCGGCGGCGACGGTCTCGGTGAGGTGACGCAGGCCCTTGTCGATGTTGAGACCCGGGGTCTCCACGAGACCGTCGGTGTAGAGGACGACGAAGCTGCCGTCGGGCAGGGACACGTCGTGGACGCCGAAGGGCGGGGCGGCGATCCCGAGTGGCGGGTCGGGATCGAACGTCAGCAGGGACGCGGTGCCGTCGCGGTGGGCGACCACGGGCGGGAGATGGCCGGCGTTGGCATACGTGAGGATCTGGGTGGTCGGGTCGTAGACGCCGTACAGGCAGGTGACGAAGGACTCCTCCCCGAGTTCGCCGACGATGTCGTCGAGTCGGGTGAGGACGTCGTCCGGAGGCAGTTCGAGGTCGGAGAGCGTGCGCACGGCGGTGCGCAGGCGGCCCATGGTGGCGGCCTCGGGCATGCCGTGGCCCATGACGTCGCCGATGACCAGAGCCACACGGTCGCCGGACAGCGGAATGATGTCGTACCAGTCGCCGCCGATGTCCGCACCGTGTCCGGCGGGCAGATATCGGGCGGCGGCGGTGATCGCGGGAAGCGACGGCAGGGCCCGGGGCAGGAGGGCGTTCTGGAGGTCACGGGCGCGCGTCGTGGCCACGTCGTACTGCCGGGCCCGCTCGAGCGTGTGGGCGAGTTGGCCGCCGAACACGGTCAGCAGGCTCCGTTCGTCCCCGGTGAGATGTCGCGGCCGGTCGAAGGAGACGACGACCACACCGATCTCGCGGCCCGAGACGATCAACGGAAGGAAGGCCCACGCCTGCTTCCCTTCGGTGATCGGGCAGTCCACCGGCCCGGGATGGCCGGCGACGAGGTCTTCGGGTGACTCGATGAACTTCGGTGCGCGGGTGCGCAGAACCTCTCCCAGAGGTGTGGCGGCGACGACCGGCATGCCGTGGAGGCGATCGAGGAGCGCCGGCGGATAGCCGACGGAGCCGACAAGGTCCAGTCGCTCGTTCCCCAGGGCCAGGATGACCAGTCCGGTCGCGTGGAGGGGAGGAAGGACGCTCTCGGCCACGGCGGCGGTCACGTCCCGGGTCGTGGTCGCCTCGGCGAGTGCTCGGGTCAGTCGGGTCGTGAAGGCGGCGCGCTCGGCGGCGGCGCGTTCGGCGGCGGCGCGCTCCGCTTCGCGCAGGCGTCTTTCGGTGACATCCGTGATGTAGAGGGTGAGTCCATCGGCAAGGGGGACCAGCCGTAGGTGGTACCAGCGATCGGTATCCGGCCACGGCACCTCGAACCCGTCGGGGACCCCCGTGGCGACGGCTCGGCGGGAGCGCTCCTCCAGCAGGGGCACCTTCCGCACGACGTAGACGCCCCACAACGACCGCCCCACCAGGTCGCGCGGCCGGCCGAACAGACGCTCGGCGGCCACGTTGACGAATCCGATCCGCCCGTCGCGGTCCACGGACAGGAAACCGTCGCTCATGTGTGCCAGGGCACGCCCCACCGATTCCAGCGCGGCATGGGTCTCGGTGGTGTACGACATGGTGCCGACCAGCCGAGTCGGCTCGCTGCCCCGGTGCGAGACCGCCCGGCCGCGGAAGCGCACCCAGGCATACGTCCCGTCCGAGCGGCGAACCCGGTACTCGCTGTCCGCCCTGCCACGGGTCCTGAGTGCCTGTTCGACGTCTCCCACCACCCAGGGGAGGTCATCGGGATGGACGTAGTCGTCGAAGGTCGAGAGCCGTCCGTCGAAGGTCTCCCGCTCGATGCCGATGGCGTCGAGCAACCGCTCGTCGAGGACGACCTCGTTCGCCTGCACATCGAATTCGAACTCGAACTCGGTGGAGGTCTCACCGGGGCCCTGTCCGGGAGCACGCTCCGGTGGCGTCCCCAGCAGAGTGCGCGAGACGGTGTCCGGCGTGGGAGGGGCCAGCCGCAGCCGTTCCGCCGCCCACCGGGCCACCTCCCCGAGAAACGTTCGTTCCTCCGCGGAGAGCGCGTCGGTCACCGGCAGCAGCACCGACAGGACGCCGAGCGGTCCGTCCGGTCCGGACAGCGGTACGGCCGCCATCGCGGAGCGCGCCGAGACGTCCGCGGCGGGCGACGGGTGAGGCGGGTCCGAGGGGTTGCGTTCGGGGCGGTTCGCGGTGGACGCGAACGCGAACTCGCCGGTTCGGAAGGCGCGCGCCGGAGCCACCGAATCGGTGATCCGGATGTCCTCCCAGTTGCGGGTGACGGCTCGGGGCAGTCCGCTGCTCGCGATCAGATGCAAGCCCCGGGAGGCGCTTGCGCTCAGGTGTCCCATGGCGCCGAATCCACCGAGCGCCGCGGTCGCGTGCTGCGCTGCGGCGGTCAATACGTCGGTGTCCGTCGTTTGGTCGTCCAAAGCCGCGAGCAGGCACAATCTGTCGGTTCGTGCCGTCCCCGTGCCCGTGCCCGTCTTCGTGCCCGTCCCGCTTCCCGGGCCCGAGGGGCTGCCGAGACCTGCGGTCGGTCCAGCCTTTCCGTCGGATCCGTGTTGCACGACTCGGCTCCTTCAACACCTGATATGCATCATTTCCAGGAGAAAAATATCACATTAGTGTCTATTTATTGATTTTATAGGTAGTTATCCGTATTGCTGCTCGGCTGAAACCTCCCGCAGGAAAGGCCGCCGGGGGCCGGACGCACGATCGGGTGCCGGCGCCGCAGGACGGCACGAGCGGAGCGGGGCAGGCCCTGTGCCCAGGGTTCCCTGCGGTACAGCCACACCCCGATCGGCGCGAAGGCGGCGATGATCGCCGCATCCCACGCCGGCGCCTGCCGGACGTCGGTGGCGGTCGGGCCACCGAGTACGAGGGCGCGTACCGCGCCAGCGTTGCGTGGGACCGGGAGCGTCGACCGACCCGATGCGGTTCGTCCGTGAGGAGCATCCGAAAACGGCCGGCTCCGGCCGACGAGTTCGCCGGCCCGCACCACGAAGTGCTCGCGGTGTGTCAGGAGCGGAGGGCTCCGGTCGCGGTCTGCGCCAGTTCGGCGAATCGCAGTCGCAGGTCGGACGGCCAGGACGCGAGTCGCGTCTCGATCGCCGCCGTGACCGCGTCCCTGAAGCGGGCGACCAGTTCCTCGCCCCGATCGGTCGGGTGGACCCTGGCGACCCGCCGGTCGTTCGGGTCGGGCCGCCGGCGCACCAGGTCGCGCCGTTCGAGCCGGTCGACCAGCCCGGTGACGTTCGTCTTGTCGCAGTGGAGCCGGGTCGCCAACTCGCCGTGTGTCAGCTCGCGTTCGGCCACGGCGGTGAGCAGTTGCGACTGTTGTGGAGTGAGTTCGAGGTCGCGGCTGACGGTGCCTCTGATGCCCTCGACGACACAGCACATCTCCAGCAGTACACGCGCCAGTTCCGCATCGGGTGTCGACTTCGCCATGCGTGGAGCCTAGTTGACAAGTCCATGACATCGACTGTTTAGTCGATGATACAGACTATCGATGATATCGACTGAACGGGGTCGTCATGTCGAGCGAGCGTCAACGCGTCGCGGTCGTCACGGGAGGTTCCCGCGGGATCGGCCGGGCCACGGCCCTGCGCCTGGCCGCCGACGGATCGGCCGTCGTCGTCAACTACCACGCGGACGCGGACGCCGCCCGACGGGTGGTCGAGGCCGTGGAGGAGCTGGGCGGCCGCGCCGTGGCGGTACGCGCGGACGCCGCCGACCCCGGCGAGTTGCGGGCACTGATCGACACGGCCGAGCAGCGTTGGGGCGGCCTGGACGTCCTGGTGCACAATGCCGCCGGTTTCGTCCGCGGCCCCCTCGCCGACGCCGCGGACGACGACTACGAGCACGTGTTCGACCTGAACGCCCGAGCGGCCTTCGTCGCGCTGCGCGAGGCCGGCCGACGTATGCGCGACGGCGGACGCATCGTCTACGTCTCGTCGGTGGCCACCAGACTCTCCCCACCCGGCGAGGCCCTGTACGCGGCCGCCAAGGCCGCCGGGGAACAACTCGTACGCGGCTTCGCCCGCGAGATGGGCGGCCGCGGCATCACGGTCAACAGCGTCCTGCCGGGACCGACCGACACCGACGGCTTCGCGGCCGCCGGCGCGCCCACCGAGGCACTCGTCGCACGCACCCCACTGGGCCGACTGGGCCGACCCGAGGACATCGCGAACGTCGTGGCCTTCCTCGCCTCCCCCGACGCGGCCTGGATCACCGGCCAGAGCGTGACCGCGGACGGCGGCCTGACCTGACGCCGGCGAACAACCGCGCCGTCACGGCACCCGCACGAAGACGCGCCGCCATCCCGGTGCCCGTCGCCCCGGGCGTGGCACCGGGACGCGAAACCGGGGCGTGGATTGTCGACGCAAGAGCTTCCCCGATCGTGTGGCCGCCGTCGACGAGGCGTCATGCGGACGGGAAGCGTCCCGACCGGCGTTCGACGATCTTCGCCGGCCCGAACGGGCGACGAGATGCGGCCGGCCCGCCGATGCGGTCGTTTCGGACGCCTCGGGGAGTCAAGCTGTATGTATGGGGTCGTTCCAACGCTCGGCTCCCGGATCGGGAGTCGGCGGTCGCAGCCGGGTCCTGACCGTACTCGCGCGGTGCGTGCCGTTCGCCATCGCACTCGTGGTGGTGGGGATCGAGTTCTCGCCCGCGCACTTTCTGTACACCGGGCCCCTGCTGACCGCGACGCCGGCGCTGGCCGCGGTCACGATGGGCCCCAGGGGGACGATCTCGGCGGCGGCCGTCGCTCTGGCCGTGAGCGTGAGCACCGCCACCTACAACCAGGCGTGGGGCAGCCAACAGGTCTACACGAATTTCCTGGCCATTCTCCTGGTGTCCGCGGCCAGTGTCATGACCAGTCGTTTCATGCGCACGCGCAGACGGAACGAACTCGAGCGGATTCGCCGGATCGCCGAGGCGGCGCAGAGAGTCCTGCTCCGGCCGGTGCCCGCGCGCCTGGGCCCCCTGCGGACCGCCAGCATGTACCTCGCGGCGGAGAGCGGCGCGCAGATCGGCGGTGACCTGTACGAAGCCGTGCAGACGCGGTACGGGGTCCGGATGATCATCGGAGACGTCCGCGGCAAGGGGCTGCCCGCCGTGCGCTCGGCCGCGGTGGTACTGGGCGCGTTCCGCGAGGCCGTGCACTACGAGGACGACCTGGTGGAGGTCGTGGCCCACTGCGCGGCCGCGTTGCGACGCGAACGCGCCATGCCGTGGGCGATCGATCGGGACGACGACGAGGAGCAGGCGGAGTCGTTCGTCACCGTGCTCGTGGCGCAGGTACCCGACAGGTCCGTGGTCGAGATGGTCAACTGCGGCCATCCGCCGCCGCTGGTGCTGCGCCGGGGCACGGTTCACGCTCTGATGCCCCCCTCGCCACTTCCGCCCCTCGGCCTGGAGGACCTGATCACCGGTCCTTTGGGCGAGGCGGAGAGCTATGTGTTCCTCCCCGGCGACCGTCTGCTGCTGCACACCGACGGCGTTCTCGAGGCACGCAACCGCGACAACGATTTCTTCGCGCTGCCCGAGGCAATGGAAGCGGTGCCGACATGCGCCCCGTCGGAGTTCCTCGAGGAACTGCACCGGGGATTGCTCCGTCACACCCAGGGCCGCCTGGCCGACGATGTGGCCATGATCGTCGCGGAACGGCTCGACGGCGAAGCCGACACCCCCACGGCGCCGCATGACGCTCCGGAATGACGCCGCAGCCCTGTCGATCCGGCGCGGAGTCACCGGCGACGAGTTCCCACCCGGGTGCCCGGTTCGGTGATCGGCGCGTCGATGCCGCCGCCCACGCCCGGGACCATTTCGTGCCCGTCTCGGGACAGTTCGGCAGCGGATCCGGCCCGAGACCCGGAAAGGGGACCGGGCACAGCCGTCCCGACGCGTCCCGCTCCACCGTCCCCACCGACGGGTCGCCGGGCCTGCGGTCGGCGAACGCGGTCCGCAGCTCCGCGGCGAGGTCCTGGTTGGCGGTGTCCCTGGGACCTGGATCGAACAAGGAGGCCGGGCGCGGTCATCGTCATGCCCTGGGGCACCGACTTCACCACCGGAGACTGCACCCTGCGCCTGGTCGTCGACGCGGACGGACGCTCCGCGAGCGGACCGTTCACGATGGCCACCGCGTTGACTGCCTCGCCCAGCCCGTTCCGGACGACCGGGGTGGCGGAAGCCTGTGGCTGTACACCGCCGACACAGGCCACGGGCATTCCGTCGCCGCCGCCGCCGGGTACACCCCGAACACCCTCCAGAGCGAACCACGACGCCTGTGGGACGAGGTCGAGACGGCCTGGCGCTGGTGGGATGGCCAACAGCGCCCCACCGTCCCCGACTTCGGCCTCACCGCCACCATCGCCGACACGGCCGCAGTCGGGCAAGTGGTCTGGTGTCGCGACCGAGACCGGCGGACGGACATCGAGAGGCAACACGCGTGACCGCACGCTGTCTTCCGGGGCCCGCCGATCCATTCCGGCGGGCCCTGCCACTTCCCTCCGCTCCGGCGGAGTCAGGACTCGGGATCGACGGTTGCCGTCTCCTTCTCCTGTTTGACCTCCACGGATTGTTGGGCGTTCTCGGCGGCCTCTTCGGACGAGAGGGTTGAGGCTACGTGGTAAGTCTTCCAGTCGGAATTCCGGTAGAGGGTCCTGGAGGTGTCGACGGGCACGAACTCCTGCGACGAACCGGCCACATCCTCCTCGAGGTACCTGTTCGTGTGGCTGACGAAACGCAACGTGTCACCCGCCCGCAGCACCCGGTGACCGCCTGCGGTGATGTTGCCGGTAGCCGTGATGTTGCCGGTCGTGCTGATCGAACCCGACGTTTGGCTGATGCTGTTCTCGACCGTGAAGGCGCCGTTGATCGTGGACTTGACCTTGATGACGGCCAGGGTGCCGTAGACGTTCATGTTGGCCGTGTCCTTGATGTCCAGGCGGCCCGTCTTGAGCCAGATGTATCCGTTGGCGCCGGGGTCGACGGTGACGTTGCCGTTGACGGTCAGGGACTTGCCGGACTCGACGGTGACGTTGCCCTTGGCCGTGATGGTGCTGTTCGTGGTGAGCGGGCCGTTGGCGGTGAGTTCGCCCGTGGTTGCCGCCGGGCCGGCCTTCGCGGTGAGTGCGCCGAAGACGGTGATCTGGCCGCCGTTCTGCGGGATGGTCAGCCCGGCCTTGCCCTCGAGTGCCAGGGTGTTCTTGACGGCGATGGTGCCGGCGGTGGTCGGGGCCGCCACGCTGGTGACGGCGATGTCCGGGGTGTTGACCTTGATGTATGTGGTGAGGTAGCGGACTTCGTTGCCCATCTTGGCTTCGAGGGTGAAGCTGGAGTCGTCGACCAGGGCCACCGGGGAGGTCCAACTGCCGTTACTGGCCGGGGCGGAGCCCTGGGTGCCGTCCGGCTTTCGGTAGTACATGGTGTACGTCGCGTGTGGGGTGCCGTCCCACAGGAGGGTGGCCTTGGTGTTGCGGGCGATGGCGACGGTGGCCGGTCGGAAGCTGTGCAGGTAGAACGAGTCGTCGCGCTTGCGCACTTCGCCTCGACCCTCGCGCTCCTCGAACCGGCCGGTCGCTCCGGTGGTCGAGGTTGATTCCTCCCAGACGATGTCGACCGGGCCGACTCCGCCGTTGACCTCGATGCCCCACAACTCCAGGACGACGCTCCAGGTTCCGTCGAACGCGGCGGGCTCGTCCGGCGGCGGCGAACACGTGAAGATCACCTGGTTCGGGTCGCGGGTGTCGCGGTCCACGGTCCACTGCCGCTTGCCGGCGGGGACGGTCAACTCGTACTTGATCAGCCCCGGTTCGCCGGTCAGCGCGGATGCCTGACGGCCGGTCGGGATCCGGACCTTGAACCACTTGCAGTGCACGGGCCAGGAGCCGCCCGACTTCACCTTGCCGTAGGTGAGGGTCAGTTTGGCGTACTCCGGTTTGGCGAACGTCGAGACGTTCGGCGTCGCCGGCTCGGGCACCATGGCGGGCGGGAGCAGCATGGGAAGGGCGGCGGTGGTCACGGCTCTCCAACTCTCTCGGACGGCGTGGCGGTGGCGGTGGTGAGAGTGGTGTTCCCGGCGCGGCGCTGCGGGGGGCCGTCACCCGGCGCGGTGTCCTCGGTGATCCGGCTCAGGGTGCCGAGCGGGGTGCTGATGTCGAGGATGAGGGTGAGGGTCCAACTGCCGTCGAAACCGGCCGGTTCGGCGGGGGTGAGGGTGAGGAGGGTGGTGGTCGGGTCGGTGGTGCCGGTTTCGACCAGCCACTGTCGGCCGCGCCCGGGGCCGCGTCGCACGTCCAGTCGGGTGCGCAGGATCACGGGTTCGCCGGTCCGTACGACCGCGTCGTGGGCGGTCGGGAGCGCGAGGGCGATCCGCGCGCAGCGCACCGGCCAGGCGGTGCGGCCCTCCGGGTCGTCGCCGACGGTGAGCCGGACACGGTGGAGGGCCGTCTCCTCGGGTCGGGTGGCCGGCGCCGGGGTGTGCTCCAGGCGGTACGGGAGCAGCAGCGCCGAATCGGGGCTGGTCACGAAGCACTTCCTTCCTCGACCGGGGCAACCGGGGCAACCGGGGCCACCGTCGGAGCCGGCGAACCCCCGCCGCCCACCGCCGCCGCGCGCCTGCGCACCGAGCCCGCCGGTTGCAGTTGGAGGTAGCCCGAACGGGCCACCGGCAACGGTGCGTCGGGGTGGGACAACGGGTCCGCGTTGTGGATGACGTGCTCGTCCCAGTCCGGCAGTGCCGCGCCGTCGGCGGTGCCGTCCACCACGATCGGTTCGGCCCAGGTCCACTCGCCGTGCCAGGCGGCGGGGCGGGGCATCACGAGGGAGCTGTCCGGCGGTTCGGCCCGCACGCCGAACTCCCGGACGGCCCACGGCTCGTCGGCGGCGCCGGTGTACCGCAGCCGCAGGAAGCGCACGGCGAGCGGGGGTTCCACGTCGTGGTGGATCTCGGCCACCCGGTCGTAGCCCCGCAGCACGGTCCACTGCTCGCCGTCGGCGGACGCCTCCAGTTCGGTCGCCGCCGGAATGCCGCTGCCGTCGGCCCGGCCGAGGAGGATGTCGACGCCCGCCACCTCCCGTTCCACGTGCAGGTCGAGGCCGACCCAGTCGCCGGCGACCGGCGGTTCGACGCTCTCGTAGGAGGTACTCGGGTCGCCGTCGGCCATGGCGGCGGCGGGATGCCCGGCGCCGGCCTCGGCGGAGGCCGAGGCGGTGGGCGGGCCGAAGCGGTCGGGGGCGAGCAGGGGATTGAGCCGGAACGAGGCGCGGATCCGGGCCAGGGCCCGATGCGTGGTGTCGGCGTCCACCCCGACCTCGGCGACGGGCAGGATGTCGGTCGTGGCGTGCACGGCGGTGTGCGGGCAGGCCAGCAGGGTCAGGTGGTGGGTGGCGGGACGATCGGCGGGCCGAGCCGGCACGGTGAGGTGGGCGCCGGTGTCGATCGCCGTGACGTACGTGTTGGCCGGACCGTTCGGGTCGACGGCGTGGAAGCGGTGGTACCGGGTGCGCCGGTCGTGGTCGTCGGCGGCGAAGTAGCCGATGAGCCCGTCGGAGAGCCGGTCGGGATCGCCCAGCCGTACGGTCCAGCGATAGTCCGGGTAGTCGCGATGGTCGGGGTACTCACCCGCGTCGGGGTAGGGCTCGCCCGCCGGCACGAGCGCACGTTTCCAACTCGGGTCGCTCAGCGGCTCACCCATCAGGTCCAGGTTGAGCCGGGCCCGGACGAGTGCGATGGGGCGCCCGATCAACCGCGCCGGGGACCGGTCCTCGTCGGGCGCGGGCTCGACGATGTGGTCGAGCGCGGTGTCGATCGTCTCGGTCAGTGCCTCGAATGCCGCCAGCTCGTGGCTGAGCAGGCCACGCGCGAAGGCCGCGAGGTGCGGGTAGGCGGCGGCGAAGTCGTCGTCGTCCGGGTGCCGGAACGGCGCGTGCGGAAGCGTATTCCAGGCAGTGGTACGGATGTTGTCGACGTCGCGGACCACCCGCAGTTCGCCCAACGGCTCCCCGTCGGGGCCGTAGGCCAGGAGGGTCCGGTCGAGGTGGTTGACCAGCAGCCATCCGGCCACCGGCGTCTCGGCGCCGGCCGATCCCGCGACCTCGACGGCCCCGGTTCCGGCCCCATCCACCTCCGCGGGCGGCTCGTCGACCCGCAGCGGCACGGGATCCAGCCGCACCCGGGCTGGTTGTGCGATCCGGGGCGGCAGTTGCACGAAGCGCTGCGGGCCGGGCGGGTCGCGGAACAGATCGCGATCCGGCACCACGCTCTCCGCCCGCACGAGCGGAAAGTGGATGGGCTGGCTGCCGACCGGCTGCACCAGCGAGCACACCCGGCCGAAGCGGTCGACGACGATCAGTTCGATGAAGTGGAACTGGCCGGCCCGTACCGGCTGGAAACGCCGCGTGCCATGACCCTCGGCGCCGTCGGGGACGTGGTTGGTCTCCCCGGCCAGGGCCAGGACGGACGCGTCGGTGACGGCCTGGGCGGCGCCGTCCTGCTGGAGGAGCCAGTCGTGGAAGCCGTCGAGGCTCTGGGAGAGCACATCCATTGTCTCCAACTCCGAGCGCATGTCCCGCAGTTGCCGGGCCAGCTCCGGCGGCGCGTGGTCGGCGAGTCGGCGCGCCTGCTCGCGCAGTACGTAGCGGGTGGAAGGGGTGACGAAGGCACGTGCGCCGAAGGCGGTCCACCGTCGGCCGCCGTCCCCGTCGCCCTCGGCCGCGTTCGTACCCTGCCAGCGGTAACGGTGGATGTCGGGTTCGGGGTCGCCGTCGCGACCGGGGCCGAACTCCCAGTTGAGGGTGGCGTCCGGACTCCGGTACGGGGTGGCGCAATACTTGACCTCCCACTGGAGGTAGAGCGGCAGCCAGGGTTGCCGCCACACGCCGGTGTATTCGGGCCACGGACCCACGGAGTTGGCGTCCGGGTCGGCGACGACGGCGTGCAGCGCGGTGCGCGCGGGCTCGCCACCGGTCGTCGGGGTGCGTACGGCCCGGTCGAGCAGGGCGAACTCCGCCACCAACGCCCTGATGCCGCCCGGCACTTCGGGGGTGTTGACGGGCAGCAGCGGGGTGCCGGAGACGTCCGCCCAAGTGCCGTTGATCTTCACCCGGGTCAGCAGCCGGGACGGCAGCCGGCACGGCAGCGGGTCGTCCTCGTCCCGGCCGAGCGGTTGTGACGTACCCGAGCCGGTGAGCGCGAGGACGGGGTCTGCGGGGCTGTGGAAGCTCTGCCGAGGGGTGCGCCTCAGCTCCAACTCGGCGGGCAGTTCGCGGGTTTCCGCGTGGCGATCGATCGCGGCCTGGAGCGTTTCGGGAGTGAGCCCGTGCGGGACCTTGGGCGCGAGCCGTTCGACTTCGGCCCGGCAGTCCGTCACCCGCGTGCCGGCGTCCCGGATCCGCGCGTCCCAGGCGACCTCGTCGAGGTCGAAGTCGAGCGGGCGGCGGTTCTCGGGCAGGTGGCGCAACCACCACAGGCGCCAGAGCCGCCACTGCGCGGCGGCGAGGTCGTGGCCGGCCCGGTCGTAGTCGTCCTGGTCGTCGTTGAGGTCCGCGATCCAGTCCGGTTGCGCCGGCGGCGGGGCCTGGTTGTCGGCCTGTCCGTTGGGTCGGTTGACCACCTGCCAGCGGGCGCCGCCGTCGTGTCCGCTGAACCACGACCGGCGGGTGATCTCGTCCAGGGAGACCTGCCCGTCGGGGTGGTCGAGTTCGTCGGGGTTGCCGTGGAACAGGGCGCGGACCCGGTCGGCGAGGTCGGTGTCGCCGGTCGGCTGCGCGGCGAGCGCGGCGACGGCGTCGGCGGTGCTGTGGCCGATGGCGACGTTGACGTTTCCGCTCGCGGGGCGGTCGGACTCGGGGTGTCCACCCTCGCGGTCCCAGGGGATGCCGAGGGCGGTACCGACGTACCGGGTGCGGGTGATCGTGCTCGGCATGCCGTCGGGCGCGGCCCAGCCCAGTGCCCGGAGCACGTCCGCCGGGTCGTCGGGGTCGGCGTCGGGGGGCAGCAGGCCGGCGATGTCGCGGGCGGTGGCGAGGATGTCGGCGTCGTCCCGGCTGTACCAGCCGATCACCTGGTAGCTCACGGTGCACGGCGGTGGGTGGTTGTCGTTGGCTTTCAGGTCGGCGAGGGTGTCGTGGAAGAGGAACACGTTCTCGTGGTACGGCGCGAACGCCGCGAACGCGGGCAGTCCACTGCCGATGGCGGTGAGGAACAGGGGCCGGGCGGCCGGCTCGCGCCAGGGCCCCTCGCTCAGTGCATGCGCCCGGCCGATGTAGTCGGCGCGAGGCCGCTCCCTGGGCGACGCCGGGTCCACGAACGGAGTGAAGGCGGACTCGACGGGCCCACCGTCGGCCTTCTCCAAGTAGTCGGAGTGGACCAGGAACCCGGCAGCCTTCAGCGTGCCCCGCACCTCCGCGTAGCGGACCACGAGCCAACGGTTCGGCACCAGCGGGAACGTGCTGACACCGGTGGCGGCGTCGATCACGCCGGTGCTCAGCGCCTCGGGCAACTGCCACTGGACATGGATGCCCTCTTCGGGGTTGCCCTCGGCGTACTGGACGGGCGGTTCGGCGTTGCTGCGGAACTCCTCGGCGAAGGTCCACGGGTAGCGCGGGCTCCAGCGACGAAAGTCGTCGTACGCGGCCACGTCACGCGTGGCGAGGAGCGCGTGGACCTCGACGGGGACGATCAGGTCGGTGTCGGCCGTCGAGGCGCTGCCGGTCGTCGGATCGGTGTCGGTCATCGGGCGCTCTCCCGTTCCGGCGCGGGGTCGAGGGTCAGGCGTTGCTCGACGGGGGCGTTGACGAGTTGCAGGGCGAACTCGCCCGGCGCGAGGTCGCGCAGCGCGGGGTCGAGCCCGGCGGCGAGCGCGGGTACCAGGCCCCGGTCGCCGCGCAGGGCGAGCACCTGCGGGACGTCGCCCTCGTGCGGCAGGCGCAGGTGGCGGGTGAGCAGGCCGCCCTCGGCGGGGTAGTCGCGGCGCAGCGGGTGGCCGAGGTTGTCGCCGGGTCGGTGGTCGCGCAGGTTGATCACGCTGTTGTCGCCGGCCCCCTCCTTGCTGTCGATGCCGAAGTGGATGCCCTGGCCGGGTTCGCGGATGACGATCTCGTCGGGCACGGCGTCCAGGAGCACCAGCAGGGTGTCGGGGGCGAGGTGGTCGCGGCGCAGTTCGCCGACGTCGGCGCCGGCGATGCTCGCGATGAGGTCGAACACCGGCCAGGCTTCCACTAGTTCGGAGCGGATCAGCAGTCCGGCGCGGCCGGCCGCCCCGGTGCGGGTACGGGTGCGGCGCCGGTCGACGGCGGCGGTGAGCGCGGTGTCGGCGAGGGCGTCGAGGGAGCTGTGTACGCCGACGTCGCGCGCGCCCGCGAGCAGCGCCTCGATCCAGTTCTCGTCGATGCGGAAGAGCCGGATCGATTCCGGGGGGAGCATCGCGGGGTGTGGGACGAGGTAGTTGAACGGTACGCGGCGCAGCAGGGTCAGTTCGTCCAGCCAGGCCGGCAGCGTGCGGGTGTGTCGTTCGGCGGCGGCGGTCAGGGCCGCCGTCGCGGCTTCGGCCGCGAGCGCGGCGCGGGCGCCCTGCCGGGTCGGGCGGGTACGCCGGCGCCGCGTCGGCGTCGGGGCCGCCCGGTCGGGCGTGGCCGGCGGGCGGCCGAGTGCGTCGAGCAGGCGGGCGGCGAAGCCGGGATCGGCCAACTCGCGCAGGGTCCGCCCGTCCGGGTCGCCGTCGGCGAGTGCCCGGCCGGCCGCGGCTCGGGCCATCACGGTCGCCGCGGTGTTGGCGAGTTCGCGCCGGGCGCGGGTGATCTCCTCGCTGTAGTCGGGGTCGCTCAGCGCCAGGGTGCGGCCGAGGGTCCAGGCGGCGGCGTAGGAGACGTCGAACAGGCCGTGTTCGGGTTCGTAGATCAACGCGTGGTCGGCGGTGGTCTTGGGCGTGTCCCGGGCGAAGTCGCGGGTCTCGGCGGCGATCACGGGGACGAACGGGCCGCGGTACCAGCCGTAGGTGGTCTCCCCGGACAGCAGCCGGTACGGCACCGGGGTGTAGCCCAGGTGCAGTCGGCGGCGGGTGTAGTCCTCGGCGTCCCCGGTGGATCGGGCCGCGACCTCGCCGTTCGGGCGCAGGCGCAGCGCCAGGTTCTCCCGGTCGGTGCGCGCGGGGGCGACGAGGTTGCCCAGCAGGGCGGCGGCGTCGCGGGTGCCGGCCGGGTCGCTGGTGAACGTCCACGAGTGCAGTACGCACAGCCGCACGAACCGGATGTCGGCGTCCAGTCGGCCGGGGTCGAGCTTGCCGTCGAAGCCCTCCAGGGAGACCAGGTGCGCGGTGTAGGTGCCGGTGTGCCGGGGGAGTCGGTTGGCGGCCAGGACGGCGTACCGACCCTCGGTCGGGATCTCGCCGTCGTCGAGGAGTCGCGGCTTGGTGGCGACGTCGCGGACGTGGGCGAGGTAGTGCAGTTCGTCCTCGCGCGGTACGAGCGCGGTGAACAGCGCGGCGGGCACGTCGATGCTCTGGCAGCGGCTCGCCGCGACACCCGGGGTGATGCCCTCGTCGCTGAGGTCGGGGCCGAGGATGCCGGCGCCGGGGTCGCGCAGTTCGGCGACGGTACGGGTGGTGGTGCGGCCCATTCCCTCGGGGTCGTCGGGCAGTTCGCCCGCCCGGAAGAGCATCAGCGCCAGCCAGGGCGCCTGTTCGGGTACCGCGCGGCCCTTGGTCAGCCGTTCCCAGGGCAGGATGGAGCGGTCCAGCGTGATGTGCGGCAGGGTACGGCGGAAGTCGCCCGCGGCGCCCTCGGCGGGGTAGTGGGCGTGCACGGACGCCGGGTCGAGCACGAACCGGACCGCGCGGATCTCGAACTGCCGCGTGGTGGTCGGGATGGCCGGGTTCGCGTCGACCCGGTCGCCGCCCTTGGTCAGGTGGTGCTCCGCCGTGAGGGTGTAGACGCCGGCGGGGGCGAGCGGGCGACGGTAGTCGTGGAAGGCGACGAGGAGGTCTTCGGTACCGCTCAACGTCGGTTCACCTCTCGGCTGTGGTGGTCATGGGCGCGGTGGTGAACGTGCTCCTGGCGAGGTCGGCGTAGCGGGTCGGCGGTTCGTCGGTACCGGGGGCGAGGCCGAGCGCGGCCAGGGCGGCGTGTACCGAGGCGCGGCGTTCGGCGGTGGTGGGCGCGGCGATGCCGGTGTCCGGGTCGACGATGGCGCGGATACTGCCCTCGCCCTCGTCGTCGGGGATCGACGGCGGCCCCTCCGGGTGCGCGCCCAGTCGTGGGATCTCGGCGTCCGGGAGTCCGTCGGCCTTCAGCGCCTTGCCGTCCACCCAGCCGACGGCGGGGCCCAGTTCGGGTTCGGGTATCTCGAAGGTGAGGCCGGCCGGGCGGTCGGTGAGCAGGCCGTCGCCGTCGAGCACGTCCGTGGGCTTGCCCAGTGGCGCGCCCCACATGCCCTTGGGCATGTCCTGCCGGTGCACGGTGACGCGCCATCCGGTGGGGGTGTACTCGGTGTCGAACCGCTCGAGCGTGACGTGGTGTTCGGAGACCACGCCCTGTCCCTTGGCGCCCATCGGCCGGATGTCGATGGTGTCGTCCGCGCTGCCGGCGAAGGTCTTGCCGTTGAGGGTGATGCGGCTCGCGGGCACGGCGGACTCGGTGCGTACGGTGAATCCGTCGCCGGAGACCAGCAGCGGCTCCCCTGCGGCGGACCGGCTCGCGGATTCCTCCGGGTCGACGTCGACCAGCAGTCCGGCCAGCGGGGCGATCGACAGCGGCGCGGGCAACTGCACGGCGAACTCGGGCCATTCGACCGCCGGTACACCGGCGCGGTCGGCGCCGAAGCCGATGGTGAAGCCGATGAACCAGACCTTGATCCGGGCCCGGCCGCCGATCGGCGGCCCCCACAGGTCCAGCGACACCCCGACCGACAGGGAGACCCGCACGCGGATGAACAACACCTTGACGGTGGCCGCGACGCCGATGCTCAGGCCCATCGACAGGTCGAAGTAGAAGGGTTTCCACTGCACGAGCGCGTCCAGCCAGGCGGTGAACCAGGCTTGCAGCTTGATGCCGTGTCCCTTGTCGTAGTTCGCGGACAACTCGCCGCCGGCCATGAACGCGCCGTCGGTGAGCGCCGCGTACACCTGGCCCCGGATGGCCACCGGGCCGATCGCCCAACGCCAGCCCACGCGGGGCGGGTTGGGGTAGTACGCGGGGCGTTTGAACCGCGGGTGGTAGCCGCCCAGGGTGAACACGAAGCCCCTGCCGCCGCCGACGGCGGTGCGGTCCTTGCCCCAGATGTACAGGGACAGTCCGCCGGTGAGTTCGGCCGCCGGGTCGATGACGTAGGAGCCGGGCGCGATGACGGCGTCCATCGAGAACAGGCCGTGGTCGTGGTGGTATCCGATGGCCAGGTCGATCACGACGCGGGCGATCGGTTTGGTGGCGGCCTTGGTGCGCGGCAGGTCGATCGTGGTGCGCCCGATCAGCAGCACCTTCCACTGTTCGCCCCCCTCGACCAGGAGCAACGCCCGGGAGCGGATGAACTCGAACGAGCTGAACTCGATGCCGCCCGCGCCCCAGTACCGGCCCTCGCGCGGGGTGATCCAGCCGCCGGGACCGGCGAGTTTCTCCAGCACCTGTTCCGGGGTGTCGCCGCTGCCGCTCCCGTCCAGGCGGTCGACCAGCGGGAAGGTGCCGACGTCCGCGATGGTCGGGGTGCGGACGGTGCTGTTGACGCCGAAGCCGAGCGAGAGGGCGATCACCCGGAACGGGGGCGGGCCGAACAACCCCCGCTCGCCGCCGGAGAGTTCGCCGAACAGGAACATCGACGACCAGCCGTCGACGGCCTTGGCGTACGAGCCGGCGGCGTGCAGGGCGAAGAATCCGGTCTCGATGGAGGCGAGTCCGATGAACTGTTCGGTCAGGCCGGGGGCGACCTCCGAGCCGGTGCGGCGCTCGACCATGCCGCTGATCCGCAGCGGCGGTTGGTGCAACTGCACGCCGGCGCCGCGCAGTCGGGGCGAGACGGTCAACTCCCCGTCGATGCCCAGGCCGAGGCCCATCAGCACGAGCCGGACCGGGCCCACCGACAGGACGGCGTCCAGCGCGACGAGGATGCGCCCGTCCGCGAGGCCGACGCCGATCCGCGAGATGCGCACCGCCCCGAAGGTCAGGTCGAGGTCGCGCGCGCCCGTGTCGGCCGGTGCCGCGTGCACCGTGAGCGGGGTTCGGGCGGCGGCCACGAGCATGCCGCCGGGGCCGGTGGTGATCGGCAGCAGCAGCGGGTCCTGCGCCACCCCGCCGATGCTCAGCTCGATCTGTACGGCGAAGCCGGGCCCGGCCGCGGCGCCGCCGGCGAAGCGCGGCAGTCGACGTTCGCGGCCGGAGTCGATCCGGTGCAACGCGTCGTTGATCGCGGCGGCCTGCGGCGCGTCCCAGCCGGTGGGCGTGGAGGTGAAGGCGATGCCGTCGACGACGAGGTCCGCGCCGGGCGGGATCGCCTCGCCGACCAGCGGCAGGTCCGAGGCGCGTGCCCCGAGCCGGGCGCGCACCGCCGCCGCATGCACCCGGGGCGCGCCCGGACCGGTGCCGGGGCGGGCGGCGTAGACCCAGCCCGTGTGTTCGGTCGAGGCGGTCAGCAGCACCCGGCCGGTCGCGGACTCGTACCGCACCGACAGTGCGGTGAGCACGGGCCGCAACACCTCGGGCAGGTCGGGCAGTTCGATACCGAGCGCGGCCACCAGGTCGGTCAGCGCGACGCCTTCGTCCGCGTGCCATGTCCCGGTGATCGTCGCCGCCGGGCCCTGTTCGTGGTACTCGACGGCGAAGACCAGCGTGCGCGGGTCGTCGTGCCCGTCGGGGACCCGCACGGTCAGTGTGCCGGCGACGTTCTTGTCGTACCCGCCGGCCGCCCGACGCGTCAGCCGGGCCGTCAGGTCGAGCACGGCGTCGGCGTCGCCGAGGGGGAAGGCGCAGGAGCAGCCGAGGTCGAACTCCCGGCCGCCGCTGTCGAACGACACCCTGGTCTCACGTACCGTCAGGTCGGCGAGCAGTGCGGGTGGCGCCACGTCGAAGAGCGCGAACAGGTCGGCGGGGACCAGGTCGTTGGCGATGCCGGAGAATCGCCACAGGCCGTTGTCGTAGCGGGCCGCGATGCTCAGCCGGGTGCCGCCGACGGCGGCCTCGGCGCTCAGCCCGACGGTGCGGCCGGCGGTCCCGGTGCCCTCGACGGACAGCGTGATGCCGGTGAGCGCGAAGACGTCGCCGATCTCCCAGTCGCCCGCCAGGTCCAGTTCGACACCGAAGTCCTTCGACCGCGCGTCGAGCCACGCCCCGAACGCCTCGACCGTCCCGGTGGGGATCTGGGCGCCGGGTACGAAGAGGCCGAGCACGTCGGTGAGCGGGAGCGGTTGGAGCAGCTCGGCGGTGAGGTCGAGTTCGGGTACGGAGACGGACACGCCGACGAAGGCATCACCGACGCGCAGGACGCCACCGAGTCGGGCGTGCACGTTCGCCCCGGTGCTGCGCGGGGACGCGATGCCGAACTCGGCGTCGATCTCCTCGACGTCGAACACGCCGGGGATCAGGTCCCAGCGGGCCGGGATGCCCACCCGTACCGACGCGCCGAGCACGGGATCGAGACCGGCCGCCGCGCGCTGCGCGTCGGGGGTGAACACGACGCTCAGTTCGAGGAGTTCGAGCGTGGCCGGGAGCGGCAGGCCGGGCAGGTCGGGCAGCACGAAGCGGCCGGCGGGTACTCCCGGGACGAGTTGGCCGAGGTCGCCGAGGGTGGTGAAGCCCACTCCGGCGAACGCGCCGTGCAACGTGTACGTACTGGCGGCCGGGCCGGTCTGCACGAGCGTGCGCAACCGCAGCGCGGCTCCCCCGGCGGCGGCGAACGGGAGGTCGCCGCCGACGGTCGCGACCGTGGACACCGCGTCGTCGGCGCCGGGTTCGGCGGACAACACCAACAACAGTCGGTCGAAGCCGTAGGAGCGCAGGAAGCCGGCTTCGAGCCGGAGGTAGGGGAGGTCGATCTTCCACTCGCCCGGGTCCGGCGCGGTGGTCAGGGTGACGTCGACGGTCAGACCGACCACCACCGGCGGCGATGCGGTCGTGTTCGCGGTGAAGGTGACCGTCGCCGCGGCGCCCGGGGTCAGGCCGGGCACGGTCACCGCCCCGGAGAGGGTGAGGTGTTCCGGGTCGACGGCGGTGACCCCGGTCACGGCCAGCGGGCCGCCGAGGTAGGTGCCGAAGAGGTCTTCCGTGCCCGGCACGGCCAGTTCGGCGGCGGTCAGGCGGAATTCGCCGCCGATCGTGGGAAACCTGCGCCGGAGTTCGTCTGTGGTCAGCGCCATGGCGTTGTCCCCCCGGGTCTCAGTAGCCGATCATGACGTTGCCGGCGGCGTCGAGCGTCAGGTGCCACGTGCCGCAGATGAAGCGCTCGTCGTCCGGTGTCGTGGGCGTCCAGTCCGGGTTGACCATCAACTGCGAGGTGAACACGCCCCGGTCGGTCTGGTCGACCAGGAACGACGGGTTCGGCGCGGCCCGGTCGTCGAAGTAGGTGTACTCGTGCGGTTCGGCGGGCTGGACGACGCCGGACCACGTCTTCACCTGTTCCAGGTGGCTGATCTTGGGGATACCCGAGCCGTTGAAGGACTTGGTCCCGGAACTGACGGTGAGCCGCTGCGGTTTGATCAGCTTGATCCACCGCTCGCGGGAGGAGGTGTCGCTGCCGTGGTGCCCCATCTTGAGGGTGACGTTCGCCGAGGGCAGCCGGGGTGCCCAGTTGGCGAGGATGAAGTCCTCGGTGACCACCGTCGAGTCCGCGGCGAACACCATCACGGCCTTCTTGTAGACCAGCGCCAGCACCGCGCTGTCCGGGTTCGGGTCGTAGCGTTCCAGTTCCTTCCGCAGGCGCGTCTTCTCGTGCGGATCCGTCGCCGGGGCCAGGCACTTCTCCCACTTCGCCTTGCGCGTCGCGTAGGTGCCGGTGGCGTTGGCCGCCACGGCGTAGAGCCCTTCGTCGGTGCCCAGGCGCACGATCGGCTGACCGTACTGCCAGGGCACGCCGGTGCCCCCGCCGGCCGGGGGTCCGCTGAACGCGAGGGAATTGGGCAGTGGTTGCGCGCCGTTGGCCTGGAGCCACCGGTAGGTGGCGTTCGGTAGACCGCCGGACTTGTCGCGACCGTTCTGGTAATCCTCCAGCACCCCGGTGTAGTAGGCGGACTTCACCGTGAATCCGTCGAGCGCGCGCACCAGCAGGTTGTAGTGGTCCTCGTCGGCGTGCGAGATGAACAGGTAGTCGATCGTCTTCCTCGGCACGAAGGTGGCGAGGAGGCGCTTGACATTGGTGAGGGCGTCCACGACCTCCTGCGTGGGGGTGGTGATCAGGCAGCGTGCGCCCTTGGTGGAGCCGCAGTCGATCAACACCACCTCGCCGGTGCCGTGCGGTGGGTCGGGGAAGATGATCAGGGTGCAGTCGCCCTGACCGACACCGACGAAGATCACCCTCGCGTGGGGGCCGGGTGGCACGGGAATGGCCATCGCAGACTCCAGACATCTCGGATGTGCAAGGCAGCGGAGCGGCTGGACGACAGGTCGACCGGGCGACCCGGCGGCCGGGCGGTGCGGCTGGGGTCACGACGGCCGGGCGTGCCTCGGGAGTCGGGCCCTATCCGGGCGCGGGACGAAGTCCCCTCCGCATCGGATGACCGACGAGCGGATCCACCACGGACACCGGCACGAGACGCCCCCTCGCCCTCTACGCGCGTGACCTGACACTGCTTACGGCTCTGCCAGGTCCCGATCAGATCACACTTCGCAATCACCCGGTACCACAAAGCGATATCTCGCCATGCGATGGCCGAATCCTCCACATCACTCTCGCCGCCGCCCCGACACCGTCCGCGACGCGCCGCACCGGACCCTGCCGCCCGACCGGGCCGACGCCGTCGTGCCGCGCTACCGCCTGGGCATGACGCCGACCACCACCGCCGGCCTGATGGGCCTGGACGTGCCCGCCGTCGCCCCGCACCTGGTCATGGCCGAACGCGCGCTGCCGCCGGCCGCCATCCGCGACGTCGAACGCACCCCGGGGCTCCGAGCGCCGCAGGCGATACCCGCCCGTCCGTTCCCGATGTATGCGCCTGTTCCATTTCGGCCGACCGGGCGGGTCCGGACCCGGGTTGCCGTTTGCGGGGTGACGGCGTCGGTGGCCGATGAGAGGTTGTGCCGCATGCATTCCGTCACTGCGGCCGACTACGGCTGGATACGCTCCTCGCCCTTCCTCGGGCTCGGCATGGAGGTCGGATACTGCCTCACCCTGGTGTGCGGCGTCGCGCCCGCGGAGGTGCTACGGGTGATGGAGGCCGAACCACTGGGGGTGTGCACAGGATTCCACGGCCTGATCAAGCGGCAGAGCGAACTCTTCGCCGCCCGGACGTGGGACGGGTCGTTCCTCGCGGGCGCGTTCACCGTGCCGGGCGAGAGCGGGGACTGGACCCTGGTCCTGCACTTCGACGGTGGTGTCGGGATGCGCGCCTGGTTCCTGGAGATCCTGTCCGCAGGGTCGCGCGCCGTCATGCATTCCAGCAACGGCGGCAAGCCCATCCACCTTTTCGACTGGTACGAGGACGGCGAACCGCGTACCACCTTCGAGAGGCCCGGGGCCCGCACCGGCAGCACTCCCGACGACCTGCTCCCCATCATGGAGGAGGTCTGGTGCGACCCCGACGGCCGAGCCGACCTCGACGTGTTCGACGACAAGGCGAACGTCTTCGCGCTCGCCGAGCGGCTGACGGGCGTGCGGGTGACGGAGGAACTCCTTTCGGAGTCCGCGTACTTGCTCGGCCACGTTCGAGAGGATCCCACCCGGGAGTAGGCCGGTGTCGTCAGCGCCTGATCCGTATCCCGGCCCAGAACAGCGCGGCTTCGACCGCTCATCGAGTACAGCCTGTCGTTCAGCCGGCACGGCCCTACCGCGTCGACGAACCGCGTGCAGCCGCCGGGGGAAGGCGATGCCCGCCCCCGCCTCCAGCCCCTCCCAGGCAGGAGCCTCGGGGTTGGCCGGCCCGAAATCGTGCAGGCGCCACACCTGCGTTCGAACTCCGGCATCCGCACCTCGGCAATCTCGGGTGTTTCCGACGTTCAGAACGGGGGTGTGTCCGTGTCACCGGTCGTGGCCGGCCAGGTCGGCCTGGGGCGGGGCCGTCGCAGGTGCGCCACGGCTTCCTCGATGCGGCCGAGGTCGATCAGATACCGGGCCGGGAACTCCGGATTGGCGGTGGGGTGCCGTTCGAGCTCGGTCACGGTCTCCTCGGGCCGACCGGCGTCGGCGAGCACCTCGAAGACGGTGGTCCGGGGCAGGGATTGCGGGTATTGCCGGCGGGGTGGTGTCGGTCCGGATGGTCATGCCGGTCGCGGGGGTCGGGCCGTACCGAAGAGGGGCGCTCCGACGGCCGGGGGCCGCAGGAGCGCCATGGGGTTGTCGGCTGTCAGTTGAGCGCGGCCCAGTTCTGGGTGGTGGTGTTGGCGGTCGGCTTGGTGATGACGGCGGCGCCGATGGTGACGGAGGCGCTGTCGAGGGTGAATCCGCTGGCCGGGTTGGTGATCGTGAAGGTCCCGCTGCTGTTCTGGGTGACCTGCCATTCCTGCCAGGCGTTGGAGGAGTTGACGGCCCGCAGGGTGGCCTGTTCGCCGGCGTTGTAGGGCGCGGTCAGCACGAGTGCGTCCGGGCAGCCGTCGATGAGTTTCGCCGTGCCGTTCGCGTTCGCCCTCAGCGTCCACTGCTGTCTGGTGCTGGTGGGATCGTAGGTGTAGAGGTTGGCGGGGGCGCTGCCGGACGCACCGCACTGGCCGACGCGTTCCATGGCCAGGCCGCCGCCGTTGGTGAGGGCGTGGGTTCGGCCGTCGCCCACGATCGTGGGACCGTAGTTGATGGCGTGGGCGGCCAGGCGGGTCAGCGCGCTTCCGGTGGTGGCGAGCGGGGGGTTGGCGGTGGGCCGAACTGCCTTGAAGTAGTCGGCGAATGTCGAGGGAGTGTGCGTGGTCAGCACGCTGATCGTGCCGTTCCAACCGCCGTCGACGTTGTTCCACAGGTCGAGCAGCGAGCCGTCCACGTTGCCCTGGACCTGGTCCCCGGTGTCCCAGCCGGTGGAGTAGGTGAAGCTCCGGCTGTCGCCGTTGGGCCACACGTAGCGGTAGTCCCCGAGGAGGTAGGCGGCGGCGGAGTCGGCGAAGCCCTCGACCCAGGCGCAGGTGCCGGAGCTGGCCTTCTCGATGTAGTGCGGGTTGCAGCCGGTTACGTTCGGCCACCACCCGTCGTACAGGCGATGCAGGAGGAAGTGGCCGCCCTCGTGGAGCACGGTGTGCTCGGAGTCGGGGTCGGCGGCGGAGAGGTGGACGGTGTTGGCCAGGTCGTAGGACGGGCCGTCGACCGAATCGGCGGTCCACCGGATGTTGAGTTCGGTGCAGGCGTTGTTGTTCGCCTCGTGGGTGGACCAGCAGTCGCTGACGGAGTTGTTGCGCTTCCACCACAGGAGGTTGACGGTGTCGAAGGCGTGCCAGGCCCGCGCGGTGCCGGCGGTCGGCTTGAGGGTGCCGAGGTTGACGCCGGCGGAGATGTCGGCCTGGGTGGGTGAGTCCAGGGTGTAGGGGGTACCGGTGGAGTCGCCGACCTTCCACAGCTTGGTGCTCTCGGTGCGGAACCGCACCCACATGCTGCTCATCGAGGTGGTGGAGGTGGGGGTGTAGCAGAGGTTGAAGCCGCCGTCGTTGACGCCGGTGTACTGGTAGTCGGGGGTGAGTTGGCGCGGGGCGTCGGTGGACTTCTCCTTGCCCCACAGTTGGGCGTTCGCGTTGCGGACCGGCTTGGTCATCGTGGGTTTGTTCGTGCCGGCTTCGGCCGACTGGTAGTCGTACTGGAGTTTGCCGCTCAGGCAGATGGGGGACGCCGCCGCGGCGCCGGACGCCGTCAGCGGAACGGAGACGGCGGCGAACAGGGTGGCGAGCAGGGCGGTGCCTATGGCGGCGAAGCCGCGCGGCAGCCGAATTCGGATGGGCAAGAGGTTCCTCCCCTGGGGCACTTCGAGGTCCTGTCCATACGGGCCGCCGCCGTGCGAGGAACCGGGCCGGCCCGTCACGAACGCAACGAAACTCCGGGCGCACGAGCAGAATGCAAGTCGCCCTGAAGTACCTGGCGTTACGCTGCCAAATCAGCTTGTCACCATCCATCCTGTAAGTTGCCCTGTTTAAGAAGAAGAGGTGATATTTTCATCGGCGGAGCGGTGGCGGTACCGGTCGACGTCGACCGGCTCGAACGCGTGAGCCACATCGTCGCCTTCGACCACGAGGCACCCTGCACGACCGGGTCTGACGATCACCGCGATCGACGAACGGGCCGGGACGGAACGCCGATATCCCGGAGAACTCGACGCCGCGCGCAGCGGCCAGTCCGCCGCGCCGGCGCACCAGTTCACGAATTCCGTGAAGGAGTCCTCGACGGTCGCGGCCTGCGTTCGCGGAAGTCCGCACCGCTCAGGCTGTGGTCCATGTTGCTGCCCGCGACCAACGCCCGGACCCGCCGTGGGAACAACTCGGCGTACTGTTGTGCCATCAGTGTTCCGGAGGACCTGCCCCGGAAGGTCAGGTGCCGATCGCCTAGTGCGGCCCGCAGAAGCTCGAAAACCACGCTGTGGGAGCCCGGGTCGGCCGCGAATCCGGTGTCGGGTATCGCGCAGGGATACAACCTTTGCGAGAAGAACCCCGCCCGATGTCGACATCTCGGACGGGGTCGCGGAAGCAGACGATCGGACCGTTACATGCCTGACCGAATCGAAAACCGGAGTGCCACCGTGCGACATCCGGTCCTTCCGGATCTACCATTTTGCGTTTCGACTCCCGCGAGACGACACGCGCTGTCGATGTGTTGCGCGTGACGCTGCCCCTGAGTCTTCCGGTCGCTCTGCTTACCGTTCCGATCGTGCCCTACACCGGCGAACCGCCCCTTGTTTGCTCGGCGTTCCCGATCGGGAGGGGTACGGGTTCTCCGTCGTTCACGAGTGCGACGGTGATGCCGCGCGCCTCGGCGGCTCGGCGGAAGCGGCGTTCGATGTCGGGTTGTTCGGTGTAGATGGGCGGGTTGTGGAAGAGCCCGTGGTGGATCGCGCAGGCGGTGCCGGCCCCGAGCGCGGCGGCGGCCTCGATCGCGTGCTCGGGCGTCAAGGTGGCGGGCACATCGGCCCCGTAGCCGTCGAAATGGGCTATGACGCCGTTGACCGGCACGAACGCGACGTCGAACGGGCCGTGGTCGCGGGCGATCTGCCACCAGTTGCCGTGCCACATAGTGTCGCCGCAATGGATGATCCGTCGTCCGGCGCCCTCCACGATCCAGGCGACCTGGTCGGCCTCGCTGCCGCGCCAGTCCAGCGCGACGACCGGCGTCACCGTCAACGGACCGATGTAACGGGGGAGCCCGATCTCCTGGGGGATCACGTCGATGCCGGCCTCCCTCAGCGTCGGTGCGATCGGTGTGTGGCAGCCGATGGTCCCGGAGGCGGCGAGCCGGGTGATCAGTTCGTGGTCGTAGTGGTCCGGGTGCAGGTGCGTGAGCAGTACGTGTGTCCCGGGAGGAGCGTCGATGGGAGGCAGGGGCCGGCGCGGCGACCCCATGACGGGGGCGAGCGGCTCGGCGTTTTCGAGTGGGTCGATGACCAGACGGGTGTCGCCGAGGCGAACCTCGACGCCGGCCCATGCCAGGCGACGCAGGTGGAGAGTTTGGGTCTGGATTTCAGTGGTCATTCCGAGCCTCCTTGTGGTGCGGCCGGTGGCCGCCGGGTGGGCGGTGATTCGTTTCGGTGCCGGTCCTCGTTCCCGCGATCGGCGGCCCGGCGGGTCTGCGGGTGACGATCGCGCCGAGCCGTTCGTCGCGGCCCCTGCGGTCGGGACTTCGGCGGCGCCCGGACGACGTCCGCCGGGGCCGTCGGCCGGTGGCCGGTCGAACCGACGTTCGCCGGAAAGCCGGCGCACACCGCCGCGCCGAACGAGGTCACCGGTTTCGCGACCCCCGCGGGCGGGCCGGCCGTCCGCAAGCCGTCTGTGGACGCGTCGTCGTCGACACCGACGAACTCGACACATCGACCGCCGATGTCTCGCGCGAGGGCCACGAGGTCGGCGCCGCTCGGCGCCTCGGGCCCGATGACGTCGTACACCGTGTCCTCGTGCCCGTCCCGGGTCGGGACCGCGGCGGCCGCCACCGCGCGGTCCTCACGGGTCACATGGGCGACGGCACCGGTACAGCCGCTGGTCACCGACCGGCCCGACGCGACGGCCCGCTCGACGACCGGTACTTGCATGTGCATGTGGAGGTTGTTGCGCGGCGTCGTCCACCTCGGGCCGCTGTCGTGCGGCGCCCGCTCCGTGCCGGCGTGGTCGGCGACCACGCGCCGGGTTGGCCGATACCGGTTCCGGCACGGACGTGTACACCACGTGCCGGACACCCGCGTCGGCCGGGGTCGCGACGACGGCGCTCTGCCGGGCGAGGCGTGCGCCGATCCGAGCGGCGAGTACGACCTCCCGCAGGTCGGTGTTCCGCGGTACGAAGCCGGCGGCGGCGCGCCCCGAAGGGCCGGAAGCTCCGGCGATGCCGATCGTCATGCCGCTTCCAATCCGTAGTCATGATGATTGCGAATTCGCTTTACTGTAGCCACGCTGATTACGAAATGGCAAGATGGGGGCATGGCCAGACCGACCAACACACAGTTCGCTGTCGCCGTGCACCTGCTGACCTACCTCGCGGGCAGGACCGACGGCACGCCGGTGAGTTCGGACGAGCTCTCCGGGAGCACCAACGCCAACCCCGTTCACGTGCGCCGGGTGCTCGGCCCGCTGCGGGAAGCCGGGCTGGTGCGCTCACGCCCGGGCGTGCATGGGGGCTGGGAACTGGCCGTCGACGCGGGGGACATCACGCTCGCGCAGGTCTGGCGACTCCTCCAGGGCGCCGACCCGGTGTTCGGACTGCACGGACCCGACCCCGAGTGCGCCGTCGGCCGCAGTGTCCAGCAGACGCTGACCGCACTCGAGCGAAGGGTCGCCGACGCCGTAGCCACCGAACTCGAACGGTTCACCGTGCGTGACACCCTGAACGGAGCCGTCGCAGCGCCGGCGCAGTCCGCCGACGTGTGACGGCTCCGCCGTCGACTTGGGGGTGTTGGTGGTTGTGGGCGTGTGCGACGGCGAGTTGGGCGTGGGCGTAGGCGCGGACGATGGGTGGGGTGTGGTGGTCGGCGGTGGCGGCGGCCCGTTCGGCGGGGGCCAGGGCGTGGCGGTGGCGGCCGAGTTCGTGGGCCTGGGTGGCCAGGGCGCGCAGGGCGATCGTGTAGGTGGCGGGGTCGTCGGCCTCGGCGGCGAGGTGGGCGGCGGCGCGGTGGTAGTGGCTGGGCGAGGGCGTCGGCGCCGTCGTCGGCGCACATGGTGCCGAGCAGGACGGTCAACTGCGCGGCCGAGGACAGCAGTCGCGCGCGGATCGGCCCGTCGCGGGCCAAGTGCAGCCAGGTGGTGACGTCCAGGACGGGCGCCACCAGCGTGCCGTGCCCCAACCCGGCCCCACCTCATCGAGGCCATGCTCCCGCGTCGCGGCAACCGGTCGCACAACGTGGGCCGGACCCGCATCGCCATCGGCACGCAACAACTCGACGATCCCGGCGGCGAGTTCGGGGAGGCCGTCCACCAACACCTCGGAATCGGCCAACGCACGGACTTCCGCACGCCACCCTCGGCGCCGCCGACCGGCTTGCCCCTCACCCCCGCCGGGCTCGTCTTCCCTCCATCGCGTTCCCAGCCCGGTCAAGGCCGCGATACGTTCCGTCGGCCATGTGGCATGTCGTTGGCGCGCGTTGGCCCGTGCGATACCCGGTTTCACCATCCGCACCGCACACGCACGCCGGGCCGTCGAGGTGCTCAGGCTTCCGGGCGGTGGTCCTCGATCCAGGCCCGAGAGGTCGTTACCCGGGCGCCCCGAGCAGGGAAGACACGCTCCATGAAGAAGTCGTGGACGTCCGGCTCGGCGTCGGCGCAGGCATCGCTCACGACGGTGACACGGTAGTCGAGGTCGAGTGCGTCGACGAGGGTGGCCGCCACCATCGCGCTGGTCGCGACACCGGTCAGCACGAGGGAGTCGACGTGCCCGGCCCGCAGCAGCAGGTCGAGGTCGGTGCCGGCGAAGGCGCTGGTCCGGCGCTTGCCCACGACGGCTTCATCCGCCCGTGCCTCCAACTCCGCGGCGATTTCGGTGGCCTCCGCACCTTCGTGGAAGAGGTTCCCGGCCTGGTGGAACCGCTGGAACAGCGGGTTGTTCGCCGAGACATCGGCGCCTGTGGGCCGCAGATGGGTGCGCACGAAGATCACGAGCAAGCCGCCGGCCCGCGCTGCGGACAGCAGCGACAACTGAGCGGGCACGGGTTGCCGGGCGAAGGGATAGCTCGCGAGGATGCCCTTTTGCATGTCACCGACGATCAAGGCCGGATTCGCCGGCACGATCATGCGATCTTCTCCTTCTTGGACAGCGGGAGCACCTGACGACTCGTTCCATCGTGCTCCGCTTTGCGCCCGGCGGTGAGGAGGATCGCCGCACCGGCGACCATGATGAGCGCGATGGTCAGCAGTGCGTAGGTGTAACTGCCGGTCGTGTCGGCGATGAAGCCGGTGAAGTAGGGGCCGACGAAGCCGCTGATGTTGCTCACCGAGTTGATCACGGCGATGCCCGAAGCGGCGGCCGCGCCGGTCAGAGACAGCGGCGGCAGCCGCCAGAACTGGGGCATGGCCGTGTAGATACCGGAGACGCTGAGGCAGAACGACGCGATGAAGACGACATTGTTGTGCGTGAACGTGGCTGTCACCAGGCCGACGACTCCGACGCCCATGGGAATCACGGTGGAGGACACCGCCGACATGCCTGAGGCGACCTTGGGCCAGACCGCCATGGCGATGATCGCGAACGCCGACGGGATGCCGGCCAGCAGCACACTGCTGACGTTCGAGATGCCGGAGATGCTGCCGGTCAATGTGGAGATCATCGTGGGGAGGAAGAACGCGATCGGGTACAGGCCGAAGACGATGGCGAAGAAGGCCAGCGCCAGCGTCCAGACCCGCGCGCTGGTGAGGGACTGGCGCACGCTGGACAGCGCGCCACGCGCTTCCTGCTCGGATGTTTCCTGCGCGAGCCGGCGTTCGATGGCCTCCTTCTCGGCCGTCGTCAGCCACTTGGCGTCGCGGGGCCGGTCGGGCAGCATCGTGAAGACGAGGATTCCGGCGAGGAGGGTGATGGCCCCCTCGACCAGGAACAGCGATCTCCATCCGGCCAGTCCGGTGAGACTCTGTCCCCAGGACAGGAGGGCGGCGGCGAGGGGCGAGCCGATGATGCCCGAGAGCGGAATCATCATGAAGAACGCCGACAGGGCCCAGGACCGGTACCTGCGAGGAAACCAGCCGGTCAGGTACAGGAGGATGCCCGCGGCCAGTCCTGCTTCGGCGAAGCCGAGAAGGATCCGCATGGCGTAGAGCTGGCCGACGTTTTGCACCCCGGCCGTCGCCATCGTGACCGCGCCCCAGGTGACGAGGATGCGAGTGATCCACCGTCGTGCCCCGAATCGGCGCAGCATCATGTTGCTCGGCACCTCGACGAGGACGTAGCCGATGAAGAACAATCCGGAGGCCAGTCCCATCTGCGAGCCGGAGATGCCCAGGTCCTTGCTGAGGGGCGCGGCCATGTAGCCGAGGTTGGCGCGGTCGATGTAGCTCATGACGTAGGCGATTCCGATGAACGGGATGATGCGTATGCCCACCTTGCGCCACAGCCGGCGCACGGATCGGTCGGTGGGGGCGGGGACGGTGACCTCGGCCATGACGGTGACCTCTTCTCAGGCGTGGTGCGGGGGATGCTCCGGGGCGCGGCCGGGCATGGGAGAGCGGTCGTTCAGCGGTGGTGAGCGGAGCGGAGTTCTCGCGTGGCCGCGGTGTCGACCGTGCCGGTGGGCGTGATGACCACGCCGTAGTCGCGGGCCGCGCCGGCGACGGTCACTTTCTGGTCGAGTACGTCCTGCAGGACCCGGTCGGCCTCCCGGGTCAGGGCGCTGCCGTGACCTCCTCCGCCGGCGGTGACGTGGCGGTGCCGGTCGCCGGCGACCAGGGTCCGGATGACCTTGGTCGGCAGGATCTGCTCCTGCGGTGTTCCGGGGTTGAGCAGGTTGGACGAGGGAGTCCCCGGTCCTCCTCCCGCAAGGCCGTAGGGGAGGTGCCGGCGCCGGTCCGAACGGATCTGTACCGAGGCCTCGGGGTGGAGGATCGTCATGTCGCGGAAGGTCGACAGGCCACCGCGCCATCTGCCCGGTCCGCCGGTGTCGGGGAGATAGCCGTAACCGTCGATGCGAAGGTGCCCGGACTGCTCGAGCTCCTCGATCGGCGTGTTGGCGAGGTTCGCACCGAGCGGGCTGATGCCGTCCACCCCGTCGCGGTCGGGCCTGGCCCCCCAGGCGCCGCACAGGACATCCCACAGGACGGCGCTGGATCCGTCCTGCTCGGTGACGCCGATCGCGATGGAGTCGGGGCCGCCGTCGCCGGCGGCGGGGACTCGGTGGGGGAAGACCGGTGCCAGAGCGCCCAGGACGGTATCGATGATGCGGTAGGCGACCAGGCCGCGTGCCCCGCGGGCGGAGGGCCGTCTGCCGTTGAGGATGCTGCCTTCGGGGATGACGAACGTGAAGGGGCGGTAGAAGCCGCTGTTGGCCGGGATGTCGGATCCGAGGGCTCCCTGGATGGCGGCGTAGGAGGCGGACTTGGTGAACGAGGCGGTGGCGTTGAGCGCCGAGGCGACCTGCGGGGACGATCCGGTGAAGTCCAGGTGCAGGGCGTCGCCGACGATGTCGACGGTGACGCGGAAGGGGATGGGTGGCGAGCCGAGCCCGTCGTCGTCGATGTAGTCCTCGAATGTGTAGCTGCCGTCGGGGGCTTCGGTGACCGCGGCACGCAGGAGGGTCTCGGAGTAGTCGAGGAGTTCGTCGATCAGCGCAGCCAATTCGTCGGTCCCGTGGCGCCTGGCGAGATCCTTCAGTCCTTCGCCGCCGGCGTGGCAGGCGGCGAGCTGCGCCTCGAGGTCACCGCGCAGCAGGCCGGGCTCGCGTACGTTGCGCAGGATCAGGGCCAGGAACGTTTCGTTCAGTACGCCCGCTTCCACCAGGCGGGACGGCGGGATCTGGACGCCTTCGGCGAAGATGCTGGTGGACTGCACGGCCATCGATCCGGCGGCCCAGCCGCCCACGTCGGCGTGGTTGACGACCGTGACCGAGTAGCCGATCAGTTCCCGCTCATCGGTGAAGACCGGACCGACGGCGAAGATGTCGGGCAGATGCATACCGCCCAGGTCCGGATCGTTGAGGAGATAGATGTCGCCGGGACGGACGGTGTCCCCGAACGCGTCCAGGACGGCGCTCATGGCCTCGGGTATGGAACCGAGGTGCACCGGGCATGTGTTGGCCTGGGCGATGACACGCCCGGAGGCGTCGCACAGCGCGGCCGAGAAGTCCATGCTGGAGGCGACGATCTGCGAGTGGGCCGTACGCAGGATGGTGATCGCCATCTCGTCGGACAGTCCTGTTACCGCGTTGCGGAACACCTCGAATGTGGCGGCGTCGCGGATGGGGTGCGGGCTCATGACGATTCCTTGGTGGCAGTGGTCCAGCGGATGACGATGTTCTCGAGGCTGTCGCGCTGCGCGGTGGCCCCCGGCGGCACCAGGGTCGTCGAGTCCATGTCCTCGATGACCAGCGGTCCGGGCACGCGGTGGGAGGGCAGTTCGGCGCGGGCGATGACCGGGGTGTCTTCCGTGTGGTCGAACCGGCAGGCCCGGGAATGGGCGGGGCGGGAGTGCTGCGGGAGCAGACGCAGCGCGCGGTCGATGGTGATGGGGTTGCGTACCGTGCCCCGTACACGGATGTTGACGATCTCGATCAGCTCGTCGTCGCCCGCGCGACCGTAGGTGCGGCGGTGCTCGGCGTGGAACCGCGTGCGGGCTCCGGCCATGAGGGCGGGTGTGACGGTGCCGTTGGGTACCACGACCGGGAGTTCGAACCGCTGGCCGCGGTAGCGCATGTCGAGGACCCGCTGCACATCGGCTTCCGCGCCCGGCGCGGCTTCCCGCAGCGCCCGCGTGATGTCCTCGGCCATACGGTTGAACTCGGCGGTGAGCACGCCGGGTTCGTCGAATTGGGGGCGGTGGGGTGCGACCGACTCGCGGGAGGTGTCGGCCACGAGCAGGCCGAGGCTGCTGAACAGGCCCGTGTGCACGGGAACGATGACGGTGTCGATGCCCAGTTCCCTCGCCAGAGCGGCACCGTAGAGGGGGCCCGCTCCTCCGAAAGCCACCATGACCGCGTCCCGTGGATCGCGGCCCCGTTCACTGGTGACGGCCTTGACGGCCTTCGTCATGTTGGAGACGGCGACCTCGTAGGCGCCGCGCGCGGCAGTGGGGATGTCGACGTCCAACTGTTGGGCGATGGTGTCGAGGGACTTCTCGGCGAGGTCCGGACGGATCGTCACCCGACCGCCGGCGATGGACCGGGGACTGAGGTAGCCCAGGACGACATTGGCGTCGGTGAGGGTGGGATGGTCGCCGCCGTTTCCGTAGCACACGGGGCCGGGCTGGGATCCCGCGCTTTCGGGGCCGACTCTCAGGGAGCCTGCCGCGTCCACGGAGACGATGCTGCCGCCGCCGGCGCCCACCTCGGCGATATCGATGGAAGGCACCCGCACGATGTAGCCGGCGCCCCGGCCCATGCTTCTCGTGAGGTTCATTCCTCCGCCGACCTCGTAGTCGGCGGCGACGAAAGGCTCCCCGTTTTCGATGAGCGAGGCCTTGGCGGTGGTGCCGCCCATGTCGAACGCCACGACGGAGTCGAGGCCCATCAGTTGGGCCAGCTTCTGAACGGCGATGACGCCTGCTGCGGGGCCTGACTCGATGATCTGCACGGGCCGTTGCACCACGGACGCCGCGTCGAGGAGGCCGCCGCTGGACTGCATGATCATGAGGGGCTCGGTGATGCCCGCCGCGCGCAGCCCGTCGCTGAGCGCGCTGACGTAGTCGTGCACCTGCGGCCCGACGTAGCTGTTCACGACCGCGGTGCTGGTGCGCTCGAACTCCTTGATCTGCGGTGAGATGTCGACGGAGGCGGAGACGTACACGCCGGGCAGCAGTTCGCGCAGTTCGGCCGCGACACGTTGTTCCTCGTCGGGGCGGATATGGGAGTTGATCAAACAGACGGCGACGGCCTCGATGCCCGCCGCACGAATCCGATCGGCCAGGTCGGCCACCTCGGCGCTGTCCGCGGCGGGCCTGAGTTCACCATTCGCGGTGATGCGCTGGTCCAGTTCGTAGCGGTGGCGGCGCGGCGCGAGCGGCACGGGCTTTTGCCAGGACAGGTCGTACAGCAGGGGGCGGCGCAGGCGGCCGAGTTCCAGGACGTCCCGGAAGCCCTTGGTGGTGACCAGCGCGGTGCGCGCACCGCGCATTTCAAGGATCGCGTTGGTGGCCACGGTGGTGGCGTGCAGCATCGCGTGGACCTCATGCGTCTCGATGCCCGCGTCACCGAGCGCGGCGGCCGCCCCCTCGAGGACCGCGGTGCCGAAGTCGGGCGGAGTGGAGAGAACCTTGACGGGCAGGACGCGGCCGTCGGGCCCGAGGGCGATGACGTCGGTGAAAGTGCCGCCGATGTCGGCACTGACGCGCCAGCCTTCGTTGCGACCGGTCGTGGGTGCTCCTGACACGTTCGGCTCCTTCGGGGTGGGCCTGGGTGACGCGGACGACGCGCAGGCAGATGTGTGGATCATGGAATTGCGATCTCAAATCTTTCATCTGAGATCTTTTGCTGGATACAGAGCGCGTGCCCTCGGCGGGGGAGGGGCAGGAAGCAGCCGGGATCGCGGTCCGGCGGGGGCTCAGGTGCGGCGGACACCCGCGGTCAGGGAAGCCAGCCGGTCCGTGACTTCGGTGAGGGCGGCCGCGCTCCCGCCGTACAGCACGCGGGCATGGGTGGCCGGGCCCTGAAAGGCATCGCCCGCCAGAGCGGTGACACCATGCGACAGCAGCAGGTCCTCCAGCGCGCGGCTGACCACGCCGAGCGGGCCGAAGTCGACGAAGGCGAAGACTCCCGCGTCGGGCGGCGGGGTTTTCAGGCCCGCCCGGGCCAGACCGGCCACCAGTAGGTCGCGCCGCGAGCGCAGGGTCGCGAAGGAGGGTTCGATCCAGTCCTGCGGCCCGGTGAGGGCGGCTACCGCGGCGGCCTGCGCGACGTCGCCCACGTTGATCACGTCCCATTCGAGTGCACGGTGGATCGGTTCCAGCAGGTGGGCGGGAGCGTTCACGTATCCCACCCGCCAACTCGTGAAGGCGTAGTTCTTGCTGAGGCTGGTCACCGTGACCAGGTCGGGATGGCGGTTGCGCAGCAGCATCTGGGGCCGGTAGCCCGGGCCGTCCCATACGTAACGCTCGTAGGATTCGTCGGCCAGGACGATCAGGCCGTGGCGCGCCGCCACGTCCAGAAGCTGCTCGAGCCGCTCCCGACGGGGAAGGTAGCCGGTGGGATTGTTGGGATTGCAGATCAGCAGCGCCCTGGTGGCGGGGGTGACGGCGGCCTCGACGGCCGCGGGGTCGTGGTCCCATCCGCACTTCTCCTCCGACGGCACATAGATCGGGCGGACTCCCGCGAGCCGGATCATGCCGTCGAAGAAGTAGGTGGGGGCCGGCACGAGGACCTCGTCGCCCGGGTCCAGGAGGGCTCGGAGGACCAAGCTCATGCCATGTTGCGCTCCGTGGGTGATGAGCAGTTCGGCCTCCGGATCCGCGTCGACTCCGAAGGTGCTCCGCAGATGATCGGAGATCGTTCGGCGCAGTTCGGCCGAGCCCCGGCTCCGGCGGGGGAAGACCCGACCCGCCGCGATCCGGGCGGCCTCGACGACGTGTGCGGGCATCGGCAGCACCGGGACGCCGCCCATGGGGATCAGGTCGGCACACGGCCCCGACGCGTCAAGCGCGCGTTCGGCGAGTTCGAGGGCCGGCAGGCGTGGTAGAGGCATGGTGATTCCCTTCGGAGGCATGGAACGGCCGCAACGGGCGCCGCTCTGTCGGGGCCGGCCGGCTCACCTGAACGTGTCCGGCAATTCGGCCCAGACGGTCTTGCCGCCCGGATGCGGTTCGGTCGTCAGACGTCCGCCTCGCTCCCTGAGGAGAAGGTCGACGATCGCCGTGCCCCGGCCGCAGGTGGCGTCATGGGAAGCGGTGATGCGCCTCGGACACGTGGTGTGGTTGTCGCGGACCCCGAGCCGGAGCACCCCGCCGTCGCCGATGCCGAGCGTGACGCGGATGCTCGGAGTGCGCATTCCCGCGTGCGTGACGGCGTTGGTGACCAGTTCGGTGGCGATCAGACCCAGGGCGTAGATGAGGTCCCCGTCCGCGGGGAGCCCCCATTCGGAGAGGACCCCGGCCAGGCGGTGCCGTATCCGAGGCACCGCCGAGCGCGAGGGCGGTAGCTCGAAGGTGCGGATCGGGGGGTGGAGCGTGCTGGTGTTCATGGCGGTCTCGCTGCACGTAGTGAGCGGACATCTCAGAGTCGAATACTGAGATCGCTAGTTCTCTTGCTGAGATCTCAGTTCACCACTGGGGAAACCTTCTGTCAACGGTTCCGGAACGTCTGGGGGGGAACTCGTCGTCACTCGTCAGGACACCTGGATACTGGCCCCGGTGATGGAATCGCTGGACAGGAGCGCGCCGATGATGTGCTCCTGCGAGGTCCGCGTACGGGCGCTCATGGCCGCGCGGGCGGCGGCGGGGTTGCGCTCGCGGATGGCCTCCAGAACGGCGCGCCGCTGGTGTGCGGCCGTTGCCGAGAACGGCAGCGACTTCAAGGTGATCCGCAGGACGCGTTCCAACTCGTCGAAGGCACGGACGATCGACTGGGCCAGCATGTCGTTGCCGCAGCAGTTGGCGATGATGGCGTCGAACTCGAAATTGGCCCGCAAGAAGTCGTCGACGCCGGCCCTGTCGCCCAACTCGTAGGATGCGCCCAGCAGTTCCTCCAGGCGGGCCAGGCTCGACTCCGGACAACCGTGCTCCGCGGCCAGGCCCGCGGCCTCGGTCTCCAGGAGCTGCCGGAACGCGCACAGGTCCCGGGTGCCCTTCAGGGTCACCGGCAGGATGCGATACCCCGATCGGGGCAGCGCCTGGACCAAGCCGTCGCGCTGGAGACGGGTCAGCGCTTCCCGGACGGGCATGGTGCCCACACTCGCCAGGCGCGAAAGGTCGGTCTTGGTGACGTGTGCGCCGGGTCGCAGCTCGAGCTCGATGATCTGCCGCTTGATCGCCAGGTAAGCGCGCTCCGTGGCATTCGAGTCGGCGTGATCGGTGCTGAGGATGGCCGGCAGATACTTCACCTGCCCATCCTAACGATGATGATCCCAGTTGGTATCAGTCGGATCTCAGCGGGTCTCGCCGGGAGGCACCACCGCGACGTCCTCGTACGGGCCGCGAAGGGCGAACACCGACGGCGGCGCCCGGCCCGGCAGCCCCGCCGCCGCGTACACCCGGTCCACCGGCGGCGCGCCCGGTCACCTCGGCGAGCCGGTGTTCCGGCCACAAGGCCCTTCGCGCGCACCGCCGGCTTCCGAACCGCGCCGTCGCCCTCGCGTGTGCCGGATCGACGGCGTGTCCGGCCGGGAACCCTGCCGTGGTGCCGGCATCGTCGTCAAGGCTCCGGAAGCCATACGTCAGGGAGCGCGTTCGGCCGGATCATGCCGCGGGCGATCGTCAGGGGTGCGTCGGTGCTTGCGACGACCTCGGCTACGGTGACTCCCGGGGCCGTCTCCACCAAAAGCAGGCCGAAGTGGGTCACGTCGACGACGGCGAGGTCGGTGATCACCCGGTGCACCACAGCGCGTCCGGTGAGCGGCAGGGTGCATCGCCGCACAAGTTTGGGTCGCCCGTCGCGCGTGGTGTGCTCCATGACGACGATGACGCGGCGAGCGCCGTGCACGAGGTCCATCGCGCCGCCCATCCCCTTGACCATGTGTCCGGGCACCGTCCAGTTCGCCAAATCCCCCGTCGCCGAGACCTGCATGCCGCCGAGGACCGCGGTATCGATGTGGCCGCCGCGGATCATCGCGAACGACAGCGCCGAGTCGAAGAAGGACGCGCCGGGCAGGGTCGTCACCGTCTCCTTGCCCGCGTTGATCAGGTCGGGGTCGACACGGTCCTCCTCCGGGTATGGGCCGACGCCCAGGATCCCGTTCTCGCTTTGCAGTACGACGTCGACGCCGGGCGGCAGGTGGTCGGGGATGAGCGTCGGCAGCCCGATGCCCAGGTTGACGTAGCTGCCCGGGGCCAACTCGCGTGCCGCTCGGGCGGCCATCTGTTCGCGGGTGCGTGCCATGTCAGTTCCCTGCCTGGGTGGTCGCAAGCGCGGTGGTGCGCTTCTCGATGCGCTTCAGGCCCGGATCGGCGACCACAACCACACGCTGGACGAAGACACCGGGAAGGTGCACGTGATCGGGGTCCAACGCACCCGCAGGGACCAGTTCCTCGACCTCGGCCAGGGTGATACGCCCGGCGACGGCCACCAGCGGATTGAAGTTCCGGGCGGAGGAGTGGAATACGAGGTTGCCATGGGTGTCGCCGACCGCCGCGCGCACCAGCGCGAAGTCCGTCGTGACGGATTCCTCGAGCACATATTCCGCGCCGTCGAAGAGGCGGGTTTCCCGGACCGGCGAGGCGACCTCCACCGTTCCGTCCGCGGAGTACCGCCACGGCAGTCCGCCCTCCGCGACAGCTGTGCCCACCCCCGCAGGCGTGTAGAACGCCGGGATGCCTGCGCCGCCCGCCCGGAGTCGTTCGGCCAGCGTTCCCTGCGGGACGAGTTCCACTTCCAGCTCGCCCTCCAGATACTGGCGCGCGAACTCCTTGTTTTCCCCGACGTAGCTCGACGTCATCCGAGCGATCCGCCGTGCGGCCAGCAGCATGCCCAGACCGCCGTCATCGACGCCGCAGTTGTTCGAGACCACACGCAGTCCCCCCGTTCCGCAAGCCAGTAGTGCGTGGATCAGGTCGTGCGGGATGCCGCACAGTCCGAATCCCCCGACCGCGACGGTCGCGCCGTCGGGGATGTCGGCGACTGCCTCGGCGGCGGATGCCCATGTCTTGTCCATGGTTCGAAGACGGTAGGGCCACGACGCCGATGCGGATATGTATGAGAGAACCACACCCTGTGGCGATGTGATGGGTGAAACCGCCATGCCGGAGCGGCGGACTACTCGGCGTGATCCCGAGGTGCCCTGCAGGGGGCGGGAGCCGAGCGCTTGCGCATGCCGATCGCAGCGGTTGAAGACTCCCGGGGTATTCATGTGCATAATCACCCGATGGACGCTCTTACGGCGACGGCCGCCGTGCGCGGTCTGCTCACCCTCCTGCACGACGAAGCGCCGGCGGCAGAGTTCGAGGCCGTCGTCGACAGTGTCCGCGCCGCCGGCATCAGCCCTGCTCTGCTCACCGAGGTCGACGCCGCATATGCGACCGCGATGCGGCTTCGCGACGCCCTTCGGGAGCACCGCCGCCGCGAAGCCGAACTCGCCGCCCTCAACGACACCATCGGCGACCTGGCCGCGCTGCGGGACGTTGACGCGGTGCTGTCCGCGATCGTGCACCGGGCGCGCTCGCTTCTCGGCTCGGACACCGCGTACTTGTCACTGCAAGACACGGACGCGGGCGACACGTATGTCCGGGTGACCGCGGGCGCCGTGTCACCGCGGTTCCGGCAACTGCGCATGGCGATCGGGGATTGTATCGGAGGCCTGGTCGCCGAACGCGGCACCCCGTTCGTTACTGCCGACTACTTCGCCGACATCGGTTTTCGGCATACCTCTCGTCTTGACGAGGGAGTCGGCGACGAGGGGCTCGTCGCCATGCTCGCGGTGCCACTCGTCGTCGACGACACGGTGATCGGGGTGCTGTGGGCCTCCGACCGTCGTCCGCGAGTGTTCCGTCCGGGTGAAGTGTCACTGTTGACCGCGCTCGCAGCCCACGCGTCCGTCGCCATCGACAACGCGAATCTGCTCGCCGAAACACGGTCCGCGATCGCCGAGCTGGCCGACGCGCATGCCGGAGCCCGGGCACACAGCGCTTCGATCGAACGCGCCGCCGCCGCCCACGACCGGTTCACCGGGCTCGTCCTCGCGGGCGCCGGGGTGGACGACGTCGTCCGAGCGGTGGGGGAACTCGTCGGCGGTGACGCGTCCGTGCTGCTCGGCCCCGACGCCGGAAGCGCCACGGACGCCACCGACCCCGATTTCGCGGCAGCCCGCGTGCAAGCGCTGGCCACCGGGCGCGGGGCCCGGGTCGGCAACGTCGACGTAGTACCGGTTGCGGCCGGCACCGAGTGGTTCGGCGTACTGGTGCGTCGCGGCGAGAGCAACCCGCCCGACTCGACGGCTTCGGACATGCGCACTCTGGAGCGCGCGGCGATGATCGTCGCGCTACTCCTGTTCTTCCGACGCTCGGCGGACGAGGCCGAGCACCGGCTCGCGGGGGAGCTGGTACGCGACATCCTTGCGGCCCCGTCGCGGGACCGGAGGGCGATCGGTGACCGGGCGGCACGATTCGGTGCGGACCTGAACCGGCCGCACGTCGTCGTGGTGGTCCAGGTCCCCGGCGCCGACCGTTCGCGAGTGGCTTCGGCGGCTTGGCACTTGGCCGCGACATCCGGAGGCATGGCGGGCGAGATCGACGGAGGCGTGGTCCTGCTGCTTCCCGAGACGGACCCTTCGGCGAGCGCGCGGCGCGCGGCGACGGAGATCGGCCATGCGCTCGGGCGCCCCGCGACGGCGGGGGCCGCCGGTCCGGCACCGGACCCGGACGCGATTCCCGATCGGTACGCCGAGGCCGGCCGCTGTGTCGCGGCTCTGCGCGCGCTCGGCCGCTCCGGGGAGGGCGCCTCGGCTGACGAACTCGGCTTCCTGGGCGTGCTCTTGGCGGATACGAAGGACATCGCCGGCATCGTCCACGCGACCCTGGGCCCGCTGCTGGACTACGACGCCACACGCGGCGCGGAGTTGACCCGAACTGCCGCGGCGTATTTCGACTCGGGGCGCAGTCTGGCGCGGACGCGCACGGTGCTGCATGTACACATCAACACCGTCACACAACGGCTGGACCGCATCGCCTCCTTGCTCGGCGCGGATTGGCGGGAGCCCGATCGAGAGCTGCAAATCCGACTGGCGCTGCATCTGCGGGGGATGCTGCCGAAGTGATCCGGTGAGGGTTCCTCCCTCGACGCGCGCCACGACGCCGGGCACCGCAGCTCGTCGCACCGGTTAGCCAGTGCCGCGCCCGGCAACGTTCACCCCGCCGCGGTACCTGGTCGCCCCACCGAAACGTCCGAGTACTCCAGTAGCGGGCGTGTGGTAGCCGATCCCGGAGTGTGGGTGCAGGAGGCCACGAATACCTCGATCCACTCGCGGGCGTGCGCGAGCGAGTCGAAGAAGCCCGGAAAGTCACCCTTGTACTGGATGGTCCTGAAGTTCGCCTCGCTGTAGGGGTTGTCGTTGGAGACCCTGGGCCTGGAATGACTCCGGGCGACCCCGAGGTCGATCGGGAGTTGGGAGACCTTCCTCGAGGTCGTCGACGTGCCGCGGTCGGCGTGCACGGTCTCGGGTCTCGGGGACCAGGCCGTTGCGCTCGATGGCGTCCGCGACGAACTCCCTTGCGCGTTCGGCCGATTCGGCCCTTTCGACGGTGTGCCCCACCACGTATCGGCTGAGGATGTCGATGATCACGTAGGCGTGGAACCACACGCCTTTCGCCGGACCCCTCGCTTTGCTGATGTCCCAGGTGAATACCTGCGAGGGGGCGTCGGCGACGGGTTCGGGCACGGTTTTGGCGGGGTGGGTGGCCCGACGGCGGCGTTCGCCGACCTGGCCGGCGGCGCGCAGTACGCGATACATCGTCGAGATCGAGCAGTGGTGGCGGCCGGCGTCCAACTCGCGGGCCCAGATCTGCGCGGGCGGCAGTTTTCCGCGAACTCGCCGGAGTTCGTCAACTCCATGATCGCGGCGCGTTCGTTCGCGCCGAGGCGGGCGCGGAGCGGGGTTTTCGAGGCCTCGGGGCGACCGGGTGGAGGCGGCGGTGGTGGGTCGCGCGGGAACGGCCGATGCCGGGCCGAAGGGGTTGGGGTGGGCCGTGAGCGCGACGGGGGTGGGTGACCACCGCGTTCGACAGGCCGACGCTCGCGTAGCGCAGCGGCAGGGTGGCCGGCACCTCCCAGCGTGTCCGCGCGCACGTGACGGACGCGGCCGCGGCTTCGATGGTCACCGGGATCGTCGCGGGATCACCGACGGTCAGATTGCCCAGCCGTGCCCGGAGCGCCGCCGACCACTCCTGCCGGCCCTCGGCCGAGCGCGAGGAAGATCTGCTCACGCGTCTCGAAGAACCGCGGCATCGTGGACTTGTGCATACCCACGCCCGCGGCGATGTCCGTGAGTGCCACCTCGCGCACGCTCCGTTCGATGCCGAGCGATCCAGCGGCGTCGAGAATCGCCGGCCGGCGCCGCTGCTTCGCGGCGCGGTGGGGCCTGGCGGATTCGCCACGGACCGGGCCGGAGCCTCGATGCGGATTCCCGAAGTCGTGGCGGAAGACGACCCCACAGTCGGCGAGACGGTGTGCGCTTGGCGGTCCCGTGCGCGCCGCAGGCCACCCCGAGCGCGTCGGCGAGATCCTGGTCCGAGTCGTCGGGCATCCGGACCCGCCCTCGTATCCCATCCGCGGGCGGGCGCCGTGCGGATGGCGCAGACGCACCCGGTCGACCCCGTCGACCCTGGCAGGCGACCGGAGTCCGGCAATGGAGCAGTCCCCGGATCGGTTCACGGGCGGCGGTGTCGATCGGGTCGCCGAAGCCGCCGGAGGCCGCCCGGGAACCGGCCCGGCACCACCCTGACGGACCGCCGAGCGCAACGTCACGCCGTTCCTAACGTGTGGCGTACGCCCGGATGAATGCGTGGGCCCCGTCGATCATGCTCTGACGGACCTTGTCCGGGGCGGGGTTGGCGGGGACCGGTTGACGGTTGTAGGCCAACAGGATCGTCAGGGCGAAGAAGTGGTCGGCGGCCAGACGCGGGTTGTCCGTGTCCAGGAGTCCGGCGTCGACGAAGTCGGCGATGCGTTTCGCGAACGCCTCCTCCACCACCACCGTCGCGATGTCGTCCTCGGTCGTCGGCGTCCGCAGGCGCTCCTGGGCGACGAGTGCGAAGCCGGCGGCGTAGTCGGCGGAGCCCACGATCGACGTGCCGAGGTCGATCGCCAACGCGGTGAACGCCTTCTCCAGTTGCGGCACCGTGGTGATCTGCGCGCCCTCGGGGAGGTGCTCGTCGAGCGCCCGGCACGCAGTGGCCATCAGTGACTGGGAGGCGTCCGTGAGGATGGCCAGGAAAAGGCGCCGCTTGTCGCCGAAGTAGTCGTACACGGTGCGCTTGGACACCTCGGCGCCGGCCGCGACGGCATCCATGCTGACGCGGTCCACTCCTTGGCGTACGAACAGATCCCGCGCGGCGGCGAGGATCGCCTTCCGCTTCTCCAGGGACCCCTCGCGCACCGACTTCTCCGTACCAACAGTGCTCATCCGTACCTCCGAAGGTCACCCTACACCGACCGGTGCAGCTACTACACTGCACGGTGTAGTGTGCGCGCTATGACCTCGACAACGACGGCCGAGCAGGCCGCGACGCCGGTGACCGATCGCCGGTTGACCCTCATCAGCCTCGTCCTGGCCCTCGGAGTGTTCACGACGCTTTTGGACACGACGATCGTCAACATCGCCCTGGACCACCTGCAGGGGGTGTTCCATGCCTCGGTCGCCCGGACGCAGTGGGTCGCGACGGGCTATCTGCTGGCGTTCGTAGCGGTGATCCCGGTGAGTGGGTGGCTCTCCGAACGGTTCGGCGTGCGCAACGCGTGGCTGTTCGCCGTGGGCGCCTTCCTCGTCGGCTCGGCCCTGTGCGGCCTCGCGGATTCCCTGCCCCAGCTCATCGCCTTTCGGGTGGTCCAGGGAATCGGCGGTGGCATGGTGATGCCGATCACGCTCACCATCGTCACGCGGACAGCCGGCCCGGAACGTATCCACAAGGCCACAGCCGCGGTCATGCTTCCCGGCCTCCTCGGTCCGATCCTCGGATCGGTGCTCGGCGGCGCCATCCTGCAATCGCTGAGCTGGTACTGGCTGTTCTTGATCAATGTGCCGGTCTGCGTCGCCGCGCTCGTGCTCGGCCGGGTCCTGTTGCCCTCGACCCCCGGACGGCGCGGCCACCGGCTCGACATTCGCGGCTTCCTCCTGCTCACGCCCGGCGTCGTCGCCCTCGCCTACGGCATCGGTGAGATATCCGAAAAGGACGGCTTCGCCGCCGTCGGCGCCTGGCTCCCGCTCGCCGTCGGTGCCGTGCTGCTGGCCGCCTTCACGGTGCACTCGCTGCGCGCCCGTCGTCCCGCTCTCGTCGACGTCCGCATGTTCACGCGGCGCAGCTTCGGCCTGGGAAGCGCCATCACGTTCGCGGGCGGGTTCTCGACCTACGCCCTGTCCTTCCTGCTTCCCCTCTTCTACCTGCAAGTTCGCGGCGAGACGGTGCTGCACACCGGCCTGCTGCTCATCACGCAGGGACTCGGCGTGATGTTCTTCGTCGTGGGCGTGCGCAACGTCGCGGCACGGTTCGACAGCCGCTTCGTCATCGCCGTCGGAGTGGTGCTGACCATGATCGGGACCGTGCCGTTCGCCCTGGCGGACACCCACGGCGGAACGGCGGTGCTACTGGCCGCGCAGTTCGCCCAGGGACTCGGTTTCGCCGCCACCACCTTCCCCGTGATGACCCTCGCCTTCTCGAATCTGAGCCACGACGAGGCTCCCCGAGGCAGTGCGGCGTTCAGCGTCGTACAGCGCGTCGGGGCGCCCTTCGGCGTCGCGGTCGTCGCCGTGATCCTGCAGAACCTGCTCGACGGGGCGACCACGCCGGCGGACAGACTCGCGGCGTTCTCCGGAACGTTCTGGTGGATCTTCGGCCTCAGCGCCATCCCGCTTCTGCTCGCCTTCTTCGTTCCGTCGGAGAAGCGCACCGATCCCGCCGAGCCCACCGACCCGGCGCGATAGACGCGCCGACCCGAAACACGCCGGCCGCGCCCGCAGTGCCCAACGCGTGTACGCCATAGCCCCGGCGAACGCGGCACGCCGTTCCTCGGGGAGGGCGGCGCGGATCCCGACGAGGGTGTTCGGCAGCTTGACGTGCTCGCCGCGCACCACGGTGGTGTACCCCTGGGCCATCGACGCCCTCTTCCATCCCCGCCCGGGTGGCGGGTGGGCGGGGCTACGCCGCCATTGCTCTCGCGCGCACTGCGGGTTCGCCCTCCGGCGTTTGCGCGGCTTGGTACGTCAAGCGCATCCACGCCAGGACGGACGTCGCCAACCGCGCGGAGCCGACCCAGCTGATCCGGGCGTCTGCCCAGGCACCCGCGCCGCGTCAGGACACATGGCGAGGGCACACGTGGGGGGCGACCGGCGGTGCACCGCCGGTCGCCCCCCACGCGGCCTTCGGGTCCGCGAGGTAGACATAGGCGCCGGCGTGATCCTCCTGGGTGGGCGTCACCCCGAGCATGGTGCCCGCGGCGATCCGCTTGTCTCGTCCGCCGACCCTATCCACCGAGGAGGCGCTCGCCCCCGACGCCGCGAGCCCGGAGAAGGCGGTGGCGGTCGTGCCGCCGAGGGCCACGCCGTTGACCCGGACCGAAGGCGCCGGGTCGGCCGACAGATGCTGCACGACGCCGCGCAGCGCCCACTGGGAGCTTCCGTGCAGCACCCCGCCGCCCAGGGGGTGGAACTCCGATTCGGACAGGGTCGGGGTCACGGAGCCCCCGCCGCGTGCAGCGCGGGCCATGCCGTAGGGCGACGGGCGTGGACAGGACGTTCACCCGCCACATCTCCTCGGCCGCGTCGATCAGTGCCTGCACCGACAGGGTGCGCAGCGAGGCGTAGTGTCGAACACGCCGACGCAGCACGTCAGATGGTCGAGTCTCCCGGCGGCGTCGACGGCCCGGGCCCGGGCCTGCGCTGGCACGGGTGGGCTGGTCGCGTCGCCGACGACCGCCCGCAGGGGCCGGCCCGGGTTCTTCTTCGCCGGTGCGCGATAGGCGGCGTTCTTGTATTCCGCCGATGCGTTCTTCGGCACGAGGCACCAGGAGTACATCTGCATGCGCCTGGGGCCGACCGGCTGGTAGAGCCGCATGGTGACGAAGCGGACTCCCGGTTCGCCCGGCACCGGACCGAACGGCTGCATCGGGAAGGTGAGGTTCGGGAAGACCGAGCCGACGGCCGTGTGCGTCTTGGCGAAGACCCCCACCTGCTCGGGCGTCAGAGTCTGCTTCGTCTCCTCGGCCGGTTCGTCGGGGGAACCCGCCGAAGGCCGGGAAGTTCGGGCTGTGGCCCAGGCCGATGTCGTGTCCCTTGCCCGGGACGCTGACGGATCAGCCCTGGCTGTGCGTGGCGTCCGCCGCGCTGGTGGGCCACCAGTCCGTGTCGGCGAGCCGGCGGCCCGTGCACCTCGAGGCCGCCGAAGCCGTGAGTCGCCCAGGGAGTCGCCGAGTTCGGGGGCTTGAGGGTCCGGTGTGCCGAATACCGGCCCCTGGTAGCGGTCGACGCGGACGCGCACCGGACTCCAGTTCTTGCGCTTGAGCCGGCCCGCGTAGCCCTCGTCCATGTACGGGACGCCGATCAGTTTGCCGGAGTTCTTGTACGTCTACCCGTGATGGGAGCATCGGAAGTGAGACGCATTGCCCATCTCGGCCTTGCACATCACGCCGAAAGGTGGGGGCTGGTTGCCCGTGGGCGCCAGAGGGTCGGGCCGGTGGCGCGGAAGATTCCGACACTGCCGATGCAGTCGCCGGCGGAGGCGAGCAGCGGCGCGGTGAGCGTCTGCATGAGGACCGCGCGCTTGCGGTCGCGGCTGAGCATCTGTGCGGACATCTCGCCGGCTTCAGGCGGAGATCTGTAGGGGGCTCCATCGGGCCGCGCCAGGCCGAACCGGTTGGCCCAGTCGGAGCCGGGGACGCCAGGTGGAACGGGACCGACATGGTGTTCGATCCGTGGGTTGGCGTGGACGGTATGTCCGTCGGCCGATGCACAGACGACGCCGACGTCGAGGGCCGCCGGTTGTGCGAGCAGCGGCCGGATCGCCTCTGCTGCCGGCATCGTTCCTCCTTCGGCGGCTCACCGGTGAGCGCCGGCGCCGCCGTCGACCCCCTGCATGCGCTCGGTCGGGGCCGAGGACCCGATGGCGCCCGTCCCGCCCGTGATCAGTGCGTGCTTTCCCGCACGACGATCCATCCGACTCATTCTCCGCACTCATGCCAAGGGCGTGTGGTTGCGGTGGCAGCGGTTCCGGCGACGACGACGGGCCTCCCCGTCGTCTCGGAGGACGTCACACCGCCCTTGCCGTGCCGTCGGTGGATGCCCGGGACTCGCCGAGGGGGGAGCGGTGGTGAGCCAGGATTCCCTCCACGATTCCCAGCAGGCGGTCCCCCGCTTGATCGATGCTTCCGTTGTGGGTGCTGACCTGCGCGCCTTCCAGTACGAAGGTGATCGCGGCCGCAGCCTGCTCCGGATCGCGCAGTCCGGCCTCGGTGCACATGCCGACCAGTCTGTGGGCCTGGTGGGCCTTGTGCTTCTCGATCACTTGCCGTGCGGGATGGGAGCGGTCGGGCAACTCGGCGATGGAGTTGATGAACGGGCAGCCCCGGTGCGAAATCGCCGGCAATCCCTCGGCGATGAAGCGGGCCAGGCCAAGGATCTGGTCCCCGGGGCGGCCGGGGTGCTCGGCCTCGACCCGGTCGAAGGCCGCCTGGTACTCGGCCGCGACGATCCGCAGCCACTCGGCGACCAGCGCGTCCTTGGTTTCGAAGTGCCGGTAGATCGCCATTTTGGTGGTCTCGGCCCGCTCGGCGATCGTCTGGACACCCACCCGCCGGATCCCCTCGCTCTGGAAGAGCTCTTCCGCGGCGTCGAGGATGCGCTCACGAGGCGGCAGTTTGGCCACCCTGCTCGGTCTGCCGACGCTTGCTGCCATGGCTGCTCCGTGACGTCCGGTCCGTTGTGGGACCACTTGATTTCCCCTGTTACGGTACCAGTCGGTGCTGCACGATACCGATGGGTATCGTTCGGGACTCGAAGGTATCGTTCTCGATGGGAGCAACAATGAGAATTTCGGAGTACGTGAGCTTCGACGCGGTCGGGCTCGCGGAGCTGGTGACCGAAGGGGAGGTGACTCCCGCCGAACTGGAAGCAGCCGCACGCGAGGCCGCGCAGGCGGTCGATCCGCGGATCAACGCCATCGTGGAGACATGGCCGACCGACGACGAGCCCGGTCCCGGCAGCGCTGCGTCGGCCGGGGTTCCTTTGGCCGGGGTTCCTTTCCTGATCAAGGACCTGGGCGTCGCCATGGCCGGGAAACGAATGGAGTTGGGCAGCCGTCTCGCGGCCGGCAACGTCTCCGGCGCCGACTCCTCGCTGATGCTGCGCTTGCGTCGCGCGGGGCTCGTGACGTTCGGGCGTACGGCGACACCGGAGATGGGCTACAGCAACACGACGGAGCCGGTGCTGTACGGCACGACCCGCAACCCGTGGGACCTGGCGCGCAGCGCGGGCGGATCCAGCGGAGGCGCCGGCGCGGCTGTCGCCGCCGGCGTGGTCCCGATCGCGCACGCCACCGACGCCGCCGGCTCGATCCGCGTCCCCGCCGCCTACAACGGCCTGTTCGGATTGAAGCCCACCCGTGGCCGGGTCTCCGTGGGGCCCTACTTCGACGAGCTCTTCAACGGCCTGGTCGTGCACGGCAGCGTCAGCCGCACCGTACGCGACAGCGCGACACTGCTCGACCAGATCCGCGGCCCGGAACCGGGTGACCCGTACTTCGCCCAGGAGCCGTCCCGGCCGTACGCGGAGGAAGTCACCCGCCATCCCGGCTCGCTGCGGATCGGCGTACTCACCCAGGCATGGGGTGGGCGCCGCACGATCACGCCGGTGGCCGACGCGCTTTCCCGCACCACGCGCCTGCTCGAGTCTCTCGGCCACCGGGTGGAGGAGGTCGAGGTCGACCTCGGGGTCGACTGGGAGGAGTTCGTCCTGGCCAGCGCCCGGCAGTGGACGGCGAACCTGACGGCCTCGATCGACGAGCTGGCCGCCGCCTTCGACCGCCCCATCGATTCCTCGACCCTGGAGCCGCCCACCCTGGCCGGCTACCACTACGGGCGGCGGGTCACCGGCGCCCAGTTCGTCACCGCTCTCGAAGTCCGCAACCGGATCGCCCGAAGCCTGGCGCGGTACTTCGGCGCCCACGACATATTGCTCACCCCTACCGTGCCGGAGCTTCCCGTGCTCTTGGGCACTCACGCGGCGGACGCGGAGACGCTGGACGGCCTCGGCTGGCTTCGGTACCTCTTGGATCTTTCGCCGTTCACCGTGGCGTTCAATGTGGCGGGCACGCCCGCCATGTCGGTGCCGGTGACGGCCGACGCGGAGACGGGTCTCCCGATCGGTATGCAGTTCGCCGCCGGATACGGGCTCGAAGGTCGCCTCTTCCGCCTTGCCGGACAACTCGAACAGGCAAGCCCCTGGTCGGGCCGGACCCCGACGGTGTGGGCGGGGAACCACACGGGTCACTGAGGAGTGCTTCCGGAGCCGGGAGCCGCCACGCTCTGTTCGACGGTGAGCGTCGACCGCGACCGTGAACTCGCCGCGTTGGGGGAGACGGCGTTCGCCCGATCCCGCGAAGTCGTCGTGCACGCGGTGCACGGACCGGGCGGGGTCGGCACGTCCGTGCGCGCCACCCACCGGGCCGGAAGACGACCCGCAACACCGCGATGGGGGCAACGCCGACAGCACGACAGCGATCGACGCGGGACTGGCCGCGCCGGCACGCGCCCTGCAACCCGGACTCGTCGGACTGCCCGCCGAGTTGCAGGCCGAACGCGCGATCCGCCGGCTCGCCGACCACCACGGGTGGCTCCTCGTCCTGGAGGACGTCGACGACCCGCCCGCATCCGCCGTTTCGGACCGGAGTCCCGGATCACGTACACCTGATCACGCCGTTCGCCCCCCGGGCCACCGGGGGGCGAACGCGGCAACGTCGTTACCGGCCGGCCCTGTTCGGGCTTCGACGGGGTCCGACTCGAACCGAAGGGATCTTGTGGAAGATATGTCGTACGACATATCTTCCGTCGGCAAGCAGGTGGTCGGAGGGCAGGGCGGGCGGGTCGAAGGGGATCTCCGGGTTTGCCGTGGGTTGTTGATGCTGCCGGTCGGCCTCGTCAGGGACGGCGTCGAGTTGCTCGGCGGGTCGCGGGCCCGGCGGCGTCCGGGACCCAGCGGATTGCCTTCGGGTCGACATGGTGGCGATGGCCGAGGGTCTTGCCTCAGGTTCCGGCGGCGGCGATCCCTTCGCGGGTGTTCTCACTGTCGTGTCGTGCCGGAACTCCGGCACGGTGGTGAGGACCGAGAGCATGGTTTTGGTGTCGGAGTGGTCCGAGGCGGGGTCGATGCCGGATGGCAGGCCGGGCTCCTCGGTCTCGACCGGGTCACGAAGGGGCCGACCGTACCCCGCCCGTCGAGCCGGCGTCCGCCGCGTGGTTGTGCCGGTTCTACTGCTGGTCGTCGTGGAGGGCTTCGAGCATCTGCTCGTCGATGGCCCTGATCCGGTCGCGGTAGGGGTGGAGGGTGGCTTCGACGTCCTTGAGCTGCCAGTTCTCGTCCACGTCGGCGTCGGTGATCACCAGTTCCAGGTGGTCGTCCAGGGCGCGCATGTGCAGGCCCTGCAGGACGGACAGGAGCTGGGCGACTCCCTTGCCCCCTCCGCGGGTGCCGTAGCCGGCGACCGCGGCCGGCTTGTCGTGCCACTCCCGGTACAGGAAGTCCAGGGCGTTCTTCAGGACGGCGGGGTAGCCCCAGTTGTACTGCGGGAAGACGAACACGAAGCCGTCGTAGGAGCCGACGGTGCGGCTCCACCGGCGGGTGTGCTCGTGCTCGTACTGCTGGAGCGCGGCCTTCAACGGCTCGTCGAGCAGGGGAAGGCCGACGTCGGCGAGGTCGAGCAACTCGTAGGTCAGCGGGCTGTCCCGCTGGAGGACGGTGCGGATCCATTCGGCGATGTCGGGGCAGATCCGGGTGGGGCGGGTGCTGCCGACCACGACGGCGATGCGGTCGCCGGCCCGCCGCGTCGCCTGGGTGTTCGGGGTCTGGGCGTGGTCCATATGAGATCTCCTTGCGGTGTGCTTCGGTGCCGCAGCGTGACCCTGCCGGCCGTTCCCGTGGTTTTCGGCGGCTCCCGGTACCGCCGCGGTTCGCCACGAGTGCGGCGGATGACGGCGGCTACGAATTCTTCGCCGGTCTGCTCCCGGCGCGGGGCAAGCGTGCCACATGTCAAGGCGTGTCCCGAATCGGCGCCTTGCCCCGCGCTTCGCCGTTCAGGGGATGGCCGGTACGGCGGCGGGCAGTTGTGCGGGCAGCAGTGCGATGCCGAGGGCGAGGGCGAGGGCGACCGCGCCGACCGCCGCGCGGATCACGAACGTGGTCGTGTATGCGTCCCAGGTCGGAATCGGTGTGCTTCCGAGCCTCGCACGATCGACGCCTACGCCCGCGGCTCGGCCGAGTATCCGGAGCCGTGCGGGCTGGACCTCGACCCGCTGACCGCCTGCCGGTCCGATGTCGCACTGTACGTCCGGGAACTGTTCGAACGACCCAGCCGCCTCCGGCTCCGCAGCTGTCGTGTCGAGTTGGGCATATGCGAGGTGGTAGGCGATCTCGTCGGGCCGAGTGGTGCTGCGGCGGGCCGGTGCCCACCGTCGGCGGGTCTGGTTCTCATTCCTGTGGTCGTACTCCGCAACGGCGGGCAGTCGGATGGCCGTCCGGTCGTTGACGCGTGGCCCCTTGGCGCCGTCCCCGCACGAGATCCTCTCCCAGGCTTCCGTGGGGGCCTGGGCAAACAACCGGTCGATACATGGACAGGCCATGCCTAACCGGGACTTGGGTGCCGCCAGGACGTAGCCGAGACCGGATTGTTCCAGCAGACGTCGGAAGCGGCCTTCCCGGCCGTGGGCCGAGTCGGCGGTGACCCGGGCGAAAGGCGGGTCGGAGGCAAGGGCCCGCAGCGCCAATGCCTTGGCGAGGTCGCCCTTGGTGTGGAAGTCCCGGTCGTCGGGAATCCTCGCCGCGCGGCAGCGGTCGCGGTCCTCGGTCCGGGACTTGGGGAGATAGAGCTCGCGGTCCACCGGTGCGCGGTCTCGGGTGGAGGCGTAGGCGGTGAAGAGCCCGATCCGGCAGTTCTCGGTGCGGCCGGCCGTGCCGGAATACCGGCGTCGAACTCCCGCGGCGCGCGCGGCGTGCGGATGTGCCGGGCGGACGGGTACGTGGTTCCGGCCGCCCGGCGGGTGTGCGGGGGTTCAGGGGAGTTCGCAGTCGACGCGGGTTCCGCCGCCGGCGCCGACCTCGCATCGATCGACGCCCAATCCGCCGTTGAGCGCGTCCAAGCCGCCATCGCCGTAGAGGTCGTCGTTGCCCGATCCGCCGATCAGGGTGTCGTTGCCATCGCCGCCCAGGATCCGGTCATTGCCCGCGCCGCCGTCCAGGTTGTTGGCGATGGCGGAACCGACGAAGGCGTCGCCGTAGGGACCGCCTTCCAGGTCCTCGACGTCGGAGCGGATGTCGATGGTCTGGTATCCCTCCTGCCCGTCGTTGCGTACGTCGTCCAGCTTGACCGACACCGGACCGGTCGCGGCGGCGAAGTTGACCACGTCCTTGCCGGGGCCGCCCGAGATGTTGCGTGCGTCGCCGGTGGCGGTATAGCTGATGATGATCCGGTCGTTCCCCAGCCCGGCCTGCACGTTCGCACTCTCCATGACACGAATGGTGTCGTTTCCGGCGTCTCCGAGGGCCGTGCAGCCGGACACCCGGATCGTGTCGTCACCCGCGGCGCCGTTCGCCTTGCACACGTCCGTGGACGAGGTCCGAAACTGGATGTCCAGTGAGTCGTTCTTGTCGCTGGCATCGATCTCCAGGCTCGTCCAGTCGGTCTCCATGTGGCATCTCACCTTGTGGTCGGTGTACTTCGTGCAGCCGTCGCCGACCACCATCGAGGTGGCCAGATCCTCCACCACCAGGAACTCGTCCGGTTCCCCGGAGGTGCGGATGTCGTTCACCGCGCCCGGCGACGCGATCACGTGCACCACGTCGTTCTCCTGGTACACCAGCGTGGGGCCCGCCAGCGCGGCCGCGGGTGCCGCCGCGGCGACGACGGTGCTGCCGGCCGTGCCGCCCGCCACCACGAGCAACACGGCCGTGAGCTGTGCGAACCAACGTTTCACCGACATGCGCGTCCCTCTCCTTCGGGTCGTGACGACACGCACGTGCCCGGCCGGGACACGGGCGCGCCGCCGCTCACCGCCGCGCCCCCATTGCCGAACGACGTCGTGGTCGACGTGCGATCGGGGAGCAGGCGAACAGGGAACGCGAGGGAACGCGGCGGAGCGGGCGGTGCGCCCGCCGGCACCAAGCGTCCTCCCCGGACCGGGCCCACGACAGGACGCGTTCCGGCCGAACCACGCCCACCCGTCGACCGAGCCCGACTCGCCCGAAGCGCCGCGACACCCGCCGTGCAAAACACCCTTATCGACCCGCCGGTGCCCCCGCGCATCCCGTCGACCCGAACCGGCCACGAACCGTTTCCGTCTCGGGACCCACCCATACATCCACCCGACACCGCGGAGCCACCGACAACGCCGGCCCAAAGCACCCCGTCACCGTTTTCCCGACCCAGCAGGCACACGGGCAACGGCTCGACGATCGCACGCTTGCTCCGCGGTTGGGCTCGGCTTCGGTCGCAGAACACTTCGCGGGCCGGCGATTGCACGGCCTCGTATTGGGCCTGCCTTTGTTGTCGCGCGCCCAAGGAGGTGTAGGAGATCGCGAGTTGACGGTCGGGCGTGCCCCAGGACTCGGTCTTTCCCGACGGTTCGCCCCGAGGAGCCGTGGTCACCTCAGACCGAGCAGCACGCCGTGGCCGGCCTGATCGCCCTGATCGCCCTGATCGACGAGTACTTCGATCATCTCCCCGGTGATCTCAGGGAACGCCCCGAGACGTCCTGATGGATGGGTTCGCCGGCGGCCCCCAACACCTGCGGACCCCGAGGGGAAGAATGCCGTTGTCCGCATTGCCGTTACGTGTCCGTCGGCGACCGACGAGGCGTCGTCGGTGATGCGCGGTGACGATCGTCGTGCTGGTCGGTCCGGGTTTCGCGCCCACCTCGGCCGTCGGCCTGGGCTACGAGGGCCGGTGGTACCTCGACGGGTACAAGATGTTCCTTTTGTTCCGTCCGCGTGTCGAAGCGGATCGAGAGGACCGTCGACCGTCTGCGAGTCGGCGGGCCTCAGGCCCCGAACGATCGGGGCGCAGCGCCCGGTAACTCCGGTGCAATCTCGGTCCGTGCCCGGGGAGGGATGGGTCCACCTCCAGGGCGCGGGGGTGAACCCCACTTACCGCCTGAGCGACGGCATTCGCATCGAGGGCGAATGCGACGCGTGGGTGATCGAGGTTCTCCTCGACGGCATCCCGTCCGCCCCGGCCCGACCCCGCGACCCACACCCCGTCGATCACCCGTCGGGCGACGATCTCCGGTATAGCTGACAGGTCGTCGGATCGTCGTCGTCCCGGTGACGCCGCCCGTACCGCCCCGTACCGTCTCGAGGTTGCCCGTGTCCGATGCCTGGTCCCTCGCGCTGATCATCGGCGCGATCGTGCTGCTGGGCGCGACCGTGCAGCGCCTCAGCGGGATGGGGTTCGCGCTGGTCGCCGCGCCGGGCCTGGTGCTGCTGCTCGGCCCCGCACAGGGAGTGGTGCTGTGCAACGCCGGGACGTGCGTGATCAGCGCGATCGGCCTGGCCACTTCCTGGCGTCGGGTCCGGCCCGCCACGATGGTGCCGCTGGTGGTCGCGGCGGCATGCACCGTGCCGCTGGGCGCGTGGATGGCCGCACACCTGCCGGAGCCGTGGTTGCTCACGGGCATCGGTGCGGCGGTGTGCGCGGCCGTCGTCCTGGTCATGCGTGGTGTCCGGGTACCGGCGCTGCGGGCCCGGCGCGGCGCGGTGGCCGCCGGCGCGGCGAGCGGCTTCATGAACTCCTCGGCCGGCGTCGGCGGCCCCGCGGTGTCCCTGTACGCCCTCAACGCCGGTTGGACCGTGGCCGAGTTCGTACCCAACGCCCAGTTCTACGGCGTCGTGGTCAACGTCTTCTCCCTGGCCGCCAAATCCCCACCCCACCTCACCGCCCCCGCGTGGGCCACCACGATCACCGCCCTCGCCACCGGCGCCGTGCTGGGCCGCCTCCTGGCCGCCCGTACCTCCGAACACCGGGCCAAGCGCACCGTCCAATGGCTCGCCCTGGCCGGGGGCACCACCACCCTCACCAAGGGCCTGTGGACCCTGTGACGCCGGCCTCGGTCGCCGTACAGACTGCCACGGCGAGGGAGTTCATATTTGCCTGGATCGCGACCGCAGGACCCGTGAGATCAGCCGAGGTCACCAGGAAATCCGCCAAGTACGGGTGCAGGCCTGGCATTATCAGTGGCACCGACCCAAGGAGTGACGAGACGGTGAGTCAAGCGAGCATCAAATATGCCGCTGCGGCGCTGTGTGCTGCAATAACAGAGCATGCCGCTCTATGTGAAGACGATCCTGAAAACGCTCCGATGATCGCTCCTCTGACCGGAAAGATCCACGAACTGGTTCGCAAATATGGAACCGCCCTTCGCGACATCTCGGGCTGGTCTAATCCATTGCTCGGTATTCCGAAAGAGACCCCTGTTTCGGACAGTGATTTGGTCGAGGAAATTGGCGACGACCCGACCGAACGCTGCTGGGTTTCCGTCGTTGACCAACATGCATTGTTCGTCAATGACCCTGATGCGCTTGTGAACCATGCCGAGGAGCGCATCGGTGAAAAATTCGAAACCGTTGTCGAAGCTCTACTTGCCCTTTTGAGCGCGGACGGCTGGAAGCCGGAAGCATACCCGGGGCAGGTAATCGAAAGTGACTGGAGATCTACGGACGCGTGTATCGGATAGTTTCGGTGGCCGTGGTTCCGGGGGTGACGTTGAGTGCGGAGCGCGGCGATCCCGATGGCGATCAATGCCGGTCGGGCGGTGGTGCGTTGGTGGCGGCCGAGGACCATCAGCGTGCGCACGTTCACCGCAAGGGCGTCGATGGCAGAGGTGCGGACGTTCACGAACGCCGAGTGATAGGCCAGGCGTTCCCCCCGGCCGCGTGGCGGCGCTCCGGACCCGGGCGGTACCGGAGGCGGTGCGGTCGCGAAGTCCTGCCGGCCAGAGCGCGCGCCGGATCGCCCTCGAGGACGTCCGCGCGGTCTACTGGCGTCGCCCCATCACCGTCCACGCGAGCGCCACCCCGGCGGGACCGGAACGCGACTTCGCCGAACGCGAGGCCCGCCTGGGACTGCCCGGAATCCTGACCGCGCTGCCCGACGTCAGCTGGGTCAACGACCCCGCACGCGCCGCCGCCGGCACCAAACCCGCCCAACTGGCCGCGTTCCGCGCCGCCGGCCTGGATACCCCCGACACGTGGATCGGCAACGACCCCGTCACCCACGGCCGCTTCCGCGCCGACCACACCCCAGTCGTCGGCAAGACTCTGGGACCGATCACCCACACGGACGCCACCGGCACGCGCCACGTCGTCAACACCACCCGCGTCCCCGACGCCCACGCCGGCCACCCCGTGTCGCCTCCACCGCGCACCTCGTCCAAGCCGAAGTCGGAAAACGGGCGTTCGAGTACCGCGTCGCCGTCGTCGGGGAGCGCCTGTTCACCACCGAGATCCACGTCGACGTCCCCTACCTCGACATCCGCACCGCATCCGACGAACACACCTCCTACCGGCCCGGAACACTGCCCGCCGCGCTCGCGCGCCGCGTAGTGTCCGTCACCCGGGGCTTCGGGCTCGTCTTCGCCGCCTGGGACCTCATCGCCACCCGAGACCACCGCGTCGTGGCCCTCGAACTCAACCCCGGAGGCCAGTGGGGCTTCGTCCCGGGCCACCACCACATCACCACCGCCATCGTCGACCACCTGGAGCACAGCACCCGATGACCACCCACCCACCCGCGGACACGACCCCCGCGTCCTCGCCGGCCGACACCGACGAGACTGCGCCACGCCATGGTCGACGCGATGACCACCGAAGGCATCCGCCCGGACGTGCTGGACGCGTTCCGCGCCGAGTCGCGGCACGTGTACGTACCCCGCTTCGTCCGCCGGATCGAGACCGCCCCGGGGACGTGGGAGACCCGCGTTTTCACGCCCGACCACCCCGACTGGGCACGCGAGGTCTACACCGACCAGCTCCTGGTCACGGCGACGATGTTCGGCGACGACGGCCCACCGCTGTCCTCCTCCACCGTCCCCTCCCTGATGGCCGCCATGCTCGATGCCCTCGCCGTCGAACCCGGCATGAGCGTGGTCGAGATCGGCGCCGGCACCGGCTACAACGCCGGCATCCTCGCCCGCCTCGCCGGCGACGACAACGTCACTACCGTCGACATCGAACCCGACGTGACCACCACCGCCCGCCGCGCGTTGACCGCGGCGGGACACCCTCACGTCACCGTCGTCCACACCGACGGCAGCCGGCCACCCGCCGCGCCCCGCAGCCTCGACCGCCTCATCGCCACCTGCGGCGTGGATCGCGTCCCCAGGACCTGGCTCGCCGCCGTCAGACCCGGCGGCCGCCTCGTCCTGCCGCTCGGCACCGGCGTGGTCTGCCTGACCGTCGACGAACACGGCCACGGGGAAGGCCCGTTCCTGGCCATGCCTGCCTACTTCATGGGCCTGCGCACGACCGCGGGCAGCAACGGCATTCCCTATCCGGGGGATCCGACCGACCCGCTCGAACCGTGCGCGATGCCCCTCGACGCGTGGCACGACGACGCCCTCCGCTTCCCCATCGGTCTCGCCCTGCCCGCGTCCGACCTCGGCCAACGCGACCTTCCCGACGCGCTGACCCTGTGGACCGGTGACGGCTCCGTCGCGACCCTCCATGCCGACGGTACGTGCCGCCAGTCCGGGCCGCGCCGCCTCGCAGACGAACTCGCGAACGTCCGGCGCGACTTCGAGAGTGCCGGTAGACCCGGGCGTGAGCACCACCGGCTCCGGATCGACCCACAAGGACGCCACACGACCTCGTTCACGCCCCCGGCGTAGCCTGCCCACGCGCCGGCCCCGCAGAACCGCCACCTCGATCGGGCCGTCCGGGAGCGGGCCGGGCGGTCTTCGCGTGGGAGGCGAGTCATGCGGGCGTGCAGAAGGGCGGCGAGGGTGAGTTCGGTGCCGTCGGGGTGTTTCCGGCTCGGCAGGTGGGTCAGGCCCGGGGGCGTGTCGCCAGTGTTCGTGGAGGTCGGCGTTGGCGCCGATGTCGTCGAGGAGTCGGTGGACGACGCACGCGGCCTCGGTGAGGACCCGGCGTTGGGTGTGAATGTTGCTCGCTGATCGGCGACATCGGCCTCGTGGTTGCGAACTCTCGCCGTCGTTCGTGCAGCCCCGGGGGCTCGGGCTCAACGGGGCCTCCGGGTCGCCCTGCCCGGTCGTGGCCGTCGACGACGTGGCAGCGCAGGCGTGCCTCTCCGGGAAAACCGCATCGATGGAAGGCGTCGACCACGTCGTCGGCAACCCGACCCTGCGGGCCGCCGGCCGATCCGGAGCGGATCACAGGTCCAGCACGTCGCGCTGCTGCTACGAGCGTCCGGTGCCGCCGACGTCCGCGGGCTCGTCCTTGCCCGCGTCCCCTGGAACGGATGACCCTCGACGGGGCAAAGGGCGGGTGGCGCGTAGCCGGCGACACGACCGCGATCCCCTCCGTTGCCCACGGTGCCCGCCGCTCGGCGCAACGCGATGATCCGCAGATCGGCCTGCCGCGATGCGTACCAAGTGGTCGGCCGCAGGCGCCGGCGAGTACAACCTGGCCGACCCCGTCAACGCGTGCGGGTCGGTACCGGTTGCAGATCCTCCAGCCCCAAGTCCGCGAGTGCCCGGTCGACTGCCGGGCGCAGCGGGTCGGCGTCGAGGAGCGGGCATCCACGCCCTGGAACACGACCCCGCCACTGCGGACCAGTGGACCTTCAGCGACTGCATGAGCGGCCCCGACAGCGACGGAAACCAGGGGCGTGCCATCGACAACTACACCGTCGATGGGACACACCAGGGACGCATGGACGTCACCGACGGGAAGGGCGGCCAGTGCGTACAGGTCTGGCCCGAATGGAACGGCCACTACAACCAGCTCTTTCAGCCCCGCCTCTCAGCTACCAATGCTGACCCGGCCGGGCCGCACACCCGCGGCGGAACGCGACCGACAGGCCGCGGGGCGTCCCACGGCGTTCGGGCCGGTCGGGGGCGGATGTGCCCCCGGCGGTGCGCGGACTGTATAGGGGGTTCATCGTGGGCAACCCCGATCCATCCCGGCCGGCCCGCCCGGCCCCTGCTCACGGCCGGCGCATCCCCAACACGTCCGACGTCGCGTCCCGTTCGGCAGCCGGCTTTACCCGCCTGCTTCTGGTCGTCGTCACCCACAACCCCCAGCCGGACGTTCTGCGCTCGGCCGTCGAACGAGACCACCGTCTCCACGAGGTTGCGTGTGCGGTCGGCCGTGTCGGGTCGGGACGGGTGGTGGTGCCGGTGGCCGGAGGAAGGGCGTCGAGTGGTGTTCGGGTCCGCGACTTTCGCGGTGTCGTTTCGGGCGCCCCCGGCGGCCGGCCGACCACAGCATGGCCAGGGGTGCCGTAGGGGCCCGAATGCCGGACGGCGAGCGCGGTGGCGCCGTCGGGACCCTCCCCGCCTCGGTGCGGTCGAGGGCTCGGGCCGCCATCGGATCGACGTCGTCGACCGTCTCGAGCCCGGCGCCCGCACCCTCTCCGACAGCTACGGCCGGAGAGGACGGGCCGCTGTCGGTGGGTCCCCACCCGCCCCGCCGAGGGTGACCGCGACAGGGTCGACGCTCCGCCGGCGCAGGCTTCGGGTGAACGGCGGGTCCGAGGCCACGTTCACCCCGGCCGGCCCGTCGGTGCCCTCGTTCCCGCCTCCGTATCCCGTGCGAGGGCGCCGGCGTCAGGCCCGGCCGGCCGTGCCGGTGCATTCGAGGATGACGAACTCGGCCGGTCGGATCGCGGCGAGGCCGACCCTCAGGACGAGTTCGCCGGCTTCGACCTGTTCCTCGGTCATGGTGACGTTCCGACCGACCTGGACGAAGTACGCCTCCTGCGGTTTCGTCCCCTGCAGCGCACCCCACTGCCAGAGGTCGTGCAGATGGTGGTCCGCCGCGGCCCGCAGCCTTTCCCACGTCGGCGGGCTGTTCGGCTCGGACGCCACGGAGGCGAGAGCCTTCGTCAGGTCGCGCTCCACGGTGTCGGCCAGTCGCCGCACCGGAAGGTGCCGCCACCGCTCGTCGTTCGTGTCGAGCGTGCGGGCGCCGCGGACGAGCGTGCCCCGGTCCGCGAACTCGCGCAGGACGTTGACCGGTTGGGCCTCGTCCTGCTCGGCGTCGGTCACCGTCAGGAACGGACGCGCGATGCCCTCGACGGCGATGTTCGCGGGGGCCTTCCACACCCCGCGCTCACGATCGACCCGGCACCACACCCCGGCGACGGCGCCGACGGGCGGCACCGGTTCGGCGCCGTCCCCCGACGGCACCAGCCACGGGTGGTACAGGGCCGCGTGCGCGTTCTCGTCGAGGCCCAACTCGAAAGCCTTCGCCGCGTCGCGAGCCCGGCGGGCGTCGTGATCGCGATCGGCGTGCAGGATGGCCATCGCCCGGTGGCCCGCCGCGTAGGCGGTCACGGCCCGCGCGGTCTCGCCGGCCGCGTCGGCCCCGCCGTCCCACAGGCCGAGCGGCACCAGGATCGTCACGTCGGTGAAGGCTTCGACCGAGGTCAGCACCTCCGTCAGGGGCTTTCCGGCGGTGTCGGCCAGGTAGCAGTAGCCGCCCCCGTTCCCGAAGTACCCGCGCAGCACCTCGCCCGTCACCCCGGACGACGCGTCCTCGCCGACGACCCGGACGAGATCGGGCGGCCCGTCGACCCGCACCACGCCCTCGAAGGCGGCGGCGAAGTCCCCGAGGAAAACCGGCACGGCGGTCGCGCCGGGCGTCACCGTCAGGGGCGACGGGGCGTCCCCGCCGCCGTGGACGCCGCTGTATTTCACTGAATCCGCCATCGCACACTCCATCCAGGTCACAACACTCCTCTGCGAAGCGTAACTTTCGGATGACTCTCGGTGGCCGGATTCCGCGTTGTCGTCACCGGGCCCGGCGCGCGAGGACCCCGGCGCGGGCTGAGCCTGGGGTGGTTGGTTGGTGTGTTCATGGTGTGTGGCCCGGTGCCTTGTCCGCCCGACCCGTCGAGGTGTCGGTGTCCGGCCCGTGGCACTCGGCGACCCGACCCACGAACGACCACGTCGTCCCACCGCCCGACGCGGCGACCCGAAACACTCCCACCGGTACCAAGGCGCACCTCCGCCCCACTGCGAATCTCACATCTCACCGCACATGAAGCCCCGGGGCCGACAGCTGCCTCACCTGCGCGCGCCGAGGTCCGTCGGCGGCCGTTCCTGCTGCGACCGACGGCGAAGCACGCCGGGCATGTCGGTTGTCGATCGTCCGGCCTGCCCGTTCGCGATCCGACCGGCGTGTCTGCCCCATGACGACTCACCCCCGACGCCCCGGATCCGGTACGGCCACGACCCCCGCACGCCCGGACCCCGACCCCGACCCGCCCGAGAGCCGGCTGATCGGCGGCCCGCCGGACGGCGAGTGGCTGGTCCCGGTCGACGACGGCGACGCTGGCCTGTGTTCCGTCCTCGGCCATGTCGGCCAAGGCGGCCAGGACGCGATGGCGGCGACCGATGTCGGCCCGGCTGCCGGCACGGTCCGCGATGGTTCGACAGCATGGAGTGACCATCCGTCGCGGGGAAACGCAAGAGGGGCATCTCGGCCGGATGTCGGCGAGATCGAGTCCCGATTGTCGCGGGGGCTCGCCGGGTTTCGACTTTTGTGGCCAGTCTGGGGTCACTGCGGTTCGATTCATTCCCGGTGAGAGGACTGATCCATGGCAGGCACCGTCATCGACGTGACCGACGCGGACTTCGAGGCGAGGGTGGTCAAGGGGACCGGGCCGGTGCCGGCCGTCTTCCGCGCGGAGTGGTCCGATGTGTGCCGGGCGCTCGACCCGGTGCTGGTCGATGTTGCGAAGGAGTACTCCGGCCGGCTGACCGTCGCCCGGCTCGACATCGACGAGAGTCCGACCACCACGCAGAAGTACGGCATCAACCAGATCCCCACGCTCCACGTGTTCAAGGGCGGCAGGATCGCCGGCACCTGGATCGGTCCCGCGAACAAGGCACGGGTGGTCGCCCTGGTCACCCCGCACCTGTAACCCGCGGCACCCGACCGGACATCCGAGCGGGCGCCGACGACGGCCCGCGCCGGACAGCCGGACCGGACGTTCGTGAGAACCGCCCCACACGAACCCCTTCCCGGGCTCGAAGGCGCCGAAGTCCCGGCGTGGACGAGTGCCGCGGGCGGTGAACGCGTGAACGCGAAGGTGCCTGTGGGTGGCCGACCGGGTGGTGGGTCAGCGGAGTCGTTGCTGCCAGTCGTTGGGGACACGGCCGGCGGGGCCCGGGGCGGGCTGGGTGGTCGGGTGGGCGGTGGGTGCGGCCAGCGGCGGGCCCTCGTAGAACTGTTCGGTCTCGGTGTTCCAGTACCAGTCCTCGCCGGGTTCGAAGCTGGCCAGGAAGGGATGCCCCGCCGAGCGTGCGTGCGCGGCGGCGTGCTGGGACGGGGAGGAGTCACAGCAGCCGACGTGGCCGCAGGCGGCGCACCTGCGCAGGTGGAACCACCACCCCTGACCCTCGCCGGCCAGGCACTCCACGCAACCCTCACCACTGGGGGGAACACTCGGATCGATACCGGGAATCGTGTTGTCGTCGCTCATCGCCACACCTCCTGGACCACTGTAGGACGACACCCGGCCCGCCCCGGGGACGAACACGCGACGCCGCTGCGGTGCATGGGTGGTTTGTCAGTGGATCGTGTCACCGGAGTGGGTGGACGAGGAAGCCGCAGGTCGTTAACTCCTGGACGAGATCGAACAGAACATGCACCACATCCTGGGACGACCCCTGCGCCGGGACGGGGTACCCGCCGACTGACCCGTCCCGCGAGCCGGCCACGTCCTCGGGCCTCTTCGCACCGCGAGCACCTGCTCGGCTCACGTGTCGGACGCCCGGAGTTCGCAATGCTCTCCTTGGTCGGTGCCGCGCCGTGTTCGGGGCGACCTGAGAGACCGGCATCAACTCCCTAAAGGTACCCAATCTGGGTGATACGGAGCCCATACGGCGAATGCTCGACTGGGCGGCGGCCAGGGTCTGGGACCCCCGCGAGGAGTGGTTCATGGGGGCACCTCGTCTCGGATGATCCGGTTCGCCGGACCGTTCGAGGCGAGGCCGCGTCCCTTTGTCCGCGCCGACGGAGTCGGGTTCTCCGGCTGGGGCGTACTCCTTACGGGTCAACAGTGCCGCTTGTACGCATGTTCTGCCGACGACAACCAGGGGGCACGGCGATGCTTGCCGGAACCGGGCGGGTCCCGTCCGCCCTGCCAATGTCGATCACGCCCACCGAGGAGTATTCCGTGGCTGACAGGAACGTCACCGTCCACACCGAGCGCGGCTATCGAGGTCGCAGTCAGACCCTGAAGCCGGGAGCATACGACGCGAGTGAGTTGAAGGAGGGGGAGGACACCATCAGTTCGGTCCGGGTGCCGGACGGCTGGACGGTCTGTCTGTACGAGGACCCGAATTTCACGGGCAGGTCCAAGCTCCTCACCTCGTCCACCGACTACGTGGGGGACGACTTCAACAACGTCACCTCCTCGCTCATCGTCGCCGACCCCGCGGCCACCGAGGACATCGACGTCGACGCGAAGTCGTTGATGCGCCTGACCCAGGGCTTCCCGCCGAAATATGAGCAGGTCATGGTCCTCAGCTTCACCATGGTCGGCGAGTAGCCCCCGGTAGTGCCCCGACCAAGGGTCGTGATTCGGCCGGCACGTTGGGTGCGAAGACGTGTGTGATGCCGGAGGATCATGCGTTCGCCACCGAGCCGGAACCGGCCGCCCGCCAATGCCTGCGGGACATCCGACATCGCCCTGCGCTCCTCAACGGCTTCGTCGCAGCAACCGCCCTGACGCGATGAACAACACAATCGGATCCGCAAAGCTCAATGGAGGGCGTCTGAGAAGGGTTGTTCAGGGAACGTGACTTGGTAGTCGTCTCTCGGGGGATGATCCTCGAACCGCCCCTGCCACGCCCCGGCCACTCGGGCCCGGACCCGATCCACGTCCGCCGCATCGGCGGCCTCGCCCTCGGTCCCCGAGCGATCCGACCGCGCCGGCACCACCGTCGTCGCCCCCGCGTCCCTGCGTCCGAGGAGACGCCCCGCCCGGTTCCGAAACGCGAGCCACACATCGGTACCCGCCGCCACGGCCACCGCCCCACCCGACGCCAACGTCACCAACGACTCCGCCAACATGCCGTTCCCCCTCTCCACCGCCCCGGCCCGGCCCGGAGAATCAGCGTTTGCACATATCCGTCCGACCACCGAGCAATCGACAATCCCAAGCCCCGGCGGGGCAATCGCGGCGTGTCAGCGTCCTTGTGCAAGTCCTGGGCTGGTCACCGAACGCTGAGGCGGTCTTCGAAGAAGAGCGGGAAGGCGTTGAGGGTGTTCTTCCAGTGTGGCGCGACCAGGTTCGGGTCGCGTGCCCGCTGCTCGATCTGTTCGCGAACCGCCAGGTAGAGCACCTTGAGCGCGGCTTGTTCCGTGGGGAAATGACCGCGGTTGCGGGTGACCTTCCGGAGTCTGACGTTCATCGACTCGATCATGTTCGTGCTGTAGACCACCTTCCTTGGAGACTGCGTTTGAGATCTACGGCGATCGTGGGTGGAGAGATGTTCCAGCCTCTGCTGGTGAGCGATGCGCGGGTCCCCTTCGTCGGCGACTTCAGAGAGCTTGAACAGGGCAGCCCGGATGGGCCGTCGCTGCGGTCCGCGGTCAAGGCCGAGGCGTCCGCGAATGCTCGTGAGCTGGTCGAATACCTGCGGCACGGTGCCCAGTTGGCCGCGACGACCACGCTCGTGCGTGACGTTCTCAGCCCCGACAGCGCTGTGATCGGCGGGCTGCACCTGCTGACGGACGGGCACTGGCTTTGGTACTCGGACCTGGCCCACTACGTCGAGCACTACCACGTGACACTCGACCCGCAGTTCATCGCGCACGCGCAAGCCACGGGCTGGACGGTCCCACAACTCGATGACGCGGACCTGCTCGCATTGGAGGCGATCCTTCTCGGTGAGGATGTGGACTGAGCCGATCGCTTACGAGCCAGGCGTCCGTCCCACCGCCGAGACCCGGGTGAGCGGTCGGGGACCCGGTTGTGCAGCCGGACCTGTGCGCGTGAGCCGGCGCACCATGATGCCGATCATTGCCCAACGAATATGGCGGATACTCACTCGGTCTCATTCGTGCCGGTGGATTTTCACTGTTCCATCGCAACGCAGTGGCGGATTCCTTGCCGTCGACTTCGATCACGACCCGTCGGTCGCAGGGCAGGAGCAGCAGGAGGCCCATGCGGAACCGCAACAGTGCGTCCACTCCGCGTGTGTGGGCGGTCTTGGGGTCCCAGCGCAGCCAGACCTCGGGCAGCAGCGCGGGGAAGTCCGCCGTCGTGGCGCCGACGATGGCGTGGTAGAGGTCGTACAGAAGCCGAATCGGCATGGGCTCGGCCCGGCGGGAAGAGCTGTTCAGGACGGCTCGGATGCCGTATCACATCAGCCGCAGTGTGATCATTCCGCTGTTTCGGGTACGCCCTGCTCGAACCCGATGCGGCAGCGATCCACCTGGTCGGCCACCTGTTCCATGAACCAGTGCATGATCTCGTAGGGGATGACGTGTTCGTCATGGCTGTGGATGTGGACCCTCGGCCCCAGGTCAGGGTCCTCGTCGGGAACGAAAGCCACCAGGAAGGCAGTTCCAGGCAGGTGAGTTGCCGCGTCGGGGACCTCGGTCCGGGCAGCCGGCGTCGGCACAGCCTCGCTCAGCTCCACAGCCCACGAATCGTCGGGCAAGGCGTAGGTGAACCGGACGGCGTAGTGACGACCTGCGTGTTCTCGTAGCTCTGCGGGCATGACGGCAGGCTGCCACAGCTCGCAGTCGCACACTCTGGATATCGGCGCAGTCCGGTTGGCGGGATAAGGGGCGCCGGTGCATACGGGACAACCCTCGGCAACGGCGCGCCGTGTCCGTGCACGCCTGGTGTCGGCGAGGTGTCCGCGACCGTCCGTAGGGTCGTCGGCGGACGGTTCGCGTGCCGTGTGTGGAACCGCCGTTGAGAATGGGGGTAGTTCGGTGGGAGGTCGGTGGAGAGGGGCCGCGCTGGTCGTGGCCGGTTTGATGGGTGTTCAGGTGTTGTCGGCGCCGAATGCGTCGGCAACTTCGCTCACGTCGCACTTCGTGCAGATCGTGGCGCACCAGGACGACGACTTGTTGTTCATGAATCCGGACGTGTCCGGAGGGATAGCGGCGGGCGTCGACACGACCACGATCTACCTGACCGCCGGCGAGGGCGCAACGCCGGACGGTGAGAAGGACAACGAGGAGGTGGATGTCGCCTATGCCAGGACACGCCAGGCGGGCGTGATGGCCGCCTACGCGCGGATGGCGGGGTTGACCGACGACGGCGTCTGCGGGAGGGATCACGCGGGTCCGGGTGGGTGTTGGACCCTGATCGAACGTTCGTTCCCCAATGGTGCCCTGGTCGAAGAGTTCACGCTGGACACGTGGACGGGTCTGAAGCTGGTCTTCTTGAATCTGCCGGAGCTGGGGAAGGACTACAACTCGGGTTCACTCTCCGACCTCGAGGAACAAGGTGGAGAGAAGCAGGCCAGGACCCTGGACATGGATGGGGACCCCAACGGGGGTCCTTGGCCGCGGCAGTACTACCGGTCGGACGTGGTGACCCTCGTATCGGACCTGTTGGCCTACTACGGGGCCACCACGGTGCGGGCACAGGATTCCGCGCCGGACTTGCTGATGGCTCCCTCCTATCCCGAAGGCGACCACCTCGCCCACATCGCCGCATCGCGCTTCGCCGACGCCGCCGTCGCGCGCTACGGCGGTGTCCACAACGGTCGCGTGCTCCTGGAGCACTATCGCGACTACAACATCGACGAGATGCCGATCAACCTGTCCCAGGCCCAGGTGACGGAGAAGAAGACGACCTTCGCCGACTACGACGAGAGGGACGACCGGGTCGGAGCCGGTTACGACGACGGATGGGGACCCCGCGAATATTCGCGCGCACCCCGCGGGACGCGTTGGATGGGCCCCGACGCGGAAGGGCTGCTGCACGCCTTCGTGGTGGAGGCCGGCGATTTGTACGAGTGGTCCCAGGACAGCACCCTGACCTGGCACGGCCCTTACGCCCACGGCAACTACGGCTTCTACCTGAACCCAGGCCTGAACGTGTCCCGCAACGCGGACGGCCGTCTGGAGGTCTTCGCCCAACGCCGCGACACGGGGGAGATCGTCTCGCGTTTCCAAGGCCTCGGCGGGGGATGGGGATGGGGCGCCCTCGGCTCACCCAACGCCGGAGTCGACTCGCTCCGGGTGAGCAGCCCGGTGGTGGTACCCAACGCAGACGGTCGGCTCCAGGTGTTCGTGCGCCATAGGGGCGGCGGCATCAGCACCCGCTGGCAGGCCCAACCCAACGGCGCCTGGAACGGCTGGGTCGACATGATGGGTTCCGGCATCCAGGGCCCACCCGCGGCGGTCACGACCAACAGCGGTCGAATCGAGTTGTTCGCGGCGACCACCGGCAAGGTGCTGCACTGGTACCAACCGGCTCCCAACGCCCCGTTCCGATTCGACACCGCGTTCCCGGGCATCGTGGCCGCGAGCGGCCTGTCGACCGGGATCAACGCCTCGGGCCGCATCGAGTTGTTCTATCGTCAACCCGGCAGCGCCGAGTTGACGACCCTGTATCAGGCACAGCCCGACGGCGGCTGGCTCGGCCCGGCGACGATCACCGGCGCCCCGGGCCTCGGCGAGCCCGCCGCCGCCACGAGCGGCGGCCGCATCGTGACGATGGTCCGCAACCAGGGTGGAGGAGTGAGCTTCTCCCGCCAGGCCGGACCCGACCAGCCTTTCGGCCCGTGGACCGACCGAGGCGGCCTGCTCGTCGGCCTCCCCGCCGCAGCCGCCGGCCGAGACGGCACGATCGCCCTGCTGACGATCGGCCCGGGCGGCCAGGTATTCAACAGCCGGGAAAACCCCGACGGAACATTCTCGTCCTGGAACATGATCGGCTGACCCCCCGACGGCAGGGCCCGACACACCTGTCGCCGATCCACCCGACGCGTTCGCCACAGCCGCATCACAACCAGGGAACGAGCGACGACGAAGCCGTCATGTGACGCCCGGATCGAGACATCGTCGACACGATCCGGCAGCGCCGCGCCGGGTGTTGGTGACCCACGCCCCCGACCGCACCTCCTCACCCCCGCCGCCTGCGGGCACGTCGACGACCTCGACGTGCCCGCGCGGGACCTCCAGGTGCCCCTCCCGCGCGAAGAACACCCCGGCCGTGGCCAATCCGACCGCGAACACCCCGCACCTGCTGCGCCCCGCCCTCGGCCCACCCGACACCCCAGCCCGCTCCGCCACCACCCCGGACGAACAGCGCCGCGACGCCGACGACGGGCAGCGCCTCCCGCTGCGCCGGTTCAGCTGCGCCCATCCCGAGCGACCCGGCGCTCGCCCCAGCGCCCGATCGCGACCCCGCGGTGCACGGTCCCGGGCCCGGGAACGACCACCTCCCGCACCGCCACCGCGCCGCCGTCGTCGGCCTCTGCGTCATCACCGGCCCCCACGCCACCCGCCCCGATCCGGCCTGCCACACCCGCCGTCGCCTCCCGAACGCCGCCGTCCCGCGTCCCGGCCTCGCGACACTCGGCCCGGCCACGCCCGCCGACGGCCCACCGTTGGGTCTGTAAATCGAAGCTAGTTTCACAGTCCCGAGCTCGCCGAATAACTAAAGGGCGATACGGAGTTGCAAACGGAAGTCGACGGGATGATCAGCGGCTTCGATCCGACAGTGACCAACACGGGTGAGGATCGTGATATCTGCAATGTTCCCCGGAGTGGGCGATTTTCGAACGATCCTTACTATTTTAATGCCGTAGCCGGAGGGGCGGTTGCCAGTGGCGACAGGGCATTGATTTGTCCGCAAGACGTCGGCAATGCACGCTCCGGTATCAGTGGCATTCATCCGCCCGGCTGGCCGAAGGCTTCCAATGGAGACTGGGAGAAAGAGCATCCTTATGCGCGATGCCACATCATTGCCAATAGTCTCGGAGGGCCGGACAAGGAGGTGAATCTGTTCACGTGTGTTCACGACACGATGAACAATTCATGGATGAAACGATCGAGGGGAGAGTGGGGAGCACTGTAACGAAGCCCAAAATCAAGCGAGCCATGTACTACGTGGTTTCCTTGATCTACGCTACTCCCGGTGAGCTCAGGCTTTCAGGAGCAACGCTGCAGGCACGCTTGGTCGACAGGGCCCACGGGAGTCACGAGTCCCTCTACGGCGTGGCTCTGCCGCACTGGCCCAATATTCTCGATCCGATGCACAGTGACAACAGGGGAGCGAGGCAATATGTCAGAAACACTTGCAAGGCTCAGTAGGATCCTGGGGTCGCCCCCCGAAAATATGTTGGACACGCTTGAATGGAGCGATCTGGAACTGCAGATCGGAACCCGACTCCCGGTCGACTACAAGATCCTCGTGAGCGCCTATCCACGTCTGTGTCTGGCGGATTTCATTCGCCTTCTCGACCCGAGGAAGTCGATCCCGGGCCTTCGTCCACTCGAAGCGAACGCTTGGAATTCAGAGTGGTTGGCCGATATGCGCGAGGACTTTCCGGAAGAATTTCCATATCCGGCTTTTCCGGAACCAGAGGGAGTTCTCATGTGGGCCAACACGACGGATGGCGACTACTGTTACTGGCAGGTTATCGGTGAACCTGAAGAGTGGGAAGTTGTGATCAGCACCGACAAGGGACGATTCTGGTCGCGGTTCCCGGGGGGCGTCATCGACTTCCTGGAAGCCCTGGAAATTCGTCCTGAAACACTTCCGCAACCGCTGCGCCATTTTCCCAGGCCGAGCAGTGAAGTCTATTGTAAAATTGACTGAACTGGGCGGCGACGATCCGACCATCACCGGAGGGAAATGATTGACGTCAAAAGGTGCTGGGTTGAGACGCTGCTTGGAAAATCTGCCAAGCACCCCGCGAGTCATACTCGACGATCCTTGGGTGTGATTTCACAGTTGTGGTTGGTGTGTGGGTGGTGCCGCGTGCCGGTATCGCGCCGGCGGGTGTCCCGGGGGCGTCGGTCAGGCGCAGGACGGCGATGTCGGCGCTCTGGCCGGGGGTGAGGGTCGCGCCGGCGCGCGGGGCGGTGAAGTCGGCGACGGCGGGCAGGACGAGGGTGCCCGCGCAGTCGATGACGATCATGTTGTCGTCGCCGGCCGCGGTCAGCAGACCGGGGCCGATGCCCACGATCACCGTGCCGCCGATCAGGACGTCGGCGCTCTGCCAGTCGCCCAGCAGCGGATCACCGGTGATGACGGCGCCGCCGGTCGGCAGCAGCGGCCGGCCCTGCGGGGCGCGCAACTCGCGCAGCAGGTCGTCGTCACCGTGCGGGATGGTGGAGGAGGTGCTGGTCATGTCGATACCTGAAGACGGTCGAAGTGGTGAAGCCGTCGTCAGAGGGCAGGGGTGTTCAGCACGTATTCGCGGGAGGCGTGGACCTCGGCGCGCAGGGCGGGCAGGTCGACGTCGAGGACCTGGCCGTTCCACTTGCGGGGAGTGCCGTTGATGAGGACGGCGCTGATGTTGCGCGCGTCCGAGCCGAGCACGACGGTGCCCACCGCGTCGTTGAGCGGCATGTTGTTGAGGTCCTCGGCCCGGATGACCAGCAGGTCGGCCTTCTTGCCCGGGGTGAGCGAGCCGGTGACGCCGGCCAGGCCGTTGGTGCGGGCGCCCTGGAGGGTGGCGAAGTCCAGGACGTCGTGGGTGGTGATCCGGGACGGCGGCTGCTCGGTGCCGTGGACCGCGTTGACCGCGCGCATTCGCTGGATGGCGTGCAGGGCCCGCATCTGCGTGAACATGTCGCTGACCAGCGCCACCTCCACATCGATGCTCAGCCCCGGCCGCACGCCGACGGCCAGGGCCTCGTCGATCGCGGGGATCGCGGTCTCCAGCCCGATCTGGGCGTCCGAGGTCGGGGCCAGGGCGATCGTCGTGCCGCCGGCCCCGATTGCCTTCCAGGCCTCGCCGGTGAGGCCGGTGGCGTGGATGAGGGTGAGGTCCGGGCCGAGGAGGCCGTCCTTCGCCCAGTTCAGGATGGCCGTCGAGGAGGAGGCGCCGAAGACGGCGTCGACGCTCACCCCGATGCCCAGGTCCTTCGCCGTGCGGGCGAGGGAGGGGCCGTAGGCCAGGGCGGGTCCGGCGATCTCGTCGGTGGCCAGGGCGGCCAGGCGCAGGGTCAGCAGCTGGTCGTCGCCGGCGAAGTACGTGTCCTTGAGGCGGGCCAGATCACCGGGCCACTGCTTGTCCCAGCCACCGAAGTGCGGGCCCATCGAGGCGTGCACCCCGCGGATGCCGGTGTCGATCAGCGCCTGGACGGCGGCGTCGGAGTGCTCGGGGGTGCGGGAGTTGTGGGAGAAGTCGAGCATGGTCGTGATGCCGCTGTCGATCGCCGTCAGCGCGGCCAGCTTCGTGCCGACGTACATGTCGTGCGGCCGGTAGACGGTGGCGTAACCGGCGAGGGTGGACATCACGTAGGCGCCGAGGTCGTCGACGTCCGGCATGATCCGGCGCAGCTGCGTCTCCCAGGCATGCCGGTGGGTGTCGACGAAGCCCGGGGTGAGGATCGTGCCCGCCGCGTCGACGAGCACCGCACCGTCGCGGTCCAGGCCGGTGCCGATCGCGGTGATCGTGTCGCCCTCGACGAGTAGGTCGGCGCCGTGCAGGACACCGAGGCCGGCGTCCATGGTGACGATGGTCGCCCCGGTGAACAGGGTGCGCCGCTTCGGGTCGACGGACCGCTGCCGAAGCTGTTCGAGCACGGCCGGGCTGGTGGTGTCGGAGGAAGACAAAGGGGGTCCTGTTCATCGGGCCAGGGCGAAGGGGGCCCGGCCGGGTGGGCGATGACCTCAGCCTCGGTCCATCTGTCAGGAGCAACCAGGCCGCTGTTTGCCCAGGTACAGCACACCCAGGCTCACATCGCCCCGTGACACCACGACGCGCACGAACCGGTCGTTGCCGTCGCACGGCACCTCGGCGGTGCCCACTCCACACCTCATCGCGCTATGACGGAGCCTCAGTCACCGACACACCACACATTGGCGACCGCTGACAGCCCCTGGAGGGGCTGTTCACGGACGAGGACTTCGTGCAGTGGTATCCCGTCGACGGACGTCGCGGTCTGTCGCCGGCACGGCCGGCACCGGTGTCGGTGTTGCGGTATGCCGAGAATCTCACCGACCGGCAGGACGCGAAGACCCACCCATGGCCACCATGACCGCCGCCGCCCCGTTCGGCGTCGCGAGCGATCCGCGGCTCGATGTTCGAGGCGCGGTTTCGGGCAGGGAACAGCCTGTCGGTGGCGAGGGACTGGAGAACGTTTGTCCGTGTCGGTACGGCGATGTGCTCCGGCCGGATGGGGTGCGCCGGCGCGATCGGCGGTCCCGGTCGCGCCGCCGGTTCCGGACCGGCCCGGCCGGGCGCCTCGGGTGGCCGGCCGAGGTGAGGGCTGGGGCGGTGTCGATCGAAGCGTCCGTCAACAAGCGAGTTCGATGCCTGCACCCCGCAGCAGTCGAGCGAACGTCGCCGCGTGCTCCCGAGCGAGGGGGAGGGTCGGGAGCCGCGGAGGGCCGCTGGGGACCCCGACGAGGTCGAGGCCGGTCTTGATCGCGCTCGCGTAGTTGTGCGTCTCGAGGAACTCGCAGATCGGGAAGATCTTCGTCCACTGCTCCCGGGCCCCGGCGATGTCGCCTCGCACCGCGAGGGTCTCGTAGAAGTCCGCGCACAGCCGAGGGATGACGCTCGCCGCTCCCCAGACACCCGCCTGCGCGCCGGCTGCGAGGCCGGAGAACGTGAGGGTGTCGTAGCCGTTGAGCGGCTGTATGGCGTCCGCGTAGTGGTGCACAACCGTCGCGAATTTCACCGCGTCACCGCCGGTGTCCTTGAACGATGTGACGCGGGTGTTCCGAGCGAGCTCGGCCAATTGCCCGGCCGACAGGTCCAGTCCGGTGGCGTCGGGCAGGTTGTAGAACATGATGTCGATGTCCACGGCATCGGAGACGGCCCCGTAGTGCGCCACGACCTCCTCCCAGCGAAGGGCGCCGTAGTAAGGGGGCACGATCATGACCGCAGTTGCGCCGGCGTCGGCCGCGTGCCGGGTGAGGTCGATCGTCTCGCCGGTGGTCAACGCTCCGGTGCCCACGACGACGGGCACCCGACCGTCCACGGCCTTCAGGTAGAGGTCGGCGACCTCCTTCCGCTCGGTGATGCTGAGCGTCGTGAATTCGCCGGTGCTGCCCAACGGCACCAGGCCCTGCACGCCCGCGCCGACGATGTGCTCCACCTGGCGACGGACTCCTTCGGCGTCGACGGTCGAACCGTCGTCGCCGAAGGGGGTCACCACGGCTGCGAGAATTCCGCGGAACGACGTTGTCATTGTTCTCCTTCGGTGGTCGTGCTCGGGATCGGCGGAATCGCGGGACTACTTGCTTCCGCGTCGTAGTGCGCGCCCACCCAGGTCGTCGGTCGGCCCGCCCTCGCGGAAGGCGACCACTCCGTTGACGACCACGTGCCGCATCCCCTCCGCGTACCGGTGCGGGTCGGAGTAGGTGGCAAGATCCCGGACCTTGTCGGGCTCGAAGATCGCGAGATCCGCGAAGGCGCCCTCGCGGATCACGCCGCGGTCGGCAAGACGCAGCGTCCGCGCGGGAAGACTCGTCATCCGCCGGACCGCATCCTCGAGGTGCAGGACCCCCTCCCGGACATAGGGGCCGAGCACCCGGGCGAAGGACCCGTAAGCCCGCGGATGTGTCGGGCTGTCGCTGTACGGCGGAGCAGCCGTCCATGCCTCGGAGTCGGAGCAGACGGAGACCCACGGGCTCTGCAGCGCGAGACGGACGTTGTCCTCTGTCATCTCGAACAGGGCGATGATCATCCGCGAGTCCGCCACGACGATGTCCACAAGCGTGTCGAGCGGATCCGCGTCACCGTGCCGCGTCGCGACCTGCGCGAGTGTCATGCCGTTCCACTCGGATGTGTCGCCGCCCAGGAGCAGGATTCCGTCCGCGCCGCCCGCGCTCAGGTAGCAGTTGTCCCAGTCGGTTCCCGGGGCTCGGATGGCGTCCTTGACCGCGGTTCGGAAGTCCTCGCACATGAGTTTGCCGCGCAGGGCGTCCGGACCGCCGTCGTGGAACCGCGGGGGGATGCAGGCGTCCAAGCCGGTGGCGCCCGCCTCGTACGGATAGATGTCGGCGGTGATGGCGAGGCCGCGGGCCCTTGCCTCCTCGATGCGCGCGATCGCGGGGGCCATCGAGGGCCAGTTGTCCCGGCCTGCCGCCTTCAGGTGGTAGACCTCGGCCCGGGCTCCCGACCTCTCGGCGATCGTGATGAGCTCGTCCAGGCTCTCGAGCAACGCGTCGGACTCGTTGCGGATGTGCGAGATATAGAGCGCGTCGTGCCTGGCGAGTACCTCGGCGAAGGCGGTCAGCTCCTCGGTCGAGGCGTACATGCCCGGGGCGTAGATGAGGGCGGAACCCAGCCCCAGTGCCCCGTTCGCCAGTTCTTCGTCGAGGAGCCCGCAGGCGGCGGTCAGTTCGCCGGCCGTCAGCGGCCGGTCCTCCTGACCGGCGAAGGCCATGCGAAGGTTGTCCGCCCCCACGAAGCTGGCGAGGTTCGGTCCGACGCCCGAAGTCGCCATGTGGTTCAGGTAGTCGTTGATCCGCGGCCACTCGTGCCGGACGTGCGTCTGCTCGGCGTAGTCCTTTGCGATGGCACGCATCCGGCCCTCCACGGGGCCGAGCGAGTAGCCTTCGCCGAATACCTCGGTGGTGACACCCTGGTACAGGTCGGAGAGACCTCGGGGGTCGCGTTGGAGCGACTCGTAGGCCTGGCTGAGCACGTTGACGAAGCCGGGCGCGACCACCGCGCCCTCGGCATCCAACTCGGCGACGTCGGAATCGGGTACCTCACCGACGGAAACGATGCGGTCGCCCCGGACGAGTACGTCCGCGCGCCTGAGCGGTGCGCCGGTGCCGTCCGCGAGGAGGCCGCCGCGCACCACGAAATCACTACTCATCCCAACTCCCTGTCTCGAACACGTGCATCGTCTTGAACACGTGCATCGGATCACGCCCTACCGCTGTGCCGGGACGACATCGTCGAGCACCCGGAGGATGTTCCCGCCCATCAGCATGGCGAGCTCCGAAGCGCTCCACCCACGGTCGGCCAGGCAGTCGATCAGGGGAGCGAAGCCGGAGACGTCCCCCATCGACACCGGGAAGTCCTCGAACCCGTCGTAGTCGGACCCGAGTCCGATGTGCGCGATGCCCGCACTCTCGCGTGCGTGCTCGACGTGATCCGCGACATCGGCGACCGTGACGACGGGCTTGGGTCCGACCTTGCCGCTGTCGAACCAGTCGCGGTAGTCGCTCGAGAGGAACATCGGCACGAAGGCGATCATGAGAACCCCGCCGTTGGCCGCGAGCGACGCGAGTACGTCGTCGGGGACGTTGCGGGGGTGCGGACACAACGTCGCACACGACGAGTGGCTGAAGACGACGGGGTCGTCGGAGATCGCGATGGCGTCGCGCATGGTCCCGGTCGACACGTGGGCGAGGTCCACCAGCACGCCCAGCCGGTTCATCTCACGGACGACGTCACGACCGAACTCCGACAAGCCGCCGTGGTTGACGACGTCCGTGGCGGAGTCCGCCCAGTCGACGTTCACATTGTGGGTCAGGGTCAGGTAGCGCAGTCCCAGCGATGCCAGGACTCGGAGGACACCGAGAGAGCCGCCGATGCTGTTGCCGCCCTCGGCCCCGAGCAGGCAAGCGATCCGTCCCGTCGACCACGCGGCCCTGACGTCGTGTCCCGTTCGCGCCGCCACGAGGTCCTGTGGATAGCGCGCGACGAACCTGTGCACGAAGTCGATCTGCTCCAGGGTGTACTGCACGGCCTCCGCCGGCGCCAGATCACTCGGGGCGTAGACCGACCAGAACTGGCCCCCTACCCCGCCCGCACGCAGCTTGGGGAGATCGGTGTGCAGCCCGTGCCCTTCCCGGTCGAGACCGTCGACCGAGTGGCTTCTTGCGAGTCGGGAGGCCCAGGCGAGGTCGTTGTGCCCGTCGACGACCCGGGAAAGGCCGAATGCTGCGAGTGAAGTCGGGTTCGCGTACGACGGAACAGCCGTCATCGTGGGTACGCCCTGATCTTCTTGCGAGCGAAGCGCTGCGCCGAGAACGGCCCGGTACGGCCGTCGTCCCCCGTGGCGATCGCCTCCGCGAGGTGCACACCCGCAGCTGGGGAGATCGTCATGCCGAGCATCTGGTACCCGGTGGCCACGAACACGTTCGAGTCCGGTGCGAGTCTGCCGATCATGGGCAGGCCGTCGGGAGCCACCGGACGAAGCCCCGACCACGGGGCCGACTGGTCGGTCCACGGTCCGAGGAGGGCCCGAGCGGAGCGCTGCATCGCGTCGACGCGCCGCTTGGGGATGCGGGTCGGGGAGTTGGTGAAGTCCATCGCCCCAGCGACGCGCAGAGTTCCGCCCATCGGAGAGATCGCCAGGTGTGTATCGAGGGTCTGGATCGCCTGCTTCGGCATCCGCCCCGGCCGGACGTCGAAGCTGTAGCCCTTGCCTCCGATCACCGGCAGGTGATGACCGATCGAGCGGGCCAGCGCGGTGGTGTTCACCCCCGCCGCGAGCACCACGTGGTCGCCCTCGTGGACATCGCGGTTCGTGCGAACCGCTCGCACCCGCCCGTCCCGCACGTGGAGGTGCTCCACGGGCTCGTGTTCACGGATCTCGACACCGGCGGCGACCACCTTCTCGATCAGCGCCGCCATGTACTTGTGGGGAACGACCTGCCAGTGGTTGCCGATCAACGCTGCCGCTTGGCCCCTTGGCACCACGGGGTCGAGGTCCTGGACCGCGCTGCCGGTCAAGACCTCTGTCGTGGCCCCCTGTCCGAACTTCGCCAGCGGCTCGATCTTCTCGATGAAGTGCTCCACGTCCGCGGGGTTCTTCGAGATGGCCAGGAGACCGGTCTTGTCGAAGTGCTCGTCCAGGCCGAGTCGTTCGATGAGCTTGAAGGAGGGGTATCCGAGTGTGGACAACGCCGCCAGGCCGTCGAAGTACGACCGGTCGTTGCAGTAGCGCGCGAACGTCGCGATCCACGGGCCCAGGCGCAGGAGAGCCGCAGGCGAGAAGTGGAGCGCGGAGTCCCGCCGGACGAGATCCTTCAGCCCGTGCATGATGATGCCGGCCTCGGGCACCGGCCCGGCCTGAGCGGGGCATATCCAGCCGGCGTTGCCCCAGGACGCGCCGGCGGCCGCGGCGCCGGCGTCGAGCACCGTCACGCGCATACCGACCTCGCTCAGCGCCCACGCCGTCCACAGGCCGGCGGCGCCGGCACCGACCACGACGCAATGCTTGCCATTCGTCACGTCCAACAGCCCTTCAACTCGAACTCGTCTCAAGGAGGGACTGTGCCAAGGGTCCCGGACGCGTTGTTCGTTCATTCGGACCAGAAGCCGGGAGCATCATGGTGACCCGCACAGGCGGGCTGCTCGACCGGGGAGACGGGCGGGGCCGATGAGCGTTGTGGCACATCGGCCCCGCGGAAGTCGTTGCCGCAGCGGCGGAGGAGTGGTTCGCGTTACTGCCGAAGAAAGCCCCACCACGTCCGTCCGGCGGTGGGTCGCGCGGGGACGTGCCGGGCGGTCGCGCACACGGCCGACCCCGGATGATCGGGGCCTGCGGCGCAGGAGTTCGGTCTCAGCGACCGGCCGGGTCGAGTGCAACATCGACGATCGTCGCTCGGTAACGCCCAGGTTCCTTGTACGGTCGCCACGCAGCCCCGCCAGGAAGGCGAGTGTGTGCGGGCGGGCGTCCATGATCGTGACCAGGGGGCTGGGCTGTCCACGGGAAACAGGACCGAGGCGATAGCGCTCCCACGCCTTGCGCCGATCGGAAGACGAGGTCCGGGCTGGTCAGGCACACGACGCCGGCAGTCACACCGAGTCCGGAGAGGAACCGGGCCGCGGCCACGACCTCGTGAAGGCTTCCGATCGGGGAGCGACTCGCATCTGTGATGCGAGGTGGGTCGCGGGCCCGTCCGCTCCGTCCTCCCAGAGGAAGGTGGCCGCGACCGGGTCGGTGACGGGCGGCATCGTCATGAGGAACGTCGTTCCGCCGGCGTAGGTCATCGGCGTCGAGAAGTCCCCGTGGAAGTCGGCCCAACGGCCGCTCGTCGTGAAGGACGCGACGAGACCGGAGGCTTCGGCGCGTACGTCGATCGTCGCCTCGTCGCTCATCCGGAACCGCCCGACGTACGGCGTGACATCGACGTCCGCCTCGACCGGGTCCGGCGTGGCCGGCAGGCCGACTCCCACCAACTGCTCCAAGAGTTCGGACACCAGCTTGTCGCCCATGCCCTGGACGTCACCGCTCGCCATGACGCAAATGGCGACGCCGTGGTCGGGCGCCAGGACCAGGCGGGACTGCTGACCGCACGTGCTCCCGATGTGGCCGACGACGCGCGGTTCGAGATGCTCGATCGACCATCCCCAGCCCCAGGCGGGACCGCGGCTCGGATCCGGCTGGACGACGTGGGGCTCGCGCATGCTCCGCGTGGTCTCCGCACTCATCAGCCGCGCGCCCGACGGCGCCAGGCCGTTTTCCAGGTGATGCCGGGCGAACGCCAAGAGGTCGGCCGGCGTTGCCGCGAGCGTCCCCCCGCACGGCCCCGACGTCCTGGGGTCGAGCCAGGTCGAGACCGGCGCGAGATCGTGCGACCCCGGTGCCGCCGGCACGTGACCGACCACCAGGGGTCTCGTCATCGTTTCCTCGGGAAGTGTCGAGGTGCTGCCGAGCCCCAACGGTTCGATCAGGCGCGTCCGCAAGGCGTCGTCCCAGGTGGATCCGGTCACGCACTCGACGAGCCTGCCCAGCACGTTGTACCCGGAGTTGGAGTAGGAGAACAACGCTCCCGGCCGGTGCAGTTGAACGAGGTCGCGGTAGCTGTCGACGATCTTCTCGACCGCGTCGTCGCTCCGGATGTTCGGCTCGGCGGCATCTCCGAAGAACCCGCCGGAGTGCGAGAGCAGTTGTCCGACGGTGACGGTGCGCGCCACCTCTTCGTTTGCCAACCGCAGCGACGGATCCAGGTAGTGGTTCACCGGCAGGGACGGGTCGACCAGCCCCTCGTCCACGAGTTGGAGAACGAGCGTCGCGGTCCACACCTTGGTGAGGGAGGCGAGCAGGAACACCGAGTCCGTCGTCACCGGAACGCTCGTCCCCAGTTTCGCGATCCCGGTGGCGACGACCTCGACCCTCCCGCCGACCAGCACACCGGCCGCGGCACCCGGAACGCGGTACTGGTGCGCGAGGTCGTCCAGGCGCTGTTGGAGATCCCGGCGGTCAACCATTGGTGTCAACATGTCGGACAGTGTGCCGGGCCGTTCCCCTCGGCCGGTTGTGCGAACAACCCAACTTGCAGCTTTTCTTCGGATCGATTCACCAATCAGGGCGCCGATCGGAAGAGGAGGATCCTGCCATGCCGAACACCCCCTACCTGCACGTCGACCTGGAGCGGCTCGACCGGAACATCCTCCGAGCCGCGGAGTGGGCCTCGACGAACGACCTCACGCTCCGTCCTCATGCCAAGACCCACAAGTCGCCCCGGATCGCCCGGCGCCAGATCTCGGCCGGCGCCGTCGGGTTGACGGTGGCGACGATCGGGGAGGCGGAAGTCTTCGCGGAGAGCGGTGTGACCGACCTCTTCGTCGCCTACCCGCTGCACGTCGACGACCAGGCGGCCGGCCGGCTCGGCGCCCTGGCCTACAAGGCCCGCGTCGCGATCGGCGTGGACTCGGTCGAAGGCGCGACCCAGGCGGGTCGCATGGTGGGTCGCTACGGCGTGGAGGTGGTCATCGAGGTGGACAGCGGCCACCACCGCAGTGGTTGTCGACCTACGGAAGCCGGACCGATCGCGACCGCCGCGACGAATTCGGGGTCGACGGTGAGGGGAGTCTTCACCTTTCCGGGACACAGCTATGCAAGGGACGGCGGGGTGACGGCCGCGGTCGACGAGGCGCGAGCGCTCTCGATCGCGCGCGCGGCCGTGGAGGACACCGGAATCGAGGTCGCGGTGGTCAGCGGGGGATCGACGCCGAGTCTGGGCCACACCCGGACCGAGACGATCACCGAGGCGCGCCCCGGGGTCTACGTCTTCGGGGACGCCCAGCAGTGGGAGTTGGGGGTGATGGATTCCCGGGACATCGCGCTCACCTGTCGTGCGACGGTCGTCAGCCATGCCGGCGGCCGCGCGGTCCTGGACTCCGGTGGCAAAGTGCTCGCCGCCGACAGGGCCGCCTTCAACACCGGAGGAGGACGCCTGCTCGACCACCCGGACGCCCGGATCACTCTCGTCTCCGAGCACCACGCCGTCGTGGACATGGGCGAAGCCCCGTTGCCTCCCTTGGGAAGCCAGGTCGCGGTGGTTCCCAACCACTGCTGTGCCGCTGTCAACCTGGCCGAGTACCTCTGGGTCGACGAGAAAGGAGGCATGCGTCCCTGGGCCGTCGCCGCGCGGGGACGCAACAGCTAGGCCGTGTCTCGGCCCCGGCCCGCTCGTGCCCGGTCCGGCCCGGGACGGACTACGAGGTTCGGCCTCGTTCACGAGGCGAGGCATCCGGATGAATGACGATTCGATCGCGTGAGGCCCCTTGACGGCCTGGTCGGCGATCTCCGTATCCGCAGAGGAGAATGACCCGTGTCCTTGGAGGACTTCCCCCGCCACCCGCTCACCTTCGGCCCCAGCCCGGTGCACCCGCTCCCACGTCTGAGCGCCCACCTCGGCGGCGCCTCGATCTGGATGAAGCGGGAGGACTGCAACTCCGGCCTGGCCTACGGCGGCAACAAGACCCGCAAACTGGAGTACCTCATCCCCGACGTGCTGGCCCAGGGGGCCGATACGCTGGTGTCGATCGGTGGCCACCAGTCCAATCACACCCGGCAGGTCGCCGCGGTCGCCGCCCACCTCGGGCTGGGATGCGTCCTCGTGCAAGAGAACTGGGTGCCCTCCTGGACCGACCCGTTGAGCACCGAAGTCGGCAACATCCTGCTCAGCCGGGTCATGGGTGCGGAGGTGCGACTCGACCCCGCCGGGTTCGACATCGGCTTCCGTGACTCGTGGCGGCAGGCGCTCGACGACGTGGAGAGGCGCGGCGGCAAGCCCTACGGAATCCCCGCCGGCGCATCCGACCACCGGCTCGGCGGTCTCGGCTTCGCCAACTGGGCGTACGAAGTGGCCCGCCAGGAGCGGGAACTCGACACCTTCTTCGACACCATCGTGGTCTGCACCGTCACCGGTTCGACACACGCGGGGATGATCGCGGGCTTCGCGGCACTCCAGGACGCGGGCGGCCGCCCCCGACGGGTCATCGGCATCGACGCCTCGGCCACGCTGGAGAAGACGATCGACCAGGTCGATCGCATCGCCCGCAGGACCGCGGAGCTCATCGGGCTCAAGCGCGACCTGCGCCAGGACGAGATCACCGTGCTCCCCGGCTGGGCCGGTGACGAGTACGGCATCCCCGTCCCCTCGACCCTCGACGCGATCCGCCTCACCGGCAGGACGGAAGGGATCATCATCGACCCCGTCTACGAGGGCAAGTCGATGGCGGGCCTGATCGACCTCATCCACAACGGCGACATCCCCAAGGACTCGAACGTGCTGTACGCGCACCTCGGCGGCCAGCAGGCACTGAACGCGTACGCCAAGGCCTTCTGATGCCCGCACCGCAGGGAAGCACCACAGAGATCCGAGCCCTGTGGAACTGTCGCATCCCCATGCGCGACGGCATCGAACTGGCCGCCGACATCACGGTCCCGGCCGGTGACGGTCCATTTCCGGCAGTGGTGACACGGACCCCCTACAACCGCAAGCCAGGAATCTGGATGCAGCGGCTCGTCGCCGCCGGCTACGCCTACGTCATGATCGACATGCGAGGACGCGGCGACTCCGACGGCGACTTCCAGCCCTTCGTGCACGACGGCGACGACGGCTACGACACCATCGAATGGGTCGCCGAGCAGACCTGGTGCACGGGCCGGGTCGGCATGGTCGGGCTCAGCTACGAAGGTCTCACCCAGTGGTGGACCGCGCGGACCCGGCCGCCACACCTGCGCTGCATCGCACCGATGGCCATCGGAGTCGCCGACCTCGGCCCGCGACCGAGCTTCGACACAGGTGTCCCGCACCTCTACTGGAGCTGGTGGTTCCACCAGGTGACCGGACGGACCCAACAGCACTACGGCGCCCCCTCGTGGGGGCCGAACATCCGACACCTGCCGCTGCGCACCCTCCACGAACAGGTCGGCACCGGCGGACGGTGGTGGCCCATGTACGTCGACGGGGAAATCGACTACCTCGGCAAGGACTTCGTGTTCGGCGACGACGACTGGGCGAACCTCGACCTGCCCGTCCTGGTCACGGTCGGCTGGTGGGACGACCAGAGCACGATGGCCACATGGGTCCGACTGGCGCAGTCGCCCGCGGGCGCCCGGTCGCAGCTCCTGATCGGAGCCTGGGACCACGGAGGAAACCGTTCGCCGAGCCCCGTGCTGGGAGGACTGGACGTCTCCCGGTCGGTCATGGACACCGTCGGACACGTCGAGCGCTTCCTGGCCCGGCACCTCAAGGACGAGGACGAGCATGCCGACGTCCATCCGTGCCGGGTCTTCCGGACCGGGACGATGCGGTGGGAAGACCTGGACGAGTGGCCGTCCACCGCGGTCGAGTCGACCCACTGGTACCTGACGAGCGGCGGCGATGCCCGCACGCTGAACGGGAACGGCGAACTCACGCCGACTCCCGGGGAAACGGCCTTCGACACGTACGTGTTCGACCCGGAGGAGCCGGCCCGGGATTTCACCAACCTCGACCTGTTCGCCTGGAGCGACCCACCCCACGACCAGCGCTACCTGCTGCGCCGCCCCGATGTCCTCGTCTACCGAGGCCCGACGCTTGAGGAGCCCGTCGACGCGAGTGGTCGGGCCGAGCTCGACGTCTTCGTCTCGTTGGACGCCCCCGACGCGGACGTGAGCGTCATGCTTCTCGACGTACACCCCGACGGCCGGATGATGCTCGTCGGGAGCGAACTCGGGTCGTGCGGGCTCCAGCGCGTCTCGATGCGCTCCGGGCCCGGCTCGGCACCCGTCGACCCCGGGGAGATCGTCGGACTGCGCATCCCGCTGGTCTGGCTCCACCACACGTTCCTGCCCGGCCACCGCATCGCGCTCGCGGTCACCGCAGGCGCGTTCCCGGCCTTCGCACGCAACCTCGGCACCGGCGAGCCCTGGGCCGACGCGGTGGACTCGCGCGTCGTGAGCGTGACCGTCCACCACGGTCCGAAGCACCCCTCGCGGCTCGTCCTGCCCATCGAGAACAACAAAGGAGCGGAATGAGATTCACCGACGTCTCCCGCGTGCGCTCCCGCTTCGACGTACGCGTCGAGGCACGGGACGGGGTCGAACTTTCGGTCGACGTCTACATGCCGGCCGACCCGGGTGACTACCCGGTCCTCGTCACCCGGACGCCGTATGACAACAACCGTGCGGACCAGAAGCCTCCCGCGAGCACGGCGCCGCAGGTCCCCTCGGACCGCTTCAAGCTGCTCGCCGCACGCGGATACATCGTGGTCGCGGGTGACGTGCGCGGCCGCGGTGACTCGGACGGCGAGTTCGAGCCGTTCCGCCACGAGGCCACCGACGGTGCCGACACCGTGACCTGGGCCCGCGACCTTCCCGAGTGCAACGGCCGCCTCGGCTCCTTCGGTGCCGGCTACGCCGGGTTCGCGGCGCTGGCCGCCGCGTCGGCCGCTCCGGTCGACGCGCTCGCTGTGTGGTCTCCGTTCGCCGCCGCCGAGGGCCTGCCGACACGGGGCGGTGCCGTCCGACTCGACTGGTTGTTCTGGATGCACCTCGTCGGCGGCCGGGTGCGAGGACCCGTCGACGCACCCCCCTGGAGGTCGATCTTCCGCAGCCGGCCGCTGTCCGGCATGCACGAGGCACTGGGCAGGCCGGACGCGCCGTGGCCCGACTGGCTCGCCCACCTCGAACCCCGGGACCCGCACTGGAGCAGCCTGACTTCGGGAGGCGGGGCGGAGACGAACGCGGCGCCGACCCTCCTGGTATCCGGCTGGTGGGACGGCGGACTGAGCGCCACGATGAAGCACTGGGAGAGCGTCTCCGCCTCCGGCGGGCGGCACTCGCTGGTCATCGGGCCGTGGGACTCGGCCCGAACCCGCAGACCCGTGAGCATCATGGGTGGAGTCGAGTGGGGGCCCGGCTCCGTCGTCGACCCGGACGAACTGCTCCTCGAGTGGTTCGACCACCACCTGCGAGACGACCCGTCGCCCCGGGCTCCCGCCCCGGTACGTGTCTTCGTCACGGGCCGCAACGCCTGGGAGGACCTCGACCGGTGGTCGGCGGCCGACGACGTCGAGACCCTGTGGCTGACCTCCGCCGGGCGGGCGAACACCCGCATCGGAGACGGAAAGCTGACACCCCACGCACCGACCCGCGAGGCGGCCGATCACTTCGTCCACGATCCCGACAACCCCGTGCCCTGGCAGCCGGGTCATGGGTCCTTCTCACGGACCGGCTCGGCGGCATTCACCCTCGAGACGTCGTTCGCGACCGGCCGCGACGACACGCTCACGTACACGTCCGCGACCGTCGACGTCCCCACACTCGTCCGCGGCACACCGGTGGTCCACCTGTTCGCCGAGACCGATCGCGACGACGCCGACTGGGTGGTCTCCCTCGAGGACGTGTTCCCCGGCGAGACGAGGACCGTTCACCTGGCACACGGGGTCGTGCGCGCGGGATCGGTGCCCGCGTTCCGGTCGGGTGTCCCGGTCGGCTACCGGATCCCGATGACGCAGGTGGCGCACGAGTTCCAGCCGGGGCACGCTCTGCGCCTGGTCGTGACCTCCAGCCTCTTCCCGCTCTACGCCGTCAACCTCGGATCCGCCGACTACCTCGGCGCCACCGAGGCCGAACGCGGCTCCCACTCCGTGTCCCACGGACCCCGATTGCCCAGCAGGATCGAACTTCCCCTGCACCGAGAGGAAACCCATGACCAGGCTTCGTGACCTCGGCATCGAGACCGGAATCCTTTCCCCGGGACCACGCAACGCCATCAGCGATGTCGCCGGCGTCACCGTCGGGCACACCACCGTCATTCGCGACGACGACGTCATCGCCCGCACCGGGGTGACCGTGGTGCGCCCACGGCCGGGACACGTACGGACCCGGCCGTTGTTCGCGGGCTCCGCCACGCTCAACGGCAACGGCGAGATGACGGGTCTGGAGTGGGTTCGCGAAAGTGGTCTGCTCACCACGGACCTGGCCATCACGGGTACCCACAGCGTCGGCGTCGTCAGGGACACCCTGGTCGCGATCGACACCGCTCACGACACCTTCCGCAACGCCTTCTCCCTGCCGGTGGTGGGCGAGACCGCGGACCTGTCGTTCAACAGCGGCAACGCCCAGTTCGTCACCGGCGAGCACGTCCGAGCGGCCTACGCGTCGGCGTCCGCCGACTTCGACGAGGGGAGTGTCGGCGGGGGAACCGGCATGGTGTGCCACGGATTCAAGGGCGGGATCGGCACCGCGTCGCGTCGCCTCGACGAGCGCGCCGGCGGCTGGACCGTCGGCGTACTCGTCCAGGCCAACCACGGGACCCGCCACGACTTCAGGGTCGACGGCCGACCCGTGGGCCGCCACCGACGCTTGGCACAGGTCCCCCTGCCGGGGCGGATCGAGCCGGGGGGAGAGCCGTCCATGCCGCCCGGTTCCGGATCGATCATCGTGATCGTGGCGACGGACGCCCCGCTGTTGCCCGACCAGTGCCGCCGGCTGGCCACCAGAACCGGCATCGGCGTCGGCCGGGTCGGCGGCGGCATCCAGGACTCGAGCGGCGACATCATGCTCGCCTTCTCCACGGCGACCGAAAACGTGCCCACCGAGGGTTATGCCGGCGGATACCCGCCGCTGACGCGCCATTTCGCGGTCCCGCATCAAGCGCTGGACGACCTGTTCCGCGCCGTGGTCGAGGCCACCGAGGAGTCGATCGTCAACGCCATGCTCGCCGCCCCGACGATGACCGGCGCGCGCGGCTTCACCGCGTATGGGCTCGACCCGGAGGATCTCCGTGCGGCCTTCCACGACGTGCGCTGACCGACGTCCGCCTCTCAGGCATCCAGGCATCCAGGTATCGAGGTATCGAGGAGGAGGGTCTGATGACCGGTTCGATCTACATCAGCGTGGACATGGAGGGCGTCGCGGGTGTCTCGCGCCTGCACAACGTCGTCCCCGGGCACCGCACCTACGCGCGCGGCCAGGAACTGATGACCGCGGAGGCCAACGCCGCCGTCGCCGGGGCGTTCGACGCGGGAGCGACCCGGGTGGTGGTGGCGGACAGCCACGGCCCGATGGACAACATCCTGCCCGCACGATTGGACCCACGTGCGCGGCTGATCAACGGCAGCCCCCGCACCTGCGGCATGGTGCACGGCCTCGACGGCGACTTCGACGCGGCACTGTTCATCGGGTACCACGCCGCCGCGGGCGCCTCCGGGGTGCTCTCGCACACGTTCACGGGGTTCTGGACGGAGCTTCGGCTGAACGGCCGGGCCGTTTCCGAGGCGGACGTCAACGCCCTGTACGCCGGCCGGTTCGGAGTTCCGGTGAAGCTCATCACGGGAGACGATCGGACCTGCTCGGCCGGGATCGCGGGCGTCGAGGGCGTGCATCGCGTCGAGGTCAAGCGCCACCTTTCGTACACCTCCGCCGAGGCGTTGTCCCCGACCACCGCCGGCGCGCGCATCCGGGAAGGCGCGGCGCGAGCCGTCGCGGATTCGTCGATCCGGCCCGCGATCGTCCCGCCCGCGCTGGAGGTGGAGATCGACCTGAAGTTGTCGGCGAGTGCCGACCTCGTCGCCATGGTCGCGACGGCCGAACGCACGTCGGAGTACACCGTGCGAATCCGGTGCGCCGACGTGGAGGAGATCTACGCCTTCATCGGCGTCGCCGGAGCGCTGGCCGCGCACGTGGTCGCCACGCAGGCGAGCGCCGCGCCGTGACGCGGCGACTCATTCGACCGCGGGGTTCATCAGACGCAGCTGAAGCATCAACGCGAACCTCTCGTCGGGGCTCTCCAGATCGATCTCCCCGACCTCGCCGAGCCGCTTGAGTCGGTAGCGGAACGTGTTGTGGTGCACCCCGGCCAGGGCGGCGGCCGCGTGGATGTCGCCGAAGGCGTTCAGCCAGCACTCGAGTGTCTCGCGCAGGCTTCCGTTGCGCCGCTCGTCGTACTCGAGGATCCGGCTCAACGGGCCGGCCACCGGGGCTCGATGCGCCAGGGTCAGGTCCTGAAGCTCCAGCACCAGCGCGTCGTAGTGCACCTCCGACATCGTGGCCGCCGTGCCCGGCGTTCCCCGTGCGCGCAGGACGCGCAGTGCGCGGTCGGCTCGCGCCCGCGACTCGTCCAGGCGGATCGGGTCGCCGGTCGCGATGCCGACGCCGATGACGGCCGGCACCCGCGTCCCCGTGCGTTTGAGGAAGTCGACCGCGAGTCGCTTGGTGCGCTGCTCGCTCTGCTCGACGCTCCCGGTCAGGGGGATCAGCCCGTACGACACGTTGCCGAGCAGGGCCGTCGCGGAGCGTGCCGCGACCGAGCTGAAGTGCATCGCGAACGCGTCCGCCAAACGCTGACGATCACTCGCGTGCCGCGACGGATCGGTCTCGTGCACGCCGTCGTCGATGATGTCCATCGCGACGACATTGACGGTCCTCCCGAGCAACCCGAGGCGTCGGAGCGCGTAGGCGGCCTTGGGTCCTCCCTCGAGAGCGGTGGCCACCAGATCCGCGCGCAGGCGGTGGTCGACGTCCGCTCCCGCTCGTCGACGCAGCAGGTGCAGCGCGACGAGCTTGCCGGCGTCGATCAGGGCCTGTGACCGTTCCGGGGACGGCGGTCCGGCGACGGCCGCCCAGATCGACCCCAGGATCTCGTCGCCGGCGCGCACCGCGATGGCCAGGCGCGGAATCTCGTTCTCGCTGACCTTGGAGGCCTCGACGTACAGCGGCCCCTCGGTGCGGTACAGGGCCTTGAACACTCCCCGACCCTCGTCCTCGCGGAGGTAGACCTCGGGGACCTGGCGGTCGAGGATGGTCCGGATGCGCGCGGCGTCCGCCTCGTCCTGTCGCCCCGAGAACGCCAGCACCCGATAGCGACGGTCCTCGATGGTGACGGGCGCGTCGATCAGCGCCGCCACGGCGTTGGCGAGTGAGAACAGGTCGCCCGCCGAGACACCGCCCAGGGTGCTCGTCACGTCGTCCCCGACATCGTCCTGGGCCACGACGGTACGGAGCAGGTCGGCGAGCTGAAGCCAGTCCGCGCCCTCCGTCAGGGTGAGCAGGGCGACGCCCGAGTCGTGGGCGGCATCCAGGACTTCCGGCGCGCGGTCCAGCGGCGCCCGCACGATCAAGGCCGCGGCGTTCCGCGTCCCGAGCAGGCGCAGCAGCTCCGTGACGTCGGAGGCGCCGTACACGCCGATTCCGAGGACCAGAGCCTCGGGCGGAAGCGCCCTGCCGTCTCCGGGGTCGTGCATGACGACGGCGCCGACCTGTTCGTGCGCCTTCACGTCACCGACGATCACCTCGAGGAACGTGCCGCCCAGGTCATTGATGATCCTCGACAGGCTCGCACGCTGTGGTTCGGACATCTCGCTCATACCTTCCGTACCTTACGAGAAGCCCGACCGCACGTCTTGGGAAAAGTGAACGAACTTGCGACTCCTGTTCATCTTCGGTTACCAAAAATGACGTTCGCGCGACCCACGGCCACAACCTCCGGCGGACCCGGGCGAAGGTGAAGGGAAGGTTGCGCAAGTTCGTTCGGCCGAACGATTCGGGCGGGAAAACTTGGAAGATCGTCACCAGAACCGTTCCGATCCACGGACATACTCTCGTCCGAATCCGTGAGCCTGATCACGTTCGAGCAGGCGGCACACAATCGGCCGGGGTCGGATCCCCGGCACGAGGAGGACGGTCATGACGCGTAAGAGGTCCAAGAGACTCGTGGCGGTCGGCGCCACCGGTGTATGTGTGGCAGCGCTGCTGACCGGCTGCAACGGCGCCGAGAAGCCGGGAGCCATCGGCGGGAAAGCGGACCACCTCCGGTGGGGAATCGTCGCGGACAGCCTCGACAGCGTCGACCCGCTCACGCTGACCTCGGGCAACGCCCTGCTCGCCACGGTCTACGACGCCCTGCTCACCGCCGACGCCGAGGGCCAACTGGCCCCGGGTCTCGCGGAGTCGTGGGACACCCCCGACGCCCTCACGTACGTCTTCCACCTGCGCAAGGGCGTCAAGTTCTGGGACGGCACCGAGATGACGTCGGCCGACGTGGTGGCCTCGCTCGACTACGACCGCCTGTCGCCGTCCCCGTACGAGTCGCTGTTCGTGAACGTGGCGAACGTGACCGCGAAGGACCCGTACACCGTCGTCCTCACGATGAAACAGGCCGACGCCAGTGTGCTGTCACTGCTCGCCAGCGTGGGAGCGAGCATCTTCCAGAAGAAGTTCCACGACGAGCACAAGACCGACTTCGGCAAGCCGGGCACCCTGACCATGGCGACCGGGCCGTACCGGGTCGACACCCTGAACCCGACCGAAGGCGCGGAGTTCTCCGCCAACCCGGACTGGTGGGGCGGCACGCCGACGATCCGCAAGGTGTCGGTCAAGCCCTTCAAGACCGTGACCAGCGCCGCGCTCGCCTACCGGTCCGGCGGACTCGACGCCGTGTACCCGCTCGCGGACCCCCGGGCGTTCGCCGCGAGCTCCAAGGCGAAGCCGGTGAGCGTCCCCGGCTGCAAGCAGACGTTCATGTCGCTGAACACCCAGGTGGACCCCTGGAACGACGTGCACGTCCGGCGCGCCTTCGCCTACGCGCTGAACCGCAAGGACCTCGCGATCGCCGAAGGCGACGACGCGGTTCCCTACGACAGCCTGCTCCCGGCCCAGGTCCTGGCAAAGGTGGCCGACAAGGCGGACATCGACGCCATGATCGGCTCGCTCCCGACGTACGGGTTCGACCTGACCAAGGCGAAGGAGGAGATCGCGCGGTCCGGCCACCCGGACGGCGTCAAGGGAACCTTCGAGGTTCCCGAGGACGGAGTCCGTCCCAAGATCGCCCAGGCCATCGCAGGCATGGTCGCGAAGGCCGGGATCGAACTCGACGTGAAGGTCCTCTCCGAGGCCCAGTACACCCAGCGCGTCGGTGAAGGAGCAGCCAAGGACAAGGTCCAGCTCACGATCCAGCGCCTGGACTGCTCGGAGGAGCCGAACACCACGGCCGGCTTCCTCCTCGACGGTTCCCAGGCCGACGTCGCCTACGCGAACTACGCCGCCTACCGCAACCCGGAGGCCGACAAGCTGGTCAAGGCGGGAATCTCCACGACCGACCGGGCCGGCCGATTCCAGGCGTACTCCGCCCTGGACAGGCTCGCCGCCGAGGATGTTCCCTACATCCCCCTCTACCTCGGCAAGAACGCTCTGGCGCTGTCCGGCAGGTTCGCGTGGCCCGAGCTGAACCCCTTCTCCTCCGCGTACGGTCCGGCCGCGTGGGTGGCGCAACTCAAGCCCGCGTCGTGATCGCACGACGCGGCCGGGAGAGCCGCGGCCACACCGGCCGAAAGCCCCGACGAGACAAGGCAACGATGCGAACACGAGCGACCGCTTCCCTGGTGGTGAGCCGGATCCTGGTCTACGCCGGGATGCTGGTGCTGATTTCGTTCGTCATCTTCTCCTTGCTGTACATCACCCCCGGCGACGCCGTGGGCAACCTGCTCGGCACCCGCAGGCGCACCCCGGAGACCGAGGAATTGTTGCGACGGCAGTACCACCTGAACGAACCGTTCCTCACCCAGTACTGGATCTGGTTGAAGGACGCCGTACGGTTCGACTTCGGAAACTCCTCGGTCTCGACACTCCCGGTCACCGACGAGATCAACGCACGACTGCCCAACTCCCTCATCCTCGCGGGCGTTGCCTACGTGCTGACCATGCTCATCGGAATACCGTTGGGCCTGGCCGCGGCGGCGAAGAAATCGACGGCCGTCGACCGCGGCATCGTGGCTTCGGTGATCGTCGGGTTCAGCACGCCGGTCTTCGTGGGCGCGGTGGCCCTGCTCTATGTCTTCGGCGTGCTTCTGGGCTGGTTCCCGGTCTTCGGCGCCGGCACCGGCTTCGTCGACAAGCTCTGGCACCTGACCCTCCCGGCGATCTCGCTCGCGATCGCCGGCGCCGGGCTCATCGTCAAGCACACGCGGGCCGTGATGATCAAGGTGCTCGACCAGGACTACGTGACCTTCGCCCGAGCACGCGGACTGACGTCTCGCCGGGTGTACCTGCTGTACGCGTTGCGCAACGGCCTGATCCCCGTGATCACCGTCAGCGTGCCCCTGCTCGCCTCCCTGGTCACCGGAGCGGTCCTCGTCGAGGTCACCTTCTCGATCCCCGGGATCGGCGACCTGCTCGTGCGATCCGCCGCGAGCCAGGACCTCCCGACCCTGCAGGCCATCGCGCTGCTGGTGGCCGCGCTGATCATGGTCGCGAACCTGGCGGCGGACCTGCTCTACATGGCCGCGGATCCCCGGATCAGGCACGGAAGGTCGACCACATGAGTGCCATCGTCCCGCAGCTCGGGGACCTCGGGAAGTCCACGCGCCGCCGCTCGAAGCGCCTGCCCTGGACCGTACTGGTCTGCCTGGTGATCGTTGCCGGCGTCGTCCTCATGACCGTCTTCGGAGCCGCGTTGGCCCCGCAGGACCCGGCCGCGCAACACCTCACGGAGGTCCTGGCCCCGCCCGGTTCCGGCCACTGGCTCGGCACCGACGAACTGGGTCGAGACGTCTTCTCCAGGCTGATCGCCGGAGCACGCACCGCGTTCGTCGGCCCGCTGGTCGTCACGATCGGCTCCATGCTGATCGGGAACCTGCTGGGCCTGTGGAGCGGATACAAGGGCGGTGCCGTCGACGCGATCGTCATGCGCTGGGTCGACTTCATGTGGGCGCTGCCCGGACTGCTCATCATCGTGGTCGTCGCCGGTGCGTTCGGCGGGGGCTACTGGATGGCGGTCGCCCTCCTCCTCGTACTCACCATCCCCTTCGACACGCGCATCATCCGAGGCGCGACGCTGGAGCAGGCGACCCTGCCCTACGTCGAAGCCGCACGTGCGCTGGGCCTGTCGAATCGACGGATCATGCTCCTCCACATCTGGCCGAATCTGTCCGCGACCGCCGTCGCCAACGCGTTCCTCACCTTCGCCGGCGCCATCGTCGCGCTCTCCGGACTCTCGTTCCTCGGCTTCGGGGTCGACCCGGGTTCGCCGGACTGGGGCCGCATGCTCAGCGACGGAACCAACCTGCTCTTCGAGAACCCCGCGGCGGCACTCGCGTCCGGCGCCATGATCGTGGCGACGGCGGTCTCGATGAACATCATCGGCGACTGGTTGTACGAGTCGCTTTCGAGTCGTGGAGGAAGCAAGTGATCGCCCCCGGGAAGTCGCACCGCCCCGCCGCGCACGAGACGACCACGAGCACCGTCCTGAAGGTGCGCGACCTCGGCGTCGACGCGGTCGGTCCGGACGGTACCGACCCCATCGTGTCCTCGTTCGACCTCGACCTGGCCCCGGGCGAAACGGTCGGGATCGTCGGCGAGTCCGGGAGCGGAAAATCCCTGACCGCCCGCGCCATCATGGGTCTCCTGCCGGGATCACTCGTCGCCCGCGGCCAGGTCGAGTACGGCGGCCGCAACCTCCTCGAGCTGTCCGAACGCGAGTGGAGCCACGTCAGAGGACGCGAGATCGGGTTCGTACTCCAGGACCCGTTCACGATGCTCAACCCCGTGTTTCGCTGCGGGCGCATCATCGAGGAGTCGTTGATCCGGGATGGCCGCCGACGCCCGCCGCGATCCGAGCGCAGGGCGGAGGTCCTTCGCCGACTCGCCGAGGTCGGACTCACCGACCCCTCCGTGGCGGACCGGTACTCCTTCCAGCTCTCCGGGGGAATGCGCCAGCGCGTCGCCGTGGCCGCGGCGCTCGCCCGCGATCCGAAGATCTTGATCGCCGACGAACCGACGACGGCTCTGGACGTCACGACCCAGAAGGAGATGCTCACCCTGCTGCGCGGCGTCCAGAAGGCGCGGGGAATGAGCCTCGTACTCATCACCCACGACCTGCGTGTCGCCTTCGCGATGTGCGACCGCATCCACGTGATGTACGGCGGCTCGCTCATCGAGGTCGCGCCCGCCGCCGACCTGGAATCCAGGCCGCTGCACCCCTACGCCCAGGGCCTCCTGCTGTCCGAGCCCTCGCTCGACCGCCGGGTCGTCGAGCTTCCCTCCATCCCCGGGTCGGTCCCCAAGGCCCGCGAGGTCGTGGACTGTTGTGCCTTCGCCACCCGGTGCGAGTGGGTCGCGGACACGTGCCGCCAGGGACGGCCGCCGCTGCTCGAAGTCGGCAGGCTGCGCCGGTCGGCGTGTGTGCGTCTGCCGGAGATCGGTGCCGCCATGGACGCGAAGCGCGCCCGGATCGACGTCGCGGAGCCCCCGACGAGCGAGGCGCGGTCGGAGCGACCGCTGATCGAAATCCGGGACCTGCGCAAGGAGTTCCGCATCGGGAAGCGCACCGTCACCGCGCTCGACGGGGTGTCGCTGTCGGTGAACCAAGGCGAGAGTGTCGCCATCGTCGGGGAGTCGGGCTCGGGCAAGACCACCCTCGCCCGTACCCTCCTCGGGCTCGAGCGGTGTACCAGCGGAGACATCTGCATCGACGGCGTTCCCGCGCACGACTGGTCCAAGCTGAGCGCCGCGGACCGACGTCGCCTTCGTGGGACCGTGCAAATGGTCTTCCAGGATCCCTACGCGAGCCTCAACCCGATGCGAAGCATCGGATCGACCCTGTCCGAGGCGATCAGGTCGCACGATCGCGGCGTCAAGGACACCGCGGGAGGGGTGGCCGACCTGCTGAAGACGGTCGGTCTCCCTCCCGCGTACGCACAACGCAAACCGGCCGCCCTCTCCGGCGGAGAGCGTCAACGTGTCGCGATCGCCCGGGCACTCGCGGTCGACCCGCGGCTCCTGGTCTGTGACGAACCCGTCTCCGCCCTGGACGTCTCGGTACGAGCCCAGATCGTCAACCTGTTCGCAACGCTCCGGCGCGAACGGGGAGTCGGCTTCATCTTCATCACGCACGACCTTTCGATGCTGCGGCAGATCACCGAGCGCGTCTGCATCATGCATCGCGGACGTCTCGTCGAATCCGGTCCGGTGGACCGAATCCTCGACCATCCGACCGACCCGTACACCGTCAAACTGTTGCAGTCGATCCCCCGGTCGGGTGCCGCCTGGATCGACGCACCCGTCACGACGGAAGCCCGACGCACACCCGCAGGCGGCGGGCGGCGAACCGGCGGACGCGACCTCATGGGTGAAGTGTGCGACGGCGGAGATACTCATGGGGCGGCGTGATCACCCCGGTTCCCGAACTCCTGCGAACAGGACCGGCTCGTCCAGGCGAGGATCGCTTCCTGGACCGGAGAGCGGTTGCCTGCCTTCACCTCACAGTGCCTGGCGCAGACGTCGAGCCGTTTGCATGCGGGCGGGTCGGCGCCGGCGAGGTGACGTCCACCTGCGGAACCTGCCGTCGGACGGGTGACGCAAATCCAAAACCGCGCCGCGCCGGCTCGCCGCCCCAGCGATGGCGCCGTGTTCCCGACCCTCGCCGAGGCGCCGCGCCGGGCGCCCACCACGGCTTCAGCCCCTGCCTGCACGGCGAGCCTGCCGCCGACCCGACCCGACCGGAGCGGCGGGTCCACGGTGACATTGCCCAGTGACCGTAGACACGACCACGCCATCGGAGGAACCACCGGATGATCGCAGACGCCGAGGTGTCGACCGGACCAACCACCTCCGTGGCGGAAACCGGAGACCAGCCGCTCAACCTGCCGCGCGTGCAGGGGCACAGGAGCCTCCGCGACCAGGTGACGCACGCCCTGCGCACCGCACTCGTCGCCGGCGAGCTACGCCCCGATGTGGTCTACTCGGCGCGCACCCTGGCCGCCCAGTTCCGCGTCTCGGTCACCCCGGTCCGCGAGGCCGTGCTCGACCTTGTCAGGGAGGGCCTGGTCGAGGTGGTCCGCAACAAGGGCTTCCGGGTAGCCGTGCTCTCCGGCCGCGACCTCGACGAATACACCGAGATCCGCTCGCTGATCGAGATCCCGGTCACGGTACGCCTGGCTCGGACGGCCGACCGCGCCGCACTGGAGGCGCTGCGCCCGCTGGCGGCCGCGATCGTGGCCGCCGCAGAGCGGCGCGACCTCGTCGGATACCTGGAATCCGACCGGCGGTTCCACCTCGGCCTGCTCACCCTCGCCGGCAACCAGCGCTTGATCGAGGTAGTCGGTGACCTGCGCAAGCGCTCGTGCCTGTACGGCCTCATGGCGCTCCCCGAGCGCGCCGTGCCGGTCGTCACGGCGCAGGAGCACGCAAAAATCCTCGATTTGCTCATCGCCGGAGACGGTGAAGGCGTACACCGAGCCATGTCTGAACACCTCGGCCACATCCGCTCACTGCGGACCGACCCGACGCACGAACCGTGATTCCTGATCTTGTTGTCAAGCGGCGAGGGTGACGGATGGTGTGGGCTGGTAGCACCGTCCGTCACTCCGTTCCGCAGCAGGGCCTACAGGACGTTGACGCGGCGGCGGGCGAGGGCGAGGACGGCCTGGGTGTGTCGCGTGCCCTCGGCCCGCTTGCGGTCGTGGAACCGTCGCGACTCCTCGCAACAGCGGATGCCGATCAACGCGGACGTGCAGAACACGCTTCGGAGGCGCCGGTTGTAGCGCTGCGGGCGGCGCAGGTTGCCGCTGACCTTGCCCGAGTCGCGCGGGGCCGGGGCGACGCCGGCGAAGGCGGCGAGGCGGTCGGGGGTGACGAACGCGGCCATGTCGCCGCCTGTCGCGGCGAGGAACTCGGCGCCGAGGAGTGGTCCGATGCCGGGCATGCTCGCGATCACGGCGGCGTGTTCGTTCGGTCCACCGAGACGGCGCGTTCCCGGGGTCGGGCGAGTCGGCCGGCTCGATCGCGAGGGCGACGCACTCTTCGATCCGATGGCGGTAGGCGGCGACGACCATCTCCGCGCGATGGGGAAAGTGTCAGTACACGGTGCCCAAACCCACTCGAGCGCGGCCGGCGATGGCACGAATGGGCGCGTTCACGCCTTGCTCGACGAAGACCCGGGCCGCTGCCGTCAAGCGTGCCTGGCGGGTGCGCCGGGCTCCGGCCGCCCGGGCGCCTCCTTCTCGCGGCACGGCCCCTCCTTGATTAGCGGAACACGGTTCCGTTAAAGTAAACGGAACGTCGTTCCGCGAAGTATGCGGCACGTGCCCTCCACGAGGAAACGAGCACCCATGCCTATTTCCGCACAGCAGCCGACGATCGCGATCAAGCCGATCGTCGTTCCCGCCGATGGTCGAGACTTCGAGTTGCAGGTGAAGGTGACCGCCCCCGTGCGGGGCGCCGATCTGCCCGTCATCGTGTTCTCCCACGGCAACGCGTGGTCGATGGACGGCTATGAGCCGTTGGTCGACCGCTGGGCCGCCGCGGGCTTCGTCGTCGTCCAGCCCACGCATCTCGATTCCCGCCGGTTCGGCATCGGGTTCGACGACCCGCGCTTCGGTGCCATCTGGCGGGTTCGGATCGCCGACCTCCATGGTGTGCTCGACCACCTCGGCCACGTCATGGAGCAGGCCGGCCTCGCCGACCGGGTCGACCGGTCACGAATCGCGCTGGTGGGGCACTCCTGGGGCGCCCAGACCGTGGGCGCGCTCCTGGGTGCCCGTGTCCTCGACGACGCCGGCAACCCCGGTGAGGACTTCTCCCGCGACGGCATCAAGGCCGGCGTCCTGATCGCCGCGACCGGAACGGGGGACTCCCTGACCCCGTTCGCCGTCGAGCACCTGTCCTTCATGAGGCCGGACTACGGCACCATGACCACTCCCGCGCTCGTCATCGCCGGCGAGAAGGACCAATCCAGGATGTCCACCCGAGGCCCGGACTGGTTCTTCGACGCCTACCGCCTGAGCCCCGCGCCGAAGCGACTGATGATCGTGGCGAACGGCGAGCACACCCTGGGTGGCATCGCCGGGGAAGCCGTGACCGAGACCACCGACACCGACCCCGCCCGCGTGACCCTCGTGGCCGACGCGGTCGGCGCCTACCTGTTCGACGCTCTCGACATCCGCACCGACGCCTGGTCCGAGTTCCGCGTTGCGGTGGAGACCGAGCGGAGTGCATCCCTGCGGCGCAAGGACTGACGCCCGCGATCCCTGCTCCCGACCCCCGCCCCGGGTCGCACAGACCGGGGACGGTCGGTCGCGGGGCCTCGGTACCCGCCGAGGCACCCCGGAGCGCACTACCGGTGGCCCCTGGGCCGGATCGGAGACCTCATGACCGAACACATCACCATCCCCACTCGGGCAGGCGAGCCACTGTCCGGACCGCTCGTCTCGGTGGCGCCCATCGCGTTGCCGTCCCAAAACCGGCCGGCCGAGCTTCAGTTGCGGGTGACGGCGCCGATGACGGACCGCAGGTTGCCCGTGGTCGTCCTCTCCCATGGGCACGGTCCTTCCCAGTACGTCTCGTCGCTGTACGGGTACGCCTCGCTCGCGAACCACCTGGCGGCCAGTGGCTTCGTGGTCCTTCAGCCCACCCACGCGGACTCACTGACCCTCGGGCTGCGCGGTGCCGACTCCCCCGAAGCGCCGCTCTACTGGCGCTCACGCGCCCACGACGTGTCACGCGTGCTGGACCATCTGGGAGTCCTGGCCGAGTTCGTGCCCCAGGTCGCCGGACGCCTCGACGTCGACAACGTGGCCGTCGTCGGGCATTCGATGGGCGGTCACACGGCGGGGATGGTGCTGGGCGCCCGCCCGCGTGACCCGGCCACCGGGGAGCCGGTGAACGCCCGCGACGAGCGGATCAAAGCCGGCGTGATGATGGCCGCCCCGGGTCGCGGTGGCGACGCCCTCGATCCGAACGCGGCGCGTCGCTACCCGGTCCTCGCCGACACCGACTTCACCGCTATGACCGCACCCACGCTGGTCGTCGCAGGCGACCGGGACCATGCCCGGCACCTCAACGTCATCGGCGCCGCCTGGCAGGCGGACGCGTACCACCTGGCACCCGGCCCGAAGTTCCTGCTCGACGTGCACGGCGGCGAACACAGCCTCGGAGGAATCTCCGGATACGACGTCGCCGAGACCACCGACGAGAGCCTCCCCCGAGCGGCCATGGTGATGCGCCTGACCGCCGCATTCCTGCGCACCCAACTCGGACTCGACCCCCACGCCTGGACCGAGGCGACGACACGGCTGGCTCGCGAGTCAGCCCACCTGGCAACGGTGCGCGAGAAGAGATGATGCGGCACGTGGGCTCCTGATCCCTCCCGCCCCGGCCCGTGACCGTTACAGCCGCCATGCCGACCACGGGACGGCGTCGACGACCGTCCACCTCACCGACCGAGGACCGCCATGACCCGCTGGACCCACGACCGGTTCCACCACATCGCTCGCGGCAACGATTTCCGCATCGCCCCCGACCGCGACGCCAACCTGACCCCGGGACGGTTGATCCGGATCTGGGCAGTGACGATCGAGGAGGACATCTACGCTCGCTCCGCCAACCCCAACTCGCGATGTTTCGCCTCCGCGGTGACCCACCGGCGCGGCTCCGTGTCCATCGACGGCAATGCGCTGCCTGCGGAGTTCACCCTGGTCACCCGGGACGCAGTCAAGGACCACGTCGACGACGCCTACCGCAACAAGTACGCCGACGACCCCCACCTGTCCGAAGACCTGCTCAAGAGCTCACGCAACCAGATCGCCCGGGTTCGACCGCTCAAGTCTCCATCCACGTAGCGGTTGGCCGCGGCCGTCGCGGGCCGGCTGCTCGGGGTCGGCGCCAAAAGCGCATGTCCACTCGACCCGGCTTGCCGCGTCGTCGCGGACCTGGGCGTGTGTTCCGGAAGCTTCGCCCATGTGCCGTCCGCCTCCCAACGGGCGAACCGCTCGCGGACCGGCAAAGGCCGGCCGTGGGCGGTGCCGTTGGAGGACCGGGTGTTGCCGATCTCCACATACCGGCGTGCGAATCTGACACTGCGGCAGCTCGCCCCGCTGTTCGGCATATCGAAGTCCGCCGCGCCGCCGACCGCGTCGTCAACCACCACGGCCCGCTGCTCGTGCTCCAACCGTGTAAGCGGTTCCGCATGGACACCGTCCCGATCATCGACGGCCACCTCGTGCCCACCCGCGACCACGACTCAAACGGTCGGGTGGCGGGGAGCGGTGGGGTTGTTCGGGTTGCTCAGCCACTCCATCAGGCCGCCGTCGTAGACGCTCACCGTTGTGTGTCCGGCGTCCACCAGGCACAGCGCGACCAGCGGGGCGTTGAGCCCGGAGTTGCAGTACACGATTGCCGGGCGTTCGGCGGGGATGTGCTCCAAGAGCCGCCGGCGGTCGGGGCGGGGGCGGAGGGTGGGGGAGCCGGGCCAGTTGATCGAGGGGTAGGGAAGGGCCTCCGTACCGGGTTGGCCCAAGGAGGGGAACGGTGCGTCGAGGCTGCCGGGCAGGCTGGTGGACATGACCTGGGCGGCGCCGGGGGGAAGGACGGACACGTCGTCGGGAAGTTCGGGGACTGCGTTGACCAGGGTCGCGCCGCCCGGGTTGGTGATGGCGTCGAGGACTTGGGCGCGGTCGGCCCACATGTCCGTCCTGGGACGGGCTGTGAAGACGGCCGGGGCAGGCGTGATCTCGCCGGAGGAGATGGGGCGAAGCTCGGCCGTCCACTTGCGCAGGCCGCCGTCGAGGAGCGCCACCCGTGTGTGCCCGGCGGCCTTGAGGATCCACCAGAGTCGGGCCGCGTTCTGCCCGAACTCGTTGTCGTAGACGACGACGGTCGTCGCGTCGCCGACGCCCAGGCGCCCGAAGACCTCGGCGGCACGCCCGGAGCCGGGGCGGGTGATGCCGAATGGGCTGTCGAGTTCAACCACATCTTGGACCAGGTCGGCGAACACGGCACCAGGGATGTGGGCGCGCCGGTAGGCATCACGCATCGGGCGCAGGTGCGGGGCATCGGGCGCCAGCAGTACCGATGCGTCGAGGATGCGCAGCGCGGGGTCGTCCAGATGGGTGGCGAGCCAGTCGGTGGTGACCAGCGCGCTCGGGATCTCGATAGCCATGGAGGTAAATGACCACAGACGGACGATCCGAGCAAGATTTCTTGCCGAAACAGCAAAGTGCGGCCGGCGGGCGGGTACTCGGAGCACCGATCCACCACGCCGCTTGTGCGTGCGGCGGCGTTGGCCTGGTGTCAGGGCCATGGCTGAGATCGAATCCTTTCCGTGCATGTTCCCGAACACGACCTGGAGGACCTGCGGGAGCGTCTCGACCGCGTCCGGTAGTGACCCGCAGGGTTGTTGACATGACAACTGGCGCACGGTTCCGGCCGCGCGTACTTCGGTGAGTGCCTGCCGTGCCGGCGGGCAGAAGTCCTCGTCGTTGGCGGTGTCGATCCACCGGTCATAGGCGATCTCCCAGACGAGCGTGCCCAGTTTCGCGGCCACGCGCGCGGTTGGGTCGGGGACTCCGCGGTGGTTGAGGGCCTCGATCATCGAGGCGGTGAGGTCGATTCTTTTCAGGGCTGCGCGTTCGCGCAGTTCCGTATGGGCGTTCGGCACGGCCTGGCGTCGGCCGCTGAACTCGCGGCGGTCGGCGGTGAAGAACGTTCGGCCGAGCGCGTCGAGAGCGTTCGCCACCGAGTCGAGCGGCCGGCTGCGGGCGGCGCCGAGGCGATGCCTTCGACGAGCAGATCGGTCATCGTGCCCGTGCCGAAGGGCACTTCGCGCTTGTCCGGGAAGTGCCGGAAGAACGTGCTCTTGGTGGGTCCTGCGTGCTCCGCGACCTCGATCACGGTCGTGTTCTCGTAGCCGTGCTCCTCGAAGAGGTCGAGGGCGGCGGCGAGTCGTCCCGGTGCGTCGGGTTGCCGGCGGGCCATGGGAGCAGTGCACGGGACTTCGTCCCATCACTGGTGTACGGTTATGAGACCAAGTCCCATCACTGGCCGGGAGAGGTCACCGATGAGTAAAGCTGTCCGGTACCGGCGATTCGGCGGTCCCGAAGTGCTCGAACTGCAGGAGATACCCGAGCCGCACGCCGCACCGTTCGAGATTCGCGTGCGGGTCACGGCTGCCGGGTTGAATCCGATGGATTGGCAGATCAGCACGCAGCCCGACATGGCGGCGCGGTTCGGCATCACCTTGCCCGCCGGGTTCGGCAGCGATTTCGCGGGGGTGGTGGACGAGGTGGGCGCCGAAGCCACGGGATTCGCGATCGGCGACCGGGTGTACGGGGCCGCGATCGGCCGGTCCGTCGCCGATTTCGTGCTGGTCAAGACGCCCGCAGCCCACCTGTGGCGCACCCCGGAGAGCGTCGACGACGAGGTGGTGGGCACGCTTCCGGTGTCCGCTCTGACGGCCTCCGCCGCGCTCGCCGCGATCGGGCTTCGCGGCGGGGACACCGTCCTGATCGGTGGGGCCGCGGGTGGCGTGGGCATCTTCGCCGTGCAGTTGGCGAAGCTTGCGGGTGCCCGGGTGCTCGGCACGGCTTCCGAGGGCACGTTCGGCTTCCTGCGCGGGCTCGGCGCCGAACCCGTGGCGTACGGCCCCGGTTTGGCGGACCGGGTGCGGGACCTGGCGCCCGAGGGGATTACCGCCGCGACCGACCTGTTCGGAAGGGAGGCGGCCGAGACCGCGCTCGAACTCGGCGCGGCACCCGAGCGGATCTCCGTCGTAGCCGACGGACCCGCCCCGCCGCCCGGTGTGCGCAAGGTCGGCGCCCTCGATGCGGGTCCGGGCGCCATGGAACGGATCGCCGACGCGATCCATGCCGGCGAGATCACGGTTCCGATCGCGGCGACCTTCCCGGTCGAGCGGATTCGCGAAGCGGTGACGACGCAGGCCGAGAGGCATGTTCACGGAAAAATCGTGATCACACTGTGAGCCGGCACAAGGCGGACCCGTAGGTCTTCGCGCTGGACCAGGTCGCCCGGGCCCACGCCTGCGGCGAGACCGACCATACCTGCGGCATCTGTCCCACCGCTCGTCGCCGGCCCACGACCGGCCGGCCCGGACCAAGCCATGCCGCCCGGCCCCGAATGTCCGGCAACCACCGGGGCGCAACCGTGCCCCGGCGACGCAAAGGCCCGTCACCCTGAACCGCCAACGGGGCGGCGGGCCCGGCCGGGACACTCCCAACCACGAGACATAGTGCGCGGACAACGCCCTCCCGCCGCGTTGGGCCCGCTCGTCGAAGGGATCCACCGGATCCCGGAAATCACTTCGGACGGCCTTCGGTCGAGACTCCGCGGCACGCCCGCCCGGCGTCGAGGCGATTCTCGTTCGGGCCTCCATCGAACAGCGGACGCCTGGCCGGCTACGCGCCTGCGCCAACGACGAGGGCCGGTTGTTCCTGCTCGACCGCAACCGCACCAACCGTGTCCGCTGGTATCCGATGGTTGTCCGCGGCAACCGCGAGAAGCACACGCACCCGCTGACGCCTTCCCAGCCGCCGTACGCGACCGGCGTTCGGCGACCGGACACACGCCTCGGGGGCCGCGATCGACCGCCGGACCAGGGGCAGGGCCGCCGCGGCCGCGGTTCCGAAGGGAGCCAGGGATTTCAGTGCCGCCGCGGTGATGTCCCAGTGCCCTTCGCGTACGGTGATCTCCAGCGTGTCGGCGATCACGGGCACCGCGTCGGGATGCCCGAGCCCGGACAGAGCGTTCAGGAGCGCATGCGCGGTGTCCGAACGGCGCGGTCGTGAGATCGGCCTCGCGCAGATACCGACCCACCCGGGGCACCAACTCCCTTGACGCCGTAGGTAGTTGGGCCGCTGCGGGGAATGCCCGCCAGGTGTGGGTCCCGCCGCGCAACGCCACGGGCAGACACGGCAGTGCCCGCAGGTCACCGTGCCGGGCCGGCGCGCACACCGCCGCCTGATGGGCCCGTCGCACCTGCCTCGCGGGCGGGTTCGGCGATGGCACGACAGGCGTCCGGGACGGTGACCGTTTCGGCGGCCAGTTCCGCATCGTCCGTGTCGAGTTGATCCGCGACCAGGGCCACGAGGACGGCGTGGTCGCCGCGCCACGTCTTCATCAGGTCGAAGCTCACGCGCACCGCGTCCAGCCGCGTACCCGGGTCCGGGCTGCGCAACTGCGCCGCGAGCGTTTCCGTACGCCAGGCGACGCGTTGGCCGAGCGCGTCGTGGAGGGTGCGCGGCGTGCGGGTGGTGAGGGGGCGAGGGCTCTTCGTCGTCACCGTCGGCAGGCAGCGGTCCCGGGGCGGGTGTGGTCCCGGCGGTGGCCCGTCACGGTGGGTGGCCCGGTCTCCGCTGTTGGGCGATCTCCCGGATCGGCATCGTCGTCCGCAACGGCGGGCTGCGGGATGGCGTTGCGTGCGCCCATCTCGTAGGTGTGTGCGCCGCGGCACTGGGGGCACCTCGGTGGGGTCTCGGCCACGTCGTTCATCGGTCTTTCCTTGCGTTGTTCGTTTCCGTGCGTTCTCTTGCTGCCGGTCCGGTGTGCGTGAGATGCGTTCGATGATCGTTCCCGAGGCGTTGGCGCCGTTGGCGCACATGGTCGCCGGCGCGGTGCTGCGCACTCTGCACGAAGGCATGCCCGCCGGCACCTGAGCTCCACCGGGACGGCGCGGCCCGCCTCGGGCGAACCGGATCCCCCGACAGGACATGCCCGATGAGCGACGTACTCGACCTGCCGTTCGTGGACGAGGCCCACGAGGGCGAACTCGACCCGAACGACGCACCATTGGTGACGACGGTGCGGGTGTCCGCCCGGGCCGGCATGGTCGCCGGGGCATCGTCACGGTGTCATCCAACCAGGCCCACGCGACTCACAACGGCATGACCGGGCCGACCTCTTCGCGACGGGGCAGTCACACGCGTGGGGCGGTGGTGAGCGGAGTCGGTCTCGGCGGTTGCGCCTCGCGGACGGTCAGGGTTCGATCAGTCCCGCGCGGATCGCGTACCGGGTCAGTTCGAGGCGATCACGAAGGCCGAGTTTCTGCAGCATGTTCGCGCGGTGGCGTTCGACCGTCTTGGCGCTGATCACCAGGAGGTCGGCGATCTCCTTCGAGGTGTGGCCCTCGGCGACGAGCTTCAGGACCTCTTCCTCCCGGTTCGTGATCAGTCGGGCGGGCAGGCGCCCGCCCTGCCGGGCGCGCTCCAGGTAGTCGCGGACCAGCGCGGTGACGGCACCCGGGTAGATGAACGACTCCCCTCGCATGGCCGCGTGGCACGCCTCGACGAGGTCGCGGTCGGCGACGGACTTGAGCACGTAGCCGCTCGCACCGACTCGGAGTGCCTCGAAGAAGTACTGCTCGTTGTCGTACATCGTCAGCAGCAGGATCCGCAGATCCGGCTGCCTGCGGGCGAGTTCGCGGGCCGCCTGCAACCCCGTCATCCGCGGCATGGCGATGTCGAGGATGGCCAGGTCGACGTCGCGTGTGCGGAGCCGGGCCACCGCTTCCGCTCCGTTGTCGACTTCGGCCACTACGGCGAGGTCGGGTTCGCCGTCGAGGATGAGCCTGACGCCCCGGCGCACCAGTGCGTGGTCGTCGGCCAGAAGGATGCGGGTGGGGTCGGTCACGGCGTACCCTCCACGACGTCGGAGGGTGCGTCCAGGCGGATCTCCGTGCCGCCTGCGGGTCCGGTTCGCACGCTGAGTTCCGCGCCGATCAGCAGGGCGCGTTCGCGCATGCCGGCGATGCCCGCGCCCTCCGGTGCGCCTTCGATTCCCTTGCCGTTGTCGCGGATCACCAGTTCGACCCCGGTGTCCGACGCCTGCAGGTGCACGTCCGCACGGTCGGCGACGGCATGGCGGGCGACGTTGGTCAGGCTCTCCTGGGCGACGCGGTAGACCACGAGTTCGGTCTCCGGATCCAGCACGGGCAGGTCCGGTCCGAGGTGGTGGCGGACCCTCAGCCGCGGTGTGTCGATCTCGGCGGCCAAGGCGCGCAGGGCGCTCGCCAGGCCGAGGTCCTCCAGTACGCCTGGGCGTAGGCGGCGCGCGATGCGCCGGATCTCGTCGAGACCGGCGCGGGTGGTCTCCTGGGCCAGGTGCAGGTCCTCGCGCAGCGGCGCGGGAGCGTGGTCGGCGGTGTGTTTGAGTTGCAGGAGCACACCTGTGAGGGTTTGGCCCACTTCGTCGTGGAGTTCCTGGGCGATGCGTCGACGTTCGGCTTCCTGGGCGCAGAGAATGCGTGCGCTGCTGGTGGCGCGCTCGTTTTCCAAGCGGTCGAGCATGGTGTTGAAGGTGGTGATCAGGTCGGCGATCTCGCCGGGGCCGGTGACGCGCGAGCGGGTGCCCGGGTGCAGCAGGTCGGCGGTGGTCATGGCACGGGACAGGCGTTGCAGGGGCGACAGGGCGATCCTCAGGATCGCGGCGTTGGCGAGCAGCATCGCGGCGAGTCCGGCGGCGATGACCAGTGCCTGGCCGAGGTGGACCGGGGTGGAAACGGTCACCGGACCGAGCAGCAGGGTCGCGGCGAGGATCAGCACGGCGCCGTTCAGCAGAAAGATGCGCCAGAACAGCGACACGAGTGTCCACCCCCGGTTCCGCCGCGTCCCTCGTTGTCGTAGGAAGCGTGCTCTTGGCCCTGTGACCTGCGGAAGGTCCGAGATCCCCGGAGCAGTCTGATCGAACACGGCGGCGTTCGTCCATCCGTGACGACACCCATATCGCCGCATGCATCGCAGGTGGCACTATGTCGGACCGGCGAGACGCACCGCTGCCGGTATGGCTCGTCGCGTCGATTCGTACAACGACCCCGCGCCGCCCCGGCGTTTCGGTCGCCCGCACCGCGCCCACGACGCCCATTGACGCCTGCGGCGCCCGACATCTTCTGCAAGGGAGTTACCCGTGCCCGTCCCGCGGATGAGTTCGACTCCGCTGCCCGGCATCGGCGTCCGCTACGACCTGACCACGCGCGAGCGGCGCCGTCTGTCGGTGGTCGCCCACCGGGACGGGAGTCGGACGGTCAACGTATACCGCTCCGACGACCCGGACGCCTGCGCGCAGTCCGTGCGATTGAGCGGCGCGGAGAGCGCGTCGCTGATCGACGCGCTGATGCCCGCGCATCACAGCCCCACCATCCTGCACACCACCGATCTGGGGTTGGTCGCCGAACGGGTCGAACTGTCCGCGCACAGTCATTGGAACGGGCGCCCGCTGGGGGACACCCGGATGCGCACCGCCACCGGTGTGTCGATCGTGGCGGTGCTGCGCCGGGCCGGGGCGATTCCCGCCCCGGCGCCGGACTTTCGTCTCGCCGGTGGCGACACCCTGATCGTGATCGGTACCCGCGAGGGCGTCGAGGCGGCCGCAGTGATCCTGGGCCGGGAGTGAGTGCGTGGATTCCGCGGTCTTCCTGATCGAGTTCGGCGCCATCATCCTGGTGCTCGGTGTGTTGGGCAGAATCGCCGGGCGGTTGCGGTTCTCCCCCATACCGCTGTATCTGCTCGCCGGTCTCGCGTTCGGCAGGGGCGGGCTGTTGCCGCTGGGTGCCAGCGAGGAGTTCGTCGCCATCGGCGCCGAGATCGGCGTCATCCTGCTCCTGTTGATGCTCGGCCTGGAGTACACGGCGACCGACCTGGTGACCAACCTCAAGACGCAATACCCTTCCGGGCTGGTCGACTTCGTGTTGAACGCGCTGCCGGGGGCCGCGGCCGCACTGCTCCTCGGTTGGGGCCCGGTCGCCGCCGTCGTGTTGGCCGGGGTGACCTGGATCTCCTCGTCCGGGGTGATCGCCAAGGTGTTGGGTGACCAGGGATGGGTCGGCAACCGGGAGACTCCGGTGATCCTGAGCATCCTGGTGCTGGAAGACCTCGCGATGGCGGTCTACCTGCCCATCGTGACCGCGCTGGTCGCCGGAGTCGGTCTGGTCACCGGCGGGCTGACCCTGGCGGTCGCGCTGGGCGCGGCGGGGCTGGTCCTGTTCGTCGCGGTCCGGTTCGGTCGGCTCATCTCCCGCTTCGTCTCCAGCGACGATCCCGAGAAGCTGCTGCTCGTGGTGCTGGGGCTGACCCTCCTCGTCGCCGGCGTCGCACAGCAGCTCCAAGTGTCTGCGGCCGTCGGGGCGTTCCTGGTGGGCATAGCGCTGTCGGGCGAGGCCGCCGAGGGTGCGCACACCTTGCTCAGTCCGCTGCGCGACCTGTTCGGCGCCGTCTTCTTCGTCTTCTTCGGCCTGCACACCGACCCGACCGGCATTCCGCCGGTGCTGGCGCCCGCCCTCGCCCTGGCGGTGATCACTGCGGGGACCAAGGTGGCCACCGGATACTGGGCCGCCGGGCGGGCCGGAATCGGTGTCAAGGGTCGATGGCGTGCCGGCGGCGCCTTGGTCGCCCGGGGCGAGTTCTCGATCGTCATCGCGGGCCTGGCCGTCACCGCGGGCACCGAACCACAACTGGGTCCGCTGGCCACCGCCTATGTCCTGATCCTCGTCGTCGCCGGCCCGCTCACCGCGCGCTACAGCGAGGCGATCGGCGCCCGCCTCGCCGCACGCGCCACCGCACGCTCCGTGGAACCGGCGCCGGCCCGGGACGGCGACCCCGATCCGGTGGTCGAGTAGCCCGAGGCCGGGGCGTCCCGACGCCGCGCCCGAATCCACCTCCCACGGCGGCCCACAAGGGGCGCCACACGGTGTCACCGCCGTGCGTTCGCTTCGTCCTGCCGCCGCAACACCGGATCACCCTCGGGAGTCCTCGTCCATGTGTCCCGCCGACCGGCCGAGCACGAACCGCAGGCTCAGCTGGGACGTACTCCGGGCGGCGACCGCACTGCTGGTGATGCTGTACCACAGCACGTTCATGGCCACCCATTTCCATCCGGAACTGGGCACGCCCGCCGTCGAGTTCCCGTACGCCGTCGGGGCGAGCACGCTGTTGATCGTCTCCGGCTACTTCGCCGCCGTGTGCGTACACCGTCGTCCGGCGCTGCGCTGGTGGGTGGGGCGAGTGTGTCGGCTGCTCCCCGCGTTCTGGGTGGCGGTGCTCGTGACGACGTTGCTGATGCGGATCGCTTCCCCCGTCGGGTGGTGGTATCCGTCCTGGTCCGACACCGCCCTGAACATGCTGATGGTGTGGCCGTGGACCCCCGACGCCACCCCGTACGTGGACGCGTCCTACTGGACCCTGCCCGTGCAACTGTCGGCCTTCACCGCCGTGTTGCTCGTGGCCTGCGCCGGCCGTCGCAGGCCGGCGACTCCGGTGTTGTTGTGGGGCGCGCTGGTGACCGAGATGTTGCTCTTGCCCATTCGGCTGCACACTTCCCACGAACCGTTCCGGATGTTCCACGACGGGTTGGGCTGGCATCGCGTCCACCTCTTCGTCGTCGGGGTCGCCATCCATCTCGTGGCGACCCGGCGGGTGCGGCGAGGCCACGGCGTCGCGCTCGTGGTGGTGGGGCTCGCCGCGCACCTGACGCAGACCCGGGAAACGGGCACGACCGTGGGCGTCGCACTGCTCACTGCGGCGGTGTGGGCCGCAGCCGTCGGTCCCGACTGGGACCGCGCGATCCCGGCGGTCCTCCACCCGTTCGTACGCTGGTTCGCCGGAATCGGCTACGGCGTCTACCTCATGCACCAATCGCTCGGCTACGTCGTCATGGGCCGCCTCCACGCCCGAGGTGTCGGACCCTGGGGCCAGGTCCCGGCGCTGATCACCACCGGAGTGCTGCTCGGCTGGCTCCTGACCATCCTGATCGAACGCCCCATCCACCGTCGCCTGATCACCCTGCTCAATCCCCGGCTTCCGACGGGCGGCGCGGTCCCGCGCGTCACCAGCCGTCGGGCCCCGGTGTCGTGCGATCCTCCCGGGTGAGCGGACCAACCGATGACGCCCACCGGCCCGCAGCCGGCGGGCCGATGCGACGGCACAGGCTCGGGGACGGCGTTCAGCTCGTCCTGTCTTTCAAACGGTTCGGATCTGTTCAGCACTCCCGGCGGCACGGGAGAAGCCAGAACCTGCCATCTCACATCGGACAGATCCGTGCCACACACAGCTCGTGGCCCGACCATCACCCGTGTTCTTCGAGGGAGGCGACTACGAAGTCGGCTTCCCTTCGCGCGCTGCTGCCATCGGCCGGGGCCCGGCGGATGTCTCACGTCCCCTCCCAGCGCGCCGGATCCCGGCCGCGCCCCCACTGCCTCCGCCAGCGCAACCGTGAGGGTGGTCTCGTCGGTTGGTGGTGGCGTGTCAGCGGTAGTCGTCGGAGTGGCCCTGCATCCAGGCGTTGATCCGGTCCCGGGTGCTGATCAGTGCGGTCTGGTGCTTTTTCAGGTTCTCGAAGGATCGGTCGCCGCCGAGTTCGGTGTCGAGTGCCTTGATCAGGGCTATCGGTTCGGGGAAGTGGCCTGCGCCCTTCGGATCCGTCTTCATCGCCCGGTCCAGGCGGTGCAGTTCGTCGTGGACCCGTCCCAGGAAGTAGGCGCAGTTGCTCGGTGTGCAGGCTTCTTTCAGGGTTGCCTGGAGCCCGGCGAACGCGTCCCGTACCTTCACCTTCGGTACCGCGGCCGACGGCGCGATCGACGCACCGGCGGACGCCGAAGTACGAGCAGGGATGGGCGAGTCGGTGCCGAGTGTGCGCGAGGGCACGGGCACGCTCGCCGGCGCACTCGCCGCGGCCGCCTCCTGCGATCCGCCGTCCGAGGTGTCGCAGGAGACGCCGAACACGACGGACACCGTCACGGCGAGCACCGCGCCGCGCACCGATGGTGTGAACGACGGGAACATGGAAATCCTCCTGCGATCGTCGAGTTCCACGAACATGGCGTCACGCACAGACACCGTCCGGCTACCGCGATGAAGGTACTTCGAAAGCCCTGCGGGGATCGACCGGCTCGCCCCTGTGACGCCACGGCCGACGGGATGTTCGCCGAGTCGGGTCGGCGCCGTGATGGGCCGGATCGCGGAACGTGGCGGCGCCCGCCGTATCGACGGATGGCCCGCGTGGGCACCACCCCGGCTCCCGGACCGCGTGACTCCGCCTCGGACGCCGATTCCGCCGTTCCGCACGGTGAACCCCGGCGTCGCGCCGGGAGATGGCCAGTCGTTGCCGGCGGATGCGGGTCGGAGGGTAGGGCCGAAAGCACGTTCTGCGGTCACTTGTGATCCACACCGATCGGTCGCCGGATTGTACGAGGGCGGCCGCTTCCGCACGACTTCACTCATGCCTGTCGGTGGCTGTCCCTACACTCCGCGTGATGACTTCGAATCTGCTCTTCCCTGTGTTCCACATCGCACTTCCCAGCCTCGACGGCGTGATCACGACACCCGGGGTCGAGACCGGCGTCTGCCGGCGGTCGGGAGTGTCGCGATGAGCGGGGACGAGGAAGTCTCGGTACCGAACCGGCGTGTCGAATGCGGTACGCGGGGCGTCCTGAACGTTGTGGGCGTCCACCTTTACGCGGAGGACTCCCGCGGGCGGGTCCTGCTCGGACTACGACACCCCGATTCCCCGTACGCGCCCTCGACGCACCACTTCCTGGCCGGACACTGCGAGCAGGAGTCCGCCGTCGCCTGCCTGGTGCGTGAGGCCCGGGAGGAGGCCGGGCTGGTGATCCACCCCGACGACGTCGAGTTCGTCCACGCTCTCCACCTCCCGGGCGCGCCGGGAACGTGCCCGCGCATGCAGATGGTCTTCCGCGCCCGACGGTGGACCGGCACGCCCGAGGTCCTCGAACCCGACAAGTGCCTCGGCTGGGGATGGTGGCACCCCCACGACCTTCCGGACCCGACCGTCGACTACACCCGCGCCGCGATCCGAGCCATCCAAATCGGCCATCTCTACACGGAGTTCGGGTGGACATGACACCGTGCGTCCGTCACCCGCACGGCCACACGAGGACGTCGTCGATACACGCACCCGCTCGACGACGAGGGAGACCGGCGCGCGCCGGCCCGGCCTCAGGGAATCGAGTGCGAGCGATGGGAACGGCTCGGGCCGGCTCCCCACGACCGGACACCCGCAACCCCCGACCGCCGACGGCGCCGAACACGGGCCGCCGCCCGACCCGACACACGGATGCCCACACCCCACTCCGCGAACAGGAAACCGATCCACCTGCCGGCCCGTGCCGACTCGGCATGCCGGACGACAGAGCTACCCACGAAGGGCACCCATGGAACCGGCCGCACACCCCGGAACCGGCAATCCGGTCGACGTGCACGTGCTGCTGTATCGCGGAACCCGGCTGCTGTTCCTGCGCCGCAGCCGAACCTCCCCCTACGCCCCCGGGTTGCTGTGCCTGCCCTCTGGCAAGGTCGAACCCGGCGAGGACGTCGTCACCGCCGCCGTCCGCGAAACCCGTGAGGAGACGGGCGTCGTCCTGCACCCGACCATGCTCCGCTGCGACCTCGTCCTGCAACACCGGCCACCCCGGGGGCCGTTGCGCATCGGCTGGTTCTTCACCGCCGAGGGATGGCCCGGCGCGCGCCACCCCACCGTCCACGACACCGTGTACAACGCCGAACCCCACAAACACGACGAACTCGTCTGGGCCGACCCCGACAACCCACCCCCCGACCTCGTTGCCTACACCCGAGCCGCCCTGCACGCCATCCGCGCCGGCACCCCCTACGCCCTCCACCTCCAACAACCCCATGACACCGTCCACGACAACCGACACACCGAACAACGCCTGACCGCCATCCGCGCTGCCGACCACGGCAACGCACCGCTGCGCCGCGAACTGGGCCTGGAACCCGCCCCGCGCATGGGCCGGCCTTGGGTCTGGCACCCCGGCGAGCCCGTGCCGGAGGCGCTGCCCGTCGCGCAGTCGTCGGGGTGGCTGTTCGCCGACGACGGGCGCGTACTCCTGGTCGCGGACCGGGGCATGCTCGCGCTGCCCGGCGGCGCCCCCGAGGACGGGGACGCCGACGCGTGGGCGACGCTCACCCGCGAGGCGTACGAGGAGGCCGGCGCTGTATCGGGAGCGCACACCTACCTCGGGTACCTCCACGACCACGACGCCCTGATCTACGGCGGCGCCCCCGTCGCCCGCGTCCGCTACGCGGCCCGCCTCGCCCGCCTGGGCCCGGCGCGGCCGGACCCGGCGACCGGACGGGAATGGCGTCGACTCCTGGTCGACCCGGCAACCGCCGTCGACCTCCTGGGCTGGGGCCGCGACGGACTGCGCGAGGCCCACACGGCACAACGCCGCGCACACGAGATCCTCGGCGTACCCGTCGCGGGGGACAGAACCATCGTCGAAGTCCCGCGCGACGGGCTCTCGACGAGGCCGGGACGGGCGCGCGGCTGAACCGGTTTCGGGTCGGCTCGCGGGCTCGATCGGTCTCGACACCACGGCCTGCCGCCGCGCCGCGGCCGGACCAACGGTCACATGACGAGGGCTCCGGCGAGGCTCCCATGGTTTGTCCGGCCGCGTTCGAGTTCACCGGCGACCCAGCCCCGTCGCGCACGACGTCGTCCGCTCCCAGGCGGCGTTGTCCATGCCCCGCCGACGCATGGTTCGACGGTGCGTCGGATCCGGTCCCAGGCGTCGCCCGGAATGCTGTCCCACACGGTGTAGGCCCGCGCGTCGGGGCTGCCGAAGAGCGCACAGGTGACGAGGGTGTCGCCCGCCCGCTGTGTGTCCGGGAAGAATCCCAGGTCCGATGAACCGATGCCCCGCGAGCCGGTCTCGCGTCATACTGCGCGCCCGGCGACAGCCGGGGCGGGGGCGATTCGGACGCCACAGGGACGGCGGTCCGGGCCGCGTGGTGAACGCCCGGACCCACCACGTTGTCGGGTGTCGAGAATCCGTCGACGCCGACCGGCCGACATCGACCGTCCCCGGCCTCGAAGGCTGCCGGCAGGAACCGGCGAGCGTCGCGCTGCGAGCGGCGCGGAGTTGGCCCATCGCGCCGCAGTCGTACTCGGCCGTATCTGCAACGGCACCATCCACGCACCTGCGGCGGCAGGCCGGCGCGTGCGACAGACGCCGCCCCGCAGTCGTCGGATCACCTCGGGCGTGGTCGCGGCCTTCGCCGAGCGCAGCCGTTGCAGTCCCTCGGCGGGAAGGGCGGTGGCGTTGCTGCGGTGGACGATTTTCTCCATGGGTGGCTCGCGCGTCAGGCTCGTCGACTTGGTGCGTCGGTTCCGGCGGCCACGCGTGCGCGTGCGGGCCCGATGGCGGGATGCACGGGCCACCGGCGCTCGGCCGCGGCCAATGCCCGACGCGCGGCGGGCAGGTCCCCGGCGGCGGCAGCGCAGATCGCGACCAGACACTCGGCCTCCGCCCGGGGCACACGACCTGGCCGCGTCCGGGCGCGCCGACGCCACCTGCGCGCCTGGGCGGTGGCGCGGTCCACTCGGCCTTCTCGCAGGTCCAAGGCGAATTCGGCCATGCAGCCCCTGCGCCGATGGGCTCGCGTGGAACCCGTCACGGCCGGGGGCAGCGTGGGCAACACGGCGGCCGGCTCCGCCTGTCCCAGGACCAGCAGCATCGCGGCGTACTCCGTGCTCTGGTGTGCCACCTTGCGCCGTAGCGCGTCGTCGTGGGGGTGCGTTCGCAGCCAATCCTGCGCGGCTTCGACGCCTTCGGTACCTCGGCCTCGTGCGAAGAGCACCATGGTCAGGCACTGCACCTCGAGTGCCCGTCCCACGGGAGTGTCGGGGAACTCCCGCAGATGGGCCTGAGCCCTCTCGACGTCACCGCGGAAGAGCGAGCGCACCAAGCGTCGGGTCCGTACCACCGCGGCCCGATCGACCTTGTCCAGACGCAACGGCAGTCCCGAGCGGACCCGTTGGTGCATCGCCATCCCGTGCAGCGCCACGTAGGTCACGGCGATCGCGGCCACGGCGCCCCACGGCCCACTGAACAGGAGAAAGGGGATGGCGAAAAGGGCCGCCGGTGAAAGCGGCAGGAGCGCCCGAAGCAGTGTGTGCACGCAGCGAGTATGGACCGGCCCCTCGCCGCCCCCGCCGCCGACCCGTGAGGCTCGTGAAGCCGTGGATCTTCTCAGGGCGGGGGGTTCCTCGCGGTACGGGTCGTCGCTGCGGCGGCGGACGACCGACCGCCGCGCCGACCCGCCGCGGGTGGCGGAGGTGGGGCGTCGATGACGCGCGTGAGCGGTGTCGTGCCGAGCGGAACCCTTCACGAACCGGGGAGACTTGCCTCATCGTCTGTGGGCCGCCCGGAACGGTGGTGGCGGAGCCGGAGAGCGAGAGCTTCCTCGAAGTGGTGACGTTGACGTGGCAGGGTGTTGTGGTGCCGGAGTGGTGCGTCGGCTCGGCCCTGAGCCATCCGGGCCCGGCCGACGCCGCCACCCTCACGCCACCCGTCGTCAGTCCGACCGCATGGACGAACCGAGGTGGTGTCCCGGCGGACGCTGGACGCTTGTTCGTCGCCGGAGAATGGGTGTCTTCGGCAGGGATGGTTGTCGAGGAGATGTCGGCAAAAGCGGGCGCGTGCACCCTACTGCGGATGTTCGGCCGCGCCGGCTTCGCCCGTCTACCCAAGCGGGTAGTGCTCCGCTGACCGTCCCGTTGCGGCGGTAGGCTGCCGGGGACGAAAGAAGAATTGCCGTGGACGCCCGCATTCCCCGGATCGGCCGCAAGCCGGCCGCCATCCCCTTCCGGCCACACCGCAGCCACTCGTTCGGAGAAGAGCGGCACCGGTTCCGTCTGGGAGCCCCGTTGGCCGCTGCCCGACTGAGCGGCTTCGAAGCCGAGCACGACCTGCTTCTTCCCGCCGCCTACCGACAGTTCCTGCTGCACATCGGATGTTCGGGCGCCGGGCCGTTCTACGGTCTCGTCGACCCGACAACTCGCCCTGTGGCGTCGATCCACACGATGGATCCCCCCGGCGAAAACCGAGGATTCGATCTTGTTCCCGCAACCGGCACCACGCGCGACAGGTTTCTGTCCATCGCCGAGACGGGCTGTCTCGATCTGGTCCTCATCGCACTCGAGGGGCCCCTGACCGGCCGCGTCGTGATCGGCAACGGCTCGGGCTGGTGTGGCCCGAACGTCTCGTCGGCCGCCGACTTCCTGGCCTGGTACGAACGCCGGCTCGACCACATGGCCGCGGGCAAGGACAACAGAGCCCTGGAACTCACCTCGCCTGCCCTCCGGGCCCACCCGGAGCGATACCGCATGGCCCCACTCCTGTGACACACGGCCGGCGCTCCACACAACCGGGTCGGAGCCGGAATCCGCGAACATTCACGACCGAGAGCATCCGCAACCGCTGCCCGAAGTCCTCGACAAACGCCGTCGTCAGAAATGAACGAAGCCAGGCCTCGAAGGCTTCACCGAGGCCGAACCCGCCCACGAAGCGCCTGTGTACGGGCCGCCGCCGTTCCGGACAGGGACGATTGGCTCGCGCACGCCGTCTACCACCGCACGTCGCGTTCGGTGGACAGCCGCACCCGCTCCCCGCTCGGTTCTCGGCCGGGGCCACGGGTGGGTCGTGGTGTGTTGGCGGCGCGGTGCCAGGTCGCGGTCCATTCCTCCGTTCGGCCGGTAGTCGTGTCCGTGTCCCGTCCGGCGGGCGGCGGGCGGCCCTCCGGGTACAGGTCGTCCTCGAGTTCGGCGTATTGATCCGGGGTGAGGGTGGGCGTGAACCCGGTGGGGAAGCGGTGCATGAGCGGGTGCACCTCGAGGTTCTCCGCGCCGTGCTCGGAGCAGACCGACGCGAGGAGGTGCTCGCCCTCGCCGCACCGGCCCCGGTCGTAGGCACGATCGTGGGTGAGGCACACCCGCACGAACCAGCCGCAGTCGTCCGTCTCGAACGGCTCGTGGAACGACGGGTCCCGCACGACCTCGATCACGACGTCCTGGTTGTCGAGGCGGGGTATCGGCCGAGGATCGCGCCACAGCAGTCGCGGAGGGAGCATGCCCTCATGATCGCGCACGACGTCCGGGACACCCCGAACCTTTCGGCCCCACGGGCGCGCGCCCGAATGTTCGTGATCCCGACCTCGACCCCCGCCGCCCTGTGGGTGGTGCGCGGTCGCGTGGTCGGGGCGTCAGATGGTGGCGAGGGCGGTCAGGAGGGTGTCGGTGCGCAGCCGGAGTTCGGGCGTGTCGGCCCCGGTGACCCGGACGGAGGTTTCCTCGCCGTCGACCGCGCGGGCGAGCGCGACGACGAGCGTGGCGTTCGTGCCGGCGAGGGGGTACGTGTACCACCCGTGTGGCGCCTCGTCGTCGGTGTCCTCGACGCCGACCTCGACGGTCTCCCAATCCGTGCCGTCGAACGCGTAGCCCGCGTAATGCGACAGCAGTTCCAGGAACGCGCGCAGATTGCGTCCCCATATCCATCCACCGATCGGCTCGCCCACCCGCGTCCCCCCGTCCTGGAGAAAACAGCATGACAGGCGGGCCCCGGGACGGCACCGGCGACGATCGGTGGTGCCCGAGCGTCGTGGGCGAACTCCTGTCGATCCGGTCGGCCGGCGGCCGGCGTTTCCCGCGCCGCTGGTGGGGCCACCGACAGACTCGGAAATGCGCCGACGATGCCGGTGGCGCGGGGGCACAGCCCAGTCGTGAGAAGAGGCGTTGCAGCGCATGTGGCTGAAGCGCTGCTGGCCTGCGGACGCTTCCTCGTGCCATGTTCGAAGCTTCGGGACGACCGGCTACGGGAGCTGAGAATGCTCGTGACGGAGTTCAGTACGAACATCGTGGCGGCACCGGAGCGGTTCGCCTTGTGGGAGGACGCGACGGAACGGTCGCACATGCGCAATCGCCTGCACAGCAACGACCGCAACGACTTCCGCGCCGAAATGCGCGGCTTGGACCTGGCGGAAGTACAGGTGGCCGCGCTCGCCTACTCGCATCTGGAAGTCGTGCGGACACCGCGGCTGATCCGACAGTCCGACCCCGAGGTGTATCAGATCAACTACTTTCTCGGTGGACAGGGCATCGTCTCCGCGGGCAAGTACGACACGACGGTGCGTACCGGCGACCTCATGGTGATGGACAGCAGCCGTCCCTACCGAGGTGATGTCCACGCCGATCCCGGCAGGTGGTCGCACATGACCGTGCAGTGTCCGCGGGGACTGCTGCCGCTACCGGCGAAGACGATCCGGCGCCTGTTCGCCGTTCCGATCAGCGGGCGCAGCGGCATGGGCGGGATGTTCGCCCGCTGGCTGTGCGACCTCAACGCGCGCGCCGACGAGTTCACTCCCGACGACGTCCCCACCCTGGCCTCGGTTACCGTCGATCTCCTGGGATCCGTGATGGCCCGCTGCCTGGAGGCGGAGGAGACGCTGAGTCCGGAGGCCCGAAGGACGGCTCTGCGTGCGCGAGTCGTCGCGTTCGTCGAACGGCACCTGGCCGACCCGGACCTCACGCCCGGGGCGGTGGCGGACGCTCACCACATCTCCCGGCGTCTCCTCCAGCAGTTGCTCGCCGAGGACGGCACCTCCCCGGCGGCCTGGATACGCCACCGCCGCCTGGAACACTGCCGGCTGGATCTGGCCGCACCCGGCCTGAACGCCCTCCCCATGCGGGCCATCGCCGCCCGCTGGGGCTTCACGGACCCGAAGCACTTCAGTCGCCTGTTCCACGCCACCTACGGGATGCCGCCACGGGACTACCGGGACCGGTCGCGTCAGGCGTGCGCGAATCGGCACCAGCTCTGCGCGAATTGACACGGGCGAGTGTGGTTGCCTCCGACATGCTGGTTCCGGAAGCCGGTCATGGAGCAGCGAGCGAGCCGTGGCTTCGCCCCGCGGTAAAGCACGGCGCCACCGGGCGCGATCGCTCGACGGGCTTCCGGTTGTTCACGCACGCCCACGAAGCCGAAGGGGGCACACGCATGCGTACTTGCGCCTGGCTGACCGGCGTTGTTCCGGGCGCAGCCCTGGTGACCGGGCGGCACCGTCGCCACCGCGCATGCGACACCCGCGTCCCCTGAGACGAACTCGACCACCTCCGACGCGGAAGCTTCGCATACACCGACATCCGCGCAATCTCACAGGAAGGCAGGAAGAAGATGCGAACCAGGTCCAAGGCTCTGGCTCTTATCTCCGCCGGGTTGCTGGCGCTTACTTGTTCGGGAACCGCGCACGCAGCAGACGGAAAGCAACTGGCGACCGATTCGTCCGGTCCGAGCGGACCCCACGGCTGGAAGTGCACCGATATCGGAACCACGTACGCCGAGGCCTGCTTCGCCGGTGAGGGTGAATGGTTCAAGATCCGGGACGCGAACGCGGACAACTACCCTGTCGTGATTCTGTGGGAGTTCTACGACAGCGACACTGGCCAGTCCCGTTCCGGGCAAATCTGGAACACGGCCGGGAAGGACGCCGGCTGGCGGTACCTGAACAAGTCCTTTACCGAGAACAACGCGGTGGCATTCCGTGCTTGCGCGGGTAACTACAACAACAACACGTATCTCCCCAGCACTTGCACCATGGAGACCATCGAGGATACCTGAGACGGCAGCGAGGCTCCGTGTTCCTGCGACCGGACACCGTCTCACCAGCGACCTTCGTGAAAGCACAGACCGTCTCGCCCGGTGATGTCCTCTTCCGGCGCGATCAACTCGCCGCGACGGAGCGGGACCACATCGCGGTCCCGGAGGCATCGAGGACCCGGTACGTGAACCGGGACCCTCCCGACGGCGGTATCCGGATCGTCGGGGCCCGCACTCGACCGTCCCGACCGTCGGGTCCGCGCGAAATCCCGCACAGCGCGCGATGATTCGACCATGGGGTGACCAACGATCGAAGGGGGACGATCGCATGGGCACCTGCCGAAGGTCCACCAAAGGCAGCCGGGGCGGGAAGACCTGCGGCAACAACGCCCGTCCCGGCGAGCGCTACTGCGCCAAGCACTCCAGCGGCAAACGACCCGGGGGGATCGCGGTCCCGGAAGAAGTCCGCCTCTGGCGACGGCTGCGGCGGCTTGTTCATCCTGGCGCTCACCACCCTGATGCGGGCCATGGCTTCGGCGTGTTCGGGAACGGTTACACCGTGTCTCATCGCCGTCGACATAGTGCCAGGACGCCCGTGCATCCGTGCGCGATGCCGAGGTTGAGGTGACCGCCGGGCCAGTGGGGCGAGGGTTGTCCGGTCGGCGAGTCCCGGGTCCACCAGCCGGGAAGTTCGTCGGTGCCCGAGCGGATCGGGTGGGTCAGGCGCGTGAGGTAGCCGAGGACGTCCCGGAGGCGCAGGGTGACTTGGCCTTGGTGGAGAAGGTAGGCGCCGAGGCCCGTCATGCCGCCCACGGGGTCGTACTCGCGCAACGCGGGCAACTCGCCGCGGTCGATGCGTTCGTGTGCCCGGCCCAGGCGATGGCGGATGCGTGCGGTGATCGCGCCGTCGAGCACCAACTCGTCGACGAGCGCGGTGTTGCGGTCGGTGAGTTCGCGAAGTGCGGTGGGTGTCGCGTGTCGCGTTTTGCGTCGGGCCTTGAACTTGCCGACGAGGTTGCCGTGTTCGTGGACAACGTCCCGGCGTAGTCCGCATTCGGTGATCGGTTCGGTGACGGTGGGTCTGCCGGAGGTCGAGCGCAGTGGTGTCCCGGCGAGGAGGCGGTCGGCTGCCGCCCGGATCGGGGTGCGTTCGTCCTCCCGGTTGCGGGTCCGTCGGGCCATCAGTGTTCCATCTCGGGTGATCGAGGCGGGCGGGATCGTTCGTGGTCTTCGACGATCGCGTGCACGGCCGCCGCGTGGGCTCCGGTGCGGTCGCGGAGGGGGTGGGGTGCGAGGGGGTCTGCGGCGTGGGCATTCAGGGTCGCGAGCCGTGCGGAGGTGGTCGATGTCGCGGTCGGTGTAGCCCAGGTTCCCGGAGGTGACCGCACGCCCGGCCGTCGAGGGCTTCCGGGCGATCCACCGCCGCGCCGAGGTCACTGCCGGTAGACCCAACCCGGCCTGTGCGCTCGTCGTAGGTCGGCGAAACGTTGAACCGGGTCGGCGGCCACCGGGCGGGCGCCCCAGCGGCCACGGTTTCGACACGACCGAAATGCTGCGCGGCAGCCAGGGCTCGGGCAGGAACCCACCCACGTGACGTGCGCCGGAACGGCCGGCGAGGCTGGGCGTGAGGAGCGACGTTTCAATCGTTGAAGTGTTCTACAGTTCATGGGTCCGGCTCCGGCCGTAGCAGCTCTGGGCGGGCCCCGACGGATCGACCGTTGTGGCTGCCGCAGGAGCGTCCGCACGCCTGCTCATGCTCCCGGGAGGTTCCATGACCAACGACGTCCTCCAGTCCCTGGTCGACAACCTCGCCGACCGCCTGCGCCGGTCCGTCGTCATCGACGACTCGTCCTTCCGGCTGCTGGTGGCGAGCCGGCACTTCGGCGACGAGGACGCGGTCCGGATCGCGACCGTCATGAACCGCGAGGTGCGTACGGACGTCGTCGAGCGGATCGTGTCCGCCGGAGTGGCCTCGTGGACCCGGCCGGGCCGTGTGACCGTGGACATCCCAGGGTGCCTGCCGCGGTGGTGCGCGCCGATCCGCTGTCGCGGTGAACTGCTCGGGTACCTGTGGCTCATCGACGCGGGAGAGGGGCTGTCCGAGCCGGAGGCCGACCTGGCAGTCGACGCCGCCGAACGCGCCGGCATCGCGTTGTACGAGGACGCGCACGGGCGGGCAGTGGCGCACCCTCGCCATGAGGATGCCCTGCGGGCCCTGGTCGGCGGGTCCCCGGCGGCCCATCGCCGGGCCGTGGACGAGCTGAGCGCCGACACGGTCCTCGGTGCACCCGGTACGGGGTTCCAGGTCGTTGTCGTCCACGCCGTCGTCACGCGTGACCGGGCGGGCTCCGGGAAGACCACCGCTCGCGCCGACTGCGACGTCGCGTTGGCGGCGGCCGTGGTCGACGGGCTGCGCGCGGTCCCCGGTGAACGCCTCCTCTCGGTGGCGGACGAAGGCTGCGCCTGGGGGGTGCTGGTCGCTCCGGGCGGGCCGCCTCCCGGGCGGGCGGAGGCGTTTGCACGCACGACCGCTGCCCGGTTCGCAGCGCTGACCGGGCAGGCCGCGGGCGTGGCGGTGGGCGTCGGCCCCGTGGTGGATCGCGTGGACGCGATCGCCGACGGGTTCGAACGCGCACAGCTGGCCGCCCGCGCCGCCGCGGTACTGCCCGAGCGCGACGGCTTCGTCCGTTGCGAGGAACTCGGACCCTACGAAGTGTTGCTGCGCATCCCACGCGAAGATCTGAAATCGCTGGCCCGGCTACCGGTGATGCGGGCACTGGACGCTGAGGACAGCCGGCAGGTGCTTGCCGAGACCTTGGAGGTGTACCTCGACAACGCGGGGGACGTGCGACGGACCGCGGAAGCGCTCTGCGTGCACCGGGCCACCCTCTACCACCGCCTGCGCAGGATCGAGTCGGTGACCGGGTGCTCCCTCCAAAACGGAGACGACCGACTCGCCCTGCATCTCGCGGTCAAAATCCGCGCATTGGCGGGGGGGTTGCATCCCTCGCCCCGACACCGTGGCGCGGACACGTCATGAGCCCCGAGGCACACGTTGCCGGCCACCGCAGCCGACACCGGCGGTAGCGCCGACGACGGCGTCCCACGAAGATGCACGCCATGGCGGGTGTCCCGCGGGCGAGGCTCACAGCGCCGCCGTGACCGAGACCGCGCCTGGCGCGCATGCACCACCGATCCCTACACCGCTCGTCTTACCCCGACCGCCTTGCCCGGAAGGACGCGGTGCCCGTGGAGCGCCGGCTCCCCACGACCGATGCCCACCACCTCATCGCGCGTGGCGTCGCCGACGAACATCTCGCACCCCAGGTCGCGCACCACGAACACAACGACAACTGTCTGGTGGACGCGTTCGCCGCGCCGGCGCGCGCCGACCTGCTCAGCCCGCCCTACAGCCGGGCCCAGGGTGGCGGCGAGCAACCCTACGAGGTCCACCTGCGGGTCCTGGAGGAACTCACGGAGCGCCGGGTCGCGGTCAGCCGCACACGCTTGCGGGTCTGCCGGTGGCCGTTTACGGCAGCGCGGCCCAGCAAACGCGCCCGCTTCCGGACATGCTCGCGGGGCAACGGCTCGGCGGCCTCGGCATCTCCGAGCGGCACGGCGAATCCGAGACCCCGTTCGGCTGCAGCGCTGTCAAGGCCGATGACGGCCACGTGGTCACCGGGGTCACGCGACGCACGATGCCCGGCTGAAAAGCCGGCTTCTACATCCTGTTCGCCCGCACCGGCCCCGAGCCCGAGGCCGTCTCGTGCTTCCTGGCGCCCGGCGCCGACGAGCGGATGCACTTCGAGGCCCCGGCGTCGACTGTCGGCCTTCGGACGGTGCCGACCGCGACCGGGTACTGGGACGGCGCCCTCTTCGAACCCGACCGGCTCCTGGGCGTGGAAGGCCAGGGCCTGAGGATCGCCGCCTGCACGACCGGGACCGGCGCAGGCCGCGTTGGACGCGTCCGTGCGCTACGCCGCCGAGCGCACCGGTTCCGGCCGCCGGATCGCGGGCCGACTCGGTCTCGGGCACCTCCTCGCCGGCATGGCGGACGCCGTCGACTCCGCGCGGGCGGTGCACCTCGACGCGCGCGCCGCCGCGTTCGCCGCCCTGGCCTACGTTCGGCACGCCTCCGCGGTCGTCGGCACGACCACAGACACCGCAATGGCTGTCACCCAGGATGCCGTGCAGGTTTTCGGTGATGCCGCCGGCCACGCGATACCGCCGGTGGAGCGCTCGATGCGCGAAGCCAAGGCCTCGCAGGCCATCGCGGGCAACACCCGCATGCAACGCCGCGCCATCGGCCGCGCCTTCGCCGCCCGGTAGACCCAGGAGGTCCGGTGGGCGAGGTATGCCGTCCCCCGGGTCGAACCCGGCTCACCGCATGGCGGCAGACCGCGACGGATGTCGAATTTCCCGCGCGCGATTCGCAACGCCCGGCTGATGCCCCTGCCTGCCGGTCCGGGGAAGGATGGATCCACCACACGGGCGCCAAGGACGCATCCGCGCGGCGGACACCGCCCGCTCGCGGCCCTCCTGCGACTCCACAGGGCTGCGGCGCGGCTCGATGCCCGGCGAAAACGGAGCAACACGTGCCGCTGCACCCGGCCCGGCGCTGTCGGCACCCCAATACATCCCCCCGGAGGCCGCGATGTTTGAAGAAGCCCAGTATCTCGCGCCGGTCACCGTGCGCGCCGACGGCGGCGTCGAAGTCGAACTCGCCCACGGGCACCCCGGCTTCGCCGACTCCGCCTACCGGGAGCGCCGTAACCGTATCGCCGAGCAGGCCCTGGGACACACCGTCGGCGCACCGATCGCCGACGTGGCCTACACCGACGAAGAACACGAGGTCTGGCGTGTCGTATCCGAAGAACTGGGCCGCGCTCACCGTCGGTTCGCAACAGCCGAGTACCTGCACGGCACCGAACGCCTCGGGCTTCCCGCCGACCGGATCCCCCAGCTCCAGGAAGTCAGCGACGCCCTGGCGCCGCTCACCGGATTCCGCTACCTCCCGGCCGCGGGACTGGTCGAACTTCGCGAGTTCTACGGATCGCTGGCGGATTCGTACTTCCATTCCACGCAGTACGTGCGCCACCACAGCGTGCCGCTGTACACCCCGGAACCGGACGTCATCCACGAAGTGATCGGCCACGCCAACGCACTCGCAAGCGACCGGTTCGCCGCCCTCTATCGGCTCGCCGGGCAGGCCGCGCGACGCGTCGAGACGCACGAGGCACTGGAGTTCGTGTCCAAGGTCTTCTGGTTCACCCTCGAGTTCGGCGTCATGACCGAGGTCGGCGAAACCAAGGCCTACGGCGCGGGCATCCTGTCGTCCTTCGGCGAGACCCGCGAGTTCCGCGGCATGAACATCCGTCCTCTGGACCTCGCGGCCATGGGCACCACGCCCTACGACATCACCCGGTACCAGGACACTCTGTTCCTGGCCGAGTCGATGGAGCACCTGGAGGACGTCGTCGGCACCTTCTGGGCCACCTGTGACGACGACACCACCGCGCGCCTCGCCGTACCCGCCGGGTGATCGCCCGTCGCGTAAGCAACCCCGGCGGTCCTCGCTTCACACAGCGGGACACGACACGACGATCCGGAGAGAGAAGAGTGCCGCCACACCCCCTGACCGAAGCCGAACTCGCAGAGACCGTAGCCGGCTTGCCCGACTGGACGTACGAGCACAGCCGGCTGACGAGCACCTTTCGACTGCCGCGGCCTTCCGTGACACCGTTCCTCGCGGCCGTGGCAAAGGCCGAGGACGCCGCGAACCACCACGCCGTGATCACCCTGCTCTACGACAAGGTGTCCCTGGCCCTGCAGACTCACGACGCGGACAACAGCGTCACGGTTCGCGACGTCGCTCTCGCCCGCGAGATCTCGCTCCTGGCGCGGCAACACGGCTCGCACTGACGCCCACGACGGGCCGTCGGCTTCCCGTGCCGTGCTGTGCCGTGCGGCACAGCGCCGGGGCGGTGCCTGCCGCAGCCCCCAAGGATGTGGGCTGCGGCAGGCACGAAGAGGGCATCTGATCTGCGTTCAGGCCGAGATGGTGTGGAAATGCGTTTCCGTTCGCCAGGAAAGCGTGGATTCCTCGGTCAGAGCGCGGCTCATTGTGTTGGCCATGGCCCAGTGGATCATTGCCCCGGATCGTTGGGGCAACGTTTCGTAGTCCCGTGCAAGGCGCCGGTGTTGCATGACCCGGCCGAATGTCCGCTCGACCATCCAGCGCTTCGGCAATGGTTGGAATCCGCGGGAGGAGGGGCGTTTGACGACCTCCACGTCGATGCCCAGGGTGGCTCCGTGGTCGATCGTGGCGTTGGTGTAGCCGCCGTCGACCCGGATCTTGGCCACGTCGGGACGTGACGCGGCGACCCTGCGTCCCGACGACCGACGGGGCCGGTCGCGCAACAGGTTGTGGGCCCGATGCGTGGTGCCGTCGCTTTCCCGCTTCGCGAAGTAGTCGTACACGGTCTTCGCACGGCGGGAAGTCGTGCGGCAGGTACTCCGACGGGATACCGGTGCGGTTGACGTAGAGGATCGCGTTCACGATCTCGCGCAGGTCGTGCACTCGGGCCTGTGCGCCCGGCCCGGTTCGCCGGGCACGCCAGGCTGTGAAGATCGGTTCGATCAGGGCCCACCTGGCATCGGATACATCGCTGCGATACGAACGTCGAGGAGTCATGAGTCCTGCAACGACCCGTCGCCGTCGCCATCACGGTCACGCCGACCGGATCGAATCGCCATCAACATAGATCAGATGCTCTCTTGCCGACCCAACCGACCCAACCGACCCAACCGACCCAACCGACCCGCGCCTGGGCGGGGCGGCGTGTGTGCCGCTCCCGCCGCTCGGGGAACGGAGCGGGAGCGGCAGCGGGAACAGCAGCGGCAACGGTGGCAGGGGTTGCCACCGCTTCGGCTCGCCGTGGTCGGTCGGCGATCTCCGGGTACCGCGCGTCGAACGCCGGGCACACGGAGCGGATGCGCGGCAACGCGGTGAAATTGTGCCGCGGCGGCGGACACGAGGTCGCCCATTCCAACGAACGCCCGAAGCCCCACGGATCGTCGACGGCGACCTTGTTGCCGGTCTTGTACGTCAGCCACACGTTGTACAGGAACGGCAGGGGCGGTCGGCGGCTCCCGGACCCGGAACCGCCGGGCCGCAACGAACCGATGCCGACGACCGCGTCCTCGATCTGGGTGCTTTCAGGCCATGCGGGTGAGTGACAACTCGGCCTGCGGCGTGCCTGGCGCGCGGTGCTGCGCCGCATGCCACGCTCATCTGACGTATCCGGTATGCCCGACATGCTGCTGTGCCCGGCATGCTGCTACGCCCGGCATAACGCGTTGCCCGAACCGACAGTCGCGCCCGACCGTCGGCCGTATCGCCACCGACCCGAGAGGCCGGCGACCGTGAGCGTCAAACCTGTGCCCGAGGAGTACCCGCGCGTCACGCCCTACCTCTGCGTCGACGGAGCGGCAGCCGCGATCGACTTCTACGTCGCCGTCCTCGGCGCGACCGAACGCATGAGAATGGCCGCGCCCGGCGGCAGGATCGGCCATGCCGAGCTCCGACTCGGGAACTCGATCGTCATGCTCGCGGACGAGTTCCCGGACATGGGCTTCCGCAGCCCGAAGGCCGTGGGTGGTACGCCGGTGACCCTTCACGTGTACGTCGAGGACGTCGATTCGGTCTTCGCCCGCGCCCTCGCCAAAGGCGCCCGGGAACTGCGGGCGGTCAAGGACGAGTTCTACGGCGACCGGACCGGCCAGTTCGAGGACCCCTTCGGTCACCGCTGGAGTGTCGCCTCGCACGTCGAGGACGTCTCCGAACAGGAGATGGCGAAGCGGGCCGAGGAAGCCATGCAGAGCGGCGGCTGAACGGCGAGGGCCGGTGCCGACCCGGTCGCCGGCGACGGCCCCGCGGATCGCGGTGGCTCAGTGCAGCGACGGTACGACGTCCCAGCAGCCGATCGTGCGCCACGATCCGGGGCCGGAGCCGACCTCCATGACCAGGTACAGCACTTCGCCCACGATCGGATCCACGACGCCGTCCTCCGGGAGGCCCAGGAGGTGTTCCAGGCGTCGGGTGTCGGCGGTCGTCTCGGGGCCGTAGACCCCGTCGGGATAGTGCGTGCCGAAGCCGGTCGAGTAGTACATCGCCTGGACGCACTGGACGCCGAAACCGGGCGCGCTGTCCGGACCGATGTCCGGCACCCCCGGGGCCGCCCCGGCCGGCAGGACGGCGGGCCCGGCGAGGGCCAGGGGCACGGCCAGGGCCGCACCGACAAGGGCGCGGATCAGCGGGCGACGAGCGACGGTGCGGGCGCGGGCGAGTGTCCTCGGCATGGCGGTCCGCTCCGGCCGGCGGCGTCGCGCGACGGGCCGGCCCAGGGTGGGGGAGAGGTTCACGACCGCAACAGTGTCCGCGCGGGTGCCGATCCGGAAGAGGGTTCGGCACGACGAACCGATTCGGCACAGGTCCATGCCGACCGGGTCGGGGTCGACCCGAGGGGTTCGTGGCGCTCGCTGTGGAACGCAGCGGGCCTCCGACGGTCGACGGGCAACACAAAACGACCGTGCGAGTCGTCATCGACATCGACCGAGCCGAAGCCCCGACCACTCTGCCGACCCCTGGAGGCCGCCGATCTCCTCCACCGCCAACGGCACAGCAAACAGGTCCGGTTGCTCCCCATGCCCCGAGGCACCGCCCTGATCGATCGCCTGACCATCCCCGACCCGGCCGACCCCGCTCGAACTCGCCTGACGGCGGCCGACATCGGCTCCAGCCGGTGAGCCATGCGGGCCACGTGGGCTATGTTGTGGCCATGACTACCGGGACGGCATCGCGCCACACACGGATTGGTGACCCGGTGCCCTTCTGAGCGCCGTACGGGCCGTACTCGGCCCGCCGTCGGGTCGCGGATCCGGCGCCGCCGCGCGGGCTCCGCCCCCTGTCGTGTTGATCACCGCTCCACACAACACATCAACCACGACAGGAGAAGAGAACCCATGCCCATCGAGACACCGCACATCCCCACCGCGGACGGCGCGGCCGACGCGTTCGCCGCCTTCCCGGACGGCGGCGGGCGGCACCCGGGCGTGCTGATGTACGCCGACGGCTTCGGTATCCGACCCGTGCTGCGGGAGATGGCCCGCGAACTGGCCGGGCACGGGTACTACGTACTCGTTCCCAACCTCTTCCATCGACACGGCCCGGCTCCGGTGATCGAACTTCCCGAGCACATCGCGGAGGAGAGCAGGCCCGCGATCCTCACCCGGCTGATGCCCTTGATCGAGGCGCACACCACGGAACGTGTCCTGAGCGACGCCGACGCCTATCTCGCGTTCCTCGACGCTCGGCCCGAGGTCGCCGCCGGACCGGTCGCGGTGATCGGCTACTGCATCGGCGGCCTGTGGGCGACGCGCACCGCCGCGGCCCACCCCGGCCGGGTGGCGGCCCTCGCCGCATTCCACGCTCCGGTGGGAGTCGACGGACCGGAGGGTTTCGCCGCGCTCACCGCCGCGGTCCACTTCGGTCACGCCCGGAGCGACTTGACGTCCGAGGCGCTCGGGGAGCTCAACCGGACTCTGGACGCGGCGGGTATCGACTACACGTCCGAGATCTACCCCGGCACCGTCCACGGCTTCACCATGTCCGACACCGATGCCTTCGACCCCGCCGCGCTGCGCCTTCACTGGGACCGCCTGCTGCCCCTTCTCGACCGCACCCTTACCAGGAGCTGAGGCCCCGGCCCGGCCCGATCCGACGTCTTCGCGGCGCACCCGTACATCCACTTTGCGCGGACCAACCGCCTTCGGGTGGCCGGGCGTTGCGCTCGACCGGGTCACGGGCGGGCCGGCGCCGGTGATCGAAGGGAGAGAGTTCCGTTTCCGTGTCGAACCGTCATCCTCCATCACGGTCCGGGTCGAATGCGCTCACGCATTGATCATCGGCGATGTACGTCGGGTATCGCCGCGTTCCCTGGCGGTCCACATGGATGACGTTGATGCCATGACCCTGTAACAAAGGCTCCCCGTATGCACGGAAAGCGGAACACAGATGATCATTTCGGAGCGCGATCGGGCTTGGTCGAGGCATCCGTTGTCGGCAGTATCTCGGCGCGTAGGCCCTTCGGCGTGACCTCGTCCGTCCGGATCGATCACGTCGATCCCGGGGCTTCGCTCATTACACATTCGGGGAGCTCAAACCGTGTCACAGTCAGTCAACAAGAAGGCCCGAAGCGCCGCTCTCGTCGGCGCGCTCGCCTTCGCGGCGCTTCCGCTCGTCGGCGCCGGCACCGCCCACGCGACCGGGGATTCGCAGGCACCGCAGTGCACCCAGGTCACCGACACCTCGTTCGTCTACACGGTCAACGACGGCCCTCCCGTGAAGTCCGGCACCGGCAGCAAGCAGATGCCCGAGCGACCCAAGAAGGTCGTCGTCAAGCTCGGCGACGAATTCGCGTCGTTGCTCGAGCAGGGCTGCAAGTACCCGGTCCAGCTGTCGACGTACTCGACCCAGGGCCCGAACTGGGCAACCTCGGGCACGCAGAAGTTCATCGGGTGGCAGACCGACACGATCACCAAGCAGAACAAGACGGTGACGTTCGACGCCACCAAATACCCGGTGCCGTGCTTCGTCCAGTACGACCTGCTCGGGAACCACAAGAAGTACGACGGCGGCCAGTACCCGCTGCCGCACTACGACGACGTCCACATGGACAACCTGCTCGGCGCCTGGAACGGCGGCACGAACGAGAAGTGCACCGGTACACCGACGCCTTCCACCCCGGCCACCTCCAAGCCGCCGACGACTCCGCCCGCCACCTCGGCGCCGTCGACCGGCTCGGCTCCGACCACCGCCACACCGGTCACCACGACCGCGGCTCCGGGGACGAAGTTGGCCGAGACGGGGGGCGACGACAACGGCACGGCCATCATCGGCGCGTCCGCCGGCGGGGTGCTCGTGCTCGGCGGCGGTCTGTTCTACGTCAGCCGCCGCCGCGGCAACCGCGGCACCGCGACCTGACCCGACGGTGAGCAACGCCCGACGCCCGACATCGGCGCCGGGTGCAAGCCGTCCGATGGAACGCGCGACACCGATCGACGCTCTCGGTTGATGCGGATTGCGTGTGGCACCGGTCTCCGGCGGCGTGTCGCCGGAGACCGGTGTCGCCGTCTCGGGACGGGCACGCGCGGCGCGGCGACCGCAGCGGTCTTCGGTACATCCTGAGCACCCGCGAACTCGGGCGACGCGCCCTGGTCACGGCCGGGGCCATTTCCCAACGGGTGGCCCGCGCCGAACGGGAGGGCCTGGTGACCCGGCATCCCGGCACCGGGCGCCCCCGTACCCTCCAGGTCGCCCCGACCGCGGCCGGGCACGATCTTGTCGAGGCCACCGTGGACCAAGTGCTCCTGCGCGAAGCCGAGTTGATCGAAGGACTCACCCCCGACCAGCGGCAGCAGCCGACGGAACTGCTTCACCTCCTGCCGACGGACGTGCAGCGGCGCGTCGGCGACGACCGCGTCACCCACGTGGGCGGCGAGGCGTGACAAGCGCCGGGTCATCGGGGAAAGGGCACCCGCGTCGTTCCTCCGTGCAGCCGCACCGGTCGGAGCCTGCTCCGAGGCGCGAAAGGAGACGTTCCTCCGGCCGCCTCGCCCGGTTCCCGCCGACGGTGCCGGCCGCTTGCCTGGCCTTTTTCGTCATCACGCTGGACACCACCGTGGTCAACGTTGCCCTGCCGAGCATCGGCCGGCAGTGGGACGGCCAGGTTTCCGCCCTGCAGTGGGTGGTCACGGCGTACACCTTGTTCTTCGCGGCCCTGCTGCTGTCGGCCGGCGCCATTTCCGACCGCATCGGCGCGAGCCGCGCCTTCATGATCGGGCTGTCCGTCTTCACCGTGACGTCCGCGCTGTGCGGGCTCGCGCCCAACCTCACCGTGCTCATCGTCGCGCGGGCACTTCAGGGTGCCGGAGCCGCCGTGATGATGCCCGCCTCGCTCGTCCTCGTGCGCCAGGCGTACGACTCCCCGGCTCGGCGCGCCTGCGGAATCGCGTTGTGGACCGCCGGTGGCGGTGCGGCGGTCGCGGCCGGCCCCGTGGTCGGCGGCGCGCTCACCACCGGACTCGGCCGGCGCTGGATCTTCTTCGTGAACCTGCCGGTCGGCGTCGTCGCCCTCGTCGCCATGCGCCGGGCACCCCGCTCCGCACGCGGGACGTCCCCGATGGACCCGGCCGGCCAGGTCACCGCCGTACTGGCTCTGGTGGCCCCGGTGTTCGCGGTCATCACCGGCGGGTCGCACGGATGGACCGGCCCGATGACGATCGGCGGCTTCCTGGTCGCCGTACTCGCCGGCAGCGCGTTCCTTGTGATCGAGGCCCGCAGCAGTGATCCGGCCGTACCACTCGCCTTGTTCCGCAACCGCGCGGTGGCCGTCTGCACCAGCGTGGGACTCGCCCTGAACTTCGGCTACTACGGCCTGGTCTTCGTCTTCACGATCTTCTTCCAGGAGTATCGCGGAGCCTCGGCGCTCACCGCAGGGCTGATGTTCCTTCCGATGACGGCCTTCACCATCCTGGTCAACCTGCTCGCCGGCAGGCTGACCAATCAATTCGGGCCGCGCCTGCCGCTGATCCTGGGCCAGGTCGTCCAGGCGGTCGGCATCCTGGGCCTGCTCCTCGTCCACGAGGACACTCCCACACCCTTGCTGCTGAGCCTGCTGGTGCCGCTCGGCATCGGCGGCGGACTCGCGGTCCCGCCGTTGACGGCGGCCATGCTGGAGTCCGTGCCGCCCGAACGGGCGGGCCTGGCCTCCGAAGTGCTCAGCGCCGCCCGGCAGTTCGGCGGCGCGGTCGGGGTCGCCCTGCTCGGCGCGCTGATCGCCGATTCCGCCCACTTCATGACCGGGATGCGGATCAGCCTGATCATCGCGGCGGCCGTACTGGTGGCCACCACACTCGGCGTGGCCCTGTTCCTGCCCGGCAACGACAAGGCCGCGACGCCGGATCGACGAACACCGCGACGGGGACGGGCCGTCGATCCCGTGCGGCCCGGGTGAGCGCCCGCGGCGCCCAAGGGCCGGTGTGGCCCACGCCCGTCCGCGGGGCGGACCGCGTCGCCGCCGAGCCGGACCGGGCTCGTCGCATCGTGCGTCGGGGCACGCGTGGGACGCGCTGACCGCGCTGGGCACGCTGACGGTGCGCGCGTTCCACCGGTGCCTCGGCACACGCGCCGGCGGGACCGTCCGGGCGCCGGCGCCCGACGCGCACCCCCCGGGCGCAGGCCGCCGCGCACTCGTGCGGTGACGCGTGCGGCCGGGCGAGTCGACCTACGCCTGCATCCAGTCGCGCGTACCGAACGCCTCGCACGAGCGGCCGGCGATTCCCGCGGCGAAGGACAGTGCGGCGACGAACGGCTCATGATCCCCGTTGCGTTCGCCGGGCCACCCGGCGACCGCGTACGCCAACGCCCCGTGCAGCACATCACCCGCACCCGAGGTGTCGACGACCCGCACGCCCGTCGGGATCGCGACCTCGCCACGAAACACCGGCCCGGACGCCCCGCGAGCGCCCCAGAGAATCGACAGCCCACCGCGACTGACCGCCGCGAACCGGACCCCGCGATCCAGCAGGTATGCCACGACGTCGCCATCGCCCCCCGGCGGCCGGAACGCCGCGGAACACACCGCGATGTCGACGTCGCGCAACAACGCGTCCGTCCCGTCCTTCCAACTCCCACCGTCCAGCACCACCCTCCGCCCCGAATCCCGCGCTTGTCGGGCCGCACATCGCGCGACCTCCATGTGGTGGCCGTCCACAAGCACGACGCCGGTCTCGCGCACCAGGTCGGCGAGATCGGGCGGCGCCGTCACCGCACTCCCGACCGCATTCGTCGACACCACGGCCCGCGCTCCCGTCGACGCCGTCACCCAAACGGACGACACCGACGGAGGAGAGGTACGTCCCGCCTCGGCATCCACGAGCCGCAGCGACCCCGCCCCGCCGCCGACTCCCGCCAGATCCGCGCGAATCCCGTCCGCCAGCGGGTGCCGACCGACTCCGGTCACCAACACCGCGTCCCCGCCCAGCGCCGCGAACGTCGCCGCGGCATTCGTCGCGGGTCCACCCGCGGCAACCCTCTGGCGCAGCGCGGTCACCTTCTCGTCGACCCCGGGCACCCGCTCGACCGCCTGGATCACGTCCAGCACGCACAGCCCCACGAACAGCCCACGCCGCCCCGTCACAGCCTCATCCACCTTCCGCCGGTGTTGTCCGGTACGCCCCCACTCCGACATGCGTCCGAGGGCCGTGCGAACGCGATGATCGGCGGCACCTCCGGTCCCGCGCGCCAACCCGATGCGCGAGCGAAGTGCCAACGCCTGAGCCGACGTTGCCCGCCGGTCCACCACTGCGACGTCATGCTCTCCTCATCGGAGAGAGGCAACGGCTCCAACCTCGGACCACGACGAGGAACCGACGCGCCAATCGAAGAAGTTACACGGCAACCAACGAGCAACCACCGGCGCGGGACATCAGGCGACCGGTTCGGCGGTGTCGGTGCGGGCGCCGGTCAGGATCGCGTCGAGCAGGCCCGGGTAGCGTGCGTCGAGGTCGGCGCGGCGCAGCGAAAGCAGGTTCTCCCGGCCGGAGGGTTGCCGGGTGATCACGCCGCTGTCCCGAAGAACGCGTCAGTGGTGGGTCATGGTCGACTTCGAGGTCACGCCCAGGACGGCCAGTACGCTGCCGCAGTTGTGCTCACCGCCCGCGTCGAGCACTCGGACGGCGCCCAATCGCAGTGGGTTGCCGAGTGCCGATAGGACGCTGTCGATCCGGACCTGGTCGCGGTCCGGGTGGCGGAAACTGATTCTCTCGCTGTACAGCGACAGTCGAACAATTCGTTGTGCGGATCCCTTGACGTGCGCGGACGCGGGTTCGGGCGGGCCGGGGGCGGGGGCCTTCGGCGGCATCGGCCTTGTCGGATCGTCCAACTGTACGCAATTATTCGTACGGTTGTGATCGGCCGGTCGACCCGGCCCGTCGGTCGCCGGAACCACCCCATGACCCGACCCACGCGACCCACGAAGGGGCGTATCCGCATGCCTACTTCCTCCGCGCCGACGCCGACGGGCGGCTCCGCCGGTGGCACCGGGCGACACCTCGGCTGGACACTGACCCTGTTGGCCCTGGCGCAGCTGATCTACGCCCTCGACCTCAACATCGTCTTCGTCGCCCTCCCGGAGATCGGCGACGACCTGGGCTTCCCCGGGCAGACCCAGCAACTCGTGGTCAGCGCCTATGTCGTCTTCGCCGGTGGCTTCCTGCTGGTCAGCGGACGCGCGGCGGACCTGCTCGGTCGGCGCCGGACCTTCGTGGCGGCGCTGCTCGTGTACGCGCTGTCCTCGTTGGCGGGCGTTCTCGCGCCCGACTCCGGCACGATCATCGCGGCGCGTGCGATCCAGGGCATCGGCGGCGCGCTGTTGCTGCCGGCCACCCTGTCCCTGATCAACACCCTGTTCGAGGAGGGCCCGAAGCGTAATCGGGCACTCGCGGTCTGGGGCGGCGCGGGCGCTGGCGGGTTGACCATCGGCGCCCTGCTGACCGAGAACTTCGGCTGGCCTGCGGTGTTCTTCGTCAACGTCCCGCTCGCCGGACTGGCCGCGCTGTTCGTCATCCCCCGCGACCCGGCCCGGGGCATCCGCCGCCGGTTCGACCTGCCCGGCGTCCTCGCCGTCACCGGCGGCTCCACCCTCCTGGTCGCCGCCCTGGTCGAGGGACCCGAACTGGGCTGGGGCAGCACGTGGGTGACAGGTGCCTTCATCGCCGCCGTGCTGCTGCTCACGTTCTTCGCCGCCATCGAGGCACGCACCGCCGACCCGCTGATGCCCTTCCGGCTGTTCCGCAATCGCAGCCTCACCGTCGGGACGAGCATCACCTTCCTCTACGTGGCCACCTTCGGCGTACTGCCGTACTTCCTCACCGTGCTGATGCAGAGCGTGCACGGCTACAGCGCGCTGGAGACCGGTCTGGCCTTCCTGATCCCCTCGGCCGCCATCGCCGTCGGCACCCAACTCGGCGAGCGCCTGGCCACCCGGATCGGCAATCGCGGCACCCTGGCGATCGGCTTCGTGACCGGCGCGATCGGTACCGCCGCACTCGCCCTCGGCTTCGACGACGGCGCCGGATACGGCCTACCGGTGCCCGGACTCGTGGTCTCCGGCATCGGACAGGGCATCGCCTGGACCGCCATGTGGATCGCCGCCGCCACCGGTACCCCCGCCGACGAACAGGGCGTCGCCAACGGCATCGCCTCCAGCACCCTCAATCTCGGCAACGCCATCGGCCTCGCGGTGTTCACCGCGATCGCCGACGTCGGCACCGAGGGCAAGAGCGGCTCGGCCCTGCGCGCGGCCACTGCCGATGGCGAGTTCCTGGTGGTGCTGCCGACCGCCGTCGGCATGGTGATCGGCCTGCTCTGCACCCTCGGACTGCGCCGACCCGCCGCCGCGGCCTTGCCCGCCGCCGCCCCGATCCGCGGCGACGAAGTGGAGTCCGCCCGCCGCTGAACCGCGCCGCGCCCGGGGACGTGGTCGGCGCGGCCGATGAACTATTGGGCAAGTGAGGTCACCGTCTCCGCCGGCCGGGGCGTGAGGATCCGGAACCACGCCGAGGGCGATTACGTGACGCGCGAGCCCCGACCGTTTCCTCGGTGCGGCGGGCCTGGCTCGAATCGACTACGAACATCGAGCGCCGCAACTCGCCCGGTGGACATCCGGTGCAGGCCGGCGGGGCACCGGCCCCACCGCGTGCATCCCTTCCGCAGGCGGCGGGCGTGCATGTACGAGATCTCCTCCCTGGTGATCCGCGGCCCCGCGACCCTTGGCTGAATGATCCGTCGGTGACGGATCGAACTCGCCGCCTTCGCGTGGTGGTTGGGCGCCGGATACACTGCCGGCGGTTCATACGGGGGAGGGGGCGGGCATGTCCGGACCGGGCATCGAGCCGTTGCATGACGGCGATCCGACGTGGCTGGGGCCCTATCGACTGTTCGGCCGGATCGCTTCTGGTGGGATGGGCCGGATCTATCTCGGTCGCGGCATCGACGGTGATCTCGTCGCGGTCAAGACGCTGCTCGCCGACGGCGAGGTGAGCGCGGTGAATCGGCGTCGCTTCGCCCGTGAGGTCAAGATCGCCCAGCAGGTGCGCGCCGAGCACACGGCGCGTGTTCTGGCCGCCGACCCGGGCGCCGAGCGTCCGTGGATGGCCACCGAGTACGTTCCGGCTCCGTCGCTCGCCGAGCTGGTCCGGCATGCCGGGACATTGTCCGGTTCGGCGGTGCGTTGGGTGGCCCGCGGCACCGTGGAGGCGTTGGTCGGTCTGCACCGCCAGGGCATCGTGCATCGGGACGTCAAGCCGCAGAACCTGCTGCTGCCCGCCGAAGGCCCGTGTGTGATCGATTTCGGGATCTCGCACGCCCAGGATCTGACGCGGACCTCACTCTCGCTGGGGACCATCGCCTTCACCTCCCCCGAACAAGCCCGCGGCGAAGAGTCGACCGCCGCGTCCGACGTCTACTCGCTGGGGGCCACGCTCTTCCATCTCGCGGTGGGCCGTGCGCCCTATCCGGTGGGTGAGGACACGATGCGGCTGCTCGCCAGGGTGGCCGACGCCGATGTGGATCTCACCGGTCTGCCCACCGAGTTGGCGTGGGTGATCGGGCCGTGCCTGGCCCTGGAGCCGGGTGATCGGCCCACATCGGAGGAGGTCCTGTCGAGGGTGGCGGTGGACCTCGCGGAGGCACCGACTGCGGAGCGCGTCGTGGGGTGGCTGCCACCGCGATGGTCGGCATTGGTGACGGAATATGCCCGGCACGGACGGGACTTGGCTATGTGGTCGTGGGACGAGGACGCCACGCACACGGATGTCGACCACACCGCGGACGCCACCACCGATGACGCCGCCACCACCGGCGCCGAGCCGCCGGAGGCTCCGCCCGGAAGGCGGAGCCGAGCACTCGTTCGAACGGTCCGGCTGCTCATGGTGTCCATCCTCGTCGCCATCGCCGGATTTGCCGGAATCGCGTACTGGCAGAACGAACGCGCCAAGGAACCAAGTTCCGCGGATCGAGCCTTCCAGGCACTTGCTCCGGGCGACTGCCTCGATTCGACGCCGGTCGCCGGCGGGTGGACGAAACGCGCTCCGAGAGTGGTCGACTGCAACCTGACGTACGCCTATGCGCGGGTCACCTCGGTTCCCGGCGTGAGCGGCGGATCCTGCCCGAGTCGCCCCGAAGTCATCGGCTGGCTGCGCGCGTTCCCGCAGGGACAGACGTTCGTGCTGTGCGCGGAACGCCTCTATCGGGTCGGCCAGTGCACCGTGGGCAAACGCGAAGGGAGGAGCATCACGAATGTGCAGGTGCACGAGGTCTGGGATTGCCGAACGGCACAACTCCCCATCGGATACACCGAGTTGCTCCGCATAGCCGAATACCCCGCGGCCGGGCATGAATGCCGCGGGCCCGACCGGGATACGGCGGATTCCGGCGAGTACGTCCGCTATGTGGTCCGGACCGGCGAGGTCGCATGTCTGGTGCGACTGTGACGCCCGCCGACGCCCGGCGACTCGCATCCGCCGGCCGGCGCCCACCCGAGGGATGGCCTTCGATGAACACCACCCGATGAACGCCCCGAACGCCCCCGGCACACCACCCCCCACCGCGATCCGACTCGACCCGCTGAGCCGCGACGACCCGGACCGCCTCGGCGACTACCGTCTGATCGGCCGACTCGCCTCCGGTGGCATGGGTCGCCTGTACCTGGGACGCTCGACCGCGGACGGCAGTCTGGCCGCCGTCAAGACGCTGCTCGCCCAGGGGGGAATCGGGGAGGTCGAGCGTCGCCGGTTCGCCCGCGAGGTCGAGCTCGCACAGCGCGTACGCGGCGAGCACACGGCGCGAGTCCTGGCCGCCGACCCCGAGGCGGCCCGTCCGTGGATGGCGATCCGGTACATTCCGGCCCCCTCGCTCGCCGAACTCGTCGCGTCCCGAGGCCCCGCCGACGAGGCGTGTGTGCGTCGACTGGGCGCAAGTTGTGCCGCGGTATTGCTGGGTCTGCACGAGATGGGCATCGTGCATCGTGATCTCAAGCCGCAGAACATGCTGCTGCCGAGCGCGGGCCTGAGGTTGATCGACTTCGGCATCTCGCACGCCGCAGACATCACCCGGACTCACCTGACCCTCGGCACCATCGCGTTCACCTCTCCCGAACAGGCTCGGGGCGAGCCGTCCACCGCAGCGTCGGACGTCTACTCGCTCGGGGCCACGCTCTTCCACCTCGCCGTCGGGCGTCCGCCATACCCGGAGACAGGGAACGACCTGCGCCTGCTGGCTCTGGTCGCCCGAGCCCGGGTCGATCCGACCGATGTACCCGCCGGACTCCGGGAGTTGATTCTTTCCTGCCTGGTTCTCGAACCGGACGATCGGCCACGGACTGCGGACCTGCTCGGCGCGTTGACCGAGCCGGGGTCGTCGCCGTCCCTGCCGAACGCCGCCGACTTGCGCATCCCCGACGGCTGGCGCGCACTGATAGACGCCTACGAACACGAGGGCCGCCAACTCGACGCGGCAGGACCGCCTTTCGCCCGCCCCACGATCGCCACCGCACGGCCGGGGCCGCCCTCGCCGACGCGACCTGTCGTCACCCGAGTCGATCGCACCATGCCCGAACCGGCGTGCCGGAGACGTTCCGGACCCCGGCTCGACGAACCCGCAGACCTCCCGCGCAGGTTCATCGGCCTGTCCTCGGACGGGTGGCGGGCCGCGGCGAAGGCGAGCACCGCACTGACCGTACTCGTCGTCTACACCGTGCTGCTGCTCGCCGTCCTCGCGGTGGTGGTCGTCATCGTCGTCGCGGTCGCCCGCGAATGATCCCCGTCGGGATCGCCCTTCCCGACACGCTCGCAGGCCCCACAGTCGCCGCCGCCGCTCGGTCCACCATCGGCGGTCGACGCGGACCGCAGTGTCGACTCGCTCTCGCCCGATCGCGCCGGCCGCCCCTGACATTTCGAGCGTAGGGCGATCCCGGGCCGGGAGGACGTCACCGGCTTCCGTAACGCCGAGCGGCCTGCCGGCCTGCCGCCGGCGCGGACCCGGCCGTGGTGAGGATCCCGTCGACGACGAGGTGGCGCGCGTGCGCGCCCGTACCGGTCGATGGACGTGCAGGATGGGCCGATCTCGGCACCGGCCATCGGGGCAGGGCAGGGCTCCCGTCGAGCACGCGCGACCGCACGTCAAGCCCGTTGCTCGGGGCCTCGACGTCCGGGGCGGGGACGTCTTCGCACGGTGCCCCGACGACCCTGGCCCCCCTCGGGGCGCCTGTCCGCGCGGACGGTGACGATCTCGTCGTTCGGGAAAATCGACTGGCGCCGCAGGAGGCCGAGAGGGTGATCGACCATCTGCGCGACAGAGGCTCGGGGGCGCTCTTCCTGGAGAAGCAACCCGAGTTCGGCCGGCATCGGGGCATGCTTGTGGACGGCGCGACCATGCAGGTCTCCTTCCTCGAGGACCTTGCCACGATGCGCAACCCCACCACCGACTTCGGCTTCGTCGCGTATCCGCACTCGATCGGGCGCCTCGTCGACTTCGTCAACCACAAGGTGTTCTTCCCGCTGCGGGCGGAGTTCCACGGCTACCTCGAATGGGCCGCGGCGCGCGTCTCCCACCAGGTCCGCTACGGCGCCGAAGTCGTCGCCGTGGAACCGGTCCCGACGGACGGTGAGATCACCGCGTACAACGTGGTCGTAGCCGGTGACCCGCGCGGAAGAAACCCGAATCCGTCTCGCCGGTTCGGCGGGACGAGATGTGGAGATACCCGCGTTGGGAAAAGGCGTTCGGCTCGACCCCATCGGGCGCTCGGGGGTGCCGATGCGCAGTGCCTGTCGGTTCCTGCATCGGAGTGGCGGTATCCGTCCTCTCCTCGGCAGCGATCAATGGCTCGGAGCATTTTTGCCATCCGCAGGCTCAATGACGGAACACACGAACTTTCCATATGGTGGCAGCCCAACCGAAGGATCGTAGCGGTATGGCCGGTGAGCCGATTTCGGGCGAGCCATGGAATGGCACTGGAAAGTTGTCGATCCCGAAGGGCCAGGTCACGGCATGCTGCACGGGGCTGTGAGGCCGGCGACGCCGCCCTTTCCAGGGTTGACCATGAGCTATACGCACAGGGTGCGGACCCCGGACGATGGGGACATCAGGTTGTGCCGGTGATCGATTCGTGCGACACACCCGCTGCCCGAAGGATGGTCTTCAGGGAAACGAGCACGGTTCTCGGTCATCGAGGATGGCCGGCGTCGTATACAAGACGCATCCGGCAAGTCCGTCGCAGGTTGCGTGGTTCCTCTCGGAGCAGTCGACGGCAAGGCGCCCCAACGCCCGCAGGCCGACCCCGACATGACCGTGGAAGCGTTCGCGGAATTCCGCAGCGGTCCCGGAGACCGAGACCGGTCCGAATTCACCGAGCCTGCAACGGCCATGGGCCTCGATGGGAAGTCCGCAGGCATGCAATTGATGTAGCGGGCGGGCACCTTCGCCCGGCCGGCGCGCCGCGCCGCAGGAAGGCGCGGCGGATCGCACGTCAGTGCGCAACGGATACGCGGCCACGAGCGCGGCCCACATCCGGTTCGGCGTCGGTACGACCTTCGGCATCACCCCTCGGACGATCCGCGCTCGGCCGCGAGAACCAGCCAGGGTCCCGGTCGGGCGCAACTCCTCCTTCACCCGCCGAAATGCAACCGTGGGCATGGGATTTCCGCCAACGGAAGGACAATGCCATGACCCTGGATCACACCAACGACACGAAGCCGCAGACGAGTTCATGGCGCGGGTTGTTGGCCGCCGTTGCACGGCGCCCGCCCTGATGGGCAGCCTCGGTGGTCGGCACAGGCAGGATCCTGTGCCCGGCGTGCCCGCCCTTGTCGGCGTCGCGCGCGTCGGCCCGCGCCGCGGTCGTTCACCGACGGCAAACAGCCGCCGAAACCGCCCACCCCCGCCGCGCCCCCGAGCCCACCGGCGACTGGAGCGCGACTGTGTCCGGTCGATGTTCCCGCGCGGCTCGTGTTCGACGCGCAGCGAGATGCGCCCGTACGATTCGTTCGTCACCCGCGGCGGATGATTCCCCACACGGGAGGCCCTGTTGTCGCCGGTGCCCCGGACGCGCGATCGGCCGCGTCGGCGAAGCCGGGCTCCGCGATTCCCGGTCACAGACGGAGGGCCGCGTCCACGGTGCCCCGACCGCGCGTCAGGTCACCGGCCGGGTCCCCGCGGTCCACGGTGGGCAGCGCACCACCCGCCGAACCCTTCGAAACCATCCCGGGCGGGGATCCGGCCCGGCCGGTGCGGTCCATCCCGTGTTGGCCCGACCGGCGGCGGCACCGAGACTGCGATCCGATACATTCCGGCACGCGGACCGCAGGCGACGGGAGCGATGTGGAACGTGCGGCGACGGCCATCCGACGACTCGCGGTGCGCCGCGTGCCGAATTTGCGCGTCGTGGGCGTGTCGCCTCGCCGGGCCGACGCGGCGATCACCGGCGCGGTTCTGCTCGGCGCGGTCCTGCCGATCGTCGTCGTACCGCCGATCGTGTGGTGGACCCTGTTCGCCGCCGTCGCGACCGCGCTGCCGCTGCTGTGGCGCCGCCGCGCGCCGATCGCCGCCTCCGTCGTCGTGGGCGCGGCCACCACCGTCCTCGCGCTCGACCGGCAGCTCCCGCCACTCCCGTACGGGGCACTGGTGTGCGCCTACACCATCGCGGCCTCCGCCCCGTCCCCCCGCCGCACCGCGACCCTCGTGGCCGGCACCACGGCCGTCGCGCTGTCCCTCGTCGTGGCCCACGAGGAAACGCCCTACTACGCGTACACGGGCATGGAATTCGCCACCGCCCTCGCGCTGGGAAACGGCACCCGTGCGCGCCGCGCCCGGATCGAGGCGCTGGACGAGCGGGCCCGACGCCTCGACGAGGAACGCTTCGCCGCCGCCGCGCGCGAGCGCACCCGGATCGCGCGGGACATGCACGACGTGCTCACCCACTCTGTGGGCCTGATGCTCGTACAGGCCGACGCCGGACCTGTCGTGGTCCGCAGCGATCCCGAACGCGCGGAGGCCATCTTCGCCGCCATCTCCCGGACCGGACGCGAGGCCGTCGGGCAACTCCGGCAGATCCTCGGCGTGCTGCGCGTCGACGAGGAGATCACGACCCGGGGCGCCCAGCCCGGGATCGACGCCGTCGCGGACCTGGTCGAGCGCGTCCGTCGAGCGGGATTCGACGCCACGTTCGAACGGCACGGCGCCCCCGTCCCGGTGCCGAGCGACGTCGGCCTCGCCGCCTACCGAATCGTCCAGGAGTCGATCACCAACACCCTCAAGCACGCGCGCGCCATCGCCTGCGAGTCGACCTGCACTGGTCGGAGTCGGCCGTGCGGGTCACCGTGAGCGACAACGGACGCGGCCCCGACGGCGGCGATACCGGATCTCCCGGTTACGGCATCATCGGCATGCGCGAGCGCGTCGCGGCCTGCGGCGGTCGGCTGCGCGTGGGAAGGAACCCGGACGGAAACGGGTTCACGGTGGACGCGACGCTCCCCACCGGGGCGGAGCGCCCGGAACGGGGGAAACGAGCATGACCGAGACCAGGGCGACGGCCCGGGTGGGACCGCCGGGCGGCGCCGTCGTGCGGGTGGTGGTCGCCGACGACCAGGAACTGTTTCGCGGCGGCTTCTCGCTGATCCTCGGTGCCGAACCGGACATCGAGGTCGTGGGGGAGGCCGCCAACGGCGCGGAGGCGGTGCGCGTGACCGAGGCCCTACGCCCCGACGTGGTGCTGATGGACATCCGGATGCCTGCCCTCGACGGGGTCGAGGCGACAACGAGGATCCGCGCCACGACCTCGGCGAAGGTTCTCGTGCTGACCATGTTCGACGACGACGAGTACGTGCACGACGCGCTCAAGGCCGGCGCGAGCGGCTTCCTGCTCAAGGACATGGACCGCCACGACCTGATCCGCGCCGTGCGGGTGGTCGCGGCGGGGGAGTCGCTGCTCGCGCCGACCGTGACCCGCAGGCTGATCGACACGCTGGCCGGCACCGGCCGGCCCGTGCCCCGCCTCGCCGCCCGCCTCGGCGAACTCACGGCACGCGAGACCGACACCCTGCGCCTGCTCGCCGCGGGCCTGACCAACGCGGAGATCGCCGAGGCCCTGGTCGTGAGCGAACACACCGTCAAGACCCACGTGAGCAGCGTGCTGACCAAGCTCGGGTTGCGCGACCGTGCGCAGGCCGTCGTCTTCGGCTACGAATCGGGACTGGTCGTACCCGGCGACGGCTGAGACCCGGGCGGCCCCGCCTCCCTCCGGCCGGCGAGCCCGGGTTCACCCGCGGCGGCGATCCGCCGGACCCCCGCGGGCGACAGCATCGGAGAGTCGTCCGCTCCCGCCGCAGTCGGCGGAGGCGGAGGACACCCGCCGCTCGTGAGGAGTCCCGAATCCATGTCTGCCCTCGACCGCACCCGAACCCCGCCCACCGTCGGCCTCGACGCGCCTCCCCCGCCGCCGTCGCGGGGGCGGCGGATCCCGCTCGCTGCGGCGACCGCGCTGCTCTCGGCGGCCCTGTTCCGCTTCGGCACCGGCCTGGAACCGCTGTCGTGGCTCACCTGGCTCGCGCCGCTGCCCGTCCTTCTGCTCGCTCCGCGCGTCGGCGCCCGGTGGTGCGCGGCGGTCGCGTTCGCCGCGTGGCTGGGCGGCGAGACCGGCGTGTGGACGTACTACCGCGACGAGGACAAGCTGATGATGCCGCTGCCCGCGGCACTGGGGATCTTCGTGGGCACCGCCGCGATCTTCGCACTCGTGGTGCTGCTCGTTCGCCGACTGCTGCTGCGCCGCCGCTTCGTGCTCGCCGCAACGGCCCTGCCCGCAGCCTGGGCGGGACTGGAGTGGGTGGTCTCCGCCGCGACACCCAACGGTGCTTTCTGGAGCCTCGCGTACACCCAGGCCGACGTGCTCCCCGTGTTGCAGACCGCGTCGGCCACCGGCCCCTGGGGCATCACCTTTCTGGTCCTGGGCGTGCCGGCGGTCGTCGCCACGTGCCTGGCGCCCGCGATCACGGTGCGATCCCGCTGGATCGTGGGTGCCGTCGCCGGTGTCGTGCTGGCCGGAGCGCTGGGGTACGGCGCCGTCCGGCTGAATACGATCGGCGGGTCGAACAATCGCGTGAAGGTGGGCCTGGTGTCCACGTCCCGGGACGCCGAGGCGATACCCGTCGGCACCACTCGAGGGCGCGCGCTGTTGACCGATTACCTGGCGCAGATCAGCCGCCTGGCCGACCGGGGCGCGCGTGTGGTCCTGCTCTCCGAGAACACCTTCGAGGCGGACGAGCGCACGCTGCCCGAACTCTCCGACCCGCTTGCCGCGCTGGCCGTGGAGCGGCGCGTCGACATCGTCGTGGGCGTGCGGCTGACCACCGGTGGCGCGCTGTACAACACCGCGCTCGACTTCCCCGCCGGCGGGGGCGCGCCCGTGAGCTATCGCAAGCACCACATGGTTCCCGGACAGGAGGACGAGTTCACCGCCGGTGAGGGCGTCGCGTTCATGGCCGGGACGGGCCCGCGTGTGGGGTTGACCATCTGCAAGGACATGGACTTCCCCGGCCTCATGCGCGAGTACGGCGACCGCGGGACCCGACTGCTGCTCGCCCCGGCGTGGGACTTCGACACCGACGGGTGGCTCCACAGCCGCATGGCGGTCACCCGGGGCGTGGAGAACGGCTTCGCCGTCGCCCGCACGGCACGTCGAGGCGCGTTGGTGGTCAGCGACCTCAACGGCCGCGTGATCGCCGACAGCACCACCGGTGGCCGGTCCCCGTTCACCACCGCGCTGGCCGATGTCGAACTGTCCGGCTCCAAGACCCTCTACACCCGATTCGGCGACTGGTTCGCGTGGGCGGCGATGGCGATGCTCGCCGCCGCCGTGATCGGCGCGTTCGCCGGCAACGGCCGATCGACGCGCCGCCACTGACCCGAACGCCGGGCTCGCGCCACCCCCTTGCCGGGCTTGGCGTTCGGCTTCCGCACTGCCGCTCCGCCGAGGACGTCCCGCCGTCCCGCCGCGTCGCCGCCCGTGTCCGCTCAGCGACGCGGAATCTGGGCGGTCGACGCGGGATCGACCCCGACCTTCGCGTCGGTGAAGCGATCGGTGACCCACGCCTACGGGGCGAGGGGTCTGGTCGTCGTGACATGGCGAGGCCGGTGAGCCGGCGGCGTCCCGCGTCGCTCCGAAGCCGCGCAACGTCAGCCCGCGCGGGTCCGGAAGACGAACGCCCGGGTGCCGTCGACCACCAGGGCATGGTCCGTGCCCAGCGGCAGCGGCAGATCGTCGACGTCCAGGTCGCGAGCGAGGACCTGCTTGCTGCGCACGTCGAGGGCGATCGTGGTGCCGGCCCGGGTGCGTCCGTACAGGACGCCTCCGACGATGGCGTTCGGGGTGAACGAGATCTCGTCGTCGCTCTGTTGCCACAGGGTGCGGCCCGATGCCGGTTCCCAGGCGGTGCTTCGTGCACTGTCCGTTTCGGCGCCTTCGCCGCCCAGGACCACCACGCTGCCCGTCGGGTCGGTGACCAGGACGGAGAGCGACTTCGGGGAGGGGCCGGTGGCGGTCAGCGCACCGGTGACCGGGTCGTACAGGCCCACGAGTCGGCCCGAGGGGCGCTTCATCCATGCGATGACCAGCTTGCCGTTCACGGTGCCGACGACATCGGGCGCGTAGGTGGAGCGAAGTTGCAGCGGGTCGGTGTTCGCGGGCGTCCGGACCGTGTCGGTGTCCCATCGCCGTGCGCCCGTCGAGGCGTCGAACGCGACGAGCCTGCGGTGCCGGCTCAGGGTGTCGTCCTTGACGTCCTCGAACGTGAAAACGGTGCCCTCGACCAGGATCGGGCTCTCGCCCGCGCCGACGACGACGGCCGTGCGCCCCCTGGTGGAAATGGAGCAGTCGTCGCCCGGCTCGCAGGTGAAAACACGACCGGGGCCAAAGTCGTCGGCGCGCCGCACCCCGACGGAGGTGTTCCTCGTGCCGGTGGGTTCGATGATCCAGCCGTCCTGGACCCGTGCCTCGCCGCCACCGGGAAGTTCCACCGCGCCGATCCGCTCGCCGCGTTCGTCCCAGGCCTGGACGGTGCGGAAGGACGTTTCCCCGGTGAGACCGTCGGAGGGGACGACCCGTTCCCCGCGCACGACGATCGCCGGCTTGCCCAGCCAGGTCTCGCCCGTGACGACGCCGTCCAAGGTCAACGTCTTCCGCACGTTCCCCGTGGTGATGTCGCGCAACGCGACGGCAACACCCCCGCCGCTCCCTGGGCGCGATGGGCCGGCGACGACAACGGTTCGGTTCCCCAACGCGAACACCGGCCGACTGGGCCCGGTTGCGTGCTCGTCGGCCGATTCCCAGGACCACAAGGGCTTCGCCTCGAGACCGGGCAGGGTCGGACCCTGATAGGCGGGTTCGGTACGCGCCCCCGGGCGATCGGGCCGGGCGGCTCCGGGTCCGCGCCCGGGGGAGGAGGTACAGGCGGACGATACGGCGACCACCGCGGTGCCGAGCACCGCCACTGTGACCGCTCGAACGACGTAACCACGCATCGGACCCCCGTAATTCGATCTTTCCCGTCCGCGCCGAACGATAGAGCGCGGCCCCGAACGAGCCCGGCGGCGATCGGTTCGTGAACGGCACGGGTTCAACCGGATACGCGCTTGCGACAAGGCTGCCGGCACCCACGGGCGCTCGTGGTCGGCCGGCGAGGGAAGAGACCACCGTCCGGTTCCCGGTCGTACCACGGGATTTCGCAGTGGTCGGCGAGCGACCGCGGCGACCGCGTGCGGTACTTCTCCGGGTTCGGGGCGCGGAGGGGCCGAGGGTGTTGTGTGGGTCGTGTGGCCGGCGCCCCGAGGGGACGGCCGGCCGTTCCGTCGACGAGGGCGCTCGGGCCCACACGCGAACGCCTCGCGACACATCCCATGATGGCGGGCGCGACCACACCCGACGGGGCACCGCGCCGGTCGCGCCGCCGAATCCGCCCGATGGATGCATCACGGGTTCGGGCGCCGCCGGCGGCGCTGCCGACGACACCCCGCACGACGCGGCCCGGAGCCACGACCCGGCAAACGCTTCGGCAGGGCCGGAAGGGACCACGGATACCTACGACGGTGGTGTACCTAAATCGGTGTTCGGTACCAGCGCCGGTGTACGTACGGTTCCACGAGGAGGATCCCGACCCCTGCGGTCGCTGCGACGGCCGCGCCGGCGGGCGTTGCCCACCCGGCGGCGAGGACGCCGGCCGCGACCAGTAGGGGGCGCATCATGGTCAGCGGGCCGAGTCCGGTGAGGACGGCGAACGTGGCGAGGCGAAACGCCCTTCGACACCTTCCGCGACCCGCGGGCGCGGCGCGAACTGGTTGCCGAGACGTTCCGGGGTGACGGCTGGGAGGTGCCGCGGATGGTCGCCGCGACGCGGGAGGCGGAGGACCTGTTCTTCGACGTCGTCAGCCGGATACGGATGCCGCGCTGGTCGCGGGAACGGGTCGCGCCGGGATGTGACGATGGACCCGCTGCTCGCCGCCGCCCTGACCGCCCTCGACATCACCGATGAACCACACCCCGTGACCGCGCACCACACCCACGCCTGGCGAGCCGGCCGCTGGAAGATCAAGACGACCACCGAACCGGACGGCGCGACCCTTCTGCTCCACGAGGCCCGCGCCGTGTGGCTGCTGCACGCCGAGGGCCTGCACATCCCGCCGGCGCCGAACACGGACGTGTCGGTGACGGCGTCCGGACCGCGGTGGGGTTCCTGCCCGGCGTCGACCTGTGGCAGTGGTGCGCCCCGGGTCGAGTCCCCGACCCACCCGCCGACTTCGCCCGCCGCCTCCTGGACAGCGCACCCGACACCCACATCCACCTCACCCCCACCGACGAACACCACGCCCTGGCCGGAGCCCTGCGCCGGGCCTGGACCGGCACCCCACCCGAGACCACCCGCGACGTCGGCCCGATCGTCTACCTCGACGACCTCCTCCAGGACATTGCCACCGGGTCGCCACCGCGTCCCACTGTCCCGCGCACGCCCATGGCCCGCGCCGGAACTCGAAACCCTCCTCGAGCAGACGGCCCGAGAGCAGACGCCACGCCGCACCTGACACCGCACCGGCCTGCCCCCGCGCTCCCCGCGCGACCGGTGCTCGTCTCGATGCCGGCCGTCGGAAGTGTGCCTCGAATGCGAGAGACTTCGGCCCGACGGTGGTCATGATGGGCACCGTCGTACCGACGCCGTTCCTCGAGGGAGTGTCCCCATGGACGAGTTGCGCACCGACGTGCTGTACGCCGCCGAGCCGCTGATCGACGACACCTACGATCTCGACGACTTCGCCGGCGACCCGACGTATCCGGTGCGGATCATGGATCCCCGCCCGTGGGTCATGACCAGGTTTTCGGCCGATGCCCAGCGCTTCACGTGGCGGCCGGCCGAGCCCGGTGCGGGCATCGGGGACGGCGAGGTCGTGGGCATCCCCTGCCTGTCCTGGGGGAGTTACACCATCGACGACCCGGCCCCGGGCGCGGATACCCTCCTGTGGGTCCAACCCTGGGAGCCGTTGCCCACCGACGAACAGGCCGCGGCCGAGGAGTTCACCCGTCGCTTCCGCGAGATCCACGCCCTTCCCATAGGTACACCGCTCGCCCGGAACTACCTGTCACTGATGCCGCTGGCACGCGAGTCGATCCTGTGCCCCTGGCCGGACCTGGCCCGATACCGCGCCACCCACGACACCACCGCCGAAGCGGCCGAAGCACGCGCGCGTGCGCGCGACCGCCACTGGGACCGGATCCGGCGCCGGCTCGTCGCCTTGCGCCGATCCGGGGTCGAACCCGACACGATCAACGCCCTGCTCGACCACGTCCGGCCCACCGGATGAGCCGGGATGCCGGTACGGCGCTTCGCGAAGAAGACGACGGCGCATCGGGGACGTGCCCGCGTCCGCGGGAGCGCCGAGGTCGACGGTGGCGTTCCGTGGTCCACCCGACGGGACGGATCGGATCCTCCGCGAAGGGGTGTTCAGTGGCGCCTATCCAGTAGAACCGGTCGAACTCGCGTGTCCGACACGACACTCGCCCGAGCTCGGGCCGGCGGCGTGTCGAGGCGAGCGGGTCGTATCACGCGGCAGCCCGGAACGTCGAACAAGCGTTGCCCCCGATGCCAGGGCCAATGACCGGCGCGGTCCGTGGTGGCTCATGCCAGGGTGACATTCACGCCTTTGTCGGTCAGGACGTCGAGGACTTCCGCGATCAGGTCCCGGGACTGGCCGTCCGGGGTCAGCAACCGGGACAGGTGGTCGCGTGCGGTTGCGAAATCGCGCCAGAGCAGGTTCGCGGGGGCGGTATAGCCGAAGCCGCCGCGCAGACAGTCGAGGAGGGCGTCCAGGCAACCGCCGAAGTAGCCGCCCGGCCCGTTGACCGCCTCGCCGAGGGCGAGGTAGAGACCCGGTACGTCGGTGATGTACCGGCCGTCGAGTTCGAAGGCGTGACCGGCCGGCCGATTACGGACGGTCCGCCGACAGGCCCGTTCACGGACGAGGTCGAGCCAGGCTTCGCGGCGCCGGGTGTCGAGGCCGACCCAGGTGCCCGGGGTGTCCGGCGATCCGGCGAACCAGCGTTCCCAGATGGGCCGAGCGTATGCGGGAACGGGTGTGAGGAAGCCGCCGTCGAGCTCCAGGTCGATCAGATCCGTCCCGTAGGGGGACCGTCGCCAGGAGCCGACTCTGGCCCACAGCAGTCGATCGGTGAGGGGCTCGCCACGATCGTCGGCTATCTCCAAGGCGGCCTCCCGTAACTCCAACGCCTTTCGGGTGCCCTTGAGGAGCGCCGCCCGGAGTCGTTCGCTCGGGACGAGCCCCCGAAGGACGAGCGCCGGTGGTGACTGTACCGCCGGCAGGATGCGGGTGAATTCCCGGCAGGAGCCCAGCCACCGGTACCCGTCGTGCAGTCGGGCAGGGCCCCTGTATCCCTCGGGCGGACCTTCGTAGTCATCCAGGCCGGTGAGCACGAGAGCGTCCGTTCCGAGCTGCCGCCCCGGACTCTCGGCGTCCTCCAACAGCCAGGGATCCAGCGCGCTGTCCTCCGGCACCAGCCACACTCGGGTGCCGACCCAACCGCGTACCTCGGCGCGAGGAACCCAGCCGAACAACTCGTAGGTCCCGCGCCGGGGTTCCCCGAACAGCCCCGCCACCTCGGCGCAGACGCCCCAGAGATGGCCGTGCTCCGTCTCGACCAACGTGTACCGCGTCCGGCTGCGATGGCTCCCGTTCTCGTGCACGGTGGGAATCATGCCGGAACCGGGACCCTGCGGCGACGCCATTTCTCCCGCTGTCAACCACGAAGTCTCGAGACCCTGCGATCGATGACCGCCCCAGTGCGGTCTAGGCAGTGGCGGCCCGGGTCGGCGAAGGACGGCAGCAGGTAGCGGGGCGGGCGTTGCGGGTGGTGGGGCGGGAGGGTGCGTGGTCGAGGATGTCGAGCACGGTGCGCCCACAAAGCCGACACCACCTACCCAGCCGAGTTCCCCGGTCCTCGGTCGGGTCGTCGACGTTCGGCAAGCCGTCCGCCCGGGCTA
>NZ_BIFH01000040.1:151910-160531 GCF_003967355.1 Embleya hyalina | reverse complement strand
CGCCGGCGGCAGCCCACCCCACGACTCGGACCGGCCCCGCACCGGCCGGCCCGTGGCCACAAGCGCAACGCTTGCTGGGAGCGCCCGACCCGTCCGCAAAGGCTCCCCGGCGGACTCGACCCGACGCGGCCCGTCGCCCTCCCCCCGCTGCCGGATGTCGCATCGGCCCCGGTCTCCAAGCCCCGCGCGCGGGGGAGTCGGGGTGGGTGGACGTTCGGGTGGGTTTGTTGGTCAGGGGTTTTGGGGGTTTGGATGTGGGATCTGGGTTGGGGTGTTCAGGGTGGCTTCTCGGCTGGTTTGCAGGGCGCCTCTCAGGGTGGCTTCCTCTGACAACCTGCCCGGGGTGATGGTGGGTTCCAGGTGGGGGGCCACGGCGCGGCGGCCGGACAGGGTGGTGTCGATGCCCTCTGTGAGCCAGGGGTACCACGTTGCCAGGTAGCCGCCGAGGATTACCTCGGCCGGGTCGACCAAGCCGGTGATGGCCAGTACCGCCGCGCCGACCGCACGGCCCGCGGCGGTGAGGGCTTGGGTTGCGCTCGGGTCGCCGGCTCGTAGGCGGTGGTCGAGTTCGGTGAGGGCCGCGTCGACGCCCTCGTGTGCGGCGATGTCGGCGAGGCCGGCGGCGGCGGTGAGTGGTTCGGGGCCGACGTACATGGCCAGGCAGCCGCGTGCGCCGCAGGGGCAGGCGGGGCCGTCGAAGGCGAGCGGGATGTGGCCCACCTCGCCGGCCAGGCCGTGTGTGCCGGTGTGGATGCGGCCGCCCACCACCAGGCCGCCGCCGACGCCGGTGTCGGCCTTGATGTACGCGACGGCGTAGGGGAGTTCGCCGCCCTGTTCGGCGCGGGCGTGGTACTCGGCCAGGGCCGCCACGTTCGCGTCGTTGACCAGGTCCACCGGGCAGGCCAGGTCCGGCAGATGCGCCGTCACCAGCGCCCGCAGGTCGGTCCTGGCCCAGCCGAAGTCGATCGCGGCGGCGACGGTGCGGCCGGGCCCGGTGACCGGCCCGGCCATGGCGATCACGACCCGCGCGAGGTGTGCGTCGGGCCGCGTGCGGACCACCGCCTCGGCGCGACGGATCGCGTCGGCGAGTACGGCGGCCAGCGGCTCGGGGTCGCCGAACGGCGCGTGGTGCGGGACGGACGCGCGGTGCACCACGGCGCCCGCCAGGTCGGCGGCCAGCACCTCGACCCGCTCCAGGGTCACCTGTACCGCGATCGCCACCACGCGCCCCGGCACCAGGCGCAACAACCGACGCGGCCGGCCCCGCCCGCCGGAGGAGGCCGAGCCGACCTCGGCCACCAGGCCACGCCCGATCAGTTCGGCGGCCAGCGCGGTCACCGACGCGTGGACCAGCCCGGTGGCCGCCGCGACCTCGGTCCGCGCGCACGGCCCGTGGGCGGCGATCTCGCGCAGGACCAGCGCCAGGTTGTGGCGGCGCACGGCGGCGGTGTCGGTCGGGCTTGAACCGGGACCGGGACCGGGACCGGGGCCCGGACCCGGGCCGGGTGTGGCGGCGGTGTTCACGTCGTCGATTGTGCCCTGGCTTCTCCCCCGGTCCGGTGATTATTTTTTTCAACTCTTGCAATATTAATTGACCCGGGTCGATACTCACCGACAAGACCCGCCGAACGCCGACCACCCCGGTCCCCGCACCCAAGGATCGCCCGTGTCCCAGCAACCCCTCGTCACCACCGCCCTCGGCCCAGTCCGGGGTGTGTGGCAGGACCGGTCCGCCCGCTTCCTGGGCATCCCCTACGCCAAGGCCCCCGTCGGCGACCTCCGCTTCGCCGCCCCGGAGGTCCCGGAGTCGTGGACCGAACCCCTGGCCGCCACCAGCTACGGGCCCACCGCCCAGCGTCGCGGCTTCGGCGAGGGACCGACGATCATCCCCGAGCCGTCGATCCCGGGCGACGACGTACTCAACCTCAACGTGTTCACCCCCGACCTCACCCCGGACGCCGCGCTGCCCGTGCTGGTCTGGATCCACGGCGGCGGCTTCGTGGCCGGCTCCGCCGCCAGCCCCTGGTACGACGGCGGCACGTTCAACCGCGACGGCGTGGTCCTGGTCTCGCTCGGCTACCGACTCGGCATCGAGGGCTTCCTGCACCTGGCGGACGCGCCGGACAACCGGGCCGTACTGGACTGGATCGCCGCCCTGCGCTGGGTCCGGGACAACATCGCGGCCTTCGGCGGCGACCCCGCCAAGGTGACCATCGCCGGTCAGTCGGCCGGGGGCGGCGCGGTGCAGACGCTGATGGCCACCCCGTCCGCGCACGAGTTGTTCCGGGCCGGCATCTCGGTCTCCGGAGCGGTGATGGACCCGCAGAGCCGCGCGGACGGCCTCGCCGTGGCCGCACGCTTCACCGCACGCACCGGCCTGCCCGCCACCGCCGCCGCGCTACGCGACCTCTCGCACGAGGAGCTGCAGCGCCTGCAGGACCTGGTCACCGCGCCCGAGGACGACGGCGCGCCGCTGCCCGAACTGCTCCTGGCGCCGTTCGCCGACGGCGAGTTGATCCCCCAGGACGTGCACGGCGCGTTCCGGGACGGCTCGGCCTCGCCGGCCCCGCTGATGCTCGGCGCCACCCACCACGAGTTCAACTTCGCCGCCGAACTCGGCATGGCGGACGCCCCGATCGAGGCCGCCGTCGGCGTACTCGGCTCGATCGGCCTGTCGCCCGAGGGCACCTCGGCCTACCTCGCGCTGCACGAGGGCGCGACCCCGGCCGGGGTGATCGGCCAGGCGATCACCGACTCGCTGTTCCGGGCCGCCGCCTCCGCGATCGCCGAGGCGCGTGCGGGCCAGGACCGGCCGACCTGGATGTACGCCTTCGAATGGCGCTCCACCGCCCCGATGTTCGGCGGCCAGGCGTTCCACTGTCTCGACCTGCCGTTCGCCTTCGACCTGCTCGGCGCCGAGCGCGCGGAGGACGCGACCGGCCCCGACGCGCCCGTCGCGCTTGCCCGGGCGATGCACGGGGCCTGGGTGTCGTTCATCCGCGACCTCGACCCGGGGCGGTCCTGGCCGCGCTACACCCGCTCGGGCCGCGAGACGATGGTGTGGGACACGACGCCCTACGTCACCGGTGACACCCTGTCCGCCGAACGCGAGATCTGGGCGACACGCTCGGTTCCGACAACGACCTGACCGGGGTCGCGGTCGCAGCCGGCACCACCATCGGCACCGGCATCCGCACCGCCACGGCCACGGCCACGGCCACGGCCAAAGCCACCGCCACCGCCACCGCCACCGCCACCGCCACCGCCACCGCCACCGGCCGAGGGTGGGCCGGCACGGACGCACGCGGCCGGCAACCCACGCGGCTCTCGGCGCGCCCCTCACCGGGCGGGCCGAGAGCCGCCGGCCCCGCCCGGAGCGGCCGTCCGCCCGAGGGTCACGCAGTCGCGCAAGCGCCCCGCAGGCCGGTCACGCGCCGGTGCCCGCGAGCCAGTCGACGTAGGTCGGGCCCGCGAGCGTGGCGTGCGGGCCGGGGAGCAGGCCGCCGTTCTCGAACAGGTCGCGATCCGGGTTGGCCGGGTCGCTCACCTCCTCGACGCGGACCGTGTGGCCACGCCGCTCCAGCACCAGTCGCGCCATCTCGGCGAGGTTCTCCTCACGCGGACCGGCGATCTCCGCGAACGGGGTACCCGCCGTCTCCTCGATCGGCCCGTCACCGGTGGCCAGTTCGACCAGGCCCTCCGCCACGGCCCGCGCGCCGATCAACTGGGTACGCATCCTCGGCACGTGGCACACCTCGCCCCGCATCCCCCAGCTCGCCAACTCCTCGACGAACTCGTGGAACTGCGCCGCGCGCAGGATCCGCACCGGCACCGGGCCGGCCGACACGGCCTGCTCGTGGGCCAGCTTGGCCGCGTTGTAGCCCGCGACCGAGGCGTCGATCCCGATGATCGAGGCGACCACCATGCGCCGCACGCCGGTCTTGGCACCCGCCGCCTGGAGGTTGCGCGCCGAGGTGGTGAAGAACTCGGTGGCCTCCCGCTGGTCGGGCGAGGGTGTGCTGGACACGTCGATGACGACGTCGACTCCGTCCAGCGCCTCGGTGAGCCCCGCACCGGTGATCACATCCACGCCGGTGGACCGCGAGATCGCGACCACGTCGTGCCCGCGCTCCCGAAGCACGTCGACCACGTGCCGCCCGGCCCGACCGGTGGCGCCGACAACCGCGATCCTCGAACCAGGCTCCATGGTGTTCTCCCTCTTCGTATCCGTCCCGGGGCCGCTCGGCCCCGATGTGCCGCGACACCACGTTGACGATGCCGGGCACCCTCGTGTGACACCCGCGAGCAACCTGTTTCAAACCGAATCGCGCGATGTTCGCCCCCGGGGACGGCGAAGCGCGGATGTACGACGCCCGCCCCGGCGCGGGCGTCCGCCGGGTCACACGAGGCGCCCCCGATCGGCCCCGTCGCGGACGACCGGGCAGGATGGGGTGGCATGACGCAGAACGTGGACGCCGTCTCGGCATTGATCATCGTGGACGTACAGGTGGCCTTCGTCACCGGCGAGAGCGCGGTCCCGGACGCCGGGCGCGTGGTGGATCGAGTCGGCGCCCTGCTCACCGAGGCACGGGCGCGCGGGTCGCTGGTGGTGCATCTCCAGAACGACGGACCGGTCGGCGCGGACGACGAAACCGGCTCCCCCGGTTGGGAGTTGATGCTGCCGGTACGGCTCGGTCCCCGCGAGGTGGTGATCCGCAAGACCGAGGACGACGGCTTCGACGGTACGTCGCTGGCCGAGGTGCTGGCCGAGGCGAAGGCGGCCGGCGTCGCCGTGTGCGGCGTGATGTCCGAGATGTGCGTGGGAGCGACCGCACGGGCCGCGCTGGAACGCGGCTACCGGGTGGTACTGCCGCACGACGCGCACGCCACGTACGACATCCCGGCCGCGCCCGGGATCAGCGAGGCGGTACCGGCCCCGATGGTCTCGCGGGTGGCCGAATGGGCGCTGGGCGACGAGGTCGAGATCGTTCCGCACGCCGAGGACGTCGTCTTCACCACCGCCGGCACGGACACCGCGCGCCCCGAAAGCGCGGAACACCCCGCGTAGCGCGTCCACCGGTGCGGTCCCCACCGCCGCACGGTCGGGGGTGGTCGTCCCTCAGGTCGACACCCGTCGTCGGCCCGCGAGTTCGCCGGCTTCCCACAGCCGGTCCAGCCCGTACGCCCGCACCGATTCGGCCAACCGATAGCGGGGGCCGTCGGGTTCGACCGTCATCGCCACGAGGGAGCGGTCCACCAGGCGCGTCAGCGCGTCGACGACATCGAGGTCGCCGCCGCCCGCCCCGGCGACCTCGATCGCGTCCGGGAGCCGCCATCCGCCCTCGGCCACGGACAGGCGGCGCAGCACCGCCTGTTCGGGTGGGGACAGCAGGTCCCAGCTCCAGTCGAGCGTGGCGCGCAGGGTGCGGTGTCGTGTCGGGCCGGCCCGACGGCCCGAGGCCACGATCGCGAATCGATCGTCCAGGCGGGCGGCCACCTCCGCGACGCCGAGGCCGCGTACCCGGCCGGCGGCCAACTCCAGTGCGAGCGGGATCCCGTCCAGACGACGGCAGATCGTGGCCACGGCGGCGGCGTTGTCGGCATCGGCACGAAACCCCGGCACGGTCGCGGCGACCCGCTCGACGAACAGCTCCACGGCCGCATGGCCCATCGGAACCTCCGGCGCCGCCTCCGGCGCGGGCACCGGCAGCGGCGGAACGGGCCACAACCGCTCGCCCGGCACGGCCAACGGCTCCCGACCGGTGGCCAGAATCCGCAGCCCGGGCACCGCCCGAAGCAGTCCCTCGGCGACGGTGGCGACCGCGTCGACGACATGCTCGCAGGTGTCCAACACCAGGAGCAGCCGCCGGGACGCCAACGCGGCGGCCAACGCGCGCAGTTCGCCGCCGACGCCCGCCGCCGTCCGCAACTCCCGGGTGATCGTCTCGACGACGTCCGCCGGGGTGGCGGTGGCGGGGTCGAGGTCGACGAAATCGACGAATCCCACCGCCTCGACGCCCGGAACGCCGTCCGAGACCGGCGGTGGCAGGTCCCGGGCCACCTCGACCGCCAGTGCGGTTTTGCCCACACCGCCGGGACCGGTCAGGGTGACGAGCCGTTCCGCGGCCATCAGCGCCCGCACCCGAGCCACCGCGTCCGCCCGACCGATCAACGGCGTGAGCGCGACGGGCAACCCGAACGTCGGCGACGGGGCGGCGGCGAACGCGACCGGGCCGGAAACCGCGGCCGACCCCGAGCCGACCCCCGGCCCCGAGCCGGCATCGGAAACAGAACCCGGCCCCGGCTCGGGAACGGAAGTCGAGCCCGAAGCCCCTCCCGGCGCCGCGACCGCCCCCGCGCGGGAATCCACCATCGTCGAACCCGGCGCGGTCGCCTGCAACCCGGGATCCTGCCTGAGGATCCGCTCGTACAGCGCGGCCAGTTCCGGCCCCGGATCCACGCCCAGTTCGTCCGCGAGCCGCTCGCGCAGTTCCGCGTACGCCGCCAGCGCCTCGCTCTGCCGCCCGGCCAGGTACAGGGCGCGCAGGTACACCGCGCGCAGCCGTTCGCACAGCGGGTGGCGGGTCACCAGGTCGCCGATCTCGTCGACCGGGGACGGTTGTTCGCCCAGATCGAGCCGGGCCAGCGCGTGCTCCCCCTGGGCGGTGATGCGTTCCTTGTCCAGCCGCACGGCCACCGAGCGGGCGAACTCCTCGTCGGCGACGTCGGCGTACGCCGGCCCGCGTCCCAACGCCAACGCATCGGTCAGCAGCGTCTTCCGGGTCTGCGCGTCCTCGGTGCTCCGGGCCCGCTCGACCAGGACCCGGAACCGGCCCGCGTCCACCGCGTCGGGCGAGACGGCGAGGCGATAGCCGGGCGGCTGCCACACCACCAGGTCCCGTCCACCCGGTTCGGCGGCCTCCAGCGCGCGGCGCAGTTGGGACACCCGGGTCTGCAGCGTGGCGACGGGATTGCGCGGGAGTCGACGGCCCCACAGGTCCTCGATCAGCCGGTCGGCCGGCACGGGTCGGCCCTCGTGGATCAGCAGATCCGCGAGCAGCGCGCGCACCTTCGCCTCCGGGATCGGCACCGACGCGCCGTCCTCCGTCCAGACGGCCAACGGGCCGAGCACCCCGAATCGCACCCTCGCACGCTACCCCACGCGGACCTACAGCCGATCGGAAGGAAACCGGAAGTGCGGTCCGCCAACGTATGGGGTGCCGCACCGACCGAGAGACAAGGAAGTCCTCACAATGAACGCAAAGAATAACAACATCGACAAAATCGATAGCACCGACAATCCGCCCGTGAACCGTGAGATCCACTTGGTGTCGCGCCCCGTGGGCGAGCCGGAGCCGGCGAACTTCGCATTGGTCGAGACGGGGATCCCGGAGCCCGGCGTCGGGCAGATCCTGGTCCGCAACAACTGGATGTCGGTGGACCCGTACATGCGCGGTCGGATGAACGACAACGCCTCCTACATCGTCCCGTTCGCGCTCGGCGCCGTGCTGGAGGGCCACGCGGTCGGCGAGGTGGTGGCCTCGCGCAGCGCGGACGTCGCGGTGGGCGCGACGGTGTCGCACTTCGCCGGATGGCGCGAGTACGCGGTGATCGACGGCGTCGAGGCCACCGTCCTGGACGTCTCGACCACCCGCCCGCAGGACCACCTCGGCGCGCTGGGGCAGGTCGGCTTCACCGCCTACCTCGCGGTCGCCGAGACCGCTCCGGTACGCCCGGGCGACGTGGTCTTCGTCTCCGGTGCCGCCGGTGCGGTGGGCAGCCTGGCCGGGCAGATCGCCCGCAACCTCGGCGCGTCCCGGGTGATCGGGTCGGCCGGCGGGCCCGAGAAGGGGCGGATCCTGACGGACGTGTTCGGCTTCGACGCCGCCATCGACCACCGGGCCGGTTCGATCGCGGAGCAGTTGGCGGAGGCGGCGCCGGAGGGCATCGACGTGTACGTGGACAACGTCGGCGGAGAGCACCTGGAGGCCGCCATCGGGGCACTGCGGATGCACGGTCGGGCCGCCATCGTCGGCATGATCAGCGGTTACAACGCCACCGAACCGGTCCCGGGCCCGAGCAACCTCTACGACCTGGTGCTCCGGCAACTGACCCTGAAGGGCCTGCTCGTGGTCGACCACTACGACAAGTTCCCGGCGTACCTCACCCGGGCGACGAAGTGGCTCACGGAGGGCGGCCTGCGCACCCGGGAGACGATCGTGCACGGCATCGACCGGGCTCCGGAGGCATTCCTCGGCATGCTGCGCGGCGCCAACACCGGCAAGATGCTCGTCCGCCTGTGACCCACACCGCCGGCGGAGCCGGAGCGACGCTCCGCCGCGTCTCGGTTGGTCGCGGGCGGCCGGCACGGGGTCCCGTCCGGGTCGTGCGGTGGGTCGCCGCCGGCGTGCGGGGCGCCGAGACGGAGGTCCCCGAGGGGACAGGTGTGTTGCCGGGCGGGAGACGCGGCCGGTGGCGGCGGTGGGGGAGGGCGCTCGGGTCGAGTCCGCCGGGGAGGCTTCCCGAGTGGGTCGGGCGTGCCGACACACGTGGCTCGCGGTCGGTCGGCCTCGAACGCCGGCCGGGGCGCGGCCCCGGCCGGCGTTCGAGGCCGACCCGGG
>NZ_BIFH01000040.1:0-151710 GCF_003967355.1 Embleya hyalina | reverse complement strand
GCCCCGGCCGGCGTTCGAGGCCGACCCGGGCCCGACGCCCGAAGGCGGGGTTCGGGCGTCGGGCGCGGGGTCAGGCCGAGCGGGTCAGGGTTGCCGGTTCCACCTCGTGGGCGAAGGGCACGCCCCTGGTGTAGCGGTCCAGTTCGTCGAGGGCCGAGGCCACCATGCGGCGGAGTTCGCCGCCGAGGGAGCCCGCGATGTGCGGGGTCAGGAGGACGTTGGGGAGGTCGTAGAGCGGGGACGCGGGCGGGAGGACGTCGGGCTCGGTGACGTCGATGACCGCGTCCAGGCGGCCGGCGACCAGCTCTTCCGTGAGGGCTTCCTGGTCCACCAGTGAGCCGCGGGCGGTGTTGATCAGCGTGGCGCCGTCCCGCATCAGGGCCAGGCGTCGGCGGTCCAACAGGTGATGGGTGGACTCCAGTTCGGGGGCGTGCACGCTGACCACGTCGGAGCGGCGCATCAGTTCGTCCAGGTCCACCCGTCGGGCGCCGAGCGCCTCGGCCTGATCCGTGGTCACGTACGGGTCGTGCAGCAGCAGTTCGAAGTCGAACGGGCGCAGCAGTTCGAGTACGCGCCGGCCGATCCGGGAGGCGCCGACGATCCCGATGGTGCGCCGGTAGTTGCCGAATCCCGGGAACCGGGCGTCCCAGTCGACCAGGCGCCGTTCCGCCCGGTAGGCGTCCCGGATCCGTAGCACCCGCTTGTTGGCGAACAGCACCGCGGCAACGGTGTATTCGGCCACCGGCAGCGCGTTGGCCGCCGCGCCGGAGGAGACGATCAGGCCGCGGGCCCAGGCCGCGTCGGTGAGGTGGTGCTTGACCGATCCGGCCGCGTGCACCACGGCACGCAGCCTCGGCGCACGGGCCAGCACCGCCTCGTCCAGCGGCGCGCTGCCCCAGCAGGTGAACAGCACCTCTGCCTCGGCCAGCGCGGCGGCCGCGTCGGGGGCGGCGAAGTCGGCCGCGATCAGGTCCAGGTCGACCTCGGCGAGGGCGTCCAGTCGGGTCCGGGCCTCGTCGTCCAGGATGCGTGCGGCCACGGCCGGGTCCATCGCGAGCAATACCCTCGGTCGCCGCCGTTCCGGGCCGCCGAGTCGGGTGGTGGTGGTACTCGTGCCGTCGGTCACTTGACGCTCCCCGCGGACAGCCCCGAACGCCAGTGGCGCTGGAGCGAGACGAAGGCGACGACCAGCGGGACGACGGCCATCAGCGATCCGGTGATCACCAGCGGGTAGAACTCGGGCGACGCGTGCGCGTTGGTGTTCCACGAGTACAGGCCCAGGCTCACCGGGTAGAGCTTCTGGTCGGAGAGCATCACCAGGGGCAGGAAGAAGTTGTTCCAGATCGCGGTGAACTGGAACAGGAAGATGGTCACGAAGCCCGGCATCATCATCGGCAGGGCCACCGAGCGGAAGGTGCGGATCTCGCCGGCGCCGTCCATCCGGGCCGCTTCCAATACCTCTCCGGGGATGTATCCGGCGCTGAACACCCGCGCCAGGTAGACCCCGAAGGGGTTGACGATCACCGGGATGAACACCGCCCAGAAGGTGTTGACCAGGCCCACCTTGGAGGCGAGCAGGTACAGCGGCAGGGCCACCGCGGTGGTGGGCACGAGCACGCCGAGCAGCACGCCGCCGAACAACTTCTCCTTCCCGGGGAAGTCGAACTTGTCGAACGCGTACCCGGCCAGCACGCTGACGAACGAGCCCACGGCGGCGCCGACGCCCGCGTACAGCAGGCTGTTGAGGTACCAGCGCCAGTAGATCCCGTCGCTCTCGTTGTTCACCGCCTTGACGTTCTCGGTGAAGTGGAATCCGTCGAAGGCGAAGCCGTCGCCGCCGAACAGGCCGCCCATGTCCTTGGTCGCGGCGATCAGCAACCAGGCCAGCGGCAGCAGCATGTAGAGGGTGGCCAGGACCAGGGCGCCGTTGACCGCGATCCTGGACATCAGCGCCTCGGTGGCGCGGCCCTTGGCGCGCGGGCGGCGGGCGGGTCGGCCGGTGCGGGCGGGGGTCGGCGCGGGCGCGTCGGCCGCGGCGCCGCCCGAGTGCTCGCCCGGGTGCTGCACGGTGGTGCTCATGCGGTCCTCCGTCCGGACGACAGGCGGGTGACGCCGAACGACAGCGCCGCGGCGAACACGGCCAGCAGCACGGAGGCGGCGGCGGCCAGGCCGAAGTCGTTGGCGCGGAAAGCGGCCGAGTAGGCGTACATGTTGGGCGTCCAGGAGCTGCCGACGGCCGGATTGGCGTCGCTGAGGATGGACGGCTCGGTGAACAGTTGCAGCGAGCCGATGATGGTGAACAACATCGTCATGGCGACGGCGGCGCGGATCATCGGGATCTTCACCGACACCGCGATGCGCACCGGTCCGGCCCCGTCGACGGTGGCCGCCTCGACCACCTCGCGCGGGATCGCCTGGAGCGCGGCGTAGAAGATGATCATGTTGTAGCCGATCCACTCCCACGTGGCGATGTTGACGATCGAGAACAGCGCGGTGTCCGAGGCCAGGAAGTCCCAGTGCAGACCGCCGGATTCGAGCAGGTCGATGATCGGGCTCAGGCCTGGGGTGTACAGGTAGACCCAGATCAGCGCGGCGATGATGCCGGGCACCGCGTGCGGCAGGAACAGCGCGAGTTGGAAGAACCTGCGGGCCCTGGCCAGCGCCGAGTCGAGCAGCAGCGCCAGCACGAGGGCGGCGCCGACCATGATCGGGATGTACAGCAGGCAGTACAGGCCGATCGCGATGAAACCGTCGCGGAACTTGTCGTCGCCGAGCGCGTCGGCGTAGTTGCCGAGGCCGGTGAACACCCGTCTGGTGCCGCCGAAGCCCAGGCCCGAGGTCTTCTCGGTGAACAGGCTGAGCCAGATCGCGTACCCGATCGGCACGATCATGGTGGCGATGAACAGCACGTAGAAGGGGGTCAGGAACAGGGCGGCGGTGGTCTTCCGGCGCCGGCGGCCGGCGCGCAGGGATGTGTTCATGGAGTGGAACTGCTTCCTGGTGGCGGTCCCCCGACGCGCGACGGCGCGGCGCGCGTCGGGGGCCTGCGGATCTCGGATCCGGAATCGTCGTCGCCGGGCGGACCCGGCGCGAGGCGTCGACGGTCGGTCGGGCGGCGGACCGGATGCGCCCGGCGGCCCGACCGCGACTCGGTCGGCTGCCCGACGGAGGTCCCGTCGGCCGCGCGAACGAGGTTCGGTCGGCTACTTGACCGAAATGCCGCGCTTCTTCAGCTCCTCGACGGTGGTCTTCTGGGCCTCCTCCAGGGCGCCCACGATGGTGCCACCGCTGGAGAGCTTGCCGAACTGGTCCTTGAGGATGGTGTTCGTCTGCGTCATCGACGGACCCCACGTCCAGCCGGCGCCGACCTTGCCCGCCGCGTCGGTGAACAGCGGGTAGATGTCCTGCTTGCCGAAGTAGCCGGTGTCGAAGAACTGCGAGGCGGTGGGCACCAGTTCGGTGGCGGCCGGGTAGGCGCTGGAGGTGCCGGAGGCGATCCGCGCGGAGATGCCCTCCTTGGTGGTGGTCATCCACTCGATGAAGGTGAGCGCGGCCTTGCTCTTCTTGCTGTCCTTGCTCACCGCGAAGGTCGAGCCGCCCAGCATGGCGTTGGCCGGGGTGCCCCAGTCGGGCAGGGGCGCGACGGCCCACTTGCCGGCCAGATCGGGCTGGCTGCTCTTGAGCACGCCCGCGCTCCACGAGGCGCCGACGATGCCGACGGTGCCGCCGCTCTTGAGGTCGGCGTTCCACTGCTGGCTGAACGAGGGCTGCACACGCACCAGGTCGTCGGAGACCAGCTTGTTCCAGTACTCGCCGACCTTGCGCGAGTTCGGGTCGGTGAGCGAGACCTTCCAGGACTCGCCCTCGGTGCCGAACCACGCGCCGCCGGCCTGCCAGGTCAGGCCCGCCATGGTGCTGGGGTCGTCGGGGTAGAAGGTGCCGATCCGGGCGTTCGGGTCGGCCTTCTTGACCTGCTCGGCGGCGGCCCGGTACTCGTCCCAGGTCTTGGGCACCGCGATGTTGTGGTCGGTGAAGAAGTCCTTGCGGTAGTAGAGCGCCATCGGCGCGGCGTCCAGCGGCACCGCCCAGGTCTTGCCGCCCAGTTCGGTCAGCTTGTTGACCGACGCGGGGAACTTCGACTTCAGCCCGGACACCTTCGAGGTGATGTCCTGCACCGCGCCCTGGCTGACGAAGTCGGGCAGTTGCGGGTACTCGATGGTCAGCACGTCGGGGGCGTTGCCCGCCTTGACCGCGTTGGACATCTTCGCGTAGCCGCCCGCGTTGCCGGACGGGATCTGCTCGTACTTGACCTGGATGTCGGGGTGCGACTTGTTGAACGCGTCCACCACTTCCTGGGTGCCCTTGGTCCAGGACCAGAAGCTCAGCTCCTGCTTCTGCGCCGGGCCGCCGCCCGCGGCGGGGCCGGCGCCCGCGTCCTTCTTCTTGTCGCCGTCGCCACCGCCGCAGGCCGTGACGAGGCTCAGGGCGGTGACTATGCCGACGAGAGCCGTGCCGAGTCGGATGGATGTGCGCTGCATGGATGCTCCTGGGTCGAACCTGCATCGAAGGCGATAGCGAGCATCATTCGTTCAGGAGCGAACAGCGTCAAGAGCAAATGAACAATCGATGAAAAACGAAACTCGCTATGATCGTTCGATCACGCAGGGGTTCGGTCGGTTTCGCTCGTTCGCGAGGGGGTGGTCGGTGTCGGTACGGCGGACGGGATCGCTCCGCTCGCCTCGGTCGGCGCGTTCGGATCGGCCGGCTCGGTGGTCTCCCGCAGCCGCAGCCTCGGCACCAGCGAGATGTGCCGGGGCGCCCGCCCCTCGTCGCCGTCGGCGAGCCGGGCGGCAAGGAGTTCGACGGCGATCCGGCCGACCTCGTGCTTGGCCGGCGCGATCGCGCTCAGCGGCGGGTCGGCCAGCGCGGCCACCTCGTCGTCGTAGGCGATCAGCGCCAGGTCGCCGGGCACGTCCAGGCCCGCCGCCCGCAGCCGGGACACCAGCAGCAGCGCGTCCTGGTCGTTGTGCACGAGGGCGGCGGTGGCGGCGCCGGTGCGGGCCGCCTCGATCACCCGCGTCACCGCCCGGTCGAAGCCGTCCGCGTCCTCGCCCGGGTGCGGCGTCTCCACCCCGGCCGGATCCGGCGGGGTCAGCCCGAGCGCGGCCATCGCGGCGGTGTACCCGGCATGCACGGCGGGCGTGGTCGGGCTGCCGGAGCGGGCCACGAGCAGGATGCGCCGGTGGCCGAGCGCGCCCAGCCGGCGTACCGCCTGGGCGGCGCCGAGCGCGTGGTCGGAGGCCACCCGGTCCAGGTGTTCCAGCCCGGAGCCGATCTCGGCACGGCGCTCCACCAGGACCACGGGCACCGGCAGGCGCCCCATCCACGCGTCCTCGCCGCCCGGTCCCGGCGCGCGCGAGGGGGTCAGCAGCAGCCCGTCCACACCACCGCGCAGCAGCTGGTCGACCTGATCGCGGTCCTCGGCGGGCAGATAGCGCGAGATGCCCAGCACGAGCCGGCCGCCGATCGCCTCGACCGCGTCCCGGGCGCCGCGCACCACCTCCGGGAAGTAGTAGGTGGCGGACGGGACGAGCATGCCGATCGTCGGGCCGTCGTGGCCGTTCGCGGGAGGCCGGCCGGGGCCGGGCGCGGCCGGGCGCGCGTGCGGCAGGGTGGCCCCGCCGTGTACCCGCGCGAGCAGCCCGCTCGCCACCAGCGCGGTGACGTCGCGCCGCACGGTGACCAGGGAAACGCCCAGCTCCTCGGCGATCTCCACCACCTTGACGCTGCCCCGCTCGCGGGCCGTTTTGAGAATGAGTTCCTGCCGCTGTTCCGCCAACACCGTGGACGTCGTCCTTCCGAGTCGCGCACGCCTGCGCCCGGCGTGCCCCCCTGGCGTCCGGCTGCTGTCCGGCCGCCGCCTCAGCCTAGGGCATCGCCATTCGATTTTGATTGAAAAGGATCGTTCGATCAAACCGACTCTTGACCTGATCGATCGACCCCACCTAGCGTGTCGACGGCCGAACGGGTCGCACGGTCGATCGGTCGGCGCGAGCGCGCCGGACAGGCCCCAGCCGCCGAGTCGAGGAGATCCGTGAACACACCGCACCCCTTCGTGCTCCCGCCGGAGGACCGCACGCTGAGCCCGTACACCGGCTGGACGCGCGCGCACTGGGAAGCGGTGGCCGACGGCCTGCTCGCGGCGGTGCGCCCGTACCGCTCCCCCGGCGGCGCGCTGATCACGCTGCCGGGCCGCACCAGCTGGTCGGGCGAGCGCTCCGACGGCCTGGAGGGGTACGCCCGCACCTTCCTGCTCGCGGCGCTGCGCGCGGCCGGCGCGGCGGCCTGCGGTCGGCCCGTCCCGGCCGGTCTGCTCGAACCGTACGCCGACGGTCTGCGGGCGGGAACCGCCGCACCGGGCACGGCGGATCCGGAGTCCTGGCCGGCCGTGGTCGACCGCGGCCAGGCGATGGTGGAGGCCGCGTCGGTGGCGCTGGCCCTGCATCTGACGAAGGCGCACCTGTGGGACCGGCTGGACGAGCCCACCCGGGAGCGGGCCGCCGACTGGCTGGCGGGCGCCCTGCGGCACGAGCCGGTCGACAACAACTGGTGGCTCTTCCCGGTCGCGGTCGGCACCTTCCTCGAGGCGGCCGGCCGGTATCCCGAGCAGGCCCGCGCGGCGATCGACCGCGGTCTGGCCCGGATCGAGGACTGGTACGTCGGCGACGGCTGGTACACCGACGGCGCGGGCCGCTACTTCGACCACTACAACGGCTGGGCCCTGCACCTGTACCCGCTGCTGTGCGCGACGGTGGCGGGCGAGCCGGTCGACGCGGTCCGGCGCGAGCGGCTGCGCACGTTCCTGACCGGCTACGGCCGCCTCTTCGACCGCGCCGGCGCACCGCTGCACCAGGGACGCTCGCTGACCTACCGGTTCGCCGCGGCCGCGCCGCTGTGGCTGGGCGCGCTGGTGGACGCCACGCCCCACTCGCCGGGCACCACGCGGCGGCTGGCGAGCGGCGTGCTGCGGCACTTCCTCGATCGCGGCGCGGCGGCCCCGGACGGCCTGCTGTCCCTGGGCTGGTACGGCCCCGACCCGGCGACCGTGCAGTCCTATTCGGGCTCGGCGTCGCCGTACTGGGCGGCCAAGGGCTTCGTCGGCCTGCTGCTGCCCGAGGACCACGAGGTGTGGACCGCGCGCGAGTGCGCCGGGCCGGCCGAGACGGAGGGCGCGGAGAGCGGGTTCGGGCTGCCCGGGCCGGGCCTGCTCGTACACTCCGGCGGGGGCACGGCACGGTTGCTCAACCACGGCGCCGACCACCAGCCGGCCGCGCCGAGCGCCGAACTCGCCCCCGACGACCCGCTGTACGCCCGCCTGTCCTACTCCGCGGCGACCGGCCCCACCCGGGACGGCGACCTCGCCGACAACCACCTGGGCCTGGTCCTCGACGGTCGGGTCACCGAGCGCGGCCGGGTCGAGCCGCTGGGCGCCGGGTCGCACTGGGCGGCCTCGGCACACGTACCCACCCTCGCCGGGAAGGCGGTACCGGGCACCCGGGTCGTGTCGGTCGCCGTGGTGCGCGGTGCGTACGAGGTGCGCGTGCACCGGGTACAGGCGCCGGCCGGCACGGCGGTGCGCGAGACGGGGTGGGCGCCGGCGGCGGCGTCCGGCGCCCACCCGCGCTCCTCGGTGGACGGCGTACGGGCGCGGGTGCGCACCGACGCCGTGCACGCCGGCCTCACCGGTCTGCTGGGCTGGGACCGGGCCACGATCCACCCGGCGCCGCACGGGACGGCGTTCGGCGAGGCGGCCGAGGTGCCCGCGCTCGACGGCGTCGCGACGGCCGGTCCGCTGGTCAGCGCACTGTCCCTGAGCTGGGCCGACACCCCGCCCGGCCCAGCACCGCGCGCGACGGAGACGGCGTCGGGCGCGGACGCCGGGTGGGGCGTGGACATCGGGTGGGGCGACGGGGCCGTCAGTCGGGTCCGGGTGTCCGCGTCGGGCGGGTGCTCGGTCGCCCACGAACCGGCCTGACGGCCGGGGGGTTCAGCCCTTCGGCAGTCGGCGCACCATCAGCGTGTTGTCGACGCGGGTGACCGGCCGGCCCTCGGGGTCGTTCTGGACCCGCTCGTGCTCCTCGCTGCGCAGCACCTCCCACTCCCCGTCGGGGAGTTCGAGCGAGGCCAGCACCTCGTCGGGCGTGGGGAGCGCCATGTCGGGCGTCGGGTCGGTCTCCCACGGCGGCATTCCGCAGTGCCCGACGACCAACAGCACCCCGCCCGGGGCGACGGTCGCGACCGCCGCGCGCAGGATGCGATCGCGGTCGAGGCCGGCGTGCGAGTGCAGGAAGTGCGCCGAGACCAGGTCGAAGTCGCCCTCGGGGAAGGTCTCGTCCAGGTCGTGCCACTGCCAGTCGACCAGGTCGGCGACCCGCGCCTCCCGGGCGTGGACGGCGGCCCGCTCCAGGGCGATCCGGGAGACGTCGACGCCGGTCACCCGCCAGCCGCGCCCGGCCAGCCAGATCGCGTCGGCCCCCTCGCCGCAACCCAGGTCCAGGGCACGGCCGGGCGGCAGGTCGGAGGTCTCGCGGACCAGCGGGGCGTTCGGGTTGCCGCTCCAGATCCGTTCCTTCTCCGCGTAGCGCGCGTCCCACGACTGCGCGGGTGTGAGCGGGGCGGTCGACGGCTCGGCGGTCGAGGGTTTGTCGTCGGTCATCGCGGACGTCCTCCAGGGCGATGGCGGTGTGCCCGGTCGGCGGGACCGGGCGGGCGGCGCGTGGTCCGTCGCCCGTGCGCATGCTCCGCCCGACGGGGGTCGCCTGACAAACCTTGTTGCCGAGTCGGCAAACGGGGCCTGCCCATGGAGGGCACCGCGAACGTGCGTGGGCCGGTGGGTCGCCGAATCGCGGCGACCCACCGGCGCGTTCGCGACGGTGTGCCGGTCGAATCGCCCGGGCGTTCCGAACCGCCCGGGCCGTCCGGACCGCCCGAGCTATCCGGGCCGTCCGGGCCGCCGGATCACAACGTCACATCGGTGCACTGGTAGAAGGCGTTGCCGGTGTCCGCGATGTCCCAGACCGCGAGGACCACGGCCCGGCCGCTGCGCCCGCCGGGGACCGTGCCGGTGTGCGAGACGACGGAACCCGGCTGTACGCCGTTGTAGGGGACGGTCAGGAAGGGGGTGCTCTCCAACTGGGCCCGGGTGATCTTCTGGCCGGGCGACCAGCTCGCCTTGGTGATGAAGTAGCGGAACGACGTGGTGGCGTGCCGCGCGGTGAGCTTCCAGGTGAAGGTCTTGCTCCCGCCGGAGGCCAGCGGGGAGGTCGGCCACGCGCCGCCACGCGGGTCGTCCAGTTCGGCGAAGCGGCTGTTGCCGCCCGCACACAGGGTGCCGTCGGCGGGACCGCGGGTGGGGAAACCCTTGGGGCCCTCGACGCTCTGCGGCTCCCACTGGATCTCGCCGCAGTTGGTGACGGTGCCGTTGGCGCAGTAGGCGGCCCGGCTGGGCGGGCTGGTGACCCAGCCGTGGCCGCTGGCGGTGCCGGCCATGATCAGGGGGACCGAGACGGCCGGTACGGCCATCGCCGTAAGGATGGTCCTTGTACGCATGGAACTCTCCTTGGGGACGAGTGAATGCGAAGGACGTTCGAACGGTCCGGGTCCGCGTCGCACGCCTCATTTCACCGCGTGTTCACATCCGTATTACGTTCCTCAAGTTAAGAGGTCCAGACCAATCGGTCAATGGTTCGAACGCCGGCGCGGGTAACGAAGTCCCTTTTGATACAAGGCGGTTGGTGATCTTCGGGGGGATATCGGGAGGTTGGCGATCCCCGAGTCAGCCGCGCCCGGCCGGTTGCCCGGACTCCGGTGCCAACACCTCGAGTTCGGCCATCGCCCCGACGGTGATCTCCCGGGTCAACCGCTCGGCGGCGACCGCGTCGCCCTCGCGGATCGCCTCGGCGACCCGGACGTGCAGGGTGACGGCCGGCGGGTCCGGGTCGGGGAACATCACGTGGTGGTGGGTGCGTCCGCTCAGCACCTCGGCGACCACGTCGCCCAGGCGGGCGAACATCTCGTTGCCGGACGCGGTGAGGATCTGCCGGTGGAAGGCGATGTCGTGCACGAGGTACGCCGCCAACTGTCGACCGCGCGAGGTGGAGACCATGCCGAGCGCGTGCTCGGTCAGCGCGGCGCACTGGGCCGGCGTGGCGAACCGGGCGGCCAGCGCGGCGGCGGCGGGTTCGATCGCCGAGCGCAGTTCGGTCAGCGACCGCAGTTGGCGCGGGCGGTCGGCGCCGGCCAGGCGCCAGCGGATCACGTACGGGTCGAAGACGTTCCACCGCTCGGCCGGGCGGACGGTGACCCCCACCCGCCGGCGCGACTCGACCAGCTGCATGGACTCCAGCACCCGCACGGCCTCGCGGACCACCGTGCGGGAGACCTCGAAGCGCTCTTCCAGCTCGTCGGTACGAAGCACCGTGCCGGCCGGGTAGGCGCCGGCCGCGATGGCGGGCCCGAGGGATTCCAGCACCTTCATATGCAAGCCCCGGCCCTCGTTCTCCATGGCGTCACCCTACTGGGCGGGGCCCCGGAAGCCGATGCGATTATGTATGACTTAATTGCCTCGAAGGCTTGATTAAGTACTACCTATAGGTTTGGGTATGGGACGGCGCCCGAGCACGAGCCGGGCCGGCCGGGCCGAGACAGCGAGGTATCGATGAGCGCACCCCACGTCGTGGTCGTCATGGGTGTGTCCGGCACGGGCAAGTCCACCGTCGGTCGCCTGCTGGCCGCCGAACTGCGGGTGCCCTACGCCGACGCCGACGACTTCCACCCACCCGCCAACATCGCCAAGATGTCGGCCGGGATCCCGCTGGACGACGTGGACCGCGCTCCCTGGCTGGACGCCATCGGCGACTGGCTCGGCGCGCACGCCGACACCGGAGGCGTGGTCGGCTGCTCGGCCCTCAAGCGGGCCTACCGCGACCGGCTGCGCCGCGCCGCGCCCGACGCGATCACCATCCACCTCGCCGGCGACCGCGCGCTGATCGCCGAGCGGCTGCACGAGCGCACCGGCCATTTCATGCCGGAGACACTGCTCGACTCGCAGTTCGCCGACCTGCAACCACTGGATCCGGACGAGGCGGGTGTCTCCCTCGACATCACGCCCGGCCCCGCCACCCTCACCACCCGGGCCGTCGCCGCGCTGCGCCGCCTGGAGACACCACGCGATCCGGACACACACCGGAACCGGAATCAGGGAACCCCATGAGCACCATCGACCTGCCGGCGCTGGCGGCGGCTCCGGCCGCGCCGATCACCTCGGCCGGACACGCCCAACTGGGCCTCGCCGTCCTGGTCGGCATCGGCGTCATCGTCCTGCTGATCGGCAGCCTCAAGCTGCACGCCTTCCTCGCCCTCACCATCGGCTCGCTCGTCCTGGGCGCGGTCGCCGCCGCGCCCATGGACAAGACGATCGCGAGCTTCACCTCCGGACTCGGCTCCACCGTCGCGGGCGTGGGCGTACTGATCGCGCTCGGCGCGATCCTGGGCAAACTCCTCGCCGACTCCGGCGGCGCCGACCAGATCGTGGACACCATCCTGGCCAAGGCGAGCGATCGCACGATGCCGTGGGCGATGGCGCTGATCGCGGGCATCATCGGGCTCCCGCTGTTCTTCGAGGTCGGCGTGGTCCTGCTGATCCCGGTGGTGCTGCTCGTGGCCAAGCGCGGCAACCACTCGCTGATGCGGGTCGGCATCCCCGCGCTGGCCGGCCTGTCCGTCATGCACGGCCTGGTCCCGCCGCACCCCGGGCCGCTCGCCGCGATCGACGCGATCGACGCCGACCTGGGCGTGGTGCTCGCCCTCGGCGTGGTGGTCGCCATCCCGACGCTGGCCGTTGCCGGCCCGTTGTTCGGCCGCTACGCCGCCCGCTGGGTGGACATCGCGCCGCCGGAGCGGCTGGTCCCGGAGCGGCCCTCCGAGGAGTTGGAGCGCCGGCCGAGCTTCGCCGTCACCGTGTCCACCGTGCTGCTGCCCGTCGTGCTGATGCTCGGCAAGGCCCTGGTCGACATCGTCGTGGACGATCCCGCCGACCGGGTCCAGCGGGTCGCCGACGTGGTCGGCTCACCGCTGATCGCGCTGCTGTCCGCGGTGCTCGTGGCGATGTTCACCCTCGGCCGGGCGGCCGGCTTCCGCCGAGACCGGCTCGCAACCACCGTCGAGAAGGCGCTGCTGCCGATCGCCGGGATCCTGCTCATCGTGGGCGCGGGCGGCGGCTTCAAGCAGACCCTGGTCGACATCGGCGTGGGCCGGATGATCCTGGACATCTCCGAGGACTGGTCCATCTCGCCGCTGCTCCTGGCCTGGCTGATCGCGGTCGCCATCCGCCTGGCCACCGGATCCGCGACGGTGGCCACCATCTCGGCGGCCGGCCTGGTGGCACCGCTGGCGGCGGACATGAGCACCACGCACACCGCCCTGCTCGTCCTGGCCGTGGGCGCCGGGTCGCTGTTCTTCAGCCACCTCAACGACGCCGGGTTCTGGTTGGTCAAGGAGTACTTCGGGATGAACGTCGGTCAGACGATCAAGACCTGGTCGCTGATGGAGACGATCATCTCGGTGGTCGCGGGCGGCTTCGTGCTGGTGTTGTCGCTGGTGTTGTAGCCCGACAAGGGTCCGGACCGATCCGCCGGTGTCGACGGGCGCCGGTCGCGCCCCGGCGCCGGGTCCGCGATAAACGCCCGATCAGGCCGTAGGCTGCCGGTATGTCGGGTCCCCGGGATGCAGCTCGTGACGAGGACCGGGTGCGCGCCGCCGCCTTCCGGCTGGTGGTCGCCGAGAGCGGCGCGGCGGTCGCGCCGGAACCGGTCGCCGCCGCACTCGAACCCCCCGTGGCCGACCTCGGCCTGGCCGACCCGGACGATGTCCTGCTCGCCGCCGTGCACTGGTCGCACCGGCGCATCGCCCGGCGGTTCTTCGATCTCACCGCCGGCCGCTTCGGCCTGGCCGCGCTGCGCGAGGGACTGACCGACCTGCTCCCGCTCGACGCGGACCGGGTCGACGAAACCGTCCTGGAACTGGCCGTCTGGCACCGGGCCCGGCTCAGCGCCAAGGTCGCCGAGAACAACCGGCGCGAACGCGAGGACCTGAGCGTGATCGTGCGCGGTGTGCTGGCCGACGCCCGCGACGACGGCGAACTCGTCGACGGCGTCGACGTGGACACCGTCGCCGCCGGCCTGCTCGCGCTGATCGACGGGCTGAGCGTGCACGTCCTGCTCTACCCGGACCGCATGTCGGCCGAGACCGCGACCCGCGTACTCGCCGCCGAACTCGACCGGATCACCCGCCCCGCCCCGCCCGCCGACAAGCCCTGACCCGCCGACCGACCGCCGCACCGGAAATCCAGGTGAGCGAACGACGCCGGGTCGGCTAGCTTCCGGACATGGTCAATCCGGAGAAGCTGCTCATCGAGCGGCTGGCCCCGGCGTTCGCACAGGTCGCGGGTACGCCCGTCGATCCGTCGACGCGCCGCGGCCGGCACGCGGACTTCCAGTGCGACGGGGCCCTGGGCCTGGCTCGACGACTGGGCCGCGACGCGCGTGAGGTCGCGGCCGAGGTACTTCGACGGGCCCGACTCGACGACCTGTGCCCGACGGCCCGCGTGGCCGGACCCGGCTTCATCGAACTCGACCTCGACCCCGCCCGACTCGGCACCCTGCTCGCGGACATCGCCGCCGATCCCCGACTCGGCGTGCCCCGCGCCGACCGCCCCGAGACCGTCCTCGTCGACTACTCCGGCCCCAACACCGCCAAGGAGATGCACGTCGGCCACCTGCGCTCGACGATCATCGGCGACGCCGCCGTGCGGATCCTGGACTGGCAGGGCCACACCGTGCTGCGGCGCAACCATCTCGGCGACTGGGGCACCCCGTTCGGCATGCTCATCGAGCATCTGCTCGACATCGGCGAGGCGGAGGCCGCGCACGAGTTGTCCGTCGGCGACCTGACCGGCTTCTACCAGGCCGCCCGGCGCGCGTTCGACGCCGACGAGGCGTTCCGCGAGCACTCGCGCAAGCGGGTGGTCGCGCTCCAGGCGGGCGATCCGACGACGCTGCGTCTGTGGCACGTGCTGGTCGCCGGATCCAAGGCGTACTTCACCGCCGTCTACACCCGCCTGGGCGTGCGGCTCACCGAGGACGACTTCTTCGGCGAGAGTCACTACAACGACCGACTCCCGTCCGTGATACGGGAGTTGGCCGAGGCCGGGCTGCTGCGCGAGAGCGAGGGCGCGCAGTGTGTCTTCCCCGCCGGCTTCACCAACCGCGAGGGCGAGCCGCTGCCGCTGATCGTGCGCAAGAGCGACGGCGGCTTCAACTACGCCGCCACCGACCTGGCCGCCGTCCGGCAGCGCGTGCGCGAGGTGGGCGCGACCCGGCTGCTGTACGTGATCGGCGCGCCGCAGCGCGAGCACCTGGAGATGGTCTTCGCGACCGCGCGGTCCATGGGCTGGCTCGCCGCGCCCACCCGGGTCGAACACGTCGACTTCGGCTACGTGTTGGGCGACGACGGCCGGATCCTGCGGACCCGGGCGGGCGCGTCGATCAAGCTGGTGGACCTGCTCGACGAGGCGGTGGCCCGGGCGCGGGCGGCGATCGCCGGGAAGAACCCGGACCTGGACGCGGACACCCGGGCGGCGGTGGCCCGCGCGGTCGGCATCGGCGCGGTCAAGTACGGCGACCTGTCGGCGGATCGGCGCAAGGACTACCGCTTCGACTACGACCGCATGCTCGCCTTCGACGGCAACACCGCGCCGTATCTCCAGTACGCCCGGGTCCGGAGCCTGTCGATCCTGCGCCGGGCCGGCGTCGGGACACCGGACCCGAGCGTCGTCCCGATCGTGCGCGAGCCGGCCGAACGGGAGTTGGCCCTGCGCCTGCTCGCCCTTCCCGAGGTGATCGAGGAGGTGGGCGCGTCGCTGGAATTCCACCGGCTCACGCAGTATCTGTTCGCCCTGGCCACCGCGTTCACCACGTTCTTCGAAAAGTGTCCGGTAGTCCGCGCGGAGCCCGCGATCCGCGACTCCCGGCTGACCCTCTGCGACCTCACCGCCCGCACCCTGGCCCTCGGCCTGGACCTGCTCGGCATCGAGGCGCCCGACCGGATGTAGTGCGCGCGGCGCGAAAGGGCCTTCCCGGCAGGGGAGTCGGCGGGGGTGGAGACCCGACTCCCCGACACCGGGAAGGCCCTGCTCACGCCGCCGGCAACCGCACCGGCGCCGGCCCGGGTTCAGGAACGGCGCCGCCGCACCCGCACCACGACGCCGCCCAGACCCGCCGCACCGAGCAACCCGGCCGCGGCGAACGCGGTGGGCACCACGCCGAACGGGTCGTCACCGGTGCCGGACCGCGCCGCACCCGGGTCGGTGGGCCCGAAGCCGCCCGCCAACCCCTTCGCGTCGTAGCCGGAACCGGGCAACTTGTCGGCGTACGCCCGGTGTACCCGCCGCTGGTAGGCCGCGACGGTGGTCCCGCCCGCGCCGATCGCGTGCTCGGCGTCGGCGTTGAGCGGCGACACCCGGTCGCCGGACTGCACGTACCAGGCGTTGATCTGCGGCTCGCGGAAGACCACCCCGCCGGGCGACAACCGCGCACCGGCGGCGACGTAGCGGGCCTCGTCGTCGCCCTCGGCGATGTTGACCACCTGCGGGCCCCGGTCGGTGTCGGCCGTCCAGACCGACGCCCGGCGGCCGTCCGTGGCGACCGCCGTGCCGGCCAGGAACTCCCGCCGGGCGATCGGCACCGCCGCCGCGCCCGGTCGGGCCGCGACGAACTCCGGGGACAACATGTACACGGCGACCACGTCGCCGTCGATCCTGGGCGCCGCGTTCGTCGCCGCGAGCGCGCCGTCCCGGGCGAAGAACCTGGCCAGCGTGTCGATCGTGCCCGGCGCGACGACCACGTCCCGGGCCGCGCTCACACTCACCGCGTCCGGCGCCGGCGGCGCGGGAACGGACGCGGCGTGCGCGGCCTGCGGGGTGAGGGTCAGGGTGAGCGCCGCGGCCAGGGTGCCGGCCGCGAACAGACGCTTGATGGGCCCTGCGGTCATGGCGTCACGCTCCGATCCGGTAGAGCGAGTGGGTCCAGGAGAACTCGTTGTTGTCCACGTACCAGTTGTGCGAAGCCCAGTTGTAGCGGGTGCTCGACGGCCACGGGTCGCCCCAGTAGACCCAGCTCTGCGCGGTGTCGTAGCCGTAGATCACGTGCATGTGCCCGCCGCCGGACGACCATTGGATCCGGGTCTCGATCGGCCGGTCGGCGTTGATCTCGCTCTGTACGGTGCTGTATTGGAGCCAACCGTTCACATAGGAGCCGGAGTTGACTCCGGCCCAGCGCAGCGCGTTCTGCACGTTGCCCAGGTTGGCCTGGGAGTTGGGGCACTCGGTGTTCTGCGATCGGCCGAATGCCGCGTTGCAGAACTGGTTCTGGCTGTAACCGCGGCCGTACCAGGTCGCGATCGTGTTGCCGGCTCCCGCCCAGCACCAATTGCTCTTCTGCTGGGCCTGCATGGTGATGTTCAGCCGCTTGGCGCCGAGCGCGACCGGCGCCGCGGCGTCGGTCGCGACGGAGGCCGACGCGGGGGCGGAAGCGGAGCCGGAGCCCGCGGCGGACGCGGTCGCCGCCGACGGCACCGTGAACAGTGCGGAGAGCAGGGCGACCACGGCGAGGGTCACCGCGGTACCGCGCCGACCGGACGCGGGGCCCGTGCGTGGGGACGTTCGAGTCATGGCGTTCCTTCCGTAACGGAGGGACGGGGGGTGGAACGTGGCGCGCGTCCGGACGCTGCAAGGTGGAGCATCGGGTGTTGTCGTGGTGTCTTTCAAGACGCTTCAATGCGGGGTGAAGCGGTGGTGTGAACGCCTCGACCGGCGTGTGAACGACGTGCGACCGGTCGACCGGGACACCTCGGCCGGGACCGCCGGCCCCGACCGGACGGCCGTGAACGTTCACAAGGGAGGCGCGCGATGTCGCGGACCGACACCCGACCCGATCCGGTCGAGGCGGAACTGGCGAGGGCGTTGCGCGCGGGCCCGTTCCATCTGGCGTTGCGCGCGGCACTGGCGGCGCGCGGCCTCGCCCTGCACCGCGTGCAGCACCGGCTGGCCCAGCGCGGCGTACACGTCGGGGTGACCAGTCTCAGCTACTGGCAGCAGGGCGCCCGGCGCCCGCGGCGCGCCGAATCGTTGCGTGCCGTGCGGGCGTTGGAGGAGGTCCTGGAATTGCCGCCGCGCGCGCTGACCGGGCTGCTCGAACCGCCGAGCGGTGAGCGCGCCGCGTCCCGGCCGTACCGCGCGGTGGTCGAGGAATCGGGCTCGCTGGGGCGGTTGCTCACCGACCTGGAGTCGCCGGCCGACGGCGGACTGCACACCGTCTGCCAGTTGGAGCGGGTCCGGGTCGGCCCGGCCCGCGAACTCCAGGGCCGCGCCTCGCAACACGTGGTGCGCGCGCATCGCGACGGGGTGGACCGCTATCTGGCCATCCACGTCGGCGATCCGGGCTGCGCGCCCGAGCGGGTACGGGTGCGGGCGAACGAGAACTGCCGGGTGGGCCGGGTGCGGTGGAGCGGCGATTCGGCCGTCCTGGTCGCCGAGTTGTTGTTCGACGCGCGGCTGCGGGCCGGTGACACCTACGTGTTCGGCTACGGCTTCGAGGACGGCACGGGCGGGCCGAGCAAGGAGTACACCCGCGGATTCACCTTCCCCTGCGGGCAGTACGTGCTCCAGGTGCGCTTCGACCCCGCCGCACTGCCCGTGCACTGCCGCCGGTTCACCCGGAGCACGGCGACCGCACCGCGTGCCGGCCGGCGCGACCTGACCCTGAACGGCCGGCACTGCATCGTGCACCTGGCCGAACAGGACGTCGGACCCGGCCTGCTCGGCATCGGCTGGGACTGGACCTGAGCGGCGGCCCGCCCCGCTCGTGGGTCGGGTGTGCGCCCGAGGCAAATTCGGCGGCTCGGCCGACGCGCCCCTGGCATGTGGCGGGCATGAGCCCCACCCGCCGCAGGTGCACGGCTTCTTCTCGACGTTTCGCCGACGACCGGGTGGCGATCGGCTCGGTGATCGGGGAGATCACCGGGCGTGATGTGATCGTCCTGGACGACTGCTCGAGATCCTGTGTACGAACACGGTCCCGATTCCCGCCGAGGAACACAGCGACAAACTCCGGGTGTTGTCCATCGTCCCCGTCCTGGCCGAAGCGGTGCGCCGGATCCACGACGGGGAGGGCGTCGGCGCGCTGTTCGACATGTGACGGTCGGGGCGGACCCGCTCAGGTCAGCTTCAGGTCCGTGGTGATCCGGTCGGTGCGGACCAACGCCTGTTCGGCGCGGACGTCGGTCATGAACACGAACGGCGGGATGATCGGCGGCAGCGGCAGGCCGTCGGCCGCGAAGTCGAGGCAGAGCAGGCCCTCGATACAGCCGTGCAGCCTGGTCAGGTAGATCCGCACGTGCCCGTCGAGGTCGAGCCGGGTGGTGTCGATCCGCATCCCCGGTCCGGCTCCGTCCCGGGTGGCCAGTCGGTAGTCGTGCAGGCGGGCCGAGTCCATCGTCAACACCAGCACGCGCAGCGGCCCGCGCGCGGTGTCGAGGGTGGTCACCCCGGCCAGGGCGAAGCCGACCGGGGCGAAGAAGCTCGCGGTGATCGCCGGGGGTGTGGCGCCGACGACGATCCGCTCCGCCGGCGGCGCGGCGTTGACGATGGCCCGGCTGCCGCCGTACGCCACCGCCCCGGCCCGGTTCTCGCCCGGGCCGAGGACGGACGCGACGAGCAGGAGCGGCAGCAGCACGGCCATCGTCACCGTCCCGCCGCCGGCCGGTGTCCCGGGCCCGCGGCGACCCGGCCCCGGGATCCACCGAACCCGGTGCGGCCTCCCGGAGTTCGCCGCCCTCTCCGCCTTCGCGGCCCGTGCCGCCCGCTTCGCCTCCCGCACCCGGTTCGGCCGCCACGCGACGCCCATCGCGCTGCCGAGCACGCCGAGCAGCATGCCGAGCAGGAAGCCGCCGAGGTTGGCCGCCACGAAGGACGAGATCGAGACGATCAGCGCGAAAATCCCGACGAAGTGCCGGTGTCGGGCCGCGAACCACATGAACAGCCCGGCGACGATCAGGATCACCCCGATCGCCAGGCTCGCGATGCCGGCGATCCCCAGGCTGATCATCACCGGCAGCGGGGACAGCGGGACGGCCAGGATCTCCAGGCCGCCCGTGATCAGGTACACCCCGCTCCAGAACGGCCGGGTGCGCCGCCACCGGCGCACCACCCGTCGCCCGGCCCGAAACGGCAGGTACCGGTCCGATCTCGATCTGGGCTCCATGTCGTTCCGCCCTTCGGAGGTGACGTGCGAGCACAAGCCGCGGAGGCGGTGACTCCGGCGGCGGGATGGGGATCAGAAGCAGCCGGCACCGTCGAGGCTCACCCCGACGCGCAGACCCCGGAGGTTGAACGTGCCGCCGGTGGCCGACCACGCGTGCGACCGCACGCCGGCCACCGAGACGTCGCCCGCCTGGAGGCCGAACGTGCCGCGCTCGCCCCGCGCACCGGGCACCTTGTCCAGGGTTGACGCGTCGCGGCCGATCTCCACGGTCCCGAACCGCGCGTCGCCGACCAGGTCTTCGGCGCTGATGATCAGGTTCTTCGCGGTCACCGCGCCCGCGTCGCCGCCGGCGGTGAGTTTGAAGGTGATCGTCCCCAGCGGGGTCTCGACCCTGGCCGACTGGCAGATGTCGCTCAGTGTCGCGTCGCCGACGGCGAGCATCGAGACCGGGTGTCCCTTGCCGTCGAGTGAGGTGTCGGTGCTCACGTAGGACGACAGGCCGGCGCTGCTCAGCCTGCCCGAACTCACCTGGAAACTCGTCCCGGACACCGCGAACGAGGCGGCGAGGGCGCCCTGCGCCATGGCCAGGGTGAGGACGCCGACCACGCCGAAACCCACCACGCCGAGCGCCGCCGCGTGCCGCCAACTCGTGCCGCCCTCGTCGGCCTCCGCCGACGGGCCGCCCGTGGCGAGGTCGAGTTCCGATGCCGAGCCGTTTCGTGCGGACACTGTGTTCCCCTCTCGTGGGACCGGGCCGTTCACGAGTCGCCGAGACGACGCGCACGCACGCGAGTGGGCGAGGACGCGTCGCGGGACATCGGGGCGGGGCAGCGGGGCGGGGCCGGATCTCGGTACCGCGGGGCGATGCCGTGGGACGCGGAGCGGAGTTGCCTTCGACGCCGTGCGTATTACCGTGCCGGAGCCGAGAGTAGGCGTTGTTTTGAATAAAAGTCAACGGAACTTTCGGGAAAATTCCGACGTGTCCTCGGGCGTCGGAAGAACCGAACTCGGCTCGTCCGACGCCCGGTTCGGGACTCAGTGCACGACGGGGACCGACTCGTTCCGGGCGGTGACCCGCCTGGTGGTGGAGTGGCGGTCCAGGGCGAGGGTGGCCAGCAGGCCGACCACCATGCCCGCGGCGGTGAGCAGGACGACCAGGAATTCGCCGTCGGCGGTGGCGGCGCGCAGCGCGGAGCCGGTCTTGCCCTCGGTGCCGATGTCGGCGATCGCGGTGAACACCGCGAGGCCGATGGCGTTGCCGAGGTTGAGGGCGGTGGAGGCGATACCGTTGGCGACACCCTGCTCGGCGGGCGCGGTGCCGGTGGCCGCGGCGATCCACATGGCGGTCCAGACGATGCCCTGCCCGATGCCGGAGACCACGAGTCCGGGTACGAGCAGGCCGTAGCCGGCGCCCTCGTCGAAGCCGAGGGCGAGTGCGGCGGTACCGATCGCGCCGATCACGAAGCCGATGATCAGCGTGCGGCGATTGCCGATCCGGGTGGCCAGGCGCTCGCCGAGTTGGGTACCGGCGGCGATGGCGAGCGATGGAATCAGGAAGGCCAGTCCGGTCTCCAGCGCGCTGTAGCCGTGCACGCTCTGCAGCAGCACGGTGAGGAAGTACGGCAGCACGCCGAAGGTGGCCATGTAGATGAACGTGATGCCCATCCCGACGGTGAGGCTGCGATTGCGGAACAGCCGGAACGGCATCAGCGGGTCCCGCGTACGCGCCTCGACGGCGGCGAACACCACGAGCAGCAGCACGGCCAGGACGAACGCGCCGATCACCCACGGGCTGCCCCAACCCAGTTCGGGCCCCTCGACCAGGGCGGCGACCAGGAGGGTGGAGCCGCCGGTGACGCCGAGCGCGCCGGGCAGGTCGAACCGGCGGCGGATGCCCCGGGCCGGGTCGCGGGGGATGACGAACAGCGCGGCGAGCGCGGCCAGTCCGGCGAGCGGGACGTTGACGAAGAACACCGCGGGCCAGCCGAAGTTCTCGGTCAGCACGCCGCCGAGCAGGGCGCCGATGGTCAACCCGCTCGCGCCCGCGCCGCCCCAGACCGCGAGTGCCCGATTACGCTTCGGGCCCTCCTCGAACAGGGTGTTGATCAGGGACAGGGTGGCCGGCAGCAACAGCGCGCCGCCGATGCCCTGGATCGCGCGCGCCGCGATGATCGTGCCGGAGTCGGGCGCGAGACCGCCCGCCAGCGAGGACAGCGCGTAGACGAGCAGGGCCGCCACGAAGGTCCGGCGCCGACCGAGCAGGTCCGCCGCGCGTCCGCCGACCAGCAGGAAGCCGCCGGCGAAGACGACGTACGCGCTGACCACCAACTGCTGGGTCTGGCCGGGGAAGCCGAGGTCGTCGCCGATCTCGGGCAACGCGACGAACACGATGTTGAGGTCGAGGGCGTAGATCAGCTGCGCGAGGGCCAACAGGGCCAACGTCCAGCCGAGGTGTCGCCCGCCGGCGGCGGTCCCCGGCGGTGTCGGCGCGGAGAGAGTGGACATGCGAATACGCCCCTTCGTGGGTCGCGTGGGTCGGGTCGCGGGGTGGTTCCGGCACCCGACGGGCAGGGTCGCCCGGCCGGGACCGATCGTACGAATGATTGCGTACAGTCGGACCGTCCGGCAAGGCCACTCCCGGCGAGAACCGCCGCCACGGGCCCGGGCGGGACCACATCCGCGCAGCTCATCCGGCCTGTCCGGGTGGATTGTTCGAATGTCGCGGTACAGTGCGAACATGAGCTACCGTCACCCGGACCGCGATCAGATCCGGATCGAGAGTGTCCTGTCGGCACTCGGCAACCCGCTGCGACTCGGTGCGGTGCGGGTGCTCGACGCGGGCGGGGAACACAACTGCGGCAGCGTGCTCGCCGTGCTGGGAGTGACCGCGAAGTCGACCATGACACACCACTGGCGCGTATTGCGGGACAGCGGCGTGATCACCCAGGAGCCCTCCGGTCGGGAGAACCTGCTCACGCTGCGCCGCGCCGACCTCGACGCCCGCTACCCGGGCCTGCTCGACGCGATCCTGAGCGGCGCCCGCACCGACACCGACGGCTAGCGCCCGTCCACCCGGGGGCCGCGCGATCGGCGCAACGTGCGGTGTCCGTTTTGTGCGGGCCGGGTACTACCACCGATCTCCGGTATCACGGCGAGAGAAGTGTGCGATGGAGATCGGTACGAAGGTCAGGGCGATCACGGCGCTCGGCGGCGGACTCCGCCAGGAAGTGCCCGCGAACGCCGAGGGCTGGGTGGTGGCCAACCGGTTCGGCGGCGACATCGAGGTCGCCTTCGTCCTCCCCGGTCTGCTCGGCGGCACCCGTACGGTCAACGTCCCCGTGGACCCGATCCACGTGGCACCGGTCTGAGCGGCCCGGGGCGCGGGATCAGACGGGGTCGAGCAGCGGATCCGGTCGGGCCGGCGGCTTCGGGAAGGCGGTGCCGGGCACGATCGAGTCGAGCCTGATCGGCCCCACCTCGTCCTCGGCCTCCGGCAGTCGCACCGCCGCCGCACTCGGCGCCGGGCGCGGTCGGCGCGGTACGTACTCCCCGGACGCGCCACCGCGACCCCGGTGGATGTACAGCCCGGTCAGCGGATCGGGCACCGCGTCGAGCGCCGCCCGCACCGCCGGAAGCAGACACCACGCCTGCCAGTCGGCCTCGTCCCGGAAGGAGACCTCGAACACCAGTCCCCACGAGTACACGTGCCAATTCCACTCCACCGCACGGCCGGACAGCGCCGCGACCGTCAGCGCGTCGCCGGTGGCCACCCGCCACGAGCGCGCGGAGACCGCCGCGTCGAACACTTCGATCGACCACCACTCCGCTTCCATGCCTTCACGGTAGGCGCCGATCCGCGTCCGCAAAAGGCGTATTCGCGCACACGCCGGGCGCGCACGCTGGGCTCACATCGTGGCGACCCTGCGGACGATGTCCCGGCACAGGGCGCCCACTTCGGTCCGGTCGTCGGTGTACTGGGACGGCTTGACGCAGATCGTGCCGAAGCCGCGCGCCAGTTGGCCGGGGATGGACTCCAGGGCGAGCGCGATCGGCGCGGGGCTGTGCGCGTCCGGAAAGGTGGGCCGAATCCCGCCGACCATCTCCAGGGCCCGCGCATCGCGTCCGGCCGCACCCAGGGCGTCGCGCAGCGCGGTCAGTTCGGCGTCGGTGGGCCGACCGAGCGGGTGGAAGCCGTGGCCGTACCGGACCAGCCGGCGCAGCAGCGCGGGATGTACCGAGCTGCCGCCGATCCACAGGCGCGGGCCGGATTCCCGGTAGGGCTTGGGCACCAGGTAGGCGTCCTCGAAGCGATAGTCCTCCCCGGCGAAGGAGGCCGGGGTGTCCCGCCACAAGACCTCCCAGGCGGCCAGGTGTTCGTCCAGGAGCCGGCCGCGGCGCTCGAACGGGACGCCGAGCGCGGCGTATTCGGGCGGGTGCCAGCTCACGATCGGCTGCACCACCAGGCGCCCCTCGGCCAGCAGGTCGAGCGTGGCCAACTGCTGGGCCAGCGCGAGCGGATGGCGCAGCGGCGCGATCACCCCGGCCGCGATCAGGCGCAGTCGGGTGGTGCGCGCGGCGATGGCGGCGAGCAGGAGCAGCGAGTTCGGCCACGGCGTCGCCGGGTCCTGGTTGCCGGGCAGGGCGTACTCGCGCGGGTTCGCCATCAACCCGTCGGCGTCCGAGCCCGGGCCGAGCACGATGTGTTCGCTGACCATGACGCCGTCGAACCCGGCGTCCTCCGCCTCCACCGCCATGCGGACCAGGGCGGGCAGGTCGCGGGGATCGGTCAGGGTCCAGTTCTCGCTGAGCACGAGGATCATGCGTGGTGCGGGCATCGCGGTCCTTACGTCGGGCGACGGACGTCGGGTGGGGCCGGGGCGGGTCAGGCCGAGTACACGATCCGGCCGTCGAACACGGTGAGCGCGACCGGCAGTTCGGCGATCTCGTGCGGGCTCGCCGTGGTGAGGTCGCCGGCCAGGACGCAGATGTCGGCGACCTTGCCCACCTCCAGGGAGCCCTTCCAGTCCTCGGCGAAGTCCTGGCGCGCGGCGTTGATCGTGTACGCGCGCACCGCCGTGGCCAGGTCCACGCACTGCTCGGGGCCGCTGGGTTTGCCGGTCGCCTTCGACTCGCGCAGCATCATCGCGGACACCCCTCGGCGCCAATCGGGGTGGGTGATCGGTGCGTCGGAACTCGCGGTGACCGCGATGCCGGCCTGCACCGCGCTGCGCACGGGCCATTGGTAGGCGGAGCGTTCGGGGCCGACCACGCCGTCCATCAGGTCGGCGATCGTCCACTTGATCGCCGGGTTCATGTTCACCCCCCAGCCGTGCTCGGCGAGGGTGCGCAGGCTGCGTGGGGTGCAGAAGTCGCCGTGGATGACGTAGTGCCGCTCGTCCTCGCGCGGGTACGCGTCGGCGGCCTCCGTGAACGCCTCGACCAGGGCGTCGATCGCCTGATCGCCGGTGACGTGCACGCCGATCTGGTGGCCCGCCGCGTGGGCGTGGCGCACGATGGTGCGCAATTCGCCCACGCGCAGTGCGTCGGTGGAGCCGTGCATGCACAGGCAGCCGTTGCCGCCGCCGACGTACTCCTCGTGCATCCACGCGGTGCGGCTCGGCGGGATCCCGTCCGCGAAGACCTTGACCCCGAGCACTCGCAACAACCGGGGATCCAGGTCGCCGATGCCCTCGGGAAGCGGTGCGGCGAGGCGTTCGGGCAGCACGTCCGCGGCCTCGCCCATGGCCAGTGGCAGCAGCAACACACTCACCCGGGCGTCGAGTTCGCCGCTTCGCGCCAGGTCGGCATAGACCGCCAGCGTCTCCGCGCCGGCCGCGCCGAGGAAGAGCGAGGCGCCGCCGGGGCCCAGGCCCGGCTCGGTGAAGCCGGTAATGCCCTCGGCGTGACAGATGGCCACCGCCGCGCGGATCGCCCGTTCCCGATCGGCCCGGGTCATCGGCGGGACGACCGCGTTGACCAGGTTCTGCGCGCCCTCGCGGAGCAGGCCGGTGGGTTCGCCGTCGGGGTCGATTTCGATGATGCCGCCGGGCGGGGCGACGGTGTGCCGGTCGATGCCCGCCAGTTCGAGGGCGCGAGTGTTGAGCCAGGCGGTGTGTCCGGTGAACTCGTAGAGCAGGACGGGGCGATCGGATACCACGGCGTCCAGGTCCCGGCGATGCGGCGTGCGTGGGCCGGCGCCGCCGGGCGCCGCCGGCCCGCACTCGGCGAGGTAGCCGACGTCCCAGCCGTTGCCGATCACCCAGGCGTCCGGCGGCAGGGTCGCCGCGTGTCGGGCCACGGCGGCCGTGATGTCGGCGATCGAGCCGACGGCGGGATGGGACACGTCGACCGCGAGCGGCGGACGGGTGGCGCCGAACGCGCACGCGTGCAGATGTGAGTCGTCGATGCCGGGCAGCGCACTGCGGCCGGCCAGGTCGATCACCGTCGTCTCGGGGCCGATCAGCGGCTCGATCTCGGCGTCCGAGCCGACCGCGACGATCCGGCCGGCCCGGACGGCGAGCGCCTCGGCGATGGTGAACTCGGCATCGACGGTGAGTACGCGACCATTGATCAGGACGAGATCGGCGTCGACCGACATGGAGGATCTCCTAACGGCGATTGCGCGGCGATGGGCCGGTGGTGATCCGTCGGCGACACCGGGAGTCCGCACCCGATATTATTTGAGGCCAAACGATATGGATCGAAGCCGGCCGCCACAAGACCTCGGGCCGGATTGACGGAAGGAGAGCTCCGGTGCGTGCCTTGATCATTCGCCACGACCATCCCTCACACGCGGGATTCGTCGGCATGCGGCTGGCCGAACGCGGCTTCGATGCGCACGACGTGACCGTCGTCCCCGACGAACGTTTCCACTCCCCCGACGTCCGGTTCGCCTTCCCGCGCGCGACCGACTTCGACGTGGTCGTGGTGCTCGGCGCGCCGTGGTCGGTCTACGACACCGCGACGATAGGCACCTGGGTGGGCGACGAACTCGACCTGCTGCGCGAGGCGGTCGCGGCGGACGTCCCGGTCCTGGGCATCTGCTTCGGCGCCCAGGCACTGAGCGCGGCGCTCGGCGGCACGGTCGAGCGGGCCTCGGAGTACGAGCTCGGGTGGCATCGGATCGAGACCGACGAGCCGAACCTGGTCGCCGCCGGGCCCTGGTACCAGTGGCACTTCGACCGCTTCACCGTCCCGCCGGGTGGCCGGGAGATCGCCCGCTCGACGGTCGGGCCCCAGGCGTACGTCGTCGGCCGGTCGATGGGCGTGCAGTTCCATCCGGAGGTCACCCCGGACATCGCGGCCGCGTGGTTGGCCCACGGCGGTGCCGCCCAGGCCGGCGAACTCGGTCTGGATGTCGATGACTTGCGGCGGGCCGAGGCGGGTGCGCGGGAGCGGGCCGCCGCGCTGGTGGACGGGTTCCTGGCGGAGGTCGCCAAGCTCTGAGCAACGGGTGCCCGGGTCACCCCTCGGCGAGCGCCCGGGTTCGGGTGCTCGCCGGGGAGCCGCTTCGGGCGTGGGTCCGCGTCCCGGAGATCTGCTCGGGACGCGGACCCGTGGCCTACTGCTGCTTCCGGCGCCTGCGTGCCCCGACGCGGATCAGCACGAAGCCGATTCCGGTGAGCGCCGCGGCCAGGGTCGCGAGCAGCATCGGGGAGAGGCCGACGCCGGTGCCAGGGAGCGGCTTGGGCGTGGGTGCGGGCGGGGACGGCAACAGGGCGGGCGGTGTCGACGGCCCGGTCGGCCGGGTCGGCTCGGTGGGCTTCGTGGGCTCGGTCGGCTCGGGCGACTCCGTCGGGGGCACGATCGGTGCCGTCGGCGGACCGGTGGTCGGCGGCCGCGTCGTGGGCGGCGCGGTTGTCGTCGGAGGCGCAGTGGTCGTCGGAGGCACCGTCGTCGGCGGAGCAGTGGTCGGCGGAGCAGTGGTCGGCGGAGCCGTCGTGGGCGGTGCGGTCGTCGGTGGAGCCGTCGTCGGCGGTGCGGTCGTGGGCGGAGCCGTCGTCGGAGGCGCCGTCGTGGGCGGAGCCGTCGTGGGCGGCATCGTCGTGGGCGGAGCCGTAGTCGGCGGAGCCGTCGTCGGCGGCAGCGTCGTAGGCGGCACCTCCCGGTGGCTGTTCGTCACCGTCACCGCCGCCTGACCGCCCACCTGGACCACCCCCGGCGGCGTGCTCGGATCGGTGTCCACGAACGTCACGTCGGTGTCCGGCGCCCGGTTCACCTCCTCGACCGTGCAGCGCGCACCGGCCGGCACCGTGATGGTCCTGCTCTGGTCGACGGTCAGCGTGAATCGCGCGTCGCCGGCGGGCAGCACGATCGGCAGTTCGCCGCCGTCCGAGTCGCGGGCGACACACTCGACGGTGATCGTGTACCGACCGTCGCCGGCCGGGCCCGTGACCCGCTTGGTGACCAGGAGCCGCGCGACGTCGAAGGTGTTGACGGCGGTGATCGTCACCGGCTCGTCGCTGCGGATCGTCACCGCCTTGTCCGGGGTGTCGTGGTCCACGACCACCGAGCCGGCCCCGCCGGTGCGCGATTCGGTCGCCCGACAGCGGGCCCCGGTGGGCAGCGGGTAGCCGAGGTCGACCTCACGTTGTCCGGCGCCGTCGAAGCTGTACGGGCGCCGGTCGACCAGGGTCTGCACCCGCCCGTCACCGGTGTCCAGGACACAGGTCAGGAGCAGCGTGTACTCCCGGCCGGCGGCGAACCCCGCGCCCGGGCCCGTCACCTGCTTGGCCAGGCGCAACTTCCCGGTGGAGAAGGTGTTGACCGCGTTGATCACCACGTTCGGCGCGTCCTTGGTGACGATCACCGCGTCGGCGTGGTTGCCGTGGTCGATGGTCACCTCGGCGGCGCCCCCGGTCGCCGTCTCCTCGGCCCAGCAGCGGGCGCCGATCGGCAGGTCGGGGACGTGCAGGCTCGCGCCGGCCCTCAGCTCGTAGCGTTTGCGGATCACGAAGGCCACGGCCGGGGATCCGCCGTCGCCCTCCGCCTCCCGGATGCAGGTGACCCGGAAGCCGAACACCGCGTCGCGGACGTACGGCGCGTCGGCCGGCGCGCCGGCGACCCGCTTGTTCAGCGTCAACGATCCGGTGGAGAAGGTGTTGGTGAAGTCCACCAGGACGCTGTCGGCCTGGTCCCTGCCGGGCCGGATGGTGATCGGGCCGACCGGCGGCGGCGCCCGGTCGGCGCCCGCCGGGTCGGCCTCGGTGACGACGCACTCGGCGCCGGCCGGCAGGTCGTCGAGCGATCCGGTCAGGTCGGGCGCCTTGAGCGCGAGGGTACGGATCACCGCGTCGGCCCTGCCGTCGAACGAGCAGGCCACGTGGAAGCGGAAGGTGCGGTCGGCGAACGCGCTGCCGGGGCCCTCGATCCGCTTGACCACGCGCAGCGAACCGGTCGGGAAGTCGTTGGTGACGGTCAGGCTCGCGGTCCGGTCCGGAACCGAGTCGACCACCGCCGTGTCGGGCGCTCCGCCGACCGAGTCGCCGGCCGTGACGGTCACCGTGCCGGCTCCGCCGGCGACCGGCTCGGTCGCGGTGCAGTGTGCGCCGCTGGGCAGTTCGTCCAGGGTCTGCAGGCCGGCTCCCGCGAACACCAGGTTCCTGGGGTAGCCGGTCAACGGCCGGTCGGCCAGGGTGCAGTCGACCCGGACGGTGAACGGCCCGGAACCGACCTCGCCGGCGGCGGCGCCGGTGACCGTCTTGGCGACGCGCAGGCTCGCCTTCCGGTACTCGTTGGTGATCACCAGGTGTTGGCCCTCCTCGTCGGGCCGGGCCGGGGTGATCACCGCCCGCAGGGCGTTGGCCTCGCCGAGCTCGACGCTGTGCGCGCCGGCGGAATCGGTCTCCCAGACCCGGCAGTTCGCGCCGGCGGGCACGCCGACCAGGGCCATCGGGGTGTACGGGGTGATCTCCCACGTGCCCTCGCGCACCACCTGTGGCGTTCCGCCGGCGGGGGTGACGGTGCACTGGTAGGCGACCGTGTACGGGCCGGGCGGCAGGCCGTCGGGCAGGCCGACCACGGCCTTGTCCACCCGCAGGTTGCCGAAGCGCATTCCGATGCCGACCTTCGGCGGCTCGGTGACCGGGAGTTCCTCGGCGGCGCCGTTGCGCACCACGGTCTCCGAGTGGGCGAACGAGTTCCAGGCGATCGCGGGATCGCCGGGCTCCCGCAGGTCCACCGGCGCGGACATCGGCAACCGGACCAGGATCTCGCCGCCGGGGGCGAGCAGCGGGTCGAACGCGACGCTCATCTCCACTCCGGTGGCGTCCGGGGTGTGGGCGGACTGCCAGTTGCCCGGGGCACAGGGGCGGCTCGGGGTCTGGATGGTGGTGCCGCAGGGGCTCGCGACAGTGGAGTAGCGGGTGGTCGGCGTACCCGGCCCGACCAGCTCGGGGGCTCCGGTCAGCAGCGGGCGCGGGACCCACTCGGTGCCGCGCTGCTGGTTGCCGAGCAGTACGCCGGTGTCGCCCCGGTAGGGGAAGACGTCGAGGACGCGGACCTCGCGGCCCGGCTCGGTGCCGGTGTTCACCGCGCGGATCAGGTATTCGAACCGCTGTCCCGGCAGGACGAGCGCGGTGCACGGGTACTGCGTGTAGGTGACGCCGGCGCGCTTGAACAGCGGGCAGGCGGGCGAGTCGAGCGCGACGTAGGTGTGGGTGACCGAGTTGTACAGCCCGAGTGTCGGGTCGCCGGTCACCCACTTGGATGCCTCGAACGCGGTGCCGGGCAGGGTGGTGACCTCGGCGCGGGAGGTGCAGTAGGTGCCCCTGCCGAAGTTGGCCGAGTCGTCCACGGCGGTGCCCTCGCGGGCCGAGCCGGGTGCGCAGTCCAGGTCGGGACGCCGGTCGGAGCCGGCGCCGGCGATGTTCTGGATGACCGAGTCGCCAGGCACGCCGGGCGCGAGTCGGACCTGGAAGGTGATCTTCAGCTCGGCGCCCGGCAGCAGGTCGGTACCGGTGAAGCGCCAGATCACCTTGGTGATGCGTCCGGTGCCGTCCCGCTGCGGTTCGTACGTGGGCACGGGCGGCGGGCTGGTGCCGGGTCCGGTCGCGGTGACCCGGAAGGGCATGCCGCCGGGGCCGGCGAAGGATTCGTCGAAGCGCAGCAGGTCGGGGATCGGGTCGGCGACCACCGGGTCGGGCACCACGCCGGTGCCGGTGTTGCGCACGGTGATGGTGAACGGGGCGGTCTCGCCGGGTCCGATCCGCGAGTCGGGGGTCTTGGTGACCGCGAGTCGCGCGGTGCCCGCCTGGAGGGTGAGTGTCGCGGTGCTGTCGCCGAACGGGAAGAGTTCACCGGGTTGTTGCAGCCGGCTCTCGCCCGCCGCCGAGGCGGTGTCCGCGAGCGTGTCCGGCACGGGGGTGCCGGGCGCGGAGCGCAGCGAGTCCCGGGCGGCCACCTTCAGGCAGACCGTGGCCTGCGGACAGGGGCCGTCGGCGGGGTAGTCGGAGCGGGGCACGAGGTCGTGGCCGCCCCGGGACGAGGTGAAGGTGAAGCGCAGGCCGCGCACGTCGGCGGCGGCGACCCCGCCGGGCAGGCCGGGGGTGTTGTCGCCGGTCGCGGTACCGGTGATCCAGGTCGCGCCCGGATCGACGCAGGCGGTGGTACAGGCGTCCACCCGGACCTGGTCGGCGCCGGGCGGGAAGCTCACCCCGGCGATCCGCAGCAGGTCGGCGGCGTCGAAGAAGTCGGCGTCGTCGTCGGTGACCACGAGCTGCTTCAGGTTGATGTTGCCGGTGTTCTCGGCCCGGATCCGCAGGTCCACCTCCTGGCTCGGCACTCCCGGCAGCGGCCGTGCGACGGTGGCGGGAGCCAGGCTCTTCTGTACCGAACCGCCGGTTCGGGCGGGCGCGGTGGTGGTGTTCTCACCGGTACAGGCGGGGCCGCCGATGGGGGTGCCGGCGGAGCCGATCTGCATGCAGTTGTGGATCTCCGCGCCGTCCGGGACACCGTCGCGGCGTTCCACGGTGACGTCGAGGATGATCCGGCCGCGCGAGGGCAGGCCGCCCTCGACGCGGGCGCGCACACCTCGGGCCCGGCCGAGCAGCGCGGCGTCGCCGGCGGCGTAGGGCACCCAGGCCGAGGCGGCCGGGTCGTACACCTCCAGCACGATCGGCAGGCCCGACGGGTAGCGGTAGGCGACGCTCAGCGAGGTCAGCCGGGCGAGGTCGAAGACGGTGCCGGTCGCGGTGGGGTCCGGCGGGTCGGTGATCGAGGGCCGGTCCATCGCGCCGTTGCCCTCGTTGGCCAGGTCCAGGGTGAACGTGACCGGGGTGCCGGGCGGCAGTTCGGCCTGGTCGACGCTCTTGCCCTGCCGGATGTCGGTCCGGGGCGATTCGAGCGGCAGCGACGTGCAGGCCGTGGACGAGCCGGAGCCGGAGCCGTCCACGGGGTTGGTCGCGCCGGCGTCGGCGCAGTTCGCCACGCCGTCGCGGGCGTCGGACTCGTCGACCCGGGCGTTGAGCGTGCCGTGCAGGGCCAGGCCGCCGGTCGCGTTGGGCACGATGGTGCCGTGTCCGGCGGCGTCCGTGCCGGTGTAGGTGATCGAGACCCGACTCGGCGGACCGCCGTTCGGACAACCGGTGTTCGGCACCACCTGCCGGTCCGGCGGCCGGGTCAGCGGGACCGGGCTCGGGGTGCTGCCGTCGCGGCAGGTGACGGTGAGCGTCGCGGCGACCGCGCCGCGCGGGAAGTCGACCCGGAGCTTGGTGACGTCGACCCTGTCGAACTCGCTCACGGCGGAACCGGACGGCTCGGTGATGGTCAGCGAGGCGACCGGGAAGGAGGCGGTGTTGCCGGCGCCGACGACCATGGTCACCGGTGCGCGGGTGCCCGACACGGCCGCGCCGTCGGCGACGAAGTCGCCGTTGGTGTCGGAGAAGAACTCCTTGGTCGCGGTGACCGTGGCGATGTTCGGCAGGATGTCGAAGTCGGCACAGGCCGGGGCGCCGGCCACGCTGCCCGCGATCGGATCCAGGGCGGTGCCGGCGGCGCAGTTGTGGATCGTCGTGCGGGTGGCCGGATCCAGCGGGTCACCGGTCGAGCGGACCGTCTCCCGCAGGGCGAGCCGCATCCGCACTTCGCCGCCGGTGGCGTCGTAGGGCAGCGCGGAGCCGGCCGCGTTGGCGAACTCCAGGCGCACGCCGGTGACCTTGCCCGCCTCCACGCCGGGGGGCAGCGGTACGTCGGGGCCGGCGGTGAGCGGTCCGGCGACGTACTCGGCGTCGGTACACGGGGTGCCGATCGGCTTCACGCAGACCAGGACCCGCACCCGGTCGGCGCCGGCCGGGAAGCGGTCCACCGGGCCGACCCCGATCAGGTCGAAGGCGTCGAAGGTGGCGGGGGTGGTGTCCTCGACGGTGAGTCGGGTGACCTGGGCCGAGGTGGACGACGCGTTGCGCACGCCGAGGGTGATGGTGCTCCACGCGTTCGACCGGGCCACCGCGGAGCCGTCGGCCCACCGCTTGGTGGTGATCGGGCGGACCTCGCGCGGGATGTGCACGGTGACGTCCGCGCTCGCCTCGGCCGGGTCGGCGTTGTCCGCCCTGATCGTGGCGGTGTTGGTGATCCGCGTGCCGTCCTCGAACGTGGTCTCCCGGGGCACCCGCAGGCCGATGGCGAGGTTGCGACTGGCACCGGCGGGCAGGCCGGTGCTGCCGGCCGGCGCGGGCGGGCTGGGCAGCGGCTCGGTGAAGGTGATCACCAGCCGGCGGGTGGCCGGGTCGTAGCTCACGGTCCGGGTGTCGGTGGTCATCGGCAACGAGGTGACGTCGAATCCGGCCGGGAGCACGTCCTCGACCGCGGCACCGACACAGGACGTGGTCAACGACGAGCAGCTGGCCGTCAGTTCGTAGGAGAAGACCCCGCCGGGCTCCAGCGGCGCGGTCGCCCCGGTCACCTTCTTTTGGATGCCCACGACGGCGTCGGCGGCGACGACCTTCCGGGCCGCGGGCCGCGTACGCCCGTCCTCGGCGGCCGACACACCGTCCCGGGAGGGAAGCGCGAACAGGCCCGCGACCATCGCCGTGACCAGGGTGAGGCAGGCGACGTTCAGCCTCGGGTGTACGCGCATGCGTTTCCTCGCGGGGTTACGGCACTCCATGGGATCGGGCGGTCACATTATGTGATGGAAGATCATTATTTGTGTGCATTGATCGACACGGCGGGTCGCGGGTCGCGGGTTGGGGTCGCGGTCGCCGATCGGCCCGGCCGGGCGCGGAGACGAGGAAGCCCCGTCGCCCGCCTTCTCGTAAGCGGGTGACGGGGCTTCCGTCCGTGTCGTGGCTCGGCGGCCACGGACCGGGCTCGCGCGGGCTACGCGGGCGCGTCGGTGAGCGGGGTGCGGTCGGCGGGGGCGGGAGTCGGGGCGGGGGCGGGCTCGGCGTCGTCGGTGTCGGTGTCGGTGTCGGTCACGCTCGTCCAGTGGATCCGCGTGGCGCAGAGGGAGACCAGGAGCGCCGAGACGGCGACCGCGCCCATCCCCCACACGAGGCTGCTGCCGCTCGCGATGAAGCCGATCAGGGCGGGCCCGGCCAGCAGGCCGGTGGTACCCATCGCGGCGACCAGGGCCAGTGCGTCCGAACCCGCGCGCGCCGCCGCGACATACACACACGGGGTGACCGCGGCCACGCCCAGGCCGACGCACGCGAAGCCGATCAGCGCGGGCACCACGCCGCCGACCAGGAGCGCGACCGCCAACCCGGCACCGGCCAGCACACTCCCGGCCCGGACGATCCGCCCGTCGCCCCAGCGGGTGCGCCACCCGTCGGCGAAGACCCGGGCGAGCACCATCATCACCGAGACCACGGCGATGCCCAGCGGGGCCACCTCCGCCGACGCGTGCGCGACGTCCTTCATGTACAGCGCCGACCAGTCGTTCATCGCGCCCTCGGTCACCGTGCCGAAGGCCATCGCGCAGCCCATCCAGACGGTGATCCGCGACGGCATGCTCAACCGGCGCCGACCCGTGGGCGCCGGCTCGGCGGCGACCGGCTCCGGTGCGGCCTTCGGCGCCGCCTCGTCGTCGGTCAGCAGCCCGTTCCGGGCGTAGCCGATCAACAGCGCCAGCAGTACGGCGGCCACCGCGAAGTGCGCGGCCAACGTGGAGGTGACCGCGTTCATCCCGGAGGCGAGCAGCGCGGCGCACAACGACCCGCCGCTGAACGTGGCGTGCAGCTTGGCCATCGCCGTGCGCTGGTAACGCACTTCGAGCGCGGCGCCCTGCGCGTTCATCGCGACGTTCAGGCAGCCCACCGCCACCCCGTCGAGGCAGATGATCAGCAGCGCGACGGGGTAGTTCGGCGCCACCGCCAGGGCGAGCAGCAACACACCCAGCGCGAGTGCGGACAGCAGCGCGAGCAGGCGCGAGCCCAGCCGCCGGGTCAGGATCGCGACGAGCGGGAACGAGGCCGCCGCACCGGCCCCGCAGGCCATCAGCAGCAGACCGACCTCGGCCTCGCCCAGGTCGAGCCTGCTCTTGATCGCGGGCAGCCGCGACGCCCAGGTGGCGTACTGGAGTCCCAGAAAACAGAACAGTGCTGCGATCGCCACCTGTGCCCGGCGGAAATCATCGCGAACGCGAAACATGTGATCGGCCTACTTCGTCATCCGAGGGTGATCCGCGCGACGGATCGTCGAGGGGTTGCGCCGCTCCGGGCGGGGGTCCGCGGCCACCGCCATGGACATGTACACCGCGTCCGGGCCGTAGTTCGCGGGGAGTGCGATCTCGCGCAGGGCGTGGAACCCCTGCGCCGACCAGAACCCCTCGCTGCCGCCGACGGAGACGAGGGAGATGCGCTGGTACCGCTTGGCGCGCGCCGCGGTGGTCACCCGGCGCAGCAGTTCGCCCGCCAACCCGTCGCCGCGGTGCGCCTCGCCGACCACGAGGTCGTGCAGGTGCAGGTTGCGCGAGTGGAAGACCACCTCCTCCTCCCGATCCAGGTCCGGGTATTGCCCCACCGGGTAGGGCAACGACAGGACGTAGCCCGCGAGTTGTCGGCCGACCTCCAGCACGAAGCAGGTGGCCGGCGAGGAACGGGCCCGCGAGCGGAGCGCGGCCCGTCCCTCCGACAGTGCGCCGTCGGCATAGGTATCGGCTTCCAGCGCGACGATGTCGTCCCAGTCGCCTTCGGTGATGTGCCGAATGCGCACGTCGTGGTCCATCTACACCAGACCTTCCACGGATACGTCGACGCAGGTGTACGGCAGCGGGGCGAACCCGTTGAAGCCCTGTGTGGTGTAACTGGTCGCGTAGGCGCCGCTGGAGAGGATCCACACCGGATCCCCGGAGGCGACCGCCCTGGGCACCTGGACGAGATCGCCGTCCGATCCGAAGGCGTCGTCACTGTCGCAGGTGGGTCCCGCGACCACGGCGGGCACGTACTCGGCGCCGCCGTGCGTGGGGAACACCAGGCGGTACTGGAGTTCGTCCATCTCGTACAGGCCGTTGAACTTGCCGCAGGTCAGGTACAGCCAGCCGCGGCGTTGTCCGTCGGGCTGTTCGCGCGTGGTCAGCCGGGACACCCGGGCCCGGATCGCGCCGTTGTCGGCGACGAAGTAACGCCCCGGCTCCATCAGGAAGTCGAGCGGTACGGCGGACACCCGGCGCAGCCGCCGGATGCCCTCGCGGATGACCTCGAAGATCTTGTCCAGCGGGGGTTCCAGCGGTTGGCCGTGCCGGTCGAGGTAGCCCAGCGCCGGGAGTCCGCCGCCGAGGTTGACGTGGTCGGGGTGGATCCCGCGCCGATTCAGTGCCGCGAGGGTGTCGGCGATCCGGTCGAACGCCTCCTGCCAGCCCTCGGTGGTCATCTGCTGCGAGCCGACGTGCACGGACAGTCCGGCCGGGATCAGGCCCTCGGCGCGGGCTCGTTCCAGTACCCGCAGGGCGTCGGCGCCGGAGCAGCCGAACTTGCGGCTGAGCCCCCACAGCGCGCCCTCCCCGCTGGTGGCGAGGCGGCAGAAGACCCGCGAGCCGGGGGCGTGCGCGGCGATCGCGACGACGTCCTCGACGCTGTCCGTGGCGAAGTCGCGGATGCCGAGCCGGTACGCGTCGGCGATGTTCCGGTCGGACTTGATGGTGTTGCCGTAGTGGACGCGGTCCACGGGTACGCCGGTCTCGATCGCCTGCGCGATCTCCTGCGGGCTGGCCGCGTCGAAGCCCGCCCCCTGGCGGGCGAGGCAGCCGAGGACCTCGTCGACGGGGCAGGCCTTCATCGCGAATCGCACGGCGACGTCGGGCAGTTCGCGGATCAGCGTGTCGTAGCGTTCTTCGATGCCCGCGAGATCGAAGACGATCAGGTCGTCGGCGGCGGTGGCCAGGGCGGCGCGCATGTGTGCGTTTACGTGCATGATGTCGGTCCGGGTCCCACTATCCGTGCGGTTCGTGGAGGCTTGTGGCCCGGCTCGCCCGGACCAGCGAATCCCATGTCTCGATCAGCAGCGCGAAGTCCTCGATGTCCTCCTGGACCTCGTCGAGCAGGCGTGGGCCGCGGGTGACGAGCGTGTCGGCGAACTCGGCGTAGCGGCCACCCAGTCGTCGGTAGGAGCGGTCCAGGGCGTGCAGTCGGTCGATGTTGTCCGTGCGGTCCGACCGGGTGCTCTCGCGGGCGAGGTCGGCGATCACCGCGGGGCGTACGTGGCGTGCGTCGTCCAGGAGCGTGCCACCGGCCGCCGCCATGCGGTCGTAGATGAACTCGAAGTAGAGCATCGAGAGGAAGAACTTGGTCAACCGGGTCTGGTAGGCCGCGAATCCGGGGTCGGTGCGGCGTTCCGCGGTGTAGAAGTTCACGATGTTGCGGTTGTGCAGGACTCCGGGCAGTGCGGCGTCGTGGATCAGGTGCAGGAGGAAGTAGTCGCTGCCGATGGTGTCGGTGGCCGGCGGCAGCGGTACCCGTTCGTACACCGCGTGGTCGAACGCGACGTTGCACATGTCCACCCGCATCGGGTCGACGACGGTCAGGAGCGAGTGGTCCGCGACGAACGGTGCGGTGCCCGCGCCCGTGAACGACTCGTCGACCAGTTCCCGTTTGCGCTCGTCGGACCAGGCGGGCGGGGCCCACAGGCCGACCACGTCGTAGTACACCTCGGGGTCGAGGCGGCGGATCTCGCCGATGTCGACCGAGAGTTCGCCGACGAACGAGCTGCCGACCAGGACCACGGGGTCGGCGGCCAGGGCCGGATCCAGGGTGGTCTCCGACACGCCGGCGCTCGCCTCGCGCGCCGGTCGGCCGAGCGACATCAGCTCGTGGTGGATCGGGAAGACCGGGGCGCCGTGCAGCGTTTGGTAGGTGCTGTCCGAGTCCCGGCGGTGCATCGATCGGCAGCCGAGGGCGGCGGCGATCAGGAACGCGCGGTTCGTGCAGGCGCCGTAGGAGACCCGGTCCGGGAGCATCAGGTCGAGCAGCAGGTCCGGCTTGGTGACGTCGGCGCGGGCGACGACCGCTCGGAGGAAGGCGCGCTGTTCGCTTTCGTCGAGATGGTGCACGACCACGTGCGGTGTCGCCGGCAGGGCGGCGACGGCCTGCCGGTGTCCGCTCAGCGTCGCCGGGTCGGAGGAGTCGAGGATCAGCAGGTGCACCTCGACGTCGAAGTGCCGGGCCGCGTGGGCCGCCTCGGCGGCGATCGCCGAAATCGTGGCGGCGCAGGCCCTGTTGGTGGGTAGGGTCAGGCAGATTGCGTGCATCGCGCTTCTCCGGTCGATGGTGCGGGTGTGGGCCCGCTCCAGGATTCGAGGCCCAGGAGCTTCCTGCCGAGATCGTTCAGCGTCGCCGTCTCGTACCTGAGGGATTCGTGCTTGCGGGCGTCGCCGACCAGCGTCTTGTTCCAGTCGGGGGTGCGCAGGTGCCGCCAGGAGTCGACTCGGGATTCGGTCAGTTCCCGGTTGCTTTCGAGCGCGGGCATCATGGACAGGTACTGGACTGCGCGCACGCCGCGCTCGGAGGTGTTGCGGGCCACGCCGTGAGCGAGCAGTCCGTTCCAGATCAGCAGGTCACCGGCCGCCAACTGCGGTCGTACCACGGGGTATTCGGCGCGATCCGCGTCCGGCCGGATCGGGTCGCGGTCCTCGGGTTGGCCGGACTTCCAATGCTCGAACCGGTGGAACAGCTCCGGCGAACACTGGAAACCGCCGTGGTCCGGGCGGGTGTCGTCGAGCGCGATGATGCCCTGGACCCGCTGCGGGGGTGTCGCGAGGGTGGTGTCGACGTCCCAGTGCAGCTCGATGTCGAAGCCCTTGTCCGTGGGCGCGATGTGCGCGCGGTCGCGGTCGCGGATGTTGGGCGGGTTCAGGTTGAGCCGGTCCAGGGTCACCCACAGCTCCTCGCAGTCCCACACGTCGACGAACGCGTCGTAGACCCGGGCGGACTGGCGGCTGTCCCAGATGAGTTGGTGGTGGTAGGCCTCGACGAAGCCGTAGATGTGCAGCTCCTGATCCAGCGCGGAGCGGAACCGCCGGTCCTCGGAGTACCAGCTCTCGGGGTCGTTCGGGTCGAGCCCCTGGAAGTCCCAGGCGAATTCGAGGAGTCGCGCGGCGGCCTCGGCCGGGATGGCCTCTTTGACGACGACGTACCCGTAGGTCTGCCAGAAGTCGAAGTCGGCTTCGGAGAGCACCCGCAGGGGTCGGGTCTTCTTCAGGTCGCGCAGCGGCGTCGGGGCCAGGTAGGTCTCGCCGATCGAACTGAAGTAGGGGATCTCGGACGCGGCTGGGTACGGGTACGGGTCGGATTCGGGCGTCGGCATACGATCCCTCCAAGGCTCGAACGATCTGGTCGGTACGCGGGCGTGGGGCATCGCGGTTCGTGCCGGCGTACCGGCGCGTCGGCGCGATCGCCCCGCCCCGGCCGTCGCCGTCCGGGATCGACCGGGCGAGTCGAGGCACGGGCGGCGGTCGGCCGTTCCCGGGCATGGTGAAGTCGTGGACGGGAAAGGGCGGTTCGCTCGTCATCGGACGGGCGCGACTGCTCGTGCGCGCTCGCCCGGCCTGCGGGTCGCCTCGATCCGACCGAGGGCAGGACACATCACAACCTCGCCTGCCCGCGCGTGCCGCGAGGACCTGCCGGTCGCGGAACATGTGTCGGGTGAGGCCGCCGATGTGCTGCCGTGTGCGGTGCTCGGGAGTTCGGCTGTGGGAGTCAGCCGGGAGAATCGGCCGAGGGAGGTCGGCCGGGGGGTACGGCGGTACAGGGGTGGTGGTCCGGGGAGGCCGTGATCCCCGACGAAGCCTCGTTCGGGATTCCTACCTCCTCGTATCCGGCGCCGCAGATCGATCGCGGACACCCAAAGCGAACGCGAGATGCCTCACCGACCGGCCGCGCTGCCACGCTGCGGCCATGCCGGGACACACACCTCTCCAATCCCCGTACCTCTAGGTTGGTCTAGACCAACTTTCAGTGTCAACCCCCACGATGATCCTTTTTGCAACGGCGCGTTTCCGCGTGATCACGCAGGCGGAGAACGGACGCTCGGCGGCCGGCGAGGTGTTCGCACGCCGTTTGACCTCGGTTGCACGGGAGTTCGCTCGGCACTTCGGCAATCACCGTGCCGAACCCACCCGAAGGCACGGGAATCACACGCGAGCCGTCCACCCGGGAAGCGGCACGCAGGTCCCGCGGTCGCCACGGACGGCGACCCGAAACGCGCTGCCCGCGTCCGGACGCGGCGGCCGCACGGGACGAAGCAGCCCCCGACTTCGATGTCGGGGGCTGCTTCGTCGCGTCGGGGTCAGTCGAGCCGGCTGCGGTATTTGGTGGACAAGGGGTGGGATCCGGGGGTCAGGGACACCACACCCACCAGGGTGTCGTCGCGGTGGTAGCCGACCGCGCAGGCGGTGGTCCACGTGCCTTCGAGGAGGCGGATGTCGGTGGCGCCGAGGGCGGGGGCACCGTAGGACTGGAGGCGGTCCTCGTATTGGTCGGACCAGAAGCCGGGCAGCGGGGCGAAGGGGGCGGCGGGCGGGGCGGTGTCGGACAGGTGGGCGGCCAGGGTGCGGGCCGCGTGTCTGGCCGTGTCGGTGGGGATGCTCCAGTGTTCCACGCGGCGCGGCACGTCGTCGTAGCGCGGGTTGGCGAAGCGGGCCACGTCCCCGACGGCCACCACGTCGGGGCGGGATTCGACGCGCAGTGCCGCGTCGCAGCGCACGCCGTCGGTGAGGTCGAGGCTGTTTCCGGCCAGCCATTCGGTGTTCGGGACCGCGCCGATCGCCTCGACCACCGCGTCGGCCGCGAGCGTGCGGCCGTCGTCCAGGACCACTCCGGTGACGTGCCCCTCACCCGTCAACCGCTCGACCGTGCGGCCGAGTTCGAAGCGCACCCCGCGAGCCGTGTGCCGCCGGCGCAGGGCCGCGCCGAGTTCGGCGCCGAGCGGGCGGTACATCGGCTCCGCCTCCGGCGCCACCACCGTCACCTCGGCCCCCAACAGGCGTGCCGTGGCCGCGACCTCACAGCCGATGAAGCCCGCACCCACGATCACCACCCGGCGCCCGGGACCGAGGGCGTCGCGCAGCCGGCGCGCGTCGTCGAGGGTGCGCACCACGTGTCGCCCCACCGCCGGCCCCGGGCAGCCCAACCGGCGCGCACGCAACCCGGTGGCCACCACCAGACCCGCGTACGACAACGACGATCCGCCCGCCAGCCGAACGCGACGCGCCTCCAGGTCGACCCCGGTCACCGCCTCGCCCAGCCGCCAGTCGACGTCCGCGCAACTCGTGCGTGGCCGAAAGGCGACCGCCGCGTGCGTCACGTCGCCGGCGAGCACGTCCTTGGACAACGGCGGCCGGTTGTACGGCATGTGCGGCTCGTCGCCGACGACGGTGATGCCGCCGGTCCAGCCGGCCGCGCGCAGTTGTTCGGCGGCCCGCAGACCGCCCATGGACGCGCCGACGACCACCACCCGACGCCCGGCCATCGCTCAGTCCTCGATCGTGATGGCTTGCAACGGGCAGACGTCGGCGGCGTCCTCGACCGCGTCGCGCAGCGTGTCGTCCGGTTCGGCGACGAACTCCAGGCGTCCGGCGTCGTTGATGCGGAACACCTCGGGCGCGGAGAACACGCATTGCCCGTGGTCCTGACACCGGTCCATGTCGACGATGACCTTCACGGTGGTGGTCCCTTCCGATCGGATGAGGTGGTGGGCCGAGCGAGTGGCGGGCAACTCACCGCCTGGGCGCGCGGATTCCGCGCAGCTCCCAGTCGCCGCCGAGGGCCGTGGAGCGCACCTCTTCGGACTCGGTGGGCTGCGCGCCGCAGTCGGTACGAATGGGGGTCGGGCCGGTGACGATGTGGTTGGCCAGTCGGCCCAGACCCTCCGCCTCGACCTCGACCACATCGCCCGGCTGTACGGGACGCGAGCCGGCCGGGGTGCCGGACAGGAGCACGTCGCCGGGGTCCAGCGTGATCGTGCGGGCGATGTCGGCGACGAGGTAGTGCATGTCCCACTCCATCTCGTCGGTGGAACCCTCCTGCACCACCAGACCGTTGACGTAGGTACGCAGCGCCTTGCCGCGGAAGTCCCAGCCCTCGACCAGACCGGGGCCCAGCGGACACAGCGTGTCCGAGCCCTTGACCCGCAACATCGAGCCGGCGTCGGTGTCCCGGAAGTCGTGCAGGCCGTAGTCGTTGGCGAGGGTGTACCCGCGGATGTACGCGCCCGCGTCGGCGGGGGCGATGTTGCGGCAGGTGCGGCCGATGACGATCGCGATCTCGCCCTCGTAGTTGAGGTATTTGCACCCGGCCGGCCGAACGACCGCACCGCCGTGCGCGTTCAACGACGACGTCGGCTTGTGGAAGTAGGTCGGCGCGGACGGCAGCGAGGTGCCGAACTCCTCGACCCGGCTGCGGTGGTTGAGGTGCACCGCGACGATCTTGCCCGGTGCGACGGGCGGCAGGTGGTGCGCGTCGGCCGCCTTGATCCGTCGGCCGTCGGCGGCGACCAGTTCGGCCCCTTCGCGGACGACCTCGACGACGGCGCCGTCGAGCAGGATGCGGCGGTACTCGGTGGTGGTCATTCGGCTCGTCCTCGGGAGGTGTGGGGGTCGGCGACTCGGGAATGGGGGTCGGCGAGCCGCGAGGCGGGTGCGTCGGGCGCCGTCCAGCCGCCCGCCGGCCGGTCGAACCAGACGTGTGCCTGCCCGGTGCCGGTGGCGTTCTCGTACTCGCCGACCAGCCGCCCCGGTGCGGTGCAGCGCTCCTCGCCGAGCGCGCCGAGCATCATCAGGTAGTGCCCGAAGCGGGCCTCGGGCTTGTGGCGCAGGAAGTCCGGCATGCCCGCGAGTACGCTCGCGTGGTCTCCGCGCTCCATCCAGGCGATGCGCCGCTCGTCGGCGGCGCGCCCCTGCGGGGTGCGCACGTGCACCGGGTCCGACGCCTCGTGGTCGCGCAGTTCGCGCAGGCTCCAGAACGTGTGCGAGAACGCGCCGGACGCGATCAGGAGCACCCTGCGGTCGGTGGCCGCGATGCCGTCGGCGAGTGCCCGGCCGAGCCGCAGGTTGTCCTCGACGTCGGCGGTCTGACAGCAGCCGATGCCCAGCCAGCGTTTGCCGGGGACGCCGAGGTGGTGCCACAGGTTGACGGTGGCGTAGTGGATCGGCAGGAACGGATCCTCGATCGGCGTGATCCAGGTGCCGTGCCTGGCCGCGAACCCGGCGGTGGCGTGTGCCAGTTCCGGGTCGCCGGGGAAGGAGTAGGGGATCTGCCGCATGCCGCGCGGCAGTTCCTCCGAGGTGTACAACCCGGCGCGGTGCGCCTGGGCGGCGATGACGAACTCGACGGTGGTCGCCCAGTGCGAGTCGAAGACCACGACGGTGTCGTAGTCGAGCCGTTCGAACACCTCGGCGCGCAGCCGGGCCAGGGCCGGGACCAGGCTGATCTCCCGTCCCTCGTTCAGCTCGTACCGCACGTCCGGGGGCAGCATGATGGTGGGCGAGTGGGCCAGGATGCCCGCGCCGACGATCTCTCCCATGGTCAGTGCCATCCGTTCGGCGACGTCACGGTGTTCTTGACATCGCAGTAGAAGTCGAAGCTCCAGGTACCGCCTTCGCGGCCGATGCCCGACTGCCGCGCGCCGCCGAAGGGTGCCCGCAGGTCGCGGACGAAGAAGCAGTTGACCCACAGCGTGCCCGCGGCGAGCCGCGCGCCGACCCGCCGGGCACGCTCCCGACTTCCCGTCACCAACGTCGCGGCCAGCCCGAACCGGGTGTCGTCGGCGAGGGTGATCGCCTCGTCCTCGGTGGTGAAGGTCTGGAGGGTCAACACCGGACCGAAGACCTCCTCCCGGACGATCTCGGCGTCCCGGGCGACGTCGGTGAGCAGTGTGGGGCGGTAGTACAGGCCGCCGAGTTCGGTGTTGGGCCCGCCGCCGAGCAGTGCCTTGGCACCGGCGTCGAGCGCGCGGCGGACGAAGCCGTCGACCCGGGCGAGGTGCTCCGGGTGGATGTTGGGTCCCATGTCGGTGGCCGGATCGCGCGGGTCGCCCTGGACCAGGGTGCGGGCCTTCGCCAGGAACCGCGCGGTGAACTCGTCGGCGACGGCGGCGTCGACGAGCAGCCGGGTGGCCGCCAGGCAGACCTGGCCGGCGTTGTCGTACTGCTCGACGGCCAGTTCCACGGCCAGTTCGAGGTCGGCGTCGGCGAAAACCAACAGCGGTGATTTTCCGCCGAGTTCGAGACTGACCGGGGTGAGGTTGGCGGCTGCGGCGGCGCCGATGTGCCGGGCCGTGGGGACCGAGCCGGTGAAGCTGATCCGGCGCACGTCCGGGTGTGCGGTCAGCGCGGCGCCGACCTCCTCGCCGAAGCCCTGGACCACGTTGAACACGCCCGCCGGCAGACCCGCCTCGGCGGTGATGTCGGCCAGCAGCGACGCGGTCAGCGGGGTCCACTCGGCGGCCTTGAGCACGACGGTGTTGCCGGCCGCGAGCGCCGGGGCGACCTTCCAGGTGGCGAGCATCAGCGGCGCGTTCCAGGGGGTGATCAGCACACACGGCCCGGCCGGGTCCCACGAGACCCGGTTCTCGTGCCCCCGGGTGTCGAAGTCGTCGTGTCCGAGCGAGTCGGTCAGCCAATCGGCGAAGAACCGGAAGTTGTGCGCGACCCGCGGCATCACCCCACGCAGGTGCGAGCGAAGCAGCGCGCCGTTGTCCGTGGTCTCGACGATGGCCAACTCGGCGAGCCGGGCCTCGACGCCGTCGGCGACGGCGTGCAGCAGTCGGGCCCGCTCGGCCGGCGGCGTGGCGGCCCACCCGGGAAAGGCGGCGCGGGCGGCGGCCACGGCCGCGTCGGCCTCGGCGCGCCCGCCCCGGGCGATCTCGCCGAGCACGGCGCCGTCGATCGGCGAGACGTCGGTGAAGGTGTCCGCGGACCCGACCCGCTCGCCACCGATCCAGTGCCGGGTGTCGACGGTGACGCCCGCGACGGTGACCTCGGTCATGGATACCCCTCCAAGTCGTTTGACCCCAAACAATTTAGCCGGCGCCGAACACGACGGTCAAGCCCTCTCCCGGGAAGGCCGTTCCGCTGTATCGTTTGCTCCCAAACAATCACCACCGAGACCCCGCCCTCCGGTCGCCTCGCGCGGCCGACCGCCCCGACGAAAGCGGACACCATGACGGAGCACCCCCACCCGATCGACCCGGGCGCCCCAAGCGCCCCCGGCGACCACCCCACGCACGACGACTGGCTGCACCGCGCCGACCGCCTCCGTCCCGTAACGGTCCATCACATCGACGGCGAGGACCACCCCGGCGGCGGCGACACCTTCACCGTGATCGCCCCGCGCGACGGCACCCCCCTCGCCGAACCCGCCCGCGCCGGGCAGCACGAGGTCGACCTCGCCGTCGCCGCCGCCCGCCGCGCCTTCGACGCCGGGCCCTGGCCCCGACTCGCCCCGGCCGAACGCGGCCGTGCGCTGATCCGGCTCGCCGACGCGGTCGAGGCCCACCGAGCCGAACTCGCGCTGACCGTCTCGCTGGAGATGGGCAAGCCGATCACCGAGGCGTACGACATCGAACTGCGCGCCGTGGCGGCCACGTTCCGCTGGTACGGCGAGGTCGCCGACAAGCTGGTCGACGAGGCGCCGCAGACCCCCGCCGACGCCCTGGCCCTGGTCACCCGCGAGCCGGTGGGCGTGGTCGCGGCGGTCGTCCCGTGGAACTTCCCGCTCACCATGGCCGCCTGGAAGGTCGCTCCGGCACTGGCGGCCGGCTGCACCGTCGTGCTCAAGCCCGCCGAGCAGTCACCACTGTCCGCCCTGCGGCTGGGCCGCCTGGCGAGCGAGGCCGGCCTGCCGCCGGGGGTGTTCAACGTGATCGCCGGCGAGGGCCCGACCACGGGCCGCGCCCTGGGTCTGCACCCGGACGTCGACGTGCTCGCGTTCACCGGCTCCACCGCCGTCGGCCGGCACTTCCTGCGCTACGCCGCCGACTCCAACCTCAAGCGGGTCTGGCTCGAACTGGGCGGGAAGTCCCCGCACATCGTGCTGCCCGACGCCGACATACCGGCCGCCGCGGCGAGCGCGGCCTGGGGCATCTTCTTCAACCAGGGCGAGATGTGCACCGCGCCGTCCCGGCTGCTCGTGCACTCCTCGATCGCCGACGAGGTGGTGGACGCGGTGGTCGACCGGGCCCGCGCGCTGCGCGTCGGCGACCCGCTCGACCCGGCCACCACGATGGGCGCGCTGGTGACCGCCGAGCACCTGGCCCGGGTCGGGGACCACATCGCCCGCGCCGACGCCGCCGGCGCCCGGCTGCGCACCGGCGGGACCCGGCTCGATCGCCCGGGCCACTACCTGGAGCCGACCGTGTTCGACCGGGTCACCCCCGACATGGCGCTCGCACGCGAGGAGGTGTTCGGCCCGGTGCTCGCGGTACTCACGTTCGACACCGAGGACGAGGCGGTCCGTCTGGCCAACGCGACCGAGTACGGCCTCGCGGCGGGCGTGTGGACCACCGACCTCTCCGCCGCGCACCGCCTGTCCCGGGCCGTCCGCGCCGGCACGGTCTGGGTCAACTGCTACGAGGAGGGCGGCCTCAACGTGCCGTTCGGCGGCGTCAAACAATCGGGCCACGGCCGGGACAAGTCGCTGCACGCGCTCGACAAGTACACCGACCTCAAGACCACCTGGATCCGCCTGTGACACCGAGGGCCGGCGACTCCCCCGACCCGCCCGGCGGTTCCTCCCGAGCGGCCGGGCCGCCGTCCCCGCAGCGCACCACCGTTCCCCCGCATTTTCGGAGACCCCCGTGCCCCGCCCCCTGATAGCCCTCCCCTGCCGGTTCGCCGCCACCACGTCCGCCCTGCGCCACGCCGCCGAGGTGACCGCCCGCGCCCTCGCCGAGGCGGTGTACCGGGCGGGCGGCGAGCCGTTCATGATGCACCCGGCCGAACCCGCCGGTGCCGCGGCCCGGTTGGCCCGCGCCGACGGCCTGCTGCTGCCCGGCGGCGGCGACCTGGCGCCGAGCACCTACGGCGCGGACACCACGCATGACGAGGTGTACGACGTCGATGCCGACCAGGATGCCTTCGACCTCGCCGCCGCCCGCCACGCGCTGGCCGTCGGCCTGCCCACCCTCGCCGTCTGTCGGGGCCTGCAGGTGGTCAATGTGGCGCTCGGCGGCACGCTGTCCCAGGACATGCCCGTCCACCACCGCCACGTCGTCCACCCGGTGACGCTGACCCCCGACTCGACCACCGCCCGCGCCGCCGGCGCCGAGGACCTGGACGTCTCCTGCTACCACCACCAGGCGATCGACCGCCCGGCCCCCGGGCTCCGGGTCACCGGCACCGCCGCCGACGGCATCGTCGAGGCGGTCGAACTCGTCGACCCCGCGGGCTGGTTCGTCGCGATCCAGTGGCACCCCGAGGACACCGCAGCCATCGACCCGAGGCAACAGGCCCTGTTCGACGCACTGATCGAGGCGGCCACGCACTGACCATCCGCACCACGACACGGCGCGCGGCGTGCTACCGGGCGGCCTCGGTACACGCCCGCGCCATGCGGTCGAACGTGGCGACCAGTATCGCCCGCCGCTCCCGTTTCCACTCCTCCGACGGCCCCAGACCGTCGATGGTCCGCTCCCAGACACCCACGAAGGTCTGCTTCCACCCCTCGACCACCTCGGCGGCGGGCATCCGGTCGGCGACATAGCCGGCGTCGTACAGCGCGCACACCAGTTCCAGGTTGCAGGGGATCGCCACACCCCAGTACTCGTCCGGCTCCAGCTGCACCGGATCGTCCGCCGCCATCACCTCGGCGACCTCGTCGACGAGCCGATCGACGATCATCGTCAAGTGCTCATGGGCGGGATCGCTGTCGAAGTTGCCACTGCCCCACGTACCCACGTTTCCTCCTCGTCCGGACCCGCCCGCTCGATGCGGCGCACCGAGCGAAGCAGACCCGTCCGACATCCGCCCCGACCCCGCGACCCCGCCTACCCCTTCGGGCGCCGCCCCCCGCGCCTCGGCTTCGGTTCGCCGCCGGCCAGGAGTTCCTGGCGGCGTTCCTCTCCCTTGGCCTCCAACCGCGCCACGATGCGGCGCAGGCCGTCGGCCAGGGTGAGGCATTCGTCCGCGGTCAGGTCGTCGGCGACGAAGGCCTCCTCCGCGTTGAAGGCCGGGAAGACCCGGGCCATCAGCTCCTCGCCGGCCGGGGTCAGCGAGAGCAGCACGAGCCGGCCGTCGGTGGCGTGCGCCGCCCGATGGAGCAGCCCGCGCGTCTCCAGCGTGCGGGCCACGCCGGTGAGCGTGCCCTTGGAGATGCCCGCCTCCTCGGCGACGTGCCGGGTCTCGCTCTCGCCCCAGATCCACACCTCCCACAACACCGTGAACGCGGTCCAGGTGAGTTCCGCGTCGCGCAGCACCGAGTTCTCCAGGTGCTGGCGCACCGCGGCGGCGGCCCGATAGATGTTCGACACCGCGGCCATCTGCTCGCGCCGCAGCGGGATGTCGCCCAGCCGGGCCCGAACGGCCTTCTCCGTCTCGGTGATGGACCGCTTGCCGACCAACGTGCCCCGCCTTATCTAGTCGTGCGCGTATCCGACCCCGGCCCGATACGCCCTGTGCACCGTGAAATCTAGCTCTTGTGAGGACCTGTTTGCATCCGTACGATCGGCGACACTCCTAGATCGTACGGGCCCAAACGAACGGGTTCCCGCCCGCTCCCACCGGTCCCCATCCGCTCCCACCCTCGGAGGCGCCGGACATGGCAGTCAGAGAAGCGTCGACGAACAACTCCTCCGATTCCGACCCGGCCGTACCCTCCCGCGGCTCGCTCGGCGTCGCACACATCGTCTTCTTCGTGGTGGCGGCCTCCGCCCCCCTCACCGTCGCCGCCGGCGGCATCCCGCAGAGCCTCGCGGTCACCGAGACCTCCGGAATACCGGCGGCCTACCTCGTCCTGGCCGCCCTGCTCGCCGTCTTCAGCGTCGGCTACGCGGCGATGAGCCGGCGGATCACCGGCGCGGGCGCCTTCTACGCCTACGTGGCCCAGGGCCTGGGCCGGGTGGCCGGCCTCGGCGCCGCGTTCGTCGCGCTGATCTCCTACAACGCCATGCAGATCGGCATCTACGGCCTGTTCGGCTTCACCACGGCCGACTTCCTGGACGCCAAGTTCGGGTGGCACGTCGACTGGTGGGTGATCGTCCTGGTCGGCATCGCGATCGTCGGCACCCTCGGCTACCTGCGGATCGACCTCAACGCGCGGGTGCTGGCCGCACTGCTGGTCGCGGAGACGATCACCGTACTGGTCTTCGACATCGGCGCGTTCGGCCACGCCCCCGAGGGCGTGTCGCTGCACCCCTTCTCCTGGGACGCGCTGACCACCGGCTCGATGGGCGCGGCCTTCTGCTTCGTGATGGCCTCCTTCACCGGCTTCGAGTCGGCCGCGATCTACGGCGAGGAGTGCAAGGATCCCCGGCGCACCGTGGCCCGCTCGACCTACATCTCGGTCGGCGTGATCGGCGTGCTGTACGCGATCACCGCCTGGGCGCTGATCAGCGGGGCGGGTACCGACAAGGCGGTCGCGGCGGCGGCCGAGAACGGGCCGAACCTGATCTTCGTCCTCGGCGGCGACCAGATCGGCTCGGGTTTCGCCGACGTGGCCCAGGTGTTCCTGATCACCAGCCTGTTCGCCGCGCTGCTGTCCTTCCACAACGCGGTCGCCCGCTACTTCTTCGCGCTCGGTCGCGAGGGGGTGCTGCCGACGCCGCTGGGCCGCACCCACCCGCGCACCGACTCCCCGCACCTGGGTTCGGCCACCCAGACCGTGCTCGCCGCGGCCGTGGTGATCGTGTTCGTCGTGCTCGACCGCGACCCGATGGCGACCCTGTTCAACTGGTTCACCAACCTGGGCGCGCTCGGCGTGATGTTGCTCCTGGTGCTGACCTCGCTCGCGGTGATCGCCTTCTTCCTGCGGCACGGCGCCGACGGCGAGAACGCGTGGAGCCGGTTGCTCGCGCCCGCCGTCGCGGCGGTACTGCTCGCGGTGGTGTTCGTCGCCGCCCTGGACAACTTCGGCGTACTCCTCGGTGTCGACTCGGGCTCCGCGCTGCGCTGGGTGCTGCCCGCGCTGGTGCTCGGCGCGGGGGTGGTCGGCGCGCTGTTCGCGGTGTACCTGCGCACGGCCCGACCGCACGTCTACGCGGGCATCGGGCGGGGGCGCGGCTGACCGCGGACACACGAAGGACCCTGCCGATCGGCAGGGTCCTTCGCGCGGGTACCGCCGCCGGGCCTACCGCGCGCCCGACGCGCCGCTCGCCAGCAGCGTGCCGCCGTTCCAGACCACGCCGACCTGGCGGTAGTAGGCGCCGATCGGCTCGATCGGCTCCAGCCGGGCCAGTTCCTCCGTGGGCGCCTCGAACAGGGTCAACTCCGCGTCGCCGGCCCACGCCTGCCCGCCCTCGGCGGACTCGGCGCCGGTGACCACCAGTTCGTCCAGGGCCAGGCCCCCGCCCGGGGCGATCGACGGCAACCAGCGGTGGTGCGCCATCGGATGCCCGTTGACGAAGCCGTTGGTGGGCGCCGGCTCGCGCAGCGTCACCACCACCTCGGCCAGGCGCCGGTCGGCGGCGGCCAGGGTGGCACCGAACGTCGCGCCCGCCTCGATCCGGGGCGCCGGGCCGTACGGGTGCGGGCGGGTCTGGTGGATCGAGCCCAGCTTCTTCGGATAGCCCTGGTGCAGCCCGCGCGCGATGGCGAAGTCCTTGTCCACCCAGATGTACACGCAGCGCGAGTAGGTCACCCCCGCGTAGCGGCAGCGCACCACCACGAAGCACTCCTTGTACTGCGCGCGCACCGGGTCGAGCAGTTCGCCCCGCCCGGCCGAGCAGGACTGCCAATCGGCCCAGATCAGCGCGACCGCGCCGGGGTCCTCGTCGGCGAGTTCGAGTTGCGGGGGCAGCAGTTCGGCCACCCGGGCGGGGTCGGTGCGGTACTCGACGGTGAGCAGGTCGCCGGAGTAGTGCCACGGGGGTGCGGGGATCATCGACGACCGGCCCGTGCCGGTCTTGGGGTGGAAGAAACCGTGTACACCGCGTACGCCGGTCATGGCGCCTCCCTCTGCGAGCCCGAAGCCGAGCCGAATGGATCGTTTGGGTCCGTACGATATGCCCCCCACTCCGCGTTGTCACGTGCGTAAAAGGCTTGCCCAACCCCTTGTGCGACACCTGCGACCTTCATATGGTTTGGGCTCAAACGAATCGGCTCGTGCCGCCGCCGTCCATCCCGTGCGAGGAGAATCCGGTGAATCCATCCGAGTCGGACCGGGTCCACGACATCGTCGCCGACCTGCGGGCGCGCGGGATCGACGTGGTCCGGGTCGCCTACCCGGACCTGATCGGCACCGATCGTGGTCGCGACGTGCTGGTGGACCACCTGCCCTCGGTACAGGCCCACGGACTGGCCTTCTGTCGCGCGGTCTTCCACACCACGCCCCGGGGCGAGACCGTCGCGGTCGCCGGCGGCATGGACGCCGGGCTGCCGGACATCTGCGTGTACCCGGACCTGGACACCCTGGTCGACATCCCGTGGGAGCCGGGCGTGGCGTGGTGTCTGGGCGAGACTGTGGACCCGGCGACCGGGCGACTGGCCGCCGAGGCGCCGCGCTCGCTGCTGCGCGACGTACTGCGTCGGATGGCCGACGAGACCGGACTTCGGCCGGTGGTCGGGCCCGAGTTGGAATACTTCCTGTGCGAGCCGGACCCGGACGGCCGGGGCGGGTGGCGGCGGTACGGCGACGCGCCGGGCAACGTCTACGTCGCGGGCCGACGCGGGGACCCGGACGGCCACCTGCTGCGTACCCTGCGTCACCTCGGCCGCCTGGGCATCGGCGCCACCACCGGCAACCACGAGTACTGCTCGGGTCAGTTCGAGATCAACCTGCACCACTCGGACGCGCTCGACGCCGCCGACCGGGCCTTCCGCTTCAAGGCCTCGGTGAAGGAACTCGCCCGCATGGAGGGCCGGTTGGCCACCTTCATGGCCAAACCCTTCGCGGACGAGGGTGGTTCCGGCTTCCATCTGCACCTGAGCTGCGTGGATCCGGACGGGGCCAACGCGTTCGACGACCCCGACGGGGCACACGGCCTGTCCACGGTCGCGCACCACGCCATCGCCGGCGTGCTCGCACACGCCCCCGCGCTGGCCGCGCTGCTGAACCCGACGGTCAACTCGTACAAACGTTTCGGCCCGGACACGCTCGCGCCGTGGCTGATCGACTGGGGCCTGGACAACCGCAGCGCGATGATCCGGATACCGCCCGAGCGCGGCGCCGGCGCGCGGCTGGAGATCCGTCTCGGCGACGCGAGCGCCAACCCGTATCTGGCCGTCGCCGGGCTGCTCGCCGCGGTGCATCTGGGCCTGCGCGACAAGGCGATGCCGCCGCCCCCGCTGGAGGGGTACGGCTACGACACCGCCAAGGCGCCGATCCTGCCCGCGACGCTGACCGAGGCGCTGGACGCCTTCGCGGCCGACGACGCGCTCACCGCGCTGCTCGGCCCGGAGTTCACCGACGCCTTCCTCACCTACAAGCGCGACGAGGTCGCCCGCTTCCACCGGCACGTCACCGACTGGGAGTTCACCGAGTACGCCTACCACCTCTGAGGAGCCCGCGTGCGCACCCCCACCAACGCCTCGACGACGCCCGAGCCGATGCCGCTCGACGAGATCGACCTCGCGGACAACGACCTTTTCCTCGACGGCGAGACGCCGTGGCGGATGTTCCACACGCTGCGCCGTGAGGATCCCGTGCACTGGCAGCCCGAGCCGGCGCCGAACAGCGGCTTCTGGGCGTTGACCCGGCATGCCGACATCGTCGCGGTCGACCGCGATCCGCGGACCTTCACCTCCACGCGCTTCACCAACCTGGAGGAGGTCGACGACTCGCAGATCGCCATCCGCCGCTCGCTCCTGGAGACCGACGGCCTGCGCCACGGCGCCCTGCGCAGGCTGCTGCAGAAGCAGTTCACCCCGCGCGCGATCGCCGACTACGGCACGTTCCTGCGCGGGCTGACCGCTCGCACCCTCGACAACGCGCTGGCCAAGGGCACGTTCGACTTCGTGCACGAGGTCTCCGCCGACTTCCCGATCAACGTACTGGCCAAGATGCTGGACGTGCCGGGCGAGGACACCGAGAAACTGATCGACTGGGGCAACCGGATCATCGGCAACACCGACCCGGACTACGCGGACGTACTCCTGGAGAGCGCGGAGAGCGAGCGCTATCGCGACTTGCCCTTCCGCAGCCCGGCGTCGCTCGAAGTCTTCGCCTACGGACGTGAGTTGGCCGCCGCGCGCCGTGGCGGCGAGGGCACCGACCTGGTCAGCCGGCTGGTCAACCATTGCCCCTCGGACGGTGTGCCGCTGTCGCGGCACGACTTCGACAACTACTTCCTGCTCCTGGTCGTGGCCGGCAACGAGACCACCCGACACGCGATCTCGCACACGATGCTGGCCCTGCTGCGCAACCCGACACAGCTGGAGCTGCTGCGCGACGATCTCGCGCTGATGCCGGACGCCGTCGAGGAGTTCCTGCGCTGGGCCTCGCCCGTCTACCACTTCCGCCGCACCGCGACCCGGGACGCCGAGGTCGGCGGCAGGCGCATCCGCGAGGGCGACAAGGTGGTGATGTGGTTCGCCTCGGGCAACCGGGACGAGGCGGTGTTCGAGAACCCGTACAGCTTCGACGTCACCCGACGCGGCGTCGACCACGTCACCTTCGGCAAGGGCGGCCCGCACTTCTGCCTCGGCAACGCCCTGGCCCGCCTGGAGATGCGGATCATGTTCGAGGAACTGCTCCCCCGGATCGCCGACATCCGCCTGGCGGGCGAGGTCCGCCGGGTCCGCTCGAACTTCGTCAACGGCATCAAGGAACTCCCGGTGACGGTGACGTTGGCCTGAACGCCGGCATTCGTAATACCGCGACCGAAAAGGGCGTCGCCGGCGAATTGACGAGAGGCACCGGTGCGCCGCGACAGCAATTGTCACGCGGAATATTCTCGCCGCAGAAGGTGTCGGTGAAATTGGTTGACGGCGATTCACCCGCAATCGCCTTCCGACTCGGACGACCCCCTTGTATCGGGCGCCGAGCGGCCCGCACCGGCTCGGCATCCTTGCAGGGTAGGAGCCTGATCACGCTTTTCGCAGGCAGATTTCCAGCCGGCGCGTATGGCCGGTAATCGTTCTTGTTCGGCCGCCTATCGCCGGCTTAGCGTCCTCCCCGAGATCAAACAGATCTCTTCGAATCGCCGGGCTCATCAATGCCCGGCGGCCGATATCGCGGGAGTTGTCATGAACGACAAGATTCTGCTCGAAGAAACCATCGAGACGCGCGACCTCGCCGATCTGGACCTCGATGTCCGCATCGCGGACGGCGACCTCGGCGCGGCGGACTTCGGCGCGTCCGGCGCCTCCGTCACCCTCTCCCCGAGCACCCGCGGCGTCCAGTCCCGCTGCTGGGTCTGCTGCTGGTAGTGATTCCCCGGGGGCGGGCGGCTGCGCCCGCCCCCGGGTCGGCTCCCGGCGAGAGCCGGTGACACGGTTTTGGGGTCGGTGCGAGACACGATGCGACACTCCGAGCGGAATCCCGGGCGCGACGACGGTCTTCACGAGAGACCGGGCGGCGCGCGAGACGACGAATACGAACCGGCCGGCCCGATCCTGGTACGGATGGCGATCCTGCCGCGGGTCGAGCCCGCCGCCGGCCCGGACACGACCGACGCGAACACCCCCGAGGGGTTGCGCCGGATCACCGCCGACCCACTGCTGCGCGAGGCCGTCCGGCTCGCCAGCGGCAGCCTGTCCGCGGCGCTGGATCGATGCGACGCGGACATCGACCCCGGCCCGAAGCGGCTCACGGGCACCGCCTTGTCGGTGACCCGATACGTGCTGCGGATGACCGGTCGGCCGACCCCGTTCGGCCTGTTCGCGGGTGTCACCACCGCCCGCTTCGGCCCGGCGGCGCGCGTGTCCGTGCGTGGCCCCGGCCCCAAGGCCGTCCGCGTGGACGCCGAACTCCTGCACGAACGGGTCCTGGCGTGGCTCGCCGAACCCACGGTCCGGCGACGGGTCGACGTGGTGCTCAACGACCTGTGCCGAGTCCGGGACGGTCGACTGACCCTGCCCGGCTCCACGCGGGGGCTCTCGGTGCGCCACAGCGCACTGGTCGCGCACGTCTGCGCCGCCGCGACCCATCCCGTCCCGTACGAGAGCCTGCTGGATCGGACCGGCGAGACCTTCCCCGAGGTGCCCCGCGATCGGCTCGACGGCGTGGTGGCGCAATTGTTGCGCCACGGCTTCCTGATCAGCTCGATCACCCCGCACCGCCTGGACGGGGCACTGTTCGATCGGATCGATGCCGCGATCACGGAACTCCCCGATGCGGTCGCCGAGCTGCGGGCGACCAGGGTCGCCGTGCGCGAGTACGAGAAGGCCCGGCCCGGCGAGGGTGCCGATTCCCTGCGCCGATTGACGGCCCTGGTCGATCCGCACGGCGACGCGCCCCGTCCACCGGTGCAGGTGGACCTGCGGATGGACACCGACATCGTGCTGCCGTCGGCCGTGGGCGAGGAGGTGAGCGCCTACGCCCGCGCGATGTGGACACTGTCGGACGCGTGGGTCACCCATCCGCACATCCGCGACTATCGCCTTCGATTCATCGACCGCTACGGCACCACCGGGGCCGTCCCGCTGGCCGAACTCGTGGACCCGCACCGCGGCCTCGGCCTCCCCGCCGGATACGGCGCACGCCTGGGCGCGGACGAGCGGTCCGAAACGGGATACCGGCCCACTCGCGAACGGCGCGTGCTGACCGCCGAATGGGTCCAGGAGGCCCTCCTTCGCGACGATCGCGAACTGCGGCTGACCCCGGACCGGATCGACCGGCTGGCCCGCACCGCGCGACTCGACGGCGTCGGACCCGCCGAACCGCCGAATTCGCTCGAACTGTGTTTCCAACTCCTGGCCGACGACGCCGCCGCCCTCGACCGGGGCGCGTTCCGCCTGGTCGGCACCCCGCACGCCGGCTCGTGGCTGGCCGGGGCGATGACCGGTCGCTTCGCCGAACTCACGGACAGCACGGTCGAACTGGCCGAGCTGGTCGCGGCCGCGGCGAGCCCCGACACGGTGGCCGCCCAGGTCCGCTTCGCCCCCAACTCCGCCCGTGCGTCGAACATGGCCCGGGTGCCCCGACTGTTGCCCTACGAAATCCCCGTCGGCACATACGCCGACCGGCGCGATCCGTACTGCCTGGACTGGCGCGAACTGCTCGTGGGGGTCGACCCGGTCGGCCTGACGCTGACCCTGCCCGGGACCGGGCAACGCGTGCTGCCCGTGGTGCCGCACATGGTCGCCCTGGACAGCGAGGCGCCCGATGTGGTCCGGCTGATGGTGGACATCGTCTTCGGCCGATCCCGCACCTGGACCGGCTGGGATTGGGCCGACCTGGACGTGCTGCCGTCGCTGCCGAGGGTGACCCTCGGCCGGGTGGTCGCCGTACCCCGGCGGTGGACCCCGGACCACGCCATGCGCGCCGCGGCCGACGAGCCCCGGGAATTCGACCGTGCGCTGCGCGAATGGAGCGATCGTCACGACGTGCCGGATCGGGTGCAACTGGTGCGCTGGGACCGCGCGTACGGTCTCGACCTGGACGCGTCCTGGCACCGCACACTGCTGCGCCACGAGATGCGTCGGGACCGGGTGGCCCTGTACGAGGACCTGACCGACCAGGGGCGCGGTTTCGGCTGGGCGGCCGGGTACAGCACCGAGTTGGTCGTCCCGCTGACCCGACCCCACTCGCCCCGGACCACTGCGGCGACCGTGGCGACGGCCCGCGCGCGCCCGGCCGAGCCCGCCCCGGACACCTACCATCTGCCCGGCGAGGACTGGCTGTTCGCAAAGCTGTACGCGACTCCCGACACACACGACGAACTGCTCCGGGGGCATCTGCCCGAGCTGCTCGCCGCCGTCGGCGAGCACGTCGACCGCTGGTTCTTCATCCGCTACCGCGATCCCGAACCGCACATCCGGATCCGCCTGCACGGCGATCCGGACCGGCTGCGCGAGCGGGTACTGCCGGAACTCGCCCGCCGGGTGCGGGCCATGCGCACGGCGGGCGTGCTGCGCACGATGGCGCTCGACGTGTACGAACCCGAGACCGAGCGGTACGGCGGGTCGCACGCGCTCGCCGCGGCCGAGCACCTGTTCACCCTGGACAGCAGGTCGGTGCTGGCCCAACTGGGCCTTCGGGGCCGCGGCGGGCTCGCCGTGCCGAACGAGGTGCTGATCGCCGTCAACCACGCGCTCCTCCTGGAGGGCCTGGGGGATTGGGACTGGTGTTCGTGGGTCGAGGACGCGTTCACCAAGTCGCCCGCGCAGACCGTGTTCCGCCGGCATCGGGCGCTGGTGCGCGAGTTGATCCGACCCGGTCGGACGGCCGCGGCGGTCGGCGATCGGCTGGGCGCACCGGCACTGGCACAAGCGTGGACCCGGGCGCCGCGAGCACGTGCCTACGGCGGGATCGTGCTGTCCGACAACGGCCGCGGGCCCGCCGGTGCCGCGCACGAGAACGCCCTGCTCGGCCTGCTGCACATGCAGCACAACCGGCTGCTCGGCATCGACCCGGCGAGCGAGGATCGCGGCTACGAGATCCTGCGCGGCATCGCGAGCGACCACCTGGGCCGACTGGCGCACGCGCCGCGGACCCGCACCGACGATCCGAAGGGGGACGGTCGAGATGCCCGAGACGGCCGACACGGCTGAGCGAACCACCGGCACCGTCGAACCCCGGCATGCCGAGCGCGCCCGTGCGACGGTGGCACGCGTCCTGGATCGACTCGCCGATCCGACGGCCGTCGCCGAGGACACCGACGCGCTGGCCGCACGGTCGTGGGCCGGCGAGGGCGCCCCGCTGTGGGTGGACTCGTCGCTGTCGGGCGGCTTCCCGGGGGTGTCCCTGGCCTTCAGCGGCACCACCGCACGCGGCCCGGAGCACGCGGCCCGGGCGCACGCCTACCTGGCTCGGGCGATGGCGGTACTGGCTCGCGAACCCTTCCCGGCCGGTGGCGTGTTCGACGGCCCGGGCTCGGTCGCGTACGCCACGCTGATCGCGCACGACGCGACCGGTGGATATGTGTCGGCCCTGGCCCGGTTGCACGACCATCAACGCCGGGTGGTGCGGGCCACGCTGCCGCGTCCGCGGACCCACGAACCGCTCGCCTCGAACGCGGAGTTCGAGACGGTGCGCGGGCTGACCGGGATCGGGCGGTACCTGCTGGCGCGGTTCGAGGGCGCGGGGGGCGAGGATGCCCCCGAGGGCGGCGCCGACGAGTTGCGGATGGTGTTGTCGTATCTGGTCGGGCTCGCCGACGGCGAGGTCACCCGGCGCGGGCGCGGGGTACCGCGCTGGTGGACGACGGCCGCGCCGAAGATCGGTCAGGAGGACGAACTCCCCGACGGCCATCTCAATCTGGGTCTGTCGCACGGCGTGGCCGGACCGCTGGCGTTGCTCGCGCTGGCGTGGAGCGCGGGGGTGCGGGTCCCGGGGCAGCGCGCGGCGCTGGAAAGCCTGGTGGCGTTGCTCACCAGGTGCGCCGTCCCGGCCGGCGACGCGCTGTGGTGGCCGCCGGCGTACTCGCTGGACCGGTGGTCGGCGGGGCCCGCGCTCGACGCCAAGCCGCCCCGCCCGTCCTGGTGTTACGGCGTACCCGGGGTGTCCCGGGCGCTCCAGCTCGCCGCGCTCGCGCTCGACCGGCCCGACTGGCACGAGTCGACCCGACGGTCGCTCACCGGGCTGCTCGACACCCCGCCGGCGGACTGGGGCGTCGAGGACTCGGCGCTGTGCCACGGCTGGGGCGGCCTGCTGCACCTGCTCGGGCTGCTCGGCGAACACGTGGACGACCCTCGACTACCGCTCGTTCGGGACGAGTTGGCCGCGCTGATCCTGGATCGGTACCACGAGGAGTACCGCTTCGGCTACCGCTCGGCGATGACCAACGTGCCGGAGGGTGCGGACGTACCGTCGTTCATGGAGGGTGCCGCGGGCATCGCGCTCGCGTTGGACGCGTACGCGGAGGGACGGGCGAGGGCGGGCTGGGATCGGGTGTTGATGGTGGCCTGACGCCCGGCTCCGGGTGGTCGGCGGCCGGGGACGCCGGCCGGCCGGTTCGTGGGGGGTCACATCGTGGGCGATCGCGGGTACGTTCCCGGGCCATGGACTCTTCCGGCGGCGTCTCGGCCGCCCCTCTCGGATCCCCGGAACACCGTGGTACGCGCGGCGGGTCGCGCCCGTTCGGCGGGCCCGGACTCGGCCTGCTCGTCGTGGTGCTCGCCCTCCTGGTCGCCCTGCTCCCCTCGACCTCCTCCGCGGCACCCCTCACCGCCGCGGAGCAGCGCTGGGGCAACGCCCGGCTGGATCAGGTGGGTTCGCTGACCACGCACAACTCGTTCACCAACCACGAGGACTCCCGATGGTCCTCGGTCAACCAATCCGAGTCGGTGCGCGGCCAGTTGGCGGGCGGCGTACGCGGATTGATGCTCGACACGCACTGGTACGAGCACAGCACCGCGCTGTGCGTGATCAGTTTCGGCAGCGACTGCTACCCGAGCGACGTCTACCTGTGCCACGGCGACTGCAAGGCGTTCGCGGGCGTGACGTACGCACTGCCCCGGCAGAGCTTCGCGGGCACGATGCAGACCGTCGTGGACTTCCTGACCGCGAATCCGCTGGAGGTGGTGACCGTCTTCCTGGAGGACTACGTCGACACCGGGCAACTCCGCGGCTCGCTCGACCGTGTGCGCGGCCTGTCGGATCTGTTGTTCCGCCCGGACGCCGCCGGGGTGCGCGACAACGGCTGGCCGAGGGTGGCGGACCTGGTCACCGCGAACAAGCGACTGTTGATGTTCTCCGACCGCTCGGACAAGACGAGCCTCGGGGTGATGTACGACAAGGCGTGGACCGTGCAGAACTACTGGAGCCTGGGCGACCTGGGCAACGACCTCGCCTGTACGAGCCGCTGGTCGGACGTGCCGTTGGACCGGACCGAACCGGGCTTTCGCCGGTTGTTCGTGATGAGCCACTTCCGCAATGTGCCGACGGTGGGCACCGCGGCCCTGGACAACGGGACCAAGCTCCGGAATCGGATCGCACAGCAGTGCGAGCGGGCGGCGGGCCGAGCCCCGAACTTCGTCGCGGTCGACTTCCATCGACTGTCGGACGGGAGCGGCCATACACCGGCGTCGATCGTGGCCGAGTCGAACGGGCGGTAGCCGGCACCGGGGCCCGTCGCGGCGGCGGGCGCGCCGCGGACGGGTTCGGGGCGGAATCGGCCGGGCGACACGGCGGTGCCCGGTCGGGAGTGGTCGCCCACCACGGTGTACCGCAGCGGGCGGTCGACGAGACGGTGCCTCGGCGGGTCGCCCCGCCGGAGCGTGTGCGTATCGGGAGACGGGCCACCGTGCCGCGCCGGCACGGCGAGCCCGGTCGGACCGCCCCGTGTGGGCGGTCCGACCATCGCGTCCGACCGGGTGGTCCTCAGGCGCGCTTGGCGGTACGGGCGCCGGTCGCGCGCTTGGCGGCGGTCCCCTTGCGACCGGACGCGCCGCGCGTCGGCGGCTTGGCGGCCTTCTTGGCGGTGGTCTTCGCCGGGGTCGCCTTGGCCGTGGTCTTCTTGGCGGTCGTCTTCTTGGCGGTCACCTTCTTGGCGGTGGTCTTCTTCGCCGCAGTGGTCTTGGCCGCCGCGGTCGCCCGGGTGGTGGCCTTCTTCGCGGTGGCCTTCTTGGCCGGAGCGGCCGCGGCGGCGCGCGTGGTGGCCTTCTTGGCCGTCTTCTTGGCGGTGGCCTTCTTCGCGGTGGTCTTCTTGGCCGCGGCCTTCTTGCCCGCGACCGTGGTGCCGCCGGACACGGTGCCCGGGGACGCCTTCTTGATCGCGGTCTCGCCCTTGGTCAGCTTCTTGGTGCCGCCGGTGAGGTCCTTGAAGCCCTGGCCCGGGCGGAAGCGCGGCACCGACGTCTTCTTGACCCGAACCCGTTCGCCCGTCTGGGGGTTACGGGCGTAGCGAGCGGCCCGGTCGACCTTCTCGAACGACCCGAAGCCGGTGACCGAGACCCGGTCGCCCGCGACGACCGAACGAATGATGGTGTCCAAAACCGCGTCGACCGCTTCCTCGGCCGCAGCCCGGCCGCCGAGCTTGTCGGCGATGGCTTCGACGAGTTGTGCCTTGTTCATGAGACGCCTTTCGTGGTGCGGGGGTACCGATCGCTTTCGACCGGCCGGACCATCCGACCGATCGGGTCGAACGCCGTTGCGCCAGTACCCATTTCCATGACTGTAACTCTCCGTCACACGAGGGGCATTTCGAACTGCGGTAACGACGCGCTCGAAACACCCCCTTGGATCAACGACGCGGACCCCGCACGGAGATCGGTCCGACACCGGGCAAATCCGCGTATCCGGTCCCGACGTTCGCCGCCCGAGGACCGTTTTCCCCTTGTGGGACAAGGCCCGAGGCGGCACGAGGGTCCTCGGATCCGGCGCACGAAACACCCCTTCGGCCCCCTGTCGAGGGTCCGGTAATCGGGAAATACGCGCCGACTCGCGGCCCGTCGAAACCGATTTCCCGCCCCGGCGCGCCAACGCCCGCCGGCGCGCGGGACGGAACTCGGTTCACCCGGCCCTTCGAAAGCCCACCGCCACCACCGACTCGGGACGGCGTGCGCACCCGTCGGCCGGATCCGCTCCGGGTCCGGAAGCCCGGGTCGGGGCCCAACACGAGGCGTCGGCCGGGCCGAAGGCGTGCTCGCGGGCCGAACTCGGGACACCGGGCGGCCCCGCGGCGGGATGGACACCGGTGGCGGAAAGGCCGCGAGCGGACGCCGATCCGGGGCTCTCGACGGCGGATACGCGGCCGGGGACGCCGTGCGTCGGCCCATGGAAGGGCCCACACGCGGGACAGAGTCGCTCAAAGCACCCCGGTCGACCCCGGGGACGGGCGATGGACTCGAGGCCCGTGGAGGGCGATTCAGGGCGGTCCAGGGCGAACCGGATCCCGAGGCGGGCGGATCCACGGCGGCGCGGCTTCGTGAACCCGCAGCTCACCGCGCCCGACGGCACTCCGAATTCACCGGGAACCGCGCGTCCGCCGGAGCGTCGCCGAACACCGGCGGTCGAACCGGGCGGCCCGATCCGCCGCACTCCCACGGGCCGACGACCTCGGAGACTCACCCTCAGTCACCCTCGCACCCGATCCGTATCGCCTCGCCTCGCCCGTTCCGGAATTCCGACTTCGGTCCGCCGAAAAGCGGTTGGCGGACCCGGGAAAGCGAACGAATGAGCGATAAATCGAACAGCGTCCGGAACCCGCGCCCCCGTCCCGGGCGAACCGGCGGCCCCGCCCCACGCTCCGACGCGACCGTCGGGGCGGGCGACCCACCGCCGCCCGCCCCGACGGTCCCCACCCGATCGCCCACGGCCGCACGGCCCGAGCCCATACCCACCCGATACGTGCCGCCACCGGCGACCGGGTGGCCCCGCCCCGGGGCGACGTCGACGACCGCGAGCCGTCCCGCCGAGAACTCGTGGCAGCGGTCGTCCTGTTGCGCGAGCCGCCGCCGAACCCGCCTGCGCGTCCGACCGGTTATGGCACATCACGGCCGGCGACCCGGCGACCCGGTCGAAGCCCGGCACACGCCGAACCCCGGCGGGAGAGCGTCGGATCCCCCGCTGCCGCGGTGCCGACGACGGTGGGTCACGTGCCCGTCCCCACCCTCGACCCGTCCACCGGGTCCGTCCTCAGCGATCCCGGTGATTTCCGGTGCGCAGGTGGGCGATGCCCAGGTCGAGCGCGGCCTCCAGGTGGGCCGTACCGCCCGTGGTCAGCAGGATCAGCACACCGCCCTGGATGCCGGCCAACAGGGCGGCGGCCTCGCGGTCGGCGTCCAGTTCGGGGGCGATCTCGCCGCCCTCCTGCATGCGGCGGATGCCCTCGGCCAACTGCCCCTGCCACCGGTCGAGCAGTTCGCCGGCGACGCTCCGGCCGGCGTCGGTGGCCGCTCCCACCCGGGACAGCGCCACGTGCAGGGGACAGTCGACGCCCTGCGCGCGGTAGCGGGCGAGGACCTTGTCCCGCCACCGATACCAGGCGTCCCAGGAGGTGAGCGCGCCCAGCTCCGGCTGCTGGTCGTCGATCACCCGGGCGGCCTCGTGCCGGGCCACCGCGAGGAGCAGTTCGTCCTTCCCGTCCGGGAAGTAGTGGAAGAGCTGGCTCTTGCTGGTCGCGGTGCGGGCCATGACGTCCTCCAGCCGCAACGCGAACACGCCCTCGGCCCGGATCTGCTCGGCGGCGCCCTCGATGATGCGTCGCCTGGTCGCGGCGCCCTTGCGGGTCAACGGCATGTGTCCTCCCGGTGTGGTCGGTTCCCGTCGAACCGGGTCGGGCCGTGTCACGGCAGGAGCAGCAGCTTGCCGGTGGTCCGGCGCGACTCGAGGTCCGCGTGGGCGCGAGCGGCGTCCGCGAGGGCGTAGCGGCCGGTGACGCGCGGGGTCAGGCGGTCGGCCAGGACGAGGTCGAAGATCTCGCCGGTGCGCCGGAGCAGCGCCGCACGGGTGTCGACGTGGTGATGCACCACGGGATAGGTCAGCAGGATGCTGTTCGGCAGGTCGGTGGGCCGCAGCGTCGGGACGCCCATGAACGGGCCGTAGTACGCGTGCACCCCGTGCGGCCGCAGGGCCAGCTGGGAGGACCGGAAGGTGTCGGCGCCGCCTCCGTCGTAGACGACGTCGGCCCCCCGACCGCCGGTCAGCTCCCTGATCCGGTCCTCGAAACCGCCGCCGGAGTGGACCAGCACGTGGTCGGCGCCGGCCTCCTTCGCCGCGGGAACCTTGTCCTCGCGGGAGACCAGACCGATCACCCGGCCGCCGCGCGCCTTGACCAGTTGCGTGAGCATCAGGCCGACCCCGCCCGCCGCCGCGTGCACCACGGCGGTGTCGCCCGGCGCGATCGCATGGGTCTCGGTGCTCAGGTGGCTCGCGGTCAGGCCCTGCATCAGCACGGCGGCGGCCGTCTCGTCGTCGACACCGTCGGGCACCGCGACCAGCGAGTGCACCGGAACGACGAGGAGTTCGGCGTAGCTGCCGGGGTGGTAGAACCAGGCCACGCGGTCGCCCTCGGCCGGGTCCCGAACACCCTCGCCGAGCGCGACGACGCGACCCATGCCTTCGACGCCGAGGATCGCCGGCGCGGCCCAGCCGGGGCCGCCCCGGGCGCGGGCGCCGACGTCCATGTAGTTCACTCCGGCGGCGCCCAGGCGCACCAGCACCTCGCCGGGGCCCGGGGACGGGTCCGGCAGTTCGGTCCAGCGCATGACCTCGGGGCCGCCGTGCTCTTCGATACGGATCGCATGCATGGGGGTGGAACCTCTCCGGCCGTCCGCGCGAGCGGGCACGTCGTGTGGGAATGCCGGCAACCGTAGGTCGGCGAAAATGGACCGGCAAGTCCAGACTTCGACCCCGGCCGGACCGGCCGACGAGCGCTCGCCCCCGGATCGGCGCCGCCGCTACCCGTCCTCGCGATCGCGCTCCCGCTGCCCCGGCCAGTCGAGTCGGAGCCGTTGCAGTCGCGGCAGCGAGGCGACCACCAGGTCGTAGGAGTCCTCGATCAGGTCCCGCACCATCGCCTCCGGCAACGAGCCGTCCAGGGTCACGGTGTTCCAGTGCCGCTTGTTGAGGTGGTAGCCGGGCACGATCGCGGGGTGATCGCTGCGCAGCCGAACCGCCAGGTCCGGATCGCACTTCAGGCTCACCCGCAGCGGCGGCGTGTCGGTCAGCGTGGACAGGGCGAAGATCTTCCCACCGACCTTGAACGTCGACACATCCGGATTCCGTCCGAACGGAAACTCCTCGACGGCCCCGTTGAACCCGAGGCACACCCCCCGAAGCCGCCCCGCACCCATCCCCGCCAACCGCCGCGCATCAGCCATCCCGCCAGTATGCCCAGGTCGGCGGCCCTCGAACGGCCCACCCGACGACGGCCGTCCCGCGGCCGCGGGGCGCGGCTACAGTGCCGGGGTCGCGGATCGGGTGGTCCGCGTGTCGAAGGAGGGTCATGTCCAACCCGCTGATCGCCGCCGTGGGCGGACTCGTTCCGCAGGTCGATCCCACCGCGTTCGTCGCGGTGAACGCCACCGTGGTCGGCGCCGTCACCCTCGCCGCCGGATCGAACGTCTGGTACGGCGCGGTGTTGCGCGGCGACGCCGAGTCGATCGCCGTGGGCCCCGAAACCAATATCCAGGACAACTGCACCGTGCACAGCGACCCCGATTTCCCCACGGTGATCGGCGCGCGGGTGTCGGTGGGCCACAACGCGGTGCTGCACGGCTGCACGATCGAGGACGACGTCCTGATCGGGATGAACTCCACCGTCCTCAACGGCGCGCACATCGGCGCCGGCGCCCTGATCGCCGCCGGCGCGGTGGTCCCGCAGGGCATGCGGGTGCCGCCGGGCGTGTTGGTCGCCGGGGTTCCGGGCCGGATCCGGCGCGAACTCACCGAGGAGGAACGCGCCGGCATCAAGGCCAACGGCGCCGGTTACCTGTTCCTGGCGCGGGCCCACGGCGAGATCGCCCCGCTCTGACCCCGCCCGCACGGTCGACGGACCGCGCCCCGCGTACCGAACCGGGGCGCGGTCCGTGCGCGTATGCGGACTTTCCGGACGGACGCGGCGCTCCGTCGAGCCGATCCCCGGGCTTCCCGCGTCCGCCGACGACCGGCGGACGCGGCCACTCGCGCGATGCGTCGGCGACGCGCGTAGACCCGATTCGGCGCGTGCGGCCGGCCGCCTCGGCGACGCACTCGGTCGTCCCGGGTCGCGGACGGCGGTTCTCCGCGTCCCTTCGCGCCGCTCTCCGCCGGCCGGATTTGCGCTCCGACCTGGGGGTTTACCACTCCCATACGTGTACGTACGGCTGCGGAGAGTGTGGGTGGATTACCGATCAACCGTCCCATAACAGACTTCTGTTCATCCAGAACCGGAACCGGGCCCTCGACTTGACGGCGGGACGACGATCCGATGATCGTGTTCCGGCCGCCGGTGTTCCGCGATCGACTCGCGACGGACTCGCGACGGAACCGGCCGAGCAACCCTCTTGCGGAAGGGCTACCGATGGGCCGATCTTGGAATCCAACGACGCAGACCACATCCGACATAACGACGCCGACTTCATCCGGCACAACCTCGCGGTCGTCGCTCCTCGGGCCGCCGACGTCACGTCCCACTTCTACGCGCTGCTCTTCCTGCGGCGGCCCGAACTGCGCGACCTGTTCCCCCCGGCGATGGACGTCCAGCGCGATCGCCTGCTGCACGCACTGATCCGCATCGTCGGCGATCTGGACGACGCTCCCGCGCTGCACGGCTACCTCGGCCAACTCGGACGCGACCATCGCAAGTTCGACGTGATCGCCGAACACTACGACCTGGTCGGGGAATGCCTGGTCGCCGCCCTCGCCCGCTACAGCGGCGAAACCTGGAACGACGCGGTACAGGCCGCCTGGACACGCGCCTACGGCGCGGCGGCCGGCATCATGATCGGCGCCGCCGACGAGGACGCCCGAACCAACCCCCCGCACTGGGCGGCCGAAATCGTCTCGCACCACAAGGCCGCCGACGACATCGCGGTGGTCACCGTCCGCCCCGACGTCCCGTTCCCGTACCGGGCGGGCCAGTACACGTTCCTGGAAACCCCCTGGTGGCCACGGGTATGGCGGGCCTACTCGATCGCCAACGCGCCGAACCCCCAGGGCCTGCTCACCTTCCACGTGCGCTCGGTGCCGGCCGGCTGGGTCAGCAACGCCCTGGTCCACAAGGCCAAGCCGGGCGACCGGATCAAACTCGGCGCCGCCATGGGCGAGATGGTCGTCGACCACCTGGCGCCCAACCCGGTGTTGTGCGTCGCGGGCGGCACCGGACTGGCGCCGCTGAAGGCGATGGTGGAGGAACTGGCCTACTACGGCACCGATCGGTTCGTCGACCTGTTCTACGGCGCCAGCGCGCACAGCGGCCTGTACGGCCTGGAGGACCTGCTCCGCCTGTCCCAGAAGGTGTCCTGGCTGCGGGTCAGACCCGCGCTCGACGATCTGACCCTGGCCGGGATCAGCGGAGGGATCTCGGAAGTGGTCGGCGAGTACGGGCCGCGCTTCGACTGCGACGCCTATCTCAGCGGACCACCCGCGATGGTGCTCGACAGCGCCCGCGTCCTGCGCCGACTGGGCCTGAACAGAAGCCAGATCCACCACGACCCGGTCGTCGGCGCGTACGCCGCCGAGGCCGAGGTCGAGACACCGACCCCCGTCGCCGCCGAGGCACCCGGCTGACCCTCGGGGCACCCTCGCCGTCTCGTACCCCGCCCAGACCCGAAACAGGCTCCCGCGACCCCGTGGTCGCGCCGCCGAGCCGGTTCCCAGGAGAACGTTGACCGAACACGGCAGCACCCGAATCCGCGAGGATCAGCCGTCCCCCGTCGGGTCCCATCCCGAAGTTCCGTCACCGCCCGACGAAGTCACCTGCCCCACGGGCCGATTCACCTCCCCACCGGCGCACCCTCCCGCACCGGCGGTCGAAATGGCCGCGATACCGGCCCGACTCCCCTCCCATGCGGCGTCGCGGCCCACCCCACCGACGCCACCCGCCCCACCGCCACCGATCCACTCCCCACGCCCCCTCGGCGCCGTCGACCCCGAACTCGCCCGGTCCTTCCTGGAACGTTTCCTCAGCGAGACCAAGGCCCCCGTGGATCCCGCCGGTCGATGGCGTGCGATCGCCGAGCAGATCCGGGACACCGGCACCTACACCCACACCTCCGCCGAACTCACCTGGGGTGCTCGCGTCGCCTGGCGCAACTCGGCCCGCTGCATCGGCCGTTTGTACTGGAACAGCCTGGCCGTCCGCGACCGCCGACACGTGAGCCGGCCCGACGAAGTCGCCGCGCAGTGCGCCGGGCACCTGCGCGAGACCTGGCGCGGCGGCCGGATCCGTCCGACCCTCACGGTGTTCGCCCCGGACACCCCCACCGGTCCGCGGGTACGGATCTGGAACGAGCAGTTGATCCGCTACGCCGGCTACCGCCGTGCGGACGGCACCCCGGTGGGCGACGGCCGCAACCTCGGCATCACCGAACTCGCGCACGAACTCGGCTGGCGCGGCGAGGGCACCGAGTTCGACCCGCTGCCGCTGATCATCGAGGGCCGGGACGGCCGGTTGCGACCGTACGCGCTGCCCCCGGACGCGATCCGCGAGATCGCCCTGACCCACCCCGAACACCCGGGCTTCGCCGACCTGGGGCTCCGCTGGCACGCGGTCCCGGCGATCTCCAACATGCGCCTGGAGATCGGCGGCGTCTCGTACAGCGCGGCGCCGTTCAACGGCTGGTACATGGGCACCGAGATCGGCGCCCGCAACCTGGTCGACGCGGATCGCTACGACGCGCTGCCGGCGATCGCCGAGTTGTTCGCGCTGGACACCTCCAGCGAGCGCACGCTGTGGCGGGATCGGGCCCTGATCGAGCTCAACCGGGCCGTACTGCACTCCTTCGATACGGCCGGCGCGACCATCACCGACCACCACACCGAGTCCACCCGCTTCCTGCGCCACGTCGAGCGCGAGGCCGAGGCGGGCCGCGCCTGCCCGGCGGATTGGAGCTGGATCGTGCCGCCGGTCTCGGGCGCACTGACCCCGGTGTACCACCGCTACTACGACGATCACGACGAACACACCCTGACCCCGGCGTACGTCCTCGACGAGGCGGCGACCCGACGGGCGGCGGGCGAGGTCGGGACATGACCGACCCGGACTCGGTCGAGGCCGCCGCCCGCGTCCACCGCGTGTTTCGCCGCCGGCCGGGCGGGAAATCTCGGGGGCCGCAGTAGCGACGAGGCTCCGGCGGACGCGCCCGTCGCGCGTCGTGGATCAGATGAAGGAATGAACGATGGCAACAGGCAAGGTGAAGTGGTTCAACGCGGACAAGGGCTTCGGCTTCATCGAGCAGGATGACAAGGGTCCGGACGTCTTCGTCCACTTCTCCGCCATCCAGGGCACCGGCTTCAAGCAGTTGGAGGAGAACGACAGGGTGGAGTACGACGTCACCCAGGGCCCCAAGGGTCCTCAGGCGGAGAACGTCGGCGTCATCCGCGACTGAGTCGCGGTCGCGCGTTCGACCGCACACACACGCTCGACCACACACACGCTCGACCACATACCGGGGCATCGCCGGGACCACGGTCCCGCCGGTGCCCCGGCCGCGTCTCACCCGGCGGACCACGTTTCACGCGAGGAACGCGACGACCGCTCGGGTCAGGGCGTCGGCAGGTCGAAGAGCATGCACGTGCTGGTGGCGTGGGCCAGCAGCCGGTCGTTCGCGTCGTACAGGCCGGCCTCGGCGAGGGCGGTGCGCCGGCCCCGGGTAAGCACGGTGCCGATCGCCCGGACCTTGCCCGTGTCCACCGTCATCGGCCGCAGGAACCGGGTGGACAGGTCGAGCGAGGTGTAGCCGACGCCCTTGGCGAGGGTGGTGTGCACGGCGCAGCCGGCCGCCGAGTCGAGCAGGGTGGCGTAGAGCCCGCCGTGCACGCTGCCGATCGGGTTGTAGTGCTCCTCCCCCGGGACGACGGCGAACACGGCCCGGCCCTCCTCGACCTCCTCCAGGGTGAAGTCGAGGTTGGCCGCGATCGGCGGTCCCGGCAGCCGTCCGGCCACCATCTCGCGCAGGAAGTCCAGACCCGACATGGTGCCCACGGCGACCGCGGAGAGCTTCGGGTCCTGCCAGGTGAACGTGCGCGACCGAGTCATGTGCTTTCCGATCTTCTTCCCGACGACGAGGGCGAGGGCGGCGACGCCGAATACGACGACGAGACGCGTCGACGGCCACGACGATGCCGGGAACCCCTACCACGATGATGATCCAAGCCCTCGACGGCGCTTCGCCCGGGGGCGCGACGGCCGCCGCGTCGGGTCGTCGGGATCCGCCTCGCGGTTCGCAGGCCCGAATCCGCGGGTCGCCGCCGGGCGGGGCCTCGGGCGGTAGGTTCTCCCCCGCACGTGCAAGATCACTCGGGGAAGGTCTCATCAGCATGTCGCACGGATTCTCGGCGCCCGCCGACGGACACACCACGCTCGCGGTCGACCCTCGGGGACGCTCGTGCTGAGCGCGGGTGAGGCCGGCGTGGATCGGGGCGTGTTGTGGGTGGCCACCACGCTCACCGCACTGGCCCTCGCCGTCGGACTGGCCTGGGGCGCCCGGCGGTTGCTGGGATTGCCGGTGGGGACGAGGCGTACGCTCGCCGCGGGGCTGCTCGGCATGGTCGTGTCGTGGGCCGTCGGCGGCAACATCCAACGGCACAACCCCGGCGTCTTCATGACCGTGACGCTCGGCGTGGCGCTGCTCGCCTCGATGACGTTCATCGTGGTGATCGAGGCGCTGGTGCCGAGCGGTTCGTGGCCCGGCACGGTCGAGTTCGTCCGCGGACTGCGCCGGCGCGCCGCGCGGGGGCGGCGCTACTCGCAGATCAGCCGGATCGCCGCCCGGCACGGACTGGGCCCGTATCTGCGCGGTCGGCGTCGGGCCGATCCCGACGGCCGGCGTGCGGTCCTGGCCCGGTCGTTGCGACAGGCGCTCCAGGAGGGCGGGGTCACCTTCGTCAAGCTGGGCCAGGTGTTGTCCACCCGCCGCGACCTGCTGCCCGTCGAGTTCGTGGACGCGCTCGCGCTGCTCCAGCACCGGGTCGCGCCCGCTCCGTGGGCCGAGGTCGAGGCGGTACTGACCGCCGAGTCGGGCGCGCCGGTGTGCGACGTCTTCGCCGAGTTCGACCCGGAGCCGCTGGCGGCCGCGTCGATCGCCCAGGTGCATCGGGCCCGGTTGCGGTCGGGCGACGAGGTCGTGGTGAAGATACAGCGGCCCGGGATCGGGCCGATCGTCGAGCGGGACCTGGACATCCTGGCTCGGCTCGCGGCGAGTCTGGATCGGCGCACCGCGTGGGGACACGCGCTCGGTCTCGTCGAGTTGGCCGACGGCTTCGCGGTCGCGTTGCGCGAGGAGTTGGACTTCCGGATCGAGGCGCGCAATACCGCCGCCGTGCTGGCCGCCGGTTCCGGGCGGCGGGATCCGAATCTGGTCCTGCCGCGACTGCATCCCGAGCTGAGCACCGCGCGGGTGCTGGTCCTGGACCGGCTGGACGGGGTACCGCTGGGGACGGCCATGGCGACGCTCGACGAGCGTGGGGTCGACCGGGGCGGGTTGGCCCGCACGCTGCTCGGCGAATTGTTGCGGCAGATCATGTTCGACGGGGTGTTCCACGCCGACCCGCATCCGGGCAACATCATGTTGCTGACCGACGGCCGGTTGGCGCTGCTCGACTTCGGCTCGGTGGGCCGGATCGACGCGCAACTGCGCGGCGGATTGCAGGATCTGCTGCTCGCGCTCGGCCGGGCCGATCCCGTCGCGATGTCCGACGCGCTGCTTCGGGTGGTGACCCGGCCGGCGGAGTTGGACGAGCAGCGGCTGCAACGTGCGCTCGGCCAGTTCATGGCCCGCCACCTCAGCGCGGGTCTGGCGCCGGACATGGCCATGTTCACCGACCTGTTCCGGCTGGTGTCCGCGTTCGAGCTGACCGTGGCGCCGGAGATCGCGGCCGTGTTCCGGGCGCTGGCCACGGTCGAGGGCACGCTCACCGGGATCGAACCGGGCTTCGACATCTTCGCCGAGGCACGCGGCTATGCGACCGCACACATCAGCGAACAGTTCGAACCGGGCAGCCTGCGCGACGCGGCGACGAGCGAACTGCTGCACCTGCTGCCGGTGTTGCGCCGACTTCCGCGCCGCTTCGAGCGGCTGACCGGGGCGCTGGAGGAGGGCCGGCTGGGCGTCAACGTACGGCTGTTGGCCGACGAGCGCGATCGCCGGGTGGTCACCTCGATGCTGCATCAGACGCTGCTGACGGTGCTCGGGGCGACCGCCGGGATCATGGCGGTCCTGCTCCTGGGCACGGAGGGCGGGCCGCGGGTGGGCGAAAGCGTGGGTCTGTACCAGGTGTTCGGCTACAACCTGCTCGTGGTCAGCTGTGTACTGGTGTTGCGGGTGTTGTTCACCATCTTCCGTGCGGAGCGGGTCGAGAGTCGGCGCTGACGAACCGCCGTGCTCGGCCCGTCCTGCGTGGCCGACGCCTCGCCCGGGCACACGCGCCGGCATCTGCCGGTGGCGGAGATCTTCGTGACCGACAACACCGCCGTGATCAGCGATCCGAACGATCCCCGACTGCGGACGCAACTGAACCGCTTCGCCTGCGAGGTGCGCTCGACGATCCGCGCGCGGGGTGCCGACCCGGACAAATCCTCGCTGCTCGACGGGGTGTTCTGGTCCGACGAGTCGCGGAACGTCACGTACGAGCGCTCGCGCGAGTTCGACGTCGACGGCCTCGACGCGGCGCGGCTCAACCACATCGCCGACGTACTGCGCAAGCGCTACCACCAGCAGTCGGTGCTCACCTTCGAGTACCTGCGCGCCGACTCCCCGCGCGCGGACGCGATCGAGGTCGAGGTGCCGGATGTGAGCGTGCGGCGGCTGCACGACGGACTGGCCGCCGACCCGGAGGCGCGCGAGCGCCTCTTCGGCGGCTCGGTCACGGTGCGCGGCGGCAAGCTGATCCTGGTCGCCGACCGCGCCGACGCGGCTCTGGTCGAGCGCTTCGTCGACACCCTGGGCGGCGACTGGTCGCGGGCCACGATCCACTACGGGGACCGGGAGTTCGTCGGCTAGCGCGTCGACCGGGCGGCGCGGGACGCGGTGACGGCGGCGTTCGTCGCCTCCCGCACCGCCCGCGCGGCCGGTCCACGACGACGGGCCGGGGTGGAAAGCGTTTGCCGGATGCATTGTGTGGCGCGGGTATCGACGCGGAACCGTTCGTCGCGCACTCGACCCGGGTGCTGTTCGAGGCGCGACGGCCCGGCTGAGCCGGTACGGGGGCGCGCGGTCTTCGCGCCGTCGACCAGCGCCGGGGTACGCCGGGGCGGACCGTCCCCGTGCAGGCCCGGGCGGGTGACATGGCGTAGCCCTCGGCCCATCCCGACGTTGAGCACGGTATGACCCAGACTCGACGCATCATCGCCGCCGTGGCCCTGGCGGCGGGCGCCGCCGCACTCGCCACCCCGGTCGCGAACGCGGGCACCCCGCCCCCGGACATCGCCCTCACCACCCCGGACAGCACGGCCTCGGCCGCCGACGGCGTGGACCCGCAGCAGGCCCTGAACACCGCCGTGACCTCCCTCGTCGGCGGCCTCGCGCACTGATCCACCCGAGGCCCGCGACGGCCCGGACCCGGTCGACGCACTCGCCGCCGCGTGTCGACCGGGCCGGTGCGCCCACGGTCATCGACCGACGAGCGGCACCGGGTCGGGGTCCGAATCCGGGTCGGGGTCGGGGTCGGGGTCGGGGTCGGGGTCGGGGTCGGGGTCGGGGTCGGGGTCGGGGTCGGGGTCGGGGAACAACGCGTGCAGGCGGGCGACCAGTGCGGCGTCGGGGAGGACCGCGCGGCGCGCGTCGGCGGCGATCGGGCAGGACGACATCACCCGCACGCCGTGGCGCCGGCCGTCGTCGTATCCGAACATCACGACGTAGTCCGCCTGTCGGCCCGCCCCGGGGCAGGCGAGTCCGCCGGCGGGCAACGAAGGTTGGGCCCGCAGCGCCCGGGCGTAATCGGCCGGATCCGGCAGGGCCCGCGAGCCGGCCAGGTCCGTACGGTGCCGCGCGGCACGGTCGTCGCGCGGATAGCGGCACACCACGGCGGAGCGCGGTATGCCCGGGACGAACGGGTCCGCCGGGGCGGCGTGGTTCGGCAATCGCCAGTCGGGGGTGGTCGGGTCGACCCATCGGGGGCAACCCTCCGCGTCCACGGGAGCGGGCGGCGGCGCGGGGTTGGCGGTCGCCGAATACCGCGCGGGCGCGTCCCCGGCGGCATCGAGCAGCACGGTCCCGCCGACGCCGACGACGATCACGGCGACCGCCGGCGCGGCCCATCGGCGACGTCGGTGATCGCGCGGCGGACTCGGCCGATCGGCACGCGGCTGCTCGCCCATGACAGCACCCTGACACACGGCCGCGCTCGCGTGTGCGGCGGGCAACCGGCCGTCGGCATCGCGAGGTTGCCGCCGATACCCCGAACAGGCCGGGTGCCGAGGGCGTTACGGCCCCGACCGGGCCGCCGGCCGGGGTGGGCGACGGAGTACACAACCGAACAGTCGGCCACGCACACCGAAAGGACCGCAAGCGCTGCGAAGCCGAGAGGAAAGCACGAACGCCCGGCCCACGTGTCCGGTGGATCGGATCGGATCGGGCGGTGCCCGGTCCGGGCGATCGCAAGGCGTGCGGCCGAAGCTCGTACCCGGTCGTACTCGCGAGGCCTCGCAACGCCGCAGGCGTGCGTGCCGGACACCGCCCGATCCGATCCGATCCACCGGACACGGCCAGGCGCGAGGCGCGCTCGTCGGCCGGGCGGTCGGGGTTGTTTCGCCGGGTGGCGAAACATTCGGTGGGCCCGGGCCCGGCGGTCAGTCTGTAGCGCATGTCGATGATCGGTTTGCCCCGGCAGTTCGTGCGCACCCGGCGGTTCACCTCGGGTTCGCCCACCGCGTTCACCGTGTCCGCCGACGGCGCGTCGGTGCTGTTCCTGCGCAGTCGTTCCGGGGAGGATCCGGTGGGCTGTCTGTGGTGCCTGGACCTCCACACCGCCACGGAGCGGCTGCTCGTGGATCCCGCCCGCTCGGCGAAGACGGCCGGTCGGGCCGGGATCGCCGCGTACGCCACCGACGACGCGGCCCGGCTCGCCGCGTTCGTGCTGCCCGACGGGTTGTGGGTGGTCGACGTGCCGACCGGACACGCGCGTCGGTTGCCCGTCGAGGGGCCGCCGGCCGACCCCCGCCCCGACCCGACCGGGCGGCGGATCGCCTATCGGGCCGACGGTGCGCTGCGGGTGGTCGAGGCGGACGGCACCGGGGACCGGGCGGTCGCCGAACCCGACGGTGCGCATGTGCGTTTCGGGGTCGCCGAGTATGTCGCGACCGCGTCGATCGGCCGGGACCGCGGCTACTGGTGGTCGCCGGACGGCACGAGGCTCCTGGTCGCCCGCGTGGACGAGGGCGACGTGCCGATCCGCCTGCTCGCCGATCCGACGGATCCGGACGTCGCGCCGCGCGCCCTGCGCTACCCGGCGGCCGGCGACCCCAACGCCGAGGTCACCCTGTGGCTCGTCGCCCTCGACGGCGAGCGGATCGAAGTGCCCTGGGACCGAGCCGGGTTCGAATACCTGACCGCCGCCGGCTGGGACGTCCACGGCCCGTTCGCCGAGGTGCAGAGCCGCGACCAGCGCACCGTCCGCGTGCTGGCCGTGGACGAGGCCAACGGTCGTACCCGCCTCCTCGCCGAACGGCACGACGCGCACTGGGTGCACCTGCTGCCCGGCACGCCGGCGCGGACCGCGTCCGGCGCGCTGGTCGGGCACTGCGACGCCGACGACACCCGCCGCCTCACCCTGGACGGCGTGCCGATCACCCCGGCGGGACTTCAGGTGCGCGAGGTGTTCGGGGTGGACGGCGACGACGTGTTGTTCGGCGCCGCCGACGACCCCACCGAGACCGGGATCTGGACGTACCGAGCGGGCACCGGCGCCGAGCGGCTCGACGGGGAGGCCGGCGTACACACCGCCGTACGCCGTGCCGGCACGCTCGTGCACACCGCCCGAACCCCCGATCGCCCCGGCGCCCGTACGCACGTGCTGCGTGCGGATCACCCCGCCGTGCCGATCCGCTCGTATCCGGCCGAGCCGGTCCTGCGGCTGCGCGCGACCCGGATCACCACCACCGAACGCGGCCTGCACAGCCAGGTGTTGCTGCCGTCCTGGCATCGCGCGGGCGACCCGCCGCTGCCCGTGCTCGTCGACCCGTACGGGGGTCCGGCCCTGCAGCGCGTCACCGCTTGGCAGGCGCCGATGGCCTTCGTCTCCCAGTGGTTCGCCGAACAGGGCTTCGCCGTGCTGATCACCGACGGCAGCGGGACGCCCGGGCGCGGTCCGGCCTGGGAACGCGAAGTGGCCGGCGACATCCTGGGCCCGGTGCTCGCCGATCAGGTCGCCGCGCTGGCCGAAGTGGTGCGGCGACGACCGGAGTTGGATCCATCGACGGTGGCCGTACGAGGTTGGTCGTTCGGCGCGACGCTGGCGCTGACCGCGATCCTGCGCCGCCCGGACGTCTTCCACGCCGCGATCGCCGGCGGCGGCGTCACCGATCAGCGCCTGTACGACACGCATTGGCGCGAACGTTTCCTCGGCCGTCCCGACGAGCACCCCGAACGTTATGCCGCCTGCTCACCGCTGTCCTGGGCCGCCGACTTGCGCCGACCCCTGTTGCTGATCCACGGACTCGCCGACGACAACGTATGGCCGGCCAACACGTTGCGGCTGTCCGGCGCACTGCTCGCCGCCGGACGGCCGCACGAGGTGCTGCCGCTGGTGCGCACCGGCCACGCACCCACCGACGAGAACCTGTTCGAGAAGTTGTTGGCCCATCAACTCGACTTCCTGCGCAGGCACTTGCGGCTCGCACCGCGCTGAGCGGTCAGCCGGGTGGTGGCGGGGAAGCCGTCGCGCGGGCCACCGGCCGGGCAGTTGCCCGGATGTGACAGGGTGTGGAGGGCGCGGGCTCGTCAGCCGGAGGCGTTCGGGTAGGGCCAGGGGTTGGCCTCGCACAGTTTGCCGTTGTCCGCCACCCGCGACTTGGTCTGCTGCATCATCACCGGGGCCACGCCGCCGGCGGCACACCTGGTGCTGTGCTGGTGGCCCATACGGTGGCCGACCTCGTGGTTGATCAGCATGTGGCGGTAGCCGAGGAGGTCGTCCCCGTACGCGGTCGAACCCTGGGCCCAGCGCCAGCCGTTGATCATCACCCAGGGTGTGCCGTTGGCATTGCACGACACGTTGGACCTGCTGGTGTCGCCCACGATCGGCGAGCAGATCCGATGCAGGGTGCCGGGACTGGACAACCGCACCACGAACGACGCGGCGCCGTCGGTGCGGGCGAAGGCGAGCCCGTCCCGGGACCAGCTCCGCGGATCGTTGAGGGTGTGCTGCACCACGTCGGCGAACAGCGCGCCGTCCAGGGGGAGTCCCTGCTCGATCTCCACCCGGTAGGCGACCCGCCGGCCCGGGCCCGGCGCCGCCGCCTCCCCGGGCACGGTGACGAACGTGCCGGCGAGCCGCAGTTCGGGGTCCAGGGCGAACGGCACGCTCGCCTGTGCCTCGGGGTCCGGCGAGGCGGACGACCGTACCGGCAGGTCCCGTTGCGCCGACGGCTCGTCCGGTCTCGGGGTGGCCTCGGCCGGCCGGCCGGTCGGTGCGTCGAGCCGGGTGGCGCCGACGTCGACGGTCGGCGCGCCGCCGCGGGAACCGTGCGGTATCAGCGCGATCAGGAGCAGCACGGCGGTCACCGCCCCGGCCACGACCCAGGCGCGGGCCACGATCCGCCGACGGGCGTCCGAGCGGGCCCGCGCCCTGGCTCCCGCTCGGCTCTCGGCCCGGGGGCGTGATCTCGATCGACGGCCCATGGTTCGCCCGCTCACCCCGTCCCCGGTTCGGCTGCCCGCAACTGCCGGGAGACGTCCAGCCAGCGCGCGTCCCGCACGATCGCCTGCGCCTGGTCGTCGGTCAACGGCATCCGTCGTTTCTCGTCCGTGATCTCCACCCGGTCCAGCGGTCCGATGGCCCAGAACAGCCGAAGCACGGTCGGACCCGACGGAAACTGGAGGCCCTGCCCCCAGAGCACGCCCGCCTCGGACCTGCGCACGGCCTCCGTCGCGAAGCGGCCGGGCTTTTGGGGCGGGCCGATGCACTTGAGATGGTGACTGCGCCCGTACTCGTCGATCCGGGTGGGCTCGGTGGGGGCGTCCGGGGCGCACACCGCCGGTTCGCCCGAGCGCAGCGACACCGACACCCCGGCCGGTCCCTGGCCGTTGTCCCAGGTCAGCTCGGCCGAGATGCCGTATTCCGGCGAATACCCGGTCCGTACCGCCGACTTCGTCCCCTCCGGCGGCAGCATGGCGACGAGCAGGTCGCCCAGTTGCCGCGCGATCACCTCGCGGGCCCGCGCGATCCGGGTCTCGGCCGTCCGGTCCTCCGACCGGGGCCGCGACTCCGGTACACCGCTCGACGCGGACGACATCGCCTGCCGCGAGTCGGGCTCGCCGGCGTCCAGGGCGACCACCGCCGAGGCCACCCCGATCGTCGTCACCGCGGCCATCGAGGCCACGACGGCGCCCGCGCGGATCCACACCCGCCGCCGGCCCCGGGCGGCGGCACGGGCCACCACCTCGGCCATCGGGCGGGCGTCCTGGCTCCCCAACTCGGCGTGCAGTTGCCGTCGGAAGGCCACTTCGAGTCCGGGGTCGACGTCGAGCACGACATCATCGAGGTCGAGATCGGTGTCCGCTCCGGTGGGGGACCGTCGCCCCGACTCGGTCCCGGATCGTGGTGTCACCCGATCCGCTGCCATTCCCGCCTCCCGTTCCGGCCGACTTCGTTTCCCGTATCGGCTTCGGTTTCGTCGTTCCCGGTCTCGCTCGTCACCGCTCTCCTCCACTCAGCCGATCAGGGGATTGACCTCGAGCGTGCCGCGCAGCCGGGCCAGCGCGCGGGGGCCGGCGCTCTTGACCGCCGAGGGGGACATGCCGAGCATCTCGGCGACCGCCTCCACGCTGTGGTCCTCCCAATACCGCAGCACCACCACCGCCCGGTCCCTCGGCGGCAGCCGCATCAGCGCGTCGATCAGGGTCAGCCGTACGTCCGGGAGATCGGCGTCGGCCGCCGCGTCGGGGCGGTGCTCCAGGCTCGCCGCGTCGATGCCCGGCAGCTCGGTGGAGCTGCGCCGGCGCCTGCGGTCCAGGTAGGCGTTCAGGAGCACCCGCTTCGCGTACGCGTGCGGCTGGTCGGTGTGCTCTATGCGGCGCCAGGCCACGTACAACTTCTCCAGGGCGATCTGGGTCAGGTCCTCGGCGAGATGCCAGTCGCCGCACAGCAGATACGCCGTCCGGCACAGGCGTTGCGCCGAGGACTCGGCGAACTCGGTGAACCCGTCGCGGCCCTGCCGTCCCATCCCGACCTCCCCTCCTGTCTCGTCCGTCCCTGATCCATACGCATCCGGAGGAGGGGCCGGATGCACGTGTCCTGCGTCACAGCGTCGGCCGGTCGGCCGGAGGTCCCCCTCCCGGGAGTCGTACGCGTGTCGCAATCGGTCCCCCAATTGGCATGTCGGGCCGGTCATACCGACATCGAACGGGCCATACGTTGGTTCGGGGCCCGGGAACGGGCGCACCGTCGACCACCCCGGTCGCCGAACCCGGCCACATCCACCCGAAGGAGCCATCGCGTGCGCGACGTCAAGATCCTGGCCGTCTCCGGCAGCCTGCGCGCCGAATCGCACAACACCCGGCTGCTGCACGCGGCACGGAAGTTCGCCCCGGGTGGGGTGGACATCGAGATCTACGAGGGCCTACGCGAGATTCCCCCGTACGACATGGACCAGGACACCCCGGACGATCGGCCCGCCGCGGCCGCGGACCTGCGGCGGCGGATCACCGAGGCGGACGGGCTGCTGATCGCCACGCCCGAGTTCAACTACTCGATCCCCGGTGTGCTGAAGAACGCGCTCGACTGGGCGAGCACCGACTGGAGCGGCACCGAGGGCTTGCCGCTGCTGCACAAGCCGACCGCGATCATGGGCGCCGCGCCCACCAACTTCGGTTCCGTACGAGCCCAGTTGGCGCTGCGTCAGGTGTTCGTCTGGACGCACACCGACGTGGTGGTCAAGCCCGAGGTGATCGCGTTCCGGTCGCACGAGCGCTTCGACGAGGCGGGCAACCTCACCGACGAGACGACCATCGGCCTGCTCCGCGACCTGCTGGCCGCGCTGCGGGACAAGATCGACGCGAAGTAGGCGTCCGGGACTCCTTCGGGGGCGTGGGAGGGGTTTCGCCGTCACGGGGCGGCGAAACCCCTCCTTTTGTCTGTCCGGGGTGGATCGGGGATCACACAATTGACCCATCATTTCAGCCTCGGAATGCACCATTGTGGAGGTCGAAAGCGGTCGTAGATTGGTATCGAGGAACGGCGGGGCCGGGCTCGGAGGAAGCACCGAAGCGCCCCCACCGGCCGTCCCGGTCGACCGATGCCGCACACCGGCGCACCTCACACATCCCGCACGCAAGGAGCCACCATGTCCGCGAACGCCTCGAACACCGCCGCCGCCACCACCGGCGAGGTCCCCGTCCTGGTCCGTACCCGGGACGCCGAGATCATCCAGGACGGTCCGACCAGCCTGATCACACTGCTGGCCGACACCCCCGGGCTGACCGCGAACCTGGCCACGTTCCGGAAGGGCTCGCCGGGCGCGCCCGCGCACTTCCACACCCGGGCGAGCGAGATGTTCCACGTCACCGAGGGCACCATGCGCATCCTGCTCGGCGAGGAGATCGTCACTTTGGAGACGGGCGACTTCCTGCTCGTGCCGCCGCACACCACGCACGCCTTCGCCCCGGCCCCGGACACCGAGGCCAAGATGCTGGTGGTCTTCACGCCCGGCATGGACCGCTTCGACTACTACCGCCTGCTGGAGCGGGTGCACCGCGGCGAGGCCGACTTCGCCGAGCTGCGCGCGACGTCCGAGCGGTTCGACAACCACTACGTCGACAGCCCGGTGTGGCGCGAGGCCATCGCCGGGGAGTGAACCCACCCACCGCCGCGCGGGACCCGGACCACCTCTCGTGGTCCGGGTCCCGCGCGTTTCCCGGCAACCCGGACCCGCACGCTCGTGCTCGACGGCGTGCCGGCGCGCACCGATGCCACCGCGGGCTTTTATGATCGGTCGCGTCCGAACCGGCGCTCCAGGCGTGTATCGGGTACCGACCCGGGCAGGTTCGCGCGGATCGGGGCGGGTGCGGTCGCGATGCGCGGGCGCTCGTCGGCGATCCCGGCGACCGCCCCGGGCGATCACCGCCGACCTCGGCCCGCGCCCCTGTCGGGACCCCTGTCGACCCCTGACCGATCCGCGCTCGACGGCCGATCGTCGGTGGGCTGTGGTGGGGTGGTCCTCGCGATGCCGCCCGGAACCCGGCGGACGACGGTGGGCCCGACAGGCAAGGGGAGGCGAACAGTGACGCAGGGAGCCGCGCGGCGATCCGACCCCGCCGCGGAGGTGCTGCTCGGAATCGCGGTGGCGAGCGGCGAGCCGGGCGACGCGGGCCGGCTGCGACACCGGCTCGGCGTGCGCGATCCGGCCTGGTTGGCCGATGCGGCGCTGCCGATCACCGCACGTCGACGGGCGGTTCGCGACCCGGACGTGTCGGTGCGCCGCGCGGTGGCGCGCAATCCCCGGGCCACCCCGGCCGATCTGGCCGCGCTCCTGGAACGGCCCGACCCGGTCGTCGATCGCCTGGTCTACCGGCACGCCACCGCGCTGCCGTGGATGCGCCGGGAGATCCTCGCCCCGGGCCGGCACCCGGATCCGATCGCCCTCGCGGTGTTGTGGGAGGAGATCCGCGCCTGTACCGAAGACCCGCCGGACCACCCGCACTTCGTCGGCGCCGCGGTGGTCTGCGGCGTCCCGGCGCTGATCGAGCACGCGCTGCGCACCGGTGGCGCACGGCTGACCCGCGCCGAGCAACTACGCGGGCTGCTCGGCCTGTTCGACGACCCGGAGCGGCTGGGCGCGCTGCTCGGCGAGGTGCGGTTTCGGCCCGGCGTGCCGCCCGAGCCCGGCGGCGCGCCCGGGCCCGGTGTCGCCGATCTCGCCGCCGCCGCGCTCGCGTCCGGGGACGACGGGCCGCTGCGGGCCGCGGTGCTCGCCGCGGAGGGCTCCGCCGGGCTGATCGCGGGACTGCGGGCCGGCGAGCCGGAACCGACCTGGCGCCGGCATCTCGACTGGACCCGGCTGCCGGCCGCGCACCGCGCCGACCCGCTGCCCGAATCGGCCGCCGTCGCGCTGGCCGCCCGGCCGGACTGTCCCGAGGTGCTGCTCGCCGAGCTGTATCGGGCCCACCCGGCCGCGGTGGCCCACGTCGCCCGCCCCTCGGTCGCCCTCCTGGAGGCCGCGGTGCACCTGCCGGGCCATGTCGAGGCGACCCGGATCGCCGCCGCTGCCGCCGCGTCCGGACTGGCCGACGAACGACACGCCGTACCGATACCGAGCCGTGTCGCCCCCGCCCGCGTCGGGGTGGCCGTGCTCGCCGAACTCCCGCCCGGCCGCCCGCTCGCCGAGCTGATCCACCGCCACCTGGGTTGCTCGGCCGACCGATGGGCCACCCTGCGCGGCGCCTTGTCCCGGTACCGGGGCACCCTGGCCGACCTCCTGGCCGGCATCGCCGACGGCTCCGTGCCCGGCCCCGGACACGTTCCTCCCCCGGCGCTGTCCCGGCCCTACCGCTTCCTGCTCCACGCCGCCCCGGCCGAGGATCTGCGCGCCCTGCTGCCGCACCTGCCCGACGAGTTGTTGCGCGACCTGCTCGGCCGCGGCCCGCTCCCCGAGCACACCTTCGAGGCCGCCCTCGCCGGCCGCGACCCGAGGGTGTGCGCGGCGTTGGCGGCCAACTCGGGCCTGGATCCACGCCGGCTGGGCCGGCTCGCCGCGCTGGACGAACCACACGTGAACGCCGCGGTGTACCGCAACCACCACAGCCCGCTCACCCTGCGCCGCCGCATCGCCTCCGGCGTGCCGTGCACTCCGGATCGGACCCAACCGGTGCCGCTGGACCCGGTGTTGCGCGCCGAACTGCTCGACTGCGCGGATCGGCGCCTGCTCACCCCGCTGGCGGTCAGCGGCGACCCGGAACTGGTGCGCGCCGCGCTGTACGCGTTCCCCTCCGCCGACGCGCGGGCGTTCGCGTTCCTGAAGGTGTGGCGACGCGGCGGCCCCGACGCGGCCCGGCGCCTGGTGGAACCGATCGGCGGACTCGGGCCCGCCCACCGGGCCGACGCCCTCCCGGACCACCTCGAAATCGACGCCGGACCTGGCCGATCGGGCGCGGTGCGGATCCCGTACGAGGACCCCGACGCGCTGCCGAGCGTGCTGGCCGGCGTGCGCGGGCGCAACGCCACCCGCCGGCTCCTGGCCACGCTGGTGCACGAGCCGTACGCGTACGACCTGCCGCGCCTGGTCGCCCGGCATCGCGAGACGCCCTTCGCGCCCGAGTCGATCGACGAACTCCTGCGCCACGAGGACGCCGTCGGCGAACCGGCCCGCCTGCTGCGCCTCGCGGTGGTCAACCGGGCCTGCGGGACGACCGCCGAGGACCTGAACCGCGAGCCGATCGACCGACTGCGCGAGGTCGCCTTCCGCCGCACCGACGCCGGCTGGGTGAACGACTGCGTCGAGCACGAACTCCTGGACCCGATACGCCTGGTGGACACCGCCCGCCCGGCCGGCGAGGTGTTGCGCGCGCTGCCCAAGCTGACCCGGGACACCGTCGCCGCCCCGGTCCGGGCCCGGATCGGCGCGCTGGTGCGGACCCGACTCGCCGGGCACGTCGAGGCGACCGTGATCGCGCTGAGCCTGCTCGACTCGTTCACCGGCACCGTCGGCGAGCTGATCGATGTCGCGGCACAGGCCGCCGGACCGCCGCCCGGGCCCGAGCAACGCGCCGCCGCCGACGCCGAGATCGCCGAGTCGGCCCGCGAACCGGACGGGTCCGCACCGGCGACGCCCACCCGCGAGCGGGTCGGGCCGACCTTGCCCACCCGGTGCGGGCGGCGCGGCACCCCGGACCGGGGTTGTGCGCTGGCCGCCGCGCATCTGCTGCGGTCGATGGTGCCGGGCGCGCCGATCCCCACCGATCCGGCCGTGCTCACGGTGTTCGCGGAGACCCCGGAGGCGGATGTACCCGGGCTGGCCCACCCGGACTGGTTGCGCGCGGCCTGCGCGGCGGCTCCCGCGGACCTGCCGCGCGAGCGGTTGGCCCGGCGCGATCCGGTCGGCTTCCGCGCCGGCGCCTCGGCCTCGGTGCGCTACCGCGCCGGGCTGGTCGGCCCCGCCGAGTTGATCGCCGACACCCCCGCCCGCGCGTTGAGCGCCGCACGGCCGGGCGAGTTCTCCCAGCTCGCCCGGGAACCGCTGACCCGGGCGGTGCGCGCACTGCTCGCCGAACGCCTCGGCCACGACCCGCGGCACTGGCTCGCCGCACTGGCGGTGATGGACGGCGACGGCGGCGAACTGCCGCTGCCCGAGCTGCTGGAGCGGGTCACCGCCGGCGCACCGGAACCGCCGGGGGACGGGCCGCCCGCGGTGCTCTCCACCGCCGGGTCGGCCCTGCTCGTCTACGCCGACGTCCGGGTGCTGCGCACCGTCCTGCCACTGCTGGCACCCGGCGCGCCGAGCATCCTGGCCCGCGACGCCGAGCGGGGTCGGCATGTCACCGCCGACCTGGTCGAGTACGTACTCGGCCTGACCGACGTCGAACCCGCGCTGATCCTGGCCGAGGGCGAGGCCCGCTCGCCACACACCCGACACGTGCGCGAACGCCTGCTCGCGCGGCGCGATCCGGCCCTGGACGACCGGCTCTACGGCGATGTGAAGCGGCGCGGCGACGTGGTCGAGCGGCGGCGGATCCTGGCCCGGGCGGCGGACGACCCCCGGCCGCTGTCCGCCGCGCTGCGGGCCCGGCTGCTCGAACCCGGCGTGTTCTCGGCGTATTGGGTGGACGCGTTGCGGATCACCGTCGAGGCGGCCGACGCGGACGTGGTCGAGCCGGCCCTGGCGGCGATGTCCGGGAAGTTGTCCCTGCTGGATCAACTGATCGCGGCCCGCAACGTGTTGCGCTTCGGCGGCGCGCACCGGCTGCACGCGGTGATCGACGGCGGTCTCCTGGGCAGCGGCGCCGCCAGGATCGCCGGCAAGGCCCTGGAGGCGCACGATCGGGCGCTCGATGCCCCGCCTGCCGGGGGGCGGGCCGGGCTCGACGTGTCCCCGCCGGCGCGTGCCGCGCTCGACGCCGGGGTGGCGGTGCTGAGCGAGCGGGTCGAGCGGGAGTCGTCGCCGGCCCGGCTGGTGGCCCGGCTGCGCGGATGTCGGCGGCTGCCGGACGCGGAGCGGGTCCTGGATCGGCCCTACCGGCGGGACTGGGCGCTGTTGGCGCGGGAGCACGCGCGCGAGCCGTGGCCGGCGGGGGTGCGGCACGCGCTCGCGAGCCGGCCGGACGCGCCCGACGAGATCGTGCTGGCGATGCTGGCCGACCTGCACCCGGCGGAGGCGTTCGCCGCGGCCCGGCGCGGCCCGCACGCGGCCCGGGCGGTCACCTCACGGGTGGTGCCCGACGGCGGCACCGCCGAGTGGCACGCGGAGGTGGAACGGCTGGTCGAGGCGGGGCTGTTGACCGGCCGCGACCTGGTACACGAGGTCGGCCACGCGGAACGGGCGCTGCGCTACCTCGCCGACGCCCGGGCGCGGGTCGACCTGTGCGGGCCGGTGCGCGCGGCGGTCGACGCGGCATACGTGGAGGTCGCCGCGCTGACCGTGGACCTGCTGGGCACCGAGGACCGCTCGTGGCAGCGCCTGTTCGCGGCACTGACCGAGCGCGACGAACACTGGCGCCGCGCACACGGCCCGGCCGCCGGAATCGCCGGCCTGCTGAGGTACGCGGCCCGCGAACCGCTGGGACCGGCCTGACGCGGCACGGCCGGTCCCACCGCGAGTGGCGACCTCAGCCGGCCAGGTTCTTCTCCAGGTCGCCCAGGATCGAGTTCGCCGCGACCACGCCGAGGCCGAGGTACCAGGTCTCGTCGGGGACGGTGACGGCCTTGCCCTTCTCCACCGCGCCGAGCTTCTTCCACAGCGGGTTGTCGGTGACCCTGCCCTGCGCGGTCTTGTCCGCCGGGCCGTAGGTGCCGACGAAGATCCGGTCGGCGTCCGCCTCGGTGATCCGCTCCTCGGACAGCTCCACCGCCAGGTCGTCGATGTTCTGGTTGGCCGGGCGCGGCAGGCCGACGTCCTGGAGCACCGTGCCGATCAGCGACTTGTTCGCGTACAGGCGGATCTTGCCCGGCATGAACCGCACCATCGAGATGGTCGGCTTGTTCGGACCCAGCTTCTCGCCGAGCGCCTTGGCCCGGGCCTGGTAGGCGTCCAGCTGCTGCTTCGCCTCGGCGGTCTTGTCCAGAGCCGCGGCGTTGAGCAGGAAGTTCTCCTTCCAGGTGTAGCCGGGACGCACGGAGAACACGGTCGGCGCGATCTTGGCCAGCGTGGCGTACTGCTGTTCCGCGCGCAGCTTGCTGCCCAGGATCAGGTCGGGCTTCAGGTTCTCGATCGCCTCGAGGTTGAGGCTGTTGATCGTGCCGACCTTGGCCGGCTTGCCGGCCTTGCCCTCCAGGTAGGCGGGCAGTTCCTGGGAGCCGTCGGTGAACGCGACGCCGACCGGCTGCACACCGAGCGCGGCGACGTTGTCCAATTCGCCGGTGTCCAACACGACGACCCGCTTCGGCCGCGCCTTGAGGACCACGTCGCCCATCGCGGTACGGATGGTGCGCGGGTACTGCCCCGGCGCCGCGTCGGTGCCCAGGCCGGTGGTGACCTGACCGGCGTTGCCGAACTCCTTGCCGCCGGCGGCGACGGCGGGCTTGCCGCCCTTGTTCCCGTCGGAGGAGTCCGAGCCGCCGCAGGCTCCGGTGAGCAGGGCGGCGGACAGGGTCACGGCGACGGCGGCGATCCGGCGGCGGGGTATCGGCATGGGTCCTGGTTCCTTGGCGCGTGGGGGACGCGGGCCGAACACCGCGGTGCGGCGACGAACGACCCAGTTGTGCTCAGGTAAGGCTTACCTTTCCTCACCCTAGAGGATGCTTGGCGCGGAACCGCCATCAGGGGTGAGAACGGGCATCCGGAACACGCCGTCGGGATCCTTTCGACGCGAGGGTCGGCGCGCCGCCGACCCCGCCGACCCGCGCGCCGCACCGATCCGCGCACCACCGAATCCGTTGACGTGCGCTCCGCGGGGGCGCGAGACTCGGACGTCCGGGGAGGTGGGGACCGTGGGAATCGTCGAGCCGGCACAACCGGCGGACTTCGAGGCGATCCGCCGCAGGGAGTACGGCTACCTCGACGACCAGGGCCTCGTCTACCTCGACCACACCGGCGCCGGCCTGGCCGCGCGCCGCCAGTGGCAGGCGCACGCCGCGCGCATGGCGGGCCGCACCTACGGCAATCCGCACTCCGAACACCCGGCCTCGGTCGCCTCCACGAACCTGGTCGAGCACACCCGCCGGGCGATCCTGGAGCACTTCAACGCCGATCCGGACCGCTACGCGGCGGTGTTCACCGCGAACGCCACCGGCGCCTGCCGACTGGTCGGCGAGGCCTACCCGTTCCGGCGCGGCGGCCGGTTCGTGCTGCCGATCGACAACCACAACTCGGTGAACGGGATCCGCGAGTACGCCCGCGCCCACGGCGCCCGCACCGAGTACATCGGCCTGTCCGGACCCGAACTGCGGCTGGACGGCGAACGATTACGCGCCGTGCTGGCCCGCCGCCGGGGCCTGTTCGCGTTCCCCGCGCAGAGCAACTTCACCGGCGTGCGCCACTGCCTGGACTGGATCGACGTCGCCCACGAACACGGCTGGGACGTGCTGCTCGACGCGGCCGCGTACGCCCCCACCAACGTGCTCGATCTGTCGGTCGTACAACCGGAGTTCGTCGCGGTCAGCTGGTACAAGGTGTTCGGGTACCCGACCGGCGTGGGCGCTCTGATCGCCCGTCGGGACGCGCTGGCCCGGCTGCGCCGGCCGTGGTTCGCCGGCGGCACCATCGAGGCGGCCAGCGCGCAGGGCGGCTGGCATCGGATGGCCGACGACGAGTCCGCGTACGAGGACGGCACGCTCAACTTCCTGGCCGTTCCCGACGTGGCGCACGGCCTGGCCTGGGTCGAGGAGGTGGGCATGCGGGCGATCCACGAGCGGGTGGACGCGCTGACCGGGTATCTCCTCGCCGGGTTGGCCGAGTTGCGCCATCACGGCGGCGAACCGCTGATCCGGCTGTACGGGCCGGGCACGACGAACGAGCGGGGTGCGACGGTGGCGCTCAACGTCCTGGACGCCGCCGGGCAGGTGGTGGACGAGCGGGCCGTGGCGCGCGACACCGCCGCCGCCCGGATCTGTGTGCGCACCGGCTGCTTCTGCAATCCCGGCGCGGGCGAGGCGGCGTTCGCGATCGGCCGACGCACGCTGCGTGGCGCTGTGTCGCGCACCGCCGCCTCCGGCGGCACCCTCGACGACCACCTGACCCGGCTCGGCCTGCCCTCGGGCGGCGCGGTCCGGGTCTCGCTCGGCCTGCCGTCCACCCACGCCGACGTCGACGCCTTCCTCGACTTCCTGGTCCGCACCTACCGCGACCGACCGGCCGACCCGCACGGACTGGCCCCGCGACTGCGCTGCTGACCATGCCCGCGCGCGCTCACCACCCGGCCCGGGGGCAGCGGCGGGCCAGCACGGCGCAGGTCGCGGCGACGAACAGCGCGGCGCAGCCCGCGAGTACCGCCCAGCCGAGCAGCGGCGAGTGGTCGAAGCTGTCCCCGTACGAGGCGAGCAGCGGCGGCCCGAGCGGGGAACGGCTGTGCGCCCAGCGGCCGGACAGGTCCAGGTCGCTGCCCAGGGCCTCGAACGCCCATCGGTTGGTCATCGCGTAGCTGAGCGTGTACCCGATCGTGGGCATCCGGGGCACGGGTACGAACGCGCCGGAGAAGAGCACCTGGGGAAAGCACAGCAGCGGCAACATCAGGGTGGCCTGGCCGACCTCGGTCACCGCGGCGGAGGTGAGCAGCCCGAGCGCGAGCGCCGCGGCCGAGGCGAGCAGCAGCGTCACCAGGAGGGATCCGTACACGCTCCAGGACGCGGCGGGCAGCCGGTTCATCCCGCGCAGCACCGCGAGCAGCACTACGTCGGCCAGTACCAGGATCGGCAACAACACGGTGAACTTCGCCGCGAGGTACGGCCCGATCCGCAGCACGCTCAGCCGTTCGCGGCGCACGATCGGCAGTTCCACGCAGATCTGCAACAGCCCGTAGGTCAGCCCGAAGAAGAAGCCGCCGAACGCGATCCAGAACAGGATCATCGCCGCTCCGGACGGACTCGGCGCGAGCGGATCGAAGGCGCCGGGGCGAAAGAGCATCGCGAACATGGCCACGATCACCAGCGGCGAGCCGATCAGCATCGCGGCGGTCAGCCGGTCCCGGGTGATCAGTTCGAGGTCGCGGCGGGCCAGGATCGACCATTGGCGCAGCGGGTGATCGGCGCCCGCGCCGCGGGCGGGTCCCGGCCCGCGGACGGCCGCGGGTTTCGGGCCGGCGGGACGTGTCTCGGCCGCGCGTTCCGATCCGGGCACCGACTCGGCGGCCGGACCCGACGTCCCTCCCGGTCCGGCATTTCGCTCCAACTCCGGTTCCAGTGCCCCGAGTTCGGGTTCCAGCTGGAGTTCCGGCTCACGGCCCGCGTCCACGCTCGCCCCTCGGGAGGCCACCGCGGCGTACACGTCGGCCTCGGTCGCCACGCCGAAGTGCGCGCACATCGCCCGGGGATCCCCGACGTAGGCGGGCCGTCCGTCGGGCGCCAGGAACGCCACCCGGTCGCAGCGGGCGAGGTCGGCCGGGGCGTGCGTGGTGAGCACGACGGTGGTGCCCGCGCGGGCCAACTCGTGCAGCAGGGACATCAGTTCGGCCGCGGCGGCCGGGTCGAGGCCGGACGTCGGCTCGTCCAGGAACAGCACCCTGGGCCGGGTCAGCAACTCCACCGCGATGCTGGCCCGCTTGCGCTCGCCGCCGCTGAGCGTGCCCACCCGCCGGCCCGCGCACGCGGTCAGCCCGAGCGCGGCCAGGGTGCGGTCGACGGCGTCGGCCGGCCCCTCGTCGGCCGGTGCGCGCAGCGCCGCGGCGTAGCGCAGGCTGTGCGCCAACGGCAGCGCGCGATGCAGGATGTCGTCCTGCGGTACATAGCCCAGGCCGCGCGCGTCGGGCCGCCCGCCGTCGTGCCGCACCTCGCCCGCGCTCGGCGGCCGGATGCCGGCCAGGGTGTCCAGGAGCGTGGTCTTGCCCGACCCGCTGCCGCCCGCGATCGCCGACACCTCGCCGGCCTCGGCGACCAGCGAGACGCCGCGAAGCACGGTCCGCCCGCCGACCGTTCGTTCCACGTCGCACGCCGCGACCCGTATCCCGTGCCCCGTCATGAGTGCCCCCCGACGACTGCCCCCGAACCATCGACGGGTCATGTATAGCCCGTGCGACCGGCCCCGGACACCCCGCTCGGCGCGATCGGTCCCGGGTTCGCCGAGGTTCGTCGACCTCGGGTCAGTCGTCGAGCAGCCGCATGCGATGGGCCAGCGCGGCGGCCTCGCCGCGGGTGGCCACCTCCAACTTGGCCAGGATGTTGGACACGTGCACGCTCGCCGTCTTGACGCTGATGAACAACGTCTCGGCGATCCCTCGGTTGCTCCGCCCGTCCACGAGCAGGCGCAGCACCTCCTGCTCACGGGGCGTCAGATCGCCCGCCTGGTGCGCCGGTCGGCCTGCGGCCGGGGCCGCGCCGGCGCGGCCGAAGGGTTCGAGCCGGGCCCGTCGGGCGAGCAGTTCGATGCGTTCGCGCAGCGGCACGGTACCCAGGCGCACCGCCGTCTCGTGGGCCCGGCCGAGCACCTCGGCGGCGGCCGACCGCTCGCCGGCCGCCACGAGCGCGGCGCCGAGGTCGGCCTGTACCTGCGCGGTGGAATAGGGCTGCGTGGTCGCCTCCCAGCCGGCCACCACCTCCCGCCATCGGTCCACGGTGTCGGTGCCCTCGGCCCGGTCCAGGTACGCGGTCAGGGTGCGTGCCTGGAGGCGGTCCAGCGCGCAGTCCCGGGCCAGCGCCGCGCCGGCCGCCCGGATCCGGATCAGGTCGGCCCGGATCGCCTCGGTGGGCTCGTCGTCGGCGTACGCGCGGGCCGCCTCGATCAGCAGCGGGAACGCGAACCGCTGGTTGCCGACGCCGAAGCCGGCCCGCAGTTCCGCGTCCAGGATCTCGGCCACCTCGGCACGCCGGCCCCGCGCCCGGGCCAGCGCGATCGCGGCACCGGACTGCGGGATGCGGTGTTGCGCCTCCTGGTGCCTGCCGCGTGCGCTCTCGCGCGCGTGGGTCAGCGGGGTCGCCGCCTCGGCGATGTCGCCGCGGACCAGGCGGGTCATGGCCAGCATGCGTTCCGCGTGGCCGGTGGCGCAGCCGTCCGCGTTGTGCTCGCGGATGTCGTCCACCGTCCGGGCCACCTCGTCCCAGCGGCCGAGCGAGAACAGGCTCTCCGCGAGGTTGCCCAGGAGGAACGCGCCGGTGTTGCGGACCACCCCGCGCTCGCGGGACAGTTCGAGCGCGCGGTGGAGCGCGGCCACCGACTCCTCGTGGCGGCCGACGCCCTCCAGGACCGAGGCCCAGTTGCCGAGCACGTAGATCAGCGTGTCCGGCTTGCCGCCCCGAGCCGCCTCCGCGACGCGGACCGCCTCGCGTCCGTACGCGAGCGCCTGCGTCTCGTCCGGCTCGCCGGACCCGGTCAGGAACCAGGACAGCGCCTGGAGCGTGCCGGCGACCATGTCCTGGTCGTCGAGCCGGCGGGCGATCTCCAGGACCTGCCGGGCGATCCGCAGGGCCTCCCGGACGTGCCCCTCCAGGAAGTGTGCGCGGGCGCTCCGCAGGGCCACCCCCGCGTATTCGATCGAGTCCGGTCGGTCCTGCAACAGGCTCTCGGCGTGCTCCAGTTCGACCATGCCGGAGCCGCGACCCAGCCGGTTCAGCGACTTCGCCCGCTGGGTCCAGAGCAGCGCCGCCCGGAGCGGGTCGCGCTCCTCGTCGACGAGGTCCAACGCGTGCCGCAGCAGGGCGAGTTCGCGATCGCCGGAGTTGTCGTAGCGGGCCGCGACGATGGCACCGTCCAGGACCTGCGCGAGTGTGGTGCCGGTCGACCCCTCCGGGTCGGGGACCATGTCCCACATCGCGATCGCCCGCTCGTACAGCTCCCGGGCCTCGCCGAAGGCGTATCGATCGGCGGCGGCGACCGCCGCGGTCAGGCTCGCGGGCAGCGCCTCGGCGGGGCGGCCGGCGGCGGTCCAGTAGCGGGCCCGGCGCTCCACGTGGTCGCGGTGGGGGGACAGTTCGCCGCGCTCCACCAGGGCGTCCTGGGCCCGGGCGAACGCCGCGTACATCCGGGTGCGCTCACCGGGCAGCAGATCGCCGAGCGCCGCCTCGCCGACCAGCGCGTGCCGGAAGGTGTAGCCCTCGCCGTTCGCGTCGGAGACCAGGACGTGCCCCGACACGGCCGCGCGCAGCGCCGTCTCCAGGGTGTCCGGGTCCAGGCCGGCCACCTCGGCGAGCAGTCGGTGCTCCACGCCGATGCCGCCGACGGCGGCCAGCCGGACCACCCGACGGGCCTGTTCGGGCAGTTGTTCGATCCGGATCAGGAGCAGGTCGCGGAGCGTATCGGACAGGTCGGTGAGCCGCCCGTCGCGGATGCCGGCGGCCAGTTCCTCGACGAAGAACGCGTTGCCCTCGGAGCGTTCGAACACCTGCCGGGTGAGGGTGCGCGAGGGGGTCTCGCCGAGCAGGCCGGTGAGGTGCCTCTCCACCTGCGGCAGGGTGAGCCGGCCCAGTTCCACCCGGGTCACCGAGCGGATGCGTTCCAGTTCGGCGACCAGGCGGCGCATCGGGTGGCTGCGGTCCATCGCGTCGGCGCGCAGTGTGCCGACCAGCAGGATCCGGCCCCGGCGCAGCGAGCGGACCAGGAACGCGAGCAGTTCGCGGGTGGCCGAGTCGGCCCAGTGCAGGTCCTCGAAGGCGATCACGAGGGTGCGGTCCTCGCCGGCGCGCTCCAGCAGGCGCAGCGCGGACTCGTACAGCCCGGCCCGCTCCGGTGCGGGCCCCACGACGGGCTCGGTGGCGAGCGTCGGCGAGATCCAGGCCAGTTCGCGGCGCCGGTCGCCGACCGCGGCGTCGAAGTCGTCGCCGAGCGTGCCCGCCAGCGCCCGCAGGATGGCCGAGAACGGCGCGAACGGCAACCCCTCGGCACCCAGTTCGAGACAGGCCCCGACCGCGACCACGGTCGGTCGCGCCCGCCCGACGGCGCCGGCCAGGAACTCGTCCAGCAACCGGGTCTTCCCGACCCCGGCCTCCCCGGTGAGCAGCACGACCCGGGGCTCCCCGGCATCGGCCTCGCCGAGCGCCTCGACAAGCCGCCCCATCTCGGGCTCACGACCAACGAACTGCGGCACACCGACAAGAACAGTCACACAACGCAGCTTCCCACGGCCCCGGGCCGGGCGGACGGATCGGGTGACCGCAACCCGCCCCCGGCAGCCACCGACCGAAGCAGCGGCCACTCGGGCGCGCGAGCAAGCGGTCGGGCCGGGCCCGGCGAGCGGGCGGGCGGGCAGCCGGACGGGCTCGGGCGGGCGAGGCCGTGGCGGCCCGGGTGCCGAGAGCGGTGTCGCCGGGTCAGGCGAGGGTGGGCGGCGGCCGGCGGAGCCATTCGGCGCGGGTGACGGTGTATTCGACCTCGCCGTGTTCGGAGCCCTCGATCGACTCCGGCCAGTCGCCGAAGTAGGTGCGTCGCAGGGTCAGTCCCAGCTTTTCCAGCACCCGTCGCGAGGCCCGGTTCACGAACATCGTGTTCGCCGTCACCTCGCGCAGTCCCGGCTCGGCGAAGCCCCGGTCGAGCAGCGCCCGCGAGCCCTCGGTCGCGTAGCCCAGCCCCCACGCGGCACGGCGCAGGCGATATCCCAGCTCGACCACGTCGACACCGTCCTCGGCGAGCGGTCGCAGCTCGAACCACCCCACGAACCGCCCGCCGTCCCGCTCCCGCGCGGCCCAGAAACCCGGGTGGCCCCACGCCGGGTACACATGCCGCAGCCGCGGCAGGACCCGCTCCCGAACCGCCTCGACCGACGTCGGCCGCCCGCCGTCGATGAAGCGCATGACCTCCGGATCCCCGTCCAGCTCGACCAGATGCGTCAGGTCCGACTCGACGAACGCCCGCAGCTCCAGACGCGGCGTCTCCACAAAGATCGACATCCCGCCATCCTGGCCGACGGCGCGAGCCGGGGCCGGCCGATTTCCCGGACGGGCGACCCCGCTGCCCACTCGGCCGCACGGCCCTCGTACCATGGCCGGCGATCCCCTCGCCGCTGGGCGCTCATGGCGGGCAATCTCCCTGGAAGGACCCGATCCATGGCCGCCGTCGAGACTCGTCTCCGCATAACGTCCCGTCTCGCGCGCGGCGGTCGCATACCCGGTGTACGTGCCGGTGACCGGTGGGTCGCCGTCGGGTTCCTCCTGCTCGCCATCTGGCTCTACCACGACCTCTGGGCCGATCTCGATCAGGCCTACCTGGCCTCCGCCGGCCAGGACCAGAACATGTGGGAGTGGTTCTTCGACGCCACCGCCGACGCGGTGCGCGACCTGCGCAATCCGCTGATCTCGGACCTGCAGAACCACCCGCTGGGCGTCAACATGATGGCCAACACGGCCATGCTCGGCCTCGGCGTGCCGCTGACCCCGGTCACCCTGCTGTTCGGCCCGACCAGCACGTGGGCCCTGGTGCTCACCGGCGGCCTGGCCGCCAGTGCGTTCGCCTGGTACCGCCTGTTCATCCGCCACCTCGTGCAGCATCGCGCGGCGGCGGTGATCGCCGGCGGGTTCTGCGGGTTCGCGCCGCCGATCGTCGCGCACGGCAACGCGCATCCGAACTTCGTCGTGCTCTTCGTGATCCCGCCGATCATCGGCGCCCTGATCCGGCTGTGGCGCGACGAGCGCCCGGTGCGCGACGGCATCGTGCTCGGGCTGCTGATCGCGTTCCAGATCTTCCTCGGCGAGGAACCCCTGCTGTTCGCCGCCACCGGCCTGGTGGTGTTCGGGATCGCCTACGCACTGGCCCGCCCCGAGGCGGCCCGGGCGGCGGCCCGACCGCTGGGCACGGGACTGCTGATCGCCGCCGGCGTGTCGTTCGCGCTGGTGGCGTATCCACTCTGGGTGCAGTTCTTCGGGCCGCAGCACTACTCCTCGCTCGACCACGAGTCGGGCAACGACCTGGCCGCGTTCACCGCGTACGCGAGCGATTCCCTCGCCGGCGACCGGAGCGGCGCGGCGGCGCTGTCCGAGGGCCCGACCGAGGAGAACGCGTTCTTCGGCTGGCCGCTGGTGATCCTCACCGGATTCCTCGTCGTGTGGCTGCGCCGCGAGGCGGTCGCCCGGGCGGCGACGATCACCGCCCTGGTCGCGGCACTGCTCTCGCTCGGGCTGCGGATCGTCGTCGACCACGAGCAGACCGGCATCCCGGGACCGTGGCAGCTGGTGAACAAGCTGCCGCTGTTCGAATCGATCCTGGAATCCCGGTACGCGATGGTCTGCGTCCCCGCGATCGCGGTCCTGTTGGCGATGGCCACCGACCGGGTACTGACCTCGGTCCGGGACCACTCGGTCACCGGGCGCGAGTTGCCGGTGCGGCTGATCTGGGCCGGCGTGCTGACCATGGCCCTGCTGCCGATCGCGCCCACCCCGCTGGACGTCGTCGAGCGCCGCTCGGTGCCCGCCTTCTTCGCCGACGGACGGTGGCGCCCGTACGTGGACCACGGGTCGGTGGTCGTGGTGCCGCTGCCGAGCGTGGTCGAGGCCTCCGCGCTGCACTGGCAGAGCGTGGCCGACCTGGGCTTCCCGCTCGCGGAGGGCTACTTCGTCGGCCCGTGGGGTCCCGACCGGGTGGGTGTGTACGGCGCCGACTACAGCCCGACCTCGGCGCTGCTCGGTCGGGTCGCCTCCGAGGGCAAGGTTCCCGAGATCACCGACGACCAGCGCCGCGAGGCCCGCGAGGACCTGACCCGCTGGCGCGCCGACGTGGTCGTCCTGCCCCCGCACCCGCACGGCGCGGAGCTGACCGACACCCTGACCGCGCTGCTCGGTCCGGGTCGACGGGTCGCCGACGTGCAGGTATGGGACGTACGACCGCTGGTGGCGGCGGCCCGGGCCGGATAGACCGGGCCGCGCCGGACGACCGCGCACGGCGGCACCGATCGCCCGGATCCGGGCGCGCGTCGCCGTTTCCGGGCGCACGCCGGGTTAGGCTGCCGGATGTGTGTCCAGATCTGGTGTGGTATGTCGCGTACGGGTCCAACATGCATGCCGCCCGCCTCGACTGTTACCTGCGCGGCGGCCGGCCGCCCGGCGGCGTCCGGGACTATCCGGGATGCCGGGACCCGGCCGCACCGCGCGCGACGCGACCGATGGTGATATCGGGCCGGATGTACTTCGCCCTGGAGTCGAAGGTGTGGACCGGCGGACTCGCCCTGTACGACCCGCTGGACCCGGGCCGCACGCCCGGCCGGGCATACCTGCTGACCGTCGGGCAGTTCGCCGACCTGGCCGCACAGGAGATGCACCGCGCGCCCGGCCTCGACCTCGACCTCGGCGACCTGGCGGCCGGCGCCCGGGTGACCCTCGGCCCGGGCCGCTACGAGACGGTGGTCCGCGTCGGTACGGCCGACGGCCTGCCGATACTCACCCTGACCACGCCGTCCCGCAGCGCCGACGTGCCGTGGAACGCCCCCTCCGCCGCATATCTGCACCACCTGAGTGCCGGTCTCGGCGAGGCGCACGGCTGGTCCCGCCGGCGCGCCGCGCGCTACCTCGCCGGCTGCCCGGGCGCGGCCGGCACCTGGACCGAGGACACGATCGCCGTACTGCCGAGCCCGCCGGGTTGACCTCCTCCGCAGACGCGTGAACCCTCAGCGATAGTCCGGATTCTCGAAGTCGTACCGGCACCCGGCGTCCCAGCCCGCCCGCTGGTTGCCGTACGCCGGCATCCCGCCCGCGTCCTTGAGCAGCCGGGCCAGGTGCAGCAGATTCCAGGTCATGAAGGTGGTGTTGCGGTTGGTGAATTCGTTCGCCGGCCCGCCCGACCCGGGATCCAGATACGACGGCCCCGGCCCGGCCTCGCCCATCCAGCCGGCGTCCGCCTGCGGCGGGATGGCGTAGCCGAGATGCTGAAGGCTGTACAGCACGTTCATCGCGCAGTGTTTGACCCCGTCCTCGTTCCCGGTGATCAGACAACCGCCGACCCGCCCGTAATAGGCGTACTGCCCGGCCTCGTTGAGCAGGCTGGAACACGCGTACAGCCGCTCCACCACCCGCTTGAGCACCGAACTGTTGTCGCCGAGCCAGATCGGCCCGGCCAGGACCAGGATGTCCGCGTCCATCACCCGCTCGTACAACTCCGGCCACTCGTCGCTCGGCCACCCGCGCTCGCGCATGTTCGGCCAGACCCCGGTGGCGATCTCGTGATCCACCGCCCGGAACTCGTCGACCGCGACCCCGTGTCGGGTCATGATGCCGCGGCTGATGTCCACCAGGCCCTGGGTGTTGCTGATCTCCGGGGAACGTTTGAGGGTGCAGTTCACGAACAGCGCACGCAGGTCGTCGTAGCGCGCGGGCGGTGGTCCGAAGTCGGGCATCGAAGGCTCCTCTTGACGGCGGCGAACGGGGTGACGCGGCGGACGACCGGGGACGTCCCGGCGCCAGCCTCCCGTACCCGATCGCCACAGGACGGCACATTCCCCCGTACCTCGCCACCGCGCCACCGCGACCCACCCGCTCGGCGCAATACCGGCGCCCACCGGCCGACTCCCCGCCCCGCGAATCCCGATCCGGCATCATCCCCCGCGATGTCCACGGATCGGTTGATCACGGCGAGCCGGTGGTCTTGGATGGCCAGGTATCGCGCATGTATGGCGCGTATCGCATCGGTGACTCGGGGGTTACGGCATGACGACCGATTTCGACTCGATACTCAATCCGGGGCTGCCCCGGGTGAAGGTGGACGGCGGTCCGTTCGCCGCCACGAACACGCCCGACCCGCGGCCCGGTTGCGCGCCGCAGGCACCGGACGTACACGTCGAGCCGGGCACACTGGACACCGCCGCCGGCCGACTGCGGGAGATCGCGGGGGACTTCCGCACCACCGGCCTCAAGGGCGTCACCGCCCTCGAACCGGTGGCCAAGGCGCTCGGCGGCTTCGACCTGGCCAAGGCGGTGGACGCCGCGCACACCGCGTGGCACGACCGTACCATCGCGGTCGCCGACACACTCGCGGGCCGGGCCGGGAACCTGAACACCGCGGCGACCACATGGCGCAACACCGAGGGATCCGTCTGCACGACCTTCGGAGGCTGACGTGGTCGATTTCATCCACCTGCGCGACGTCGACCTGGGCACGCTGACCACCGCGGCCGAGGTGTGGGCCACGCTGCCCGACCGGATGCACACCCAGCACGGCGACGTGGACCGCGACGTGGTCTCCCCGCTCGCCGGCGGCGCCTGGAAGGGCGCCGAGGCCACCGCCGGTATCGGCGAACTCCGGGCCATGTCCGGCCAGATGGAGGACGCGCATACCGAGGCGGCGGCGCTGCGCACGGTGCTGCTCGACGCGGCGAGCGACCTGAGAACCGCCAAGGAGCACCTGACCGAGGCGATCGCCGACGCGGCCGACCGGAAGTTGACCGTGGACGACGGCGGCGGCGTGCACTGGACCGCGCCGTCGTACGCCCGCAACCTGCCCCCGGACGACTACGACGCGGTGACCAAACCGCTCAAGGAGGCGGCGCAGGCCATCGCGGACCGGATCGGCCGGGCCCTGACCGAGGCCACCGCCGCCGACCGGCGCGCCGCGTTCGCGCTGAACGCGGACACGCGCGGCGACGATCCAAGGAAGTTCAACGGCAAGGCGGTCGGCGCGGGTCCCGCCCAGGACGCGCGGCGCGCCACCGACCTGGCCAATCGGCTGATGATGCTCGGCCCGGCCGAGCGCGGCGAACTGCGCAACCTGCTCGCCGCCAACGCCGACGACCCGGCGTTCGCCACCCCGTTCCTGAACGGGCAGGGTCCGCGCGGCACGCTCTGGCTGGCGGGGATGATCGCCAAGCTGGGCGGCGGCGACGTGCCCGAGGGCCAACAGGAGGACCTGAAGGCGATCCAGGCCGATCTCGGTCGGGTATTGGCCGCGGGTACCGGAAAGGGCCCCGGGCCGCACGTCGATCGAGCGTGGGTCGACGAACTCATGCGGGCCGGCCGGGAGAAGACCGACATCGGGCTGTATTCGTTTCGGCCCTACGGGTACCAACTCCTGGGTACCCTGCTCGACACCGGGCGACAGGACACCGATTTCCTGCGCCTGATCGGTCAGGACATGCGCGCCATGGAGCGGGACGATCCCGCCGTTTGGATGAAGAACACGCCGTCGGGGGCGATGTACAACGGGTTCCGACTCGACATCGCCGACGGACACGGGGCGGGGCTGGACCCGATGACCGGCCTGATGGCCGCCTTCGGCAACAACCCCGAGGCGTCGAAGGAGTTCTTCGACCCGGCCGAGCATCCCGGTGAGGTCGGCTACATGCTCAAGCGGCACTGGTTGCCGGACTGGGCCGGTGCGGGGCCGATCCCCGAGGGGTACGAGCCGCCCGGCCTCGACCAGTTGGGCCGGGCGCTGGAGGCCGCCTCGACCGGACGGACTCCGGGCGGCGGCCACGGACTCCCCGGCGGCCCGCAGCCCCCGCACGACGAGACGATGCGGCAGATCATGCGGGACACGGTCGCCACGCTCGGCGGCGAGGACGGCCTGCGCGGCAGGTTCGCGGCCGATCTGCGGGACAGCGTCGGCAACATGGTCGCGTCCTACATGGGCGACGGCGTGTACGACCAACTGGTCGCCAAGGACGGGCGGAACGGGGCCATGTTCCACGACCGGGACCTGATGCGGGTGATCACCGGCGCGGGCAACGACCCCGAGGCGTTCGCGGTGATGCACGGCGCCACCGTCGAACACGCCGCCGGCGTGCTGGCCGCGCACCCGGTGGTCGAGGTGCCGGGGGCACTGCCGGCGATGGACGTCGAGGCCCGCCAGGCGTTCAACGCGCTGGGCACGATGGACGGTCTGCGCGACGAGTCGATCGTGGCCGCGCGCGAGGCGGGGGTCACCGAGGCGACCTGGAACCGCAAGTACCAGACCCTCGCGAGCGCACAGATCCTGAGCTACATCCCGCACGTCGGCATTCCCGCCGGCCGGATGATGGACATCTACACCGCACACGCCCTGGCCGCCGACACCGCCGCCCTCGAACACGGCTCCGGGCTCGACCGGACCGAGAACTACTGGAGCGGCTGGTCGAGTTCGAAGGCGATGGCGGAGGAGTACGCGCGGGCGAACACCACCAGTCCGCAGGAGATCGCCGACCTGGCCGAGGACCGCCGGGCCCAGGCGATGGACACCGCCGCCCGCCGGCTGGGCCGCAAGTAGCGCGATCGAGCCCGCCGCCCGCTCCCCGGGCGGCGGGCTCAGCCGGATCCGGCGACGGCCCCGGCTCGCGGAAGAGGCGATCCGGGCGGCACGGGCCCCGCCGACGACAACCGGCCGCTCGTACCGTCGACGCGCACATGGGGGCGGTCCCAGGGACGGTCGGCGGCCAGGTGCGCGGCCTCGGCGGTGCGCCACAACCGCCAGAACCAGGCCAGCCCGGGCCCGTCCCGCTCCAGCGTGCGGGCGGCGGCGACCTCGGCCGGGACGTCGACCAGGACGCGCAGCGCGGTGACCGTGCCGAGTTCCCGGCGGGCCGCGCCGACGCCCTCCAGGATCACCACCGGGGCGGCCGGTATCTCGCGGTAGCCGGCGATCCGATAGGCGGGCCAGTCGTAGATGTCGCACCGCGCCGTCTCGTGCCGGGCCAGCGGCGCCAACAACTGCTCGCGCAGTCGAGGCGACCAGCCGAAGAAGTCGCCGGGCCGGGCGAAGTCGTCCAATCGCACCACGGGCGCGCCGGGCAGGTGCGCGGCGAGCGCGTCGGCGAACGTGGTCTTGCCCGAGCCGCCGATCCCGTCCACCACGATCAGCCGGGTCCCGCCGACGGACGGCGGCAGCACCCCGACACACGCGGCCAACCGGGCGGCCGTCGCGCACCGGCGCGGATCGAGCCGTTCGGGCCGTTCGGGCCGGTCGGGAGGCATCGGCGCAGCCTACCCACCACCACGAACCGGCCCGCGAGGGGCCGGCGACCGCGCACCCCGTTCCAGTACATTTGTACTTGTACATCTGTACCACTCGGTGGGGAGGACGCGTGGCCTGGTTGTTCCTGGGGTTGGCGATCTCGTGTGAGGTGATCGCGACCAGTCTGCTCAAGAGCACCGACGGCTTCACCCGGCTGTGGCCGACACTGACGTGCCTGGGCGGCTACGCCGGCGCCTTCTATCTCCTGACGCTCTCGCTGCGCCAGTTGCAGGTGGGCACGGCGTACGCGATCTGGTCGGGGCTCGGCACGGTGGCGATCGCCCTGGTCGGCGCGGTGTTCCTGAACGAGCCGATGACCCTGCTCAAGGCGTTCGGGATGGCCCTGGTGATCGCGGGCGTCGTGGTGCTGAACCTCGGTGGTGCGCATTGACCGCGACCCGGGATCCGGAGGGCCGCCGGTTGCGGATCGTGCGCGGCGCCGTCCAGGCCATCGCCGAGGTGGGCGTCGGCAACACCACGCACCGCCTGGTCGCGGCGCGGGCCGAGGTCCCGCTGGGGGCGACCACGTACTACTTCGCGTCGCTCGACGACCTGGTCGCCGCGGCGTTGGCGTACGCGTCGGCGGAGACGGTGCGGATGGTGGACGACTGGGCGGCGCGGATCCGCGGCAGCGACGACGTACCCCGCGTGCTCGCCACGCTCACCGCCGAATACCTCGCGGACCGCCCTCGGGCGCTGGTCGAGTACGAGTTGTATCTGGCCGCCGCGCGCAGCCCCGAGTTGCGCGGTTTCGCCCGGGCCTGGGTCGAGGGGGTCGGCGGCTTCCTGGTCGACCGGTTCGGACCGCCCGCCGCGGCCGCGGCCGTCGCGGTCCTGGACGGCACGATGTTGCAGGTGCTGACCCTGGGCAGGCCACTGGACGAGGAGCAACTGCGCTGGTCGCTGGCGCGCTGTCTGGCGTCGTGAACCGGCCCGGACCCGCCCGGCGAGGCTCGGTCGGGGCGTACGCATGCGGTAGGGTCGCAGCAGCGAAGGGGAGTAGCCCCGCGAACCGGTCGTCGACATGCTGGAGCCCTCGGGTTCCCGGTGGCCGGGCCCGATCATCCGGGTGGGCGAGACCTTCGGCCAGGCAACGACGCGTCCGCGAGTCTCGCGGACGCGCCCCGTCGTGCCGGGCCGAGTGGTCCTCCAATCCGCCGAGCGGCGCTTCGTGAAGACCCGGGGCCCGGCTCTCGCAGAAAGCCACCCGGAATGCACCTCGACCTCCTGGCGATCCTGACCGCCTTCGGGCTGATCTTCCTCGCCGAGCTCCCGGACAAGACCATGTTCGCGTCGCTCGCCATGGGCACCCGCATGCGCCCTCTCTACGTCTGGTTCGGTACCTCGACCGCGTTCGCCGTGCACGTCGCGCTCGCCGTCGGCGCGGGCGGACTGCTCGGCCTGCTTCCCGGTTGGATCGTCAAGCTCGTCTCCGCCGCGCTGTTCGGCTTCGGTGCGTTCATGCTGCTGCGCGGTGGTGCCGACGACGAGGACGCGGACGGCGGCGGAGCGCGGATCACCGGTTTCCGGGCGGTGTTCTCGACCGCCTTCATGGCCGTGTTCATCAGCGAGTGGGGCGACCTGACCCAAATCACCACCGCCAACCTGGCCGCCACCAACGGCACCTGGTCCACCGCGATCGGCTCGGTCGCGGCACTGATGTCGGTGTCCGCGCTGGCGCTGCTCGCCGGCCGGTTCATCGCCAAGCGCATGCCTTTGCAGACCGTGCAGCGGATCGGCGGGGTGTGCATGCTCGGCCTGGCGATCTGGTCGCTGGTCGAGGTGTTCGCGGGCTGACCCGGTGGGCGTTCAGGCGTGGGCGGCCGGGTCGTCCGCCGACTCGGGGGTGGTGCGGCCGAGCAGGCGTTCATAGCGCTGGCGGGCCGCCTGCGGGGTGCCCAGGCCCAGGCCGAAGGCGATCTCCTGCCAGGTCATCTCGCGCCCCCGGGCCATCCGGAGCAGCCCCGCCTCCAGGTCGTCCATCTCGCCCCGGGCCAGCGGAATCAGGCTCAGCGCCGCGGTGATGTCGGCGTGGTCCACCGCCGGCTCGCCGTCGGCGGGCTGCGCGATGCCGCTGAGCAGGAACGACACCAGGCGGATCGCCTCGTGCGGGCCGAGCATGTACGGATGCACCTGCCGCGCACGCTGCTCGTCGGTGGCCGCGTGCCGTTCGGCGATCCGAAAGAGGGAGGCGTGTACGCGCTCGGCCCGCGCCTGCTCGGGGTCGGGCGGGCTGAAGGGGTCGTGGGGTTCGGGGGTCGCGGGGGTGTCCGGAGTCGAAGACATGAGCACATCATGCCGGGACACATGGATTGATGTCAACGGATTACGTTGCTCGACTTGTGATGAACGGTCTGTTCACACGGTGAGGTACGGCCTTCGGGTCAGCCCGGAGTGGGCTGCGCCGGCGGCGGCATCAGGGCCGTACGCAGCGCCGGATCCGGGAGGGCTTCCGGGCCGAAGACGGCCAGACGGATCAGGGCGTCCTCGTCCGAGTCGGTCGATACGGTCGGGGGCATGGTCCGCAGTTCCGCGATCCGGGCCCGACCGGTCAGGGTCTGCGGTGCGAGGGTGCGGTCGAACAGCGGGGTGACGACCGCCAACTGGGCGAAGAAGAGCAGCCCGCCCGGCACCGGATAGCCGTTCACGCCGCCCGCGATGGCGAAGCCCAGGCCCGGGAGCAGCACACCGCACAGACCCGTGACGCCGCGCGGGCCCACCTCCCGTTCGGTCAGCAGCAGTCCGTCCTGTTCGAGGCGCGTGCGCGCCGGTCGCCAGACGGCGGTCGGGGTCGAGCGGGCGATGTGCTCGACGACCGGGTCGGTCACGGCGGTACGGGCCGAGCCGACCGCGTCGAACACCGCGCGCTCGTACCCGTCCTCCGGTACGGGGGCGAGCAGTCCGATCCGGCGGTCGGCGCCGATCACCGCACGCCGGCGGCGGTGCATGGCGACCAGCGCCACCTGGGCGAATCGCCCGGGGCCGGCCACGAGCAGCGCGATCTCCCAGACGTCGAGCGGGCGACCGGCTCCGGGCGACGCCGGACGGCGGCGCAGCCGGTACATCAGGACCACCCGGACCACCCACCCCGCGACCAGGCAGCCGAGACAGGCGGTCGCCACCGCCAGGTACAGACCACCGAGGCCGGTCGGCATCGACCAACTCCCGGCGAGGACCCCGCCGTCGACGACACCGGCGCCGGCCCCGGCCCCGCTTCCGGTCGTCGCGAGTCCCGTCGCGTGTGTCGGATGTATCGCGACGCCCCCGCCGGACACGGCGTTCATCCCAACCCCCCGGTATCCCCCGCGCGGCACGTTCGTCGTGGCGCCGGTACGCACCACAGTGACGGCTCCCCGCGCGTCTGTCCGGTGGAAACCCCTCTGCCGGGAGCACGGCGGCCCGATGCCCGGAATGTGATGTAGCCCGCATGGATAAAACGGACATAAATTATATAGCCGACTTCGGGTTGCAATTCATTTCCGGGGGGCGGCGACGAATCTCGACTATTTTCCGTTACCGCTCCGTCACGCCACTCTCCGAGATATGCCCTCGTCACCACGGGTGCTTCCGACCGAAGCCGGCCGAGATGTCGCCTTTATTCCGCCTTTACACTCCGGGCAAAGTCTGCGATTCGGTTGTGATCTCCCCGTCGCATTGCCTACCTTTCTCGCCGATTCACCTTTCGGGTGAACCCTGCCGCCGGTACGCCGAATCCCGTCGCCGGCAGCGGGAGGTCCACAGCGAAGAATCCGACGGGAGCGGGGGAACCAGGTGAATCGCCGTGGCCGGGATCGTTCCGGTGACGGCTAGGGGTGAAGTCGCGTGAAGCGACCGGGCTGCTCCAGTCCGAATCCGACAGCTCACCTCGTAGGCGACAGGAGAGGACCCCATTTCATGCTGTCCGCAAACGCTCGCCATCGAGCCGCTCGCCCCGCCAACGTCCGCCGCTTCGTCGCGGCGGTGGGCATCGCCGGCATGGGAGCCGTCATCCCGGTCGCCGGCGCCGGTGCGGCCCACGCGCAGGTCCCCACCACCGACCAGGCCCCCACCGGCGCCTCCGCCGTGCTGTCGGCCACGCCGACCGCCGCGGTCGAGAGCGCCCCGGTCCAGGCCGAGACCGCCTCGCCCGCGGCCGCCACCGCCGCGGAGAAGGCCCGCTACCTGGTCCAGGCCGGTGACACGCTGTCCCAGCTCGCGCTGACCAACAAGGTCGCCGGCGGTTGGCAGAACCTGTACCAGCTCAACCGCGACGTGCTCCTGTCCGGCCCGGACCTGATCGAGATCGGCCAGAGCCTGCGGCTGACCGGCTCGGCGCCCGCGCAGCCCGAGGCGGACGCCCCGGCCAAGCCGAGCATCCGGGTCCAGCCGAAGACCACGGTCACCGGCAAGACCGCGCCGAAGCCGGCGAGCAAGCCGTCGGTCGACGTCGCGGCCAAGCCCGCCGCCAAGCCCGCCACCGGCGGCTCGAAGGGCAACCAGGCGCCCACCGGCGGTTCATCGAACACGTCGAGCAAGGCCGCCCAGGCCGTCGCCTTCGCCAAGGCGCAGGTCGGCAAGCCGTACGTGTACGGCGCCACCGGCCCGAACGCGTACGACTGCTCGGGTCTGGTCCAGGCCGCGTACAAGGCGGCGGGCATCTCGCTACCGCGCGTGACCAACGACCAGTTCGCCGCCGACCCGCACGTGTCGATCGCCAACCTGCAGCCCGGCGACCTGGTGTTCTTCTACTCGGGCATCAGCCACGTCGGCATCTACATCGGCGACGGCAAGATGGTGCACGCCGCCAACTCGCGCAAGCCGGTGGAGATCGCCTCGATCAACACCATGCCGATCGCCGGCGCCACCCGCCCGAACTGATCGCGCGACCCGGCCGCGGCGGCGCCCGGGTGACGATCGCACAGCGATGGCAGTGGCTCGGCGCCGTGTCCCCGACCGTGGTCGGGGACACGGCGCCGTCGTGCGTCCGGTGCCCACGTGTGCCCGGGGCTCGTACGTGCGTCCGGTGCCTACCCCTGCGCGGGACGCGGTCGGGCGGTGAGTACCGCCATGTCCAGCGGCAGCGGTCGCAGGTCGAGCAGTTCGAAGCCGCCCTCGGCCAACAACGCGCGATACTCCGCCACCGTGCGTTCGCGGCCCCGGGCGTTGGTCATCATCTGGATGTCGAAGCGCAGCGGCAACACCGACCCGCCCGCCTCGACGATCGGCCGTTCGACGATCGCCAGACGTGCGTCGGCCGGCATCGCCCGGGCCAGTGCCCGCAACACGACCAGGCACTCGGGGTCCGCCCAGTCGTGCAGGATCCGGGCCAGCAGGTACAAATCGGCGCCATCGGGCAGGGCGCCGGTGAAGAAGTCGCCGACCACCAGGTCGCACCGATCCGCCGCGGCCGACACGGCCAGCAACTCCCGGGCGGCTTCGACCACGTGCCCCTGCTCGAAGAGCACCCCGCGCGCGCTCGGATGGTCGCGCAACACGCGGAGGAGCAACTCCCCGTCGCCACCCCCGACATCGACCACCGTCGCGCCCGGCGGCAGGTCCAGAGCGGCCGGCACCGCGTCGAAGACGACCGTGCCGAACGCCATCGCCTCCCGGAACAGCCGTGCGTCGTCCGGGTGTTCGGCGAAGTATTCGAACGACTCCCGGCCGTGCACCCGGGTGAACGCGTCCTCGCCGGTGCGCACCGTGTGCTCCAGGCCGAGATACGACGTGAAGAACAGACCGCTGTACAGATCCGCCAGTGCGGCCAACGATCCGTCCCGCTCGGTGCGCAGCAGCGCGCCGCGCTCGGTGAGCCGATAGTGCCCGTCCGCCTCGGCCCGCAGCACCCCGTGCCCGGCCAACAGGCGCAACAGCCGCCCCAGGCGGTCCGGTTCCGCGCCCGCCGCCTCGGCCAGGTCGGCCACCGACCGGGACCCGTCGCCGAGGTGGTCGGCCAGGCCCAACCGCGCCGCGACACCGATCGCCTGGGTCACCCACGCGCCGGTGACCAGGTGCAACATCTCCCGCGTCGGGTCCTCGCGCGACGAATCCTCGCGTGGCGGCGAACCGGCCCGACCCGCCGCCGGGCGCGGTGCCGCGTGACGCCGCAGCACCTCGGGATACGAACCGGTGGCAAGGATCTCCAAGCGGCGCGGCCAGCGGTCCGAGGCCGGTTCGCCGATGCTGCGGAAGTACAGCACGAAGGTGTCCTCGTGCGGATTGAAGCCGCCGCCGTCCCGGCGCACCTCGTCCCGGGAGACCAGCAGGTCGTGCAGGTCCAGGAGGGTGATCGGAGTCGGCTCGACCACGCGGAAGGCGAAGTGTGTCTCGCCGTTGCGGGCACGCTCCTCGGCCCGTAGTCGGGCGAAGTCGGCCCCCGGAACCGGTGCCACGGCGAACAGTTCGAGATTGCGGCCCTCGCAGGCGGCGACCCCGTCGCCGGGCAGCGCGCAGCGCACGATGTGTACCTCGACCGACTCCGCGCGCAGGCCCAGGCGTTCGGCGATCCGGTCGCGGACGACCGTGCTGGGCACGACCTCGGTGGTGCGTAATCCCCAGTGCGGCAGGCGGTCGAGCAGGTCGCCGAGCCGCTCCGGGAAGACGAGCAGCGCGGCGTGGTCGAAGCGGCAGTGCCGGGACACCATGTCCACGACCGCGTCGGGGACTCCCGGCGGCAGCGCGGCCCGGAGGATGTCCGCCGCGCCGTGTCCGCACACGTGGTCGATCAACGCGCGGATACGGTCGGCGTCCGGATCGGACAGGTACTCGGGGTCGATCCCGGTCGGGACGGCCGTCGAAGGTGCAGGGTTCATCGAAGCTCCGTTTGTCCGTGGTCCGAGGGTGGTGCGTGCGCGTCCCGAACGACCCTGCGGGGGTGCGCGGGTCGGGGCGGGGCGCCGGGTGGAGGTGTGTGGAGGGCCGGGGATGCCCGGGGAGGCGGATCCGGGGGCGGCGCGGCGTCACCTCGTCGGGTCGCCGATCGGGTCGTCCCCGACCAGGGCGCCCCGGACCAGGCCCGGCGGTACGTCCAGCAGCTCGATCAACGCCCGGGCGTGCGGAGCCAGTCGGGCGCACGCGGTGTCGATCCGGGCCGACAGGCCGCGGACCTCGTCGGCGGTGAGCAGGCCGGCGGCCAGGAACCAGCCGTCGTGCGCCGCGACCTCCTCCAGGACCCGGAGCAGGCACAGGTCGTCGAGCACCGACTCGGCCACCCGGTGTGCGAACGTGGCGCGGGCGTCGTGGATCAGCGCCTCGACGGTGATCCGCGCCGCGTGCGCCTCGCCCAGGCGCTCGGCGGCGTCGGCGCAGTCGTTGCGCAGGACGAACGGGTCGACTCCCCGCTCCGCGCCGAGCCGCAGCCGCTCGACGAGTTCTTCGTGCAGCAGTCGCTCGCGGGTGCGGAACAGGTCGGCCCAGCCGGGGCGTTCGAGGGGTTCGGTGGAGCGGCCCGGGGCGTCGGCGCCGGCAGGGGTTTCGGCGTCGTCACGGGCGTGGGCGTCGCCGGGAGCGTCGGCGACGGCCGGGGGCTCGTAGTCGACGCCCGTCGCCATCGACCAGCCCGCGTCGAGGAGGATCAACTGGTTGTCGCCGCCCGCCGCGTTGAAGGCCATCGCCAGGCCCTGGTAGTCGATCAGCCGGTTCTCGGTGAAGAAGCCGAACGCGCCGCACGCCCGCCGGCAGCGCGACACGGCCTGTTCGGCGAGTCGATCGGTCGTCACCTTGAGCAGCGAGGCAGTGCGCATCGTCGTCGGGGGCAGGCCCCGATCGGCCGCCCGGTGCACCGGCAACCGCCAGCACAGGTCGGTCGCCCGGCGGGCCAGCACCGTCGCGGTCAGGGCCGCCGCGTGGGCGCCGAACAGCGCGCGCTGCTGGTTGCGGTGGGCCAGCGCCGGGGTTTGTGGATCGAAGCGGCCGACGGTGCGGCGCCGGTGGGCGTGGGCGAGGGCGATCGCGGTGGCGGCGCGGGTGACGGCGGCCATCCCGGTCGCGATCGCTCCCCACGCGAACCTGCTCTGGCCCTGGCTGCGGCGGCTGCGGGCCGCCGGATCGAGCGGGTCGTGATGGCCGCCGCCGCGCTCGCCGGGGGCGGTGATCGTGGCCCCGTCGCGCAACCAGCGGGCGGCGGGCACCGGGACGTGGTCGAAGCGTACGGCGGCGTAGTCCAGCGGCAGCAGGCCGGTCGGCGGTCGCGGCGTGATCACCACCCCGGGGCACGGGCCGGCCTCGTCCCGCAGCGGCACCAGGAACAGCCCGGTACCCCGGCCGATGCCGTCCACCACGATCCGCGCGCCGACGACCGCCACTCGGGGAATGCCGGAGAGCCCCACGTTGGGCGGGTACTTGCAGGCCCCGGCGTCCGGGGTGTGCAGGTCGAACACCTGGCCCACGGGGTCCCAGACCGCCTCCGTGCGGATGCCGGCGGCGCTGTTGCCCCGGCCCACCTCGGTCATCAGCGCGGCGCCGATCGAGGGGCCGAGGGCCAGTTCGGCGATGTCCTCGGGGCTCGCGCCGAAGTCCAGGGCGGGGCCGAGGGTCATGCAGTGGTGCAGGAACATCACATGGAACACGCTCGGGTCCACCATCGCGGCGAGTTCGAGCAGTTCGCGCAGGTACGCGGGATGGTGCAGGAGCGGATCCTCGCCGGATATGCGCTCGTGCAGCCACCGCACCCGACGGTAGGTCAGCGCGTCGCGGACCGGCCCGGCGATCGCCGCGTCGGGCCCGGCCGGCGGATCGAAGAGCACGTCGGCGAACAGCTTGGCGGGGTCGGGGAAGGCGGGCTCGATGGGTGGAAGGGGTGCGTGTCCCAGGGCTGTTCGCCGGGCGTGCTCGGTCATCGGGGTGGCTCCTGACACAAGGGGTGGCCGCACGACGCCGGGCGCCGGCGGTGCGGTGGTGGGACGGGCGGACGGGGTGCGTACGGGGGTGGTCACCGATCCGCCGCGTCGAACGGGAGCCGGAGCAGCCAGGATTCGACCGCCGCGACCACCGGTCCGGCATCCGCGTCGAGCACCGAGAAGTGGTCGCCGGGCACGTCGACGCGGGTGTGCGGGAGCACCCAGTCGGCGGCTCCGGCGAGCGGTCGTTCGGCCCGAAGCAGCAGCGTGGGCGTCCCGATCGGCTCCGGTTGCCGGGCGGTCAGGATGCGGAGGTAGGCGCCGGTCGCGGTGAGCCGGGTCGGGCCGGCGTCGATCGGGTCGGCGGTTCCGGGGCGGGTTCCGGTCCCGGGGTCGGCGTCCGTCCCGAGCCCGGCCGCGGGCGCGGCGAGGATCGTCGGCAGCGCCGCGGCGAGGAGTTCGGGATCCGGTCGGGAGGTGTCGAGCAGGATCACCCCCTCGGCCGGTCGGCCCAGCGCCTCCAGGCGGCCCGCCACCGCGTGGGCGATCAACCCGCCGGAGGAGTGCCCACACAGCACGAACGGCGCCGAACCATCGCGGCGTTCCAGAGCCGCGACGTGTGCCGCGACGAGGGCGTCCAGGTCGCGCGGCAGCGGTTCGCCGGCCAGGAAGCCCGGTTGGGACAGGACGTGGACCGTACGCACGCCGACCCAGTGGGCCGCCAGGCGGGCGTACTCGTGCGGCCCGCTCATCGGCAACACCGAGGGCAGCCACACCAGTTCTGGCCCCGTGCCGCCCCGGGCCCGGGTGCCGCCGATCGAGGCGTGCGCGGACGCGGCGGCCGTGTCGAAGACGGGCCGCAGTCGCGACGCGCTCGCGAGGATGTCCAGGGCGACGGCGGCCTGTCCGTCCGCGCAGGCTCGGCGCACCAACCCGGCCAACCCGTCAGGCAGTTCGGGACTCGCGATGGCGGCCGGGGCGGCGTCGACGAGCCGGGACCGGACGTAGGCGGCGAGCCGGGCCGGTGTGGGGAGGTCGAACACGACTCCGGCGGGGAGCCGGACGCCGAGCAGGTCGGTGAGCCGACGGCGCATGCGGGCCGCGGCGAGCGAGTCGAACCCGTGTTCCTGGAAGGCATGATCGGCCGGGATCTCGTCGGCGTCGGGATATCCGATCACGTCGGCGGCGATCCGCCGGACCAGATCCGACACGGCGATGCGGCCCTCGGCTTCCGGGAGGGCGCGAATACGGTCGGCGATTCCGGCGGTGTCGCCGGCGGCGGGTCGCTCGGGCGCGGCAGGCGACGGGGTGGCGGGCGTCCGGGTGGCGGGCGTCGACCTGTCGGGCAGCCAGTACCGCTCCCGCCGGAACGGGTACGTGGGCAACTCCACCACGTCCCGCGCCCGCCCGGGGCAGACCGACCGCCAATCGACGGACACGCCCTGGACGTACGCGTCGGCCATCGACAGCAGGAACCGGCGCATGCCGCCGTCGCCCCGGCGCAGGCTGCCGACGGCCACCGCGTCCCGCCCGGCCGCCTCCGCGCTCTCGTGCACGGCGTGGGTGAGCAGCGGATGCGGGCTGGGCTCGACGAAGTAGCGATGGCCGTCGGCCAGCAGTTTGCCGACGGTCGTGTCGAACGCGACCGGCCGGCGCAGATTGCGGTACCAGTACTCGGCGTCCATCCTCCGCGTGTCCAACCGCCCGGGGTCGACCGTGGAGTACAGCGGGATGTGCCCGGCGCGCGGGGTGATCCCGGCGAGTTCGGCACGCAGGCGGTGTTCGGCCTCGGCCACGTGCGCCGAGTGCGAGGCGTAGTCGACGGGGAGTCGGGCGACCCGGACGTCCTCGCCCCGCAATTCGGCCAGCAGCGCGTCCACCTCGGGGGCGTCTCCGGCGAGCACCACCGAACGCGGCGCATTGACCGCGGCGATGCTCACCCGGCCGTCCCGAAGCGCGGCGCGGGATCGGAGTTCGTCGGCGGACAGCGCGACGGAGGCCATCGCACCACCCGCGAGTTCGCGAACCACGCGGCCCCGTACGGCGACCACGCGGGCGGCGTCGGCGAGCGACAACGCGCCGCATACGTACGCGGCGGCGACCTCACCCTGGCTGTGCCCGACCACGGCGGCGGGTCGTACGCCGTACGCGCGCCAGAGTTCGGCCAGCGAGACCTGCGTGGCGAACAACACCGCCTGGACGACCTCGACCCCGTCCGCCGGCGGGCCGTCGGCCACACCGCGCAGGACGTCGAGCGGTGACCAGTGCAGGTGTTCGGCCAGGGCCGCGTCGCAGACGGCCATCGAACGGGCGAACTCCGGCGACTCGGAGAGCAGTCCGTCGACCATGCCGGCCCACTGCGACCCCTGGCCGGGGAACACGAACACTGCCTCGCCGACGGGCCCGGCGATCCCGCCGACCAGGTCCGACGTGTCCTCCCCCGCGGCGAACGCGCGCAACGCGGCCCGGTAGGCGGCCGGTTCGTCGGCGACCACGACGGCGCGGTGCTCGAAGCCGGTCCGGGTGCGGGCAAGGGTGTGCCCGACGGCGGCCGGCGTGCGGTCGGCCCGGACGGTGGGGTGATCGGCCACCCGTCCGGCGAGCTCCCGCAGCGCGGCCGGGGTCTTCGCGGACAGGACCCAGGGCACGGGCCGGCCCCCCGGCACGGCGGATCGTGCGGCCGGCGCGTCGTCGGCCTCGTCCGCCTCCGACACCAGTACATGGGCGTTGGTGCCGCTGATCCCGAACGCCGATACACCCGCGATGCGGGGGCGGGCGGACCTCGGCCACGGGATCGCGGCGGTCAGCAGCCGAACCGTGTCGCTCGACCAGTCGACGTGGGGGGTCGGCGCGTCCACGTGGAGCGTGCGGGGCAGTACGCCGTGGCGCAGCGCCAGCACCGTCTTGATCACTCCGGCGATCCCGGCGGCGGCCTGGGTATGGCCCAGGTTCGACTTGATCGAACCCAGCCACAGCGGAGCACCCGCGCGGCGCCGGCCGCCGTAGCCGGCCAGGATCGCGCGGGCCTCGATCGGGTCGCCCAACGGGGTTCCGGTGCCGTGTGCCTCGACCGCGTCCACCTGGTCGGCGCTCAGTCCGGCGTCGGCCAGCGCCCGGCGGATCACCTGCTCCTGGGCGCCGCCGTGGGGCGCGGTCAGCCCGTTGCTCGCGCCGTCCTGGTTGACCGCGGAGCCGCGCAACTCGGCCAGGACGGCATGGCCCAGGCGCCGGGCGTCCGAGCGCCGTTCCAGGATCAGTACACCCGCGCCCTCGGCCCATCCGGCGCCGTCCGCCGCCGCCGCGAACGCCTTGCAGCGGCCGTCGGCGGCCAGCGCCCGCTGCCGGCTGAACTCGACGAACGAACCGGGGCCCGCCATCACGGTCACCCCGCCCACCACGGCCAGCGTGCACTCGCGGCGGCGCAGCGCCTGGCCGGCCAGGTGCAGGGCGACCAGCGACGACGAGCAGGCGGTGTCCACGGTGAGCGCGGGACCGGTCAGGCCCAGTTGGTAGGCGATCCGGCCGGACGCCACGCTCGCGGCGTTGCCGGTGAGCAGCCGTCCGTCGAAGCGCTCCGGGTCCTCGCCGACGCGGGGCGCGTAGTCCGCGGCCATCATGCCGACGTAGACGCCGGTGGGCGTACCGCGCAGGGTCGCGGGATCGATGCCGGCCCGCTCCAACGCCTCCCAGGTGGTTTCCAGGAGCAGCCGCTGCTGCGGATCCATGGCCAGGGCCTCGCCCGGGCCGATGCCGAAGAAGCGGGCGTCGAAGTCGGCCGCGTCGGCGACGAATCCGCCGTGTCGGACGTAGGAGGTGCCCGGGTGGTCGGGGTCGGGGTGGTACAGCCGCGTCGCGTCCCAGCCGCGATCGGCGGGGAATTCGGTGATCGTGTCGCGGCCCTCGTCGAGCACGCGCCACAGGTCGGCCGGGGACACGATCCCGCCGGGGAAGCGGCAGCCCATCCCGACGATCACCAGGGGTTCGTCGTCGTCCCCCGCGGCCGTGCGCGGCACCGCGCGATCGTCGGGTTCCGCCTCGCCGCCGAGGGCGGCCAGGTGTCGGGCCAGCGCGCGCGGGGTCGGGTGGTCGTAGACCACCGTGCTGGGCAGCGGGATCCCGGCCGCTTCCGACAGGCGCAGGGCCAGCCGCACTGCGGCCGCCGAATGCAGGCCGAGCGAGCCGAACGTGGCGTCGGGCGCGACGGGTTCGGCCGGTTCGGCACCGACCGCGTCCGTCGTGAGGTCGACGACCAGGGTGAGCGCGGCGACTGATCGCAACGCCCGGGTCGCCGGGGCGGCCGGGTCGACCGGGTTGGCCGGGTCGGCCCGGTTGGCCGGGTCGGCCCAATCGGCCGGAATGGCTGGGTTAGCCAAGTTAGCCGGGCCCGCCGGGTTGACCGAGTCGGCCGGGTCTGCCGACTCGGCCACTGCCGGAATCACCCCATCCCGATGGGTCGTCCCCCTCCGGCCCACTCCCGTCGCATCCCCCGCACCACCGCCCCGGACGCCGCCGGACGCCGCGTCGGTCCGGCTCGCCAGCAGTTCCGCCAGCCGACCGCGCGCGATCTTGCCGGTCGGGGTGACCGGCACCTCGTCGACCACGATCAACACCAACGGCCACTTGTACTCGGCGACTTCCCGACGGGCCAGGTGCGCCCGGATCCCCTCCAGGTCGATCGTCGCGCCCGGGCGCAACGCGGCGACCACGCACGGGTATTCGCCCAACCTGGCGTCCGGGCGCGCGCCGATCGCGACGCCGGCGAACTGCGGCAGCTCGTCGAGCACCGCCTCGACCTCGGCGGCGCCGAACTTCAGCCCGCCGACGTTGATCGACTCGGCGTGCCGGCCGTGGAAGACCACGGTGCCGTCCTCGGCGAGCGCGGCCCGATCGCCGGTGCGCAACCAGCCGTCGGCGGTCATCGCCGCGCGGGTGAGTTCCGGGTCGCCCAGGTAGCCCCGGAACAAATGCGGTCCCCGGTACTGGAGTTCGCCCACCTCGTCCGGCGCGCACGGCGCGCCGCTCTCGTCCAGCACCCGCACCCGGGCCTCCCGGATCGGGCGACCGATGCTGCGGGCGGCGACCTCGGGGGGATCGTCCGGGAGGGTGTAGGTGCCGGCGCCGAGTTCGGACATGCCCCACTGGACGATCGTGCGGGCGCCGGCGACGCGGCGCAGTTCGTCGACCAGCCGGCCCGGCACCGCGGCACCGCCGGTGCGGACCTCGCGCAGCCGGATCGGCGGGTGGGTCCCGGTCCGGCCCACCACGTCGCGCAGCTGCGCCGGAACCGCGAACAGCACGGTGGCGTCGACCCGGGCGGCCAGGTCGGCGAAGGTCTCGACGTCCCAGGCGGGCAGCAGTGCCTGACGGTGGCCGACCAGCACCGACAGGTGGATCGACAGCAGGCCGAACAGGTGGGTGAACGCGCTCGCGCTGACGATCGTGTCGTCCGCCCGGAACCGCCCCTCCCGGGCCACCGTCGCGGCGTTCGCGAGCAGTCCGGCGTGGCTGTGCAGGCAGAGTTTGGGCCGGGTGGAGGTGGTTCCGGAGGAGGGCAGCAGGACGAACGGCTGCTCCGGGCGTACCGGGATCGGCCGGGGACGGCGGCCGGCATATGCGCGCGACAGCGCCGTCAACGAGCGCACGTCGGGCGTTTCGGTGACCTCACCGGTCACCAACAGGCGGGTGGGGACGGCCAGTCCCGCCGATATTCGGCGCGCGTCGGCGAGTTCGTCGCGACCGCGCCACTCGGCCGGCAGCACCAGGAACCGGGGCGCCACCCGCTCCAGCAACGACCGCAGTTCGCGCGGGCCCAGGGCCAGATGCAGCGGCACCATCACCGCGCCGAGGTCGGCGATCGCGACATGCGCGATCAGGAACTCCCAGGAGTTGGCCAGCCGTACCGCCACGGGGTCGCCCGGGCGCACGCCGAGGTCCTGGAGTCCGGCGGCCAACGCGTGTGATTCGGCCCGCCATTCGCGCCAGGTCCGGGTGTGTTCCCCGTCGGACACGGCGGGTGCGTCGGCCCACGCGGCGGCGGCCTCGGCGAACAGGTCGGGCAGCGTGCGCGGGTCCTCGACCCGGTCGTGCATCGTGTCGTCGATCAGGTAGTCGCCCACCGTGATGGCCATCCGCACCTACCCCCGCACACCGAATGGGCCGCCACATGCCGACCGTTGCGCACACAGGCGGTGACCATGGCGCGCGTATGCGTGTGCATGGTGCGGGTGGGGCGCACATCTTGTCAAGACGAAAGGGTCTTATCGGTCGATCATTTCGATCGGGATGCGAACGCCGACGTGCGGCGGGCGTTGTCGGGAGCCGGCGGAAGTCGCCCGGTATCGGCCGCCATCGGTCACCGGGTGCGGCGAATTCGGAGCGGCCGTTGTCCGGGTGCGGACGAATTCCGACGCGCATATCGCGCGTGCGGCGCACGAATTCGGCGCGGCGTCGAATTCGTGCAGGCGAACGCGGTACCCGTTCCGAATGCGGTCCGGGCGCATTCGGAGCGGGTACCGGGTGGATCGTGCGCGCGCCCGGTACGCTCCCGGCCCGCGTACCGGACTAATCCGATCCGCAATTCTCCTGTCGTTCGGGCCGATTCCGGGCGGGTATCGGGCCGGGGCGAGCCCTCACGGTCGCCCGGCATTCGAGGCCGCCCCGGCGGTGGCCGTGGGCAGGTGCGGCAATTCGGCGGCGAGTGACAGGGCGCCCCGCAGGGACGCGTCCTGGAGGAAGCGGGCCGGGACGACCACCGGCGGGAACGGCACCGCGGTGCGGATGCGGGCACGCAGCGCGGCCAGCACGCGCGGTGCGGAACGCATCAGCCCGCCGGTGATCGCGATGCGTTCCGCGTCGATCGTGATCGCCAGATTGGCGACGTGGACCGCGAGTTCGTCCAGCGCCTCGTCGACCATGGCCCGCACGCGCGGATCCGGGTCCGTGAACAGCGCGGCGGCATCCGCCTCACGGCCGAGCAGTTCGCCGCCACGCCAGCCCAGGCCGCTGCCGGCGGTGTACTCCTCCAACGGCGCGCGTCCGGCGCCGAATCCGATGTCCGCGCGGTCCCGAAGCAGGTAACCGATCTCGCCCGCGGCGCCGTTCGCACCGGCCAGGACCCGCCCGCCGAGCACGATCGCCGCGGCGATCCCGGTGCCGAGGGTGAGCAGGATCGCCGGATCCGCGCCGCGCAGCGCACCCCAGCGGGATTCGGCCAGGGCCGCGGCCTTGCCGTCGTTGCCGACCGCGACCCGCTCGGGCTCCAGGTCGAAACCCTCGGCCAGGGTGGCCGCGAGCGCCAGATCCTGCCAACCGGGCACGTTGGGCGCGAGCAACACCCGGTCGGGCAGCACGATTCCGGGGCTGACCGCGCCCACCGCCGAGCAGTGCCCGCCGGTATCGGCCGCGGTCCGCGCGACCAGGTCGCGCGCCACGTGCATCGCCCGCCGAACCGCCTGCTCGGCGCCCTCGCGTGCGTCGGTGTCCAGCCGCTCGCCGGCCAGCACCGTCCCGTCCGGCCGCGCGGTGGCCACCGCGATCTTGGTGCCGCCGAAGTCGATGCCGCACACGAAGGATTCCCCCGTCCCCGCGCCGGAGCGGGCGAACACCCGCTCCGGCGCGGGAAGGGTGCCGGGTGTACGGAGCGCACCGGCGGCTTCGGTGCCGCCATGCGTTCCGTTCGGTCCGGCCGCGCCGGGTGCGCCGGGAACGCCGAATCCGTCCGCCGTAGCGGGATTCCGATCACCGCCGACCGCCTTCATGCGGGCTCCGCGACGCCGCCGCCGGTCGCACCGGCTCCACCCGGCCCGACCTCGCTCGCCGCCGCCCCGGCCGGCGCCGGCTCGCCGTCGATCCTGCCGTCCATATCCGCCTCGTTCCGGTTCACGTACACCTCGTCGATCTCCCTCGGCCCGAACGGCCAGGTCCGCTCCACCTTCGCCCAGATCAGGAACGCCACGCAGCCCAGCCCCACCCACGCCAGCGCCCACTCGATCGGATGCCGGTCGGGCGAATTCTTGTCCGCGTAGCAGAAGATCGCGATCCAACCGACCAGCGAGACCACGGCCGGCACCGGGTAGAGCCACATCCGGTAGGGCCTGCGCAGCCCGGGCTGCCGGCGGCGCAGCACGATCAGCGCGGCGACCTGGGACACCGCCTGCACGATCACCATCACCGCGGTCAGCAGCACGATGATCGTGTTGAAGTCGGTGTGGTTGCCGATCAGGAAGCCGGCCGCGGTCACCACGCCCATGGTGACCAGCCCCACGGTCGGGAACCGGTGGCGCGGGTGCAGCCGGGCGAAGTGCTTGAAGAACACCCGGTCGCGGGCCGCGTCGTAGGGCACCCGGGAGCCGCCGAGCAGGCCGGCGAACACCGACGCGAAGGCGGTGATCAGGATCAGCACGGTCACCGTCCGCGCCGCGCCCTTGCCCCACGCCTTCTCCAGCACCAGCGAACCGATCGACGAGGAACCGGAGATGGTGTCGGTGTCGGTCACGCCCAGCACGCCGATCTGCATGATCAGGTAGATCCCCATGATGCCCACGATCGAGTAGACGATCGAACGCGGCAGTACCCGGCCGGGGTTCTTGATCTCGGCGCCGAGGTAGGCGGTGGTGTTGTAGCCGAGGTAGTCGTAGATGCCGATGTTGAGACCGCCGACGAAGGCCAACCAGAAGCCGGTGGTGCCCATGTCGAACGCGCCGTCGGGGTAGGTGAAGGCCAGATCGGCGTCGAAGTCGGTGTAGCACGCGATGATCACCGCGCCCACGCTGATCAGCATGACCACCCACATGACGGTGCTGAGCAGCCCGATCGACTCGATCCGGCGCCACAGCAGCAGCACCACGAGCACCACCACGCCGACGCCGACGACGTCGCCCTCGGACTGCGACATCGAGGGCCACAGGTATTGCAGGTACTGCACCATGCCCAGCACGCCGGTGGACATGATCAGCGGGATGAACAGGATGGCCGTCCAGACGAACAGGAACGGCATCAGCCGACCCGTGCGGTACTGGAACGCCTCGCGCAGATAGATGTACGTGCCGCCCGCGCCCGGCATCGCGGCGCCGAGTTCGGCCCAGATCAGGCCGTCGGCGAGGGCGAGCAGCGCGCCGGCGAGGAAGCCGAGGACGGCCTGCGGACCGCCGAAGGTGCCGACCATCAGCGGGATCGTGACGAACGGTCCGATGCCGCACATCTGGCTCATGTTGATCGCGGTCGCCTGGAACAGGCCGATCCGGCGGACGAATCCGCCGTCCGGCGTGGTCGTTCTCGGGCCGGCGCTCATCGTGGACCTCCTGCAGAGGGGTACCCCCGGGGGACTGCCGGGGGTCGGAACGATGGTGCGGAGCAAGGGACTTCGGGCAACGACCGGATGGTCGGGGCCATCGATTTGTTAAGTAAAATTCCTTAACTAATCGCCGTCAAGAGCACCCCGGGATCGAGGCCACATCTTTGCCCTTCCGTGGCGGTTACAGTGGCGCGACCACCCTCGACGCCGCTGACGGAGAGCCGATGACCCCAGGAGGTATCCCGCCGGAACCCGACGCGCCCGCCGTGGCGCACTGGAACCGGGGCGTGCTGCGCAGTCACAACGAGCGCGTACTCCTGGACCGGGTCCGCGCCGCCGCGCCCATCTCGCGCGCCCAATTGGCCCGCGACACCGGCCTGTCCAAGCCGACGGTGTCCACCGCCCTGGAGGCGTTGGAACGTGCGGGGCTGGTGCGCCCGGTGGGTCTGGAGACCGGCGCGCGGGGGCGGGCCGCGCTGCTGTACGAACCCGATCCGACCGCCGGCTACGTGGTGGGCGTCGACGTCGGGCGGTCCTGGATCCGGGTCGCGGTCGCCGACCTGGACGGCCGACTGCTGGCCCGGCAGGACCGGCACAACCGGGCCCGTACCTCGGCCACCATGCTGGCCACCGCCACCGACCTGGCCCGGACCGTGGTCGCCGACGCCGGTCTGGAACCGACCGCCGTCGTGCACACCGTGATCGGCTGCCCGGGTGTGTACGACCGCGCGGCCGACCGGATCCGGTACGCGGTGAACCTGCCCGGGTGGGGTCGCCCGGGCCTGCGCGGCCGAATGGAGGCGGCCCTTGGCACCACCGTGGAGATCGTCAACGACGCCAACCTGGCCGCGCTCGGCGAGTACCACGGCGGCGCCGGGGTGGGTTGCCCGCTGTTCGTGTACGTCACCGTCGGTACCGGCCTGGGCATGGGCATCGTCGCCGACGGGCGGCTGTTCCCGGGCGCGGGCGGCGCCGCGGGCGAGATCGGCTTCCTGCCGCTGTCCCCGCGCCCGTCGGACCGGGTCGGGCACGGGGCGAGCGCCCCGGTACCGCGACGCGGCATGCTGGAGGACGCGGTGTCCGCGGACGCGGTCGTACGCGGCGCGCGGGCGCTGGGGATGACCGGGCCGCTCACCGCGAAGGCCGTCTTCGACGCCGCCCGCCGCGCGGAGGAGCCGGCCGCGAGCGCGGTTCGGCACGAGGCGCAGCGACTCGCCCACGTGGTGGCCTCGGTGGCCGCCGTGCTCGATCCGGAACTGGTGGTCCTCGGCGGCGGGATCGGCGCCAACGCGGACCTGCTGCTCGGCCCGATGACCGCCGAACTGCACGAGTTGACCCCGCTGCGCCCGCGGGTGGCGGCGAGCGTGCTCGGCGAGGAGGCGGTCCTGCTCGGCGCGGTGGCCACGGCCGTCGCCACCGCCCGCGACCGCGTCTTCACCCATCACACGATGGGCCAGGGCTGACCGGGGCCGGACTCATCCCCGGCCGACGACCACCGGTCGTGGTTGCCGGGCCACCTCGCCCAACCGGCCGATCAGGCCGCGCAGCACCTCCGCGTCGTCCCCGCCGACCGCCTGGAGGCGGTCTCGCAACACCCGGACGACCTCCGCCCACGTGCCGTCGGCGAGCCAGCGGCGCCGGCACGCGGCGACCGTCCGCCACGGCCCGAACCGGGGCGGGAGGTCGGACCAGCGCACCCCGGTCCGCATCCGGTACAGCACACCGTCGACGATCCGTCGCAGATCCGGTCCCCGGTCGGCGAAGGGTCCGGACGCGGGCCAGAGCGGCGCGAGCAACGCCCATTCCCGGTCCGTGAGTTCGGTACGGTCGCCGACCACCGACAGGGTGATCAGCCGGTCCGTGTCGGCGCCGTCCCCGGACGCGTCGCCCAGGAGGTTCGCCCGCCCCCACGCACCGAGCGGACCCAGCGCCCGGTTCAGCGACGTGCCCAGCGGGGTGAGCGAATACTCCACCCGCAAAGGCAGTTCGTCGAACTGCTCGCGATGCACGATGCCGTCCAGTTCCAACTCCCGCAGGTGCGAGGCCAGTACCTTCTCGGTGATGCCGGGTACCAACCGGCGCAGCTCGCCGAAGCGGCACGGGTGCTCGTTCAGCGCCCACAGGATGAGCACCTTCCACTTCCCGCCGACCACCCCCATGGCCGCATCGATACCGCAGACGTACGCCCCCGGCCTGCCCCTGCCCCTGTCGCCGCCCGTTCCCGTCATGTCCGTCCTCCGCCCGCTCGTCGCCCGTGCACGTGCCACTCCCGCCGGGTGCGGCCCCGCTCCGGGGCCGCCGGGCGATCCCGGCGACCGGCGTCTCGCGAGTACCCACTTCCAAGTGCGTACTTGCCCGCCCGGACGCCCGTGACCAGCCTAATCGGCATGGAACCCGACACTCGAACGACCGATCCCACCGTGCCCGCAGCCACCCCGAAGACCCCGCTCGCCGTGCTCGGCCTGGGTGCCATGGGCGGCGCTCTGGCCCGCGCCTGGCTCGCCGCCGGACACGCGCCGACCGTCTGGAACCGCACCCCGAGCCGGGCCGAGCCGTTCGCCGCCGCAGGGGCGACCGTCGCCGCGAGCGCCGCCGAGGCGGTGGCCTCGGCCGAGTTGGTCGTGGTGTGCCTGCTCGACCACGCCTCGGTCGAGGAGGCCCTGGCCGGTGTCGACCTCGCCGGTCGGGACCTGGTCGACCTGACCACGACCACCCCCGCCGAGGCCCGCGCCGGCGCCGCCCGGGCCGCCGAGCGCGGGGCCCGTTTCCTGGCCGGCGGGGTGATGGCGATCCCGCCGATGATCGGCGTCCCCGGGGCCGGCGGCTACGTCTTCTACAGCGGCTCCCGGGACGTCTTCGACACCCACGGCGACATCCTCGCCGTACCGGCGGCGGGCCGCTACGTGGGCGCCGACGCCGGTTTCGCCGCGTTGCACGACGTGGCCCTGCTCAGTGCGATGACCGGGATGTTCGCCGGCATCACACACGCCTTCGCACTGGTGCGCGAAGAGGCCGTCGACCCGACCGCCTTCGCCCCGCTGCTCGCCGAGTGGCTGACCGCGATGGCGCCCGCCGCGCACCGCACGGCGGCCCAACTGGCGGCCGACGACTACGTCTCGGGCGTGGCCTCCACGCTCGCGATGCAACTCGCGGGCGCGCCGACCCTCCTGCGCACCGCCGCCGAACAGGGGGTCGATCCCGCACTGCTGCTCCCCTACCTGACCCTGATGGAGCGTCGGGTCGCCGACGGACACGGGAACGAGAGCGGGACGGGGCTGATCGACCTGCTCCGAAGCTGAGCCGAGTCCGGCTCGAATCCACCCCGATTCCCCTTGCACCGACGCCTGTTCGAACACCCCGATCGTTAACACCCGGTTGGTGTCCGGGCCGGTCGGTCCCGTTCCGCTTGATTTGAGGTCTGGACCAATAGTCGGTTTGGTATAGACCATTGACACTGTGTCGATGGCACTCCTAGCGTTGCCGACGCACGCCACGGGGGCGGACTTCGATCGGGCGACGACAGGCCGTCCGACGCGCCGCCGTGCCGCGAGCCGACGGCCGCGTCGGATCGCGGAAACGGGATGAGGGCACCGCCGTTCGGTCGGCGCGTGAGGTCCCTCGGGCGATGGTGGCGAGGGGGTCGACATGGACGACGAGCACACGCTGTCCCGAACCGGGTCCCGGGAGCGGACCGAGTCGACCCGGGCCGCCGGGAACATCCCGTGGTCGGTGCGCCCGTCCGGCCCGCCGGACATCGAGGCGCCACGTGTCGCGTTCGCGGGCGTCGTCGCCCGACACGACGCGCCGCGCACCCGATTCCCCGACGACGGGGGACGCCCCGTCGCCGTGGTGGCACCGCCCGGCCCGGTTCCGATCGAGATCGTGGACCCGGCCGGGCCGAGTGCCGCCACCCCGGCCCGCATACTCGCCGAGCGGGTCGACGCCGGCTTCGACCGGGACGCACCGGAAGCGCCCCCCGACGACGAGGTCGGCGTCCGGGAGCGCGAACGTCGGATCCGGGTCCGGGCCGCCGAGTCGGTGCCCGCCCTCGCGGAGGTGTCGAGATGAGCATCGGAATCCGACCCCGACCGACGGCCGCCGGCCGCCGCGCACCGGAGAGTCTGCCCGCACTGCTCGCGCATCGCGCCGAGATCGAGCCGGACCGACCCGCGATCCTCAGCGGGCGCGAGAAGTTGACGTTCGGCTCCTGGCACTACCGCGCGGACGCGGTCGCCGCCGGGCTGGCCGAGCGCGGCATCGGCGCGGGCGATCGGGTCGCGCTCCTGTACGGCAACGGCGACTGGATCGACTACGCGACCGCGTACCTGGGCGTACAGCGCGCCGGCGCGGTCGCGGTGCCGATGTCGGACCGGCTCGCCCCGGCCGAGGTGCGGCATCTGCTCGCGCACAGCGGCGCCGCGGCAGTGCTGCACCGCGCCGAGTCGGTCCCGCCGGACGCGGGCACCGGCGCGTGGACCGCCCCGGTCGAGGACATCGAGACCTACCCCGTCGGCGCCCTGCCGGCTCCGGCCCCCGGCGATCTCGCGCAGATCCTGTACACCTCCGGAACCACCGGCACCCCCAAGGGAGTCGCCGCGACGCACGCCAACCTGGCCTACGGCTGCACGCTGGACGCGCGCCGCCGCCCGCTCGGCCACTCCACGCACTTCCTGCACGCGTACCCGGTGGGCACCAACGCCGGGCAGACCATGCTGATCAACGCGCTCGACGCGAATGCGACCGCGATCGCCGCCCCGCGCTTCACCCCGGGACACTTCGCCCGCCTGATCGAACGGCACGCGGTGGGCAGCGTGTTCGTGGTGCCGGCGATGGCCGTCGAACTACTCGGCGCGGACCGGGCACACCGCCACGACCTGTCCAGCGTGCGCCTGCTCGGCTCCACCGCCGCCGCCCTGCCGCGCCGGGTCGCGGTGGGCCTGGCCCGGCTGTTCCCCCAGGCACAGATCGTCAACTACTACACCTCCACCGAGGCCGCGCCCGCGCAGACCACGATGTTGTTCGACCCCGAAAACCCCGGCTCGCCGGGCCGACCCGCGTCGTTGCGCGACCTGCGGGTGACCGACGAGCGCGGGCGGGTGTTGCCGGTCGGGGAGACCGGGGAGGTCTGGCTGCGCACCCCGACCACGCCCCGCTCGTACTACGGCGAGAAGGCCGACTCCCGGGTCTTCTCCGGGCGTTGGGTACGCATGGGCGACCTCGGCTATCTGGACGCGGAGGGTTTCCTGTACCTGGTCGACCGCGAGCGGGACGTGATCAAGTCCGGTGCGTACAAGGTCTCCACGTTGCAGGTCGAGGACGCCCTGCACGAGCACCCGGGCGTGCTGGACGCGGCCGCGTTCGGCGTACCGCACCCCGTGCTCGGGATGACCGTCGCGGCCGTCGTGGTACCCCGGGGCGAACTGACCGCGACCGAGCTGCGGGTGTTCCTGATGGAACGGCTCGCCGCCCACGAACTCCCCGGGCACGTGGTGTTCCGGGAATCCCTGCCGCGCAACGAGGGCGGCAAGATCCTCAAGCGCGAGCTGCGCCGGCTCCTGGACGACGAGGTCCGACCATGACTGTGACGAACGATCAGATCCCCTGGAACGATCGTATTCCGCCGAACGATCACCGGGCCCCGACGGCCGGCGGCGTCGACACCGGCGTCGCCCCCGGCCCGGTGCTCGACGCGCTGCCCTTCGCGCCGTTGTCCGCCGCCCAGTTGGGCGTCTGGGTGACCGAACGCACCTTGCCCGCCGGGTCCGCCTACCACCTCTCGGTGCTGCTGCGCTTCGACGGCCCGCTCGACCCGGACGCGCTGGCGCGCGCGTGCGCCGCCACGATCGAGCGGCACCCGATACTGGCCGCGGCGGTCGGCGAGGCCGACGGCACGCCGGGCCTGGTGCCCACGACCCCCGCGCCGATGCGCCGGGTACGGGCCGACGCGGCGGACCTGGAGGCACTGATCCGGGCCGAACTGGGGCGCCCCTTCGACCTGTACGCCGGTCCACTCGCCCGTTTCACCCTGTTCTCCCTCGCGCCGGACCGGCACACGCTCCTGGTGACCGCGCATCACGTGATCTTCGACGGCACGTCCAAGGAGATCGTGGTCGCGGCCCTGGCGCGGGCCTACCGCGCGGCCCGCGAGGGCGGGATCCCGGCGACCCCGACCACGGACGGACACGGAACGGCCGACGTGTTCCGGGCCGGAGCGGCGTCGACCGAATACCCCGCCACCGACACCACCGGCGTCTGGGCCCGGCACCGCGAGGAACCCGGTCGGGCGATCCTGCCGGGGCTGCTGCCCACCACGCGGGCCGGCGGCGAACCGGCGCCGGGCACCACGATCCCGTTCACCCTCGGCCCCGAAACGGTCGACGCACTGCACGAGAGCGCCGTGCGGCTCGGTGTGACCCACTTCGAACTGCTGCTGGCCGCCTGGCACGCGCTGCTGTTCCGCTACGGCAACGCGCGGGTGCGCACCGCGCTGGAACTCACCACCCGCACCCCGGCCGAGGCGCGCCGGGTCGGGCTGCACGTCAACGAGTTGCCGGTCTCCTCCCGGCCGCGCGCCGAACAGGGCTTCGGCACGTTCGCCCGCGAACTGCGCGCCGAACTGCGGGCGATCTACGCCTTCCGCGACGTGCCCTACAGCCACACCGTGCGCGGCCTCGGCCCCAGGACCGCGCTGACCGAACTGACCGTGAGCTATCGACGGCGCACCCGCGTGGTCGAGCCGGTCTTCCCCGGGGTGGAGACCCGGGTCGAGTGGATCGTGCTGCCGCCGACCGCGCGCAACACCGCGCATCTGCAACTGGTCGAGGGCCGGGATCGCATCGACGGCGCGCTGCACGTACCGACGGACGGCTTCGTCCCGGACGCGGCCGCGCGCATCCCGGGCCACTTCGCCACCCTGCTCAACACGGCGCTGGCCGACCCCGAACTGCCGCTCGGCGACCTGCCGCTGCTGTCCGAGCGGGAGCTGGTCCGGGTCCTGCACACCGACAACGCCACCGACACGCCGTATCCGGCGGGGGACACCGTCGTCGAGTCGTTCGCCGCGCGCGCCGCGGCGGCCCCCGACACGGTCGCCGTCGTGTGCTCGGGCCGGTTCCTGACCTACCGCCAGGTGGCCTCGGCCGCCTACGTGTTCGCCGAGCGCCTGCACCGGGCCGGGGTCGGCCAGGGCGACCTGGTGGCGATCGAACTGCCGCGCACCGGCGAACAGGTCGCCGCCGTCCTCGGCGTGCTCGCCTCGGGCGCCGCGTACCTGCCGCTCGACCCGGGCCATCCGGCCGAACGGCTGGCCTTCATCCGGTCGGACGCGCGTGTGGCGGCGATCGTGCGGAACACGGGTGCGCCGGCGAGCGACGGTCCGGGCAGCCCCGGTGCGCACGCCACGGCCCCTCGCGTTCCGGACATACCCGCGGAGCCGACCCGGGTCCACCCCGTCACCCCCGCCGAACCGATCGTCCCGGACGCTCCGGCCGATCCGGCCCGGCTCCGCCTCGTCGCCCCCGCCGAACCGCTCGTCCTGGCCGCCCCCGACCTGAACGGGCCCGACCTGTTCGGTGCCGAACCCGGTCGGGTCCGGCCGCCCACCGGGCCCGCGCCGAGCGATCCGGCGTACGTGATCTACACGTCCGGCTCGACCGGGCGGCCCAAGGGCGTCCAGATCCCGCACCTCGCGCTGGCCAACCTGCTCGCGAGCATGCGCGACCGGCTCGGCGCCGGTCCCGGCGACCGCTGGCTCGGATTGACCTCGCTGTCCTTCGACATCTCCACGGTCGAACTCCTGCTGCCGCTGACCACCGGTGCCCGGGTGGTACTGGTCCCCGACGATCGGCACCGGGACGGACACGCCCAACTGGCCCTGTTGGAGCGGCACGCCGTCTCGCACGTCCAGGCCACCCCGAGCGGCTGGCGGGTGCTGCTCGCGGCCGGCCTGCACCGTCCGGGACTGACCGCGATCACCGGCGGCGAAGCCCTGCCCGCCCCACTGGCCGCCGAACTACGCGGCGTGGTGGGCCGGTTGGTCAACGTGTACGGACCCACCGAGACGACGGTGTGGTCCACCTACGCCGAGGTCGACTCCGCGGCCGCGCCCGGCATCGGCCGGCCCCTGGCCAACACCCGCGCGTACGTGCTCGACGGCCGGCTGCATCCGGTCCCCGAGGGCCTGGTGGGCGAGTTGTTCCTGGGCGGGGACGGCGTCGCGCACGGCTACCCGGGCCTCCCGGGGCTGACCGCCGAGCGCTTCGTGGCCGACCCGTTCGGGCCGCCCGGCGCCCGCCTGTACCGCACGGGCGATCTGGTCCGGCACGCGCCCGACGGCGGCCTGGACTACGTCGGGCGTACCGACGCCCAGGTCAAGCTGCGCGGACACCGGATCGAACTCGGCGAGATCGAGAGCCGGCTCGCCGCACACCCCGGGATCGCCCAGGCGGCGATCCGACTGCTCGACCCGGACGGCGAACACGCCCGCCTGGTCGGCTACCTCGTCCCCGAGCCCGGACGACCCCCCGTCGCCCCCGGCGAATTGCGCGCCTTCCTCGCCCGCACCCTGCCGAGCGCCATGGTGCCCACCGGCTTCCTGGCCCTGGACGCCTTCCCGCTGACCCCCAACGGCAAGCTGGACCGGGCCCGTCTGCCCGAACCGGCACCCACCCGGCCCGAACCGATCGACCCCACCGACGCGTTCCGCGCGGTCGTCGGCCCGGCCGACGACCTCACCGAGGCCGTGCGCACGATCTGGGCCGAGGTGTTGCGCCTGGACGACATCGGCGTGGACGAGGACCTGTTCGACCTCGGCGGCCACTCGCTCACCATCACCCGGATCGCCGCCCGGATCCGCAAACGCCTCGGCGTCGAGGTCCCGCTCGACGTCTTCTTCGACACCCCCACCGTCGGCGGCGTGACCGACGCCGTCCGCGACCTCCAGGAGCCGTGATGCACGACGATCCCGAACCCCTCGACCCCGAGACCGACCAGGAGACCTACCGCGTGGTCGTCAACGACGAGGAACAACACTCGTTGTGGCCGCTGCGCACCGACCCGCCCGCCGGCTGGGTGCCCACCGGGTTCGTCGGCACCCGCGAGGAGTGCACGGCGCACATCGACCGGGTCTGGCCCGACATCCGGCCGTTGAGCCTGCGTCGGCGACTGGCCGGGGACGCGGCATGAGGGCGGACCCGCTGCGCGAACGGGTGGCCACGCTGATCGCCGACGTGAGCGGGGGCGAGGTGAGCGCGCACGAGGTGTTGGAATCGACCGGCCCGCTGACCGCGTCCGGCGTGAGTTCGTTGACCTTCCTGCGCCTGATCGACGCCCTGGAGGGCGAGTTCGACGTGTTCTTCGACCTGGACGCCGACCTGGACTTCGTCGAGGACCTGGACTCGCTGGTGGCACACCTGACCCGACACGGCGTGGCGGTGGGCGATGGTTGAGGACGAGTCGGCGAGAGCCCGGGTCGCGGCCCGGACACCGGTCGCGGCCCCCTACGAGGTGCCCGCACCCTTCGCGGTCTCCGCCGACGACCCGGTCCGGGCGCCGCTGACGTGGGGTCAGCGGGCCATCTGGCAGGCCATCCGGCGCACCGCGCCCAGCGACCACTACTTCAACATGACCCGCGTATTACCGATCGCCGACCGCGGACACCCGGTGGACGTGACCCGGGCGAGCGCCGCGCTCGGCCGGCTGATGGAGCGTCACGACGCGTTGCGCACCCGGCTCGTGCCCGCCGACGGCGAGCCCCTACAGGCCCGCCATTCGGTGGGCACGCTGCCGGTGGAGGTGTTCGAGGCGGCGCTGATCGAGGACGCGGACACGGTCGCCGCGGCGGTGGCCGAACGTCTGGGCGCCACCCGCTTCGACTACTTCGACGCCTGGCCGATCCGGGTCGGCCTGGTGGTGCACGGCGGCCGGGTCCGCTACATCGCACTGGCCCTGTGTCACGTGGCCACCGACGGGCACGGCGTCGAAGTCCTGGTCCGCGACCTGCGGTTGCTGATCCGTCGCGGATCGGCGGGCGGCCCGGCGGCGGGTGCGCCACTGGACCTGGCCCACGAGCAGTCCACGACCACCGGCCTGCGCCGGGGCGAATCGGCGCTCGCGCACTGGGAGACGCACTATCGGCGGATCGCCCCGACGGTGTTCGCGGACGTGGTCGCCGAGCCGGCGGCGCCGCGCTTTCGCACCGTGCGCCTGGTCTCCCCCGCCCTGGCCCGCGCCGCCGACGCGGTCGCGCTGCGCCATCGGGTCAGCCCGTCCGCGGTGTTGCTCGCGGGCGCGGCCGTGTTGGCGGCGCGCGCGGGCGGCCGGGACACCGCGGTGATGCTGCCGATCGTCGCCAACCGTTTCCGGGCGGACAGCCGCGATTTGGTCACCACACTGTCCCAGGAAGGGCTGTTCGTGCTCGACCTGGACCTCGACGCGCGCTTCACCGACCTGCTTCCCGCCGCGTGGCGGGCGTCGCTGCGGGCGTATCGCAGCGCGGGCTACGACCCCGACCGGTGGAACGCGCTGATGTCCAGGATCACCGCCGAACGCGGCACGCCCATCCGGCCGTTCTGCTGCTTCAACGACATGCGCCTGGTGGACCGGCCGCCGGAGCCGGGCCCCGAGCCGACCGCCGCCGAACTGGACGTGGCGCGCACCCGAAGTCGGGTGGAACCGGCGGGCGGGCACGAGTTCATCGCCTGCCGGTACTGCCTGCACGTGGTCGCCGAGGGCGACGCGCTGGTGGTCAGCGTCACCGGCGACACCGCCTATCTGCCCGTACACGCGCTGGAGGCGCACCTGGTCGCGCTGGAGGATCTGCTGGTGCGCGCGGCCGCCGGGCGGGAGGTGCCGATCGGCGCGCTGACCGGCTTCGCGGAGCGGGTGGCGGAGCCGGTCGCGTGAGCGTCCTGGCGTATGCCGGTGCCACGTCCGTCACGGCGGGCGACCGGCTGCGCTTCCATCTGGCCTCGACCGACGGCGGCCCGGTGCGCGGCGAGGTCACGATCATCGACGCGACCACCGACCACGTCCTGGCCCGGTCCCGAGTGATCGGCGAACACTGGGAGTTGCCCGTCCCGTCCGACTGGCCCAGCTCGCTGTACCGGGCCGTGTTCGACGACGGCACACCGCTCGCCGGGGACGAACCCCTGGACCACGAGGCCTGGTTCGTGGTCCGCGCGGCGCGCCCCGGCGCGGCCGCGCCGATCCTGGTGTCGGTGCCGTTCGCCACCTGGCAGGCGTACAACCGCTCCGGCGTGCCCGGCCTGGGGCTGTACTACGCCGAGCAGCCGGACCGGGCCGCCCGGGTCGCGTTCGACCGGCCCGGGGGCGGGCCCCCGCCGGAGCGCTGGGAGGAGGGCCTGCAGCGCTGGTTGCGGGCCACCTGCCGCCCGGTCGAGTTCTGTTCCGGCCTGGATCTGCACGGTGGTGACGAACTCCTGGCGCACTACCGGCTGTTGGTGATCAACGGGCACGACGAGTACTGGTCCCGGGAACAGCGCGACAGCGTCGAGGGATTCGTCCGGCGCGGCGGCAACCTGGCCATCTTCGCCGGGAACACCGCGTGGTGGCAGATGCGCCTGGAGGACGACGGCCGCACCATGGTCTGCCACCGGGACGCGGTCGCCGACCCGATGGCGGCGATCGATCCCGAACGAGTCACCGTGGAGTGGTCCAGCGCGCCGGTGCACCGGCCGGAGAACACGATGACCGGGCTCAGCTTCCGGCGGGGCGCGGGTGCGTGGGGCGAGGGGATGAAGGTGATCCGCGAGGAGGCGTACATCGCCCGGTTCACCGACCACTGGGTGTTCGCCGGCACCGGCCTCGCGGACGGCGACAAGTTCGCCCAGGGCGCGCTCGGCTACGAGACGGACGCGGCCGAACTGGACTGGAGCACGGGCGTCCCGCGCACCACCGGCCGCGACGGCACCCCGCCGTCGTTCGTCGTGCTCGCCACCGCCGACCTGCGGCACTGGGCGCGCTACGGGCAGGGTGGCGACGCGGTGATGGGCACGTTCCGGCTCGGCGCGGGCACGGTGTTCAACGCCGGCACCATCAACTGGGGCAGTGCGCTGGCCGATCCGGTGGTCGACCGGGTCACCCGCAACGTGCTGGACCGGCTCGGCGCCGCCACGCGACCGCAGTGGGAGGTGATCGGCCCCGCCGCGGACATCCACGCGCTCACCGCCTGCGAGGACGTGCTGTTCGCGGTGGACACCGAGGGAGCGCTGATCTGCCGCGACACCGGCGGGCAGAACCTGCCCTGGCGGACGATCGGCGCCGCGCCGACGGTACGCGCCCTGGCCGCGGCGCGGGAGGCGGCCGGTCCGCTGCCGCTGGAGGTGTACGCGGTCGGCGGGCACGATCGGCTGCTGCGCCGGCCGCCGGTGACCCGGGCCGCGCCGTGGACTCCGGTCGCCCGACTGCCCGAGGGCACCCTCGCGCTGGCGCTGTGCGACGGCGGCGTCTTCGCGGTGGACGCCGCCGACACGCTGCACCACGTGTACGCGACCGAGTTGCCCGCCGACCCCGAGGCGCCCGCGCCCTGGCGCGTGCTCGGCCCGGCGGGCGGCACGATCGCGCTCGCCGCGATGAACGGCCGGCTGTACGCCGCCGACGGCGCCGGCCGGCTGTGCACCCGGCTGCCGATCGTGGGGCCGGCCGCGTTCGTCCCGCTGCCCGGCGAATCGGCCCCGGCCGACGCCTGTCGCACGCTGGCCGGCCACGCCGGGAGCCTGATCGTCACCGCCCCGGGCTCCCGGATCCACCGCCGCTCCGCGGTACCGCCGCCGACGAGGGGCTGAGCGCCTACCCGCCGAGGTCGACCCAGTGGTTGTCGTGGCGGAGGAAGAACCGGGCGCGTTCCTTGTCGGTGAGGTGTTCCAGCTCGGGGATGCCCTCGAAGTAGGCCTCGCGGGGCGCCCCCGGGGCGAACTGGAGCAGCATCGACGCCGGCTCGCCGGATTCGTTCCGGAACGCGTGCAGGCCGCCGACCGGGACGTACAGGAAGTCCCCGGCTTTGGCGTCGCGCCAGTCCCGGCCGTCGAACAGCCGGATCGTGCCGGAGAGCACGAAGAACGACTCGGAGATGGTCCGGTGGAAGTGGGTGCCGGGCCCGCTGGGCGCCGCGTGCATGTCGACCCGGTACAGGCCGTACTCGCCGTCGGTGGCATCGGTGGTGGCCAGGTAGTGGTAGGTCGCACCGGCGGTGATCAGCTCGGGCGGGTGCTCGGCGGGGCGGAACCGGGCGTTGACCTCGCCGGAGTCGCCTCGGTAGCGGGTCTCGGGGTAACCGAGGCTCTGCGGATCGTCGGGGACGTCGGGGAAGGACATCGCGGGCTCCTCGTCGGACGTGACGCACGTTCGTGACGTGTGTGGTTGTGACGTGTGTGGTCGTGACGCATGCGGGCGGATCCGGGCGGGAATCGTCGGAGATCGATCGAGGACCGGCTTCCGGGGGCTCCCGGACCGATGAGTTTCCGGTGGACGCGCGGTCGAAGCATGTGTCGGCTCGAAAACCACCGGACCACCACCGCGACGAAGGGCGGCGCCATGAAGATCACCCTCACCACCTTCCTCACCATCGACGGGGTCTACCAGGCCCCGGGCGGCCCGGAGGAGGACCGCGGCGGCGGCTTCGAACAGGGCGGCTGGTCGGTGCCCTACGGGGACGACGACTTCGGCCGGTTCATGGTCGGGGTGATCGGCCGCGCCGAGGCGTTCCTGCTCGGGCGTCGGACGTACGACATCTTCGCGTCCTACTGGCCCGCGATCACCGACCCGGCCGATCCGATCGCCGGGCCGCTGAACACCCTGCCCAAGTACGTGCCCACCAACACCCTCACGTCGGCCGACTGGAACAACACCCGACTGCTGCACGGCGACCTGGCGAAGGAGGTCGGCGCGCTCCGGAAGCAGGACGGCGGCGAACTCCAGATCCACGGCAGCGGCGCGCTCGCCGGGGCGCTGCTGCGGCTCGGCCTGATCGACACGATGCACCTGCTGACCTTCCCGGTCGCCCTCGGCGCGGGCAAGCGCCTGTTCGAGCCGGGTGTCCTGCCGACCGCGTTCGCGCTCACCGGCTCGGAGGTCACCGGGAAGGGCGTGGTGATCACCTCCTACGAGCGCCGGGGCGCACCCGCCTACGGCAGCTACGAGCGTCCCGAGCAGGGGTAGCCGAACGCCCGGGAGCACACACCGACGGTGCGTCCGACGCCCACGGGGGGCGTCGGCCGCGCCGTACGGGTCGCGGGGGCGGGGGCGCGGTCCGGGGCCGGAGCCGGAGCGGAGGCGGGGTCCGGAGCAGGGGCGGGGCGGGGTCCGGCCGGAGATATCGGCTCGGGCGTCCCGCTCCCCGCGCGGGCGCGGAAGTCCGGTCTCGGGAGTCATGGCCGGGGTTCGGTGTCCTCGGCCGGGACTCGCGAGTTCCCGGGCCCACGACGCTCCCGACTCAGACCTCCCGGATGAGACCGATCGAGTTGTCGTCGGCCTCCTCGACGTCCCGGAGCGACTGCGCGCCGGCCTCGACCAGGGACGCGAAGGGGGGCCGGCCGGCGATCCGGTCCGGGTCCGGGTCCGGGTCGAGGCTTTCGCCCTTGCGGGTGCGGGACCGTTGTTGGTCCGTCGGGGGGTGCCCCGCGCCGGCGGAGGAGGGTAACCGCTCCGGTGAAGTCTTTCGGGGCCGTACGGAGCGGCACGATGCCGGGCGACCGGGCAGCGGCGTGGCTATCCGGTCGGCTCGCTCGTCGTCGCCAGCAGCCGGTCCTCGCCCCACGCGACGGCCTCCTCCCGGCCGGCGAACGCCGTCCACGGCGCCGGCCCGTCGCCGATCGGGTCGAGCAGCGGTTCCCGGGCGGCGATGGCGATCTCGTGGCCGGCGGCGACCAGGTCGGCCAGCGCGGCGCCCAGCATCGCGGCCGAGCCGAGCGCGATCCGGGTGACCCGGTCCAGGTCGAGCACGATCCACCCGGGCGGGCTCGGCGCGGACTGGCGCAGCGCGTGCAGCAGATGCTCCGTCTCGGTGAACTCCAACGCCCCCTGCGCGCGGATGACCACGACACGATGCCCCTCGCGGTCCAGGACGGCCCGCTGCGCGGGTGTGCGGGCCCGGTAGGACGGGTGGTCGAGCGTGGTGGTGACCTCGGTGACGGTCGCGATGTGCCGACCGGGCTGGTGCATCAGGTGCAGCGCGAAGCGCTCGGACAACTCGGTCAGCGCGAGCACGCCCCGTACGGGGTTGCCGGCCCGGTCCAGCGGCGGGCTGTGTACCGCGATGCCGAACCGCGCCGGGCTGCACGCGATCAGGCCGCCGGACACCCCGCTCTTGGCGGGCAGCCCCACCCGCAACAGCCATTCGCCCGCGCCGTCGTACATCCCGCAGGTCGCCATCACCGCCAACGCCCGCACCGCCACCGGCTCCTCGATCACCCGGTCGCCGGTGACGGGGTTGACGCCGCCGTTGGCCAGCGTGGCCGCCATCACCGCCAGATCGGCCACCCGGACTTGGATCGAGCACTGGCGGAAGTAGGTGCGTACGGTCTCGTCCACATCGCCGGCCAACGAACCCGCACCGCGCATCAGGTAGGCCAGCGCCCGATTGCGGTCCCCGGTCGCCGCCTCGGAGCGGTAGACGTCCTCGTCGACGTCCAGCGATCGGCCCGCGAAGGCGGACAGGCACGCGCGGATGCGCTCGAAGCGGTCCCGTGCGTCGGCGGCCGGAACCAGCGAGGTGGTGACGATCGCCCCCGCGTTGACCATCGGGTTCGCCGGTCGGCCGGTGCCCGGCTCCAGGCTGATCGCGTTGAACGCCTCTCCGCTGGGCTCGGCGCCGACCCGGCGGGCCACCTCGGTCGGGCCGAGTGCGGACACGGCGAGCGCGTATACGAACGGCTTGGACACCGACTGGATGCTGAACAGGTCGTCGGTGTCGCCGGCGTGGTAGCAGTTGCCGGACATGCTGACCAGCGCGAGTCCGAACGTACGGGGGTCGGCCGAGGCCAACTGCGGGATGTAGTCGGCGACTTCGCCGTCCGCGAGCGAACTCAGCCGGTCGTGCAGTTCGGCCAGGGAAGCGGTCACCGGATCCATGGCGACCATCCTTCGGCCGTGCGGAGCGCAGCGCTGTCCGGCATCGTCCTGCTCCCATCCGTCGACCGGCCGGGCCGGCGAGCGGGCATGGGCCGATGCACTGTCGTCACGTAGCGTGACGGTCGGTTTTCGAGCGTAGTCGGCGCACGATCGACGCGCTCGTCGGTGGGGCGGGAACTGGGCCGGGGGAGGGGTGCGGGTGGGCTCGACCCCGCGACGAGCCTGCCCGGATCGGCGGGCCGGCACCGGCCCGCTCGCCGGACGCCGCCGCGTACAGCACCTCGCGCAGCCCGGGCAGCGTCTCGCGGTCGGGGCGCCAGACCAGGCGCAGGGTGAGGTCGGGGGTGTCCAGCGGAAGCCGGACCAGGGTGCCCGCGGCGAGTTGATCGGCGACCGCGAAGTGCGGCAACAGCGCTACACCGAGGCCCTGTTCGGCCCAGGCCCGGGTGACCGCGACACCGCCGGCCCGGACCCGCTCCACCTCGGCACCCAGCAACCGATCGCCGGCCAGCCGGAACGAGCAGGCCGATGCCCCGTTGACCAGCAGCCGATCCTCGCGCAGGTCGGCGTCGGTGATCCGGTCCCGGCCGCCCAGCGCATGCCCCGGCGCGGCGACCAGCGCCAGCGCGACGGGTTCCAGGTCGACGAACGCCAGCGCGGCCGACGGTGGTTCGAACCCCAGTTCGGCCAACCGGGCGCCGGTGTCCAGGAGCAGCGCCGCGTCCAGCCGACCGGCCACCACGGCGGCCAGGAGTCCGCTCCGATCGGTGTCCGAGACCACCCGGACCCGCAGATCGGGCCGACGGGCGGCGAGCCGGCCGAGCACCGAGGGCACGTGGGTCACGGCGATGCTCTCCAACGCCCCCAGCCGCAGCAGCGGCGCCGCGGCGGCCACCTCGCGGCGGGCCTGCTCGGCCTGGTCGAGCAGCCGGTGCGCCCATTCCCGCATACGCTCCCCGGCGGCGGTCGGTGTCATGCCCCGGGGGCCTCGGTCGAACAGGAGTACGCCGACGGATTTCTCCAGGACCCGGATCTGCTCGGAGACCGACGACGGCGCGATGTCGAGCGCGTTGGCGGCCGCGGTGACCGTGCCGAACCGGGCGACCGCCTCGAAGGTGCGGAGCTGGCGAAGTTCCATGGCCGCGCAACCTCCTTCGAGCATTCGGATATTCCGAACGGAGCGTACGGTCGGGCCGGTCGAGTCGAGACCCGAGGTGGACGGACAGTGGTGCGCCGCGATCCCCGGCCTCTCCGGGATCGTTCCCCACCGCCGCCGCACGCCAGGAGAACCCTCGATGACCGTCGTCGATTCACCCGTCGCGACCCCGCACACCATCACCTCGAGGTCGCACCCGGGCCCTGATCGGGATCTCGCTCGGCTACTTCATGGTGTTGCTCGACATGACCGTGCTGTCCGTGGCCGAGCCGGACCTGGCCCGGTCGCTGGGCGGTTCGGTGGCGGGGCTGCAGTGGACGGTGTCCGGGTACACGGTCGTCTTCGGCGCGCTGCTCCTGACGGCGGGGGCGGTGGCCGACCGGTTCGGCGCGCACCGGGCGTTCCGGGTCGGCATCGTCGGGTTCGGCGTCGGTTCGCTGCTGAGCGCGGCGGCGCCGAACCTGTGGACGCTGGTGGCGCTGCGCGGGCTGCTCGGGGTGGCCGCGGCCGCCTGCGTACCGGCGTCGATGGCGATGATCACCCGGCTGTTCCCGGTCCCCGCCGAGCGGGCGGGAGCGGTATCGGTGTGGGCCGCGCTCAGCGGCGCGGCCCTCGCGGTCGGCCCGCTCGCCGGCGGCCTGCTCGCGGACGCGTACGGCTGGCGCGCCATCTTCCTGATCAACGTCCCGATCGCCGCCCTCACGTTGGCGCTGACCGCCGGCCGCGCGGTGCGGTGTCCCCGGGGCGAGCGGCCGATCGACCGGACGTCCCAACTCGTCGTGTGCGTGGCGCTGGGCCTGGCCACCGACGCGCTGATCGCGGCCGGGTCGGGGTCCGGGACGCACGCGGCGGGCTCGGGGGCGGCGGCGGTGCTCGCCGCGCTGCTGTTCGTCCGGGCCGAACGGCGCAGCCCGCACCCGGTGCTGCCGGCCGCCGTGTTGCGCTCGCGCGCCACGAGGTCGGCGCTGCTCGCCGGGGCGGCGGTCAACTTCGCGATGACGGGGCTGCTGTTCGTCCTGCCGCTGCTGTTCCGGCAGAACCTGCACATGTCGCCGATGCGGACCGGGGTGGCGTTCCTGCCGATGACGCTGCCGTTCGCGGTGAACCCGCTGCTGACCGGCCGGATCGTGGCGCGGTCCGGGCCCCGGGCCCCGATGCTGGCCGGGCTGGGGCTGCTGACGTCGGGCTGCGTGGTGTTCGCCGTCGCGGTGCTTGCCGACCTCGGGTATCCGGTGCTGGCGATCGGCCTGGTGTGCACCGGTTTCGGGGTGTCCTTCGCGCTGCCCGCACTGGTCGGCACGGTGATCACCACGGCGCCGGAGGGCACCGCCGGCGCGGCCGGCGGCCTGTTCAACGCGGTCCGCCAGATCGGCGCCACGGTCGGAGTCGCGGCGATGGGCGCGTTCGTCGGCGTCGACGGCACGACGGGCGCGGACGATTCGGCCCGGGCCCTGCTGCTGCCGGCCGCGCTGTGCGCGGTGACGACGGTGCTGGTGGCGCGGCGGCGGGATTGACCCGCGGGCGCCCGGCCCTCCCCGGGTGTCGGCCCCGTATGCAAGGCTGCGTGCGACCGACGGGGTACGGAATCCTCATTCTTCCGACTGCTTCCGAATGCTTCCAGAAACGAGGGCCGCACAATGGGCACGGGTACGACCGCCACCGGGACATTCGACCTCACCTCCTTCCGGCCGGAGGCGATCGACGACGCCCCGGGCGCCGCACTCGGCCGGGTCACCATCACCAAGGTGTTCGCCGGCGACCTGGCCGGCGAGGGCACGGTGCACATGTCGTCGGTCATGGACGTCGAAGGCGCCCCCGCCGCCTATGTCGCGGTGGAACGCTTCACCGGCGAACTGACCGGCCGCAAGGGCTCCTTCGTCTTCCTGCACTGCGCGCCGGGCACCGCCGGCGAGGAACTGGCGATCCGGGTGGTCGCGGGCAGCGGGACGGACGAACTCGCCGGGATCACCGGCTCGCTGGAGATCGCGCGAACGGAGGACGGCGGTCACACGTACGTCCTGGACTACACACTCGGCTGACACCCGGCTCCGACAGTCGGACGCGGGGGACACACCTCGACGCACCGGTGTCGCCTTGACCCGGGGGCGGAGGAGACCTACGCTCCGAAACAGAAATGGGAAAGCGCTTTCCACGTCGACCGTGCCACCCGCCGGGCGAAAGATTCGAGGACACGTGAGCACACCCGAGCATCCGAGGTGGGCCTTCAGCACCCTCGGCGCCCCCGGTCGGCCGGTGCACGAACACCTCGTCCGCGCCCTCCGACACGGCTGCACGGGCATCGAACTCCGGGTCCACCAGGACGAGTTCGTACACCTGGACCTGCCTCCGACCGAGCGCCGGGCAATCCGCGCCCAACTCACCGACGCCGGCCTGGCCGTACCGTGCCTGGCCGGCTACGCGGGCATCTGCGCACCCACCCCCGACCCGGTCGTCCTCTCCACCATCGACCGCCTCCTCGACCTGGCCTACGACCTGGGCGCATCGGCCGTCCGCATCTTCCCCGGCGGCACCGGCGAGGGCGACACCGAACGCGCCCAACGCAGGCTGGCCGCCCTCCTCCCCGACGCCCGCGCACGCGGCGTCACCATGCTCATCGAAACCCACGACTCCCACCCCACGGGCACGGCCGTCGCCACCCTGGTCCGCCCCTTCGCCGGCGCGGTCGGGGTGATCTGGGACGCCCTGCACCCCTGGCGCCACGGCGAACAACCCCCCGAAACCGCCCAAGCACTCGCGGGTTTCCTGCACTACGTGCAGATCAAGGACGCGGCCTCGACGGTGGACACCACCCCGGTCCCCCTGGGCACCGGAGCCGTACCACTGACCACCATCGGCACCACCCTGCGAAACCACGACTGGCGAGGCTGGATCTCCCTGGAGTGGGAAAAAGCCTGGTACCCGGAAATCCCCACCCTCGACGAGGTACTCCCGGGCGCAGCCGAATGGGTGGACACGTACTTCTGACCCCGGCTCGGCAAGTGGTTCCGTGTCTATGCCGGGGCGGGCGCAGGACGCCAACTCACCCGGTCGACAACCTCACAGAGCTTGCCGGGAGAGGCGATCTCCGTCAGGAAGCCGCGCAGTGTGGCCACTCGACGCTCGGCCTCGTCCATCAATTCCTGAGCGATCCCGGCCCAGTCGTCAGGCTGGGGGTCGGGGGGCAGGGTGGCGAGCAGTTCCGCGATCTCGCGCACGGTCAAGCCGACACCCTGGGTCAACTTGGCCACCTTGATCCGACATGCCGCCGACTGATCGAACACCCGGTGGTTGACGCTGGTCCGTTCCGCCTTGATCACGCCGTAGCGCTCGTAGAAGCGCACCGCCGAAGTGGCGACCTCCGACTCCCGAGCGACGTCGCCGACAGTCAATCCGGCTTCGCGTGGACCAACGGTCTGCGGCGCATCGGTCGGAGTCCCGGTGTCTGCCATGACGGCACTCTCCCACCGCCGAGCCCTTGCCTTCAACAAATGTTCAACACGCAGAGTGGGGGCATGACCGATCAGCGGAACCAAACCCGAGCAATGCGGCCGACACACGTTGCCACGCACCATGACGATGCCACGGCGCGAATCGACAGCTGGTGGCGTTTGCCCACGGCGGCAGCGGCGGACGAGGCCGCTCGCGGCGCGCTGGAGGTGATGCCCCGGACCGACGGGCTGATCCGGTTCTCGGTGCTTCGCTCGCCGACGGAACCGACGCTGTTCCTCCAATCACTGTGGACCACCGCCGCCGCACGCGACCACTACGTTCACCACGTCGCGCCGATCCCTGGCGCGGCGGTCAACAACCGGGTCCCCGATATCGAGCGGGACCGGTCGCTGACCGAGATCGTCGCCGTGGTGGCGCACGTCGACACGGTCGCCGAAAAGTGGATGACGCGGCGGCTTCCCGCCACGGACGAGGCGGGCGTCCAAACGCTGGTGAAGCAGCAGACGGCCCGGCTGCGCGCCGAGAATACGTCGGGCCTGGTCCGCGCCACGCTCGGGGTCGGCCGCGACGAGGACGGAAATCCGATCGAGGTCATCGTCATCGAGGAATGGTCCGGCTCGACGCACTCGGACGTTCTCGCCTACGAGCCGTTCGGGGCCGTCGCTCCGACGACCTAGTGTCCTGCGCCGGCAATTCGATCGGGACATGCGGCGAGGCACTTCTCGGGCGAACCCTCGAAACGCTCCCGGCGATCGCTCCGCCCCACCCCCACCCCCCAACCCCACTCGAAAGCGCTGCTCACCCGAACAGTGGGCCCGCGCCCTCGGGCTCCGGCGTCGGAAAAGCGGTGGCGCCGCCGCGCCCGGAGCGTCACAGTGTCCTGCGGACCCCACAGCCCGGGGCCGTCGGAACATGCACGGGAGCAGCCGGATTTGACGCAGCACACCCCCTACGACGCCGCACGCGCCACCTTTACCCGAGCGGCACTGGCGCGCCTGGTCCTGAGCCACGCCGGCGTCGGGCTCGCCGAGGGGGCGGCGAACCTGGCGATCACCCGGTTCGACGACCAGACGGGCCTGGGCGGACGGGTCAGCGAGGCCGTCGCCCTGCGGGAATACGCCGATCACCTCCTCACCCGCGCGGTGATCTTCGAGCGCGAGCGGGGCAGTTCGTGGGAGGACATCGCCCACTTCCTCGGCACCGACGCGGCCCGTGCCCGCGAGTGCTTCGCGCCTGCCGTCGAGCGGTGGGAGCGGGCGTTCGAGGAGCCGTACCGGCTGGATGGGACCGGCCGCAAGCGCGTGCCCCAACTGCCCACCGCCGCCTACGACCCCGAGACCGCGTGCCGGCAACTCGACCTCACCGTGCGCCTGCGCACGTACTTCGACGACCCATATCCCGTCAGCGGAGCACTCCGCGCCGGCCCTTCGCCCGACGGAACACCGCCGCCGGACTATGCCCTCGACGGCCGGATATCGCGCGGGAACCTCGGCTCGTTCATGCATCTCCTGGCCCGGTTCACGGACGCCGACTTCGTCCCGACCGACTGGGACGCCGTGGTGGCGTGCGTACGGAGCACGGACGAGGACGACTTCGCCATGTGGGACACCCACTCGATGGAGGGCTCGACCGCGTCTCTCCACGTGCACGTCGCTACCGTCACTCGTGACAAGGACCTCGTCGACGTCGTCGTCACGGGGGCGACGGACGCCAAACTACGGCTGCGGATCGACACGCTGTTCGCGGCCTTGGGCCCGGACGCATAGGGCTCCACCCTCGCGACGGGAACGAACCGGCACCGGAAGCGACTCCGCCGTGAGCGCACGCGCTCGGTCGGACACACCGGTCGCCGAGGGGTGGAAGAACACCCCGGTCGGTCGGCCCGCCCAGAAGCTCGCCCGATCGCCAAGTCTCGTCGAATCGGCGGACAAGCCGGCGATCGCGGGCCCGCGTCCGATCGCGCCGTGGAACATCCCGACATCCCCCGGCGAACACGCGGCGTTGGAAGGTGAGTTCGCCGAGCGGTCGCCCGGATCCGGGTTCGAGTGATTCCCATCCGCGGGCGATGTCGACCCCGATCCCGACGCCATCGACGCGCACCCGGTCCGCAGCGGCCTGCCCGCCATCCTGCGGGCCCCTTCGCGCCCGGCCACACGGCACGCCCGCAGTCCCGTTGCTCCGGGCCGAGTGCGCGAACCCCGCCTCCCCGTCCTCGGCGTCCCCGAATCGTCCCTCCCGGCCGAATTCCCCGCCCCGGACCAGGCACGCCGCGCATCGCATCGGCCCGATCAGGAAAGGGACTTCCCCTCTCGCGGTTTCGCGCGCCGCCTACGCTCGGGGGCATGACGACACCTTCCGAGACCTGCTTCTCCTGTCGGCAGGACGCCTTGTACGACACCCTCCCGCCCCGCGAACGCATCGTTTCCGACGCGCTGTGGAGGGTGACGCACGCGGTCGGCACGAGCCTGCCGGGCTGGCTGGTCCTGGTCCCTCGGCGCCATGTGACCTCGATCGCGGACCTGACCGATGACGAGGCTGCGGGTCTGGGACTGTTGCAGGTCCATGTGTCGCGGGCGCTGCGGGAGGTGACCGGTTGTGCCAAGACCTACGTGGCACAGTTCGCCGAGAAACCCGGGTTCGAGCACGTGCACTTCCACCTGGTGCCCCGCATGGCGGGCCTGGCTCCCGAATTGCTTGGGCCGAGCGTGTTCGCCCTGTTGAACCCGTCCGAGGCGGAGCGAGTGCCGACCGCGGAGATGGACCGCGTGGCCCTCGCGATACGCAGGCATCTCGGATCGGTGCCGATCACGTCAACGCCGTGAGCACGGCGGCGGACCGGTGGGTGCGGCCCGTCCCCGCTCGGGTCGGTCGACGGCGCACCCGATAGCGCACGCGAAGCACCCGGTGACTCCGGATCACCACGTCGGGATCCTCCGGCAGGTGCTGCGCGGGGGCCGACCCGATGTAGCGCTTCCCGGACCCGCACGCACACGACGGGTACGACGTCCATGCGCACCTCGTCGATCAGACCCGCGGCAAGCATCCGGCCGTCGGCCGCGTCCGAGTGGCGTGTCCGAGTGGCGTGTCGGGAGCCGCGGAGTGCGGGACGAAGCCGCTGTCGAAAGTGACAAAGGCCACACGCCGAATTGATCGCAAACGCACGTTAGTCTCGGCCTCGACCGGCCCTGAACTGGGCTTTTGTGTCGGCCGCAGTGGTGTGATCGCTGCGGTTCGGGCTTTTTCCGGAGGTTCGCATGACCGATCTGGCATTTCGTTCCGCAAGCCGACTCGCCGCCGCCGTCGCGGCGAAGGAGGTGTCGAGCGTCGAACTGCTCGACCACTACCTCGCCCGGCTGGAGCGGCTCGGCCCGAAGGTCAACGCCATCGTCGCCCGGGACGAGGAGGGCGCGCGAGCCGCGGCACTGGCGGCGGACCGCGCGGTCTCGCGTGGCGAGCCGCTGGGCCGGCTGCACGGCGTTCCGGTGACGATCAAGGACAGCCTCGAGGTCGCGGGCATGCGGACCACCGGGGGCTCGACCCGCTGGGGACATCACGTCTCGACGCACGACGCCGAGTCGGTCGCACGGCTCAGGAACGCGGGAGCGATCGTGTTCGGCAAGTCCAACCTGCCCGCCGACGCCCGGGACTGGCAGACCCACAACGAGATCTACGGAACCACGAACAATCCGTGGGACCCGACCCGCGGACCCGGCGGTTCGTCCGGCGGGTCCGCCGCGGCAGTGGCCGCGGGACTGACCGGCCTGGAACTCGGCGGCGATACGGCGGGCTCGATCCGGGTGCCCGCCCACTTCTGCGGCGTCTACGGACTGCGCCCGTCGTACGGGATCGTGCCGAGGTACGGCAGCGTCTCGGGACACGCTCCCGGGACACTGGCGGACTTCGACATGGCGGTGCTCGGCCCGCTCGCCAGGCACGCCGACGACCTCGATCTGGGTCTCGACGTCCTCGCCGGGGCGGATCACGAACGCGCCCCGGCATGGCGACTGGAACTGCCCGCCTCCAGGGCCCGCACGCTGCGCGAGTTCCGGGTCGCGGCCTGGCTCGACGACCCGTTCTGCCCTGTCGACAGCGAGTTGGTCGCGATCATGCGGGCGGCACTGGAAGCGGTGCGGGCCGAGGGCGCCTCCGTGGTGGAGGGCGAGGGGCCGGTCGGGCTCGACGAGACGATGGCCCTCTATCAGCCGTTGCTGATGGCGCAGAGCGGGTTGGTCGAGTCCGACGAGTCGTATGCCGGGCTCGTGGAACTCGCCGCGACGGAGGGGACGACGGGCGGGTTCGCGTCGGACCTGACGATCAGCTTCCGGGGCTGGCACGCACTCGACGAACGCCGGCAACACTCCCGCCGCCGCTGGGCCGAGTTCTTCCGCGACGTCGACGTGCTCCTGTGCCCGGTCAGCCCGACGGCCGCCTTCCCGCACGACCATCGACCCGACCCCGCCTGGTCGGTCCGGACCCTGCGGGTCGACGGCGGCGACCGGCCGTATCGCGAGATGCTCACATGGATGGCGCCTTCGGCGGTCAACCACCTGCCTGCGGCGGTGGCGCCCGTCGGGGCGACCCGGGACGGGCTTCCGGTCGGCATCCAGGTGATCGCGCCCTACCTGCACGACCGCACGGCGGTCCGGTTCGTGCAGTGCCTCGCGAAGGCGATCGGCGGATTCCGCCGTCCACCGGGTTTCTGAGCCCCGCCGGCCGATCACGGCCGGGCACGCCCCAGTTCTCGCGCCACACCGAGGGCCGGTTGGTCGGTCGGCCGGTCGGTGTGGGCGTTGTCGCGGATTGCGGCGGTCGGCGCGAGAAGCCGTCGCGGAACGCGGACGACGACACCGGCCGAGCTTCGTCCGTCGTGGCGTTCGGACCGTGTCGTGTCCGGGGTCAGCCGACCGCGGCCTTCAGGGCGGCTTCGTACGCCTTGTCCTGGCGGGCGTGAGAGTCTGCGTGATCCGCAGGAGATAGCCGCCTCGCACACAGTCGTACTCGCGCATGGTCGGCATGCCGAGGGCGGCGGTGATCTTCCGGATGTAGTCGGCGCGTTTCCGGGCTGCCGCCCGGTTCGGCCGGACTTTGATGCCGCCGCCGCGTGAGATGTCGCCCGGCGTGTCGACCGCGTCGGCGAGGTTGACGCGGGTGTCGACGAATCCGACCTTGGCCGAGTACTGGCCGGGACGACCGAGTTGGTGGTTCGGGTCGGTGGTCTCGTCGAACACGGTGATCTCGCCGATCGCCTGGCCGCCGGCCTTGAGCTTCTCCGCGAGCTGTTGTGCGGTCATCGCGTCGGCGGCGGGTGTGGTGATGCACATCCGGGAACTCGCTCGACCGCTGCCGCCCGCGACGTCTGCCCAGGATGTCGGACGCCGTACACCGTTCGAAGCACTGCGCGAGCATGACGAAGTCGGGGAGCCCTCCGGCGGATTCGACCCGACCGCCCGCCCGGCCGGGCCGCACGCCGTCCCACTCGCGCGAACCCCGCCCTCGACGCGCCGAACCGAAGCGGGCCGGGCGTGGGCTGAATACCCTGGGCCATGCCATCGATCAGACTGAACAACGACACCGCCGCGATGCTGGCCATCTGGGTCGAGCCGTGGGGCACCGACCACTGGATGCGACCACACGAGAAGTTCACGCTCCTCACCGGCGACGGTCCCGAACCGGATCCCGACGATGTGCCCTTCGACGTCGTATTCCACGACGAGGGTGTCAGCGTCTGGGTCAACGGCGCCTACGAGGCCACCGTGCACGACGAATCGGGTGCCGAGGTGTCGTGCGGACACCAGCGCCCGCTCGACGTCATGCGCGCCTGGACCGAGTCGGCCGAGGCGGCGGCGGTCGCCGACCGCCCGTATCTCACCCCGGAGATCCGGGAGATGGCCCGCCGCCACGCCGAGGACATGCGCCGCGCACTCACCGAGGCCGAGGCCGCCGCCGCGACCGGGGCCGAACCGGTGGCCGAGGTCGAAACGGAGTCCACCATCCCGAACGGAGTCGACGCGACGGCCGGACACTGATCAGCCGAAAACCCGGGCAGCCAAGAACCTGAGTACAGGAGTAGAGGAGAACGGGAGAACGGGAGAACAGGAGAGCAGGAGTACGCGAGAACCCAAGCGCCATGGCCCCGAACCCGCCGACGCAAGACCCCTCCCCGCCGGCGCCCGCACAGCGCCGAGAACCCCACCCCCGGGCCGCCGGCCCCCCTAGTCCGTGGCCTCCGGCCGGACCTTCGTGGCCAGTTCGGACAGGCCCCGCAATACCCGGCGGCCCTCCTCGTCCGGCGCCTGCGGTTGGTAGATGGTGATCCGCTGGCCGCCCTCCATCCGCAGCACCTCGAACGCGAGGGTGATCTCGCCGAGTTGCGGATGCCGGTACGTCTCCTGGTCACTACGCCGACGACGTACGTCGTACCGCTGCCACTGCGCCGCGAACTCGGCGCTCTCCTCGGTGAGTTCGTCCACCAGAGCGGCCAACTCCCGGTCTCTGGGGTCGGCGGCGAGCAGCGAGCGCAGTTGCGCCGTGGTGCTGAGCGCGGCCCGCTCCCAGTCGGCGAACAACTCCCGTGCCATCGGGTGCAGGAACAGGTACCGGATGCTGTTGCGCCGCTCCGGCGCCCAGTCGGCCAGCCCGGGCAGCAGCGCGAACACCTCGGGGTTGGCGGCCAGGATGTCGCTGGTCCGGCTGAGCAGGTACGCGGGCCAGGGTCGGACTCGCTCCAGGAGCGCGCGGATCCCCGGCCGTACCTCCCGATCGGCGGGCGCACCGCCGGCCGGCACCCGTTCCGCCGCGTGGTTGGCCAGGGCGTACAGGTGCGCGTGCTCCTCCTCGTTCAACCGCAGCGCGCTCGCGATCCCGTCCAGGACCGCACCACCGGGGTTGTTCTCGCGGCCCTGCTCCAGGCGCGTGTAGTACTGGATGCTCAGCCCGGCCAACGCGGCCAGCTCCTCCCTGCGCAACCCCTGGGTACGCCGAAGTCCGGTGCCGGCGGGCAGCCCGACATCGCCCGGCTGGAGCCGGGCGCGGCGGGCCTGCAGGAACTCTCCGAGTGGATGTGGTGATGTCACCTCTCGATTGTCACAAAGCCGGGGTCTCGGTGCGTATCCCCCACGGGGACAGGCACGGCCGCAGGCCGAGCAAAGGGACCGCGACGGCGCGGTGGCACCGGCACGGGGACGACCGTGCCGCCACCCATCCCGGCACCGCGCTCACCATTGGCGCGAATGACACGGCCTTCATGGCGACCCACGCACGCGCGAAGCTGACAGCACCGCCCCGGGTCCGGCTCCCGACCCGACCCGACTCGACTCGACTCGCAGAACGGACGTGCCCGCCGCCATGCCCCCGACCGATCCGCTTCCGCACCCGATACCCTCGCCCCCACGCCGCCGATCCGCCGGACCCACCCCCGAACAGGCCGGGTTCGGGGCCCGGTTCACCGCGGCCGCCGCCATCGGATCGGTCCTGAATCCGATCAACTCGTCCATCATCGCGATCGCGCTGGTGTCGATCGGCCGGGCGTTCGGCGTGGACGCGGGGGCCACAACGTGGCTGGTGTCGGCGTTGTACTTGGCCACCGCGATCGGGCAGCCGACGGCCGGGCGGCTCGCGGATCTGTTCGGGCCCAGGCGGGTGTACCTCGCCGGCATGGCACTGGTCGCGCTCGGCGGGCTGGTCGGCTTCGTGGGCACGTCGATCGGCATGCTCGTGGTCGCGCGTGTGGTGCTCGGGCTGGGTACGTCGGCGGCCTATCCGGCGGCGATGACGATGGTGCGCCGGCAGTCCGAACGCCTCGCCCGGCCCGCGCCGGGAAGGGTGTTGAACGCGCTCGCGGTGGCCGGGCAGACCACGATGGCGATCGGGCCGCCACTGGGCGGGCTGTTGATCGCGGTCGGCGGGTGGCGGACGATGTTCCTGATCAACATCCCGCTCGCGGCGATCGCGGCCGGGTTCGCGGTGTTGTGGCTGCCGGCGGACGAGCCTCGGCGGCGTACCGGTTCGGCGGCGCGGGAGCTCGATCCCCCGGGCCTGCTGCTGTTCGCCGCGACGTTGACGAGCGTACTGCTGTTCCTGATGCGGCCCGCCGCGTCGAGGTGGTGGCTGCTCGCGCTCGGTCTGGTGGCCGGATCGATGCTGACCCGTTGGGAGTCGCGCGCGCCCTCGCCGTTCCTGGACGTGCGGATGGTGGCCCGCAACGGCGCGCTGACCAGGACATACCTGCGGCAGGCGGTGGCGATGGCCTCGACCTACTGCTTCATCTACGGCTGGACCATGTGGCTGGAGCAGAGCGCGGGCCGCTCCGCGTCGGCCGCCGGGCTGCTGATGACGCCGTCGTTCGTGGTGGCCGCCGGGGTCTCGGCCGTGGTGACGGGGCCGGGGCTGCGTACTCCCCTGCTGGCCGGTGCCGGCGTACTGACGGTGGGCAGCGCGAGCCTGTTGCTGCTGCGCGCCGACTCGCCGCTGTGGTTGCTGATCGTGGTGAGCGTCGTCTTCGGGCTTCAGAACGGCCTGGCCAACACGACCAACCAGCGGGCGATGTTCCGCCAGGCGCCGGCCGCCGCGACGGGCACGGCGGCCGGGCTGCTGCGTACCTTCTCCTACCTGGGCGCACTGGCGTCGGCGAGTCTGATCGGCACCACCTTCGGCCCCCGGGCAACCGACGCGGGGCTGCACCATTTGGCCATGATCCTGACGGTGATGTCGGTCGTACTGGTGGCGGCCACGGCACTGGACCCGGCGCTGCGTCGGGGGCGGGGTGCCAGGGGGTCGGGTGCCGAGGAGTTGCATGCCGACGGGCCGGATGCCGACGGGTTGGGTGTCGGGGAGCCGGAGGCCGGGGAGCCGGGTGCCGAAACGCCGCCCTACGCCCGGGCGCGGCGGTGGGCGGCCACACGTTCGCGCGTGGCGCAGCGGCGGGAGCAGTAGCGGCGGGGCGGGCCGCCGCCTTCGTCGACGAAGACGTGTCGGCAGGTCGCCGACGTACAGACGCCGCCGGGTGGACGTTGCCGGTCCCACAGCAGCATGGTCAGGGCCAGGCAGGACGAGGCGAGGAACCATTCGCCCCACGGCGCGTCGTCGTCGCGGTCGAGGTGCGGATGCCAGGGACTGCGGCCGGCGTGCGAGGTGAGCCGAAGCCTGCCCCGACCCCGACGCAGCAGGCGATTGAGCGCGTCGGCGGCGACGTCGACGTCCTCTGCGGCGAAGACCGCACGCAGCAGCAGGGCGGCGGCATGCAGGTCGACGACGTCGGTCGCGGTGAGCTCGATCGGATCGGACTCGCCGTGTTCGCGCAGGAGTTCGGCCAGGGCGGAGGGGGACGGGTCCGGCGTCGGGTCGTCCGCCGTCAGCGCGTTGACCAGGGCGACCGTGCGTCGGGCCACGGCCTGTACCGAATGGCGGGTGGCCCGCTCGTCAGTCGAGTGCAGCACCTGTCAAATGTAACGCATCTAGCCAATGATTGGGTTACCTACGTAACGTGCCAGTCATGCAAAAGCGTTACGGAGGAGTATGGTCCTACATCGCCGGAGCGGCGGCCGCACGCACCGGTGACGAGATGTCGGGCCCGGCCCTGCTGCTGGCCGGCCTGGCGGCCACCGGCTCGGCCGCCACCGCCTCGGCACTACTGGCCGCCGTCACCGCGGCGGCGGCTCTCGGCGGTCCCGTCTTCGGCGTACTCCTGGACCGCTCCCCCCGACCGGGTCGCCTGTTGACCGCCACGCTGGCGGGCTACGCGGCGGCGCTAGGGGCGATCCTGGCCACGCTGGGCCGAACCCCGATCGCGGTCACACTGCTGATCGCCCTGACCGCAGGACTGGCCGGCCCGGCCCTGACCGGCGGCTGGACGTCCCAGCTGCCGCGCGTGGTCGCACCATCCGACCTGCCACGCGCGACGACGTACGACGCCATGACATTCAACCTGGCCGCCCTGACCGGCCCGGCCCTGGCCGGGATCGTCACGACCCTGGCCGGAGCACGGTTCGCGGTAACGACCGCGATCGTCCTGATCTGCCTGGCCCTGCCGGCGGCCCGAGCACTACCACCGGCCCAAGCCCAGATGCCGGCCCGCACGCAGGTGCCGCGGAGGCACGTGCCGCCACCACCGACCCGGGCGTCGCCCGCCAATCGCAGCCATGAGCCCCGGGAGCCCTCGAACCTGCCGGCGGCGACCCGCCCCCACGTGCCCCCGAAGCACTCGTCGGCCCCGTCGATCGGCGCCGACCTCGTCGCGGGCTTCCGGGCCATCGTGGGATCACCGTCCCTGGCCCGGGCCACGGTGGCGTCGATGTTGTCCTGTGTCGGACAGGGCATCCTGCTCGCCGGCAGCCCACTCCTCGGCGAACGGGCCTTCGGCTCGGCCGCCCACGGGACGACCCTGCTCTCACTGCTCGCCGCCTCGGCGTTGACCACCAACGCGCTCCTGGCCCGCCGGCCGCACGCACTGCGCCCGGAGACGGTGATCCGGTACAGCACACTGATCCTCACCGGCGCCCTCCTGCTCGCGGCAACGGCCCACCCGATCCCACTGATCGCCGCGATGCTGCTCGCCGGCACGGCCGAAGGCCCCCAGCTCACGGCCCTGTTCACGATCCGTCACCGCGAAGCCCCCGAAGGCCTACGCAGCCGCATCTTCACCACCGGCGCCAGCCTGAAAATCACCGCCTTCGCCCTCGGCGCAGCCCTCACCGGCCCTCTGCTCACCCACTCCCTCACCACAGCCCTGGCCACAGCGGCGCTCTTCCAAATCCTGGCCACACTCAGCCTCACCGAAAGAACCCAAAAGCCACCAGCAGGCACCGGACCAAACCCCGAGCCCGAGCCGGAGCACGAGCCCGAACGCGACCGGTGATCACTCGAAACCCGCCGAGTGCCGCCACACGCTCGAAGCCCGGCCATGGCAATCGGCCAACTCAGGACATGTGGGATGCCAACCACCCTGCGCCGACCACGCCGACATCCCCGACCGAGGCCGAGTAGATCGGAGACCCGGCGAACGTTGCGCTGTTGGTTACGAGATACCGGTGCGGGGCGGGTCCAGGTCGTGGTGTGGGCCGCCGCCGCCGGCGTACGGGGCTCGGAGACTTGGGGCTTCCGACGAGACGGATGCGTGGGTCGGCGAAAACCGGCCCGCAGCGGCAGGCAGGGAGGGCGGTCGGGTCGAGTCCGCCGGGGAGCGTTCCCGAGTAGGCGGGTCATCCTCGGCGGGCGTTGCGCCTTGGGTCGCGGGCCGACTGGTCCGGGTCGTGAGACGGGCCGCCGCCGGCGTTCGGGGCTCCGGGCCGGAGGGTTCCCGACGACAGGGGTGCGTTGCTTACCGAAAAGCGGCCTGCAGCGGCAGGCAAGGAGGGCGGTCGGGTCGGGTTCGCCGGGGTGCCTTCCCGAGTAGGCAGGTCATCCTCGGCGGACGTTGCGCCTTGGGTCGCGGGCCAGCTGGTCCGAGTCGTGAGGCGGGCCGCCGCCGGCATGCGGGGCTCGGGGACCCGAGGCTCCCGACGAGACGGGTGCGTTGCTCACCGAAAACCAGCCTGCAGCGGCGGACAGGGACGGGGTCGGGTCGAGTCCGCCGGGGAGCGTTCCCGAGCAGGCAGGTCATCCTCGGCGGACGTTGCGCTTGTGGTCGCGGGGTCTGGTGCGGGGCTGGTCCGGGTCGTGGGACGGGCCGCCGCCGGCGTTCGGGGCTCCGGGCCGGAGGGTTCCCGACGACAGGGGTGCGTTGCTCACTGAAAAGCGGCCTGCAGCGGCAGGCAAGGAGGGCGCTCGGGTCGAGTTCGCCGGGGTGCCTTCCCGAGTAGGCAGGTCATCCTCGGCGGGCGTTGCGCCTTGGGTCGCGGGCCGGCTGGTCCGGGTCGTGAGGCGGGCCGCCGCCGGCATGCGGGGCTCGGGGACCCGAAGCTCCCGACGAGACGGGTGCGTTGCTCATCG
>NZ_BIFH01000039.1 GCF_003967355.1 Embleya hyalina | reverse complement strand
GTCCCGCAGTCGCCGAGCCCCGCACGCCGGCGGCGGCCGACCCCGCGTGCCGGACCGGCCCCGCACCGGCCCGCCCGCAGCCACAAGCGCAACGTCCGCCGGAAACCCCCGGCCCGCTCGGGAAGGCGGCCCGGGGGACTCGATCCGGTTCGATTCCCCGTTGTCGGCCGGATTTCGCCAAGCATCGCATTCATCTCGTCGGGAGCCCCGGGGCGGGTTGCGTGGGTTGGGTTGGGTTGTAACGCCGGCTGCGGGCGTGACCACAAGTGGGGGACAGGCAACGGCATCGATGCGGGGAGCCCATCTTGGATGGACCGGATGTGGAAGCAGTCAGGGGGATCGCCGGTGACCCGGAGCTCCTGGAAGCGTTCTATCGCAGACACATCGACGCGGTGGGGCGGTTCGTGGCGCGGCGGGTCGACGATCCCCAGTCGGCCGCCGATCTGACCGTCGAGGTGTTCATCGCCGCGATGGGTTCGGCGGCGGCCTATCGCGGTGGGCCGGGTGGCGAACTCGCCTGGTTGTACGGGGTCGCGCGCAACGTGGTGGCGAACGAGCGGCGGCGTTCGGCGCGGGAGGCGGACGCGTCGCGGCGGATGGCGGGGCGGCGGGTGTTGGACGAGGACGACATTCAGCGGCTGGAGGAGCGGCTGGATGCGGCGGCGGAGGTTCGGCGTACCCATCGGGCGCTCGCGCGGTTGTCCGAGGAGGACCGCGCGGTGCTCGAACTGGTCAGCGTGGACGGGATGTCCGTCGCCGAGGCCGCGGGGGCGCTCGGCATACGGCCGGTCGCGGCGCGAGTGCGGTTGCACCGGGCGCGGCGGCGGCTCGCGAAGGAAGTGGGCTCGTCGGTGACCGAGCCGCAGCACGGGACCCGGGCAGGACACGTACAGGCGGAGGCGAAGGCGTGATCGGTTTCGAGGAACGTGCGTTGGAGGAGCTGAAGTTGCTGGCCGCCGCAGGGAGTGTGCCGGCGATGGATCCGCCGCCGCCCGGGAAGCCGGCGGCCTCGCGGGGCCGCCGGATCGGGTACGGGCTGGCCGCCTCGGTGGTGCTCGCGGCGGGCATCGGGGTCGGCGCGCCGATGCTCAGCGGTGGTTCGGCCGAGGCGCAGCCGTTCGAGGTGGAGAAGCGGCCGGACGGCGGGATCCTGTTCAAGGTCGACGAGTTCCGCAATCCGAAGGGGCTGGAGCAGCGGCTGCGGGATCTGGGGCTGCGGGTGGTGGTCGACTACGTGCCGTACGGCAAGAAGTGTGCTCCGGGACGCTTTACCGAAAGCGCGGCCTCCAACGACGAGTTGAACGCGATCTACCACTGGCTTCCCTGGCCGACCGACCACCTGCTGACGGACGAGGAGAGCGACTTCTACACCAAGGGGTGGACCGAGATCCGACCGGAACTGATGCCCCCGGGAGCCACGTTGGTGCTGACGGCGACCCTCACCAAGGTCGAGGCCGAGGACCTCCCCGATCCGGGGTACCGCGACGGCCGCCGCGTGCACAACACGAGCAGCACCGGCAGCAACACGATGTACCGACTCGCGGACGGGCCGGTGGCTGCCTGCGCTCTGGTCGACGACCCGACGCAGCGGGGGCCGGTTTCCGACAACGGCCCGACGCTCCCGTCGGGTACGTCCGTTCCGGTACGCCCCGCCCCGTAGCGGTAGGCGACTTCGCCTCGGCCGCGCCGGGTCGTGTCGCGATCCGGCGCGGCGTGCGTTGTTCGGCGTCGGGTGTACCGGGGTCGCACGTGTATCGGGGTCACATGTCCCGGGGTCACGTGTCCATTTCGTCGACGTACACCTTGGTGCCGTCCGCGAAGATTCGGTACTCGCGTGCGTCGGGTTCCTCTTCGTCGAGGTACACCCTGGTTCCGTCCGCGTAGTGCTTGTAGACGCGCCCGTTCTCGCCGCCTACCGCAGGCAGGCCCAGTGCGTACAGTTCCTCGACGGCCTTGCGGACGCCTTCCGCCATCGCCGCGTCGAAGATTTCCGGACCTATCTGGTCCCGCAAGGATTTCGTCATCGAGTCCTCCGTACGCCGGGCGTCCCGGTCGCGTCGGCGCGACGGTCGCTTTCCCAAGATTGCCAGGCCGGACCCGAGGGCGACAGGCCCCGGAGCGAGTTACGGGCCGCGGGCCGGGGTGGCGACGTGGGTTGACCTCAAGTGTGGTTGAAGTTGCAGGGTGGGGGGTGTTTTCGGTTCGGGCCCGGGTTCTCGGGTTCGGGCCTTTTGGTTTGTGTCGTCGGCTCGAAGGAGTATTCATGGCCGCGTCGTCGCGCCACCGCCGTCGCGCTCTGCCCGAGGTCGGGCGGGCCGATGTCGGGACGATTCTTGTCAGTCCGTGGATCGTGGGTACGCCGGAGCGGCAGCGGGCCGCCGCCGAGGCGACGCTCGTCGAGTGGGAGGGGGTGCCCTGGCCGGACGGGTTCCTCACGCTGAGTTGTCTGCTGAGCGTCGATGGCGGGCGGGTTCTCAACTACGCGCAGTGGACGAACGACGACGATCACCGGGCGTTCATGCGGACCACTCGGCCGGGGATGGTGCGGCACATCGACGAGGTGGTGCCCGGGATCGAACGTCCGGGCGTGATTCGCTATCGCCTCGCCGGGAGTGCGGCGCGGGGCGAACTCCCGGGTGCGCCCGCGTTGGTGGTGGTCGAGGAGATCGAGGCGGACGCGGCGCCGGCGGCGCGGCGGTGGGCCCGAGGAGTCCTCGCGGCGGCGGCCGACGGCCGGGTTGCGCCGCCGGGTCGTGTTGCCACGCATGTGCATCTCGACGTCGGCGGCACCCGGGGGCTGGTCTACACCGAATGGGTCGACGAGCAGGTGTACGAGGCGTTTCGGGCCGCGCCCGCGCCCACGGACGTGCGCTCGCTCGGCACGCGCGCGTACCGTCCGTACGGGAGCCTGCGTCGACCCGTCTGACGCTCGGGCGGCCTCGGTCGACTCACGCCCACCCGCCGAGACCGGTGCCGGTGAAGCCGGATTCGTAGGCGGCGATCACCGCCTGCGTACGGTCGCGGACGCCGAGCTTGGTGAGGACGCGGGCCACGTGGGTCTTGACCGTTTCCGGGCCCAGCCCGGTGCGTTCGGCGATCTCGGTGTTGGCCAGGCCGGTGGTGATCAGGCGCAGGACCTCCTGCTCGCGCGGGGTGAGCCGGGCGACGCGGGTGCGCAATTCCGCGTTGTGGGTGCGCTCTCGGGCGCGGGTGAGGGCCAGGTCCCGGATCGCGGCCGGGAAGAGCAGCGAGTCGCCTCGGGCCACGGTACGGATCGCGTGCACCATGTCGTCGGCGCGGGCCCGCTTGAGGAGGAAGCCGTGCGCCCCGGCGCGCAGCGCGTCGTAGACGTACTCGTCGTTCTCGAAGGTGGTCACCACCAGCACCCTCGGCGATGGGTCGGAGACTTCGCGAAGGATTCGCGCGGTGGCCTCGATGCCGTTCAGGTCGGGCATCCGAACGTCCATCAACACCACGTCGGGCCGCAGTTCGCGGACCCGCTCCACGGCCTGCGCGCCGGTCGCCGCCTCGCCGACCACGGTCAGGTCGGGTTCGGCGTCGACGATCGCGTACAGGCCCGCGCGGACCAGGCTCTCGTCGTCGGCGATCACTACGCGGGTCGGGTGGGTGCTCACGGGTGGCCTTCCAGGGGTATTCGGGCGCTGAGGTGCCAACGGCCGTCGCGGGGACCGGCGGTGAAGGTGCCGCGCAGTACGGCGACGCGCTCGGCGGTGCCGCGCAGGCCGCGTCCGCCGCCGCTTCGGGTGGGTCGGGTGCCGGCGATGGGGTTGCTCAGGTCGATCGTCAACTCGCCTCGGCCGAGCCGGAGATGGAGGCTGACCGGGACCTCGCCCGCGTGCCGCAGGACGTTGCCGAAGCCCTCCTGGACGATCCGGTACGCCTCGCGCGAGACCAGGCGTGGCAGCGCCGCGACGCCGTCGGCCGGGTCGAGGTGGAGGTCGACGTCGGCGCCGGCCGCGCGGGTGCGGGCGACCAACTCGGCGAGGTTGGCCAACGAGGGTACGGGCGCGGCCGGTTCGGGCGTCTCCTCGCGCAGGAGGCCGAGGACGTGGTCGAGTTCGGCGACGGCGTCGCGGGCGGTGTCCTCGATCGCGGTCAACGCGCGGGCGACGAAGGCCGGATCCCGGTCGAGCAGGCGGCCGGCGGCGGCTGCCTGGATGCCGACCGCGCTGAGTGCGTGGCCGACCGAGTCGTGCAGGTCGCGGGCGATGCGGGCGCGTTCGGCGAGGCGTTCGGCGCGCTGCTCGGCGAGGGCGAGGCGGTCGGCGGGGGTGGGGCCGAGCAGGATCGGGGCGATACGGGCGAGCCAGGCGCCGGCGGCGGCGGACACCGGCAGGGGGAGCAGGATCAGGGCGAGGCCGAGCGGGGTCCACGCGAGGGGGAGCGAGGTCGCCGGTTCGGCCCAGCCGAACACGTCGGCCAGGTTCGCGGAGAGCGGCAGGAGGAGCAGGACCAGGCCGCCGGGAGGCGCGGCCAGCGAGACGCCGGCCACCACGCCGCCCGCGAGCGCGTGCAGGGTGAACCACGCGGCCGCTCGTCGGCGGGCGGCGGCGCTCGTCGCGGGCAGGCTCAGTACCTCGCCGGTCGGCGCGCACAACACCCGCGCGGCGCCGCCCTCGAGGGTGCGCACCAGTGGGACCAGGCCGGTCAGCGCGACGAACGGCAGCGCCAGGGCCAGGGCGAGCAGTTGCGAGGTGAGCGGTTCCGCCGGGATGTCGCGCGACAGTCCGGTCCCGGTGAGCACGGTGAGCGCGGCGAGGTGGAACGGGGTCAACAGTGCGCCGCCCAGCACCAGATGTACCCAGCGCAGCCGGGCCCGCCGACCGAGCAGTCGGCGGGTGAGGCGACGGGCCATCAGGTCGCCTGCGGGGCGAGGGTGGTCGTGGTGGTCGCGGTCGCGGTCGCGGTGGCGGGTTCGGGGGCGGTCGGCTCGGGGAGCGCGGTGCGGCCCGCGTACTCGCTCAGGAAGAACCAGCCGATGGCCAGGACCAGGACGCCGGTGATCATTTCGGCAGTGTAGACAAGGTGCAAAAGGGCGGATGTGCGCTCCGCCATTCGGCTTTCGGGCGCCGCGCCGGTGCTGATCAGGCCCATCCAGCCGCCCCACCCGAACGCGCTGCCCGCACCGAACCAGACCATCGCCAGCGGCCCGCGCACCCGGGCGCCGCCGATCCGGTACACCAGCAGGAGCAGACCCGCCGCGCCGACGAGTGCGAGGCCGCCCTGGACGCCGTCCATCCATCGGGCCGACGCGTCGCGGTCCGCGATCCAGGTTTCGCTCATTCCGACGTCGGCGCCCAGCCCCCAGGTCAGGCGCGCGACGCCGACGACGCCGAGCAGCGCGGCGGCGGCCGTACCGAGGAAGCGCTGCGCGTCGCGGGTGCCGGCCGGATCCGGGAGCGCGCGGACGCGGGTGCGCAGGAGGGTGCCCCAGCGCTCGTGGGCGTACAGGGCGAAGGCGGCGAGGAGGACCGCCCCCTCGACGATGAAGCCGCCGTAGACCACGCCGTACACCCACGGGCGCAGGAAGTCGTCGCCCGCGAACGGGTTGCCCGTGAGCCCGACCGCCGCGCTCAGCAGGTCGGCCGGGACGACCAGCATGATCACCACGAGCAGGCCCGACGCGACCCACAGCGGCAGCAGGATCAGCCAGGCCCGGACGCGGACCTCGCGGGGGCGGGCCAGGGTGTACGCGATCAGCGCGGCGACGCCGTCCATGACGAAGGTGAGGGCGTTGGCGGCGATCCATCGGCCTCGGTCGAGCTCGTCGGGGTGGACGACGCCCACGTCGACGCCGAGTACCCAGAGCAGCTTGAGGGTCAGGTAGGGGGAGCACGCGGCCAGCGCGAACCAGGCGAGGGTTTTGCGGAGGTCGCGGCGGGGTGGGGCCGGTGGGGGCGGCGTGGTGGAGGTGGTGGTTTCCATGGGTGCAACCCTCGTGGGGGCGGGGTTCGGGGCGCGTCCGCATGGGCGCTCACGTGGGTCCCTCGGATGGGGGACGGGGGGTCGTCCGGCGGGGCGGGGGCGGGGGCGCGGTCCGGGCCGGGGGCGGCGTGGGCCGGGGGCGGAGCCGGGTGCGTGGGCCGCGTGTGGCGCTGGGCTCGCGTTGCACTTGGCTCGGGAGGTTTTACCCACCCGCTCCACCCGTTGCCTGTGGCTCGGCGGCTGGGGTTCGGAGGCTTCGGGGCGGGCCCGGTCCGGCCTCGTGGCCGAGGGCTCGGTGGCTGGGTTCAGGGGTTTCGGGCCGGCTGGTTTGTTCTTGTGGTCGAGGCTTTGGCGGCTGAGAGTCAGAGGGTTCGGGCCGGTTGGTTCGGTCTTGTGGTCGAGGGCTTGGTGGGGATGGGGTTCGCAGGGTTCGGGCTGCCTGGTTGGTCGCGTGGTCGAGGGTTTGGTGGTTGGGGTTCGTAGGCTTCGGGGCTGCCCGGTCTGGTCTTGTGGGCCGTGGGCTTGGTGGCTGGGGGTTGTTTGGGGTGGGTGGTCGGTGGGGTTTGGGATTCGGGGCGGGGGGCTGTGTAACAGCTGCGCTCCGGTTTCACGCCGGGCCCGCGCACCCGACCCGGGTCGCGCCGCCGGCCTCGGCTTCGGACCCGGTTCCCCCGCACGGCTTCAGGGCCGCTGCGTATTCGGCCACTCGTCGGCGCGTCAGCGCCCACGACTCGATCGTCGACCGGAATCGACGAGCGCAGCGAGGAGAGCGGCCAGCGGCCGCCGCCCCGGCCCGCAGGGCCGTTTCAGGAGCGGCCGGAGGCCGCCGGAGAATTTCGTGCATGGCAGGATTGCGCCGGTGAGGATTCCCACGCTTCGTCGTCGACGGCACACCGAGGACACCGGCTCGTTTGCCCGGGTCGATCGGCGTACCAAGGACCTCACCAAGCGGCTCCGCCCCGGCGACATCGCGATCATCAACCACGTCGACCTCGACCGGGTCGCCGCCGAGGCGCTGGTCAAGTGTCGACCGGCCGCCGTGGTCAACGCCGCCGCCAGCATCAGCGGGCGCTACCCCAATATCGGGCCGCAACTGCTCGTGGAGGCCGGCGTACCGCTCCTGGACGAGGTCGGCGGCAGTGTGCTCGACCGGATCCGCGAGGGCGAGCTGGTCCGGGTGGAGGACAACGTCCTCTATCGCGGCGACGCCCCGATCGCCGTCGGCACGCTGCTCGACGCGGAGTCCGTGGCCGCCGCGATGGAGAAGGCCCGGGCCGGGCTGTCCGAGCAGATCGAGGCGTTCGCCGAGAACACCCTCAAGTACATCCGCGAGGAGCGCGAACTGCTCCTCGACGGCGTCGGCGTCCCCGAGATCCGCACCCGGGTCGACGGTCGCCAGGTGCTCATCGTGGTGCGCGGCTACCACTACCGCGAGGACATCGCCGCGCTGCGCCCCTATATCCGCGAGTACCGCCCGGTGATGATCGGCGTCGACGGCGGCGCCGACGCGCTGCTCCAGGCCGGTTACAAGCCGGACATGATCGTCGGCGACATGGACTCGGTCTCCGACCAGGCGCTGCGCTGCGGCGCGGAGATCATCGTGCACGCGTACCGGGACGGCCGTGCCCCCGGGATGGAGCGCCTCGACGAACTGGGCGTGGACGGCATCGCCTTCCCCGCCACCGGGACCAGCGAGGACATCGCGATGTTGCTCGCCGACGACGGCGGCGCCAGCCTGATCGTCGCGGTCGGTACGCACCTCACGCTCGTCGAGTTCCTGGACAAGGGCCGGGCCGGCATGGCGAGCACCTTCCTCACCCGGTTGCGGGTCGGCGGCAAGCTCGTGGACGCCAAGGGCGTCAGCCGTCTGTACCGCAGCCGCATCTCCACGACTTCGCTGCTCATGTTGTGCCTCGCCGCGCTGATCACGATCGCGGTGACCGTGCGGGTGACCCCGCTCGGGCGCGCGTACTTCCACGTGTTCGGGGCACAGTGGGACGCCTTCGTCTACTGGCTCCAGGGACTGTTCAGTTGATCGACTTCAGATACCACGTCGTCTCCATCATCGCGGTCTTCCTGGCCCTGTCGGTCGGGCTCGTACTCGGCGCGTCCTTCCTCAAGGAGGCCGCCGTCTCCGGGCTCGACCAGTCGGTTCAGGACCTCGCCCGGAACAACGAAGGGCTGCGTCGCGAAGTCGACCGGGCGAACGCCGGTCAGCGGTACCTCAACGGCATCATGGGCACCGTCGGCCCCGAACTGACCAAGGGCCGGCTCGCCGGGCACAAGGCGGTCGTGGTCTCGCTGCCGGGCGCGGACACCAAGCTGGCGGACAGCACGGTCAAGCTGCTCGACGGGGCGTCCGCGACGGTCACCGGCCAGGTGTCGGTGAAGGGGCAGTGGACCGACGCCAAGCGGGAGAACGAACTGGTCACCGCGCTGGGCGCGAACGCGCTCGCGTTCCCGACCGGGACGGCGACCGAGCGGGCCGCGAAGGTGCTGGCGGGGGCGATCACCGAGAAGATGCCGCCGATACAGGGCGGGACGCCGGGGAGTACGCCGGGCGGCTCGACCACGCCGCCCGCGTCCGGAGCGCCGTCCACGGGGGCGCCGGCCTCCGGGACGCCCGCGACGGGTACGCCCGGGGCCGGTGCGTCCTCCGGGACCGGGACCACCTCGGCGCCGCCCGCCGGCGGGCCGGGCACGGGCCAGACGCCCGGGACGACGGGCACCACCACGCCCGGCACGCACAACGCGCAGGCCGCGACCGAGGCGCTGACCAAGCTCAAGGAAGCCGGCTTCATCGACGTCAAGGACAATCCGGCCGTCGGCGCCGACCTGGTCGTGGTGATCGCGCCCTCGGGAGCCACCTCCGGCGAGGACCCGGGGCGGACGAACAACGCCTACCTCGCGCTCGCCCGGGCGCTGGACGGCGGCGGCAACGGTACGGTCATGGCCGGCACCGCGTCCGCCGCGCAGGAAAACGGCGTGATCTGGGCGCTGCGCCGTAACGATCAAACCGCCAAGGCCGTTTCCACCGTGGACACCGCCGATACGCCCGTGGGTCAGGTCGCGGTCGTGTGGTCCCTGGTGGTCGAGGACAAGCAGGGCACTTCGGGTCAATACGGGACGACGGGCACCACCGACGGTCCGCTGCCGGAACTGCCGAAGAAGGAGACGCCGTGACGAAGGCCGCCGTGACGCCGGACACTGCGACGGGGGGTGCCGTGTCCCGTCGGGGTCGAGCCGGTCGGCTGGTGACGGCGCTGGCCGCGACCGGCGCGGCCCGGACCGCCTATGCCGCGCTGAGCCGCCGCGCCCCGGGCGGCGCCGCCCTGTGGGAGCGGCGCAACCACCGGGGCGAGGCGCTGACCCTGCTGGAGGGGCCGGCCGCGGCGATCGGCGCGACCGTGGCCGCCGTATGCGCTCCGGGCGTGCCGGGGCGGTGGCGGGCGGCGGGTGCGCTGGCGGCGGTCGCGGGGGCCGGGTTCGGGACGTACGACGACCTGGCCGGGTCGACCGACCGGCGCGGCTTCAAGGGCCACCTCGGGGCGCTCGCCAAGGGCGAAGTGACCAGCGGGGGCGTCAAGATCGTGGGGCTGGGCGCGGCCGGGCTGGCGGCGGGCACGCTGGTGCAGCGGCATCCGGTGGACCGCGTGCTGGCCGCGGTGGTGGTGGCCGGGACCGCGAATCTGATCAATCTGTTCGACCTGCGTCCGGGGCGGGCGGCCAAGGCGGTGCTGATCGCGGGCGCGCCGGGGCTGGCACGGGGCGGCGCGGCGGCGGCTTTGGCGGCGGCGCCGGTGGGCGCGGCGGCGGCGCTGCTGCCCGAGGACCTGGGCGAGAAGGCGATGCTGGGCGACGCGGGCGCGAACGCGCTGGGCGCGGCGCTCGGGGTGGCCCTGGCGGCGGGTGCGTCCCGGACGGGGCTGCTGACGAAGGCGGCGGTGCTGGTCGGCCTGACGGCGGCGAGCGAGCGGGTGAGCTTCACGAAGGTCATCGCGGGCAACCGGGCGCTGAACACGATCGACATGCTGGGCCGCCGCGCGGTGGCAACACCGACCGCGGACGCGGGGCCGGGGCCGGCCACGGAGGCGGGCTCTGCCACCGACGCGGGTCGGGGACCGGCCGCAGGCGCGGGACCGAACGCACAACCGGGCGCGGACTCTGCCGCGAACCTGGGGCCGGCGTCGGCCGCAGGCGCGGGCGCGACGTCGGACGCGGGCGCGGGCGCGGGTTCCGCCACCGAGGCGGGATCGGGGTCGGCCGCAGGCGTGGGCGTGGGGTCGGACGCGGATGCCGGCGCGGGAGTAGGCGCGGGACCGGCAGCGGGCGTGGGCGCGGGCTCTGCCACGGACCTGGGATCGGCGTCGGCCGCAGGCGCGGGCGAGGGGTCGGACGCGGACGCGGAACCGGCAGCGAGCGTGGGCACGGGCTCTGCCACGGACGCGGGGTCGGGGTCGGACGCGGATGCCGGCGTGGCAGTGGACGCGGGACCGGCAGTGGGCGCGGGCGTGGGCTCCGCCACCGACGTGGGGTCGGACGCAGACGCGGACGCGGGGCCAGCAGTGGGCGTGGGCTCCGCCACCGACGTGGGGTCGGACGCAGACGCGGACGCGGATCCGGCAGCGAGTGTGGGCTCGGGCTCTGCCACGGACGCGGGGTCGGGGTCGGACATGGATGCCGGCGTGGCAGTGGACGCGGGACCGGCAGCGGGCGCGGGCGTGGGCTCCGCCACCGACCTGGGGTCGGACGCGGGCGCGGGCGCGGGGCCGGCAGTGGGCGTGGGATCCGTCACCGGCCTGGGGTCGGGCGCGGATGTGGGGCCGGTGGCGGATGTCGGCGTGGGATCTGGCGCCGGCGTGGGTGTCGTGGAGAAGCCGAGTGCCGAGGGATCCGTCGCGTCGGCATGACCGTCGACCGCCCCCGCCGTCGCCCCTCGACCGGACCGGGCGGCCACCGGTGACCGCCCCTCCCGACGGCGACGTCCCGACTGCGGCCGGCTCCGGCGCCACGCGTGTCGTTCGCGGGCTCGCCGGGGCCGCCGCCCTGATGGGGCTGGTCACCGTGTTCGCGCGGTTGGCCGGTTTCGGGCGGCAGTTGGTGTTCTCCGGGACCGTGGGTGACACCGGTCTCGGGACCGTCTACAGCACCGTCAACTCCGTCCCCAACATCGTCTTCGAGATCGTCGCCGGCGGGGCGCTCGCGAGTGTCGTCGTGCCGGTGCTGGCCGGGCCCGTGGCCCGGGGCGCGCGCGAGGACGCGGGGCGGATCGCGTCCGCGCTGTTGACCTGGGTCGTGCTGGTCCTGACGCCGATCGTGCTGCTCGGGGCGCTGCTGGCGCGGCCGATCACCGAGGTGCTGCTGGCCGGGAAGGCCGATGAGCCCGGGGCGGCGGACGTGGCCGCGCGGATGTTGCTCGTGTTCTTGCCGCAGGTGTTGCTGTACGGGGTCGCCGTGGTCGCCGGCGGCATCCTCCAGGCGCATCGGCGCTTCCTGGCCGGGACGCTCGCGCCGCTGGTGTCCAGCCTCGTGGTGGCCGGCACCTATCTGCTCTTCGCGAACCGGTACGACGTCGACCTCGACGACCTCGCGCACCTGCCCCGCGGCGCCGAGTCGACGCTCTCCCTCGGAACGACGGCGGGTGTGCTGGCGCTGGCGCTCGTCACCGTGGTGCCGCTGCGGTCCACCGGGTTGCGGCTGCGTCCGACGTTGCGCTTTCCGGACGGGGTGGGTCGCCGGGTACGTACCCTCGCGCTGGCCGGCGTCGCCACGCTGGTCGCCCAGCAGGCCGCGACGGTCGCGGTGATCCTGCTCGCCAACGGGCGCGGGACGCACGGGTCGCTCGTGGTGTACCAGACGACCTGGATGGTGTACCTGCTGCCGTACGCGGTCCTGGCCGTGCCGATCGCCACCGCCGCCTTCCCGCGCCTGAGCGCGCACGCGCACGACGGCGCCACGGACGCGTTCGCCGACGCGGTGGCGGCGACCACCCGCACGGTGCTCCTGGTCGGCGCGGCGGGCACCACGCTGCTCCTGGCCGCCGCGGCGCCGGTGGGGCGGTTCTTCGCGCTGTTCATGGCCGGATCCACCGAGCCGGAGCAGATGGCGTGGGCGCTGGCGGCGTTCGCCCCCGGGCTGATCGGGTACGCGCTGGTCGCTCACCTGGGCCGGGTGTTGAACGCGTCCGGGCACGGGCGGGCCGCCGCGGGGTGCGTGGTGGTCGGCTGGTGTGTGGTGGTGGTCGCCGACGTGATCCTCGCGTACGTGTTGCCCGCACGCTGGACGGTGGCCGCGCTCGGGCTGGGCAACTCGATCGGGATGACCGTGGCGGGCCTGTTGCTGGCGTATCCCGTCGCCAGGACGGCCGGGCCCCGGGCGCTGCCGGTTCGGGCGATGGGCCGGGCGGCGATCGCGGCGGTGGCCGGTGCGGCGGCCGGCGGCCTGGTCGGATTCGGGGTGTCGCGGGCATTGGGCACCGGGGGCATCGTCTTTACGTTGATCATCGCGACGGTTGCCGCCATCGTGGGCACCCTGGTGTTCGCGGGAGTCGTCCTCGCCACCGTCGGCGAGGCCGTGCAGGCGGCGTTGCCCGGGCGGCGGACGGCCGAAACGGAAGGGGAGCAGCGACGTGGACACGACGACTGAGTCGCGGGAGCGGACCGAGCCGGCCCGGCTGCGGGCCGTCCTGGTGCTGGCCACGTCCACCGGCGGGATCGGCGCGCACGTGCGTTCGCTGGCGGCCGGGCTGGTCGGGCGCGGGGTCGCGGTGACGGTCTGCGGGCCGGCCTCGACCGAGGAGCACTTCGACTTCGCCGGCACCGGCGCGCGGTTTCGGGTGGTGGAGATCCCGGCCGCGCCGCGGCCCTCGGACCGGGGCGCGGCGCGCGAGTTGCGCGCGGCGTGCGCGCACGCGCACGTCGTGCACGCGCACGGGCTGCGCGCCGGGTTGGTGGCGGGCAACGCGCTCGGCCGGCATCGGGTGCGGCGTACGCCGTTGGTGTTGACGCTGCACAACGCGGTGTTGGCGGGCGGCGCGAAGGGTGCGCTGACCCGGGTGTTGGAGGGGCGCGCGGTACGGGCCGCCGACGTGGTCCTGGGCGCGTCGGCCGATCTGGTGGACCGGGCCCGGCAGTTGGGGGCGCGGGACGCGCGACTCGGGCCGGTGTCGGCGCCGCCGCTGCCGCCGGCGTCGCGGGACCGGGCCGCGGTGCGGGACGAATTCGCGGCGGGGGATCGGCCGTTGGTGGTCGCGGTGGGCAGGTTGGCGGCGCAGAAGGCGTATCCGGTGTTGCTGGACGCGGCGCGGGAATGGGGCGAGGTCCGGCCCGCGCCGTTGGTGGTGGTCGCCGGGGACGGGCCGTTGCGCGAAACGCTCCAGGAACGCATCGACGCCGAGTCGTTGCCGGTTCGCTTGCTCGGGCATCGGTCGGATGTGGCCGACCTGTTGGGCGCGGCGGACGTGGTGGTGCTGCCCAGTCGGTGGGAGGCGCGGGCGCTGGTCGCCCAGGAGGCGCTGCGCAGCGGGGTGCCGCTGGTGGCGACGGCGGTCGGGGGGGTGCCCGAACTCGTCGGCGAGGCGGCGGTCCTGGTGCCGTACGGCGACGCCGAGGCCCTGGCCGGCTCCGTCACCGCGCTGCTCGCCGACCCGGACCGCCGCGGCGAACTCGCGGCCGCGGGCCCGGTCCAGGCCGCCACGTGGCCCGGCGAACGCGAGACCATCGCCCAGGTCCTCAGCATCTACGAGGAACTGGGCCCGATGTAGCCGCACCGCCGGTTCGCTCCTCAGCCGATTCCCTGTCGGTCGGGCTCCAGCGCGAAGCGGCGGTTCGCCTCGTCGGGGTGGGCGCGGGCCACGGCCTCGTGGAGCAGGGCGCGTTGGCGGAGGAGTTCCGGGCGGCGGGCGGGTGGGGTGATGTCCAGGAGGTCGTCCAGGGCCGCGCTCAGCCTGCGGGTCACCTGGGGCGCGCCGGCCCCGTACAGCCGGATCTCGGTCAGGCCCAGGTCGACCATGTCCGCCCACGGGGCGACCGGTTCGATCAGCCGCAGGCGGTCGCGGCGGTCCACGTGCGCACGATCGCCGAGTTCGATGCCGCTCATCAGGGTGAGCAGGGCGTGGATGCGGTCGAGCGCCTGCACGGCGGTGGTCGGGTCGTTGACGGCCGGCGACAGGGCCTTGCTCGCGATGTCGACGAGTTGCCGCAGTCCGAAGGCCGGGTCCTGGTGCATGGTGCGTTCGACGCCCAGGGTCAGGCACGGCCACACCCGGGTCGCCGCCGGCAGTCCGCGCCGGTTCGGGGAGCCGTGGATCACCGCGAGCGGCATGCCGTGGGTGAGGAAGTCGCCCACGCGGGGGAGCAGGGCGATCACCACGTCGTGCCGCCGGGCCAGGAACACCAGGCGGGCCACGTTGACGTCCTGGAGCACCCCCGGCGGGCCCCGGTACGGGAGCACCGCGGTCGGCTCCCCGGTCGGCGTCGGCACCGGCGCCGCGTGCGCCCGGGCGGCCAGCAGGTTCAGCGACTCCTGGGCGACGTAGCCGATCACGTACGTCACCCGCATCAGTCGGATCGTCGAGTGCACGTAGATCACGAAGACCACCAGGCTGGTCACCACGAGCCCCATCGCGAGGGAGGCGGCCAGCGCCGGCGGGTGGTCCTCGGAGTTGCCGAACTCCTTCTGTACCCGAAGGGAGTACAGGAAGGTCGTCAGGAACATCGCGAAGGTGACCTTGGTGACCCGGCTGCGCACGTACACCCGCACCACGCGCGGGGTGAACTGGCTCGCCATCTGCAGGGCCACCAGGGTGATCGAGAAGACCACGCCGATGAAGGTGAGCATCGCCGAACTCATCGTGGCGATGGTGTCCTTGGTCCCGCTGGCCAGGTCCAGCAACCAGTCGTACTGGTCGCGCAGCCACGGCCGGTCGGGATGCCTGTCCAGATAGTCCGGGATCCACCGGTCCAGGGCCAGTATCAGCGTGGCCAGCGCCCACCCGGACGCCAGCCCGACCAGTGGCGCGAACCACAGGCCGTCGCGCAGGTGTTCGTACCAGGGCGACAGCGGGCGCCGCCGCCGCGCCGCGGGCAGGAACGGCAACGTCGACGCGGGCGACGAACCGGTCGGCTCGCCGCCCGCGTCGGCGTCGGCGGATCGGGCGGGGGTCATGGTGTCCGGAGGTACCACCCGGAACCGGTACGCACACCTGCACAGCGCGCCCACCGGCCCCGAACGCCGCCACACCGAGTCCGGGCCGGACGAGACCCCCGTCCCTCCTACTCCGCCGCCACGACCGGCCCCGTGCGCAGCGTCGCGGTCAGTCGCAGCGCGGTGTCGATCAGTGGCACGTGACTGAACGCCTGCGGGAAGTTGCCCACCTGGCGCTGGAGACGCGGGTCCCACTCCTCGGCGAGCAGGCCCAGGTCGTTGCGCAGCGCGAGCAGGCGTTCGAACAGCTCGCGCGCCTCCTCCACCCGGCCGATCATGGCCAGGTCGTCGGCGAGCCAGAACGAGCAGGCCAGGAACGCGCCTTCGTCGCCGGGCAGGCCGTCCAGGCCGACGCTGGTGCCGTTGGTGGGGTAGCGGCGTACGAAGCCGTCCTCGGTCAGCTCGCGCTGGATCGCCTCGATCGTGCCGATCACCCGCTTGTCCTCCGGCGGCAGGAAGCCCACCTGCGGGATCAGCAGCAGCGAGGCGTCCAGCTCGGTGGAGCCGTAGTACTGGGTGAAGGTGTTGCGCTCGGCGTCGTAGCCGTACGCGCACACCTCGCGGTGGATCTCCTCGCGCACACCCTTCAGGTGCTCCAGCATCTTCTCGGTGTCGGAGTCCATCGGCTCCTCGACCAGCATCCGGATGGTGCGGTCCACCGCCACCCACGCCATCACCTTGGAGTGCACGAAGTGCCGGCGCGGCCCGCGCACCTCCCAGATGCCCTCGTCCGGGTCGCGCCAGTGCTGCTCCATGTAGTCCATCAGCTTGAGCTGGAGCGCGTGCGCGTGGTCGTTGCCCTCCATGCCGGCCTGCCGGCCCAGGTGCAGCGCGTCGATGACCTCGCCGTAGACGTCGAGCTGGAACTGCTCGGCGGCGGCGTTGCCGATCCGGACCGGGTGCGAGCCCTCGTAGCCGGGCAGCCAGGTCGCCTCGTACTCGGTGAGCCGGCGCTCGCCGCCCACGCCGTACATGATCTGCAGGTTCTCCGGGTCGCCCGCCACCGCCCGCAGCAGCCATTCGCGCCACGCCTTGGCCTCGTCGACGAAGCCGGTCTTGAGCAGCGCGCCCAGTGTCATCGCCGCGTCGCGCAGCCACGTGTAGCGGTAGTCCCAGTTGCGCACGCCGCCCACGTCCTCGGGCAGCGAGGTGGTCGGCGCGGCGACGATGCCGCCGGTCGGGGCGTACGTCAGCGCCTTGAGCGTGATCAGCGAGCGCACCACCGGCTCGCGCCACGGGCCCTGGTAGGTGCAGCGGGTCATCCAGTCGGTCCAGAACGCCTCGGTGTCCGCGAGCGCGGCGAGCGCGTCGGTGCGCAGCGGGCCCTCGACGTGCGAGGGGTGCCACGTGAGGGTGAACGTGACCCGGTCGCCCTCCCCGAGGGTGACGTCCGAATAGGTGGTCAGCCCGCGCCCGTAGGTCTCGGTGTCGCTGTCGAACCACACCGCGTCGGGACCGGCGACGGCGACCGTGCGGCCGTCCGCCTCGCGGCGCACCCAGGGCACGACCTTGCCGTAGTGGAAGCGCATGCGCAGCTCCGAGCGCACCGGCACCCGGCCCGACACGCCCTCCACGATCCGCACCACCACCGGCGCGCCGACCAGGGCGTCGGCCGGCGGCATGAAATCGATCACCCGAATGGTGCCCCGGGGGGTCTCCCATTCCGATTCGAGGATCAGCGAGTCGCCGCGATAGCGGCGACGTGTCGCGGGGCCGCCGGAGAGCGGCGCGACCCGCCACGAGCCGTGTTCCTCGCTGCCGAGCAGGCCGGCGAACACGGCGGGCGAATCGAAGCGGGGGAGGCAGAGCCAATCCATGGAACCGTCGCGGCCCACGAGAGCGGCGGTCTGCATGTCCCCGATGAGGGCGTAGTCCTCGATGCGGCTGGTCACGGGCAGCGCTTTCCGTTCCTGGTCGTCCTGGTGAGGCCGGTGGTCCCGTCATGCGCGGCGGGGTTCGGCCGGGGGGCTGGGCGCGTACGAGGGGTCGGCTCGTACGGGTTGCTGGGTTCGGTGCCGGCGGGTCGTGCTGCGTTCCGGTACCGGTGGGTCGTGCAGGGGGTGCTGGTGCGGGTGGTGCGTACCCTGCGCGCCGATGGTCGTGTTCTGATCGGCGATCGATCGATTCGTTGCCTCGGTTGCCTTGATCGACTCATTCCAGGGTGCACCACGCACGCGTGATCGACCGCCGCGAACGGTGGTCGGATCGACCGGTACTCCCGAAATGTCGTCCCGTCGGGATCCGGGGGACGTGCACCCGTCGCGCGCGTAGGTTCCGCTGCGCGCGGGTGTCGGCGAACGGAGAGAGGCTCGCGCGCCGTCTGCGTAGCATAGTGCGCCGTCGGCGCTGAAACGTGCCTGCTTTTGCCGACCCGCTCGTTGACTCTGCGTGGAATCCGACTCGGCCGTTCCGTCGGCATGCGTCCGGATTCTCCCGTGCGTCGTCACTCTGGGCAATCGCCGGGTGGTGTCGCAGTTGTTCCGCCCCGGGTGCGGGACCTCGACCCCCGACGCTGTTAGGCTGGTATCCCGTGGACTTGGTGGGACTGTTCCGGGCCCGCGTCGGCCCAGCAGCGTCCCCTTCGATATCCCTCGGATGTCCCCAGGACATCCCCCTCATCGCAACCACGGGAGCCCTTCCTTGGCAGTGCCTCAGACGCCCAGTCGCACCCGGCAGGCGAAGCACCTCTTCGTCACCGGAGGCGTCGCCTCCTCGCTTGGCAAGGGGCTCACCGCGTCGAGCCTCGGAGCGCTCCTCAAGGCGCGCGGCCTGCGGGTCACGATGCAGAAGCTCGACCCCTACCTCAACGTCGACCCCGGGACGATGAACCCGTTCCAGCACGGCGAGGTGTTCGTCACCAACGACGGCGCCGAGACCGACCTGGACGTCGGCCACTACGAGCGCTTCCTCGACGTCGACCTGCACGGCTCGGCCAATGTGACGACCGGTCAGGTCTACTCGACGGTGATCGCCAAGGAGCGCCGCGGCGAATACCTGGGCGACACCGTCCAGGTCATCCCGCACATCACGAACGAGATCAAGTCGCGGATCCGGGCGATGGCCGCCGCCGACGTCGACATCGTGATCACCGAAGTCGGCGGGACCGTCGGCGACATCGAGTCGCTGCCCTTCCTCGAGTCGATCCGCCAGGTCCGGCACGAGGTCGGCCGGGACAACGTCTTCTTCCTGCACGTATCGCTGCTCCCGTACATCGGCCCCTCGGGCGAGCTGAAGACCAAGCCGACCCAGCACTCGGTCGCCGCCCTGCGCAGCATCGGCATCCAGCCGGACGCGATCGTGCTGCGCGCCGACCGCGCGGTGCCGCAGGACATCAAGCGCAAGATCTCGCTGATGTGCGACGTGGACGAGGAGGCCGTCGTCGCGGCCATCGACGCCCCGTCCATCTACGACATCCCCAAGGTGCTGCACTCGGAGGGCCTGGACGCGTACGTGGTGCGCCGGCTCGGGCTGAACTTCCGGGACGTGGACTGGACCGAGTGGGACGACCTGCTGCGCCGGGTGCACCAGCCCGAGCGTGAGGTCACCGTCGCGCTGGTCGGCAAGTACATCGACCTGCCCGACGCCTACCTCTCGGTCACCGAGGCGATCCGCGCGGGCGGCTTCGCCAACAACGTGCGCACCCGGATCAAGTGGGTGACCTCGGACAACACCGCCACGCCCGAGGGCGCCGCCCGCGAACTCGGCGACTGCGACGCGGTGCTGATCCCCGGCGGCTTCGGCGACCGGGGCGTCGAGGGCAAGGTGCAGGCGATCGCGTACGCCCGCGAGCACCGGATCCCGACCCTGGGCATCTGTCTGGGCCTGCAGTGCATGGTGATCGAGGCCGCGCGCAACCTGGCCGGGCTCGACGGGGCCAACTCGCTGGAGTTCGACCCCGAGGCCGCGCACCCCGTGGTGGCCACCATGGCCGACCAGCTCGACATCGTGGCGGGCCAGGGCGACCTGGGCGGCACGATGCGGCTCGGCCTGTACACCGCGGACCTGGCCGAGGGCTCGATCGCGCGCGAGGTGTACGGCGCGGCCCGCTCCGAGGAGCGCCACCGGCACCGCTACGAGGTCAACAACGCCTACCGGACCCGGCTGGAGGAGACCGGCCTGGTCTTCTCCGGGCTCTCCCCCGACGGCCGACTGGTGGAGTACGTCGAACTGCCGCGCGAGCAGCACCCGTACTTCATCGCGACCCAGGCCCACCCGGAGCTGAAGTCCCGCCCCACGCGCCCGCACCCGCTGTTCGCGGGCCTGGTCGCGGCGGCGGTCCGCCGGATCAAGGGCGAGGACCGGATCGCGGAGACGACCTCCTGACCGGTCGCCGACCGTAGGATCGCTCGACGCGCCCGACCGCTCGACCCGCCCGAGCGCTCGACGAACCGGGAAGCCACCCACCCGCGCACGCGGGCGGGTGGCTTCCCGCGTTTCGCCGGGTGCGGCGGATCCGGGCGCGCGTGGTGCGCGGACTCGGGTCGTGCGCGTCGTCGTCGGCCGGCACGTGCCGCCTGCCCCGATCGACGGTGGTCGGCGTCGGCGCGATCACGGTCCCGCTCGTGGCCGGCGCACGGTCGAGGACCATTAGGCTGGCCGATCGGGGCGGCGGTATTCGGCCGGCGGCCGGGTGAGAGGGAGCGCATCGTGAACGACCCGCGGATTCGGGCGAGGATCGGCGACACCCCCGAGTCGTGGCCGGTTTCGGCGAGTGAGACGCCGTTTCGGGGGCGGGTCTGGTCGATGCGCAGCGACCTGGTCGAGATGCCGGACGGGAGCCGCGCGCGGCGCGACTACCTGGACCACCCCGGCGCGGTGGGCGTGGTGGCGCTGGACGAGCGGGGGCGCATCCTGGTGCTGCGGCAGTACCGGCATCCCGTGCGGCAGAAGTTGTGGGAGATCCCGGCCGGATTGCTGGACGTGGCCGGCGAACATCCGCTGCACGCGGCCCGGCGGGAGTTGTTCGAGGAGGCGCACCACGAGGCCGCCGTCTGGAACGTGCTGGTGGATATCTACACCACACCCGGCTCCTCGGACGAGGCGATCCGGGTGTTCCTCGCGCGCGGATTGTCCGAGTCCACCGCCGAGCGGTTCGCGGTGGAGCACGAGGAGGTCGGGATGGAACTCGCCTGGCTGCCGCAGGACGAGGCGATCGGGCTGATCCTGGCGGGCGAACTGCACAATCCGATACTGGTTTCGGGAGCGTTGGCGCTGTCGGCCGCGCGGGCGGGGGACGGGTTGGACGCGCTTCGGGCCGCGGACGCGCCCTGGCCCGCCCGGCCGTTCTGACGGGCCGCGGTCGCGTCCTGGTGGGCCCGGGACGTGTCGCCCATCCGGCCGCCCGTCGCCCCGGGCGGGCGAGGCCGCGGATTTCGTGACTCGGGGTTGGCGAGTCGGGCCCTGTGGGCCGGTGCGTGGTCGTAATCTGCGCGATGGGTGTGGGTGAGACAGGGGGCGTCTGCGGTGGGTGTGACCGGGGAGTCCGAGGTCGCGTGCGCGTCGACCGAGGGGCTGGTTCCCGGAATGCGCGCGCCGGTCGGGGCGTTGCCCGCGATCGTGGACCAACTGCCGCCCGGCGGACCCGACTTCGTCGGGCGTACCGACGAACTCGACACTCTCTATACCTGGGTGACCGGACCCGGCGCGGCGATTCCCGCGCAGCTGGCGCCGACCGATCCGGAGCACCCCGGCACCACCCGCACGGTGTGGTTGCCCCGGGACCGGGTGGTCGCGATCACCGGGCCGGTGGGGGTGGGGCGGACCGAGTTCGCGGTGCGGCTCGCCCATCGGCTGGCCCCGCACTTCCCGGACGGGCGGCTCTACGCGCGGCTCACCGGGCCGCGCGGTGAGCTGATCCCGCCGGGCGACGTACTGGAGTCGATGTTGTACGCGCTCGGCACGGTGAGCATCCCCTCCGCGCACGAGGAGCGCATCCGGCTCTTTCGCGAACACCTGGACGGCAAACGATTCCTGATCCTGCTCGAGGACGTGACCGGGACGCCGCAGTTGCGGCCGCTGCTGCCGGAGAGCCCGACCGCGCTCGTGGTGGTCACCTCCGTGGCCCCGCTCACCGGCCTGGGGCGGGCGGCGGCGGTGCGCAGTTGTGCGCTGGACATGCTCGACCCGCGCGCCGCGGCCGAACTGCTCGGGAACCTGGCCGGGCACACCCGGGTCGCGTGCGATCCGCGGGCCGCGGACGAGTTGGCCGCGCTGTGCGACCACCACCCGGCGGCGCTGCGGATGGCGGGTGCGTGGTTGCGGGCCCGGCCGCGCTACGCGATGGCCGACGTCGGGCGGCGGCTGCGGGCCGAGCGGTTGCGGCTGCACGAGCAGGCCGGGGACGACCTGGCGGTGCGGGCGTGCTTCTCGCTGATCCATCGTGAACTGGTGCCGTCGGCCGCCCGGCTGTTGCGGCTGCTCGCGCTGGTGCCGGGGCGCGAGTTCGGCGCGGACGCCGCCGCGGCGCTGGCCGACTGCGGGCCGGACGCGGCCACCCGGTCGTTGATCGAGCTGCGCGAGCTGCACCTGTTGGAGCAGGGCTCGGTACCGGGCCGCTTCCGCTTCCACGACCTGGTGCGCGGCTATGTACAGGAGCGTCTGGACGCGGAGGAGCGGCCCGGCGAACGGCGCAACGCCCGGGTGCGGCTGCTCGACCGGTATGTGCGCCTGGCCCGGTCGGCGGAGCGGATCATCATCGGCACCGGCGGTCCGGACCCGGCCGCCGACGTGCGCTTCGACAGCGCCGACGAGGCCCGAGCGTGGTTGCGCGACGAGCGGCCCGAACTGCTGGCCGCCGCCCGGGTGGCGGCCGCGGCCGGGCTGGACGCGGCGACGCGCCGGCTGGTCTCGGTGCTCACCCGGCTCCTGGACCGACGCGCGCACTGGAGCGACGTGCGCGAGCTGCACGAACTCGCGCTGACCACCGCGCGCCGGGCCGGCTCCGGTCGGCAGGAGGCGGTCGCCCTGCTCAACCTGGGCAACCTGCACGTCGCGCGCGCGGAGTTGGAGGAGGCGCTGTCCTGCTACCGCGCGGCGCTGGAGGTCTCCCGCGGACTGGGCGACCCGGCCGGCGAGGGGCGGGCGATGGTCAACCTGGGCAACGCCTACGCCGACCTGGGCGACCTGCAGCGGGCCGCCGACTGGTACGACCGGTCGCTGCTGCTGCGCCGCACCATCGGCGACGCGGCCGGCCAGGCGCGGGTGCTCTCCCACCTGGGCCGGCTGCACGCGCGGATGGGTCGCTTCGAACAGTCGGTGCGCGACCACCGGGCGGCGCTCGGGGTGCGTCGGCGGATCGGCGACCCCGCCGACATCGGCCGGGTGCTGGCCGACATCGCCGCCGTGCTCGGCGAGGCGGGTCGGGTGCCCGAGGCGCTGACGGTGTACCGGGACGCGATGGAGGCGTTTCGCGCGGCCGGCGACGAGCGGCTGGAGGCGCTGGCGCTGTTGCAGAGCGCCGAATTGGCGCTCGATTCGGGCGACGCCCGGGACGCCCGATCGCGCCGTCGGCAGGCATTGGCCCTGCTCGTGGACGCGGGCGCGCCCGAGGCCGACGAGGTTCGCCGCTTCCTGGGTGACGAATAGCCCCCTTGTGGGTAGTCGCTGCTGTCCAAAGTTTTGGGCGCAACCTACGAAATAGACAAGCGGTCGAGTCCTCACTGCCACTTTGTAAGGTTGGCGGGGGGTTCCAACCGCACTAAGCTAGGGACACCACGAGGTACGGCGTGCATTTCGCATGCTCGGGCTCGCTGGTGCCCAACCCTCTGTCGACAGGACTTGATAGCCGTGAAGGTCGGTATCCCCCGCGAGGTCAAGAACCACGAGTACCGCGTGGCGATCACGCCCGCCGGCGTGCACGAGCTCGTGCGCAACGGTCACGAGGTCTTCATCGAGCACGACGCCGGTGTCGGCTCGTCCATCCCCAACGAGGAGTACGTGGCCGCGGGGGCGACCATCCTCGGTACGGCGGACGAGGTCTGGGCGACCGGCGAGCTGATCCTGAAGGTCAAGGAGCCGATCGCCTCCGAGTTCGGCCGGCTCCGCAAGGACCAGACGCTGTTCACCTACCTGCACCTCGCCGCGGGTAAGGAGTGCACCGAGGCCCTGCTCAACGCCGGGACCACGTCCATCGCCTACGAGACGGTGCAGCTGCCCAACGGCGCGCTGCCGCTGCTCGCGCCGATGTCCGAGGTGGCCGGTCGGCTCGCGCCGCAGGTCGGCTCATACCACCTGATGGCGCAGGGCGGCGGTCGCGGCACCCTCATGGGTGGCGTCTCCGGCGTCTACGCCGCGAAGGTCGTCGTGATCGGCGCCGGTGTCTCGGGGATGAACGCCGCGGCGATCGCGCTCGGCATGCAGGCCGAGGTGCTGCTGCTCGACCGGAACATCCAGGCGCTGCGCGACGCGGACCGGATCTACCAGGGGCATCTTCAGACGGTCGCGTCGAACACGTACGAGATCGAGAAGGCCGTGCTGGACGCGGACCTGGTCATCGGCGCGGTGCTGATCCCGGGCGCGAAGGCGCCGAAGCTGATCACCAACGAGCTGGTGTCGCGGATGAAGCCGGGCTCGGTGCTGGTCGACATCGCGATCGACCAGGGCGGTTGCTTCGAGGACTCGCACGCCACGACGCACGACGACCCGGTGTACAAGGTGCACAACTCGATCTTCTACTGCGTGGCGAACATGCCGGGTGCGGTGCCGCACACGTCCACCTACGCGCTGACGAACGCGACGCTGCCGTACATCGTGCAGTTGGCGAACCGTGGGTGGCGTGAGGCGGCCAAGGCCGATCGGGCGTTGGCGCTGGGTCTGTCGACGCACGAGGGTCGGCTTACGAACGCGGCCGTCGGTGAGGCGCTGGGGATCGACGCCGTTTCGCTCGAAGAGGTCCTGGGTTCCTGACCCGGTTTCGATCGGCCTCGGGCGCCGGCCGGGCCGAGTGACCCGGGCCGAGAGTCGGTCGGTTCGGTCTCCGGGTTTCGGGACCGTTGCGCGCATGCCGTACACCCCCAATGACGTGGGTGTGCGGCATGTGGTGTTTTGGGCCCCAGAATGGAGGCGTGGAGACCGTCGTCGAGGAGTATCTAGGGTATTCGGGGCTTCGGCGCGGGTTGGCCGGGAACACGTTGGCCGCCTATCGGCGGGACCTCGGGCGATACCTCCTATATCTGCGTGGGCTCGGCGTCGAGCAGTTGGGCGGGGTTCGGTCCGCGGATGTGCGTGGGTTCGGCGAGGCGTTGCGGGCGGAGGGGTTGGCGCCGGCTTCCGTGGCCCGGGCGCTTGTGGCGGTGCGGGGGGTTCACGCGTTCGCGGTGCGTGCCGGGTGGGTTGCCGTGGATGTGGCGTGCGGGGTCGCCCCGCCCCCGGTGGCTCCGGCGCGGCGGCGTGGGGATGTGCTGTCACCGGAGTCGGTGGAGGCGTTGTTCGTCGCGGCCTCGGCCGCCGCGGAGCCGTTCGGGCTTCGGGATCGGGCGCTGCTCGAAGTGTTGTATGGGTGTGGGGCGCGGGTTTCGGAGGCGGTGGGGGCGGACCTCTCCGATGTCGACTTGGCGGCCGGCACGATCGGGCTTCGTGGTTCGGGCGGGCGACGGCGGGTCGTGCCGTTGGGGGCGAGCGCCCTGGCGGCGCTCGACGCGTATGTGATCCGGGCGCGCCCGGAACTGGCCGCCTCGGGATCCGGTGGCGCCGCCGTCTTCCTCAACGCGCGAGGCGGCCGGCTGTCACGGCAGAGCGGGTGGGCGGTGCTTGCCGACGCGGCCGGCCGCGGTGCTCCGGAGCGGGGCATCTCCCCACGTACACTTCGGAGTTCGTTCGCCACACATTTGCTCGACGGTGGGGCCGATGTCCGGGTCGTCCAAGAACTCCTGGGTCATTCCTCGGTGTCCACGACCCGAGTCTACGTGCGCGAAACCCCCGGCGAACCACATCAGATGTACTGAGGATCCCACCCTCGGGCGCTTGACTGGATCACCTCACATGTTGCATGCGTCGGGCGGTTCGCCTTGCTGCGACCGTCCGCAACGCCATAGAGTCGCGATCCGTCGGCAAGGACTCAGGCTGACGAAGCAAGAAATGACCTGGTCGGCAAGGAGGTAAGACGACTTGTGAACGAGTCGACATTTGCTCCCGGGGGTGCCCAGCCAGGGGCGGCGCCGGGCCGTGCAGCGCCGACTACCTCTTCCTACGGGCCCGCCGACGGCCCGCAGGACCAGCAGGGGACGCGCACGGACGCCGCCGTCCAGGCGGGCCACACCGGCCCGGCCGGCCAGGCCGGGCCCGACGGGCTCGACGGCCCGGACGCGCACGAGTACGCCTACGATATGTACTACTACGACGACGAGTTGCGCTACGCCGAGGAACTGCGTGGCGGACCGTTCGATCCCGACGCGGACTACGAACCGGATCCGGAATACGCCGCGACCCTCGCTCCCGACGCCGCCACGCAGCGGCGCGAGCGGGTCGGCCCGACCGGCCGCGCCCTTCCCTACTTCCCGATCCCGGCGCCGGTGAGCGAACACGGGCCGGCGAAGATCATCGCGATGTGCAACCAGAAGGGCGGCGTCGGCAAGACCACGTCGACCATCAACCTGGGTGCCGCGCTGGCCGAATACGGCCGTCGGGTCCTGCTCGTGGACTTCGACCCCCAGGGCGCGCTCTCGGTGGGCCTGGGCGTCAACCCCATGGAGCTCGAACTCACGGTCTACAACCTGCTGATGGAAAGTCATCTCAGCGCGGACGACGTGCTGCTGAAGACGATCATCCCCGGCATGGACCTGCTGCCCAGCAACATCGACTTGTCGGCCGCCGAGGTCCAGCTGGTCACCGAGGTCGCCCGGGAGACCACACTCTCGCGCGCGATCCGGCCGCTGGTCAACGACTACGACTACATCATCATCGACTGCCAGCCCTCGCTCGGTCTGCTCACGGTCAACGCGCTCACCGCGGCGAACAGCGTCATCGTGCCGTTGGAGTGCGAGTTCTTCGCGCTGCGCGGTGTGGCGCTGCTGACCGAGACGATCGAGAAGGTGCACGAGCGGCTGAACCCCGACCTCGTGCTCGACGGCATCCTGGCGACGATGTACGACGTCCGCACCGTGCACGGCCGCGAAGTGCTGGCCCGGGTCACCGAGGCGTTCGGCGACCAGGTCTTCCACACGGTGATCGGACGCACCGTCAGGTTCCCCGAGACCACCGTCGCGGGCGAACCGATCACCACCTACGCCTCCAACTCGGTGGGCGCCGCCGCCTACCGTCAGCTCGCCAGGGAGGTGCTCGCCCGGTGTCGCGCCGAGTGAGTCTTCCGGGTGCCGACGAGCTGTTCCGCACCACCGGCGGCGCGATGTTGCGACAGCAGCAGAGCGCCGGCGGCGACGCGGGAGAGCAGCGCGGCACCGTACCCGCGCAGGTTCCACCGGTCGGGGCCACCCCCGACAGCACCGAGCGACACGAGTCGTCGGGTGCGGACGGCGGATCCGGCGAGGCCGAACAGCACGCCGTACAACATCCCGTGCCCGGTCGCCGCGAGGCGCCCACGCCGTCGGGGGCGTCGTCGATGTCCGCCGCCGCGGGGGTCGACCCGAACGCGCGTCCGGCCCATCGGCGCACCCGTGCGCAGCGCCGCCCGAGCGGGCGCGAGCGCCACGACGAGAAGATCACCGTCTACGTCTCCGCCGAGGAACTGATGGACCTCGAACACGCGCGGCTGAGCCTGCGCGGCGACTACGGCCTGGCCGTGGACCGCGGGCGGATAGTGCGCGAGGCGGTCGCGGTGGTCCTGGCCGACCTGGAGGCGCGCGGCGAGGCGAGCATTCTCGTCCGCCGGCTGCGTGGCTCTTGAGCGACGAACCCGATTCGAGCGGTCGCCCGCTCGGTGAAGTCTCGACGGACCCGCCGGTCCCCTGAGTGGCCCAATTCGGACCACCGCCCGGCGGGTCCGTGCCGTTTCCCGCAGTCGCGGCCCGCACCATTGAGCGCACGATGTCCGACACCCACGGTTCCGCCCGCCCCCGACGCGCGCTCGGGCGCGGCCCGGGCCGGCCCACCGCTCCGGTCGGGCCGGACGGGTCGCCGCCGCCGACGTCCGCCGCCGGGGCCGGATCCGGGCCCGCCGATCCCGAGGCGGCGCCCGCTCCGCTCCGCGTCCCCGCGCCCGCCCCGCCCTCGCCCGCCGAGGCGCCGGCGCCGGTGTCGGCACCGGACGACGGCACCGGCTTCCGGGTCAGCCTGGACAACTTCGAGGGCCCGTTCGACCTGCTCCTCGGCCTGATCGCCAAGCACAGGCTGGATGTCACCGAGGTGGCGCTGTCCCGGGTCACCGACGAGTTCATCGCGCACATCCGGGCCCAGGGGCCGGACTGGGATCTCGGCCAGGCCACCGAGTTCCTGCTGGTCGCGGCCACCCTGCTCGACCTCAAGACGGCCCGGCTGCTGCCCGCCGCCGAGGTCGAGGACGCGGAGGACCTGGCCCTGCTCGAAGCCCGGGACATCCTGTTCGCCCGGCTGCTCCAGTACCGGGCGTACAAGCAGATCGCCGGCATCCTGGCGGATCGGTGGGCCGAGGAGTCCCGCCGGTATCCGCGCGACGTGCCGCTGGAGCCGCGCTACCAGGGGCTGCTGCCGGAGGTGGTGATCACCACCGACCTGGAGCGGTTCGCCCGGATGGCGGCCAAGGCGATGACGCCGAAGGCACCGAAGGTGGTGTCCATCGAGCACATCCACGTACAGCGGGTGAGCGTGCGCGAGCAGGCGGCGATAGTGGTCGAGCGGCTGCGCCGGATGGGCAGCGCGACCTTCGCCGAACTGGCCGCGGACGCGCCGGACACGCTGCACGTGGTGGCCCGGTTCCTGGTCCTGCTCGAACTCTTCCGCGAGTTGGCGGTGGGGTTCGACCAGGTCGAGGCACTGGGGGAGCTGACCGTGAAGTGGACCGCGGGCGCCGGCGAGGACGTGGCGGTGAGCGGGGAGTTCGACGAATTCGACACCGTGGTGCGGGACGCGGACGAGGAGGAGGGCACGTGAACGACGACGGCTACCGGCGCGAACCCGGAGCGGAACCCGAGGCCGCCCCCGGGCACGAACCGCCGCCGGCGCCCGTCGAGGCCGCGGTGCCCGCCCCCCGGGCCGCGCGTGCCAAGACCCCGCCCCCCACCCTCCCGGTGTCCGACAGTCCGCTCCCGGCGGCTCTGGAGGCCGTCCTGATGGTGGTCCAGGAGCCGGTGTCCGAACACGTGCTCGCCGAGGTGTTGGGACACCCCCTGCCCGAGGTGGTCGCCACGCTGCGCACGCTGGCCCTGGAGTACACCGCCCAGGGGCGCGGCTTCGACCTGCGCGAGGTGGCCGGCGGATGGCGCTTCTACAGCCGTCCCGAGCACGCCGCCGCGGTCGAGCGCTTCGTCCTGGACGGGCAGCAGTCCCGGCTCACCCAGGCCGCGCTGGAGACGCTGGCCGTGGTCGCCTACCGCCAGCCGGTCAGCCGCGGCCGGATCGCCGCGGTGCGCGGGGTCAACTGCGACGGGGTGATGCGCACGCTGCTGGCGCGCGGGCTGGTCGAGGAGTACGGGGTCGAGTACGAGACCCAGGCCACGCTGTACCGCACCACCGAATACTTTCTGGAGCGGATGGGCCTGCGCTCGCTGGACGAGTTGCCGGAATTGGCCCCCTTCCTGCCCGAGATCGAGGCCCTGGAGGCGGAGGGCGGGGCCAGTCCGGAGCTGTTGCCGACCCGCGCGGCGTACCCGCTTGCGCGGAGCGGGGATACTGGGAGGGATACCGGGGCGGTGCACACCGATCCCGACGACGGCGAGACGACTACGGAAGATTGATGGCACCCACCAACAGGCAAGGCTCCGGCGGCAACGACCGAGGCAAGGAACGCTCGGTGAACAAGCGCGGGGGCACCGGGCGCGGCAGCAACACTCCGCAGCCCCGGCGGGTCGCCGACGACAACCGTCGCGGCGGCGCGGGTGGGCAGCCGAAGTCGGGCGCCGCGGGCGGCAAGGACCGCCGTCCCTCGGCGGGCACCGGTCGCCCCGACCGTCGGCCCACCACGATGCGCAACACCGAGCGCAACGAGCGGGAGAAGCAGGAGGGCGTGCGGCTGCAGAAGGTGATGGCCGACGCGGGCATCGGCAGCCGCCGGCACTGCGAGAACCTGATCGACGCGGGCCGGGTCCAGGTCAACGACGAGCGGGTCACCGAGCAGGGCATGCGGGTCGACCCGGACACGGTGGAGATCAAGGTCGACGGGATGCGCATCCCGACCCGCCCGGCCGAGACCTACATCGCGTTCAACAAGCCGACCGGCGTGGTCTCCACCATGTACGACCCGGACGGCCGGTTCACCCTCGCCGACTACATCACCGAGTTCGAGCAGCGCCTGTTCCACGTCGGCCGGCTGGACACCGAGACCGAGGGCCTGATCCTGCTCACCAACCACGGCGAGCTGTCCAACCGGCTCACCCACCCCCGCTACGAGGTGCGCAAGACCTACCTCGCCTCGATCCAGGGCCCGATCCCGCGCGACCTGGGCAAGCGGCTCAAGGACGGGGTCGAACTGGAGGACGGCGTCGCGCGCGCCGACAGCTTCCGGATCGTGGACAGCGTCGGCAACAACTACCTCGTCGAGGTGGTCCTGCACGAGGGCCGCAAGCACATCGTCCGGCGCATGCTGGCCGAACTGGGCTTCCCCGTCGAGCGCCTGGTGCGCACGCAGTTCGGCCCGATCCAACTCGGCGACCAAAAGCCCGGTCGCACCCGCCGGTTGTCCAACGACGAGATCGGGCTGTTGTTCCGCCAGGTCGACCTGTAGTCACCGCCATCGGCACGGGCGGGCAACTGCCTTGACGGCCGCAGCGGTTCCACTTTCGAGTGGAACCGCTGCGGCCCTTGTTCGTATCCGGTCGATTCGGTTCCGCCGGACGGTGGGATGGTGCATCGTGGAAGCCCGCACGGGGGTGCACGGGTGGTGGCCGATAACGGTTCGGAACCGGGCGTGTTCCAGTGATCGCGAACAGTGCCCGCAACCCCCCGCGTTGCTGCTAGAACGTTGCCGAACACCCGAGGTGTGCCCCGCGCACGCGGGGCCGACAGCAGGGGGGACGCCACAGTGGTGCTGCCTGTCCGCCGGGGAGCGCCGCGGCCGGCGCCCTCCACACGGCGTTCACGACGGTCGGCCAAGGCGATCGTGCTCGGCGCGCTCGCACTCGCGCTCCTGCCCGGCGCCGCCCGCGCCGCCGATCCGCCGGGGGGAGATCCCAACCTCAAGGTCGCGCCGATCTCCTACGTGGTCCTGGTCGACGAGTCGGGCAGTCTCAAGGGCCCCGACCTGGATCGGGAGAAGGACGCCGCCGGACTCGCCGCGATCGGCGAACTCTCGCCCGACTCCCGGGTCGGCGTGGTCGGCTTCGGCAGCGGCGCCGGATCCAAGCCGGCGGTGGACGTGGTCTGTCCGATGATCCCGGTGTCCGACCCGACCGCGGCCGGGTGCGCCGGCAAGCTGCGCCCGCGCACCGACCAGGAGGGCAACAACACCGACATCCCGGCCGCGATCAAGCAGGGCGTGAGCATGCTCCGCTCCGCGCCGGCCGGGCAGCCCAGGGTCTTGTTCATCACCACCGACGGCGCGATGTCCGTGCAGCCGAACGAGGGCTACGGCGCCGACGCCGCGCGGATCCCGGGCGAGTTGGACAAGGCGTTGACCAGTGCGCTGGCCGAGGCCAAGGCGGCGGGCGTACAGATCTGGCCACTGGGTTTCGGCGCCGGGATCGACACCGCGCAGCTGAACCGGATCGCGAGCGGCGGGGCGCCGTCGTTCTGCTCGGCCCGCCCCGAGGACGCGCCGAAGGCGGCGGTCATCAAGGACTCGGGCGAGGTCGTACAGACCCTGCGCAAGGCCTTCGGCAGCGCGCGCTGCGCCGGGGTGACCCAGACCGCCTCGACCGACGTCGACGGCGAGGCCGACCTCGAGGTGACGATCCCGGCGATCGCCACCGACGTGGTCATCCAGGTGCAGAAGGCCAACCCGGACATCGACGCCACCTTCTTCGACCCGGACGGCAAGCAGGTCGACGCCGCGCCCGGCACCGAGCGGCGCGGACAGGGTTCGCGGACCGAGACGCTGCGGGTGTCCGACCCGATCGCCGGCAAGTGGCGGATCCACCTCAAGGCGCGCGCCGGCGCGTCCGGGCCGGTCAGCGCGGCGGCGTTGTGGCAGGGCGTGGTCAAGTCCTACGTGCAGCTCAACCCGCCGCAGCCGAGCGTGGGCGAGTCGGTCCGGTTCAGCGTCTTCCTCCAGACCCGGGAGAAGAACCTGACCGATCCCGCCGCGCTCAAGGGCGTCACGGTGGCCGGGCACGTCGAGGGAGCCGGTCTGAAGGCCGACATCCCGCTCAGGGCCGGGGACAAGGGCGAGTTCTACAGCGACTACCGGATCCCCGGCGGCACCACCGGCGACGTGCGCTTCACCGGCACCGTCACCGCGCCCGGCGTGGCCGGCGCCCAGGAGGTCAAGACGGTCACCCTGGGCCAGGGCCCGGCGGCCGTGGGCGTCGAACTCAAGTGGGGCGACACCACCATCGAACCCGGCGGCAGTGTCGCCGGCACCGTGCAGTGGAAGGTCACCGACGGCAAGCCGCATACCCTGCGGGTGGTCGCCGACTTCCCGCCGAACGTCGGCATGCGGATCACCGGCGGCGAGCAGCGGGTGAGCGCCGGCTCCGACTCGTTCGGCTTCAAGCTCGCCTTCGGCGACGGCATCGCCAAGGGCGACCACACCGGCCGGGTCCGGGTGCTGGATACCAGTGACGGCGACAAGGTCCTCGCCGACACCACCCGCACCATCACGGTCGAGCCGCCGCCCGGCTTCTGGGACAGGTATCTGTGGCTGGTGATCGGCGCCGTCGTGCTGATCGCGCTGCTGCTCGGTCTGCTCGCCCACCTCGCCAAGCGGCGCGGGCGGGCCCGGCGGATCGGGCCGATCGTGCTGCGCCTGTACCGCGACGGACAGCAGATCGGGGTGGAGACCCGGCCGCTGGACGAGCGCGCCGAGGCGATGTGGTTCAAGCTCGACACCACCGCCTTCCCACCGCAGTTGATCCCGCTGTACCAGCACGAACCCGGAACCGCGTGGACCGTGCGGCGGACCGCCGCGACCGGCACCCTGGACGTGGAGACCCCGCTCGGCACACGTCTGCAGTTGGACATGGGCCGCCCCACCGAGATCGAACCCGGACTGGCGCTCGGCTTCGCCGACGAGCGGGTCCAGGCCGGACCGGCCGACAGGGTGGGCGGTACCGCCGATCCGTACGGCGGCGGGGGTTCCGCCGATCCCTACGGCGGCTACGGCTCGGCCGCGCCCACGGCCGCGCCGCCGCGACCGTACGGCGGCGAGGGGACCTACGGCGCGGAACGGCCGTACAACCCCTACGGCCCGTACGGTTCGGGACCGGTCGCGGAGCCCGGCTCGGGTCCCGGGGCGAACCCCGGCCCCGACGACACCACGTTCGACTACGGACCACCGCGTTAGTCCCGGCGCGGGGCCAAGGCACCTGAACTCGCACGTCACGCACTTTTCGAGGAGGGCCCGTGGCAGCGCAAGGCCGCAGGGGCATGTCCATCCACCAGTCCATGCTGTTCGTGGGCCTGGGCGGCACCGGATGTCTGATCGGAGCCGAACTCGAGCGACGGCTGCGCGAGGAGTTGTGCGGCGCGGACGGCACGGGGCTGATGCAGCGGCTCGGAGGCCAACTCGCCCCGTACCAACTGCCCAACTGCATCCAGTTCGTCTACGCCGACCTGAACGAGAACGAGTTGCAGCGCCAGCGGCTGCGCGCCGCGCCGCCCGCGCACCGGGCCGCCGCCGACCGCAACGCGCACCTGACCACACAGCTGGTGCCGCCGCTGAACACCTATCCGGAAGTGGCCCGTTCGCTGCGGATCAACGCGTCGGAGGAGACCATCCCCTGGCTGCCCGCCCGCGAGGGCGAGCCCCGGGTGACCCCGCTGCGGCGCGGCGCCGGGCAGTTGCCCACCGTCGGGCGCGCCGCCCTCTTCGAGACCTTCCGGCACGGACTCGCGCCCGCGATGGACCCGTTGCGCCGTGCGGTCGGCCTGATCAGCAACGGCAACGACCACCTGATGGCGCTCAGCGGCAGCCAGAACAACCGCAACACCTGCGACGTGTTCGTCGCCTTCTCCATCGCCGGCGGCACCGGGTGCGGGATCTTCTACGACTACCTGCACCTGATCGGCGAGGCGTTCTCGCAGGGCTACGACGGGATCAAGATCTACCCGCTGGTGCTGATGCCGTCCGCGTTCGACGAGGAGCGCGGGGGCGGGCGGCCCGCCGTGCTCAACGCCGGACGTGCGCTGCTCGACCTGTTCCAGCTGGTCGACGACCAGAACGGGCAGTACGCGCAGGAGGAGTTGGACACCGGCCTGGGCGCGCCGGCGGGCAACCTCGCGGTGCGCTACCCCGGTCTGGAGTCGACCCGGCTCAAGGCCGGCACCGTGCAGACCGGCTTCCTGTTCAGCCGCACCAGCGGCATCGAGCGCGAGGACCTGCACCGCTCGGTGGTCTCGCTGGTGATGTCCCTGATCGGGACCGGACTCAACGCCGGCGGACCGGAGTTGGAGAACGCGGTCGTCCAGGGCGACCTGTACCAGTCGTTCGCGGACAGCTTCATCAACGAGGGTGTGCGGCGCGAGGTGCCGGCGCCCAGCGGGATCGGCGCCTGCGGGGTCTCCACCAGCCTGGTCGCGTCGATGACCGTGCCGGTGGACGAACTCGCCGACATCGTGGCCGGTCGGCTGCTCGCCCAGGCGGTGCGCGATCTGACCTCGGACGTGCGGGTGTCCGCCGAGGCCAACCTGGAGCAGATCAAGTCGTTCATGTCGGTGGCGGGACTGAGCGAACTGTGGTTGTGCGCGCCGCCGCACGTCGCCGACCCCTCGCCGGCCAAGGGCGCCGCGGGCATCATGCAGGCGCTCAACGCCCGAACCCGGGCGATGGAACAGGCGTTGCGCCAGCAGGAGGCGCAACTACGCACCCATACCGCGCAGTTGGCCGAGGAGTTCAATCACGCCCGCGGGATCCGCCAACTGCTGGCCGACGGCGACCTGTTCCGGGCCCGGCGGGTGCTCTTCGGCGATCGGCGGCTCTACCACGACGCGGATCGGCCCGGGGTCGCCGGTCTGCTCGCGCACTGCAGCACCGAACCCACCCCGCCGCCCGGGGTCAACGTCAACGCGCCGCACATACCCGCCATCAAGGACCGCGCCGGTGGGGTGGTCAAGGCCAAGTGGGGCGACCCCGAGGTGCAGCGCGCGCTCGCCGCCCAGCAGCGCTGGTTCGAGTGGCGCTCGCGGCGCAACTGGCATGGCCAGTGGGGCGGTCAGGCCGAGGTGTGGGACCGCAAGATGGTCTATCTGCGGCATGTCGTGGACGGTCTCGCCCAGGCGTTCAACGACCACCGCGACACCGAGGAGGCCAACTTCGCCCGGGCCACCCGCGAGTTGTACCGGCAGCGCTCCGGCGTGTCCTACCTGCTGCCGCCGCAGGGCAACCTCGAATCGTTCTACCGCCAGGTGTTGCGCCGCTTCGTGGACCGCGAACGGCTGCCCGAGACGGCCGGCGCCGCGCAGATCGTCGGCAAGCTGCTCGGCACGGGCATCTGGCAACGCGCCTACGAGATGGGCGAGGAGCGCGAGGGCGGCCCGGCCGCGGTCACCTACGTGCGCGACCAGATCAAGCAGCAGGTCAAGACCCTGTTCGTTCAGGCCGGCGAGCTGAACGCGCAGCCGCTGCTGCCGCCGGTGCGCGACCTGCTCACCCGCGCCGCCACCAAGCGCGGCGCCTCGGTGGGCGAGGAGGACCTGGAACAGTTCGTGCAAAAGCTCGCGGGCATGTTGCCCAACGGCTTCTCGCCCGAGGGCAGCGGCGAACTCAAGGTGCTGATCGCGCACCCGGGCACCGCGCACGACGCGGACGTGCGGCAGTACCTGGAACGGATGCTCAACATCCCCAACGAGCCGTCCCGCAAGATCGAGTTCCGCGCGGTCGAGCAGGAGTCGATCGTGGTGGTGCTCTTCCGCAGCGCGATGAGCCTGACCGAGGTGCCCGAGGTGCGCCAGGTGCTCGCGCAGTGGTCGCGCTCGCTGGACCGGCAGGACCCGGTCGACTTCCTCAAGTGGCGGCAGCGGCTCGGCTTCACCTACGACTGGCTGGCCACCACCGAGGGCCACCGGGCCTACATCCTGCACCGGCTGTTGTGCGCGATGTGGAACGGCCAGGTCGAGGTGGCGCGCGGGGACCGGTCCTCGCCCGAGGTGGTCGACATCCGGCTCCCGCACGGGTCCACCGTGATGAAGCTGCCGCTGCGCCCGTTCGATCGGGCGTCCTCGTGGGGCAGCCTGCTGCGCGCCTACGAGGAGTGGACGCTGACCGACGACGCGTCGGTGCGGCGGGAGTTCGCCAAGCAGTTGATGCTCACCTACCCCGAGGGGCTGGGCTCACGGGTGCGCGAACCGGCGCCGCTGTACCGGCACTTCGTCCACGAGGTGGCCCCGCGCCAGGTGCGCACGCTGCACGAACTGCGCGACCGGCTGCCCGAGCGCAGCCGGGGCTGGGCGGAGGAGCTGCTGCGGCTGTGGGAGATCACCCTGCCCGCCGCGCTCGACCTGTCGTTCTCGCACCAGGGCGCCAACCGGGACTCGTTGCGCGAGCTGGAGTATCGGGACGAGGAGGACGGGGGCTACCCGGGCGCGGGATACGACGACGGGCGCGGGGGCGGGTGGGATCGCGCGGTGGACGAGCGCGGCCGGGAGCGGGAGCGCCGGCGGGACGAGCGCGACGACGTGTGGGACCGGGAGGCGGACGAGCGGGCTCGGGAACGTGAGCGCGAACGGGACCGGGACCGGGACCGGGACGAGCGTGGTGCGGAGTGGGAGCGGCGCGGGCCCGAGCGGGTGCGGGACGAGCGGGATTCGTGGGACGAGCGGAACGCGCGGGATGTGCGGGAGGGGCGCGGCCTCCGGGATCGGCGGGACGGGCGGGACGCGCACGATGCGCGGGACGTGCGTGACGCGCCGGAGGCGCGGGGTCTTCGCGGCGAGCGCGATCCGCGCGAGGTGCGGGACGTACGCGAGGCGCGCGAGGTGCGGGACGAGCGGGAGCGGGTGCGCGAGGACCGGGAGCGCGAGCGGCGCGAGGCGCGTCGGCCGCGGGAGGACCGGGACCGGGAGGACCGGGAGGACCTGCGGGAGCGGGAGCGCGAGCGGCGGGCCGTTCGGGAGCCCGGTGGGCCGGTGTTCGAGAAGGAGGACCGGGAGCGGCGGGCCGTACCGGAACCGCGCGGCCGGGACGCGTGGCGTGACGCGGACCCGCCCGAGGTGACCCGACCGAGCCTGGACAAGCCGGCGCCGCGGCGGGACGACCGGGACGCCTCGGAGCGCCGCGGGCGGACCGAGCGGGACGAACCCTACGACCCGTATCCGCCGGCGCTGCCGCGCGCGGATCGGGACGCGCGTGGCGCCCGGGACGCGCACGACCCGCACGCCGCGCGTGATCCGTACGACCCGCGCGACCGGCCCGGCCCGGACGAGCCGGATCCGGACGATCGCACGATCCGCCTCGACGGCCTGGACCGCACCCGACGGCTCGACCCGCCCGAGGACCACGACGAGCGCGAACTGCCCGGGGGTGGCTGGTGACCGACACCGCCGTTCCCGGCGCGGGCATCCCGCGCCCGCTGGTGATCGTGGTCGATCTGCGCACCGAGTACGACACGGTGATGGCGGCCCGGACCTTCGCCGACGTCCAGACCGCCTACGCGCGCACCCGGGTGCCCGCGGGGACCCGCAACGTGGACGCCGACCGGGTGCTCGTGCTCGACTCCGTCGACGAGTTGGTGGCGCACCGGCACGCGTACGAGCGGATCTTCGCCGGCATGTACAGCAAGGTCGTGTGCGTCGCGGTCGGCGCGCCCGTGGACGGCTCGATCGTGTTGCGCCGGCCCGGCCAACTCGCGGGCAGCGACGCGGCCACGCTGTGGGTCGGCGACATCCGGGGCACCGAGTGGGCGCCGGGGCGGGCGCCCGGCGTGGTGCTCACGCCCGACGACGCGGACGCGCTGGCGCCGCTGGTCGACGTGTTGAGCCAGCCCGAGGTGTTCGACCAGGTGCTCGCCGGGGTGACCGAGATGCCCCGCTCGATCGCCGCCCCCGGGATGAACGTGTTCGTGCACCGGATCCGCGACGACGCGGTACAGCGGGCCCGGATCCGCGCCGTGCAGCGGCTGGCCGGCGCCGAGGGCGGGGTCGACGAACCCTGGCCGGAGCCGCTGGCGGCGCTGGCCGACGAGCAGGGCGCCGGGTTGGTCACCACCACCGGCGGGGTGCGCGAGTGTGTGCGTCCGGACGGTGCGCTCGGGGCGCGATGGGCGCATGCCGAGCAGGGGTTCAAGCGGGCCCAGCAGCGGCTGACCGTGCTGGCCGCGCCGGTCGCGCTCTACGGCTCGGCCGGGCGCGGCGGGCGCTCGATCGACGGCGAGATCGCCGACGCGGCGACCGTGCTGCGCGACTACCGGGACCTGGTCCGGCAGACCGTCGGCCGGGGCGCGGCCGGATTCGACGCGGACGGGCGGGCCTGGCTGGACCAGGTCGGCGTGGTGATCCCGGAGCCGCCCGGGCTCGGCGCGAACTCGGTGGCCGCGGCCCTGTACTCCCGTACCGCCGCCGCCTTCGACCGCCCCGAGGGGCTGCGCGGGCTGGCCGAACGACTGCGCGAACTCGCCGACCGGATCACCCCCGGGGCGGGCGCCGCCCGGGCCCACGAGGTGGACCAGAGCTGCTCGGACGGCTTCCTGACCCGCTACCTGCGCCCGGCCGCGTTCCCGCTCGGCCCGGCCCACGTCGGCGTCGTCGGCGGCCTGGTGGTCGGTGCGTTCCTCACCGCCCTGTGGCCCGCCTTCGGTGTGGTCGGCGCCGGGCTCGCGGTGCTGCTCGCGCTGTTCGGATCGATCCTGATCACCGCCCGGCGTCCGGACCGCGAGGGCCGGGCGGTGCTGCCGCCCGAGGCGTTGCCGATGATCGTGGTCACCGGCCTGGTGGCCCTGGTCGGCGCGATCTGCGGGGTGCTCGCGGGGCGGGCGTGGGATCCGCCGACCGGCGTGGGACCACTCGCCCTGGTGCTCGGCCTGGCCGTGCTGCTCGTGTTGCCCGGCCTGGACTGGCGGTTGCGGGTGCGGCACTGGGACCGCGTGCTGGGCCTGGGCGCGGCCACCCGCGCGCTGCACGGGCTGCACGCGCTGCTCGTGCGCACGGTGTGGAACGACTGGGCGCTGGCCGGTCCGCGCCGCGAGGCGGTGGACCGGGCCACCGTGCTGGCCGCGTTGCTGGAGGAGAGCGCCACGCTCCTGGCCGACGACGCGGCGGCGCTGGAGCGGCAGTTCACCGGCGAGCCGCCCGGACCGGATCCGGCCGCGGAGAACTTCGGCACCGGCGGCAACCCGATCCCGGGCTTCCCTCCCGCGCCGTCGTATCCCGGCGGGGGGAACCTCGGCACCGGCGGCTACCCGCCGCCGGGCCGTCCCGCGCCGCCGTATCCCGGCACGGAGGCGTTCGGCACCGGCGGCTACCCGGCCCCCGGCCGTCCCGCGCCGCCGTCGGGCCCGCCGCCGGGCGCGTCCGGGGCGAGCCTGTACGACACGGTGCTCGGCGACCTCGTGGACGCACTGCACGCCGCGTTCGAGCCGCTGTGGCCGCTCCTGGAGCGCGACCCGGCGGAGGCGTCCCGGCGCGGCGCGGCGCCCGAACTGCGGCCCGTGCTGCGCGCGTACGCCGACCACCTCGCGCACAACGGGGTGCAGGCCGCGCCGCCGTTCGGCCGGCAGGGCCAGGACCGCCCGCACGTCGGCGAGGCGGTCGGCGGCGACGCGGATCGCATCGCCGAACTGCTCGGACAGCCCGCGGCGCACTCGATGTTGCAACTGTGCGCGAGCGACCAGTTGATCCTGCTCGACCACGCGCCCACGCACACCGTCAGCGTGCGCTTCGCCCCGCGCGGGGTGCGCCCCGCCGTGCGCGAGGCGCTGCGCGAGCGCCGCACCGGGCACCCGATCGAGCACGAACTGGTGTGGACCGGCGGCGGACGGATGGCCGGCGTATTGCGCCTGCTGCCGCTGCTGCCCGGCTCGGTGGACGACGCGCGGATCTGGGAGGAGAGCGCCGGCGGCCCCGACCGACCCGGTGCGGGTGACGACCGGTACGACGGCGGATGGGCGCCGTGAGCGGGCGCGCGGGGCGGGCGGGCGAGTCGTCGGCCGAGGGCAAGCTCGGCTACACCGACCCCGAGGGCTACTCGGTGGAACGTCGGGTCGAGTTCGGCCCGGACCGGCCGACCCCGCCCGGGCAGCCGTTCCGGATCCGCGACGTGCGCGACGTGGAGGACGGCAGCGTCTTCGTGCAGAAGCGGCTCGGGCGGCTGGACCCGCGGCGCCGGGTGGGCGCCGAGGCGAGCCTGGAGACGGAGATCCGGGTGCTGCTGCGCCTGGTCCGCACCTTCGGCGGCGCCGGGTATCCGCGCGAGCTGGTCCGGGTGGCCGGACACGACTTCGACGGGGTCGAGCCGTTCCTGCTCCTGGAGGCGAGCCCCTGCCCGCCCGCCGAGGACGTGGTGGGCAAGCTGCTCAGCGAGGAGCAGGACGCGTTCCGCCGGGCGATCTTCCGTACCGTGCGCTACCTCGAGTCGGCCGGCGTCGTGCACGGCGACCTGACCCCGAGCAGCGTGCGCTGGCAGCGCGAGCAACGCCGGCTCCAGGTGGTCGACTTCGGGCACGCGGCGCTCGCCGGCGAACCGCGCAGCAGCCTGGGCACCGCGCAGTGGGCCGCACCGGGGCCGCTGCGCGGGCCCGGACCGGCCGATCCGCACGACGACGTCTGGTCGGCCGCGCAGGTCGCCTACCACGTCACCACCGGACGCCCGATCCGTCAGGGCCGCGTTCCGGTCGGCGTGGAGACCCAGGGCCTGCTGCTCGACCTGTTCCAGGGCGTGTTCGAGGCGGACGCGGTGCGTCGGCCGGGCGCCGGCGAACTGCTGCGCCGACTCGGCGAACCGGACCCGTACGTGGCGGGCCACGCCCAGTACGACCCGCTCGCCGAGGGGCGGCGCGGCTACGAGGCGGCGATGGAACGCAAACGGCAGCGCATGCCGCTGCCCGGTCAACCGCAGCCGGCGCACCGGGCGGGCACCGGGGACCGACCGCCGCCGGTGCTGCCGCCCAGGCCCCCGGAGCCGCCGGGCAGGCCCGGTGAGCCGCCGAGGACCGGTCGGTTCCGGCTCTTCGGGAAGGACCGGATGGGGTGAACGCGACGAGCCGGGTCGGACCGGGCGCATCGGATGAGTCGAACGTGACGGCAGGTGAGGTCGGCTGATGTTGCATCAGATCGTGTACCGCTGGGACCCGGACGGGCTGCTCGGGCGCCGCGGCATCGTTCCGGTCGCCACCTCGCTGGGTCGCGACGAGGTGTTCGGTTGGCACACCCGGACCGGGCTGGCCGAGGCGGTCACCATGGACTACGGCGACCCCGCCTGCCCGGCGTCCAGCGTGTGTCTGCTCGACACCCCGCTCGGAGTGGCGCTGATCCGCCGGGAGTTCTCCGCCGACGCGCGCCGCCAGCGGCTGAACAACTCCGCCCACGTACTGGTGGGCCCCCGGGACTCGATCGCGCCGTTCGACGCGCTCGCGTGGGGCTCGCTGGAGCGGCGCGCGCCCGGGGCGCTGGACCTGGACCGGGTCCCGCCGGGCTACGGCCTCAAACCGCTGCCCGACGAGCGCCTGGCCGCGGCCTTCGAGGTCGCCGCCGGCGACCTGCACGAGCAGTCCCACCGACTGGCCGATCCGCTCGAAGTGCTCGTCGCCGCCGTGCTGCGCCGCCCCCGGGCCCGGCTGGCCCTGCTGCCGGCCGGCGCCGAGGACGCCACCGTGCTGCTGTGGGGCCTGCAACACCTGCTCACCGCGCTGCTTCCGGGACCGTGGACGTTCTCCACCTTCGAGGTCGACGACGCGGTCGACGACCCCAACGGGGCGCCGCGCTTCATCGCGCTGCCCCGGGCGCCGTCCGGTCCGCCCGGGCCGCGCGTCCGGGTCGATCTGACCGGCCGCGGCGAGCCGTTCGACCCGCACCGCGAACTGGCCCGGCGGATCGTCCGGCACTACGTGGGCTCCGGCTGGTCGGGCTTCCACCGGCTGCTCAACGTACCCACCGAGGTGCACACGCTGCCCGAGGCGGACCGGGTGAACGCGATCCGGCAGCGGCTGGACGCGCTCGGCACCCGTCAGGAGGCCCGGACCACCCGACCGCGCGAGGAACCGCCGGTGGGCCAGGCACCCGGGCCGGTCGGCGCACCGCCCGGGACCGCCGGCCGGACCGAAACGCGCGACACCCGCGAGCCCACGCGCGGGGCGAGCGAGACGATCACCGTCGTCACCCCGTCCGCCGGCGCCCCGACGGGCGATCCCATCGACGCGAATCGACCCGTGGTGCGCTGCCCCTTCTGCCTGGACCTGGTCCGCTGGAACGAGAACGACCTCTACGAGCGCGACGCGCGGCTGCGCTACGAGCGGGTCGACCTGAGCACGGTCACCGACCCGGTCAAGCGGCACGACCGCATGATCACCACCTTCATGCGCTGCCCCAACCCCACGGGGGACGAGGAGCGCGAGCACTTCCTGCCGACCAACTACATGATCCACGAACCGCCGCTGGTGGTCGGGCTGATCGGCGACGGCCTCTCCGGCAAGACCCACCTGCTGGCCGCGATGATCGCCGAGATCGACGCCGGCGGGCTGCGCCGGTACGGGGTGACGCACGTGCCGGTGGACGCCGGCCACCACCAGGAATACCTGCGGGACCGGGTCGACCTGTTGCAGCGCGGACAGATGCTCGGGACCACGGTCAACCACCAGGGCAACCTCGTACAGTTCGCCGACGCGCTGCTGCTGCGCACGGGCGGGCGGACCCGGCCGATCGCCTTCTTCGACGTCAGCGGCGAGGACCTGGCCCGGGGTGGCCGGGAGATGCAATTCCTGGCCGCCGCGGACGCGTTCGTGTTCGTGGTGGACCCGGTGGTCGCGGTCGACCTGCCGGAGTTGCGCCGGCTGACCCGGGACGGCGAGGACACCGCGGGCCTGCGCCGGGGCGACCGCACCTTCGCCGCGGTGATGGACCGGTTGCCGCGTACGGCCGCCCTGCTCGACCAACCGGTCGCCGTCGCGGTCACCAAGTCCGACCTGATCCGCTTCGAGCCGCCCGTGGACGCCTGGTTGGGCTCGCAGCCGCCCCGACCCGGGGTGGTCGACCCGGCCCGCACGGACGCGGAGAGCCGCGACGTGTACTCGTTCCTGTACGCGCACGACGCCGGCGCGTGGCTCAGCCCGTTCGAGGAATTCCGGCGCTGCACCATGCACTTCGTCTCGGCGACCGGCGCGCGCGAGCGGGACGGGCACTTCCCCGGCGGCATCCGGCCGCGCCGGGTTCTCGAACCGGTGGTGTCCATCCTCGCGATGTGCGGCATGCTCGATCAGGCCGACATCGAGCGGGTGGGGGTGTGAGATGGCATCGGACGGGGTGGGCGGCACAGAGGATCGACTGGACGAGATCGTCTATCGCTGGAGCTACGACCACCTCCTGGGCGGTCGCGGGATGGGCCCGATCGCCACGTCGCTGGGTCTGAACGAACTCCGGGACTGGCACGGCGGCTTGGAGCAGCACGTCTCGATGGACCGCTCGCTGCCGGAGACCCCCGCCTGGAGCTTTTGCCGGGTACGTCTGGAGAACCGGCACGCGCTGGTGCTGCGCGAGGCCGCGGTCCACGCCGGCAATCGACCGGGAACCGACGCGCACGTCCTGGTGGACCCCGAACTCAGCGTCGGGGCCCACACGATGCTGGCCACCGCGTGGCTGCACGAGGAGCGCGGCGGCGGGCTCACGGGGTCCAGGACCCCGCTCGCGGAGGTGCCCGAGAACGTACCGCTGCGCGGCACCACGATCCGCCCGGAGGCGTTCGACCCGGCCATCCGCGGGCAACTGCGCGAGCGGGCCCGGGCCCGGCCGGAACTCCTAGAGGTGGTGCTCGCGGCCGTGCTGCGCGACCATCACCGCACCTTCACCCTGCATCAGAGCGACGTCGGCGCGGACATGGTGCCGCTGCTGTGGGGCGTGTTCGACCTGGCGCAGCCGATCGCGCCCGGGATGTGGACCTTCTCCACCTACGAGACCAGCGACGCGCCGCTGAAGCCGCGCTTCGTCCTGGTCCCGCGCTGGCCGAACACACCGGAGCCGGCCAACCGGCTGCGGATCGACCCGCGCGCCGAACCGCAGCCGGGGCAGGACGTGTTCCGCGACGCCGCCGGGCTGCTGGTACAGCTGTACTGCACGCGCCCGTGGGCCGAGGTGGACGCGCTGCTGGCCCGGATCGAGACGGCGATCGGCACCGACGGGGCGTCGTATCGGGAGGTCGCCGACCTGGTGCTGGCGCTCGAATCGGACGCGACCCGGCTGACACCGGCGGTCGCCGTCGCGCCGCGGGAGCCCCGGACGCCGGAGCCGCCGCGGGCCCCGCAGACGTCGCCGGCGCCGCCCGTACCGCCCGGGGCGTCGCCCGGCCCGGCGGCGGGCAGCGGCGCGCGCGAGCCGCAGGCCGACGCCGAGCGTTGGGAGAACGGCTACACGGAGACCTGGATCAACGGGAGTGAGGACGACGACCAGGACGCCGCGGACGAGCCCGGTGGGTATACCGAGCGGGATCGGTACGGCCGGGGCGCCGCGCCGGGGTACGCGCGACCGGGCCCGTCGTCGCCCGGGCCCGGACAGTCGGGTTCCGCGCCGCCGGAGTTCGGGCGGTCCGGGCCGGCCGACGCGTGGCGGGCGGGCGGCGAGGCGAACCGGGCCGGACCGATGCCGGCGTATCGCCCGACGGTGGGCGGCGACGCGCCGGTCCCGCCCCGCCCGGATCGGCTCGTCCCGCCGCCGGGCACGGCCCCCCGTCCCGAGTCCGGCTCGGGCAGCCGTCCGGTGTTGCCCCCGAACGGCCCGACGGGCCGACTCGCGCGCGGCACGTGGGACCGGGGGGAGTGGGAGCGCCTGGGCGCGTCCCGCAACGGCTACACCGCGCTGGAGGTGGCCGACGGGCTGCTGACCCGGAGCAACGGGCACGAGACGAACGAGTTCCGCGACGTCCTCATCCAGGTCGACCCCGCCTCGCTCGCGGTCGCGCTGCTGCTCGCCCGGCCGCCGCTGCTGGTCCCCGTGGTGTACCGGCTGGATCGGCTCCTGCATCCGGCCTACGGCGACGGCGGCCGGCCGGAACGGCACACCAGGCAGACCTACGCGACGGTGCTCGGCCGGCTGCACGAGGACATCAACACCTTCGACAGCTGCGGCGCCCCGAGGGAGACGCTGTGTCGGCTGGTGGAGACGCTGGCCCGGCTCACCGTGACCGACGTCAAGCGGCCCAGATTCGGCGCCGACGTGCTGTCCACGCTGGCCGTCGACGTCGCGGGCACGGTCTGGGCCCTTCGGACGTCCTTGCGGGTGTGGGCGGATTATCAGAACGTGCTCGTCGACGTGCTGTGTTCCTCCCGCTATCGCGAGCCGTTTCTGCTCGAGATGGGGCGACTGACCGTGGAGAGCTTCCAGACCATGCCGCACAGGACGGGACCGTAGCCATGACGGCACGCACGGCACGCACGGCGCAGCCGGGAGGGAACCAGCCGCCGACCGCGGCCGAGGCGGGCGGGTACCGCCAGATCGTCTACCGGCGCCAGGACGACAGCCTGCTCGGCGGGCGCGGCCTGGGGCCCATCGCCTCCTCCGTATCCCGGGACGAACTGCTTGGCTGGCACGACGAGTTGCGCGAGCATGTGGCGGTCGACGCGGAGGACCGCGGGGCGCCGGTGACCAGCGTCGCGCTGGTGCACACCGGTCGTGGCGCGGCGGTGGTCCGGCGCGAGTACGTGGTCGACGGGAACAACGCGCGCGTGTTGCTCGACCCCGGCCGCGACCTGGGCCCGCATGCCGCGCTCGTACTCACCCAGGAGGCCGTGTGGGCGGCGGAGTCCGCCCTGGAGGACATCCCGCGCGGCTACGGACTCGCGCCGCTGGCCCCGGACTTCGTGGCCGCCGCGCTGGACGGGCACGCCGAGCGGCTGCGCGGCCGCGCGCGCGAGCAGGCGTATCTGCTCGAGGTCGCGGTCGCCGCCGTGCTGCGGCATCCGGGCCGGTTCTTCTCGTTCCGGCAGGCGGACGTGGGGATCGATCCGGTGCCGATGTTGTGGGGGTTGTCCGACCTGCTCCTGTGGCTGGTCCCGGTGTCCTTCACGTTCTCCACCTTCGAGACGCTGGACCACTCGGGCAAGCCGAGGTTCGTGGTGCTGCCGCGCCGGCCGCGCGACGCGCAGCCGTGGGCCGGCCGCTACCGGTTGGTCGTGGGGGAGGAGCCCAAGGCCGGCTCGGACGTGCACGCGCACGCGGCGGCGCTGCTGGTGAGCCGCTACACCGACACCGACTGGCCGGGGATCCACCGCCTCCTGGAGGGCATGCGCGACCTGCGGCCGCTGCCGCACGAGCGGGCGGAGGAGCGGTCGCGGGAGATCTGCGCCCGGTTGGGTCGGCGGGGCTCGGGGGCCGGGTCGGGTGCGCCGGCGGTCGCGCCGATGCCGCCCGCGCCCGCGCGTGCGCCCCTGTTCGAGCCCGCGCCGGTGTCGGTGCCCGCGCCGTCGCGCGCCGTCGCCGCCGCGCCCACGGCCGCGCCCGCGCCGGTTCGGGATCGGGGACTGGCGACCGAGAAGGCGCTGGTGGCCGCGGCGGAGCGGGTCCGGCGGGGTGGTGCGGCGGCACGGGTCGAGCGGGAGCCCCGGGTGGTGACGGTGTCCACGGCCGAGGAGGAACCGGCGTTCCCCTACCCGGCGGGGTCCTCGGCCCCCCGGGCCGTGTCGACCGTGTCGCCGCCCCGGCCGTCGCTTCCGTACTCGGCTCCGGCCGCCGCGAGCGCGGAGCCCGCGGATGTGACCTGGTACGCGGACGACGGCGCGGTGTTCGAGGAGATCGAGGACGCCTTCACCGGGCCGTGGCCGGGCTTCGAGGAGGAGCGCGGCGAACTGCCGATACCCGCGCTGCCGCACACCGACGACGACCTCGACGCGGACCCGGACGCCGAGCCGGGCGCGGTCGGCGGACCCGAGAACCCGCCGACCCCGGGCGCGCCGCCGACCAGCGCCGGGAACGCGCCGTGGAGCGTGTGGGCCGAATACGGCATCCCGGACACCGAGGTGAACAAGATACGGCGCGCGGTCAAGCGCCTTCCGGACAAACCGACGCTGCGCGAACGGGCGCTCGGCGGCGGCGCGGCCAAGACCGAGGTCGCCGCGATCGACAACATCGTCACCCTCGCGGTCGCGCTGCGGTTGGCCGACCTGCGGGTGTTGCCGGTGATCGCGGACCGGTTGACCACGCGCCTGGAACAGCGCCGCCGCCAGCTCGCCCCCGAGGCGTGGAACCCGGACGACATGCGGGCGATGCGCGAAACGGTGCTGGACGCCGAACAGTTCGGGGACCGTCTGGAGGCGGCCGGCGCGGGCGAGAAACGTACCCGCAAGCTGCTCGAACAACTCCTCGTGGTGGTGCTGGCCCCCAAGACCGACACGAAGGGGGTGCTGCGCCAGATCGCGATCTGCGTGCTCTCCGACCGCCGGGACCGCTCCCCGAACCCGCTGATCGAGGAAATCCTCCTCAACAGCCAATGGGGCGAAGACTTCCGCACCGAACTCGGCCGCCGCTGGTCCGAACAAAACCCACCCCGCTGAAGCCTCCCGGCGCCGGGGGTGGGCTGGTGGCCCGCAGCGCGGCGGTGGGATCGGGGACGGCCGCCGCGCGGTGAGCCGGGTGGTGGGCGGCGACGGTGTGGCCGTGGCCCGGCGGGGTGGCGGGTTGCGGCGCGGCGATGGGTCGAGGTGGTTGGTCGTGGCGCGGTGGGTTGCCGCGGTGTGGTGAGGCGGGGGTGGGCTGCGGCGCGTCGGCGGGCCGGGTGGTGGGGCCGGGCGTGGGCCGTGGACCTGTGGGGTGGCGTGCGGCTGCGGTGTGATTTGGGTGTGGTCGGGGCGCGTCGGCGGCGTACGGGGCGGGTGGTTTCGGGGGCGGTTCGTGAGGTTGCCGGGTGGGTGGATGCGGGTGTTCGTCCCGGTGCGGATCGGTGTGGGGACCGGCCGGCGGTACGGGGGCGGGTGTGGTGGGAGGGGCCTGCTCGGCTTGTGCGAGGTGGTTCGGAAAAAGATTCGGCCGGCGATGTCGAGATCGCGTGGGCGGCTTCGTCCCCGGGGTGAGCGCGACCACAATGGGCGCACCAGTACCGAGGAGAACCATCATGGCCAAGTACCTGCTGCTCAAGCACTACCGCGGCGCTCCGGCCTCGGTCAACGACGTGCCGATGGACCGCTGGACGCCGGAGGAGATCTCCGCGCACCTGGGATACATGAACGACTTCGCGGCCCGGCTGAAGGAGACCGGCGAGTTCGTCGACAGTCAGGCGCTGACCCCGCAGGGGGCCTGGGTCCGCTACGACGGCGAGGGGCGCCCGCCGGTCACCGACGGCCCGTTCGCCGAGACCAAGGACCTGATCGCCGGCTGGATGATCATCGACGTCGACACCTACGAGCGCGCCGTCGAGCTGGCCGGGGAACTGTCGGCCGCGCCCGGCGCGGGCGGCAAGCCGATCCACGAGTGGCTGGAGGTGCGCCCGTTCATGAGCGCCTCGCAGCACACCATCGCGGAGTGACGTGACCACCGGCATGAACGAGGCACAGCTCCGCGGCCTCACACCGAGCGTGCTCGGGATCCTCGTCCGCCGCGGAGCCGACTTCGCGGCGGCCGAGGACGCGGTACAGGACGCGCTGGTCGAGGCGATCCGCGTCTGGCCGACCGACCCGCCGCGGGACCCGAAGGGCTGGCTGGTCACCGCGGCCTGGCGCAAGTTCCTCGACGCGACCCGCGCGGACGCGGCCCGGCGCCGGCGTGAGGACATCGTCGACGAGGAGCCGGCGCCCGGGCCCACGCCCGGGGCGGACGACACACTCCGGCTCTACTTCCTGTGCGCCCACCCGTCGTTGACCCCGTCCTCGGCGGTCGCGCTCACGCTGCGCGCCGTCGGCGGGCTGACCACGCGACAGATCGCCCGGGCGTACCTGGTGCCCGAGGCGACCATGGCGCAGCGCATCAGCCGGGCCAAGCGCACGGTTTCCGGCGTGCGGTTCGACCGGCCCGGCGACGTGGCCACCGTGCTGCGCGTGTTGTACCTGGTCTTCAACGAGGGCTACTCCGGCGACGTGGACCTGGCCGCCGAGGCCATCCGGCTCACCCGGCAGCTCGCCGCCGCGATCGACCACCCGGAGGTCGCGGGCCTGCTCGCGCTGATGCTGCTCCACCACGCCCGGCGCGCCGCCCGGACCGGGCCCGACGGCGGCCTGGTGCCGCTCGCCGAGCAGGACCGGAACCGGTGGGACACCCGCATGATCGCCGAGGGCGTGGTGATCCTGCAGGCGGCGCTGGCCCGCGATCGGCTGGGCGAGTACCAGGCCCAGGCCGCCATCGCGGCGCTGCACGCCGACGCGCCGACCGCCGAGGAGACCGACTGGGTGCAGATCGTCGAGTGGTACGACGAGCTGGTGCGCCTGACCGACAACCCCGTGGTCCGGCTCAACCGCGCGGTGGCCGTGGGCGAGGCCGACGGACCGCGCGCCGGATTGGCGGCACTCGCGACGCTGGACGACTCGCTGCCGCGCCACACGGCGGTGGCGGCGTACCTCCACGAACGCGACGGCGACCCGACGACGGCGGCACGGCTGTACGCCGAGGCGGCCCACAAGGCGGGCAACCTCGCCGAACGCGACCACCTGACCCGCCGAGCCGCGCGCCTCAACGCCCACCGCTGACCGCGAAGGGGGAGGTGTTCCCGGCCGGCCTGCGGGTCCTCATGCGCCGGACGGGCTGGGTGGTGGCTTGCCTTGTGCGCGACGCCGGAGCGGCAGCGTTCCCGGCCGGCCTGCGGGTCCTCATGCGCCGGACGGGCTGGGTGGTGGCTTGCCTTGTGCGTGACGCCGGAGCGGTAGCGTTCCCGGCCGGCCTGCGGCCTGCTGGTCCTCAAGCGCCGGACGGGCTGGGTTTTGTGGTCCGGGCGTTCCTGGTTCGGCTTGCGGCCTGCGGGTCCTCAGGTGCCGGACGAGCTGGGTGTCGGCTTGGCTGTGTTCGGTGCCGGAGCGGCGGCGTTCCTGGCCGGCCTGCGGCCTGCGGGTCCTCAAGCGCCGGACAGGCTGGTTTCGTGGTCCGGGCGTTCCCGACCGGCCTGCGGTCTGCTGGTTTTCGGGCGCTGGACGGGCTGGGTTTTGTGGTTCGGGCCTTTTCGGTTCGGTCTGCGGTTTGCTGGGTCTTGGGTGTCGGATGAGCTGGGGTTTGTGGTTCGAGGGGTTTCGGTTCGGTCTGTGGGCTGGCTTGTTTGTGCTTGGTCGGGAGCAGCCGTGTGCCGTCGGTGGTGTTCCCGGGTGGGTCAGCGTTGTACGGTCCAGCCGCTGTTGCGTAGGGCGAGTGTGAGGGGGTCGGCTCGTTGGGGGTCGACCTGGAGTTCGACCAGGCCGGCCGGGCGGCCCTGGGCGTGGTCGATGCGGATGTCCTCGATGTTGACCTCGGCGCGGCCGACGTCGGCGAACAGGCGGGCCAGCTCGCCCGGGCGGTCGGGGACGACCACCGGGATCGCCTCGTAGACGGCGGCCGGTTCGCCGTGCTTGCCCGGGATCCGCGCGTGGCCGGCGTTGCCGCGCCGCAGCAGCGCCTCGATGCCGCGCGTGCCCACCTCGCGCTTGGCCGCGTCGTCGGCCGCCAGCGAGCGCAACGCGCCCACCACGGCGTCCAGATCGCCCGCGAGGCCCGCCAGCACGTCGGCCACCGCGTCGGCGTTGGCGCCCAGGATGTCGATCCACAGCCGAGGGTCGGAGCCCGCGATCCGGGTCACGTCCCGCACCCCCTGCCCCGCGAGCCGGGTGTCGGTGTCCTGCGCGTGTTCGAGCCGCGCGGCCATCAGCGCGGACACCAGGTGCGGCGCGTGCGACACCAGCGCCACCGCGTGGTCGTGGTCGCGCGGCTTCATCACCACCGGCACGGCACGACACAGCGACACCATCTCCAGCGCCCGGTTGAGCGTCTCGGTGTCGGTCTCCCGCGAGGGCGTGAGCACCCACGGCCGACCCTCGAACAGGTCGCCGCGCGCCGCCAGCGGCCCGGAACGCTCCCGCCCGGCGAGCGGATGCCCGCCGATGTAGCGCCCGAGGTCGCAGCCCAGCGCGGCGATCTCGGCCAGCGGCTGCTCCTTCACGCTCGCCACGTCGGTGTAGCTCAGCGCGAGCCGCGACTCCTGTACCTGCCGCAGGGTTTCCGCGATCCGCCCCGGCGGCACGGCGAGCACCGCGAGGTCCACCGGCTCGGCCGGCACCGCGTCGAGACCCGCGCCCATCGCCGCCGCCGTCTGCACCGCGGTCCTGTCGTGATCGCGCAGATACACCGTGACCCCACGCGAGGTCAGCGCGAGCGCGACGGATGTGCCGATCAGTCCGGTGCCGACCACGGCGGCGGTACGCACGACGGGAACTCCAAGGGGCGGGTGACGGAATAATGGGGGAACCGATCAAGGCTATCCGTGACGGTACCCTCGGGCGGTGTCCTATCGCCCCGCGGCCTCCGCAGCGCCGCCCGGTTCGGCAATACCCGTGACGGCCCCCCGGCCGGCAGACAGCCAGACAAGTGAAAGGTCGGCGACCGTGGAAGCCCGTACGCCGCTCGCGACCGCCGTGGTCGCCATCGACGGCCCGTCCGGTTCCGGAAAGTCCAGCGTCTCGCGTGCGGTCGCCGCCCGCCTGGGGCTGCGCTACCTGGACACGGGCGCGATGTACCGGGCGATGACGTGGTGGATGCTCACCAACGGCGTCGACATCCACGACCCGGCCGCGGTGGCCGCGGCCTCGGACAAGCCGCAGATCCTCTCCGGGACCGCGCCGGACGGGCCCACCATCACCGTGGACGGCCGGGACGCGGCCGGCCCGATCCGTACCGACGAGGTGACCAAGGCGGTCAGCGCGGTCAGCGCCGTGCCCGAGGTGCGCACCCGCCTGGTGGACCTCCAGCGGGCGGTGATCGGTGCGGGCGGCATCGTGGTCGAGGGCCGCGACATCGCGAGCGTGGTGGCCCCCGACGCGCCGGTCAAGGTGTACCTGACCGCCTCCGAGGCGGCCCGCGCCGCGCGCCGCAACGCCGAGCTGACCGGTACGCGGGTCACCAGCGTCGAGGACACCCGGGCCGACCTGGCCCGCCGCGACGCGCTGGACTCGGGCCGCGCGGTCGCCCCCGCCGGGATGGCCGAGGGCGCGATCCTGGTCGACACCACCGAGCTGAACCGCGAACAGGTGGTCGACCACCTCCTCGCCCTGGTCGCGGAACACGTGCGGTGACCGCGACCCTCGGCACCACCGCCAAGCCCGTACCCGCCAAGCCCGCACCCGCCAGGCCCCCGCTCGCCGGCGCCGCGCACTTCATCGGCGAGCCGCTGCTGCGCAGCTTCTGGAAGGTGCGCGCGCTGGGCACCTGGCACGTACCGACGAGCGGCCCGGTGATCCTGGCGGGCAACCACGCCAACTTCGTCGACGGGCCGATGCTCTTCGCCTTCGCCCCGCGACCCACACAGGTGCTGGTCAAGCGCGAGATGTTCGCCGGCGCGCTCGGCCCGATACTGCGCGGGATCGGCCACATCCCGGTCCAGCGCGGTGTCGCGGACCGCCGGATGATCACCGATTCGCTCGACGTGCTGGCCGGCGGCGGCGCGCTCGGGGTGTTCCCCGAGGGCACACGGGGGCAGGCCGACTTCTCGGCAGTGCACAATGGACTTGCATATCTGGCATTGCGCTCCGGGGCACCCATCGTCCCGGTGGCCTGCCTCGGCACCGGTGCGCGGGGATCCTCGATCGGTGCATTGCCGGGTCTGCGCTCCCGGATCGACGTGGTCTACGGCAAGCCCTTCCGGGCCGTCGAGAACGCCGACCGCCGGGCCACCCGCAAGGCCGTCCAGGCCGCGTCCGACCGCATCGTCGAACGGCTCACCGCGCACCTGCGCGAGGCCGAGCGGATGACCGGTCGCGCCGGCTGACCCAGAGCTCACGCGAGCCCACCCGAGTCTCACCCGAACCGCTACCCGAACGAGGAACACCCCCATGGAGCAGCACGCCGACGCCACCACCGAGGGCGCCTTCGACCCGGAGGCGTGGGAGGCGGGCTACGACCCCGACGAGTGGGTCGACGTCGAAGGGGACGCCCCCGCCCGCGGCGGGCACGACGGGGAGGCGTCCGGACCGCTGCCGGTGCTTGCCGTCGTCGGGCGACCCAACGTGGGCAAGTCCACGCTGGTCAACCGGATCATCGGGCGCCGCGAGGCGGTCGTGGAGGACACCCCCGGGGTGACCCGCGACCGGGTCTACTACGAGGCCACCTGGAACGGCCGCCGCTTCACCGTCGTGGACACCGGCGGCTGGGAGCGCGACGTGGTCGGCATCGACCTGTCGGTGGCGGTCCAGGCCGAGTACGCGATCGAGTCGGCGGACGCGGTGATGTTCGTGGTCGACGCGATCGTCGGCCCCACCGACAGCGACGAGGCCGTGGTCCGGGTGCTGCGCAAGGCCGGCAAGCCGGTCGTGCTGGCCGCCAACAAGGTCGACAACATGGCCCAGGAGGCGGACGCCGCCGCGCTGTGGTCGCTCGGCCTGGGTCAGCCCTGGCCGGTCTCGGCCGTGCACGGCCGCGGCAGCGGCGACCTGCTCGACGCGGCGCTCGCGATCCTGCCGGAGGCCCCCGCGCAGCGCTTCGGCGTCACCGAGGGCGGCCCGCGCCGGGTCGCCCTGCTCGGCCGCCCGAACGTGGGCAAGTCGAGCATGCTGAACAAGGTCGCCGGCGAGACCCGGGTGGTCGTGGACAAGATCGCGGGCACCACCCGCGACCCGGTCGACGAGCTGATCCAGCTCGGCGGCAAGACCTGGAAGTTCATCGACACCGCGGGCATCCGCCGCCGGGTGCACCTGACCCAGGGCGCCGACTTCTACGCGTCGCTGCGCACCACGGCCGCGCTGGAGAAGGCCGAGGTCGGGGTGATCCTGATCGACGCCAGCGAGCGGCTGACCGAGCAGGACACCCGGATCATCTCGCTCGCGGTCGAGGCGGGGCGCGCGATCGTGATCGCGTACAACAAGTGGGACCTCATGGACGAGGAGCGCCGCTACTACCTCGAACGCGAGATCGAACAGGACCTGGTCCAGGTCACCTGGGCGCCCCGGGTGAACGTCTCGGCGCTGACCGGGCGGCACATGGAGAAGCTGGTCCCGGCCATCGAGACGGCGCTGGCCAGCTGGGAGAAGCGCATCCCCACCGGGCAGCTGAACGCGTTCCTGGGCACGCTGGTGGCCTCGCACCCGCACCCGATCCGCGGCGGCAAGCAGCCCCGCATCCTGTTCGGCACCCAGGCGGGTACCAAGCCGCCCCGGTTCGTGCTGTTCACCAGCGGCTTCCTGGAGGCCGGCTACCGTCGCTTCATCGAGCGCCGGCTGCGTGAGGAGTTCGGTTTCCCGGGCACGCCGATCGAGATCCGGATGAAGGTCAGGGAGAAGCGCGGTCGCAAGACCGGTCGCTGACCGCGGCCGACCGTACGAACGACGACGAAGGGCCCGGACGCGCACGGCGTCCGGGCCCTTCGTCGTCTCCGCCGTCCCGGGATCCTCGCGCGCGCACCTTCGGGCTAGAGCGGCAGGTGGCCGTGCGGGCCCTGGGCGCGCGACGGTTGGGCGGGGACCAGGGACGCGCCCCGCTGCCGGCCGTACTCGGTGTAGCCGCCCTGGGTGGGCAGCGAGAAGTTCGGGAACGGGGGGTCCTGCGCGTAGGCGTGGCCGATCGCGGGGGGCGCCCCGTACGAGGGCCGGCTCGCGGCGTAGTCCTCGTTCGTACGCTCGTGCGGGACCGCGCGGAACATCCGCCGCCACTCGGTCTCCAGCGCGTTGTAGATCGGTGTCAGGACGTCGTGGCCGGGCGGCGCGGGGACCCCCACGGAGAGGGCGGGGTGGCCGAGGGCCCGGCTGCTGATGGAGTCATCGAAACTGAACACATCGGGTCCAACGACCGAAAGCCACGGCGGTTGCGGGGTCGAACCCGAACCGTCACCGAACCGGCACACAGAGCGACCATTCGGCATGAGCCTTTTGCGGCGGCTCGTGCCGGCGGGGGTCGCGGTGTGGGCGGGGGAGGCGCGCGGGTCATGTGTGGGCGCGGACCACCTCGACCATCGCGGAAGTGATCGTGGCCAGGTCCTGCGGCGTCGTGACGTAGGGCGGCATCGTGTAGACGAGGCGGCCGAAGGGGCGGATCCAGACGCCCTGTTCGACGAAGGCGGGTTGTACCGCCGCCATGTCCACCGGGTCGGCGAGTTCGATGACGCCGATCGCGCCGAGGACCCGGACGTCGACCACGCCGGGCAGGTCGCGGGCGGGGGCCAGACCCGTGCGCAGGCCGTCGGCCAGGGCGGTGATCCGGTCGCGCCAGGGTTCGGCGAGCAGCAGGTCGACACTGGCCGCGGCGATCGCGGCGGCCAGCGGGTTGCCCATGAAGGTCGGACCGTGCATGAACGCGCCGCCCTCGCCGCGCGAGATGGTTCGGGCCACCTCGTCGGTGCAGAGCGTCGCGGCCATGGTCAGGTAGCCGCCGGTCAGGGCCTTGCCCAGGCACATGATGTCGGGCGCGATCCCCGCGTGGTCGCACGCGAACAGCTCCCCGGTCCGGCCGAATCCGGTGGCGATCTCGTCCGCGATCAGCAATACCCCGTGCCGCGAGCACAGTTCGCGGATCCGGCGCAGGTAGGCGGGGGAGTGGAAGCGCATTCCGCCCGCGCCCTGCACGATCGGTTCGAGCACCACGGCCGCCACCGTCGAGCCGTGCCGCTCCAGCAACTCCTCGACGCCGGCGGTGTCCTCGGCCCGCAGCGGGGTGTCGAAGCCCGCCGGCGGGATCGGCGCGAACAGGTGGGTGGGCAGGACGCCGGAGAAGAGGTGGTGCATCCCGCCGACCGGGTCGCACACCGACATCGCGCCGAACGTGTCGCCGTGATAGCCGCCGCGCACGGTCAACAGCCGGGTGCGCTCGGGCCGGCCGCGCCCACGCTGGTACTGGAGCGCCATCTTCAGCGCCACCTCGACCGCGACCGAGCCGGAGTCGGCGAAGAACACCTTGGTCAGCGGCTCGGGGGTGATCTCCACCAGGCGCCGGGCCAGTCGCACGGCCGGCGGATGGGTCAGCCCGCCGAACATCACGTGCGCCATCGTGTCCACCTGCGCGTGCGCGGCGGCGTTCAGGACGGGGTGGTTGTAGCCGTGGATCGCGGCCCACCAGGACGACATCCCGTCGACCAGCTCGCGCCCGTCGGCGAGCCGGAGCCGGACCCCGTCGGCGCCGACCACGGGGAACAGCGGTGCTTCGCCCTCGGTGCTCGCGTACGGGTGCCAGATGTGCCGCCGGTCCTGGGAAACCAGTTCGTCGCCGTAGGCCGCGTCGTAGTGCTCCATGGCTCGGCACGCTATCGGAGCGTCGGGGGGCGACCCGGTACAGGTCGCCCCCCGACCCGGGCCGTGCGCGGTCGAGGCCGCCACGCGGCCGGTCAGATGCCGCTGACCGGGACCGATCCGGCCGCGAGCAGGTTGCGCCGACCCGCCTCGCCGAGCGCGGCGGCCAACTCGTCGTTGCCGGTGTGGATGCCGATGGTGCCGACCGGGGCGGCGAACAGCAGCACGACGCTGTGCGTCTTGGCCGCGTTCAACCACGCCTCGGGCACCTCGGCCGGGGACTGCGCCTGCCACCACGCCTCGGTGCGCCCGCCCGCCCCCGGGAACAGCACCGCGGTCAGGTAGCCGTCGGTCATCTGTACCGACCAGCCGCCGAGCAGCGGCGGCAGCGTCTCCTCGGGGGAGGCGATCGGCGCGAACCCCCGCTCGCCGAGCAGCGACAGGAACTCGTCCTGGGCGCCGGGCGTGCCCGGACGGGCCACGGCCGCCCCGGGTTCGACCACGAGCGCCGCGTAGGTCACGCCCGCGCACACCACCATGCTCCCGGTGATCGAGATCGGCACCGGGCCGCCCGGCACCACGGTCTGCACCGCGAGCCCGGGGTTGGCCTGCGCCGCGAGCAGCGGCTCGACCGCGGCCTCGGACACCGGGATCACCTGGGAGGGGATGCAGCGGGTGTGCGCGAACGCGAGCACCGCGGTCTCCTCGGCCAGGTACAACAGCGCGCTGGTCTCCACGGAGGTGGTGTCGCCCTCACCGCGGCACGAGGCGCACGCGTAGGTCTGGGGGCCGGTCTCCCCTGCCACCAGGCGGGCGGCCTCGTCGTCGCCGATCTCGGCGCGGACCTCGGGGCTGACGTCGAGCAAGCGTGACACGGAAGGCTCCATCGGTAGGGGGGTGTGCGACAGTGAGGGATCGCCGCTTGCGTTCTCGCGCCGGGACGTTACCGCCTGGTGACGTTGTGTCACCTGGAGAATGCGGGAACGTCACCCCTATGGGGCATGTGCGCCCCGCCCGCGCCACGGCCATTCGGGCGACGGCGCCGGAGTGCGCGCCCGTGCGCGGCGATCGACGCGCGGAATGCGTCGTCGAGTGGCCATTCGATGACCGAGAGTCATGGACATGGCTGTGTCATCACGCCGAGATCACACGATGATCACCGAGGGATCACAAGAAAAGGGAGGGGTCGAATGCAGTTATTAATGGATTAATTCGGACATATGGCATCGCGTTGATGAGACGTGAATCTCCATATGTTTCCCGTTGGAATGACTCGGGCAAGTCACGCCCGGTAACAAATGCGGGATACAACTTTTCCGAGGGGACTCGGGAAAGGCGTTCGACCCCGGACGTGCGCCGCTGCCGTGACGTTTCTGCGCCGGCCGTACTCCCGCATCCAGCAGCCCGCGGCGCCGGCGCCCTCATCACGGCGGTGCTCCGGCCCGGAACCGGTATCAACGGTTCCGTTCCTCCGCGGCCCGAACGACGAGGTATCCGTGTCCAGACTCCGGGCCGAAGGCCTGTACAAGATTTTCGGCCGTCGAGCCGACGACGCGCTCGACCGGCTGCGCGCCGGCGAAAGCCGCGACGACGTACGAGGGGGCAGCACCGTCCCCGCCGTCATCGACGTCTCCTTCGAGGTCGCCGAAGGCGAGATCTTCGTCGTGATGGGCCTGTCCGGCTCCGGCAAATCGACCCTGCTGAGGATGCTCAACGGCCTCCTGGACGCCACCGCCGGCGCCGTCTACATCGACGACCGGGACCTGACCTCGTTGCCCGCCAGGGAATTGCGCGACGTGCGCGCCCGGCGCATCAGCATGGTCTTCCAGCACTTCGCGCTGTTCCCGCACCGCACGGTGTTGGAGAACGCCGGCTACGGCCTGTCGGTCCAGGGGGTGCCGGCCGCCGAGCGCGACCGGCGTGCCCGCGAGGCGCTCGCCCTGGTCGGGCTGGCCGGCTGGGAGGAGTCCGCGCCGAGCGAGTTGTCCGGCGGCATGCAGCAGCGGGTCGGCCTGGCCCGCGCGCTGGCCACCGACGCCGACATCCTGCTGATGGACGAGTCGTTCAGCGCGCTCGATCCGCTGATCCGCCGCGAGATGCAGGACCAACTCCTGGAACTCCAGGAGAAGTTGCACAAGACCATCGTGTTCATCACGCACGACCTCAACGAGGCGATGCGGCTCGGCGATCGCATCGCGGTGATGCGCGACGGCCGGGTGGTGCAGATCGGCACCGCCGAGGACATCCTGACCGACCCCGCCAACGACTACGTGGCGTCCTTCGTCGCGGACGTGGACCGTACCCGGGTGTTGACCGCGGGCTCCATCATGGAGGATTCGCGCGCCACGGTGACCTGCGGAGAAGGGCCCCGTGTCGCGATGCGCACGATGCGCGAGGCGCAGACCACGGCGGCGTTCGTGGTGGACACACGCGAGAACGGCCGCCGGCTGCTCGGCGCGGTCACCGACGCGGCCGTCACCGAGGCGGCGCGGACCGGTGAGCGCACCGTCCGGCCGGACCCGGGCCTCGACGTGGTCACGGTGACGACGCAGACGCCGGTCGCCGAATTGTTCGCACCGTGCGCGGAGAGCAGGTTGCCGCTCGCGGTGGTGGACGAGGGCATGCGACTGGTCGGCGTGGTGCCCCGGGTCAGCCTGCTGGCCGCGCTGGGCAACGCCGCGGGGGGCTCGGGCGAGGCCGACGGCGGCACGCTCGGGGTCACCGACACCGGGAGCGTGAAGATGCTGGTGCCCGCGGGGCCGGGGGAGAAGTTGCTCCCGGCAGGCGCGGCCGGTGTGGACGGCTCCGGCGCGGCGGCGCCGGTCGACTCGGTCGAGGTGCGGATACCGGCGCCGGCGGCGGAGTCGGTCGTGGAGCGGCTCGGGGCCGAGGGCGAGGTGCGCGACGATGCCTAGGATCCATCTGGGCGACTGGGCCGAGAGCCTGGTCGACTTCATGCGCGACCACTTCTCCTGGTTGTTCGACTTCATCCGCAGCGTGGTCGGCGGCGCGGTCACCCACCTGGCCGACTGGCTGACGGATTCGCCGTTGCCGGTCGTGGTGGTGTTGTTCGCGGTGATCGGCTGGGCCGTGCGCGGGCCGGTGTTCGCGCTGGTCGCGGCGGCGGGATTCCTGCTGATCGACGGCCTGGACATGTGGAAGCCGGCCATGTCCACGCTGGCCCTGGTGCTGGTCTCGGCGGCGATCGCACTGCTGGTCGCCATCCCGTTGGGCATCCTGACCGCCCGCAGTCGTGCGGTCGGCGCGGTGTTGCGGCCGGTGCTCGACTTCATGCAGACGATGCCGGCGTTCGTGTACCTGATCCCGGCGATCACGTTCTTCGGCATCGGCGAGGTGCCGGGCGTCGTGGCCACCGTGGTCTTCGCGCTGCCGCCCGGGGTGCGGATGACCGAATTGGGCATCCGCAGCGTCGACGCCGAAATGGTCGAGGCCGCCGAGGCGTTCGGCACGAGCGAGTGGCGAATCCTCAAGGACGTGCAGTTCCCGCTCGCGTTGCCGACCATCATGGCCGGGGTCAACCAGGTCATCATGTTGTCGTTGTCGATGGTGGTCACCGCCGGCATCGTCGGCGCGGGCGGCCTGGGCAGCGAGGTGTTCGGCGCGTTGTCGAACAACAACGTGGGCCTGGGCGTCGAGGCCGGCGTCGCGGTGGTCGTGCTCGCGATCTACCTGGACCGTACGGTCGGTGCGGCCGGACAGCGGGCCGAGGCTCGGGCCAAGCGCGCCAAGGCCGTGCGCGGCGCCGACGGCTTCACCCCGAAGTGGCTGCTCGACTGGCGTCCGCGCCCGGTCGTGGCGGTCGGCGGCGTGGTGACCGTCGCGCTGGTCGCGGGGCTGCTCGGCGGCTTCGGCCTCGGTGCCTCCGACGGTGGTCGCAAGAAGATCACGGTCGGCTGGATCCCGTGGGAGGAGGACGTCGTGGTCACCAACATGTACAAGCAGTTGTTGGAGAAGCGCGGCTACGACGTCACGATGAAGCAGCTCGACGTGGGCCCGCTGTTCCAGGGCCTGGCGCGCGGCGACATCGACCTGTTCCTGGACGCGTGGTTGCCCACGCTGCACAAGAAGTACCTGGACGAGTACGGGTCCAAGCTCGAGGAGATCGGGCGCTGGTACAACAACGTGGACGTGCAACTCGCGATCCCGAAGAACCTGCCGTACGAGTCGGTCGAGGATCTCAAGGGCCACGAGAAGGAGTTCGGCGGCCGGATCGTCGGGATCGAGCCGGGCGCGAACATCATGGACCTGACCGAGAAGAAGCTGATCCCGGAGTACGGGCTCGACTTCGACCTGGTCAAGAGCAGTACGCCCGCGATGATCGCGGAGCTGGACCGGCAGATGGCGGCCGGCAAGCCGATCGTGGTGACGATGTGGCGTCCGCACTGGGCGTACACGAAGTACGACATCAAGCCGCTGGCCGACCCGAAGCAGTCGTACGGCGCGCCGGGGTGGATCAGCTCGATCGGCCGCAAGGGCTTCGCCGAGGACTTCCCCGACGTCAATACGTGGGTGAAGAACCTGAAGCTGGACGACTCGGTGCTCGGTCCGCTGGAGAAGAAGGTCTTCGTCGACTACGCGGGCAAGCCGAACGCGGCGGCCGAGGGCGTGAAGGCGTACCTGAAGGAAAACCCGGACGTGGAGAAGAAGTTCCTCAGCGAACTGCCGCCCGCGGGCGACGCGTCCGGGACGGGCGGCACCGAGCGGCCGAAGCAGGACGGCGGCAAGGGTGGGCAGAGTGCCCAACCGCAGTCGCTTCCGGCGGGGACGCGGGAGCGGGCGGAGGTGTCCTGAACGCGGGTCACCCACGTGGGTGACGCGATCGGCTGACGGCACCGCTCGGGGAGGGCGTCGCGCGAGGTTCGCGCGGCGCCCTCCTTCGCGTTGCCGGCCCGCGTCGGGTCAGGAGCGGAACTTCCAGTTCTCCTCGGGGGTCTTGGGGTTGATCGGTTCGCACCTGAGGCCCCACTTCGAGGCGCCGTCGGCGAAGGCCCGGAAGAACTGTTCGGTGGGTTGGCCCAGGGTTCGGCCCGGGGGATCCTCGCCGTTGTGCCGGGTGAGCTGGTAGGCCACGGTGTGGCCGTCGCACATGCCGATGACCTTGCCCTCGACGGTGCCCGAGAGTTGGGCGTCGTTGGCGATGCCGCCGGTGGGCAGCCGCTCGGACAGCACGGAGCGCTCACCCGGGGCCTCGGCGCCGGGGGCCAGGTAGCCGTGCACGATCGCGAAGGAGAGCACCCGCCGGTTGTCCAGGAACAGGTCGCAGCCCTGGATCGCACCGGGCCCCTCCGGCGTGGCGGCGGCCGTCCAGCGCGCGCGCTGATCGCCGGCCGCCTGGGGGCCGAGCGCGGCGGGGTCGAGCATGCCGCAGACGGGGGCGTCGGTGATCGGCTCGGGTTTGCTCGCGGGCTTGATCCCCTCCGGCCGGGGGGCGGGCTTCGACTCGCAGCCGGCCGCCTTGGCCACGCCGTTGGCCAGGTCCACCGCGAGGTCGGCCAACTGCTGCCGCTGGTCCGGCCGGTCCGGTGTGCCGGCGGGGGCGAGGGTGCGGGCCCGGACCAGCATCGGGACCGGGTTCTCGACGTTTTGCACCTTGCAGTTCTGCACCAGCCAGGCGTCGTCCGCACCGGCCATCCCGTACAGCCCGTTCGTACTCGTGCCCAGCGGCGCCGACTCCGCGGTGGTCAGCCCCGGCAACTGCACCCGCTCGGCGCCGGCCATGTTGAACAGGTACGCCGAGCCGACGAACGAGCGCTCGCCCGCCGTCACCTGGCAGCGCAGCACGGGATAGTGCGCCAGCGGCACATGGTCCTTGCCGGTGAACGCGGGCGCGGCCGGGAGCAACGCGGTGACCGCCGAGGTGGGCAGCAGGCCCGCGCAGACCGTGTCGCCGACGGGGGTGGTCTCCGACCCCGTGGGCGTGATCGCGGAGGGTTCGGCGGAGGGGGAGGCGGAGCTCGAACAGCCGGCCACGAGCACGCCGGCGGTCAACAGGCTCGCCACGTGTACGGCCGGACGCAGCCTGGAGCGAAGCATGCGGCCCAGGATATCGGGCGGCTCAGCGCCGGTTGGCCTTCACCCACCACCCGGTCAACATGCCCACCGCGAACGTCCCGACCAGGACGATCCACAGCGGCGCCTCCAGCGTCGGGATCCAGAATCGGATGCTCACCGAGCCGGTGTTGGCCAGCACGAACCAGACGCTCAGGACGACGATCGCCGCGATGCCGATCGTGCGGTACGAGACACCGCCGACATTGCCGCCCGAAGTGCCCGATTGAGGGGTCTTTGCCATGCCGCGGATCCTATCCGCGTAGTCATCCGGTCACTTCGAGGCGCGCCGACTTGACCATCTCTTGAAAGTTGCTTGCAGCAACAAAGATTGCTATGGTTGTACCAAGCAACGAGTGTCGGGGGTGGGGAAGCCGCGTCCGGGCGCAGAGCATCCGCAGTAGAAGGGGTAGGTATGAGCAACGCACCGGCCGCGCAGACGTCGGCGGAGCCGATGTCCCACCGGCAGATCATGGAGGCCCTGTCCGGGCTGCTCCTGGGCATGTTCGTGGCCATCCTGTCGTCCACGATCGTGTCCAACGCCCTGCCGCGGATCATCTCCGACCTGCACGGCAGCCAGACCTCCTACACGTGGGTGGTCACCGCGACGCTGCTCGCGATGACCGCGACCACCCCGATCTGGGGCAAGCTCGCCGACCTGACCAGCAAGAAGCTGCTGGTCCAGCTCGCGCTGGTGATCTACGTGGCGGGCTCCGCGCTGGCCGGTCTGTCGCAGAACACGAGCATGCTGATCGGCTGTCGGGTCATCCAGGGCGTCGGCGTCGGCGGTCTCACCGCCCTGGCGCAGGTGATCATGGCCGCGATGATCTCGCCGCGCGAGCGGGGCCGCTACAGCGGCTACCTCGGCGCCACCTTCGCGCTGGCCACCGTCGGCGGGCCGCTGATCGGCGGCGTGATCGTGGACACCCCGTGGCTGGGCTGGCGCTGGTGCTTCTACGTCGGCGTCCCGTTCGCGGTGGCCGCGATCGTCATCCTGCAGAAGACCCTGAAGCTGCCGGTGGTCAAGCGTGAGGTCACCATCGACTACCTGGGCGCGACGCTGATCAGCGCCGGTGTGTCGGTGCTCCTGGTGTGGGTCTCGCTGGCGGGCAAGAACTACGCCTGGGTCTCCTGGCAGACTGCGGCCATGGTGCTCGGTTCGCTGCTGCTGATCGCGCTGGCCATCCGGGTCGAGGGTCGGGCCGCGGAGCCGATCATCCCGCTGTGGTTGTTCAAGCAGCGCACCATCGTGCTGGCCGTGCTCGGGAGCCTCGCGGTGGGTCTGGCGATGATGGGCGGGTCGGTCTTCCTCAGCCAGTACTTCCAGATCGCCCGCGGCAAGTCGCCGACCGTGTCCGGCCTGATGACGCTGCCGATGATCGGCGGCCTGGTGATCGCCTCGACGGTGGTCGGCAAGCTGATCACCGCGACCGGGTTCTGGAAGCGCTACCTGGTGATGGGCGGCGTCTCGCTGACCATCGGGCTGACCCTGATGAGCACCACCCGCGCGGACACGAACCTGTGGGTGCTCGGGGTGTACATGTTCCTGCTCGGCATGGGCATCGGCGCGCTTCAGCAGAACCTGGTGCTCGCGGTCCAGAACGCGGTGCCGGTACACCAGTTGGGCGCGGCCAGTTCGGTCGTCGCGTTCTTCCGCAGCCTGGGCGGCGCGGTCGGCGTCTCGGCGCTCGGCGCGGTGATGGCGACCAAGGTCACCGGCTACCTCTCCGACGCGGGGCTGAAGTCGGGCACCGGCGGCGGGGGCGGGATCCCGAACGTGCACCACCTGCGGGAGCCGGCGCGCGGCATCGTGGAGAACTCCTACGGCCACGCGGTGGGCGACATCTTCCTGTTCGCGGCGCCGTTCGGGCTGCTCGCGCTGATCGTGGTGCTGCTGATCAAGGAGGTCCCGCTGCAGACGGGCCAGGCGGTCGTGGTGGCCAACGACGGCCGGCGGCAGCCGGGGGCGGAGGCGGGCCCGGCGCAGGGCCGCGAGCCGGTACGGATCGACAAGGTCGAGGCGCGCACGCCGTAGTCGGACCACACACACCACGAGGGCGGCCCCGATCGGGACCGCCCTCGTGGTGCGTGTGGGGCCGGGCTCAGTACTGGTAGAAGCCGCGCCCGGTCTTCTTGCCGAGCAGCCCCGCGTCGACCATGCGCAGCAGCAGCGGCGGCGAGCTGTAGAGCTGCTCCTTGAACTCGTCGTAGAGGCTGTCCGCGACCGCCTTGATCGTGTCCAGGCCGATCAGGTCGGTCAGCCGCAGCGGGCCCATCGGGTGCGCGCAGCCGAGCACCATGCCGTTGTCGATGTCCTCGGCCGAGGCGAAGCCGGACTCGAACATCCGGATCGCGGAGAGCAGATACGGCACCAGGAGCGAGTTGACCACGAAGCCGGCGCGGTCCTGCGAGCGGATCACCGTCTTGCCCAGCACCTCGGACGCGAACGCCTCGGCGCGCGCCGCCGTGCTCTCGTCGGTGAGCAGCGAGGGCACCAGCTCGACCAGCTTCTGCACCGGCACCGGGTTGAAGAAGTGGATCCCGACGACCTGCTGCGGCCGGGACGTGGCCATGCCCAGCTTCATGATCGGGATCGAGGACGTGTTGGACGCCAGGATCGCGTCCTCGCGCGTCACGACCTTGTCCAGGGTGGCGAAGATCTGCGTCTTGACCTCCTCGATCTCGGCCACCGCCTCGATCACCAGGTCACGATCGGCGAACTCGCCCAGATCGGTGGTGTAGGCCACCCGCGCCAGCGCGGCGTCGCGATCGGCCTCGGCGAGCTTGCCCGCCTTCACCCCACGATCGATCGACTTGGTCACCCGGGCGCGGCCGGCCTCGGCCGCCGCCGCGTTGGTCTCCGCCACCAGCACGTCGAGACCGGCCTTCGCACACACCTCGACGATCCCGGACCCCATCAGCCCGGCCCCTACCACCCCTACGCGTCGTACATCGGTCACCGCGTACTCCTCGCTCCACGACTCGCTACCGTCTTCGCCTCCCCGCATCCTCTCAGGTGCCGCTCGGCGCGCGTCGACGCGCCGCACGCGAGGTCCGGTGGGTGCGGTGACGGTTCGGTTCGGGCGGTCGGTCAGTGCGGTGCCGCGTCCATGTCGGGCAGGGGGTAGGGGAATTTGGCGCTTACCGCGCCGTCGACGGTGAGGACCTGGCCGCTGACGTAGCGGGACAGGTCGGTGGTGAGGAACAGGAGGGGGCCGGCTATGTCGGCGGGGAGGGCCACGTCGTCGAGGGGGGTGTTGGCGGTGTTGGCCTTCCGGCCCGGTTCGCCGAGGTAGGCGGAGACCCTGGGGGTCCAGACGATGCCGGGCGCGACCGCGTTGACGCGGACGCCGCGGGGGCCAAGTTCGACGGCGGCGGAGCGGACCAGGGAGATCAGGCCCGCCTTGGCGGCGCCGTAGGCCGCGTGCATCGGGGCGCCGGTGAGGCCGGACACCGAGGCGACGAAGGTGATCGCGCCGCCACCGTGCGCGGCCAGGTGCGCGCCGCCCAGTTGCAGCGCGAGCAGGGCGTGGCGCAACACCACGTCCTGGTGCCAGGTCCAGTCCTCGTCGGTGATCGAGAGCAGGTCGGCGTAGCGGCTCATGCCGATGATGTCGACGATCGCGTGCGCCCGGCCCAGGTGCTCCTCGACGTCGGCCCACATGCGCGTGGCGTCGGCGCGGGAGGTCGCGTCGCCGGACCAGGCGATGCCGTCGACCTCCTCCGCGATGTCGGCGGCCAGGTCCGGATCGCGGTCCACGGCGAACACCCGGGCGCCGCACTGGGCGAGGGCGTGCGCGGTCTGCCGGCCGATGCCCTGGCCGGCTCCGAGCAGCACGACGCCGCGCCCGTCGAGGCGGAACCGGGCCGGGTAGTCGGGGACCTCGGAGTCGTCGGTTCGGGTCATGGCGCCGACGCTAGGCAGGACCTGACGCAGTGTCAATCGTCGTTCCGGGCCTGCGTGGTGCCGAAACTGACGGTCTGTCAATCGAGCCCCGGGCGTGGCAGTGTACAAATGGTTGACCCAGGCAATCAAAAGGGGAGTGCGGGATGGGCGAGCACATGGGCCACGGCGTCAAGCAGCGGGATCGGGTCCGGATGTCGGACGACGAGGTCGCCGCGTTCCTGGCCGGGCGGCACTCGATGACGATGTCCACGCTCAACGCCGACGGCAGCATCCACTCGATCGGCATGTGGTACGGCTTCCTGGAGGGCGAGGTCGCCCTGGAGAGCAAGGCCCGCGCGCAGAAGGTGCTGAACGTGCGGCGCAACCCGACCATCACCTGCCTGGTCGAGGCCGGCGAGTACTACGAGGAACTGCGCGGGGTGTCCATCGTCGGCAAGGCCGAGGTGGTCGAGGAGCCGGAGCGGATCTGGGAGCTGGGGGTGAGCGTGTTCGGCCGCTACGCGGCGCCGTACACCGAGGAGATGCGCCCGGCCGTGGAGATGATGCTGAACAAGCGCGTGGTGATCAAGGTCGTCCCGGACCGGATCGTCTCCTGGGACCACCGCAAGCTGGGCCTGCCGTCCACCCGCCCGAACTGAACCCCGGCGCGCCCGCGCCCGCCCGCCACGCGCCGCCGGCCACCCGGCCTCGCGGATCTGGCGACCCAGGATCCAGTCAGGTAGCCTGTCTGCTTACTTGATCGAGACAAGTATTGGTGAGGGAGTACTACAGTGCCGATCGGATTCGCCACCGAGCATCGGGCGTTCGCGGAATCGGTAGCCGGTTTCGTCGCTCGCCACGCCTCGATCGAGAGCACCCGCCGCGCCGCCGGGCAGCTGTCCGCCGGCGGCCCGCCGGACTGCTGGGCCGCGCTGGTCGGCCAGGGCCTGACCGCCGTGCACCTGCCCGAGGAGTACGGCGGCGCGGGCGCCGGGCTGCTGGAACTGGCCGTCGCCGTCGAGGAGACCGGCCGCGGCCTGCTGCCCGGCCCGTACCTGCCCAGCGTGCTGACCAGCGCCGTGCTGGCCCGCCACGCCGGCCCCGAACCGGCCAAGGCGCTGCTCCCGGCGTTCGCCGAGGGCGCCACCGGCGCGGTCGCCGTCGTACCGGGCCTGACCGCCCGCGCCACCCAGGTCGGCTGGGAGATCCACGGCGTCGTCGAGCCGGTCCCGGGCGCGACGGGCGCGACCTATCTGCTGCTCGGCGCCCGGACCGACGCCGACCCGGCCCGGGCCGAGGAGATCTGGTTCGTGGTCGAACCCGGCGCGGCCGTCGAGGTCACCGCGCTCGACCCGGTCGACCTGTCCCGCGGCGTGGCCCGGGTGCGGACGAACGGCCTGGAGATCACCGCGTCCCAGGTCCTCCCCGGCGTCACCACCACCCGGGTGCGCGAACTCGCCGCCGTGCTGGCCGCCGCCGAGGCCGTCGGGGTGGCCCGCTGGTGCTTCGAGACCGCGCTGGCCTACGTCAAGGTCCGCGAGCAGTTCGGCGTCGCGGTCGGCTCGTTCCAGGCGATCAAGCACAAGGCCGCCACCCTGTTCACCCGGCTCGAACTCGCGGGCGCCGCCGCCTGGGACGCGGCCCGGGCCGCCGACGACACCGCCCCCGACGCCGAGGAACAGCTGGCCCTGGCCGCCGCCGAGGCCGCCGTGGTCTGCCTGCCCCTGGCCCGCGAGGTGGCGCTCGACTGCATCACCATGCTCGGCGGCATCGGCTTCACCTGGGAACACGACATCCACCTGTACTGGCGCCGGGCGATCTTCCTCGGCCAGTGGCTCGGCGCGGCGCCGGAGTGGGCCGCACGGCTCGGCCGCGCCGCGCTCGCGGGCGGCCCCACCCGGCGCTTCGACCTCGAACTCGACGAAGGCGACACGGGTGCCTTCCGGGCCGAGGTGGCGGCGAACCTGGCGGCGGCGAACATACTGGCCGAGCCCGCCCGCCGGCAGCGCCTCGCCGAACTCGGCTATGTCTCGCCGCACTACCCCAGGCCGTACGGGATCGGCGCCGACCCGGCCCAACAGGTGGTCATCCAGCAGGAGTTCGCCCGGATCGGGCTGACCCCGCCGAGCACCGTCATCGGCGAGTTCGCGCTGCCCACGATCATGGCGCACGGCACCGAGGCGCAGCGCGACGCGTACGTGCCGGCCACCCTGCGCGGCGACATCGTCTGGTGCCAGCTGTTCAGCGAGCCGGGCGCCGGCTCCGACCTCGCGGCGCTGGCCACCCGGGCCACCCGGGTCGAGGGCGGTTGGCGGCTGAACGGCCAGAAGGTGTGGAACTCCAAGGCGCACGAGGCGCACTTCGGCATCTGCCTGGCCCGGACCGACCCGGACGCGGCCAAGCACAAGGGCATCACGTACTTCGTGGTGGACATGGCCACGCCCGGCATCGACGTGCGTCCGCTCAAGCAGGCCAACGGCCGGTCCGAGTTCAACGAGGTCTACCTGGACGACGTGTTCGTGCCCGACGACGGGGTGGTCGGCGAGGTGAACGGGGGCTGGCGGATCGCCCGCACCACGCTGGCCAACGAACGGGTGATGATCGCCGGCGGTCCGGGCATGCAGGCGTTCGGCAAGCTGGTCGCCGATCTCACGGCAGACCCCGCCGCCGCCGACCCGGCGCCGCTCGCCCGGCTCGGCGCCTTCGCCGCGGAGAACTTCGCGCTGCGCGCCCTCACCCTGCGCTCGACCCTGCAGCGCCTGTCCGGGCTCAACCCGGGCGCCGCCTCCAGCGTGCTCAAGCTCGCGGTCACCGAGCACCAGCGGGCCGTGGTCACCGCCCGCCTGGAGCGGTTCGGCCCCGCCGGCGCACACCTCGACGGTTCCGCCGGCGAACCGCTCACCGACTACCTCTCGCTGCCCTCGGTCCTGCTCGGCGGCGGCACCCGGGAGATCCAGCTCAACGTCGTCGCCGAACGCATCCTGGGCCTGCCCCGGGGGTGAACCCGGCGACCGCCCGGGGTCCGCGACCCCGCGTCCCGCGACCGACAGACAGCGTCCACGGCCGGCAAGGTCCACGGCCAACCAGGTCCACGGCTATCAGGGAGACCACGTGCACATCGCCTACACACCCGAGCAGGAGGACCTGCGACGGGAACTGCGCGAATACTTCGCGCGGATCATGACGCCCGAGATCCGGGCCGAGCAGGCCGCGGGCGAGACCAGCCTGATGGGCAAGGACGGCGCGTACTGCCGCGTCGTCAAGCGCATGGGCGAGGACGGCTGGCTGGGCATCGGCTGGCCCAAGGAGTACGGCGGCCAGGACCGCACCATGCTGGAACAGCTGATCTTCACCGACGAGGCCACCCTGGCCGGCGCCGCGGTGCCGTTCCTGACCATCAACACGGTCGGCCCGACCCTGATGGAGTACGGCACGCGGGAGCAGCGCGACTTCTTCCTGCCGAAGATCCTCGCCGGCGACATGCACTTCTCGATCGGCTACTCCGAGCCGGGCGCGGGCACCGACCTCGCCGCGCTGACCACCAAGGCGGTCCGCGACGGCGACGACTGGATCATCAACGGGCAGAAGATGTGGACCTCGCTGATCCACGTCGCCGACTACGTGTGGCTGGCCGCGCGTACCGATCCGGACGCGCCCCGGCACAAGGGGCTGACCATGTTCCTGGTGCCCACCGACGCCGAGGGTTTCTCCTGGACCCCGATCAAGACCATGGGCGGCCAGACCACCTCGCAGACCTTCTACGAGAACGTCCGGGTGCCCGCGTCGGCCATGGTCGGCGAGCTCAACGGCGGCTGGAAGCTGATCACCGGGCAGCTCAACCGCGAGCGGGTGGCGCTGTGTTCGGCCGCGGGCATCCAACTCGCGCTGCACGAGACCCGGCGCTGGGCCGAGCGGGCGGTGTTGCCGGACGGCTCGCGCGTGATCGACCGCGAGCACGTCCAGGCCAACCTCGGCCGGGTGCACGCCAAGGTGGAGTTCCTCAAACTGGTCAACTGGAAGATCGCCTGGGCGGTCGACCACGGCGCCAAGGTCGGCCCGTCGGACGCCTCGGCGACCAAGATCTTCGGCACCGAATTCGCCACCGAGGCCTACCGGCTGCTGATGGAGTGCCTGGGCGAGGACGCCTACCTCCAGCAGGACTCGCCGGGCGCGGTGTTGCGCGGCCGGCTGGAGAAGATGCACCGCACGGCGCTCATCCTCACCTTCGGTGGCGGCACCAACGAGGTACAGCGCGACATGATCGCGATGCTCGGCCTCGGGCTGCCCCGGCCGCCGCGCTGACCCGCCGTCACCACGCTGACAAGGACAGGTGAAATGGACTTCGGTTACACGGAAGAACAGCAGGACCTGGTGGGCCTGGCGGGGCGGATCCTCGGCGAGCGGGTCACCCACGAGGCGCTGACCGCGCTGGACCGGCGGGTCGAGCAGGACGGCGCGCCGCGCCTCGACCGCGAGTTGTGGGCGGAGCTGGCCAAGGCCAACCTGCTCGGGATCGGCCTGCCGGAGGAGTTCGGCGGCTCCGGCTACGGCGTGTTCGAGCAGTGTCTGATCCTGGAGCAGATCGGCCGCACGCTCGCACCGGTGCCGTTCGGGCCCTCGATCGCGGTCGCCGCGTCGCTGCTGAGCCGGATGGGCACCGACGAGCAGAAGGCGACCTGGCTGCCGGGCGCGGTGGACGGTTCGCGGATCCTGACCTACGCGCTCGCCGAGCCGTACGGCCGGGACGGCGCCGCGCCCGCGACGAAGGCGGTGCGCACGGACGGGGTCTGGCACCTCGACGGGGTCAAGACCGCGGTGCCGGCCGCGACCGTCGCCGACCTGATCCTGGTGTCCGCGGACCTCGGCGAGGGGCACGCGGGTGTGTTCCTGGTCGACCCGAAGGCGCCCGGCGTGCGGATCGAGGCCCAGCTGACCACGGCCAAGGAGATCGCGGGCCTGGTCACCCTGGAGCGGGCCGTCGGCACCGCCCTCGGCGGCCCCGACGCGGCGGTGAATCTGCGCGAGCTGGCCACGCTGGCGCTGTGCGCGACCCAGCTCGGGGTGACCGAGAAGGCGATGCGCGAGACCGCGAAGTACGCGAGCGAGCGGGTCCAGTTCAAGCGGCCGATCGGTTCCTTCCAGGCGGTGGGGCACCGGCTCGCCGACGCGTACATCGACGTCGAGGCGATCCGGTTGACCACGTGGCAGGCGGCCTGGCGGGTGGCCGAGAGCCTGGATCCCGCCGAGGCGATCGCGACCGCGAAGTTCTGGGCGGCCGACGGCGGCCACCGCGTCGCGCACGCCGCCGTGCACGTGCACGGCGGGATGGGTGTGGCCGAGGAGCACTTCGTGCACCGCTACTTCAACCACGCCAAGCAGCTCGAACTCTCCCTCGGCGGCGCCACCGAGCAGGCGTTGCGGATCGGCGCCGGCTTCGCGGCCACACCGGCGGGGGAGTTCGCCTGAGCCGGCTCGTTCGAGCCCATCCCAGGTGCGGTCGCGCCGGCGCCGCATCCCGTGTTCCCCGGATTCCTGGAGACGAACAGACATGAGCGAACCGCACGCCCTGGTCGAGCGGGACGGCCCCGTCCTGGTCATCACGATGAACCGCCCCGAGGCCCGCAACGCGGTCACCGGCGAGATGGTCGAGATCCTGGAGGCCGCCTGGGACGAGGTGAACGACAACCCCGAGATCCGGGTGGCCATCCTCACCGGCGCCGGCGGCGCGTTCTGCGCGGGCGCCGACCTGAAGGCGATGAGCCGGCGCGCGCCCGGCGACGCGTTCAAGGGCGGCGAGGGCAGGCCGGCCATGGACATGTCCGTGATGAAGTGGTGTCTCAAGGGCTTCACCCTCACCAAGCCGTTGATCGCCGCCATCGAGGGCCCGGCCATCGCGGGCGGCACCGAGATCCTCCAGGCCACCGACATCCGGGTGGCCGGCGAGTCGGCCCGCTTCGGGGTTTCCGAGGTGCGCTGGGGTCTGTTCCCGCTCGGCGGGTCCGCGGTGCGCCTGCGCCGGCAGATTCCGTACACTGTCGCCGCCGACCTGCTGTTGACGGGCCGCCACATCAAGGCGCCCGAAGCCAAGGAGCTCGGCCTGATCGGGCATGTCGTACCCGACGGCGGCGCGTTGGAGAAGGCGAAGGAGATCGCCCACCAGATCGCGGCCAACGGTCCACTGGCCGTTCAGGCGGTCCTGCGCGTTCTGCGTGAAACCGACCAGTTGACCGAGGAAGATGCGTTCCAGCTGGAGTCGCGGATCGGAATGCGGGTATTCATGAGCGACGACGCCAAGATCGGTCCGCGAGCCTTCGCGGAGAAGAAGACCCCGGAGTTCAAGGGCACGTGATGTGCCATCGGAAAACTTCGGCATGAAACGGGCCCGCCGGGTCAGGGACGGCAATCCCCCGGCGGGTCCTCATCATCTCGACGCGTGTGCGCTCACGCGGGTTGCGTCGGTCGGCCGGAAAATTTCGGCGATATCGCGGGCGGGCGCCGGCAGCGCACCTCGCGGGCCACTTCGATCGAGGCCGTCACGGCGAGCGCGACCCGGAGCGTGACGACCGACGCGCCGTAGCTTCGGCGGTAGGCCGGTGCGAACAGGGCGGCGGCCGACACCGCGAGCGGCCCCCACACCGGCAGCACCGCCAGTCGCGCCGACGGACGGCGGGGGATCGGGCCGCCATGCCGGCGGCGGGCCGAAGTCGTACGGGGGCGGTGGGCCCGGATCCGGACGTCCTCCAGTGCCGTGCGCAGCCGACTCGCGGTCGGAAACCTCTCGTCGGGGTGCTTGGCCGGCAGCCGCAACACCACCGCGTCCGGTTCCTCGGGCACCTGCCGGCGCATCGCCGACGGCGGGGTCGGCGGTCGGCCGGTGAGCAGTTCGTGGATCAGCGCGCCGAGCGAGTACAGGTCGGTGCGGGCGTACCCACCGTCATCCCGGTCGCGGTCAGCCGGGTGGTGGTCTCGGCGAGCACCTTGGCGATGCCGAAGTCGAGCACCTTCACCCCGCCCGTCGAGGTCGGCACGCCGTGGCCGTGGCCGTGGCCGTGCACGAGCGCGTCGGACGCGTCGTGCGCGATCGAGATGCTGCGGCCGATCGGCAGCGGGCCCTCGCGCAGCGCCTCGGCCGGCGTGCGGCCGTCGACGAACTCCATCACCGGGAAGGGGATCGGCTCGGCGCCGGTGTTGTCCTCGCCGACGTCGTACAGCGTCGCGACGCCCGGGTGGGACAACCCGGCGACGGTGCGGCCCGGTTCGCGGTCCACGTCGCGCCGGACCACGCCCATCCCGCAGTGCCCGACCGACTCCGGCAATTCGTATGTTCGGGGATATTTGCCGGGCTTTCGTGGCGAGAAAGTACCGCCGTGCGGGCGGGTTCCGACAGTGCTTTGCCGGATCATGGCGCGGCTATTCTTTTGATCGAGTCAAGGGTAAGTTGGCCCGACCCTGCTTCCGACCGGATGGGATCCCCGCCTCGGCCCCGGATCCCCGGTACCGGGAGCATCCGTACATCCGCCGTGGGAGCCGACCATGACGCCCGTCAGCCCGTCGTTCAACCTCGCCGACCTGTTCGAGATCGTGGTGGACGCGATCCCCGACCGCACCGCGATGATCGCGGGCGAGGTACGCCTGACCTACCGTCAACTGGACGAGCGGGCCAACCGGGTCGCGCATCATCTGCTCGGGGCCGGGATCGGGCCCGGGGACTTCGTCGGGATCCACGCGTGGAACCGCGCGGAGTGGGTCGAGGCGATGATCGGCTGCCACAAGGCACGGGCGGTGCCGATCAACATCAACTACCGCTACGTCGAGGCCGAACTGCGCTACCTGTACGAGAACTCGGGCATGGTCGCGGTGATCGCCGAGCGCTCGTTCGCCGGCGCGACCGCGGCGATCCGGGCCGACTTCCCGGCGCTGCGGCACGTGGTGATCCTGGAGGACGGCTCCACCGAGCCGGCCGAGGACACCGTGGGTTACGAGGACGCGCTCGCCGCGGCCTCGCCCGCCCGCGGCTTCGGCGCGCGCAGCGACGACGATCTGTACGGCCTGTACACCGGCGGCACCACCGGGATGCCCAAGTGTGTGCTGTGGCGCGGGGAGGACATCTTCTTCGCCGCCCTCCAGGCCGGGCGCGGCGCCCGGCCCAAGCTGCGTACGCCGGGCGAACTCGCGGAGACGGTGCGCGAGTCGGCCGGAATGACCACGCTCGGCCTGGCGCCGATGATGCACGGCGGCGGGCAGTGGTCGATGTGGAACACCTTCTACATGGGCAACACGTTCCTGATGTGGACCGGGCGCGCCTTCGAGGCGGACGCGGTGATGGCGCTGGCGGCCCGGGAGAAGGCGCTGTCGATGGCCGTGGTCGGCGACGGCATGGGCCGGCCCCTCGCGGACTGGCTGGCGGCCAACCCCGACACCTACGACCTGTCCGCGCTCAAGGCGATCAGCAACGGCGGGGCGCCGATGAGCGCGGCGGTGCGTACCGCGCTCGAACAGGCCGGGATGTTCGTGATCGACAGCTTCGGCGCGTCGGAGACCGGCGCCGCGATGCGCCAGACCGGCGCGCCGGGCACGGCCACCCGGTTCGCCTCCTCGGAGACCACGACGGTCCTGGACGATCGCCTGGTGCCGGTCGAGCCGGGCTCGGGCGACGTGGGCCGACTCGCCGTCGGCGGGCACATCCCGCTCGGGTATCACGGCGACGACGAGAAGACGCGCGCCACGTTCGTGCGGGACGCGAACGGGCGGCGCTGGGTGTTGCCGGGCGACTACGCGCAGCTGGACAAGGACGGCGGCATCCTGCTGCTCGGGCGGGGCAGCGCGACCATCAACACCGGTGGCGAGAAGGTGTACCCGGACGAGGTGGAGGACGCGCTGAAGTCGCACGCGGACGTGTTCGACGCGGTCGTGGTCGGTGTCCCCGACCCGCGTTTCGGCCAGGCGGTCACCGCGCTCGTGGTGCTGCGCGAGGGCGCTGCCCCGGAGGCGGACGCGATCACCGCGCACGCCCGGACCCGGATCGCCGGCTACAAGACGCCCAAGCGCATCCACTTCGTCGAGTCGATCCCGCGCACGGCGGCGGGCAAGGTGGACCTGCGGGCGGCCAAGGCGCGGGCGGAGGAGTTGTCGGAGTCGGCGCGGCCGAGCAGCTGAGCGCGGCGGCGTCGGGGTCGTCGGGGTCGGCTCAGCCGAGCACCTGCGTGAGGGTGTGGATCAGCAGGCCGACCAGCGCGCCGACGACGGTGCCGTTGATCCGGATGAACTGGAGGTCGCGGCCGACGTTGATCTCGATCTTGCGGCTGGTCTCCTTGGGATCCCAGGCACCGACGGTGTCGGTGATCAGCGCGGTGATCTCGTCGCGGTAGGTGGTCACCACGTAGGCGGCGGCCTGCTCGATCCAGCGGTCGGCCTTGCCGCGCACGCGCGGGTCCTCGGCGAGCCGGGTCGCCAGTGAGCGGATCGCGTCGGTGGCCCGGTTGCGCAGTGCGCTGTCGGGGTCCTCGGTGGCCTCGACCAGCATCGCGCGGGCGGCGCTCCACACCGACGCGATCAGGTCCTGCACGGCCGGGTGCGCGATGGTGCGGTCGCGCAGGCGCTCTATCTGGGCGATCATCGCCGGGTCGTGCTGGAGGTCGCGGGCCACGTCGGCGAGGAAGGTGTCCACGGCGAGTCGGGCCGTGTGCTCCGGGTCGTCGCGCACCGCGCCCGCGAAGCGCACGAGTTCGCGGTGCACCTTGTCGGCGATCCGGCGGTCCAGGAAGCGCGGGGACCAGTCGGGGGACTCCTCGCTGACCACGCGCAACACGGCCTCGCGATGCGTCTCCAGCCAGTCGTGCGCCTTGCCGGCCACCAGGTCGACCAGGCCGTGGTGGGCGCCGTCGCGCACGAGCCGGTCGAGCAGTTCGCCGATCGGCTGGGCGACGGCCTGGGCGGAGACCCGACGGGTGATCGCCTGGCCGAACACGTTCTGCACGTCCTCGTCGCGCAGCACGGTCAGCGCGGCGCGGGCGAGCGCGCCCAGTTGTTCGGTGACCCGTTCGGCGTGCCCGGGGGCGGCCAGCCAGGTGCCGGCGCGCCGGGAGACCTCCATGCGGCCCAGGCGCTGCCGCACCACCGCGTCGGAGAGGAAGTTCTCGCCGACGAACTCGCCGAGGTTGCGCCCGAGGGCGTCCTTGCGGGTCGGGATGATCGCGGTGTGCGGGATCGGCAGCCCGAGCGGGCGCCGGAACAGCGCGGTCACCGCGAACCAGTCGGCCATCGCGCCGACCATCCCGGCCTCCGCCGCCGCCTGTACGTACCCGGCCCACGCGCCGGCCCCCCGCGCCTCGGCCCACCGCGCCAGCACGAACAACACGACGGCGAACAGCAGGAACCCCGTCGCGATCACCTTCATCCGCCGCACCCCGCGCAACTTCTCCACCTCGGCGGCGGTGCGACCGGCACCGCCGCCGGAGCGAGGACGTGGGGCCGGGGCCACGGTTTCGGCCAGATCTTCCATGAGGGTCATTGTGATGATCTGCCCACCGGAAAAGCCGCCACGACACCACCTGGCCGGGTGGCCCTCCTCACGCCCCAGGACACCACCTCCACAGCCATGCGCTTCACCTCGACAATATAAGCCTCATGTTATATTCGACGCGTGTCATGGGAGATCTGCCTTCTTGAACCTGTGGAGAGTTGGTTCCTGAAGCTGTGCGAAACCGATGCGCATTCGGCGGCCCTCATCGTGGAGGCGATCGACCTGTTGGCGCAGCGGGGGCCGACTCTGGGCCGTCCGCTCGTGGACACCCTGCAGGGCAGTCGCCTGCCGAACCTCAAGGAGTTGCGCCCGGCTTCCCGGCGCCGCACCGAGATTCGCATACTGTTTGTTTTCGATCCCGATCGGCAGGCGATCTTTCTCGTGGCCGGCGACAAGGCCGGTCAGTGGTCACGGTGGTATGAGGAAGCGATTCCGCTCGCCGAGGCCCGGTATCAGGAGTACCGCGAGGAGCAGAAGGAGCAGCGATCATGAGTCCCGCACGGCGCTGGCAGGACGTCAAGGCCGATGCCCACCGCGTCAACCCGGACCTGGCCGACCCCGGGGTGCAGTCGCGGGCCCGGGCGGAACTGGACGCCTATGTCGTCGGCTTCCACCTGAAGGAACTCCGCAAATCCCTGGGCCGGACGCAGGCCGAGGTGGCGGCGATCCTCGGGGTTTCCCAGGCGCGCGTGTCCCAGATCGAGACCGGTGACCTCGAGGCCATGGAACTGGAGACGTTGCGCTCGTACGCGGCCGCGCTGGGCGGACGGCTCGACGTCACCGTCAACATCGGCGACATGTCGTTTCGGGTGGCCTGAACGACGACGGCGGCCGTGCCGGCGATCGGCTGCGACGAGGGGTCGGTTCAGGGGGTTCGTGGGGGGTGGGGTGGGGTGGTGAGGATGCCGTTGAGGAGGACTTCGATCGTCCAGGCGTCGCGTTCGTCGCCGGAGCCCTCCGTGAGGGTGGGGCGCATGGCGACCAGGTGGGGGTACTCGGTCGCGGACAGGCGGGCGAAGGTCTCGTTCATTGCGGCCACCTCGCTCTCCTCGGTTCGGCCCTGTTCGCCCTTGGCGACGTAGGCGGACTGCTCGGTCGCGGCGGCGGTGATGTACAGGTTGATCAGGTCCAGGGCGAATGAGCGGGTGAGGTCGTCGATGCCCGCGCCGGACAGCAGACCCAGGATCGTCTCGGCGAGGGCCAGCGCGTTGGGGCCGGTCGGGACGTCGCCCAGGGCCACCGACGCGATGCCGCGCCGGCCGCCGAGGACGGTGACCGCGTCGCCGATCAGCGTGGTCAGCCGCGCCCGCCAGTGCGGCACCGGCGCGCCGACCGGGCCGACGTCGGGCAGCGGGATCTCGCCCACCACCCGGTCGTAGACCAGCGCCAGCAGTTCGTCCCGGTTCGCCACATAGACGTACAGCGACGCCGCGCCCGTGTCGAGCGCCTGGGCGACCCGCCGCATCGTCACCGCGTCCAGCCCGTCGGCGTCCAGGATCGCGAGCGCGGCGGACACGAGCGCGTCGGCGCTGAGCGCGGCCTTGGCCGGGCGGGTACGGCGGCTGACCGGGGCGGCGGGGGCGGACCGTCGAGGTGCGCCGGGAGGGTTCGACATGGTCCGAGCATAACGCCTTGACGGAACACTGTTCGGAACGTACGTTGTTCGTAACGAACACTGTTCGGAGCGCATGGGCCCCAGGCCGACGCGCCACGCCCGCCCCACACGTACGCAAGGACATCGATCACCATGACCACCCTCGTCACCGGCGCCCGCGGCAGTGTCGCCCGCGGCGTCGTCACCCGCCTCCTCGCCGCCGGCCGCGACGTGCGGATCGCGAGCAGCGACCCGACCGCCCTCGACCCGCCCCCCGGCGTCGAAGCCGTCCGGCTGTCGCTGCGCGAGCCCGTCGCCGACGCCGCCGCCGCGCTGCGCGACGTGTACGGCGTCTTCCTCTACGCCGAGGCCGCCGGCATCGCCGACTTCCTGGAGGCCGCGCGCACCGCCGGGGTCCGGCACATCGTGCTGCTGTCCTCCGCCTCGGCCGCCGCGCCCGACCCCACCGCCAACCCACTCGCCGCGAGCCACCACGCGGTCGAGGTCGCCGTCGCCGAATCCGGCATCCCGTACACGGTGTTGCGCCCCGGCGCGTTCGCCGGCAACACGATCGGCTGGAAGTACCAGCTGCTCGGCGCCGGGAGCATCCAACTCCCTTATCCCGACGCCCAACTGGCCCCGATCCACGAGGACGACATCGCCGACGTCGCCGCCGCCGTGCTGCTGTCCGGCGACCGCCTCGGCGAGACGCTCGACCTCAACGGCCCCGCGTCGATGTCCTTCGCCGAGCAGATCGCGATCCTGTCCGATGTCCTCGGCCACGCGCTGCCGTTCACCGAGGTGAGCCGCGAGGAGGCGCTGGCGGGTCTGACCCGGCACATGAACGAGGGTTACGCCGACGCCCTTCTCGACCTGTGGCAGCACGCCGTCGACCCCGAGCCCGTCTCCGGCACCACCGAGGCGATCACCGGCCGGCCCGGGCGCAGCTTCCGCACCTGGGCCCTGGACCACCGCGAGGACTTCGCCGGACTCGCCGCCCCGCTCGGGTAAGTCCCCTGCACAGAGGCCCAGATGGGTACAGACCCACCGGTCGGGCGGACATTCCGCCCGACCGGTGCACGCTTTGGTGGGGATCTCGCTCCCACGTTCCCCACAGGGCCTCCGTGCTGTCTACCCTGCTGTCCAGACCGGCCGTTTACCGAACTCTGGACGCACATGACCGTCGCGCTTCACACCGGCGCGGGTGCCGCAATCGAGGTACGCCGCGCACTCCAGGCTGATGAAGCCAGGGACGTGCCCGCCCATACGTGGGTCGGCCCGATCGTCCGGGTCCGCCCGCAGGGCGAACGGCACTACGAGGACATCGCGTACATCGACGCGGCGTCCACCGACGGCATGGGCAGCTCACCCTCGCGGCATCTGGTCCTGTGGGCCGACCGCGCCCGCCGACAGCGGATCGCCGCGGTGGGGACCTACTCCGCCGCACCCGACTACGCGGTCTACAGCATCACCGGACCGGCCGGGGAACACCTGGCGACGGTGCACCGCGAGCAGGGCAGCATCCGCCGACTGCGCCGCACGTCCTGGACGATCCGCCCGGCCGAGGGGCCGACGCTGCACGCGGCCAAGGGCACCACGTTCGGGTGGATCGCGTGGTGGGCGCTGTCCCCGCTGTGGGGGCTGATGACGGCGGTGGCCGTACTGGGCGGCAAGGCACCGAGGTTGCCGCTGCGCACCATCTGGCGCCACGACGGCAGGCGCGTCTTCGAATACCTGGGCAGCGTCGGCACCACGGACTCCTACGAGTTGCCGCCGGGCCACGCCGACTGCCGGATACTCCTGGCCCTCGCGGCCCTGCACAACAGCCACCCGGGCTGGTACGACCGCCTCTAGGGCGTGGTGGTACGGTCGCGGCCGGCCGAGGCGGCTCGTCCGTGCGCGTATGCGCGGGGCGACGCGGCGAGCGCCCGCCCCGCGATTCTCCGGCCGGAGGCCCACCCGATTCTCCGGCCGGAGGCCCTTCCGCGAAGAGCCGGTCCCGGCCCGGGTTCAGGCGTCGGTCGGTTCGGGGGCGGGGGTCCAGGCGGCGACCAGGTCCAGCAGGCCCGGGAAGCGGTGGTCCAGGTCGTCGACGCGGACGTGGCTGCGGCGTTCCAGGCCGTACTGGCGCTGCCGGATCAGGCCGGCCTCGCGCAGGGCGCGGAAGTGGTGGGTGAGCGAGGACTTGGGTCGGCCGAGGCCGAACCAGCCGCACGTGTGGTCGAACTCGGTCGAGTCCAGGAGCAGCGTGCGCACGATGCCCATCCGGAGCGGGGTGCCGAGCGCGCCCATGACCGTTTCGAGGCGCAACTCCCCGATCGCGGGCTCCGGCAGCGGCTCGGGGGCGTCGTCGGGGACCGGGCGGACGACCGCGTTGTGGGCCACTGGGCATCTCTCCTCGCCGTGGGCGACCGCCGCCGGCCGCTGCTGTACGAGTTGCATCGTACTGCACTTCATGTTCGAATCGACTCGTACAGTCAGTACGACTCGATTCGTACAGCCGTGTCCTGGGGGTTCCATGCCACCGACCGACGTCCGCCACGCGCCCGTGCCCGCCGCGCCCACCTCCCGCCCGCCCGCGCCCGGGTCACCCGCGTCCGGGTCGCCCGCCCGGATCCGGCTCGCCGCCTGGCCGGTGACCGCCGTCTTCGTGCTCTCCAACGCCGCGACCCCGCTCTATGTCGTCTGGCGGCGCGAACTCGGCTTCTCCTCCGGCACGTCGACCGTGATCTTCGCGGCCTACATCGTCGGCCTGCTCGGCGCGCTCACCGTCGCCGGCGCGCTCTCCGACCGGATCGGCCGCAAACCGGTACTGCTGCCCGCGCTGGGTCTGGCCGCGCTCGCCTGCCTCCTCTTCGCCACCGCCGCGTCGGTGCCCGCGCTCGTCGTCGCGCGCCTGCTCACCGGCATCGCCGTCGGCGCGACCGTGTCGGCCGGGATGGCCGCGGTCGCCGACGTCGCCGGGGCCGCGCACCGGCGGCTCGGGGCGTTGGCGGCCTCGTCCGCGATGGTGCTCGGCGCCGGACTCGGGCCGATGCTCGCGGGCGTGTTGTCCGAGACCGCGCCCGGGCCGACCACCACCGTGTTCGCGGTGGAGGCGGTGCTGCTCGCCACGGCGTTCGTGGTCGTGTACCGGCTGCCGCTCGCCCGACCGGCCGCCGCCCCCACCACCGCCGCCCGGTGGTTCCGCGTGCCCTCCGTGCCCGCCGCCAATCGCGGTCAACTGCTCCTGGGGATCGCGGTGTTCGCCCCCGGTATCACGGCCACCTCGTTCGTGCTCTCGCTCGGCCCCGCCCTCCTGGCCGACCTTCTCGACACGTCGAGCCGGATCGTCGCGGGCTCCACGGCGTTCGTGATGTTCGCCGCCGCGACCGGCGTGCAGTTCGCGGTGCGCCGATGGGCGGTGCGGACGGTGCTGCTCGCCGGGGCCGCCACGATCGCCGCCGGCATGATCGTGCTGCTCGCCGCCGTATACCTCGCGTCCGCGCCCCTGTTGATCACGGCCGCGATCCTCGCCGGCGCCGGTCAGGGCCTCGGCCAACTCGGCGGCCTCACCCTCCTCGGCGCGCACGTCCCGCGCGAGCGCGCCGCCGAGGCCAACGCGGCGCTGAGCGTGGGCGGTTACCTGCCCGCCGGCCTGCTCCCGGTCGCCGTCGGCTATCTCGGCGACGCCGTGGGCCTGCGTACCGGAACCACGGTGTTCGCGCTCGTCCTGATCGGCGCGGCCACCGTCGCGGCGGCCCTGGTCCTGATGAACCGCCCGGCGGGAGAGCGCGGTTGAGGTCGCAACCCCGCCGGGTCGATCGACGCGGCCCTGCGGGAACACCCTCGACTGCCCCAGGATTTCCATTACTTGACCCGAATCCGGTTGGTTCCGGCGCGCACCGAACGTAGGTTGGTCGACGTCGTTCGATCACTACGGGGGCAGTGGCGCGCGGCGACCGCACGCGGGTCGCCCCGCATCGAACGGGCGGGCGCGCCTCGCGTCGGCCCCGGCGGCCTCGGTTCGCCTTCTCCCGGAACGTCGTACGCACACGACGTCCTACGGGGAGGCGATCGGGGATGGGCAAGACGAAGACCGGCCCGAAAGGCGGCGATTCGGGCGCCTCGGGCACCGGCCACGACACGACCAAGCCGAGCGGCGGGGCACCGACCGCGACCGTGCCGAAGGCGCCCAAACGTCCCGGCGGCGACACCGGCGGCCCACCCGGGGGCCCGCCGGCGACCACCACCTCCAAGACCGGTGGGCCCGCCGGGCCGCCGCCCAGGGGCGGCAACGGCTTCAGCCACAAACCGGAACACGTGGAGTCGGGCGCCCGGGGCATCGACGCCTCCGCCGCCCGGATCGAGGCCGCGCACACGAAGTTGTCGGGCGTCCTCCAGGCCAAGGGTTCGTTCTGGAACAAGGACAGCCTGGGGCAGACCTTCGGCAAGGTCTTCGAGCCGCTGTCCACCGGCCACACCCGGGCCGGCGGGGCGCTCCAGCAGGCGGTCGCCAAGACCGCCGGGAACGTGCGGGTCAGCGCCAAGAAGACGGCCGCCACCGAGGAGGCCAACCTCAAGAAGTTCGGGCAGCGGATCGACGGCGACCCGAAGAAGATCGGCGACGCCGACCGCGACGGCAAGGGCCCATCGGGCAACGCCGCGCAAAAGCCCGGCCCGAACCGCACACCGGTGTACTTCGTCGACGAGAACGGCCGGGTCCACCAGTTGGTGAACGGCCAACTCGTGCCGGTCACCCACGGAGGCACCAACAGCGGTATCGACCGGGTGCTCAATCCGGACGGCACGATCAGGGTCAACATCAAGACCGACGCCAAGGGCAATCCCGAGGTCACCCCCAAGGGAAAACCGAAACGGGTCCCGGTGCCGGGCGGCAAGGGGAGATACGACCGATTCTCGAAGAAGGAGCAGGCGGACAACGACAGCGCCAGTCCGCGCACTCCCGTGCAATCGCAGCCCCTGCAACACCCCACGGACCTGTCCCAGGCGGTGGAGGACGTGCGCCGGGCGGGGAACGACTACGGCGGGAACAACTACGCGTCGCTGTACTATCAGGACCCTTCCGGACACGCCGGCGGCGACTTCATCCTGGTGGGCAGCAGCGGCCAGAACGGCGGTCACTCGGAACGGGCCATCGGGTTGCCGATGGTGCACAACGGCATGCAGAACGACGTGACCCGGCTGTATACCGAACGCGCGCCCTGCCAGGTCTTTCCGCAGACCGGCGGGGCGGGCTGTGACCTGTGGGTCGACATGCACCTCAACGGCCCGGGCCGCAACTCCCCGCTGGAGGTGAGCCACGTCGCGGACTTCGATTCGAGTCGGCTCGACGGCGCGGACCGCAACGGCCCGTTCAACCGCTACATGTTCGACCTGGAGCAGCACCACCGGGCCGGCAACACGAGTCCGCTCGCCGGTGTATACACGTACCGGTATCCCTGAGCCCGACGCTGGAGTAATGGATGATCTTCGACATCGACCGGGGCCGGCTCCTGGAGGCGTTTCCCGAGCGGCGGGTCGTGCGTGCCTCGCGCGCCGCACTCGCCGAGGTGGAGGGTCGGGCCGAGGATCTGGACTTCCTGTGCGACGCGGGTCTGCCGCAGGGGCTGTTCCAGATCGCCCCCGCGCTGGCCGGCGAGGAGGGCGCGCAGCCGTCGCGGCTGCTGGATCTCGGCGACCCGGACGAGGGTGTGGACCTGCCCGAGCTGGACGGCGTCGGCCCGGTACTCCTCCTGGGCGGAATCCAGCACTGGTACGTCTTCCTGCACCTGGAAACCGGCCGGATCCACGCGTTTCCGGAGGAAGGGGCGGAATACTGCACGATCAACGGGGATCTTTCCTCGTTGTGCACCATGTTGTGCCTGCTGGAAAAGGAGACTCCGCGCACCGCACCGGGCACCCGGGGGCCGAGCAACGACGAATACGCCCGTGTGGCCGACTCCGTCCGGGCCCGGATCGAGCCGCGCGACCCGCTTCCCTTTCAGGGGGACGGCCTGTGGGTTTTCTACTTCGGCTCGTACGTCGACGGCCTGTATCCACTGAGCTGAGCGACCGCGCCGAGCGATCGGGAAGGAAACCCGCACCACCATGAACGTCGACCTCTCCGCCGCCCTCCACCAGCGCTTCGGCCGGGACGGACTGCGCACGTACGCGTCGCCGCACCTGGACGGCCTGCCGATGCCCGTGCAGGTCGGCGCGTACTTCATCGCCGCGGAGGACGAACACCCGCTCACGATGGGGGCGTTCGCCGACGCGGTCGGTGAGACGCTGCCCGATGCCGGACTGCGCGACCGGGTTCGGCTCGGGACCGATCAGGGCGCGGAGCTGTACGTCGCCGGCGACGGGTCGGTGCGGGCCCTGTTCCTCGGCGTCGACCTGCCCGCGATGGCCGTGGCGAGCAGCGTGGAGGCGTTCGCCGACGGGTTGTTGACGCTCGATCAGATGTTGCCCCGGATCGCCGCCGTGGACGAGCCGGTGGAGGGGTTCCCGCTGTACCGGGAATTGCGCGAGGCGTTGACGGCGGCCGATCCCGCCGCGTTCGTCGAGCGCGAGGCCTGGTGGCCCAGGGTCCTGGACGACGTGCGACTCCCGCTGAACATCGGCAGTTCGGCCGCCTTCGAGGTCGTGGACGCCGGCGGCGAACCGCGGATCCTGACCGAGTCGTCGCGCCCGGGGCTGCCGCATCCGGAGGAACTGCTGTGGTACCGGCTGGCGGCCGGGGGAGTGGAGGCCGAGGACGTCCGGCGGGTCTACTGCGAACTCGAACCCTGCCTGATGCCCGGACACTACTGCGCGCTCTGGATGGGCCGCCTGTTCCCCGACGCCGAGTTCACCCACGGCTTCGGCTACGGGGCGACCGCGCAGTCCCGGGAGGACGGCGTGCGGGCGCTGATGACGCACATCGCCGAGCAGGCGGGAAACCGTTGACGGAGCGCCACATCGACCGGGCACGGCACGAGCGGTAGGAATCGGGGGACGGAAGACCGTGGTCGACCAGGACGGGCATCGGCTGCCGCACATGACGGGTGGGCGGCACCTCGCCGCCCGCGCGCTGCTCGGGTGGCTCGACGATCCGCGCTCGCCCCGGTTGTGCCTGGTCGGCGGCTCGCCGGGGGCGGGCAAGTCGCACCTGCTGGCCTGGCTGTACGCGGCCACCGCCGGGGAGGGCACGCCGCCCGCCCGCCGACTGCACGCGTTCGTCCCGGCCGGCGGATCGACCCTGCCCGGAGTCACCGTCGAACTGGCCCGGCACCTGGGGGTCGCGGCCCGGACACCCCGCCACCTCGTCGCCTGGGCGGCCCTGGACCCCCGGCGCACGGTGATCACGATCGCCGATCTCGACCACGCCGGCGTGCCGGGAAGCCCCGGGGAGGGCGCCCGGATCGTCACCGACCTGCTCGACCCGCTGCTCGACCTGCCGCACGTACGACTCCTGGTGGAGTGCACGGACGCCGCGACCCGGGCCGCGTTCACCCGGGTCGCCGGGCCGGCCGCGCTCGATCTCGACGAACCCAGGTGGACCCACCCGGGCCGGTTCGCCCGCTGGTACGCCGAACTGCTCGTCGCCGCGCCCGGCACGTCGCCCCCGGCCGCCGAGGCGGCCTACCCGCACCCCGGCCTGGCCCGGCTCGCCGCCCGGGTGGACGGGGCCTCGGCGTCGTCGCCGTCGGCGGCCCCGGACCCCGCGCCCGTCTCGGCGGCCGACCCGGGCGGCCCGTCGGAGCGGTTCGCCCGGATCCACCGGGCGTGGTGGGCGGGCCTGGGCGAGGACGTGCGCTCGGCCGTGGCCGCCCTGTACGGGCTCGACCTGCCGCTGACCGCCCGGCAGTGGGCGATCGCCTGTTCGACCCTGTATCCGGGTCCGGCGCCCGGTCCCGACGGCGCCGCGACGGATGCGCCGATCGCGGCGGCGACCCGCGCGCTGCCCCCGCTGCTCGACGGCGGCGACACCTGGGCGCTGCCGGCCGGGCCGCTCGCCGACTTCGTGGCGGGACGGCGCGGGGAATGCCTCGATCCCGGCCGGGCGGCCCGGGTGCACGCGGCACTGCGGCGGGACGCGGACGCGGGCATCGTGGACCTGGCCGGGCTCCACGACGCGGGGGAGGAGCGGCTTTCGGCGATCCTGGAGCACAGCGTGCGGATCGGGGACGCGGCGGCGCTCGCGGTCGACCCGATCGTGCAGGCGCTGGCCCGGCCGCACGTGGTGGCCGGCGCGCTGGTGGCCACCGGGCAGTGGGCGGACCCGGCGCAGGCGGCGTTTCGCGGCGCGTACGGCACGCTGGTCGCGGAGCCCGCGCCGGGGACGCGGGCGGCCCTGCTCGCCATGCACCGACTCGGCCGCGACGACGACGCCGCGCGCCGACTCGCGGCCCGGGCCGCGGCACCGGGTTGGCGGGCCGAGTGGGCCCGGTGGGGCGAGGGCGACCCGCTGCGGCCCGACCGCTGGCCGGGACCGGTGCTCGCCGCCGCATCGGGCCGCGGCGCGCTGGCGGGACAGGCACTCCTGGTCGACGACACCGGCACGATCCGCACCGTGCGCGGCGCCGACGGCGGCATCGTCGGCCGGGTCGGCGCCTCCTTCGGGCCGATTCCGCTGCGCGCCCTCGCGAGCACCTACGGCGGCCGGGTGGCCACGCTGAACCGATGGGGCGGCGTGGACGTCCTGGACGCGGCCTATCACGGCCCGCGCGGCGCCCTGGAGGCCGGATTCCGGCGCCTGGTCAACACCTGCGGGGCCGAACCGACCGTGCTCTGCGCGCACCCGCTGCCCGCGCTCGGTGACGCCGAGGGCGCCGTGTGGTGCTACGCCCCGGCGCCGACCCCGACCTCGACCCCGGCCGGCGACGAGCCGCCGCCGCGCGGCGTGTTCTCCGCGCCGCTGCACGCCGGCCCGGTCACCGCGCTGGGCGCGGTCCGCACCGGCACCGCCGGAGCGCCGACGCTGGTGATCAGCGGCGGGCGCGACGGCCGGGTGCGGATGTGGAGCCCGGGCGCCGAGCCGGGCCCGGACGCGCTGGACGCGCGCGCCGCCCCGGTGACCGCGCTCGCCTGCGAACAGACCACCGAGGGCCTGCTGATCGCGGTGGCCTGGGCGGACGGCCCGGTCCGACTGCGCCGACCGGGCGACGACACGACGGTGGACCTGAACCCGGGTCTGCCGGTGACCGGGATCGCGGTGTCGGTGGAGGGCCACATCGTGCTGGGCACGGCCGCGGGGGTGATCGGCCTCCGCCTCGAACGACCCGCCGGATGACGGATGCTCGGATGTTCGGCGCGGGCGCGGGCGCGGGCGCGGGACGGGCCCATCGGGCCCGAAAAAGATGTACAAGCCCGGAATCGGTGCGTAGCGTCGACAGGACGCGCCCGGCCGGTTCGGGCGTGGGCGACGACGACGGGGGTCGACTGTGGGCATCACCGTACCGGGCTATCTGGACACGGCACTGGACGTCATCGGGGTCGACTGGCCCAACCTCGACGAGGACGAGTTCAAGGAACTGGCGGTCGCCTACCGCGAGTTCGCCGACGAAATCGACGAGGCGCGGGCGGACGGCAAGAACGGCGCGGCCTGGATCCTCTCCGGCACCAGCGGGATGGCCGCCGAGGCGTTCGAGGCGCACTACGGCAAGCTGAACAACGAACATCTGCACGATCTGGCCGAGGGCGCCCGGATGTTGGCCAAGGCGCTGGACGCGGCCGCGGTGGTGATCGAGGTGGCCAAGGGCAGAGCCATCGCCCAACTGATCATCCTGGCCGAGGCGATCGCCGCCGCCGCGGCGGCGGCCACCTTCACCCTCGGCCTGTCCGCGATCGCCGGCCTGGCCGAGGTCGCCATCGTGCGCACCGCGGTCAAACGCATCTTCAAGGAACTCGAGGAGGAGTTGATGGCCCGGGTGATCGAGATCGCCACCGCACCCGCCGTCGCCGCCCTCGAAGGCACCGCCAACGAACTGCTGTCCCAACTGGTGGAGAACGAACTCGGCGCGCGCGACGGCTACGACCTCGACGCCGCGATCGACGCCGGCAAGCAGAGCGGGAAGGACGCCATGCCGACCCCGTCCAGCATCGTCACCACGCTGAACCCGGTGGCCTGAACCGGCGACCCGAAGCGGCCCGAACCGGCGGCTCGCACGGGCGACCCGAGCCGGTCGCCCAAGCCGGCCGCCCCGACCCGCCGACGTGCGTCCGAACGCCCGTTCGTGCGTCTTGACTTCGTGCCGCTCCGTCGGGATCCTGCCGGCGGGGCGGCATCGTCACACCGCGCCCTGCCGCAACCACCGAGAGGAACCGCGGATGAGTCGCGACCAGGGCGGGGCGTACGCGTCGGCGTATCGGCGAAGCCTCGACGACCCGGAAGGATTCTGGTTGGCGGCGGCCGAGGCGATCGACTGGATCACCCCGCCCACCCGGGCCCTGGACGACTCCGCCGCGCCGCTGTACCGCTGGTTCCCCGACGGGGAGCTGAACACCTGCTTCAACGCCCTGGACCGGCACGTGGCGGCCGGCCGCGGCGACCAGGCGGCCATCCTGTACGACTCGCCCGTCACCGACACCCGGCGCCGGTTGAGCTACGCCGAACTCCTCGACCTGACCGCACGGTTCGCCGGCGTGTTGCGCGGACTCGGGGTCGGCCGGGGCGATCGGGTCGTGCTCTACCTGCCGATGGTGCCCGAGGCCGTGGTGGCGATGCTCGCCTGCGCCCGGCTCGGCGCGGTGCACTCCGTGGTGTTCGGCGGATTCGCCGCCCACGAGTTGGCGGTGCGGATCGACGACGCCCGGCCCACCGTGGTGGTGGCCGCGTCCTGCGGCATCGAGCCGACCCGCACCATCGCCTACAAACCGCTCGTGGACGCCGCCCTGGCCGAGGCCACACACCGCCCGGACCACGTGGTGATCCTGCAACGCCCGCCACTCACCGCCGAACCGACGGACACCGACGTCGACTGGGACACCGCGATGGCGAGCGCCGAGCCGGTCGCGTGTGTGCCGGTGGCGGCCACCGACCCGCTCTACATCCTCTACACCTCCGGCACCACCGGCCCGCCCAAGGGCATCGTCCGGGACAACGGCGGGCACGCGGTGGCGCTGCGCTGGTCGATGGAGAACATCTACGGCGTGCGGCCGGGCGAGGTGAGCTGGACCGCCTCCGACGTGGGCTGGGTGGTCGGCCACTCGTACATCGTCTACGCGCCGCTGCTCACCGGCTGCACCTCCGTGCTGTACGAGGGCAAGCCGGTCGGCACCCCCGACGCGGGCGCGTTCTGGCGGGTGGCCGCCGAGCACCGGGCCACGATGTTGTTCACCGCGCCGACCGCGTTCCGCGCGATCCGCAAGGCGGACCCGGAGGGGAAACTGCTCGCCGGACACGATCTGTCCGCCCTGCGCGCCCTGTTCCTGGCCGGCGAACGCCTCGACCCGGAGACCTACCGCTGGGCCGGCGACCTGCTCGGCGTGCCGGTGGTGGACAACTGGTGGCAGACCGAGACCGGATGGCCGATCGTGGCCGACCCGATCGGCCTGGAGCCGCAGCCGACCCGGCCCGGCTCGCCGACCCTGCCGGTACCCGGCTACGACGTGCGGATCCTGGACGCGGACGGCGTCGAGGTCCCGCCCGGCACGGACGGGTCCGTCGTGCTCAAACTGCCCATGCCGCCGGGCACGTTGACCGGCCTGTGGGGCGACGACGCGCGCTATGTCGCCTCCTACCTGACCGCCTTCCCCGGGCACTACCTCACCGGCGACGGCGGGCGCAAGGACGCCGACGGCTACGTCTACGTGATGGGCCGCACCGACGACGTGATCAACGTGGCCGGACACCGGCTGTCCACCGGCTCGATGGAGGAGGTCCTGGCGGGCCATCCGGACGTGGCCGAGTGCGCGGTGATCGGGGTGGCCGACGAGCTGAAGGGCCAGGTGCCGCGCGGCCTGGTCGTGCTCAAGGCCGGCGTGGACCGGGAACCGGCCGAGGTGGCCGCGGAGTTGGTCCGCCGGGTCCGGGACACGATCGGCGCGGTGGCCGCCCTGCGCCGGGTGGACGTGGTCCCCGCGCTGCCCAAGACCCGGTCCGGCAAGATCCTGCGCCGCACGATGCGCGACATCGCCGACGGCAAACACCCCGAACCGCCGTCCACGATCGAGGATCCCGCCGTACTCGACGCCCTGCGACCGACACTCGTCGACGAGTAGGCCCGGCGGACCCGGATGTCGCGATCAGCCCGCGTAGGACGCGCGCGGCGGCGACTGCGGGCCCAACGGCGCGGCCAGCCAGATGTCGTACAACCGCTGCCACGAACCGTCGCGCTTCATCCGCTCCAGCAGCCCGTTGGCGAAGCGCACGAAGTCCTCGTGCGCCAACGGGAAGGCCATGCCGTGCGGTTCGTCGCTGAACGCCGGCCCGACCACGACGGTGTCCGAGTCCTGCGCGCGAAGTCCGTGCAGCAGCGCGGAGGTCGTCGAGACCGCGTCCACCTCGCCCTGCTGCAACGCGACCAGGCAGTCCGTCCAGTTCTCCACCGCGTAGGGCAGCACGCCCGCCGGATCGTCGCGCAGGAACACGATCGAGGTGGTCGCCCGCACCGTGCACACCCGCCTGCCGCGCAGATCGGCGAGCGTGCGCACGTCGGAGTCGCGGCGGACCAGCACCCGTTGGCCGTCGGTGTAGTAGTCGCTGCTGAACGCCACGTCCAGCTTGCGCTCGCACGTGATGGTCATCGTGTCGATCACCACGTCGACCACCCCGGACCGGAGCACCTCGGGCCGCTGGGCCTGGGTGATCACCTTGTACCGGATGTGCGCGGAGTCGTCGGGGCCGCCGAAGATCGCCCGCGCGAGGGTCTTGGCCATCTCGATGTCGAAGCCCCGGATCTCGCCGCTGCGCCGATCCAACTCGGCGAAGTAGCGGGTGTTCTGGTCCACCCCGACGATCAGGTAGCCGCGCCGCTGGATGGTCTCCATCGTGGACCCGGCGGGCATGCGACCGCCGGCGGGCAGCGGGTCGGGCGGGGTCAGGCTCCGGCGCGGGTCGCACGGCGCGGCGGTGGAAGGTTTCGGGTAGTCGTCCGGGCCGGCCGGATGCGCCCCCGAGACGACCGGGTCGGCGGCGGTACGGACCCGGGCCGGCGGCGCGCCGGACGAGCCGGTACAGGCCGCCAGTGTGACGGCCAGGGCGACGGCTGCTGCCGCGGTCGCCGTGCGGCGGGCTCCCCAGTGCATGCCACTCCCCGTAAGCCGGTGTTCCCGAGTGCCGGTGCGGTCCGATTATCGATCGGATCCGCCGGAAATCCGGACCGGTTGCCCAAACAATGGGGGGTTCCCTCGGTGTGATCGATCTACTTTGGAGCACGTGTGACCAGCTATGGCATCACCGGGCACATCAACCTCGCGGCGGGGACCGCGCCGTTGGTCGACCGTGCGCTCCGGGATCTGCTCGCCGGTGTCGCGGCGGACGAACTGGTCGGCTACAGCTGCCTGGCGGCCGGCGCGGACGCGATCTTCGCCCGGGTCGTGCTCGATCTGGGCGGCCGACTGGTGGTGTTGCTCCCGTCGGCCGACTACGGCGAGTCCAGGGTCGGCGCGGCCTATCGCACGACCTTCGACCACCTGCTCGCGGCGGCCGACGAGGTTCGGGTGATGCCGTACCCGCACGCTTCCCGGGACGCCTACGCGGCGGCCAACGAGAGCCTGGTCGCGGCGGCCGACGTGCTCCTCGCCGTCTGGGACGGCAGGCCCGACGACAACCGAGGCAGTACCGCCGAGGCGGTGACCCGGGCCCGCGCGGCCGGCAGGCGGGTCCACGTGGTGTGGCCCCCGGGCTCGGCCCGCGCCTGAACGCGTGGGCACGGTGAGGGAGTTGCCCACGATGCTCGATCGCATGTCCGAGAACGGCGATCGACGCGGTACACCTGATCCATGAAGCCCTCCGTGTCGGTTCCCGTCCTTGTCGGCGTCCGCGAACTCGCCTTCCTGGCCGGTGGCCCCGAACGGGTCGTGGACACCACGATCGTCGGCCTGCGGGTGCGGGAACTGCTGCTCGTGGCCCGGGACGGCCGGCTGACCGCGACGGCGCGCACGGGGGAGGGGCCGATCGAGGACACGATCCTGGCCCTGGTGCCGGCCGAGAGCGGAGCCGATCTCACCGAGGTACGGCTCGCGGCGGCCCGGGATCCGGCGATCCTCGCGGTGCGGGACGGGCTGGTGGCGGCCGGACTGATGCGGCGGGTGCCGCGACCGTTCGCCCGGCGGGCGGCGACGGTGACGCCGGCCGGTGTGCGGTGCCTGGGGGCGGCACGCCGGGAGTGGGGCCGGGCCGACTGGGCGGCGGAGGGCCCGCCCGACGTGATCGGGGCAGCGGCGCTGTTCGGGCGACGCGCCTTGCACGACGCCGACACGGGCGCCGCCTTCCGGGTGTCCGACCTGCGGATCCGGCGGCTGCGGGAGGGGAAACGCCGAAAGCGCCCGGCGCACGAGGGCGGTCGGAATTCGTACGACCCGAGCAGCGGCTACAACCCCACGTTGGGCAAGAGCTACAACGCCGGCAGCTATCAGGACATGTCGGGCAGTTGTGCCGGATCGTACTGAGCCCGGAACCGGCTCCGCCGGTCGTCGGGTGGACGACCGGCGGACCGTGGGCGATGTGTGGCTAGCGGGGTGAGTCCGCCTCTGCGGGGAGGTGTTGCGGGGTGGCGCCGAGCGGGGGCGCGCCCTGGGGGGTGGGCTTGCGGGCGTCGACGACGGCCAGGACGAGCGTGCCCAGGCCGGCGAGGCCGGCCAGCACCGAGATGCCGGGGAGCACCACGCCCAGGATCATGTTCTGGGCGTCGCGCCACGCGGAGTCGGTGAGCCGGAACAGCCCTATCCCGACGGCGGTCACGCCGAGCAGCGCGATCACCGCGTGCCAGAGCAGCGGATTGGCCGGGCGCTGCTCGGGGGTGGGGCGCTGCTCGGTCAGACCGAGCGGGAAGGGTATGCCGGAGCCCGGCTGCGGGGCCGCCGTCGCGGCGGCCGCGGGAGTCGTGGTCGGGTGCGGCGGTGCGGCGATCGGCGCCGCGGGGGCGGGCAGCACCGTGGTCGCGCCGACCGGGCTCGCGGCCGGATGCGGCACCTTGACCGTCTCGGCCCCGGCCCCCGCCGGCGCGGGACCGTCCGGCTTGCGCGGGACCTTGACCGTCTCGGCGTTGCCGCCGCGCCGGATGACCGGCACCTTGACCGGCGCGCCACCGTCGTAGCGCTCCTCCGGCTTGCCCGACTCGGGCGCGGGATCGGCGGCCGGCGCGTCGTCCTCGTCCTTGCCGATGCGGACGGCGGGCACCGCCACGGGGGTTGTCACGTCGTCTTCCGCCACCTCGGCGGCCTTCGGCGCGCCCTTGGCTCCCGCCTTGCCCTTCGGCTTGTCGTCGCGGGCGGCGGGCACGGCTACGGGGGTGGTCGCGTCGTCCTCGGCGTCGTCCACGTCCGAGCCCGCCTCGGCGGCGGGCTTGGCGGGCTTGGCCTTGCCGCCCCGTACCGCCGGGGTGGCCACGGGTGTCGCGTCGTCCTCGGCGTCGTCGGCGTCGGAACGTGCCTCGGTGGCGGGCTTGGCCTTGCCGCCCCGCGCCGCCGGGTTGGCCACCGGTGTCGCGTCGTTCTCGGCGTCGTCGGCGTCGGAACGTGCCTCGGTGGCGGGCTTGGCCTTGCCGCCCCGCGCCGCCGGAGTGGATACGGGGGTCGCGTCGTCCTCGGGGGCTTCCGGGGCCGAGCCCGCGTCGGTGGTGGACTTGGCCTTGGCCTTGCCGCCCCGTGCCGCCGGGGTGGCCACGGGCGTCGCGTCGTCCTCGGCGTCGTCCGTGTCGGAACGTGCCTCGGTGGCGGGCTTGGCCTTGCCGCCCCGTGCCGCCGGGGTGGATACGGGGGTCGCGTCGTCCTCGGGGGCTTCCGGGGCCGAGCCCGCGTCGGTGGTGGCCTTGGCCTTGCCGCCCCGTGCCGCCGGGGTGGCAACCGGCGTCGCGTCGTCCTCGGGAGTGTCCGCGGCGGAACGCGCGGCCGCCGTGGGCCTGCCCGGCTTGGCGCCGCGGATCGCCGGGGTGGTCACGGGAGTTGCGTCGTCCGCGTCGCCGTCGGTCGTCGCCGGGCCGCCCGGCTTCGCCTTCGTGCCCTCGGCCGCCGGTCGAGCGGGCTTCGCCTCGGTGTCGTCGGCCGCCGTCTCGGACCGATCCGCCTCGTCGTCCGCGCCGGCCGCGTCCGTCTTTCGAGCCGCCGCCGTGCCGGTGCGCGGCTTGGTCTTCTTGGTCGCCTTGGCCCCGGAGGCCACCACGGCCGGCGCCGCCGCGGGTGTCGCGAGCGCGGCCGACGCCGCGACCTCGGCCGTTTCCGGCTCCTCCGCCGGGTCCGAGCCGTCCGCGTCCGCGCCGTCCGCGTCGCCCGGTTCCACCGTGTCCGCCTCGTCGGCGTCCGGTATCTCCACCCGCTTGGCCGAGGCCGACGCCGCCTCCGCCGCGTGGGTCGCGAGCAGGGCCGCCGTCGCCTTCGGCAGCCAGTCCGTCGCCGGGTCGGCCGCCGCGAAGCGGGCCACCAGGTCGGCCGCGTCGGGCCGTGCGGTGGGCCGCTTCTTCAGGCAGTCGGCGACGATCTCGCGCAGCCAGTCCGGGAGTTCGGTCAGGTCCGGCGTCTCCCGGACCACCCGCTGGGCCAGTTCGGCCGCCGACCCCGTGCCGAACGGCGCCACGCCCGCCGCATGGCAGAGCACGCCGCCGAGGGCGAAGACGTCGATCGCCGGACCGATGGACCCGCCGGTGACCTGCTCCGGCGCCGGCAGCCCCGGTATCTCCACCACGCCGGTCCGGTTCAGCCCGGCCGTACCCAGCGCCCGAGCCAGCGCGTAGTCCGCCACCCGGGGCCCGTCGGCGGCGAGCAGGACATTGGCCGGCTTCAGGTCACGGTGCGTCAGACCCGCCTCGTGCACGGCCGCCAGGCCCTCGGCCAACCCGGCGCCCAGCGCGCGCAACGTCCGCTCCGGAAACGCCCCGTGCGCCTCGACGGCCGCCTCCAGGGACGGGCCCGCGACATGCTCGACCACCAGCCACGGCGGCGTGCCGTCGGCGTCGGCGTCCAGGACGTGGGCGACATGCGTACCGCCGACCTCGCGCGCGGCCGCCATGTCCGTGCGGAATCGTTCGAGGAACTTCTTGTCGGCCGCCAGGTCCGACCGCACCAGTTTGACCGCGACCTGCTCACCACCGGGCGCTCGACCGAGGAACACGGTCCCCAGGCCGGCCCGACCGAGCCGGGCCGACAGTCGGTACCGCCCGACAACCCCGGGATCGCCCGGCTTCAGCGGATCCATGACTGCCGCCCCCTCCACGTACGTGCGTTCTGTGCCAAGGCAGGGAGTGGCCCCAGGGCATGCCGACGGCCCTGTCGGTCTCGCCTCCCCGCGGACTTCGCCGCAGCCTACCCTTCGGGTCGAGGTGTCACCGAGGACCCGGACCGCCCCGTCGATCTCCTGTTACCGACTCCGGACGGGCGCCGGAACACCGGGACATGTCCGGCTTCCACCGTTCTGCCGGCCCGAGTGGGCACACTGGATTCGCGGCGACCACACGCCGATGCGACGAGGGAGTCGGACCGATGGCGATCGTTCTGGGGCCGAATCGATATGGCAAGGCGGAGGTGCGCGTGGCCCGGGTGACCCGGACCACCGCGACCGATCACGAACTGTGCGATCTCGACGTCTCGGTGTCCCTGTCCGGCGACCTCGCCGACACCCATCTGCGCGGCGACAACGCCCGGGTGGTGCCCACGGACACGATGCGCGCCGTGGTGTACGCCTTCGCGCAGGACCGACCGCTGCCCGCGATCGAGGAGTTCGGCCTGCGCCTGGCCCGACACTTCGTGGACGCGCACGCCTCGATCGACACCGCGAGGGTGCGCCTGCTCGAATACCCCTGGGTGCGAATCGCCGGCACGCACGGTCCGCACCCGCACGCGTGGACCCGGGCGGCGGGGGTGCGCCGTGCCGGGGTCGTGCGCGGGCCGGAGGGCGTCGAGGTCTGCTCCGGTCTGGCGGACGTGTCCGTGCTCAAATCCACCGGGTCCGAGTTCCACGGCTTTTCGACGGACCGCTACACGACGCTCGCGCCGACCCGGGACCGGATCCTGGCCACGACCGTGCGGGCGGGTTGGCGCCATCGCCGCGACGGCGCCGCACCGGCCGACTGGGACGCCTCGTTCCGCGCCGCCCGGGACACCCTGCTGCGCACCTTCGCCGAGACGCACAGCCTCTCGCTCCAGCAGACCCTGTACACGATGGGCGAGGCGGTCCTGGCGGAGCAGGAGCACCTGGCCGAGGTACGCCTGACGCTGCCCAACCACCACCACGTCGAGGTCGACCTGAGCCCGTTCGGCCAACCCAACCCGGGGGAGGTGTACCAGGTCACGGACCGGCCGTACGGCCTGATCGAGGGCACGGTCCGGCGCGGCGACGCCGCCCCGGCCCTCGCCGACCTGCCCTGGGAGTAGCGGCCGAGCCCTACGCCTCGCCGGGCGGTTCGGCGACCTCTCGGCGACCGCCCAGGGGGATCACCAGCGGGACACCCGAGACCGGGCACGCGATCACCGACGTGCGCAGGTCGAACACCTCGTGGACCAGTTCGGGGGTGACGATGTCGGCGGGCGGGCCCGCCGCCACGACCCGGCCGGCGCGCATCGCGACGAGATGGTCGGCGTAGCGGCACGCGTGGTTGAGCTCGTGCAGGACCATCACCACGGTGCGCCCGTCGGTGCGGTTGAGGTCGGCGACGAGTTCGAGCACGTCGACCTGGTAGGCGAGGTCGAGATAGGTCGTGGGCTCGTCGAGCAGGAGCACCTCGGTGTCCTGGGCGAGCGCCATCGCGATCCACACGCGTTGCCGCTGGCCGCCGGAGAGTTCGTCGATGGAGCGATCGGCGAGGGCGGCGGCGCCGGTGACCGCGAGGGCACGATCGACCACGGCTTCGTCGGCCGAGGACCACTGCCGCCACCAGCGCTGGTGGGGTGTCCGGCCGCGGGCGACGAGATCGCGCACGGCGATCCCGTCGGGCGCGCTCGGCGTCTGCGGCAACAGGGCCAGGCGCAGCGCGAGTTCGCGGCCGGGCAGGTCGGCGATGTCGCTCCCGTCCAGGTGGACGACACCGGCCGCCGGCTTGAGCAGGCGGGCCAGGGCGCGCAGCGCGGTGGACTTGCCGCACGCGTTGGGGCCGACGAGCGCGGTGACCTTGCCGGCGGGAATGCGCAGGTCGAGGTCGTCGGCGACGACGCGGTCGCCGTAGCCCAGCCGCAGGCCGCGGCCGGACAGTCCCGTGGTGTCGAGTGCGCCGGCGGTCATGTCAGCCTCCCTTTCCGGCCCGGTTGGTTCGGGCGAGCAGCCACATCAGGTACGGGGCGCCGACCGCGCCGGTGACGATGCCCACCGGCAACTCGGTCGGCGAGAAGGCGAGTCTGGCGGCCAGGTCCGCGGCGAGCAGGGTCGCGGCGCCGACCAGTCCGCTCGCGATCAGCGGGATGCCGGCGGTGCCGGTCAGGCGGCGGGCGATCTGGGGCGCGCCGAGCGCGACGAAGGCGACCGGTCCGGCCGAGGCCGCCGCCACCGCCGCCAGGCACGTGGCCACCACGAGCAGCGCGATCCGGGCGCGCCGCAGCGGCATGCCGAGGCTGAGCGCGGTGTCGTCGTCGAACTGGAGGAGTTGGTAGGGGCGGGCCAGCGCGAGTACGAGCGGAACCAGGACCAGCAGCGCCAGGCCCACCCAGCGCACGTGCGCGTAGTCGCGCCCGTTGAGGCTGCCGGTGAGCCACACCATGGCCCGCGACGCCTGGTCGATGTCGGCGCGCGCGAGCATCCAGCGGGTCAGCGCCATCAGCACGCCGTGCATCGCCAGGCCCACCAGTACGAAGCGGTAGCCGGTGATGGTGCCGCCGCGAAAGGCCATCACGTAGATGAGGGCCGCGGTCAGCAGCGCCCCGGCCAGCGCGCCGAAGGGCACGGCGCCGAAGGACGCGGCGCCCGCCGAGGTGACGCCGCCGAGCAGGATCGTGCCGACCGCGCCCGCGCTCGCGCCGGCGGAGATGCCGATCAGGTCCGGTCCGGCCAGCGGATTGCGGGTGACGGCCTGGAAGATCGCCCCGGCCAGCCCGAACGCGAGGCCGACCAGCAGTGCGGTGAGGGCGCGGGGCAGCCGCAGCTCGCGCACGATCAGGTCGGCGTCGCCGGAGCCGACGCCGAGCAGCGAGTCGACGACGTCGCGGATCGGGATGGAGTAGGTGCCGATGGACACCGACGCGACCAGGGTGCACGCGATGACCGCGAGCAGCGTGGTGGTGACGATCGCGACGCGCGGGCGTACGGACAGGCCGACGGGGCCGAGTTCGACTCTCATCGGGCGTGCTCCTTGAGCTTGCCGCGCTTGACCAGCGCGATCAGGAACGGCGCGCCGAGGATCGCGGTGACCACGCCCACCTCGAGTTCGCCGGGGCGCGCCACCACCCGCCCGATGACGTCGGCGCCGATGGTGAGGGTCGCGCCCGCGAGGCCGGAACAGGGCACGAGCCAGCGCGCGTCCGGGCCGGTGAAGGCCCGCACCACATGCGGAACGACCAGGCCGACGAAGGTGATCGGGCCGGCCGCGGCGACCGCGGCGCCGGCGAGCAGGATGACCGCGAGGGCGCCGAGCGCGCGGGTGGCGCCGACCTTGACGCCGAGGGTCGAGGCGAGGTCGTCGCCCAGGGCGAGGGCGTTGAGCCGCCCGCACAGGCCGAGGGCCAGGAGCTAGGACAACGTCAAGCTCGTCGGCCGGGCGCTCGGCGAGGACGACAAGGCCAACGCCAAGCTCACCGCGTACGAGACGCGGGCCCGCAGGGTCGGCGACGCGATCAACGCGAAGGCAAACAAGCCGACGGTGTCCATCGTGCGCTTCGTGGACGGCCCGACGCGCATCTACCTCGGCAAGACGTTCAGCGGCATCATCCTGAGCGACATGGGCCTGGCCCGCCCCGAGAACCAGCGCGACCCCGAGAAGTTCAACATCGAACTCAGCGAGGAGCAGATCGGGCAGGCCGACGCCGACCACATCTTCATGACCACCTTCTCCGGCGGCGAGGAGCGCAAGAACAAGTTCCTGGCCAACCCGCTGTGGCAGCGCCTGAAGGCCGTACAGGCCGGGCACGTGTACGAGGTCAAGGACGAGAGCTGGATGACCGCGGTGTCCCTCCAGGGCGCGGACGTGATCCTGGACGACCTGGCCCGCACGTTCGGGGTCGACCCGGCGAAGTAGCCGGGGCGTGCGGTCCGCGCCCGCGGCGCGGCGACAAGGGAAGGCGTCGACCATCGATCCGGTCGGCGCCTTCCGGCGGTCGTGTCGCCGGCCGGGGACACGACCGTCCTCAGTCGCGGAAGGCCAGCATCGGGATCAGCGCGTTGTCCACCAGGGACTCGATCTCGGCGCTGGTCATCGGTATGCCCGAGACGGTGAAGCGCTGGCACAGGAACGTGGGTCCGGCCAGCACGCACTCCGGGGCCAGGGCGCCCTGGCGGGCCTCGCCGCGGGCGATGGCGTCGGCGATCACGTCGGTCAGCAGCGACGTCCACGGGGCGACCACCCGCTGCTCCCACATCTCGGCGAACTCGTGGTGCCGGCTCAGTTCGCCGCACAGCATGCGCGTGCCCAGGCCCAGCGGGCCGAGCATGCTGCGTGCGATGGCCTCCAGGTAGACGATCAGGTCGCCGCGCAACACGCCCGGGAAGGAAAGGGATTCCGGGTCCGGCAGCGTGGCGGAGAGCGCGTCGGCGACCATGCCCACCTTGTCCGGCCAGCGCCGGTACAGCGCCGACTTGCCGGTCCCGGCCCGGGCCGCGACTCCCTCGAAGGTGACTCCGGCGTAGCCGCGTTCGCCCAGCTCGGCGACCACGGCCTCGGTGATCGCCCGCTCCAGCGTGACGCCGCGCTTGCGGGGGCGCTGTCGGTAGTCGGTGACCAGCAGGGCTGTCTCGACTTGACCGGCGCGTACTCCTGTGCTCACTGTCACCTCCGGCTGCCATGCTACAGAAAACGTTTGCGTTCTCTAAGGCATAAGCTCTAGATTCACGTAGAGAACGCTCACGTCCACTAGTAATGCGAGGCAATCCATGACGACGGCACCTCCCGAGGTGGCCGGTTCGACCGGATCCCCGTCCGCCGAGGCGCCGCACGCGCGTCGCGGACTGGCCCTGGCCCTGCTCGCAGGGGCCCAGTTGATGATCGTGCTCGACGCGACCATCGTGAACATCGCGCTTCCCGACATGGGCAAGGCGCTCGACATCAGCGAAACATCGCTCTCCTGGGTGATGAACGCCTACATGCTGACCTTCGGCGGCCTGCTGCTGCTCGGTGGTCGGCTCGGTGACCTCTTCGGCCGACGCCGCCTCCTGGCGCTCGGCCTGATCGTGTTCACGGTCGCGAGCCTGCTCGGCGGGTTCGCCGGCAACGAGGCCATGCTGCTCGCCTCGCGGGCCCTCCAGGGCGTGGGCGGCGCGATGGTGGCCCCCGCGGTCCTGTCGTTGGTGACCACCACCTTCGAGGAAGGGCCGGAACGCAACAAGGCGTTCGGGGTCTACGCCGCGGTGTCGGGCATGGGTTCGGCGGTCGGTCTGCTCATGGGCGGCCTGCTCGTGGAGTACCTGTCCTGGCGCTGGGTCATGTTCGTCAACGTGCCGATCGGCATAGCCCTGGTGGCCGCGTTGCCGCTGGCCATCCCGGACGACGCGAAGACCGGCGAGAAGGCCATCTGGCGCGGCCGGTTGGACATCCCCGGCGCGCTCACCTCCACCCTCGGTGTGACCGCGCTGGTCTACGGCGTGATCCGGGCCGCGGACAAGAGTTGGGGCGACGGGCTGACCATCGGCTCGCTGGCCCTGTCCGCAGTGCTGATCGCCGCCTTCATCGTGATCGAGCTCAAGGTCGAGCGACCGCTCATGCCGATGCGGCTGTTCCACAACCGCAACCGCTCCGCCAGCTACGTGGTGATGGCGCTCGCCGCCGGCGGCATGATGGGTTCGTTCTTCTTCATCACCCTCTACATGCAGCTCGTCGCGGGCTACTCGCCGATCAAGTCCGGTCTCGCCTATCTCCCGCTGTGCGCGGGCGTGATGGTCTCGGCCCAGTTCACCAGCGTGATGTTGCCGAAGATCGGCCCGCGGGTGCTGCTGACCGTGGGTCCGGTCCTGGCCGCGGTCGGTCTGTTCTACTACGCGATGCTCGACGTCGACTCGAGCTACGTCACCGGCCTGCTGCCCGCGATGATCATCTTCGGTCTGGGCATGGGCCTGATCTTCGTCGCGATCATGGCCACCGCGGTGGCCGGCATCGCCCCGGAGGACGCGGGCATCGGCTCCGCGATGCTCAACGTCACCCAGCAGGTGGGCGGCGCCGTGGCGATCGCGGTGCTGACCACGATCTACTCCAGCGCCAAGGACGACAAGCTGCGGGACGAGGTGGCCAAGCTCGGCGGCAAGGCCCCGGATCTGCACACGATCAAGGTCGCCCTCACCGAGGGCTACACGGCGGGCTTCATGACCGCCGGCATCCTGCTCGCCGTCGCCGCGGTGATCGCGGTCGCGGTGCTGCGGGTCGACAAGTCGGAGCTGCCCGCCGAGACCACCGGTGGCCTGCACTAGCCGTCGTCGCCGGGCGGTCCTCCGCTCGCCCGTCGACACCTCGACACCCGGACCGGTTCCCGCGAACCGGCCCGGGTGTTCGCGGTCCGGGAGTACGACACGCCCGAAAAGAACCGATCAATGGAGTAATTTCCGCTTCGGCGGCCACTCTTCGTGATCGACGCCTGGGGGATTCCCCCGTGTTTCGGTCCAAGCGGGACGCGGCGTGGGCGGCGGAGCGAGCAGGCGGGTACCCTGCGACAGGCAGCGGGTGCTCCGCCCCGGGGCACCTCTATCGCGACGACGGGACGACCGGCGCCGTGGCACTCCTCCCGCCTGTTCCTGTCGAAACAGCCGCTCGGCGGGGATGATGGGCGGTGGAGCGACTTCGGGGGGATTGTGACGGAACACGGATGGCCGGGTGAGCCACCGGCCAAGGGGGATCCGGAACGGATCGGCCCCTACGCGGTGCTCGGCCGACTCGGTGCCGGCGGCATGGGCCGTATCTATCTGGGGCGTTCGCCCTTCGGGCGACTGGTCGCGATCAAGACCATCCGCTCGGAGCTGGGCGGCGATCCGGGCTTTCGCGCGCGCTTCGCGCAGGAGGTGGCCGCGGCCCGCCGGGTCAGCGGCGTGTTCACCGCCGCCGTGGTCAACGCCGATCCCGACGCCGCGGTGCCGTGGCTGGCCACCGCGTACGTACCCGCGCCCTCGCTGGAGTCGCTGGTCCGCGCCTGCGGCCCGCTGCCGCCGCGCGCGGTGCGCTGGATGGCCGCCGGCATCGCCGAGGCGCTGGAGTCCGTACACGCCGCCGGCCTGGTGCACCGCGACCTGAAGCCGTCCAACGTGCTGGTCGCCAGCGACGGCCCCAAGGTGATCGACTTCGGCATCTCGCGCGCCGCCGACTTCGGCTCGCTCACCATGACCGGCGTCGCCGTCGGCACCCCGGCGTACATGTCGCCCGAACAGGCACAGGGCGTGCGCGACATCACCCCCGCCAGCGACATGTTCTCGCTCGGCGCCACGCTGGTGTACGCGGCCACCGGGCACTCGCCCTACCCCGACCGCAAGCCCGCCGAGGCGCTGCTGCGCCTGGTCACCGGCTCGCCGGACCTGGAAGGGCTGCCGACCGAGCTGACCGGCCTGGTCAACCTGTGCATGCAGCGCGCCGCCGAACACCGGCCGAGCCCGACCCAGTTGCTCAACCAGCTCGCCCCGCTCCTGGACGACAGCGACGCGGACAGCCAGCTGCCCGACAACGCGTCGGCGATGGTGCAGCGGTTCGAGAGCCAGTACCGACCGACGATGGGCCCGCGCACGCCGCCGGTCCGCGAACTCGTCGAGCCCGACGGGGGGCAGCCGCCCGAACTGCCGGAGAACGTGCGCCCGGACCCGAACAACATGGGCAAACTGCCCAACCAGGTGCGCCAGGAGTCGCGTCCGGCGCCGCGCCCGGAGACACACCGGCCACCGCCGCCACAACGTCCGCCGACGAACCCGACCCGCAAGCCGCCGCCCCGGCCGCCGGCCCCGCCGACGAACTCGCCGACGGGCGGCCCGCCGGGCGGCTCGCGACCGGTCTCGGGACGACCGGTGTCCACGTCCTCCCCCTCGCCGGCGCTGCCGACCGAGCGGGTGGCCCGGCCGCCCGCCCCGATACCCAACTCTCCGGTCACGTGGCCGGAGAGCGGTCCCGACGTGCCCCGCCAGCACCCCACGCCGCCGCGCACCCCCACCGGCGGCATGGAGGCCGCACCGGTGTGGCGGTTCGCCGCGACCGGCGAGATCCTGACCCCGCCGGTGCGCGCGGGCTCCGGGCGGACCGCCCGCGTACACGTGCACAGCAACGACAACGGGCTGCACACCCTGCATCTGGCCACACGCGAGTGGCGGTTCGACTCCTCGGGCTGGTCGCACCCGCCGGCCGTGGACGGCGAGCTGATGTACCTCAGCAGCCAGGACAACCACGTCTACGCCCTGGAGCTGACCTCGCGGCAGTGGCGCTGGAGCTTCCCCACCGGCGGCGAGGTCGTGGCCGCCCCGGTGGTCGCCGACGGCACCGTCTACTTCGGGTCCAGCGACAACGCGCTCTACGCCGTGGACGCCGCCACCGGGCGCTGTCGCTGGCGGTTCCCCACCGGCGGCTGGGCCACCTCGCCCACCGTCGTGGACGGCACGGTGTACTTCGGCTCCAGCGACCGCTGCGTCTACGCGCTGGACGCGGCCACCGGCTGGTGTCGCTGGCGCTTCCCCACCGGCGGCTGGGTGTCCTCGCCGACGGTGGCCAACGGGATCGTGCACGTCGGCAGCACCGACCAGTACCTGTACCTGCTCAACGCCGGCGACGGCGCGATGCGCGGCTGGTTCGGCGCGGGCGGCCCGGTCGCCCAACCGGCGACCTCGGGCAACCTGTCCTTCTTCGGCAGCGGCGACGGCGGCCTGTACGCGGTCGACGTCAACACCACGCGCTGTGTCTGGCGTTACGGCGCCGAGGGCTGGGTCACCTCGCCCGTGGTCGCCGAGGACATGGTGTACGCGGGCAGCAGCAACGGTTCGGTGCTCGCGGTCGGCATGGGCGGCGAGCCCCGCTGGCGGTTCACCACCGGCGGTCGGGTGACGTCCCCGATCGTGGCCGACGGCCTGCTCTTCGTGGGCAGCGCCGACCGCCACCTGTACGTCCTGGACGCGGTCACCGGCAAGGGCCCGTCGGCCGGGACCAACGGCTGAGCGCGGGGCGGGCGAACCCGCCCGCCCCGCTGCCCCGAACACGCGACGATCCCGGAGCCGTCGCTCGCGAACCGCGGTTCGCGAGCCTCGACTCCGGGATCGTCGTCGGGTGTTCGTTGCGGGTCAGCGGGCACCGATGGGGGTGTAGTCGCGCAGCGCGACGCCGGTGTACACCTGGCGCGGACGGCCGATCTTGGCCTTCGGGTCGGCGATCATCTCCTGCCAGTGCGCGATCCAGCCCGGCAGCCGGCCGATCGCGAACAGCACCGTGAACATCTCGGTGGGGAAGCCCATCGCCCGGTAGATCAGCCCGGTGTAGAAGTCCACGTTCGGGTAGAGCTTGCGCTCGACGAAGTAGTCGTCGGCCAGCGCGCGCTCCTCCAACTGCATCGCGAGGTCGAGCAGTTCGTCCTTCTTGCCCATCCGGGACAGGACGTCGTCGGCGGCCTTCTTGATGATCGTCGCGCGCGGGTCGCGGCTCTTGTACACCCGGTGGCCGAAGCCCATCAGGCGGACGCCGTCCTCCTTGTTCTTCACCTTGTTCACGAAGGCGTCGATGTCGCCGCCATCGTTCTTGATCTGCTCCAGCATCTCCAGCACCTGCTGGTTGGCGCCGCCGTGCAGCGGGCCCCACAGCGCGTTGATGCCGGCCGAGATGGACGCGAACATGTTCGCCTGGCTGGAGCCGACGAGGCGCACCGTCGAGGTCGAGCAGTTCTGCTCGTGGTCGCCGTGCAGGATGAGCAGCTTGTCCAGCGCGTCCACCACGACCGGGTCCGCCTTGTAGGACTCGGCCGGGACGGCGAAGGTCATCCGCAGGAAGTTCTCGACGTAGCCGAGCGAGTTGTCCGGGTAGAGCATCGGCTGGCCGACCGACTTCTTGAACGCGTAGGCCGCGATCGTCGGCAGCTTCGCCAGCAGCCTTATCGCCGAGAGCCGGACCTGCTCCTCGTCGAACGGGTTGTGGCTGTCCTGGTAGAACGTCGACAGCGCGGACACCACGGACGACAACATCGCCATCGGGTGCGCGTCGCGCGGGAAGCCGTCGTAGAACCGCTTGACGTCCTCGTGCAGCAGCGTGTGCTGGGTTATCTCGTCGCGGAAGTTGTCCAGCGCGCCCACCGACGGCAACTCGCCGTAGATCAGCAGATACGCCGTCTCCAGGAAGGTCCCCTGCTCCGCGATCTGCTCGATCGGGTAGCCGCGATAGCGGAGGATGCCCTCCTCGCCGTCGATGAAGGTGATCGCCGATTTACACGCGGCGGTGTTGACGAACCCTCCGTCGTAGGTCACCAGCCCCGTCTTTGCGCGCAGCGTCGAGATGTCCACGGCGGTGTCGCCGATGGTGCCCTCGATCAGCGGGAAGGTGTGCTCGTTTCCTTGGTGGCGCAGTACTACCGAGTCCTCGCTCATGGGGGTCCCCTACTTCTCGGCTCAGGCTCCGGCAGCCACCCGGATCGTGTCCGTGCGGTTCCGGTCTTTGTGACATGTGTGCATCAGTACGAATAGCAGGCGCACGAGGCGGCCTCGCAGCCACCTCCCACCTGGGCGACAAACCGTGAGCCGCGTCACCTGACCCAGGGTGTCGGGTCGCAACGCCCTTGGTCACCGCCGCCTCGGGGCGCGACGGTGCCCTGTGTTTCGGCTTCCCGCTTCGGGGGTCACCCATGCGGCGTCATGATGAGGGGCACACGATCGGGCAGCCGGGGGGACGTTGCGTGACCGACGACGGACGACGGGGGCCGGCGCCCCTGGACGCCTACGATCCACGCCGGATCGGACCCTACCGGGTGTTGTCCCGGCTCGGCCGCGGCGGCATGGCCCGGGTCTTCCTGGGCCTGTCCCCGGCGGGTCGGCTGGTGGCGATCAAGACGATCCTGGCCGAGTCGGACCACGACGAGGACTTCCGGCGGCGATTCGCCCGCGAGGTGCAGGCGGCGCGGCTGGTGAGCGGGGTGTTCACGGCCGCGGTGGTGGCCGCCGACCCGGCGGCCGCGCGGCCCTGGCTGGCCACGGCGTACGTGCCGGCGCCGTCGCTGCGCGAGGTGGTCGACGAGTGCGGCCCGCTGCCGCCGGACGCGGTGCGCTGGCTGGCCGCCGGGGTGGCCGAGGCGCTGGGCGCGATCCACGGGGCGGGCCTGGTGCACCGCGACCTGGCCCCGGGCAACATCCTGGTCACCCTGGACGGCCCGAAGGTGATCGACTTCGGGCTCGCCCTCGCCCAGGACCAGGACACCGTCAACCTGGTCGGCACGATCGCCTACATGGCCCCCGAGCAGGTCGAGGGCGAATCCGGCACGGTCCGCTCCGACGTGTACGCGATGGGTGCCACGCTGCTGTTCGCGGGCGCCGGGCACGCGCCGTACCAGGGCAGCGCGATGCGGGTGATGAGCGCCGTGCGCAATCGCGACCCGGACCTGAGCGGGCTGCCGCCGGAACTGCTGCCGCTGGTCGAGTCGTGCCTGCGCCGGCGGGCCGATCGGCGGCCGACCCCGGAGCGGGTGGTGGCCGACTTCGCCGAGCTGCTGACCGGCCGCCGGCGTCCGTACGAGGCCGCCGCGTGGTTGCCCCGGCCGGTGCTGGACCTGCTGTACGAGCACGAGCGGCGGATCCGGCCCGGCGCTGAGGCGCCCCGGCCGCGTCCCCCGCGCCCCGCGCCGGAGCCCGAGGCGGTGCGCGCGCCCACGCCCGAGCGCCCGCGCCCGGGCGGGGCCCACCGCAGCGGACCGGATCGCCCGCCGCCCGCCGAGCCGACCCGGCCGATGCCCGCGCCCGCCCCCACCCGGCCCTACACGCGCGAGCCGTACCGGTCGGCGCGGGCCCCGATGCTGGACCGGATCCTGTACGACCTGCCCGGACCGGGACCGGCCGGCGTGCTCGCCTCGTCCCTGGCCGACGCCGACCTGCGCCGATGGCACCCGGTGCTGGCGCCGATGATCGACCCCGAACCGGGCGGCGGGCGCGCGGCCGGCCGGCCCGCGGTCCGGTTCGGTCCGCTCGGCGGTCGGCCCACGCTGATCCGGCGCACCCCCGGCCGGGCCCTGGTGCTGATGGCGCCGGCCCGCTCCGACCCCGCGGCGGTCTCGCTCGCCGGGCCCCGCCACGCGCTCGCCCTCGGCGCCGCCGGGGAGGATCCGGCGGGCCTGGAGCAGCCCACCGGTCGGCCCGCGCCCCGGATCGACCCGAAGGTGCTCGACGCCGAACTGGCCCGCTGCGCACCCCGCCTGCGGGCCCGTGCCGGCGAACACGCCGACGTGCTGGCGGACGTGGTCGCGGCGGTGCTCGCCCGGCCCGACGAGACCTTCGCGCTCTCCGAGGCGGACGGCGTGCCGGACCCGGAGGCGGTCCTGTGGGGCCTGTGCGACCTGGTCGGCCCGCTGCTCCCGTACACGCTGTCCTTTTCCACGCTGGCCGCGCCGGAGCCGGTCGAGGAGCCGCGCGTGGTGGTGCACGCGCACTGGCCGGAGCGGGAGGCGCGGCCGGCCGGACGGGGGCGGCATCGGATCGTCCCGGGCGAGGAGCTGTACTCGATGGGCGACGTGCACCGCACCGCCGCCGAGGCCCTGGTGCGCTGCTACACCGGCCCCGACTGGACCGCCGCGGCGGCCGGGCTGACCCGGACGGGCCCGCTCCGCGCCGCCGCGCCCGCCGACCGCTCCCGGGGCGTGCTGCGGGCCCTGGAGGGGCGCTGAGAGCCGTCGTCCCGGCTATCCCGGTGGTCGGAGCAGCCCCGCGGTCAGGCCCTCCAGCAGGCCCCGGCCCAGGTCCTCGCCGAGCGCGGCGGCGCCGCGCAGGTCGGTCACGAACGTCCGCAGCGCCCGGAAGGTCTCGCCGTACGCGCGCTGCCGGTCCGGCGGCAGCAACGGGATCTCGATCCGCCGCACGTCGACCCGCACGATGCTGGAGCCGTAGCCGGCCCGCCGCGCGTGTGCCGGGTCGGTCAGGAACCCGGCCAGGAACCACGGATCGAGCGCGGCCGGGTCGGGGCGCAGCAGGTGCAGGTTGGGCCCGAGGACCGCGTCCCGCTCGGCGGAACCGGCGACGCGGACCGCGCTCGCCCAGCCGTGCTCGTCGCCGCCGAGCAGGGTCGGCACGATCACGTCGCCGGCGTGGATCCGGGGGTGTTGCGCCTCGTCCGCCTCGGCCGCGGACAGGCGTGCGCTCGGCGGCACGGCGGCGGCCAGGTCGGTGGTGGTGAGCATCGGCACGGTCGGGCCGGGGGGTGTCTCGTGGCCGACCCGCCCGGCCCGGGAGGCGCTGCGGTACAGGGTGACCGCGCCGGCGCGGGCCAGGTCGGCGAGCGCGACCGAGCGCCACGTCCCGGCGCCCTCCTCGGCGGCCGGCACGGCGGGTACCAGGTGCGGCAGGCGGGCCAGCAGGGCGAGCAGCCGGGCGCGGGTGTCCTGCACCCGCTCGGCCACGTTCAGGTCGGTCTGCGCGGGCAGGTTGTGCGCCGGGGTCAGGTCGACGTTGTCGTCGAGGAGTTCGATCAGCGGTACCGCGCGGTGTCGGCCCGGGATCTCGGCCAGGCCCGCCGGGTCGGCGCGGAAGTCGCGCCAGGCGCGCAGCGCGGTGTCCGCCGTGACGGGGTTCGCCAGGTCGTCGAGCTCGGCGAACAACACGTGTGAGGGCATGCGCTCGCCGGTGGGCTGCTCCAGGATCCACAGGTGCAGCGCCACGCCGAACGGCGGCGCGGCGCCGGCGGGCAGGCCGAACACCGCGCGCAGCGCGCCCCGGCGCAGCAGTTCGGCCCGGATGCGGCGCCCCGAGCCGCGGGCCGCCACCGCCGGCGGCATCAACAGCACCACCCGGCCGCCCGCCTCGGCGTGCCCGAGCGCGTGCTGCACCCAGGCCAGCTCGGATTCGGTGCGCGGCGGCAGGCCGTACTCCCAGCGCTGGTCGTAGGCCAGTTCGTCGTGTCCCCAGTTGCGGTCGTTGAACGGCGGGTTGCCCACGACGGCGGCGAAGCGGGCGGCGGGCCACGCGTCGGCGCGCAGCCCGTCGCCCTCGGCGACGGCGACGTCGGTGTCCGGCGCGGCGTCCGGGTGCAGCGCGAGGCGGACCCGGATCAACCGGGCCAGGGCCGGCGCCTCGGTCTGCCCGCGCAGCGTGCGTGCGGAGCGCACGAAGCCGAGCAGCAGGTCACCGTGGGTGGTCGCGGGGTCGAGTACGGTGACCGGCTTCTCCCGTCCGGCGCCCGCGAGTTCGGCGATCAGCGCGACGGTGGTCGCGGGTGTGGCGCCACCGGGGCTCGCGGGCGACTCGGCGAAGCGGGCGTACAGGTCGGCGAACACGGCGGGCGCCCCCCGGGTCGCGGCGAGGTCGCCGGCGGCGCGGAGCCGATCGGCGTGCGGGCCGACCGGGGCGGGCGCGCCCGCGAGCAGGTATTCGCCGATGTCGGCGAGCCGGTCGGCCACGTCGCCGCCGGCCGCGATCAGGCGCCACAGCCGTTCCTCGGGCGCGACCTCGGCGATCTTGCCCTGGGCGCGCAACCAGCCCTCCACGTCGGCCAGCGCGAAGGTGGGGCTCGCGTCGCTGCCGCCCACGGGTCGCGGGAAGTCGTCGAAGCGCCGACGCCAGTTGCTCACGGCGGCGCGCCCGACACCCGCGATGCGGGCGATCTCGGCAGCGGTGACCTGGGGGCTGGTGGACACCGTCTCCTCCTCATGACCTGGGGTGTGAACCACGAGAAGTCAATCATAGAGAAGCAACGTAATGTCGACGTGGAAGTTGTGTTGACAGAGTTCACAGCTACTGTTTCCATTGACCTCGGCAGCACGGTGCAACCCCGGAAACACCCGCACCGTCCGCCTGTCTGCGCCGTGTGTCGGAGCAGTGACTCCAAGCGTCAGAGCAGTGACTCCAAGCAGTGCTTCCGAAGGGAAACCCCATGTCCCCGATCGCTCCCCGGCCGACCGTTCGCCGGCAGTCCGCTTCGACCGCGACCCCGCGGGGCCGGCGCCGGGGCCTGGTCACCACCGTGGCGGTCGCCGCGACGATCGCCCTGACCGGTTCGCTCGCCGCGTGCGGCCCGAAGAAGGACGAGGGCAAGGCGTCGAGCGCGACGGTCGAGTCGCCGAAGACCACCGGCGCGGCGGACACGAGCGCGGCGCCCGGCGCCGAGCCGGCCAAGCCGGAGAAGAGCGACAAGGGCGAGGCGAAGGGCGGCACCGACAAGGTCGCGCAGGATCTGCTCGCCTACCTGAAGACCACCAGGCACGGCGGGGTGGTGTCCGAGGTGCGGATCGCGAAGCAGTACGAGCGGTACGAGGTCACCGTCAACACCACGCTGCCCGCCGAGGTCTCGATCACCGAGGACGTCAAGGGCGCCAATGCCCGGATGGACAAGGGCCGGAAGCTCGCCGTCGAGGCGTTGCAATGGACCCAGGACTCGGCCGCTTTGACGATCTCGTCGGTGTCGGTGCTCGACAAGGAGAAGGGCACCGCCGGGATCGAGAACGGCGCGGAGAAGGACGGCGACAGGGCCGGCTCGGAGAAGTACGCCGCCGACATGCTGGCCGAGTTGAAGACCACCACCTACGGCTCGCTGGTCACCAAGGTCCGGATCGCCAAGACCTACTCCGGCTACGACATCGCCGTCATGACCACGCTGCCCGCCGAGGTCTCGCTCACCGAGAACCTCACCGCCGAGAGTGCCCGGATGGACAAGGCGGGCAAGCTCGCCAACGAGGCGAAGCAGTGGGCGCAGAGCAACACCGGCCGCAAGGTCTCCTCCGTCGAGGTGCTGGACGTGGAGAAGGGCATGGCCGGGATCGAGAACGTGGGCTGAGGCCCGGGCCCGGATCCGGTCTTCCGGGTCTTTCGGGCCGACGAAACTTTCATCCGGGGGGGATGAGGGGGGCCACGAGGGCGATCCGCCGAAGGGCGGGTCGCCCTCGTGCGTTGTCGGGACTCCTCGCTTCCATGCGAGATCACATCGCGGATCGCTTGAATGACTCGGTCAAGGATCCTAGGGTCCCCGCCATGGCCACCTCCAGTTCCACCGGGTCCCCGGCAGCCGCGCCCGATCCCGTACTCGCCGCCCTGACCGCCCCCGACGGCCCGTTCGCGCTCGTCGAGGAGGACGTGCTCGGCGTCCCGCTGCGCGTCCTGGCCGAACGGCCCCGCTCGATCACCACCTTCGTCGAGCGGGCGCGCGGGTTCGGGGATCGCGAGTATCTGGTCCACGAGGACCGGCGGATCACCTTCACCCGACACGTGCGTGACGTCGCCTCGACCGCGCACGCGTTGCGCGAGCGGTACGGGGTCGGGCCGGGGGACCGGGTGGCGATCCTGGCGGCGAATCGGCCCGAGTGGTTGACCGCCTTCCAGGCCGCCGCGGCGCTCGGCGCGATCGCGGTGGGCATGAACGGGTGGTGGGCCGCCGACGAGATCCGCTACGCCGTCGCGGACTGCGCGCCCACCGTGCTGATCGCCGACCGGCGCCGGCTGGAGCGGCTGGGCGGCGCGGCCGCCGCCGCGGACGAACTGGGCCTGCCCGTGGTGGAGATGGAGGGCGACTTCGCCGCGCTGACCGAGTACGCCCCCGACGCCGACCTGCCGCCGGGCGCCGCCGACGAGGACGACCCCGCGCTGATCCTGTACACCTCCGGCACCACCGGCCGGCCCAAGGGAGCCGTGCTCACCCATCGCAACGTGGTGGCCATGCAGAACCTCCAGGCGCTGCTCGCCGCCCGGGCGAGCGCGCACTCGCCCGCCGCCCCGGCTCAGGCGCCGCCCGGGAGGTGGCTGGTCAACAGCCCCTTCTTCCACGTCTCGGGCCTGCTGGCGGGCGCCGTGGCGGCGCTGGCCGGCGGGCAGACGATGGTGCTCTACGCCGGGCGGTTCGAGGTGCCCCGGCTGCTGGAACTGATCGAGCGCGAGCGGTGCACCACGTGGTCGCTCGTGCCCACGCTCGGCTGGCGGGTGGTCAACCATCCCGACACCGCGCGCCACGACCTGTCGTCGATCGTGCGCCTCGGCGGCGGCAGCGCGGCGTTCTCGCCCGAACTGGTGCGCCGACTCCAGGAGGTGTTCCCGGGCGCCAAGGGCGCGCTCGGCGTCGGGTACGGGCTGACCGAGTCCGGCGGGGTGGCCACCACGGCGGGCGCCGCGCAACTGGAGGGCGTGCCGGGGGCGATCGGGACGGCGGTGCCGACGGTGGAGGTGACGATCCGGCACGAGGACGGCACCGAACGGCCCGACGGCGTCGAGGGCGAGTTGTGGATCCGCAGTCCGCTGGTGATGCGCGGCTACTGGCGCAACGAGGAGGCCACCGCGAAGGCGCTCACGCCGGACCGGTGGTTGCGCACCGGCGACCTCGGCTTCGCCCGCGCCGGCCGCTTCCACCTCGCCACCCGGCGCAGCGACCTGATCCTGCGCGGCGGCGAGAACGTCTACCCGGCCGAAATCGAGCACTGCCTGGACGCGCACCCGGACGTCGCCGAATCGGTGGTGGTCGGCGTACCGCACCCGGAATGGGGCGAGGAGGTCAAGGCGATCGTGGTCCCGGCCCAGGGCAGCCCGATCACCGCGGCCGAACTGGGCGCCTATGTGGCCGAGCGGCTGGCCCACTTCAAGGTGCCCGCGCACTGGGAGTTGCGCGCCGAGCCGCTGCCCCGGACGCCGACCGGCAAGGTGATCCGCGCGGTGGCCACGGGCGGCCGACCCGCCGACCTCGTCGAGGAGTGAGCGAAACGAACGGGGCCGGTGGCAGTGGTCGCCACCGGCCCCGTTCGGGACCGTCACCGCGAAACGCGGCGCCGGGTCAGTCGTTCTTGTGCAGGTCCTCGTTCAGCGCGCCCCACGACTTGGTCCGGGCGATCGCCTCGATCGTGCCGGTGACCGAGTTGCGGCGGAAGAGCAGGCCGTCGCGACCGGAGAGTTCGGCGGCCTTGACGACCGTGCCGTCCGGGGTGGTCACCCGGGTGCCGGCGGTGACGTAGCAGCCCGCCTCCACCACGCAGTCGTCGCCGAGCGAGATGCCGATGCCCGCGTTGGCGCCGAGCAGGCAGCGCTCGCCGACCGAGATGGTCTCCTTGCCGCCGCCGGACAGCGTGCCCATGATCGACGAGCCGCCACCGATGTCGCTGTGGTCGCCGACCACGACGCCGGCGCTGATCCGGCCCTCGACCATGGACGCGCCGAGGGTGCCCGCGTTGAAGTTGCAGAAGCCCTCGTGCATCACCGTGGTGCCGGGCGCCAGGTGCGCGCCCAGGCGGACCCGGGTGGCGTCGGCGATCCGGACACCGGCGGGCACCACGAACTCGGTCATCCGGGGGAACTTGTCCACCCCGGCCACCTCGAACGGCACGCGCGCGGCGCGGGCGCGCAGCCGGGCCGCGGCGAGGCCGTCCACCGGGACCGCGCCCAGGTTGGTCCAGGCGATGTTCGGGAGCAGACCGAACAGGCCCTCCAGGCTCTGCCCGTGCGGGCGGACCAGGCAGTGGCTGAGCAGGTGCAGGCGCAGGTACGCGTCGTGGGTGTCCACCGGCGCGGCGGCCAGCGAGGCGATCACCGTGCGCACGGCGACGACCTCGACCCCGCGCACCGCGTCGGCGCCGAGGCCCGCGATCGCGTCGGGGCCGAGCGCGGCCAGGGCCTCGTCGGCCGACAGCCGCACCGTCTCGGCCTTGCCGTCGGCATCGCCCGAGGTCAGCTCGGGCGCGGGGTACCAGGTGTCCAGGACGGTGCCGTCGGCGGCGATCGTGGCGAGGCCGGCGGCGACGGCACCAACGGGGGAGGAAGCAGCAGTGTCGATCACCCCGCTACCGTACCGAAGGCCCGAGCCGACACCGAGCGCCGGTCGACCGCGCCCCGACGCGTCGAGCCGGGCCCGAAGACGCGTCGAGCCGGGCTCGGACCGGGCATCGCCCCGGCCCGGAGCGGGTCGCGCGCCGGGCTCCCGGCGGCCCGGATCGCCGCCCGCCCGCCCCGCTCGTGGTCCCCGCTACAGCTCCGATCCGCGCGTCGGGCCGCCGCGGAAGGGCCAGGTCTCGCTGCGATCCGCGTCCGCGTCCGGGCGGGACTCGCCGTGGTGCGGGATGCCGAACGGGCTGTAGCCGCCGGTGTACTCCTCGATCCACTCGTCGGACTCGGCCCGTTCGTGGTCGGCCGGCAGCGCGTTGCCGCCGACCAGGGCCTCGATCATCTTCGTCGCCCGGGTCTGCAGCGGGATCGCGCCGCAGTTCAGCGCGGTGATCCGGGCCCGCTCCAACTCGCCGATCGCGTCCGGCTTGTGGCCGTCCTTGCGCAGCCGATCGCCGTACGCGAGCAGCGCCTTGGCGTATTCGTAGTCGGCGCCGACGCCCTCCAGGGCGACCGCCGCGTCCCACAACGCCTGCTGCGCGTTGACGTTGTCCTCGACCTCCCCGGCCACGCGCTTGGCCTGGCCGGCGGCCACCGGGGCGTAGAAGGTGTCCGCGCGAGCGACCGCCTGCTTCGCCACCTTCTTGGCCAGTTCCTGGTTCTGCTGCGGGCCCTCGGCGTTCAACGCCTCCGCGAGCAGCAGGCCCCACGGGCACCACGCCGGGTTGTCCATGCCCTGGGCGCGCAGCCGCTCGCCGAGTTCGGTGAGCGGCCGGATCACCTCGTGGTGCCTGCCCTGGGCGATCCGCAACTCGGCGAGCACGATCGCGGGCACCGGCAGTACACGGGCCGCCTGCTCGGCCTTGGCGGGATCGTCGAAACCGATCCGACGGCAGGTGTGTTCGGCCAGTTCGAGGTCGCCCTGGGCGATCAGGGTCTGGATCAGCACACCCGCCGCATACCACTTCGACGGTGTGTTCTCGCCGAGTTCCATCGCCATGGCCAGGCCGGTCTCGGCCTCCTGACGCGCTTCCTTGAGCCGGCCCATCCGGTAGTGCAGCATCGCGCGGAACGCGTGGCCGTAGGAAAGGTGCGAGCGCTGGCGGCCGTTGGCCCGCAGTTCGGCCATACCGCGTTCCAGGAGTTCGCGGGCCTCCTTGAACAGGTCGCAGTAGATGAACGTCAGGGTCAGCACCATCGGGATCTCGAAACCCCAACCGTCCTCGACCCAACTGAAGCCGTTGCGCTCCTTGTTCGGCAGCTCTGGTCCCAGCGCCGCCCGGGCGAACTTGGTGGTGGTCTGGAGCCGGCGTCCGCTGAGCACGCCGTACCAGGCGACCAGCGCGAACAGCGAGTAGTTCGTGCGCGTCGTGGCGCTCTCGGTGTTCAGCCGCACGGTCAACCGCTGGAGGTCGTGCGCCCGCGACGCGAAACTGGCGTCGTTCTCCCAGAACGCGGCCCACATGAACAGGTCGGCGTAGAGCCGCTGTCGGGTCTGGCCGACCGGGGTCTTCCTGATCTCCCGGTCCAGGAGTTCGATGCTCTTGTCGAGTTGACCGGAAAAGGCCAGCGAACGGCCCAGCTCACAGATGATGTTGGTGCGCAGCTCCCCGGGCGGGCACCCTTCGAGGGCCCGCTGCAGCGGTTCGAGACTCGCCGGAGGATCGTTGACGAAGTGCGCGCGGCCGATGTTGTAGAGGATCAGCGGGCGCATCTCCCTCGGCGCGACCTCGGCGAGGGCGTGTTCGAGATACGTCACACCGGCCTTCGGGACACCGGACGCGAGACATTCCCGTGCCGCGTCCACCGCGATGCCCGCGGCCCACTCGTCGGGGACGGCGAACATGTTCAGCACGTGGGTGGCGGCGGTCTGCGCGGAGAAGCCGTCCTCGCGCAACATCCGGGCCGCCCGGGCGTGCATCGCACAGCGGTCGTTCGGCTCGAAGCAGTGGTCGTACACCGCGTGCAACACCAGCGAGTGGGTGAAGCCCCAGGGCAGATCCCGGTCGTCGACGGCGGTCAGGATCTCCCGCCTGCGCAGGTCCGCGGCCGCGGCGCGGGTGGCGTCGCCGCTCAGTCCGGCCAACTGCGCGACCCGCTCGACGGTCAGGTGTGGGGTCAGGATCGCCGCGGCCAGCGCCACCTTGCGGGAATCGGGCGCGAGGCGGTCGAACCGCTCGTCGAACTGACCCTTGTGGTAGGCGTAGACGGCGTGTTGCCGCATCGCCCGGCCGTGTCGCGCGAGGGCGTCGGAGGTCGGCGGGATCCGCTTCTCCTCGACGAAGCGCAGCAGTTCGCGCAGGGTCTGGGGCAGACCCTCGGAGCAGCGGTGGCAGTGCTCGACGAACTCGGGGTCGACCCGGCGGTCGGCGAAGCGGTGCCGGATCAGCGGGGCGACGCCTTCGAGGGTGAGCGGTTCGAGCTTGCCGAGCCCGGCGACCGCGATCCGGTCCAGCGCGTCCAGCGATTCGCACAGCCGCTCGTCGACCTCGTCGTGCCGATACGAAACGATGATCAGGATCGGCAACTCGGTGATCTGCGCGGCGAAGTTGGCCAGCCAGGCGAGCGAGGAGGGATCGGCCCAGTGCGCGTCGTCCACCACCATGAGCAGCGGCCCGCGATCCGACGTCAGGTAGCCGCGCATGACCGCGTCGAGGCCGTTGAGGACGTTCTCCGGGTCCGGTGGTTCCGCGGGTTGGCGCGGGATGATGCCGAAGATCGGCGCGATGATCCCGTACCACTCGCCGAGTCGTTCCCTCGCGGCGGGTTCGGCGATCCCGTTCAGGTCCTGGAACAGCCGCTTCACGAGGCCGTAGACACGAACCCGCTCCAGTGGATAGCCGGTCACCACGAGCGTGTCGAAGCCGTCGGCCCGCGCGGTGAGCTTCGCCCACTCCAGCACGGCCGACTTGCCCATGCCGGCCACGCCCTTGACGACCGCGACGCGGCCCGTGCCGGTTTCGCGCACCGCGGCCAGTTGTGCGCGGAGTTCGCGTTGCAGGAGGTCGCGCTCGACCAGAGGCGTAGGCTCCGGGACGGAGGCCGGATCGGGTGTGTGCTCGCGCCCCGTGTCTTCCGGGCGCTGCCGTGCGTCCTGCCGTCATCGCGCAACCTCTCTGCCGTGCGTTCCCACCCCGAGCCCGCGCGGATCGATTACGCGCCGTGGCGGATCACTTGCGCTACCCATCCTGCGCCAATCACGCAAGCCGTGTCTTTGACTTGGCCGAGAAGTCCTGTCGACGTCCTCTCTTCGGGTGGCCCGATTCCGGAACGGGAACGGATGTGCGGTCGATTCGGCAACCGGGCGCTTGGTGCGCGAGCATGCAGCCAGGGCTCGTGTTCGACCGCCGACGGGCCCGTGGAACGCGTCGAGGCATGTTCGACCAGAAAGGCCGTGACCCCGTGTTGGGACCGCAGATCGGTGTACCCGTCACTCCTGCCGCGTCGGTGCGGATCCCGCCCGAATCGGGCGAGTTGCGCTATCAGCGGTGCGGTGCGTGCGATACGGCGAACTTCGCCCCCACCGAGATGTGCCGGGGCTGCTCGTCGCGCGCGCTCCAGTGGGCCACCAGCGCCGGGCGCGGGAGCGTGTACAGCTGGACCGTGGTGCGCCGGCCGGAGGCGCGCCCGTTCGGCGGCGCGTACGCGGTGGCGATCGTGGATCTGGACGAGGGCTATCGCATGCTCACCAACCTGGTCGAGGTCGAACCGGCGGAGATCCATTCGGGGATGCGGGTGCGGGTGGACCTGCGACCGACGGGAGAGGAGCGGGTGTTGCCGTTCTTCACGCCCGACCGGGGTTGAGGATTCCCGACGAGCGGCCCGGGCGGAAGTCGGTGCCCGGGATGTCCGGTCGACCGCTCGCGCCGTCGCACAGCAGATCGGCTACCAGCATGCCGACCCCCGGCGCCACGCCGAGTCCGTGCTCGTCGCAGCCGGCCGCGACGAACAGCCCGTCGGGGCCGGTCGATCCGATCAGCGGCAGGTGATCGGGCCCGGCGTCGTACCGGATGTCGAACGCGGCGTCCGGGACGGGGTCGGGCAGGCTCGGTAGCCGCGCCGCCAGGTGGGCGAGGGCGTGCGCGGCCGGATCGGCGCCGGCCGTGCCCGGGTCGGGGGTGCCGACGAGCAGTCGATCCGGGCCGTCCGGGCGCAGCCAACGGCCGGTCGGGTCGACCAGGATCGGTCGTTCGCCGAGCGCCCGGCCGACCCGGATCCGGACCGCGACCTCCCGGGCGGCGCGCAGCGGCAGGCTCACCCCGAGCGGCGCGAGCAACGCGGGCGCGTCGACCCCGGCGGCCACCACGACCGTGCCGCAGGCCACCTCGCGGCCGTCGCCCAGGCGCACCCCGGTGACCCGGTCCCGGCGCGCCGACAGGCCCACCGCCGGCGTCCGGGGCAGGAACGCGGCGCCGGCGCGTCGGGCCGCGCGGGCGAGGGCGCGGGCGGTGCGGCGGGCGTCGGCGTATCCGGCGCCCGGGTCGTGGGTGAACCCGGTGGACGCGTCGACGATCAGTTCGGGCCAGTGTGTACCGGCCTCCTCGGGCGACACCCGCCGGACGCCGATGCCGGGGGCACGGCGCGTCCCGGCACCCGTGTCGGCCGCGTCCGGATCGGCCGCGGCCACCGCGACCAGTCGGCCGCAGCGACGGAATCCGACATCCTCGCCGAGCTCGTCCGAGGCGTTCTCGAACAGCCGGACGCCCGCCGCGGCCATCGCCGCGAGCGCGGGCGCGGTCGTGGGGCGGTACACGGCGCCGCCGCCCGGCCCGGGGCCGCCGATCGTGCCGCGTGCCCGGAAGGCCCCGAGCGCCGCCGCGTCCTCGTTTCCGGCCGGGCACACCAGCACGTCGCGCATCCCGCGCCGGGTGAACGCGTACCCGATCGCCATGGCCACGGGGCCGGACCCGACGATCACCACGTCGGCCACCGGCGAGTCCGGCGTCATCGGATCACCCCCGGGTGCGGCGGTCGGCCGGGGCGCGGGGGCGCCGTCGTACGGTCCTGTGTCGTCATCTCGCGCCGTCACCTGGGTCGAGGGCCCGGTCCCGGGATGGAACCGATGTCGCCCGGAGTGAACAGCCCGACCGTTTCCGGCTTTCGACGCGAGCGTAACGACGGTGTTACGCGCGGTGGCCGGTGCGGGCCCGGTCGATCCCGGGCGGGTCCCGGTCGGGCGGTATCACGCGCGACGCCGGGCACAGGCGCGTCGGCAACGTTCGACGGCGAGCGTCACCCGAACGGTCGCGGACCCCGCGCGTCGGAGCAGATCCAGGCGCGCGGTGCCGCCGCAGGAGGGAGTGGTGGGTGTCATGCCCTGATCGTATACCCCATGGGGGTACATGGCGGTTAGGATTCGATTCCGGTGGGGTCGCGCATCATCGCGGTCGCCTCGGGTAGACCGCCGGACAGGACCCGTTCGAACGCAGCAGGAAGACAGGAGACGCGATGACCACCACCGCGATCGCCGCTCTGGCGACGCTGTTCGTCGGCCTCGCCGGCTGCCTGTGGCTGCTCACCCGGGCGCGCCGCGCCGAGCGCATGACGGCCGCGGTGCTGATGTGCATGTTCGCGTCGCTCGCGCTGGTGTTCTACTCGATCGGCAAGGGCGGAATGGGCGCGCTGGACGCCGCGCTGCTGCTCGGTGTGGCCGCTCCGGCGGGCACGCTGACGGTCGCGGCCCGCGGTCGCGGCCTCGGCCGCACGGCCGCGGGTCGCGACCATCGTGCCCGGTGATCCGCCTCCCGCGACCGATCAGGTCCGGCCGCCGCCACCACGACGCAGGAGGAAGGACACACACAGCCAGACCAGCGTGGTGGTGCAGCCCATGATGATCAGCGCGAACGCGATCACCACCAGGTAGGCGCCGGACGTGGTGATCAGCGCCGCGAACACCGCCGCGAACAACACGACGAGCAACAGCACGTGCCAGGTGCCGGAGAGTGTCGGTCGACGCATCCTTCGGCGGGCGCGCCCCGAGGCCGGCATCGAGCCCGCGCCCGGGACCACCCGGCCGCGCGCACCGCCGCGCCGACGGTTGCGGGACGGACGCATCGTGCGCAGCGCGAGGTCCAACTCCTCGTCCTTGCGCAGCTCGTACTCGATCTCCTCCAGCATCCGCCGCTCGTTCGGCGTCAGACGCACTTCCTCCATCATGTCGTTCGCCCCCTACCGCAGTTCCGCCCGCATCCCACGAGTACGGCCGAACGGTCGTCGCGACACGGCAGGGACAGCCGATGGCGCGGACCGTACTCAGAGGGTCCCCCGCAGGTGGCGATGTGACACCTGGCAGAACGAGAGATGACAGGTGGTGACATTTCCTCGGATCGCTCGGTGGGCCCGGGGGCGGGGGGTTCGGGGGAGCCGGCGCGGGCCCGTCGGCGTGCGTCCCGCCGTGCCCGCGAGGCCGCCGGGTAGGGTCACCCGTTATGGCCAACGGAACCACTGACGAAAGGTCGGGCGAGGCGCCCGACAAGCCCGCCGAGCTACTGGACCTGCGGGACAGCATCGACAACATCGACGCGGCCCTGATCCACCTGCTGGCCGAGCGGTTCAAATGCACCCAGCGGGTCGGCGTGCTCAAGGCCGAGCACCGACTGCCGCCGGCCGACCCGGCACGCGAGGCGGTACAGATCCGCCGGCTGCGCGCGCTGGCCGAGAGCGCCAAGCTGGACCCGGACTTCGCGGAGAAATTCCTCAACTTCCTGGTCGCCGAGGTGATTCACCACCACAAGGCGATCGCCGGCGCGTGAGCGCGTGATCGATCGCCGTCCGGCTCGTTGAATCGATCGCGGACGTGCGCCGTTCCCGCGTCGGTGCCGTCCGGCGTTCTCCCCTGCGCGGCTTGGTACTTACGGGGGAAGATCACGCGCCCCCCGTCACCGGCATCCCCCTCGCGCGTTGGACGTCGCGGAACCCCGGTTCCACCGTCTATCGATCGATGGGAATAACTACCAGTGAACAAGCTCACCAAGGGTGCGGTCGTCACCGCCGCCATTCTCGGCGGTTCGGTTACGGTTGGGGGCCAGGCGTTCGCGTCCGCCCAGGCCGACGGCGCCGCCGTCGACTCGCCCGGCGTGCTCTCGGGCAACAACATTCAGGTGCCGGTGCACGTTCCGGTCAACGTCTGTGGCAACACCGTGAACGTCATCGCGGCGATCAACCCGACGTTCGGCAACACCTGCGTCAACGGCGACGGCGTGGAGACGCCGATGCCGGGTCACCCCGCTCCGGGTCACCCGGGCCACCAGGCCCCGCCGGCCGACGACTGCCCGCCGGAGCTGCCTCCGCCGCCGCACGCCCCGCCGAGCGACGACTGTCAGGACCCGACCGGCCTGGCCGCCCTGGCGAGCGGTGCCACCGGCGCGATGAAGGGCTGAGCCCACGTCACGGCCGTAACGGCCGCGGCCCCGGCACACCTCCCAGGTGTGCCGGGGCCGCGGCCGGTTTCCGGCCGGAGCCGCGTCCGGGTCAGCCCACCGGAGTGCGCTCCGCCGGGTCGCGCTCGCGCAGCCGACGCGGCGCGGGCTTGTCCTTCGGGGGCTTCCCGAACGCCTCGCAGACGCCGTACACGCAGATCACCAGACAGATCAGGGTGAACCCGCCCAGCACCCCGAAGAAGCCGCGCAGCGCCTCGGTACGGTCGGCATCGCCGGTGATCAGGATCAGCACGCCGAGCAGCGCCCCGGCGATCGCCATCGCGGCCACCGTGCGGCCGAACTCGACGACCTCGTAGCGGATCCGCTCCGGGCCGCGCCGCGGCGGTCGCCAGGGCGGCGGGCCGCCCAGGAAGTGGTAGCCCACCCGCTGGTCCACCCAGCGGATCGCCCGGTGCCCGAAGACCACGGTCGTCCCGATGTACAGCGCGGCGATCCCGTGCCGGGACCCGGCGGTGGCGCCGCCGCGCAGGTCCACCACGGCGACCACGAGCAGGATCACCTCCAACAGCGGTGTGCTGTACAGGAACACGTTGCTCAGCCGCCGGCGGTGCAGCGCGTAGCGGCTGAGCAGGCCCAGGGCGATCAGCACCCAGAAGCCCACCTCGCAGGCCACGATCATGGCGACGACCACGGTGATCCCTCCCTCGGCGGCTCGGGCCCGCCCGACCCCGCGCCCGGATGGGCGACGGCGATCTCGAACGGACCCCACCAGCGTCTCCCGGGCGCGCTCGCGGCGGATCGTCGGCAGGGCGGATCCCGCCGTACAGACAACGATGTAGTCGGCGCACGACACGTTGTGGTGGGCCCGGCCCGGGATCGGGGGATCCGCGCGGGGCGTGCCGGATAGTGTGCTGAGCAAGGCCGAACAGCAGGGAGAGCACATGGCGCAGGAGCAGCCGGACGGTCGGGTCATGGTCGAACTGGTGGACCCGCAGGGGAACACCATCGGCCTCGCGGAGAAACTGGAGGCACACCAGCCGCCGGGTCTGCTGCACCGGGCGTTCTCGGTTTTCCTCCTCGACGAGCAGGGCCGGGTACTGATGCAGCGCCGGGCACTGACGAAATATCACTCGCCGGGACGCTGGTCCAACACGTGTTGCAGCCACCCGTTCCCGGGCGAGGAGCCCCGGGACGCGGTGCTGCGCCGGCTGACCGAGGAACTGGGCGCCAAGCCCACCGTCCTCGAACCGGCCGGTCTGGTGACCTACGACGTCACCGACGAGGTCTCGGGTCTGGTCGAGAAGGAGTTCAACCACCTCTTCGTCGGCCTGGTCGGCGGCGAACTCGGGCTCAACGCCGAGGAGGTCGACGACGTCGCGTACGTGCCGCTCGACGAACTCGACGCGTGGCTGGCCGAGCACGATCACACCGCGTGGCTGAGCGCGGTGCTCGAACCGGTGCGCGCACCGCTGGCGGCGCTGGCCGCACGCTGAGCGAACACCCGAGCGGAAAGGGCGGGTCCGGGACACCGGGCCCGCCCTCCCGCCGTCGTGCGTCCCGCTCCGTCAGGCCTGGGGCGGCTTGGTGCCCTGGTCCGGCCAGCTCGGCGCGGGCGCCGGGACGAGCGTGGCGCGATCCGGCTTGGGCGCGGCGGCGCCGAAGACGTACTCGGTGCGCAGACGCCGCGTCGCGCCGGTGGCCACACCGTTGTCCACCACCGTCGTGCTCACCTCGGAGTACGCGGGCAGGTGGGTGGCCGGGTCCAGCCAGAACACCGCGCGCACCGGCGAGCCGCTTTGCCGACCGAAGTTCTCGATCTGGTACGGCCCCTTGGTGAAGTCGGGGATCGTGGCCCGGAACGCCCGGAGCAACAGATCGGTGTTGGCCGCCGCGCCGCCGTTCTGCTGCGGCTTGAGATCCACCGTCAGCCGCAGCCAGGACTTGCCGTCCTGCTGCGCCGGTTCCACCGTCGAGGGGGTCAACCAGCCCGGGGTGGCCTCGAGTCGGGTGGCGAAGGTCTTCGCCTGCTCGGTGGTCAGCCCGGTCGGCAGGATGCCGTCGCCGACGTACTTGCCCTCGTGGGACATGTCCACGACACATGTGCGCTTGGTGTCGCTCCACTGCTTGAGCGCGTTGTTGTAGCTCCACTCCCGGCCCGCCTCGCACTGGGAGCGCTTGATCGGCGCGTCGGCGGCGACCTGGTAGGCGCGGTCGGTGAACGCGGACCCCGCGCCCGCGTCGTACCAGGACCACAACTCCTCCTTGACCGTCGCCTCCTTGGCGGTGTCGCCGGCCGCGGTGCGCACCCCGCGGTACTCGACCACCCGCTGCGTGGTGGTCGCGGCGACGAGCGCGGCCCAGACCGCCTTGGGGTCCTTGTCACCGGCACCGCCGGACGCCGGGGCGCCGGCCGACGGCCCCCCGGTGCCGCCCGCCTTGTCCCCGCCCTTGTCGTCCTTGCCGCCGCCGGAGTCGGACGAGCACCCCGTCAGCACGACGACCGCGGTCAGGCCCGCCGCCGCCCACGCGCTCCACCGTCGTCCCACGCCCCCGTGTCGCATCCACCACTCCTCGTCTCGGTCTCACCGAACGCTGCGTCAGCACGCATACCGTACGCGTGAGCGAGCCGGGCGGAGCGGAGGCGACCCCGCCCGGCGGAGGTGCTCAGGCCAGGGACAGCGCGGCCAGCGCCGCGTTGACGATCGAGCCCGGCAGGAGGTCGTGCAGTTCGTACAGGTCCTCGATCCGGCCGGTCTGGCCGAACTGGTCCACACCCAGCGGTACACACGGCACGCCCAGCGCCGAGCCGAGCCAGGCCAGGGTGTGCGAGGACGAGTCGTGCACGGTGACCACCGGCGCGCGGTACGGGAACGCGGTACGCAGCGCGCCGGGCGCGGACGGCGTGGTCGCGGTGCGCACCCCCTGGCGCAGCGTGCGCTGCCAGGCGGCGTAGAGCCGGTCCGCCGAGGTGATGTCCACGACGTGCGCGGCGATGCCCTCGTCGCGCAGCTCGTGGGCGGCGGTCAGCACCTCGGGCAACACCGCGCCGGACGCGGCCAGGTACACGCTCGGCGCCCCGGGCAGGTCGGGCGCCTCCAGGAGCCGGTAGCCGCCCGCGAGCACCTGGCGGCGCAACACCGCGTCGCCCAGCCGGGTCCGGGCGGCCTCGAACGGCGCCTGGTCGATCGGCCGGGTGGTGAGCCGGAAGTAGTAGGCGCCGTTGTCCGGTTCGACCCCGTGGTCCGGGCCGCCCGCGATCCGCCCCACCGCGTCGCACAGCAGCCAGTCGAGGGCGGAGCCGTAGGCGGGCTCGATCAGCGTGGTGCCGGGCAGCTCCAGGCCGATCGAGGCGGTGATGGTGGACTGGTGCGCGCCGCCCTCGGGGGCCAGGGTGACCCCGGAGGGGGTGCCGGCCACGATGAAGCGCGAGCCGGAGTAGACGGCGTGGATGAACGCGTCCAAGCCGCGGCAGACGAACGGGTCGTAGACCGTACCGATCGGGATCAGCGGCTGGCCGGACAGGTCGCCCGCCAGGCCGAGCTGTTCGAGCAGCAGGAACAGGTTCATCTCGGAGATGCCCAGTTCGATGTGCTGCCCGCTCGGGCCCTCGATCCACTTCAGCGCGCCGTCGCCGGACCAGGCCCGGCGCTCGGTGGGGGAGAACACCCCGGTGCGGTTGATGAAGCCGGCCAGGTTGGTCGAGGTGGCCACGTCGGGGGCGGTGGTGACCAGGTACGGCGCGAGCGCCGGATCGCGGGACAGGTCGACCAGGACCCGGCCGAAGGTCTCCTGGGTGGACACCGGCTTGCCCATGCGCTGATTCGTCGAGGCGGCGACCGGGACGCCCAGCGGGCCCGGCTTGGGCGCGCGGGCCAGGTGCTCGCGGCGCTGCCCGGCCAGGATGCCCTCGGGCGTGGCGGCGTCGAAGCGGTCCCACTCGGTGCGCTCGCTCAGGCCGAACTCCGCGCGCAGGGCCGCGACCTGCTCGGTGGTCAGCAGCGCGGAGTGGTTGCGGGGGTTGCCCGCGAGCGGCAGGCCCCAGCCCTTGACCGTGTAGGCGAAGACCACGCTGGGCCGGTCGGTGACCGCGTCGCAGCGCCGGTAGGCGTCGAGCAGCGCCGCGATGTCGTGCCCGCCGAGGTCGGTGACCAGCGTGTGCAGCTCGGCGTCCGGCACGTCGGCGACGGTGTCCGCGACGTCGGCCGGCGCGCCGTCCAGGAAGTGCGCGCGCACGTCCGCGTCGGCGAGGCCGAACAGCGCCTGGTACTGCTCGTTGGGCATCGCGTCCAGCCAGGCCCGCAGCGCCGCGCCGCCGGGCCGGTCGAACGCGGCCTGGAGCCGGCGTCCGTACTTGACCTCCACCACATGCCAGCCGGCCGCCTCGAACTGGCCGCGCCACTGGTCGATCCGGACCCCGGGGACCACCCGGTCGAGCGACTGCCGGTTGAAGTCGACCAGCCACATCACGTTGCCCAAACCCTGGCCGGCCGGGTCGGCGATGGCCTCCCAGATGTTGCCCTCGTCCAGCTCGGCGTCGCCGAGCAGCGCGACGAAGCGGGAGGCGGGGCGCGCGCCGAAGTGCGCGTCGACGTAGCGGCGGGCGGCCGCGCCGAACAGCGGCGCCGCCGCGCCCAGACCGACCGAGCCGGTGGAGAAGTCCACCCATTCGCGGTCCGGGTCCTTGGTCCGGGAGGGGTACGACTGGAGGCCGCCCTTGGCGCGCAGCGTGGTCAGGTAGGACCGGTCCAGGTTGCCGAGGAGGTACTGGATCGCGTGGAAGACCGGCGAGGCGTGCGGCTTGACGCTGATCCGGTCGGGGCCGTCGAGGTGGGCGAACCACAGCGCGGTCATCGCCGAGACCAGCGACGCGGAGGACGCCTGGTGGCCGCCGACCTTGATGCCGTCGGCGTTCGGCCGGTCGTGGTTGGCCGAGTCGACGATGCGCGTCGCGAGCCACAGGACGCGGCGCTGGACGGCTTCGAGGACGGACAGGTCGATGCCGAGAGCGGACGCGGCGTGGTCCGTGTCGCTGCGGTGCATGGTCACCTCAAGATCGGTCGGGGTGGCCGAAGCATACGGCGATCGTCTCACCATGCGATACGCGCGCCGGGGCGGCGGGTGGGCGCGACCGGACCGCCGGCCGCCCGGCGACCGGGGTCGGGGCGACCGGCACGGCCCTTCGCCCCGGCGTCCGCCGGGGCCGGACACACGCTAGGCGAAGCGCTCCCGGAGTGCGGCCAGGCCCGCTCCGTACGTGCCCTCGGCGAAGACCGCGTCCACCGTCTCCACCACGTCCGGCTCGCCCTCGTAGGTCGCCGACCAGACCACCTCGCCGCCGTCCGCGTGCGGGTGCACGGCCAGCGTGCCGACGTAGTCCGTCACAGCCAGCGGTACCTGGATCAACCGGTAGCTCATCCGGTGCGCGGCGTCGTCGTGGCTGAGCAGTTCCTCGCGCGAGAGCACCTCGCCGTCGATCGCGAACGCCCGTACCGCGCCCGGGGTGTTGGCGTCGCCGCCGCCCTCGATCGTGCTCGGCGGCACCACCGGGTGCCAGTCGCCCAGGGCGCCGAAGTCGCCGATCACCGCCCAGATCTCGTCCGGTGTGGCGGCGATCACAGCGGAACGCGAAAACTCGTGCATGAACGAACTCCTGTCGGTTCGGAATTACGCGCGTGGAGGTGCGACGATGCAATTCGGCGCGCTTTCGGACGCGGTTTCGGCCACGATTCGATCCGGGTCCGTGGCGGGTCCGCAATACCACCGGGTGGTTGGTGTCGACCGAATAAATCACCCGCCCGATGTGGCCTGTCTCCTGGACGCGGAAACCACTTGGCGCCTAGAACCGTTGCAGGGCCGGACGGGTCACCGAACGGACGAGGCCGGAAAGGGGCGGCGGGGACGTGTTGTACGGACTTGTGCTGACGGCTTTCGCGGCGGCCATCCTGGTGACCGCCCCGCGCGTACTGCGCCGGGCCGAGCGCAGCGGCTTCAGCCCCCGACACGTGCAGCGTGCCTGGCGGGCCGCCGCGGGCGGGGTGCTCGCCTCGTTCGCGCTCGCCGTCCCCGTCTACACCCCCGACCTGTGGCAGGCGCCCATGCGCGCGGCCGGATTCGACCCGCGGATCGGCATGCCGCACGTGCCGCTGCCCGCGCAGATCACCGTCGCGATCCTCGCGCTGCTGCTCGTGGCGTTCGGCTGGCATCGGGGCGCGGGCGCGACGCGCGACTATCGGCGCGCGCTGCGGGTGCAGCTGGACCGACTGGAGAACTCGGCACCGCTGCTCGACGAGGAGGACGGCGGCCGGCCGCGCCTGGTGATCGTCGAGGACGAGGCGCCGCGCCTGGTGCTGCTGCCGTCCCGGCCGCCGCGCGTGGAGGCCACCACGCGGGCGTTGGACCTGCTGCGCCCCGAGGAGTTGAACGCGGTCCTGACCCACATGGCCGGGCACCTGCGCCGGCGCGACGCGCAGTGGATGGTCTGCGCCGACACGTTGGCCGACGCGTACCCGGGGGTGCGCTTCTTCGCCGAATGGGCCGATCACGCGGCCGAGCTGTCGGAGAAGGCCGCCGACGCCGACGTGCGCGGGTCCATCGCGCGGGCCAATCTGCGCCGGGCCATCGTCAAGCTGTCCGGGCCGGGCCAGGCGGGCGGGCCGTTCTGCCCGTGCTTCGCCTGGCCGCAGCAGCGCCAGGAGGAGCTGATCGTGCATCAGACGCACGCCGCGGCACACCCCGAGGTGGCCGTCGCGGGTGTCCGGGTGGGCGCTCCGGTCGCGTCGGCGGGGTTGCGGGTGCTCACGGCGGCGGCGCTGCTCGTACCGTCGGTGATCGTGTTGTCGCCGCACTTCCTGTACATCTGAGGCCGGCGCCCGGGCGGGCGGGGTGGGGTCGGCGCCGCTGCGCGTAATCTGCCGACCATGATCGACGGCGAAGTGTGGTTGCGTTCCGAAGGCGCCGAGGCGCGGATTCTGCCGGACGCCGGGTGTCGGCTCGGCTCGCTGCGGGCGCGTGGGCTCGAACTGCTGCGGACCGAGGGGGAGCGGCCCGAGGAATGGGGCAGCTATCCGATGGTGCCGTGGGTGGGCCGGATGGGCGGGGCCCGGTTCGAATTCGCCGGCGCGGTCCACGAGTTCCCCGCCGACGCGCCTCCGCACGCGCTGCACGGGCTCGGCTACCGGGCGGCGTGGAAGCAGGTCGCCGGGGACGCCGGGTCGGCGGCCTTCGAGCTCGCGCTGGCCGATCCGTGGCCGTTCGCGGGACGGGTCGAGCAGACCTTCACGATCCGGCCCGACGGGCTGACCACGGTGCTGCGGATCGAGTCCGACGCGGAGGCGTTTCCGGCCCAGGCCGGTTGGCATCCGTGGTTTCGGCGACGGTTGGCGGTCGGCGAGCCGCTGGAGTTGTCCTTCGAGCCCGCCTGGCAGGAGGAGCGCGGCCCGGATCACCTGCCCACCGGCCGGCGGATACCGGTCGCCCCGGGGCCCCGGGACGACTGCTACGGAACCCCCGGCGGCCTGGACGCGACACTGCTCTGGCCGGGCGCGCTGCGGTTGCGGATGACGTCGGACTGCGCATACACGGTGGTGTACGACATGCCCGTGGACCACGTGTGCGTGGAGCCGGAGACCGGCCCGCCGAACGGGCTGACCGCGCCCGCCACCCACCTGGTCCGCCCGGGGGAGCCGCTGATCGCCACGACGACCTGGACGTGGACCTCCGTCGGGGCGTGAGGGGGCGCCGGCGGGCGTCCTGTGTCAACGGGGCGTCAACATGGGCGCATCGATGATCAAGGGTGCGGTAGGGGCGGGGTTGCCCGGTATGCGGTGGTCGTAGCGTCGGATTCAGGGCCCGCGAATGGTGGCGGGGCCGGACTTCGGAGGCTGTCGTGTCGGACGTGTTGATCACCGATGAGGAACCTGCTGCTACGACCACCGCTCGGCGCGTGTTGATCGTGCCGGTGCGGGCCGATGCCGGGGCTCGGGTGGTGCGGTTGTGCCGCGACCCCCTGGGCGCCCGGGTCCTGGTGGCCTTCACCTCGGTGGCGCGGCTGCGGGCGGTGTTGGGCGTCGAGCAGGAGTGGATCCGACTCGGCGCCGGCGCGGCCCGCTCGCTCGCGGACGAGATCGGCGTCGAGCGGATGCTGGTCGACCCGGGCCTGTCCGCGCCGCCGGTGCACCGGGCGTGGGGCGAGGCGGGGCAGGCGGCCGAGGAGAGCGGGCCGGATGCCCGGGCCGTGCCGGCCGCCGGGGTCGCCGAGGCCGCTCCGGTCGCGGGCGACGCGCGGGTCGCCCGGGCCGTGCCGGTCGCGCCCGCCCCGTATGTCGCGCAGATCGCCCGGGTCGCCCGGGCCGCCGAGGTCGCCCGGGGCGGCGGGCCGGACCGGGTCGCCGACGTGGAGTGCGGCCACTCGGTGACGCCGCTCGCGCCGACGCGGCCCGGGGCGGTGAAGTCCGGTTCGAGGACGCTTCGTTCGCGGAGCGATGGGGGCGGTCCGCGTACGGCCGCGACGGTTTCCACGTCGGCGTCGGCCGTCTCCGTGTCGGCTCCGGGCGCGGGGACCTGGGATCCGCAGGCGCTCGGCGTGTTGCGGGTGATCCTGGTCGTCGCGGTGTTGTCCGTCGTGTTTTCCCTCTTCGCCTGATCCTTCGCCACCCATGTACGCGCACAAGGGAGTTGCCATGTCCATATCGCTTGCCGAGCCGATCCTCGACGCGGGCGTGTGGCCTCGTTCGACGCGGGCGCGAGGGGCGGATCTCGCGGTCGGCGGGTTGCCCGCGGCCGAACTCGCCGAGCGATTCGGGACGCCGCTGTACCTGCTGGACGAACAGCACGTGCGGGACACCTGCCGGGCCTATCGCCGCGCGCTGCCCGGCGTCGAGATCGCCTACGCGGCCAAGGCGTTCCTGTGCCGCGGCGTGGTCGCCTGGCTGCGCGAGGAGGGCTTCGGGCTCGACGTCTGCTCCGCCGGGGAGTTGGAGCTGGCCGCCCTCGCCGGGATGCCCGGGGAGCGGATCATCCTGCACGGCAACGCCAAGTCCGGTGACGAACTGCGCGCCGCGCTGCGCCTGGGCGTGGGGCGGATCGTGCTGGACAACCCGGTCGAGATCGCCCGCTTGGCCGCGCTGGTGGCGCCCCGGCAGCGGCAGCGGGTGATGGTGCGCGTGGTGCCCGGGATCGAGGCCGGCGCGCACCATGCGATCCGCACCGGCGGCGAGGACCAGAAGTTCGGCCTGTCCATCGCCCGGGGCGACGCCGAGGACGCGGTGCTGCGGGCGGTGGCCCAGCCGCACCTCGAACTCACCGGCCTGCACTGCCACCTGGGTTCGCAGATCGGCTCGGTACGACCCTGGCTGGCGGCCATCGGCACGCTCACCGCGTTCCTGGCCGGGCTGCGCGACCGGCACGGGATCGTACTGCCCGAGCTGAACCTGGGCGGTGGCCACGGAATCGCCTACCGGAGCGGCGAACACCCACTGGACATCGAGTCGTTCGCGACCGACGTGCGCCGCCGGCTGGCCCGGCAGTGCGCGCTGTACGAACTGCCCGTGCCGCGCCTGATCGTCGAGCCGGGCCGGGCGATCACCGGGCCGGCCGGGGTGGCGCTGTACCGCGTGCTGGTGGTCAAGCGCACCGCGCACCGGGTGTTCGTCGCGGTGGACGGCGGCATGGCGGACAATCCCCGGCCGGCCCTGTACGGCGCGCGTACCACCGTGCGCCTGGTCGGCCGGGCCGGCGCGCCCGGCACCCGGCGGGTCACCGTGGTGGGTCGCTACTGCGAGTCGGGCGACGTGTTGGCCGCCGATGTCGAACTGCCCGAGGACGTGCGTCCGGGCGACCTGCTCGCGATGCCGGCCGCCGGGGCGTACCAGCAGTCCATGGCCTCGACCTACAACCTGGTCGGCCGCCCGCCGGTGGTGGCCGTCCGTGACGGCCGGGCCCGCGTCCTGCTGCGCCGCGAGGGCATCGCCGACCTGCTCGCCCGCGACGTCGCCGAGTAGGCCGGCGCGACGGCTCGTAGACCTCGAGCCGGGTTTCGGATCGCCTCGATCGTGCTCGCGAAGTCGTCGGCGCCGTGGCCTCGGGAGATCGCCCGGCCGACCACCGAGGCGACCGCTTCGAGCACGCCGACGTCGAGGCCACGCGACGTCGCGGCGTCGACGGCGTGTTCGATGCCGGTCGCCTCGATCGCCGGGTTGCCCTGGTCCCCGGGGTACTCGCCCGCGTCGATCGCGCCGGCCACCCGGGTCCTGATGTCGGGCAGGATGCCGAGCATGCCCCGGGCGAACGGCAGGAACTCGCCCGCCGACACCCGATCGGCGCCGACCGGCGCGAAGAAGTGCGCCAGGCCGGCCATCATGGTGTGGAAGAAGGCCGTGATCCCCGCCCAGGAACGAGGAGTTCGGGCCGAGTACGCGCAGCGTCGCCGCGTGCTCGTCGTACCCGGCCCGCGTCCCGCCGTACAGCGGGAAGCCGCCCGGGGTACCCACGACGGAGGTCGGCACCATGGCCGCGCCGTCGAGATGGGGGACGCCCACGCCCGCGGCCCACGGGGCGGTGTGCCGGGGCCGCTCGGGGGTGTCCGAGGTCAGGTCTACCAGCGTGCGGCCCGCCCACACGTCGGCGCCGCGCCCGACCGGGGGATCGGCGCGGGCGGGGGAGCGGTTGCGGACGGTGACCGCGTGCCCGGCGCTCGGCAGCGCGCCGGCGAGCGCGGTGCCCATCGCACCGAAGCCGAGGACGGTCGCGGGCGTGGCGGTCTCGTTCCAGGGCGGTGACGGGAGCGCGCGGTGAGACCGTCCGAGGACCGTGGTCACCGCCCCGGGAAGCTCGCCGCGCGTTCCCGATGGTGCTTCGACACCTGCTGCCGCGGCCGGGTCAGAGCCCGACCATCGGCAACTCCGACTCCCGGACGCCGCTCGGACCCGCCTCGATGCGGTACGCCCGCGCCTTCGGGAGTTCGGCCACGAACCGGTGCGGCTCACCGTCGACGAGGTGGATCGCCGCGCCGTCGTCCAGCGCGTAGCCGGGTGCGAGGGTGCCCGCCGCCACGGCCGCGTGGTAGGCCGGACGGCGGCCGGGCTCGCCGTCGTAGTGCGGACACACGCTGCCCCGGGCCCAGCCGAGTCCGTCCGCGAGCGGGCGCAGCCGAGGTCCGTAGGAGTCGGTGATCCCGCCCTCGAACCAGCACAGCGCGCCCGCGCTCAACCCGCACACCACCAGGTCGCGCCGGGCGGCCCGGGCGGAGAGCGCGGCGTCGAGACCGTGCAGGCGCCACAGCGCGAGCAGGTTGAGGGTGGAGCCGCCGCCCACGTAGATCACGTCCGACTCGGCCAGGACGTCGGCGAGTTCGGCGTCGGTGCGCTTGAACAGGCTCAGGTGGTCGACCGAACAGTCCCACGAGGCGAACGCGCCGCGAAATCGCTCGACGTAGCTGTCGGCGTCACCGGAGGCGGTCGGGACGAAGCACACGTTGGGGCGGGGGCGGCCGGTCAGGTCGAGGACGTAGCGGTCGAGCGCCGTCGCCCCGTCGTTCATCGAGAATCCGCCGCCGCCCATGGCCACCAGGTGTGTCGTCATCGGCTCATCCTGCCGGGTGCGCATCGCCCGCGACGAGGCATTTTCGCCGGTGTGGGCAGGGAGCCGAGCGCCGATCACCCGGCCCGCAGCCGGGCGGCGTCCGCCTCGGGGAGCCGGCGCACCGCCTCGCGGAACGTCACCCCGGACATCCGGGACCGGTGCGCCTCGGTCCACGCGATCACGTAGGCCGGATCCCGCCTGGAGATCTCCCGAAGCACCCAGCCGATCGCCTTCCGGACGAAGAACTCCTTCTCCTCCAGCATCGAATCCGCGTAGCGGTCGAACCGGACGGCGTCGGGCGCGCCGGCCCGGATCCCGGGCAGCAGCGCGAGCAGCGCCGAGCGGCGGAGCCAGAAGTCGGCGTCGCCGGCCCAGGCGTCGGCGGTGCCGAAATCGGCGGGCGCACGGCCCATCAGCGGGCCCGCGACCTTCTCCGCGAGCATGTCCACGTACACCCAGCCGGCCGCCTCCCGGATCAGCCGCTCGATCAGCGGCAGGTCGGCGCGGGTGAGCACCCGCAGCCGGATCCGTAGCAGTTCGATCGCCGCGAAGCGGCTCTCGTGCAGCCGCCGGGACCACAACACCTCGATCCAGGCGAGCAGTTCGGGCCGGGTCGGCGCGGGCCGGGCACGCGTCGCGGCGGTCACCGTCTTGCGCAGCACCGGGACCGTGACGCCGAGGAAGTCGAGATCGCTCTTGAGATACGCCTTCTCGGCCACGGCGCGCGCCGGTGTGCCGAGGGCGGCGAGATCGGCGAGCAGGACCGCGGTGGCTTCGTCGGGATCGAACATGGGCCCACCGTAGGTGGTGTGGGTCACGGTGCGCGGGGGCGCGAGGCGGGTCGGTCCGCTTGACATGAAGTCGACTTGAAGTTCGAGAATTCTCGCGTCGCGATCGGGGCGCTCGCGCTCCGGTCCGGTCTCCGTCGGCCCCGCCACAGCCGGACCGTCCCGGACGGTCCGTCACCAAACCCAGGAGTGCACGATGCGCGCGATGCGATTGAACGAGTTCGGTCCGGCCGAGAACCTGCGTTCCGAAGAGGTGGCGACGCCGGAGCCGGGCCCCGGCGAGGTGCGCATCGCGGTCGCCGCGGCCGGGGTGCACCTGGTCGACGTGATGCTGCGCACGGGGCGGGTGGAAGGACCCTTCCCGGAGCCGGAGTTGCCCACCACGCTCGGGCGCGAGGTGGCCGGCACGGTGGACGCGGTCGGCGTCGGGGTGGATCCGACCCTGGTCGGGCGCCGCGTGACGGCGCACCTGGGCAACCGGGGCGGCGGCTACGCGGAGTTCGCGATCGTCGACGACCAGGCGCTGCTGCCCCTGCCCGACGACCTCCGGGCCGAGATCGCGGTGGCGATGGTCGGCACTGGGCGCACCGCGATGGGCATCCTGGAGGTGGCCGCGATCGGGCCCGAGGACGTGGTGCTGGTCACCGCCGCGGCGGGCGGCCTCGGCACCCTGCTGGTCCAGGCGGCGCACCGGCTCGGCGCGGTGGTGATCGGGGCGGCCGGCGGGCCGGCCAAGGTCGAGGCGGTGGCGAAGGCCGGCGTCGACCTCGCGGTGGACTACAACGCCGCCGACTGGGCCGACCGGGTGCGCGAGGGCTTCGGCGCCGGGCCGGTGACGGTGCTGCTGGAGAGCGTCGGCGGCGAGATCGGCCGCACCGGGCTCGACCTGGTCCGCCGAGGCGGTCGCGTGGTGACCTACGGTTGGTCCTCGGGCGCGGCCGTCGCCGACCTGGACGAGGTCGCCGCGGCGGCCGGGGTGGGCGTGGAGAACCCGCTGGGCCCGCGCATGATGAACCGTCCGGGCGGCATCAAGGCCCTCGCCGAGCGGGCCCTGGCCGCCGCCGCGGCGGGTGAGCTCGTCCCGGCGGTCACCACGTTCCCGCTGGCCGAGGCCGCCGCCGCGCACACCGCGCTGAGCGAGCGGCGGACGGTCGGGAAGGTCGTCCTGATCCCCTGACGCCGCGCGATCGTCGCACGGCCGACCCCGGGCGCGGGTCCGCCGACGCCGACGACGGCCCATCGGCCGCGCCTCGCCGCCGGCCCGCCGTTCCACGATCGAGCGGCGGGCCGGCGCGACTGTCGGGTCAGCTCGACGCGTCCCGGTTGTCCGCGCCGATCTCCCGCTCCAGCGCCGCGAGTTCCGCCTGCTCGTGCGGCGGGATCACCTCGTCGAGGTCGGCGAATCCCTCGGGCTCCCGCTCGTGCGCGAGCGCGAGCATGATGCCCGGACCGGGTGCGCGATTCGCCGCCTGGAGCGCCGTCGTCGCCGGTCGGCGCTGCTCCTCGTACCGGGCGAGCGCGTCGATCGGGTCCGCGTGTGCGGCCAGTTCGTGCGCGAGTACCGCCGCGTCCAGGATCGCCTGCGCCGCGCCGTGGGAACCCCTGGGGAAGGTCGCGTGCGCGGCGTCGCCGAGCAGGGTCACCCGCCCGTCCGACCAACTCGGCAGCGGCTCGCGGTCGATCAGCGGGTACTCGTACGCCACGTCCGCGTCGGCGATCACCGCCGGCACGTCCAGCCAGTCGAACTCCCAGTCGGCGAAATAGCCCACCACCGTGTCCGGTTCGGCCGGCCGCTGCCAGTCGCCGCGCTCGGGCGGCGGCCCGGCCGACGGGCGCTCGGCGACCCAGTTCAGCAGCGCGGGCCGGTCGCCCTCGGCCGCCCGCAGCGGGTGCGCGACGAAGGTCTGCACGCCGTCCCCGGCGACGATCATGGTGTGGCCGGTGAGCAGGTCCGGCGCGGGCGAGATCCCGCGCCACTGCACCCGACCGTGCCAGGACGGCGGCCCCTCGCCCGGATACATCAGCGCGCGCCCGGCCGAGTCGATCCCGTCGGCCGCGATCAGCACGTCGGCCTCGTCGGTGACGATGTTCCCGTCCCCGTCGGTCAGTTCGACCGTGACCCCGGCCGCGGTCTGCGCGTATCCGCTCAGCCGCAGGCCGGTGCGCAGCGACTCGGCGCCCAGCCAGGCCAGTTGGGCGCGCACCAGGAGCATCTGCAACTCGCCCCGATGCACCGACAGGTGTGGCCAGGCGTAGTTGGCGGCCAGGCCGCGCGGCTCGGTGTGGATCCGGTCGCCGAGGCGGTTGTGGTGGACCAGCTCGGTGGTGGCCACCGAGATCTCGGCGAGGTCGTCGTACAGGCCCAGCACGGCCAGTTCGCGAACGGCGGGCGGCGGCAGGTCGATCCCGACCCCGTGCGGGCGGATCTCCTCGACCGCCTCGTACACGGTCACGTCGGCGATACCCGCCGCGTGCAGACTCAGAGCGGTGGCCAGCCCACCGATGCCGGCTCCGGCGACGACAACGCGCACGAGTGCCCCTGTACAGGTGGAAGGGATGTTGTCGCACGCAGGGTACGCGTCGACCGCACTCGTCCGTTCGGGGGGTGTGACACCGAACCGTGTTCACCGGCCCGGACGGCGGAACATAACGGGACGCAGGGGGTGTCGGGCGGCGAGAATCGACTCATGGCCATCGCTTCGAGCAACCGCGTGAATTCCGCCGGATCCCCCGAACCCCGTCCCGAGCTTCCCGAACTCCCTTATGCGGCGTGGGCGGACACTCTGGACACCCTGCACCTGTTCGCGCAGATCGTGGGCAAGGTGAAGCTGGCCGCGAGCCACCCGCAGAACCACTGGTGGAACATCACCTTCACGGTGGACGCCCGGGGGCTGACCACCCGCCGGTTGCGCGTGGCCGGGATCGCGTTCGACATCGCGTTCGACTTCATCGACCACCGCGTGGTCTTTCGCACCGAGCGCGGCGAGGTGCGCGAGATCGCCCTCGTGGACGGGCTGAGCGTGGCCGCGTTCGACCTCGCCGTACACGGCGTGCTCGCCGACCTCGGGATCGACGTACCGCTGCTGGAGAAGCCCTTCGGCGTGGCGCACCTGACCACGCCGTTTCGCGAGGACACCGGGCACGCCACCTATCGGGCCGAGTACGCGTCGCGGTTCTGGCGGATCCTGACCTGGTCGGCGGACGTGTTCGAGGAGTTCATGGGCTGGTTCGACGGCAAGAGTTCGCCGGTCCAGCTGTTCTGGCACTCCTTCGACCTCGCGCTCACCCGGTTCTCCGGCAAGCGGGTCGACCCGCCGGCGAGCGGGGTGGACCCGGTCACCGCCGAGGCGTACTCGCACGAGGTGATCTCGTTCGGCTTCTGGGCCGGGGATCCGGCCGTCACCTACCCCGCCTACTACTCGTACGCCGCGCCCAGGCCCGCCGGCGTCGAGCGGCAGCCGCTGTCCCCCCGCGAGGCGGTCTGGCTGCCGGACGGCTCGCGCTCCACGCTGGAGTACGACGTGGTCCGCCGGGCCGAGGACCCGCGCCGCACCCTGCTCGGCTACCTCCAGTCCAACTTCGCCGCGAGCGCGACCCTGGCCGGCTGGCCGACCGACGAACTGAGCTCCAACTGGTGCCCCAGCGGCGAGCAACTGCGCGCGTTGGCGCGAGCCGGCCTCTGAGCCGAGTCACGGGTCGCCTCGCGCCGCCTCGGCGGCGACTCGGGTCGCCTCAGAAGCGACTCTCGGCCCGCCTGCGCAGATCGCGCCGACGCGCCTCGCGGACCAGGGCGAAGCCGAGGACCACGGCCACCACCACGACCGAGGACAACAGCTGCGGCCGGGCGTCGGCGTCGAACAACATCAGGATCGACACGGCCGCGAGCGCGAGCATCACGAACCAGGTCAGATACGGGAAACCCCACATCCGGATGAGCAGCCGGTCCGGATCCTCCCGCTCCATCCGCCGGCGCAACACCAGTTGAGCGGCGGCGATGGCGAACCAGACGAAGAGCAACATCGCGCCGACCGAGTTCAGCAGGTGCTTGAACACCTGCTCGGGCCACCACACGTTGAGCAGCGCGGCGAGGAAGCCGAACGCCGAGGAGGCCAGCACCGCCGTCCGCGGCACCCCGTTGCCGGCCACCCGGGACAACCCGCGCGGGCCCTCGCCGCGCCGGGACAGCGAGAAGGCCATCCGGGACGCGCCGTACAACATCGAGTTCAGCGCGGACAGCAGCGCGGTGAACACCACGACGTCCATCACGTGGGCCGCGCCCGGGATGCCGATGTCCTCCAGGACGGACACGTACGGGCTGCCCAGCCGGTCCGAGTCCCACGGGAGCAGTGTGGCGATGACGGCCACCGAGCCGATGTAGAAGAGCAGGATGCGCCAGACCGCGGTGCGCACCGCGCGGGCCACGTTGCGGGCGGGGTCGTCCGACTCGGCGGCGGCGATGGTGACGATCTCCAGGCCGCCGAAGGAGAAGGCGACCGCGAGCAGCCCGGCGATCACCCCGTCCCAGCCGTTGGGCAGGAAGCCGCCGTTGCCGGTGAGGTTGTCGAGGCCCGGCGCGTCGGTGTCCGGCAGCCACCCCATGATGGCCAGCACGCCCAGTACCAGGAAGCCGACGATGGCCACGACCTTGACCGTCGCGAACCAGAACTCGCTCTCGCCGAACGAGCGCACCGTGAGCAGGTTCGCGCCGGTGAACACCAGCATGATCACCAGCGAGAACACCCAGATCGGTACGCCCGGCACCCACCCGTGCGCGATCGCCGCCGCTCCCGACGCCTCGACGGCGAGCACGATGGTGACCATCCACCAGTACAGCCAGCCGACGGTGAAGCCGGCCCACCGCCCGAACGCGGCGCCGGCGTACTCGGAGAACGAGCCGCTGCGGGGGACGGCCGCGGCCATCTCGCCGAGCATCCGCATCACGAGCAACACCAGCACCGAGGCCAGCGCGTAGGAGATCAGGATGCCGGGGCCGGCGGTGTGGATGCCGGCGCCGGTGCCGACGAACAGGCCCGCGCCGATCGCGCCGCCGAGCGCGAGCATGGTCATGTGGCGGGGCTTGAGGGCGTGGCCGAGGTGATGGGTACCGGCGGGGGCGGGGTGGGCCGGGGCGGGACCGGCCTTGCCCCGGGTGCCCGCGATGCCTGGGGTGCCCGAGGTGGCCGGGGTGTCCGGGGTGTCTGGGTTGCTCATGGGTGGCGCTGATCCTGGGGACGGGAACGGGCGTGCGGACGGTCAGTATGGCGCAGCCCACATCACTCCCGGCAAACCCGGACAACCTCGATGTTCGAGCGCCCGTCCCCGGCTCGGCGTCGCCCTCACGCCTCCCGGGCGTCGATCGCGGCGAAGTCGGGCTCGCGGCGCTCGGCGAAGGCGGTCAGCGCCTCCACGTTGGCGGGGCGGCCGAGCAGTCGGCCGAAGGCCGCGTCCTCGCGGCGGCGGGCCCGGTCGATCGTGTCCCCGAGGCCGTCCAGGACGGTGCGCTTGGCCTCGATCAGCGACGGGATCGACTTGGCGGCCAGGATCCGGGCATGCCGCATGGTCACCGCCATCAACTCGTCGGCCGGGCAGACCTTGAACACCAGACCCATCTCCAGGCACTCCGCCGCGCTCAGCCATTCGCTGCTCAGCAGTGCCCACATCGCGTTCTGCCGGCCGATCAGCCGCGGGAAGGTCACGCTGCTGCCCGCCTCCGGCGCGACCGCGAGCGAGGTGAACGGGCACTTGAGCCGGGCGGTGTCGGCCATGAAGGCGAGATCGGCGAAGCCCAGGACGGTCGCCCCGATGCCGAGCCCGAGTCCGTTGACCGCGACCAGGAACGGCTTGGGAAACGCCTGGACACGATCGACCATGCCGCCGAAGCCGTGTCGGCCCTTGACCTTGGTGCCGCTGTTGAGCTGCGCCATCTCGATCAGGTCGGTCCCCGCCGAGAAGGCCCGACCCGCGCCGGTGAGCACCACGACGGCCACCGCGGGGTCGGCGGCGGCGTCGATCAGCGCGTCGGCGGTCGCGTCGTACAGCGCCTCGTTGAACGCGTTCAGCGCCTCGGGGCGGTCGAGGGTGAGGGTCCGGACGCGGTCGGCGTCCTCGATCCGGATCACGGCTGCTCCTGGTGATGGGGGTCGGGTGGGTGCGGTCTCGGTTCGATGGACAGGAAACCTTACTTAGTTGACCGAGTCAAGGGTCGCGGCGATCGGGTGGTCGGGGCACTTCGAATGGGTCGGTTGTCCCGTGCTTCACGTGCGTAACGGCCCGGTGACGTGGGAAAGTCCTCGGACGGTACGTCGGGAATACGGAATGCCGCGCATATCGGGTCTTGATCCATAGCCGCTAAGGAGCCGTCGTGGAGTTCGACGTCGTTGTGGAAATTCCTGCGGGCAGTCGGAACAAGTACGAGATGGATCGCCGCACGGGACGCATCAGGCTCGACCGCATGTTGTTCACGTCCACCGCCTATCCCGCCGATTACGGCTTCGTGCATCGCACCCTGGGCGGCGACGGCGGCCCGCTCGACGTGCTGGTGCTGCTGGACGAGCCGACCTTTCCGGGCTGTTTGATTCGCTGCCGCACGGTCGGGATGTTCGTGATGAGCGACGAGAAGGGTCCGGACGAGAAGGTGTTGTGTGTACCCGCCCGCGATCCGCGGCGACACGCGATACAGGACATCGCCGATGTCCCGGCCTTCCAATTGAACGAGATCGCGCACTTCTTCGAGGTGTACAAGGACCTCGAACGCGGCAAATCGGTGGAGGGTTCGCACTGGGAGGGGCGGGACGCCGCGGAGAAGGAGATCGTGGCGGCGTATGAGCGGCGCGAACTGGACACGGGGGATTGGGCGTTCGAGGGGCGTTGAGGGCCGGCCGGCGCGGCGCCGGCCGGCGGCGGGGCCGGTCCGGACGGGTCGGGTCGAGGTGCGGGCGACCCGGCCCGACCGGGAGCGGTCGAGCCGGGTCGGGCCGGGCCGGGTGCGCGGGGTGCGGCGGCCGCGGTGGGTGTTTCGGACGCGTCGGAGGGCTAGGCCCGGTATACGACTCGGCCCGCGACCACCGTCGCGGTGACCGGGAGTTCCGGCAGGTCGTCGGGTGGGCAGGTCAGCGGGTCGCCGCCGAATACGGTCAGGTCGGCCCGGCAGCCGACGGCGATCCGGCCGGCCGTCGTCTCCTCGCCCGCCGCGTAGGCCGCCTGCGTGGTGTAGCCGGCCAGGGCCTGGCGGGCGGTGAGGCCGACCGCGGCCCCGTACGCCGCTCGGTCGATCTCGCCCGCCGGGCGGCGCAGCTGGGCGCCGGCCAGGGTGCGTCGCGGGTCGAACGCGGCCACCGGCCAGTCCGAGCCGAGCGCGACGTGCCCGCCGGCGGCCAGGATGTCCGCGCACCGCCAGGCCCTGGCCGCCCGCTCCGGTCCCACCCGGCGCGACCAGTTGTCGGACTGGTCGGGCAACGACCAGTCCATGTGTGTCGGCTGCATCGACGCCACCACGTCCAGCGCGGCGAAGCGCGGTACGTCGGCGTCGCTCAACACCTCGGCGTGCTCGATGCGATGCCGGGTGCCGAACGGCGCGGCGTGCTTGGCGTACACGTCCAGGGCGCGGGCCACCGCCCGGTCGCCGATCGCGTGCGTCCACGCCGGCAGGCCCGCGTGGGCGGCGATGGCGACCGCCTCGGCGTAGCGGTCGAAGTCCTTCCACTGGGACCGGTGCGACTGGCCGCAGCAGTCCGGCTCGTGCAGCCACGCGCCGCCGCCGTCGATCGCGCCGTCGGCGAAGAACTTGATCGCGGCGAGCTCGACCAGCCCGTCCGGCCCGCCCAGGGAGCGCAGTTCGCTGATGCGCTGGGCCAGGTTGTCCACCTCGCCCGGCGGACACCACGGCGCGAGGTGGACCCGCATACTCAACCGCCGCTCGGCGTCCAGCCCGGCCAGCGTGTCGACGGTGCCCGGCGCGTCGTCCAGGATGTGTACGCCGGTGACCCCGTGTCGGTTCTGCTCGGCGAACAACTCCTCGACCCGGGACAGCATTTCGCCGCGCGGCATCGGCGGTACCGCACGGTGGCCCAGGAAGCACGCGGTCATCTCGTGCAACTCGCCGGTCGGACCGCGCTCGTCGCAGACGATCTCGCTCCGGTCGGCGAACTCGCGCGGCCCGGTCAGTCCGGCCAGGCGCAGTGCGGCCGTGCTCAGCAGCGCGGTGTGGCTGTCCGACATCCAGACGAACGCGGGCCGACCGTCCACGGCGGCGTCGATCAGGTCGCGGTGGATGGCCCGGCCGGCGAACGCCGCGTACTCGCCCCCGAAACCGAGCACCCAGTCGTCCGGACCGCACGGCGCGGCCTGTTCGGCGAGGCGGCGCTGTACCTCGGCCAGGGTGACGGCGCCGACCAGGTCGGCCCCGCGAGTGCTGCCGGCGCCCATCACGGAGTGCTGGTGACAATCCGTCAGGCCGGGTGTGACGGTGTGTCCGATCGCCTCGACCACCTCGGTACGCGGGCCGATCAGCGCCCGGGCGTCGGCGCCGAGCGCGACGATCACCCCGTCGCGGACGGCGATCGCGTCCGTGACCGGTTGGTTCCGATCCATGGTCAGTACGTGCGCGTGAGGGACGACGAGGTCGGCGGTGGTCATGCGGTGCTCTCCACGGGGGTCGAGGGTTCGGGGTCGGTGCCGCCGTCGGCGAAGCTCGCGCCGACCCGCACCTTGTCCTGGGGGCGCTTGATCAGCAGGTACAGCACGCCGCTGCCGACCACGATGGCGATGCCGATGACGGCGGCCCACACCTGGTAGGCGGGGGCGTCCGGCGGCGCGAGGATCTTGCGCGGCCAGGCGATGTTGACGAATTCGAAGGCCAGCCAGGCGACGGCGAGCACGTTCAGCGGGGTGCCCCACCGGCCGAGCCGGACCAGGCCGGCGGGCGTCCAGGTGCCGCGCAGTCGGGCGATCAGCGCGGCCAGCGCGATCAGCAGGAACTGGAGATAGATCGCGGCGCTGCCGAAGGTGATCAGGCTGCCGATCGCGGAGGTGTCCAGCGCGAGCAGCAGGGCCGAGCAGCTGATCGCGGAGGTGATCAGCAGCGCGCCCACGGGGGCCTGCCGCCGGTTGATCCTTCGCAGCGCGCGGGAGGCGGGCAATACGTCGTCGCGGGAGACCGAGTACACCGCGCGCGCGGCGGACGCCTGGGAGGCGAGCGCACACGCGATGAAGGCGATGATCACCACCACCACGAAGGGTTTGGCCGACCACGAGCCGAACGAGTTCACCACCGCGGTGGTGACCGGGTCCAGGTCCTCGCCGTGCACCACCGCGGCCGGGTCGGGGTGGGCCAACTGCACGGCGACGGCGTTGAGTACGACCAGGCCGCCGACGCTGGTCAGCGTCCACCAGATCGCGCGGGGCACCTGGCGGGCCGCGTCCCTGGTCTCCTCGGAGGAGGCCACGCACGCGTCGAAGCCGATGAACGCCCAGCCACCGACCGCGAGCACGGTCAACAGGGCCGACGGGGTCGAGCCCCCGGACAGTGCCTGTGCGCCCATCGTCTCGGTGAGGATGCCGAAGCCGTTCTCCCGGAAGAGCAGGAGCAGCGCCAGACCCACCCCGAGCGAGGCCACCGCCTCGGCCGCGATGCCGGCGGCGAGGACCAGGCGCAGCACGTCGATGCCGAGCGCGTTGACGGCGGTACAGCAGAGCAGGAAGATCGCGGCCACCGCGACGATCCGGCCGGGTGTGGGCTCGGCGTCGAACAGCGCGAAGAACCAGGGTGCGCCCAGATAGACGATCGTGGTGTTGGCGAACACCACCGCGCACAGCGCCACCCATCCCGCGAGCCAGGCGTAGGTCGGCCCGAGCAGGCGGCGGGCCCACTGGTAGGCGCCGCCGGCGATCGGATACTGCGAGGCCAACTCGGAGTACACGCACATCAGCAGCGCCTGGCCGAGCAGCGCGACCAGGAGCACCCACACCCACGCGGGGCCGGCGACGGTGGCGCCGACCTGGACGACCGCGTACAGGCCCACCACGGGGGAGACCGTCGCGAAGCCGATGGCGAGGTTGCCCAGCACGCCGAGGCTGCGCTTGAGCTCCTGCTCGTATCCCAGCTCGCCGAGCCGTGCGGCGTCGTGGTCGGGCGCCTTGCCGGTGGTGGCCGGCGCCGACGGGGCGGTCGGTGGAGCGGCCGACGAGCCGGCCGTCGGTGGGCGAGAAGTGCCGTGGTTCATCGGGACCTCGCAGCGGGAACGAATAAAACTTACTTAGTTAGTTTGAGGACCATAGCCCCCGACCGGATGTAGGGGAAGAGGTGAATTCCGGCTAGGTTGGCGACGCGGAGTGACCGACGACGGCGCTCGCGAACGGCACGAGGTGAGCGCACGATGGGTCGACCCAACCGCCCCAAACTCGACCGGGAACTGATCGCCCGCGCGGCGGTGGATCTCGTCGACGAACACGGCATGGGCGCGCTGACCATGCGGGCGCTGGCCACCCGGTTGGACGTGCGGGGGCCGTCCCTGTACAACCACGTGTCGTCCAAGGAGGAACTGCTCGACGCGATCACCGTGGTGATCACGAGGGAGATAGACCGCGCCCCGCTGGACGACCCGGACTGGCGGGTCGGCATCGCCGCCTTCGCCCGCGGCTACCGCGCCGCGTACCTGCGCCATCCCGACGCGCTCCCGGTGATCGCCCGCCGACCGGTGTCCACGGAGCAGGCCCTGTCGGCCTACGACGCCGTCGCCCGCACGCTGACCCGCATCGGCCTGCCCCCGGCCGAGGCGGCCGAATTCTCGGCGGCACTCGACTACCTGGTGGTCGGGTCGGTGATCGAGACGTACGAGGAGGGTTTCACCCGGCCGGCCGAGGAGTATCGGGCCGAGTACCCGTCACTGGCCGACTCCCTGGCCGCGGGTGATCGCGACACCCTCAACGCCCGCGGCTTCGAGACGGGCCTGGGACTCCTCCTGGACGGCCTGGCGTCGCGTCTGGGGAACTGACCCCGCGGGCCGCCGGTCGAGGCGCACGGGGCGCCGGCCGCGGTGTCGGCGCCGGGCGAGGGACGTTGACAGTGTCGTATTGAATGCCGTTCAATCTGAATTGAACGGCATTCAATACGGAGGTTCGCATGCGGCTGACGCCCACGGAGCGGGATCGGTTGCTGATCTTCACCGCCGCCGAGCTGGCCCGGGCGCGGCGGGCTCGCGGGCTGCTCTTGAACGTGCCCGAGGCCACCGCGTTGATCGCGGACACGGTGTGTGAGGCGGCTCGGGACGGGGCGCGGCTGGCCGACGCGATCGAGGCCGGGCGTTCGGTTCTGGGTGTCGTCGACGTGTTGCCCGGGGTGGTGGACGTGGTGGCCGACGTCAAGGTCGAGGCGGTGTTCGACGACGCGACGCGACTGGCCGTGGTGACCGACCCGTTCCGCTCCGGCGAGCGCCCGCCGGTCGGTGCGGGCGAGGTGCACTGTCACGGGCACGGTTCGCGTTCGGGGGCGGTCGCGGCGCCGGTGTCCGGACCCGGTTCGCTCGGAGACGACGCGCCGGGGGCGGTGATTCCCGGCGGGCCCGCGGTCGACCCGTACGCGGATGCCGATCCGGTCCCGGTGCCGGTGACCAATACGTCCGAGGTGCCGATCAGCGTCACCTCGCACTTCCACTTCTTCGAGACCAACCCGCGCCTGCGCTTCGACCGGGCGGCGGGGTACGGACGTCGGTTGGCCATCCCGGCCGGCTCCACCGTGCGGTTCGATCCGGGCGCGACGGTCGAGGTACGGCTGGTGCCGATCGGCGGCGCGCGGGTCGCGATCGGCTTCGCGGGTTTGGTGGACGGGCCGTTGGACGCGCCGGGCGCGCGCGAGGAGGCGCTGCGTCGGGCGTACGCGTGCGGGTATCTGGGTGCGGAGCCGGCCGGCGGTGCGGATTCGGGCTCCGGTTCCGATCCGGCGGCGGGTTCCGGGACGGCGGCGGGCTCCGACGCGGTCCGGGGTTTCGGCGATGGTGGGGAGCGGGGTGCCCGGTGAGTGGCGGTGGTGATCCGATGGATCCGCGTGACTACGCGTCCACGTACGGGCCGCGGGCCGGGGATCGTGTGCGGCTCGGGGATTCCGGGCTGGTGATCGAGGTCGAGCACGACTCGGCGCTGCCGGGGGACGAGTTTCTCGCGGGCTTCGGGAAGACCGCCCGTGACGGGTTGCATCTGCGGGCGGTCGCGGTGCGCGACACCTGCGACGTGGTGATCTCCAACGTCGTGGTGATCGACGCGATCCAGGGCATTCGCAAGGTCTCGATCGGCATTCGCGAGGGGCGGATCGCCTCGATCGGGCGAGCCGGCAACCCGGATACCCAGGACGGCGTGGAGGTGGTCGTCGGCACCGGCACCACGATCGTCAGCGGTGAGGGGCTGATCGCCACCGCCGGCGCGATCGACACGCACGTGCACCTGCTTTCGCCGCGGATCATGGAGGCGTCGCTGGCGTCCGGGGTGACCACGCTGGTCGGTCAGGAGTTCGGGCCGGTCTGGGGGGTCGGGGTGAACTCGCCCTGGGCGCTGCGGAACGCGTTCGCGGCGTTCGACGCCTGGCCGGTCAACATCGCCTTCCTGGCCCGCGGTTCGTCGTCGGGTCGGGGGCCGCTGGACGAGGCGTTGATCGAGGGCGGGGCGTCCGGTTTCAAGGTGCACGAGGACATGGGCGCGCACGCCCGGGCCCTGGACACCGCGTTGCGGGTGGCCGAAGACCACGACGTACAGGTCGCGTTGCACACCGACGGCCTCAACGAGTGCCTGTCCGTGGACGACACGCTCTCCGTGCTGGACGGGCGGACGATCCACGCGTACCACATCGAGGGTTGCGGCGGCGGCCACGTGCCGAACGTGATGCGGATGGCCGGAGTGGCCAACGTGATCGGCTCCTCGACCAATCCGACGCTGCCGTTCGGGCGGGACGCGCTCGGCGAGCACTTCGGCATGATCGTCTCCGCGCACGGGCTCAAGACCGACCTGCCGGGCGACGCCGCGATGGCCCGGGACCGGATTCGGGCCGGGACGATGGGCGCCGAGGACGTACTGCACGACCTCGGGGTCATCCCGATCACCTCGTCGGACGCGCAGGGCATGGGGCGTGCGGGGGAGACCGTGCGGCGGACGTTCGCGATGGCCGGGAAGATGAAGTCGGAGCGCGGCGCCGAGCACGAACGGCACGACAACGCACGGGTCAAGCGCTACATCGCCAAGCTCACCATCAACCCGGCGATCGCGCACGGTCTCGCGCACGAGGTCGGCTCGATCGAGGTGGGCAAGATGGCCGACATCGTGCTGTGGCAGCCGCAGTGGTTCGGCGCGAAGCCGCAGTTGGTGCTGAAGAGCGGATTCCCGGCGTACGGCGTGGTGGGCGATCCGAACGCCTCCACCGACAACTGCGAACCGCTGGTCCTGGGACCGCAGTTCGGCGCGCACGGGGCGGCGCCGGCCGAATTGTCGGTGGCGTTCACCTCGCAGGCCGCCGCGGCGACGGGCGGCGACCTGATGCCGACGCGGCGTCGCCGGGTGGGTGTGCGGGGCACCCGGGGCATCGGTCCCGCGGCGATGATCCACAACAACCGCCTGGCGGAGGTCCGGGTCGCCGCGGACACCGGTCTGGTGACGATGGACGGCGAGCCCGTGATGTCGGAGGCCGCCGAATCGGTGTCGTTGAACCGGCTGTATTTCCTGTAGTGACCGTGATGCCAGTGATGCCCGTGATGCCCTTGGCGCCCGGAGCACCCGTGGTGCCAGCGGCTCCCGATGAAAGAAGTGACGAGATGACGAACACCCCCGTCGCCGACGGTTTTTCGATGCCGGCGGAGTGGGTGCCGCACGAGCGCACCTGGATGGCCTGGCCCAGCCGCAACGAGACATTCGCCGAGGAGGACCTGCACACCGCGCGCGCCGCGTGGGGCCGGGTCGCCGGGACGATCGCCCGCTACGAGCCGGTCACGCTGGTCACCGACCTGGGCGAGTCGGACACCGTGGCGCGCTACGTCGACCGGCCGCTCACCGTGCTGGAGAAGCCGCTCGACGACGCGTGGATGCGCGACATCGGGCCGACCTTCCTGACCGACGGCCGGGGTGGCATCGCCGCCGCCGACTGGGTGTTCAACGGGTGGGGCGCCCAGGAGTGGGCCTCGTGGGAGCACGACCGGCACATCGCGGAGCATGTGATCGAGGCGGCCGGCGTACGTCGGTACGTGTCGCGGATGGTCAACGAGGGTGGCGGCATCCACGTCGACGGCGAGGGAACGGTGTTGATCACCGAGACCGTGCAACTCGACGAGGGCCGCAACCCCGGGTGGACCAAGGAGCGGGTCGAGGCCGAGTTGAAGGCGTTCCTCGGTGTGCGGAAGGTGATTTGGCTGCCGCGCGGACTCACCCGCGACTATGGCCTGTACGGCACCCGGGGCCACATCGACATCGTCGCGTCGTTCGCTCGACCGGGCCTGGTCCTCGTCCACGTACAGCCCGATCCGGCACACCCGGACCACGAGGTGGGCAAGGAGAACGCGGCTCTGCTGCGCGCGGCCACCGACGCCGAGGGGCGTTCGCTCGAGGTGGTCGAGATCCCGGCGCCGACCGTGCTCGAAGCCCACGACGACTGGGTCGACTTCAGCTACATCAACCACTATGTGGCCAACGGCGCGGTGATCCTGTGCGCGTTCGACGACCCGCGCGACGAGGAGAACGCCGCGACCTTCGGCAAGCTCTTCCCGGGCCGCGCCATCGAACTCGTGGACGCCCGCGACATCTTCGCCAACGGCGGCGGCATCCACTGCATCACGCAGCAGCAGCCGAGGGTCTGACGGGCACGGCGGCGAGTGTCCGGCCGGCGCGCGGCCGGCCGGCGGTCAGTGTCGTGGTCGCGCCGACGCGTCGCCGGGGGCGGCTGCGGGTTCGCCCGGAGCGGTGGGTGGTTCGGCGGGCTTCGGGGTCGGGGCGGTGACGGCTCGACCGCGCTCGCCGGCGCCGAACGCGGCCAGGGCGAGCAGGAGTACGGCCAGGGCGACGGTGGTGACGGCCGGTATGTACCAGCCGGCGTCGGTCGCGGGTTCGATGAGCGCGGCCAGCGTCGCTATCCCACCCGCGTAGAGGAGGGCGCCCGCGAAGGCGGGCATGCCGCGCCGACCGGCGCCGGCGGCGACCGCGCCCGCGATCAGCGCGAGCAGCAGCAGCAAGCCGGACAGGCCGATCAGGGACGGCCCGAAGTCGTCCCCGGTGCAGCCGCGTTGTCCGAATTCGTCGCACGAGCCCAGGGCGGCGGCGCGGATCGCGTATGTCCCGATCAGCCAGCCCGCCGAGGTCGCTCCGGCGAACGGGAGGAGCCAACCGCGAAGGGAGGCCGGGACGGGGTGGGACGCCGGTGCGTCGGTGCTCATGGTCGGAGGCTAGGCGGCGCGCGGGACGCGCGGATGAACGGCCAGGAAGCGTGGAGTGAAGGCTGCGTGGCCCGGCGGGCGGGCGGACCGGATGGGGGCGAATGGGACCGGGAAAGGGCGGGGACGGGGCGGGGTCGGATCGGAAGGGAGCGGTTCGGGGTTCCGGGCCGACGGTGGGTCGATCCCGGCCCCTCGGCCCTCGGCCTCCCGCTCCCGCCGGGCGGTCGGGTCAGGTCTTGAGCGTTGCGCCGTGTGCGGTCGCGAAGGCGGCGATTCGGGCGGCGAAATCCGTGTCGGTGGCCGTGATTCGGTCGCCGGCGTCGTGGGTGGTCAGGGCGAAGGTCAGGGTGCCGTAGAGGATGGTGATCCGGGCATGGTGGTTCGCCTGGTCCTCGGCGGCGGCGACGGTCGCGTAGAAGGCGGGTACATCGGCGCGGGCGCAGGTGTACGTCGCGGTCAGTTCGCCGTCGGTGACCTGCCAGCCCGGGAGGTCGGCGAGGGCCTTGGTCAGCTCGGCGTCGGTGAGCGGCTGGGGTGCCACGGTGGATCCTCTCGTCGGAGGTGGGCGCGGACGCCGGGATCGCGAGCCGGCGGATGGCTCCGGTCGCGTCACCGGCTTTTGCCAGTATGGCGGCGTCGGTTCGCCGGGCGCGGTATTGAACGACGTTCTAACATGGTGGCAGGCGAGGTCCGCCGTCCAACGAACCAGGGGTGCCGAGCATGACGGGGACACGGCGCAAACGGCTGGAGCAGCCCAGGGAGGTGGTGCTCCAGGCGGCGATGGACGCGATCGCCGAACACGGGCTGGCACGGTTGACGATGGCGGGCCTGGGCAAGCGGATCGGGATCAGCGGCGGCCACGTCGCCTACTACTTCGGGTCCAAGGAGCAACTCCTGGTCGAGACGCTGCGCTGGAGCGAACAGGGATTCGCCGAGCGGCGCCGGGCCCTGCTGGGCGCGACCGAGGTGCCGCGCGCCGAGCGGCTGGCCGGCTACATCGACCTGTATCTGCCCGACGAGCGTGCCGACCCTCGCTGGACGTTGTGGCTGGAGGTGTGGACCCGCTCCCTGGCCGACCCGGACGTGTCGGCCGCGAGCGCGGAGATCGAGGGCCCGTGGGTCGCGGACCTGCGGGCGATGATCGCGCCGCACCCGGACCCCGACGGCTACGTGTTGCGCCTGCACGCGCTGCTCGACGGACTGGCCACCCGGATCGTGATCGGCGCGCCCGGTCCGTCCCGGGCCGAGATGGTTCGGCAGGCGACCGAGTTCGCGGTACGCGAGGCGGGCGTCGCTCCGGCCGTCGAGCCGGTCGCCGAGCCGGGTGCGGACCCCCGTACGAACCACACGGACAGGTGATCGCGGGCCGAATCCCGCCCGCCCGGCGCGGCCCGGTCGCATCGTGGACGGATGAAGTGGTGGCAGAACCCGAAACTGCTCGCGGTGCTCGGCACGGTGTTGGCCGTGTTGGTGGCCGTCGGTCTGGCCCATCGCGACGGCCTCGCCGAGAGCGGTCCGGCGACGGCCGAGGGGGCGCCGGTCGGCGCGGTCGCGGCGGCGTCCCCTCAGGCGTCCCCGAACACCTCGGCTGCTCCGACCGCTTCGACGCCCGCGTCGCCCGCGAGCCCTCGGGCGACGAAGCTCGCGTCCGTGCCGAGGAATGTGCTGCCCGACCTGGTCGGCGCGGACCTGCAGGAGGCGTGGGACGGCGCCCGCCGGGCCGGCTACCGGTTCGTCACCTCGCACGACGCGAGCGGGCGGGGGCGGCGGCAGTTCATCTTCAGCAGTTGGAAGGTGTGCGACCAGAGTCCCGATCCGGGGCCGCTGGACAGGGAACTCCGGGTCGAGCTGGGCGTGGTCCGGCACGACGAGAAGTGCCCCACCGGCGCGGCGCCGACCAGCGAGCCCAAGGTGGTCGACGGTCGGATGCCGAACCTGGTGGGGCGCAGCGTCATCGTCGTGCGGCGCGGCCTGCGCGGTGACGCGCACATCGACGTGGACGACCTCGGCGGCGGGCGGCCGGTGCTCATCGAGACGCACTGGGTCGTCTGTACCCAGCGCCCGGCCGAGGGGCAGCCGGTGCCGGACACGGTGGGGGTGGGTGTGGTGAAGTACGGCGAACACTGCCCGGGTTGACGCCCGGGCCCGGCCGCCGTCGTCAGTGCTCCAGCGCCTCGCGGGCCGGGTCGACCAGCTTGCGTACCGTGCGGCCGTCGGCGAACCGGCCCAGCGCGGTCATCGTCCAGATCGGCCCCTCGCGGACCAGCTTGCACATCAGCACACCGGTGCGGGGTTCGGAGCCGGACAACTCGAAGCGCACCAGTTCGGCGTCGGTGGTGTCGTCGACGAGGCGGCAGAAGGCGCGGGAGACCTCGGTGAACTTCTGGCCCAGGAACGAGTTCACGGTGAAGACGAGGCCGGTGACGTGCGGCGGGAGTGCGTCGAGGCGGACCACGATCGACTCGTCGTCGCCTTCGCCCTCGCCGGTCAGGTTGTCGCCGGTGTGCCTGATCGCGCCGTCGAGGCCGGACAGTTTCATGAACCAGACCGTGACCACCTTCCTGCCGTGCGCGTCGAAGGCGATGCAGGAGGCGTCCAGGTCGATGCTGCCGCCGGACTTGGCCGGGTCCCAGCCCAGTCCCATGCGGACTCGGGTCAGCGCCGGCGCGCCGGTCTTGACCAGTGACACCGACTGGCCCTTGCGCAGGCTGACCCGGCCCTTGTCGAGGTTGATCGGCGTGTCGGTGCGGTTGGCGGTGCCGGTGCCGGTGGGCAGGGGGGCGGTACGGGCCTCGACGGTAGCCGGCGTCGGGGCCGGGGGCGGCGGCGGGGGTTGCACGGGCTGCGCCTGCACCGGGCGGCGTGGGATCGGCGGCGGGATCGGCGCGGGCCTGGGCGGCTCGTGCGGAAGCAGCGGGGCGACCGGCGTGGTCGGAGTGTCGTCGTACGCCGAGGGCTCGGGGTGGGTGGGTGGCACGTCCGCGTATCCGGCCGGCTCGGGGCGGCTCGGCGTCGGCGTCGGCGGCTGCGGGCGGGTGGGCGGCGGGGTGGGTTCGTCGTCGACGGAGACGCCGAAGTCGGTGGCGATGCCCGCGAGTCCGTTGGCGTAGCCCTGGCCGACCGCGCGCACCTTCCACGCGCCGCCGCGCCGGTACAGCTCGAGCAGCACCAGCGCGGTCTCGCGGCCCAGGCCGTGCGGGGTGAACGTGACCAGCGCCTCGCCGGACGGGTCGCGCACGGTCGCGGTGGGCGGGGCGGTGCCGCCGAAGGTGACCGGTGCGCCCGGGCCGCCGTCCAGGCTCAGCGTCACCATGATCGTCTGTACGTCGGCCGGCACGGCGGTGGTGTCCACGTGCACCGCGGCCGGTCGACCGGGGCCGGCCGCCAGATATCGGACGCCGGTTCCGTTCGGCTGGTTGTAGAAGACGAAGTCGGCGTCGGAGCGCACCTTTCCGGTCCCGGCGAGCAGCAGCGCCGAGACGTCCACCGGTGCCGTGAAGGCGACCTCCACCACCACGGCGGCCACCGCCAGTGGGCAGTTGCCGCCCTTCGAGAGCGTCACCGACATGCGCACCCCTCCGGTTCACGGACCCCACCGGGCCGGCCGGTACGAGATTACCGACGCCAAGCCCCCACCGCAGCGAACCAGCCCACGACCCCCGCCCCACCCACAACCCCACACCCCGAACCCCCAACCACCCCCACTCCCTCCGCCGCCGGTCGGCCTCTACCGCCGACCCGCTTCCGCTGCCGGCCTTCCCCGTCAACCCTCCGGCGCCCGCCATCCACGTCTGCCGGCTCCACAACCCGCCCGCCGGACCGCCCACTCACCCGCAGCCCCTCAACCGGCGGCGTCCGGCGCCCGTTCACCTGCCGACACTCCGCCGCCCGCCCGCCCGCCCGCCCGCCTGCTTGCCGCCCGGCCGCCCGCTTGCCTGCCGCCGGTTCACCTTGCTGCCGGCCCACCCCGCCCACCCTCCGGCGCCCGGCACCCACATCCGCCGGCCCGCAACCCGGACGCCGGACCGCCCACTTGCTCGCAGCCCCCTCAACCGCCGGCGCCCATTCACCCGCCTTCGGGACTCCGTCGGCCGCCCGCTCGCCGCCCGCGCGCCCGCTGCCGGTCGCCCCCGCCTCTACCGGCGGATCAGTCCCGCGTCATATGCCAACAGTCCTGCCTGGGTGCGGTTGGTGCAGGCGAGTTTGGTGAGCATTCGGGAGACGTAGCTCTTTACGGTGGTTTCGCTGAGGAACAGGCGCTCGGCTGTCTGGGCGTTGGACAGGCCCTCTCCGATGCAGGTCAGTACCTCGATTTCGCGTTCGGTCAGGGACGCGACGGCCAGGGCCGCGCGTTCGCGGGCGGCGTTGCGGCCGGAGGAGGCGGTCACCAGGTCGCGGGTCACCGCCGGGGACAGGACGGTGTGGCCGTCCATGGCCACCCGGACCAGGCCGATCAGGTCCTCCGGCGGGGTGTCCTTGAGCAGGAAGCCGGCCGCGCCCGCGTGCAGGACGCGCAGGATGTACTGCTCCAACCCGAACGTGGTCAGCACGATCACCCTGGGGGCGCCCGGCAGGTCGACGATCTGTTCGATGGCGGTCAGGCCGTCCACCCCCGGCATGTGCAGGTCCATCAGGACCAGGTCGGGCTTATGGCGCAGGACCGACTCGACCGCCTCGGCGCCGTCGTACGCCTCGCCGATCACCTCGATGTCGTCGGCCACGCCGAGAATCGTGCGCAGGTGGGCACACACCATACGTTCGTCGTCGACGAGCAGGACGCGGATCATGCGGGGTCTCCGGTGGTCGTGGTCGTGGCGCCGGCGGGCAGTATGGCCAGCAATTCGTATCCGCCGTCGGGCAGCGGGCGGGTGCGCAACGTCCCGGCCACCAACTCGACCCGCTTGCGCAGACCGAGCAGGCCGCTGCCGCCCGAACCCAGGGCGACGTCCACCGCCCGGGTGGGAGCCGAGTTTCGCACGGTGATCCGGACCTCGTCGCCCACGTAGTGCAGGCGGATGTCCACCCCCGCCCCCGGCGCGTGTTTGTGCACGTTGGTCAGCGCCTCCTGGACCACCCGGTAGGCGGCCCGGCCGACCACGGGCGAGGTCGGGTGCGGCTTGCCGAGGGTGACCAGGTCGACCGGGATGCCCGCCGAGCGCGAATCGGCCACCAGATCCGAGACGTCGAGCACCGCGCGCGGGCCGACCACCACCGAGCCCATCTGCCGCTCCGATCGGGTGACCGCGACCAGCCCGCGCAACTCCTCCAACGCCTTGCAACCCACCAGGCGCAACTCCTCCGCCGACGCCCGTACGTCCTCGTCCCGGGCGCGGGTGCGCAGCGCGCCCGCCTGGAGCACCATGAGGCTGACCCGGTGGGTGATCACGTCGTGCATCTCGCCCGCGATCCGGGCCCGTTCCTCCATCCGCACCCGCTCGAAACCCAACTCGCGCTCCCGAACCACCCGTTCGGCCCGATCCGCGCGCAGTCTGCGGCGCGCGGCGACGTAGAGGCCGAGCAGGACCGGGACCAGCGCGAGGCCCGCGCCGGTGACGATGTTCAGCGGGCGCGGATAGCTCCACGGTTGTGTGGTCGTCACCACCAGCGCCCCGATCAGCCCCCACGCGCGCCGTCGGTCCTCGATACAGGCTCCCGCGGCATAGGCCGCGAAGTAGAGCACATGGGTCGGATACACCAGTCCCACCGCACAGATCGCGGCGCCCGAGCCGAACGGCGCACGTCTGCGGTACAGCAGCAGCGCGCCGCTCAGCACCGCGCTCGCCTGGTGCAGGTACGGCCAGTCGACCAGGCCGGCGTCGCGCCCCATGCGCAGCGTCAGTCCCAGGGCGACGGCGATCGCCGCGACCAGCACGTCGAACCCGAACGAGCGGCGACTCGCCCACCAGGCGCGAATGCTCACCCGGTCACGGTAACCGGCCCCGGGCGCGGGTCGCACGAACGGCACCGGCGGTGCGCCGGCACAGGAGGCCGGCGCACCGCCGCAGGTCGTGGGACCGTCGATCATCGGCCTGCGGTCATTCCGTGGAGATCGCGGCCAGCACGTTCATCCGCGACGCCCGCAGCGCGGGCAGCAGGGCGGCGAGCAGGCCGACCACTCCGGCGCCGACGACCACCGCGGCGATCGTCCCCCACGGGACGGTCAGCACGTCGAGGCCCTGCGAGGCGAGCATGCGCTGCGCCGCGACACCCCAGCCCACCCCGAGCGCCAGCCCCAGGACCGCGCCGAACACGGCGATCACCGCCGACTCCAGGCGGATCATCCGCCTCAGCTGGATTCGCGACATGCCGATCGCGCGCAGCAGTCCGATCTCGCGCGTGCGCTCGATCACGGACAGCGCCAGGGTGTTCACCACCCCCAGGATCGCGATGATGATCGCCAGCCCGAGCAGGCCGTAGACGAGTCGCAATATCACGTTGGTCTGATCCTGCACGGTCTGCTTGTAGTCGGCCTGGTCGCGCAGTTGCACCTGCGGGTAGGGCTTGAGCGCGGCTTCCAGCGCGGCCCGCACGGTCGAACTCTTCGCCCCGTCGGCGACGTTGGCCATGATCACCGAGTCGAGCAGGTCCGGGACGAGCTTGGCCAGCGTGTCCAGGCCGACCGCGCCGGAGCCGGCGCTCGCGATGCCGATGCCCTCGTCGTCGATCACCGCGCCGACCCGCAACTCGGCGGTCCGGCCGTTGGGCGTGCGCAGCGTCACCGTGCCGCCGACGCCCAGGTCGTGCTTCTTCACATAGGACTTGGGCAGCGCGATCCGACCCGGGGCGAGCCCGTCGGGGGCGGTGCCGGCGGTGTACTTCTGCTTCAGCATCGCGTCGATGCCCGGATCGGCCCCGGTCACCGTGATGGTCTCGGACGATCCGTCGAACAGGACCTTCGCCTCGGTCTCGCGCTGGCGCACCACATTGCTCACGCCGGACACCTTGCGCACCGTCTCGGCCACGTCGTGCGAGAAGTTCAGCCCGCCGGTGCTTTCGAGGGTGTAGTCGGCGCCCAGGCGCTGGTCGATCTGCTTGCCCACCGAGTCCTTCATCGACGTGGCCACCACGGACAGCGAGGCGACCAGCGCCACGCCGATCATCAGCGCGGCGGCGGTGGCGCCGGTGCGGCGCGGATTGCGCAGCGCGTTTTCCCGGCTGAGCCGGCCGACCGCGCCGAACAGGCGCGGGAACGCGCCGGCCAGCCACGGGATCACTGCGCGGGCCAGCACCGGCCCGAGCACGATGAAGCCGACGAGGGTGCCGACCAGGCCGCCGGCCAGGGCGAGCCCGTGCGCCGCGTCCAGCTTGGTCGCGGAGGCGCCGACCGCCAGGCCGATCGCGCCGAGAGCGGTGACCGCGGTGCCGCCGACGGCGCGCCCGCGCAGCGACTTCACGGGTGGCGCGCCGGCCTCGCGCAGCGCCGCCATCGGGCTGACCCGGGCCGCCCGGCGCGCGGGCAGGTAGGCGGCGACCAGGGTCACCACGACCCCCACCGCGTAGGCGATGATCGGCGTCGCGGGTTCGATCACCAACGGGGCGCCCTTGAGGTCGACTCCGAGCGACTTCATCAGCGTCAACAGGCCCTGGGCCAGGCCGAGTCCGCCGAGCAGACCCAGCGTGGAGCCGACCACCGCGAGCAGCGTCGCCTCCACCAGTACCGAACGGTTCACGTCGGCCCGACCGGCGCCGATCGCGCGCATCAGGCCCAACTCGCGCGTGCGCTGGGCGACCAGCATCGAGAAGGTGTTGAAGATCAGGAACGTGCCGACCAGGAGCGAGACACCGGCGAAGCCGAGCAGCGCGTACTTGATCACGTCGAGCGCCTGGCTCAGATCGGCCGAGGCGTCGTCGGCCTCCTCCGCGCGGGTCCTGACGTCGACGCCCGCGCCCAGCTTGGCCACGACCCGCGCCTTCAGCTCCTTCTGGTCCACGCCGGGCTCGGCGGTCAGCGATACCGAGGTCACCACGCCCGGCTTGCCGAGCAGCCGATCGCGGGCGGCGGCGCCGTCCAGGAACAACATCGTCGTGCCGGGGTTGATGGACTTGAAGTCGGCCAGGCCGACCACGGTCGCGTCGAACGCGCCGGGCGCGGCGACCACGTGCACCTTGTCGCCCAACCGCACCTTGTTGTGGTCGGCCGAGTCGCTGTCCAGGATCACCTCGCCGGGACCCTGTGGCGCCTTCCCGCGCTTGAGCACGACGGAGGACTGCTTGGTGGGGAACCAGTCGGCGGCCTGCACCTGGGGATCCGAGGTCAGCCCGACCTTCTTGCCCTTCCCGTCGACCACGATCACGTTGGTGACCGTGATGTCGGGATGCGCGTCGGCCACGCCCGGCACCGAACGGGCGGCGGCCACGGTCGAGTCGGGCACGGTCGGCTGCTGGCCGCTCTTGCCGAGCCGGTCCTCCCGGAACTCCTTCTTCGGTTTGACCGTGACATCGGCCGCGGCGGTGCGCGAGAGGTCGTTGAACGTCTTGCCGATCGTGTCCGTGAACATCAGCGTCCCGGCCACGAACGCGACCGAGAGCAGGATCGCCAGCGCGGACAGGATCATCCGTGCCTTGTGGGCGAGGAAGCTGCGGAGCGTCGCCTTGAGCATGTCGGCGCCTCAGTTCGCGGAGCGGGCGAAGCGCTGCATGCGCGCGAGCACCGTGTCGGAGGTCGGCGACAACATTTCGTCCACGACCCGACCGTCGGCCAGGAACAACACCCGATCCGCGTAGGAGGCCGCGTTCGGGTCGTGGGTGACCATCACGATGGTCTGGCCCAGGTCGTTGACGCTGCTGCGGAGGAAGGCGAGCACCTCGGCGCCGGAGCGCGAGTCGAGGTTGCCGGTCGGCTCGTCGCCGAAGATGATCTGCGGTTTGCTCGCCAGCGCGCGGGCGCACGCGACCCGCTGCTGCTGGCCGCCGGACAACTCGCTCGGCCGGTGCTTGAGCCGGTCGCGCAGGCCGACGGTCTCGATGACGGTGTCGAGCCAGCCCTTGTCGGGCTTGACCCCGGCGATGTCCATCGGGAGCGTGATGTTCTCCAGCGCGGTGAGCGTGGGCAGCAGGTTGAACGCCTGGAAGATGAAGCCGATTCGATCCCGCCGCAACCGGGTCAGGTCCCGGTCCTTGAGCCCGGTGATCTCGGTGTCCCCGATCCAGCTGTGGCCGAAGGTCACCGAGTCGAGGCCGGCCAGGCAGTGCATGAGGGTGGACTTGCCGGACCCGGACGGGCCCATGATCGCGGTGAACCGGCCGCGACCGATCTCCACGTCGACCTCGTCGAGCGCGACCACGCGGGTCTCGCCCTCGCCGTACCACTTGGTCAGCCCTCGGGCACTGGCCGCACTGCCCTTGGCCCGATCCTCGTGATCGATGCGCCGGTACGCGTCGGGTTCGGCGGGCCCACCCGACGGGGAGGTCGGGGTCGGGGGGCGCCGGCGGTTTCCGGGAGACATGCGGGGTGCTCCTTGCGATGGGGGTCCTGATACCTCCCCAGCCTTCGCCCCGGGCGGGTACCCCCGATAGCCGCGAACGTGGCCACCGCTGTCACTAAAGTTGCATCCGAGATTGCCTTTGTTGTCGAACAGTCGCCCGCCCTCACGCCGTCGACGTCAGCCGGGCCAGCACCAACCCGCCCACGATCAGCGCCAGCGCCGCGATCCGTCCCGCGCTCGGCGCGTCGTGCTGGATCGTGATGCCGAGGGTGATCGCGCCGACCGTGCCGATCCCGGTGAACGCGGCGTACGCGGTGCCCACCGGCAGGTCCCGCATGGCCACGGACAGCAGATAGACCGCCGTCGCGCCGAGCAGGAAGCAGATCACGGTCGGCAGCGGCTTGGTGAATCCCTCGGTCGGCTTGATGCTCTGCGACCACACGACCTCGACGAGGCCCGCCGCGAGCAGGATCAACCAGGCCATCAGTACCCCTCCACGAGTGAGCGTCCCAGCTCCGCGGCGCGCTCCAGCGCCTCCGCGTGCGAGGAACGGTGCTGCTCGAGTCGCTCGGACAGCGCCGGGTCGACGAGCGAGTTGGTCAGTTCGGTACCGAGCACGATCGCGTCCGTGACGGCGTAGTGCCCGGTGAAGAAGTCCAGGAGATAGCGCGTCTGGTGGTCGAACGGCGCCCGAGGGGTGCCCGGCAGGTAGGACCCGCCGCGTGCGGAGGCGACCACGAAACGACGCGGCGCGAGCGACATCTTCGGGAAGGTGACCTGGTCGATCCACGCCTTGAGTTGCGCGGACACGCCGAAGTTGTACATCGGTGCGCCGATCAACACGACGTCGGCGGCGACCAGTTCGGCCAACAGCGGCTCGACCGTGGCCCACGCCTTGCGCTGCTCGGGCGTACGCACGGCCTGCGGATAGTCGGCGATCGCGGTGATCCCCTCGCGCAACATCGTGTCGCAGATCTCGGTCCACGCCTGGTCGATCGGCGGGACCGGCCGCGCGGTGAGGTCCCGGTAGGTGTACTCGGCGTCCGAGCGCGAGGAGCGCCAGGCATCGGCGAAGGCGGCGCCCAGGGTTCGCGAGAACGAGTCGGCGCGGGCGCTGGAGTCGAGGTGGAGCAGGCGAGGCATGGTCACTCCCGAGATCTAAGTGGACGGGCTGTCCGCTTCATCGGTGAGACCGTAACAGGTAAGCGGACGGGTCGTCCACTTAATCGATCGCGCCGGTCCGGAACTGCTCGGGATTAAATGGACGCACCGTCCACTTGCTGGTTAGGGTGGGGATCATGACGAAACGCACCGACTTGCTCACCGGTCTCCCGGTCGCCGCGGACGGTGCGGCGCCGCCACGGGAACGTGCGGACGCCGCCCGCAACCGGGCCCGCGTGCTGGCCGCGGCCGAGGAGCTGTTCGCGACCGGCGATCCGGCCGAGGTCACGATGGAGGACATCGCCAAGGCGGCCGGCATCGGCCGCGGCACGCTCTACCGCCGCTATCCGGACCGGGCCTCCATCGCCCGCGCCCTCCTCGACGAACACGAGCGCGCGCTGCAACACGAAATCCTGCGCGGCGCACCGCCGTTGGGCCCGGACGAGCCGGATCCCGCGGCCCGCCTGGCGGCCTTCTACGCGGCGATGGTCGACCTCCTGGAGCGGCACGTACACCTGCTCCTGGGCGCCGAGACGGGCAGCGCCCGCTACCGGACCGGCGCGTACGCGTTCTGGCACACGCACGTGCGGATCCTGGCCGCCGGCACGGCCGACCCGACCACCCTGGCCGACGTGCTTCTGGCCCCACTGGCCCCGGAGTTGTACCGGCGACAACGCGACCAGGGCATCGACCCGGGGCGAATCACGGCGACACTGGCGGGCTTGGCGTATGCGATGTTGCCGGCGGCTGTGGGGGAGGGGGTGGTGGGGGAGTGACGGGGTGAGGCCGGGCCTGATGCGGTGAGTTGGTCGAGGGGGTTGGGTGGGGGTGGTGGGGTCGTGAGGTGAGGGAGGTGGGTGGGGCAGGCCCGGGCGTCGGGGGAGCGAGGTGAGCGGGGTGGAGCAGCAGGGTCGCAAGGTGCGGGTGTGGGGGAGTCGGAGTCGGAGTGCGGGCCAGTTGGGTAGCCGGAGTCGTGGAGGGAGAGTGGT
>NZ_BIFH01000038.1:1248-163044 GCF_003967355.1 Embleya hyalina | reverse complement strand
CCTCCCCCACGGCCCCGGGAACCGCCTCCGTCTGAGCGGATCGCGCCCGTGGCGCGGGATCACGCCGGATCGACCCGATCCCGCGCCGGGTATGTCCCGGAAGATCACCGGCCGCGCGCCGGCGGATATCCTCTGACCCGGTTCGGCCGAGAAACGCCGGACACGTCACAGGGGACACGTACAGGGGGAGCAGGCATGACGCAGCCGCGCAACGGGGACGGCCTCTCGGGGCAATCCCTCGACGAGGGCGGGGCGCGCACCGCGCGGTGGGCGTTCATCCGCACCGAGAGCGGCAGCGCGACGGTTCTCCTGGCCGCCACGCTGGTCGCGCTGGCCTGGGCGAACATCGGCGCCGACTCCTACGAGTCGTTGTGGCACACGCACCTGTCGATCCGGCTCGGCGACTCCGGTGTCGCGCTCGACCTGCGCGAGTGGGTCAACAGCGGCCTGATGACGCTGTTCTTCTTCGTGGTCGGCCTCGAGGCCCGGCGCGAGTTCGACCTGGGCGAGCTGCGCGAACGGCGCCGGCTGACCCTGCCGTTGCTGGCCGGACTCAGCGGCATGGCCGTACCGGTGCTGATCTACCTGGCGATCAACGCGGGCGACTCCTCCGTGCACGGCTGGGGCGCGGCGATGTCCACCGACACCGCCTTCGCGCTGGGCATGCTCGCCCTGCTCGGCAGCCGGTTCCCGCGCCGGCTGCACACGTTCATCCTGACCGTGGCCGTGGTCGACGACTTCGTCGCCCTCGTGGTGATCGCCGTCGCCTACAGCGACCACATCGACGTATCCGCGCTGCTGATCGCGCTGGCCCTGCTCGGGGTGGTCCTGCTGCTGCGCGGTGCGCGGATCCGACGTGGTGCCCCGTACGGGGTGCTGGGCGTGATCACCTGGGTGGCGGTGCTGAAGTCCGGCGTGGACCCGGTCGTGGTCGGTCTGGTGCTCGGTCTGCTGACCATCGCCCACCCGGCGTCGCGGGCCGAACTGGAACGGGCCACCGGCCTGTTCCGCTCCTTCCGCGAGCAGCCGACCCCGGAGCTGGAACGCACCGCCCGACGCGGCATGGCGGCGGCCCTGTCGCCCAACGAGCGGCTGCAACGGATGTACCACCCGTGGACGAGCTACGTGATCGTGCCGCTGTTCGCGCTCGCCAACGCCGGGATCACGCTCGACGGCGGGCTGCTCTCGCGGGCCTTCACCTCGCCGGTCACGCTCGGCATCCTGTTCGCGTACGTGCTCGGCAAGCCGATCGGCATCATCGGCGCCAGTGTGCTGACCACCAGGCTCAGCGGGGGCCGGCTGCGTCCGCCGGTCGGCTGGGGCGCGGTGGTCGGCGGCGGCGCGATCGCGGGTGTGGGCTTCACCGTGTCGCTGCTGATCGCGACCCTCGCCTTCGAGGGCGAGCGGTTGGACGAGGCCAAGGTCGGCGTGCTCAGCGCCGTGGTGTGCTCGTTCGTGGTCACCTGGTTGGTGTCCGTGGTGATCTCGGCGCTGCCGCGCCCCGCCCGGTCGCGGGCGCTGCTCGGCACCGGGCAGAGCCTGGTCGACCTGGCGGTGCCGGTGGATCCGGATCGCGACCACATCCGGGGCCCGATCGACGCGCCGGTGACGCTGGTCGAGTACGGCGACTTCGAATGCCCGTTCTGCGGTCGGGCCGAGCCGGTCGTGCGTGAACTGCTGGCCGACTTCGGCGACGTGCGCTACGTCTGGCGCCACCTGCCGCTGCCCGACGTACACCCCCGGGCCCGACTGGCCGCGATCGCCGCCGAGGCCGCCGCGGACCAGGGCGCGTTCTGGGAGATGATGGACCACCTCCTCGAACACCAGGACGCGCTCAAGCCGAGCGACCTGATCGAACACGCGCGCACCCTGGGCCTGGACGTCGACGAGTTCCGCCTCGCGCTGCGCACCCGGCTGGGCGCCGATCGGGTCGCCGAGGACGAGGAGTCGGCGGACCTGAGCGGGGTGACCGGTACACCGACCTTCTTCGTCAACGGCCGCCGCCACCACGGTCCCTACGACATCGCCGGTCTCACCGCGGCCGTACACGCGGCCAAGGAACGCGCGCTGATGGACCGCTGAGCGGGCGCGCGCGGACCCACCCGCCTCGGTGGGCGCACGCGCGCACCCACCGCCTCGGGTCGGCGGACGCCGCGCTCACCCGGCCGATTCCGGGAAGTCGTCGCGGGCCCGGACCACGTCCCGGGTCAGCCGTTCGAAGGCGCGGGCGGCGGCACTGCGGTAGGCGCTCTCCCGGCGGAGCAGCACGACGGTACGCACGGGCAGCGGCGGATCGACGGCCACGGGGCGCAGATGCGGATGGTCGCGGGCGATCGCGTCCGGCAACACGGTGGCCAGCGGGGTGCGTCGGACGATCTCGGTCAGCGCCTGGATCGAGTTCGCCTGGACCGCGATCCGGGGCCGTACGCCGTGCCGGGCGAAGTACTCGTCGATGTGTCCGCGGGTGGCGAAGTCGTCGCTGAGCAGTGCCAGATGCTCCGCGTCCAGGTCGCGCACCGGCAGCGGCGGGGCGTCCGGAGCGGGAGTCGATCGGGTCGCGCCGACCACCAGGCTGAGCCGTTCGGTGCCGAGCGCGGTCCCGACCAGGCCCGGCAGGTGCGTGCCGCGAAACGCGATGCCCAGGTCGAACTCGTCCGCGGCCAGGCCGGATTCGATCCGGTCCTGGGTGGTCTCCACGACGTCGAGGGCGATCCCGGGATGGCGGGCGTACAACTCCTCGGTCAGCGGCCCGACCAGGTACGTGGTGAACGTCGGCGTGACCGCGAGCCGCAGGCCGCCGCGGGTCAGGTCGACCACGTCGTGCACGGCGCGTTCGGCGGCGGCCAGGTCCTGGAGGGCCCGGCGGGCGTAGTGCAGGTAGCTCTCGCCGACGTCGGTGGGCCGCACCGTGCGTCCGCTGCGGTCGAGCAGGCGCACCCCGAGGATGCGTTCGAGCTGCTTGATCTGCTGGGACAGGGTCGGCTGCGAGACGCGCAGTTCCTCCGCCGCACGGGTGAAGTTGCCGTGCTCGGCGACGGCGAGCAGGTAGCGGAGGTGCCGTAGTTCCGGGGCCATGCGGACGACTATAGGTGACGACTATGGCTTCGATGGGTACTGCGTCTTGGACACTATAGGCACAGGTCATGCATGGTGGATCCAGTCGGGCAGGAGCGCCTTCGGCTTCACCGTCGCCCGCGCCTCCTCGCCTCCTCGTCTCCTCGCCTTCGCCTTCGCCTTCACCTTTCGCCTTTCGCCTTTCGCCTCGCCTTCGTAAGGGAGCAGTGCCGTGCATCACCTCACCGCCGGTGTCACCCGGTTCCAGCGCGATGTGTTCCCGGCCAAGGCGCCGCTGTTCGACCGTCTGGCCCACGCCCATCGACCCGCGACGCTCTTCATCGGCTGCTCCGACGCCCGCGTGGTCCCGGAGCTGATCACCCAGAGCGAGCCGGGCGAGCTGTTCGTGATCCGTACGGCCGGCAATCTGGTGCCGGCCCACACACCGGGTGCGGGCGGCGGTGACGGGGTGGCCGCGAGCATCGAGTACGCGGTCGCCGTCCTCGCGGTCACGGACGTGATCGTCTGCGGGCACTCGGCCTGCGGGGCGATGACCGCCCTCGCCGAGGGCCACGACCTGGCCGGCACACCGCAGGTCGCCGACTGGTTGCGGCACGCGAACCCCGACCGGGCCCGCCGGACCGCGGACGGCTCCGACCGGGTGGGCGCCCTGGTCCGGAGCAACGTCGCCGACCAGCTCGCCAACCTGGCCACGCACCCGAGCGTGGCCCGCGCACTGGCCCGGCACGCACTGACCCTGCACGGCTGGGTCTACGACATCGGCTCCGGCGCGGTCACCGCGCTGGACGCCGCCACGGGCCGGCCGATCGCCCTGCCGGCCTGACCCTCCCCTCCCTCGCACCCTCTCGTAAGGAGTCCCCCATGCCGCACGCCCTGTTCGACCCCACCGCCCGGCGGCAGCTCGCCGCCACCGCCGTCGAGGCCAAGATCCGCAAGGACCTGACCTGGGAGCAGATCGCCGAACCCACCGGCCTGTCCGTCGCGTTCGTCACCGCCGCCGTCCTCGGTCAGCACCCGCTGCCCGCCGACGCCGCGCACGCGGTCGCCGAACTCCTGGACCTGGGACCGGACGCCGCGGCGCTGCTCCAGGCCATCCCCACCCGAGGCCCGGACACCCCGGGCCTGCCGACCGACCCGACCATCTACCGCTTCCACGAAATGCTGATGGTCTACGGCACCACCCTCAAGGCGCTGATCCACGAGCAGTTCGGCGACGGCATCATCAGCGCGATCAACTTCCGCCTGGACGTGCGAAAGGTCGCCGACCCGGAGGGCGGCGAGCGCGCGGTGATCACGTTGGACGGCAAGTACCTGCCGACCAAGCCGTTCTGAACTTCGGCCTTCCCGCCTCCTTCCACCCACCCGCACCCGAACGGCCAAGGAATCCCATGGACTTCGCCCAACGCACCATCGATCTCGCCCTCCGCAACGTCGAGGAGGGCGGCCGGCCCTTCGCGACGGTGATCGTCCGCGACGGCGAGATCGTCGCCGAGAGCGCGAACAAGGTGGCCCAGACCGCCGATCCGACCGCGCACGCCGAGATCCTGGCGATCCGCGAGGCGTGCCGGAAGCTGGGTACCGAGCATCTGACCGGCGCGACCATCTACGTCCTCGCCCACCCGTGCCCGATGTGCCTGGGCTCGCTCTACTACTGCTCCCCCGACGAGGTCGTCTTCCTGACCACCCGCGACGACTACGCGCCGCACTACGTCGACGACCGCAGGTACTTCGAACTCGACACCTTCTACGCGGAATTCGCCAAGCCGTGGGAGGAGCGCCGGCTTCCGATGCGGTACGAGCCGCGCACCGCCGCCACCGACGTCTACCGCGAGTGGCAGCGCCGCAACGGCGGCGAACGCCGGGTCACGGGCGCCCCCACCGCCTGATCCACGCACCGCCGCCATTGGCCGATTCCGGTCTACAGCACGGCGGTTCGCAGGTGCATGCTGTGCTGCGCGCCACATCGTCCGCACGTCGAGTACGAACCTCGGAACGGTTCCGTCGATGGAAGGGAGTGGTCGTGCGCATCGCCACAAGAAGGGTGACCGGTGCCGGCCTCGTGGCCCTCGCACTGTTGCTCGGCATGTCGCTCGCGCCCGGTACGGCCTCGGCGCGCGGCGGCTACGACCGCTGTACGTCCGGCTATTCGTGCTACTTCTCGGACACCGAGGGAGGCGGTGACCTGTGGTACGCCCCCGGTCCCGGATGTTGGAACCTGGGCACCTGGAATCCCCCGTTCAACGACCGCATCAGCTCGGTGTGGAACCGGGGCGGTGGGGTGGTGCACATGTACAACTGGGTCGGTCATTGGCTCTGGATCGACGATGTGCAGGTCGGTCAGCAGTGGAACGTGTATGGCGGTGACCGCCGCAACGATGTGATCGACATGGTCTGCATCGGCAGCACGCCCTGACCGTCGTGGCTCGTCGGTGACCCGTCGGTGCCCGGTCGGTGCCCGATCGCCGGCCCTCGACGATTCCCGACGCCCGATCGCCGCAGCCGTACCCCCGACGGCCCACCGGTTCGCCCGGCGGGCCGTCACGCATCCGCGCGCGAGGCGGCACGCCCTGTCGCCCGTCCCGCCGAAGTCTCCAACTTCCGTACCCGCCTTGACGATTACGCTTCGAGGTTTCTAGGGTGCGGTGAGTAGTGACCCTCCGGAAAGGTTGGTTCGTGATGGCCGCTCGGTCCGTCGTTCGCGCTCGACGGTGCGTGTCATGACGGTGGGGCCCGACACGCTGGCGGCGCTGCTCAAGCGCAAGGACGTGCTCCCGGCCGGATGGGAGTCGGTGTTCGGCATGGTGGCGCGCGAGGATTTCGTGCCCGCCCGGATCTGGCCGGACGACACCGAAGCGCTCCTCGATCGCGACCGGGATCCGGAGGCGTGGCGCCGCGCGGTCTATTCGGACCGGGCGTTGGTGACCCAGTGGGACGACGGCCGGCACTCCGGAACCGAGGCGGGCCGGCTGGCCACCTCGTCGGCGTCCACGCCCTCGACCCTTGCGGAGATGTTGTACGACCTCGACGCGGCCCCGGGGATGCGGGTGCTGGAGGTCGGCACCGGGACCGGGTACAGCGCCGGCCTGCTGGCCGCGCGCGGCTGCCGGGTCACCTCGATCGAGGTCGACCCGCACCTGGCCCGGCGGGCCCGGGAGAATCTGGCGGCGGCCGGGTTCGGCGATCTGGTCGAGGTGATCACCGGCGACGGCACGCTGGGCCATCGGGCGGGTGGGCCGTACGACCGGATCCAGGTCACCGCCGGGGTGCGGCGGGTGCCGGCGGCGTGGATCGAACAGGCCGCGCCCGGCGCGGTGATCGTGCTGCCGTGGGGTACCGACTACGGCAGCGGCGACTGCGCGCTGCGCCTGGTGGTGGGCGCCGATCGGCGTGGTGCGAGCGGGCCGTTCACGCTCGCCACGGCGTTCATGAAGCTGCGTGCCCAGCGGCCGGATTGGCGGCGCTACGGCGGCGCGGCGCTGCCCGACGACTGGACCGCCTACGCCCGGGCGACGACCACGACGTTGGGCTACGACGACGTGGTGGGCGGCCCGTTCGACCCGGTGGGCTTCGTGCTCGGCCTGTGCGTACCCGACTGCCTGGCCCGGCCGGTGCTGCACGGCATATTCGGCGCGACGTTGTGGCTCTACGGCGCCGACACCGGCCGGGGCCACTCGATCGCCGCGGCCGACTTCGGCGCCGACGCGCCCACCATCCGGCAGTCCGGCCCGCGTCGGTTGTGGCACGAGGTCGAGGCGAGTTGGCACTGGTGGAACGCCCGGGGCCGGCCGACCATCCACGACTTCGGCCTCACCGTCACGGTCACCGGCGACGGCGTCGTCGACCAGCAACCGTGGTACGGCGCCACCACGTTTCCGCTCGTCCCGCCGGCACACGACTGGCCCGCGCGGGGACGCGGTTGACGCCCGGGGGTCAGGCCGGGGTCGGGGCCGCGGCGGCGGGGAAGCCGACGTCGGCGAGCCAGGTCAGCGTGCTCTCCGCGATTTCCGGCCATCCGCTGTCGATGACCAGCGAGTGGCCCCGGTCCTCGAAGCAGCGATAGTCCGTGGTGGCCCGGGAGTCGCGATAACGCTTGAGGGTCGCACGGGTCAGCACGTCCGGGACGGTGTGGTCCTGCTTTGCGGACAGCAGCAGGAGCGGTCCGCGCGACTGGTTGCGGGTGGCGACCTCGGCGGCGGAGTTGCGGGTGAGGTTGCCCAGGGCCAGTTGGAAGAGCGGACGGGCCGGGCCGGGGATCGTCCAGGCCGCGAACAGGTCCTCCGACTCCTTGCGGGACACGGTGTTGGCGAAGCCGTAGCGGAAGCGGGCCTGATTCAGCGACACCGCGCGTTTGGCGTTGGCGGGGTTGCGCAGGAACGCGAACGTCGACTTGGCCTGGGCCGGTCCGATCGCCTTGACGCCCTTGATCTGGCCGGGACAGATCGCCACGGCCGCGGCGGCCAGGCCCTCGCCGAGCAGCTGCTGGGCGATGAAGCCGCCGACGGAGTGGCCGATCAGCACCGGCGGTGTATCGAGGTCGCGGATCACGTCCGCGTGCGCCGCGGCGATCTCGGCGAGGCCGACGCCGGCCTGGCTCTGCGGGTCCCGGCGGGTCGCCAGTACGGTGCCCGGCACCCCTGGCCACTCGGGCGCGAGCGGCTCGTAGCCGGCCTCCCGGAATCGTTCGATCCACTTGCGCCAGCTGGTCGAATGCAGCCACAAACCATGAATGAACACCACGGGAGTACGTTTCACGGCCCTACCTCGCCTCGCTCGCCAAACCCCCCGTCGCGCAGTTCGAACAAGATCCTTTCCCGCCACTGTGACACCGCCCCCGGCACGCCGCCGGCGGGGTGGCGGAGCCCATTCCGGGGGTCCGAGCGCGACGCGACCGAGGCGGTGCAGCGGGCGTGTGGTTGTGTCCCGGGGTGGGGGTGTCGACGGAGGCAGATTTCGGAATGTGCGTCATGTAAGGTTTCTACAGATGTGTAGAAGCTTGGTTTCGGCGGGCTCGGTGCGAGCGAGGCCGCTTGGTCGCCTGCGATTCAGGGGGTGGAACTGTGCTGAATGATCATCGAGAGCGACGCATGGGAGTCGAGTGGGTGACGGCTCCTCCGGACGAGGAGATCCACCGGGTCTACGAGCCGGTGGAGATCCGCAACCGGGACGGCAGTTGGGCCCTGGGACGAATCAACGCGCGCTGGTACGGCGACCGCGGCGAGGACTGGTGCCGGCTGCGCATCGTGGGCAGCGACCGACCGGCGCGGTGGGTCCCGTTCGACCCGGACGTCTTCGTCGAACTGCAGATCGACGGAACCTGAAAAGCCGCGCCCACCTGCCCGCAGGGCGGGTGGGCGCGGGGTCGTGGCGGGCACCGGGTTGCGGCGGGCGCGGGTATTGGCGTGCGCAGGGCCGAGCGGGCACGGAGTCGCGGCGGGCGCGGGGCTGTGGCGGGCACGGAGTCGTGGCGGGCGCAGGTATTGGCGTGCGCGGGGCCGGGCGGGCACGGAGTCGCGGCAAGCACAGGGCCGAGGCGGGCGCGGAATCGCGGCGGGCGCAGGTATTGGCGTGCGCAGGGCCGAGCGGGCACGGAGTCGCGGCAAGCACAGGGCCGAGGCGGGCGCGGAATCGCGGCGAGCGCGGGTATTGGCGTGCGCAGGGCCGAGCGGGCACGGAGTCGCGGCGGGCACGGGGCGGTAACGGGCACGGAGTCGCGGCGAGCGCGGGTATTGGCGTGCGCAGGGCCGAGCGGGCACGGAGTCGCGGCGGGCACGGGGCCGTGGCCGTGGCCGTGGCCGCCACAGGGTTGCAGCGAGCGCAGGGCCAAGGCGAGCGCAGGGCTGGAACGAGCGCCGGGCCGGGGCGAGCGGAGGAGCGTAGCCGACTTTGGGTTGTGGCGAGCGCGCGGGGCCTCCGACCGGCGCCGCGTTGCCCGGCACTCCCCTCCTCTGGCTCGGGGCACAGCGCCGACCGCTCGGCCCGGGCGCGGGGCCGTGGGGTGTGGCGCCGCCTGTCGGTAGGCGCCAGGGGCCCGAGCATGGCGGCGCCCGGCGCGTCCCTTCCGGCTCGGGACGCACCGGCGCCGGGCCGCGCGGGGCCGAGACACACTGCTGCCGACCGGCGCGGGCCGACGTACGGCCGGACCGGCGGGTGCCCGTCGGGGGTGTGGGGTTGTGCGTCGTTGTTGGGCTCGTAGGCTCGGGCGTTCGACGCAGTATGAGGAGGTCGTCGTGTCCGATGAGACGTGGGGCTTTCCCGCCGTGGGGCGGCGGGTGTTGGTCAGTGGGGCCGCGCGGGGGCTGGGTCGGGCCGTCGCCCGGGCGTTCGCCGCGCACGGGGACCGGGTCGTGGTGCACTACGGGTCGCGGCGGGACGAGGCCGAGGAGACGCTGGGCGGCCTGGCCGGCCGGGGCCACGTACTGATCGGCGCGGACCTCGCCGAGCCGGACGCGGTCGAGCGGCTGGTGACCGAGGCGGAGGAGGCCCTCGGCGGCATCGACGTGCTGGTCAACAACGCCGCCGTCAACACCCCGCATCCGCCGGCCACGACCGACTACGCCGAGTGGGTGACCGCCTGGCAGCGCCACGTCGCGGTGAACCTCGTCGGCGCCGCCGGGCTGAGCCACCTCGTCGCCCGGGGCATGATCGCGCGCGGCACCGGCGGCCGCATCGTCAACGTCGGCTCGCGCGGCGCCTTCCGGGGCGAGCCGGACCACCCCGCCTACGGCGCCACGAAGGCCGGACTGCACGCGCTGGGTCAATCCCTGGCGGTGGCGCTCGCCCCGCACCGGATCGCGGTCGCCTCGGTCGCTCCGGGCTTCATCGACACCGACCGCGTGGCCCACCGCCTCTCCGGCGCGGAGGGTGCCGCGATCCGCGCCCAGAGCCCGTTCGGCCGGGTCGCCGATCCGGCCGAAATCGCCGCCGCCGTCCTGTGGTTGACCTCTCCGGAGGCCGAATGGGCGTCCGGCACGATCCTCGACCTCAACGGCGCCTCCCACCTGCGCACCTGAACCGACTCCGGATCGGGGCACGGAGCCCAGGGCCGGAGCCCAGGGGCCCGGAGCCCGGGCTCGGGGTCCGAGCCCGCCCCCGCCGATCGAGCATCCGTCATGCGCACCCTGGTGCAGCCGGTCACGAACGGCGCGGGCAGTCCCATCGCCCCCGGGTGGGGCCGACGGGACTGCCCGGCGGTGCGGTCAGCGGCCCTGGAGGGCCTTGACGTTGTTGCCGAAGGTCCAGTTGCGCGAGCCGTCCCAGTTCAGCGACCAGGTCATCAGACCCTTGAGTGCGCCGCCGTACTTGTTCCACGCCTGGGAGACCAGACCGGTCGACATGTAGCCGCCGCCGGCGCCCGGTTGCGCGGGCAGGCCGGGGACCTGCTTGTCGTAGGGAACCTTGATCGTGGTGCCCTGGACGACCAGGCCACGGTTCAGGCAGTCGGTCTGCGCGGTGAAGCCGGCGACGGTGCCGGCGGAGTAGGAGTCGCCGCTGCAGCCGTACATGTTGCCGTTGTAGTACTGCATGTTCAGCCACCACAGCCGGCCGTTGTCCGCGTACTTCTTCACGATCGGCAGGTAGGCGCCCCAGATCGAACCGTAGACCACGCTGCCACCGGTGACGTAGGCCGTCTCGGGGGCCATGGTCAACCCGAACTGCGGTGGCATCTGGGCCAGTACGCCGTCGATGATGTGGATCAGGTTGGCCTGCGAGGTGGACAGGGTGTTGATGTTGCCGCCGCCGACCAGTCCGGTCTCGATGTCGATGTCGATGCCGTCGAATTGGTACTTCTTCAGGATCGGCACCACGGTCGCGATGAACCGGTCCGCCACGGCACGGGAGTTGAGGTCGATGCCGGCGGCGGCGCCGCCGATGGACATCAGGATGGTGGCGCCGGCCGCCTTGGCCTGGCACATCTCGGCCGGGGTGGCCACCTTCACGGTCGCGTCCATCCCGTCCTCCCACAGGACGGTGCCGTCGCCGAGGATGACCGGGAACGCCGCGTTGAGCACGTTGTATCCGTGCGCGGCGATGCGCGCGTCGGTGATCGGGATCCAGCCGAGCGGCGGGTGTACGCCGTTGACCGCGCCGTCCCAGTTCTCCCAGTAGCCCTGGATCACCTTGCCGAAGGGCTTCGGTTTGCGCGGACAGAGCTCGTCGCCCGGGTCGGCGGCGGCGCTCGCCCGGTGCGGATGGCCGCTGCCCTGGATGCCGTCCGGGGCGGACGCGGCGACGGAGCCGCCCATCGCGAAGGCAACCGCCAGGGCGATCCCAAGCAGGCGTGAGGTCCTGCGTTTCATGCTCGATATCCTTCCGGCCGTTCGAGCGCGGCCGGGCACGGAAGGAACGTCCTGCGTGGCACGCCTACCTCCCGGGCGGGGACGGGCCCGGAAACTCACGTGGTGCAACACCAAAACGCTAAAGTGGTCCAGACCTCTAGGTCAACAGACCCAAACCACAGTCAAACTCCGTCAAACAAAACGCACCCCCAAGGCACCGCAACGCAACGCGGGACGCGGAGCGGAGCGGGACGCGGAGCCCGGGGCGGAGCGGGGAGCGGGGCGGAGCGGGGAGCGGGGCGGAGCGCGAAGCGAACGCCGAACGCCGGACTGAACGCGCAGCAGACGCGAAACGCGGAGCCGAACGCGAACGCGGGGCGAGGCGAAGGGCCGGGCGTAGAGCTCGAGGCCTGGCGCGGCGCCAAGGCGCGGAGTGAGGCGCAGGATGGCGTTGGACGTTGGGCGTAGGACGCGGGCAAGGCGCCCAACTCAGCGCGACACACGGCGTGAGACCACGCGAGGCTCCAGTCGGCACGAGACACAGTGCACCGCACGACGTAAGGCGACACGGAGCGGCGCACAACCCGAGCCCGCGCGAGACGCGAAGCGACGCGCAACCCGAACAGACCCGCGACGCGAAGCGGAGCCCAACCCCAACCGACCCACCACGCGAAGCGGAGCCCAACGCGAGGCGAGGCACAACCCGAGCCCGCGCGAGACGCGAGGCCGCGCGCAACCCGAACCAACCCACCACGCAAGGCGACGCACGACCCGAGGCGGCGCGGGACGCAAGGCCGCGCACAGGCCGAACCGGTCCATAGCGCGGAGCGAGGCACAACCCCAACCGACCCACCACGCGAGGCCACGCACGACCCGAACCAGCGCGGGATGCGAGGCCACGCACAAAGCCGAACCGACCCACCACGCGAAGCGACACACAACCCGAACCAGCGCGGGACGCGAAGCGGCGCGCAAGCCGAACCGGTCCATCGCGCGAAGCGACGCACAACCCCAACCGACCCACCACACGAGGCAACGCACGACCCGAGGCGATGCAGGACGCGAAGCGGCGCGCAAACCGAACCCGTCCATCGCGCGAAGCAACGCACAACCCCAACCAACCCACCACACGAAGCGACGCACAACCCGAACCCGCGCGGGACGCGAAGCAACGCGCAAGCCGAACCGGTCCATTACGCGAAGCGACGCACAACCCGAACCCGCGCGGGACGCAAGGCCACACGCAGGCCGAACCCGTCCACTACGCGAGGCGAGGCACCCCCAACCGACCCACCACACGAGGCAACACACGACCCGAACCAGCGCGGGACGCGAGGCCACGCACAAAGCCGAACCGACCCACCACGCGAAGCGACACACGACCCGAACCAGCGCGGGACGCGAAGCGGCGCGCAAGCCGAACCGGTCCATCGCGCGGAGCGAGGCACAACCCCAACCGACCCACCACACGAGGCGACGCACGACCCGAACCCGCGCGGGACGCAAGGCCACACGCAGGCCGAACCCGTCCACTACGCGAAGCGAGGCACAACCCCAACCGACCCACCACACGAGGCGACGCACGACCCGAGGCGGCGGCGGGACGCAAGGCCGCGCGCAGGCCGAACCGGTCCGTTACGCGAAGCGACGCACAACCCGAACCCGCGCGGGACGCGAGCGACGCGCAAGCCGAACCCGTCCATCGCGCGAAGCAACGCACGGCCTCAACCGACCCACCACGCGAGGCGACGCACGACCCGAACCGGCGCGGGACGCGGGGGCAGGGGCCGGGCTGTCGTGCGGAGCGAGGTGGGAGCGAATCGGGTCGGTCAGGGGTTAGTGGGGTGGGGTTGGGGGGTGGTAGATGGCGTTCAGCCAGATGTGGAGCAGGGTGTTTACCGCTTCGGGTTCGGCCAGGGATGGTTGATCGGCGGCGAACGTGGCCAGTAGGACTCGCTCGTTCATCGAGGTGAGTGCGATGGCCAGGTCTCGGGCCGGTGGGCCTTCGGGGGCGGCGCCTCGGGTGCGTTCGGCGGTGATCGCCGCGGTGGCTCGGCGGATCCAGTTCTCCATGACGCGGGCCCACAGCTCCTGTACCTCGCGGTTGGTGCCGTGGGCTCGGGCGGCGGCCAGGGTGACCGCGCGGTGCGCCCGGAAGGTCGCGAAGAAGGCGTCGATCGTCGATCGCCAGTGTGCCGTCGGATCCGCCGGCAGCTCTTCGAGCCTGCCCTCCGAGCCGGCGTCGGCCTCGGCGACCACCCGGTCGATCAGGCTGAGCAGGACCGCCTCCTTGGAGGCGAAGTAGAAGTAGAAGGTGGGTCGCGAGATGCCCGCCCCTCGGGCCAGGTCGTCGATGGAGATCTCGTCCAGGGCGCGCCCGCCCAGCAGTCGCTCTGCGGTGGCCAGGATGGCCCGCTCCCGATCGTCGCCCGAGGGACGCGAGTCGCGCCGGCCCCGACGCGGGCGGATGCTGTCCTTGGCGGGGGTCTCGGTCACCCCCGAACCCTATCGCCCGTCAAACGTCTCGACACTGTGTTGACCAGCTCGACGCCACGTCGATACCGTGTCTACGCTACCGCCCGGTAGCCGTGCGCCGCACCGGCGTTCGCTCGGGTATCGCATCCGTCGCCCGCTGTCGGGCGCCCCTCGCGGAATGGGGAACGGCATGGCCAGGGAACACGTCGACGTACTGATCGTCGGGGCGGGCCTGTCCGGCATCGGCGCCGCCTGCCACCTGCGCCGACACTCTCCGGGCAAGTCCGTACTGATCCTGGAGGGCCGCGACGCGATCGGCGGCACGTGGGACATCTTCCGCTACCCCGGGATCCGTTCCGACTCGGACATGCACACCCTCGGCTACTCCTTCCGGCCGTGGACCGCGAACGAGGCGATCGTCGAAGGCGCGGCGATCCGCGACTACATCCGCGACACGGCGCGCGAACACGGCGTGGATCGGCTGGTGCGCTTCGGCCATCGGGTGCTCGGCGCGGAGTGGTCGGGCGGCGAGGCCCGGTGGACGGTACGCGCCCGGCGACCGATCGCGTCCCCGCCGCAGGCACCCGCGGCGACGCCGATACCGACACCGATACCGACGCCGTCGCCCGACCGGGCCGACGGCACCGCATCCGATCCGGGCGACGAGACGGGCGCCACCGAAGTCGTCGAGTTGACCTGCTCGTTCCTGTTCGTGTGCACCGGCTACTACCGCTACGACCAGGGCTACACCCCCGATTTCCCCGGCATCGAGAACTTCGCCGGACCCGTCGTACACCCGCAGGCGTGGCCCGAGGATCTGGACTACACCGACAAGCGGGTGGTGGTCATCGGCAGCGGCGCCACCGCCGTCACCCTCGTCCCCTCGATGGCCGCCACCGCCGCGCACGTGACCATGCTCCAGCGCTCGCCCGCCTACGTGATGGCGCTGCCCGCGCGCGACGCGGTGGGCCGGCGGCTGCGTCGGGTATTGCCGGACCGTGCCGCGCTGCCGCTGATCCGGGCCAAGAACATCGGCCTCGCCATGCTCGCCTTCCGCCTCTCGCGCAGTACGCCGGGGCTGATGAAGTCCGTGCTGCGCAGGGGCGCCATCCGGCAACTGCCCGAAGGCTACGACGTGGACACCCACTTCGCGCCGCGCTACGACCCGTGGGACCAGCGCATGTGCTTCGTGCCCGACGGCGACCTGTTCGCCGCGCTGCGGGGCGACCGGGCCTCGATCGTCACCGACACCATCGCCGGCTTCACCGCGACGGGACTGCGTCTGGACTCGGGCGCCGAGTTGCCCGCCGACATCGTGGTCACCGCGACCGGCCTGAACCTGCTGGCCATCGGCGGCATGACACTGACCGTCGACGGGACGCCGATCGAACTGTCCGAGACAGTCGCCTACAAGGGCATGATGCTCTCCGGCGTGCCCAACTTCGCCGTGACCCTCGGCTACACCCACGCCACGTGGACGCTCAAGTGCGGCCTGGTCAGCCGCTACGTCTGCCGACTGCTCAACCACATGGACGCGCACGGCCATCAGGTGTGCACGCCACAGGCTCCGGCCGCCGACACGCCGCTCGAACCACTGTTCGACCTGAAGTCCGGCTACGTGCTGCGCGGCACCGCGATGTTTCCCAAGCAGGGCCCGACCGCGCCGTGGCGGCTGTACCAGAACTACCCCCGCGACGTGCTGCTGCTCGGGCACGGTTCGCTCCGGGACCGGGGGATGCGCTTCGGCCGCGCCACCGCCCGGCCGCGCCCGGCCGATACCACCGCACGCTGAACGACCCCCGAACGGCGGGGAGTTGCGGGGCGGGTACGGGAGAACCGGCCCCGGAAGCGGGTCGTCCGCTCAGCCGCGCGGCGCGGCGCGGCCCGCCCGCCGGAGGATCCAGGGGACGGTCAGATGGTGGATCGGCGCGATCGCGCCCCACACCACGCGGCCGAGACGCCGCTCGTGGCGCACCCGGGTGATCCACACGACACCGTCGTCCCGGACCAGCAGCGTGTTGTGCGCCGTGACCAGGCGCGAACTCGCCGTCACCGTGCACGAGTCCGCGTCGGACGTCGCGATCGACCAGCCCAGCACGTGCGTGGGCGACGGTCGCGGACCCAGTCGCAACCCCAGCACGAGCGTCCACCCGATCAGCAACAGGCCGCGGAACACGGCCGGCGACCCCTCGAACGCCGCCCGGGCCCACTGCTCGGGGGTACGTGCGCGAGCCGTCGCCGTCCCGAGCTCGAACGCCGAGGCGTATTCGGCACCCGGCAACTCCGCGCCCGACAACTCCGCCCCCGGCGCCGCCACGTCCGGCACCACGATCCGCCGCACCCGCGCGCCACCCACGAAACACCCTCCCGGCACCGACCCACCGATCCGTTCGATCCTAGGGCGTATCCGACCCGGCCCCGGCGCGGCCCGCCGATCATTCGCCCTCGGCACATCCTCTTCTCCCGGCGGGTGCTCGCTTATCGTGGGTTTCATGGACAGTTTGTCGGAGCCCATCGCCGAGCACGTCGATCCGCTGCGCGCGCTCACGTTGGAGACGCTGCGTCGGCGCACCAGCATGAAGTGGCACACCTACCCGGAGGATGTACTTCCGCTGTGGGTGGCCGAGTTGGACGTCCCGCTGGCCGAGCCGATCATCCAGGCCGTGACCGACGCCGTCCGGCTCGGTGACACGGGGTATGCCGCCGGTAGCGAATACGCCACCGCCCTGGCCGATTTCGCGGCCGAACGTTGGGGGTGGCACTCGTTGGCGGTCGAGCGTACGGCGATCGTGCCGGACGTGATGCAGGGCGTGGTCGAGATGCTCAAGCTGGTCACCGGGCCGGGCGATCGGGTCGTGGTCAACTCGCCGGTGTATCCGCCGTTCTACATGTTCCTGAAGCACATGGATCGACAGGTCGTGGAGGCCCCGCTCGGCGCGGACCACCGGATCGATCTCGACGTGCTGGCCGACACCTTCCGTACCGCGACGGCCGCCGGCGGGCGGGTCGCCCTCCTGCTGTGCAGCCCGCACAACCCGACCGGGACGGTGCACACCGAGGCGGAACTGGCCGCCGTGGCCGGGCTGGCCGCCGAGTACGGGGTGCGCGTCGTGGCGGACGAGATCCACGCGCCGCTGGCGCCGCCGGACCGGTTCGTGCCCTACCTGAGCGTCCCGGGCACCGCCGACGGCCTGTCCCTGATGTCCGCGTCCAAGGGTTGGAACCTGGCCGGGCTCAAGGCGGCGCTCGCCATCGCCGGCCCGGACGCCGCCGAGGAACTGGCCGCGCTGCCCGAGGAGGTGAGCCACGGTCCCAGCCACGTCGGCGTGATCGCGCACACCGCCGCGCTGCGCGACGGTGTCGGCTGGCTGGACGCCCTCCTGGCCGGACTCGCGGCGAACCGGCGGCTCCTGGCCGACCTGCTCGCCGAACACCTGCCGGCCGTGCGCTACACCCCTGCCGAAAGCACCTACCTGGCCTGGCTCGACTGCCGCGACCTCGGCCTCGGCGACCACCCGGCGGCGTACTTCCTCGACCGGGCCAAGGTCGCGCTGACCTGCGGCGCCGACTTCGGCACCGGCGGCGCGGGCCACGCCCGGCTCAACCTGGGCACCCACCCGGACATCGTCACCGACGCGATCCGCCGGATGGCCGCCGCGCTCTGACCGGCACACCCGCCGTCGGGACGGCCGATCCGCAGGGACCCGGCTGGCTGGCGGGTGCTCAGTCCGCCCGGTTCGGGCCGGCCAGGTACTCCAGCGCGTGCAGCAGGTACGCGGCGGAGGGGTCGGTTCGGTCGGTGCGCAGCGCCCACAGCGCGACCTCGGTCGGGAACTGTACGTCGGCGAACGCGATCACCACGCCGCTGCCGTCCAGGAACAGCCGACTGCGGGCGCTGCCCAGGTCGATCCACGTCTCGGCGACCGCGAGGGCGGCGGCCTCGTCCGCGCAGGGCAGGTAGGCGAAGCGGCCGTCCACCAGGCCGGGCGGCAGGATCCGGGCGGCTCGGCGCACCCGGGCGAGGTGGGTCTCGAAGGCGTCCGTATGCTCCCGCGCGGTCCAGGGCAGCCGCGAACGCCACAGCAGGCAGGTGCACCACGCGGTCACCAACGCCGCGTCCGGATCGACGGCGGAGACCGCGTCGGGCCGGCCGGCGGCGTCGGGGTGCGGCCCGGTACGCATCAGGTGTCCGGCCGCGACCCGCTCCACCACGGCGTCGGGCTGTTCCTCGCTCAACGATCCGATCCCGTTCTCGATGCCCGCGCCGAAGTCGCCGGCGCCCGTCATGTCACGCTGCACGGAACGGTAGTCCACCGGGTCGCCGGACCGCCCACGCCCCGCCGGGCCGGGCCGGGCCGGGCCGCGCGGGTGTCGATCCGGGCCCGGCCCGCCCGGGCCCGGAACATTCGTCGCGCGCGCCCTCCGGTTCGGCGAGGTTCCGGCGACGATCGGCGCGATCGTCGCCGGCGGGTTCCCGCCGAGGAGCGCCCGGGATTCGGGGCCGGTCCGTCCCGCCTCAGGCCGGTGCGCCCACCACTCGGTCGCCGGCCGGCCGGCCGTACCGGTGTTGTCGGGCGCGGTCGAAGTCGAGGGACGTACAGCGCGGTTCGTCCGGGTGGGGCCGGTCCCCGAGCGGGACACGCCAGAGGATCTCGACCATGATCCCGTCCGGGTCGTGACCGTGGACGGAAAGGCGCGTGCCCTGGTCGACGCTGCGGCCGAGGGCGTCGGCCGTGAGCAACCGGCCGCGTGCGCCGTGGAGTTGGGCGATCGTGTCGACCTCGAAGGCGACGTGGTACAGCCCCGGCCGGCGTCGGCCGACGACCGCTCCGGGGCCGGTGTCGGCGATCAGGCCCAGGTCGTGGCGGGTACTCGACTCCGGCGCGGAGCGGAGCAGGGTCATGGCCGGCCAGTGCGCGGCGGCGGGCAGGCGGCCGATCACCTCCAGGCCCACGACGTCACGGTAGAACCGGGTGGAGAGATCGAGGTCGCGGACGGACAGGACCATGTGGTTGGTCCGACGGATCGTCACCGTGCCTCCCTGGGTGACTTGTTCGAGGCGAGCCGCGCGCAACGAGGGATGCGACGCGGGTCGTTCGACGTGGACCGCGCGACGGGGGACGCGCGTTCGGCGCAGGGGATGTGCGTTCGACACAGGGGAGTCGAGCGAACTCCGCCCACAGCGTAGAGTAGTCGCAGCGTGACCGACGGGTCACGTGTCGGATTCGAAAGCCGGCAAACATCACTGATGCAACAACTGTCACATCGGCATCCCAACCGGACTTCGGGGCAGGGTGTTTGGCGGGATTCAATCTGCCGGCACCGCCTTCCGCTCTCCTAGGGTGACTCTCTGGATGGGCAGTACAACCATCTCCCCCGCCCATTCGTCGCCCGATCGGCGTCGACCTGCGCCGGGAGAACGCTCCACAAGAGCCCGCGGGCCTTCGGAACCCGGACGGGCCACCTCACCCGGGGTGCGTCCGGGCAGTGCCGACAGTTTCCACACAGGAAAGGTTCGGTCCCTTGCAGCAGGTGAACATGGACGATCACACCGTGTCGTTCGGCGCCGCCCTGCGCCATCATCGTCGACAACAGGGCCTGTCCCTGCGGCAGTTGGCCGGCCTCGTGGCCTACAGTCCGGGCTGGCTGAGCAAGATAGAGAACGGCATGTCGACGCCGACCATGCAGTTGGCCCGATTGTGCGACCGGGAACTTGCCGCCGAGGGTGTACTGGCCGCACTGGCCGGCTCCGCCGCCGACGACCTCCCGCCCCGCCTGCGTCCGGCCCAACTCCCGCCCTCGACCACCGGATTCATCGGCCGTGAACGCGAACTCCGCAATCTCGACGCGCTCCTGGCACACAGTACGGAGACCGGCCTGCCGCTCACGGTCGCCATCGACGGACCCGCCGGCGTGGGCAAGAGCGCGCTGATGATCCGCTGGGCCGGACAGGTCTCCGGGTCGTTTCCCGGCGGTGTGCTCTACCGCGACCTGCGCGGCTCCTCCCCCGATGCCGAACCGGTGCGTCCGACCGAGGCGTTGGCCGACTTCCTGATCGCGCTTCGGGTGTGTCCGCCCGCCGTCCCGGCCGACCTGGAACAGCGTGCCGCGATGTTCCGCAGCCTGCTGGCCGGCCTGCGCATGCTGGTGATCCTGGACAACGCGGCGGACTCCCGGCAGGTCGCGCCCCTGCTGCCGGGAACCGCCGGTTGTGCCGCCGTGGTGACCAGTCGCCGCCGACTGACCGGGATCGCGGTGCGCGCCGGCGCGTCCAAGATCCCGCTCGGACCGATGTCGCCGGCCGAGTCGGTGGCACTGCTGTGCGCGGTGGTCGGCCCCGATCGGGTGCTCGCCGAGGCGGACGCGGCCGGGAAGTTGGCTCGACACTGTGCCCATCTGCCGCTGGCGCTGCGGATCGCCGCCGAGCGCCTGGCCGCCCGACCGCACCGCTCGCTCGCCCTGCTCGCCGAGGAACTCGACGACGAGAAGAGCCGGTTGGATCTGCTGGCCGACGCCGACGACCCGCACCTCGCGCTGCGCTCCGCGTTCTTCGGGTCCTATCGCGACCTCGACCCGGAGGCCGCGCGGGCCTTTCGCCTGCTCGGCCTGCATCCGGACGGGCGCCTGGAGGCGGCCGTCGCCGCGGGGCTGATCGGCCGCCCGCTCGGACACACCCGCCGACTGCTGGAAAGCCTGGTCAGCGTGCACCTGTTGGAGGAGACCGGCCCCGACCGCTACCGCCTCGCCACCCTGCTGCGCGCGTACGCGGCCGAACGCGCCGGCGACGAGGAGGCCCGCGTCGGCGCCGACGACCCGGGGCCGACCGCTCGCTGACGTACCCGACGGCGCCGGGCCGACCCCGCTCACCCGGCGCCCTCGGTCAACAACGCCACCAGGCGCGGCACGGTGGCGTGCCGGTAGAACTGCCGCACCGTGATCCGGGGCAGACCGGCGGCCCGCAACTCGGCGAGCAGCCGTGTCGCCGACAGCGAGTTGCCGCCGACCTCGAAGAAGCCCTCGTCCGGCCTCGCGTCGGCCCCCAACACCCGCCGCCAGATCTCCCACACCGTCGCGGCCGTCGCGGACTCGGCGGCCGTACCGGGCCCGGCGGCCGTGTCGGCCGCCATCGGGCCCGGGCCGGTCGAGGCCGGTCCCGCGACGTCGTCCGGCGCGGACAGTGCGGCAAGCCGGTCGGTATCGACCTTCCCGTTCACCGTCAGCGGCAGCGCCGGCACCACGACGGCCCGGCCCGGCACCATGTATTCCGGCAACACCGCCCGCGCCGCGCGCAGCACCTGCGCCGGGTCGCCGCCGTCGACCAGCACGAGATACGCGTCGATCCGGGCTTCCGCTCCGTCGCCGGCGCTCGCCCCGCGGACCACCGCCGCCGCCTCGATCACACTCGTGTGCTCCAGCAACACCGCCTCGATCTCACCCAGTTCGATGCGGTAGCCGCGCACCTTCACCTGGCTGTCCAGGCGGCCCAGATGATCGATACGGCCGTCCGCGCGCAGCCGCCCCCGGTCGCCGCTGCGGTAGACCCGCTGCCCGGTGAGCGGATCCACCACGAATCGTTCGGCCGTCTGCTCCGGGCGGTCCAGGTAGCCGATGGCCACGCCGGCGCCGCCGACCCACAACTCGCCCGCCACCCCGGGCGGTAGCACCCGTCCCCTCGGGTCGCGCACCGACACCCACCAGCCCGGCAGCGGCGCGCCGACGGACCGCGCCTCGCCGGCCGCCCGGGTCGGGGTCAGCGGCTGGGCGGTGACGTGCACGGTCGTCTCGGTGATGCCGTACATGTTCACCAACCGGCACTCCGAGTACGAGTGCCGCTCGAACCAGGGGCGCACCATCGGCGGATGCAGCGGCTCGCCGCCGAAGACCACCAGGCGCAGCGCCAGATCCTCGGCCCGTCGGCGGTCCACCTCGACGAGTTGGGCGAAGGCGGACGGCGTCTGGTTGAGCACGGTCACGCGCCGCTCGACCAGCAGATCGTAGAAGTCCTCGACCGAGCGGGCCGTCCAGTAGGACACCACCACGAGGTGGCCGCCGCCGAGCAGGCAGCCCCAGATCTCCCAGACCGAGAAGTCGAAGGCGGTGGAGTGGAACAGGGTCCAGACGTCGTCGACTCCCGGGGCGAGCAGGTCGCGGGTCGCGTCGAGCAGCGCGAGGACGTTGCCGTGCGGCACCTCGACGCCCTTCGGGCGGCCGGTGGAGCCGGAGGTGTAGATCACGTAGGCCGGATGCTCTTCGCCGACGGCGGGTGCGGTGAACTCGGGCTGATCCGTGCCGCGTTGGCGGATCGTCGCCGGGTCGAGGACGGTGACGGTCGGGTCGGTCGGATCGGTCGGGAAGTTCTTCGGGTCGCCGATCACCAGGCGCAGGCCGGCGTCCGTCGCGGTGTGCCGCAGTCGCGCGTGTGGATGGCGTACGTCCAGCGGCACATAGGTGCAACCGGCGATGAGTACGGCCAGGAGGACCACCACGATCTCGGCGTCCGGCTCCAGGAACACGCCTATCCGGTCGCCGGGTTCGGCGCCCGCCGCTTGGAGGCCGCGAGCCGTCAGGTCGGCGCGGGCGGCCAACTCCCGGTACGTGTACGTGCCGTCGTCGTCCGAGAGGGCGATCGCGTCGGGTCGGGCGGCGGCCGTCGCTGCGAAGCGGGCGTGGATCGTGTTCGCCCGGTCGGAGGCCGGGTCGAGTCGCCGTTCCACGCCGCCCAGCCGCAGCGTGTCCCGGGCCTCGGCGGTGCTCAGCCAGGTGATCGTGGCCAGCGGCGCGGTGTCGGCGGCGGCGTGCAACTCGCGGACGACGCGCGCCACATGCCGGCAGATGCGCTCGGCGACCGAGGCGTCGACCAGTCCCGCGTCGTGGCGGCAGGTCAGCGTCGGGGTGCCGGCCGGGTCCTCCGCGGCGTAGAGCGTGAGCGGCGCGATCGGGGCCAGGGACGGGCGGTAGTCGGCCCACCCGTCCGCGCCGTCGGCGGCGGTGATCAGTACCGTCCGCGGCACCGGGCCCGGTTCCGTCGGCGCGACCGCGATCGGCCCGGCGCCGGGGCAACTCGCGGCGATCAGGTGCAGGTAGCGGCCGACCGTGTCGTCCTCGTCCACCCGCACGTCGTGTACATGCGGCCCCAGTCGGCGGCATCGCCCGTACGGCGTCGCGGCGGCCACGGTCTCGGCGGCGACGTCCAGAACGGCGAAGCGCTGCCACGGCTCGCCCGCGTGCCGGGCCGACACGAGCGCCACCGCCGCCGGGAGCAGCCGCTCGTACAGGCCGGGCAGCGCGGGCAGGGGCACCGACGCCCACCCGATCCGCCCGACCTCGCCGGGCTCCCCGAGCGCCCAGTCCGGCGCGGCCTCGGGACGGTTCGCCCGGAACTCCGGCAGTTCGGCGACGAGCGTCGGCACGGAGGGTGCGGTCACCGGGTCGGCCGGGATCGGGCCGCCGAACAACACATCGGCCAGTCGGTGCAGCCCGAGCGGCGACACCGCCGCCCGCTCCGCGACCAGGACCAGGTCGGCAACGCCGTCGGCGTACACCAGGACCAACACCCGCAGCGGCCCCGCGGCCGGATGCACCGGCCGCTCCGCCTCGCGCTCCCGCCGCCGCCTGGCGACGGGATGATCCGAGTCCACGGCCACCACCTGCCGCCACACGACCCCGACCCCCGCCCCGGGCCAGGCCTCGGCGACCCGCCACAGCCCAAGGCGCACGGTCTCGTCGTCCACCCCCACCGGCAACCGCCGCACGAGGCTGTGACAACCCCGCCCAAGCTGCAACTCCCGCACGGAACGCCCCCGGCCGCACCCCGCCGAGACCGAACCACCAGCCTCGCCGGCCACATCCGACGCACCGATCCCGCCGGGACCGGAACCCACGTCGACAACGGCGGGCGCGGTCGTCACGCCCACGGCGGTCGAACCGACAACCGCGCCGAAGTCGGCCGACACAGCGGCACCATCCGGGGCCATCGAACCGAAAGCCACACCCACGGCCCCCGCCCCGGAAACCGCGCCCGCCACCATCGACCCGGCACCCACAACCACAACAGCCGAACCCGAAGCCGCGTCCACAGCGGGCACCACATCACCAGGCCCTGACACAGGAACCGCGCCCGCCACCATCGACCCGGCAGCCGCAACCACGACAGCCGAACCCGAGGCCGCGTCCACAGCGGGCACCACATCACCAGGCCCTGACACAGGAACCGCGTCTGCCACCATCGACCCGGCAGCCGCAACCACGACAGCCGAACCGGAGACCGCGTCGACAGCGGGCACCACAGCGGCGACATCCACAGCCACCACACCGAAACCCGCATCATCAGGCCCAGCCACGGAAACCGCATCCGCCACCGTCGACCCGACGGCCGCAACCACAGCAGCCGAACCGGGGGCAACAGCGGAGACCGCCGCCGCAGCGGTCCGCCCGGGGCCGAGCCCCGCCGTGTCCGACGCGGTCGGCTCGGGGGGCGCGCCCGCCCCCGCCGGCCCAACTGCCGCATCCACCACGGTAGATATCACCGCGCCGCCCCTCGAACCGGCCCCCACACCCACCGACTCGGCCCCCGCACCCACCGGCACGGAACCCACACGGCCCGCACCCTCCCGACCAGGAACCACACCCACCGACTCGGCCCCGGCATCCACCGGCACACCCGCCACCGTCCCCACACCCGCAAAAGCAGGCCCCGCACCCACCCGACCAGGAACCACACCCACCGACTCGGCCCCAGCACCCACCGGCACGGAACCCACACAGCCCGCACCCTCCCGACCAGGAACCGCACCCACCGACTCGGCCCCGGCATCCACCGGCACACCCGCCACCGTCCCCGCACCCGCGAAAGCGGGCCCCGCACCCGCCCGACCAGGAACCGCACCCACCGGCACGGAACCCACACAGCCCGCACCCACCGACTCGGCCCCGGCATCCACCGGCACGCCCGCCACCGTCCCCACACCCGCGAAAGCAGGCCCCGCACCCACCGACTCGGCCCCAGCACCCACCGGCACGGAACCCACACAGCCCGCACCTTCCCGAACAGGAACCACACCCACCGACTCGGCCCCGGCATCCACCGGCACACCCGCCACCGTCCCCACACCCGCGAAAGCGGGCCCCGCACCCACCGGCACGCCCCCTACCGTCCCCGCACCCGCGAAAGCGGGCCCCGCATCGGCGGGAGCCGGGAGCGTGCCCGTTGGGGCCGGGCCCGCCACCGCCATTCTCGGCTTGGGGCGCGTGCCGTCGGTGCCGCCCGTGCGGCCGGGCGCGTTCGTGTTCGTGTTCTCGCTCTTGCGCATCCGGGCACCGTTCTTCATCGGACCGTGAACCCCCCGTCGACCGCGAGCAGGCTTCCCGTGACCTGGCGGGCCTCGTCGCCGGCCAGCCATAGGGCCGCGCCGGCCACGTCCGCCGGTTCGACGAGGGCGTTGGTGGGCTGGGCCTGGACGAAGGCCGCCTCGTGTTCGTCGGCGGGGACGTCCAGCGAGCGGGCGATCTCGCCGAGCATGCGGCCCTCCAGGAGCGGGTCGTCGCGTACCGACCCCGGGCACAGCGCGTTGACCCGCACCCCGTAGGGCGCGTAGTCGAGCGCCGCCGCGCGGGTGAGGCCGATCAGACCGTGCTTGGCCGCGACGTAGGCGGCGAAGTTGCGGTAGCCGACCATGCCGGCGGTCGAGGAGACGTTCACGATGCTGCCGCCGCGCTGTTCGACCATCACCGGCGCCACCGCCTTCATCAGCCGCCACGCGCCGCTCAGGTCGACGTCCAGCATCAACTGCCACTCGTCCTCGCGGATCTCGTGGATCGGTTTGCCCGAAGGCGCCGCGATGCCCGCGTTGTTGAGCAGCACGTCGATCCCGCCGAACCGGTCCAGGGCCAGGTCGATCGCCCGGTCCACCGTCGCCGCGTCGGTGATGTCCGCCACGGAGGTGACCACCTCGACGCCGAGGTCGGCGCATTGCCGCGCCGTTTCCGCCAGTTGGGCCGGGGAGGCCAGCGGATACGGGACGCCGGGGTGGTCCGAGGCGACGTCGAGCAGCAACAGGTCGGCGCCCGCTTCGGCGTAGCGCACCGCGCAGGCCCGGCCCAGTCCCCGACCCGCCCCGGTGATCACGGCGGTCCGGTCCGCGAGTCGCGGGGCGCCGTCGTCGTGCGCGCGGCCCCGCATCTGCGCCGCGCTCATCGGCTCGGACCCACGGGTTGGCCCACCGTGCCCGCGATCAACCGCAGCAGGGCGTCCGCGTGTTCCGTCGGATACATGTGTCCACCCGGGAGTTCGGCGGTGAGCAGCGGCGCGGTGGTGACCGCCTGCCACTGGCCGACCTCCCGCGCCGAGACCATGTCGTCCGCACTGCCGCGCACGGTGAGGATGGGTGCGGGCAGCGGCCGATCGACGCTCGGCCGGTAGCGCTCGTGCATCTCGGCGTCCGCGCGCAGCACGGGCAACAGCAGTTCGCGGAACTCCGGATCGTCCAGGGCGGCCGGTCGATATCCGACGAACTCCGCGATCCCATCCAGGAATTGCTCGTCGGACAGGCCGGTGACCTGCCGTCGGCGCGATTGGTGCGGGCCGTGCGAGCCGCTGACCACCAGGACCGCGACGCGGATGTCGGCGGTGTCGATCAGGCGATGCGCCAACTCGTAGCCCAGGAAGGCGCCCATGCTGTGTCCGAAGACGGCGATCTCGGTACGACCCCGCAGCGCGGCCAGCACGCGCGGGGCGAGTTCGTCGATCGCGGCCCCGATGTCCCGGTGCGGCTCGTCGTCGATCAGCTCCTCCCGGCCCGGCAGTTGCACCGGAACGATGCTCAGGCCGTGTCCCTCACGCCCCCACCAGGTACGGAAGATCGAGGCACCGACCCCGGCGAAGGGCAGGCACACCAGCGGCAGGGGTTTCATCTCGGCTCCGTTTCGCATTCGCGTGTTCTCCGTTCCCACCCGCACGGCGGGCGTCCTGCTCCCGGTCTCGGACCTCGCGCTCCCGAATCCGGACGGTTCACCCGCGTCTGCGGGCGGCGGCCAGGTCGGCCAGGCCCTCGCGCAGGGCCGGTTCGGACCCGGGCGGCGGCGGGCGGCGGCTCGCGTAGACGGTGTTCAGATACGCGGCGCCCAGGTCCGGACAGATCACGCCGATCTCGCGCAGTTCCGGGTCGCCTCGGGCGGCGACCACCGCGCCCAGGAGCGCGGCGCCGGAGGAGCCGCCCAGGGTCAGGCCGGTGGCCGCACGCACGACCCGGCAGGCCGGAGCGGCGTATTCGTCGTGGACCCGCACGCACATGTCCCAATCGCCCGGGCGCAGGAACGAGGAGCGACGTCCCGACCCGAAGCCGGGGATCTTGGCCGGACGCGCGCCGCGTTCGCCGCCGGTGGCCGCCGAACCGACCGCGTCCACCCCGACGATCGTGGTGTTCGGGTGGGCACGGCGGAAGTAGGCGGACAGGCCCGCCAGGGTGCCGCCGGTGGAGATCGCCGCGACCACCGCGTCCGGGCCGACGGCACCGACGCCCCGGGCGAGTTCGGGCCCGGTCCAGCGCTCGTGCACGCTCGGGTTGGCGGGGCTGCCGTACTGGTCGGTCCAGCGCATGCGTCGATCGGCGGCGAGGATCCGGCGCACCATGCGCAGCCGTTCGGCGACCGGGTTGCCGTCGGCCGTCGGCTCGACCAGGACCACGTCGGCGCCCGCGTCCGCCATCAGCGTGATGCTCCGGCGCGGGGTGTCGCGGTCCACCACGAGGGTGCACCGATAGCCCCGGGCGCGGCAGATGCCGGCGAGCGCGACGCCCAGGTTTCCCGAGGTGGACTCGACGATCGATCCGCCCGGTACCAGGCCGCCGTCGCGTTCCAGGTGCTCGATCAGGGCGTGCGCGGTACGGGCCTTGATCGATCCGTACGCGTTGGCTCCTTCGAGCTTGAGCCACAGTCGGCGGTCGACGCCGCACACGGGCAGTATCAGCGGCACGAGCGGGGTGCCGCCGATCCCGGGTTCGCCCGCGCCGGCCCTCGGCAGGGTGAACTCCGCGTCCAGGCCCGGTGGTCCGGTCGATCCGCGATTCATCCGCTCCGCTCCCCCGCCCGTCCCCGGTAGAAGCCGAACCGGAGTTCGGCGGTGTGTCGACCCGTGTGGTCGCGCAACCACAGGTCGGCCGGTCCCGGCAACATCTCCGAGACCACGATCGGACCGTGGGCCCGGTCGAAGTGGCGCGAGAACAGGTCGGCCAGCACCGGTACCTCGAAGTCCACGAAGATCGGCTTGGGTTCGCCGGCGAAGCGCACATAGACCTGGTCGGGGAACCCGTACCGGTCGCGCAACCGGCGCATCCGGGTGCGGTTGCCCGGGTGCAGACCGCTCCAGGATCGTGGCGCCGGCGCGGGAATCCGCCAGGTCTCCCGGTGTACGACGGTGCGGCCGACGGTCAGCCGGGGCAGGTGCGGGACGTCGTCGAGGGCACGGAACATGTCCTCGGCACCGATCAGTCGGGCGCCGGTGAACGGCGTGAAGATCGACTCGACCTCGTCACCCCAGGACGGCAGCGGCGGTCTGGTCAGCAGTACTCGACCCAACGTCGGGCATTCCAAGACGAGTTCACCGCCGTCGAGGCGCACGCGCAGATCGGCCGCGCGCCCGACCCGTCCCGGCGGGCGGGGGCTGGTACCCAGGAACTCCACCTCGGGCAACACCTCGGCGCGGGCCAGCGTCTTGCGCCCGTGTGCCAGGACGGGATCGCAGATCCGCGCGTCGGTCAGCCCCTCGATCAGGCCGCCGATCTCGGCCTCGAACCCGGCCTGGTCCGGATGCAGCGCCGGCCACAGGCCCTGCAGCAACTGATCGTGCAGGCCGTGTACTTCGCCGACCACGACGGTGAAGGCGTCGGCGTCGATCGCCGCCTCGTCCGGCGCGGCGACGAACAGGTCGGCGCCCGCCACGCACCACGTGTCGAAGTCCACCTCGGCCGCGGCCCGTTTCGCCCAGTCCATGCCGAGCCGCACCCGGGGCCGGTCCGCGTCGGCCCGCAGCCGGTCGGTGAGCGCGGAGGGCCCGTCCAGCCGGGCCCGATCGTCGATCTTGCGCAGCCGCTCACCGAGCCCGGCCACCTCGGCGGCGACCAACACCCGGTCCAGCGGCACGCTTCGCCCGCCGAACGTGTCGGCGAACCATTCGGTGATCTCGGCGACCAGCCGTCGCCGCCGGGCCAGCGACAGTTCGAACAGCAGGTCCAGGAGCACCGGCGCCTCGTCGGTGAGGTACCGGTGCAGCGGGCGGCCGAGGTCGAACCGCGGCCAGGGGAAGCTCCCGTCCTCGACCAGGATCGACCGGTCGGCGTAGTGCCGGCCCGCGTCCTTGTCCGGCGCGGCTCCGGTCACCTCGGTGAACGCGCGTCCGACGGCCGACAGTGCCTCGCGGCGCGCCGCCAGGGAGGGAGCCTCGTGGAACCGCCGTCGGCGCAGCTCCAATTCGTCCAGTACGCCCCGCCACCGCCGCCCCGTCGGGCCGGACAGGCGCGCGGCGAACTCGGTCAGCGGGCGCAGCGGATCGATCAGACCGACCGGGACGGTCGGCCCGAACCGCACCAGGCCGCGCCGGTCCAGCGCACGCAGCAGATCGAGTGTGTCGTCCAGGTCCAGGCCCTCGGCGGCGGCCAGTTCGGCGGCGGTGGTCCGCCCGTCGCAGCGCGCGAGCAACGCCCGTTCGGCCGGCGTCCCGGGCGGCTCGACGCGTTCGTCCAGGGTGATCGGCCGGCGGTCGTAGCGGACCGCGAACCGTCGCCCGTCCCGCTCGACCAGGTTCGGTGGCACGCGCGGCGCCACCTCGGCGAGCACGTCGGGATCGGCGCTCATCGCGTCGGCGATCGCCTGCGCGGCCCAGTGCGTCCACGCGGTCGCCAGGCGGACCGGGGCCGGCTCCCCGAGGTCGAGCCGGAACGGATCGTCGGGGTGCACCCGGGCCCAGGCGACCGGGCCGAAGAAGCTGGTGCTCTCGTTCTTGGCGCACATCCGCTGGAGGTACATCGCGGCCAGCAGCACCCGTCGCCGGTCGGCCGAGCGCAGCCGGCTCGGGTCCGGGTCGGTCCGCAACCAGTGGTGCAGGCGTTCGTAGGCACCCCGGCTGGAGAGCAGGACGGCCTCCAGGAAGCGCGGGTCCGCGCAGGTGCGCAGCAGGCGGCGCACACACTCGGCGATCGGGTCCGCGTCGGCCGGCCCGTCCGCGACGGCGGCCGCCGCGACCTCCCGGCCCGGATCCCCGTCGACCGGGTCGAGGACGCGCAGGTCCTCCAGCAACTCGTAGGGGAACCCGGTGGATTTGACCAGTGCCCACCCGGCCGAACGCCAGGGCCCCTCGGCGGCCCGCGCCAAGGCGCGCGCCGATTCCGGAGCCGACGCCGACCCGCCCGCCGACTCACCCGCCGTGTCGCCCGCCGACCCCTGTACCGGCTCCGCTCGCGACCTCCGCGCCCCCGGGATGTCCGCCTCGTCGCCCATCCCTAGTCGTCCTCGTACAGGAAGGTCTTCCAAACGGTCATCATGTACGCCAGCGCGCGTTTCTCGATCGTGGTCAGCTCCGGATGCCAGACGTCGAAGAGCAGTACCGCCCGGCCCGACTCGGCCTCGTTCCACACCTCGTGCTCGAACGAGTCGTCGAAGACGATCGCGCGGCCCTCGCTCCAGGTCCGGGTCTCGTCGGCGACCCGCATCCGCCCGCCGTCCGGCACGACCAGGCCCAGGTGACAGCGCACCCGGGCGTTGATGAAGCCGCAGTGCGGGGCGACATGGGTGCGCGAACCCATGATGGAGAAGTAGCACATGCCCGAATCGGCCACCCCGTCCGGCTCGGACAACACCTTCATGGTGCGCGGACAGCGGGCGATGTGCTCCGGGTAGGCGCGGCCGAGCAGGTGGAAGTAGTACGCGTTCCAGTCGCCCGCCTCGGCCAGGTTGCCGGAGTTGGGGTGCCGGACTGCGTCGGCGGGCACCAGCCCGCCGACCGCCTCGAACTCCTCGCGGATCGCGCCGTATCCGGCCTCCAGGTCGGCGATCCAGGGGAAGTGCCTGCGGTCCCACCACGGTTGCGCGGTGAGGCCGGGAAGCAGGACTTCCGGGCGCTGCACCGCGTCCTCGTCGGCGGGCTCGCGCCACGAACTGACCTCCAGACCGTCCAGGATCCGGGTCAACCGGGACCGGTCCACGTGCTGTTCGTCGATCCACCGGTCCAGGAACGGTCGACTGTCGTTGACCCACGCGGGCATGCCCGTGCTCCTTCCTTCCGTGCCCACCAGGGGCGTTCGGTGTGCTCAGGGCCGGCGCGACGGACGTTTGGGCCGGGGCGCGGCGGGGTCGGCCGCCCCCGGGTCGACGCCGGCGTCGCCCGTGCGCGGCAGCCTGGTCGGGACGTCGAACCGGGCGCCGACCGCGATCAGGTCGGCCACGGTCGAACGCGGCAGCGGGATCCCGGTCGCGCGGGCCTGTCGGCTGCGATGTTCCGGGGCGCCGGGGACGGTCGCGTGTGCCCCGCCCGCCTCGGCGTCCGCGATCAGCGCGGCGGTGTCCGCGATCATCGCCCGATACGGCTCCAGGCCGCCGAACGCCTCGGGGTCGATCGCGATCAGACAGACGCCGGCGATCTCGCCCCGTCCGGTGGAGTCGGGTGGGCGCTGCGAGCCGGCCAGGGTCGGCGTACCGTCGCCGATCGCGGCCAGGCCGCCGAGCAGGGCCGCGCCCAGGGCCAGGCCGAAGCCCTTGTGCGCGGCCACCGGACTGCCCAGCGGCAGCAGCGCGCCGCCCGCCAGGTAGTCGGCCGGGTCCCGGCTGGGACGCCGTCCCGCGTCCACCACACACCCCTCGGGCAGCGCCTCGCCGCGCGCCGCGGCGGCGGTGATCTTGCCCTCCGCGAGCAGCGCCATCGACACGTCCACCACCACCGGGTGGTCGGTGCCGGGCACGCCGAGCGCCCAGGGGTTGGCCGCGAGGAAGCGCCCGGAGCCGCCGGGGGGCGCCATCACGCCGACGCCGGGACCGGCCGCTCCCACGGTGAGCATCCCGACCAGACCGGCGTTCGCGAGCAGTTCGCAGTAGTGGCCGAGCCGGCCGATGTGGCCGCAGTGTCGGATGGCCACCACCCCGACGCCGTGTTCGATGGCCAGGGAGGCCACCAACTCGCAGGCCATTCGGGCCGAGTAGTGCCCGAACCCGCGGCGCGCGTCGAGCAGTACGCTCGCTCGGCGTCGGCGCAGCACGTGCGGCCGGGCGCCGGGCATCAGGTCGCCGCGCTCCGCCTCGGCGACGTATTGCGGCAGTCGCAACACGCCGTGCGAGTCGTGTCCGGCCAGGTTCGCGCCGACGAGGTGTTCCGCGACCTCGCCGGCCACCTGCCCGCCGGCGCCCATGCGGCGGCAGACCGAGTCGACGAACAGGGTCAATTCGGCGGGCGGTACCCGGATCGCGTCCGCGTCGCTCGACAGGGGCCCCAGCGGCGGCGGAGGCGCGGTCGACGGTGCGGGGCCGGCCGCCCTCGGGTCAGTCCACATCGGACGTCCACATGCGCATCACGAACTCCATCGCCCGGCGCTCGACTTCGGTCAGATCGGGGTGCCAGGTGTCCACGAGCAGCACCGCCCGGGGGTGGTCCGAGTCGTTGGCCACCTCGTGCTCGAACGAGTCGTCGAAGACCGAACACCGGCCCTCCCGCCAGGCCCGGGACTCGGTGCCCACCCGCATGCGACAGCCGGGCGGCACGGTCAGACCGAGATGGCAGCGGATCCGGGTGTTCACGAAGCCGCAGTGCGGCTTGACCCGGGTGCGCGGCGCGAGCACCGAGAAGTAGCAGATCCCGGCGTCGGCCACTCCCGGCACCGCCGCCAACGCCTCGGCCGTGGCCGGGCATTGCGCCAGGTGTTCCGGGAAGGTGGTACCCATGGTGTGGAAGTGGTACGCGTTCCAGCCGCCGGTCGCGGCGAGTTCGCGCTCCTCGGGGTGTCGGTCGATCCCCTCGCTCGCGTACTGCTTCTCGAACTCGTCGCGGATGAGCGGGTATCGGCTCTCCAGCGCGTCGATCCACGGATACCGGTCGGGGTCGTGCCAGGGCGTGGCGGCCAGTCCGGGCACCAGGATCGCGGGGGATTGCAGGTGCCCGGCCCGGGATCGCACCGGGTCGTCGGGATCGAGACCTCGGTGGATCCGTTCCAGGTCGCCCGGGTCGATGCCCTGTTCGGCGGCCCAGCCGGTCAGGGCTCGGGCGCTGTCCTGCGGCGTGGGCTCACGCATCGTGTTCGTCGCCTTCCGCTCAGCTCGCCGAAGGGCGCGCTGCGGACTGCCGCGCCTCGGCCTCGGCCCGCCGGGCGAGCCGATCACGCAGGCTCTTGGGACGCATGTCGGTCCACACCCGTTCGATGTGGGCGAGGCAGTCCTCCCGGGACCCCTCGACGTCGACGCCGTCCACCCGCACGATCCGCCAACCGACCGGCACATCGCGGCCGGCCGCCCAGATCGAGTACTGCTCCTCGTCGTTGATCACGACCGACCAACGGGTGTCCTCAACCGTCATGGTTGTTCTCCGCTCATTGCGTCTCGTTGCGTTTCCGATGGGGTGGCGGCCGCTCGCACCGGTCGCGAAGGGGCGTCTCCGGGGGCGAGGATCGCCCGTGCCAACACGTCGGTCACGTCCACGACCGGGACGCGGCTCGCCCGGGGCGGGGCGATCACCGACAGTTCGGTACAGGCCAGCACGACGCAGTCCGGATCACCCGTCCGGCGCGACGGCAGGCCCTCGATCCAGCGGGCGAATTCCCCGCGCAGCGCCTCGACCGGGTCGCCGCGCTTGACCCGCTCGATGAAGTCGTCGGTCCGCGCCTGCCGTTCCGCGTCCGGATAGCGCGCGATCGTGTCGGGCGCCAGGTGCGGCTCGTACAGGCGCAGTTCCGCCGTGGCCTCGGTGGCCAGCAGCAGCGGCCGGCGCAGCCGGCGGCGGCGCAGCGCGACACCGGTCTCGGCGAGCAGGTCGAAGACCGGTACGCCGACCGCGTCGCACAGTTCGGTCCGGTAGGCGTGGGTGGTCGCCGAGGGGATGGCGATCACGTCCGCTCCGGCGCGCTCCAGCTGCTCCACGGTGTTCAGCAGTTGCGGCAGCGGGCTCTCGCCGCGCCCGAGCAGGTGCTCGATCCGGCTGGGCATCGGTTCGGCGACCAGCACCGCCGCGGGGTAGTCGGCGTCGTCGCTCGCGCCGGACAGGCGCAGCAGACGTTCGTAGAAGTACACGGACGCGAGCGGGCCGACGCCGCCGACGATGCCGATGCGTTTCGTCACGGCCGAGCCTCCTCGTGGAACGACGCGGATCCGGCGGCGCCGTCGGGGCGCAGCGCGGTGTCCACGCCGTTGCGCAGCAGTCGGGCGAACTCGGGCACGTGCGGCGGGTTGGCCAGGTCGTGGTGGGTGCCGGGCACCGGCACCACGTGCAGCGAGGCGTGCGTGCGGCGTCCCCAACTCGCGGGCACGACAGCCGGGTTGGTCAGCGTCGGGTGCCGCTCGCTCGCCGTGAACAGGTGTAGCGGGGCGTGCACCCGGGTGGTCGAGCGATGACCGTCGGCGGCGCGCCCGTTCGCGGTGAACACGTCGATCATCCGGCGCAGCGTGCCGGTGTCGGCGTATCGGGACAGCCGGTCCCGCGCGGTGAGGTGTCCGGTCAGCAGGGTGAGCAGCGCGTCGTCGTCGGCCCGGCTCAGGCCGGAGCGGGTCAGGCCCTGGGTGATGCCGAATCGGGCGAGTTCGCCGGTGTTCGCGTACCACTCCTCGACCTCGTCCTCGCCGAACGCGCGGGCGTCGATCACCCCGACGAAGGCGACCTCCTCGCCGGCGGCCTCCAGGAGCGCGGCCATCTCCACCACGACGTTGCCGCCGAACGACCAACCGGCGAGCAGGTAGGGGCCGTCGGGGGCGACCTTGCGGACCTCCTCGACGTAGCGCCGGGCCATCGCGCCCAGGTCGGTCAGCGGGGCGGTGTCGCTGCTGTAGCCGATCGCCTCGATCCCGTACACCGGCCGCCAGTTCCCGAGTTCGCGGACCAGGTGCACGTAGCAGCACACGTCGCCGGACTGCGGGTGGACCAGGAACAGCGGCGGTCCGGGCAGGTGTTCGTCGCCGAGCGGGACGACCAGGTCCGGTCCGTCGGGGGAGGGGTCGGCCCGGGCGGTCGCGGCGGCGGCCAGCCGCTCCACGGTGGGGTTGCGGAAGAGGGTGTGCAGCGGCAGGTCCAGGCCGGTCCGGCGGCGGATCGTCTCGACCAGTTCCACCGCCTTGAGCGAATGGCCGCCGAGTTCGAAGAAGTCCTGGTGCACGCCGATCGGGGCCCGGCCGAGCACCTCCTCCCAGACGCCCAGGAGCCGCATCTCGACCCGGTTGCGCGGCGTCACCACCGGCTCGCCGGAATCCGGTTCGGGCGCCGGTGGGCGGGCGGCCAGGGCCCGGCGGTCGAGCTTGCCGTGCGCGGTGGTGGGCAGCGCGTCGAGCGCGACGTAGTGGCCGGGGCGCAGGTGCTCGGGCAGTACGTCGGCGAGCGCCCGGCGCAGCGCGCGCGGGTCGGGCGGGCCGGTGACGCCGACCACGTAGGCCACCAGTTCGGCGCCGTCCGGCCCCCGGTGCGCCACCACGGCCGCCGCGCGTACCTCCGGCCGGGCCAGCAGCGCGGCCTCCACCTCGCCGGGTTCCACCCGCACACCGCGCACCTTGACCTGGTCGTCGCGGCGGCCGTGGAAGATCAGTCGGCCGTGGAAGTCGACCCGGGCCAGGTCGCCGGTGCGGTACCACCGGCCGCCGGGCGGTCCGTACGGGTCCGGCAGGAAACGCTCGGCGGTGGCCGCGGGCGCGCCGGGGTAGCCGATCGAGACGCCGGGGCCGCCCAGGTACAGTTCGCCGATCGCGCCGGTGGGCAGCGGTCGACCGGCGGCGTCCAGGACCAGTGCCCGGGTTCCGGGCAGCGGCGCGCCGATCGGGATCGACTCGGCGTCGAGGTCGGCGTCGGTGATGCGCCGGAACGTGGACGTCATGGTGCATTCGGTGGGCCCGTACTGGTTGACCACGACGATCCCGGTGCCCAGTCGGCGCACCCGGCGCAACACCTGCGCGTTCGGCTCCTCGCCGCTGAGCAGGATCAGCCGGAGCCGGCTCGCGGCGGGCGCCGCGTCGGCGTCGGCGTCACCCGGGCCGTCGGCCACCGCGGTCAACACCCCCAGCAGCGACGGCACCACGGACAGCAGCGCGGTCACCCCGCGCCGGTCGATCGTGGCCAGGATCGCCCTCGGGTCGCGGGCGTGTTCGTCGGCCGAAAGCACCAGGCGGGCGCCGGCGGCGAGGGTGCCGAAGATGTCCCGGATCGCCGCGTCGAAGGAGACGGCGGCCACCTGGAGCACGGTGTCCTCGGCGCCGATGCCGAACTCGGCGGCGAGCAGGCGCAGATAGCGGGTCGCCGCCGCGTGGGTGGTGGGCACCGCCTTGGGCAGGCCGGTGGATCCGGAGGTGAAGGTCACGTAGGCGAGGTCCGCCGGGCCGGCTGGGGAATCCGGAGGGTTGTCGGCCTCGATGGTCGACGCGGACACCACCGCCGACCCGGCGAACCGGTCCGTCGTGTCGCCGGTCGGTGACGCGTCGTCGGTCAGCACCAGGGACGCGCCCGCGCTGGTGAGCAACAGGCGGTTGCGCCGGGCGGGTTGGCCCGGATCGAGCGGTACGGCGGCGGCTCCGGTGCGGAACACCGCGAGCAGGCCCACGACCAGCTCGATCGACCGGGGCAGCAGCACGCCGACGAACACGCCCGGCCGGGCCCCGGCCGCCCGCAGTCGCCGGGCCAGGTCGTTCGCGCGCCGGTCCAACCGGGCATAGGTGAGCACCTGTTCGCCGAACTCCAGGGCCGGGGCCGTCGGCCGCTCGGCCGCCCGGGCGGCGATCAGGGTGTGCAGGCACCCGTCCTCGGCCTCGCTCGGCCCGTCGATCGGCGACAGGCGTCGTGCGGCGGCCGGGTCGAGCAGTTCGGGTCCCGCCACCGGGCGGTGCGGGTGGGCGAGGGCCGCGGTGAGCACCCGCCGGAACGTGTCCGCGATGCCGTGGGCGGTGGTGGGGTGGTAGAGCGCCGTGGCGTAGGCCAGTGATCCGGTCAGCGTGCCGTCCCGACGCTCCGTGAGGGTCAGGCCAAGGTCGAACTTGGCGCTGTGGTGCGGGATCCGTACGGATTCGGTCCGCACCCCGGGCAGGTCGAGCGCACCGGCCTCGTCCCGGTCGAGCGCGAACATGATCCGGAACAGCGGGTGTCGGTTCAATTCGCGCTCCGGCCGCAGCTCCTCCACCAACCGCTCGAACGGCAGGTCCTGATGGGCGGTCGCGTCCAGGACGGTGGTCCGCACCTCCCGCACCAGGTCCGCGAAGACGCGCTCCTCCTCGGCGTGCGTCCGCAGTACGAGGGTGTTGACGAAGGGGCCGATCACATCCGCCAGTTCGGGATACTGACGGCCGCGACCGGCGGTCGGGGTCCCGAGCACGACGTCCGCACTCCCGGAGAGCCGGGCGGCGGTGACCGCGAACGCGGCGCACAGGACGACGAACGGCGTGGCCCCCAGCTCGCGCGCCACCTCGGCGGTACGCCGCGCCACCGTCTCGGGCAGTTCGAAGTCGACCGAGGCGCCTTCCTCGTCGAACATCGCCGGTCGGCGCCGGTCGGCGGGGATCTCGGTGGCGCTCGCTCCGGCCAACTTCGCGCGCCAGTAGTGCAGATCCGCCGCGCCTCGGGTGGTGTCGGCCCGCTCCCACGCGGCGAAGTCGGCGTACTGCACCGGCGGTCGAACGGGCTCGGGCGTCGCCGCCGCCGACCCGGACCCGGCGAGCGCGCGATACCCGGCGCCGACCTCCGCCCAGAACAGCGGCAACGACCAACCGTCGACGACCGCGTGGTGCACGACCACCACCAACAGGTGGTCCTCGGCGGCGATCCGGATCGGCGTGGCCCGGAACAGCGGGCCGCGCGCCAGGTCGAACGGCTCGGCGCAGCGCCGCCGCGCCTCGGCGAACGCCGCCGATTCCGCCTCACCCGGATCCGGCGCGCCCGGCTCGTACACCTCGTCCCACGGCGGCCGGACCGGGTCGCTCACCTGGACGGGGCCGTCGGGGCCGGACACGAACCGCCCGCGCAGCACGTCGTGCCGGGCCAGGACCCCCTCGACGGCCCGACGCAGCAGGGCCGGGTCCACCCGGCCGCGCAGTCGCAGGACGGACGCCACGTTGTAGTCGGCCCGATCCGGGCGCAGCCGGTCCAGGAACCACAGTCGCCGCTGGAGGAACGACAGCGGCGCCGGACCCGGTTCGGCGCGCCGCGGGATGCGCTCGACGGGCCGCTCCGGGTCGAGCGCGGCGGCGAACCCGCGCACCGTGGGCCGGTCGAACACGAGCCGCACGGGCGCCTCCACCGCCAGTTCCTCGCGCAGCGCGGCGACCAGCCGGGCCGCGCGCAGCGAGTGGCCGCCCAGGGCGAAGAAGTCGTCGTGCGCGCCGACCCGTTCCACGTCCAGGACGCGCGCCCACACCTCGGCGATGCGCCGCTCCCGCTCGCCGACGGGCGCGACATGGGCGGCGTTCGTCCGGGGCGAGGGCGGGTCCGGCAGCGCGCGGCGGTCGAGCTTCCCGTTCGGTGTCAGCGGCAGCGCGTCGAGTTCGACGATCAGCGGCGGCACCAGGTATTCCGGCAGGCTCCCCCGCAGCCACTCCCGGGCGAGCACGCCGGGGTCCCGGTCGTCGTGGCCGGCGCGGCGCACCAGGTAGCCGACGAGCACCCGGTCCAGCCCCTCGCCGTGCACCCGCACCGCGGCCCGGGCGATGTCGGGGTGGGCCAGCAGGCGGGCCTCGATCTCGCCGGGCTCGATGCGATGGCCCCGGATCTTGATCTGCTGGTCGGCTCGGCCGAGGAAGTCCAGCCGGCCGTCCGGGCGGTAGCGGACCAGGTCGCCGGTGCGGTACATCCGCGCCCCGGCGCGGCCGGCGCCCGCCGCGAACGGGTCGGGCAGCAGGCGTTCGGCGGTCCGGCCGGGGTCGGCGGCGTAGCCGCGCGCCAGGCCGAGCCCGCCGATGTACAGCTCGCCGACCACGCCGATGGGCACGGCGGCGAGGCGGTTGTCGAGGACGTACAGCGAGGTGTTCAGGAGCGGGCGGCCGAGCGGCGGGGCGGCGGGGTCGGGGGTATCCGGCCCGGGCGGGGCGGGGGTGTGCTCCACGAGGTGTGCGGCGGACCAGATGGTGGTTTCGGTCGGGCCGTACACGTTCCACAGGCGCGCCACCCGCGCACGGATGCGCTCGGCGAGCGGTCCCGGCAGTGCCTCGCCGCCGCACAGCGCCCGGATCTCGCCGCCCGGCCAGCCCGCGTCCAGCAGCATCGCCCAGCCGGCGGGGGTGGCCTGGACCACGGTGGCGCCGGCGTCGGTCAGCGCGGCGCCGAGCCGGCCGCCGTCCGCGAGCGCCGCCTGCGGGAGCACCTGGACCCGGGCGCCGGCCGCGAGCGGGACGAGCAGTTCCAGCACCGCGATGTCGAACGAGACGGTGGTCAGCGCGCCCACCACGGACGACCCGTCCAGGGCCAGACGTTCGATCATGTCCCGGGCGAGGTTGGCCACGCCCCCGTGGGTGACCATGACGCCTTTGGGCCGGCCGGTGGAACCGGAGGTGTGGATCAGGTAGGCCACCTGGTCCGGGTCGGGTGCGGCGGCGGGCGGTCGCGGGCCCGGCGCGTGGTCGGCGACGGTGTCGAGGTCGAGCACCGGCACACCGAGGTCGGCCCAGGGCATGGTCCGCGCGGTCGCGGCGTGGGTGAGTACCAGCCGGGTCTCGCTGTCCGCGAGGAGGGCGCCGATTCGGGCCGTGGCGTGGCTCGGGTCGATCGGCAGGTAGCCTCCGCCCGCGCGCAGCACTCCGAGCAGCGCGATCACCAGGTCCACGGAGCGGTCCAGACAGACCGCGACCACGCCCTCGGCCGGCAGGCCCAGGGCAGCGAGCCGGGCGGCCAGGCGGTCGGCTCGCTCGATCAGCTCGGCGTAGGTCACCGTGCGCTCGCCGCAGCCGAGCGCGATCGCCTCGGGGGTGCGTACGGCCTGCGCGGCGATCAGTTCGGGCAGCGTGGCGCCGTTCGGCGCGCGGAACTCGCCGCGTCCCCAGTCGTGTACGAGGGTGGCCGCTTCGGCCGGGTCGGCGAGCGGAAGCCGGTCGGGAGGCAGGTCCGGGTAGGCGGTGGCCGCGTGCAGGAGGCGGACGTATCCGGCGGCCAGGCGATGGATGGTCGCGGACTCGAAGAGGTCGGGGTCGAAGACGATCGATCCGGTGATCGGCGCTTCGGGGCCGGCTTCGGTCAGGGTGAGCGCGAGGTCGAACTTCGAGGTGGTGACGGGCAGCGGTACGGGACGAAGGCGCGGTTCGGACCGTGTCCCCGCCCCCGGCGCCGGCTCGTGCCGGTGTGCGAACAACACCTGGAACAGCGGGTTTCGACTCAGGTCGCGACGGGGGTGGAGGTGTTCGACCAGGTGCGCGAACGGCAGGCCCTGATGGGCGTACGCGCCGAGCGCGCTCTCGCGCACCCGGCCGATCAGGTCGACGAAGCTCGGCGAGTCGGCCAGTTCGGTACGCAGCACCACGGTGTTCACGAACGTACCGAGCATGGTTTCGAGTTCGGGGCGGTCCCGCCCGGCGACCGGGGTGCCGACCGCGATGTCGGTCTGCCCGCCGAGCAGGGCGAGTTGCGCCTTGAAACCGGCGAGCAGGGTCATGAACGGCGTCGCGCCGTACCGTACGGACAACGCGCGCACGCGGGCCGCGGTCGCGGCGGGCAGGGTGAAGCGCACCTCCGCGCCGGCGCGCTCACTCGCGGCGGGTCGGGGATGGTCGGTGGGCAGCGTGAGTTCGGGCAGTCCGGTCAGCCGGTCGGCCCAGTAGCGCAGGTCGGCGGCCTCGGTCTCGGCGGCGTGGGCGCGCTGCCAGGCGGCGAAGTCGGCGTATTGCCGGGCCGGCGGGTCCGCGGGCAGCGGCCGGCGGGCGCGGGCGGCGGCGTACCCGCTGGCGAGTTCGTCCCAGGTCCGGGCCATGGCCGTTCCGTCGGTGGCGATGTGGTGCACCGTCAGCAGCACCAGCGCGGAGCCGTCGACGCAGCGCACCGCCGCCGCACGCAGCGGGATTTCGCCGGCCAGGTCGAACGGGCGGTCGGCGAGGTCGGCGACCCTTCGGGCGAGGCGGCGCAGGGCGTCGGGGTCGGCCGGATCGCCGAGTTCGGTGCCGTCGACCGTCTCGATCGTCACCGGGCCCTCGGGACGGAGCACGGGCCGGGGCAGGCCGTCGACCTCGGTGAACACGGTCCGCAACACCTCGTGCCGGGCGACCAGCGCGGTGAGCGCCCGACCGAACGCGTCGGGGTCGAATTCGTCCCGGAACCACATGCATTGCGGCACGTTGTACTCCGGGGCCCGGCCCAGGATGCGATCGACCAACCAGACCCGTTCCTGCTCGAACGAGGCCACGATCGGGGCGTCGGCCGGGCGCCGGGGCAACGATCCCGCGTGCGCGTCCGGGGAGTCGGGACCCGGGTCGGCCAGCCGCGCCCGGGCCTCCCGCAGTCGTTCCGCCAGGCGCGGGTCACCCGCGCCGGTGCGCTCAGTCATCGCAGTCCCCGGCGCACGTGTCGTCGTCGGTCGCTTCGTCGAGCAGTTCGGCCTCGACGGCGGCGGCGAGCCCGGCGATCGTCGGATGCTCGAAGAGCAGCATCAGTGGCAGTTCCACGTCCAGGGCGCGGCGCAGTCGGGAGACGATCCGGGTGGCCAGGAGCGAATGTCCGCCCAGGGCGAAGAAGTCGGCGTCGGCGTCGTCGGCGGCCAGGAACTGCGCCCAGACCTGGGCGACCAGGACTTCCGCGTCGGTCTCGGGGGCGCGGATCGGGCCGGGCATCGGGGCCGGTTCGGCGTCTCGTTCCGGTGCGGGCAGTCTTCCGCGGTCCACCTTGCCGTTCGGACTCAGCGGCAGTGCGTCGAGCAGGGTCAGCCGGGTGGGCACCAGATACGGCGGCAGCCGCTCGCCCAGGTAGGCGCGCACGTGTTCGGGTTCGAGGCGGGTGCCGGCGGCGGCGACGAGGTGGGCGAGCAGACGGTGGTCGCCGGGGGTGGGCTCCCATTTGGTGACCACGGCGTCGGCGATGTCCGGGTGCGCCACCAACATGGCCTCGATCTCGCCGAGTTCGACCCGGATGCCGCGAATCTTCACCTGGTGGTCGACCCGGCCCAGGAAGAGCAGTTCGCCGTCCGGGCGACGGATCGCGCGGTCACCGGTCCGGTACAGCCGCTCCCCCGGGACGTCCGGATCGGGCACGAACGCCTCGGCGGTGCGCGACGGATCGTTCCAGTAGCCGCGTGCCAACCCGGGTCCACCGACGTGCAGTTCACCCTCGACGCCGACCGGGACCGGCCGCAGGTCGGCGTCCAGGACGTGCACCCGGTAGTTGTCCAGGGGCAGGCCGATCGGGACCGTGTCCGCCTCCGCGTCCTCGGGGCCGCAGACGTGGTGGGTGGCGTCGATGGACGCCTCGGTCGGCCCCCACTGGTTGTGCAACCGGGCGCCCCGCGCGTCCAGATGCGCGCGGAAGCGGGCCACCAGGTCCGGGCGCAGCGCCTCGCCGCTGGAGACCACCACCCGCAACCGGTCGAGTCCCGTGGGCCCGACGGCGTCGAGTTCGTCGAGGAACAGGCCGAGCATGCTGGGCACGAACTGGAGCACGGCGACCTCGTGTTCGACGGCCGCGCGCAGGATCGCCCGCGGGTCGCGGTGCAGGCCGGGTTCGAGCATCACGACGGTGCCGCCGACCAGCCACGGCCAGAACAGCTCCACCGCGGAGTCGTCGAAGCTGAGCACGGTCTTGTGCAACACCCGGTCACCCACGGCCAGACCGTGTCGGCGATGCATCCACCACATACGATTGACCCAGCCCCGGTGCGGGTTCGCCACACCCTTGGGCCGACCGGTCGAGCCCGAGGTGTAGTGGATCGAGACCAGGTCGTCGGGGTCGACCGGGACGTCGGGCGGGGTGTCCGACCGGGCGTCGGTTGGTGCGCCCGAGTCGACCGTGATGGTGCGGATCCCGGCGTCGGCCGGCGACGCGTCGCCCGCCGAGGCGTCGACGACGCAGATGTCCGTGCCCGCCTCGTCGAGGAGTTGTCGGACCCGGGCCGGGGGCAGGTCGGGGTCGAGCGGGAGGTAGGCGCCGCCGGCCTTGAGGATCCCGAGCAGCGCGACGGCCAGGTCCGGGCCCCGGTCCAGGCGCAGGCCGACCGGGAGGCCGGAGCGGACCCCGTGTGCCACGAGTCGGTGCGCGAAGCGGTTCGCGCGGCGGTCGAGTTCGGCGTAGTCGAGGGTCTCCCGTCCGGCGATCACGGCCGCGGTGTGCGGGGTGCGGCGGGCTTGCCGGGCGAACAGTTCGTGCAGGCCGTGGTCGAGGTCGTGGTCGACGGCGGTGTCGTTCCATCGGGCGTACGGCTCGGCGCCGGCCCCGGAGTCGTCCGCGGCCCCATGCCGGGCATCGCCGGTCGTGGGGGACGCGAGGGCCTCGGTCCGGTCGGGCGCGGACCCGAGGGCGTCGGGCGCCCCGAGGCGGGCTTCGTGGCCGAGTCCGCCCACCGGTGCGTCCGGTCGCTCGACCAGCGCCGCGAGGAGCTGGACATAGTCTCGGGCCAGCCGTTCGATCGTGGCGGGGGCGAACAGGTCGGTGGCGTAGTAGACGCTGCCCAGATACGTGTCCCCTCGCTCGGCGACGGCGATCTCCAGGTCGAGTTTGGCGGCGCGGAACGGCACCGGGTGCGGCGCGACCGCGGGTTCCCCCCAGTCGGCGGGGGCGGGGTTGACGTCCGCCATCGAGAACATCAGTTGGAACAGCGGGTTGCGGCCGAGGTCGCGCTCCGGCCGCAGTTCGTCGACGAGTTGCTCGAACGGCAGGTCCTGGTGCGAGTAGGCGGCGGCCGCGTGCGCGCGGGTGCGGGCGAGAAGGTCCGCGAAGCCCAGTGCGGGATCGAGATCGACGCGCAGGACCAGGGTGTTGACGAACAGGCCGATCAGTCCGTCGAGTTCGGGACGCCCGCGACCGGCGACGGGGGTGCCGACGGCGATGTCGCGGGCCCCGGTGCGCCGTGCGACGAGCACCTGGAAGGCGGTGAGCAGGGTGATGAAAGGCGTGCTCTCGTGTGTCCGACTCAGGTCGAGGAGTCGGCGGCGCAGGTCGGCGGGGATCTCGAAGTCGAACTGCTCGCCCCGACCGGACATGACCGGCGGGCGCGGGTGATCGCCCGGCAGTTCCACCGAGGTCGGTCCGGCCAGGTGGGTGCGCCAATAGTCGGCCTGTGCCCGCCGGACCCGGTCCGCCGCCGGACCGCTCTCCCAGGCCGCGTAGTCGGCGTAGCGCAGCGCGGGCGGATCCGGTGCGTACCGTGCGCCCAGTCGGTATCGCTCGGCCAATTCGCGGCACAACACCTCGCTGGACCAGCCGTCGGTGGCGATGTGGTGTACGACCAGGAGGAGGATGTGGTCGTCGTCGGCCAATCGAACCAGCAGTGTGCGCACCGGAGGTGCGGCGGCGAGATCGAACGGGCGGCCGAGGTCGTCGGCGATCGCCGCGTCGGCGGCGCGCGCCGCCTCGTCGATCGGCAACGCGCGCAGGTCGAGCTCGCGCGGCACGATCGGTACGGCCGGTTCGACGAGTTGACGTGCCTCGTCGTCGCGGAGCACATAGCGGGTACGGAGGATGTCGTGTCGGGCGATCAGCCCGGTGAGCGCGTTACGCACCCGATCCGGGTCCAACGGGCCGGTCAGACGCAGCGCGACGGGGAGGTTGTAGTCCGCTCGGTTCGGCCGCAGTTGGTCGAGGAACCACAATCGACGCTGGGCGAAGGACAGCGGCACGAGGTCGTCGGGCGTGGTGGTGCGCGGGATGGTGTGCTCGTCGGGGTCCCGGCCGCGGTCGTGATCGGACGCGGTGAGTCGAAGCCGCGCCTCGGTGGGCATGCCGGCCAGGAACGCGGCGGGCGTCGGGTGGCGGAAGACGTTCTTGACCGGCACCTCGATCGTGTGGTCCGCGCGCAGCCGGCCGACGAGGCGGATCGCCGCCAGCGAGTTCCCGCCGAGTTCGAAGAAGCCGTCGTCGAGGCGTACTTCGGGCAGATCGAGGATGCGGGCGTACAGCGCGCACAGTGCCCGTTCCTCGGCGGTGCGCGGCGGCCGGGAGGGGCCGGCGAGGTCGAGGGCGGGCAGCGCCGCCTCGTCGACGGTACCGGCCGGGGTACGCGGGAGCGCGGGCAGCGGGATCAGGGCGGTCGGCACCAGGTGCGCGGGCAGTCGTTCGGCCAGGAACGCGGGGAGTCGGTCGACGGGATCCGGGTGGCCGGGGGCCGGCACCGGGTAGCCCACCAGGATCTCGCCGAGGTGTTCGTCGTCGCGGAGCACCACCACGGCCTCGGCCACGTCCGGGTGTTCGGTGAGCGCCGCCTCGATCTCGGCCGGTTCGATCCGCCGTCCGCCCAGGCGCAGTTGCCGGTCGCGGCGGCCGACGTGGTTCGCGGCGCCGTCGGCTCGGCGGTGGAACAGGTCGCCGGTGCGGTACATCCGCGATCCGGGTGGGCCGTACGGGTCGGGCACGAAGCGCTCGGCGGTGAGCGCGGGTCGGCCCAGGTAGCCGGACGCGATCCCGGGCTCGGCCAGGCACAGTTCGCCGATCATGCCGATGCCGACGAGGGTGCCGGTCTCGTCCACGAGCCGGGCGCGGGCGCCGCCGGCCGTCGGTGGGGCCTGGGCATCCGGTTCACTCACGGCGTCCACGGCGACACCACCCACCAGCCGGGCCCACGGCGCGCGGGGCCCGGGCTCGTGGCCGGGTCCGGAGGAGCGCAGGATCGGCTCGCCCGGGTGGTCCGGGGCGGTGAGCAGGTCGCGGTGGCTCGTGCACACGCCGACGAGGGCGCCGGCGGGGTCGCTCGTATAGGTGACGCGGGCGATGCGGTCGGGGTCGCTCTCGACGGGCGCCGACGCGATGGGTGCCGCCGCCCCGGCGCGGATCGTGTCGGCCACCCGCAGGACGCGCGTCGCGGGGCCGACCAGGCCGCGGACCCGCTCCGCCCGCTCGGGGTGGTCGACCAGTACGGTGCCGGCACCGCTGTCGGCGAGGATCGTGGCCAGACGCCGGTCGGGCAGGGCCGGGTCGAGCGGTACATAGGTCCCGCCGGCCTCGATCACGCCGACGGTCGCGGTGACCGCGTCGACGCCGGGTTCCAGGAGCAGGGCGACGGGTGCGTCGACGTCGGTCAGCCCGTCCGCGAGCGCTCGGGCGCGCCGGGCCAGTTCCCGGTAGGTGAGCACGTTTTCGCCTTCGCCGACGGCCGGTGCCTCGGGGTGTGCGGCGACTCGGGCGTGGAAGGCGGCGTTCAGGGTGTCGTGTTCCGGGTGGGCGGCCGGCTCGATCGGGCGCAGGGTCGCGAGTTCGGCGTCGTCGAGGATGGTGAGCGCGCCGAGCGGGCGGTGCGGGTGGGCGACGGCCTCGCGCAGGAGGCGGACCAGTCGGTCGGCCATGCGCCGGACGGTGTCCCGGTCGAACAGGTCGGTGGCGTACTCCACGGTGGCGTCGATCCGGCCCGGGCGGCCCGTCTCGGTGCGGTGCGGGAAGAGGTGGAACGCGAGGTCGAACCTGGCGGATCGGGTGTTGGCCAGTGTCCACGGGTCGGCCAGTCCGGGCAGTCCGGTGATCGCGTCGGGGGTGTTCAGCAGGCCGAGCGAGATCTGGAAGATCGGGTGTCGGGACAGGCTGCGGACCGGGTTCAGTCTTTCCACGAGCAGGTCGAACGGGACGTCCTGGTTGGCGTAGGCGGGCAGCCAGGAGCGGTCCACCCTGGCGAGGAGTTCGGCGAAGGTGGGGTCGCCGGAGGTGTCCGTGCGCAGCACCACGGTGTTGACGAAGAACCCGATCAGGTCGTCGAGGACGGCGTCGGCGCGGCCCGCGATGGGGCTGCCCACCACGATGTCCTCGCCCGCGCCGAGTCGGGTGAGCAGGCCGGCCAGGCCGGCGTGCAGCGCGACGAACAGCGTGGTGTGCGCGGATCGGGCCAGGGCGTCCAGGGCCGTGCACAGGTCGGCGGGCAGTTCGAAGGCGTGTACGTCGCCCGCGTGGCCGGCCACGATCGGGCGCGGACGATCGGTGGGCAGCGTCAGTGCGGCGGGTGCATCGGCCAACCGCCGTGTCCAGTAGACCAATTGCCTGCCCAGCGGGCTGTTCGGGTCGTTCTCGTCGCCCAGTTGTTCGCGCTGCCACGCGGCGTAGTCGCGGTATTGCAGCGGCAGCGGCGCGACGTCGGGTCGGGTGCCGCGCATTCGGGCGGCGTAGGCCCGGCCGAGGTCGCCGGTGAGTGTGGTGAGCGACCAGCCGTCGGCGCTGATGTGGTGGACCACCACGAGCAGCAGGCTCTCGTGCGGGGTTCGGATCAGCTCGGCCCGGATCGGGAGCCGGGTGGTCAGGTCGAACGGGACCCGGGCGGCGCGGGTGATCTCCGCGTCCAGCGCGTCGGCCGCACACTCGGTGACGGGGATCCGTACCCCGAACTCGTCGATGTCCAGGATGTGTTGGCGCGGCATGTCGTCGTGCACGGGGAAGACCGTGCGCAGACTCTCGTGGCGTTCGATCACATCGCGCAGCGCGGCCCGCAGGGCTTCGAGGTCGGGCTCGGTGTGCAGGCGGAACAGCAGCGGGATGTGGTAGCCCGGGTCGGCGCCGCCCTCCAGGCGATTGACCAGCCACAATCGCCGCTGGGCGAAGGACGGCGGGATGACGTCGGGGCGTGGTCGGGGGGTCGGTGGCGGGCGTTCGTCGGTCCGGGCCCGGGCCGCCGCGTCCAGGCGGAGCGCGAGTGCGGCCGGGGTCGGCGCCTCGAACACGTCGACCACCCGCAGCAGTCCGGCTCCGGCGGCGGCGATCCGGGCGACCGCGCGAGTGGCGAGCAGCGAGTGGCCGCCGAGTTCGATGAAGTTGTCGTCGATGCCGACCCGGTCGAGGCCGAGCAGATCGGCGAACACCTCGCACAGCAGCTCCTCGACGGCCGAACGCGGCGCGCGGCCGTCGACGGCGTGCGTCGGTGCGGGCAGCGCGGCCGAGTCCACCTTCCCGTTGGGCGTCAGCGGCAGCGCGTCCAGAACCACGCAGTCGGTCGGCACCATGTAGGCGGGCAGCGTGCCGGCCAACTCGGCCAATACCCACCGACCCCAACCCATGTCGTCGGCCCGGGGGTTCGCGTCGCCGATCGGGGTGTCCCGGCGCGGGACGAGGTAGGCGACGATCGTCTTGTCGCCGTGTGCGTCCGGCACGGCCAGCACGGCGGCGCCCGCGACGTCGGGGCGCAGGACGAGGCGGCTCTCGATCTCGCCGAGTTCGACGCGGAAGCCGCGTACCTTGACCTGGCGGTCTCGGCGGCCGACGAATTCGAGCAGGCCGTCCGGCCGCCGGCGCACGATGTCGCCGGTGCGGTACATCCGCGCGCCGCCGCCGGCGAACGGGTCGGGGACGAATCGGTCGGCGGTGCTCCCGGGGCGGCCCCGGTAGCCCCGTGCGACACCCCGCCCGCCCAGGCACAGCTCGCCGTCGGCGCCGGTCTCGACCGGGTCCAGCCGCTCGTCCAGGACGTAGGTGCGCACCCCCGCCATCGCCGAGCCGATCGGCACGGGGGCGCCCACCGGCTCGGTCGGCACGTGGAACGCGGCGAAGATGGTGCCCTCGGTGGGCCCGTAGACGTTGACCACGGTGCCGGCGCCGCCCGCCCGCAACGCGCGCGAGACGGCGAGCGGGGAGGCCGCCTCGCCGCCCATCCATACCTGGCCGATGCCCGCGAAGACCGCCGGATCCTGCTCGACCATCACGTTGAACAGGGAGGTCGTGACGAACGCGCAGGTGACGCCCTCCTCCTTGATCAGGCGCGCGACCACGCCCGCGTCCACCTCGCCGGGCGGGGCCACCACCACCCGGCCGCCGCGCAGCAGCGGCATCCAGATCTCGAACACCGACGCGTCGAACGCCAGCGGCGAATACTGGAGCACCCGCCGATCCAGGCCGTCCGACCAGCACGGATCGGCGGCGAAGGCGACCAGGTCGCGGTGCTCGACCTCGACGCCCTTGGGCACGCCGGTGGAGCCGGAGGTGTGGATCACGTACGCGAGCCGACGCGGCGAACGAGGACGCGGGGGCGTCCCCGCCACGGGTCCGGGCGGCGCGACGGGTCCGCTCGCCACGAGCCCCGGCGACGCCACCGCGTCCGCGAAGCACACCACGTCGACCCATTCGGCGCAGAACTCGCGTACCCGAGCCGCCCGTTCGGCCGTGTCCACCAGAACCAGGCCGATGCCGCACTCGTCCAGGATCAACCGCGACCGGGCCGCGGGCGACCGGATGTCCAGCGGTACATAGGGGCGTCCCGCCTTGACCGCGCCGACCATCGCGACGACGACGTCGACGCCCCGGTCCATGAACACGCCGACCGGCGCCTCGTCGGCGAGTTCCGGCCCGCACACCTCGCAGTCGTCGACCAGATGGGTGTCCGCGCCGCGAGCCTCCAGGAACCGGCGTACCGCCTCCGAGGATTCGTCGAGTTCGCGGTAGTCGACCGCCCGCTCCGCGCAGGTGATCGCGGTCGCGTCCGGGTGTTCGGCGACGCGCGCCGCGAACACCCCCACCAGGTCGTCCGGTTCCCGCGACGCGTGATCGTCCGGTTCCCGCGAGGCGTGCGACAACGCAGTTCTCCCATCGCCGATCCGGGCCCGGGACGGGGTGCCCGGGGCCGACTTGCGAATGCGTGTGTGCTCGGTGGATTCAGGGGGTTGGATGGGTTCCGGGGGCTGGTCACCCGTCCGGCCCGCACCGGCGATGACGCATGCGGACCACCATCGACCGGCGGCCGGGAGGGCGAAAGTGTTGCCCTGTTGCCCGTTCCAGGAAACACCTCCCCACGTGCGACGGCACGCCGAATCACGGCTCTCACGAGGGCTTTCGACCTGCCACGGGCCCGCTCGACGCGCCTCCCGGGACGGCGCTGTTTCCTCGTTTGGGCAACAGGGCAACACTTTCGTCCCCCTGGGGCCTCGCCGATGGTGGACGCCATGCCCGTGCGACGGCACGTGCGGCGTCATGGGGGATCGTTCTGCGGCCCACGCGCGGGATTTCGGCCGTCGGCGGCCTGGTGGCACGTCGGGACCGACCTGGAGGGCCGATGACCAATTCCGTCGACGAAGAACCGACCTCGGCCGGCGCGGACATCAGATTTCACGACGCGGGCGGCGACGCCGCGCCGGCGATCTTCCAGGAACTCCTGAGTACGCGCAGGCGCCGCCTCGCGACGGACCTGGCCGCCGGCCGCACGGCGACCCGATACTTCCCGGTGCTCTCCGTCCTGGCGCCCGTGATGACCCAGGCCGAGGGTGAGATCACCTACCCCGGCGACCCGATGTGCCTGTACGCCGCGCTCAGCCTGGCCATGCACCGCGCCGTCGCCGACGCGGGGCAGCTCCGATGCGCCGAACATTACAACGACCTGGCGCCCGAGTGGACCCGTTTCCCCGACCACGCCTACCGGATGACGGCCGGCCACGACGGCTACCGCGACTACGGCACCGATCCGAACACCGACCAGACCGTCTTCGACCCCCGGATCTGGGACGAGACGGCCCGCGTGCGCTGGATCCGGCTGCTCCGCCGGGTGCGGCCCCGGGTCGTGTTGATCAGCGCGGTCTCCCCGGCGCACCGATACGCCCTGGAGATCGCCGGCCTGGTCCGCACCGAGGTCCCGGACGCCTTCGTGGTGCTCGGTGGACGCCACGCGGACGAGACGGTGATCCGGGTGCCGCATCAGGAGCGCCTGGTACTCGCCCCCAGCAGTCCGCCGACCGTGATCGCCGACGGGCGCGCGCCCCGGGTGTTCGACGCGGTGATCACCGGTGAGGCGTACCACTCGCTCGACCTGCTGATGCGTGCCCTGGCGCTGGCCACCGACCTGGACCGGCGCTGGGTCGACCGCGATCGGGTGTTGCCCTGCCTCCAGGGGCTGCTCGACAAAGAGGGTCCGTCGGTGGGCAGTTCGATGATCGTGCTGCTGTCCGCGGCCGGGTTCGACGTGCTGCCGCAGGACGGATCCACGCTCGATCTGGGCTCGTTGCCCTCTCCGTACGAGGCGTTCGCGATCCGCTCGCGCTTCCCGATCTTCACCCACGCCGACGGCGGCGTGCGACGCACGGCACACGTGATGGTCTCCAACGCCTGTCCCTACCACTGCAATTTCTGCTCGGAGTCGTCCGCGCTCGGCATCGGTCTCAAGCGGTTCCGGGAGGATCCGATCGGCCGGGCGCTGGAACGGGTCTGCGAATACGTCGGTTACGGCGCGGAGGCACTGTTCTTCGACGACTCGGTGTTCTGGAGCGGACGTTCGCACGACATCGCCGAGTTCTGCGGGCGGTTGCGCGACTTGCGTCGGAGCGAACCGGCGGCGCTACCCGGGCGCTTCGCCCGGCTGCTGCCGGAGCCGGAGGATCCGGCCCGGCTGCGGGACCTCGAATGGGGTGCCCAACTCACCGTGGACACCCTGATCGCGCTGCGGGATCGGCACGCGGCGGGCGAGATCCTGAACCGGATGCGTGAGGCCGGCTGCTCGTACGTGTACGTCGGCATCGAGAGCATGTCGACGCAGGTGATGGACCACATCCACAAGAATCTGCGGCGCGGTGCCGACCGGCCCTGGGCGCATCGGGTGCGCGAGGCGGTTTCGCTGGTCAAGCGGCACGGGATGCGGGTGGGCACCTCGGTGTTGTTCGGCCTCGACGGCGAGACGCGCGGCAGCATCGACGAGACGATCGAGGCGGTGGGCGGCCTGATCGACGCGCGCCTGATCGACCTGGCCAGCCCGAACATCCTCACCTACCACCCCGCCACGCCGATCACCCGTGTACACGGCATGCACGATCGGCTCGACTACCACTCGCCCCGGGTGGACAACCGGCGGCCCTACACCTACTTCGAGGAGGCGTTCCCGGGCGTGGTCTCGGTGGTGCTGGCCGAGGACGACATCTGGCACATCCACCGCGAGACGGAACGCCGCTGGGGGGCGGTACGCAACGACTCGTCGCCGCTGCCGGGGGAGGGGGACGGGATCGCGCCGGAGAAGGGCGACGGCGAGGCGGAGGATGCGGAGTCGGATGGCGGTGGGCCCGGCGGCGCGCGGGTCGTGGCCGGTTTCGTGCCGGGCGTGGCCGCCGCCGAGGAGTCCGGCCGATGAGCGCGGACACCACGCCGGCGGCCGACTTCGAGCCCTCGGACCCCGCCGGACACGAACCCGCCCGCCGGCACCCGGTCTTCGACGCGCTCGACCCGGACGCGCTGGCCCGTCGCGACGGCGAGAAGTGGGCCTACGCGCCCGAGGACACGCTGTCCGCGTGGATCGGCGACATGGACTTCCCGATCGCGCCCGGGATCCGCGCCGCGCTGATCCGGCGGATCGACGGCGACCTGGGCTACCCGGTGTGGTTCGACGGGACCGAAGGAGCGCCGCTGGGCGAGGTGTTCGCGGCCCGGATGAAGCGCCGGTTCGGCTTCGCCGCCGAGCCGACCCACCTGCGCCTGTTCACCGACGTCAACCAGGCGATGTCGGCGATCCTGCACCTGGCCACCCGCCCCGGCGACGCGGTCGTCCTGCACACGCCCGCCTGCCCGCCGTTCGTCGACGACCTGCGCCGGATCGACCGACCGCCGCTGACCGTGCCGATCGAGGAGGGCGCACACGGCTGGACGCTCGACCCGGACCGGGTGGCCGCGACGCTCGACCGGGCGGACCGCTGCCGGGTGTTGTTCCTGGTCAACCCGCACAACCCCACGGGCCGGGTACTGCGCCGGGACGAACTCGAAGGACTGGCCGAACTCGCGCTGCGGCACGATCTGTTGGTGATCTCCGACGAGGTGCACGCGGACCTGACCCACCCGCCGCACGTACACATCCCGTTCGCGTCCCTCGGGCCGGAGATCGCCGCGCGCACGGTCACCGTGACCTCGGGGAGCAAGGCGTTCAACCTGGCGGGCATCCGCTGCGCCGCCGCGCACATCGGCCCGCCGGAACTGCGGGACGCGGTGGACGCGCGGCGGGGGCTGCTCTTCGGCCAGGTCGGCGTGCTGGCCGTGGCCGCCTTGGCCGCGGCCTGGGCGGATGGCGACGCGTGGCTGGACGAGGTCCGCGGCCTCCTCGACCGCAACCGCCGCCGCCTCGCCGCGGGACTGCCCGAGGGCATCCGCCACCACTCCCCCGAGGCGGGCTTCCTGGCCTGGCTCGACTGCCGCCCGCTGGGCCTGGGCGACGACCCATATGTCTTCTTCCGCGACCACGCCAAGGTGCTGCTCTTCTCCGGCCCCTCCTTCGGCCCGGAAGGAAATGGGTTCGCCCGCCTGAACTTCGCCACCTCGGCGGGAGTACTGGACACGATCCTGAACCGCATGCACACGGCGCTACGCACCCGCGGCCATGTGTGAGGCGTGAGGAGCGGGACGCGCGAGCGGGGACATCCGTGTGTGCACCCCGGCATGATCCGCAAGTATCATTGCGCAAATCATCTTGCGCAATATTTCTTGCGGATATGGGCTCGAATCCACCGACCATCCGACTTCGGGAGACCGCCATGTCGGCCACCGACGAATCGGCGGCGGCGACCGCCGTCGCCGGGCCGCCCGCGCATCGTGATCGCAATGTGTTGCGCTGGCTGGTCGCGTATACGGCCTCCGTGGTCGGTGACAGCGGGTTCTTCCTCGCTCTCGGATGGGCCGCCAACCAGCACGGTGGGCCCGCGCGCGTCGGGTTGATCATGGCGATCGCGGCGATCCCCCGCGCGGTGCTGATGCTCGGCGGCGGCGTGGTCGCCGACCTGTTCGGCCCGCGTCGTGTGGTGATCGGCAGCGATACCGTGCGCTGCCTGGTCGTGCTCGGCGCCGCGGCGGCCCTGGCGCTGTCCTCCCCCGGGCTGTGGCTGCTGATCGCCGTCGCGCTGGTGTTCAGCGTCGTCGACGCGTTGTTCATGCCGGCCGTGGGCGCGCTCCCGCCGCTGCTGGCCGCACCCGGGGAACTGGTCCGGGTCCAGGGCATGCGCGCGCTGTGCATTCGGCTCGGCCAGACCGCCGGGCCGCCCCTGGCCGGCGTGGCACTGGCCCTCGGCGGCCCGGCCGCCGCATTCACCGTCGCGGGCGGGCTGTTCGCGCTCTCCCTCGTGCTGCTGCTCGCGGTACGGATACCCGGCGCCGGATCGACCGCCGCGGCGGCGACCCCCGCGGGCCGCCCTTCGCGGGCCGCCGCGTGGCGCGAACTCGTCGACGGCCTGCGCTACATCCGCCGCCGCCCGCTGATCCGTCGGCTGGTACTGGCGAGCGCGCTGATCGAACTCGGCGCCGGCGGACCGCTGAACGTCGGCATGGTCGTACTGGCCGACGCGCGCGGCTGGGGCGCCTCGGGCGCCGGCTGGCTCGCGGGCGCGTTCGGTGTCGGTGCGGGCGCGAGCGCACTGCTCCTCACCGTGACCGGCCGGCTGCCCCGAGCCGGCGCGGTCCTGATCGCCGCCCTGGCCGCCGGCTCCGCGGGCCTGGCCGGCCTCGGCTCGACCACCGTGCTGCCGATCGCCGTCGCCGTCGCGGCCTGCGCCGGCCTGCTGTTCGGCCTCAACGGCGGCCTGGCCTACGCACTCGTGCAGACCGCCACCGAACCCGCCTACCAGGGCCGGGTCGCCTCCGTCCTCGGCCTGACCGCCTTCGGCCTCGGCCCGATCGCCTTCCCGCTGTTCGGCACCACCGTCGCCGCCACCGGCCCGGGCCCCGCCTACGCGATCTTCGCCGGGATCAGTGCCCTCGGCGCCGCCGTCGGGCTGACCTCCCCGAGCATTCGCCGCGCCGAACTCCCGCGCTGAGCACCGGCGAACCGCTCGCACCGGTCGGCAAAACCGACTCCGGCGCCGCGTCCGGCGCATCCACTGTTGACCTTTTGGTCCAGACCACTTACCGTCCTAGAGGCGTTTTGGTCCAGACCAATTTCGCCGGCGACTGCTTCTCGGCCGCGACCGACGTCCCCGTCGCGCGGTCACTCCGGTGAGACGCGCGCGTGCACGGTTCCGCACAGCCCTGTTCCACGCACACAGGGAGAGAGCCATGTCCCCACACCCACGCAGATTCCGCGGCACACTCCGCGGCAGATTCCGCACCGGCCTGCGCAGCCGCGCGGCCGTCCTGATCGCCATCCTGGCCCTGCCCCTGGCCGTACTCACCGGTCTGAACGCCGGCGCCGCGCAGGCGGCCGGCAAACTCACCGCGACGTTCTCCGTCCAGGACAACGGCTCGTGGTGGAAGGGCACTTACGTCGTACACAACGGCGGCACCGCCGCCGTCACCGGCTGGCAACTGGAGTTCGACCTGCCGCCCGGGGTCACCGTCAACGGCAACTACTACGGCGACGCCACCGTCACCGGCAGCCACGTCTCGGTCAAGAACGCCTACTACAACGGCACCATCGCCGCCGGCGGCAGCACCGACCCGTTCAGCTACTGGTTCGTCGGCAACGGCCCCGCGGGCACGCCCACCCACTGCACCGTCAACGGCGACAAGTGCGACGGCACCCCCGACGTCCCGCCCTCCGCACCGGGCACACCGCACGCCACCACCGTCACCGCGCACTCCATCTCGCTCGGCTGGAGCGCGGCGACCGGCGGCGACTACGCGGTGACCGGCTACGAGGTGACCTCCGGCGGCACAACCGTCGCCACCACCACGGCCACCTCGGCCACGTTGACCGGCCTGACCCCCGCCACCGCGTACACCTACGCGGTCCGGGCCAAGGACAAACGCGGCAACCTCGGCCCGGCGAGCGCGCCGGTGACGGTGACCACCGTCGACCCGGCGAGCGACCCGACCCCGCCGACCGCGCCGGGCACGCTGCGCAGTACCGGAAAGACCTCCGCCACCGTCGCCCTGGCCTGGAACGCGTCGACGGACAACGTCGGCGTGGCCGCGTACGACGTCTATCGCAACGGCACCCTGGCCACCACCGTCGCCGGCACCGCCACCGCGGCCACCGTCGACGGCCTGTCCCCCGCCACCGCGTACACCTTCACGGTCAAGGCGCGAGACGCGGCGGACAACTCCTCGCCCGCCTCCAACGCGGTGGACGTGACCACCGACGACATCGCCGGCGCCGGCAAGAACCTGCGCGTCGGCTACTTCGTCCAGTGGGGCATCTACGGCCGCCAGTACTTCGTGAAGAACCTGGACACCTCCGGCTCGGCCGCCAAGCTGGACGTGATCAACTACGCCTTCGAGAACATCGATCCGGTCAACCTGACCTGCATGGCCGGCGTCACCAAGGGCACCACCGCCAACCCGCAGGATCCCGACCAGGGCACCGGCGCGGGCGACGCGGACGCCGACTACGCCAGGCCGATGTCGGCCTCGCAGTCGGTGAACGGGGTGGCCGACGACGGATGGGCCAAGCTGCGCGGCAACTTCAACCAGATCAAGCTGCTCAAGGCCAAGTACCCGCACCTGAAGGTGGTGGTCTCGCTCGGCGGCTGGACCTACTCGAAGTTCTTCTCCGACGCGGCGGCCACCGAGGCGTCCCGGCAGAAGTTCGTCAAGTCCTGCGTGGACACCTGGATCAAGGGTGACCTGCCGGTCTACAACGGCGCCGGCGGCCCGGGCACCGGCGCGGGCGTGTTCGACGGCATCGACGTCGACTGGGAGTGGCCCGGCTCGCCCGACGGGCACGCCGGCAACCACTACAACCCCAACGACAAGCAGAACCTGACCCTGCTGCTCGCCGAGTTCCGCAAGCAACTCGACGCCACCGGCGGCCAGCGCAAGCTGCTCACCGCGTTCACCCCGGCCGACCCGGTCAAGGTGAACCAGGGCTGGGACCTGTCGAAGATCTTCGACTCCCTGGACGTGGCCAACATCCAGGGCTACGACTTCCACGGCGCGGGCAGCGACAACTCGTGGGAGCCCAACCGCGCCGGCCACCAGGCCAACCTGTACACCGACACCCAGGACCCGTACCCGACCCACTTCAGCATCGACGACGCGGTGAAGATCTACACCGACGCCGGAGTCAATCCGCGCAAGTTGACCATCGGCTTCCCCTTCTACGGACGGGGCTGGCAGGCGGTGGCCGACGGCGGGGCGCACGGCGAGTGGCAGTCCGCGAACGGCGCCGCACCGGGCCAGTTCGCCGAGGAGGCCGGCACCCGCGGCTACCAGAACCTGCTGAGCAGCGTGCCGAATCTGACCGTCTATCACGACACGCAATCCGTCTCGACCTACGGCTACACCGGAGCCGGCGGACAGTGGTGGACCTTCGACGACGCCTGGTCGATCGGCCAGAAGACGGCCTACCTGAAATCGAAACACCTACTCGGCGCGATGATCTGGGAGATGTCCGGTGACACCCCCAACGGAGCGCTGATGACCGCGCTCGACAACGGCCTCAAGTAGCGAGTAGCGCCACAGGGAGCCGACTTCGGCACCACGCACCGACCGTACCGCCGTCCGGGACCACCGGGCGGCGGTACGGCCGCCTCCCGGGCCGCTTCTCAACGCTCCTGGACGCGGCCCAGGCCGCCGATCATGGTCAGGCCCGCGTAGGCGGATTCGTCCGTCACCGGGGTGTCGGGACGCCAGTGCGGCAGCAGCACCACGCCCGGCTCGACCGGTTCGGTGCCCGCGAAGAAGCCCTCTATGGTGGCCCGACTGCGGAAGCGGCCACTGCCGAGAGTGGACAGGAACAGGTGTTCCAACTCGCGCCCCTCCGGCGTGGAATCGCAGAAGTGGGTGATGAACAGGTAGCTGCCCGGGACCAGGGCCTCGCGGTAGGTGCGTACGAGCCCCGCGGGATCGTCCGCGTCCGCGAGGTGGTGCAGCACCGCGACCATGAGCAGCCCCAACGGCCGCTTCAGATCCAGGAGTTCGGTGATCTCCGGCCGGGTGAGCACGTCCCGGGCGTCCCGCACGTCGGCGTTCACCACCCGGGTGCGATCGTTTTCGGCCAACAACGCGCGGCCGTGCGCGAGTACGATCGGATCGTTGTCCACGTAGACGACCCGGGCGTGCGGATTCTCCTGCTGCGCCACCTCGTGGGTATTGCGCGCGGTGGGTAATCCCGACCCGAGATCGAGAAACTGATCGATGCCCTCCCGGGCCATGTAGCGCACACCGCGCTCCAGGATCGCCCGATTCACCCGAGCGCCCGTGCGGGCGTTGGGCATCACGGCCATCGCCTTTTCGGCGATCACCCGGTCGATCGCGAAATGATCCTTACCGCCCAGGATCGCGTCGTAGACCCGCGCGACACTGGGCACCCCCATGTCGACTCCGCCCGGCCCCCACTCCGACGAAGTCTCCACCTCCGTCTCGTCGTTCGACGGAACCCACCACTCCTCGGACACAGTTGCCCCCGACCGACTCGTCCGCGGCTCCCCGGCGGTCCCTGCCGTCCACACCGGTGACGTCCGTGGATCCCCGCCCATGTCCCGGAGGCTATCCGCCAACCGCCCGGATATTCCGTCACATCGCAACTCCGTTCCGCGACTGTTACCCCGCCGACCCGGCCGCGGCCGCCTCGTCGGCCAGTTGCGTTCGCGTCGGAGCCGGGTGCGGCAGGGGGTGGGCGGCCTGGGGGCGCAGCCCGTCGAAGATCAGCGCGAGGTAGCGACGCCACAACTCCGGTGCGGTGGCGGCCACCGGAGCGGCCGCCTGGCAGGCCGCGCCGAGCAGCAGTACCACGTCCTGCCCGGTGACGTCGGCGCGGATGCTCCCCGCGTCCCGCGCCCGCGCGGTCAGGGTCTCGGCCACCTCGGCGAGCCGGACCGAGGCGGCGCGCACGGCCGGATCGTTGCGGGTGTCGCCCGTCGCGGCCTGACAGAACGAACGATCACTCGCCTGCTGCTCGACCCCGACGGTCATGAACTCCGACAGCGCCGCCGCCGGATCCGGCGCGGTGGACAACTCCGCGCCCAGGTCCGCCAGTCGGTCGAGTCGGTCGCAGAAGATCGCGACCACCAGGTGCTGTTTGGTGGCGAAGTGTCGGAAGACCGTGCCCTTTCCGATCCCGGCGCGGGCCGCGATCCGGGCGATCGACGCGTCCATCCCCTCTTCCGCGAAGGTGGCCGATGCCGCGTCCAGGAGCGCGCGACGGTTGTGCGCCGCGTCCGCCCGCAGCCGGGCCGGGGCGTCGCCGACGACGCGCGGGTCGTGCGGACGCCGCCCCTCGACTCCCGGTCGGGATCCGTCGCCCGCCGCCGTGCTCGCCATTCGTCGCCCACTCTCCCGAGGTTCGCGCCAGTCTAGCCGAACCGGACCGCATGGTCAGGTTACGTGTTACCGTCATAACCTGACCGCGCGGTCCGCTTCTCTGGCGAGGCCGCGTTCGGCGACCTCCGGGAGGCATGGATGTCCACGCAGGCGACGATGCGGGCGATAGTCGCGCACGGGTACGGCCCGCCCACCGGGTTGACCCTGGCCGAGGTGCCGATCCCCGAGCCGGGACCGGGTCGGATCCGGGTCCGGATCGCGGCGACCGCGCTGAACCCGGCCGATCTGAACACGCTCGGCGGCGCGTTCGGCGATCTGGTCCCGCTCGCCTTCCCGCACGTACCGGGCAGCGACTTCGCGGGCACGGTCACCGACGTCGGGGCGGGGGTGACCCGATTCGCGCCGGGCGACGAGGTGTTCGGGGTCGCCCTGCCGCGCGCCGCGGTCGGCATGGCCGCGATGTTGGCCGACCCGCCGTCGCTGACCACCGGAACGGCCGCCGAATACGCGGTGTTCGAGGCGGACAGTCCGGCCCTGGCACCCCGCCCCGCCGGGCTGTCCGCCGAACGCGCGGCGGCCCTGCCGATCGTCGGCCTCACCGCCCTCGCGGTGCTGCGCGCGGGACGGTTCCGCGCCGGCGACCGGGTCCTGGTGATCGGCGCGACCGGCGGCGTCGGCAGCGCGGTGCTGCCACTGCTCGCCGAGGCGGGCGTACACGTGATCGCCACCGCCGGCGCCGTCGACGCGGGGTGGGTCCGGGGCCTGGGCGCCGGCGAGGTCGTCGACCACCACGCGGTGGACACCGTCGCCGACGTCGCCCGCCGATACCCCGCCAGCCTGCACGGGGTGGTCAACCTGGCCCTTCCCGGCGACGCGTTGACCGGCCACCCGGCGCTGATCCGCCCGGGCGGCCGACTGCTCAACATCGCCTTCCCGGCCCCCGACCCCGCCGACTTCGCGGATCGGGACATCACCGTCGAGACCGTCTACGGCGCGGCGCGCCCGGGCGATCTGGACGCACTGGCCGCCCACGCCCTGGCCGGCACCCTGCCCGATCCGATCGGCGCCCGATACACCCTGGCCGACGGGGTACGCGCATACGTCGCCCTCCGCGAGGAGCACACCCGGGGCAAGATCGTCGTCACGATCGACGACTGAGCCCGAGCCGGGCGGCGGGGCCGCCGGGCCGTCGTCGGACTACCGGTGCGGCCCGGGCCGGATCCGGACCCGGAATCCGAAGGCGACACAACCCGCGGTCCCCGCCATCAGCGCGCACAACAGCCATTCCCGACTGCACGCCGCGAGTACCGCGATCAGCACCGCGATCGCCCCCGGCGGCCCCCACAGGAACACCTCCCGGCGCGCGTCGCGACCGCGCTCCACCGCCATCCACGCCCTCTCCGCCCGGATCGACACCGACCCGGCAAACACGCCGAACCCGGCGGCGCCGCCCCGAACATCCGCCAAAGCAGCGGCTGGGCGCAGTGTACGCGCGCGCCGGCGACACCCCGGCGATCCCCGGGTCACCGGGCGGGTCGCCGACCGGGGATCAGGCGAATCCCGCCACCGGCCGCGGCGTGTACGGGCGTTCCAGCCGGTCCACCTCGGCCGCCGTGAGGGTCAGCGACAGGGCCGCGACGGCGTCGTCGACGTGTACCGGCTTCCCGGCGCCGACGATCGGCGCGGTCACCCCGGGTCGGCTCGCGATCCACGCCAGCGCCACCCGGGCCCGCGACACCCCGCGCTCCTCGGCGATCTCGGCGACCGCTTCGACGATCGGCCGATCCGCCTCGCCGTACAGCGTCCTGCCGAACTCGTCGGTCTCGCTGCGGGCGCTGTCCGCGCCCCAGTCGCGGGTCAGGCGCCCCCGGGCCAGCGGGCTCCACGGGATCACCCCGACGCCCTGGTCCGCGCACAGCGGCAGCATCTCCCGCTCCTCCTCGCGGTAGAGCAGGTTGAGGTGGTTCTGCATGGAGACGAACCTGGTCCAGCCGTGCCGCTCGGCGGTGTACTGGGCCTTGGCGAACTGCCACGCGTACATCGAGGACGCGCCGATGTACCGGGCCTTGCCCGCCTTGACCACGTCGTGCAGCGCCTCCATCGTCTCCTCGATCGGGGTCGCCGTGTCCCAGCGGTGGATCTGGTACAGGTCCACGTGGTCCGTGCCCAGTCGGCGCAGCGAGTTGTCGATCTCGGTCAGCACGGCCTTGCGGGAAAGCCCGGCCGCGTTCGGCCCCGGCCGCATCCGCCCGTTCAACTTCGTGGCGATCACGATCTCGTCCCGCCGCGCGAAGTCCGCCAACGCGCGTCCGACGATCTCCTCGCTGGTCCCGTCGGAGTAGATGTTCGCCGTGTCGAAGAAGTTGATTCCGGCCTCCACGGCCCGCCGAATCAACGGTCGAGCCGCGTCCTCGGGCAACGTCCACGGATGACTGCCACGCTCGGGCACGCCGTAGCTCATACACCCGAGACAGATCCGCGAGACGTCCAACCCGGTGCTGCCGAGCTTCACATACTCCATTACCGCGCCACCTCTTCCCGTAGGCCCCGGACCGCCCACGAACATATCCCGCGAGCGCGAACCGGCCGGCCCGGGCCCGCCGAAACCGGATCGAAGGGGTGATCGGTGTCGTGAGGTGGTGGGACGCCTCGGCCGACCGTCCCCCCGTGCGGTCGGCCGAGACGGCTCGGGGGTGGTCAGGCCGGGATGCCGTCGCGTCGGTTGCGGGCCAGGACGGACAGGAGTTCGTAGCCGACGTGGGCCGCGGCGATGCCGGTGAGTTCGGCGTGGTCGTAGGCCGGGGCCACCTCGACGATGTCCGCGCCGACGACGTTCAGGCCGACCAGTCCGCGCAGGGTGTTGAGGAGTTCGCGGCTGGTCAGGCCGCCCGCCTCCGGGGTGCCGGTGCCGGGGGCGTGCGCCGGGTCCAGGACGTCGATGTCGACCGAGACGTACACGGGGCCGGTGCCGAGTCGGCGCCGCATGCGCTCGACCACCGACGCGACGGTGGCGTCCTGGTAGTCGTCGCTGTGCACCACCTGGAAGCCGAGCACACCGTCCTCGCGCAGGTCGTCGGGCCCGTACAGCGGCCCGCGGATGCCCACGTGCAGGCACCGGGTGGGGTCGAGCAGGCCCTCCTCCGACGCGCGGCGGAACGGCGTGCCGTGGGTGTACGGCTCGCCGAAGTAGGTGTCCCACGTGTCCAGGTGCGCGTCGAAGTGCACCACCGCGACCGGCCCGTGCTCGGCGGCGACCGCGCGCAGCAGCGGCAGGGCGATGGTGTGGTCGCCGCCGATGGTGAGCAGCCGGGTGCCGCTCGCCGCGAACTCGCGGGCGGCGGCTTCGAGCGTGGCGATCGCGGCGCCGATGTCGAACGGGTTGACCGCGATGTCGCCCGCGTCGGCGACCTGCAACTCGGCGAACGGGGACACGTCGAGCGCCGGGTTGTACGGCCGCAGCAGCTTCGAGGAGGCGCGCACGTGCGCCGGACCGAAGCGGGCGCCGGGCCGGTAGCTGACGCCCGTGTCGAACGGCACGCCCACGACGGCGACGTCGACCCGTTCGACCTCGTCGGCGCGCGGCAGGCGCGCGAAGGTGGCGGGGCCCGCGAAGCGCGGAACGCGCGTGGCGTCGATGGGTCCCTGGGGGGCGCCGGTCATCGCTCGGTCCTTTCGGTGGTGTGCTCGTTCGAGTTCGATGCGGGAAACGGGGGCGGTTCGACCACCGGCCCGTACAACTCGGGCCGTCGGTCCGCGAATACGTCGTTGTGGGCGCCGATCCGCTTGTCCCGGGCCTCGGTGAGTCGGCAGCGGGCGAGCAGCAGGTGTTCGGCGTCCTCGGCCGGCGGGCCGGCGAGGGGGAAGCCGTCCGGGTCGACGATGATCGAGCCGCCGACCCAGGAGGTGCCGCGTTCGGGGCCGGCCCGGTCGCAGGCGGCGACGAACACCCGGTTCACCGCGGCGTTCGCCTGGACCCGGACGTCCTCCGCCGGCCGCTCGCCCGCCGGCCGGGGCGCGTACGGCCAGTTGACCGGCGCGCACAGCAGATCCGCGCCGCGCAGGGTGGCGGTCCGCACCCATTCGGGGAACTCGACGTCGTAGCAGACCAGTACCCCGATCCGGCCCACGTCGGTCGGCACCACCGGCGGCAACGCGTCGCCGGGAAGGAAGAGTTCGCCCTCGCGGCCCCACAGGTGCGCCTTGCGGTAGCACGCCCGCACGCCGCTCGCGTCGACCAGGACCGCCGAGTTGCGGATCGCGCCGTCGGCATCGCGTTCGGCGAAGCCGCCGACCACGATCACCCCGAGCCGCCGAGCCGCCTCGTGCCAGCCGGTCACGGTCGGCCCGTCCACCGGCTCGGCATAGGCGGCGGCCTCGGCCGCGTCGCGCATCACGTAGCCGCTGTTGGTCAGTTCGGGCAGGACGATCACGTCGGCCCCGGCCGCCGCGGCCCGTTCGATCGCGGCCAGCGCCGTGCGCCGATTGCCCTCGACGTCGCCGACCGACAGGGCGAGTTGCGCGCAGGCCACCACGGTCTCGGCCGCGTCGCCGGTACGGTCGCTCATGTCAGGCCCCCGACGCCGCGTCGGCGCCTTCGAGTTCGGCCTCGCTCGCCCGTTCGGCGGCGCGCTCCGCGGTCAGGTCCAGGCCGCGGCACAGCCGGGCGTACAGCGCGCCGCCGACCAGCAGGCCGACCACGAAGGACAGGTCCGCGCCGTTCAGCGCGTCGGCCGCCGGGCCGGTGAAGAACGAGGTCTTGAAGAACGGGATCATCGCCGCGAAGCCGACCGCGTAGGCGGTCAGTCCGCGCCAGGACCAGCGCCCGTAGATGCCGCGCGGGTCGAAGATCGCGGTGACCGCGTAGTGACCCCGGCGGACGAGGTAGAAGTCCACGAGGTTGACCGCGGTCCACGGGACGAGGCCGTAGAGCATCATCAGGATGAAGTCGTTGAAGCTGCCCAGGTAGTCCTCCGGCAGCACGATCGCCACCACGAAGACGATCGCCTCGATCGCCACGATGCCGATCACCCGCACCCGTACGGTCGGCCGCACCGGCCGGAACGCGTCGAGCGCGCTGGTCGTGGTGAGCATCGCGCCGTACGCGTTCACCGCCATGATGCTGATCAGCGCGAGTGCGGACACCAGCACGGCGAACGTGCCGAAGCCCGGCACGATGTCGTTGCCCACCTGCCGCACCGCCGTGATCGCGTCCGGGTCCGGCAGCGCCGACGCGAGCAGCGCGCCCAGCGACATCAGCCAGGCCGCGGAGCCCGCGGCGCCCGCGTACGTCCACCAGATCACCTTGCGCGCGGGCACGTCGGCGGGCAGGTAGCGGGAGTAGTCGGAGACGTAGACGGCGTAGCTGATCTGGTAGCCGGCCGCGCCGGAGAAGACCACCAGGAACGCGGTCCAGGACATGCCGCCACCGCCGCCGGGCGTGGACACGTCGAGGTTGACGATCGCGCCGATGCTGAGCACGCCGAAGACGGCGATCAGGACGTACGTCAGCCAGCGCTGGACCAGGTGCAGCAGGTCGTGGCCGACCACGGCGAGCACGATCGCGATGGCGATCAGTACCGCGTACCAGAGCGTCGAGCCGCCGGGCAGCACGGTCTGCAGGCCCTGGGTGGCCAGGACCACGTTGAAGACGTTGAACCCGACGTAGACGAACACGACCGCGACGAACGGCACGATCGCGCCGCGGATGCCGAACTGGGCGCGCGACTGGATCATCTGCGGCAGGCCCATTCGCGGGCCCTGGTTGGCGTGGAACGCCATGAAGAAGGTGCCGAAGCAGGCGCCGAGCACGACCGCCAGGATGGACCAGCCCAGGCCCAGGCCGAGGGCCGGGCCGATGAAGCCGGTGACCATCGTGGTCAGCACGAAGTTGCCGGTGAACCAGAACGGACCCTGGTGCCAGACCTTGCCGTGCCGCTCCCGGGCGGGGACGTAGTCGATCGAGCGGGTCTCGATCGCCACGCCGCCGGAGCGGGAGCCGGGGTCGGACGGGTGGTGCGAGCCGGGGCCGGCGTCGGCGGCGCGGTGCGCGCCGCGCCCGGAGGCGGACGCGGCGTCGGGGGCGCTCGCGGCCCGTACGGCCGCCGCGGGAGCACTGGCGGAGCGGGCGGCGGCCGGGGCTGCGCGCGATGGCCTGGTGGCGTCCATGGGCTCTCCTGCGGTCCTGCGTCCTGCGCGGTCGACGCGTCGGGGTCGACGGTCGGGGGGTGACGCCTGAAGGTACGCCCGGTTAACAACCGTAAACGATCGATATGATGTCGAATCTGATTGGCGAGGGTGGACACTGTGTCCATGCCCATATCGCACTCGGCCGATCTTCCCGGCATTCTCCGTATTTCCGACCTGGTGGCCCTTCCCGAGCTGCGCCTGGCCGTGGTGTCCGGCGCCGGGCACCTGGACCGCCGGGTCGAGGCCGCGCACGTGTCCGAGCTGCTCACCCCGGGTCAGTGGCTCCAGGGCGGCGAATTGCTGATGACGATCGGCCTGCTGCTGCCGATGACCGATCGGGACTGCGCCGCGTACGTGCGCGACGTCGCGGGTGCGGGCGCCTGCGCGCTGGTTCTGGGCCTGGGTCGCGAGCTGCCCCACCAGCGGGCGCCCGAGCCGCTGATCCGGGCCGCCGGGGAGGCCGGGCTGCCGCTGCTCACCGTGCCGGACGAGGTGCCGTTCATCGCGGTCACCAAGGCGGTCTTCGCGGCCCGGGCGGCGCAGCAGCGGTTGGCCCTGGAGCACGCCTTCGAGGCACAGCGCCGGCTGACCATCGCGGCGGCGTCGGGCAATGGCGTGCTGGCCACGCTCCGGGCGTGGCGGGCGGCGACCGGGGTGGACGCGATCGTCACCGACCCGGTGGGCCGGCTGGTCGCGGACAGCCTGGCGGGCCCGCCCGAGGCGCCGGGGGCCGACGGCTCGCCGGACGCGGTGGCGTTGCTGGCCGCCGGTTCCGACCTGATCCGCCGGGTGGCCGCGCGCGGCCTGCACGGCAGCGGGAGCAGCAGCGACGCCGAGGGGGTGCGGGTGGAGGTGCAGCCGCTGGGCGCCCGGCGGCTGCGCGGGCTGCTGGTGCTGGCGGGGCCGGTGGAGTCGGCGGCCCGGCTGCTGGTGTCCGGACTGGTGTCCCTGCTGTCCCTGGAACTGGAGCGGCGGCATCTGGCCGACGAGCCGGTACGCCGCCGGCGGGCCGCGTTGTTGGGCCGACTGCTCGCTCCGGGGACCACGCCCGAGCAGGCGCGGGACGTACTGGCCGCGGCGGGGCTGGCCGCGGGGTCGGTGCGCGGGGTGGTGGTGGGCCTCGACGGCGGGCCCGGGGAGGGCGCGGACGCGCCGGGTGACGCCGCGTGGGCCGATGCGGGCGAACTGGCCGCCGATCTGGCCCTGGCGTTGCCCGGCGGGCTGGTCCGGGTGGCGGGCGGGGCGGTGGAGGCGGTGTTCGGGACGGACCTGGACGTGTACGCCATCCTCGGCCGGTTCGCGCCCGGTCGGCCGGCGGGCATCGGGCCGGCGGTCGAGCCGGACGCGGCCGGGTCGTCGATCCGCCAGGCACGCGGTCTGCTCGCGGTCAGCCGGGCGGCGGGGCATCCGGTGGAGGCCCGGCACGGCACCGCGAGCCGGCTGCTGTTGGGTCTTGCCGACGCGCGCACGCTGGCGGGCTACGCGGACGCCGTGCTGGGGCCGATCGACGCCGCCGATCCGGGGGGCGAGTTGGCCGCGACGCTTGCCGTGTGGCTGGAGACGGGTGGCTCGTGGGACGAGACGAGTCGGCGCCTCGGCGTGCATCGGCACACCGTGCGCAATCGGGTGGACAAGGCGATGCGGGTGGCCGGGCGGCGGGTGGAGAGTGGGGACGATCGGTTCGATCTGTGGCTGGCGGCCCGCATCCGTCGCGACAGTCCGGGTTGATCGTCCCCACACTCGGGCCGTGCGGCGCTCTTGGCCTTGAGCGTCGACCGGGCTTTTTTGGCCTCAAACGCCGGCCGGGCTGAGTGGCCTCAAACGCCGGCCCGGCTGTTCGGCCTCAAGCGCCGGCCCGGCTGCTTGGCCTCAAGCGCCGGCCCGGCTGTTTGGGCTCATGCGCCGGCCGGGCTGTTGGGGCTCGGACGGCGTCGGGCCGAGGGGCCTCGGGGGTTGGTTGGGGGGTTGGTTCGGCCGGCGTTCTGGGGATTGGGGTCAGCCGACCACCGCCGGGGCGGATTCGTTGGGGCCGGTCGAGGCGTTGGGCTTGGTGGGCTGGAGCCTCCTGGTCGGCCTTCGGGTGTCGGTGGGGGTGTCCGAGTCGGGGCGTCCTCCGTCCGGAGCGGGGGTCGCGTTGCGGGTGAACAGGTTGTCGAGGGCGAAGCTGCCGGAGCCGAAGACGACGATCAGGAGCAGGGACCAGCAGAACAGCACGGAGAGCTCACCGCCGTTCTGCAGCGGCCACAGGTCCTCCTTCTGGTGTTCGGTGAAGTACGCGTAGGCCATCGAGCCGGAGGACAGGAACGCGGCGGCGCGGGTGCCCAACCCGAGCAACACCAGCCCTCCGCCGACGAGTTGAATGACCGCCGCGTACCAGCCGGGCCACTCGCCGGCGGGGACGGTGCCGCGCCCGCTGTCCGGGAAGCCGAACAACGACGCGGCACCGTGGCAGGTGAAGAGCAGACCGATGACGATTCGGAACAGGCCGAGGACATGGGGTTTCGCCGATTCGACGGCGGCGTGCGGAACTGGGGACATCGGACGCTCCTGGGGGACGGATGCGGGAGATTGGTCCAGACCAGATTCGAGCGGCCGGCAGGGCAGCGACAATGCCGTGCTCCGCAACTGTCACAAAATGGCACAGCGCCCGCGTGGACACCGAGGGCCCGACGGGCGACGCTTCCGGTGCCGCCGACTTCCGGGACGGCGGACACCGCTCCCGGGCCGACGCGCCCGGGAGCGGCGCACGAACCGGGTTGGGCCGGCGCCCGTTCCGTCATCCGACCCGGCCGGTGCCGAACTCCCGCACCGGCGCCCGCCGTCGATCCGAGCCGCCGTGCAATTGACCGGCAACCCCCTTTCACCGGGCTTTCGTTCGTTCTGCGGATCGGCTCGGACATCCCGGCCATCCGGTCGGTTCGATACCGCCGGAGGCCACCCCGCGCCCCGGACGTCGGCGACCTCGACGGGCGACGTGACGGTGACAACAGGGGCGCGGCGAGACCCAAGTTTCGTTTGACGTCCGGTGGATTCGCAGGGACAGTGTGTGTGCGCACCGATGCGAACAGTTGCCCCAGCCGCTATCGGGCGTTTCCTGGTCGACCCCGCACCCCCTTGCGAGGAGTGATCCGTTCATGGGCGTTTTTGCGGCGAAAGCTCACGACCGAATGATCCCGGAGCGGTGGGCCGACTGTCCGAGGGCGCCGCACCCGGCATCGAACTCCCGCACGCGGGCCGCCACTTGGTCTCGCGGGAGCCGGCCGCATCCCGTGCCCTGATGCCCCGGGCCCGCATCCGCCCCGAGCGGCCATGACCCGCTCGCGGACACCCGCCCTCCCCGCCACCGGTCCGAATCGTGTCGAGACCCGGCGCAGGGTGACCGGAATGTCCGCGAACCGGAAGCGGAGGCGCCGCTACCGGGCGATCGGGACCCGCTCGACCCGGACCGCGCGCAGACCACCGCCGGACCCACCGATCCCGGACCACCCCGTCCCGGACCGGTCCGTGATCCACCGGCCGCCGGAACCGACCGCGTCGACGCCGCCCCAACCCTCTCCCGGCGGCCCGCCCGTGGTCCACCGCTCGTCGCAAGTCCTCCCCCGCCGACCATCGTTCAGGGATCACTACCCGTGTTGCGATTACTTCGCCGTCCCGCTCACGTCGCCCACGCGGCCCGCGCCGGCCGGCCGAACCGGCCGTTCCCGACGTCCGCCGCCCGGCGTCCGGTCACGGCCGTGACCGCCGGCCCGCGGCACCCGTCGACGCCGAACCCGCCCGCGCACACCCGATCGGGCACGAGGGGCGAACACGGATGATGAGGATACGTCCCTCCCGCAAGGCGAGCGCGGCCGAGACGACCGCCGACGCGCCGCCCGATGCCTCGCCGCCCACCGGCACGCTCTTCGTGTCGCCGCCGACCATCGTCGACCCCGGCTCCCGTCCCGCGCTGCGGATTCGATTCGCCGCCCGGATCCGGCCCCGGGTCCGCGGCCTGATCACGCTCATGGTCGTCGTGCCCTCCGCGGGCATGGTCTTCTTCGCCGGGTCCGCGATCCTGGACATGGTCGAGCAGGCCCGGGCCGCCGACCACGCGCACGACCTGGTCCGCGTCTCCGCCGACGCGGGCGAGGTGGGCCGCCGACTCCAGGCCGAGAGCGCCGCCGCGGTCACCCTGCTCTCCCGCGGCCCCGGCCCGATCACCAGCGCCGACTACCGCACCGCGATCGACGCGAGCGAGACCGCGATCCGCCGCTACCAGGACCGCCGGCGCGGTCTGGAAACCGTCTCCACGGCCGAACGCGACGCGCTGACCGCCGTGGACACCGCACTGCGCGGCCTGCCGGGCCTGCGCCTGCAGGTCGACCAGCGCGGCGTGGCCACCTCGGCGGCGGCGGTGCGCTATTGGGCCTGGATCGGCACCACCGTGGACCTGCGCGCCCGGGTCGCCCTCGATCCCGGCGTGTCCGGCGAGACCGCCGGCCGACTGCGCGCGATCACCGCGCTCGCCCAGGCCCGGGCCGCGCTCGGCCAGCAACAGGTCACCGTGCTGCGCTCGTTGGGCGCCGACCCGCTGGGCGGCCCGGTCCTCAAGGCGTCCTCCACCGCGCGCGCCGCGCACGACCAGGCCCTGGAGGCCTTCGCGGTGACCGCGCCGTCGAGGTGGCGCGAGCGGCTGGCCCGATCGTTGTCCGGTCCGGAGATGATCCGGGTCGCGCAGACCGAGGACGCGCTGACGCGCGGCCCGCTGGAGCCCGAGGTGTGGCGCGCGGCGCTGGCCGAACGGGCCGACCGCGTATGGTCGGTGGAGCAGGAGGCCGACGCCGACGTGGCCCGCGAGGTGGCCGACGTGGCCGACCACCGGTGGTGGCTGGCCGGCATCCAGGGCGCGGTGCTGATCGGCGCGGTGCTCGCCGCCGCCGCGGCCGCCGCCTGGCTCGGCCGACTCCTGCACCGGCGCCTGCGGACCCTGGCCGAGCGGGTCACCGTGATGACCCAGGAGACGCTGCCCGCCGTCGAGGCCGACCTGCGCCGACGCGACGCGCTGGCCCCGCACGAGACGGGTCGGACGTACGCGCTCAAGATGCTCGGCGCCAAACCCGAACGCGAGCGCGGCGCCGACGAGATCGCCGACCTGGCCCGCGCGCTGACCACCCTCGCGTACAGCACGGTCGAGCACAGCGCCTCGCTGGTGCTGGCCCAGCGCGAGTACAACGACGCGCTCGGCGACGTCGCCCGGCGCATCCGGGTGCAGACCAGCCGGGTCAGCAGCGCGCTCGACCGGCTTCAGGAATCCAATCTGACGGTGGATCAGCTGGGTACCGTCTTCGAGGTCGACCACGGCAACGAGGGCACCAAGCGGCTCGCCGACTCGATCGCCGTGCTCAGTGGGCAACCGCCGAACCGGCTGTGGCCGGACACCCCGCTCTACGAGGTGGTCCGCGCCGGCGCCCAGCGGGTGACCAGCTACGAACGCCTGCCCGACATCGCGTTCAAGGGCATCCCGACCTCGGTCACCCTCGCCGGCGACACGGTCGGCGCGGTCACCCAGATCATCGGCGAGATCGTCGACAACGCGGCCCGCTTCTCCGGCCGGCACGAAGTGGAGATCACCGCCGCCCGCACCGAGGCGGGCGTCCTGGTGCGGATCCTGGACCAGGGCGTCGGCCACCACGACCCGGACCTGCTCAACCGGCGGCTCAAGGCCGACGTGGACGCGCTGCCGTCACTGCGCCAGACGGGTCTGACCGTGGTCGCGCTCCAGGCCCGGCCACTGGCCATCGACGTCGAACTGCGGCCCGGCACCGACGGCGGCACGGTCGTCGACATCGTGCTGCCGCACGCGATCATCGCCTCCGTCGGCCGGCATCGCCGCCGGGTGGACAACGGCGCCCGGCCGATCGCGCCGCGGCCCGCGTCCGCCGCCATCACCGCCGGCGCCAACGGCAACGGCAACGGCCCGAACGGCCGCAGCCCCTTCGCGAGCGGTCCCAACGGCCACAGCCCCTTCGCGGACGGCCCGTACCCGCTCACCGCCAACGGCGGCGGCCCCGCCGACGCGCTCGGCGACGGCGCGAACGGCGCCGACCCGCAGCCGCCCGGCCCGATCTTCGGCGGCCCGCTCCCCGCCAACCTCGCGCCCGAGTTGACCGCCCAGGGCCTGCCTCGGCGGGCGCGGCGCACGGGCCAACCGACCCAGTTCCGTCGTAGCGCCCCACCCACCCGTGACATCGCGCAGGCCAGCGCCGCCGCCGCCTCCTTCGGCCGCGGCGCCCGCGATCTGCCCTTCACCCGGACCCCCAAGGAATCCCCATGACCGAGCCCGCCGTCGACCAGAGCGTGCTCGACGACTTCATGCGCCAGTTCGTCCACGACCACGCCCCCGACGTGTTGCACGCGGTGGCCGCCAGCGGGGACTCGCTGCTGGTCGCCCAGGCCGCGCTGCCCGGTCGAATACGTGCCGACGACGCGTCGCGGGCGGCATGGCTCGCGAACGCCGAGAAGATCGCGTCGAGCGCGCCCGGGGCCCTGCTCATGCAGGACTACAGCGCCGACCTGATGGGCCTCGGGCCGGTCAGTGTGCTGATGTCGCAGGCCGAGCACGGCCTGCTGCTCACCATGGGCAACACCGCTCCGGGCCCGGACGGACAGGTCCACCCCTCCGCGCTGATCGTGGCGACCACCTGGAACGCCGACGTCGGCGAGTTGATCCGGGCGATGCACGCGTTGATGGAGCGGGTCGGCCCCTCGCTGACCCCGCTCGCGCGCGGCCGCGGCCTCCAGCCGCAACCGGCGCGCATGCCCGCCCCCAGCCGGGTCTTCTGATCCGAACGGCCCGGCTGCCCCACCGAGCGACCCGGCGATCCGCCCGAGTCGCCCGGCGTACTCACGCGCCCGGCCCACCGGCCGAAACGGCGCGTCGCGCCCCGCGTGGCTTCCGCACGTCCCGGGACGGACCCCGAGATCCGCGTCCCGCGCCGCCGCGGGCGAGCAGCCGGCCCGGCCGGCGTTCGACCCGCACCGCGCACCGCGGATCGCGCTTCCCGTCCGCGCCACGACGGTCGGCGCCCGGCCCGTCCGGCCGCACCCCCGTCCACTCTCCTTCCGCCCGTGCTCTTCCAGTCCGAGAGAGAGACCGACATGCGCAGCTCCATACGTAGACGGATCCGCTCCACTCGCACACCCGTGGCCCTCGCCACCGGGCTCCTCCTCGTCCTGTCCGCGTGCGCGGGCAGTGCGGCCGGGAACGACAAGGGCAAGGCCGCCGACGAGGTGGCGAAGATCGGCCTGCTCACCCCGGCCACCGGACCCTACGCCGCGGTCGGCGAGGACACCCGCGCCGGCCTCGAGCTGTACCGGGACACGCACGGCGGCAAACTCGGCGGCCTCAAAGCGGACATCGTGGTGCGCGACGAGGGCGCCGGGCCGCCGACCGCCGTCCCGGCCGCGACCGAACTGGTCAAGCAGCAGAACGTGTTGGCCATCACCGGCATCGTCAGCGGCGGCAGCGTGGCCGGCGTGTTGCCGATCGCCGCCGCCAACAACACCGCGCTGATGGGCGTGGCCGGTCGCCCCGAGTTCCCCGACCCCAAACTGACCGCGCACGTGTGGTCGTTCAACACCCAGTCCTACGAGGCCGGCGCCGCCGCCGGGCCCTGGGTCAAGGACCACGTCAACGGCCCGGTCTACGCGATCGGCCCGGACTACCAGGGTGGCTGGGACCAACTCAAGGGCTTCACCGACTCGTTCACCAAGGCCGGTGGCACGCTGGCCAACCCGGACGGCAAGACCACGTTCACCCCGTTCCCCGGCACGCAGAACTTCCTGCCCTACCTGAACAAGATCGCGCAGAGCGGCGCCAAGGCCGTCTACACCTTCTACGCGGGCACCGCGGCGGTCGACTTCGTGAAGCAGTACCGGGCGTCCGAGGCGGCCAAGCTCCCGCTGTACGGCAGCGGTCCGCTGACCGAGGGCCGCCAACTCGACGCCCAGTCCGACGCCGCCGCCGGCATCACCACGTTCGCCACCTACGGAGCGGACCTGGACAACCCGGCGAACCGCGCCTTCGTCGCCGCGTGGCAGCAGCGCCACCCCGACCGCAGCCCGACGATCTACGCGGTCGCCGCGTGGGACATCGCCCGCTCCCTGGACAGCGCCATCGGGGCGGTCCGCGCGCAGAAGAAGCCGCTCACTCCCGAGGCGGTGAACACCGCGCTGGGCAGTGTCGGCCAGATCGACAGCCCGCGCGGCGTGATGCAGTTGAACCCGGCCACCCATTCGCCGGTGCAGCAGTGGTACCGCTTCGAGGTGCGCAACGACGGCCCCAAGCGGGCCAACGTCGCGGTCGAGCAACTGGCCGTGCTGGGCGGCTGATCCGCCCAACCTCCCCACCCTCCACCCCATCCACGCGAGGAGCCGGCCTTGTACGCGTTCGCCGAAGCCGACGACATCACCTACCAGTTGGAGACCCTGCAACGCCTGCTCGACCCCACCACCCGAATGGTGCTGGACTCGCTCGACACCCCCACCGGCCAGGAGTGGCTGGAGATCGGGTACGGCCTGGGCAGCATCGCCCGCGAACTCTCCCGCCGGATCGGCCCGTCCGGCGCGGTGCACGCCACCGACCTGTCCACACGCTCGGTGTCGGCGCCGACGGGCGGCGCGCCCATCCACACCTTCCCGCTCGACCTGCGCACCGACTCCCTGCCGCCCCGTCCGTTCCTGGGCATCCACGGCCGGCTGGTGCTGCTGCACATCCCCGAGCGCCGGGAGATCCTGACCCGCCTGGTCGACGCGCTGGAGCCGGGCGGCGTACTGGTCCTGGAGGACTGGTTCTGCCCGACCGCGCCGCGTGTGCTGAACTGCGCCGATTCGACCGACGCCAAGATCTTCACCGAGGTGGTGGAGGGCATCCTGGCGGTGCTGCGCAACCGGGGCGCCGACCTCGAATGGGCGGCGTCCACGCACGAGGCGTTCGCCGAGGCGGGGCTGAGCGGCATCCGGGCCGTGCGTACCGAACCCGACTGCGCGGGTCCGGGCCCGGCCCACCGCCTGTACGCCTGCAACGCCCGGCAACTGCGACCCCAATTGCTGGCGTTGGGCGTGGCCGACGAACTCCTGGACCGCTTCCAGGAGATCGTGCTCCAGCCGGACCTGGTCACCACGGGTTGGCGGCTGATCTCCACCGTCGGCACCAAGCCGGGCAAGCACTGACCGTCGGGACCGGACCGGCCGAACATCGAGCGCCGGCACCGCGTCGGACCACCCGCCGGCCCGAAGCCACCAGGCTCCGGGCCGGCGGTGTGTGCCCCCGGCACCCGCACCCGCGGTGCCGCGTCGTCACAGGTGGTGGAACGTCGGGTGAGGGTGCATCAGGAAGTCGTGGTGGGAGATGTTCCACGCGTAGGCGCCGGCCATCGCGAACACGATCCGGTCGCCGACCGCCAGTCGGGCGACCGGTCGGCGGCGGGCGAACACGTCCTTGGGGGTGCACAGTTGGCCGACCAGGGTGACCTCGGTGGCGCTCACCCGCGGGCGCGGCCACGGATGCGGCCACGGGTGTGGACTCGGCAGCACGGCGAAGGGCTGGTCGTGGGCCTTGGCCGCGGGGGTGCGCAGGTGGTGCGTGCCGCCGCGGAGCACCGCGAAGGCCGCGCCGTGGCTGTGCTTGAGGTCCAGCACCTCGGTGGCGTACCAACCGCAGTACGCGGTCAGCGCCCGGCCCGGTTCGATCCGCAGGGACAAGTCCGCACGATCGGCCAGGATCTCGGCCAGTCCGGCACCCAGGCGGGACCAGTCGAAGCGGGCGGTCGGATCGGTGTAGTCGACCGCCATGCCGCCGCCGACGTTGACCTCGGGCAGGGCGATCCGGTGCCGTTCGGCGACCGTTCGGGTCCAGTCGACGATCCGCGCGGCGACGGCGACCTGGGTGTCCGCGTCCAGTCCGCTGGCCAGGTGTGCGTGGATCCCGCGCACCCGGACCCGGCCGGCCTCCGGGCCGCGCAGCAGGTGCAGGCATGCGTCGGCGTCGTCCGGGTCCAGGCCGAACGGGGACGGATCGCCGCCCATGGTCAGCGCGGCGCCGCGCAGCAGTTCGCCGCCCACGGGCGGATCGACCCGGAGCAGCACGTCGACGTCGCGGTCGGGCGTGTGCCGGGCGGCGAGCACGATCAGGCGGTGCAGTTCGGACCGGCTCTCGACGTGGATGCGCCCGACGCCCGCGTGCAGCGCGGCGATCAGCTCGTCGTCGGTCTTGCCCGGTCCGCCGAAGGCGATCCGGGCATCGGGCAAGTGAGCCCGCAGATGCGCGAGTTCGCCACCCGAGGAAACCTCGAAGCCGTGCACCGAACCGTGCAGCGCGGTCAGGATCTCCGGCGCGGGGTTGGCCTTTGCCGCGTAGTACACCTCGACCCGCTCGGGCAGTGCGGCGCGCACCGCCGCCGCGTGTGCGCGCAGCCCGGCCCGGTCGTACAGGTAGGCGGGCAGCGCCTCGGGCACGAGGTCGGTGACGTGGGCGCGGATGTGCGGGGGGATCATCGGGTGCCTCGGACGGGGGTGCGGGGTGTGCCGTCGGGGGTCGGCTCGACCGCCGGCGCGGGGATGCGGACGTACTCCGCCTCGCGGTCGGCGCGCCGCTCCCAGCGGGCAAGGAGGTTGGCCTTGGCGGGCAGCGGCGCGCCCGCGAGCAGCGCACGCAGCGGCTCGGGATCGCCGTGTTCGACGGCGCACTCGGCCAGGACCGCGCGGACCAGCTCCCAGCCGCGGGCCTCCAGACGTGGATGCACGTCGACCAGCGCGGCGAGCGTTTCGGCGATGTTGTTGACCAGCAGGCAGTAGACCACCCGGTCCCAGCCGCGCCGGGCGTCGTAGGTCATGGGCGCGGCCACCGACGGCGGCAGTGCGGCCAGCACGGCGGCGTGCGGCTCGGGGAGCAGCTTGGTCCCCTCCATGTCGCGCATCAGCACCTGCCGGGGTCGACCGCCGGCGTCGACCGCGACCAAGACGTTCTGGAGGTGCGGTTCCAGGACCACGCCGTGTGCGAAGTAGTGCGCCAGCACCGGCGGGACGAGCAGCCGCAGGTAGTCCTCCCACCAGCGCAGCGCCTCGTCGGGCCCGGCGCCGTCGAGCAGTCGGGACAGGTGCGCGGACCCGGTCGGGTACTCGGCGGCCACGGCGGCGGCGAGCAGCGGCGTGGTCCCGGGCCGCGACCGCGCGTCGAGCCCGTCGCGGACGATCACCCCGAAACCTTCGAGGAGTTCGGGGGCGACGTCCGCCGACAGGCTGCGGTAGGCGGGCTCGCCGAGGATGGCGAAGTCCGGGAAGCGGGCGGCGGTGCGGGCCGCGATCGTGGCCAGCACCCGGGTGAGCGCGACCGCGCCGGACAGTTCGTAGGCGGCGTTCTTGCGCACGCAGTTGGTGATCCGCACGTTCAGGCTGAACTTGAGGAACACCCCGGCGCCGGCCAGGGTGCGTACCGACGCGGTGGCGGCGAAGTGCGGGCCGGTCTCGCCCAGGTCGCGGATGTCGCCGCGGAGCAGTGCGGCGCGCAGGCGCGGGTGGCCGGCGAGGAGTTCGTACTGCCACGGGTGCGCGGGCAGCAGCGTGTACCCGGCCGGCACCGGGCCGAGCCGGTCCAGGACGGCGGTGTCGGCGGCGGATACGCGTTCCTGGGCCACGAGTTCGTCGCGCACGGCCAGGTGTCGCAGCCGGAACTCGGCGCGGGCCTCGGGGGCGTAGGCGGCCCAGGTGGTCGGGTCGGTGCCGCGTGCCTTGGGGGTGGGGTGGAAGCGGTGTCCGAACAGCAGCGCCTGTTCGGATTCGAGGTAGCGCGACGCGGGCGGTGCGGCGCGGCGGGCCAGCCCGGCACTCACGCCCGCGTGGCTGGAGGCGAGTTGGCCCAGGAACTCGTCGTTGGGCACGCCGGTACGCGTGCTCAGTTCGCGGTGCACCCGCCGGCCCAGCTGGGACCAGGTCAGCGGTTGCCAACCGGCCCCGCGCCGTTCGGTCACCGGCCCGGTGAAGCGGTGGTCGCCGAGAAGGGAGGTGCGGCGCAGCCGGACCCGCAGCTCGACACCGGATCGGGCCAGCCACAGCCGCAGGTGGCCGCCGTCGGGTTCGACCACGCTGTGCCGTTCCGGGCCGCAGACCTCCCGGAGCAGGCAGTTGAGCAGGGTGTGCGCGACGGCGTCGTCGGCCGAGGGCGGCGCGGGTGGGGCCTGGGCCGCGGGGGCCGAGGTGGTCGTGGGTCGGGCCGACTGCGGCGACATGGGCGACTCCGGCGGTTCTTGGCAGGTGCGAGGTGCGGGATGCGCGATGTGCGGTGCGAGGTGCGCGGCTCGGGGCCGTCGGGTGGGCGGGCTGCTCCGGTCGCTACGGGGTCTCGGCCGGCCGGCGCAGGTAGTTCGGTCCGGTCGTGTAGTGCTTGTTGATGTCGGCCGCGCCGGAGCGCTCCTTGCTGAGCAGGGTGCCGGCGGTGACCATCGCCTTGATTGGGAGCCGGTCCGCGTCGAGGATCCGGCGGCGCAACCACGGATCCGCCATCGCCTCCAGTCGGTCGCGCACCAGGTCCAGCAGGCGGGCGCGTTCGGGGTCCGACAGGGCGAACGCCAGGGCGCCGGCGCACAGATGCACGGTGATGGTGACGAACAGGTCGGCGAGCGGTCCGTCGTCGGGGCTGTAGGTGCGCGGGTCGTCGAAGCCGTCGTGGTCGACCGGGCAGCGGGCCCGGTTGATCCGTGGGCCGTCGTTGTCCTTGAGCAGCAGGCGGACGGGTCGGTCGTCGGCGAGTACGAGGGAGAGGTTCTGCGGATGCGATTCGAGCGCGACGCCGTACCGGAACAGCGTGGTCTGCCAGTCCAGGAGCAGCGTGAGGTAGGCGTCGAGCAGAGCGAACCGGTCGCCGCCGTACCAGCGTTCGGCGACCCGGTCCAGGACGGACGCGCCGTCGTGCGCCCGGGCGAGCAGGGCGGCGACCGGGAGTACGAGGGTGTCGTCGGGCAGGTTCGGGTAGCGGCGCACCATGACGGCGAGCAGTTCGTGGCCGGCGTGCAGATGGGTCTGTTCGTCGGCGAGCAGCACCCGGTCCCGTAACCGGGGTTCGTGGTCCAGGACGGCGGCGAGCAGGCGCTGTCCGGCGGCGCCGTCGACGAGCGTGCCGGGTTTGATGGTGCGTCGGTTGCGCATGCCGAGGGTGGCGATCGGCAGCGGGAGCTTGAGGTGTACGCCGGGGTGGTCGAGCACCGCGACGGTGCGCATCGACAGGGTCGGGCGCACGTCCAGGTGGGCCGGCGCGGTGGGCACGGCCGGGTCCGGGAGCCGGTCGAGGGTGAGCGGGTGGACGGGCAGCGCGAGCCGGCGGTGTTCCAGGTCGGGTCGGCCGAGTGTGGTGGGGGTGGGCCACCAGTCGGGCAGGGTGCCGGTGAGCGTGGCCGCGTCGTGCGGGAGCAGGGCCCAGCGCAGCCGGAAGGTCGGGTGGTGTTCGGGGGCGTAGCGGCGCAGCGCCGTCTCGTCCAGGCCGGAACGGGCGCGCGGGGTCGGGTGGATGGGGTGGTCGAGGTGTGCGGCGAGGGTGTCCAGGGCCGGGCCGGCGCGCGGTCCGGTCCAGGTGCTCGGGTCCGGGCCGTGGTCGGCGGCGAGCCGGGCACGGACTGCCGGGACCGCGTCGGCCATGGCGCGGCCGGCCCGGGCCGACTGGCGGCACTCCTCGGCGAAGTCGTCGAAGCCGGACCGGTCGCGGGGGTCGGCCAGGTCGCGCAGGGTGGCCAGCACGGCGTCGGTGGTGGTCAGTCGGGTGCCGTCGCGTTCGGCGAGCAGGACGGGTGCGCGGGTCGCGTACTCGCACTGGAAACCGTCGGGCCGCACCGGCAGCAACCAACCGGCCGTGCCGTGTGGTGCGTTCAGTCGCAGCCAAGTGCCGTCGGGTCGGTGCAGGGTCTCGGCGGTGGAGCGCAGTCCGAGGACGTCCTCGCGCAGTATGGCGTCGAGCACGCGCCGGAGTTGTTCGCCGTCGGGGGCGTTCGCCGACGGGCCGGGTGGGACCGGGTCGGATGGCGCCGGGTCGGCGACGGTGGGTCCGGTCACGGGGTGATGCCCCACGTGCGGCCGGCGAGGAACGCCTCGGCCGCGTGGTCGACGGCCGCCCGGTCGGCGCCGATGGTGCGCAGCACGCCGAGGTAGTCCCGGTTGGAGTGGTGCAGTTCGTGCCGTTCGCCGATCGCTCGCAGCGGGTGATAGTCCGTCCGCACACCCGCGTCGGATGTGGTGTCCTCGCGGCCCGGCGCGCTGGTGAGGACGCCGGCACGGTCGGCGCACGGCCAGTCGATGCGGGCGTGTCGATCGGTGCGCGCGCCCAGGTCGGCGGGGAGGTCGTCGCCGAGGTGCACGCGCAGGATGTACTCGAACAGCGGGATGCCCAGGACGTCGGCGAGCAGCAGGTCGCACTGGTCGCCGATGGCGCGGTAGTTGACCTCGATGATCCGGGGGCGATCGTCCTGGAGCACGAACTCGGTGTGGCAGGACCCGAATCCGACGCCGAGCGCGTCGAGCCGGGCGAGCACGCCGGCGGTGCTCGCGGCGGGCGGGTGGGGGACCAGATCCAGCCGCAGTTCGATGAAGTGCGGCGGCGGTGACAGGTGGGTGTGGAATCCGGCCACGACCCGTGTGCCGTTTCGGTCGCCGAGGGTTTCCAGGGTGTACGGCTCGCCGCTCAGGAACTCCTCGATCACCAGCGCCTCGCCGGGTCGACGGGATCGGATCTCGGCACAGCGCGCGAGGAGTTGCCCGTCGTCGGCGACCAGCACGACGTCCTCGCCCGCGACGCCCTCGCGGGGTTTGACCACGCACGGGAACGGCGGGTCGAGCGCGAGCAGTTCCTTCGCGTCCTGCTCCGGCGCCAGTTCGGCGGCCCAGACCGGGTCGACGCCGGTCGCGGCCAGTCGCCGGCGCGTGTGCGCCTTGTTCTTGGCGTGCAGCGCGGCCCGCCAGTCCTTGGCCGGGAGGTCGAACCAGGCGGCGGCCAGGGCGGTTTGCACCTGGAGGTGGTCGCTGTTGCTGAACACCGCGTCGGGGCGGGGGCCGCCGGCGATCCGGTCGATCACCGCGCGGAAGTCGCGGACGTCGCACTCCACCACCCGGACGAAGTCCCGGCCGGCGCACACCGCGCGGTGGGCCGGCGCGTACGCGGGGTCGGTGAGCAGGGTGACGTCCAGGCCCAGGCGATGAGCGGCGGGCAGGAAGCCGTCGGTCACCGAGTCGGTGGGGTTGAGCGCGAGCAGGTACAGCCGCATGCGTGATCGGTCCCCCTCGGACACGTCGACTCGTCGATCCGGACACCGGGCCCGGGCACGCCCCGCCCTCGGCGAACACACCCCGCCGCCGGGCGTCCCGACCCCGACCGGCCGGGGACCCGGACCAACTTAGGCTAGCCATACCTCCTGGCCAAATCCGGCCCTTGCCAAGCCCGTTCGGCCCAGTGTCGGCGCGTCGGGGGTGATCGTGAATCCGGCCCGGTTAGGCTAACCTAACTCCGACATCGTCCCGTGTCGTCCACCGGTCGACCCGTGTCCGAGAGGGCGAGTTCCCATCACCACCGAACGTGAACGTCGTGCGCAGCTGTACCGGCCCTTCCACCTCACCGTGGTCCGCAACATCCCGATCACCCGCAACGCGGTCCGGATCACTCTGACCGGCCCGCGCCTGGCGAGCTTCGTGCCCGGCGGACCGGATCAGCGGATCAAGCTGTTCGTCCCGCGCGAGGGTCGACCGGCACCCCGGATCACCCGGACGGACCTGACCTGGCGCGAGGCGTGGGCGCGGATCCCCGAGGCGGATCGGCCGTATCAGCGCACCTACACCGTGCGCGCGCACCGTTCGGATCCGGTCGAGATCGACATCGACTTCGCGCTGCACGCGCCCGGTGGGCCGGCGTCCCGCTGGGCGCGCGCGGCCCGGCCCGGGGACCCGATCGAGGTGCTGGGGCCGACCGCCGCCCGCAACGGGGGCTACAGCTTCGAGCCGCCGGCGGGCCGCCGCCTGCTTCTGGTCGGGGACCACGCGGCGCTGCCGGCGATCGGGTCCATCGTCGAATCGCTGCCGGCCGACGCCGAGGGGAACGTGTTCGTCGAGGTGACCACCGAGGCGGACCGCCAGCAGTTGGCCGCGCCGCCCGGCGTACGGGTGAACTGGCTGCACCGCGGTGGCGCGCCGGCCGGGGACCACCGCCTCCTGGACGCGGTCCGCGACGCCCGGCCGCCGACCGAACACGGCTACGCGTGGCTCGCGGGCGAGGCCGGCCGGGTGCGGGCGCTGCGCCGACACCTCAAGGACGAACGCGGCATGGACCCCCGCGCGATCGCCTTCATGGGCTACTGGCGGGTCGGCCACACCGAGGAAACCGCGCACACCGAACCGGGCGCCGCCGCTCCGAGGGTGCAGCTCACCCACTGAATCGGGCGACTTCGAGGCGGCGGGCGAGCCTGTACACGGGCCCGGGCCCAAGTGCCCCCGGATCGACCCGGACCGCGGCCGGCGCGGCCGGCCGCCGACCGCGGTGGGCACGGGCGAGCCCTCGGCGTCGGTCGCGGCACGGCGGCCGTGCGTCGAGGGCTGATCGCCTCACCCGGGTCGGCCGGACCGGGTCCGCTCCTCGCGCATCCGGCGGGCGATCACCCGCAGGTCGATCCAGGCGATCACGGCCGTGAGGGCGCAGACGATCGCCGCGATCAGCCAGAGGGTGCGCACGTTGTCGGCGACGTCCCCGGCGGCGGCCACGGCGCACGCCGCGCACGCGACCACGAAGAAGGGCAGCGCGATCCGGGACATCACCCGACGCGCGGGGAGGTCGCTGCGGGGGTGGGCCGCCTCGCTGCCGGGAGGGCGCCTGGCCGAAGCGCGATGTCGCGCGTTCATACCTTTCGCATACCCGACGGCACACCCGGTACGCGGTCGCGCGCCGGGCGTTTGCACGGGTGGGAGCACGGGAGGACGCTGGAAACGTACGTGATCGAGTCCTCCGCGACGCCCGAGGCGAGTGTCGAGCGCGATCCGTACCGAAACGCAGGTGAGATCGATGCGCGTGCTTCTCTCCGCTCGGATCGACACCGAGGCGGGCAACCAGGCGATCGCGGACGGGTCGCTGGGCAAGCGGATCCAGTCCATCGTCGAGCGGGTGCACCCCGAGGCGGCCTACTTCGCCGCGTTCGAGGGTGACCGTACGTGCCTGCTGGTGTTCGACATGCAGGACTCGTCCCAGTTGCCGCCCATCGCCGAACCGTTCTTCGAGTTGGGTGCCAAGGTCGCCGTCCGGCCGGTGATGAACCTGGACGACCTGCGCACGGGTCTGGCGTCCCTCTGACCCCGGCCGACGCCGGTGGACATCGGGCGGCGCGCGGCCGAGGCCGCCGGTAGGGTCGGACGCGGTCCGGCCGGGCGAGCCACGCGACGGGGGCCGCAGGCGAGGGGGCGCACGTGTTTCGGGTGGCCGTGATCGACGACTATCAGGGGCAGGCCGCGGCGCTCGACTGCTGGGGCAAGCTGCCGGACGACACCGAGGCGGTCTTCTTCCCGGACCACGTGCACGACCCGGACGCGTTGGTCGAGCGCCTGTCGGGGTTCGACGCGGTGGTGGCGATGCGCGAGCGCACCGCGTTCCCGGCGGAACTGCAGGCCCGGCTGTCCGCGTTGCGGCTGCTGATCACCACCGGGATGAACAACGCCGCGATCGACGTCGAGGCGGCGCGTGCCCGGGGCATCACCGTCTGCGGCACGAGTCTGCTCCCGCACCCGGCGGCGGAGTTGACGTGGGCGCTGATCCTCGAACTGGCCCGGCGCGCCGGCGCCGAGGAGGCGAGCCTGCGGGCCGGTACCTGGCAGCGCGGCGTGGGCGTCGACCTCGCCGGCGCCACGCTCGGCGTGATCGGTCTGGGCAAGCTGGGCACCCGGGTGGCCCGGGTCGGCGCCGCGTTCGGGATGCGGGTGCTGGCCTGGAGCGCCAACCTCACCGCCGAACGGGGCGCGGCGGTCGGCGTCGAGGTGGTGGCCAAGGAGGAGTTGTTCCGGCGCGCCGACTTCGTCACGGTGCACGTGCGCTACGGCGAGCGCACCAGGTCGCTGGTCGGCGCGGCCGAACTCGCGTTGATGCGCCCGACCGCGTATCTGGTCAACACCTCCCGCGCGCCGATCGTGGACCGGGCCGCGCTGCTGGCCGCGCTGCACGAGGGCCGGATCGCGGGGGCCGGGCTGGACGTGTACCCCGTGGAGCCGATCCCGGCGGACGATCCGATCCTGGCGGCGCCCAATACCGTCCTCACCCCGCACATCGGGTACGCGACGCGGGACAACTACGAACTGGCGTACGCCGAGGCGGTCGAGGACGTCGCCGCGTTCCTCGCGGGCGCGCCGGTGCGGGAGTTGTAGGTCGTCGGCGGATCGGGGACACGGGCATGCTCATCTGGATCAACGGTCCCTTCGGGGGCGGCAAGACGCAGACGGCGCACGAGATGCACCGGCGGCTGCCGGGCAGTGTGGTCTGCGACCCGGAGGAGGTCGGCTTCGGGCTGCACCGGATGACGCCGCGTGCGCTGCGCGGCGACTTCCAGGATCTGCCGGCGTGGCGGCAGGGGGTGTACGAGGTGCTGGATCTGACCCTGGCCAGGCATCCGGGGCCGGTGTTGGCGCCGATGACGGTGATCGAGCCGGACTACTTCCGGGAGATCGTCGGCCGGCTGCGCGAACGGGGCCACGACGTGCGGCACTTCGCGTTGTTGGCCGAGCGCGGGACGGTGTTGCGGCGGCTGGCCGAGCGTGGCTTCGGGCGTGCGGTGCGCGTGGTGGCGGGCCGGGAGGCGCCGCTGCGGCGGGAGAGCTTCGCGGTCGACCGGCTCGATCTGTGCCTGGAACGTCTGGCCGGCCCGGAGTTCGCCGACCAATCCACACCGATCACATCGACACGCCGAAGGTGGCCGACCTGATCGCCGACGCGACCGGGTTGACCCTGGCGCCCAACACCGACTCCCCCGCGCGGGCTCGGGTGCGCCGGGCCTGGACGGGGCTGCGGCACATCCGCTTCGTGTAGCCCCGGTCAGGTCCGGGCCGGCGGCTCGTCCGGCAGGAGGGTGTCGAGGGGGAACGTGGTGGTGTGGTCCTCGGGACGGGACAGGTGCAGCGCGGTGTGGAACCAGCCCGCGGTCTCGCGGCCTTCGGGGTCCTCGGCGGTGGCGATCACCGCCTCGACGGCGTAGCGCTGTTCCCGATCGCTGGTGAAGCGGCGTTGCGGGAAGGTATGCGGGCCGAACTTCTCGGTGACCAGGCCGTGTGCGGTGAGTCCGTCGGCGATGGCCCGGTAGGAGCCGGTGCGCAGGACGAACGCGGCCACCCACACGGGTGCCGGGGCGTCGGTCAGGAAGGGGCGGAAGCTGCGCGGGGACAGGAAGCTGGCGCCGCCGGTGACGGTGATCAGGCCGGCCGGGCGCGCGGCGGCGAGCAGTTCCGGCGAGGGCGGCGCGACCTCGAGGTTCTCGGCGAACCCGGCGTCGAGCAGGCCGACCGCCAGCGCGTAGGCGATGGCGTTGGCGGCCACGTCCAGGCCGATCACCGGCACCGCGTCGGCGCGGCGGCGGGCGGCGTACCACTCGCGGTCGGCCTCGATCAGCTCGGCGGTGTCCATCGCGACGACGGGCGCGGAGCCGTACCGGTCGTACAACTCGGCCAGGGTCACGTCGTGGTTGAGCAGCGCCGCGTTGATCCCGTACGAGCAGCACATGTCCAGGACCGCGACATCCGCGGCACCGTCGGCCCGGGTGGCGACGAGCCGCCGGAACACCTCCTGCGCGTGATGCGGCGTCTGGTAGTCCCACGCGCCGAGCGCCCGGAAGAACCCCCGGGGATCCGGCCGATCATAAATCTCGTCGAACGAGGTCATGGCCTCGGTCTCGACCCCACGCCCACCACTCACCACAAGAACCCCTCTCCTCCCCCCAACCCTGCCCACCCCCCAACCCCCCAAAGCCTCCCAACCCAACGAACCCGAGCCCCTCGAAGCACGAGCGCGCAGCGGAAACGGTCACGGGGGCGGCGCGGCGGCGGACGCGGGAGCGGGGACGAACGCGGAGCGGGGCGGCAGCGGACCCGGAAGCGGGGACGAACGCGGGGCAGGGCGGCAGCGGACCCGGAAGCGGGGACGGGGACGAACGCGGAGCGGGGCGGCAGCGGATCCGCAAGCGGGGACGAACGCGGAGCGGGGCGGCAGCGGACCCGGAAGCGGGGACGGGGACGAACGCGGAGCGGGGCGACGGCGGACGCGGGAGCAGGGACGGGGACGAACGCGGGGCAGGGCGACGGCGGACCCGGAAGCGGGGACGAACGCGGAGCGGGGCGGCAGCGGACCCGGAAGCGGGGACGGGGACGAACGCGGAGCGGGGCGACGGCGGACGCGGGAGCAGGGACGGGGATGGACGCGGGAGCGGGGACGGGGATGGACGCGGAGGTGGGCGCAGGCGAGCACAGAGCAGGCGCGGGCGGAGGCGACGCAGGCACAGGCAAACGCCGGGCGCAGGTGAGCGCGGGGCAGGCAGGGGCAGGCGCAGAGCAGGCACGAACGGCCATGGGACGGACACGGGCGAGCCCGGGCGGACGAGGGCGGGTGGGCGCGGGCAAGCACGAGCGGGCGCGGGGCAGACACGGGCGAGCACAGGCGCGGGTGCAGGTGGGCGCGGGTGCAGGTGGGCGCGGAGTGGGTGCCGGTGGGCGCGGAGTGGGTGCCGGTGGGCGCGGAGTGGGTGCCGGTGGGCGCGGGCGAGCGCGGAGCGGGCACGGGCGGAGATGAAGCAGGCACGGGCAAACCCGAGTGGGCACGGGCGGAGATGAAGTGGGCACGGGCAAACCCGGGTGGGCACGGGGTGGGCGTGGGGGTTGGGGTCGTTTCGGGGGCGGCTGTTCGGGTGACACTGGTCGGAGCGATCCCGCCGTCGAGGAGACCCGTGAGCACCGACGCACAGCCGCCCGAGTCCGACGAGTCCAGCACGTCGAGCGACCGTGGCCATCCCGCCCCTGCCGTGTACGACCTCGCGCCGCGGGCGGGGGACACCGTCCTCGCCGGGGTCGACGGGCTGCGCGTGGCCGCCCGGCGGATCGAGGGCGCGGCGCGGCCCGCCGACCCGCCCGACCGGTACCGGTTCGGCGAGATCCGCGAGACGCCCTTGGGCGCACGGGTGATCTTCGGCGACGTGGCCGGCGACCCGCTGTGCGCCCCCGACCTGGCGGCGGAGGTGCTCGCCGCGTTCGGCGCGGTCGCTCCCGAACTGCCCGCGCTGACCGAGGTCTCCTACCGGATCGCGCTGTCCCTGCGCGAGGACCATCTGCGCGGCCATCGCCCCCTGGTCCGCCTGCTGCTGGCCGAGCGCCCCGGCGGCCCGGCCGGGGACGGCTCGCTGACGCTGGTCAACCGCGGCTATCCGAACCCGCTCCTGGTCGTCGGCCGGCGGGTGCTCACCCTGGAACCGATCTACCCCACCCCGCCGATCGGCGCACTGACGCCGGGCACGTTCCGCCCGCCGGAGCTGACGGTCGCGGCGGGCCGGGGCGAGCGGGTGCTGCTGTACACGGACGAACTCGCCGAGGCCGCGGGCGCGGACGGCACGCGCTACCCGTTCGCCGAGCGCGCCCCGAGCCACCTGGGCGGCGACTTCGCCGACGCGTTGCGGCGCCTGGCGGTCGACGTCGAGGCGCACTTCGCCCCGACCTTCCCCGGCGACGCGGCGCTGTTCCTGATCGAACCGGAGCCGCTCGACACCTGACCGCGCCGCACCCACCCCCTCCGGGAGCGGCCCTACCCCACCGTCCCCCGCAGCGCCGTCGGCACCAGCCGCGCCGCGTCGAGCGACCGGTGCGCCGGGCCGCTCCCGTGCACCCCGTACAACCGGAGCTGGAACATCGCGTCGAAGCGCGCGTCGCCGTCGGCGAGGTCGATCGCGCCCACCTCGGACAACCGGCGCAGCCGATAGCGGAACGTGTTCGGGTGCACGTGTACGGCCGCCGCGGCGGCGGTGACGTCGCCGAACGTGTCCAGCCACGCGGCCAACGTCTCGGTGAGATGGGTGTCGTGTTCGGCGTCGTAGGCCCGCAGTCGGGCCACCGGTCCGGCCGGCGCGTCGTCCGTGGCGGCCACCCGGTCGGCCACCTCGACCAGCAGCGACGACACGTACACGTCGCACAACCTGGCCACCCGCAGCGGGGATCGGCCCGAGCGCAACACGCGCAGCGCACGATCCGCGTCCGCCCGGGACGAGGGCAGGTCGACGGCGCGGGCGGCCACCCGGCCGATGCCCACCACCGCCTCGATCCGCCCGCCGATCCGGGCCAGGAACTCCTCGGCCAGCCGTACCGCCCGCGCGTCCGACTCGGTCGGCAGGATCGCGTAGGTGAAGCCGCCGAGCCGGGCGGTCGCGGTCCGCGGGTGTACCGCCGCCAGGTGCAGCGCCAGCGCGTCGACGATCCGGTGCTCCTCGGCCGTGCGTTCGGCCGGTGCCGCGTCGCCCACCACCGCGAGCGCGAGCACACACGCCGGCTGGTGCGCCAGGCCGAGTCGGCCCGCCGCGTCCACCGCCGCCGGCCCGCCCTCCAACACCGTGGCCAGCAGGTCGGTGCGCAACCGGCGCTCCACGTCGGCGCCCGCGCGTCGGCGCAGCAGGTGCAGCGCGACCACCTTGGCCGCCTCGATCAGCGACCGCTGCAACTCGGCGGACAGCGGCCCGCGCACCACGACCCAGATCGAGCCCAGGATCTCGTCCCCGGCGCGCACCGCGATGGCCACCCGGGGCATGTCCGAGACGCCCGCCAGGTACACGGGCCCCTCACTGCGATACAGCGCCTGGAACGCGCCGCGCTCCTCCAGGATCCGCAACCACTCGGCGGGCACCTGGCGGTCCAGGATGGTGGCGATCCGCGGCTCGTCCGCCTCGTCCTGGCGGCTGGAGAAGGCCAGTACGCGCCCGCTGCGGTCCTCCACCGTCACCGGCCCGTCGAGCAGCGCGGCGATCGCGTTGACCAGCGCGAACAGGTCGCCGGAGGGCGCGCCGTCCAGGGTTTCGCCGGTCTGCGCGCTGCCGATCTCGTCCACCGCGAGCAGCGAGCGCAGCAGCGTGGCGACCTGGGACCAGGACGCCCCGGGGGTCAGCGCGAGCACCACCACGCCGGTCTCCGCCACCGCGTCCCGGATCTCCGCGTCCACCGCGAGCGGCCCGCGCACCACGACGGCCGAGGCGGCCAGTGCGGCCGCGCGGTGCACCAGGGTGGCGATGGCCGAGGACCCGTAGACCGCGACGCCGAGCACCACCGCGCCGGGCGGGTGCGCGGGTTCGTCGCCCGGGTCGTGGATGAGGACGCCGGTGACCTCGCGGTTCGGGTCCGGTTCGCCGGCGGCGACCTCGAACAGGGTCGAGCCGAGGTCGTCGATGATGCGCCCGAGCACGGCGCGCGAACGCGCGGTCATCGCGGGTCCGTCGAGGCGCCGGCGGGCACGTCGGCCCGGGCGGATATCCGCCGGTTGTCGGTCAGGTCCGTCACGAGGGGATCCATTCGGTCGACACGAGCCCCCGTCGAACGCACCGAAGCGGCCGTGTCGCCGGTGGCCGATCCGTGTGCGGGAGTCTAAACGATCTTGGGCCGAAAAGGGGAGGACTCCGGCCCGCGCCCGGTTCGATCCGACGGCCGCGGGTGCCGCCGAACCGAACCGGGCAGGGTGCGTCACAGCTCTTCGGGTCGGGCCGAGCCGCGCTCAGCCCCCGTCCCGTCGCCGGTCCACGACATACCCCCCGAGCCGCCCGAAGCCGCGCACCACCCGGCCCTCCCCCATCAGCCCGCCGAGCACCTCGCGCACCGCCAGGCGCCACGGGGGCACCGCGTCCGGATCGGTGCGCCGCAGTCCCTCGATGTCACGCGGCACCCGGACCACCACCACGTCGGCGTCGGTCCGCCCGAGCACGGGTCGACCGTCGGCCCCCACCTCCAGAGCGATCGCGACCCCCTCCTCCCCCGGAGCCACCGCGTCGTCCGCGGGCTGCGGAATGCCCTCGCAGGCGAGGGCCACCCGAGGGGTGGTCAGATCCCAGCGGGCCAGCAGCCGGTCGGTGTGGTCGCCGGCGTTGATCGCGTCGGTACGGCGCCCGTAGAAGTCGACCAGGTACTCGGCGGGCACCGCGCCGAGCTTGGCCAGATTGAAGAACGCGTTGCGCCCCACCAGAGGGTCGAACGTCCAGCTGATCCGGGTGAGGCCCCGTTCCAGGCACCACGCCCGCTGGTGCACCTTGAGCGCGTGGCCCACCTCGCGTCCTCGCGAGCGCACGTCGACGCCCGCGATGTGCGAGTGCAGGCCGTCGGTGGCGAGCAGCCCCACACAGGCGCCGGTCAACCGGTCATCCTCGTAGCTGCCCGCCACATAGCCGCCCGCGTGCACCAGCGCCATCATCAACTCGGGCACCATCATCGGGCTGGTCGGATCCGGCCGCCAGATGCGCCCGAACAGCTCGCACACGTCGGACATCTCGGTCGGCGTGTGCAGTTCGCGGATCTCGACGTGCGCCGCGCGAGCCGCGCGGACGGCCGCCGCGGTCGCGCGGTCGCGGAACGCACCGGAATCGGGTGCGGGCTCGGGTTCGGCACGGTACAGGTCGCCGCCGATCCGCGCGCCCGCCGGTGTCGGGGTCATCGGTTCCCGGTCTCCGTTCCCTCGTCCGTACCGGAGGCGGCCCCCGCCGCTCCCGCGGTCTTCGCGCCCTCGGCACCCGCGCTCTCCGGCAGCGGCTCACCGATCCGCGGTACGCCCGACAACAGCGCCCGCGTGTACTCGTGTTCGGGGTCCTCCAGGACCTGTCCGGCCGGTCCCTCCTCGACCAGGACACCCCGGTCCATCACCGCGATCCGGTCCGCCAGGTAGCGCACCACGGCCAGGTTGTGCGTGATGAACAACATCGCGAAGCCCAGCTCGCGCTGCAGGTCGCGGATCAGGTTGAGCACCGCGCCCTGGACCGAGACGTCGAGCGCCGAGGTGACCTCGTCCGCCACCAGGACCGCCGGTCGCGCGGCCAACGCGCGGGCCAGCGCCACCCGTTGCCGCTGGCCGCCGGAGAGCGCGTGCGGAAGTCGGGTGCTCATCCCGGGGTCGATCCCGACCAGGTCGAGATACCGGGCCACCTCCTCGGCGCGCCGCGCGCGGTCCTCGCGCGGCACCGCCTCGGCCACCGAGGCGCCCACGCTCAGCCGGGGGTTCAGCGACGCGAACGGGTCCTGGAAGACCAGTTGCACCGGCCTGCGCCCGGGCCGCCGGCCCTGGTCGACGCCGTCCACCAGGACGTTGCCCGCGGTGATCGGCACCAGCCCGACCGCGGCCCGGCCGAGGGTGGACTTGCCCGACCCGGAGCCGCCGACCAGGCCGACCACACGGCCCGCCGGCACCTCCAGGGACACGTCGTCGACGGCGGTCACCGCCGAGCGGCCACGGCCGTAGCGCACCGTGATGTGGCGCAGTTCGAGCGAACCGGACGTGCCGGCCCCGACGGGCGCTGCGCCGGCCTCGGCCGCGACCGGGGTAACCGTACCTGCGGCTTTCATCGAACCTCCTCCAGTTCGTGCACAGCGGTGGTGATCGGGTCCCAGCACGCCACACGGCGTCCGGGGCCGATGCGTTCCAGGACCGGCTCCTCGGTCCGACAGCGGTCGCTCGCCCGGGCGCAGCGCGGCGCGAACGGGCAGCCCACGCTCTCCTCGCCGGGCTCCGGCGGGCGGCCGGGGATGGTCGCCAGCGGCACGTCCCGGTCGGTGGTCATGGTCGGTACCGCGCCGATCAGCGCGGCCGAGTACGGGTGCGCGACGCCGTCGGCCAGGTCGCCGACCGGCAGTTCCTCGACGATCCGGCCCGCGTACATCACCACGACCCGGTCGCACACCTGCGACACGACGGCGATGTCGTGCGAGATCAGCAACAGCGCGGCGCCGGATTCGTCCCGCACGTCCCGCAGCAGGGCCAACACCTGGGCCTGGACGGTGACATCCAGTGCCGTGGTGGGCTCGTCGGCGATGATCAGCCGGGGCTCGCCCATCAGGCCCATCGCGATCATCACCCGCTGGCGCATGCCGCCGGAGAACTCGTGCGGGCGCTTCGAGACGCGCTGTTCGGGGTTGATGATGCCCACCGCGCCCAGTCGGGCGACGGCTCGGGCCAGTGCCGCCGCGCGGCCGGCACCGTGGTGCACCTCGGCGACCTCGGCGAGTTGCCGGCCCACGGTGAGCGCGGGGTTGAGCGAGGCCATCGGGTCCTGGAACACCATGGCCAGCGAAGTGCCCTTGGGCGCCTGGCGGTTCAGGTCCCGGTCGGCGAAGCGCAGGGTACGGGCGCTGACCCGGCCGGGGTGCGGGACCAGTCCGGCCGCGGCCAGCGCGGTCAGGCTCTTGCCCGAACCGGACTCGCCGACGATGCCGACCGCCTCGCCCTCGGTGACGCTCAGGCAGACGTCGTGCACGGCGGTGTGTCCGGGGAAGCGCACGCGCAGGTGGTCGACGTGCAGCAGGGCCGACTCCGCCTCGGCGGTGGGTTGTTCGTCGATCGAGGCGACCGGCTCGGCCTCGGGCCGGTTGGCGCCGCGGCCGCCGCTGGCGCCCGCGACCACCTCGCCGATCAGGCCGAAGGTGATGCCGGTCAGCACGATCGCGGCACCGGGGCCGACCGCCGACATCGGGTCGACCATGACCCGGTCGAGTTGTTCGTTGAGCAGGCGCCCCCAGTCGTAGTCGGGCGCCTGCACGCCCAGGCCGAGGAAGGACAGGCCGGAGAAGGCGACCAGGATGCCAGCGGCGACCTGGGCGACGAACAGCGCGACCGGTTCGGCGATGTTGGGCAGGATGTGCCGCACGATGATCCGGAACCGCCCGACGCCCAGGATCCGCGCCGCGGCCACGTAGTCGGTGCCGGCGACGGCGGCGGTCAGGTTCTGCACGAGCCGGGCGGTGGCGGGGGCCGCGCCCAGGCCGATGGCGAAGGCGGCGGAGAAGGTGCCGACGCCGAAGATGACCGCGAGGAACAGCACGAACAGCAGGCCGGGGAAGGCCACGAGCAGGTTGACCGTCGCGGTGATCAGCCGGCCGGCGCGCCGGCCGAGGACCGCCGGGAGCACACCCAGGATCAGCCCGCCGAGCACCGCGATCAACGTGGCGAACAGGGTCAGTTCGAGGGTGAGTCGGGTGGCCACCACCACCCGGGCGGCGATGTCGCGACCGAGCGCGTCGGTACCGAACAGGTGCTCGGTGCCGCTGTGTCGGCCGATCGCGTCGGTGTCGATCCGGTCGGCGGTGTCGCCGGCCAGCATCGGGCCGAAGATCGCCACGAGCAGGATCAGGGCGCTGAGGATCGCCGTGGCGATCCCCATCGGGGTGCGCAGCGCCTGGCGCAGTCTAGGGGCCTTGGACATCGTCAGCTCCCGCGAATCGTGGACTTGGGGTCGGCGACGGCGACGGCGAGGTCGACCGCGAAGTGGATCGCGAGCGCGGCGGCTCCGTAGACGAGCACGATGCCCTGGACGAGCGGATAGTCCTTCTGCAGGATCGCCTGGACGATGGTCATGCCCAGGCCGGGCCAGGCGAAGACGTTCTCGATCAGCACGGTGCCCGCGAGCAGGCTGCTGAGGATCAGGCCGCCGAGGGTGAGCGAGGAGGTGAGCAGGTTCGGCAGCGCGTGCCGCAGGTAGACCAGTCGGGTCGGCAGCCGTTTGGCCCGGGCGGTGCGCATGTAGTCGGTCTCGAACACGCGCAGCGCCTCGACCCGGACGATCCGCGACAGGGCGGCGATCGGGGTGATGGCCAGGGCGAGCACGGGCAGTACGTAGGAGTCGGGCCCCTCGCGCAGTGCCACGGGGAACCAGCCGAGGCTGACGCCGAACACCGAGGCCAGGCCGACGGCGAGGAGGAATTCCGGGATGGCCACGATCGCCCCGGTCGAGGAGGCGAAGGCCAGTTCGCTGCGTCGGCGGCGGCCGTTGAGGGTGAACACGGCCATCGCCATGCCGAGCGGGATGGACACCACCATCACCAGGACGAACGCGTAGATCGCGATCTCCAGGGTGGCGGGGAGCCGGTCGCCGATCATGCTCGACACCGAGACCCGGGCGGTGATCGATTCGCCGAGGTCGCCGTGGAAGAGGCCGCTCACGAAGTGCTTGTACTGGGTGATCAGCGAGTCGTTCAGGCCCAGCTGTTCCTTGCGGGCGGCCACCGCCTCGGGGGTGGCGTTCATGCCCAGGGCGCCGCGGACGGGGTCGCCGGGGACGAAGTGGATCATCGCGAACGCGGCGGTCACCAGGGCGGCGAGCGAGACCACCAGGCGGCCGGTGCGACGCAGGAAGAAGGAGGTCCAGGGTCCGAGACGGAAATCCGTCATCCGGCCGGACAGGGTTGCGGTGCTCATCGGCCACCGACCTTGTGCAGGGAGGACGGCACCACGCCGCCACCGTCGAGTTCGAAGCTGTAGCCCCGAACGAAGTAGGGAGTCATCGAGTCCACGAATGTCACCGCGTCGGCACGCTTGATCAACTCGGATTCGGCGGCGGTCCATTCGGGACAGCCGGCCGTGTCGGGTCTGGCCATCGCCGCACCGACCAGACGCTGGTATTCGGGGTTGTCGAGCGATCCGAAGTTGAGCCCTTCGGGGGGCTTGGGTCCGGAGAAGAACGGGAGGATCTGATCGGGCGTGGACACCGAGATCGGCGCCCACGCGAGTTCCCACTGACCGCCCATCAGGATCGACGCGTTCGTCGACGCCGTGGTCGGCTGGATGCTCACCTTCGCCCCGAACGACTCCCACTGCTTGACCGCCAGTTCGACGGCCGAGACGAGCTGGGTGCCGAACACGCCCGGATACGGCATCGAGATGGACAGCTGTTTGCCGTCCTTGCTCCAGCGCCCGCCGGACTTCTTCCAGCCGGCCTCGCGCATCAGCGCCGCGGCCTGCGCCGGGTCGTGCGGCGGGAGGTGGCCGGTGACCGAGTCCTCGGTGCACGGTGGGCCCATCGTGATACCGAGCCGCAGCGGGGCCATGCCCTTGCCGCCGGTGGCCACCGCACCGATCTGCTTGAGGTCGATCGCGGACAGCAGCGCCCGGCGCACCCGGACATCGGCCGTGACGCGATTCGGTGCCTCGTTGAACAGCAGCATCCCCAACGGGTCCCGCTCGATCACCGCCTTGATTCCGGCCGCGGTCAATCGGGCCCGGTCGGCGCCCATCACCGACGCGATGTCGAGTTGCCCGCTGAGCAGCAGATTGGTCCGGGTGGACTCGTTGCCGACGACCTTGAAGACCACCCGATCCGGCGACGCGGAGTTGTCGGCGCCGTCCGGCCCCCAGGTGTAGCCGGGGCGCTTGACGAAGGTGAAGTGGTCGCCCGCGACCACCTCGGCGAGCCGGTAGGGACCGGTGCCGTCGGAGGTGTGCGCGAGCTTGTCCGAGTCCTTCAGCGACGAGGGACACACCAGCCGCAACATCGAGGTGCCGCGCAGCAGGAACGGGGTCGGCTGCGAGGAGGCGAGGGTCACCGTGCCGGCCTCGTTGTCGGCGGTGGCGGTGACCCCGGGAGGCACCATCAGGCCGTACAGCGGCGACTTGTTGGCCGGGTCGACGATGTGCTTGTACTGGGCGGCGACATCGGCCGCGGTCAGCGGCGCGCCGTTCTCGCACCTCACGTCGCGCCTGAGCGTGAACGTCACCGAGTTCGCGTCGGAGGTCCACTTCTCCGCGACGCCGGACACGATCCGCCCGTCGGTCCGGACGTTGACCAGCGAGTCGTAGGAGAAGCGGTTCATCATGGTCGCGTACGAAACCAGCGTGGTCATCGGGTTCAGGTTGCTGGGGTCGCTGGGGATCGCGATGGTGACGGTGTCGCCGTCCCCCGAGCTCCCGCCCACGCCCGTCCCGCCGCATCCTGCGGCGAACAGGCCCAGCGCGACGGCCGCGGCGGCCCCGCGCGAGGCCCGTCTCATCGCGCGCCTCCGCTACCGGAGTCGGCGTCGGCCCGCTCGGCACCGGTCGTCGCGACCGGCTCGCCGGCCACCACGCGGGGCAGCGCGCGGGTCATGTGCAGGAAGCGCGCGCGGTCGCCGTCGCCGACGAAGGCGTACTGCTCGTGCTGCCCGCCCTTCGCCTCGACGGCGATCAGCGTGCGGGCGTCGCGGGCCACCAGTGCGGTCGTGTGCACGGTCTCGCCCATCACGTCGGCCGCGGCGCCCAGGGTGCGCGTGGTCAGCTCGAATCCGCGCTCGGACTCGACCACGTCCATGGCCAGCACCTGCGACGCGTAGCGGCCGACGAAGAAGCGCGCGTCCACCAGCGGCGGGTCCACGGGCGGCACGACGGGTTCGGGCATGCCGACGCCCGCGGTGCTCGCCAACACCTCGCGGACCAGCTCGTACATCACGCCCAGCTCGCCGCCGTTGGTCAGGATCGCGATCGAGACGCCGCTCTCGGGGGCCACCCGCAGGATCGCGGCCTGGCCGAGGGTGCCGCCGTCGTGGCCGATCACCGGGCCGCCCGCCCAGTCGAACAGGTTCCATCCCAGGCCCCACGCGGTGCCGACCGCGCCGATGTCGGGCACGTCCACCTGCGACTCGCGCATGGCCAGGGCCGACGCCTCGGACAGCAGACGGGTGCCGTCGGGCAACAGGCCGCGCGCGACGTGCGCGGCGGCGAACGCGACCAGGTCGGTCGCGGTGGTGGCCAGCGTCGAGCCGGCCGGCGCGTTGGAGCGGGGCAGCTGCCACACCGGCGCCTTCACGGTGGTCCCGTCGGGGCCCGCCACGTGCCCGATCGCCACCCGGTGCAGGATCGCCTCGGCGGCACCGCTCGCCACCCGGGTCAGCCCGAGCGGGACGGTGATCCGCTCGCGCAGCGTGGCCTCCCACGTCTGCCCGGTCAGCACCTCGACGATCCGACCGAGGGCGACGTATCCGCTGTTGCAGTAGGAGAACATCTCGCCGGGCGCGAAGAGTCGGCCGCCGTGGTCGGCCAGATGCCCGACCAGCCCGGCCACCGCGTCGTCGCCGGGACCGAAGTCCTCGAACAGGTCGCCCTCGAACCCCGCGGTGTGGCACAGCAGTTGACGGACCGTCACGCTAGCCGCGGCGGCCTCGTCGGGCAGCTTGAAGTCGGGGAGGAAGGTCCGCACCGGCGCGTCGAGGTCGAGTACGCCCTCGTCGACCAGCTGCATGATCAGCGTCGCCGTCCAGACCTTGGTGATCGAACCGATCTGGAAGATCGACCCGGTCGTGGCCGGGTACCCGGTCTCCGCGTCGAGCACGCCCGTGGCGGCCGCGACCGTCTCGTCGCCCATCCGCACCGCGACGCTCGCGCCGGGGATATTGCCACGCTTGGCCAGCTCGCCGAGACGGGTCGCTAGGTACTCGGGAGTCGGCAGTGTCCGGGCAGCGGCCCCGGACACATCGGATCGTCCCATCGTGGGATACCTCCTCGGAAGGCGGCGGCGAGTGCCGCAGAGGACGATCACGGTAGGCAGCGCCCGAAAACCCCGAATCGTCGTCCCGGACGAAGAACGGTCGGCGAACCTGTCCGAATCACCGACGCCGAGCCATGCCGCGGGGCACGATGCTCGGCAGGGGCCGCCGGGGGGCGTGAACCGGGCCGGCTCGGGGCGCACGACGCGCGCGCACCACCTTCTCGCGGGCGACCCGACCGACGACGGACCGGCCCGCCGCGCCTCCCCCACCACCCCTCGCGTCGGCGCCGACCCCGGCGACCACCGCCGGCGACCGGCCCTTCGGGGCATCCGACCACCCACACGGAGCGGACATGAGCACCGATCGAGAGCCGGTAGAACCCGCACAGCGCATCCGGGCGATCTTCGACGCGGCCCGGGTCGACGGTTTCCTGCACGTACGCGACCTCGACACCGCCGACGAGGTCGCCTACCAGGCCGACGACCCGGTCGTGCTCGCCTCGGTCCTGAAGGTGCCGATCGTCCTGGAGTACGCCCGCCAGGCCGCCGACGGCCGGCTCGACCGGGCCGGCCGGCACCTGGTCACCGCCGCCGACCGGGAGGGCGACGGCATCGGCACCGACGGCTGTATGTACGACGTGGAGATGAGCGCGCGCGACCTCGCCTTCATGATGATCACCCAGAGTGACAACGCCGCGACCGACATCGTGCTGCGCCTGGTCGGCCGGGACAACGTGCGGGCCACGCTCGACGCGCTGGACTGCCGCGACACCTCCGTCACCGGTTGCAAGGACCTGTTCGAATCGGTCCTGAACGACCTGGGCGTCGACCCCGGCGGCAATGTCGACGAGCAGGTCGCCCGGGCCACGCCCGAGCAGATCCGCGCGCTGACCGTGCGCGACCCGAAGCGCACCGCCGCGACCACCCCGCGCGAGATCACCAAGCTGCTCGCCGCGATCTGGCGGGACGAGGCGGGCTCCACCGAGGCCTGCGCCGAGGTGCGCGACATCATGGGCCGGCAGATCTGGCCGCACCGGCTCGCGTCGGGATTCGCGGACGAGATCCGGGTCTCCGGCAAGACCGGCACCCTGTGGGGCGTGCGCAACGAGGTCGGCGTGGTCGAGTACCCCGACGGCAAGCGCTACGCGGTGGGCGTGTTCCTGCGCCTGGAGTCGCTGGGCTTTCGCGCGCCCGCGGCCGACGCCTCGATCGGCCTGGCGGCCCGCGCGGCGATCGACCACCTGCGCGCCTCCTGACCGGGGTCGGGTCCGGCGGCGCGTGCCCTGTCGCCGGACCCGATACCCCGACCCGCGTCCCGACCCGTCGGCCGGCCCTCACGGCGGGTCAGGACGCGGGCTCCTCCGGTGTCCGGGCCACGTACACGGTGTTGGTGGCCGTACCGCCCTGGAGCGGATTGTCGAAGTCGACGACGTGCGCGGCCGAGGCGGCGAAGACCTCGCCGAGCACCGCGCCGAACTCCAGGTCCGGCGGGTCGTTGGACCACAGCGCGAACACCCCGCCCGGACGCAGCCGATCGGCCAACGCGCGCAGCCCGGCGGGCCGGTACAGCGCGGCATGGCTCGGGTGCAGCACGTGGCGCGGGGAATGGTCGACGTCCAGCAGGATCGCGTGGAAGCGCCGACCCGGCTCCCGCGGATCGAACCCGCGCGCCTCGCCCGCCAGGGCGAAGAAGTCGCCCTGGACCAGCCGGCAGCGGGGATCGCCCGCGAGGCCGGCGCCGAGCGGGACCAGGCCGCGTCGGTGCCAGTCGATCACCTCGCCGAGCGCGTCGACCACGATCAGGTCACGTACGCGCGGATCGTCCAGCGCCGCGCGGGCGGTGTAGCCCAGGCCCAGACCGCCCACCACGACGTCGAGTTCGACGTCGGGCAACTCGGCCAGGCCCAGCCGGGTCAGCGCGATCTCGCCCGCCGTGAACAGACTGGACATCAGGAACTCGTCGCCGAGCTTGACCTCGTGCACGTCCTCGCCGGAGACCGGGTCGCGCCTGCGGCGCAGGCTGATCTCGCCCATCGGCGTCGTCCGCCAGTCGAGTTCCTCGAAACGCGCGCTCATTCGTGCACCCTCAACCGTGTCGATACCGTCCACCGGCCGCGCCGGTGGGCGGTCAGCCTATGGTCCCGGGCGCGCTGTCGCCGCCGGGCCCGCCGTCGGGCGGGCGGGCGGCAGGCCCTCGCGCCGGCCGATCAGGCCATGTGGAACCGATCGGCCGGTGCCGACGGGGTGTCCCCGACGACGACCCTGTGTGTCCTTGCCGTCCGTGACCTCCCGACGCCCGACCGACTGTGATCGTGCGATCGCACCAGGTTACCCCCGTCGGGGCGCGTTCCGGGGGAGGCCGCCGGGCCCGGTCGTCCGGCTCCCGGCCGGGCCGTCGATCAGCCCCAGGCGGCGCGTTCGGCCTCGCGCGGGGCGAGCACGGTGGTCGTGGTCGGTGCGTCGAACACCCGTACCGGCCGCCGCGCGTCCCACGGTTCCCAGCCGGGATCGCCGGTCTTGGCGAACCGCACCCAGGCGGCGTGCATCTCGTCGGCGAGCGACTGCGGCGGCGTGTCCCCGGTGAGCGAGGTCCACGCGCCGGAGTCGAGGCCGTCGAAGACGAACGGCAACTCCATCGCGTGCGCGGCGCCGAGGTCGCGCACCGGACTGCGCCAGGCGAACTCGTAGACGTGGGTGGGGGCTCCACCACCGTCCAGGCGGGCGTCCGCGAGGCGGTTGATCGGTAGTCGGACCAGCAGGTCGGTGGCCAGCGCGCCGAGCAGTTCGCCGCGCCCGGCGCCGGGTCGGGCCGCCCGGTAGGCGGCCAGGATCCGCCGGCCGATCCGGAACTTCAGCCGCGCGCCCGCGAACAGCACCGGCCCGACCCGGTCGAGCAGGCCGGTGGGCACGAACCACAGCCGGTATTCCTCGGTATTGGAGCCGAGCAGCAGCCCGATGCCGGAACCCGCGCCGGCCACCAGGGCCTCGAGCGGGTGCACGGGCACGAGGTCGTCGCCGATCGCCATGGCGAACCCCGGGCCACCGGTCATCGGTGTGCCGCCGGTGGTGACCGCCTGTTCGGCGGCGACCAGTTCGTCCGGCGCCACCTCCGCGAACGCCGCCCGGGACGCGGTCCGGCCCAGCCGCTCGGCCACCAGCGCGGTGATCCGCCCGGCCTTCGCGGACGGCAGCGCGTCGGGCATCCCGCTCTGCAGGATCGCGCGCGCGAACAGCGTCCCGGCGTCCGGGTGTGCGACCAGCGCACCGAGCAGGATCGATCCGGCGGACTCGCCGAACACCGTCACCCGCGCCGGATCGCCGCCGAAGGCCGCGATCTCCGCCTGTACCCAGCGCAGCGCGGCGACCACGTCGGCGAGGCCGACATTGCCCGGCGCACCGTCCAGGACGGAGAAACCCTCCGACGCGAGCCGATAGTTCACCGCGACGTACACCACGCCGTCGCGCGCGAACGCGGCACCGTCGTAGCCGGGCAGCGCGTTCGCCCCGTGCGCGAGCGAGCCGCCGTGCACCCACACCATCACCGGCAGCCCGCTCGCGTCGGCCGGCGCCCAGACGTTGAGGTTCAGGTATTCGTCGCCCTCGATCACCACCGTCGGCAGCAGTTCCCCCAGGGCTCCCCGGTACGGCGCCTGCGGCGCGGTCGGGCCCATCGTGTCCGCGTCGCGCACGCCGGCCCAGCCCCGGTGCGCGGTGGGCCGCTCGAAGCGCGACTCCCCCACCGGCGCGGCGGCGTACGGAATGCCCAGCCAGCGGCGGATGCCGTCGGCCGCGACCACGCCCCGGAGCGATCCGGCGGAGATCGTCACCGTGGCCCGCCCCTGCCCGGCTTCCGGGGGAACGCTCATGACTGGCCATCCGATCCGCGGGTCGGCCCGCTCGACGATTCCGGCAGATCGGCCGAGGGTAGCGAAGCGGGCCGCCGCGAGGCCGCGGGCGTCCGGCCCTCGGGCGGTCACCGGAACGGGCTCTACCACTTCGGATTTTCCACGCATTCCGGCCGCACGCGTCGGCATCCGGTGACACCGTGTTCCCGGGCGGACACCGACCGCCATGACCGGTCGACCACGCCCTCGTCCGAACCGTTCGCGAAGTGGGAAGGGACCGACGTGAGTTCACACGAAACGCACACGACCAGCCTGTATCCGGAAGTGGACGAGGCGACCTTGGCACAGTTGGTCGAGGCGTTGGAGACCGGGGACACCACGCGGCTCGCGCCCGCGCGGGCCGCCGAGATCGAGGAGACCCGGGCACTGGCCCGATTCAGCCGGGTACGGGTGCCCGGTGCGGGCGGCGTCGAACTGGACGGCGCGCTCTGGCTCCACCCGGGAGACCGGGCTCGGCCGGTGGTCGTGATGCCCTCCCCGTGGACGCATTTCGGCTGGCTGCTCTACGTGGCCCAGGCAACCCGGTTCGCGCTCAAGGGCTATCACGTACTGGCGTACACCGCCCGGGGGTTCGGCCTGTCCAAGGGCAACGTCGAGGTGGCCGGCCCGCTCGACGTCCAGGACGGTGTCGCGGCCCTCACGTTCGTGTTGTCCCGGATCGACGGCGAGCCGGCCGGGGTCGGCTTCCTCGGCGACTCGTACGGCTCGGGCATCAGTCAGTTGGTCGCCGCGCACGATCCACGGGTGACGGCGGTGGTGGCCCTGAGCACCTGGGGCGACCTGGGCGAGGCGTTCTACGAGAACGAGACCCGGCACACCGCCGCGGTGGAGGTCCTGCGGGGAGCCGCGGACGAGAAGCGGCTCAGCGAGGACACCCGCACACGGTTCGACAACGTGCGCAACAACGAGGACATCGAGGGCACCCTGGACTGGGCCAGGGAACGCTCGCCCATCCACCACATCGAGGCGATCAACAATCGCGAGCGACCGCTGCCCGTCCTGTTCGCGAACGCGTGGCACGAGACGCTGTTCCCGACCAATCAACTGCTGACCACGTTCAACGCGTTGACCGGCCCCAAACGCCTCCTGTTGTCCATCGGCGACCACTCCGGACCGGAGATGTCGGGCATCATCGGCCTGCCGAACCGGATCTGGGAGGACGCCCACCGGTGGTTCGACCACTACCTCCTGGGTGTCGACACCGGCATCGACGTCGAGGACGAGGTGGTCACCGAGATCATGTGGAACAAGACCCTGGAGGGGCGGCCCACCTGGGGCGCGGTCACCGGACGCACCGAGCGGCTGTACCTGTCCGCGCCGCAGAACGGCGGCGACGGCACCCTGTCGGACAAACCCGGCGCCGACGGGCAGGTCGCCTTCGCCGCGGGTACGGACACCCCGGCCACCGTCGCGGACAAGATCATCGCGACCGGGAACGCGGAACTGGCCGGCAACCCGAAGGTCTACCCGACCGCCGAGATCGACCGGGCGCACGCGGGCGTGTGGGCCACCGCGCCGCTGCCGGTGACGGCCGAGTTGCGCGGCGTCCCCCGGCTGCACCTGACCTACACGGTCGACGCGGCCGAATCGACGCTGATCGCCTACCTGTTCGACGTCGACGCCGAGGACAACGCGCACATCATCACGCACGCGCCGTTCACCGAACCGCGCGGCGAGAGCGGCCGACCGGTCTCGCTCGACATCGCGCTCCAGGCCACCGGCTACGACGTGCGGGCCGGCCACCGATTGATGTTGGTCATCGACACGATCGATCCGTTCTACGGCGACGCCACCGTCGCGGACAGCACGATCTCGCTCGCCCTCTCCGACGAGGATCCGTCCCATCTGGAGCTTCCGCTGAGCTGATTCGGGCACGCCGGCTGCCCGGCCCGCCCGGGTCGGGCAGTCCGCGCGCGAACTTCGTGCAGACATTCTCCGTTGGGCACAACTTCCCTGTCCGATAAGGAGTTTGACAGATTTTGCCGACCCCGCGAAGCCGCATTGTTCGGGACGCCGCGAACGTGTGAGCGTTTGCCGATCGGGCACGAACCCGGCGGTCACGCTCGTCGGCGGTTCGCTCACGTCGCGAATACGCGTACGACGAAGGCCGGTTCGTGGTCGAGGTCTACCTTCCACTCGAGGAGCCTCGATGAATCGAAAAACGGTGACGGCCGGGACTGTCCTGGCCGTTCTCGCCGGATTGGCGGTCTCCACCACCGCACAGTCGGCGTCCGCCGACCCGTCTCCCCCTCCCGGCTCGCAGGCGTTGGCGGTAGCCGCCGCCGACCAGGCCGTCTCCAGCGGTCTGGACACCCTTGCCAAGGGTCCCGACGAGCAGTACCAGCGCCAGACGGTGACCCCCTGGGTCAACGGTCTCTACTCGGTCGCGTACGAACGCACCTACCGCGGCCTGCCGGTCGTCGGCGGGGACGCGGTCGTGCTGGCCGACAACCAGGGCCGGGTCCGCGCGACCCAGTCCGCCACCGGTGCCCGCATAGCCGCGAAGACCACGGCCACCATCGACGCGAGCGCCGCCGAGGCGACGTCGAAGGCCCGGCTCGCCGCCGTGGACAAGGTGGAATCGCACCGCCTGGTCGTCCGGGTCAAGGACGGCGTCGGCAATCTCGCGTGGGAAACCGTGGTCGTCGGTCGTACCGCGACCGCGCCCAGCCGCCTGCATGTCTTCGTCGACGCGAGCACGGGCACGGTGCTCGACCAGATCGACGACGTGAAGGCTGGCAGCGCGAACAGCCAGTGGAACGGCCCGAGTCCGCTGACCATCGACACCACCAACTCGGGCGGCACCTACTCCCTGCGCGACCCGAACCGGCCGGGCCTGACCTGCGCCGACTACAGCACCGGCACGGTCTTCTCCAAGTCCACCGACTCCTGGGGCAACGGCCAGGCGTCGAGCAAGGAAACCGGCTGCGCCGACGTCTTCTGGGCGGCGCAGAAGGAATGGAACATGCTCCGCGACTGGCTGGGTCGCAACGGTCACAACGGCACCGGCGGCAGTTGGCCGGTCAAGGTCGGCCTGAACGACGTCAACGCCTATTGGGACGGCTCGTCCGTCTCCATCGGCCACAACCAGGCCAACCAGTGGATCGGCTCGATGGACGTGGTCGGCCACGAATTCGGGCACGGCATCGACCAGTTCACCCCCGGCGGCGCCGGTACCGAACCGGGTCTGGGCGAGGCCACCGGCGACATCATGGGCGCGCTGACCGAGGCCTACACCAATGAGCCCTCGCCGTACGACGTCCCCGACTACACCGTCGGCGAAGCCGTGAACCTGGTGGGCCAGGGCCCGATCCGCTACATGTACAAGCCGTCCACCAACGGCGACCCCGACTGCTACAGCTCCTCGATTCCCAACACGGAGGAGCACGCGGCGGCCGGACCGCTCAACCACTGGTTCTACCTGCTCGCCGAAGGCACCAGCCCGGGCGGTGGCAAGCCCGACAGCCCGACCTGCAACCAGACCACGATGACCGGGGTCGGCATCCAGCAGGCCGGCAAGGTCTTCTACGGCGGCATGCTGCTCAAGACCAGCGGCATGACGTACAAGAAGTACCGCACGGCCACGCTCAACTCGGCCAAGACGCTCGACCCGACCTGTGCGCTGTTCACCAAGACCAAGGCCGCCTGGGACGCGATCAGCGTGCCCGCGCAGACCGGTGACCCGACCTGCACCGGCGGTCCCGCGCAGAACGACTTCTCCATGAGCTTCACCCCGAACTCGGGTACCGTACAGCCCGGTTCGCAGATCACCGCGACCCTGGGCACGACCATCACCTCGGGTAACGCGCAGTCCGTCTCGCTCGTCGCGACCGGTCAGCCGGGCGACGTCACCGTCGGCCTGAGCCCGAACCCGATCCAGTCCGGCACCTCCTCGACGCTGACCGCGACCGCCGCGGCGGGCGCCGCGAACGGCACCTACGTGATCACCGTCACCGGTACCGGGCCCAACGCCACGCACACCGCCCAGTACACCCTGACCGTCGGTACCGGCGGCCCGGGCGGCGACGCGATCAAGAACGGCGGCTTCGAGGACGGCACCGCCAACTGGACGCAGAGCGCGAACGACATCACCAACAGTTCGCAGAACGCGGCACACGGCGGCACCTGGTACGCGTGGATGATGGGTTACGGCTCCACCGCCACCGAGACCCTGTCGCAGTCCGGCGTCACGATTCCCAACACCGGCTCGCCCAAGCTGTCGGCGTGGATCAAGACGACCACCAGCGAGCGCGGGAACACGGTCTACGACACCCTCAAGGTGCAGATCAACGGGACCACCCTCGCCACCTACTCCAACGTCGGCGCCACCGGTGCCTACGTGCAGCGCACGGTGGACCTGAGCGCCTACAAGGGCCAGACCGTGACCGTGCAGTTCGCGGGCGCCGAGGACTCGTCGCTGACCACCACGTTCCTCGTGGACGACGTGGCGATCTCCTGACCGCGCGCGACCGATGACGGCCCTGCTTCCGGCGCCCCACGCCGGGAGCAGGGCTTTCGGACGTACCGGGCGCGCACGCGGGTTCGGCCGTCCGCCGATCCGGCCGGGCCGTCCACGGCGCCTCGTTGCGACTCGGCGCGACGCCGAGCGCGACCCCGCCGACCGGGCCGGACACCGCCACCCGCCGGCTGCCGCTCGCCGATCCGATCGCCACCGCGGGGCCGGGTCGGCTCAGGCCGCCCGGTGCAACTCCTCGAGCATCGCGGAGATGTCCGCGTGCCGACCCTCCACGCTGCGCAGGCCCGCGATCAGCGTGTCGACGGCCAGTTGCACGATGTCGTCGACGGGGACGTCGCCGTGGGCCAGCCAGTCCAGGCTGATCTCGTCCAGGTAGCCCACCCAGCCGCGCAGCGCCGCGCGCAGGACCGGCGGCGGCGGTGTCTCGGATTCGAGGTCGAACAGTTCCAGCACCAGGTCCACGCCCGCCTGCCGGGCGGACTCGAAGATCCGGCGCACGTCCGCGTCGCCCAGGCCGGGGCGCATGAAGCCGATGAACGTCTGGGAGTGGCTGCCGATGTAGTCGAAGTGGCGCCGGACCATGCCGTACAGGCGTGCCTCGGCGGTGACCTCGTCGGGGCGGGCGCGCTGGTACGCCTGGATGTCCCGGGCCACCTGGTCGAGCGCCTCCAGGTAGATCCCGCGCTTGTCCTTGAAGTAGTAGAAGAGCAGGCCGTGCGCGACGCCCGCGGCGTCGGCGATGTCGGCGATGAAGATGTCCTCGTAGGGCCGCTCCGAGAAGAGCGCGACCGCCGCCTCCAGGAGTTGCCGGCGGCGCTCGCCGCGCCGACCGGTGCCGGGGCCCGTGCCCGTGCCCAGCCGGTTCGACGTGCGCTTCTTCGCCGGCGCGACCGCCGCCGCGGCACGTTTGCCGGCTCGCGGTCGAGCCGCCTTCTCCTCTGCTCCCTCAGCCATTCGTCGAGCATATCGAGCCGCGCGGAGTCGTCCGCGTCAACTCTTTGACTTGAAATCAAAGTCTGGTTAACGTTGCGGCCACATCGACGGACGGCGTCCGGCCGAGGCGGCTCGACGACGCGCTCGATGCCGCTCGACCGACGCCGCTCGACGACGCCGCAGGACGACGCCGCGTGACCAAGACGATGGGGAGTGCCGATGACCGTGGCAGAGGTGGACGTGCTGGTGGTGGGCGCCGGTCCGGCGGGTCTGAGTACCGCCGTACTGCTCGGCCGACTGGGGATCCCGACCCGGGTCGTCGAGCGCCGGGCCGCCGGCTCCGCCCACCCCAAGGCGCACGTGGTCAACGCCCGCACGATGGAGCTGTTCCGTCAGTGGGGCGTCGCCGACGAGGTACGGGACGCCGCGCTGCCGCTCGACCGGGGCATCGGCGTCGGGTGGGTGACCAGAGTGACGGGCATCGAGATCGGTCGGATCACCGCGGCCGACGCGCCCGACGAGTGGGACCGGATGTGCGCCGATTCGAGCGAGGCGCTGGTGTCCTGTCCACAGGACCGGATCGAGCCGATCCTGCTCGCGGCGGCCCGACGGCTGGGCGTACGGGTGGACTTCGGCGTCGAGGCGACCGGGCTCGACCGGACCCCGGACGGCGTCGACGTGCGGGTGCGGCGCGCGGCGGACGGCGGTACGGAGACGGTGCGGGCCCGCTACGTGGTGGCCGCCGACGGGGCCCGCAGCCCGGTCCGCGAGATGCTGGGCATCGGCAACGACGCGGTCGCACCGGTCGGACACCTGCTCAACGCCTACGTCGACGCCGACCTCGGCCCGTACACCGGCGGCCGGCCGTACGCGCTGTGGTGGATCCTCAACTCCCGGACCCAGGGCGCGATGATCGCCCTCGACGGCAAACGGCGCTGGACCTACAACTTCGCGTTCGACCCGGAGCGGGAGAGCGTCGCCGACTACCCGCCCGAGCGCTGCGCGGAACTGTTCCGGGAGGCGGTCGGCGTGCCCGACCTCGCGGTCACGGTGCGCAGCGTGCTGCCGTGGAAGCTGGAGATCGCCATCGCCGAGCGGTTCCGGGCCGGCCGGGTCTTCCTCGTCGGCGACGCGGCGCACCGATTCCCGCCGACCGGCGGCTTCGGGATGAACACCGGCATCCAGGACGCGCACAACCTGGCCTGGAAACTGGCCGCCGTACTGCGGGGGTGGGCGGGCGAGGAACTGCTCGCCGGCTACGAGGACGAGCGTATGCCGGTGGCCCGGGTCAACGCCGCGCAGAGCATGCGCAACGCGGAGCGTATGGCGGGCACCGGCGCGCTGTTCACCGATCCCTCGGTGCTGGCCTCGATCGAGGACACCGCCGGGGCGGACCTGCGCGCCGCGCTGGCCGCGGGGATCCCGGCGCAGCGGGACCACTTCCTGTTCCAGGGGCAGACGTTCGGGCACGTCTACCGGTCGGCGGCGGTGGTTCCCGACGGCACGCTCGCGCCGCGCTCGACGGTCGCGGAGTACCGGATGGACGCGCACCCCGGCGCGCTCGCCCCGCACACGTGGTTTCGCACGCCCGGGGGTGCGCGGCGGGCCACGGTCGACCTGTCGGCCGACACGTTCGTACTGCTCGCGGGTGCCGAGGGGCGGGCCTGGGTCGAGGCGGCCGACGTCGCCTCGCGACGGCTCGGCGTACCGATCGCGGCGTTTCGCGTCGGCGCGGACGGCGACCTGGACGCGGAGACGGACGGGTGGCGACAGGTGTGGGGGATCACCCCGCACGGGTGCGTCCTGGTCCGCCCGGACGGCCACGTCGCCCTGCGCGTGCCCGGCGCGGGACCGGGCGGCGTGGCGGACCTGATCCCGGCACTGCGCGCCGTGCTCGGCCGCGCCGAGGCGGGAGCCCGGGCCGACGCGCTCGATCCGGCCGATCCCGCCTTCCCCTGAACCGCTTTCCACCATCGAGAGGGATACCACGATGACCCCCGAACTGCGCCTGGCGCACACCGTGTTGCAGACCAACCGCAAGGCCGTGATGCGCGACTGGTACGTGCGCGCGCTCGCCGCCCGCGTGGTGTACGAGACCGAACTGATCGCCTTCCTGACCTTCGACGAGGAGCACCACCGGCTCGGCCTGATCTCGGCCCCGGTCCCGTTCGCGGAGCGCACGCCGACCACCGTCGGACTCGCGCACACCGCCTACACGTTCGCGAGCCTCGCCGACCTGCTCGACCGGTTCGCCGTGCTGCGCGCGGCCGGTGTCCGCCCGCACGTGTGCGTCGCGCACGGCCCGACCACCTCGCTCTACTACCGCGACCCCGACGGCAACACGGTCGAGTTGCAGATCGACAACTTCGCCGACGCCGAGGAGACCACCGCGTACCTCACCGGGCCCGAGTTCACCGCCGATCCGGTCGGTCCGGCGTTCGACCCCGATCGACTGCTCGCCGACTACGAGCGCGGTGTCCCGATCGCCGAACTCACCACCCGGACCTGGGCGGCGGCCGGAGCCGTACACAGCCACCCGCTGCTCGCGCTCACCGGCGACGAACCCGCCCGACCGGTATCCGCCGAATGACCGCCGTCTCCGTCGACCCGCCGCGTCGACTCGGCGCACCGACCGCCCCGGCGGCACCGACCGGCAGCGGTGCCGGCGGTGACCGCACCGCGTCGGACGACCGTTTCGGCACGCCGGACGGACGTGTCCTGCTGTCCGGCGTGCAGGCCCTGGTCCGGCTGATCCTGGACCAGCGCCGGGCCGACGCCGCCGCGGGAGCGAACACCCGGGCCTACGTATCCGGCTACCAGGGCTCGCCGTTGGGCACCGTCGACATGGAGTTCGCCGGGCAGTCCCGGCTCCTCGACGAGCTGGGGATCGTCTTTCGGCCCGGCGTCAACGAGGAGTTGGCGGCGACCGCCGTCGCGGGCAGCCAGCTCGCCGCCGGCCACGACGACGGCACGGTCGACGGCGTCCTGGGCGTCTGGTACGGCAAGTCGCCGGGTGTCGACCGCGCCGCCGACGCGATCCGGCACGGCAACCTGGTCGGCACCGGAACTGCCGGCGGCGTACTGATGCTGGTCGGCGACGATCCGGCGGCCAAGTCCTCCACCGTGCCCGGCGCCTCGGAGGCACTGCTCGCCGCGCTCGGCGTACCGGTGTTCTCGGCCGGGGACATCCAGGAACTGCTCGACCTGGGCCGGCACGCCATCGCCTGTTCGCGCGAGTCGGGCCTGTGGACCGCGCTCAAGGTGGTCACCCGGGTCGCCGACGCCACCGCGACCGTCGACGTGGGCGGCGAACACGCGCCCGACGGGCCGCCGGCCGGGCCCGGGCACACGCCCGACGCGATGATGATCGGCCCACGACTGCTCGGCATGGAACGCGATCTGGTCGAGACCAGGCTCGCCCGGGCCCGCGCCTACGGCCGACGGCACGCGCTGACCCGGCTCGCCTCACCGGCGCCCGACGCGCGCCTCGGCGTGGTCACCGCCGGTACCGCGTACCACGATCTGCGCCAGGCGATGGATCATCTCGGCGTCGAGGACGAGCTGGTGCGGGTGCTCAAGGTGGGCATGATCCACCCGATCGACGCCGAGGCGGTGCGCGGGTTCGCGGTCGGCCTCGACGAGGTGCTGGTCCTGGAGGAGAAGGGCCCGTTCCTGGAGCCGCTGGTCAAGGAGGCGTTGTACGGCACGCCGAGCGCCCCGCCGGTGACCGGGAAGCTCGACCCGGCCGGCGCGGCGCTGGTCCCACTCGCCGGCGTGTTGGACGCGGGCGTGGTCTCCCGGGTGCTCACCGCCCGGCTGCTCGCCCACCACGATCTGCCCGACCTGCGCGCCGGCGGCGAGCCGGTCCCCGCCGCCCGGCGCGCGCTGCTGCCCCTGGCGAGCACGCGCACCCCGTTCTTCTGTTCGGGCTGCCCGCACAACATATCCACGAAGGTGCCGGCCGGCACCCTGGTCGGCGCGGGCATCGGCTGCCACGGCATGGTCACGGTCAATCCGCGGGACCACGGCGAGATCACCGGCCTGAGCCAGATGGGCGGCGAGGGGGCGCACTGGATCGGCATGGCACCGTTCCTGGCCCGGCCGCACCTGGTGCAGAACATCGGCGACGGCACCTTCGCGCACTCCGGCTCGCTGGCCGTGCGCGCCGCGGTGTCGGCGGGCGTGAACATCACCTACAAACTGCTGTACAACGACGCCGTCGCGATGACGGGCGGCCAGACCGCCCAGGGCCGGCTGTCGGTACCGGCGATCACCCGCCTCCTCGAGGCCGAGGGGGTGCGCCGGATCGTGATCACCACCGAGGACGTGAAGCGCTATCGGCGGGTCCGTCTCGCACGTATCGCCTCGGTCCGACCCCGCGAGGAACTGGACGCGGTGCAGCGCGAATTGGCCGCGCTGCAAGGGGTGACCGTGCTGATCCACGACCAGTTGTGCGCGATCGAGAAGCGCCGCAAGCGCAAGCGTGGCGAACTCGCCGATCCGGCCGAGCGGGTGCTGATCAACGAGGCGATCTGCGAAGGCTGCGGCGACTGCGGCGCCACGTCGGGCTGCCTGTCGGTCGAGCCGGTGCCGACCGAGTTCGGCCGCAAGACCCGGATCCACCAGTCCTCCTGCACCAAGGACTTCTCCTGTCTGCGCGGCGACTGCCCGGCGTTCCTGACCGTACGGCCCGGGCGCGGACGCTCCCGGTCGGCCGGGCCGGCCGGGCCGGCCGCCGCACCCGCCGGCGGGCCGCCCCAGCCGCCCGAACTGCCGCTCCCCCGGCCGCGCGTGGGCACCGACGACCTCCGGATCCGCCTGGTCGGCATCGGCGGCACCGGGGTCGTCACCGTCGCCCGGGTCCTCGGCGCCGCGGCGGCGCTGGCCGGTCTGCACACCGCCGGGCTGGACCAGACCGGGTTGAGCCAAAAGGCCGGTCCGGTGGTGTCCGACCTGCGGATCTCGGCCACGCCGGTGACCGGCTCGGCGACGATATCGACCGGCGGTGTCGACCTGCTGCTCGGCCTCGACGTGCTCGGCGCCGCGGCGGCGGCCAACCTGGCCAACGCAACTCCGGAACGCACGGTGGCCGTGGTCGACACCGGCCTGGCCCCGACCGGCCGAATGGCCACCGACGTCGACACACCCGCGCCCGATCCCGCCGCCGCTCTCGCGGTGATCGACGCGCACACCCGGGCCGCGGACAACGTCCGAATCGACGCGCGTGATCTCGCCGAGCGGGTCTTCGGCGACCACCTGCCCGCGAACGTGATCATGCTCGGCGCGGCCTGGCAACACGGCCTGCTGCCCATCCCGTTGGCGACGATCGAGGAGGCGTTCCGGCGCAACGGCACCGCCGCCGAGCGCAATCTGCTCGCGTTCGGCTGGGGTCGCGCGGCGGTCGCCGCCCCGGAGGCGGTGGGCGAACTGCGCCGGTCGCACGACGGCGAACTGCGGCTCACGCCGGTCGCCGCCGCCCTGGTCGACCGGGTCGCCGACGCCTCGGGCGAGTTGCGCAGGCTGCTGACCATCCGGGTGCCCGAGTTGATCGCCTATCAGGACGCCGACTACGCCCGACGCTACGTCGACGTGGTCGCCCGGGCGCACGCGGTGGCGGTCCGGCGGCTCGCGGGCGACCCCGCGCCGGCCGAGGCGGTGGCCCGGGGGCTGTTCAAGTTGATGGCCTACAAGGACGAGTACGAGGTGGCCCGCCTGCACCTGGCCTGGCTGGCCGAGTCGCCCGCCGACCGGACGTTCGCGATCCACCTGCACCCGCCGGTGTTGCGGGCCATGGGCATGAACCGCAAGATCCGCCTGGGTCCGTGGAGCACCCCGCTGTTTCGCGCGCTGTACGCCGGTCGCCGGCTGCGCGGCACCCGCCTCGACCCGTTCGGGCCCGCCGCGGTGCGCCGCACCGAGCGGGAGTTGGTCACGGAGTACGTCGAGCATGTGCGCCACGCACTCGACCGGCTCACTCCCGAAACCCGGGACGTGGTCCTCGAACTGTGCGAACTCCCGGACACGGTACGCGGATACGAGCAGATCAAGCTGGCCGGCGTGGCCCGCTTCCGAGAGCGGGCCGAGGTACTGCGCGCCCGGCTCGCCGACCCCACCCCATCGACCGCCGGAGCCGAACATGCTGCTGCACCTGGTACTCGCCACGTGGAAGCCTGACGTCCGCGCCGAGGACGTCGCGGAACTCGCCGCTTCGGTCCGCCGGTTCGCCGACGACATCCCGGAAGTGCTGCTCGTCCGAGCCGGCGCCGACCTGGAACTCCAGGAGCACAACGCCGATTTCGGGATGGCCGCGGTCTTCGCGGACGGCGCGGCGCTGGGCGCCTTCGCCGCGCACCCCGCGCATCTCGCGGTGTCGCGACGGCTGGCCACGATGGTCGCCTCGGTCACCCGCCTGCAGTTCCCGCTCGCCGACGACGACCCGATCGTCGGCCGGCCCGACCCCGTGAAGGCGTGAGGAGCCCCATGCGTACCGCCACGATCGACGACCGCCTGCACATCCTGGTCGACGCCGGCGCGATCGACGTACACACCACGAGCGGCGGCCGGTTCGCGCCGGACCCCGACGCCGCGTTCGAACACTGGGACCGGCTGCGGGACTGGGCGGACACCCTGGACCCGGCCCGGGCCGTGCCGGTGGACCGGGCCCGGGTGGGGGCGCCGGTGCGGCGGCCTCGACAGGTGTTCGCGGTGGGTGCCAACTATCGCGACCACGCCGCCGAGGCCGGGTTCGAGGTCCCGGAGTCACCCGTGGTGTTCGGGAAGTTCCCGAGTTGTCTGACCGGGCCGTACGACCCGGTGACCCTGACCGGCACGACGGTGGATTGGGAAGTCGAACTGGTGGTGGTCGTCGGCCGGTTCGCGCGGAGCGTCGCCGCCGAGGACGGTTGGGCGTATGTGGCCGGACTGACCGTGGGCCAGGACCTGTCCGAGCGGACGGTGCAGTTCGACGGGCCGATCCCGCAGTTGTCCCTGGCCAAGTCCTGCCCCGGGTTCGGCCCGCTCGGCCCGGCGCTGGTCACCCCGGACGAGTTCGCCGACCCCGACGACCTGCGGCTCGGCTGCTCGATCGAGGACACCACGCTCCAGGACGGCCGTACCCGCGACATGGTCTTCCCCGTACCGGAGTTGATCGCGCGGTTGTCGGCCCACTGCACGTTGCTGCCCGGCGACCTGATCTTCACCGGCACCCCCGCCGGCGTCGGTGCGGTCCGCCGGCCGCCGCGCTTCCTGCGTCCCGGCGAGACGCTGGTCAGCCACGTCGAGGGCATCGGCGAACTCCGCAACCCGATGGTGGCGCCGCCGATCCGACCGTGACCGCCCCGACCGGCGGCCCGCTCCGGCGGTGTCCGCCGGTCGGGTACGTACCGGTCGGGTATGTACCGGTCGATCAGGGGCCCACCGCGGCCAACCCGGCGGTGTCGCGGCGAGCGGCCCGCGGGTCGCCGCCCGTTCCGGTCGGGGTCGCCCGTCGGTGCAGGGTCGCGGCCTCGCGGGCGTAGCGGTGCACCGGGAACTCGTCGGCCGCCGCGCCCAGGATCCGTACCGCCGCCGTGCTCGCCTCCATCGCGGCCTCCACGGCGACCAGTTCGGCCACCGACGCCTGGCGGGTGTACGACAGGCCGGCGTCGCGACGGCGGGCGGCGTCGAGGTACATCGCCCGGGCCGAGTCGATCGCGCCCGCGCGTTCGGCCAGGACCGCGTGGTCGGGTCGGGCGGCGAAGTCGGTCGCGATCTCCAGCGCCGCCTGGGCCAGCCCGGTCGCACACGCCGCCGCGCCGAGCCGGCCGGCGTCCAGGATCTCGAACGCGATCCGCAGACCCCGGTCCCGGACCCCGATCAGCCGTTCGGGTTCCAGGTACACGCCGTCCCAGTAGGCGGTGGTGGTCGGGAAGGCGCGCAGCCCGAGCGACGGCTCGGGCGGGCCGAAGTAGAGGTATTCGTCGGCGCCGGGGGCCAGGAAGCACGAGACGTCGGGCCGCGCCGGGCCGGTCCGGGCGAACACGGTGTGGAAGTGCGCGCGGCCGCCGTGCGCCAGCTCGACCTGGGTGCCGACCAGCAGGTGACCGCCCCGGGTGCGCTCGGCCCGGCAGGCCACCGCCGACGGGTCGGCGCCCACATGCGGCTCGGCACGGCCGTGGCCGCCGATCAGCACGCCGTCGAACATCCCCGGCAACCACTGCTCACGCTGCGCGTCGGTGCCGTGCACGGCCGCCGGCAGGCACGCCAGGGTGTGCACGTGCACCGCGTCGGCGAGGCCCACCCAGCGCGCGGCCAACTCCTCCAGGACCTGGAGGTAGACCTCGTACGGCTGGCCACCGCCCCCGTAGCGCACGGGGTAGGGCAGTCCGGAGAGCCCGGCCCGGCCGAGCGTGCGGAACAGCCCCGTGGGGTAACGCGCCTCGGCCTCACAGGCGCCGGCCCGAGGCGTGAGCTCCCGATCCGCGAACGCCCGCGTGCGGGCGATCAGGTCGTGGGCGGCAGCAGAGGGGAGCAAACGGTCGACAGGCACGGGCGCCTCCCAGGGCCGACGGACGGCCCGGCCAGAAATCCGGGTCGGACGCCGAACCCGCACGACACCCCCCGCACCGGAGCCGCCCGAACCAACCCCGGGAAGCCCGGGACACCTGCGCACGGTAGAGCGCCGACCCCCACCCACGGATCGTCCACGACAACAAACCCGACCCCCCTCCTTTGTCGCGCCCACCCACCTCCGGCCCCGCTTCCCACCCCCGACCCCGCTCGCCGACCCCACTCCGCGCTCCCGCACGCCCTCCACCGCACGCCCGGCGCGCCTCCGGCCGCCCCCGCCGCGGTTCCCGTGGGCTCTTGTCGCTCCCCGGGGTGTACGCGAGCGTTCGGAGGGGGCGTGTCGTCGTGGCTTTGTGCCCGGTTACGGAAACCTTCGACAGCATTGGTCATTCGGACGAAGCACTCGGTGCGCGCCGCCGCCTAGCGTCGCTGACACACCGACCGGAAGGATTCGATATGGGCTCCGACCTGCACACCCGCGCCGTCGTCGCGGATACGCACAACGACCTGTTGATGGCGGTGGTCGAGCGACCACCCGGACGATGGGCGAGCTTCTTCCGTGAGCAGTGGTTGCCGCAACTCCGCGAGGGCGGGGTGGACGTACAGGTGCTGCCGGTCTTCGTGGACGACCAGTTCCGACCCGAGGGAGCGCTGCGCCGCACACTGCGCATGGTCGAGTGCGCGCACACGATCGCCGAGGGCAACCCGGACGACGTGCGCCTCTGCCTGAACGGGGACGACATCGACGCGGCACTGGCCGAGGGCCGGATCGCCCTCGTCCTGGCCCTGGAGAGCGCCCCCGGCGTGGACGCCGACCTGGAGCTGTTCCGCACCCTGTACCGCCTCGGCGTCCGGGTCGCCTCGATCGCGCACTGGGGCCGCTCCCCGCTCGGCGACGGCAGCGGCGAGGACGCCACCGGCAGCCGGCTCACCCACGCCGGCGTCGAGGCGCTGCGCGAGATGGAACGCCTGGGCATCGTCTTCGACATCTCCCACCTGGGCGCCTCCGGTGTCGCACACGTGTTGCAGGAGGCCACCCGCCCGCTGCTGGCCAGCCACTCGGCGGCCCGGGCGCTGTGCGACCACCACCGGAACCTGACCGACGAGCAGATCCGGGGCGTGGCCGCCACGGGCGGTGTCGTCTGCGTCAACTTCGTGCCGGACTTCCTGAGCACCGAGCGCGCCGAGCAGACCATCGACCGCATCGTCGACCACATCGAGCACGTGATCGGCGTGGCCGGCATCGACCACGTCGGGATCGGCCCCGATTTCCTGCGCGAGGTGCTGGCCGACATCACCCCCCCGTGCTGCGAGGGCGTCGACTACACCGGCGTGGACACCTCGACCACCCTGCCGGGCCTGGACGGTCCGGCCGAACTCCCCGCACTGACCGAGGCGTTGGTCCGGCGCGGCTTCGGCGAGAAGGAGATCATGGCGATTCTCGGCGGCAACGTGCAGCGGCTGTTCCGCGCCGAGCTGGGGCGGGCCCGATGACCGGCCCCACGACCGACCGCACGCCCGGCCCCATCAGCGCCGTCTCCGCCTTCGACACCGACGCCATGCTGGCCGATCTGGCCGAGCTGGTCACGTGTGAGTCCTTCTCCGCCGACCTGGCCGCGGTCGCCCGCAGCGCCGAGGTGGTCGCCGCCCAGGGTGCGCGCCTGCTCGGCGCCCAACCGCGCCGGATCGTGCTCGAAGGCGTGACCCACCTCCAGTGGACCTTCGGCACCCCGCGCGTATTGCTGGTCGGCCACCACGACACGGTGTGGCCGATGGGCTCGCTGACCACCCATCCGTGGTCGGTGCGCGACGGGATCGCCCGGGGGCCGGGGTGCTTCGACATGAAGGCCGGCCTGGTCCAGATCTTCCACGCGCTCGCCTCGCTGGACTCGCTCGACGGGATCGGCGTACTGATCACCGGCGACGAGGAGGTCGGTTCGACCAGCTCGCGGGGGCTGATCGAGGACGCCGCCCGTGGCTGCGCGGCCACGTTCGTCCTGGAGGCGTCCGCCGACGGCGGCGCGCTCAAGACCGCGCGCAAGGGCGGCTCGCAGTACGAACTGGTCGTGCACGGCAAGGCCGCGCACGCCGGTCTGGAGCCGGAGAAGGGGATCAACGCCGCGATCGAGGCCGCACACCTGGTGCTCGCCCTCGACGGCCTGGCCGACGTGGTCGACGAGGGAGCGACGGGCGACTGGCGCACCACGGTGACCCCCACCGTGGTCCGGGCGGGCGCGGTGTCCAACACGGTGCCGCCGCACGCGGCGGTGACGGTCGATGTACGGGTGCCCACGCGCAAGGCGCAGGACCGGGTCGACGAGCTGATCCGCGCGCTGCCCACGACCGTGCCGGGTGCCCGGGTCGAGGTGTCGGGCGGCGCCAACCGCCCGCCGCTGGAGGACGCTTCCTCCCGTGCGCTGTTCGACCTCGCCGGCCTCACCGCGGCCCACCTGGGCCTGCCCCCGCTGCGCTCCGCGGCGGTCGGCGGCGCCTCCGACGGCAACTTCACCGCCGGGGTCGGCTGCCCCACGCTCGACGGCCTCGGCGCCGTCGGCGGCGGCGCGCACGCGGACCACGAACACGTGATCGTGGCCGAGCTGGCCCCGCGTACCGCGCTGCTCGCGGGCCTGATCGACGCGGTGCGGCGATGAGCGCCCCGGTGCTCAGCGCCCCGGCCATCCGGGAACTGCACGAGCTCGAGGAACTGGAATCCGTCTGCGCGCTGTTCTGCGAGATCTGGGGCACGCCGGCGAACAACCCGCCGATCAACGTGGAGCAGATGCGCGCGCTGTCGCACGCGGGCAACTACGTCGCCGGCGCCTACGCCGACGGCCGGCTCGTCGGCGCGACGGTCGCCTTCTTCGGCGCGCCGATCGCCCGCACGATGCATTCGCACATCACCGGCGCGCTCCCGGGCCACGCGGCGGGCCTGGCGCTGAAGCTGCACCAGCGCGACTGGGCGCTCGATCGCGGCCTGCACCGGATCACCTGGACGTACGACCCGCTGATCGCCCGCAACGCGCACTTCAACCTGGCCAAGCTCGGCGGTGTGATCGACGCCTACCTGCCCAACTTCTACGGCACCGTGGACGACGCGATCAACGCCGGCACCGACACCGACCGCGCCATGGTCGGCTGGGACCTGGCCGAACCGCGCGTGGTCGCCGCGGCCCGCCGCGAATCGATCCCGGTGGTCGTACCGCCGGGCGCGGTGGCCGCGCTGACCGATCGCGACGGCCGGCCCGCACTCGGCCGCACCGACGCCGAGGACCTGCTCGTCGGCGTCCCGGCGGACATCGAGAAGTTGCGGCACACCGACCCGGCCGCGGCCCGGGACTGGCGACTCGCGCTGCGCGAGGTGCTGGCCGGGCTGCTCGCCGACGGCGCCCGGGTGACCGGCTTCCACGGCCGGTCCCGTTACGTCCTCACCCGCGGGCCGGCCGCATGACCTGCCACCGAACCACCTCGAACCGATCAGGAGTCCAGGCACCATGAAGATCAACGCAATCGAACTGCGCCGGATCGCGATGCCGCTGCGCGCGCCGTTCCGCACCTCCTTCGGCGTCGAGACCGCCCGTGACATCGTGTTGGTGCGCGTGGTCACCCCCGAGGGGGAGGGCTGGGGCGAGTGTGTGGCGATGTCCGAGCCGCTGTACAGCTCGGAGTACGTGGACGCCGCGCTCGACGTGCTCAAGCGTTTCCTGATCCCGGCGCTGCCGGAGAAGGTGGACGCGCGGGCGGCGAAGCGGGCGATGAAGCCGTTCAAGGGCCACCGGATGGCGAAGGCGGCGCTGGAGACGGCCGTGCTCGACGCGCAACTGCGGATCTCCGGCGAGTCGTTCGGCTCCTTCCTCGGCGCGTCGCGCGAGCGGGTGCCGTGCGGGGTGTCCGTCGGCATCATGGACTCCATCCCCGAACTCCTGGACGCGGTGGGCGGGTTCGTCGAGGAGGGCTATGTCCGGATCAAGCTGAAGATCGAGCCGGGCTGGGACCTGGCGCCGGTGCGCGCGGTGCGCGAGCGGTTCGGCGACGACCTGCTGCTCCAGGTGGACGCGAACGCCGCCTACACCCTGGCCGACGCCCGGCAACTGGCCAAGCTGGACGACTTCGACCTGCTGCTGATCGAACAGCCGCTGGCCGACGACGACCTGGTGCAACACGCGGCGCTGTCCCGGCAGTTGAAGACCCCGGTGTGCCTGGACGAGTCGATCGAGTCGGTCGAGCACGCCGCCGCAGCGATCACCCTGGGCGCGGCCTCGATCATCAACATCAAGCCGGGCCGGGTCGGCGGCTACCTGGAGGCCAAGGCCATCCACGACCTGTGTGTGGCGCACGGCGTGCCGGTCTGGTGCGGCGGCATGTTGGAAACGGGCCTGGGTCGCGCCGCCAACGTCGCCCTCGCCGCGCTGCCCGGCTTCGTGCTCCCCGGCGACACCTCCGCCTCGCGCCGCTACTTCGCCACCGACATCACCACGCCCTTCGAACTCGCCGACGGACACCTCGACGTGCCCACCGGTCCGGGCCTGGGCATCGACCCGATCCAGGACATCCTGGATTCGGTGACCACGTCCAGCGAATGGATCAAGTTCTGAGACGACGGGAGCTCTCGCCGAGCTCGCGCTGAACGACCCGCGGCACCCGGGCGATCGACCGGTCGTCGGATCACCACCCGATCCGACGACCCGATCGTCCGGGTGCCTTCGGCACGCGCATCGGGCGCCGGGCGCGTGCGCCGGCCCCGGCACGGGCCGCCATCCGCATCATGAGACGCGTTGGACGGCGCGTGGCGGGTGTGCGAACTTCGATGTCATGCGGCGTCGGACGATTATTACCGACAGCGTGCCGACACCGGGCTGAGCAGGACGACCATTCCCTGCGGCCCACCGTCCGCACGCAGACCTCTCGCGCTTCGCGAGGGGTCTTTCTGTTTTCTCCGACGGTTCGCATCGAAACCGCGCACCCACCCCCACGACAGGAGCACAGCGACCCATGGTTGACGACGGCGCCCAGGTCCTCGATGTCGCTCGGTACGTACCACCCGCCCGACCGCTCGGCCCACCCGACCGGTCCCGAACCGCGGACCCGGAGATCGCCCATCTCGTGGCGCGCATGCGCCATCACCGGGGCTCGCTGGCCCGGGTGGCCACCGTGCTCAACAACCACGGCGTCCACCGGCTGACCTACACCTCGACCGACCTCGGCGCGGCCACGGTGGAGGTGAGCGTGCATCCGCGCGACGCCGCCCGGGTCGAGGCGAGACTGCGCCGCCTGGTGGAGGTCACCGAGGTGACCCGCCTGTCGGCCGACTGACGCGCGCCGCCCGCCGGCCCGCACCCCCGCCCGCGTCCGGGCGGGGGCACCGGTTCCGGGGCGGCTACCGGATCGGGGCACTCTCGGGACCGCGTTGGTGGTCGACCGGTGGGTCACCTGATCCGATCCCACCGACCGACTCGCGGCGACCCGACGGTCACCGCCCACGACCGGCTACACCGGTGCGCCGTCGTGCCGTTGCTCACCCCGTCACCGGCGGCCCGTCGCCGGGCGGGGTCGTGGCGATTCCCCGGTTTGTCACCCGACTGGGCCTTGCGCCGGGGATACGCGGTTGGCGAGCGTGTAGGAGCGCGCGCGACGGGGACAGGCGTCGCGCGTCGTGGCGAGCGGCCGACCCCCGTGGGCGGGTTCGTCCCGGCGACGAGGACGCACGACGGCGACGGGAGTGTTGTGAGCGACCGCAACGGCAGCGGCAGGTCGGGAGATGCGATCGTCCGGCTGCGGATCCACCCGGCCATCGGCATCGCGCGCGTGGGCAACAGCACGCGCCCCGACGGCTGGTTCCACGGGCCCGAGACCCCGAACCCGCCGGTGTCCCCGGCGGGTTCGTACAAGGACCCCGACGGCGCGATCAAGCGGCAGGCGGCCCGGTTCCGCCTGTACGGCCTCACCGCCGACGGCCGGGTGGTGCGCGAGGTGACCACCGCCGACCCGGGCACCGGGATCACCTGGGGCGTGCACGTGGCCAATCGCAAGGCCGGCTGGTACCGGTTCCATCTGCCGCTGGACATCCCCGACTCCCGCGACCCGGCGGCCAAGCCGTCGGTGCGGCGCAACCCCGCTGTCGCCGACCGGGGTTCGTTGGTGATCGACCCCGGCCGCAAGACCCTCGACGCGGCGAGCGGCGCGACCGTGCCGTTCACCGGCGGCCGATTCCTCGGCCGGGTCGACGTGCCCTTGGGCGAGATGCGCGCCGACGAGGCGGGCCGGTTGGTGGTGCTCGGCGGGCACGGCACCTCCGGCTCCCCCGACCACACGCCACTGGACTCGGTGACCAACAACGACGGTTGGTACGACGACATCTGCGACGGGCCGGTCACCGCCACGGTCACCCTCGACGGCGTGCCGATCCCGGTGGATCCGGCGTGGGTGGTGGTCGCGCCGCCGAACTTCGCGCCCGAGGTACGCACCCTGCGGACCCTGTACGACCTGCTCTTCGACGTGTTCGTCTCGACGGGGCAACTGCCGTTCCCGACCCGGGTCTCCTTCGGTGAGCACATCGAGCCGATCCTGCGCCGGTTCTGCGAACTCCAGTGGGTCAACGCGGGGTTCGCCGCGCGGTTCGGCTGGGCCGGTCCGGACCACTTCCTCGATCCGGACAACCTGGCCCGGCTCGGGAGTCCGGCGACCAGGCATCGTGAGCTGCGCCGGCAGGTGTACACGGCGCTGCGCGACCACGGCCGCGACGACAAGTCGCCGATGCCGTGGCCGTGGTTGTACGGGGACGGCATGGCGAGTGTGCCGCGCACGGTGCGGCAGCACATGACGTTGTCCCCGACCCAGGACCGGCTGCTGCTCGCGTGGTCGCGGGGCGAGTTCGATCCGGCGCCGTTCCCGGGGTACCCCGCGAAGGTGGAGGACGCGCCGCCGGCCGCGCAGCCCGGGTTGTTGGATCGGGCCGCACTGGACTTCTGCGTGGCCGACGCGTTCCATCCCGGGATCGAGGTGACCTGGCCGATCCGGCACGCGTCGATGTTCGCCGAGCCGTTCCGGATCCTGCCGCGTGCCGAGGGTGCGCCCGATCCCGACTACGGCGACACCCTGACCCCGGACAAGGCACTGGCCGCCGACGGGCCGTTGCACGCGCAGGGCCCGGGCGACCTGAGCCGGTGGATGGCGGTGCCGTGGCAGACGGACACCGCCGGGTGTCGGGCCGGGTACGAGTCGCAGGCCGGGCTCGGGCCGCGCTACGACCCGTACGTGCCCTCGTTCTGGCCGGCGCGCGTGCCGAACCATGTGCTGAAGCACAGCGACTACGAGACGGTCAACCGCCCGGACGGCGACGGCTCGGCGGACCGCGAGGCCGCCTTCGCGCACCGCGCGGTGTGGCTGCGCGGCCTGACCGGGAGCACCCCGCAGGAGCAGCGCCGGCAGATGGTGGACGGCTGGTACAAGCTCGGCATCGTCGAGACCCGCCCCTACACCGTCGGCGACGGCCGTTTCCCGAAGGTGATGGGGGTCGAATCGAGGCCGGAGCCGCCCTTCGATCAGGCCGCCGACACCAACAACCTGGTGAACGTGCACGTCCCGGCGCGGACGGCGGTCGAGACGGCGACCGCGGTCGCGGTCGAGGCGACCGGGCACGACGCGGCGGAGGTAACGGTGGGCTACGTCGACAACATCGACCCCTACCTGGACACCCCGTGACCGGGGCCGGGGCGCCGCCCGTCCGTCGGCGCCACGAGGTGATCGTGGCGGGCGGCGGTCCCGCCGGCGCCTCGGCCGCGATCACCCTGGCTCGGGCCGGTCGTTCGGTCCTGCTCGCCGACGCGGGTTCCGGGCCGCCGGCGATCGGCGAGGCGCTGCCGGCGGCCGCGGGGCGGTTGTTGGCCGACCTGGGCGTGGCCGAGCACGTACCGGGGCCGGGCCACCTGCCGTGCCACGCCACGGTGTCCGCGTGGGGTTCGGCGCACCCGGCCACGGTGTCGAGCATCGTCGACCCGTACGGATCCGGCCGGCATCTGGATCGCGCCCTGTTCGACGCACGGCTGCGCGAGGGCGCCCGGGCGGCGGGCGCGGAGGTCGCCGAACACACCCGGGTCGGCGTGCCGACGCGGCGTCCCGACGGCAGATGGGCGGTACCACTGCGCCGCGGCGATCGGCACGAAGTCGCGGTCTGCGACCGGCTCGTGGACGCGACGGGCCGTCGCGCGAGCATCGCGACCGGCGTCGGCGGCGCCCACCGCCGGACCCGGGACGCGCTGATCGCGCTGCACCTGACCCTGCCGGACGTCCCCGCCTCGTATACCGACGCGAGCACCCTGGTCGAATCGGCCCCCGACGGCTGGTGGTACACCGCCCTCGTGCCCGGCGACCGACTCCTCCTCGCCTACTTCACCGACGCGGACGCGCCGACTCTCGGTCCCGGCCGGGACGTCGCCTTCCGCGCCCACCTCGCCGAAACCACCCACACCGCCGCCCGGGTGGCCGCCGTCCCCTTCCCCCGCGACCCGGCCCCGCGCCGCGCCCCCGCCCACAGCGCGCACCTGGACCGGGTCTTCGGCGACGGCTGGATCGCGGTCGGCGACGCCGCCGCGGCCTTCGACCCACTCTCCTCCCAGGGCATCCTCACCGCCCTGTACACCGGCCTGACCGCCGCCGAGGCACTCGACGCGAGCCTGTCCGGCCACCCGAACGCCCTCGCCGTGTACCGGGATCGCATCACCTCCGTGCTCTCCGCCTACCACCGCAACCACCACGACGCCTACACCGCCGAACGACGCTGGCCCGACCACCCCTTCTGGCGCCGCCGCCACGCACGAACCACCCCGCCGGCCGTTGTTGACTGATGTGTACAGAACTGGTTGGCTTCCGCTCATGAGCAGGCCGCGCGAGTTCGACGACCAAGCCGTGATCGACGCCGCCATGGCGGTGTTCTGGGAGAAGGGCTACGAGGCGACCACCACCCAGGATCTGTGCACCCGCACGGGACTCGGCCGGGGCAGCCTCTACAACGCGTTCGGCAGCAAACACCGGCTGTACGAGGAGGCCGTGCGCCGCTACGGGAGCACCCTGGCCCAGGCGCAGGTGGCGATGTTGGCCGACCCGGGCGGCTCGGTCCGGGAACGACTGCGGGACCTGCTGCTGGGGATGATCGACCTCGACCTCGCCGACCCCGGCCGGCGCGGGTGCCTGGCCCTCAACGCCGCGACCGAACCGAGCGGGCGCGGCGGAATGGTCGCGGACCTGGTGCACCGACAATTCGTCGACCTGGAGCAGGCCCTCTGCCACCTGATCACGATCGGCCGGGCCACGGGCGAGTTGACCGGCGACCGGCCCGCGCTCCAGGTGGCCCGGACGTTCCAGAGCACGTACTACGGCCTGCGCACGCTCGCGAAGGTCACCGACGACCGTGACGCACTCCTCGATGTCGTGGAGGGGGCGCTGGCGGCACTGTAGGCGGGAGCGAGGGGGCGTCGGGCGATCCGGAGCCCGGAGGACCCGGCGTCGCCTCGGCATGCCCATTTTCTGTACTGCTCAGTAAAAAATAATCACCGCATACTCACCCCGGGGAAGCAAGATGCGCTCGATACGACCCGACGTCCCACCCGCCGTAGCGGCCCTCATGGTGTGCGTCTTCGGCGTCACCACCGGCGAGTTCGTGATCGCCGGCATCCTGCCCGATGTCGCCGACGACATGCACGTGTCGATCTCGGCCGCCGGGCTGCTGGTGACCGCGTACGCCATCGGCATGATCGTCGGCGGTCCGATACTGACCGCGCTCACCGCTCGGGCGCGGCGCAAGCCGCTGATCACCGTCCTGCTCGCGATCGTGGTGGTCGGGAACCTGGCCTCGGCGCTCGCCCCGACCTATCCCGTCCTGTTCGCGGCGCGCATCGTCACCTCGCTGGTCACCGCCACGTTCTTCGCCAACGCGATCGTGATCGCCGCGTCCACGGCCGCACCGGGCAGGCAGGCGTCCACGGTGTCCACGCTGGTCTTCGGGATGAACCTGTCGATGATCCTGGGCGCGCCGCTGGGCACGCTGATCGGCAACGCGTTCGGCTGGCGGGCCACGTTCGTCGCCATCGCGGCCTGCTGCGCGCTGGGCCTGGCCCTGGTGTGGCGCCTGGTTCCGGACGTACGCGGTGCCGCGTCGGCCGGCTCGGCGGTCGCCGAACTGCGCGTGTTCCGCGACCGGGACGTACGGTGGGCGATCGCCGTCACCGCCGTCGCCAACGCCGGCCTGCTCGCCGTCTTCACCTACTTCGCCCCGCTGCTCACCGACGTCGCGCACTTCGCGGAGGGATCCGTACCGTTCCTGCTGCTGACGTACGGCGTCGGCGCGGCGGTGGGCAACGTCGTCGGCGGGCGGCTCGCCGACCGCGCGCCGATGCGCACCCAGATCGGCCTGTTGACCGCGCTCGCCGCGACCCTGGTCCTCATGTGGGCGACCGCCGGCAGCCGCGTGCCCACCGCGATCCTGGTCTTCGTCATCGGCGCCCTCGGCTTCGCGGTGATCCCCGGCATGCAGACCCGCGTCCTGACCACCGCCGCCTCCGCCCCCACCCTCGCCATGGCCGTCAACGCCTCCGCCTACCAACTGGCCGCCGCCCTGGGCGCCTGGCTCGGCGGCCACACCGCCGACAACGGCCCGGGCCTACGCGCCGTCTACCTCTTGGCCGCGATCATCACGGCCCTCGGCATAGCCGTCAGCACATACGCCCACCACCAGGCCGCCACCCCGGAACCGGCGGCGACACCCTGAGCCGATCACCCGTTCGGGGGAACCACCCGAGTTCTCGCCCCGACTCCGAGATCCCTGCGTACGGTTCGACCCGACGACAGCACATCGGCCCGGTTGACGGCCTCATGGACCGTCGGCGGTGAATCATGGGCGGATGACGCGACGCGAGCCACAGGAACGGAGGCCACCGATGTCCGCGGTGACCGAACGTGCAGCCATGTCGGTCGAACAGTTCGAGCGCATGGTCGAGCACACCCGTGAGAACCCCGACGATCTCTGGCTGGAACTGATCGGCGGCAAAGTGGGGGTAAAGGCGATGCCCGATGGTGATCACGGCGAGATCATCGTGTGGCTGGTGAAATTGTTCGCGCGTCTTCGGTCGGAACTCTCGCTCTACATCGAGCAAGGTCTCCGGGTCGAGCAATACCGAAACGGCCGGGCCCGACCCGATGCCACGCTCGCCCCGGAGGGCACCTTCCTCGGCCAAGGCGAGTGGAGCGACCCGACCGCGGTACTCATGGTCGTGGAAGTGACCTCGTTCGATGGGGACACGGACAAGTGGGATCGGGAGGAGAAGCCTCGCGCCTACGCCGAGACCGGAATTCCGCTGTATCTCCTGATCGACCGCGACCGTTGCGAGGCGATCGTGCACAGCGAGCCGGAAGACGGCCGATACACCGCTGTCATCGCGCGATCCTTCGGCAAGCGTGTGCACCTCCCCGCACCGGTCGACCTCACCCTCGACACCGATCCGCTTGTGGACACGGTCCGCTGACCGCCCGCCGGTGGTGGGCCCGACCGGGCCCACCACCGTGTCGGGTCAGGCGTCCGTGAGGTTGCGGATGCTGCGGGGGCGCATGTCGGTCCAGACCTTGTCGATGTGGGCCAGGCAGTCCGCGCGGGGGCCGGTGAAGCCTTCGGCTCGCCAGCCGGCCGGGATGTCGCGGTCGGCGGCCCAGACCGAGTATTGGTCCTCGTCGTTGATCACTACACGGCACACACGCGTGGGTTCGTCGTCGATGGTCATACCTTCTCCGGTTCGAGGTGGGTCGGGTCGGTCTTGGTGGATGGTGTCCCGGTGCGCTTGCGGCGTTCCTCGATGCCGATCAGGTCGTCCGGCATCGCGTCGGGGACCTCGTCGTCGAAGCGCGAGAGGACCCGGTGCCGGAACGAGGCGAGGGCCAGCAGGATCATCGCCGACGCGCAGATCAGGTACAGGAATCCGGTGCCGCGCCCCTCCCCCACGCCGATCACCCGGCCGACGCTGGAGGCGAGCGCGCCGTCCGGACGCAACAGCGGTTCGAGCAGATGCACGGACAGCGGCGCGATCACCCCGAAGCCCAGCGGGAGGGTGGACCACGCCACCATCGTGTTCAGCGCGATCACCCGGCCGTGGAACCGCTGCGGCACCTTGACCTGGATGATCGTCGCGTAGATGCCGTTGAGCAGCGACAGGCCGAAGAACACCCCGAAGAAGGAGACCCCGACCAGCACCGGCGAGGGCCGCACCCCGGCCAGGAAGGCGAACACCGCGATCAGCGCCGTGGCGACCAGGATGCCGTGCATCCGCCGATGCCGGGGGCCGCCCCACACGCCCATGGCCAGCCCGCCGAGCAGCGCACCCGCCCCGGCCGCCATGCCGACCGCGCCGGCGGTGTGTACCGAGCCGAACGACAGCACCAGCGGCGTCATCAGCACCAGCATCGGCGCCAGGAAGACGTTCAGCAGGGCGAAGTAGAGCAACATCGTGCGAAATCCCGCGTGCCCCATCGAGTAGCGCACCCCGTTGGCGATCTCCTTGACCATCGTCTCGCGCCGGGTCTGCGCCATCGTGTCGGGGAACGGCACGAACGCCACCACGGTCACCGCGATCACGAAGGTGGCGATGTCGATCAGCAGGATCCCGCCGAGCCCGATCCCCGCGAGCAGCGCCACCGCGATCAGCGGCACCACCAACTGGGCCAGCCCGGTGCTCATTTGCACGATCCCGTTGGCGTGGCCGAGATAGCGCTTGGGCACCAGTTGCGGCACCGCCGAGTTGTAGGCCAGCCGTTGGAAGGTCGCGGTCAGCGACAACACCACGAGCAGGCCGTACACCGCGCCCACCCCCAAATGGCCCGCCCACAGCAGCAGTGCCATCGTCACCTGCACCAGACCCGCCACGCAGTCCGCGGCCAACATCACCGACCGGCGGCTGTTGCGGTCCACCACCGCCCCCGCGAGCGGCGCCACCACGATGCCCGGCACCAGGGCCAGCACCGAGAACAGCGCGAACTGGGTGAGCGAATCGGTACGCAGATAGATCCAGATCGGGATGGCGAACTCGGTCAGCGCGGACCCGGTGATCGAGGCGAGTTGCCCGAGCGCCACCGCCATGAAGCGGCCCATGCTCGGCCGCACCGCCGACCGATCCGCGGACCTCACATCCACGACCGAGCCCGACCCGGAACCCGGCACCGACTCGGCCACCGAGCCCGATTCGGCCCCGGAGACCCCGTGCAACCACCAGCCCGCGTCCTCGCCGCGCACCGCCCGGGTCAGCGGTTCGGTACGGTCCCGCGCCACCGCGTCGTGGGTCGCGGTGACGATCTCGGCCAATTCCTCGGCCCGGTAACGCAGGAAGTAGTGGCCCGCCTCGTCGATCACCACCAGCGCCGTGGCCGAGGCCATGAAGTGCCACTCGCGGTAGCGCTCCTGGTAGAACTCGGTACTCGGGTCGCGCTCGCCGATCACCGAGATCACCGGTGCGGACAGCGGCGGCAGGTCCTCGGCCATGCGCTTGGTGAAGTAGGCCTCCGAAGTCAGCCCGTCCTTGCGCATGTTGCGGATGATGAAGCTCACCTGCTCCTCGTCCAGGTCGCCCAGGTCGGCGCCCATCGAGGTCAGCCAGTTCAGATGCACCCGGTCCCCGCGCAGCCGCTCCAGGCCGGCGAATCGGGTCAACGCGCCGAGCACACCGCCCTCGGGCCGGGCGAACGGGAAGATCGCGCCGAGGTACACCGCCTCCAGGCGGCGCCCGGCCTGCTCCAGGAGATACGCGATCTGCGCGGTGAGCGCGCTGCCCACCCCGCAGTGCCCGTACAGCGCCAACGGCCCCTCGACCCCGGCCAGGATCTCGTCCGCGCACTCCCGGGCGACCTCCTCGATCGGCCTGGGCGCCTCCGGCATGGACAGGTCGTGGCCGGGAATCGCCACCGAGTACAGCGCGTGCCCCGCCGGCAGCGCGTCCGCCAACGGCTGGTAGACCACCGCGCTGCCGCCGCCGTACGGCACGCACACCAGCGACAACACCCGCTGTCCGACCGGGATCGGTCGGGTCAACTCGTGCAGCAGCGACCGTGGTTCGTCCGCGCCGACCGGGCGTTCGAGCAGTTGCGCCAGTTCGCGGATGGTTCGGTGCTTGAACAGTTCGAGCAGTGACACCTGCCGACCGCCGGGCGGCGACACCTTGCGCAGCCGGGCCAGAACCTGCATGGCGAGCAGCGAGTGGCCGCCGAGTTCGAAGAAGTCGTCGGTCACGCCCACCGCGGCGAGTTCGAGGACCTCGGTCCAGATCCCGACGAGCGTTTCCTCGAGTTCGCCCGCAGGCGGTACCCGCTCACCCCCGCCCGCGCCCTCGGCCGCGTCGGGTTCCGGCAGCAGCGCCCGATCCACCTTGCCGTGCGCCTTCAGCGGCAGGCGATCCAGCCACACGAAGCGCGACGGCACCATGTACTCGGGCAGTCGCAACAACAACGCGCGCCGCAACTCCGCGCCGGCGGGACGTTCACCCGGGAGCGACGGATCCTTCCCGTCCTCCTCCGGCGGCACCAGATACGCGATCAACCGCTGCGCGCCCGCCGGGCCGCGAGCGTCCACCACGGCCTGCGCGACGCCCTCCTGCGCCCGCAACGCCTCCTCGATCTCGGCGGGTTCGACCCGGTAGCCGCGAACCTTGATCTGCTGGTCGCCGCGCCCCAGGAACTCGATGTCGCCGCCGGGCAGATACCGGCCGAGGTCACCGGTGCGGTACAGCCGCCCGCCGGGCGGGCCGAACGGGTCGGGGACGAACCGGTCCGCGGTGGCCCCCGGTTGGCCCAGATAGCCCCGGGCCAGCCGCTCGCCGCCGATGTGGATCTCCCCCGTGACCCCGATCGGCACCGGCTCCGAGTGGGCGTCCAGCAGGTACACCCGCGCGTTCGGCAGCGGCCGGCCGATCGGCGTCACGGTCGAGGTCACCACGTCGTCGGGCCGGACCCGGTAGGTGGTCACCCCCACCGTGGTCTCGGTCGGCCCGTAGTGGTTGACCACCGCACAACCCCCGAGCGCGGCCAGATCCCGGGTCCACTCCCAGGACGAGCCCTCGCCGCCGAGGATCAACAACCGCCGGGGCAACAGCGGTTCGGTGCCGACCTCCGCGGCCAGCCCGGCCAGGTGCGAGGGCGTCATCTTGAGGTAGTCGACCGGATGCCGGGCCAGATAGTCGGCGAACTCCGCGCCGGAGAGCCGCTTGGGCATCAGGTGCAGTTCGCCGCCGGTGGTCCAGGCCAGGTACAGCGTGGTGATCGCGAAGTCGAAGGACAACGACTGGGCCAGCCCGTACACCGACCCGGGCACCACCTCGAACCGCTCGCGCACCCCCTCCAGATAGGCCAGCGCCTCCCGGTGCTGGACCGCGACTCCCTTGGGACGCCCGGTCGAACCGGAGGTGTAGATCACATAGGCCAGATTCCCCGGCTGCGCCGTGCCCGGCACCGGATCCGCGCTCTCCGCCTCGATCGCGGCCCGCTCGCGGTCGACCAGGACCACCGTTCCGGTGTGGCCCACCGTACGCTCGCGCAGCGCGGTGTCGGTGACCACCACCCGCACCGCCGAGTCGGTGAGCATGAACGTCAGTCGCTCCACCGGCTGTTCCGGATCAAGCGGCAGATACGCCGCACCCGCCTTGAGCACGGCGAGCACCGCCACCGCCAGGTCCGGGGACTGCTCCAGGCACAACGCGACCGGCGTCTCCGGCCCCGCCCCGGCCGCCCGCAACCGACGGGCCAGCCGATTCGCGCGGGCGTCGAGTTCGCCGTAGTCGAGCGTTTCGCCCTGGTGGGTCACCGCCGGCGCTCGCGGATCGCGGGCCACCTGTGCCTCGATCGCCCGCGCCAACGTGGCGTGTTCGGACAGCGGACGAGCCGTGTCGTTCCACTCGGTGAGCAACCGCGTCCGCTCGGCCGCACCGAGCAGGTCGATCCGGGACAGCGGCACGTGCGGATCGGCGACCACCGACCGCAACAGCGTGGCCAGATGCCCGGCCAGCCGCTCGACCGTGGCCGCGTCGAACAGGTCGGTGTTGTAGGTCATCAGCCCGTGCATCCCGGTGCCGACCTCGAACACGAACAGGCTCAGATCGAAGCGGGTCACCCGGGAATCGGCGGTGAACCACTCGTGCGCCAGGCCGGTGAAGCCGCGCTCTCCGCGCCCGTAGTTCTGGAGCGCGAAGGTGACCTGGAACAGCGGCGTACGGGAGACGTCGCGCACCACGTTCTGCCCGCGCACCACCTGATCGAACGGCAGATCCTGGTGGGCGTAGGCATCCAGGCTGCTCTCCCGTACCCGGCCGAGGAGTTCGGCGAAGGTCGGATCACCCGCCAGCGGCGCCCGCATGGCCAGCATGTTGACGAACATGCCGATCATCGGTTCCAGATCCGGATGCGGACGCCCCGCGATCGGCGAGCCGACCGCGAAGTCGCTCTGCCCGCCGTGCCGGGACAACACCGCCTGCCACGCCGCGAGCAGCGTCATGTACTGCGTGGCGCCGTGGGCCCGCCCCAACGCGGTGACCGCGTCGCACAGTTCCTTGTCGAGCTCGAACGAGTGCCCGTCCCCGGGGAACGTCTGCTGCGGCGGGCGCGGCCGGTCGGTGGGCAGCGCCAGGGTGCCCACGCCCGCCAGCCGCTCGCGCCAATAGGCGGCGGCACGTTCGCCCTCGGCGCCGCCGAGCCGCTGCCGCTGCCAGGCCGCGTAGTCGCCGTACCGCACCGTCGGTGTCGACAGGGGCGATTCGAGCCCGGCGACGAACGCGTTGTAGTCGGCCATGAGCTCGTTCACCATCAGGTGCACCGACCAGCCGTCGCCGACCAGGTGGTGCAGCACCACGACCAGGACCGTGTCGTCCCGGTCCAGCCGCACCAGTGCGGCCCGGAACAGCGGGGCCACCTCCAGATCGAACGGCCGGACGAACTCCTCGCCCACGAGCGCCGCGGCCCACCGCTCGCGCGCCCCGAGATCCGGGTCGAGGGGCGCGTCGCGCCGGATCACGGGGACCGGCGCCGGCGGGTGCACGGTCGCGGTCGGGTGGCCGTCGGCGCTGGTCCCGAATGTGGTGCGCAGGCTGTCGTGCCGGGCGAGCAGCCCGGTCAACGCCCGCTCCACCGCCGCCTCGTCCAGCGGCCCGCGCAGCCGCAGCGCGAACGGGATGGTGTACGCGGCGGTGCCCGGCGTCAGGTTCTCCATGAACCACAGCGGGATCTGCGCCGAGGACAGCGGAATCTCGGCCTCGTCCGGCAGCCGGGGAATCGACGGCGGGGCGGCGGCCGTCGACCGGCGCAACCGCTGTTCCAGCAGAGTCCGCTTCGCGGCGGACAGGCCGCCCGCTCGGGTCGGGGGTGAGGTGAGTGTCATCGCAGGTCCCCCGTCTCGGTTCCGTCGAGCACCAGTCGTTCGGCGTCCGCCTCGGTCAGTTCGTCCAGTTCGGCCATCAGCAGTTCCTCGATCGCCGCGGCCAGACCGGCCACGGTGGGATCGGCGAACAGCGTCCGGATCGGCACCGCGAGTTCGATCGCCGCGCCGAGTCTGGCCACCGCCCGGGTGGCCAGCAACGAATGGCCGCCGAGGGCGAAGAAGTCGTCCAGCGCGCCGACCCGGGACACCCCGAGCACGTCACCGAACGTTTCCGCGACCAACTCCTCGGCACTGCCGCGCGGTGCCACGAACGAGGAGTCGGGCGTGCTCTGTCGCTCGGGCGCGGGCAGCGCGGCCCGGTCCAGCTTGCCGTTCGGGGTGAGCGGCAACCGGTCCAGGGTCACGAACGCCGCGGGCACCACGTGGGCCGGCAGGGTGCGCCCCAGCGCGGCCCGCAACTCCGCCCCGTCGGGCACGGGCATCGACCCGCCCGCCTCCGGCACCACATAGGCGACCAGCCGTCGATCTCCTCGTTCGTCCCGGACCACCACCACCGCCTGCCCGACGTCGGGCCGGGCCACCAGGGCCGCCTCGATCTCGCCGAGTTCGATCCGGTAGCCGCGCAGCTTGACCTGGTGGTCGTTGCGACCCAGGAACTCCAGGGCCCCGTCCGCGCGTAGCCGGGCCCGGTCACCGGTGCGGTAGAGCCGGGCTCCGGGCGGCCCGTACGGGTCGGGCACGAAGTGGCGCGCGGTCAGGGCCGGTCGACCGAGATAGCCGCGCGCCAACCCGGCCCCACCGATGCACAGTTCGCCCGGGACCCCGATCGGTACCGGTTCCAGGTGCCGATCCAGCACATGTACGCGGGTATCCGCGAGCGGGCGGCCGATCGGCGGGCGGGAACCGTCCCAGGCTCCGGCCGCGCCGCCGGCCAGGTCCGCCGCGGTGGCGATCACCGTGGCCTCGGTCGGGCCGTACGTGTTGACCACCTCGACCCGCTCGCCGAACACCTCGTGCCAGCGCCGCATCGAGGCCGCGTCGGCCTGATCCCCGCCCAGGATCAGCAGCCGCAGGGTCTTTGGCCAGGGCAAGCCCGGTGTCTGGGCGACCAGTTCGTGCCAATACGACGTGGGCAGGTCGAGCACCGTGAGCGTGCGCCCGGCCGCGGTGCCGAAGAAGTCCGGCAGCAGCCCGTCGGCGGGGGCGAGCACGAGCGTGGCGCCGCCGAGCAGACTCGGATACAGCTCCTCGACGTGCGTATCGAAGCCGAACGAGGCGAACTGCAACACCCGATCACCGGGCCCGCTCCGATACCGCTCGCGCATCCACGCCACCCGAGCGGCCAGCGCCTCCCGGGTGATCGGGGTGCCCTTGGGGCGGCCGGTGGAACCGGAGGTGTAGATGATGTAGGCCAGATGGTCGGGACCGGCGATCCGGGCGGGCGGCTCCGCCTCGGTGTCGCCACTCGGATCCGGATCGACCTCGTCCAGGAGCAGCACCGGCAGTGCGCCCCCGGCGAACCGGTCGGCGAATCGTGCCCGGCACAACACCCGTTCCGCCCCGGCGTCGGCCAGCATCCACTCGATCCGGTCGGTCGGCGAGGTCGGGTCGATCGGCAGATACGCGCCACCCGCCTTGAGCACGGCCAGCAGCGCGACGACCGTCTCGATCGAACGTTCGGCGCATACCGCGACCACCGTGTCCGGTCCGGTGCCGGCCCGGCGCAACCCCCGGGCGAGCCGGTTCGCCCGGGCGTCGAGGTCGGCGTAGTCGACCCGGGTGTCACCCGACTCGACGGCGACCGCGTGCGGGGTGCGCAGCGCCTGCACCTCGAAGGCCACGACCGGATCCGGGCATTCGCCGCCGGTCGGTCCCATCGCGCCGGCCAGCATGCGGACGCGCTCCGCCGCCGACAACAGCGGCAGCCGGGACAGCGGGGTTTCCGGACGCGCGACCGCGCCCGCGAGCAGGGTCTCGAAGCAGCGGGCCAGTCGGGCGATGCTCTCGGGGGCGAAGCGGTCGGTGTTGTAGACGAATTCGGTGATCAGTTCGTCCCCTTCCGGCCAGACCTCCAGGGCCAGATCGAACTTCGCCTGCCGAAAGCCCGACGCGAACCCTTCGGCCGCGACCCCCGCGAGGCGCAGTCCGGCTCCGGCCGGTGGGCGCAGGGTCAGCATGGTCTGGAACACCGGCGGGCTGTCCGGATCGCGGTCCACGTCCAACGCGCCCAGCAGCCGCTCGAACGGCACGTCCTGATGCGCGTACGCCTGGAGGGCCACCGTGCGGGTGCGGGTCAGGAAGTCGCGGAAGGACGGATCGCCGGCGGTACTGCCGCGCAGGACGAGGGTGTTGAGGAAGTAGCCGACCAGCGGCTCGTAGTCCTCCTCGTCCCGACCCGCCAGCGGCGAGCCGACGCAGACGTCCTCCTGGTCGCAGTAGCGGGCGAGCAGGGTCTGGTATCCGGCGAGCAGGGTCATGTAGAGGGTGACCCGTTCGCGCCGGGCGAGTTGTTCGATTCCGGTGCGCAGCGAGGCGGGCAGGTGGTGGGTGACCGTGCCGCCGTGTCCGGACTCGGTGTCGGCGCCGCCGCCGCGGGGTCGGTCGACCGGCAGGTCCAGGGTCGGCGCACCGGCGAGTTGTCGGGTCCAGTAGGTCAGCCGCTCCTCGAAGCCGGGCTCGTCGAGGAGTTCGTGTTGCCGCCGTACGTAGTCGCCGTAGTCCAGCGGCAGCGGGGCCAGCGGCGAGGGGCGGCCCTCAACGAACGCCGCGTACAGCGCGGCCAGTTCCTCGTCGACCACGTTCATCGACCAACCGTCGGCGACGATGTGGTGCAGGGCCAGGCACAACACGTGGTCCAGGCCGGCGGAGTCCAGGTGCAGCAGGCTCGCCGCGAACAGCGGGCCCCGCGCCAGATCGAACGCGCGGTTGGTGCGTTCGGCCACCAGGTCGCGGGCGCGCTGTTCGCGTTCGGCCGGGGCGCCGTCGACCCGCACCCGCTCCAGGGCGAACGTCCCGGGCGCGCCGATCACCTGGATCGGTACGCCGTCCTCGTCGGGGAAGGTCGCGCGCAGGCTGTCGTGCCGGTCGACCAGTTCGGACAGGGCGCGGTCGAGTGCGGCGACGTCGAGCGGGCCGCGCAGGCGGTGGACCTGGAACATGTTGAACGCCGCGTCGCCGGGGTTGATCCGGTCGAGCAGCCACAGCCGCTCCTGGCCGGCGGAGAGCGGGATGCGCCGCGCTGGGCGGGACGCGGACGGGTCGGCGGGCCGGGCCGGGGCCGACAACGGGTGCGGGTCGTGGCTTCGGGTCGGGTTCATGGCCGCCGTTCGCTTCGCATCGCGGATACCGCGCTGGTGAGTCCGGAGATGGTCGGGGTTTCGAAGAACACGTGCAGCGGTACGTCGACGCCGAGGCGCTTGCGGATCCGCGCGCCGATCCGGGTGACGGTCAACGAGTGGCCGCCCAGGTCGAACAGGTCCTCATCGGGACGGATGTCGTCCAGTCCGAGCACTTCGCGCCAGATCGCGGTGATCTCGGCGGCGGGCCCGGTGTCGGCGGGAGTGTCCACCTCGTGGTCCGGGTCCGGTTCGGCCGCCCGCAGGCGCGGCGGCGCGGGCAGCGCGGCCCGGTCCAGCTTGCCGTTGGGGGTCAGCGGCAGGCGTTCCAGCGGCACATAGACGCCGGGCACCAGGGCCCGGGGCAGCGTCGCGGTCAGATGTACGCGCAGTTCGGCCGCGCTCGGCGTGGCGGCGCCGCGCGGGACCAGGTAGGCGACCAGGGCCGCCCCGTCGGAGCCGTCCCCACGCACCGTCACGGCCGCCGCGGCGATGCCCGCGTGGTCGAGCAACGCGCCCTCGATCTCGCCGAGTTCGACCCGATGGCCGAGGATCTTGACCTGGTGGTCGTCCCGGCCCAGGAAGTCGATCCGGCCGTCGTCGCGATACCGGGCCAGGTCGCCGGTGCGGTAGAGGCGGGCGCCGGGCGGGCCGTACGGGTCGGGCCCGAAACGGTCGGCGGTGACCGCGGGCAACCGGCGGTAGCCCCGGGCCAGTCCGTCGCCGCCGATGTACAGGTCACCCGCCACCCCGACCGGGGTGGGGGTCAGGTGTCGGTCCAGGACGTACATCCGGGTGTTGGCGATCGGGCGGCCGATGGTCACCTCGTCGTCCGGGTCGATCTCGGCGGTGCTGGACCACACCGTGGTCTCGGTCGGCCCGTACGCGTTCACCAGTCGGCGGGCCCGGCGGCGCAGCTCCCGGGCGAGCGGCACCGGCAGCGGCTCGCCGCCGGTCACGGCGCACACCGCCGGCTCCTCGAAGCCCGCGTCGAGCAGCATGCGCCAGCCGGACGGGGTGGCCTGGACATGGGTTACCCGTCGGCCCCGGATCAACCGGAGCAGCGCCCGGCCGTCCCGGGTCTCCGCGTCCTCGGCGAGCACGAGTCGCCCGCCGGTGATCAGCGGCAGGTACAGCTCGACCGCCGAGATGTCGAAGGACGCCGAGGTCAGCCCGAGCCACACCGAGTCGGCGGCGCAGGCCAGGACGTCCCGCATCGACGCGAGCAGGTTGCCCAGCGCCCGGTGTTCGATCTCCACGCCCTTCGGGCGCCCGGTGGAGCCGGACGTGGCCAACGCGTAAGCGAGTTCGCCGGGGGTCGGTGGGGGTGCCGCCACCGGATCGGGGCCGGCCGGGTCGATCTCCGCCGTGCCGGCGAGGTCGTCGGTCCCGTCGAGCCCCTCGATCCCGTCGATCAGCAGCGCTTCCTCGGCGTGTCCGGGGAAGCGGCCGAGGAGGTCGCGTTCGGTCAACAGGGCATCCGCGGCGCAGTCTTCGAGCACCATCGCCAGGCGGGCCGACGGGTATTCCGGGTCCAGCGGCAGATACGCGGCGCCCGCCCGCAACACCCCGAGGAGTGCCGCGGGCAACGCGGCGGTGCGGCGCGCGCAGACCGCGACCAGGTCGCCTCGACCGATCCCGGCGCTCCGCAACCGCCGGGCCACCGCGTCGACGGCCGCGTCGAGTCGGGCGTAGGTGAGCCGGGTCGCGCCGCACTCCACCGCGATCGACTCGGGGGTCCGGGCGGCCTGTGCCGTGAACTGCGCCGGCAGGGTGTCCGGTTCGGTCTCTCGGGCGGTGTCGTTCCAATCGCGCACCATGCGTTCGCGCGCGTCGGCGCTCTGCAGGGCGAGGCGGGACAGGCGGGCGTCCGGGTCCGCGACGATCGCCCGCAACAGGGTCCGGTAGTGGCCCGCGATCGCCGTCGCGGCGCCCTCGCCGAAGGCGTCGGAGGCGTAGTGCAGGTGCAGTGCGAGCCGGTTCGGGTCGTCCAGGCACTGCACGTGCAGGTCACCGCGCGCGGCGTGGTTGAACACGGTCCAGTCGATCGACACGGGCAGGCCGGCGAAGTCGGGCACCGAGGTACGGCGGCGATAGCTCATCGACACCGGCGCCAGCGCCAGGCGCGGGGTCAGGCCGGTGACGACCCGGCCCAGCGGCACGTCGCGGACCGGGTACAGGTCGCGCAGGTCCGCCCGCAGGGCCTGGACGAAGGCACGGAAGGTGGGGTCGGCGGAGGGCGTGGTGTGGATGGGGAGTTCGTTGACGTAGGGGCCCACCCGGTCGCGGCTGTGCGGGGTGCGGGTGCCCAGGTCGATGGCGACCGTGGTCCGTTCGTTGCCGTAGCGCCACAGCTGGACGTGCAGCGCGCCCAGGAGCAGCGCGAAGGTACTGACCCCGAGGAGTTCGGCGGTGGCGGCGAGGGCCACGCGCAGTTCGTCGTCGACGGCGATCGGGACTGACCCGCCGGTGTCGCCGTCGGTCGTGGTGTGGCGGCGTCCGGGCAGGATGACGGCGGGTGGTTCGCGTTCCTCGGTGGCGAAGCGGATCTCGGCCAGGCCGACCCGGCGCTCGGCCTCGGCCGCCTCGCGGGCGATGCGCTCGGCGTCCTCCGACTCCGCCAGGTCCGGCAGATCCGGTTCGACGCCGGTGCCGAACGCGGCATAGTGCGCGGCCAGATCGCGGACGAGAATGTCCTTGGAGCCGCCGTCGAAGGCGAGGTGGTGGGCGACCACGAGCAGGGTCCGGTGTCCGGGGCCCGCGTCGACCAGGGTGAAGCGCACCAGCGGCCCGGTCTCCGGGTCGAACGGGCGCAGTGTCTCGCGGCGCAGCGACTCGGCGGCCAGATCCGCGCGTCGGTTGTCGGGCGCCTCGGTCAGGTCCTCGATCACCAGGCGCGGCACGGTGTCGGCGGGGACCAGCCACGGCTCTCCGTCGATTTCGCGCAGCGCGCTGCCCAGGACCGGGTGTCGCACCACGACCGTGTCGCAGGCGTGCGCGAGCGCGGCCCGGTCGAGATCGCCGGTGAACCGGATGCTCAGGGGCATGTGGTGCGCGGTGCCCGTAGGTACCGCGAGTTCGGTGAACCGGATGCCGTGTTGCGCCGGGGACACCGGGGCTCGGCACGGGGATTCCGGCGGCAGGGATACCGGTCGGGTGGTGCGCATCAGCGGCCCTTCTGGGAGGCGGTGGGTGCGTACGCAGGCGCGGCGGTGTCCCCGAACACCGGCGCCTGGGGGTGGTCGAGCGCGAACTCGCAGGCCTCGACGAAGGCCCGGGCCAGGTCCTCGACGACGGGCCGGGCGAACGCGCGGTCGTTGTACAGCAGCCAGCCGGCGATGGTGCCGTCGGGCTGTTCGGTCAGGGCCAGTTCGGGCACGCCCAGGTCCGGGCGGCCGTCCGGCGTGGGCCATTCGGCGTCCAACTGCCTGGGCAGCTCAAAGGGTTCGGAGAGCAGGCCCAGGAAGTGCGCCTGGTTGCTCCAGCTCTCGTAGCGCACCCAGGCCGCGTCCGGAAAGCGCGGGTAGAACTCGGCGAACGGGTAGCACTGGTGCTCGGTCGCGGCCAGCGAGGCGGTGCGGACCCGGTCGAGCAGGCCGTCGTACGACGGGTCGCCGCCGAGGTCGACCCGGATCAACAGGGACTGGACGAGGCAGCCGATCAGGTTCTCGCTGCCCGGTCGGGTCCGGCCGGGCACCGGCGACATCACCACGATGTCGCGGATGCCGGACGCCCGTGCCAGGACGCCCGTCCAGCACGCGGTGGCCAGCATGAACGGCGTCGCGCCCCGCTCGCGGCCGGCCGTGCGCAATCGCTCGACCAGGTCGACGGGAAGGCCGAAACGCACCGAACCGCTGTGCAGCAGGCCGGTGACCGCGCGCCCCGGGAAGGGGTCGAGCGCGGCGGGCGCCCCGGCCAGGGTCGCCTCCCAGAACGGGCGGGTGCGCGGCCATTGCGCGCGGGCCCAGCCCAGGTGTTCCGAGCAGGTCGGCGCGGACGAAGCCGGCGGAGCGGGCCGACCGGTGTGCAACGCCGAGTACACGAGGGCCAGTTCCCGGAGCAGCACGCCCATCGACCAGCCGTCGAAAACCATGTGGTGCACCGCGAGGATCAGCACGTGCTCCTCGGGGTCGAGTTCGATCAGCAGGGCGCGCACGAGGGGCCCGTGTGCGAGATCCCAGTGGTGTTCGCGTTCGGTGCCGGCGTGCTCGCGGGCGAACCGTTCGCGGTCGGCGTGCGTGGCGCCTTCGGCGCGGATCCGCCGCATCTCGGGCGGCAGTTCGGCGAGTACGACGGCGTCGACGCTGCCGTCGGCGTAGTGGAAGACGGTGCGCAGCGCCTCGTGCCGGCGCACCACCTCGCCCAGGGCGGCCTCCAGGATGTCCGGGTCGAGGGTGTCGGTGATCCGGATGCCCACGCTGACCGGGCCGACGTCGCGCGGCTGCTCGGTGGCGTACATCCAGACGAAGAAGTTCTCCTGCTGGGAGCTGAGCGGCATGCGGACGACCGGGTTCTCCGCCGACTCGGGCCCTACGGGCCCGGGCCGCTCGCACGCGGGCTCCCGCGCGCCCGCGCGATGCGATTCCGTGCGGGTGGGTTCCGGTCGCGCCCGGGCGGTGTCGATCCAGGCCGCCTGGCCGCCGAGTTCGGGTCGGTCGAAGGCGAGCGAGACGGGCACGTCGAGGGCGAACAGCCGGGTCGCGGCGGCGGCCAGCCGGGTCGCCTTGAACGAATCCCCGCCCAGGGCGAAGAAGTTGTCGTCGGGCCCGGCGCCGGGCGTGCCCAGCACCTCCTCCCAGAGGCCGCCGACGGCGGACTCGGTCGCGGTCCGGGGCAGGCTCGGCCGCGCGGCGTCGTCCGCCGCCATCCGGGCTCGAAGCTCCCCCTTGACCACCTTGCCCGCGGGGTTGCGGGGCAGGGCGTCCAGGCGCAGGAATCGGGTCGGGATCTCGTGCCGGGCCAGGCGTTCGCGCAGGAACGCCCGCAGGTCGTCGCCCGAGACCTCGTCCCGCAGGACCAGGGCGGCGGAGACCGTCGTGCCCATCACGGCGTGTGGAACACCGAACACGGCGGCCTCGGCGACGTCCGGGTGTTCGTACAGCGCGGCCTCCACCGCGAGCGTGGCGATCTTGTTCGCGCCGGACTTGATCAGGTCGCTTTCCCGGTCGATCAGGTACAGGTAGCCGTCGGCGTCGAGTCGGCCGATGTCGCCCATCCGGATCCAGCCGGCGGTGAACACCCCGGCGTCCGCGCTCGGGTCGCGGTAGTAGGTGCGCGAGGTGGTGGGCGAGTGGAGCCAGATCTCGCCGGCCTCGCCGGTCGGTACGGGTTCGCCGTCCGGGCCGACGATGCGCAGGTCGTCCGCGCCGGTGCCGCGCCCGACCGAGGTCGGCCGGTCGGGGTCGAAGACCATGGTGGTCTGCGCCGGGGCCGCCTCGGTCGAGGTGTAGGAGTTGACGATCACGGCGTCGGGGAAAATTTCGGCCAGGGCCAGTGCGGTGGCCGGCGGCAGTGCGGCGGCGGTCGAGCCGAAGAGTTGCACCGAGTCGAGGTCGTGTCGGGTCCAGGCGCGCGAGTTGACCAGGTCGGTCGCCATCGCGGGCACGGTGAACACGGTGCCGACCCGGTGGGCGGCGATCAGCGCGCAGAACTCCTCGGCGTCGAACGTCGGGGCGCACAGCGCGGTCGGCTGGGCGGTCAGCGCGTTGAGCAACATCGTCTGCCCGGCGTTGGTGCCGATCGGGAAGGCGTGCAGGAAGTGCTTCGAGTGCGCCAACTGCCGTCGTCGGGGCGCCGGTTCGAAGCCGTGGGTGAGGTTGGCGTGGGTGGCGGCGACACCCTTGGGGGTGCCGGTGGTGCCGGAGGTGTAGAGGATCTGCGCGAGGTCGTCGGGATGCGGCCCGGCGGGGGCCGGGGGTTCGGCGGACTCCGGGGATTCGTGCGGATCGACGGGGTCCGGTGCCGGGAGGCGGTCCGGATTCGAAGGGGCCTTCGCGGGTGCGGCGGCTTCGACGCCGGTCGAAATCGCGGTCCACGCCTCGGTGTTCGGTGGCTCGACGTCGACACCGTGCAGGACGCCGGTCGCCGCGCAGTGCGTGAGCAGGACCTGGACGGCGGCGGCCGGCAGGCGTTCGGGCAGCGGTACCGCGACCGCGCCGGCCCACTGGACCGCGCAGTAGGCGACCGCGTAGTCGGCCCATTCGCGACCGGCGAAGATCAGCGCGACCCGATCCCCCGCGCGTACCCCCCGATCGTGCAACTCGCGGGCCAGGGCGACGGATCGGTGCCACCAGTCGGTGAAGGTCAGTCCGGTCCCGGTATCGCCCGGAACCAGGATCGCGACACGATGCGGGTCGAGGTGCGCGCGGGCTACCAACAGGCCCGGGACGGTGAATCGGTCCTCGGGACGCCTCGAACCGGATAACCCGGGCCGGACGTCGGGGGCGGTCACGGCGCGCCCCGCTTCGACGTCGCCGGGCACGGACGTGGTTGAGCTCTGCGCATGGTTCTTCTCCGGGGTAGGAGTGCAAAGTTCGGTACGCCGACGGAGCAGTGTCGGCTCACGCTCGAAATAGGCGGAATTTGCCGTACGGGAACCACCGACGAGCCATGGAGCGATGACCGTCGGCGACGCGCCCAAGACTGTCAATGGACTAGACCAATGACAAGAGCCGTTCCGAATCCCGGACCACGTTCGAGGTGGAAAACCGGCCGGTCGCAGCGTCGGAAGGGCACATCGACCACCCCGCCGGCTCGTCGCGCCGCGTGCGAACTACTCGATTCCGGCCTGGGAGCGGAGAATTCGCCTCGTCGCGCGGAAGTCTGTCGCGGACGACATTCGGGCGCTAACGTGTGCCTGCCGCACTTCCCTCACCCAGGGTCGATGATCGTTGAACCCGGTGTACCCGCCGGTAGTCATCGACATCGGCGGAAAGGTATCGTCATGCGCACCGCATCGAATGCCACGCGGAACCCCGTCGTCGACGCCTGGCGCTCCGGCGCCGAAACGGCCGACGGCGTCGAAAACCCCGCCGGTTCGCTCTACATCGGCGGATCCGCCACGGAACAGGGCCTCACCGAGATCGACGTCGCGGCGATCAGCTGCGGCACCGCCTGTTCGTGGTCGCGCACCCGCGCCTGTTGCTGACCGAAGCTCACCGGCCCGCCGTTCGGCACCGAGCGCCCCCGCGATCGGCGCCGGACGGCGGGTCCGTCTCGATGGGGTGGCGATCCGCAGATGGCGATTCCGGTCCGGCCCCGTCCCGTGGTCGGCTACGACGACGCGGGCGAGTTCGACACCACGTTCGAGCCGCTGATCGGCCCCGCCCTGAACCGCTTCCGGCGCCGATTGCGCGCCGTGCCGGACCCGCTGTCGACCACCGAGCGGGAGATCCTGCTGCGCGCCGCCCGACGCGGCCTGTTGGACACCGTGCGCCCCAAGGCCAACCGGCTGCTCCTGCTGGAACTGCACGCCGCCCGGATGTCCGGCCGGCTCACCCGCGCGACCAGCGAGCAACGCTGGCACGAATTCCTCGAACGCGCCGCCGAGCCCGGGTTCTGGAGCGAACTCCAGGACGACTACCCCGCGTTCGCCCCACGCCTGGACCGGGTGATCCGCAATCGTTGCACGGCGCTGCTCACCCTGGCCCGGCACATCGCCGGCGACCGTGACCGGCTGACCGACCTGCTCGGCACGCGCCCCGGCGAACTCGTCGAGATCGGCACGGACGCGGGCGACTCGCACCGCGGCGGCCGGACCGTGGCCCTGCTCCGCTTCGAGGCCGGCCGGGTGGTGTACAAACCCCGCGCGCTCGCCGTGGACGTCGCCCTCGCCACCACCGTGGACACCCTTCTGGCCCACATCCCGCGCGAGGAACGCATCGCGGTGCCCCGGGTGTTGCTCGGCGGCGACCACGGCTGGGCCGAACACGTCGAACACCGCTACTGCGCCGACGCCGCCGAACGATCCCGCTTCTACCGCGGACTGGGCGAGTGGATGTGCGTCGTGCAACTCCTCGGCGGCACCGACCTGCACTCGGAGAACGTGATCGCCCGCGGCCCCGTCCCGTGGGTGGTGGACTGCGAGACCCTGTTCAGCCCCGAACCCCGGGTCGGCGCGAGCGGACTCGGCGACGCCTTCGACACCGCCGCCGCCTCGGTCCGGCGCACCGTGCTGCGCACCGGCCTGCTGCCGATGCGCCTGGGCCAACTCGCCCTGCAGGGCGTGGACATGTCCGCCGTCGGCGCCCTCCCGGACCAGCAGCCGCGCGTCCCGGTCCCGGTGATCACCGGCGCCGGCACCGATCTGGCCCGGCTGACGATGCAGCCGGCCGACGTGGCCGGATCGGCCAACCTGCCCGCCCCCGACGCCGATCCGCTCGCCCACCAGGACGACATCGTGCACGGCTACCGCGACCTGCGCGCCCGCCTGGACGGACTCGACGCGGCCGGGCGACTGCGTCCCATACTCGACGTGTTCGCCGGCTGCGAGTTGCGGGTGGTGTTGCGCCCCACCCAGGTCTACGTCGAGATCGCCCGGATGTTGTGGCATCCCGCGTCGCTGCACGACGAGGGCCCGGCCGTCGAACGCGCCCGGGACGTACTGATCCGCCAGGCGAAGGCGCTGCACGGCGCCCCCGACACGCCGGAGGTGGTCGGCGCGGAGGTCGCCGATCTCCTCGACGGCGACATCCCGTTCTTCGGCGTCCGGCCCGAGCGGGGGCGGATGAGCGGACCGCGCGGCACCGAATGGGGCGATCCCGCACACCTGATCGACGAGAGCGTCGCCCGCTGGCGGGCCGGGGATCCGGAGTTCGAGGAGGTGATGATCCGCTCCTCGCTGCTCGGCGTCTACCGCGACCGCAGCGCGATGCCGGAGGGGGAACGACACCACGAGGTCGCCGTACGACACGACGAGCGGGAGGAACGCCGGCGGGCCCTCGCCGCCGAATCCGCGCGCGACCTGTGTGCCCGGGCCGTGGTGGGCGCGGACGGGACGGCCACCTGGATCGGGCCGGTGTACACCGACAGCGGCTTCAACGTACGCCCGTTCGCCGCCGACCTGTACAGCGGACAGGCCGGCGTCGTGCTGGCCCTGCGGGCGTATCTGACCGAGTCCCGCGCGGGCCGGGTGCCGGCCGTGGAAGGGCTGTCGGCGCTCACCGAGGGGGCGATCCGGGCACTGGCGGCGATGGAGGACGCGGTACCCACCACCCGGGTCGGCGCGTTCGACGGGATCGGCGCGGCGGTCCGCACCTGGCTGGCCCTGCACACCGCGTCGGGCCGGCCGGCCGACCTGGAACGGGCGATCCGACACGCCGAGCGTGCACCGGGCCTGCTGGCCGAGGACACCATCCTCGACCTGGCCGGCGGCGCCGCCGGGCTGATCGTACCGATGCTCGCCCTGGCCGACCGTACCGGCGACCGCCGTTGGCGCGACGTCGCCGAATCCGCCGCCGAACTGCTCGGGCGACGCGCCGTCGTCGAGGAGGACACCCTCGGCCGACGCACCGCCCGCTGGCCGACCGTACTCTTCCCCGACGGCATCGGGGGCTTCGCGCACGGCGCCGCGGGCATCGCCTGGGCCCTGACCCGGCTCGGCCTGGCCGTCGACCAGCCCGAGTGGTTCGAACTCGCGGACCTGGCCTGGGCGTTCCAGGAGGCCCTGTACGACCCGAAGGCGCGCGGCTGGCTGGACGGCCGGCAGCGGGGCGAGGTCTTGTTCCTCGACTCCTGGTGCCACGGCAGCACCGGCATCGGCCTGGCCGGCTGGGACCTGTACCGGCGCACCGGCGCACCCGGGCAGTTGGACCGGGCCCTGCGCGCGGCGGCGGCGACCTGGCGTACCGGCTTCGGCTGGGACTACACACTGTGCCACGGCGACCTGGGCTCGTGGGAACTCCTGGACACCCTCCTGCGCGGCGCCCCCGAGCAGCTTCGGTCCCACCTGCCCGAGGCCCCGACCCGCGCCCACCTCGACGCGCTCCTGCTGACCGGGCTCGAAACCTACGGCCCACACACCCCGTCCACCCGGCACACCACCACGGCGTCCCTGCTGCCGGGCAGCGCGGGCGCCCTGCACCAACTCCTGCGCATGCACCCGACCGGCGAGGAACGCCCGCCGTCACTGCTGCTCCTCGACGAACTCTGAGCCATGGCACGGGAGTCGCTATGGCACGGGAGTCGCGCCGCCCGATCCGTCCGCGTAGGCCGATGCCTGGATCCGGTACAGGTCGGCGTATTCGCCGTTCTCGCACATCAGTTGTTCGTGGGTGCCGTGCTCGACCACCTCGCCGGCGCGCAGCACCACGATCCGGTCGCACTCGCGGACCGAGGCCAACCGGTGGCTGATCAGCACCACCGTGCGGCCGGCCGCGAGCCGCCGGATGTTGGCGTAGACCGCGTGCTCCGCGCGGGCATCCAGAGCCGCCGTGGGTTCGTCGGCGATCAGCAGGCGGGCGTCCCGGTAGAAGCCGCGCGCGATCCCGATCCGCTGCCACTGGCCGCCGGACAGGTCCACCCCGGCGCGGAACTTCTTCGACAACAACGTGTCGTAGCCGTACGGGAGTCGCGAGATCAGGCCGTCGGCGCCCGCGTCCCGGGCCGCCCGGGTCAGCGCCGTACCGTCCGCGTCCGGCCGACCGGCGCGGCCGAGCACGATGTTGCCGCGCGCCGTCAGCGGCCACCGCGTGGGCTGCTGCATCACGAGCGCCACCTGCTCGCGGACCCCCACCGGGTCGACCGTGGCCAGGTCCGTGCCGTCCCAGTGCACGGTGCCCTTGTCCGGCCGGTGCAGCGCGGCCAACAGCAGGGCGAGGGTGGTCTTGCCGGACCCGTTCTCCCCGACCAGGGCCACCGTCTCACCCCGCCGAATCACCAGATCCACCCCGCGCAACGCCGGTCCCGCGCTGCCGGGGTACGCGAAGTAGACGTCCCGTAACCGGATTTCCGCGAAACCGTCCGGAACCTCGCCCACCGCCGGCGGACGGGCCCGGCCGACCGCCTCGGCCAGGAAGGCGTGATAGTCGGTGATGTACAGGGACTTCTCGTAGAGCCGGTCCACCGCCACCATCAGCGTGGCCAGCGAACCGCTCGCGGTTCGCACCGCCAACACCGCGGTGCCGGCCACCGCGAGCGGCACGATCTCGGCGCGGACCAGCAGTCCCAGCGCCACGTAGGTGGCCCCCAACGCCAGGCCCGACAGCGTGCGCCCGACCACGCCCACCCGCACCTGGGCGTAGCCCACCCGCACCTCGGCCCGCTCGACCAGCCGGGCCAGGCGCCGGTATTCGGTCAACAGCGGCCGCTCGGCGGTCCCGGCCCGCACCTCCGCCGCCGCCTCCCGGGCGGTGAGCAGGTCGGCGAACAACCACAGGCGCCGATACAGCGTCATGCGCTGGACCATGCCCTCGAACCCGATCCGGGCCGAGCGCAGCGCGGCCCACCCCTGCGGCGCGATCGACAGCACCAACAGCGGCAGCAGTACCGGGTGCAGCCCGGTCACCACCCCGATGCCGACCAGCAAACCCACCAGGGCGCCGAGCAGTTCGACCGCGTGCGCGAGGGCCAGTTGGGCGTGGTCGATGCCGCGGTCGCGTGCCCGGGCGAGCGCGTCGTGCCAGTCGGCGTCGTCGAACGCGGCCAACTCGGCGCCGACCGCCGCCGCGTGCAGCCGCTCCTCGGCGACCCGACGGATCCCCGGCGACAGTCGGGCCTGGGTCGCCGCCACCACCGTCTCCAACCCGGCGCGGGCCGAGGTCGCGACCACCACCGCGATCACCGCCGGCACCGCGTCGCCGACCCGGTCCGCCGCCGGCCCCGGGGCGAACAGCGCCGACAACGCCCGCGACGTGGCCAGCAGCGCCAGGGCGGTGGCCACCCCGGCCGCGGCCTGGGCGCATACCGACACCACCGCCGCACGCCCACCGGCCGCCCACGCCAGGCGCCACACCTGCGCCAGCGCGACCGGCAACCGGGTCACCATGCGACCCAGTCCCGCGTTCGCCGCCTCGCCGTCGAAGGGTGTGTCGTAGCCCTCGCCCAACTCGTCGAACTCGCCCAACTCCGGTGGCACATGCCCCGCCATCCCGAACCCCTCCCGGCCGACAAGTGGGGTATGCCCGAGCCCGAGGCACGCTACGGGTACCAATGGGGCGGACGGGTGGCCGCACGGACACCAAGCACGCCCCGCGAAGCCCCGCACCGGACACCAAGCACGCCGCCCCGCGAAGCCCCGCGCCGGGCCTCCACCACGACCCGCCGCCGGACCCGGTCCTAGTCCGGGATCAACCCGCCGCGCCGCGCCAGGGCGACCGCCTCCGTGCGGCGCGAGGCGCCGACCTTGGCCATGATGTTGGACACGTGCACACTCGCGGTCTTGGCGCTGATGTACAGCTCCTCGCCGATCTGCCGATTGCTCAACCCGCGCGCCAGCAGCTCCAACACCTCACGCTCGCGCGCCGTCAGCGTCACCTCGTCGGCCGGCGCCGCCGAACCGGCCAGTCGCGCGCGCCGCACCATGGCGTCCACCGCGTCGCGCAGCGGTACCGCCCCCAGCCGCTCCGCGGTCTCCCGCACCCGCTGCGCCAGGGCGGTCGCCTCCTCCCGCCGGTCCGCGGCCACCAGTGCCTGGGCCAGCCGGAGTTCGCTGCGCGCCCGCTCGAACACGTTGCCGTAGCCGTACGCCTCGGCGGTCTTCTCCCACAGCGCGACGTCGACCTCGCCGCGCACCCGCGCCCACTCGGCCTCGGCGCGCGACAACCAGGCGACGCTCTCGGGTCCGGTGCGCGGGAAGCGCCGATTGGGCCAGGACATCGTGGTACGGGCCCGCTCGATGAACTGCTCCGCCCGCGCCACCTCCCGGGCCGCCGCCTCGGTGTCCCCGGCCGCCCGCGACTCGGTCGCGGCGTCGCCGATCGCGGACAGGGCCAGGGCCGAGATCCGGATGCCCGCGTCGGGAAAGGGGTTGCGGTCCTCGGACAACGCGTCGAGCGCGCGCCGCGCCCACTCGGCCGCCGCCGTGGAATCCCCGCGCCAGGCCGCCTCGTCGATGAGCACCAGGCTGCCGATCAGGGTGCCCATCCAGTTGAACGGCCGCTCCTCGAACAGGGCGCGGGCCCGCTCCGCGACACCCGGCTCGCCCCGGCCCAGCGGGACGTACAGCGCCGCCTCCGCGACGTGCCGGAACGCGGACGGCACCGCCTCGGGCACCACTTCGAGCGCCTCGTCCCAGCGGCCGAGGGTGTACAGGAGTTGGGCGCGGAGGTACCGCATGTCCAGCGGGTAGGGCGAGGTGGATCTGGTGGTGCGGCGGGCCAGTTCCAGGCCCTCGTCCAGCCAGCCCAGGCTCTCCGCGAGTCGACCGGACTCGAAGCTGCCCATGGCCAGGTTGAACAGCGCCCGCAACTCGATCGCGGTGTTCCCCGACTTGTGCGCCAAGTGGCGTGCCTGGCTCAGCCGTTCGCGTCCCTCCGGGTCCTGGCGGCTGCCCCATTCCAGGCCGGTCAGCGAGATGATCGCGTCGGCGAGCGCGTCGTCGGTGCCCAACTCCTCGGCGGCGGCCAATAGTTGATGACCGAGTCGGCGCGCGGTCTCGTCGTCGTTGAGGTAGTAGGCGGCCTGGATGTGGGTGGCCGCCGCCCACAACCACGTGCGCGAGGGCGGGTCGGCGGGGATCATCGCGAGCGCCTGGCTGCTGTACTCGAACGCGGCGTGGAGGTTGTCCACGTTCATCAGGCTGGAGGCGAGCGTGTAGCGCACGGTGACGGCGAGGTCGACGTCGGCGTGTTCGCCGACCCGGTCCAGCGCGCTGCGTGCGAAGGCGACGGCCCGATGCGCCTCGCCGGCCCGCACGGCGGCGGCCGAGGCACGCATCATCAGCGTCACGTCGTCGCTGTCCACCAGTTCGCGGGCGTCCGGCACCGCGTCCCACACCTCGAGGGCCGCTTCGAGGCGGCGCATCTCCTCGGCGGGCGCGCCCATCCGGGCTGCGGCGTCGGCGGCCTCGACCGAGGCGCTGAGCGCACCGGGCAGGTCGTGACCGGCGCGGTGGTGGTGGGCGCGCTCGGCCGAACTGCCCGCCCGCCGGCCCGGCTCGCCGAGCAGCCGGGCGAACACGCCGTGGATCCGGACCCGCTCGCCCGGGAGCAGGTCCGCGTACGCCGCCTCCCGGGTCAGCGCGTGCCGAAAGGCGTACGTGTCGCCCTCGCCGGCGACCAGCAGGTGCCGCCCGACGGCCTCGCGCAGCGCGGTCTCCAACTCGTCGTCGGGCAGCTCGACGGCGTCCCGGAGCAGTCCGTGCTCGACCCGGCGCCCCGCCACGGCCGCGGTCCGGAGCACCCGCTGGGCCACACCGGACATCTGCTCGATCCGGGTGAGCAGCACCTCGGCCAGGCCGCTGGGCACGCCGCCGTCGATGTCGTCGGTGGCGGCCCGCAGTTCCTGGGCGTAGAAGGCGTTGCCCTCGGCACGCTCGACGATGGCCCGGACGGTGTGCTCGGGCAGCGGGTCGGCGGCCAGGCCGCGGACGAGGCGGGCCACGTCGTCGTCGTCCATCGGCCGCAGGTCGAGCCGCCCGACGGACGGCAGGCGCACCAGTTCGGCGAGCAGCGGGCGCAGCGGGTGGCGGCGGTGCAGGTCGTCGGAGCGATAGGACACCAGTACGGTCAGCCGCTGGTAGCCGGCCGCCCCCGGGCGTTGCGGCAGGAGTCGGCTGAGCAGGAAGCGCAGCAGGTCGCGCGTGGACTGGTCGGCCCAGTGCAGGTCCTCGACGACCAACAACACCGGCGCCTGCTCGGCCAGGTCCCCGAGCAGCCCGGCGACGTCCTCCAGGAGCCGCAGTCGCACTCCGGAGTCCGGCATGTCGCCGGCGTGCTCCTTGCCCCCGCCGGCCCGCAGCAGTCGCTCCACGGCCGGATGCGCGGCCAACACGTCGGCATGCCGCTCGTCGGCCTCCAACCGCCGCAGCACCTCGACGAAGGGCAGATAGGGCAGTCCGACATCGCCGAGGTCCACGCAGTGCCCGGTCAACACGGTCATCCCGGCCCCGGCCGCCCGGGCCGCCGCCTCCGCCAACAACCGCGTCTTCCCCACACCGGCGTCCCCGGCCACGAGCACGGCGCAGGGATCGCCGGACCGCCCACGCCCCAGCGCCTCCTCGAGCCGGGCAACCTCCTCGCCCCGCCCCACCAAAGCCGCATCCCAACCCACATCCGTCACCGGGCCATCTTCACACGCCCCACCCACAGCAAGCCTCGGCCCGGCCCGATCACGGCGTCACGGCGTCACCACATCACCGCGTGATCACATCAAAAGGTCCCGCGACGCTTCTTCCGTTCGGCGGTGACCACCGACCGAAAGTGCTCGAAGCGCGAGGAATCCGAATCCGCGAACTCCAAAATATCCAGAGCCGTCTCCCGGTCCCCGGACGCCGCCTCTCGATAGATCAGCCAGATCCCTTCACCGACGGCCGCCCGGCACTCCACCTCGAGATCCGGCAGGCCCGCCTCCACCTCGGTCATATGCGACTCCCCCGTGACCAGGTGACACAACAGGCCGAGAAAATGCGACCTGACGAACGACGGCAGCTCCTCGGTCAGCGCGGCCAGAATGACGGGTACCGCGTACGGCGCCACCTCGAAGAGCATCGACTCCCGCTCCACGTGGCCGTCGAGCGTGTGCCCGATGGTCTCCTGGACGGTGCGCGCCTGGAGCAGGGCGGTGAACGAGGACGGAACATGCGCGCCCGACCTCCCGCATCCACATCGAAGCGAGGCCCAGTCGTGCCGCCCCAACTCGACCACAGCGGCCTTCATCGCGCTCCCCTCACCAGGGTCCGTCGGGATCGTGGAGAACCCCGGGGACGAAATCGTCCATTCCCGGTCCCCTTGGCAAACCACGCGTATTTGATTCTCCCGGAGCACCTTTCCCGCACCGCCCCCGACATCTTCCCCGCGCAGCGCGCGCGTAAGGATCACGTCGCTCGCCGCCCATCCGGGGCGGCCGGTTCAAACCCGACCGCGCTCGGACCGGCGAGGGTCGTCCGGGCGGAGCGGGCATGCGGAAGGCCGCCGCGGGAGGGCGGCGGCCTTGCGGTGCATGGGAGGGGTCGGGTCCCGGGTCGGGGGGATCCGGGGCCGTCGCGGGTCAGCTCTTGATCGAGTAGCTGTCCCCGTAGACCTTCCAGTTCAGCGGCGGGTCCAGGTCGAGGTTGCCGGCCTTGAGGAAGACGCGTTGTTCGGTGTCGACCCGGCTGGTGTCGCTGTGCGCGTCCTCGTGCTTCATGGCGACCTTGCGGGCGTCGAGGAAGGCGTTGAGGTAGGTGGTCTCGTTGCCGCCCTGGGCCGGCGGCTTGGCCTTCTTCAGGGCGTTGGCGCGGATCGAGCTGAAGCTGTCCCGGTCGCCACCGTCGCCGTGCATGACGATGGCGTCGTAGTACATGAACTGGCCCAGCGCGCCGAGGCCGTCCGACTTGCCGCGGTTGACCGCCGGGTTGAAGTACACCCGGTCCCGTTCGTCGTCCTGCGCCTTGCGGAAGTCGGCGTCGCCGGCCGCGGTCGCCCACGCCTTCTCGAACGCACTGCCCAGCCCGGAATGCGAGTCGGAGCCGTTGACCTTGCGCAGCGCGGGCAGGAACTTGGCCAGCACGTTGCCGGGCTTGCGCGCGGTGTACAGCTCGACCAGGTCGAGCATGTCGCCCGTGCCGGAACAGAAGCCGATGATCCCGGCCGTGTAGCCGCGGCCGTCGTCGATGTCCTCGATGTACTTGTACTGCGCCTTCCAATCCAGGGAGGAGTTCTCCGCGCTGGACACCAGTTGCATCGCGATGTCCTTCTTGTGCGGGTCGTCCAGGTCGATGCGCGCGGCGGCCGTGGCCGAGGCGGTCGAACCCGACGATGCCGCGCCGGTGGTCGCCGCGTGGGCCAACGGCCCCGGTACGGCGATCAGCAGGCCGGTGGCCACAAGCAGGGTCAGGCGCTTGCGGGTGCGTCCGAGATGAGCGTGCACGTGCGTCTCCGTTCCGGCCGATGACGGCCATGTTCGGGGGGCTTGGCGTGCCGGCTGGAATCCTTTGTTAGGAAAGTTTCCTAACTAGGACGAGTCACATTGAAGCACTGCGGAGTTCCGCCGCCAAGAGGCACAGGCCATCTCGGCCAAACTCGCCCACCACGATTCACCGTCCCGTCACCAGGATTTGATGATCCATCAGGTGTACGGAACGGCCGACCCGCCGGCGGCGGCGAAACCGGGGAAGTCGAGGCGCGCCAGAAGGGTTTCGGACGGATCCGGGGCCACCCTCCACCGCCCTCCCCCACCCACCCCGCCCCACGCGCGATCACGACCACGGCCCACGGGTCGAATTCGCCGACGAAATCCGGGAACCGATCGGCGCCGGCGCGCGTGAATGTAGTGGACGTCACCAGGCCGCCCCACCCCCTGCACGAGCCGGTGAATCAGGCCGAACCGGCCCATTCCGACCAGGGCTTGGTCGTCTTGCCCTGAATGGGTTGGGATGCCGTTTGCCAATCGATTGGGCTTCTGTGGCAGCCAACCACACCGTCACGTGACAGCATCGGGGGATGGACGAGCATCAGCGACAGCCCGAGGCCGAGCCCGAGTGGCTCGACAACGACGACTTCGAGCGACTCCTGGCCGAGGTTCTGCCGGAGCTGGAGCCCGCGTTGCCGCCGGGCCCAGGCAAGCGGATCTACGAGCGCGCCGCCCACGGGGACTCCGCGGCCGGGTGAACCGACCCGCGTGACCCCACTCGAATCGATATACGTCGCACAGCGCGACCGTACGTCGGTACAGACCACCGCGACGCCCCGGCCGCCGATCGGCCGGGGCGTCGCTCCGTTGTCGGTCGTGCGTTGATCAACCGCCGACCGTGACCGGGAGTTCGCCGTATCCGCGCAGCAGCAGGCGATCGTCGCGGACCGCTCCCGGCGCCTGGGCCAGCGCCGGGAAGCGGGCCAGCAGGCGCGGGAAGGCCACCGTCGCCTCCAGGCGGGCCAGCATCGCGCCGACGCAGTAGTGCATCCCGGCGCCGAAGCTCAGCGGCGCGATCTCGGCCCGCCACGGATCGAACCGCCGCGCCTCGGGAAAGCGCACCGGGTCACGATTGGCCGCGCCGATCAGCAGCAGCACCTCGCCGAACCTGGGCACCGCGACGCCCTCGATCCCGAGGCCGTCGCGGAGCGCGATCCGCGAGGTGAGCTGGACCGGCGAGTCGTACCGCAACACCTCCTCGACGAAGTCGCCCGGCGGCAACTTCCCCTCGGCCAGCGCGGTACGCGCGCCGTCGTGCCCGAACAGCAGTGCCAGGCCGTTGCCGAGCAGGTTCGTGGTGGTCTCGAAGCCGGCCACCAGGAGCAGCACGAGGTTGGCGATCAGCTCGGCGTCGGTGATCCCGCCGTCCGGGTCCGCGTCGCGCCGCGCGACCAGCGCACCGACCAGGTCCTCGCTCGGGTGGGCTCGCCGCCGGGCGACCAACTCTGCGAAATAGCCCTGTAGTTCCACGGCGGCCCGGTCCGCGGCGGTCAGGTCGCGCTCGACGGTCATGAACTCGAGGGCCGTCATGAGGTCGTGCGCCGACCCCCGGAACCGGCGTCGATCCGCCTCGGGCACACCGAGCAGTTCGCAGATCACCCCGACCGGCAGCGGGAAGGCGAACCGGTCCATGAAGTCGACCGGTTCGCCACCGCGTCCGGCCTCGGCCAGGTCGTCCAGGAGCCGGTCCACCGCCCGCTCGACGGCCGGGCGCATGGCGGCGATCCGGCGGGGTGTGAACACGGCCGCGATCGGGGCGCGCATCCGGGTGTGGGCGGGCTGGTTGGTCTGCAGGATCGAACGGCCGAACAGTTCCAGCGACGGCGGTTCGAAGTGGTCGCCGAAGATCGTGGCGGTCAGCTCGCGGTCGATCACGCCGAAGTCCCGGTCGCGCAGCACGCGGTCGACGGCGGCGTAGCCGGTGACCAGGACGAGCATGTCGCTCACCCGCACCACCGGGCCCAGCCGATGGGCCTGTTCGTACAGCGGATAGGGGTCCGCCCGGGTCTCGGGCGTGCCGAGCAGTTCGACGATCGCGGTCGCGTCCACGTGGTTGCCTCTCGTCCCCGTCCGACGGCCGGCACCGGACGATCGGCGCCGGCCACCTGTCACACCGTCAACCTCCGCGACGGGCTGTGGAGTTCCCCGTTCCGGACCTTCGGCACGAAACGCCGCGAGCTACCGCCCGGCCGGGTCGCGGCGCCACCCTCACGACGGGCTCCGGTCGATCACGGACCGGGCCTCGTCGGCCGTGCCGGGGCGGGCGGCCCCACGAGGTTCCGGCGTCCCGTGATCGTCCGGCGCCCACCGCCGTACCGCCACCGCCGCCGCGAGGGTGGCCGCCGCCAGCGAAGCCCACAACAATCCCGGTCCCACCGCGAACAGCGCCATCAGTACCGCCGGCGACGCCGCGGCGCCGAGTCCGGAGGACAACTGGAAGCGGGACAGCGCGCGCCCGAGGCAATGGGCGGGTGTGGTGGCCACGATCAGGGCGATGGCGCTGCCGGTGTACATGATCTCGCCGGCCGTGTAGAGCACCGACACCAGCGCGATGGCCGCCGCCCCGCCGTTGCCGCCCAGGCCGCCCGCCGCCCAGAAGCCCAGGTAGGACACGCCGAGCACGAGCCCCGCGCCGGCCAGGGTCGAGCGCCTGGGGTATCGGGACAGCCAAACCACGACGGCGATCTGGGTGGCGACCACGATGACGGTGTTGCCCACGAAGATGCCGGCCGACCAGGCCGGCGACGCGTGCAGGTGGGTGACCAGCACCGCGGGCAGCGCCACCTCCAGGACGTTGAAGCAGAACGCGTACGGGAGGTTGGCCACGTCGAGCGCGGTGATCCGCGACCCGCCGGCGGCACGCGCCCGCGGCTCGTTCGGCCCGGAGGGTTCCCCATCCCCGGACCGGCCCGTCGCGGTCACCCGCAGCGAGCGGACCAGGAACGCGGCGACGGCGTAGCCGAGGCCGGTCACCGCGGCGAGTACCCGCAGCGCCCCCGTCCCCCCGGCCATCGCCATCGTGGCGACCAGCGCGCCGGCCCCCAGGCCCGCGTTGCGCAACGACCGTCCCGCGGCCAGCGCGGCGTCCCGATACCGCTCGTCGGCGACCGTACCGACCAGCGCCGCGTGCGCCGGCGCCCAGCACTGGTCGCCGATGCCCAGGAACAGCGCGGCGACGGTGAACCCCCACACGGCGGAGCCACCCCACACGGCGCTGCCGAGCAGTACCACGATGCCGACGACCCGGACGGACATCGCCGCGGCCACCGCCGCGCTGCGCGCGCCGCGATCGAGCCACCGGCCCAGGAACGGCACGGCGGTGAGGCCGAACAGCATGCCGATCGACATCGCGGTGCCGGTGCGGGCCACGCCGAGGCCGAGCACCTGGATCCCGTACAGCAGCAGGAACGGGCGCAACATCCCGGTTCCGAGCGCGTCCACGCCGAGCGCGATCGTGTAGCGGGGGCCGCCGGAGGCCCGCATCAGGGTGGCGAGGCGCGGGCGTGGGGGTCGCTCGCGTACCGGCGTCGGCCCGAGCCGCCCCGCGCCGGGCCCGGCGCGGCCGCCGCCCGTGGTCGGGGCGGTCGGGGTGGACGCGGCGTCGTCGGGGGTCGCGGGGGCCGGGGTCGTGGTCATGGCGACACCGTGGCCGGCGTGCCCGTCGATGGTCACGTCGATTGACGATGGTCGTCAATCGAGCTCGGCCGTACCGCCGCCACCTGCGATGATCCCGCTGTGAGCCTGACCATCGACATTGCCGGCGTGCCGGCCGAGCGGCTGTTGTTCGCCGTGTCCCCGCTGGCCGAGCTGACCGCGATGCTGCATGTCCTGGCCGAGCCCGCGCACCACCCCGCGCACCGGGACTGGGCGGTCGAGACCCGGTCGGCGCTGCGGCCGGAGTTGGCCGAGCAGTTGCTGGAGGCGGAGTTCCTGTGGCGCTCCTCGCAGGCGGACTTCCTGTTGCCCGGGCGACCCGGGCCGACGCTGGCGGACGAGTTGGACCGGGTCGATCTGCTCGACGACGACACGTACGTGACCGCCGCGCTGGTCGCCACCTGCGGTACGGACCGACTGCCGCCGGACAGCGGGTCGCCGCTGCGGCACGCGCCCACCCGGGAACGGACCCTGGACCTGGCGTACGCCCGGGGCTCGCGGCAGGCGTCCTTCGCGGAGCGGCTGATCGCGGATCCGCCAATGGTGCGGGCCCGGGTGCGGCGGATGTTGGAGGAGTGCGAAGCCGTGTTCTTCGCCGCGGCCTGGGCGCGGGTCCTGCCCCGGCTGGTGGCGGATCTGCGGCTGAAGAACGATCTGCTGGCCCGGCGCGGCGTCGCCGAGGCGCTGGCGGCGGTGTCCGGGGCGATCGAGGTGGACGAGGACCGGCGGCGGATCGTGGTGGACAAGCTCCAGGACAGTACGACCAGCGCGATGGGCGACGGGGTGACCTTCCTGCCGACCGTGTTCGGCGCGCCGCATCTGATCGTGGTGCACGCGCGCGGGTGGCGGCCGGTGGTGCAATACCCGGTCGCGGTCCCCGATCGGAAGCCGGCCGAGGCGGTGCCGATGGAGTCGGTGCGGCTGCGGTTGGAGGCACTGTCGCACCCGGTACGGCTGCGCCTGGTTCGCACCCTCGCGCGCGGCGCGCACACCACCGGCGAGTTGGCCTCGACGTGGTCGCTGAGCGCGCCGGAGGTCTCCCGACACCTGGCGGTACTGCGTCGGGCCGGCCTGCTGACCGCGCGGCGGCGCGGCCGGTACGTGATCCACGAACTCGACGCCGCGGCGACCGCGACGCTCGGTACCGATCTGCTGACGGCCGTGCTGCGGTGACAGTGGCGGGTCAGCTCGCCGTGCGGACCCGGTGTACCGCCGGCGCGGTGGCCGGGGCCACGTATTCGGTGAAGAGTTTGGCGACCAGTTCGCCTCGGCTGGCGACGCCGACCTTGCCCAGCACGGACTTGACGTGGTCGCGCACGGTGTGGGTGGAGATGTGCAGCCGGCGCGCGATCTCGTCGGTGGCCAGGCCGCTCGTGACCAGCCGGGTGATCTCCGTCTCGCGCGCGGTGAGTTCGAACGTCTCGACGATGATCGTGGCCACCTCGGACGCCGGCGCCGCCTCGATCATCACGACGGTGAACGCGTCGTCGCCGCTCAGCCGGGACGCGTGGCACACCAGCCAGCGCCCGGTCCGGGTGCGCACCCGCACCCGGCCGGTCCCGGCGGCGGCCAGGGTGGCGACCCAGATCGGCGTCGAGGGGTCGCCCGGTTCGCCGGTCACGCTCGCGATCCGGGCGCGGGCCTGTTCGTTGGCCGAGACCAGGCGTCCGGCGCGGTCGAAGAGCAGTACGCCGGTGGCCTCCGTCGCCTCGGCGACCGCGTCGGCGGTGACCTCGACCGGCCGCAGGAACCCGCGCAGCCGGCCGGCGAGCGGCGCGGACAGGCCGGCGACCAGTTCGGTGTCGGCGGCGGTGAAGGCGGGCCGGTCCCGGTCGCGGAACAGGCTCACGCTGCCCCACGGCCGCCCACCCACCCGCAACACCGCGCGCAGTTCGTCGCCGAAACGACGCGGGCGCAGGTACGCGTCGTAGAGCGGACCGAGTTCGGGCCGATCGCCGGTGCTCTCGCGCAGCGCCGCCGCCGGGACACGCGCGTCGACCAGGTCCCGGAACGCGTTGACCGTGTCCGGGTCCGACTCGCTGGTCCAGAACGCGGCGCAGCCCTCCTCGTCCAGGTTCTCCACCCGGATCGGCGCGGCGATCAGCCCGGTGAGCGGATCGGTGGCCCGCCACACGGCGGCGTCGAAGGGCACCAGGCGGCGCAGTCGGGTGGACGCGCCGGCGAACAACGCGAGCGCGTCCGGCGCGTCGGCGGCGCGGGCAAGCAGCTCGTCACGCTTCCAGGCGTCGGTGTCGGGTCGGCGGGTCATGGCGGGTCCGTCCTGGTCGGGGGCTGGTCGGGGCCTGGTGTCGGGGGCTTGCGCTTGCGCTGGGGGCTTACCGCTCGAGGGCTTCCGGAAGGGCTTTCGGTTCCGGATTCGGTTTCGGAAGGGCTTTCGGTTTCGGATGCGGTTTTCGGATTCAATCAACCTCCGGGATCAGCAGAAGCTTCCCCGTCGTGCGGCGGCTCTCCAGGTCCTCGTGTGCACGGCGGGCCTCGGCCAGTGCGTAGCGGCCGCCCAGGTGCGGGCGCAGCGTGCCGTTCTCGGTGCGGGCGAACACGTCGCGGGCGCGAAGCAGGAGTTCGTCCCGGTCGCGGATGTAGTCGGCGATCCCCGGTCGGGTCAGGTGCAGCGACCCGCCGGCGAGCAGTCGGCCGGTGTCGAAGTCACGCACCGGGCCGCTGATGCCGCCGAGCAGCACCATCGTGCCGCGCGGGCGCAGGCTCGCCAGGCCGGCGTCGAAGGTGGCCGCGCCGACGCCGTCGTACACCGCGTCCACACCCTGTCCGGCGGTCGCCTCGCGGACCCGGTCGGCGAATCCGGCGTAGTCGAGCACGAGGGCGGCGCCGGCGGCGCGGGCCCGGTCGTGTTTGCCGGGCCCGGAGACGGTGGCGATCACCCGGGCGCCGCGGGCGACGGCGTATTGGGTGAGCAGGCCGCCCAGACCGCCGGCGGCGGCGTGTACCACGACGGTGTCGCCGGGGTGGATCCGGTAGGCGTCGTGGGTGAGGTAGTGCGCGGTCATCCCGTGCATCAGGACCGAGGCGGCGGATTCCGCGTCGAGGCGGGGCGGGATCGGTACCAGGCGGTCGGCGCGGACCACGGCGCGCTGCGCGTAGGCGCCGTACGCGGTGCTCACCGAGCCGTCCATGGCCCAGGCGACCCGGTCGCCGACGGCGACGCCGACCACGTCCGGGCCGGTTTCCAGGACGGTGCCGGCGCCCTCGACGCCGGGAACGAACGGGGTGGGTACGGCGAACACGCCGCGACGCTGGCTGATGTCGATGTAGTTGATCCCGCTCGCGGCGACGGCCACCAGGACCCGGCCTCGGGTGGGCCGCGGTTCGGGGTGGGTGTCGACGGTGCTCAGCACCTCGGGTCCGCCGTGGCGGGTGGCGATGACGGCCTGCATGCTGCGCGCTCCTCGGGTGGCGGATTCCGACCCGATCGATCGTGCGCGGCGGGTGGGCGGGGGCCCATCCCTCGGGTGGGGGATGGACGGCGCGCCCGTGCTCACCCTTCGGTCAGGATCTCGACGTCGCGGACCACGGGGTCGGCCGGGTCGGCGACGGCGAACGTGCACAGCCGGGTCGCCTCGGCCATGACCGCGTCGGTCGTGTCGGCGGACAGCGCGGCGAAGGGGGTCAGCCGCAGCCCGGTGGGGTGTACGGACCAGGTACCGGCAACGAACCCGTCGACGAGAAAGGTGGGCAATACGAGCGAGTTGCCCGGCAGGACCCGGCGGCGGTACTCGTCGGGCAGGATCCGGGTCCGGTCGGCGTGGCCGAGTACGGCGTTGTCGAAGGCGGGCAGGAACCGCACCGGCGCGGGCGCGTCCTCGGCGGCGAGTTCCGCGTCGGGGAGGTCGTACAGGTCGCGCCCGTCCGCGTCGCGCAACACCCGCAGCGGCATGGCCTCGATCACCGCGCGCAGCCGCTTGAGCCCGGACCAGGCCTGTACGTCCGCCACACTAGCCGGGCCGAACGCGGCCAGGTAGCGCTCGACCAGGTCGCGGACGTCACGGGTGGGGTCCATCGCCCGGCCGGTCCAGACCGGGGCCAGGGCCATCGGCACCGACGGCCGATTGCCCCAGCCGCCCCACACGCCGTTGGGCGTCGGGTGCACGATCGGCAACATGCGCTGCACCGCCGCCGCGAGCACGTACCCGGAACGACCGGGATACCGCTCGGCGAGCAGCCGGCCGAGTTCGCGCCGGGGGAGTTGCCCACCGGCAAGCAACTCCCTTCCCGTGGACGCGAGTTCGTCGGGTTCGAGGCCGCGCGTCTCGGCGGCGTAGTAGCTCGCGCGCAGCTCCGTCCCGGGCGCGGGTTGGAAGTGCGGGCGGATCCAGGCGTAGTCCTCGGCCGCCGCGAGGTGTTGGGTGCCGCGCAGAAGCGGGCCGCGGACCACGTTCTTGTCCGCGTACAGGTCGGTCAACTCCGCCTGCCGAAACTCCGCGATGCGCGACCACAGGCCCACATACGGCCAGTTCGGCTCCTGCGCCTGCATGGCGACGAGGCGCCGAACCACCTGCGCGGCGGGCAGGGGAGCACGCTCGGCGAGCAACTGACGGGCGATCAACGTCCGGTTGAGCACGCGGCGGGACACCGAGGGGCGGGACGGGCGGGAAGAGAACTCCATGACCACAAGTATGTGCGTGAATGCGGCAGACCCCTTTCCGCATTCACGCATTCACGCATTGGCGCATTCGCGCTGCCCGCTTCCCGGGCCTTCCGGGCAGGTGGGGCCGGCGACGGGGTCAGCGAGCCGGGAACACGTTGTCGCGAAAGACGCCCATCATGTTCCCCGGTGCCTGCCAGTTCACCACGATGCAGGTCTCGTACCACCGCGAACCGCGCCCGGCGGACCGGGCGGCGCCGATCCGGGTGCTGCCCTTCCAGACCAGTTGGGTGAAGTTCCCGGTGTCCGGGCCGAATTCGCCCCGCCCGAAGTCGTATTCGGCTATCTCGTCGTACCAGGCCTTGGCCGCCTCCGTAGCCGACACCGGGCTCGACGCACTGCTGCCGGCCCAGAACAAGGTCTCGCCGGTACCGACGCGCAGTCCGGCATGCCGCTCGTCGAGCCCGTCATCGGACGAGACCTGTGCCGCGCGTTGTCGGGCGTAGGCATTCAGTCCCGGATCCAACCGCACCGCTGGCACGCCGTGTCGGCTCCGATAGGCGTTGATCGCGGCCAACATCTCGTTCAGGAAGGCATTGTCGGTGGCGTCCGGCAACGCGCGCCGCGCCGTCGCCGGCACCGCCGCAGCCACCACCAACACCGCCGCCGCAGCAGCCGGAACTCCGAAGCGTTTACGCACACTTGCCCCTCTCCACCCAGGCCACCCACTGCGACCGCAGGCCCAGCATGGGGCCACTCCCCACCAACCCCATCGACTCCCACCCGGTTCACCCATCCGGCGCACGAAAGGTTTGAACCACCCCAAAACCGGGACGGACGACACCGCCCCGAACACACCCCGCCTCCACCGAAATCCTTCCCGAGCGGGTGGGGCGTTTCCGGCATGCGTTGCGTTCGTGGTCACGGGCCGGCCGGTGCGGGGCCGGTCCGGGTCGCGGGGCGGGCCGCCGCCGGCGTACGGGTTCCGAGACTGGGGAAGTTCGGCGAGACGGGTGTGGT
>NZ_BIFH01000038.1:0-769 GCF_003967355.1 Embleya hyalina | reverse complement strand
TGCCTTTGGCTGCGGGCCGGCCGGTGTGGGGTCGGTCCGGGTCGTGGGGTGGGCCACCGCCGGCGTACGGGGCTCCGAGACTGCGGGAGTTCGGCGGGACGAGCGTGTTGCTCAGCGAAAACTAGCCCGCAGCGGGGCGGGCAGGGGGCTCAGGTCGGGTCCTCCAGAGGCCTTCCCGGGTGGGTCGGGCAGGGCGTTTCGAGGTGTGGTGGGCTTGTGCGAGCTGGAGTTCACGAAACCGGACGGCGTGGGGTGCCGTGGCCTCGGTGTGAGAGAAAAGCGCAGGTCAGTGCGGGGCGGGGGCGTTTCGGGTGCCTTGGGATCCGGTTTCGGCCTCAGCTGGGCACTTTCGGTCTCCTCGACGGCCTCCGCGAGGTCGCAGCGCCCGAAGCCGACCCCGAACCGAGCAGTTTCGGCCTCCACGTCGGCGTTGAGAAGGCCGGAGCACACGAAACCGACACTCGACGCCCGACTTTCCACCCCGACCCCACAAAACCGCAGGTCACCGAAACTCGAAACCCACAACCACCCCACGCGATCCGGTTTCGAACCCCAACTCCCCTCCCCACGCCCCAAAACGCCCCGACCCACCCGGGAAGGCCCCCCGGAGAACCCGACCCGAGCCCCTCTCGGCCCGCCGCTGCCAGCCGTTTTTCGCCGACCAACACACCCGTCTCGCCGAAAGCCCCCGTCTCGGAGCCCCACACGCTGGCGGCGGCCACCACGCGTGCCGGACCGACCTCGCACCGGCCGGCCGCAGCCAAAGGCG
>NZ_BIFH01000037.1:26276-165691 GCF_003967355.1 Embleya hyalina | reverse complement strand
GGAGGAGCGCGCCGAACGCCAGCGGCTGTTGTCCACCGCCTTCGGCGGCCGGCCGCAGGTCCAGCACGAGAGCGGCCGACCGCTCGACTTGAAGCTGCGCGGTGTGGGCTACCGTGTCCGCGTCGCGCGGGTGGGCGCGCACCGGTTCCGGGTCGGTATCGAGGCGGGCGAGGTGGTGCGCACCGCCGACGTCGAGCTCGACCGGTTCGACCGGCACACCGGTCAGATCGTGGTCAACGGCACCCGCTACCGGCTGCTCACCGCCACCCACGGGCCGACCCACCTGGTCGAGGTCGACGGCGTCACCCACCGCGTCGGTCGCGACGAGGGCGGCGTCGTACGCTCCCCCGCACCCGCCCTGGTCGTCGCGACCCCCCTTGCGGTCGGCGACGAGGTCGAGGCCGGCGCCCCGGTCCTGGTCCTGGAGAGCATGAAGATGGAAACGGTGCTCCGCGCACCGTTCCGCGCACGCCTGAAGGAATGCTCGGTCTCCGTGGGCAGCCAGGTGGAGACCGGCGCCCCGCTGCTGCGCCTGGAACCGCTCGCCGACGACGACGGCGAGGCCGAGGACACCACCGCCGGCGCGTCCGTCGAGCTGGACCTGCCCGCCGCGCCGGAGACCGTCCCCGTGCGTGCGCGCACCCGGCGCGGCCAGGAGGACCTTCGCAGCCTGCTGCTCGGCTTCGACGTCGACCCGCACGACGAACGCCGCGTGCTCGACGACTACCTCGCCGCGCGCACCGCCGCCGCCGAGGCCGGCCACCGACCGCTGGTGCGCGAGTTGGAACTCGTCGAGATGTTCACCGACCTCGCCGAACTGAGCCGCAACCGGCCCGCGGGCGAGGACGTCGGCGGCGACGGCCACCTGCACAGCGCCCGCGAGTACTTCCACAGCTACCTGCAGAGCCTGGACGTGGAACGCGCCGGACTGCCCCCGGCGTTCCGGGCCAAGCTCGCCAAGGCACTCGCCCACTACGGCGTCACCGAGCCGGAGCCGTCGGCCGAGCTCGAAGCCGCGGTGTTCCGGATCTTCCTCGCCCAGCAGCGCGCCTCCGCCGACGCCGCCGTCATCGCCACCCTGCTGCGCTCCTGGCTGCGCGAGGCGCCGCCGGACGCGACGCTGCACGAGCCCGCGGGTCTGGCCCTGGAGCGCCTGATCGCCGCCACCCAGGTCCGCTTCCCCGTGCTCGCCGACCTCGCGCGCGGCGTGGTCTACGACTGGTTCGGCCGGCCGCTGCTGCGCCGCAACCGCGCCCGTGTGTACGCCGGCGTGCGCAAGCACCTGCGTCACCTGGACGCGCACCCGGACACTCCGGACCGCGCCGAGCGGGTCGCCGAGATGGTGCGCAGCACCGAGCCCCTGGTTCGGCTGCTCGGCCAGCGACTGGTCCGCGACAACCTCGACAACGCGACCATGCTGGAGGTGCTGACCCGGCGCTACTACGGCAACAAGGGCCTCACCGACGTGCGCACCCGCGAGATCGCGGGCTGCACGTTCGTGGTCGCCGAGCGGGCCGGCTCCTCGCTGGTCTCCGCCGCGGTGGGCTTCGAGGCCCTGGGCGGCGCGCTGCGCGGCCTCGCCGAACTGGCCGCCGACGGCAACCCGATCGACGCGGACATCTACCTGTCCTGGGAGAACCAGCCGGAGAGCGCGGACGCGACGGCCGCCGCGCTGCACGAGGTGGTCGCCGCGCAGCCGCTGCCGCCTCGGGTCCGCCGACTGACCACCACGGTGGCCGGTCGTGGCGGTGCGGTGATGCACCACCACTTCACGTTCCGCCCGTCCGACACCGGGATGGTGGAGGAGCGGCTGATTCGTGGTCTGCACCCGTACATCGCGCAGCGCATGCAGTTGGAGCGGCTGAGCAAGTTCGACCTCACCCGGCTGCCGTCCTCGGACGAGGAGGTCTACCTCTTCCAGTGCGTGGCCAGGGAGAACCCCGCCGACGACCGCCTCGTCGCCTTCGCCCAGGTCCGCGACCTCACCGAACTCCGCGACCACGAGGGCCGACTGGTCGCACTGCCGACCGCCGAGGACATCCTCGCCACCTGCCTCGACTCGATCCGCCGCGCCCAGTCGCGGCGACCGTCGGCGAAGCGCTTCAACACCAACCGGATCGTGGTCTACGTGTGGCCGCCGAGCGCACTCACGCACGCCGAGATGGAGATGATCGCCGGGCGCGTGCGGCCGACCACCGCGGGTGCGGGCCTGGAGGAGATCCTGTTCATCGCCCGCCAGCGCGACCCGCAGACCGGCGAGTTGACCAAGATCGCGGTACGGATCCCCTTCGACGCCGCCGGCGGTACCGAACTGACCATCGGCGAGCCGTCGGACGAGCCGGTCGAGCCGCTGGACGGCTACCGGTTGAAGGTGCTGCGCGCGAGCAGCCGCAACACCGTCTACCCGTACGAACTCACGGACCGCCTCGGTGACTTCGTCGAGTACGACCTGAACCACGAGCACACCCTCGTGCCGGTCGACCGGCCCAAGGGCACCAACTCCGCCGCGATCGTGGCGGGCGTGGTCCGCACCGCCACCGCACGGCACCCCGAGGGTGTCACCCGCGTGGTCCTGCTCGGCGATCCGACGAAGTCGCTGGGGGCGCTGTCCGAGCCGGAGTGCCGTCGGGTGATCGCGGCGCTGGACCTCGCGGAGCGGATGCGGGTGCCGGTGGAGTGGTACGCGCTGTCGTCGGGTGCCCGGATCTCGATGGAGTCGGGCACGGAGAACATGGACTGGGTGGCCGCCGCGCTCAAGCGGATCGTCACGTTCACCCAGGACGGCGGCGAGATCAACATCGTGGTCGCGGGCATCAACGTCGGCGCCCAGCCGTACTGGAACGCCGAGGCCACCATGCTCATGCACACCAAGGGCATCCTCGTGATGACCCCCGACTCGGCCATGGTGCTCACCGGGAAGCACGCCCTCGACTTCTCCGGCGGCGTGTCGGCCGAGGACAACTTCGGCATCGGCGGCTACGACCGGGTGATGGGCCCGAACGGGCAGGCGCAGTACTGGGCGCCGGACCTGAACGCGGCGCGCGACGTGCTGATGTCGCACTACGACCACACCTACGTCGTCCCGGGCGAACTCGCGCCGCGTCGGACCGGCACCACCGACCCGAAGGACCGCGACGTGTCGACCTTCCCGCACGTGGTGGAGGGCAGCGACTTCACCACGGTCGGGGAGATCTTCTCCGCCGAGGCCAACCCCGACCGCAAGAAGCCGTTCGACATCCGCACCGTGATGCGCGCGCTGTCCGACCAGGACCACCCGGTCCTGGAGCGCTGGGCGGGCATGGCCGACGCGGACACGGCGGCGGTCCAGGACGTGCACCTGGGCGGCATGCCGGTGTGCCTGCTCGGCATCGAGTCCCGGGCGGTGCCGCGACGCGGCTTCCCGCCCACGGACGGGCCGGCCACCTACACCGCGGGCACGCTGTTCCCGCAGTCGTCCAAGAAGGCCGCGCGGGCGATCAACGCCGCGTCCGGGAACCGGCCGCTGGTGGTGCTGGCCAACCTGTCCGGGTTCGACGGCTCGCCCGAGTCGATGCGCAAGCTGCAGTTGGAATACGGCGCCGAGATCGGCCGGGCGATCGTGAACTTCCGCGGGCCGATCGTGTTCTGCGTGATCTCGCGCTACCACGGCGGCGCGTTCGTGGTCTTCTCCAAGGCGCTCAACCCGAACATGACCGTGCTGGCCATCGAGGGCTCGTTCGCGTCGGTCCTCGGCGGGGCGCCCGCGGCGGCGGTGGTGTTCGCCGGCGACGTCAACGCACGCACCGCGGCCGACCCGAGGGTCCGCGACCTGGAGTCGCGCGCGGCGGCGGCCTCCGGCGCGGACCGGGCCACGCTGACCGCCGAGCTGGACGAACTGCGCTCGTCGGTCCGGACCGAGAAACTGGGCGAGGTCGCCGCGGAGTTCGACCGGGTCCACGACATCCGCCGTGCGGTGGAGGTGGGTTCGGTGGACGCGGTGATCGAGGCGCGGGAGTTGCGGCCGCGGATCATCGAGGCGATCGGGACGCACTGGGCGGAGCCGGACTCGGCGGCCGCGGCGGGCTGAGCGAAGGAACGTACCGGGCGGCCCCGGCTCTTCGGAAACGGAGAGTCGGGGCCGCCGCGCTCGGCCCCGTCACCCGGCCGGGCCCCATCACGCGACCGGTCACGAGTCGCGTCGTCCGGCGGACGGCCGCCGAACCGGCGGCCCGATCGACGCGGTTGTGGTGTGTGTCCCGGATCGAAAGGGCGCGCGCTCCGAAGGCGTCGATCCGTCGGATCGCACGGCCCCTGCGCGTTCGATACGACGCCGACTTCGCCGGCGCGCGCGCCACTTCCGCCCCCAGGTCGCCGCTTCGGCAACCCCCGTGCCCGCGCGCGGGCGACACGCGCGGTCCGGTCGCCGCCCGGACCGCGCGGTCGCGCTCGCGTGCACCGCACTGTCGACATCCTCGCCACTGTGCACGGTGCGGCGAAATCCCAGATTTCTGGGGGGTATTCGGGACGGCCCGGCGAAGCGCCGCCCGCCCGGCCGCGTGTATGACTGGTGGCCGTCGCGAACAGCCGTTTGTTTCAAGGGACTTGGTGTCGGAATCCGCTCACCGTGGGAACTTCACCGGCTCGCCGGCCGACTGCTGGGGCGAGAGGGAACGCCGAGCACGTGTCGAGTGAGAGGTGTCCTGATGGTGAATGACGAGCGGGACGAGGGTCGTCGCGGGATTCTGAAGGGTGCGGTCGTCGCGGCGGTGGGAGCGGGGCTGTTGGCCGCCGGGGCGTCGGGGACGGCCGGGGCGTCGGAGGAGGGGTTGCCGGAGGCGGCCGACCGCGACGACCGTGCCCCGGGCCGGGTTCGCGTCGCCGTGTTGCTCTACGAGGGGGTCACGGCGCTGGACGCGATCGGACCGTACGAGGTCCTGTGCCGGGTCCCGGGCACCCGGGTGACGATGGTCGCGCGCCGGGCCGGGCGCGTTCACACCGACACCGGGCAGGTGGCGCTGATCGCCGAACGGTCGTTGCGCGAGGTGCGCGGCGCCGACGTACTGCTGGTGCCGGGCGGCGGCCCCGGCATGGTGGCGGCGAGCCGGGACGCCGAGACCCTCGACTGGATCCGCCGCATGCACCGCACCACCACGTGGACCACGTCGGTGTGTACCGGATCCCTGATCCTGGGCGCCGCCGGCCTGCTGCGCGGCCTGCCCGCCACGACCTACTGGGCCTCGCGCGGGCAACTGGCGACGTTCGGCGCCACCTACACCCCGGGGCGGTTCGTCGAGGCGGGGAAGATCGTCACGGCGGCGGGCGTCTCGGCCGGCATCGACATGGCTTTGCACCTCACTTCCCGGTTGACGAACGATCGGGTGGCCCAGGCCGCGCAGTTGGCGATCGAGTACGACCCGGATCCGCCGTACGACACCGGCAGCCCGGAGCATGCGGACGCCGAACTGCGCGCGTTGGCCCTGAAGTTGATCGAGGACTCCGCCGCGCGGTAGCGACCCCCGCCCGCTCTCGCAGTCCGATGATACGACCATATGACTACACCACGTCATCGAACATATACTCGTGGTACACATCGCAGGTCGGTGGGTATGCCCCGATCGACGTCAGTGCGCGTTCCGTGCCGCGGCCGCGGAACGCGCCCGGGGTCTGTTCGGGTCCACCGGAACGGGACCGCCCACCCCGGCCATCGAGAATACGTTCCGCCCGGCGTGAAATGGGGGCCGCCCATGGCTACATGGGACGACCTGATCGCACATCTCCAAGCTGTACCGGAAGGCGTATACGAGAGCTGGAACGCCCGCGACGGGTACGACAACCAAACCAAGTGGGGACGGGAGTTCGGCGAGGACGGCGTGCCGTGGTGCGTCATCTTCGACTGGTGCATGTACAACGACGTCGGCCTCGCGGACATCGTGCCCAAGGTCGACAACGTCGGCGCGTTCGCGAACTGGGCCCGCGCGCACGGCCAGTGGTCGGAATACCCGAGTTGGGGCGCCTGGGTCGACTTCGGCAACGGCGCGCACACCGAGATCGTGGTCCGCTTCGACGACGTCCACGTGTACACCAAGGGCGGCAACACGATCCCGGCCGGCGGCGACGGCGGCCAGGGCAACGGCGTCTACTCGCACACGTTTCGGCGCACCGACGCGCGGGTGACCGGCTATCTGGCCCCGCGCTTCCCGGACGGTTGCCCACCCACCGCCGATCCGCACGACCCGCGCGGTAGGTCCGGCGGCGGGATCCCGACCGTCAGCCTCGCCAACATCCTCGACTCCGCGCGCCTCGACCCACCCGCGCCCCAGGGCTCGGCGGCGCACCGCACCGACGTCCTCCTGGTCGAGCAGGCGCTCCAGGCCGAGGGCCTGCTCGCGTCCGCCTACGTCGACGGTTCCTTCGGAACCGCCACGATCCACGCCTACGCCGCCTACCAACGCCGCCTCGGCTACTCCGGCCAGGACGCCAACGGCATCCCCGGCCAACGATCGCTGACCCGCCTGGCCGGCCAACACGGCTTCCGGGTCGGCTGACGCACCATCCGCGAGGCGGTCGGGTCGGGCCCGGGTCGGTTCCCACCGACGCGGGCTTCGACCCGGCCGACCTCGCTGCCGTCGACGCGCACGGATCGGGCGTCGGTCGGCTCCCGATCGCCCCGTCGCCCCCGAGCAGGCGCCGACGGGTTGACCTGGAGCGCGGTCCAGGTTGTTGACTCGTGCCCTCGGGCCCGGGACATCGCGGGCCGCGGCGTTGGGGGTCTCCATGAAGTACCGCACCATCGGGGTCGATTCGGGCACGCGTCGGGAGGTGAGCGTGCTTGCGCTGGGGGCGATGTTGTTCGGGTCGGTGACCGACGAGAAGACCTCCTACGCGGTGTTGGATCATTTCGTCGAGGCCGGGGGCACGTTCATCGACACCTCCGACAACTACGCCTTCTGGGTCGACGGGGGACTCGGCGGGCAGAGCGAGGCGTTGCTCGGACGCTGGCGGCGCAGCCGCGGCGTCGGGAACGAGATCGTCATCGCCACCAAGCTGGGCGCGGCACCGCTCGCGGCGGGCACCGGCTACATCGACAACGCCGAGGGCCTGTCCGCGAAGGCGATTCGCGAGGCGGCCGAGCGGAGCCGGGAGCGGCTGGGGGTGGAGCGGCTCGATCTGCTCTACGCGCACATCGAGGACCGGAGCGTGCCGCCGCGCGAAACCGTGGAGGCCTTCGGGGAGTTGGTGACCGGGGGTACGGTCGGCCTGTTGGGCGCGAGCAATCACGCCGTGTGGCGCGTGGAGCGGGCCCGTTCGCTCGCCGCGGCGGCGGGGGTGCCGGGGTACGAGGTGCTCCAGTACCAGCACAGCCACCTGCGCCCGCGCTACGACATACCCGACGCGCTCTTCCCCGACGGCAGCCTCGGTCACGCCGGTCCGGAGCTGCTGGGCTACCTGCGCGCCGAGCCGGATCTGACCCTGGTCGCCTATTCGCCGCTCCTCGGCGGTGCGTACGCGCGGCCCGACAAGCCGCTGCCGCCGGACTACGACCACCCGGGCACGCCCGCGAGGCTGGCGGTGTTGCGGGAGGTCGCGCGGGAGATCGGGGCGACGGTGAACCAGGTCGTGCTCGCCTGGCAGATCGGCGGCGCGTTCCCGATCGTCCCGCTCGCCGGCGCCTCCTCCGTCGCGCAGTTGGCGGAGAACCTGGCCGCCGTGGACCTGGAACTGACGCCGGATCAGCGCACCCGGCTGGACAGCGCGCACTGAACCGGACCCCGGGCGGCGGATAGTTCGAGCCGGTCCGGGATCCGGCGAAGCGGGCGGGCGAGGACGGCGCGTTCCGCGTCCTCGCCCGCCGGCCCGTCAGCGCCAGGTCATATTGATCTCACGCTCGAAGTTGACATACCCCGCCCGCCGAAACGCGTTCGCCATGGGGATGTTGCCGAGGTCCGTCGCCGCGCGGATCCGGGGCACGTCCTGTGCGGCCAGCACGCGGGTGCCCTCGGCCAGGATGTCGTCGACGTAACCCTTGCCGCGATGCGCGGGCAGTACCGCGATGTAGGCGATGACCGGGTTGTAGCCGTTGTGTGCCGGGATGACGAACCCCAGCGGCTCCCCGTCCGGCAGCGTCGCGACGCGCCACCACTCCTTCGGGCTCGCGTAGCGGTCCAGTTCCTCGTCGTACTGGGCAACCGCCGCTTCACGCGCGGTCATTCGGATCAGCTCGTCCCGCCCGTGCGCGTCCAACGTCCCCTCCAGGACCCCGGTCATCAGCGCGACCAGTTCCTCGGTGTCGTGCACCGGACGGAACGTCAGTCGGCCGCGCGGCTCCGGGATCGGCGTCCCGGGGCGCCATTCCAACCGCAGGCGCTCCACGAACAGCCGGGCGCCCAGGCCCTCCAGCGCCGTCATGCGGGTTCGCACGGCCGGGCCGACGAGCGTGTCCTCGCGCCAGTCGGGCGGGACGAAGCGGGTGTACTCCGGGGGGCGGGTCCCGGCGGGCAGGATGTCGGACAACGCGGTGCGCACCAGGCGCGCCGCGAACTCCGGGCGCTCCGCCGCCGGGACACCGTCGACGCCGTCGTCGACGTCGAGGATGTCCAGGTAGCGCGGCAGCCGGTCGCCCGGACGGCTCCACCACGCGGCTCGGGCCAGGAGTCGGTCACCGCGCAGGGCGACCCACATCCATTCCGGTCGGCGGCGGCCGGCGGCGAGGTCGTCCGACAGTTCGGTGTTGAGGACGTAGGGCAGTAGGGAGAAGAGGGCGAGTTCGTCGCGTCCGGTGATCGGACGCGTGATCGGGTCCTGCTGTTCCACGGTCAAGGCATACTCCGGTGAAGAGCGCCCCGTCCGTTCCGGGGTCAGACTCGGTCGGTCCCCCGGGAGGACACGGGCGCGGTGATGACGGTGTACATCGCGTGTCCCTCCTCTCGTCGTCACGTCCCCCGCGGCTGTCTGCCGAAGGGCGTCCGGCCGCACTTTCTACCGAACAACGCCCGTCACCCGCAAACGCTTTTCCCGCGCGGGCCGGACGCGCGCCCCGCGCTTCCCGTGCCCGTCCGCGCGGCCCGCCGCTACGGCGCCGGGCGGCGCCGTACCCGCTGCAGCCAGCCGTGTGGGTGACTGGTGACGCCGTAGAGTTCCAGGTCGCGGCGGGTGGTGAAGGCGCTGCCGCGGTCGCCGGCCAGCCAGTCGGTGATCGCCGGGACCACGCCGCCCGGCATGCCGGGCGGGCACAGGTCGGGGTCGTCCACGATGCCGTCCTCGACGACGAAGAAGCCGCCGTCGGGCACCAGGTGGGCGAAGTTGCGCAGCGCGGCGGCGGTCGTGTCGTACTCGTGCAGGGTGTCCTCGACGACCAGACAGCGCGCACCGGGCGGGACCAGTCGTTCGACGCGTTCGGCGAGCCCCGGGTCGCGGACGTCGCCCGCGACGAGGGTGATGTCGCGCGCGAAGTGCGGATCGGCGGAGCCGAGCAGCGCGGCCGCGCGCGACTGGTCCAGGTCGACCGAGATCACCCGGACGGCCTCGGGGACCCGGCCGTAGCCGGCCAGGGTGCGCAGTCGGTCGCGGAACCACAGGGTCGAGCCGCCCAGATGGGTACCCAGTTCCACCACGACCTGTGTCCGCGAGGACCACAGCACGTGCTCGAACACGCGCAGGTCCTCGGGAAACTTCTTGATCCGCAGACCGGCGTACCAATCGCGGACGTGCTGCCGGCCGCGGGCCCGCCGGTACTCCAGGAGCGTCGTCTCGTGGTCGGCGACCACGGTCGGCGGCAACCGGTCACCGTCGAAGTTGTCGGTGTCGGTGTCGATCATGGCGGCCCTCTCCTGTCCCGGCGTCCGGACGGGCCGGAGTGCTCCGGCACCCGTACCCGTGCCCGTACATCCATATCGGGAGAGCACACCATCGCGCCCGGTTTCGGCGCTGTCGACACGGATTGTTCCATCATCGAACGCCGCGCGGTCATCCGTCGTCCGCCGGGAGCACACGCGACCGGTCCCGGGATCAGTCCGGCAGCACCGACCGGTAGTAGTCGATCTTGCCCCGCAGATGCCCCTGCCGCGCCCGCAGCAGCGCGATCTGCTCCTCCACCGAGGCGTCGTGCCGCTCCAGGAGGGCGATCCGCTCGGTCAGCGACTCCCGGTCGCCGGTGCGGGCCAGTTCGGCGTAGCGGCGCATGTCCGCGATCGGCATCCCGGTGTCCCGCAGGCAGCGCAGGATGCCGAGCCATTGCAGGTCCTGCTCGGTGAACCGGCGATGCCCGCTGGGCGCGCGGCCCACGTCGGAGAGCAGGCCGATGCGTTCGTAGTAGCGCAGGGTGTCCAGGCTGAAGCCGGAGCGCTCGGCCGTCTCGGCCGGGGTCAGGTGGCGCGGCGCGGTGGTGGTCATACCGGAATTGTGCCGGGCGGGCGCCGAACGCCGTCGACCCCGTTCGCCCGGGGTCGAGGCCTCCCGGTCGCGCACCCGCCCCGTGCCGGGGTCGCCGAGGGCCGCATCGCGGCGACCGCGGGGTCGCCGAGGCCCGACGCGGCCGCGACATCACGGCGTCTTGCTGTACCCCAGCCCCTCGACGATGCGCCCGTCGCGCACCTGCATGAGGTTGACGCCCGCCACGGTGGTGGACTCGGCGTGCGCCTCGCCGAACACCTCGTTCACCTCGCCCGGCGTGAACGTCACCCGCCACTTGATCACCGCGCGGTCGTCGAAGACGTAGACCTCCTCCGGCCGGAAGGCGATCTTCGGGTCGGCCGCCAACTCCTTCCAGAAGGTCTCGCACGCCTCCAGCCCCTCGTAGCGGGTCCCGTCCGGGGCGGGCTGGACGGTGACCATCACACAACCTTCGCCGACCAGGCCCTCGATCAGCGTCGGGTCGTGCTTCGTGAACGCGTCGTTGAACTGCGCGATGACCTCGGCCGTCGACTTGAACGCGGACATGGCGAACCTCCGGGGGGAGTGGTGGGGGGTGCGGCCCGCCGGCGCGGCGGCCCGTGACGACAATCCTCCGCCCCACGTCCGGGACCGACAATTCCCTGCGGGTAATGGCCGTCCCGGGTCCGGGGGCACGCGTGTTCCGGCCGCTGTCGACCGAACGTGCGCCCGAACCGGCCGCGGTACGTCGGACGCGGTCGCGTCGACGCCCGCGCTCACGCCCCCGCTTCGGGCCCGGCCGCCGGAACGGCGCGCATCAGCACCAGCGGCAGGTAGACCTCGTCCACGATGTCGATCACGACCTCGTCCGCGATCGGCGTCCCGAACAGCAGGAATTCGTTGCGCAGCAGGTCGGTGGCCACCGCCGCTCGGCGCGAGGTCGGCACCCCGGGATCGATCTCACCCCGTTCGACGGCGCGTTCGAGCACACGACGGGTCCGTTCCGGGCCGACCGTATGCATCCGTTCCCGGACCAGACAGGCGAGTTCGGGGTCGTGCGTGGTCTCGGCGAGCAATCCGCGCAGGATGCCGCCGAGCGGACCGGCCATCCTGGCCGCCATCTCCCGCAACAGCGCGATCATGTCGGAGCGCAGCGCCCCGGTGTCGGGCGGTTCGCTCTCCCCCACGCTGATCAACTTGCAGGCATCCATGGCCAGTTCCGCACGACTGGACCAGCGCCGATAGAGCGTGGCCTTGCCCGTGCGCGCGCGGGCGGCCACCCGCTCCATGGTCAGTCCGGCGTAGCCGACATCCATCAGTTCGGCCAGCGTCGCCGCCAGGATGGCGTTCTCCAGTTCCTCGCCGCGGCGTCGTGGTCCCTTGCGATGGTCGACGGTCACCCCGCCCACCGGGCCGACATTCGGTGACAGGTTCACTCCTCAAGGTTATCGAGAGATCGTTGCGTTCTCTGTGCGATGAGCCTAGCCTCCCAAGCAGAGAACCACTCGTTCTCTATCAGATCAAGGCTGCGAGGGGATCGATGACCGAGACCGCTGCGACCTTCCCCACCGACGAATCCTCGACCTTCCCGACCGGGGCCGGCCCCGACGAGGCCCCCGCCTTCCCGAGCGACCGCACCTGCCCCTACCGACTGCCCGACTCCTACAACACGCTGCGCGACGCGCCGAGTTCGCTGCGTCGGGTGACCCTGTACGACGGCCGCCCGGCATGGGTGGTGACCCGGTACGAGGCGGCCCGGAAACTACTGGCCGACCCCCGGCTGTCCTCGAATCGCGCGAACCCCGACTTCCCCCTGACCTCACCCCGCCTGTACGCGCTGCGCAACCGCAAGCCCGGCTTCCTCGCCCTGGACCCGCCCGAGCACGGGCCCCGACGGCGGATGACCATCAGCGAGTTCACCGTCCGGCGGATCAAGGGCATGCGCCCGGACGTGGAGCGGATCGTGCACGCCGCGATCGACGACCTGATCGCCGACGGGCCGCCCGCCGACCTGGTCACCCGGCTCTCCTTACCCGTTCCCTCCATGGTGATCTGCGAGTTGCTCGGCGTCCCCTACGCCGACCACGACCTGTTCCAGGACGCGAGCAGGCGCGTGCTCCAGGCCGTGGACGGACCGGAGGCGGTGGCCGCGCGCGACCTGCTGGAGGACTACCTCGGCGGACTGATCGCCCGATTCGAACAGGACCCCGGTCCGGGCCTGCTGTCCCACATGGTGACCGAATACATGGCGAAGGGTGCGCTCGACCGCGACGAACTGGTCGACACCGCCATCCTGTTGCTCGTGGCCGGCCACGAGACCACCGCCTCGATGACCTCCCTCGGCGTGATCACCCTCCTCGAACACCCGGATCAGCACGCCGCTTTGCGGGCCGATCCCACCCTGATCCCGGGCGCGGTCGAGGAGTTGTTGCGCTACCTCGCCATCGCCGACATCGCGGGCGGGCGCGTGGCCGTGGCCGACATCGAGGTCGACGGCCAACTGATCCGCGCGGGCGACGGCGTGATCGTGGCCAACTCCATCGTCAACCGGGACGGTTCGGTCTTCGAGGAACCGGACACCTTCGACATCCGGCGCTCGGCGCGCCACCACCTCGCCTTCGGCTATGGCATCCATCAGTGCCTCGGCCAGAACCTGGCGCGCCTCGAACTCGAAGTGGTCATCGCCGCGTTGTTCGACCGGGTGCCGACGCTGCGGCTCGCCGTCCCCGTCGAGGACGTGAAACTGCGGTCGGGCGCCTCGATCCAGGGGGTCAACGAGCTCCCGGTGACGTGGTGACCGCCCCGGAGCAGGTCGTGCTGCGGGTGACCGGCGACCGGAACGTCTGTGTCGGCGCCGGTCTGTGCGCGTTGACCGCGCCCGAAGTCTTCGACCAGGACGACGACGGCCTCGTGACCGTACTGACGCCGCGCCCCGAGCCCCGCGCCCACCGCGCCGCCCGCCAGGCGGCCGACCTGTGCCCCTCGGGCGCGGTCCGGGTGACCGAGGAATAGCGCCCCCCGGGGACCGGGCCCGCGATCGATCGGGCCCGGCCCCGATCCCACACCCGCCGCGCCGAACGCCCATTCGACGGCGCGCCGGAGGTCGTCGGGCACCCTTGACCATAAAAACCGATCACCTTATGGTTTTCGAACCGGGTGGTGCCCTCCCCGGCCCACCCACGGAGCCATCGATCGGAGTCGCCAGGTGGAGCACGACCTCACCCTCGCCGACAAGGCCGCGCTGACCAGCGGTGCGGGACAGATGACCACCAAGGGGCTCGACGCGGCCGGCATCCCGTCGGTCACCATGTCCGACGGCCCGCACGGACTGCGGCTCCAGAGCGAGGACCCGCAGAACGGCCAGCTCGACCTGCGCCCTGCCGCCCCCGCGACGTGCTTTCCGCCCGCCGTCGCCCTGGGCAGCAGCTGGGACGTCGAACTCGCCCACCGCGTCGCCGGCGCGATCGCCGTCGAGGCCGCCGCGCACGGCATCGGTGTTCTCCTGGGACCCGGCATCAACATCAAACGATCGCCGTTGTGCGGACGCAACTTCGAGTACTTCTCCGAGGACCCCACCCACTCCGCCGCGCTCGGCGGCGCGATGGTGCGCGGCCTCCAGGACGCCGGCGTCGGGGCCACCCTGAAGCACTACGCGGCCAACAACCAGGAAACCGAACGTATGCGGGTCAGCGCGGACATCGACGAGCGCCCGCTGCGCGAGATCTACCTGCGCGCCTTCGAACGCATCGTCCGCGACGACGATCCGTGGGCGGTGATGTGCGCGTACAACGGCGTCAACGGCGTGACCCTGTCCGAGAACACCCGGCTGCTCACCGACATCCTGCGCGCCGAATGGGGCTACGAGGGCCTGGTGATGTCCGACTGGGGAGCGGTCCGCGACCGGGTCGCCGCGCTGCGCGCCGGCCTCGACCTGGAGATGCCCCCGACCGGCGGCCGCACCGACCGCGAGGTGGTCGCCGCCGTCGAATCCGGCGAGTTGGACGAGGCCGTACTGGATCGCTCGGTCGCCCGGCTGATCCGCTTCGCCCACCGGGGTGCCCGGCCGGCCGGCGACGGCTCGACCGCGCCCTACGACGACCACCACCGCCTCGCCGGCGAAGCCGCCGACAACTGCGTGGTGTTGCTGCGCAACGACGACCGGCTGCTGCCCCTGGATCCGACCGCCGGGCGCATCGCGGTGCTCGGCGAACTGGCCCGCACGCCGCGCTTCCAGGGCGGCGGCAGCTCCCAGGTGACGCCGACCCGGGTGGACGTACCACTGGACCGGCTGCGCGCGCTGGCCGACGGCGCCCGGGTCGAGTTCGCCGCCGGCTATCCGCTGCCGGACGGTCCCGAACCCGACGCCGATCCGGCCGTGTTGGCCGACGAGGCGGTGCGCGTGGCCGCCGCGAGCGACACCGTCGTACTCTTCCTCGGCCTGGCCCGCCAGGACGAGTCGGAGGGCTTCGACCGCGCGCACATCGACCTGCCCGCAGACCAACTCGCGCTGCTGGACCGGGTTTCGACGGTCAATCCGCGGGTGGTGGTGGTGCTGTCCAACGGCGGCGTGGTGCGCACCGCCCCCTGGCACGACCGGGTGCCCGCGCTGGTCGAGGGTTTCCTGCTCGGGCAGGCCGGCGGCGGCGCCCTCGCCCGGGTGCTGTTCGGCGCGGTCAACCCCTCCGGCAAGCTCGCCGAGACCGTGCCGCTGCGTCTGGAGGACGCGCCGAGCTTCCTGTCCTTCCCCGGCTCCGAGGGCCATGTGCGCTACGCCGAGGGCGTCTTCGTCGGCTACCGGGGCTACGACGCCGCCCGCCGCGAGGTCGCCTTCCCGTTCGGGCACGGCCTGTCCTACACCACGTTCGACTACGGCGACCTGCGTGTGGAGAGCACCGACGAGGGTGCCGGGTTCACGGTCCGGGTCACCGTGACCAACATCGGCGACCGGGCCGGGCGCGAGGTCGTACAGATCTACTCGGCCGCGCCGGCCGAGTCCCGGGTGGAGCGGCCGGTGCGCGAGTTGCGCGGCTTCGCGTCGGTGCGGCTGGAGGCGGGCGAGAGCCGCGAGGTGGTGGTGTCGTTCGCCCGGGCCGACCTCGCCTACTACAGCGTGCGCGAGGACGGTTGGCGGGTGGAGGGCGGCACCTACCGGATCGAGGCCGCGGCGTCCTCGCGGGACGTGCGCCTGTCCGTCGAGGTCGACGTCGAGGACTCCTCGCGCACCGGCCTGGACCAGCGCAGCACGCTCGGCGAATGGCTGGCCCACCCCGTCGGCGGACCGCTGCTCCTGGAATGCCTGGCCGCGACCGAGCACGCGATCGCCTCGCGCCTGGCGGACGACCCGATGTTGCTGCGCGCGGCGCAGGGCGTCCCGCTGGAGGTGATCGCCGACTTCGCCGGCGGCATCATCCCCCACGACCGACTCGCGGAACTCGCCGCCCGCGTGGCCGCCCCCGTCGGCTGAGGGCGGCGAGTCGGGTGGGCGGGGACCCCTTCCCCGTGGGCTCCCCGCCCACCCCTGCCCGCGAACGCGGGCGCCGGCCGGGCGCGACCGCCACGCGTGAGGCGACGGCTATTCGGGGCGCGGCGGCGCGATCAGTTCCAACAGGTCTTCGAGCGCCTGCTCCATGTCCACCGAACGATCGTTGAGCCACTGCAACTGGATGCCGTCGGCCACCGCGAGCACCAGCGCCGCCAGCCGCTCCGGCGGAATCGTGCTCTCGATCACGCCGTTGCGCGCCTGCCGGGCCAACAACTCACGGATCTGCCCGCGCACCCGCGGGTAACGCTCGGCGAAGAACGCGTGCGCCGGATGCTCCGGGTCGCTGCCGGCCGCCGCCATCGACACGAACAACTCGATCAACCCGGCCGCCCGCGCACCCGCGCGCACCATCTCCAGATGCGGATCGGGCCCCTCGTACTCGTTCCAGAGCCGCCCGTTCTCCTCGTCCCGAGCCCGAAGCACCTGCGTCAACAGGTCTTCCTTGGACGCGAAGTAGTGCATCAACCCCGGCAGGCTCAGATCACAACGCGCCGCCACCTTGCGCAGCGAGGTCCCCCGGTACCCCTCCTCGGCGAATACCTCCAGCGCGACCCGAAGAATCTCCCGCCGCTTCGCCTCACCCTTCCCATACGGGCCACGCTTCACCATGCCGCCACCCTAATGCGCGTGCCGTCGGCGGCCGGCACGATCGCCGCCCGCCCCACCGGTCACCGCGGGAGGGTGGCTTTGGTGCGGAAGTCCGTCATGGAGACGATCCGGTCCTCGGTCGGCAGCGAAATGCTCACCGGGGCGCCGAAGGAGTCGTAGGTCGTGCTGGAGACGTGGCCGGCGCGGTTGGAGTCCAGGCGCAGCACGTAGGGCTTGTCCCCGGTGGCGATGAAGTACGTGTCGGTGGTGGTGCCCTGGTGGGCGACGATCGCGGTGGTCGGCACGCCGCCGACGGGGGCGGCGAGCTTCTTGTCCTCCTTGGCCGAGGAGGCGACCTCGTAGAACGTGCCGCATCCGTCCCCGGCGGGCGTCCGCACGAAGGACTGCTTCAGGTCCGCGGGTACGTCGTAGGCCGAACCGCCCGCCTTGCGCAGCGATTCCACCGCGAGGTCGGTGCTCGTGTACAGGTCCGTGCCGTGGCAGAACATCTCGCCGGCCCGTTCGGTCCCGCCGATCGTGATCACGATGTGCAGGCCCTGGCGGGGGTCGAACCAGATCTCCTGGGTGCCGCCGGCCACCGCCGTGGTCGACCCCTTGGCGTGGAACGTGGTCGCGCCCATCACCGTGTTCACCCGGGTGGGGGTGTCGCCGGATTCGTCCTCCGACGTGGAACACCCGGCCGCGGCCAGTCCGAGGGCCAGCGCGGCGACGGCCACCGAGCGTATGCGGATCCTGCCCATGCGTCCTCCGTACCTCGGCCGATCCCCCCGGGATCGGCCCGATGATCATCCGGCGAGCCTAGGGTCCGCCCGCGCGTGGGTCATTGCCGGATCCCGGCAGTCAACTCGGCCGCGGAGCGCGGTACACGCGTCGGTCGTACCCGGGCCGTACCGGCCGCCACCAGCACGAAGGCCACGCCGTACGCCACGTAGCAGGACGAGCGGAACAGTTCGAAATCCGTCATGTGCCATTCCTGGTCGGGCAGGTGCGGCACCGACCAGACCAGGAAACTCGGGAAGACCAGGAGACCGGCGAACAGCGCGGTGTGCGCCCGGGTGTGCGGGCCGTGCACGGTGGTCCACAGCAGCAGGGCGATGGGTACGCACCACACCCAGTGGTGACTCCAGGAGATCGGACTGGCCAGCAACCCGGTCGCCGCGCACGCGGGCAGGCCCCACGCGTCCCCGCGCCGCCGGTACGCGATCAGCGCGCCGCACAGGCCGAGCAGGCTCAGCCCGACGATCACCGCGCTCCAGCCGAGGCCGAGGTCCCGGGTGCCGGCGAGCCGGGTGAGCAGGCCGCGGATCGACTGGTTCGCGGCGTTCTCCAGCCGACCGACCCGATCCGGATCGAAGACCAGGTCGGTCCAGAACCGTCGGGTGACCCCCGGCAGCATCATCGCGGAGAACGCCACGGTCGCCGCCGCCGTCGCCAGCGCCGTGCCCGCCTCGCGGCGCCGCCCGGTGAGGAGGAGGTACACGACGAAGACCGCCGGGGTGACCTTGATCCCGGTCGCGATCCCGAGCACCGCCCCGCGCAGCGGAGCCCCGCGCGGCCGGGTGAAGTCCCACAGGACCATGGCCGCCACGGCGAGATTGACCTGCCCGTACCGCATGGTCGTGAACACCGGCTCGAACCAGATGGCGAAGGTCGTGGCCGCCGGCACCACCGCCGGCCCGAGCCGACGCCCCTCGGGATCCACGAGCCGCATCGACAAACGCACCACGACCGCGACGAGCAGCAGGTTCACCGCGACGCCGACCCCGAGCAGCGCCCGCAGCGGCAGGTAGGTGAACGGCACGAACAGGATCGCGGCGAACGGCGGGTAGGTGGCGCCGAGGCCGTGCGGCGTGTTCAGCGGTCCGTACAGGTCGATCCCCTCGCGCACCGCCAGCCCCTCGGCGCGGTAGACGACGAGGTCGACCATGGACGGGTGGCTGAGGTGTCGCACGTACAGATACACGGCGATCGAGCACGCGCACGCGAGGGTCCATCCGACGATCCGCCGTCGTTCCCCGAGTCTTCCCCACTGCGCCCATGCCCCGGCCGGTCCGAAGCGTGGGGGTGCGGCCGCGTCTCGGCGAACCATGGGATGTGAACCGGACCCGATGGGTCGTCTCATGAGACGAAACTAACCCGTCGGATGGCCTTCTCCGTGTCTTCGGGCGCGCGGCGGGGGTCGGTGTGTCGGGCGGGCGGTGGGTGAGCGGCAGGCGGGCGTCGGCACGGGTGCCGGCGCCGGCGGACCGGCCGGGGTGAGGCGCGCCACTTGGCTTTCGGGTTGGAATTTGTCCGAATTTGCCTTAGATTCAATGGTGCGTGAGGCGTTTTGTGCACCGAATGACAACCACGTGAGCACATGTGCCTTGGATTCGAACTGGAGGTAGTTTCATCCCCGGCGCTGTGCGTGAGTACGTCCTGGCCCACCAGACCGGCATTCTCTGGGCGGCCACCGCGCTGTCCCTCGGTCTGCTCGTCTACATGTTGTTGGTGTTCGGCCGCTTCCTCGTCTATTGGGCCGGCACCCGACACGCCTTCCGGCACAACCGGCCGGCCGATCCCGGCGACCCGACCGCCTTCGAATGGCACCTGGTCGTCCCCTGCCGCGACGAGGAGGCCGTGGTCGCGCAGACCCTCGCCGGTCTGCGTCGCTCCGCCCCGCACGCGCACCTGTGGATCGTCGACGACCACAGCGACGACCGCACCGGCGAACTGGTCCTCGCCGCCGCCGAGCACGACGAGCGGGTGCACCTGGTCCGCCGCCGGCGCCCGGACGCCCGCATCGGCAAGGGCGCCGCGCTCAACGCCGCCTACCGCGAGATCCGCGCCCGGCTCCCCGCCGACGCCGACCCCGCGCGCACGATCGTCGGCGTGATCGACGCCGACGGCCGGCTCGACCCCGGCGCCCTCGCGATGGTCTGCACCGACAAGGCGATGGGCCGCCCCGACACCGGTGCCGTGCAGATCGGCGTACGGATGCGCAACGTCGACGACCCGCGTCCGCTGCCCGAGCGCGGCCGGTTCGCCAACGCCCGGGCCCGGCTCCTGGTCCGCATGCAGGACATCGAGTTCCGCGCCAACAACACCGGCATGCAGTTGCTGCGGCGGCGTACCGGCAGTGTCGGACTGGGCGGCAACGGTCAGTTCGTCCGGCTCACCGCGCTCGACTCGCTCGCGGGCGACGACGGTCGGCCGTGGCCCGAGCGCGCGTTGCTCGAGGACTACGAATCCGGCCTCGAACTGCGCCTGGCGGGCTGGCGGCTCACCCACGTCGCCGAGGCGCAGGTCTCCCAGGAGGCACTGCCCTTCTCCCGCCGCTTCCTGACCCAGCGCACCCGCTGGGCCCAGGGCAACCTCCAGTGCCTGCGCTACACGCGGCGTGTACTGGCGTCCCCGCACTACCGGTGGTCGGGCAAGGCCGAGGTGCTCTACACCTTCCTCCAGCCGCTGGTGTGTGTCCTGCTCGTGCTGCTCACGCCGCTGTCGCTGGCGATCACCGGGGTCGGGCTGATCCTGTTCCCCGACGAGACGGCCGACTTCCAGTTCCGCTTCGGGCCGGTGATGGCCGCCGCGTTCGTACTCGCCGCGGTGCCGATGGTGGCGTGGGGTCTGGCCTATCGCAAACGGGTGCACGCCGACCGCGGATGGCTCACCGGACTGGGGTGGGGCGTCCTGATGTGGCTGTACACGTACCACCTGTTCGTGGTCGCCACCCGGGCCGCCTTCCGGCTCGCGCTCGGCCGCAACGGTTGGGCCAAGACCCGGCGCAACGCCGAGGTCGAACCGGCGGGCGTACCCACCGCGCTCGAAGCCTGACCCCCACTCTTTCGATACCCCCGCCCCCCGGCTCGGAGATCCGTACGTGAACGTGCCCCACCTGCCCGCCGCCAGTGTCGCCGTCGTCCTCGGCACCCGCCCCGAGCTGGTCAAGCTCGCCCCGCTGATCCACGAACTCGGCCCCGCCGCCCGGCTGGTGCACACCGGCCAGCACTGGGACGAGGCGATGTCCGGGCGTTTCCTGCGCGACCTGGACCTGCCCCGCCCCGAGCTGCTGACCGGTGTCGGCGGGCGTCCGCGCGCCGGGCAGATCGCCCACTCGCTGGACCAGCTCGACGACGCCTTCGCCGAGCGGCGGCCGGTCGCGGTGATCGTCCAGGGCGACACCAACGCCACCCTCGCCGGCGCGCTGGCGGCCAACGCGCGCGACATCCCGCTCGTCCACGTCGAGGCCGGGCTGCGCAGCTTCGACCGGGCGATGCCCGAGGAGCACAACCGGGTCATGGTCGACCACGTCGCCGACGTCCTGTGCGCCGCCACCGCCACCAACGCGGCCAACCTGCGCGCCGAGTCGGTCGACGAGAGCCGCATCGAGATCACCGGCAACACGGTGGTCGAGGTGGTCCGGCGCCAACTCCCCGACCGGGCCGCGCGGGCCGCGCTGCTCGCCGGGTACGGTCTGCGGCCCGACGGCTACGTCCTGGCCACCGTGCACCGCCCCGAGAACACGGACACCGCCGAGGCGCTGCGGGCCGTGCTGACCGAACTCGACGCCATCGCCCGGGCCGGCACGCCGGTGCTGTTCCCGATGCATCCGCGTACCCGCGCCGCCGTCGAACGCTTCGATCTGGCCGCGCTGCTCGGGCGGATCACCGCCGTCGAGCCGGTGGGCTACGGCGAGTTCCTGGCCCTGGCCCGGCATGCCGCGCTGCTGGTCTCCGACTCGGGCGGCGTCCAGGAGGAGTGCACGGTGCTGGGCCGGCCGCTGCTGGTCGTGCGTCGCTCCACCGAGCGTCCGGAGGCGGTCGACGCGGGCTTCGCCGTGCTGGTCCGGCCGGGACCGGAGTTGGGCGACACGGCGCGGTCGTGGCTGGCCGACTCCGGGGAGCGGCTGGCCCGGTTGGCCGAGACGGCCAGTCCGTACGGGGACGGCCTCGCGTCGGCGCGGATCGCCCGCTCGACCGGACTGCTGGCCGGGGTGGCGGCGCCGATGGCGGCCTGAGCCGCCCGAGCCGTGCGCGCGACGGCCGAAGCCGGTCGCCGGGGGTTCCGGCGACCGGCGTCGGCCGTGTCGTGTGGGGTGGGGCGGGGTTCGGGTCAGCCGAGGAGGCCGCCGGTGTCGGCGCCGCGACGACCGGGCACCAGGGGCGCCTGTCCGACCGGGACGGCGGGCCATGGTCCCGGGCGGGCGACCGGGCGCCACAGGCAGTACGCCGCACAGGCCGAGGTGAGCAGACCCGCGCCGAGCACGAGCAGGCCCTGCGGGTCGAGCCGGCCGAGCGTGCCGCCGCCCGCGAGGTCGACGAGGTGCGGCACCAGGAACGTGCCGACCGTCACCCCGCCCGCGCCGAGCGCGACCCGGAACGCCGCCACGCCGGCGCCGACGACCATCACGCCGGCCGGGAACGGACAGGCCATGCCGAGCAGGGCCAACCACGTGGCGGCATAGGGCGGTCGGCGCAGACCGTCCGGGATCAGGCTCGGGGACTGGATGGGCCGGCGGGGGCGCGGGGGCGGGTCCGCCGGCTGAGGGGCGGGGCGCGGTGGTCGGGTCAGACCCGGCTGGGTACGCGGGAGCGGTCGACCTGGCGGATCGCGTCGTCGACGGTCGACTGCGCGGTGTCCAGCCACTCGTGGGTGATGTCGAAGCTCTCCCCCACCTCGACCGGCCACCGATGCAGGCGCGGTTCCTCGCCGGCCTCGGCGGGGCGCGCGTGCAGCAGGGCGTGGCTCAGTCGGGCCACCGCCGCGAGTTCCTCGCCCGCCACCCGCAACCACTCGCGCACGGCGGGTTCGGTGACGTGGCCGATGTTGCCCGGATCCTGGAGCGCCTTGCCGATCGCCCCGGCCGATCGCCCGGCCAACTTGCGCGCCCGCAGGCCGGGCGGCAGGCCGGTCAGGCGGGACAGTTCGGACAGCACAAGCCCCTCGACGAGCGTCACGGAATAGGTCAGTCGGCCGATCTTCAACAGGTAATCGTCATCTGGAAGCACCCCGACATTCTCCGTTACCCACCCCGCCCCGGGTCACTTTCCCACCCCGCGTGTCTCGGCCCGAAACCGCCGCACGTTCCGCGGCCGGGGCGGTGGAGGTCGGGAGGTGAGCTGTATGGTTTCTACATCGTTGTAGAAGTTTTGGTCGTGGAAGGGGGCTCGGACGCGGTGGGTAGGGCTCAGCGCAGTGCCATGTGGCGGCAGATCGTTCGGGTCGCGGTCGAGCGGGAGTTCTGTGGGCCGTGGCTGCTCGGCGAGTTGCGGCGGCAGGGGTTCGAGGTCGCCGCCGAGCGGTTGTCCGCGATGTTGCGCCGCATGGAGGGCGACGGCACGCTCGTGTCCGAGCACCGGACGGTCGACGGGCAACGGCGCCGGATGTACCGCGCCTCCGCGGCCACCCGCGAGCGCGCGGCCCGCGAGTAGCGCGCGTTCGGCGGCGCGGTTCCGGGCCTACAGCGGCGTCGCGGCGATCAGGAGCAGGACCAGCGCGACCGCGGCGTTGAGCGAGGCGAGTACCGACACCGTGGTGCCGGTCGCGGCGACCAGGGCCGCGACGCCCGCCCGGGAGCGAGGGGTGGGCCACGCGGTCGGCGGCGGCGGACCGAGCAGGGCGGCGACCCGACGCGGCACCGGTCCGGGCGCGGCGAACGCGGGTGCGGCGAACGGCGGGCGGCCCTTGGCGGCCAGCGCCGCCTTCCCCACCGCGCGGGCTATCGTGCGCCGGTCGCCGAGGGCCTCGGCGGCGTCCTCGTCGGCCCAGCGTTCGACCGTGTAGGCGACGGTGGTGTGGATCGGGCGCAACAAGGGATGGGCGCAGGCCGCGAGTCGGGTGGCGGCGAGCGCGAGGTGGTGCCGGCCCCTCAGGTGGGCCCGTTCGTGGGCGATCAGCGCGCGGCGTTCCTCGTCGTCGAGCGGGAGGAGCATGCCGGTGGAGACCACGATGCGGTCGGGCGGCCCGCGCAGGGCGTAGGCGTAGGGCGTCGGGTCGGGCAGCACGGTCAGTTCGCCGCCGGCGGGTGCTCCCGCGACGGCGTTCAGCGCCAGGCGGTGCTCGACCCGGTCGCGCCGGTGGGTGACGGCGACGGCGGTCAGGATGGCCAGGAAGGTGGGGATGGCCAGGATCCCGAACAGGCTGACGTGCGGGATCGCGTCGCGTACCTCCGCGTCCGACCAGCCGTCGGGCAGCGGATTGCCGGGCAGTTGCGCCGTGCCGACCACGACCAGCAGCGCCAGGCACAGGGTGCTGCACACGGACAGGACCACCGAGACGACGGTGAGCAGGCGGGTGGCGGTGCGCGGGTGCAGGTGGTCGCCGGCCAGTCGGGCCACCGGGAACGCGGTGAGCGGCAGCAGCAGCGGCAGGTAGAGCGCGAGCGGCATGCTCAACCCCGGCTCTCGGCCGGTCCGGCGGCACCGAGCAGCGCGCGCAGGATCGACTCGTCGGCGGCCGAGAGTTCGGAGACGAAGCTGGCCAGCACCGCCTGGCGGTCGGCCTCGTGGTCGAGGAGCGCGCGCATGCGGCGGGCCACGATGCCGGCCTCGTCGGTGACCGGGGTGTAGGCGTACGCCCGCCCGGAACGGGCCCGGGCGAGGAGTCCCTTGTCGTGCAGGCGGGACAGGATGGTCACCACCGTGGTGTAGGCGAGGCCACCGGCCAGTTCGGCCTGGACCCAGGCCGCGGTCCGGGGCCCGCGCGCGACCCACAGCAGCGCCAGCACCTCCGACTCCAACTCCCCCGGCCCGCGCCGCACCCCACGCGCCGACGGTTTGCCGGGATTTGGACGGACCGTCATATCGCCTCCGGAGGTCGTGCCGCGGGTCGTGCCGAACTGGTGCCGATGTCGTGCCGAGGTGGCGTCGAGGCGGTGGCGAGACGGCGCCGAGGTGGTGCCGCGCAGCCGTTCCACATCCGTGCTCCGAGCCTTCCGCGCCCATGTGCTTACTACACCTATGTAGAGTATCGCCGCCGCCCCCGACGCCCGCGGCACCGGCCGCACCCACGGGGGCCCGCATCCCGACGCTACGGGACGCCCCCGGCCCCGCGCCGACCCGAGGTGTCGGCGGGCTGTCGGGCCCACAGGCCGATGTCCGTGTCGAAGGCGATCAGCAGACCTCGCGGGGTGAAGGTGAGCGCGCGGGAGGGGGCCGGGAGCAGGATGCGGTCCAGGAGGCGGCCGGCGTCCAGGTCCCAGATCCGCGCGGTGTGGTCGTCGGCGCCGGTGGCCGCGACGGATCGGCCACCGACCGTGGCGCACGCGACGGCGTGCACGCCGTCCGCGTGACCGGTCAGCGGTCGGCCCAGCGAGGTGCCCGCGCGCGGATCCCACACCCGCGCGGTGGCGTCGCCGGCGGCGCTGACCACGATGGGACGGCCGCGCACGGTCGTACAGGCGAGCGCGTGCACCACGCCCGTGTGGCCGGTCATCGGGGCGCCGACGGGCCGACCGTCCGCCGGGTCCCACACCCGTATGGTGCCGTCGGCGGAGCCGCTGACCACGAAGGGGCGGCCGTCGAGGACGGTGCAGGCCAGTGCGTGTACCGGTCCGGTGTGGCCGGTCAGGGGCGTCCCGATCGACCGGCCCGTGAGCGGGTCCCACATCCGGACGGTGGCGTCGGCGGATCCGCTGACCACGATCGGCCGGCCGCGCAGCGTGACGCACGCCAGCGCCGTCACCCACCCGGTGTGTCCGGTCAGCGGCTCGCCGAGTCGGGCCCGGCTGGTCAGGTCCCAGAGCCGGACCGCGTTGTCGCGCGATCCCGTGGCCGCGATCGGCCGGCCGCGCACGGTGGCGCAGGCGATCGCGTGCACCCACCAGACGGGTTCGGCCAGGGTCGCGCCGAGCGGGTCGGGGATGTCGAGGCGACGGATCCGGATCCGGTCGTCCTGCCCGCCGGTGACCACGACCGGCCGGCCGGCGACCGTGGCGAAGGCCACCGCCCACACCGCGCGCCCATGCCCGTGCCGGGGCCCACGCGGTTCGTCGGCGAGCCCGGTACCACCGGCCGCGATCGGCTTCCACGCACCGGGCGCGGTCGTGCGATTGAGCCATGCGGCCAACGCGGGGGCGCCGCGCCGATGCGCCTCCAGCGCGAGCAGCCGCCGCCGGGCGGGCGGAACGGCCCCGTGCGGCGGCGGCGTCGGACGCACGACGGCGGCCATCCACCGCTCCGCCATCCCGGCCCGAGCGAACGCGGCCAGCAGATCGGCGGGGTCGCCGCACGCCAGGTACGCGTCATCGGCCAACAACTCGCCCAGCCGCCCGGCCGCCTCGGCATACCCGAGGACATGCCGCAGCACATACGGCGAAGCCGCATCCCACCCACGCCGCGCGCCGGCGCGCCCGACACACTCCAGCAGCCGATCCAGCACGGCCCCGGCCGTCGGCACACCGGTGCCGGGAGACGGCGCACCCGGATCGGCGTCCGGTCGCGGGCGGCGGACGAGATGGTCGACGAGTGCCCGGTGGCGGAGCCGGTACAGGAGCGTGCCGTCGTGGTCGGGGGTCGCCCGCACGTGGAACAGCGCGTCCGGCGGCAGCGCGCGGGCCCGCTCGGGGTCGAGGTCGGGCGCGAACAGTCCGGCCAGGGGCAGTGCGACCTCCGCCGGCATGCCCTCGCCACGCGCGTGTGCCAGTGCGGCCAGGACCGCCCGGACGTGCTCGCCGTCGGCGCGCACGCCCAGGTCCAGGTCGAGCACGGCCGGCAGCTCGGTCGGCACCAGGACGCCCCGTCGAGCCGCCTCGTCCGGGTCGGCGGGCGGCGGGACGGCGGCCACGTGGTGGGCGAACACGTCGGCGATCAGGAACGCCCCCCACTCGGCCCCCTCCGCGCCGCGCGACGCGAGCCGATCGGCGACGGCTCGGGCCAGGGCCTCCCGGATCGCCCCCATCGCGGGCGGCCGATACCCGGGCACCTCGGCCAGCCGACCCCGCAGATACGCGGCCAGGTCCGCCCGCACCTCGTCCGGGTCGGCGGCGTCCAGGTCGAGCAATCCGCCCTGGGCGCGGGCGAGTTCGAACAGTCGGTCGAACATCGGCCGGCGCCGGGCGGCCACGATCAGACGCACCGCCGGACGGCGGTCGGCACGCCGAATCCACGCCAGATCGGCCAGGTCCGCGCAGGTGGCGGCGGGTTCGAGGGCCTCGTCGAGAGCGTCGACCAAAATCGCCGGGGTGTGCGGCCCGTCCCCGAGCAGCCGAGCCAACGCCCCCGCATCGAGCAGGTCGTCCGGGCGCGGATCGTCGGGCACGAGTTGCCGAACGATCGCGGCCAGAATCTCGTGCCGGGTACGCCCCCGCGCGTGCACGGCCGCCATGTGCGCGGCCGCGGCCGGACAACATCGAGGATCGTCGGCGAGCAACCGCCGCCGCACCTGCGGAGCGGCGGCGACCAATACGGGGTGCGCCGCACACGCAAGCATCGACAGCAGCGCCGACTTGCCCACCCCGGGGCCACCGGCGACCACCCGCAGCCCGCCCATCTCGACATCGTCCGACCAGCCCACCAACGCCCGCAGCGCGGAGCGCCGCCCCACGAACCCGACGCGGGCGCGGCCGTCGACCACGCCACACCCGACGACCCCGGATTCGAGGAACACCCGTAACGCCGGATCGACGCCGGCGAGACCGGGCGCGGTCGGGTCGAAACGTGGGTTGGGAAAGAACGGCGGGGTCGGTTCGTCCGGAGCCGCTGGTGTCGCCGTGCTGTATACGGGACGGCCGCGACCGGGCGGTTCCGCCATCACCCGCCGGATCCGCCGGGCCACCACGGAGAAGGCGACGTGCGAGCGCGCGGGGTCGGCATCGAGTCCGGTATCCGCGACCTCGTCGAGGACCCGGGCGAGGACTCGTCCGAACCGCCCGTCGCAAACCCCCGGCTCACCCTCGCCGGCGGCGATCACCCACACCCGCCCGGACGTACCCGAGCGATCCACCGACTCCCGCACCGCGCTGGCATCGGCCCGAGTCGCATCGGCCCAACACGGATCGAGGAGAAAAAGCGTCGGCGCGTCGGCCCGCTCCGCGTCGGCGATCCACCGCCCGACCTCGACACCGGGACCGATCCGCCCGTCACCCGGCACCACGTCCGGCCCGCGCGGGTCGTCGGCGTCGGCGCACCCGCACCCGTGCCCGTGCCCGGCAACGTAAACCACCCGGGCCGCGGCGATCGTATCCGCCCGATCACCACCCGACTCCGCGCCCCGAACGCCGGGGTGGACCTCCGTGCGGTACCCGAGCCGAGTCAGCGCAGCGACAACCTCCGGCCACGCCGGCGCGCCCCCTCCGCCCCCATCCGAACCGACCGCGTCGAACCGGCCGATCCCCACCACCACGGCACGCGCGTCAGCCTCCACCGGGACCCGCTCCCCACCCTCGGCACCAGTCAGCATGCCGGCGTGACGCGACCCGGGGGACGACTTCGCGGATCTGCGTACGGGTGAGGGCGGGTCGGTGAAGCCTCCCGAAAGAAGGAGGCGCGCACGATCCGCACGAGAACCTGTTTTCGCCATATCCTTGACGTCGTCAAAAACCCTTGCCTATCGTTCCCGTGCCGACGCGGGTCGCGCGAACGACGAGCACGAGGGGATCACCATGGCGGGCGGCACGATCGACGGATTCCAGGTGCACGGACAGGACATCCCCTGGCTGCTCCGGCACTGGGCCGAGCACCGCCCCGAACATCCGGCCCTGGTCTGGGAGCCGGCCGAGGGCACCGGCCGCATCTGGACCTACGCCGAACTGCTGCGCGACACCGAACGATTGGCCGCCGGCCTGACCGGGCGCGGCATCGGTCGCGGCGCCAAGGTCCTGATACACAGCGAGAACTGCCCCGAGATGGTGCTGGCCTGGCTGGCCTGCGCGACCGTCGGCGCGGTGGCGGTGACCACGAACACCCGGGCCACCCCCGCCGAGATCGCCTACTTCGTCGAACGCGCCGGCTGCGTGGCCGCCGTCACCCAACCCCACCTGGCCGCCCCACTGGCCCGGTCCGGCGCCGCGTTGGAATGGGTCGCGGTCATCGACGGCACCGCCCCGGACACGTTCGCCTTCGCCGACCTGTACGGCGACGCCGCGACCTGGACCGGTCGGCCGATCGAACCGATGCTCCCGTTCGGGATCATGTTCACCTCCGGTACCACCAGCCGTCCCAAGGCCGTCGTACACACGCACGCCAACGCGATCTGGGCGAGCCGGTCGGGTCCGCGCGGCATCGACCTGGGCCCCGACGACCGCTACCTGATCCACCTGCCCTTCTTCCATGTCAACGCGCAGAGTTGGTCGTTCTTCTCGGTGCTCGGCGTGGGCGCCACCGCGGTACTGACGCCCAAGTGGTCGACCAGCCGGTTCTGGGACGTGGTCACCCGGCACGGGATCACCCACATGTCGCTGATGCCGTTCTGCTTCGGCGTCCTCGCCGCCCCGAACCGCCCGGAAAGCGCGCTGCGCGTGGGCGTGTTCGGTCAGGTCGCCCCGGCCCTGGACACGATGCTCGGGCTGCGCGTGTACGCCGCGTTCGGGATGACCGAGACGGTCACCCACGCGATCACCGGCAAACCCGCCGAGCACCTGCCCGCCCGCTCCATGGGCCGCCCCGCACCCGGGTACGCCTGCGCGGTGGTCGACCCCGAGACGGGCCGGGAGTGCGCCGAGGGCGAGGTGGGCGAGTTGTGGCTGCGCGGACAACGCGGCGTGCAGCTGTTCCTGGAGTACCACGGCGATCCGCAGGCCACCGAGGCCGCGTTCGTCGGCGACTGGTTCCGCACCGGCGACATGGTCCTGCTGGGCGCCGGCGGCAACGTGTTCTACCGCGAGCGGGACAAGGACCTGCTCAAGGTCGGCGGCGAGAACGTCTCGGCCCGCGAGGTCGAGGACGTGGTCGGCGCGATCCCCGGCGTCGCGTCGGTCGCGGTGGTCGGCAAGCAGCACGACTTCCTCAGCGAGGTCGTGGTGGCGTTCGTGATCCGCGCGGCGAACGCGCCGGACGAGGACACCCTGGAGAAGGACATCCTGGCGGCCTGCCGTGAGCGGTTGTCCGACTACAAGGTGCCGCGCGCGGTGTACTTCGTCGACGCCTTCCCCCTCGGCACCCTCGACAAGGTCCTCAAGAAGTCGCTCCGCGAACTGGCCGACGCCCGCCCCCCGCTCTGACGCACCACCACCCCCGCCCCGCGCCCGCGCCCGAAGAGGGGGCGGGGCCGGAGGTTGACGGCTTAGGTATTGAGTAATAACTTACTTCGCATGGCAGCCCCTGCGAACCACACGGCCGGCACCGTCCGGATGAGCGCGGACGAGCGTCGCGCCGCGGTCATCCGCGCCGCCGTCACCGAGTTCGCCAAGGGCGGCCTGAACGGCACCTCCACCGCGTCGATCGCCAAGCGCGTCGGCGTCTCGCAGCCATATCTGTTCCGCCTGTTCGACGACAAGAGGGCACTGTTCCTCGCCACCGTGGAATACGCCTTCGACCGGGTCGAGGAGCGCTTCCGCCGCGCCACCGAGGGCCTTACCGGCTACCCGGCAATGCATGCGATGGCGCACGCCTACCACGACTTCCTCGACACCGACACCGATCTGCTGCGCATCCAGCTACAGGCCTACGCCGCGGCCGAGGACTCCGAACTGCGTTCCGAAATCCGCGGGTTCTGGAACCGGCTGGACGCGTTCGCCCGCGAGGTCACCGGAGTCGACGGCGAGGAACTCACCAACTTTTTCGCGCGCGGCATGCTCTGCAACGTCATCGCCTCGCTCGACCTGCCCCGCGAGCGGTACTTCGACGACGTCCTCTCTGCGGACGGCAAGTTGCTCCGCTGCGACCTGTGCGAGGACTCCGAGCGGTTCGACGAGCCGCCCGCGTCCGCGCCGCCCGCCTGATCCCCACCCGCCCGACCCGCACCACTCGCGGGCCCTTCTCCGCGCACCCGTTCTCCGCGCACCCGTCGCCGATGGGCAGAGCCCTGCCCGTAGAAGTTAGTAATCAATAACTAATCCGGCACGTCAAAGTTAGTAATCGATCACTACACCCGGACTCGACCCAAGGGATCCCATGAGCCAGCAGCAGGCGCGACCCGCGACCGGATCGCGCACCGTCCTGTGGACCTTCCTCGCCTCGAGCTTCGCCCTCTTCATGGCCTCGCTCGACAACCTCGTCGTCACCACCGCGCTGCCGTCCATCCGCGAGGACCTCGACGCCGGGATATCCGAGCTGGAATGGACGGTGAACGCCTACACCCTCAGCTTCGCGGTGCTGCTCATGCTGGGCGCCGCGCTGGGCGACCGGTTCGGCCGCCGCCGGATCTTCGCGACCGGTATCGGGATCTTCACGGTCGCCTCCGCGATCGCCGCGATCGCCCCGAACTCCGAGACGCTGATCGTCGCCCGCGCCCTGCAGGGCGCCGGGGCCGCCGCGATCCTCCCGCTCAGTCTCACCATCCTGACCCGCGCGGTCGCCCCCGAGAAGCGCCCCATGGCCCTGGGTCTGTGGGGCGGCATCAACGGGCTCGCGGTGGCTCTGGGCCCGCTGGTCGGCGGCGCCGTCGTCGAACACGGCTCCTGGCAGTGGATCTTCTGGCTGAACGTCCCCCTCGGCCTGATCCTGGTCCCGCTCACGCTGCTCAGGGTGGACGAGAGCCACGGCCCCAACAGCCGCCTCGACCTGGTCGGCACCGTCCTGGTCAGCCTCGGCCTGCTCGGCCTCGTCTTCGGGCTGGTCCGCGGTGAGGGCCACGGCTGGTCCAGTGCCGGCGTCATCGCCCCGATCGCCGTCGGCGTCGCCCTGATCGCCGCGTTCGTCGGCTACGAGCGCCGCGCCGCACAGCCCATGCTGCCCATGGCGATCTTCCGCAACCGCGCCTTCACCGCCCTGACCTTCTCCGGGCTGCTCATGTTCGCGGGCGTCTTCGGCTCGATCTTCCTGCTCACCCAATACCTCCAGGGTGTCCAGGGCTACTCGCCGCTCGACGCGGGGCTGCGGATCCTGCCGTGGACGATGATGCCCGTGGTCATCGCCCCGCTCGCCGGCCCGCTGTCCGCGCGGATCGGCGGCCGGCCGCTGGTCGTCGCGGGTCTCGCCCTGAGCGCGGCGGGTCTGGCCTGGTTCGCGCTCACCGCGTCGACCGACGTCACCTACGCGCAGCAGATTCCCGCCCTGATCCTGAGCGGGCTGGGGATGTCGCTGTACTTCATCCCCACCGCGAGCCTGCTGATGTCCGTGGTCCGTACGGACCAGCAGGGCGTCGCCTCCGGCGCCAACAACGCGATGCGCGAACTCGGCGGCGTCCTCGGCGTGGCGGTGCTCGCCTCGGTCTTCGGCGGCAACGGCGGCTTCGGCTCGCCGCAGAGCTTCGTCGACGGCCTCGTACCGGCGCTGTGGGTCGGCGTCGCCCTCGCCGGCGTCGGCTCGGTCACCGCCGCGCTGATCCCGCGCGTCCACGCGGACGCGGCGACGCGGGCCCCGGCGCCCAAGGTACCGATCGGCGTCTGACCTCCCGCACCACCGGCACCTCGTGGGCGCGCCCTCTCCGGAGGCCGCGCGCACGAGGTCTTCGCCGGTCGAACACCGCACGCGGTCAGTGCAGTTGGGCCAGGAACACCTTCGGGCGCAGCGCCTTGCCCGCGGCGTCCAGGACGGTCAGCGGGGTGCCGTCGCGCAGCACGGTCGGCGTCCCGGTCACCCCGGAATCGGCGAAGTCCGCCTGCACCCGATCCACCCAGGCCCGGTGGGTGAATCGGCGCACGACGTGGTCGAAGTCGGCACCGCGCAGCGCCGGCACCTCGCCGGCGGCGTCCAGCAGGAAGTCGGGATCGGCGAAGGAGTCCGTCGACTCGTCCGGCTGCCGTGCGTACAGCACGCGCAGGTAGTCCAGGAAGGCTCCCTGGCCGACGTCCGCCGCGCCGCGCAGGGCGTTCACCGCCCGATGCGAACCCTCGCCGCCCAGCCGTCCGTCCAGGAAGGTGGCGAAGTGGTACCGCAGTACGAACCGGCCCTCGTCCGCCAGTCGCCGGAACACCGGCCCGAGCCCCACCTCCATGCGTCGGCAGAACGGGCAGCGCGGGTCGGCGTAGAGGTCCAGACAGCGGGCGAGGTCCTCGGGCCCGTAGACGAGGGCCGTGCCGTGCGCGCCGGGAGCGGTGCGGAAGCTCATTGTTCGCCTCTGTCCGGCCGACCGCGCCCCGACTCCTCGGACCGCCCGTTCGGGGTAACCCGGCCGAGGCGAGCGGACCGGCGCGATCGGGCGGGTACGGCGCGGACACCATACCAATGACCTTCGGTATCCGGTCGGTCGCGTGCCGTATCGCTCGCCCGCGCGGCCGCCCGGCGGTGCTTCGGGGCATTTGCGGCCATCGGGTAGGTTCACTGGGAACCGGCCGGTCGGGAACGGCTGCCCGCCCGGCGGTGGAGAAGGTGACGACCGGATGGACGCGGCCCCGAGGTTTCGCCACGAGGCACTGCTGTACGCGGGACTCGACGACTTCGTCGAGCGCACGGCGGCGTTCGTGCGTGCCGGGTTGCGCGCGGACGAGGCGGTCGCCGTCGCGGTGATCGAACCGCGCGCCGGCGCGCTGCGCAAGGAATTGGCCGCCGACGCCGACCTGGTGACCTGGATCGACATGGAGCGGGTCGGCCGCAATCCGGCGCGGATCATTCCGACCTGGCGGGAGTGGACGGCGGGGCAGGGCTCGCGGGGGCGGCGCGGCGTCGGCGAGCCGATCTGGGTCGGCCGCGACGCCGCCGAACTGGTCGAGTGCGGCCACCACGAGATGTTGCTGAACCTGGCCTTCGCCGGCGAGCCGTGGCGGCTGCTGTGTCCGTACGACGTCTTCGGCCTGCACCCCGACGTGATCGCCGAAGCGCGTCGCACCCACTCCCGCCCGCCGACCGGCACCGTCGGCGGGCGGTACTCGCGCCCGGACGCCGCCGCGTACGCGGCGACCCTGCGCGGCCCGCCGCTGCCGGCCGCCCCGGGGCACGCCGAACGCCTGGCCTTCCGGGCGGGCGAACTGGCCGGTGTCCGGTCCCTGGTCCGCCGGATACTGCCCGACGCGACCGGCCCCCGGGTCGATCACGCGCTGCTCGCGATCGGAGAGATCACCGGCAACAGCGTCGTGCACGGCGGTGCGGCCGGCACGATCGTGCTGTGGTCCGAGGGGGCCCACCTGCTCTGCGACGTCCACGACGCCGGCCGGATCACCGACCCGCTCGCCGGCCGACACCGCCCCACCGCCGAACAGGACGGCGGCCGCGGCCTGTGGATCGCCAACCAGATCTGCGACCTGGTCCAGATCCGCTCCACCGAAACCGGCACCACCGTGCGGCTGCGCCTTCGGGTGTCGGACTGATCGGTCGACGCGCGGCGGCCCCGACCTCTTTCGCCCCGAGGAGCGGGCGGGTGAGGTCGGGGCCGCGGGGTGGGAAAGACTGGTGGGACGGACCGGTAGGAGATTCAGTGTCGGGAGGTCGGTGTCGCGCCGGGCGCCGCGATCTGTTCGATCTCGACCATGCACGCCACACAGAACGTCTCCCGCCGGCGACTGCCGTGCACTTCACGAAAGTTCGGCAGGGTCTCGCCGCACAACGCGGTGTCCTCGCCCTCCATCGCGTGCCACACCACATTGTCCGGACCTTCGACCGCTCGCATCACATGCATTTCCGCTCCCGTGTGCTGGGATTCACCGGCCTCACCATGCAATCCGGGGGCGGTCCCGCGCGCATCCGGGCCGGGCCCGCCGCGAGCCGGGCCGGACGGTCCCGATCCGCGTGCGGGGACACGGAGTGCGAGGTCACCGGCACGCGGTCGGCCGTCGAGACGGGCGGGGCGGGATTGGCCCGTCCGGGTGATCGACCGGGACGGCGGGCCGTCGCGGCCGGGGCGGCCCGGGCGGCCGTGGGACGGACCGATTCGAGCGGCCCCGGTGAATTCCCTCGTCTCCGCCGCGAAGTATCGCGAACCATTTCTCCGTCGATATCGATCGGGATTCACCCCTGATCCACAACCAACGGGAATACGCCGATCCGCTTTCCGGGTCGCCCGCGAAAGAAGGCTTGATTGCCGTCCGATGGCGCCGTATGTTCGATCCGGAGTGCCTGGCATCCCTGAAATGATCGTTTACATCCGGGAGACGGTCGGTGGCGACGTCCGAATTCAAATCCCTGGCTTTCCGGACTCACTTTTCCCGGGCGGTGGGCGATGCAGGGCGGCGCCCCGAAAAGGGCCGTCCATCGAAACCGCTAGGCGGCGGCACCGAGGCGGGGCCGGAGGCGGCGCCGGCATGGGGACGGTGATGCGTACCGTGATCGTCGGCGGCGGCGTCGTCGGCCTGCTCACCGCCCTGGAGTGCGCCCGGGCCGGCCATCGGGTCACCCTCGTCGAACAGGGCCGCCTGCCCAATCCGCACGCGGCCTCGCACGACCGGCACCGGGTGCTGCGCGCCCTGCACCCGGACGATCCCGGGGCCACCCGGGCCGGGGTCGCCGCGCATCACGCCTGGCGGGTGTGGGAGGCGTATCTGGGGGTGCGCTGCTACCACCAGGTGGGCGCGCTCACCGGGTTGGCACCGCACCGGGTGGACAGCGCCCGCGCCCTGCTCGCCGCCGCCGGCGGTGGCGGGCACGCGCTGGACCCGATCGCGCTCGCCCGGCGCTGGCCCCATCTGTGCTTCCCCGCCGGCGCGGGCGCGGTGTACGAGGAGCGGGCCGGCGTACTGCTCGCGGACCGCATCCTGGAGGCGGCCGTCCACCGACTGCGGCACCATCCCCGCGTACAACTGCTCGCGCACACCGCCGTCGTCCGCCTGGACGTCGCCGACCGCTCGGTGATCCTGGCCGACGGGCGCGTCCTGCGCGGCGACCGACTGCTGGTCGCGGCCGGGGCGTGGGCCCGCACGCTGCTGCCGCCGGTCGCGGCCGATCGGCTCGTCCTGCATCGGCAGACCGTGCTGTACTGCGCGGTGCCGCGCGAGCAGCACCACGCGTGGACGGGAACGCCGGCGGTGGCCGCTCTGGACGCCGGGTCCGGCGCCTGGCTGGTGCCGCCGGTCGCGGATGCCCCGCTCGGGTTGTCCGCGCACGAAGTCGCGCGCGTGGTGCCCTCGTTGGCCGGCCGCGATGCCGCCGTCCGCTGGACCCGGACCCTGCGCGAGCGGTTCGCGCCGCTGGTGCCCGGCTTCCATCCCGGCTGGATCACCGGCGCGCGCGACTGCTATTTCGTCGCCGACGCCGTCACGGGCGGCGCGCTGCTGCTCGACCTGGCGGACGGCGAGGTGTTCGCCGACGCGGCGTCGGCCGGCGGGTCGTTCAAGTTCGCGCCGCTGACCGCCCGGATGCTCGCCATCCGCCTGAGCGGCGGCGCCCCGCCACCCACCGGCCTGCGCTCGCTCGACCGCCCGCTGCGCATCGGCACGGGCCGACTCCCGGACCCGCCCGGGCACTTGCCGGAGCAGAGGACGTGGTGATCGTGGCCGCCGTCGCGCCGACGGCGACGCCCGCCGCGTGCGGGCGCCCGATCTCGGCGCGGACGTGGGCGAGACGTTGCGCGGGCCCGGGTCGGTGTCGACGACCGGGGCCGCGCGGTCGCCGACCACGATGCCGACGTCGGGCACGGGCGGCACACGCCGGGCGACCCCGCTCCGCGCACATTGAACGCCGACCCGACCCCGCCCGCCGACCCGCGCGGCTCGGGCCTACGTCGCCGGGAGCAGGCCGTTGCGGAGGAGGTCGGCGAGTTGGGTCGTGGCGAAGAGTCCGGGTTGGCCGCCGGTGCGGATCACCAGGGTCGGGTGGTCGGGCAGGAGCGGGGAGGCGAGGAAGACGACGGCCGTCGGTTCCCCGCCCGTGCCGGCGAACATCACGGCTCGGCCGAGCGAAGTGGTCACGGTTTCGACCGGGCGGTCCGTCGGGATGTCGGACTCGGTGCGGTAGAGGTCCTTCGGGCTCAGCCGCTCCCATCCCGGCATGGTGCGCGGGTCGCAGGCCGTACCGAAGGACTGGATCACCAGGTCCGGACCGGCCGTACCCCGATTGACCACGACCCGCACGCCCGGGCAGAACGAGCCGGACACCGCCGCCGAATCGCCCTGCACCCAGCGGTCGGTGGGCACCCGCAGCCGGAACACCGCGACCCGGGTGCGTACGGTCGCCAGGGTCAACCGAGCCCCCTCCCCGGTCCACGGCAGCGCGGAGGGTGTCTCGTCCGCGTGGGGCCGCCGATACCCGCCCCCACCCGAACCGCCGCACGCGGTCGCCGCCACGGCCATCACAACCGGTACGACCACCCCGCGCATCCACGCCGTCCCCACGGTGACCCGCCGTCCACCCATCGCCCGGACTCCCCTTCCGTCGGCACATCCGGCGAATGGACGCAGGCCGCTCCGAACGGGTTCCCCCACGCACGTCGGCGCCGTCGAGGTGCCGGGCGCGCCGGTCCCGGTGCACCGCGGCACCGCGAACGACCACGCGGTGTACGTCGAGCCGAACGTTCGGGTCCGCCACCCGATGCCCGACCCGCGCGCGACCGGGGTGATGTCAGGCGTCGGGGCCGAGGGTGTTCAGGAAGGTCTTGGCCACATCGATCGGGATCGCGAAGGTGATGCCGACACTGCCGGCGTCGGCCTCGACGCCGCTCCCGCCCCGGGGAAGGTCGTCGCCGCCCTCGGAGGTGGTGTCGTAGATGGCCGAGTCGATGCCCACGACCCGGCCGGACAGGTCCACGAGCGGGCCGCCCGAGCTGCCCGAGCCGAACGCGACGTCGGTCTGGATCGCCGGGTAGGTCACCGTGTTCGAGTCGGTCGCCGCGATGGGCGAGGTACGCGCGCCACTCGCGTCGTCGGGCACGACCGCACTCTCCCCGGACGTCGTGATGGGCCGGTTCAGCGCGCCGACCACGCCGGAGGTGACCGTGCCGCCCAGGCCGAGGGGCGACCCGAACGCGACCACCCCGTCGCCCACTTGCAACGACGCCGAGTCGCCGAGCACGGCCGGGGTGAGGCCGCCGACGCCGCTCACCCGGACCACCGCGAGATCGTGGGCGGCATCGCTCGCCGACACGGTACCGGCGGCGGCGCGACCGTCGGCGAAGACCACCGTGACGCCGCCGGAACCCGCCCCGGCCACCACGTGATCGTTGGTCAGGATCCGGCCGGCGGTGTCCAGGACCACCCCCGAACCCGTCACCGAGCCGCGCCGTGAGGTCACCCGCAACTCGACCACACTCGACCGGACGGCCGCCGCCACCGCCGACACCGACCCCGCGCCCCCGCTCGCGGAGGCGTTGTGCACCGGCACCCCGCCGACCGCCGCCGGCGGCGCGTGGTCGGAGTCCTCGAAGTGCCGCACCACGACCACCCCCGACAACCCGCCGACCAGGCCGGCCACCACGACCGCCACGGCCGGCACCAGGAAGGCCCGCTTCACCCGCCGCCGGCCCGGGGCCCGCGTCTCGATCCCGGTGGACTCCGCACTCCCCGCATTGTCTTCCGTCATACCCGAGACTCTCGATCCCGCAGATGAAGACAACCTGAGAACACCCCCAAGTCCGCCTCAAAACCCGACACCGGCGGCCCAAGCGTGCCCGCGTGCCCGCGTGCCCGCGATGAGTTTTGCCGGCCCGGGCGGTCCAATGAGTGTGACGTCGCGTATTCACTCGGACGAGGGTCAGGAGAGCAGTGGGATGACGATCAGTGCACGCACCGCCGGCTACGCGCCGGTCAACGGGATCGAGATGTACCACGAGGAGCACGGAGTCGAGGGAGCCGTACCCCCGTTGGTTCTGCTCCACGGTGGGGCGCAGACCATCGACCTGTCCTTCGGCGCGCTGCTGCCCGCGCTCGCCGCGCACCGTCGGGTGATCGGCGTCGAGTTGCAGGGGCACGGGCACACCGCCGACACCGACCGCGAGATGTCGCTGGAGGTGTTCGCCGACGACGTGATCGCGCTGCTCGACCACCTCGACGTCGATCGGGCCGACCTGCTCGGCTACAGTCTCGGCGGCCTGACCGCGCTGCGTGCCGCGGTGCGCGCGCCGGAACGGGTGAACCGGCTGGCCCTGTTGGCCACGCACTACCGGCACGACGGCTACTTCCCGGAGATCGCCGCCCCCGAGCAGACCTCACCGCGTCTGCCGACCGAGGCCGACTTCAAGGCGATGGTCGAGGCGTACGCCCGGGTCGCCCCCGACCCGACCGCCTTCGAGGCCACCCTGGCCAAGCTCCAGCCCGTCGCGCACGGCTTCACCGAATGGACCGACGACGAGTTGCGCGCGATCGCCGCACCCACCCTCCTGGTGATCGGCGACACCGACTTCATCCGGGTGGAACACGCCGCGCGCATGCACGAGTTGATCCCCTCGTCCCGGCTCGCGGTCCTGCCGGACACCACGCACATGGGCGTGCCCGGGCGCACCGACCTGCTGCTCCCGATCCTCGACGCGTTCCTGCCCGTGCGCACCTGAGCGCCGCCCCGAGCCCTGCCCGTCCCGGGCGACCGCCGAAGGTGTGTCCGCCCACGCCTTCGACCCCCGTTCGGCCGACACCACGCACGCCCTCCGCGCGTGGTGTCGGCCCCGGGACCGTCGCCGGATCCCGGGTACCGCCCCGTGCCGCGGCGGCTCAGCCCCAGGAGGCGCCGGCCGGCTCCTCGATCGTGGTGTTGATCCGGTTGAAGAAGTTGGTGATCGAGATCATCAGGATGATCGCGGACAGCTGCCGCTCGTCGAAGTGGTCGGCGACCTCGTCCCACAGCGCGTCCGGTACGGCCTGGCCGCTGTGGTCGGCGAGCCGGGTGGATGCCTCGGTCAGGGCCAGCGCGGCGCGCTCGGCGTCGGAGAAGAAGGGAGTCTCGCGCCAGGCCGCGACGGCGTGCAGCCGCTCGTCGGTGGTACCCGCCTTCTTCGCGCCGGCGACACCGGCGAACACACAGGCGCTGCAGCCGTTGATCTGACTGGCGCGCAGGTGGACCAGTTCCAGGATCTCCTGCGACACGCCGCTGGAATACATCGCCTTGTAGATGTTCTGGATGCCCTTCACCGCGTCGGGCAGGACCATGGCGGGGTTCTTCATCCGAGCGCTCATGATGTCTTCTTCTTTCCGATCGTGGGCGGTCGGTTCGTTTGTGTACCGGCCGGTTATCGTCCTTCACTCCACTGACGAAACAGCCGATGGAGATGTGACAGGTGAGCGAAGAAGATTTCCTGGCGCTGCGGTTCGAGGAGACCCGGCCGCATCTGCGGGCGGTGGCCTACCGGATGCTGGGCTCGCTCGGCGAGGCCGACGACGCGGTTCAGGAGGCCTGGTTGCGGCTGAGTCGGTCCGACGTCTCCGAGGTGCGGAACCTGGGCGGCTGGCTGACCACGGTGGTCGGTCGGGTGTGCCTGGACATGTTGCGGTCGCGGGTCGCGCGCCGTGAGGATCCGCTGCAGGACGACGACGGACTCGTCCGCCTGCCCGATCCGATCGTCAGCGGTCCCGACGGCGTGGATCCCGAGCAGGAGATCCTGCTGGCCGACTCGGTCGGCTTCGCGCTTCTCGTGGTGCTGGAGACGCTGGCCCCCGACGAGCGGCTGGCCTTCGTCCTGCACGACATGTTCGGCGTGCCCTTCGACGAGATCGCCCCGGTCCTGGACCGTACGCTCGCCTCCACCCGGCAGCTCGCCAGTCGGGCCCGGCGCCGGGTCGAGGGCGCCTCGCCCGCCCCGGAGCCCGACCCGGGTCGGCGCCGCGCGGTGGTCGACGCGTTCCTCGCCGCCTCGCGCGGCGGCGACTTCGAGGCCCTGGTCGCGGTGCTCCACCCCGAGGTGGTGGCCCGCTCCGACGGCGGCACGCTGCGCCCGCGCCTGCTCCGGCGCGGTGCCGGTGATGTCGCGTCGCAGGCGATCACCTTCGCCCGTTTCGCCGAGATCGCGCTCCCGGCGCTGATCAACGGCACGCCGGGCGTGGTCGCGCTGGCGTCCGACGGCACGCCGCTGTCGGTGATGGCGTTCACGATCGAGGACGGGCGGATCACCGCCCTGGACATCCTCACCGATCCGGAGCGGCTGGCCGGGATCGACCCGAGCGTGCTCACGCGCTGACCGGGTCGCCCCACGGCGGTCGGTGCGGCGGGCATCGCGGCCCCGCGCACCGACCGCCGACGTGCGATTCGGTGGCCGCGACGCGCGCCCGCCCGCCCTACGGGCGCGGGATGCGGCTGTAGTCCTGGCCCGGGATCTCGATCAGCGCGTGCGTCGGCGCGATCTGCAGGTGATGCGACCCGTCGATCTCGTACCCGCCCGGGACCCGGTATCCGGCCCAGATCGGCAGGTCGACGCGCAGCGCCCAGGCACCGGACGCCGTGCGCTCCCAGCGCACCACACGACACAGCAGTACGCCGCGGTCCTCCGGCTGCCGGACCCACACCCACGTGCCCTCCGCCGGTGGTGGGGGTCCCGGCTGGGCGTGGCGCGGCGACTCGGCGGCGCGGGCCGCCTGGGCGCGGGTGGCGTCGACGCGTTGCCCCAGGGTCGCTCGGCCACCGGAGAACGACGCCTCCAGTGCGTCGACGTCCGGTGGCTCGGTCATGCCGATCATGGTAGCCCCGATCGAACCCGAATTCGAACGTGTGTTCCCATCGGGTGTTCGGGCGACCCATCGGGCGTACCACCCGCCTCGGGTACCCCCGTGGCGCGCCCGCGGCACGTCCGCCACGTCGCGTCCGGGGCATCCGCGGATTCCTTCGAACCCCGGCCCGTACCGCGGGAATCGTGTCTCGTTCAGCACGTGTTCACCCGCTCCGGCGGCACGGCAGCGGCGCCGTCGAGTCGGCGCGTCGGTCCGGCGCCTTCCAGGTCCACGTCCGGCAGGAGGCGGTCGAGGGCCCGGGGCAACCACCAGGCCCGATCGCCGAGCACCGCCAGGACGGCCGGCACCAGCGTCATCCGGACCACGAACGCGTCGAACAACACGCCCGCGGCCAGCGCGAACCCCATGCCCTTGACCACCACGTTGTCGGACAACACGAACGACCCGAACACGGACACCATGATCAACGCGGCGGCGGTGACCACCTTGGCGCTGTGCCCGTAGCCCACCCGCAGCGCGTCGAGCGCGGGCCGGCCGCGGGTGTACTCCTCGCGCATCCGCGAGACCAGGAACACCTCGTAGTCCATGGCCAGGCCGAACAGGATGCCGATCAGCAGGATCGGCAGGAAGCTCACGATCGGCCCGGTGCCGTCCAGTCCCACGAGCGCGGACGACCAGCCCCACTGGAAGACCGCGACCACCGCGCCCAGCGCGCCGAGCGCCGACAGCAGGAAGCCCAGCGCCGCCTTCACCGGCACCACCGCCGACCGGAACACCACCGTGAGCAGCAGCACGGCCAGGCCCATCACCACCAGGCAGTACACCGGCAGCGCGGCGGCGAGTCTGCTCGCCACGTCCAGATCCACCGCCGTGCCGCCGGTCACGTCGATCCGGGTACGGGTGCCGCCGGCGATCGGGTCGCGCGCGTGCCGGATGTCGTCGAGCAGGTCCCGGGTACGGGTCGAGTCGGGCCCGGCGGCCGGCACCACGTGGACCATCACCGTCCCGCCGCTCGCGTCCGGAACCGGCTTCGCCACCGAGGCGACGTCGGCGAGCGTGGCCACCTTCGCGGCGAGCATCTCGGCCGCCGGCATCGCGCTCGCCGGCGAACCCTGGACGACCACCACCAGCGCGCCGGTGTACCCGGGCCCGAAGCCCGCGTCGATCAGCCGCTGCGCCCGCACCGCGGTCGTGTCGCCGCGGTCCTTGGGCAGGCCCGGTCGCAGGTCGAGGGCGGGCAACGCGCACAGGGCCAGGCCGGCCACGCCCAGCGGCAGCACCACCCACCGCGAGCGGATCACCACGCCCACCCACCGCGCGCCCGGCGCGGCCCGCCCCCCGGCCCGGCCGGCCCCGTCGGCCCGATCCGCCGCCCGCCGCAGTGCCGGGATCGCACTGGACGCCACCCGCGCACCCAGCACCCCGAGCAGCGCCGGCAGCAGGGTCAGCGCCACCAGTACCGACACCACGACGGTGACCGCGGCCGCCACCCCCATCACGGTCAGGAAGGGGATGCGCACCACGGCGAGTGCGGCCAGCGCGATCACCACGGTGGCACCGGCGAAGACCACCGCCGTCCCGGCCGTACCCACCGCCCGCCCCACCGACTCCGCAGGCTCCATGCCCGCCCGGACCTGATCACGGTGCCGGGAGACGATGAACAGCGCGTAGTCGACCCCCACCGCCAGACCCAGCATCAACGCCAGGGTCAGCGAACTGCTGTCCATGGTCACGAAATGCCCGCCCGCGAGCACCAGAAGCACCCCCACCGCGACCCCGACGAGCGCGGTCACCAGCGGCACCACCGCCGCGCGCAAGGAGCGGAAGACGAACACCAACACGCCCAGCGTGACGAACAGTCCGGCCAACTCGGCGACACCGAACGGCGCGGTCTCCTCGACGAACGCCTCGCCGCCCAGTTCCACCGTCAACCCCGCGCCCCGCGCCCGCTCGGCGACCTCCGCCACCGCGTCGCGCACCGACGCCGGCACGTCCTCCGGCCGCTTCGCCGCGAAGGTCAGCGCGGTGATCGCGGTGCCGCGGTCGGCCGAGACCGCGCCGGCCGGGTAGGGGGCCTCGGCGGCGGCCACCCCGCGTACGGCCGCGGCCTGTTCGGTGGCCGCCAGGACCGCGGCGCGGGCCGGGCCGGCGTCGATCCGCTCCCCGTTGGACGTGTGGAACACGATCCGGCCCTCGGCGCCGTCGGCGGTCGGGAAGCGGTCCCGCAACACGTCGAGGGAGCGCTGCGACTCCGTGCCCGGGATGTCGTTGTGCGACGCGAAGGGTTTCATCAGGGTGAGCGCGGCCGCCGCCGAGGCCACCAGGATCAGCACCCAGGCGGCGATGACGAGCCGGCGGCGGCGAACGGCGAAGCGGCCGAGGCGATACAACAGCGAGGACATCACGAACTCCCGGACGGATACGGCACGGGGATGGGAATCGGGTCGACCCGACCCCGTCCACGCTAGGAGCCGACCGCCGCGCAACCCCCGCGATCCGGGCCGCGAAAGGCCCCATTCACACACGACTCCCATGGAATGCGCGCGGGTTCGTGGGCCACGCTGGTACCGGACAGGGGCCCGCCCGCGGCCCCGGCCGGCCGCCGTAATGTCGGGACGGCACCCGCCCCCTCGGCCCACCGCCGACCGCGACCCTCCGGCGAAACGCGCATCGAGAAGGAACCAGATGAACACTGCGGAGCCATCGCCCGGTTCGTCCGTGCCGCCGACCGAGCGCGGCCGCCTCCTGGTCGTCGACGACGAACCCGCGATCGTGGACACCGTGACCCGGTTCCTGCGCTTCGTCGGCTACGACGTGCGCACCGCCGGCACCGGGCGCCAAGCGCTCACCGTGGCCCGGGACTTCCTACCGGAACTGGTCCTGCTCGACATCATGCTGCCCGACGGCGACGGCTTCGAGGTGCTGCGCCGCCTGCGTGCCGACGGCCTGCCCGTCGCCGTGGTCTTCCTCACCGCACGCGACACCCGCAGGGACGTGGTGCGCGGGCTGACCGCCGGCGGCGACGACTACATCACCAAACCCTTCGGGCTGGACGAGGTCACCGCACGCGTCGAGGCGGTCCTGCGCCGCACCCGCCGCGCCGACCCCGGCGGCGACGTGTTGCGCGTGGCCGACCTCGAACTCGACTCCTCCGCCCATCAGGTGCGCCGCGCGGGCCGGCACATCGACCTGTCCCCCACCGAATTCCGCCTGCTGCGCTACCTGATGCTGCACCCGGACCGGGTGCTGACCCGGGCCCGGCTCCTGGAACACGTCTGGTCCTACGACTTCAACGGCGACGACACCGTGGTGGCCACCTACATCAGCTACCTGCGCCGCAAGATCGACGACGGGCAGGGTCCGCCGCTGATCCACACCCGACGCGGCGTCGGCTACTGCCTGCGCACCCCGCCGTGCTGAGGCTGCGCGCCCGGATCCGCACCCAACCGCTGCACCGCCGCCTGGTCGTGGTGATCATCGTGGTGTGCACGGTCGTGCTGAACACCTGCGCGGCGGTGACCGTGGGGGTGCTCCGCGACTCGCTGTTCGATCGCCTCGACGAGCAACTGGACACCACGGCCGCCGCGTTGCGCGCGCTGGACACCCGCGAGCGCAGCAACGCGCCGATGAGCCTGGATCCGGGCGTCTGGCTGGAGTATCCGGGCGGCCTGTACGTCGCGCTCGCCGTCGTGCATCGGCAACCCCAGGGTCCGGGGCCGCGGTTGAGCGGTCCGCTGCCCGCTAGCGGCGCCACGTTCACCACCGGCTCGGCGCAACCGGGTTCGCGGGAGAGCTTCCGGGTGCGGGTGCAGGAGTTGACCGACGGACGCACCGCGCTGGTCGCGCTGAGCGTGCGCGAGACCGAGGCGGCCGCCGACCACGCGCTCTACGTCGTGCTGGCCACCGTCGGCATCGCGCTGCCGACCCTGGCCCTGCTCGCCGCGCTGTTCGTGCGCCGGGAGTTGCGGCCGCTGGAGCGCGCCGCCCGGGTCGCCGACACGATCGCCGCCGGCGACTACGCACGGCGCGTGCACGATCCGCTGATCGGCCCGCGCACCGAGGTCGGTCGACTGGCCATCGCGCTCGACCGGATGCTCGACGGGATCCAGGCCGCGCTGGCCGCCCGGGACGCCTCCCGGGAACGGTTGCGTCGATTCGTCGCCGACGCCTCGCACGAACTGCGCAATCCGCTGCAGTCCATCGGCGGATACGCCGAGTTGTACCAGCGCGGCGCACTGCCGGACCGGGCCGCGGTGGACGACGCGGTGAGCCGGATGCGGGCCGAGATACGCCGGATGAACGGCCTGGTCGAGGCGCTGCTCCTGCTCGCGCGCCTGGACGAGGAACAGGACACCGACCTGGAACCGGTCGACCTGACCCGGGTGGTCGCCGACTCCTGCCGCGACGCCGCCGCGGTGGAGCCCGACCGACCGCTGACCTGCGCCGGCCGGCCCGCCGAGGATCGGGTGGGCGTGCTCGGGGACGAGGACCGGGTGAGCGTGCTCGGCGACGAGGATCGGTTGCGGCAGCTGGTGGCCAACCTGCTCGGAAACGTCCGGATGCACACGCCCGTCCATACCCCGGCCGAGGTCGAACTGCGCGCGGCGGACGGGGAGGCGGTGCTGATCGTTCGCGACCGCGGTCCGGGCATCCCGGACGCCGATCTGCCGCACGTCTTCGACCGCTTCCACCGGGCCGACAAGAGCCGCAGTCGCACCCAGGGCGGCAGCGGCCTGGGGTTGTCCATCGTCGCGGCGATCGTGGAGATGCACCACGGCACGATCACCATCGGCCCGGCGCCCGGCGGAGGGACGGTGGTCGAGGTGCGGTTGCCCGCCTTGGCGGAGGCGGATGCGGAGGCCGGCTCGGGGCCGGGCCGGGCCGGTGGGACGGGCGGGCCGATCCGCAGGCTCGATCCCCCGTGACGGTGAAGGCGTGGAAGCCGGCGGGCAGGGCGGTGCGCGGGGCGTGCCCGCAGGCGGCGACGATCCGTACCGCGCCGATGTCCTGCCGACGCACCGGCGGGGAGGCGCACATACCCGCCGGCGGATCTCGTCCTCGGCGGGAATTCCCGGCTGCGGCAGCCGAATTCCGGACACTGTCCGACCACGCCCGGACCCGCTCCCCGGTCGGCGACGGCGGGCCCGGCGGCCGGTGGGCGCGGCCTGCCGACAGGCCGGAGATCGTCCCTCCGGACGATCCCTCGGCCCCGGGAACGGCGTCCGTCCCGGGGCGGGGCCGGGTCGATCGGCCCGAAGAGGGTGACGTGCCCCATCTCGTCCGGCATACTTCCGATTCATGTTCCTCATCGGCGGCCTGTTCCTGGCCCTCACCCTCCTCGGGCTACCGCTCTGGGCGCTGTTGTCCCTGGGTCGATACCTCGCCCGCGCGATGAGCCGGCCCCGCCCGGAGCGTGCTTCCAGGCCCACCGCCTCGGCGGCCGTGCGCACCTGATCCGCGGCCGGCACGCGGACGATCCCGAAATCGACGGCTCCCCTCCCCGGGGAGCCTCGACGATATGCGGTGGCGAAAATACCCGCATCGATCTTGTCGGCGGGCGAAGATCAAATTCGTTCATCCATGGCCCGACCTGCGCATGTGCGCGTCGATATCCACGGCAAACGATCCGATCAATGCCATCTCGCCAGTTGTCACAGATTGGGGAACCGGAATACGATCTTCGCATTTCCTCGCGGTCGACCGGAAATGGATCTTCTCCCGGGTTCGCCGCGACGCACTAGCCAAGCCGCCCCGACCTGCTATACAGTCAATCCCGGTCATCAATCCGCGCGAAGTCGCACGGGAAAATTTGATGACCCGAACCTTCGGTTAAATAGAAATGAATAGCTGAACCCAGCCATTCCGAAGCTTCCCGCGAAGCCGACGCTCCCTCCTCCGGTCGACATCGGCATCGACTCGACCGGACGGGCCGGGGCCCGGTCTCCGCGCCCCGGCCGCCGATTCTCGAAATTCGAGAACGGGCGGGCGGGGAATCCCATGCGCGCACCATCCGACCACTTGTCACCACCCGCCGCGCGCCGCGGACCATCGTTCCACCGCCGCGGCGCCCGACGGCCATCCTCCGAGAAGCATCCGTCGTGAAGCTCCGTGCGTGCCGTTCCCGACGCCCGGGGCTGTCCCCCGGCCGTGACGCGAGTTACGCGCGTCCAGCGGGGGATGTCGCCGGATGACCAATCCTGCGCGAGTGCTGGGAGTGTCGTCGAGCCGTGGGGAAACCAGTCGAAAACCGTGTTTCGGGAAACAGCGAACCCCAATCGGCGCAGTACCGCTGCGTCGGCATCGGAGTCGGTCCCGCCAACCTGAGCCTGGCGTCACTGCTGCACGGGCGCTCGGAGACACCGAACCTCTTTCTCGACCAGAAGGAAAGATTCGGTTGGCACGACAATCAGCAGATACCCGGCGCGTCGCTACAGGTGTCGTTGCTCAAGGATCTCGTCATCCTCTCCGACCCGACCAACGAGTTTTCCTTCCTCTCGTATCTGCACGAGCAGGGCAAGATCTACCACTTCATCAACGCCCAATACGACGCGGTTCCCCGCCGGGAATTCAGGAACTATCTGGAGTGGGCGAGCCGACGCAACGAGAACATCGTCTTCGGCGAAAAAGTGGTCGCCGTGGATTTCGACGACGTACGTGATTCGTTCGTCGTGCACACCAGCAGGCGCACCGTCACCGCGGAGAACATCTGCGTCGGCGTGGGCACCAGATCATGGGTTCCCGCACATGCCCGGGACAAACTCGGCGACACGCAGTTCCACGTCAGCGATTTCATCGACGGAACACGGCCCGGACTTGCCGGAAAGCGGGTCGCCGTGGTCGGTGGCGGCCAGTCCGGGGCCGAGGCGTTTCTGGATCTGATATCCCGTGCGCCGAAGGAGCTGCCCCGGCGTGTCACCTGGATCTCGCGGCGCGGGAACTACTTTCCCATCGACGACTCGCCGTTCACGAACGAGTACTACACGCCCAGCTATTCGGAGTATTTCGCCGGGGTGGACCGGGCGGTTCGCGAGTCGCTCAACAGTCGTCATGTGCTGAGCAGCGACGGCATCTCCGAGTCGACGTTGCGGGACATCTACCAGCGCTGCTACGAGCACCGCTTCATCGAGGGCACGCAGGATCTGCTGGCGCTGCTGCCCAATCGTGCGGTCACCGACGTGAGCGGGAACGAGTCCGGCGGGTGGACCATCGAGATGGGCCACAACGACCGGCCGGACGTGGTCGAGTACGTGGATGTGGACACCATCGTGTGGGCCACCGGATTCCGTCCGGCGTCGACCGAATTCCTCGCGCCGATCGAGAGCCGTCTGGAACGCGAGGGCGACGAGTATCGCATCGACCGGGATTTCGCCGTGCAATGGGACGGCCCCCGCGACCGCCTCATCTTCATGCAGAACGCGGCACGCGGTCAGCGCGGGCTGGCGGACCCCAATCTGAGCCTGACCGCCTGGCGCAGCCGGCGCATCCTCGACCGGCTTCTGGGGGTGGGCTCCGACGAACAATTGCCGTCGTTCGTCGAGTGGTCCGCCAAACCGCCCGTCGACGACCTGGACGCTCTGTGAACCGGGAACACACCGATGTGGCGGTCGTCGGCGCCGGAATCGTCGGCTGCCTGGTCGCCCGGGAGATCGTCGCCCGCGCGCCGGAGGCGTCCGTCCTGCTCCTGGACCGGGACACCGTCGGTGCCGGCGCGAGCCGCCGGTCGGCCGGACTGCACTGTCCGCGCGGCGCGACGGAGCGGGTGCGGCGCATGACGGCGTACAGCCAGGACTACTACGCGGAACTCAAGCACAACGCTCCCGAGTTGCCGATTCACGCGGTCCCGATGTCGGTGGTCGCCTCCCCCGTGAACGCCTCGCGCGTGCACGAGATCTACCTCGACAGCGCCGAGTTGACCCCCGTCGACCCTTCCGAGGACCGAGCCGGCGCGCCCGATCTACGACTTCCCGAGCACGCGCGGATCTGGGAGTGTCGGGGCGCCCAGTACGCCGACGTCTACGCGCTGGTGCGCGACCTCACCCGCGAACTGCGGGCACGGGTGACCCTGCGCGAGGGCGTGCACGTGGATACGATGCGCGCCGTCGGCCACACCGACCCCGGCCGCGAGCCGGACGTGGGCGGTGTCGAACTCGCCCTCGGCACCGGGGAGACGGTGACCGCGGATCGGGTCGTGCTGGCCCCGGGACCCTGGCTCGCCGAACCCGCCTGGCGCGAGTCGCTGGCCCCGCTCGGCGCCCGGGTCAAGAAGATCGTCGCGCTGCACGTCGAGCGGGTTCCGACCCGCACCGACCGGGCCGTCGTCTTCCACGACGAGGACGCCTTCCTGCTGCCGCTGCACGCCTCGGGGCACTGGCTGTTCAGCTACACCTGTACGACCTGGGACGTCGATCCCGACGACCTGGCCGGCGGCCTGTCCGCCGACGACGTCGACCAGGCGCGCGCGAGCCTGCGCCGCCACGCCCCCGCGCTGGCCGAACACCGCGTCTCGGGACGGGTGTTCTGCGACGCGTACAGCCCCACCGGCGAACCGCAGGTGCGGGCGCTGGGCGACGGCCGCGTCGTCTTCGCCGGCGCCGCCAACGGGTCCGGATATCGGCTCGCCCCGGCGATCGCGGCGGAGGCCGCGGATCTGCTGGACCTGTCCTCGATTCCTCCGCACGCGTGACCGAAGTGAAGGAGCCGTCGTGAAGATCAGCACCTACCGCCCCGACGCCCCCCACGCCGCCGACGGCGTCGCCGTGGCCGCCGTGGAGGCGGGCTCCGCGACGCGGCTGGGTGTCGGCGCGACCTGGGTCGGTGTCGCCCCCGGCGCGCGCTCGGAGGCGCACCAGCACGACGAGACGGAGACATGGGTGTTCGTCTCCGGCACCGGGGAGTTGACCGTGGACGCCGAACGCCATCCGGTGTCCGCCTCCACCGTGGTCCAGTTCGAACCGTTCGAGACCCACTCCGTGGAGAACACGGGAGACACCGACCTGCTGTTCGTCAGCCTGTACTGGCGCGACGGCGAACGGGCGACGCACGCCGCCCACGACACCGGACACCGCGGGTTCGGCACCCGTCCCGTGTTCGTCTTCTCCTCCGCGCCCACACCCAACGGCGACCTGCATCTGGGCCACCTGTCGGGGCCGTTCTTCGGCGCCGACGTGTTCGTGCGCCACCAGCGCATGCTCGGCGCCGACGCCTGGCACATCACCGGCAGCGACGACTACCAGAACTACGTGGTGGCCGCCGCCCGTCGGGAGGGCCGCACCCCGGCGCAGACCGCCGCGCACTACAGCGCCGAGATCCTGGCCACGCTGAAGCTGATGGACATCGACGTCCACCAGTACACCGCGACCAGTCGCGACGACGCCTATCCGGCCGCGCTGCGGGCGTTCTTCTCCCGACTGACCGCGTCGGGAACCGTGGCGCCGCGCGAGAGTGCCGCGCTGTTCGCCGCCGACACCGGCGAATACCTGTACGAGTCGGGGGTCTCCGGCCGCTGCCCCACGTGCGACGGCGACAGCGGCGGCAACATCTGCGAGACGTGCCTGGAACCCAACGTGTGCACCGACCTGATCGAGCCGCGCTCGGCGGCGTGCGACGCGCCTCCGCACGAGCGGGCCCTGGTGCGCTACACCTTCCCGCTGCACGAGTTCGGGAAGGTGGTCACCGACCACCACCGGCTCGGCCGGGTCCCGGCGGCGGTCAAGGAACTGGCCGAACGCCTGGGCCGCCGCGAGCAGTTGCACATCCCGGTCACGCACGTGGCCGAATGGGGCATCGCCCCCGCCGAGACCGATGTGCCGGGCCAGGTGATCTGGTCCTGGCTGGACTACGCCTTCAGCATCCTGTACGGCATCGGCGAACTCGGCCGCGACCTGGGCCGCGACTGGGACGCGGACGCCCCCTCGCCCGACTGGAAGATCGTGCACTTCCTGGGCTCGGACGGCAGCTTCTTCCACCCCATGTTCATCCCGGCGCTGTATCGGGTCGCGCATCCGCGCTGGCAGCCGGACATCGACTACAACATCAACGAGTTCTACCTCCTGGAGGACAGCAAGTTCTCCACCAGCCGCGGCCACGCGATCTGGGGCAAGGACGTGCTGAACCCCCGCACGGTCGACTCGATCCGCTTCTACCTCGCGCTGACCCGCCCCGAGGGCCGGCGCACCAGCTTCTCCCCCGACACCTACGAGACCTTCGTCCGCGACACCCTGGTCGGCACCTGGCAGAGGTGGTTGAACGACCTGGGCGAGCGCGTCGCCGAGCGGCACGCCGGCGTGGCACCCGACGCCGGCGTCTGGCGGCCCGAGCACGCGGCCTTCCTGGCCCGCCTGGAGGCGCGCCGGTCGGCGCTGACCGGGGCCCTGGGACAGGACGGCTTCTCGCTCAACCGCGCGGCCGAACTGCTGGACGGCATCGTCACCGACGTCACCGCCTTCGCCCGTCTCCAGGCCCCCGCCGCCGACGTGGCGGACTTCAAGGACGAGGCGCGCACGGGGATCGCCCTCGAACTGGCCGCCGCCCGACTGCTCGCCACGTGCGGCGCCCCGGTGATGCCCCGGTTCGCGGATCGCCTCTCGGCCGCGCTCGGCATCCCCGCGCCCACCCGCTGGCCCGCCCGGGTCGACCTGGTGCCCGCCGGGACCGCCGTCGACCTGGCCGGTCGGGAGTTCTTCGCCGTCCCCGGGACGGCCGACGCGCGATCCTCGGACCCGACCGCCGACCGACCGGCGCCGCCGCTGCTCCCCTGGTTCAGCGCGCTGGTGCGCGATCTCCTGCGGTTGCCCGCCGACGAGCCCGTGCACGACCGTTCGCTGATCCAGCTGGGCATGGCGTCGCTCCAGGCGATCGCCCTGCAGTACCGACTCACCGAGCAGGTGGACGCCGACGTGCCGATCGAGGAACTGCTCGGCGCCCGCACCGTCGCCGAACTGAGCGCGCTGATCGCCGAGGGCCTGGATCCGGACGACGTCGCCGCACGCACGGGGGTGCCGGCGTGAAGCACCTCGGGGTTCTCCGCGAGATCGAGGCCAGAGGGCTGACCATCTCGGCCTCCGGAGCCGATCTGCGCCTGCAGGGTCCCCGGGAACGGATGGATCCCGAACTGCTGCGCCTGATCAAGGAGCACAAGGCGGCCCTGGTCGCCCATCTGGACCCGCCGGACGGCTTCGCGATGACCGACCTGCAACGCAGCTACCTGGTCGGGCGGGGCGAGCACGTCGAGATGGGCAACGTGGCCAGTCACGTCTACCACGAGATCGAGGGTGCCTGGGACCTCGACCGCCTGGAGGCCGCGCTGCGCGCGGTGGTGGCGCGCCACGACGCGTTGCGCACCCGCTTCACCCCCGACGGCCGACAGGTGCGGGAGGCCGAGGTCGAGGTGCGCGTCGGGCGCATGGACCTGCGCGACGCGTCCGAGGCGACGCGGCACGAACACCTGCGCGCCGAACGCGCGTCGCGCTCGCACCGTGTGCTGCCCGCCGACCGCGCGCCGCTCGTGGCGGTCGACGTCACCGTGCTGGCGGACGATCGGATGGTGCTGCACGTCGACCACGACGGCCTGGTCATGGACGCGATCGCCATGTTCCTGTTCTTCCGCGACTGGCGCCGGGCCTACGACGCGGGCGAGGACGCCGCCGAAAGCCCGGCGGAGGAGGCGTCCTTCGAGGCGTACGTGGCCGCGGTCGAGGCCGCGCGTACCCGGGCCCCGGCGAAGCGGGCCCGCGGGTATTGGATGGAGCGGCTCGACGACCTCGCGCCCGCCCCGGACCTGCCCCTGCGTACCAGCCCCTCCTCGATCGTGGCACCACGCTTCTCGGCGCGCTTCGCCCGGCTGACCGAGCCGCGGTGGAGCGCGCTCAAGGCCCGGGCGGCGGCGGCCGGACTCACCCCCTCCGCGGTGCTGTTCGCGGTCTACGCGGACACCCTCGCGGCCTGGGGCGCCGGTTCGCGGTTCACGATCAACACCACGGTGGCGAACCGTCCGCCGATCCACCCGCGCATCTTCGAGGCCGTCGGCAACTTCTGCGAGACGATGCTCGTCGAGATCGAGGTGGACCGACGCCTGCCCTTCGTCGAGCGGGCCCGGGCGTTGCAGGCCGGGCTGCGCCGGGGGTTGGACAACCGGCATTTCACCGGCATCGAGGTGTTGCGCGAGGCGGCCCGACGCGGCGACGGCGCGGCGCGCGGGCCGATGCCGTACACGTTCAACAGCGCGCTCGGCTACGCGCACGCCGACGTCGACGGCTCGGCCCTGGAGGTGTTCGGGCCGGAGGTGTACACCTCCAGTCAGACCCCGCAGGTGTGGCTCGACGTCTCCACGTTCGAGCAACACGGCGGCGTCGTGGTGCAGTTCGACAGTGTCGACGGGCTGTTCCCGGACGGTCTGGTACCGGATCTGGTATCGGGCTACCAGCACCTGCTGGAGGCGCTGCTCGCCGAGGAGTCGTGGTCGGCGAGGACGTTCGACCTGCTGCCCGAGGCGCAGCGCGAACGCCGCCGGACGGCCAACGCGACGGCGACGGCGCCGCCCGCGCCGGGCATGTTGATCGACGCGTTCCTGGCGCACGTGGAGCGTGCGCCGGACGCGCCGGCGGTGCTGACCGCGGGTGCCTCGCTCAGCTACGCGCAGGTGTACGGGCACGCGGCACACGCCGCCGCCTGGTTGCGCGCCCACGACGTGGTCCCGGACGAGTTGGTCGGGCTGGTGATGGGGCGTGGGCCCGAGCAGGTCGTCGGCATCCTCGCGACGATGCTCGCCGGGGCCGCGTACCTGCCCGTCGACGCCGCGCTCCCGCCGGCGCGGCGCGCGTACATGCTGGACAACGGCCGGGCGCGGGTGGTGTTGACCAACGACGCGCGGGCGGGCGCCGAGGCGGGACGCGAGGTCCTCGTGCTCGACGTCGGCCGCCCGCTGCCGCCGGGACCGGTGCCCGATCCGCGTCCGGTGCCCGGTGCGAGCAACGACGACCATCTGGCGTACGTGCTGTACACGTCGGGGACCACGGGCGAGCCCAAGGGCGTCATGGTCGCTCGCGGGAGTGTGGCCAACGTGGTCGCCGACTGCAACACGCGCTTCGGCATCGGGCCGACGGACCGATTCTTCGGCATCAGCGCCTTCAACTTCGACCTGTCCGTCTACGACGTCTTCGGCGCCCTGTGCGCCGGGGCGGCCGTGGTGTTGCCGGACGCGGACCGCGCGGCCGATCCCGCGCACTGGTTGTCGTTGTGCGCCGAGGCGCGCGTGAGCGTGTGGAACTCGGTGCCGGCGATCGTGTCGCTGCTGCGCGACCAGGCGGCGGAGGGTACGGACGCGCTGGACACGCTGCGCCTGGTGATGATGAGCGGCGACCGTATCCCGCCGACGTTGCCGCAGGACCTGCGCAAGCTCGTGCCGGACGCGCGGATCGTCTCGTTGGGCGGGCCGACGGAGACCACGATCTGGAACGTGTCGCACCCGATCGGCCCGGACGAGGACGGCTCGCGCAGCATCCCCTACGGCCGGCCCAACGCGAACAACCGGGCCTACCTGCTCGACGAGTTCGGGTGCGACGTGCCCGACGGGGTCACCGGCGAGATCTGGGCCGCCGGGGTGGGTCTGGCCCGGGGCTACTGGGACGACCCGGAGTTGACCGCCGCGCGCTTCGTGCTCGATCCGGAACGCGGTGAACGCCTGTACCGGACCGGGGATTTGGGCCGCTACCTGCCGGACGGCGAGATCGACATCCTCGGTCGGGGTGACTTCCAGATCAAGGTGAACGGCTACCGCATCGAGGCCGGCGAGGTGGAGACCCGACTGGTCGCGCTGTCCGCCGTGGAACGCGCGGTGGTCTCCCGGCAGCCCGGCGCGCGGGGCGATCGGCTGGTCGCCCATCTGGTCCCCGCCGGCGACGAACGCCCGGACGTGGAGGCGGTACGCGCCGCGCTGCGCGAACATCTGCCGCAGTACATGATCCCGGCCGCGGTGTACTGGCACGCCGCGCTGCCGTTGACCCGCAACGGCAAGGTCGACCGGGCCGGGCTCGCGGCCGCCGCCGAGGCGGCCGGGCCGGCCTCGACCGCGCCCACCGCCGCCGATTCGGAACTGGAGCTGGTGGTCGCCGGGTTGTGGGCCAAACCGCTGCGCGTCGCGGACGTCGACCTGGACGTCACGCGCCCGCTGTACGACCTGGGCGGCGACTCGCTGGTGGCCGCGCGCATCCTGGCCGGGGTGCGCAAACGGTTCGGTCTGACCATCACGCTGGACCGCCTGCCGGAGGTGGACACGATCCGCACGATGGCCGCGCACATCGAACGCGGCCTGGCCGAGCGCACCGGGGCGGGGGCGAGCACGCCGTGAGCGACTCGGTGATCAACCACATCGCCTCCCGGGCCCCCTCCCCCGGCGGGCGCGTCTCCTTCTTCCGGCTCGGCGGGACCCGGACGATGGAGCTGACCGAACTGCACACGCGTGCCGGGCGCCTCGCGCTGTGGTTGCGCGACCTGGGCATCGAGCGGGGCGACCGGATCGGTGTCATCGCCGCGAACGGCCTCGAATGGGTGCTGCTCGATCTCGCGGCGATCCGCCTGGGCGCGGTGACGGTGGGCTTCGACCCGGCCAAGTTCGACACCGACACCGGACTGCGCGAACGCTACCGCCTGGGTGTGCTGTTCACCGACGGCCCGGCGCGGGCCCCCGGCAGCAGGGCGCTCGCCGAGATCGAGGTCGCGGCGGCCCTGTCGGACGACGGCCGGGTATTGGAGCCGGTCGTCTACTCGCCCGACGACGTGTTGTCGCTGAAGCTCACCTCGGGCAGCACCGGCGAGCCCAAGACGCTCACCGCGTCCGTCGGCAGCATCGACGACGATCTGCGCGCGGTCCAGGAGATGTTCGCGCACGGCGACGGGGACAACCTGCTCGTGTTTTTGCCGCTGTCGGTGCTCCAGCAGCGCTACTGGACGTATTCCGCGCTGCGTTGGGGCCACGACGTCACGATCTGCACCTACGAGGCCGCGTTCCCGGCGCTGCGCGCGATCCGGCCGACGGTGGTGATGGGCGTGCCGGGGTTCTTCGAGACGGCCAGGAAGCACATCGAGGCGCGGATGCGCGGCGCGGGTGCCGACACGGACGAGGCGACGGCGCGCCGCGACGGCGCGCGGCGGTTGTTCGGCGACCGCATCCGCTATCTGTGGACCGGTTCGGCGCCGGCCTCGACCGGCACGCTCGCCTTCTTCGAGGACGCGGGACTGCCGATCTTCGAGGGCTACGGCCTCAACGAGACGTGCATCGTCACCAAGAACCACCCCGGCGCGCATCGGCGGGGCAGCGTCGGGCGCGTACTGCCGGGCAAACGGGTGATATTGGACGCCGAAGGGGTGATCCACGTACACGCCGACCACCCGGTGTGCGCGGGTTACGAGCAGGCGCCGCCCGGGGTGTCCGAGCGGGTGTTCGCCCCCGACGGCACGGTGCGTACCAACGACATCGGCCACTTGGACGAGGACGGTTTCCTGTTCGTGCACGGCCGCGCCGACGACGTGATCGTGCTGGACAACGGCCGCAAGGTCGTCGTGCGGCCGCTGGAGGAGCGGATGAAGGCCAGTCCCGCGATCGAGGAATGTGTGGTGTTCTGCCCGACGCAGACCCGGCTGGTCGCCGTGGTCTCCCCGGCCGAGGACGCGAGCGGACCCGACCTGGAGCGCGCCGTCGCCGAGCAACTGGCCCTTACCAACGCGGCGTTCGGCCCCGACGAGCAGATCCGCGCGGTGGTGGTGGCCAGTCCCCGGTTCAGTGTCGGGAACGGACTGCTCACCTCCCAGCTCAAGCCCAGGCGTGGGCGCGTTCTCGACGCCTACCGATCCCGGATCCACGACACCGAGGGAGGCATCCATGCAGTCCGAGATTGAGACCGTGGCCAGGACGAACCTGGCCCGGGTGTTGGAGTCCGACGTCGCCCCCCAGGACATCGACCCGGACCAGGACATGGTCGGCACGTACGGATTGACTTCACTGAACAAGGTCTTGTTCCTGATGGCCGCCTGCGACGATGCCGGGGTGGACCTGGCCTGTTTCACCGAACCCGACGTCGCGGCCATGAGCACGCTGCGCGACGTCACCGAGGCGCTGTCGCGCCACGCCGGAAAGGCGGCTTGAGATGACCTGGGTGCGGACCGCTTCGACGACACTGGAGAACGAGCACGTCCTGCTGCGCCCGATCGTCCCCGAGGACCGCGAGGCGATCCGCAAACAGGCGATGGACCCCGAGATCTGGCGCTATTTCGTGCTGGTGATCGCCACCGACGCCGAGTTCGACGCGTTCTTCGACGCGGCGCTGGCCGATCAGGACGCCGGTCGCCGGGTCGTCTACAACGTGATCGACAAGTCGGTGGACCGCACGGCGGGCAGCATGAGCTTCTGCAGCATCGCCGAGCCGGACGGGCGGCTGGAGATCGGGTGGTCGTGGCTGGGCGCCGAGTTCCGGGGCAGGGGCGTCAACCGCTGGGCGAAGTTCCTCATGCTGGAGCACGCGTTCGAACAACTGGGTGCCGAGCGGGTGGAGTTCAAGACCGACGTGCTCAACCTCCAGGCGCGGGCGGGTCTGCGCAACATCGGCGCCACCGAGGAGGGGGTGCTGCGCAGCTTCAATCCGATGCCCGGCGGGCGGCGCCGGGACGCGATCTACTACAGCGTGCTGCGCGGCGAATGGCCGTCGGTGCGGGAGCAGTTGCTCGCCGGGCCCAAGGTGACCCGGCCGACGGGGCAGGCATGACCCCCGACACCCTCGCGGTGCCGGTGGTGCGGGCCCGGGGCGACGCCTTCGCGTGCGGGCGGCGGCACGGCGTCGAACGCGCCGAGAGCCTGCGGGCCTTCCTCGACGACGGACTGGCCCGGCTGAACCGGGTCGGGTCGACCCCGGTGTCGTGGGCGACGCTGCGGCCCACGCTGGACGCGTACCGGGTCGAGATCGAGACCCAGGCGCCGCTGCTGGCCGAGGAGTTGCGCGGGCTGGCCGAGGGCGCGGGGCTCGATGCCGACGAGGCGCTGCTGCTGCAGATCCGGCGCGAGGTGATGGGGTACCGGCGCATCCCGACCATGGGCGACTGCACGACGTACGCCGTCGCCGGCGCGGCCGGTGCGGTGCTGGCGCAGACGGTCGATCTCAACGGCGACCTCGACGACCAGATCTGTGTCCTGGACATCGCGCGGACCGGCTCGCCCCGCCGGGTCCTGGTGCTCGGCTTCGGTGGCCTCCTGGGCTATCTCGGGATCAACAGCGACGGCCTGGCGGTCGGGCTCAACCTCGTGCTCGGCGGCCGGTGGCGGCCGGGTCTGCCGCCGTACCTGGCCATCCGTCATCTGTTGGACAGCGCCGCCGACGTGGACGAGGCGGTGCGGATCCTGCGCACCCTCAGGCTCGCGAGTTCGCGCAACCTGGTGTTGTGCGACGCCCGCAAGACGGCGTGGGTGGAGATCCTGGACGACGAGCAGCGGGTGAGCGAGTCCTCGACGAGCATGCACACCAACCACTTCCTGCACCCGGACTTCCTCGCCCACGACGAGCTCAACGTCTTCGCCCGGAACTTCTCCCGGCAGCGGCTGGACGCCTGCCGGGCCCGGGTGGGCGAGTTGCCGCCCGACGCCGGCGTCGAGGAACACTTCGCGCTGCTGTCGCGGGCGCCGATCCGGGTCGAGGGCAACGGCGACATCCGCCGGGAACGCACGGTGGCGGCCGCGGTGTTGCGGCCGGACCTCGGCGAACTGCACGTGCGGCCGGGCGATCCGGCGCTGAACCGCACCCACTCGTTCGCACTGGGCGCGCCCGCGACGCTCGGCGGGTCCGCGTCGGCGGAGGTGACCTCGTGAGTGTGTCCGTGACCGGCGACGGCTGGTTCGTCTCGCGCGACGACGCCGCCGCGCACACCCCGCTCGTCTACTGCTTCGCGCACGCCGGCGGCGACTCGCGGTCGTTCCTGGCCTGGCAGGAGGAATTGGGCGACGAGGCCGAACTGGTCGCGGTGTGCCCACCCGGCCGCGCGCACCGGGCCCGGGAGGCCCGACCGACGCTGGCGGGGTTCGCGGACGGCGCGGCCTCGGCGATCCGGGCCCGGGCCGGCGCGGCGGGCGCCGACGGCACGCGGCCGGTGTACCTGTTCGGGCACAGCCTGGGCAGCCTCGTCGCGTTCGAGACCGCGCGGCGGTTGCGCGATGTACCCGCGCTGCGCCGGTTGTTCGTCTCCGGGGTCTCGGCCCCCTCGCTCGCGCCCTCGGAGCGGGTGTGTCGGCTCGCCGCCCTGGAGGGCCGCGCGTTCGCCGAGGCACTGGAGTTCTTCGAGGGGCTGCCCCCGGAGGTCCTGGCCCAGGAGGAGGTCCTGGACCTGCTGCTGCCCGGCGTGATCGCCGACTTCCGGATGGCCGCCGGATACGAGTACACGGCCGCCGCACCGTTGTCGGTGGGCGTCACGGTGATCGCCGGGCGCGACGACCCCTATCTGTCCGCCGACAAGGTCGCGTTGTGGGAGGGGGAGTGTGTGCGCCCGCCCGAGTGCCACTGGGTCGACGGCGGCCACTTCCACTTTCGCGACACGGGCCCCTCGGCGGTGATCGACCTGCTGCTGAGCGCTGTTCGGGCCGACCAGCACGTCGAAGTGATCTGACATTCCAACAGCGCCTCACCACACGAGCGCGTCGACACACCGGCGCGTCGACACATCGGAAGGAACGGCAATGCTGCTCGACCCGGCTGACCAGTACCGCAGGGGCCTCGCCTTCAAGGAGGCGCACGAGAGCCCGGGAGCGTTCGTGGTGGCGAACGCGTGGGACGCGGGCAGCGCCCGCCTGCTGACGGGGCTCGGCTTCACCGCGCTGGCGACCACGAGCGCGGGACTGGCCTTCGCGCTGGGCCACACCGACGGCGTGAACCTGCTGGATCGTGGTCAGGCGCTGGACAACGCGCGCGCGATCGTGGCCGCGACGCCGCACCCGGTCAGCGCCGACCTGGAGAGTTGCTACGGCGCCTCGGGCGAGGAGATCGCCGAGACGATCCGCCTGGCCGCCGAGGCGGGCCTGGTCGGTGCCTCCATCGAGGACGCCACCGGCGATCCGGCCGACCCGATCCTGCCGATCGATGTGGCCGTGGAGCGGGTGACGGCCGCCGTGGCGGCGGCCCGGGCGCTGCCGTTCCCGTTCACGCTGACCGCGCGGGCGGAGAACTTCCTGCACGGCCGCCGCGACTTCGCGGACACCCTCGCACGGCTTCGGGCGTACGAGGAGGCGGGCGCCGACGTGCTGTACGCGCCGTGCCTGCCCGACGTGGAGGCGATCCGCACCGTGTGCTCGGTGCTCGACCGGCCCGTCAACGTGCTCGCGGGAGTCGGACCGGCTTTGTCCGTACCGGAGTTGGAGAAGCTGGGCGCCCGACGGATCAGCCTGGGCTCGGCGTTCGCCCGGGCCGCGCTGGGCGGTTTCCTGCGCGCCGCGCGCGAGGTGCACGAGCACGGGACGTTCACGTTCGTCGCCGAGGCCGTGCCCTACGCCGAGGCGAACACGCTGATGTCCGCGCCGGCCGGCGCATCGGAGGAGGACGCGTGAGCGCACCGGCCGCCCACCTGCACGCACCACGCTACGTCCTGGGCGAGTTCGAGGTCGCGCACACGAGCATCGGCAATCTGCCCGCGCGCGCCGCCGAGTTCAGGATGGCACCGACGCCCGACCTGTGGGGCTGGGGCAGCGTGCGCCGGACCGAGCGCGGCCTGGCCGAGCTGGCCGCGGAGAGCGCCGCGGCCACGCTGCGCGCCGGCGCGAGCGACGCCGACGCCGTCGTGCTGTGCTCCACCCGCGTGCCCGGGCCCTCGGAAGGGCACGGCGCGTTCATGGAGACGTTCCTGGCCGAGGCGGGCCTGGGCGACGTGCCCTTCTACGGGCAGAACATGAACCGCTGCGTCAACCTGCTGGCCGCGATCGACACCGCGACCGCGTTCGTCCGCGCCGGCCGCCACCGGCGGGTGCTGGTGGTCACCACCGACAGCGCCGCGCACGAGGACGACCGCATGGCGAGCTACGCGCTGTTCAGCGACGGGGCGGCGAGTTGCCTGGTGACGGCCGACGGCGAGATCGAGGGCGGCTACGAGATCCTGGCCTGCGCGAGCGCCGAGGACCGGAGCAGGCTGGCGCACTCCAACGAGATCAGCGCGGACCTGGCCCGCACCGTGAACGAGCGCCTGCTCACCCCCCTGGGCATGAAGCCGGGCGACATCGCGGGCCTGATGCACGCGAACATCTTCAAACCCGTGATCGTGATGAAGGAACGACAGGCCGGCTTCACCCCGGCCCAGCTCCATCTGGACAACATCACCCGGGTGGGCCACTGCTTCGCCGCCGACCCGCTGATCAACCTGGTCGACCGGGCCGAGGCGGGGCACGTACAACCGGGCCGGCACTACCTGTTGGCCGCCGGCGTCCCCGGGCAGCGGATCGGGGTGCTGCTGCGCCGAGCCGGCGCATGAGCGCGGCCGAGACACCACCGAACGCCCGAGCTGGAGGCTCAGGATGACCACCGCACCGCGTACCCCGGGTCCCGACCGCGCCTTCGTGCCCTTCGTGCTGCCCGACACCGTCGACGCGCTGCCGCACCGGCCCTTCGTCTTCGGCCGCGCCGCCCGGGACCGGGCCCGGGCGGCGGTACGCGCGGAGCCGGACGAGCTGTTCCGCCTGCTGCTGCGCGACCAGGAGTCGGAGTCGACGCTCCTGGTCGCCCGCCACGTGCTGGACGCGTTCCTGACCGACGCGGGCCGCCCCGGGCCCGGCGACCCGACGGGTGGCATCGACGCCGAGGCCGATGTCCTCGCCGGGGCGATCGCCGCCGACGTGCGGGCCGCCCGGGCCGAGGCGGCCGAGGTCCTGGAGGCGCTGATCCGATCGGGTCCGAACGCCCGCGCGGACGCCCTGCGCGGGCGCGCGCCGCTGGCACTGGCGGCCGGTTGCTGGCTGGACACGCTCTCCCAGCCCGCGACCCAGCCGTCCGTCGTGGTCAACCGGCTCTTCGCGCACCACCTGACGCTGCGCGGCGGCGGCAACCCCGAGCGCGGCCAGGCCCGGTCGCGCCGGCGCGCGCTGGAGGACGCGGGTGTGCTCCTGCCGGAGATCGCCGCCGCCGACTTCGCGGACCGGGCCCGCACACGCCCGCTCACCGCCCTGCACGCCGCCTTCTACCTGGCCCTGTCCCGGCTGCCGGCCAACTTCCTGCCCGAGGTCTCGGGCGTGCACTACGCCTTCCTCGCGCTCGGCGTGGACGACCTGCTCGCCGACACCGCACCGCTGCTGCCGGAGCCGGCCCTGCGCGAAGTGCTGGCCGAGCACCTGGCCGTGGCCGGACCGGCCGCGCGCCGCCGGTTGTACACGGCCGTGCGGCTGACCCTGGAGCTGGAGCGGGAGCACGTCGCGATGCTCGCCGAACACGCGGCCTGGCGCGCCGGCCGCACCCTGGAGTCGCGGGTCGCCGCGATCATCGCGCGCCACGCCCCGCTGGCCGGCCGCCAACACGGCGGCACCCGGGTCGGCGGCCGGGCGCTGACGGACGTCTTCGGCGCGGCCCGGATCGACCTCGTGGGATTCCTCACCGATCTGCGCGAGTCCGGATATCTGCGCGGGCCCGGCAACGGCGACTGCCGACTCCTGGACGCGATGCGCTTCGGCGGGCCGATGTTCGGGATCTTCGACGAGCACGAGGCGGCCACGTTCCGGGCGTGGGCGGTGAGCGTACAGGCGGGCGAGCGGCCCACCGTCGAGATCTCCGCCGAGACCGCCGGCGACGCGGCCGCCGAGCGCCGACGCGCCGCGATCATCCGCAGCGCCCCGGCCGACGTGGTGATCGCCGAGGCCGAACCCCGCGACCACCGCGAGCTGTTCCACCACCTGGTGAACATCGAGAACTTCGCCAACACGCTGCCGATCGCCGCCGAACGGGCCGAACGATGCTTCCGGGACGCGGAGATCCTGTTCGTACACGGGGCCGGCGGCCGGTACACCGACGCGACCTGGTTCGACTACAGCCCGCGGGCCCTGTACGAGCGGGCCGAGCGGGTCTACTGGGACAAGCTGGTCGACCCCTACGAACCGCTGCGCGAGATCCCGGACCGCGACGAGGTGTTGTTCCGGCAGTCCACCTACTACCTCACCTACCTCATCGACGGCGCGTGGCTGCACCGCCTCGGCAACCTCGGGCACGACGAGCGCGAGACCGACGCCATGCTGTTCGCGATCTACGCCGACGAGATGGGCAACGGCGACCTGCGCAAGAACCACATCACACTGACCCACCGGGTATTGGCCAGCGCGGGCATCGAACTGCCGCACATTCGCGACGAGGCGTTCGTCGAGCAGGACGAACTTCCGGACGACCTCTACGGGTTCGCGATCCAGCAGCTGTGCATGTGCCTGTTCCCCGATCGTTTCCACAACGAGATCCTGGGCTACAACCTGGCGATCGAGATGTTCGGCTCCGGCGAGATGCGGCTGCACGAGATACAGAAGTTGCGCCACCACGGCATCGACGACTGCTACGAACAGGCCCACCTGACCATCGACAACTTCTCCGCCGGGCACGCCAAACAGGCCGCCGACATCATCGTCGGATTCCTCGACCGGGTGCGGCGCACCGCGGGCGAGGCGGCGGTGGCCGAGCAGTGGCGCCGGGTCTGGCGCGGCTACGCCTCCTTCGCGTACTTTCTCGAACAGCCCATGCTCAAGCGCATATCCGCCACCGGCGATCCGGTCGCCGGAGCCGAGGGCGCGCCCGCCGACACCGCGCCCCGCGACACCGCGGACCCCGATACCCCGTCCCCCGATCCTTCCGCCCCCGGCGCGGCCGACGACCTGGCCGACCTGGTCATCTGAGTCGGCCCGCCCCCGCGCGACCACGAACCGGAAACCGGAGGACAGCACATGGCCGATCCCCGCCCGCGCACGACCGATGTCGGGATCACGATGCGGCACGAGACGCGCGAGAGCGAGCGGCGCGCGCCGATCGTGCCGGCCGACGCCGCGCGGCTCGTCGCGCACGGCATCACGGTCACCGTCGAGCACTCGCCGCAGCGCGTGTTCCCGATCGGGGACTACCTCGACGCCGGTTGCGTGGCCGCCGACGCCGGGAGCTGGCGCGCCGCGCCAGCCGCGGAGTTCGTCGTGGGCCTGAAGGAACTCCCCGACGAGCCGCCCGCGTTGCGGCACCGGCACGTGTTCTTCGGCCACGCGTACAAGGGCCAGCGCGACGCCCGGGCGCTGCTGCGGCGCTTCACGGCGGGCGCCGGCGCGCTGCTCGACCTGGAATACCTCACCGACGCGGACGGTCGGCGGCTGGCCGCTTTCGGCTACTGGGCCGGATATGTGGGCGCCGCGCTCGCGGTGCTCCGGCATCGGGGCCGGCTCGATCCGCCGCTGCGCCCGCGCCCGAAGGAGGACCTGGACCGGGTGTTGCGCGAGACGTCGAGCGGCGCGCGGCCGAGGGTGCTGGTCATCGGGGCGCTGGGCCGGTGCGGGCGCGGCGCGCGCGACGCGCTGGCGGTCGCCGGAATCGAGCCGACCTGCTGGGACGTGGCCGAGACCAGGTCGCTGGATCACGCGGCCCTGCTCGATCACGACATCCTCGTCAACGCCGTGCTGGTGACCGCGCCGACCCCGCCGTTCGTGACCCTCGCGTCGCTCCGGTCCGGGCCTCGGCGACTGTCCCTGATCGTGGACGTCACCTGTGATGTCACGTCCCGGAACAATGTGTTGCCCGTCTACGACGACATCACCGATTGGCGCGAACCGGTCCGCGCGTTGACCGATGTCGGTGACCCGCTAGGGGTGATCGCCATCGACAACCTGCCGTCGCTGCTTCCCGGCGAGGCCAGTACCGCCTTCTCCGCCGAACTGACGCCCCATCTACTGACCCTGGGAGAACCGGGTCAACCCTGGCAGCGCTGCCTGCGGGTCTTCCGCGAGGCATGCGAGGCGAACGGCCTGGAAACGGAGAACGTCCATGTCTGACGCGATACCCGCCGGCGGAACCGTGCACTGGATCGGCACCGGCCTGTCCACCGGCAGCGGGGTGCGGGTGGTGGCCGACCGGGCCGAGCGGCTGCTGGTCTGGGGCCGTACCGACACCAAGGCCGAGCGGTGCCTGGCCCGGTTGGACCTGACCGGTCGCGCCGCCGCCCGCGCGTACGATCTCGACCGGTTGAGCGCGGAGTTGCACAAGGGCGACATCGTCGTGTCGATGTTGCCCGCGAGCGAACACCCCGCGCTGCTGCGGTTGTGTATCGAGCGCGACGCCCACTTCGCGTGCAGCAGTTACGTGTCCGAGGAGATCGTCACCGAGGCGCCGGCCGCGACGAAGGCCGGTCTGGTCGTGCTGACCGAGGCGGGCCTGGACCCGGGCATCGACCATCTGTTCGCCGACCTGCTGGTGGCCAGGGGCCGCGAGGTCGTCGGCGACGGCCCGGCGACCGTCGAGTTCACCTCGTACTGCGGCGGAGTCCCCGCCGAATCCAACGAGTTCCGCTACCGCTTCAGCTGGGCGCCGCGCGGGGTGTTGAACGCGCTGCGCGCGCCGGCCCGCTACCTCGACGGCGACGTCGAGCAGGTGGTCGACCTCCCGTGGACGGCGACGCGCGCGCTCGTGCTCGACGGCGAGACGTTCGAGGCGTACCCCAACCGCGACAGCCTCCCCTACCTCACCCAGTACGCGTTCCCGACCGACTGGCGGGCCCGCGTGTTCGTCCGGGGCACGCTGCGCCTGGACGGCTGGTCGCGGGCGTGGGAGGACGTGTTCACCACCGTGCGCACCGGCGACGGCGACCGCATCGCCGCCCTCGCCGACGAACTCGCCGCCCGGTATCCGACCACCGACGCCGACCGGGACCGCGTCGTCCTCGCCGTCGCGCTCGACATCGAGGGCGCGAACGGCACCGGCTGGCGCGGCGAATACGTCCTGGACACGGTCGGCGACGCCGAGGAGAGCGCGATGGCGCGGTGCGTGTCCCTGCCGCTGGCGTACGGGATCACCGAGATCCTCGCCGGACGGGTGCCCGCGGGCCTGCGCCAGGCCGCCCAGGGTGCCGAGGACGCCCGCCGGTGGCTGGAGTTCCTGAGCACGAACGGCGTCGAGCCGCGCTTCGACGAGCGGCACCGGACGGCCTGAGCGCCGCAGCACCGCAGCACCGCTCGTCGCCGCGATCCACTCGGCACCTCGCTCCGGCCCGTCCCGCACCATCCGGCCCGCCCGAACCACCCGGACCACCCGAACCGCCCGATCCAGGAGGACACGGAACCATGACCCAGGCACCGTTCGAGTCGCGGGAATCGGCCGACCGGCCCCAGGCGTTCATCCTGACCGGCTCGTTTCCCGTGATCCGCCGCAATCCGCTCTACCTGACCGAACTCTCCGGGCGTGGGCTCAAGATCCTGGTCATCACCGCGGAGTCCTACCGCGCGCAGGCGACGGAGGCCATGGCCGACACCTCCAACCCCGCCGCGCAGATCACCGAAATCGCCTATGTCACCGGCGACTTCACCGTGCAGGGCGCGTTCGTCGCGGGCGCGATCGCGCGCACCTCGGCCTGGCGCGAGGCGTACACCATCGTGGGCGCCTACGCGGTGGGCGACTACCTCGCCGAGCCGACCGGCCTGCTCGCCGACGGGCTCGGCGTGCGTTCGCCCGGGCTGCGCGCCAGCCGCGCCTGCCGCAGCAAGTACCTCCAGCGCTGGTACGCCCCGGGCCTGGGCCCGGCGTCGCTGACCATTCCCGCCGGCGAGCGCGAGCGGGTCGACCTGGACGCGGTGCGTTTCCCGGCCGTGGTCAAACCCGCCTCGCGCGCGTCCAGTTCCGGCGTCGAGACGGTGGCGGACGTGGCGGGGCTGCGCGCGAGATTGGCGACGTACCCCGACCACGAGGTCGTCCTCGTCGAGGAGAAGGTGTCGGGCCCGGAGTTCTCCGTGGAGAGCCTGATCCAGGACGGCGAGGTGGTCTTCGCCTCGGTGACCGACAAGGTCACCACCGACAGCCACACGCACACCTTCGTGGAGATGGCGCACAGCGTGCCGAGCGTGCGCGAGGACCTGCGCGCGGCGCTCCTGGGCGCCAACCGGGAACTGGTGGCGGCGCTCGCGTTCGAGCACGGCATCGCCCACTCCGAGTGGCGGGTCGGCGACGACGGTCGCCCGCGCCTGATCGAGGTGGCGGCGCGCACCCCCGGCGACGGGCTGCTGACGCTGTATCAACTGGCCACCGGACGACCGCTGGAGCCGGAGATCCTGCGCGTCGCGCTCGGCGAACCGGCGAACTACCCCCGGCCGTACCGCTATGCCCGCCAGGTCTACCTGGAGCACCGGCCCGGCACGCTGGAGGATGTGGTCCTCGACTGGCCGGACGTGCGGCCGGAGTGGATCGGCGCCAGCGGTGTGTGGCCCGACATCAAGCCCGGCGGGCCGGGCGAGGAACCGACGCTGCGGGCCGTGCTGGTCCTGCGCGAGCGCGGCGCGGCGCTGACCCCGCTCGCCGACTCCGACGACCGGTCCGTCACGTTCTTCATCGACGCCCCGACGCCCGACGGGCTCGATGCCCTGGAGCGGCGCGTGCGGGCCGCCATCCGCGTCGTCGTCGGCTGACCGACATGGTCGACGTCGCCCGCGACAAGGGCCACGACAGCGACGAGGCGACCGTGGTGGCCACCTTCCGGCAGGCCTCGCTCCCGGCGAAGACGCTGCTCACCGGGGCGTTCATCAACCGCCTCGGGGCCTTCCTGAACATCTTCCTGGTGTTGTTCCTGACCTCGCGGGACTACTCGGACGCGCAGGCGGCGTTCGCGCTGGGCGTGTACGGCGGCGGCGCGATCGTGGGGGTGCTGCTCGGCGGGGCGCTGTCGATCCGGCTCGGCGCGCGCAACGCGAGCGTGGTGAGCATGGTCGGCGCGAGCGTGCCGCTGGCGGCCATCCTGTACCTGCCCTCGTTCGGGCTGATCCTGGTCGCGGTGGCGCTGGTCAGCATGGCCGGGCAGTTGTACCGTCCGGCGTCGGCCACCCTGCTGTCCGACCTCACCCCGGCGAACCGCCAGGTGATGATCTTCGCGATGTACCGGTTCGGGCTGAACCTCGGCGTCACCGTCGCGCCGCTGTTCGGGTTCGCGCTGTACAACCTGGCCGGGCACAGCTACGCCCTGGTCTTCTGGGTCGAGGCGGCGGTCGCGCTGTGCTACGCGGCCCTCGCGTGGGTGACGCTGCCGCCGCGATCCGCCGAGCCGGGCGCGGCCGGCGACACGAACCCGGAGGCCGGCGAGGAGGGCGAGCGGGTCGGGCGCGGCGGGTATCGGGCCATGATCCGCGATCGACGCTACATGTTGTACCTGACCGCGATCTTCTTCTTCGGGGTCGTCTACGTGCAGTACCTGTCCACGCTGCCGCTCGACGTCAAGGACAGCGGCGTGGCGATCTTCTGGTACACCCTGGCCGTGTCGCTGAACGGCTTCATCGTCATCGCGTTCGAACTGTTGATGACCAAGTACGCGCAGGCGTGGTCGCAACGGCTCACCATGGCGTGGGCGCTGGTCCTGGTGGGCGTCGGCGTGGGCGTGTACGGCCTGCCGCTGGGCCCGGCCGTGATCCTGCTCGGCACGCTGATCTGGTCCGTCGGCGAGATCCTGGGCGGGCCGGCGACCACGGCCTATCCGGTGGTGGCCGGGCCGGCGCGGCTCAAGAGCCACTACATCGCCGGCTTCCACTTCGCCTGGAGCCTGGGCGCGGCGGTCGGACCGGTCGTGGGCGGGTGGCTGTTCATCCGGTTCGGACACGGGGTGTGGCCCGTACTGACCGTGGGCTCGGCGTTGTCGATCGTGCTGGTGCTGGTCTCGGTACGGGACCGGCCACCCACGACACCACCGACCCCGACCGACACCGACCCCACCGACACCCCAACCCGCGCAACCGCCGGCCCGGCCTGAGCGCGTGGGCGGGCCGGGTCCGGGTCCGCCCGCAGGAAGTCGGCGGCGTGCGCCAACGTCCATCGCTCCGGGACGTCGGCGGTGAGTCCGACGACCAGCGGCGCCAACGCGTCGAGCGCCGGGATCCCGGGGGCCGCGGCGCCGACGATCGCCGCGATCCGCTCGCCGGTCGACCGCGCCGGCGCGTCTTCCGTGGCGAGGACCGGGCGCGGGCGGCGCGGACCCGCTCACGGTGAGGTATTCGGGCGCGCCGAACCCACGAGTACCGATCACGGGCGCGCGACCGTCGCGGCACCGCGCCCTCCAGGTCCACGAGCACGGGCCGGCCCTGCGGCGTGATCATCATGTTGCTCGGCTTGAAGTCCCGTAGCACCAACGATTCCTCGTGGACGCGTACCACCAACCGCACCAGCTCGCGGGCCAGTTGCCACGCGACCGGGACCGGGATCCGGCCGTCGTCGCCGTGCCGGCGCTCCAACCGGTCCGTGGTCCACCGCTGGAGCGTGTCGCCGTCGATCAGGTCCTCGACGAGGAAGACGTGCCCACCCTGCTCGAACACCTCGCGCACCGCCGGCACGATCCCGCCGGGCGCGAGTCGTTCGAGCTCCTTCGCCTCGTAACGAAGCCAGTCCCGGGCGTCACGCCCGTCCGGCCCGGAAGCCACGTGCGGACGGGCCTCCTTGATCAGCACGTCCTCGCCGGCGCGCTCGTCCCGGGCCCGGTACACACCGCCCCGGTTGGAGTGGTTGATCGCCTCCCGGACCCGGTAGCGGTCCGCGAGCCGCGAACCAGGCCTCGCGTCGGTCCGGTACGAACGTGCCGTCGGGCGCCTGGAGGCGACCCTCGTAGAAGCCCTCGTCGGTCAACTCCCGGGGGTGGGCGAAGCAGCCGAACCGGTAGTGGACCGGGCTGCCCGGCCGATACCGCCGATCGGAGAGTATGGCCGGCCCCGGCAGCCCCTCGGTCGCCGCATGCAACTTGGCGTTGAGCATGGCCAGTTGCTCATCGTCGGCCGGATAGGCGGTGATGAACGTGCCGGACATCGCCCGCACCGCCCGCACCGCGTTCAGCTCGGCGGCGGCCTTCGGCGTCACCGCGAACTTGAACGCACAGCCGTGCGCGACCAACACCCGCGCCGCGTTCTCCAACACCCGAGGCGCGGATCGAACCGTCGACGACAGATGCAACTTCCAACCCTGCCGCCGCCGAATGTGCTTGGGCGGCGCCACCATGCACCAGGGATCCCCGGGCCACAACCGCCACGCTCCGGTGTCGTCCACCTCCGCCAAAACCTGCGCGACCGCCAACGGAAGTGCCACCGCACATCCCCCCGAACCACTCACCCGAGTCACTCAGTGACACCTCGAACCACGTTCCCGAACCCACGCACCACTCGGGGGCGCCCCTCGTGGCCGGCCGACCACGTCCACCGTTGCGCCGAACCATCAGATGACATCGCCACGTCACCGGCCGGCCAGCCGCCGCAGCTCGGACCACCCGGCCCGTCGAACCGCCCCGAGCCGAAGAAGTCGCGGCAGGACGGGAAAAGTTGCCCTTGCCGATCGGGCCCGCCGAGGTGACCGCCGTACACCCGCCCCATCGCGCGTCGGACCAGAACTTCGGGTTCCGGCCGACGGCGGCACGAGGAGGGGAGCGCCCCGGAGCCGTTCGAATCTCGGTGGCTCCGCTGCCGTGAGCGAGGCACAATCCGCAGGGAACCTGAGCTGATGGGAGCCGACTTGGACGTGTTCGGGTGTGTCGGGTGCGGAACAGTGTTGACGGCGCCGGTATCCCGGGTCGCCCTCCCCGTCCACACCCACCACGGGGCGTGGGAGGAACTTCATCCTCCGCTGATGGAGCCCTCGACGTATGCCGTCGACCCCCAACCCACCGGACCGCCCTGGCGGTTGTGGGAGGAGGTCGGGGAGGACACGGCTGCCCGGCAAGGCGTCTACGCGCCGGTGTACGCGGTCTCGTTCGGCGCGCGGGACAGGATCGTCATCGCTCCCGGGGACTCCCGGTCCATGACCCTGATCGTCGAGAAGTGCGAGGGCTACTGCCGGGGGGTGGACGGCCGGGCCGGCCCCAACCTGGCCTGCGTGGAGTGCGGGCGGGCTGCGGCGACCCGCGTCGACGACTGTGGATCGTGGCAGACGGTCTGGTTGGAGCCCGACGCGGTCGTACGCCGTCCCTCGGGGCGCCCGGCCGGCCCGGCTCCCGACTGGGACGACCTGGAACGCGCCGAACACCGTGTCCCACCCGTCGAACCCGACGGGTCGTGGAGCCGCCGCTGGGAGGCGGCGGTCGGGGTCGCACTGGCCCACCTCGTGGCGGCCACGGAGGGCCGGCCGGTGACCCTCCCCGCCGGCCCGGTCGCCGAACTGCTGGGCCACGCCGTCGAGCGGTACCTCCCGGACGGGCCCGGCGCCCGGTCCGTGGGGTTGGCCGGCCCGGGAATCCGCCTGCCGCATCCCCGGCCCGACGTCCTGCTCGTCCCCCGCCACCCCCTCACGGGTGCGCCCTGGCGCCCGCTCGGCGACGAGGGCGTCGTGGTGCCGATGGATGGCGGGGTCTGGGGATACCTCGCGCACCACCCGGGCGAGACGTCGCCGATGCCCGCGACCGGGGTGCTCCCGGAGGGCGTCCTGCGCGACGACTACCCGCTGCCGCCACACCCTTGGCAGTCACTGACGCCCCATTCCGGTGCGTTCGCGTACACCCTGGTCAGATTGCCCGCCATACGCGCTCCTCGGCTGCGCGGGTATCGCACCACATTTCGCTGAAGGGTGTCCGAGAAGAGTCATTCGGAGAAGCCGGCTTGGGTCGGCTCGGGGGTGTGGGTTTCCGGGAGGGATCGGGCGGGCCGCGTCGTGGGTCAGGGCTTTTGGCGGGCCAGGGTGTAGAGCTTGGCGGTCAGCGTGGCTGCCTCGTCCGGGGAGATGCCCTCGCCGCCCGTCTTCATTTCCGTCAAGACGGCGACGTCGACGCCGCCGAGGGTTGCGTAGTCGGCCCAGGCACAGACCGGGAACCGGAAATCGGCAGGGGCCTTCGCGGCCCCGTCGCCCTTGCCGTGGGTGAACTGCATGACCTGGCACTTCATCAGCGCGCCCTCGAAGCCGGCGGGCTTGACGGTCTTGGCGCCTCCGATGGGCTGTATGTCGGTCCCCGGCGCCTTCCCGGCGCCCTTCATGCCTTTGTTGCCGACGTTGGCCAGGTAGGCGTCGAGTGCCTTGGCGGGGTCGGTGATCTCGCCGTGGAAACCGTGGAAGTTCAGCCGAGTGCCGCCCAGCCTCGCCCGGTTGTCGGGGTCGGGATTGGGCGCGTTGTAGACGCCGGACACCGTTTGGGCGTTCTTCACCCCGAGGTCCTCGGCCTCCTTCGCGTCGGGCGTGGTGCCGGTGCTCGACTTCGTGTAGGCGTCGATCGACTCCGGGACGACGAGCTTGTAACCCTTGGTGCCGGCGGCGACCGCACCGCCGGTCACGGAACCACCGCCCGGGGCACCGGTGGTCGCGCCCACAGTGCTGCCCGGATCGAGCGCCTTCGCATCGTCCTTCTTGTCGCCCGACCCGCCGCACGCGGCGGTCATCACGAGGAGGGGTGGTATGACGGCGGCAGCGAAGCGGGCACGAAACGGCATGAAGAATGGTTCCTTCCGGGAGGCTCGTCCCCGACGGGAACATCCGCCAAGCGACGTGACAGGCCGTCAGGCTGCCGCAGCACAACCACCCGAGTCATGGGGATCCCCCTCACGCGGCCCACCGACGCGAGGGCCGAGGACGCACACTCGCGGCGCCCAACGCGATCGCCGCGACGCACCGTTCGAAGGCGGCGGCGCCGAAGACGAGGGCCGGCCCCCGGGTACCTTCGAGTCCCGCACGGCGACCGTCCCCGACAGCGGGGCGGCCTCCACGCAGTTCGTGTTGTTCGCCGTGTAACTGCTGGTACGCCAAGGCGCGTTCACCAACATCGATGCGTCGGCTGCGGCATATCCCATGAGACGTGCTCGGTCGGTGTGGGTAACCGAGCCCGGCTCCGGATCATTGTGTGGCTGTCGACAGGATCCAACGCCGCATCTCGCAAGTCCAGGAACAGCCCGCGCAGACGGCGATTCTCCAGTGGCGTCGTGATGACCGCCATGGACAGGGCCGATTCCGTGAAGCCCGGCCTACCCGGTCTCCCTTGCCGGGCCCGGCGAGCCGGTCCCGTGGGCGTGGTGCGAAGCGGGGATGGCCTGCTACCGCACCACGCTCATCCGTGCCTTCGCGACGCGCGGCGCGCGGAACTGCCCGGGCGGACGCGGCATCGACGGCGGACCGCGCCGGTTCCGGACGACGGGGTGGGGTGATCCGCTAGTTCTCCCGCGCCTTCGTCGCCGCCACCCGGGCCTCGATCTCCTCGCGTACCGGGCGGTAGCGTTCCTCGGCCGCGCGCATGCGGGCCACGCAGCGCTCCCACGAGCGGCGGGAGCGGGCCCGCCGGTTCGGGAACCACGAGTAGCGCCACAGTCGCACCGTGGCGGTGTCGGCCATGAAGCGTGGCTTCGTACGCATGCCGTGCTCCCAGCGCACGTCGGACTGGGCGTCCAGCAACTCCTTCTCGAAGTCGTGCGCGGCCAGCGTCCACCGGTGCTCCTCGTCCGGGGTGGCCTCCACCTCGGGACGCCTGGGCGCGGGGATCGTGGTGATCTCGTAGCGCACGAACTCGAGTCCGTCGGGTACCTCCACCCACGACATCGTGTCCCACGGCTTCGGCGTGAGCGAGAACGTAAGCGCACTCAGGATCACGGTCGGTACTCCCTCGCCGAACAGACGTTTGCGCCCAGCGTAGTACCGGGTCGCGACCCGGGCATCGGCCGACGACACACCGCACGCCTCACAGGTGTAGCACGATGCCGCGCCGTGCCGCGAACTCGTCGAAGCGGTGCGGCGCGAGCGTGGCGGACACCGCCTCCGGGGTGTGTCCGGACGGATTGTGGAAGGTGACCGCGTCGTCCCGCCGACCGGTGACCAGGACGAGGTGACCGCCGCGCCCCGGTGCCGGTCGCTCGGGGCGGCGAATCTCCCGATGCACGGACGCCATCACCAGGCGGCCCCGGTCGAGTTCGTCGGCGAGCCGGTCCGGCCCCAGCTCGGTGACCACCTCCGCCCGCAACCCGTGCGCCTCCCGCACGTACTCGACGAACGGCCGGTAGTAGAGACCGTCGACCCCGCCGTCCTCGCGACGCACATACCCGCCGTGCGCCGCGCAGCCGACCATCAGCTCGTACAACGAAGGCGCCTCGCCGTCGCGCGCGAACAGCGCCATCCGCAGGCAGGCCATCCCGCACCACCGCCCGGCCCAGTAGCCGTAGGCGGCCCGATCCGGCGCCCCGCTCTCCGCCCAGGCGTCGTCGTCGCCCGGCGGACGACCGGCGTAGACGATCGCGTCGATCAGACCCGGGCTCGCGTACTGGGTGATCGCGGGTATCGGATGACGCGTGTGTCGAAGGAACACAGGGAATCCTTCCGGCTACCGGCCGGCCTCCGCCAGGAGGATCCGGGCCAGTTCGTGCGGTTGGGAGTACATCGGCCAGTGGCCCGTATCCATCTCGACCAGCCGCCACCGTTCGCTCGTCAGCAGCTTCGCCACGGCGTCGCTCGGTTCCGGGCCGTCGAGGAGGCACTTGAGGTAGGTCGTCGGGATGTCACCCAACGACCCCGCCAACTCGGCCCGTTCGGTCAGGGTGTCACCGGGATGCGGCGTCGCGTCGGCCACGAGTCGGGCGATCTGCCCGTCGGTGAGGCCCTGTCCGGCGAACTCCGCCGCCGGCGGCACCGCCCAGAAGCCGTCGGCGGCGACGATCGCGGCGGTGATCGCCGCCTCGCCGGACCAGAAGCCGGACGCGAACGACTCGCCGTGGACGGCGACGTTCGCATCGACCAGGACCATCCTTCGCAGCCGGTCGCCGATCCGCTCGGCAGCCCGACCCACCGGGATGCCCGAGTAGCTGTGTCCGACCAGGACCACATCGCGCAGGTCCCGCCCCTCGACCTCGTCCACGATGTCCCGGACGTGCGTACGCCGCCCCGCCGGCGCGCCCCGCTTCTCGGCCAGGCCGGAAAGCGTCAACGGATACGCTCCGTGCCCCGCGGCTCGCAGGTCCGGCACCACCTCGTCCCACGCGGGGGACCCCAACCACGCACCTGCGACCAACACGAAATCCGTCATCGCGGCACGCTATCCGATCACCCCGACACCACCCGGAACGGCGTCACCCGCCGGTCCCGGTCCGGGGACCGGGCGGCGGGTGACAGGCGGCGGGCGCGCTCGGGCGCACGCCCCTCACAGCCGTAGGTGGGCCGGGTCGTAGGCGTCGGCCATCGCGCGGACGCCCGCGTCGTTGAGGTGCAGGTGGTCGCCGCTGTCGAGATCGGCCCGGATGAAGTCCGGGGCGTCGGGGTCCCGGACCGCGGCGGCCACGTCGACGACCGCGTCGAAGACGTCCGAGGTACGGATCCAGTCGTTCACCCGACGGCGTTCCGCCCGCCCCTGGGCGCTGTCCACGCCCGGGTAGATGGTGCCGCCGTACGGGCCCATCGTGGCGCCGATGGAGGTCAGCCCGGCCGCGCGGGCCTGCGCCGCCAGCGCGATGAAGCCCTCGATCAGGTCCGCCGCGCGGGCCGGCGGCTTCCCGGACATGCCCGGCAGGCCCAGGTCGTTGAGGCCGAAGTGGAAGAGCACGTGGGTGACGCCCGGCACGGACAGCACATCACGTTCGAACCGCGCGAGCCCGTGCAACCCGACCTCGTCGGTGAGCAGCCGGTTGCCGCCGAGCCCCTGGTTGACCACCCAGCCCCGGGCCAGTCGCCGGTTCAGCTGGTTCGGGAAGCGTAGGTTGGCCCCGACGGTGGTGCCACCGCCGCCGAACCAGGAGTCCCCGAACGCCACGGCGATCGCGGTGCCCTCGGGGGCCAGGACGTCGACCCCGGCCACGTAGTACCGCCCGTCGATCTCCTCCGCGTCGTCGAACGCGGCCCGCCCCGAGGCGTTGCCGGCGACCAGGTAGGCATTCTGGGAAGGGGTGTGCGCGTAGGTCGCCAGGCCGGTGTCCTCCGGGAAGTACAGGGTCAGCGCCAGGTCGGTGCCGGCCTCGGTGGCGAACTCGACCGGGTCGCTCCGGATCCGGGCGCCGACCGGGATGGTCACCTCGGCCGCCCCGTCGAACCGCAGTACGGCCTCCCCCGCCGGATCCACGGGACCGCCCGCGCCGGCCGAGCCGACCCGCGCCGCCCCGATCACCAGGGGCTCCCTGCCGTATTCGTTGCTCAGCAACACCCGCAACGTGGTGCCGCCGCCGTCCATGTGCAGGATCTGTCGCAGTGTCTGGTCACGGAAGGCGCGTGAGGGCTGGATCCGGATCTCCTCGTACCCGCCGAGCACGGCGGAGCGGAAGCCCGCGACCCAGGTGGTGGCGGGGGCGGAAGCGGGGGCGGGGGCGGCGGTCGTGTCGACGCTGATCATGATCGGTGAACTCCTTGACGGATGAGGGTGGTCGATGGGCCGGACGAGGGGTGGTCGTGCGCTCGGGCGAGCCCGATCAGGCCCGCGCCGTCCGGCTCCCCCGCAGGACCGCCACGGCGACCGCGGCGACCGCGAACAGCGCCGCCGCGGCGTGGAAGGCGAAGACGTAGCCGTCGGTGGCGGCCTGCTCCGGGGACGGGCCGGCGCCGGTGTGCGCGTCGGCGAGCGAGGCGAACAGGGCCATGCCGATGGTCGGGCCCATCAGCATCGAGGTGTTGAACGCACCGCCGGCCAACGCGGCGTCCCCGGCCGACACGCCCCGCGTCGCGCCGACCACCGCCGAGGCAGCGGTCAGTGCGATCCCGACGGGAAGGACGAGCATTCCCGACAACGGCGCGCCGACGTAGGCGGATTCCGCGTCGATCCGGCCGAACAGCAGGAACGCGATCGCCATCGTGATCAGGCCGAGGGACGCGGTCCGCCGGGCGCCGAGCCGGGCCACGATCGCCACGCCGGCGGCGCTGACTACGATCAGCGCGAGGGTGTACGGGACGAAGCCCAGCGCGGAGCGCAACGCGGACCAGCCGAGCACCCGCTGGAAGTACAGCGACATCAGGAACGCCGCCGACGATCCGGCGATCGGCGCGAGCATGCCGGTGGCCAGCGCGCCGACCCGACGCCCCGAGGCCAGGAAGCGCAGCGGCATCAGCGGCGCGGCGATCCGGTTCTCGGCCACCCCGAAGCCGAGCAGGAGCACGAGTCCGGCGCCGATCGGGAGCAGTACGGCGACGGTGAGCCAGCCGTGTGTGCCGACGGCCACCAGGCCCAGGCTGAGCAGCGCGACGCCGCCGGTGACGAGGGCGGCGCCGAGTACGTCCACCCGGCCGCGCGTCGGCGTCGGGCCCGCCGGCAGGTATCGCCCGGACAGGACCGCGACCACCAGGCCGACCAGTGCGAGGGCGACGAAGGACCAGCGCCAGGAGGCCCAGGTGGCGGTGGCACCGGCGAGTTGCATGCCCAACGCGGCGCCGACGCCGGAGAGTCCGCCCCACGCGGCCATCGCGCGCCGTCGGGTGGCCTCGACCGGGAACACGTCCCCGACCAGGGCCATCGCGGCGGGCGCGGCCACCGCGGCACCGGCGCCCTGGAGCAGCCGGATGGTGATCAGCGAGCCCCCGCCGGGGACGAGCGCGCCGGCCAGCGAGGCGACGGCGAACAGGGCGATGCCGGCCCGGAAGGCGTTGCGTCGGCCGTACCGGTCGGCCATCCGGCCGCCGAGCAGGAGCAGGCCGCTGAAGGCGAGGGTGTAGGCGGCGCCGGTCCAGACCAGGCCGGAGGCGCCGAGGCCGAGGTCGGCGGCGATGTCGGGGCCGGCGGCCGAGGTGATGGTGACCGAGGTGTTGAGGACGGCCTGTACGGCGGCCAGCAGGGCGAAGGCGGCGCCGGTCCGGGTGGCCGCGGTGGTCGTCGCCGGTGTGCCGGTTGCCGTGGGCGCCGGTGTACCGGGCGTCGTCGGGACCGCGGCGGTGGCGGCGGTCGCGACCCTTGTCGCCGATGCCGCCTTCGGCCTCGTGGCCGTGTCGTGGTTCATCTGCCGACCCCTTCCAGGTGTCCGCCGTTCGATGAACCAAACCATACAGTGCAGTTCATATGAACTCAACAGTGCAGTTCAGTTGAACCAACCCGTACGGTTCAGAATTGATTAGACTGAGTAACGATCAAGCGTTCAGGCGCCGTGCCGAACGCACGCGACGACCAACGGAGGAGCCGACCGTGTGGGCAGCCGAGCAGACCCCCAAGCGCATCCCCTCGGGTGACCGCGCGGCACGCAAGCGCGCGGCGATCCTGAAGGCGGCGACCGACGCCTTCCTGCGCGACGGCTACGGGGTGGGCATGGACACCATCGCCGCCGAGGCCGGCGTCGCGAAGGTGACCGTCTACAACCACTTCGGCAGCAAGGAGGCCCTGTTCATCGCGATCGTCGGCGACATGCTCGATCGGGCACTGGTCGACTCCATGCACCTGATCGAGGAGCGCCTGGGCTCCTCCACCGACGTACGAGCCGACCTGATCGCCATCTGCGAGGCATGGGTGGCCGGCCACGCCACCCCGGAGGTGCTCGCGCTGCACAACGTGGTGCTGGGCTCGATGCCCCGCCTGCCCGAACTGGGCCGCACCTGGCAGGAACTGGGCCCGGACCGCTTCCACGTGGTGGTCCGCACCGCGCTCACCAGGCTGGTCGAACGCGGCGAACTCGCCATCGACGACGTGCCCTTGGCCGCGATCCAGCTGTCCGGCCTGGTGCTGATGCCGCACATCGCGTACGGCTCCACGGGCGCCGCGCCCGACGCGGACCTGACGTCCCGTCTGATCACCGGCGGCGTGGACATGTTCCTGGCCCGATACCGCCCCCGGACCCGCCCGGACGCCGGCTAGTCGGTCCCCCTGCCCGCACACACCCACACACCCACACACCGTGCAAGGCGCGGACCCGCCGGGCGCCACGAAGCAATCTTCCGGAATGTCCGCTTACTTTACGTGAATTCCCTCTAAAGTCGGCCAGGCAACCTTTTGGAAGGGATTCACCTTGAAACTCCGCAATGCTGCCGGCGCCGCCGTGGCCGCGCTGGCACTGGTCCTGTCGCTGCCCGGAACATCCGTGGCCGCCGAGGGCCGGTTCCACTACAAGTACGTCGACACGTCGGGCCGGGAACATCAGGTCACCCTGCACGACCCGCGCAGCGGCGTGTGCATCGACCTGTACGGCGTCGGTTCGGACGACGTCCCGCCCGGCTACGGCCCGCACAACGAGACCGATTCCCGGGTCACCGTCTACCGGGGGGCCGACTGCACGGGCGCCGAGTGGCGCCTGAAGCCGCACGGCAAGCCCACCCGTGACGACCTCGAGGTGCGCTCGGTGCTCTTCGACGTCGCCGACTGACCCGAGCCCGCGTCCCGCCGACGGCCTCCGTCGCATCCGCCGTCCCGCGTCGGTCGAGCCGGCGACACGGGGTGCGATCGACGACGAAGGGGGCGAAACGACGCACGACGACGCGCGTCCGGGGCCGGCGTGCGGCCGGGTCGAGTCCCGCCGGTGGATCGGGCGTCCGCGCCCGGGCGGGGGGACGAGGGTTCACCGGAGGACTGGCTCGGGTTCGAGCCGGACGTGGCCGACGGGCTCCGGGAACCGGCGGTCGGCACCGACGTGGTGCCGACCCGGCTCGACCGGGCGGACCGGGACGTGCTGTCCGTGCACCCGCGCGGCGACGCCCGCACGCGCGTGCGGGGCGTGTTCGACGCCCGCTCGCCGGACCGGCCCAACCCCATCGGGTCGCACCGCGTACACATCACCACGATCGACGGCCCGCGGATGGGTGGCCGCGACCTCGAAGCGCTCGACGGCACCCCGATCGTGGACGTCGAACCGGTATCGGGGGCATCGGCGAGCCCCGGCCGACGACGTTGCCGCCGCCGGCCCGGGGATTCGACGTCAGCCGAGGATCTTGACCGCCTGGTAGTAGGTCCAGGCCGTGCTGTTGCAGGTCGCCCGGGCCACGGCGCCGTACGGGGCGCAGACCCGCTTGAGGTCCTCGTACAGCGCGCTGTCCAGGCGGGCCTTGTTGGCGGCGAAGGTGCCCGCCGCCTTGTAGTTGCGGTAGCCGAAGTCGTGCCGGGCACACGAGTTCTGGAACGGGAAGCCCAAGGGGTTGTCGGGCGACCCGCTGCAGTAGTCGGTGGACCAGTCGAAGTTGTAGGCGGCCCAGTTGCCCTGGTTCTGCCGGGCGGACCACCAGGCGTTGTAGCTGGCGGCGCTGGTCTGGGTCCAACCGGAGAGTACCTGCGGCTTGTCCGCCGGAGCGGCCTGGACCGGCGTGGCCACGCCGACTCCGACGCCGATCGTCATCGCGGTGGCGGCAAGTGCCATGGACAGTCGACGCATCGAATACCTCCAGGATGCCGACGCTCCCGGTGTGGAGTGCCGTGGGCAGGGGATGCAGGTGGTACGGCCGAGCTCCGAACTCACAGACTCCCCACGACCGGTCGGCGACGCGAGACGCGATCCGAGGACGCGGGAGCGGAAGCCATCCCACCGGACGATCGCGCCGGCCGTCCAGACTTCGGCGGACTTCGGATGACAATTCATCCTCCGGGTACATCCGCTTCACCCGATGCCCTTGCGCACACCGTGCGTTGCCCGCCGTCCCCGAGCCGGGCCGGCTATACGGGTCGGTCCGCGACCCCGCTACGCGCGTCCGCAACCTCGCTACGCGCGTCCACGTCTGTCCCGCCGACGAGACGCGGCCCGTCGGCGTGGGCTTCCCGCGCGCTCGGGAAGCGGATGGTGACGTCCAACCCGCCGCCGTCCCGGGCGGTGAGGGTGAGGTCGCCCTGGTGGACGGTGCTGATCGCACGGACGATGGACAGGCCCAGACCGGCGCCGCCGTCGGCGGATCGGCGGGTGTCGCGGCCCCGAACGAACGGCTCCAGCAGGCCCGTCGCGTCCTCCCGCAGGATCGACGGGCCGGTGTTGGTCACCCGGAGGAGTACATGGTCGCCGATCCGGTCGGTGTGTACCGTGATGCGGCCGTCGACGTGGTTGTACCGGACGGCGTTGTCGACCAGATTGCCGATCAGCCGCTCCAGCAGCACCGGTTCGCCGTACATCCGCGCGGGTCGGCCCGCGACGCGGCAGGTGAGCCGCCGTGCGCTCGCCGCGTCGGCGGCGCCGTCCAGGATCCCGGTCGCGATCTCGGCCAGGTCGACGAGGCGATGCCGGCCGGGATCACTTTCGCTGCGGGCCAGTGCGAGCAGGCCGTCGAGCGTACGCCGGCTGTGGTCGATCGCGGCCCGGATGTCGTCGGCCATCGCGAGCAGTTCGGCCCGGTCCGGCTCGCCGTCCAGGGTCACGTCGATCGCGGTGCGGATCGTGGTGAGCGGTGTGCGCAGTTCGTGTGCGGCGTTGGCGGTGAACAGCCGTTGTCCGGCCAGGATCCGGTCGCGCTGCGCGACGCCGGCGCGGATCCGGTCCAGCATGCCGTTGATCGTGGCCGCGAGGTCGCCGAGTTCGTCCGGCGGCGTGCCCACCGGCACCCGCTCGGACAGGTTCTCGGCGGACAGCCGCTGCGCGGTGGCCGCGATGGCCCGGATCGGCTGCAACACCCGTCCGGCGACCAACCACCCCAGGGCCGCGGCCAGTACGGTCACCACGGCGAGCGCGATCCCGGCCCGGGTGAGCAGGTCGGACAACGTCGTGGCCCGCACGCGTTCGGCGAGTGCGGTCATCTCCCCCACGTTCGGGGGTGATTCGGTGTCGGTACCCGGGCCGGCCAGGACCTCGATCCGGATCCGATGCCGCAGGCTCCGCCGCACCAGCAGATACGTCAGCGCGGTGAGCACCACCCCGGCGGCCAGGACCAGCGCGGTGTACAGCGCGGTGAGCCGACCGCGCGCGGTCAGTCGCACGCCGGCCGGGCCACGATCCGGTATCCGACACCGGTCACGGTCTCGATCAGGACCGGATCGCCGAGCTTGCGCCGCAGCGTGCCGACGGCGATCCGGACCGCGTTGGTGAACGGGTCGGCGTGCTCGTCCCAGACCTTCTCCAACAGCGTCTCGGCACTGACCACGTCCCCGGCGACGGCGAGCAACCGTTCGAGCACGCCGAACTCCTTGGGCGTCAAGTGCAGTGCCCTGCCGCCGCGTTCGGCGCAGCGCCGAGCGGGATCGAGCGTCACGTCGGCGGCCCGCAGCACCGGCGGCCGCGCGGGCGCGCTGCGACGGGACAACGCGTGCACACGGGCCACCAGTTCGGCGAACGCGAACGGTTTGCCCAGGTAGTCGTCGGCGCCCAGGGTGAGCCCGTCGACCCGGTCCCGAACGGCACCGGACGCGGTGAGCATCAAAATCCGCGAGGTGCCCGACTCGGCGAGCCGCCGACAGACGGTGTCACCGTGCACGATCGGCAGATCCCGATCCAACACCACCACGTCATAAGGGGTCGATTCCCCCTTATCCAGGGCACTTTGCCCATCTCCCGCGACATCGACGGCAAATCCGTGTTTGCGCAGTCCGGCGGCGATATAGCCGGCCAGCGGCTGCTCGTCCTCGACCAGAAGCACTCGCATCCCGGCAGCATCCCAGCCGACACATATGGATCGTGTATGGCCGAGAATTCGCTCGGACACCGCGGAGCGTGCGACGCCGACCGGGCCCGGGTCACGCGTCCCCGCGTCGCATACGGATCGCGGCCCCGTCCCCTCGGGGCGGCCCCGTCCGAGCCCCGGAGCGCCGCGCGGGCGTCGACGCCGCCGTCACGGCCCGACTCCCGCTCCCGACCGTGCCATAGGGCAGCAGGGCGTACACCATCCACCCGCCGTCCGGATCCGGGCCGATGTCCAGCCGCCCGTCGAGCATCGCGACCCGTTCGCGCATGCCGATCAGCCCGTGGCCCATCCCGTCGCCCGGTGCCTGCGCACCGCGCCCGTCGTCGCCGATGCGCAACTCCAGGGCCTGCTCCAGGTATCTGACCAGCACCTTCGCGGTGGCCTGCGGACCGGCGTGTTTGCGGGTGTTGGTCAGCGCCTCCTGGATGATGCGGTAGGCGGTCAGGGCGACGGTCCGGGAGGGGTCGATCGGTACCCCCTCGACGGTCAGGCCCACCGACATCCCCGCGCGGCCGACCTGGGCCACGAGGTCGTCCAGGTGGCCGAGGCTCGGTTGCGGGGTCATGCCCTCGGTCTCGTTCTCCGCGCGCAGTACGCCGAGCAGTCGGCGCATCTCCACCAGTGCCTCGCGGCCGGTCTTGGCGATGGTGTCCAGTGCCTCGCGGGCCTTGTCCGGGGCGGTGCCGATGGCCCGTCCGGCGCCGTCGGCCTGGACCACGATCACCGACACGTTGTGTGCCACCACGTCGTGCAACTCTCGGGCGATCCGCGAACGTTCGGCCGCCGCCGCGATCTGTGCCTGCTGGTCGCGCTCGAACTCCAGGCGCGCCGCGCGTTCCTCGAGTTCGGCGTAGTAGGCCCGCCGGGTGCGCATCGAGTCGCCCAGGACCCAGGCGATACCGAGGCTGATCACCAGGAAGCAGTAGCCGAACAGTCCGTCGCGCAGGTTGAGTTCGAGGTTGGTGCCCCATCGCGCGAAGTAGAGTCCCGGTCCGACGAACACGGCGACGAGCGCGATCCGCGCGCGCCGCCGACTGCCCCACTTCGCCGTCGTGTACAAAACCATCGGGACCGCGAAGCTCGCCGCGGAGATCGCCTCGGTGAAGAACAGCTGCCCCACGCCGCCCAGCGCGACCACCAGGAAGGCGGCCCGAGGGTAAACCCGGCGCAGCACCGCGCCCAGACTGAACACCGCGACGACGACCCACGTCCAGGTCCAGGCGTGACCGGTCGGCGCGTCGGCGGCGTTTTGCTGACTGGCGCTCAGCAGCGGCAGCGGCACCATGTACATCGCATCCACCACGAGCGGATGGACGCGCAGCCAGGCGTAGATTTTTTGCACACCCGGACGCTACGGTCACCGCGCCCTCGGCGGCGTCATCCGGGGCGGCGAGCGATCCCCTAGTCCGGAGGTCGCACACGTAGGGGTCGTTTCTCCTCCGGTCGACCCCGGGCCGGGTGCGGAAGTTCACCGGGATTGCGTTGACCCCCGAGCGCTCCTCATGCGAGCTCGGCGCGGGGGATCTTCGCGAGGAGGCAGGGTGGGGTACTGCGGGAGTTGCGGCGGCAACGGCTGGATGCCGATGGAGACCATGTGCTCCGGGTGTGGCGGATCCGGCCAGAACTCTGTGGTGCAGGACGGGATGGGCTGTGGGGGTTGTGGTGGTGGCGGTCGCACCACGCAGATGCAGCCGTGCCCGGGCTGCAACGGCACCGGGGGATACGGGGGCGGCGGAGACGGCGGAGGCCCCGCCTACACCCCCCAGCGCGGGCCGGTCTCGGCCGCCGGGCGGATCAAGATCTTCATGTACAACCTGATCCTCCTCGGCGGGCTCGGCGGATACGTCTACTACACGACGCGGTAGCCCCGGGCGCACCGATCCCCGGGCCGGCCCACAACGGCCGGCCCGACTCGGGCACCGACCCGGCTAGCCCTTGGCGACCGGCCGGTAGGTGCACACGTGCACGCCCGCGTCGCTGATCACGGTCGAGGCGAGTTCGAGCGTACGCAACCCGCCGTCGGCCGGGAAGATCGTCTTCCCGCCGCCGAGCAGCACCGGCATGATCATCAGTCGCAGCTCGTCGACCAGGTCCTCGGCGAGCAGCGTGCGGGCGAGCGTCGGGCTGCCCATCACCAACAGGTCGCCGCCGTCGGTCTCGCGCAGCCGGCGGATCTCGGCGAGCGCCGTATCGCCCGCGAGCACCGTGGTGTTGTTCCAGGTCGGGTCGTCCGGACCGAGCGTGGAGGAGACCACGTACTTGGGCATCGCGTTCAACCGGTCGGCGAACGGGTCGCCGGCCCGCTCCGGCCAGGCGCCCGCCATGGTGACCCAGGTCCGCCGGCCGAACAGCAGCGCCTCGGCCTTGCCCGCCGCGTCCGCGAACGCCCCGCCGACCACCTCCGGGTCGAAGAACGGGTGCGTCCAACCGCCGTGGGCGAAGCCGCCGTCGGTGTCCTCGTCGGGACCGCCCGGCGCCTGGACGACACCGTCGAGGCTGATGAACTCGCTGATCACGATCCGCATGGGGTGGTGCTCCTCTTGCTTGTTCCGGGGTCCCGGGGTTCCGGGGGGACGGGCTTGCCGGGTCGGGGTCGGGGTCGGGTGCGGGCTCGGGTTCGGGCTTCCGAGCGCCGGGCTCCCGGTGCCCGGTGCCCGGTCCGGTGTTACGGGATGGAGACTGTAGCGCCCGGCCGAAACTCATCGCACGAACCTCGACGAGTGTCGGTGACCTGGGTCACGGCATCACCGGTAGTCGATCTCCGGCCGGCGACACCCACGTCCGCCGCCGTCCCGCGCCCCGGCCGGCGGCCCGCCGCGCACCCGCCGAAAATCGGCGGCCACGGGCGCCCGGCCCGGGCAGGATGGAGCCGGCGTACCCACCTCTCTCCCCCGGAGCCGCACACGTGTACCAAAGCGCCGATCTCGCCGCGTTGCTGGACCACCTCTCCCCCGCCGAGGCCGTCCGGTTGTCGACCCGGCTGCCCGCGGCCTCACGCCACGAGGTGCTCGCCGAGGCACTGCCCGCCTCCCCCGAGGTACGCGCGGCGATCGTCGCATGGGCGATCGAGGAGGGGGACGGCGACGATCGAGACGCGCTGATCCGCGGGTCGGCCCCGAACGCGGACGTGCCGGAGGCGCTGGCCGGCGCAGGCGATCCCGCGCTGCGCGTCGCCGCGTACCTCCACCCCTCGGCAACGGCCGCGCTGCGGCGGCGGATGCTCGCGGGTGGGCCCGACGTCCCGCCCGTACCCGAGGAGTTGCGGGATCGGCTCCTGGCCTCGCGTTCGCGCCTGCTGCTCGGCCCGGCGCGCGCCGCGGCCGATCGTACGATCGCCGCGCACGCGGCGCGCCACGTGCGCGGCCCGCGTCGCCAACCGCCGCCGCACGCCCCGGAGGACGTACACGCGTGGTTCCGGGCGTCGATCCCGGCGCGCCCGACGGACTACCGAACGCGCTTGCGCCGTACCGCCGTCCGCCGACGCAACGCCCGGCTCGCCGCCGTCGTGTTCGAGGCCTGGTCGCGGGCCGACTGGATCACCCTGGCCCGCCTGCACGCCGCCGACCCCCTCGACCCGGCCACCGCGGACCACCTGGCCACACACCCCGCGTGCCTTGCCGCCGCCCCCGACGTCGCGCCACTGCTCGCGGGCACGCTCGACGGAGTGGTCCACGCGGCCGTCGCCGGGCTGCGGGCCGGCGTGCTCACCCCGGGTGGGCTGTACACCCGAACCGGCAATGCCCCACTGCTCCTCGCCGCCCTGGCCGACCCCGGATTCGGCGTCCTCTCCCGCGAGATACCCGGCATACGCGAGGCACACGCGGCGCTGCGGGAGACGGTGCGCCGCGTACTCGGCGACGACCCGACCCACTGGCGATCGCTACTGGCCCTCCTGCGCGGCGACTTCCCGGGCACCATCCCCGAACTGCTGCGCGCCGCCGCCCTCCTGCCGCCACCCGAGGTGTATCCGCCGCACCCCGAGCACACCCTCCGGAGCGGCGGCTCACCCTGGACGTTCCTGCTCGCGCTCGCGGAGTCGGCGACCGTCGGGTCGGTCGTCGCCGCCCTCGCCGCACCGGCCGATCCGTCCTCGCCGGCCGGCCACTCGGCGGATCGGGCCACCGCGATCGGCACCCCCGTCCCGGCGTTCGGTCCCGGCGACGGCTGGGGCGAGGAAATGTCGCGCCTGCCGGAGGGATCGCCCCTGCCGGGCGCGCTGATCGCCGCCTTCGCCGCGGTGGCCGACGAGCCGGCACGGGCCGAGTTCGCCCGTCGGCACGGCGGCGACCCCGAAGTGGCGGAATCGCTGGTCGGGTTGGACGACCCCGCCGTCAACGCCGCACTGATACTGAAGCATCGACCGCGGACCCGGACCATCCGCCGGATCCTCTCCGGCACCGCCGCGGCCGGCGGACCTCCCGGCGCGATCCCGCTCCACCCGTCGGTGTTCGCCGACGCCGACACGCCGTGGCCGCGCGTCGCGCGCACGCACCGGGTGCACTGCAACGATCCCGCGTTGATCGTGGACGCCCTGCGCACACAGACCGCGATGTGCGCCGGGTATCAGACCGCCGCCTGCCGGCGCCTGGTCGCGCTGGGCCGTGCCGACCTCGTCCGCGACTTCGTCACCGGCTCGCGGGGCACCGGGCGCGCCGAACCCCATACGATCCTGACCCGGACACTCGCCGAACTGCCCGACCCCGACGACGCCGGGGTCGTCGCCGAGGCCCTGCGGGAGTTGGCGGCCGAGTTGTTCCTCGCCGACCTGCGCACGCCGAATCTCTCCGACCTGCTCTGCCACTTCGAGTTCGACGCGGAGCCGGACTGGGCCGCCGTGCGGGCGACCCGTGCCGACGGTGGCCTCATCCGGATCGCCGGAATCCTGTCCCGGCTCGACGACCTGCCGGCCGACGTCGCCCGCGCCGTGCTGACCGCCGACCCCGACCGCTGTGCCACGACACTCGCGCCCCGGTCCGCCGCCCTGGCCCGACTCGCCCTCGACACCGCCGAACTACCCCGCCCGAACGGCGGCCCGGGCGCCTACCCCAACAGCCCCGACTGGCCGGAACGCTGCCTGCGCGAGGGCCTGTTCGCCATCGAGGACCTGATCGCCCGGGGCCGCCCGGCCGGCGCGGTGCTGCGGATCTGCCGAGCACTCCCGGCCACCACCCACGGCGCGGACGACCTCGTCGCCGACCTGATCGCCCGACACGGCCCCCTGTCCCCCGACGCCTGGGCGGTGTTCGCGGCCATGATGGGCGACTTTCCGGGCACCCTCCCGGAACTCCTCGGCGTCGCGGTGGCCGCGACGGCGTGATCAGCGGCCGGCCGGCTCCGCGCAGGTCCCGGGCGGGCCGTTGCGCAGCACGACGGCGGCGCGTTCCGGGTCGACCACGGGGAAGACCACGTTCGGATCCGCGCCCGGTTCGAGCTCCGTCCTGATCGACCACGTGGTGATGCCCACCTCGGCCAGGGCGCGCTCCACACGTGCCCGAACGTCCGCGAGGTTCGGACACCGGCCGCCCGCCGCCGGGCCCGACAACAGCCGGTTCAGGCGGCGGACCCGGTCGATGGTCGCGCCGCGGTAGCGGGCGCCGTCGTCCGGGCGGGTCATGCCCAACGCGGCGCAGGCGTCCCGCACGCCGACGCCGGTCGGTTTCGGCATCGTCCACAGGCCGTTGTCGTCACCCTTGCGCGTACAGGCCACCAGCTGCGGCACGGCGGGCCGCGGGGCGGCGCGCTCGGGGCTGTCGGTCGGAAGGTAGGTCCGGGCGGTGTCGGTCATCGCGTCCCAGACCGCGGCGCACGCCTCCTCCGGGGTCTGCGCGGCGTCGACGTGCACGGTGTACAGGAACGCGGGTTCGACGGTGTACGTGTACGAGCAGGCCGTCTGCTGGGGATAGGACACCCGGACCGGCGTGTCGTCGATGAGCATCGCCGCCATCGTGCCGCCACCCGCCGCGAGGACCGCGAGCGGTACCCCGATCCGCCAGGCCCACCGCCGGCGGGGGGAGACGGGGGCGCGGGCGGCGCCCTCCGCCGCCGCGTCGTGCAATGCCTGGAACAGGGTGGCCGCCATTCCCTCGGCGCGGCCGGCCGGGAGGTCGCGCTCGGCCGGCGTCGGGAGCAGCGCGGCCAGGTCGTGGGTCACCGCGTCATGGGTGTTGACGTGATCGTCGAGATCGGCGTGGGCGGTCGGGCGCTTCATCGGGCTTCCTTCCGGATGGGTCGGCCGACGGGCAGGCGCCCCGGCCGGCGGGCGTCGTCGACACGTTTCGCGGGAGCGGGCACGGGAGCGGGCGCGGACGCGGGTGTCGGCGAGGCCCGATCCGCACCCGCCGCGCCTTCCTCCCGGTCCGCGAGCCGCTTGAGCTTGGCGCGGGCCCTGGACAGCCGCGAGCGCACGGTGCCGACCGGGATCCCCAGGGCCTCGGCCGCCGAGGCGGAGTCGAGTCCGGAGAACACGCACAGCGCGACGACTTCTTGTTCCTGCCGGCGCAGCGTGCCGAGCATCGTCCGGACCCGGGCGATCGTTCTGGTGTCGTCGATGCGGTCGACCAGTGAGTCGGCGAAGTCGGGCACCGCCCGCTCGCGCGGCACACGGTCCAGGACCGCCCGATGTCGCCGCGCAGTTCGGCGTTGGTTGCGGACCACGTTGCCGGCCACGCCGAGCAACCACGGCCGCAGCGAACCGCCTTCGGCGGCCACGTCGGCGCGCAGCCGCCAGGCCTCCAGGAAGGTCAGCGCCACCACGTCCTCGGCCGCGGCCCAGTCGCCGGTCATCCGAAAGCCGTGGTTGTAGACGGACTTCGAGTGCTCGGCGAACAACTCCTCGAAGGCGTAGGGGTCTCCGGCTCTGATCCGGGATCTCATGCTTGTTTCCACACCCTTCGACTGTCCGGCAGCCGCTCGCGCGCTCCCGGAGGGTGACACGCGTCACTCGCATTCGGGTGCGGGGCGTGGGTCACGGGTGCGTATAGGCGGGGATTCCCTGGTGCTTTTCACCCGCGGGCGCTGCGATGCTCATCCTGCACGGCTCTGCACGGCTGCACGACGGAAAGGAACCCTCCCTCGGATCCGGCCTCGGACCGTGATCCGACCCTAGTGAGCGGAGTTCTCTCGTGACTGCAAAGACCCTTCGCAAGCGTCTCGGCCGAGCGTGCAAGGTCACGGCCCTGACGGTGGCCGGGATCACCGCGATGTTGGCACTGGCCGCCGGCCCCGCCGCGGCCGATGCCGACGGCGGGTTCGGCGGGTTCGGCGGCGGATCCAGCGGCGGTGGCGGCGCGACCGGCGGCTGGTAGCGGACCTCGGGCCGGTGCGGCCCGAGGGACGTGTACCGAGGCCGCACCGGCTCCGTGGCACGTGCGATGCCCACCGTCGGAAGGGGCCCACGATGCACAACGGTTGGATCGTCCTGATCATCGGCGTCACGCCGCTTGTGCTGTTCGGCGTCTTCATCGCACTGGTCGAGCCCGATCCGGACGCCTGCGCGAACTGCGGACATCTGCCCGCGGACCACGGAAGCACGTGCGGCGGGGACGAGTTCGACGTCGGTGAACTCGTGCCCAACGGCAGGTCGTGCGGCTGCGTGCGGTACCGACGGCGCTCGACCACCGGCTGACGTCGCGGCGTCGGGCGCCCGGCCGAGATGCGATGGAAGATGTGGTCCACGTCACACAACGCGATACCGGAGTCGGGTGGTCATCGTGGTGTGAAGCGAACTGGTTGTGGGATCGGGCTCTCGGTCGTGATACCCGTGTACAACGAGTCACGGCGGCTGCCGGGGACTCTGGCCGCGGTGGTCGATCATCTCCGGGAGGTCGGAGGCGATTGGGAACTGGTCGTCTCCGACGACGGATCCACCGACGATACGTACGCCGGAGCCGCGGCGACGGCTCGTGACGAACCGCGGGTGCGGCTGGTGCGACATCCGGTCAATCGAGGCAAAGGGCACGCCGTACGGGTCGGGGTCGCGGCCACGCGCGGCGACCGGGTGCTGCTGTGCGACGCGGATCTGGCCACCCCGATCGACGAGTTGGCCCGGCTCCAGGCGGCGCTCGACGCCGGGTTCGACGCGGCGATCGGCTCGCGCGGGCCGGCGTTCGCGGTGGCCCGGCCGCCGGTGCGCCGGGTGTTGTCGGATGTCGGGAGCCGGCTGATCCGGGCCGTCGCGCTGCCCGGGACGGTGGACACCCAGTGCGGGTTCAAGCTGTTCCGGGGCGATCGGGCCCGGGCCGCGTTCGCGCGCGCGAGCGTGGACGGGTGGGCCTTCGACATCGAAGTGCTCCGACTCTTCCTCGCGTTCGGCTGGAGCTTCGTCGAGGTCCCGGTGGCGTGGACCCACCAGGACGGCTCCAAGCTGCGCCCCGGACACTGCCTGGAAGTGCTCACCGACCTGGCCCGGGTACGGCTGCGGCACGGCCCGGTACCGGCCGCCGCCCGCACCCCCGGCACGGAAGCGCTGCAGATGCCGCTCCCCCCGGGACGGGCCGCGTGACCGCGGTGCGCGAGTCCGTCGCGCCGATCCGCACGATCACGCTGCCCCGCTCCGGGCGCGCCCTGGACGCCCTGGTGTGCGGCGTCTACCTGGCCGCCTCGCTGCTGCTGTACCACGGCCTGTGGTGGGGTGGGCCCTCCGGGCGCTACCTGGTGGACAGCGGTCAGGACCAGCGCCAGTGGGAGTGGTTCTTCGCGGTCACCGCGCGCGCCGTCGCGCACGGGGAGAACCCGCTGACCACGACGCTGCAGAACCATCCCGACGGCGTCAACCTGATGGCGAACACCTCGATGCCGGGGCTGTCCATCCCGCTCGCGCCGATCACCTGGCTGTTCGGGCCGTCGGCGACCTGGGCGATCGTGCTGACCTTCGGGCTCGCCGCGACCGCCGCCGCCTGGTACTACCTGATCTCGCGTCACCTGGACGTCTCGCGCCCGGCCGCGGCCCTGGGCGGCGCGTTCTGCGCGTTCGCCCCGCCGATGATCTCGCACGCCAACGCGCATCCCAACCTGGCCGTGCTGTTCGTGATCCCGCTGATCATCGACCGACTGCTGCGTGTGGCCGGCGGCCTGCGGCCGATCCGCGACGGCATCCTGCTCGGTCTGCTGACGACCTATCAGATCTTCCTCGGCGAGGAGGCACTGCTGCTCGCCTCCACCGGGATCGCGCTGTTCGCCGTCGGCTACGCCTGCGCCGCACCCGCCGCGGCGCGCGCGGCACTGCGTCCGCTGGCCCGGGGGGTCCCGATCGGCGCGGCGCTGTGTCTGGTGCTGGTCGCCTATCCCCTGTGGTGGCAGTTCAACGGCCCGCAGAGCTACACCAACCTGCTGCACGGCCCGGCGGGCAACGACCTCGCCGCGCTGACCGCGTACGCCGACCGCTCCCTCGCCGGCGACATCGACGTCTCCTCGCGTCTGTCGCTGAACCGGACCGAGGAGAACGCGTTCTTCGGCTGGCCGCTGCTCCTGCTCGCCCTCGCCCTCGTCGTCGCGCTGTGGCGCACCGCGCTCGCCAGGGCGCTCGCGGTCGTGCTCGTCGGCGCCACGCTGTTCTCCCTGGGCCCGGAGATCATCCTGAACGGCGAACCCACCGGGATCGACGGGCCGTGGCGCTGGTTCGGGCAACTCCCGCTGTACGAATCGGTGTTGGAGAGCCGATTCACCATGGTCTGCGTGCCCGTGTTCGGCATGCTGCTCGCGCTCGGCGCGCAGGCCGCCACCCGTACCCGCGACCGCCGGATCCGGCTGCTGTGGTGCGTGGCCGCGCTCCAGGCGCTGGTGCCGCTGCTGCCGCAACCGCTGACCACCCAGCCCCGCGAGGCGACGCCCGCGTTCTTCACCGACGGCACCTGGCGCCACTTCGTGGGGTCGGGCCGGGCCATCGTGACGGTGCCGCTGCCCGACCCCTCCGATGCCCGGGCACTGAGCTGGCAGGTCGACGCCGACCTCGGCTTCCCGCTCGCCGAGGGCTACTTCGTCGGTCCGTTCGGACCGGACCGGCTCGGCGGCTACGGCGCGGTCACCCGGCCGACCTCGAACCTGCTGCGCGAGGTGCGCGACAGCGGCAAGGTTCCGGAGGTGACCGAGCGGGACCGCGCCCAGGCCCGCGCCGACCTCGCCTTCTGGCACGCGGACGCGGTGGTGCTCGGCCCGCACTACCAGGAGAACGCGCTGTGGTCGACCCTCGAACTGCTGCTCGGGCCGAGTCGGCAGACCGGCGGCGTGTGGGTGTGGGACGTCCGCGGCGGGAACGGCCGGGCTGCGGACGCCCGGGACGGGGGTGCGGCCGGTGCCGGCTGAGCGGGTGGCGGCGGGTCGGACCGGGGCGATCGCGGCCGACCCGGAGTCGATACGGTCCCCGGGAGGCGCCGGCATCGGCGGTTGGGCGAGGGAGGACAGGCGGGTGCGGGCGAGCGACGAGCACGCGTACACGGAGTACGTGTCCGCCCGGCTGCCCGCGCTGCGCCGGGTCGCCCGCCTGCTGTGCGGTGACCCGGACCGGGCGGACGACGTCGTGCAGAACACCATCACGCGCCTGTACGTGCACTGGCGGCGCGCGAGCGCGGCGGACGACCTGGACCGCTACGTGCACCGCATGCTGGTGCGTGCGTTCCTCAACGAGCGCCGCCTGGCCTGGGCCCGGGTACGGCTGATCGGCGCGCCGCAGGACATCCCGCTGCCCGCCGCGCCGCCCGGACCCGACGTGGAGACGCGCGACGCCGTGCGGATCGCGCTGTCCCGGGTACCGCCCAGGCAGCGGGTCGTGCTGGTGCTGCGGTTCCTGTGCGATCTGCCGGTCGCCGAGGTGGCCGAGATCCTGAACTGCTCGCAGGGCACGGTGAAGAGCCAGACGGCGTTGGGCCTCGCGCGCCTGCGCACACTGCTGGACGGGCCCGTCGTGGCCCGATGGGAAGGGGAGTAGGCGGGCGATGGACACCGAGGAACACGAGGGCGCCCGACTGCTGGCCGCGTTGCGCGAGACGCCTCCGGTCGGGTGCGACGAACCGGGCGTGTACGTGGCGCGCGCGATCCGCGACGGTCGCCGCACGGTGCGGGCCCGCCGGGCGCTGGCCGTGGTCGGCGGCGCGGTCGCGGTGGCGATGATCGCGCTGGTGACGGTGGTGCTCGCGACGCCGTCGCGCGACGGGCGCTTCGGGCCGGCCGCCGGGGGCGGCTTCGACGTACGCGAGCGCACCTTCCGGGTCGGCTCGGCGGGCGGCTACACGCCGGTGTCCTACGAGACGGGCCGCTTTCGCCAGCGGGTGACCCTGGGCCCGGAGAAGCCGGGGGCCGCGCCGGAATTGGCGGCCACCCGGGCGACGGTGACGATGTACGCGGCGGGGCGGTTCCCGGCGACGGCGAGCGCGGCCGGCGCCGGCGCGCCGTCGGTCCGGGAGCGTCCGGCCGTGTGGCTGATCGGCCCGACCCCGGTCGACGGCCGGCTCGAACTGGCCTGGCAGTGGGCGCGGGACGCGTGGGCCGTGGTCTCGCTCACCGGCCCGGCCGCCGACGCCGAACGGGCCCGGCACATCGCCGAGAGTGTGCTTCCCGGCTCCCGCGTACCGGTGCGCGTCCCGTTGACCCTGGACCCGGGGGCACTGGCGAGCGGGGAGCACGTGGTCGCGGTGATCGCGCCGATGGCACCGGAGAAGTCCTCGCTGTACGCGCTGCGCTTCGGCACGACCGATCCGCCGAACGCGGAAGGCGGCGACCCGGCCTCGTTCGTCGTGGGCGTCGGCGCCACACCGGGCGCGCACGACGTGCCTCCCGACCGCATCTCCCGGGCCGACGGCGCGTTCGCCGAGTCCGAACCCGCGATCGAGGCGAACCGCCTGCGCGCGTTGCTGGCGGCGATCCGGCTGATCGACACCGCCTCCATCCAGCCGACTCTCGTCCCCTCCGACGGGGCGTCCACCGCGGCCGCCCCGACCACGTCCCCGCCCACCTCGGCGTCGGGATCGCCGACCTCGACCACCGATACCGCCGGCAACGTGGACGGCGCCGCCACCTCCACCCGAACAGCCGGCGGCGGTACGCCCGACGCCCCCGACACCTTCGGCCCTTCGTCCACATCCATGTCCGCGACCGCGACCATGGGGTCCGCCCGCTGAAACACACCGGTTCGGCGGCGGGAGCGAGGCCGGGGCGAGGGCCGGGCCGGGATGGCCGGTGGGGCGCTCGACACCTTCCGGCAGCCGGGCTTCGCGGTGGTGGGCGTGGTCTTTCGGGACGGCGTCGAGCACGCGCTGCGCGGGGCGGGACCGTCCTCGCCGCCGACCCGCACACGACCGCCGAGGCCCCGGGCGGCGGCCGGGCGGGACAACTCGCGGCGACGGCTCCGGCCGGCGGTCGGGGCGCGGTGCCGGACACGCTGCGCGACGCCTGCGCGGCGGGCCCGGACCGGGCGTTCCTCCTCTGCGGGGCGCTCTGGCGGGCGGCGGGCGTACCGGCCCTGCTCACCGTGCCGAAGGCGGCCCCGCCGCCGCCGGTGGGACCGGGGCGCCGACTTCCGAACGCGAGCCCGCGTCGCGGTGACACCGACGCGGATGCCGAACGGGCTCGCCCGCGGGCCGGGAGCGGATGCCACGACGGACATCGGCTCCCGGCCCGCGTCGGTCGCCGGACCGGCCGGGACGTCGGCTCAGGCGTTGGCGAGTTCGACGACCTTGGCGTCGGCGGCGTTGCGTTTGATCGAGTCGATCCCGTTCATGCACGCCGCACGTGTCTCGTAGGCCTCGCCGACGGCGATGATCTGCCCGTTGCCGGCTTTCAGGCGGAACCTGAACTTGCCTGCCTTGTCGGTGTACATCTCGAACTTGGCGGCCATGGCACACCTCCCGCTCATGTCGCCCTGCCTCCATGGTCCCGCTCCCCTCCGCCCGGGGCATCCGCACGGACGGCGGGCGGCGGGCGTCCGCGGGGTCGCCGCGCCGTGTCAGGCGGCCACCGAACGTCCCCGGAGCACGTCGGTGGTGGTCCCGGCGAGGAACTGCCGGATCAGCGCGGCGATCGTCTCGGGGGCGTCCTCGAGGCTGTAGTGGCCCACGCCCGGCAGCTCGGTGATCAGGCCCCGGGGGAAGGCGGCGCGGAACAGCGGGAGGAAGTGGCCGGCCGCCAGGGTCCGGTCGGCGGTGCCCCAGACGGCGAGCGCGGGGGTGTCGGCGAGCCCGGCCCGGACCTCGGCGGTCGGTGTCTCGAAGGTATGCGCGCCGGTGGCGAAGCCCCGGGCCCAGCCGATCGCGCCGAGGCATTCCTCGGGCGTGCGAAAGGCCGAGCCGTACGCTTCGATCCAGGTCGGGGAGATGATCCGGGTGTCCTCGAATCCGTTCAGCGCGAGCGTACTGAGGATGGTGAAGTCCAGGGCGCCCAGCACGTGTTCGAGCGTGCCGTCGCCGTGCGCGCGGGCGATCCAGCGAAACCAGGGCGACTCGGCGGCGTTGGCGGCCAGTACCGCGCCCAGGTCCTCCTGTCCGAACGGCGTCGGTGCGTTCACGGCGACGACGCGCGCGATCCGGTCCGGGTGCCGTGCCGCCAGACCCATGCCGACCGGACCGCCGAAGTCGTGCATGACCAGGGTGATGTCGGTCAGGTCGAGATCGAGGACCAGCGCCTCCAGATTGTCGACGTGGTCCCCGAGCCGGTAGGAGCGCGTGGTCGGGGTCTCGCTCTTGCCGAAGCCCATGTGGTCCGGCACGACGACCCGGTGGTCGGTCGAGAGTCGGCGGATCAGGTCCCGGAACAGGTAGCCCCACGTGGGTTCGCCGTGCAGGCACAACACGACCGGACCGGCCCCTTCGTCCGCGTAGTGCATCCGGAATCCGGGCGCCGAACTGTGGTGCGGCGCGAAGGGATAGCTGCCCTGGAAGGTCTCGTCGGCGGCGATCATCTCGGGTGGTCTCCTCGATCGTACGGTCCGTCCACGTTCCGCGTGGTGGCAACTTGCAACCACCATGACCATAGGAGACCCAGTTTTAATATGCAACCACTGTCGTCCGGCCGCCCCCGCCGGGAGGGCGGGGGTCGAGCCGCTACGGGCGGCGGCGGCCCGCGTTCGGGCGGCCGCCGCGACCGGTCAGGGGGTGTTGCCCAGGGCTTGGCGCAACGGGAGCGCGCCGGTGGCGATGTGTACGCCTCGGGAGACGATGCGGGCGTTGGTGGTGTCGAGCGAGGCCAGGCGGGACAGCGGGACCGGGCCGTCGTCGTGCAGCGAACAACACAGGAGCAGGATGGTGCGCAACGCCCCGTCGGGGTACGGCCCGTCGGGCGCGGTGACCACCTCGCGCAGCGTCTCCCACCGCACCGAGGCGTAGCGGCCGTCGTCGGACCAGTCCAGACACACCGCGTACAGGTCGGGGCGGCGGACGAAGGAGCCCTCCTCGGTGAGGATGTACGTGGTCGCCTGCGCCGCGTAGTCGCCTTCGGCGGCCCGGTACAGCGCGGCCTCGATCACCTCCGAGGACATCGCGGGCACGGACGCCCCGTCGTTGTGGCGCGTGGCGCGGCGGGTTGTGGCCCGCTCGATGCGGTGCTTGTTGTCGACGCGGTTGCGGCGACTGCTCGGGCGACGTTCGGTGCTCATGAGACCACCCTCCGGGACGGGTCGGGCGCCCACGTGTGAGCGGGGGCGAGCAGGTGTGCCGGGTCGACCTGGAACAGTTCGGCCAGGCGCTCCACGTCGTTGAGGTCGAAGGGCAGTTCTCCGGTGAACCGACGCCACGCCCAGGAGCGGCCGTGGCCCAGCGCCTCGCCGATGGCCCCGTCGGTGTAGCCGTCGCGCCGGGCGAGCATCCGCACGTTGCGCGCCACGATCATCCGGATGGGTTCGTCGGCGGTCGGGGGCGATATCCGCTCCGCCGTTCTGGTCTCACGCGCCCCAGGCGCCACATGCCTCATTCCGGCAGCGTAGAACGCGAGTTGCGGGAACGGTAGATCCGGCGCAACACAATCATCCCTCCCTGCGGGAAAGTTGCCCGAACAGCGAAAGCAACCCCACAACCCGGCCGCACAGTCGACGACCGGCGCGGAGCGGGGGCGGCGCGACCTGGGCCGCCGCGAACGAGGCGGACGCGCCTGGCCGGTTCCATGTCGGCCTCCCGCTCCCGGGCTGGTCCGCGACCGAGCGCGACCAGTGGCCGCGTGGCGGCTTCAGCCGCGACCTGATGGCCGACATGGTCGTGCACGAGGTGGCCCCGGGACACCTCGGCCACGGCCGCGCCATGCCACCGGCGCGATGACCGTCGAGGACGCGGCCCGCCGGTTCACCGAGGACGTCGCGCCGGCCGGCCCCGCCGCCGTACACGAGGCCCGGCGCGGCCTGTTCGACCCGACCCACGGCCGGTACACGTGGGGCAGGTTCGCCATCCCGGACCTGCGCGAACGGGCCCGCGCACGCTGGGTATCGGCATTCTCCCCGCCTCGCTTCCACGCCGCGATGCCGAACCTGGGCGCATCCCCGCTCGGCCTCCTGGACGCCGCCCTCGACCGGGGCCGACACCCCGGCGCACTCCGATTCGCCGGCCTCGAACCGGAGCGTGCCGGCCGGCCACCCACAACAGTTGCTATATTGCGCAACTATAGAAACAAGAATCGGGGCGGATCGGCTCGCCTCGAACGAACCACCGGGACGAGGCCGCGCGATGTCGGGAAGTCACAGGTCGGGCGCCAGGCCCGAGTCGGGGCCGCGGCCCGGGATATCCACCGAGACGCCCCGCACCCGCCGACCACGCAGGCGCCGCCGCCGGCTCGTCGGCGTCGCCCTCTCCCTCGTCATCCTCCTCGTGGCCGGCGCCGGCTGGATCTATCTGCGGCTCAACGGCAACATCCGGACCTTCTCCGCCGACGGCGTCTCCCCCGACCGCCCCGAGGAGACCGGCGGCCACAACGTGCTGGTGATCGGCTCCGACTCGCGCGCCGGCGGCAACGACGCGTACGGCGGCGGACAGGGCGACGTCGGCCGCTCGGACACCGCGTTCCTCCTGCACGTGTACGCCGACCGCAGACACGCGGTGGCCGTCTCGATCCCCCGCGACGCGCTCGTGGAGATACCCCCGTGCCGACTGCCCGACGGCTCCTGGACCGGGCCCAGAACCAACACCATGTTCAACGCGGCCTTCTCCGTGGGCGACACCACCCGGGGCAACCCCGCCTGTACGCAGAACACCGTCGAGAAGCTGACCGGCCTGCGCGTCGACCACACCGTCGTGATCGACTTCGCCGGCTTCGCCGAGATGACCTCGGCGGTCGGCGGCGTGGACGTCTGCGTACCCACCGACGTATACGCCGGCGACCTGAACCCCAACCTCCACGCGCGCGGCGAACTGCTGTTCGCCAAGGGCCGCCAGAACGTCTCCGGCCGCAAGGCGCTCGATTACGTACGCATCCGGCACGGCCTCGGCGACGGCTCCGACATCGGCCGCATCCGCCGCCAACAGGCGTTCGTCGCCGCGCTGATCACCCGGGTCAAGGGCAAGGGCCTCGATCCGATCACACTGTTCCCGCTCGCCGACGCGGCCACCAAGGCGCTGACCGTCGACCCCGGCCTCGGGTCGGTACAGAAGCTGACCTCGTTCGCGATGTCCCTGCGCGACATCGACCTGCACAACACCAAGTTCGTCACGGTACCGTGGCGCTACCAGGGCGAACGGGTCGCGATCGTCCGCCCCCAGGCCGACATCCTGTGGAGCGCGCTGCGCGCCGACCGCACCGTCGACGGCGAGGACGCGGGCGGCAAGTCCCCCGACCCGAACCCCGGTTCGCCGCCGGCGAGCACCGCGCCCCCACCCGGCACCGGAATCAGCGTCGCCGTCTACAACGGCACCCCCACCACGGGCCTGGCCGCCCGCGCCGCGGACACCCTCAGGGCCAACGGATTCACCGTCACCACCACGGCGACCGCCGCCTCCCGCACCCACATCGCGACCGTGATCGAGTACGGCCGGGGCGAACGCGACCGAGCCGACACCGTCGCCCACCTGTTCCCCGGCGCCGAACTACGGCCGACCTCGGCAACCGGCCTCACCGTCACCCTCGGCCGCACCTTCGCCACCGAGCCACCCCCGCCGACCGGGTCCACCGCCTCGACACCCGCACCCCCGCCGGCATCGGTCGTCGACAAGGTCCGCTCGGCCGACGACGACCCGTGCTCCAACCTCTCCTTCGGCTGAGCCCCGAGCCCCGACCCCCGAGCCCCGAGTACCACGCACGAGCCACGCCGGACACGTGCGCCGGTGGGCCGGAGGACGGACGCGGAGGCGGAGGCGGGACGTGTGCGCGCGAAGCGGGGTGTGGGGACGTTGGGGCGTGGGGATCCGGTTCGGTCAGCGGCCGCGGGGTTTTCCGCGTTTGGCGCTTTTGCCGGCACCGGCGCCGCGTGCACCTCGGCCGGCCGTGCCGGCGCCGCCCGGCTTGCGGCGCGCGTCGGGGCGTTTGGCCGCCGCCTTCGCCGACTTGGGCTGCGGCGGGGTGGGCGTACGTCCGCGCGAGCTGTTCACCGTCCGCCCCCGGACGATCCCGATGAACTCCTCCATCAGCTCGGAGGGCTCCCCCTCCGGCCAGGCCAGCGCGACCCGCGACTGCGGCACCTCGACGGTCCCGGCAGTCCCGGCGGCCTCGTCGGTCGTCTCGCCGGCCCCGGCCAGCGGCCGATACGTCAGGTCCTTGCGGTGGTGCAGTCGGGCCAACGACTGCGGGACGATCAGCAGCCCCACCCCGGCCGCCACCAGCTCGATCGCGTCCGCCGTGGTCGCCGGCCGCTCCTTGGCCGGCACGCCGGGCGGGCCGCCGGTCCAGTCGAGCGGGTCGTCCAGGGGGTGCAGCAGCACGAAGTCGGCCAGGTCCTCCACGGAGACCTCGTCGACCGCCGTCACGTCGTGGTCCTTGGGGAGCACGACCACGGTGGTCTCGGTGTACATGGGGATCGTGTTCAACCCGGTCCGATCCATCGGCAACCGCACCAGACCCGCGTCGGCGCCGCCGCTCCGCAGGGCCTCGGCCGCCTCGGCGGCGGTCACCGCGAGCAACGCCAGGGGCACGTCGGGCAGCCGCTCGTTCCAGATCCGCACCCATTTGGCGGGGGTCACCCCCGGAACGTAGGCGAGCCGGAACGAAGAGGGTGTTTCCGCGCCTGTCACCACGTCAGGTTACCGGCCATGATCGGTGGCACCGCACACGGTCGCTACTCTTGACCCCATGACGTCGCACAAGACCACCCAGACGATGAAGCCCGCGACCGCGGCGAAGAAGCTGGGCGTATACCTCGAGGCCACCCCCGCCGAGTTCCGGGAAGGTGTCGTCTCCCGCGACGAACTGAACGCACTTCAGGCCGACCCGCCGCAGTGGCTGCGCGAGCTGCGCGCCAACGGCCCGCACCCCCGGCCCGTGGTCGCGGTGAAGCTGGGCGTGTCCATCGCCGGGCTCGCGCGCGGCGGGATCACCGAGGCGCTGACCACCGAGCAGATCGACGCGCTGAAGGAGGAGGGCCCGGAGTGGCTGCTCCACGAGCGCGCAGTCCAGGCCGACGTCCGCAAGGAAGCGGTCCGGATCAAGGAGAAGAACCAGGCCAGGGAGGCCAAGGAGCAGGAGCGCCCCACCGCGCGCCCCGCCCCGGCCCGCCGCCCCCGTTCCTGACCCGTCCGCCTCGTTCCCCCGCGCCGGCCCCCGCTCCCGATTCGGCCCGGCCCAACCCCCGACGGTCGCCCGGCCCGCCCGGGCGACCCCTTCCGGCGTCGTCGGCCCGGCAGCCCCGTCAGCCCAGGTACGCCGGCGCCACCGCCGCCGTCGTCAACCGCCGGGGCGCCCCCGACCCGTCCGCCGGCAGCGCGTACAGATCCGCCCCGTAGTCACCCGGCAGCGCGTAGACCACCGTGTGCGGATCCGACCACACCACCTGGTCGTCCACGCTGCGTGATTCGGCGAGCGCGGTCTCGGCCATCGAGCGCGGATCGAGCGCGTACAGCCGCCAGGGCGCATCCGCCGACGCGCCCTCGACGCGCTTCTTGTAGACGATGGTGGCCCCGTCCGGCGACAACGACGGACACTCGACGTTGGTGTGCACCGAGGTCACCGTGCGCTCTCGCAAGTCGCCCCGGACCAGGTGGGTATGGCCCCCGGTGGCCATCGTGGCGTAGAAGACCCGGTCGTCGGCGAAGGTGACCCCCCAGAAGTTGGCGTCGGCGGGGGCGGATCGGTCGGCGCCGTCGCGGATCACGGTGAAGTCCTCCAGGGACGTGATCAGTTTTCCGTCGCGCAGATCGAGGATGCCGGTGCGGGTGGAGAAGTCGGCGCCCGCGTACGAGTCGCCGCCGACGAAGACCGTCCACGCGACCAGCGCGCCCGACGGCGAGACCCGGGCTCGGGACGGGATGCCGGGCAGCGCGTACGTGGCCCGCTCGTGCAGTCCGGCGTCCAGCACCACCGCGCGGTAGTTCTCCCGGAGCGTGCCGTGTTCGGCCCGAAGGCAGATCCCGGTACCCGCCGCGGCGTGAAAACGCAGGCACTTGACCCCGGACGCGGTCCGCGCCCCGTCCGGGTCGGCCGCGCGTACCGTGGCCAACTCGTCCCGGTGCGGCCCCCAGGCCAGGTTCCGGAACATCAGCAGTGGCTCGGCGGTCGTGCCGAGCGAGACGGGACCGGCGGCCACGGCGGGGCCGCCCGGCCGCGGACGGTTCTTGCGGTCGGTGCGGTGCACGGCGTGCAGTACGGCCGCGACGGCGATCACGGCCAGGACCGTGATCGCGGCGGCGAGCACGGACAACTTGCGGCGAAGTGTCATGGCGACCTTTCCGCGACCGGGCGCAGCAGCAGGGCGCCGGTCGCACACACGGTCAGCGCGACCGCGGCGGAGGTGAGTGCGGTGCGGTCGCCGAAGGCGGTCCAGGCGGCACCGAAGGCGATCGAGCAGACGAAGCGGGCCAGGGCCTGTCCGGTCTGCACCAACGCCAGTCCGCTGCCCCGAAGTTCGGCCGGAACCACCTCGGCGGCAGCGGCCATCAGCACCCCGTCGGTGGCGGCGTAGAAGCAGCCGTGCAGCGTGAGCACGACACACGGCAGCCAGGCCGCGTCGGCCCCCGAGAGCAACGACACATAGGCCACGAGCAGGGCGAAGTGCCCGCCCAGGAAGACCCGTTGCCGTCCGATCCGATCGGCGAGTCGGCCCAGCGGGATGGCCAGGAGCAGGAACGCCGAGGCGGTGCCGAGCGGCAGCAGCGCGAACCACCGGTCGGCGACACCGAGTCGGCGCTGGAGCAGCAGGTACACGAACGAGTCGCTGACCGTGGCCAGTCCGAGGAGCAGCGCGCATCCGGCGAGACGGCGCACGTCGGTGCGGCGCAGCAGTGCGACGGCGGCCCGCAGCGAGGGACGGGACGCCTGTGCGGGCAGGGGGACCGGGCGGGCCGGTACGAACAGCAGCAGAACGAGCAGGCCGAGTACGGCGATACAGAAGGCGACCAGGAACACCGCGTCGTAGCCGTCGACGGTGGCGCGCAGGATCGCGAACGCGACGAGCGGGCCGAGCAGCGCGCCCGCGGTGTCCATCGCCCGGTGTACGCCGAACGCCCGCCCGCGGTCCGCGGGTTCGCAGGACAGCGAGATCAGCGCGTCGCGCGGCGCGGTGCGCAGTCCCTTGCCGGTGCGGTCGGCGGCCAGCACCATGCCGATCAGCGGCAGCGAACCGACCACGAGCAGCAGCGGTTTGCATGCCGCCGACATGCCGTAGCCGAGCGCGGCGACCGTCTTGTGCCGGCCGCCCCGGTCGGCGAGGTGCCCGCCGACCAGGCGGACCAGCGCGCTGACGCCGTTGTAGATCCCGTCGAGAAGGCCGAAACCCAGTGGGGACAGGCCCAGTCCGGCCACCAGGTAGAGCGGCAGCACGGCCGCGACCATCTCCGAGGAGACGTCGGTGACCAGGCTGACCGTGCCCAGCGCCAGCACCGTGGGGGCGACGGCGGAGGGGGCGAGGACGGAACGCCGCCCGGAGCGGGGGCTCCGGGCGGCGTCCGGCGCGGCGGTACCGCGACTGTCCGCGACATACACGTCAGGGGACCCAGATCCCGGTGATGTCGGTGGCGGATCCGGCCTGTCCGGCGTGCGAGGTGCCGTACATGTCCTCGATCGTGCGGAGCAGGTTGTAGTGGTTGTAGGTGGTGGAGCTCGAACCGCCCGCGACCACCTGCTGTCCGTACAGGACGGTCGCGATGCGGTTGCCGCTCAACCGGTTGTCCTCGTCGAAGGTGACCACCAGGAGGCTGTTGTGCGTCTTGGCCCAGGTGGCATACGCGCCGAGGTTGTTCTGCAACCAGGTGTCGCCCGTGTGCACCGAGCAGTCGTGCATGTCGTTGCACAGGTTCGGGACCACGAAGGAGACCTTGGGCAGGGTGGTGTAGTTCGTCGGGAACTGCGCGAAGGTCTTCGCGGTGGAGGTCGGCACGTTGGAGAAGGCGAACCAGGGGTTGTGCTTGCGCGCGTACTGGCCGCTGGAGCACACGGTCGAACCCTGGGCGGGCAACGACTCGTTGTAGCTCGCCCAGGTCGCGCCGACCGCGATCAGTTCCGAGGCGAGGTTGGGAGCGGAGCTGAACCCGGGGCTGTAACAGCTGTCGTCCGTGATGCCCTGGGTGGAACCGGAGAACATCGCCAGGTAGTTGGGCTGGCTGGGATGGGTCTCGGCGTAGAACTGGCCGAGGTTGGCGCCGCCGGTCTTCAGCGAGTTGATGTACGGCGCGTTGGAGCTGCCGATGACCTGGCTGTAGGCGTGGTTCTCGAAGACCACGACGATGGTGTGGTCGGGAGTGGGTACACCGCCCGCGGCTCGGGCGGTGGGCGCGCCGGCGACGAAGGCCCAGGCGGCGACCAGGGCCGCGGCGAGGGCCAGGGCGGCACGGTTGTGGGTGCGGACGTGGCCGCGGACGGGGTGTCTGCGTCGGGATATGGACCAGTCGGACACGGTTGTCTCCTGTGACATCGGAGTGAGTGGAATACCGCGTGCGCGATGGTGCATCCCAGACGCTAGGGAATCGTCGGGTTCGTCCGGGAGGATCCGGAACGTGAAGTTCGTACGAACGAACCGGCGGCCGCCGGTCGCCAACCCGTCGATCGAACGTCGATCGAACGTCGATCGCCGTACGGCGCACCCGGCCGCACCGGTCACGTGGCGACGGCGGCGCGCGGACGATGACGGCGCGGGCACGACAACGGCCCGGGACACGATGGTGTCCCGGGCCGGGCGGGCGGCGGATCGGTGCGGTCAGCGGGACTCGGCGGACAGGCCGGCGGCCGCCAGGAGATAGGCGGTCATCGGGGCGTAGTCGCGGGCGTCGACGATGTGGTCGTCGAGCGGAACGGTCACCGTGACGGTGCCCTCGGCCTCGCCGAGGAACAGCGCCGGGTCGTTGCTGTCGGCGAACGCGACGGTGGGGATGCCGTGTTGCCCGGCACGGCCCGCCCAGCCGTGGTCGGCGACCACGAGGTCGGGGCGGGGTCGGCCGCTCTCTGCGAGCGCGTCCAGGATCGCGCTCATCGGTTGCGGGGCGTGCGTGTGCCACAGCGTGGCCCCGCGCTCCAGGACCGCGACGCCGCCGAACTGGCGGACGTCGCCCCAGGTTTCGTCGTCGCCCTCGGTGGTGCGCAGGTCGCGCGGGATGTCGACGACGGTGGCGCCGGCCGTGCTCAGCGACTCGGCGATGGCGCGGTGTACGTCGAGCAGGCCGCCGGGATGGCCGGTGGCGACGAGGACGTGCAGTCGGCGGGCCGCGGCGTCGCGCAGTACGGCGGCCATCCGGTCGAGGGCGGCCAGGGTCAGGTCGGGGTCGATGGTGTCCTGGCCGGTGCGATGAGCGGGGTTCGGGTCCACGCCCGCGCGCTCGGCCATCACGGCGAGCACGTCCTCCTCGGTCTTCCAGCGGTCGCCCAGGTCCAGGCCGAGCCAAAAACGCAGGTTTCCGCGGACCAGTTCGGCGTAGTGCCGGAGGTTGACCTCTCGTGGGGTGGCGATCGGGCCCGCGATGCGGGTCGCAATCAGGTGCCGGAGCAACTCGTCGGGCGACGGTGGGATGTTCGGCGTCGTCATGCCGCCATTGTGCGCACACGACAACCACCCGGTGGCCGGCGCCCCCACCCCGGGGCCGGCGGGGCGGTTGCGCGGCCCGCCGACGCGGTGATCGCGTCGGGGTCGGCGTCGGGTCTTTCGGCGGCCCCTGCCCGTGTCCCGAATCGGGGTCGTCGAATCCCGTTCACGCACGCGAAATCACGCCATAAGTCGACCGATTCGTGACGTTCTCCTTTTGTTGCGCAGCGTGGAGACTATTGGCGCGGAACGGCGGCCCACCCGCCCCACCAGCACCGGAGGACACAGGTGCGGGCGGCGACCGGGGACGGCCGACCACCGCGAAGGTTCGTGTACTGATCTGCCCGCCACTGCCGCAGGAAGGATCGAAATGAGCCCCGTGAAGGTAGAGATCCGCGACGCCGGTCCGCTCGATGTCGAGGTCGAGGAGGAACTGGTCGAGTTCGAGGACGAGACCAACCCGGAACGCCGGATCGAGTCGTGTCTGGCCGAGCCGTGGGTGACCGCCACCACCCGCGTGGGGTGCGACTGGGCCTGACCCTCCCGCCGAACACCGGATCCGGCCCGGAGCCCATCGATCCGGCCGCCCCGCACGGAGCACACGCATCCGCGCGGGGCGCGCGGTCCCGTACCGGGCACGCCGGCCGCGCGGACGCCGGCGGCGGACGGGCGGTCGCTCGGCGGACGGTGTGTTCGGAACCACCCGACCCGGAACGGCAAGGAGCGGACGTGGGCAAGGTGCGGGCGGTGCCCGACGGATCCGTACAGGACCTGAGTCGGCGCCTGGACGCGCTGATCGCCGGCCACGATCGACGCCACCGTGCGGATTCGGTCTGGCTCCACCTGTTCGATCCGAACATGCCCGCGCTGGACCACGGCTGGAAGCTGCACGTCTCGACCCGCCCCGAGGACTTCACCGAGACCCTGGACCTGCTGGTCCCGGTGCTGCTGCGGTACACCTGCCTGGCCAAGTTCGCGGCCGGCACCGCCGTGCTGGAGGAGATCAACGCCGGCGTCCGCGATCCCGCCCTCGTCGGCAAGGCGATCACCGTCTACCCGCGCGAGAAGGACGTGACCGCGCTGGGCCGCGAACTCGCCGAGGTGCTGGCCGGTCGCGGCGGGCCGCGTGTGCTCGGCGATCGCCGGGTCCGCCCCGACGCCCCCGTCTACTACCGGTACGGGCCCTTCCGGGCGAGCGGCGGCGACGACGCGGCGCTGGTGATGACCGGCCCCGACGGACAGCGCTTCCCGGGGCGGGCCACCGTGCGCTACCGGCAGCCCCCGTGGGCCGCCGACCCGTTCGGCGCCGCCGCGCCCGCGCCCGGCCGCACCGCCCGGCTGATCGGCGGCCGGTACCGGCTCACCGGCGGCATCGCCCGCTCCCCGCACGGCGACGTCTACCGCGCCCTCGACACCGCGACCGGCGACCGCGTCGTGGTCAAGCAGGCCCGGGCGTACGCCGGGGAGGACGGCGGCGGACTCGACGCCAGGGACCGGCTGCGCCACGAACGCGCGGTATTGGGCGCGCTGTCCGGTCTCGACGGCGTCCCCCGGGTGATCGACCACCTGCGGCACGGCGAGGACGAGTACCTGGTCACCACCGACTGCGGCCCCGGCGACCTGCGCCGCGACGTGCTCGGCCACGGCCCCTACCCGGGCGACGCCCGCTCCGGCCGGCGGATCTCCGACCTGGCCCGCCGACTGCTCGCGGTGCTCGACGGCATCCACGAGCGCGGCGTGGTGGTGTGCGACCTCAAACCGGGCAACGTGGTGCTGGACGCCGATGGCAACGCCCGGATCGTCGACTTCGGGATCAGCGCGCTGGACACCCGCCGCCCGGCCGGCGGCACCCCCGGCTACACCCCGGCACCCGGTCCGGACGGCGTCTCGCCCGTCCCGGTCGACGACCTGTACGCGCTGGGCGCCACCCTGCACTACGCGCTGACCGGCCTCGACCCGGTGATCGTCGACCCCGATCCGGCGGTGAACCGGCACCGTACGCTCGCCTGCCTGGCGGCCGCGCTGCCCGGGGTCGGCCATCGGCCGGTCCGGGCCATGGTCGCCGCGCTGCTCAGCCCGGATCCGGCCGAACGGTCAGCCTGTGCGCGGCGGTTGCGTGCGGGGCAGCCCGAGCCGATGCCCGCCCGCCGACTGCCGGCGCCGCCCCGGGTCACCCCCACGCTCCTGGACGACGTGATCGGCCACACCGTCGCCGCCTGTGTCCGGGGTGTCGCCGACTGGCCCGCCGCCTCGGGTCCGCGTCCCGGCTCGACGCTGACCCTGTACGTGGGCGCCGCCGGCGTCGGCCTCGAACTGCTGCGCCACACCGACCGCCCGGACGTCGCCACCGCCGTCGCGCACCTCGCCCGGCGCACCGCGGCCCACCCCGAACTCGGCGACCTCTCCGACACGTTGTACACCGGCCGCACCGGCATCGACCTCTTCCTCCGGGCCGCCGCCGACCTCCCGGGCGGTGCGCCGGCCCCGAACACGCCGACCGCGGCCGGGCCCTACGACGACACCGGCGACCAGATCGGCGGCGCGGCCGGCGGCGGTACCGGGCACCTGCTGCTGGCCGCCGCGGCCCGGGCGGCGGGCGACCCGGAGCGGGCGGGGGTGCACCTGGCCGCCGCCGCGGACCGCGCCGGCATGCTCCTGGCCCGGCAGGGCGAGCCCGGACCCGACGAACTCGGGCTGCCCCCGGCCTCCTCCCGCGCGGCCTACGCCCACGGGTTCGCGCACGGTCGGGCCGGCATCGTGTACTTCCTCGACACGTACCGGCGCACCGACCCCGACGCGGCGCCGGCCGTGCACGCCGCCGCCCGGGAGGGTCTGGCCGACCTCGCCGCGCGCACCCCCGACCTGCTCGCCTCGGCCGCACTCCCCGGCGCCGCCCGGAACTTCGGGTCATGGTGCCGCGGCATGGCCGGCATCGGTACGACGCTGATCGCCGCCGGGGCCGCGGATCGGGACCCGAAACTGCTCGAACTCGGCCTGCGCTGCGCCCGGTTGTGCCACTCCCTCGCGCCGCGGATGAGCCTGGTGTCCCAGTGTTGCGGCCTGTCCGGCATCGGCGAACTGCTCGTGGACGCCGCCGTCGCGACCGGCGACGACGAACTGTGGCGGGCCGCCGAGGACGTGATCGGCCTGATCCTGGCGCGCAGCGGCGGCAGCACACGCCGCCCCCTGCTCCCGGACAACACCCGCGCCGCGTCGAGCCCGGCGTGGGCCACGGGCGGCGCGGGTGTCCTCTCCTTCTTCCGACGGGTGCGACAGCGCGGCGGGCCGAGGCTGTTGGCTCCGTCGACGGGTCCCTGAGCGGCGCGTTTGGTGGTGGCCTCCGGTTCGGGGTGGGTCCGGGCCCACTGCGAAGGTGGGCGTGACCGGAGTGCCGGGAGCTTCCCGGCCGGCTAGCGTCCGGGTATGCGATTTGCTCAGAACGCGGCACCAAATGCCCTAGACACGAAGCGAGTTCGTACAACCTTGCGCACCGGCGGGAGGGCGTCGACGACCCGGCGGCGCCGATGGGGTCGGGCCGTCGCCGGGCCGGCGGGCGCGGCGTTGCTGCTACTGCTCGCGAACGGCGCGGTACCGGCGCATGCCGCCGGCCGGCCCGACGCGGCGCCCTCCGGGAGCCGGGCGGCCGTCGCCGACACCGAGCGGGCTCCCGCGTACGGGCGGGGCAGCGTGGTCTCGGTACGCCGCGTGGACGTCCTGGATCGGGACCGGGTCCGCGAGCAGTTGTCGCCGTACGACCTGAACGCACCGGCCGCCGAATACGGCGTGGTCACCTATGTCGTGGTCTACCGCACGATCGACGCGGCCGGGCGGCCGACCGTGGCAAGCGGCCTGGTCGCGGTGCCCCGGGGCGGGGCCCGGACGCAGCGGGTGCTCGCCTTCGAGCACGGGACCACGGTGGAGAAGGTCGGCGCGCCGTCCGGGGAACGGGCCGACGACAACCGGGCGTTCCCGCTCTTCTACGCGGGCGCGGGCTACTTCACCGTGGCGCCGGACTACCTCGGCCTCGGTCTGGGTCCGGGCCGGCACCCGTACGATCACGCCGCGTCCGAGGCGTCGGCGTCCGTCGACCTGCTGCGGGCGGCGCGCGAACCGGCCCGGCGCGAGGGTGTGCGGCTCGACGAGCGGGTCCTGGTCACCGGGTTCTCCCAGGGCGGGCACGCCGCGATGGCGCTGGCCAAGGCCCTGGACGCGGGCGCCGATCCACGGCTGACCCTGGGCGGGCTGGCCCCGGCGAGTGGGCCCTACGACCTGGAGGGGGTGATGTTGCCGGCCGCCATGGGTACCACCGGCGACGCACGCGCGGTCAACCTCGCGCTCGGCTATCTGGTCCTGGGCTGGAACGCGGCGCGTCCCCTGTACCGGCACCCCGAGGAGGTCTTCCTGCCGGACCAAGTGGCCAACGTGCTGCGGCTGTTCGACGGGCGGCATACCGAGGAGCAGATCCTGGCCGGTCTTCCCGACCGTCGCGAGGCGCTGTTCCAGGCGGAGTTCCTGGCCGGCCGCAACGAGGCCGCCGGCCGCTTCCTCGCCGCGATGCGCGAGAACGACACGACCTGTGCGTGGCGCCCGCGTGTGCCCGTCGTGCTCTTCGCGGCCCGGGGCGACCGGGAGGTGCCGTTCGCCAACACCGAGAGTTGCGCCCGCACGCTGAGCGCGCGCGGCGCCGACGTCCGGGTGACCGATCTCGGCGACATCGGGCACTATCCGTCCGGGATCGGCTCGGCGCCACTCGTGCTTGCGTGGTTCGCCGACCACACGTGACTCGGCCGGCGCCCGACTGGGCCGCCCCGGTGACGGCGGGTTCGGCGCCGGACCGGGGCGGGCCGCGCGGCGGACGGCAGGGCCACGCGTAGCCGCTCCAGCTCGTCGAAGGGGCCGTTCCGACGCGGCTCGGCGACGAACGCGCGGACCGCGTCGGTCGCTTCGTCCGGCCCTCCAACCGGAGCGCGCCGAACGCCCGTTGCAACGCGGGCAGGTCGTCGTGGCCGCCGCCGCTGCCGGTGCGGCGGGTCGGGATCAGGTCTCGGCCGCTTCGAGGAAACGCAGACAGGTCCGGCGGCGGGCGTCGGTCGGTCGCTCCGCGCGTTGTTCGTCCAGCGTGGTGCGAACGGTCTCCAGGAGGGCGTCCGCCTGCCGGTCGCCCGCGTGCCGGGATGCGTCGGGCCGACGCATCCCGGCACGCGGGCGAACCAGCCGGTGATCAGGCCACCGGCGAGCGCCGACCCGGCCGCGAGCAGCGCGATTCCCCGCTCACTCATGGATCACATGGTGACCGGCGCCCCGACCACCGCAGGCGGATCCCGCGTCGCGATCACTCCATCCGGGTGCCCTGCGCGCTGACCAGCGTCCACCCGCCGACGCGCCCGGCCGGATCGGTGACGAAGACGTGGGTGTAGCGGCTGCGCGAGGTGAACGCCTCCCCCTCGAAGCGGCCGGACATCCGAGTACGCCCGATCACGATCGCCGTCGCGTCGAAGAACCGTACGAACGGCTCCTCCCCGTCCGCCCCGATCGTCTCGAACTCCAGCCGCCGCGACGCGATCAGCGGGACCAGGTCGGCCTTCGGGATCACCGACCCGGCCATGACGTCCACCAGCACGAAGTCGTCGGCCAGCAACGCGTCCAACGCGGCCCCGTCCGCCCGGACCAGCGCGTCGAAGAAGGCCAGATCCGCCCCGACCACCTCGCGCCCGTCGTGCGTGTCCACACCGCTCGTCCCGGCCATCGCGCCCACTCCCTCGTCGCCGTCGTCCCGCATCGGAACCCGACGCTAGAGGTTGACGTCGGCGTCAACGCCAATCGGGAAACCGCGCGCCGCACGTCGGCGCACCCGGGGCCGGCCCGCGCCGCCCACCGCCGTGCGCTCACGCCCGAGCCGTCGGCGACCCGCCCGTCAGCCCGTTCTCGTAGGCGGCGATGACCAATTGGGCCCGATCCCGCGCACCCAGCTTGGTCAACAGTCGGCTGACGTGCGTCTTGACCGTGCCGACGGCGAGGAACAACTGCGCGGCGATCTCGGCATTGGAGAAGCCGGTGGCGATCAGGTACAACACCTCACGCTCGCGATCGGTGACACTCTCCAGGCTCGCGAGCGATTGCCGCCGTACGGCGGGGCGGCTGACGAACTCCTCGATCAACCGCCGCGTCACCGGCGGCGCCAACAGCGCTTCACCGGTGGCGATCACCCGGATCGCGGCCAGCAGTTCGGCCGGGCGGGTGTCCTTGAGCAGGAATCCGCTGGCGCCCGCGCGCAACGCGCCGAAGGCGTACTCGTCCAGCCCGAACGTGGTCAGGATCAGCACCCGGGGCCCGTTCGGACCGCCGTCGGCCATCACTTCGCGGGTCGCCTCGATGCCGTCGAGCAGCGGCATCCGGACATCCATCAGCACCACGTCGGGACGGCTCTCCCGGATCAGCCGCACCGCCTCGCGCCCGTTGCCGGCCTCGCCGACCACGGTCAACTCCGGGTCGGAGTCGATCAGTACGCCGAACCCCGCGCGCACCAGGCTCTCGTCGTCGGCGACGAACACCCGAATCGTCACGCCGCCCCCGTCCCACCCGCGCCGAACGCGCCCACGTATACCGGCTGTTCCCGAGGCACCGGCAACCAGACCGCGACCCGGAAGCCGCCCTCGGCGCGTGGCCCGATGCTCACCCGACCACCGTATAGGGCGGCCCGTTCCCGCATGCCGATCAGCCCGTGCCCCGCGGGCCGATCCCACTCCCCTTCCCCGGCCGAACCCACCGAATCGGCTGGTTCGGCTGATTCGGCCGAGCCGGCCGAGGTCGCCGAGGTCGCCGAACCCTGCGAAACCGCGGCGCCGTTCGGGCCTGCGGTCGCCTTCGAAGACTCCGACCGCACCGGATCCGTCCCGACCCGCTCCCGCTCCGCCCGCCCCGCCCCGTCGTCGACGACCTCGATCCCGATCCCGGCGTCGTCGACCGAGACCGTCAGCCGGGCCCGGTCGGTCCCCGCGTGTTTGGCCACGTTGGTCAGCGCCTCCTGGACGATCCGGTACGCCGCCCGGTCCAGCCCGTGCGGCAGTTCGTCGAGGCCACCGCTCACCGTGGCGTCCACCCGTACCCCGGCCTGGGCGCTGCGCGCGAGCAGGCCCTCCAGGTCGGCCAGCGCTCCGGGCGAATACTCCGCCGCGTCGCCGTCCCGGAGCAGCCCCACCAGCGACCGCAGTTCGATCAGCGCCGACCGGCTGACCTCCTCGATCGCCGCCAACGCCGCGGCGGCCTGGGCCGGTCGGGTATGGATCACGTGGTTCCCGACCCCGGACTGCACCGCGATCACGCTGAGACTGTGCGCCACCACGTCGTGCAACTCCCGGGCGATGTCCAGGCGTTCCTCGGAGACCGCGCGCCGTGCCCGGGCCACCTGGATCGCCGCGCGCTGCTCCGCCTGACGACGCAGGCCCTCGGTGTGCGCTCGGCCCCGAGCCGCCGACCATCCGGTGACCCAGGCGGCGAGTTGCACGATCATCAGCTGTACCGGCCACCCGGTGTTGAAGGCCTGCCGTCCCGCGTGCGCCTCGACCAGGAGGGCGACCGTCGTCTCGGCCACGAAGGACGTCCCCAGTGCGCACACCGCCGCCCTCGGCGTACTCGACTGCGCTCCGTACGCGACCGTGGCCATCGCCATCCACACCAGCAGGAACCACGGCGTGACGGTCGTCACCGGCAACACCACCGAGCCGACCACCATCGCGCTCAGCGGCGCGAATCGGCGCAGCACGAACACCCCTGCGAAGACCCAGATCGCGGCGAACACCACTGCCTCGGGCAGGCGTTCACGTCGCGCGACCTGGTCGACGCCGCCCGACAGGAGCAGGCCGATGCCGAGCGTCAGCGCCACGTCCACGGCCGGGCGCGGCCGCCGAATCGGGCCCTCGTTCGAGGTGTACGCCTGTGGCTTGGTCCGGTTCACGTATCGACGCTACGCGCGCGGGCGCGGGCGCGGCCTCTGTCTGCGGACCCACCCGGGAGTCGTTCTCAGGTCGTAGCCCCGACCCGGTGTTCGTCGCGAGACCGACGCACCGCGGTCTGTCGTGCGCCGGACGCGCCGGCGGGTGCCCGGCTGCGAGGTTCGAGGGGACCCGATTCCCGCCGAACCTCGAGGAGTGGTCCCGATCGTCGCCTCCGGATACCGAGACCGCGTGCGCGCGATGTCGCTGCCGATCGCCTTCCTGCTGACGGCCGGAATGCTCACGGCGCTGCAGTCCTGGATGTTCGAGCCGACGGAGCGCGCCGCGCTGGTCGACTGGGCCTCGACGAACCTGACGAACCTGCGCGGCCGACCGATCGAGTCCCTGGCCGGCTCGGCCTTCGTGCTCGAACCCGATCGATGGTCGCACCTCACGATCGCGGTACTCGCGTTGGCCGCCCTGGTCGACCGCTTCGGCAACCTTCGGGCCGGGCTGATCGTGGGCGCGGCACACGTGATCGGCACAACGGTCGGCCAGGGCCTGCTCGCCGCCCGGATCGCCCTCCGCCACGCCCCGACCGACCTGCGCGACATGACCGACGTCGGCCCGTCCTACCTGGTGATCGCGGCGTTGGCGGCGGTCGCCCTGACCGGCCGACGATGGCCGATTCGCGCCCCGGCGATCACCCTCCTGACCTGGAACGCGCTCTCCTGGCCGGAGGGCCTCGCCCACGCGAACGTCGCCGACATCGGCCACCTGACCGCCTGCCTCACCGGCGCCGTGACCGGCGGCGCCCTGGCGCTCCGGGGCCGGACCGCTCGCGGCGCGGCCCCGGCGGTCGGGCCCGTCGGGGGCTGAAACCCGCGTGGTGCGGGGTCGGGGTCAGCGGTGGATGCGGCCGGTGGTGAGGGACAGGGAGTGGGCGGTGCCGCCGTGGCGGGACCGGATGATCTCGGCCAGCACCGCGATGGCGGTCTCCTGGGGGCTGCGGGCGCCCAGGTCCAGACCGATGGGGGAGTGCAGACGCTCCAGTTCCGCCTCGGTCACCCCCGCCTCGCGCAACCGCAGCAGTCGGTCCTCGTGTGCGCGGCGGCTGCCCATCGCGCCCACGTAGCCGACCGGCATCCGCAACGCCCGGACCAGGACCGGCACATCGAATTTCGGGTCGTGGGTGAGTACGCAGATCGCCGTGCGCGCGTCGACCCGGGTGTCCGCCAGGTAGCGGTCCGGCCAGTCCACCACCAGCTCGTCCACGCCCGGGAAGCGGTCCGCGGTGGCGAACACCGGCCGCGCGTCGCACACGGTGACCCGGAACCCGGCGAACGCGCCCGCCCGGGCCATGGCCACCGCGTAGTCGTTGGAGCCGAACACCAGCAGGCGCGGACGCGGCAGGTGCGAGCGTACGAAGACCACCTCGTCCTGCCGCACCCCCAGCGCCCGGACCGGGACGAGCCCGTCGCCGTCCGAGCTCGCCAGCGTGGTGCGATCGGCGTCCAGCATCGCGCGTATGGAGGCCGTCCGCGGCGAGTCCCCGTCGCTCGCGGCGGGACCGACCAGCACCCGCGTACCCAGTCGTTCCGGCGTGGGCGTGGAGACCACCGTCGCCACCGCGATCGGGTGGCCCTCGCGCAGCGCGGCGATCAGCTCCGGGAACTCCGGGAAGCGGCTCGGATCGACCGGCTCGACATACACCTCCAGGGTGCCGCCGCAGGTCAGGCCCACCATCAGCGCGTCGTCGTCGCTGATCCCGTAGGCCGCGGTGCGCGGTCGACCGTCCTCGACGACCTCCATGGCCAGCTCGTACACCGCCCCCTCGACGCACCCGCCCGACACGCTGCCGAGCGCCACGCCGTCGGCGGAGACGGCCATCACCGCACCGGCGTCGCGCGGCGCGCTGCGCAGCGTGGACACCACCGTGGCCAGGGCGAACGTACGTCCGGTCCGGTACCACGCCTCGAGGTGGTCAAGCAGTTCACGCACGGCCGATCACCGGGCCCCTCGCTCGTCGACCAGCAGTGCACACAGTTCCTCCAGGGCGGCCAGGCTGTGCCCGGCCACAAAATCGTCAACGTACGGGAGGGCCGCGGCCATACCCGCCGCAAGGGGTTGATACCCGTCCCGGGCCCGGTGCGGATTGACCCAGATCACCCGATGCGCCAGCCGGTGCAAGCGGGCCATGGCCACCGCCAGCGGCTCGGGGTCGCCGCGTTCCCAGCCGTCGGAGGCGATCACCACGACGGCGCCCCGGGCCACGCCGCGCCGGCCCCAGTGGGTCAGGAAGGCGTGCAACTGGTCGCCGAGCCGGGTGCCACCGCTGAAATCGGGCACGACGGCGGACGCGGCGGCCAACGCCCGGTCCGGGTCGGTGTGGCCCAGCTCGCGGCTGATCCGGGTCAGCCGGGTACCGACGGTGAACACCTCGGTGCCCCGACGCCGGCGCACCGCGGCGTGGCCGAGTCGCAGCAGCGCGTCCGCGTACGGCGCCATCGAGCCGCTGACGTCCAGGAGCAGCACCAGGCGGCGCGGTCGCACCGTGCGCTCGGCCCGGTGCAACCGGTCCAACTCGCCGGTGCGCAGCGCGGCCCGCACCGTGCGGGTGCGGTCGATCCGGCCGTGTCGGGCCGGACGGCGGCGCCGGGTACGGCGGGTGGGCGCGGCCGGGCGCAGCAGCGCCAGCAGTCGGCGCAGTTCGGCGCGCGCGGCCGGGTCGAGCGAGGCGATGTCGCGCCGGCGCAGGATCTCGGTCCGGTCCGCGGCGGCCACCCGCGCCTCCCCGTCCCGCTCGTCCTCCCGCGGCGGGGCGGACGCCGTGTCCGGCACACCCACCGCGCGCTCGACGTCCACGTGCGGGCGACGGCGGCCCGGCACCGGCTGTTCGGCGCCGAAGTACGCGGCGAACGCGGCGTCGTAGCGGGCCAGTTCCTGCGGCGCCGAGCACAGCGCGAGCCGCCCGGCCCAGTAGGTGTGCTCGGGCCGATCGGCGCCCAGTTCGGCGGCGGCGGCCAGGAACACCCGTACCCGCTCGGGGTCGGCCGCGACCCCGGCGGCCCGCACCGTGCGGGCGAACCCGACCAGGACCTCCACCCCGTCCCGGCGGGTCGGCGCGTTCGCCGCGGCGCGCAGCGTGGCGGCGTCCAGGGGGCTGCGCGCGCTCATCTCAGCCGCCCGCCACGAGCAGCCGGTCGAACCCGGCCGACCGTACGCTCTCCAGGTCCTCGCGGTGCTTGAGCACCGCGCCCAGGGTGCGGGCGGCGGCCTCCGGGTCCAGTTCGCGCACGCCGAGCACGAGCAGCGCGCCCGCCCAGTCCAGGGTCTCCGCGACGCCGGGCGGCTTGACCAGGTCGGCCGCGCGCAGCCGGCCCACCGCGCGCACCACGTCCTCGGCGAGCCTCGTGCCCACCTCGGGCAGCCGACGGCGCACGATGGCCACCTCGCGGGCGTGGTCGGGGTGGTCCAGCCAGTGGTACAGGCAGCGCCGCTTGAGCGCGTCGTGCAGTTCGCGGGTGCGGTTGGAGGTGAGCACCACCAGCGGCGGCACCGCCGCGGCGATCCGCCCCAACTCGGGCACCGTCACCGCGAAATCGGACAGCACCTCCAGAAGGAACGCGTCGAACTCGTCGTCGGCCCGGTCCACCTCGTCCACCAGCAGCACCGCCGGCGACGCCTCGATGGCCGCCAGCACCGGCCTGGAGATCAGATAGCGCCGGTCGTACAGCCCCGCCTCCAGTGTCGCGGCGTCGCTCTCCCCCGCCGCGCCGGCCGCCCGCAGGTGCAACATCTGGCGTGGGAAGTCCCAGTCGTAGAGCGCCTGCGAGGCGTCCAGGCCCTCGTAGCACTGGAGTCGGAACAGCGGTACGGCGAACGCCTGCGCCAGGGCCTGGGCGAGTGCGGTCTTGCCCACGCCGGGCTCGCCCTCGACCAGCAGCGGCCGGCCCATCCGCAGCGCGAGATAGGCGGCGGTACCGATGCCGTCCCCGGCCAGGTAGTCCACGCCGTCCAGGCGCGCGGCCACCGCCTCCGGCCCGTCGACGTCCTCGCCGCCCCACCACGCCTGCGCCACGCCCACACCTTTCGCCACACCCGTAACGCCCGGGCGGGGGCACTCGGCGTCGCCCCGCCCGAACGATCGGTGTTCAGTACACGCTGTACCGGCCGCACTCTCGACGGCAACATGTGCCAAAGAGCGACCCGATCCCTGTCATTCTTACCTGCCCGAATCGGGCCGTGCCGACGCGGATCCCGCCGCCGGTCTCGCCGGATCCCGCCCCCGGACCTCCGCGCCGCCCGGCGAACCGGCCTACAACCAGCGCGGTATGCGCGCCTGGACCGCCGGTTTGACGACGCGGCATCGGCGGCGGGCTACGCTGCGCCGATGCGGGCCCGAACGGTGTGGAAGAGACTGCCCGCCGGCGTCCCTCCGCGAGCCGTGGACGTGACGCTGGCGGGGGCCGACATGGTGGTCAGCCTGCTGCTGGCGCGCGAGGACCCGACCGGGAACTGGCGACATACCGATACGTTCGGTTTCGTCCTGATCGTCTTGATCAATCTCCCCCTCCTGGTCCGCAGGCGCGCCCCCGTCGCCGTGCTGTTCGTGATGCTCGCGCTCCAGATCTGGTTCATCGCCCTGGGTTACTGGCCGGTGGTGAACTCCCTCGGTTCGCTGCTCGCGCTGTACACGGTCGCCTCGCATCGGCCCGTGCGGATCGCGGCGGTGGCGATCGCCGCCGTGGGCGCCACCTGGATCTACGCCGGCCTCGCCGCCGACGGCGGCTCGATGGTCACCGTCGTCGCGCAGATCCTGACCGTTCCGCCGGTCGTCTGCTGGTTCGGCACGGCCGCCCGCCGACTGGGCGAACGCAACGCGCAGTTGGCGCTGTTGACCGCCAAACTGGCCCGCGAACAGGAGGCCCGGGCGCGGCGCGCGGTCACCGACGAGCGGGTGCGCATCGCGCGCGAACTGCACGACGTGGTCGCCCACCACGTCTCGGTGATCTCGGTACAGGCCGGTCTGGCCGAGTACGTGATCACCTCCGATCCGCCCACCGCCCGGGCGGCGTTGCACACCATCGGGGAGACCACCCGCGAGGCGCTGGACGAGATGCGCCGGATGTTGCTGCTGCTGCGCGCCGATCCCGCGGACCTGGACGAGGCGCGCGTGACCGGCCCGGACCGGCCCGCCGCCGACGACGACATGGATCCGGCGCCCGGCCTGGCCCGCCTGGACGACGTGGTGCGCCGGATCCGGGCGGCGGGGGTGACGGTGACCATCCGGCGGATCGGCGTCGCCCGTCCGCTGTCGCCCGGCGTCGAGTTGTGCGCGTACCGGATCGTCCAGGAGGCACTGACCAATGTGCTCAAACACGCCCGCACCGCACGGGTGGAACTGACGGTGGAGTACGAACCCACCCGTCTGCGCGTGGCGGTCTGCGACGACGGCGGGGAACCCGACCCCGACGCCGCCCCACGGACCGGGAATTCGGGCACAATCGGGGGCGCGACCGGACACGGCCTGATCGGCATGTCCGAGCGCGCCAGGCTCTACGGCGGGACGTTCTCCGCCGAACCGCGCCCGGAAGGAGGGTTCGAGGTCGGCCTCGTCCTGCCCATCCCGGCCGAGCCCGGCACGTCGGGCGGCAAGGTCGGGGGCACGGGCGACAGCTAGGTCGCCTCGGACCGACGTGACGGAAGGAACGACGGGGTGACCAAGGTACTTGTCGTGGACGACCAGGTCCTGATCCGGGCGGGACTGGCCGCCCTGTTACGCGCGGCCCCGGGCATCGACGTGGTGGGCGAGGCGTCCGATGGGGCCGAGGCCGTGGACATGGCGGCGAAGCTGCGACCCGAACTGATCCTGATGGACATCCGCATGCCCGGGGTGAGCGGCGTGGTCGCCACGGAACGCATCCTCGCCGCCGCCGACGGCAATCCGCCCCGGATCGTCGTGCTGACCACCTTCGACCTGGACGAGTACGTCTACGCCGCACTGCGCGCCGGCGCCTCCGGGTTCCTGCTCAAGGAGATCGGCCCGCAACGACTGCTCGCCGCGATCGACGCGGTGATGGCCGGCGACATGCTCTTCGCGCCCAGCGTCACCCGGCGACTGATCGAGACGTACGTCGCCGCCGCGCCCACCCCGCCGGCCGACGACGTCCCGCCGGCCCTGGACGCGCTGACCGGACGGGAGTTGGAGGTGCTGCGCCTGGTCGGCAAGGGCCTGGCCAACACCGAGATCGCCGGCACGCTCGTGGTCACCGAGTCCACCGTCAAGACCCACTTCAACCGGGCCCTGGCCAAACTGCACCTGTCCAGCCGGGCGCAGGCCGTGGTGCTGGCCTACGAGACGGGGTTGGTCACGCCCGGCGGCCGGCGGTCCTGAGGCGGCTCACGCGTCCTCGTCCCCTTCGGCCGCCGTCGGTTCGGCGAGTCGCGCGAGCCGCGCGAGTGCGGCCGACACCTTCGGGTCCAGGGCGGCGGCGATCGGGCGGCTGCCACGGGCGGACAGTTCGGCGAACCAGTCCTGGAAGTACGCGCGCACCGCGTCGGCCCGCGCGGCGGTGTACCCCAGTCGGCGGAAGTCCGCGTCCTCGCGCTCGGTGACGTGCTTGAACCCGGTCAGGAAGTCCTCGGCCCGCAGTTCGGGATCGTAGGCCAGGGCCAGTTCGAGCAGCCGCCCGGTGTCGTAGCCGGCGGAGAGCGCGAACACGTCGAAGGCGTCCCGGAGTTCGGCCCGCGACCCCAGGGTGACCACCTTCGCGGCGGCGAGGTCGTCGGGATGCAGCACGGCGACGTCGGCCACCACGACCGGCTCGTGCCGACGCGGCCCGACGTACAGGCTCACCGGGATCGCCCGCTTGACCCCGGCCGGCCGCACGGTGAGCCGGACCCGGGTCTTCGTGGCCGCCTTGCCGTCGACGCGCACGCCGAACCCGGCCTCGCCCAACGCGGCCACGATCGCGCCCCGGGCGGCGCCGAGCCGCTTGCCGTCGCGCGCGGCCAGGGCGAGGTCGACGGTGTCACCGTCCCGATCCACGAGCCCGTGCCGCCCCAGTCCCCGACTGCCGCCCAGGGCGACCCCGAAGGGTCCGCCGGCGGCCGCGGCGATGCGGATGATCTGCTCTTCGGGGCTGTGCGGCACGGTGTCGAGTCCTCGCGTTTCGGGACTCCCAGCGTACGCGGCACCCGATACGGGGATTGTCGGCGCGGGGATCGCGCGGCGCACCGGAACGCGCGGCGCGGAAGCCAAATCGGCCCGGCGGCGGCTCGGGGCGGTGGCGTTCCCGCGGGGGTGCGTATGGCGAAGAGGGCCCGCCGCTCGGGGGTCGGCGCGGCGGGCCCTCTTTCGGGTGGGGTCAGGCGAGGGGCGGGGCCGCCTCCGCCAGGGCCTCGATGGCCTCGGTGAAGCAGGAGGCCGGCGGGGTCACCAGGCCGGCGCCCACCTGGCCGGTGCCGGCCACCTTGCCGGCGATGCCGGTGTTGATCTGGGGCAGGATGCCCGTCCGGACGACCTTGGTGACGTCGATGCCGGTGGGTGTGCCCCGGAAGTCGAGGACCGGGATCTGGTAGGCCGGGTTCTCCGCCAGCGTGATCTCGTACATCCGCCGCGTCGCGGCGAGTGCGTCGTCGACCTCGCCGCCGATGAAGCGCACGATCGCCGGCGCCGCCGCCATCGCGAAGCCGCCGATGCCGGCCGTCTCGGTGATCGCCGAGTCGCCGATGTCCGGGTTGGCGTCGTCGGGGCCGTAGGCGCCCAGGTACAGGCCGTCCGGCACCTCGGCCGGGCCGGTGTACCAGCGGTCGCCGGTGCCGGAGACCTGGATGCCGAAGTCGGTGCCGTTGCGGGCCATCGCGACCACCAGCGAGGAGCCGGGGACGTCCCGGCCCGCGTCCATGGCCAGCTTGCAGGCCGGCATGTCCAGGTTCAGGAAGAAGTGGTCGTTGCCGCCGACGAAGCGGGCCGCCTCGGCGATGTCCTTGGTGGGCGCGCCGCTTTCGACCATGCCGGGCAGCAGTTCGCGCAGGAGCATGAGCGTGCCCGCGCGGTTGCGGTTGTGGCCCTCGTCGCCCATCTGGAGCATCTGCGCGATGATCGCGCGGATGTCGATCGGCTCACCCGCGCGCACCGCGGTGCGCAGCAGCGGGCCGAGCACCGCCGACATCCACTGCAGCCGCTCGATCACCTCGGGCCCGTACGCGCCGTAGCGCAGCACCTTGCCCAGGCCCTCGTTGAGCGAGCACCAGGCGCGGGTGCCGTGCGTGGTGTCCTCCAGCTCGAACATCCACATCGACGGGCTGACCACACCCGCCATCGGCCCCACCGCGTGGTGGTGGTGGCAGGAGTCCAGCTCGGCGTGCCCGTCGGCGAGGAACTTCTCCGCCGCCTCGGGGGTGTCGGCCAGGCCCTCGAAGAGCACCGCGCCGATCAGCGCGCCGCGCATCGGCCCGGACGCCCGCGCCCAGTCGATCGGCGGCCCCGCGTGCCGGAACTGACCCGCCGTCAGGCCCAGTGCCTCGCTCGCCGGCTTGACGTCGACCAGGTGCGGGGTCGAGGCCAACACCCGCTCGATCGCGACCTTGTCGGCCGCGTCGCGCCGCTCGTCGGCGAGTACGCGGGCCAGCGCGTCGGAGGTGCCGGGCAGTGGCGGGCGCCAGTCGACGGCGGTCACCGGCACGGCCTGCGCGGCGAGAGCGTCGGCGAGCAGTTCGGCGCCGACCGCGACCACCGACGGGTCCTGGGTGAGAAGACGGTTGGGAGCGCTCACGCGTCGAGCCCTTCTACGATCGCCACGGCGCGCCGGGCGGCCTCGGCATTGGACAGGTGGACCTCGGCGCCGGCGTCGGCCAGCGTGCGGGCCTGGGCCTCCAGGTCCTGCGGGTCCAGGTCGGTTCCGCACAGCGAGATCAGTACGACGGGCGCGTCGGGCCCGGCCGTGCGCAACACCGCGGCCAGGTCGGCGGCCGGGTCGGCGTGCGCGCCGTGGCCGAGTACGACGTCCAGGAGCAGCACCGCGGCGGCCGGGTCGGCCAGTTCCTCGGCGAGGCGTTCCAGGCGCAGGCTCGGGTCGATCATCGGGTGCGGGCGGCCCGCGGTCAGGCCGTCGTCGCCGAAGTCGATCATCAGGTGGCCGGCCGCGTGCATGTCGGCGGGCAGCGCCCACTCGGGCCGCAGCGGGATGTTGGACGCGACGGGTCCGAGCCGGTCGGCGGCGATGATCATCGCCTCGTCGCACAACGTGCCGCCGCAGAACAGCCCGCGCAGCGCGCCGGTACGCGGGGCGCGCGGCGACTCGGCCGGCCACACCCGGTCCTCGACGCCGGCGTGGCCGATCGCGGCGAGCGCCTTGGTGGCGGCGGCCGTCAGGTCGTCCCGGCCCTGCCCGAGGAAGGCCAACTGCACCGGCGTGCCCAGGGTCGCGGCGTAACGCTCGACCTCGGCGGCCACCGCGTCGGCCGGCGGCTTGGACACCACCACGATCAGCTCGGTGTTCGGGTCGGCGTCCAGCATGGCCAGCGCCTGGAGCGTGGAGCGGGCACCGACGGCCTCGCTCAGGTCGCGCCCGCCCACGCCGAGGCAGTGGCTGACCCCGCTGCCGGCCGCGTGCAGCAGGCACATGAGTTCCTGCGAGCCGGTGCCGGAGGCGGCCACGATCCCGATCGGGCCGCCGCGCACGGTGTTGGCGAAGCCCAGGCCGACGCCGCCGACCAGCGCGGTGCCGCAGTCCGGGCCCATCACGAGCAGGCCGCGTTCGCGGCCCATGTCCTTGAGCCGGATCTCCTGCTCGACCGGCACGTTGTCGCTGAAGATCAGCACGTCCAAGCCCGCCTCCAGGGCGTCGACGGCCTCGGCGAAGGCGTGCGGTCCGGGGACCGAGATCAGGGCGAGGGTGGCGTCGGTGCCGGAGGCCGCGGCGGTGCGGATCGTGCGCGGCGGCACGCCGCCGGCCGAGCCGATCCCGCCGCCACCGCCGGTGGACAGCTCCAGGGACGTCTCCAGGACCGCCTTGGCGCGGCTCAGCGCGTCCTCGTCCTCGGCCCGGATCGCCACGATCAGGTCGTTGGGTCCGGCGCCGTCGGGGGTTTCGAAGCCCATGCCCGCCAAGAGGCCGACGTTGAGTTCGGTCGCCATGGCGACGAGCGCCTTGGTCACCCCGTCCACCGCGGATACCGATCGGCTCACCTGCATCAGGCTGACCGAGTCTCGGTATGTTCCGCGGCGCAGCTCAAGCGCGCTGCTCACGGGCGCTCCTTCCTTCGGGGTACGGGAGTTTCGGGTACGGGAGTTCGGCTGGTGCGGCGCCCGTGCGCATCGCCTCGGCGCCGGCGAGCACGCCGAGGGCGAGGTCCGCGCCGGAGGTGTGACCCACCGTCAGCAGGCGGCGCAGGCACGGGAGTACGTCGGTGTCGCGGCCCATCGCGCCGATCAGGTCGATCAGTTGCGTACAGCCGTCGCCGCGGGCGGCGTGGCCGAGCAGTGCGGCGGACAGGTCGGTGGTGCGGCCCGGGGCGTGTGCGGCGACGCGGGCGCCGAGGGTGTGCGCGTGCCGGGCGCCGGCCGCTCCGGGGTCGAGGTGGCGCAGCGCGAGCAGGAAGCCGCAGAGCGCGTCGTCGCCGCTGGGGGTCAGGCCGGGGCCGAGCCCGATCAGGCGCAGCGCGGCGCCGGTGGCCCGCTCGGGGTCGGTGTACGCGTACCGGCTCAGCTCGGCCAGATCGACCCGGGCGCCGGCGGGCAGCCCGGTGGCGGCGGTGTCCAGCGCGGCACGCAGGGTCGTCACACCGTGTGCGCGGGTACGCACGTCACCGGGCGCGGGCGGTCGCGGCGGCGTCCACCACCGAACCACGTCGACCCGCAGCGGTCCGACGCCGAGCGCACCACCGCCGATCCACGCGTCGGTGGCACCGGCCGCCGCCGGAAACGGCGACCGCTGGGTCCGTGCGGCGAGCACGACGGCATTCGGCAGTCGCACGGCGTCATGCGTACACACCGCCACGACCTCCCCGGAGCCGACATCGGCCAGGTACACCGCGGCCGGAAACACCCCGAGCACCCGAGCGGGCCGCTCGGGCCCCGCCAACCCCGCCCGCAACACCGCCGACGCCGACCCGGGCACGGACACCGGGCCCGCCGGCACGGCGGCACCCGACACCGTCGCCGCCCCCGGCACGGTCCCCGCGCCCACCGGCGCCGGCACACGGCTCACCTCTCCCGGGTCTGCCACGGTCGTGCCTCCCGGTGCGATGCGATGCGGTGCGAAGTGGGTTCCGTATGGGCTGGAAACGGTACGAAGTCACCCGTGGACACGGTGTGCCCGTGACGCCGGAGGCGCGAGTGCACCGGTGGGGCGTCTCTTCCGAACCGATTTGAATCGGACCGGCTCTATGTCTGTTGTGAACGTAATCCAATGGCTATGGTCCTCGAATGGAGCAAGTTGCCAACCTTGGCGCACTTAATTCGCGTAATCTGCCAAGCCCTGGCGGAGGCCCCGGCGGGGTGCGAACCGCGAGTACCGGCACGCTCGTTCGCGGCGTCCCGGTTCGCGACGTGCTCAGCCTCTCCAGCCTGTCGGGCGCCGAACTGATGGCCGGCGAGCGCGGCCTGGACCGCGTCGTGCAGCGACTCAACGTGATGGAGGTCCCGGACATCCTGCCGTGGACCAAGCCGCACGAACTCCTCCTGACCACCGGCTACCCCCTGCGCGAGACCCCGCAGTCCCTGTGCGACCTGGTCACCGCGCTCGAATCGCGCCGGCTGGCCGCGGTCGGCATCAAGCTCGGCCGCTACCTGGACGAGTTGCCCGCCGACATGCTGGCCGCCGCCGACCGGGTCGGCCTGCCCATCATCCGGCTGCCCGACGACGTCGCCTTCGACGACATCCTCAACCAGGTGCTCACCGACATCCTCAATCGGCAGGCCGCGGTGCTGGCCCGCTCCGAGGAGGCGCACCGCGCGCTGGTCAGCGTCGTACTGGCCGGCGGCGCCCTCGAAGCGATCACCGACGAGCTCAGCCGCCTGCTCGGCGGCACCGTCATGGTCACCACCCCCGACGGCCGGCTCCTGGCGTCCTCCGACTCCCGGGACGAGGGCGAGGCGGCGAAGCAGGCCGCCCCCACCGCTCGCCGCGCGCTGTTCGACGCCTCCGGTCGCTTCCGCGTCGAGCGCTTCAGGCACGGCGCCGGCGCGCTGGAGGATCCCGGTACCGGCGTGGCGCTCGTACCGATCCTGGCCGGCGCCCTCGACCATGGTCGGGTGGTCCTGATCTCCGCCGGTCGTACCCTGGACGAGAGCGACATCCAGGTGCTCGAACGGGCCGCGGCCACCGCCGCCCTGGTGATCACCAAGGACCTCGCGGTCGCCGCCGTGGAGAGCAAGTACCAGGGCGACTTCATGCGCGACCTGCTGGCCGGCCGGGCGGGCGATCCCGCGCACACCGTGCGGCACTGCGCCTCGCTCGGCTGGGCCATCGACCGCCCGCTGATCGTGGTGGTCGCCCAGTTGGAGCCGGGCGAGAGCCCCGACCCCGACTCCGACGATCTGCGGCCCGCCCACGAGCGCTTCGCCACCGCCTGGGGCATGGTCGTCCGCGAGCGCGACTCGCGTGCGGCGGTGGTCGGCTACAGCCAGGAGGTGGTGGTCGTGATGGGCGCCTCCCAGCGCACCGCGCCCGGCGAGACGGTCCGCCAGATGGTCACCCAGGTCTCCGGCGACGGCGGCGGCGGACGCCGGTCGTTCTCCACCGGGGTCAGCCGCGTGGTCACCGATCCGGCGCTGCTGCCCGAGGCGTACGAACAGGCCCGCCGCGCGGCCAAGGTGGGCCGCCAGATGCACGGCCCGGGCGGCATCGCCGACTTCGACAGCCTGGGCGTGTACCGGCTGCTCAGCCTGGTCCCCGACTCCGCCGAACTGACCAGCTTCATGCGGGAGACCCTCGGCGAACTCGCGAGCCGCGAGGACGAGGAGACCACCGATCTGCGCACCACCCTGGAGGTGCTCCTGGACACCAACCTGAACGTGGCCGAGACGGCCCGGATCCTGCATTTCCACTACAACACGCTGCGCTATCGGATCGGCAAGCTGGAACGACTGCTCGGCGCGTTCACCACCGACTCGCATCTACGGCTCAACATCATGCTGGCGCTCCAGGTGCGCCGCATGCGCGGGCTGTAGCGCGGCGCGCACGTACGGAGAAAGCCTTGGTCGTTCATCCATACGCCGACACGCGACGGCAACAAACCTTGGGTGAATTCCACAACACCACCGGGCGAGCTCTGTCACCTATCACCCAAGCCCCGGTGACGGACCCGTCCATAACCTTCCCCCAACCTCGTGGCGAGACCGGCGGACTCCACCGGATCGCGCTCACCGTGCCGGGTCGTGCGACAACGAATCGCCCTCGCACCCCCCTACGCCTGGAAGGCGGCTGAACATGGCACTCGGCTTGGGATGGAAGCTCTACGGGGACGGCAGCACCCCACCTCCGGGTGAGGTCGTACGCCCCGACGAACGGCTCTCGTGGGGTCGGACCATCGGTCTGGGAGCACAGCACATCGTCGCGATGTTCGGCGCGACATTCGTTTTCCCGGTGATCATGGGCCTGGACCCGAACCTGGCGATCATGATGTCGGGTCTGGCCACCGTGGTCTTCCTGCTCGTCGTGCAGGGGAAGATCCCCAGTTATCTCGGCACCAGCGCCGCGTTCGTCGGCGCGGTCACCACGATCCGCGCCTCCGGCGGCTCCAGCGCGACGGTCACCGGCGCGATCCTGGTCGCCGGCGCCGTACTCGCGCTCGCGGGCGTGTTGATCCACCTGCTCGGCGCCGAAGTGGTCAACAAGGCCCTGCCGCCGGTGGTCACCGGCGCCGTGGTGTTGCTGATCGGCTTCAACCTGGCCCCCGTGGTGGCCAAGACCTACTGGCCGCAGGACCAGTGGATCGCGATACTGACGATGACCGCGGTGATCGCGATGACCGTGCTGCTGCGCGGCTTCTGGTCGCGCATCGCGATCTTCCTCGGCCTCGTCTTCGGCTACGTGCTGTCGTGGTTGTTCGACAAGGGGTTCGGGCAGATCACCTCGGTGCAGCCCGGACAGCACGACGGCAAGGAGTTCGCCCACGACCGGGTCGACTTCTCCGGCGTCACCTCGGCCGACTGGTTCGGCATGCCCTCCACGCACGCCCCGGACTTCAAGACCTCGGCGATCCTGGTCGCGCTGCCCGCGGTGATCGCGCTGATCGCGGAGAACGCCGGCCACGTCAAGGCCGTCTCCGAGATGACCGGCGCCGACCTGGACGGCAGCCTGGGCAAGGCGATCACCGCCGACGGTGTCGGCACCATGATGGCCAGCGCCGTGGGCGGCTCGCCGACCACCACCTACGCCGAGAACATCGGCGTGATGGCCGCCACGCGGGTCTACTCCACGGCCGCCTACTACGTGGCCGCCGTCGTCGCCGTGCTGTTCGGCCTGTGCCCGAAGTTCGGCGCGCTGATCGCGGCCACCCCCGGCGGCGTGCTCGGCGGCATCACCGTCGTGCTCTACGGCATGATCGGCCTGCTCGGCGCCAAGATCTGGATCGAGAACAAGGTCGACTTCGCCAACCCGATCAACCTCGTCCCGGTCGCGGCCGGCGTGGTCATCGGCATCGGCGGCGTCGCGATCAAGTTCAACGACGACTTCGTCATCGAGGGCATCGCGCTCGGCACCATCGTGACCCTGGTGGTCTACCACGCCCTGCACGCCCTGGCCCCCGCACACATGCGCGACCCCAAGGCGCCCGCGGACGTCGAACTGGAGGGCGGCACCGCGCTGTCCCTGGGCACCGTGGAGGAACACCCGCCCGGCGGCAAGCCGTTGGCCGGCAGCAGTGCCGCGCCCCCGCCGCCGCAGAGCTGACCCACCCACCCGCACCACCGCACGCACCACCTGGAGGGGACGACACGTGAAGCCGCCGGCATTCCGATATCACGCACCGACCGACCTGGCCGAGGCCCTCGACGCCCTCGCCGAGGTCGGCCACGACGGAAAGGTCCTCGCCGGCGGCCAAAGCCTGATCCCGATGCTCAACATGAGACTCGCCGCCCCGGCCCACCTGGTGGACATCAACGGGCTCAGCGAGTTGGCCTACGTCCGCACCGACCCCGGCGGCGTCGCGGTGGGCGCGCTCGCCCGGCACGCCGAGGTCGAGGCGGACGAGGCCGCACACGCGGTGGTCCCGCTGCTGCGCCAGGGTCTGCGCCTGGTCGCCCACCCGGTGATCCGCAACCGCGGCACCACCGTGGGCAGCCTCGCGCACGCCGACCCCTCCGGCGAGATGACCGCCGTACTCGCGCTGCTCGGCGGCTCGATGACGCTGGCCCGCAAGGGCTCCACCCGCACGGTGGCCGTCGAGGACTTCTTCGTCGGCCCGCTGGAGGCGTCCATCGAGGAGGGCGAACTCGCCGTCGCCGCCTACTTCCCCCGCCTGCCGGGCCGCACCGGCACCGAGTTCGTCGAGATCGCCCGCCGGCACGGCGACTACGCGATGTGCGGGGTCGCGGCGGCGGTCACCGTCGACGACGACCTGCGCATCGTCTCGGCCCGCGCCGCCTACCTCTCGCTCTCCCCCGTCCCGCTCGTACTCGACCTCACCGACGCGCTGATCGGCCGCACCGCCGACACCGCCGTGTGGCAGGACGCGGCGACGCTGGCCGCCGGGAGCCTGGAGCCCGAGGGCGACATCCACGCCACCGCCGAATACCGCGCCCAACTGGCGGGCGTACTCACCGTCCGGGCGCTGCGCACCGCCACCGAGCGCGCGGCCCTGGTCGACCCGAACGGCACGACAGGCACCACCAGCACCGAGCGGAGCGCCCGATGACCGACACGCAGATCCCCACCGAGCAGCGGCTCGACATCCGGCTGAGCGTGAACGGCGTACCGCACACCACCACCGTCACCCCGCGCCGGCTGCTCTCCGACTGCCTGCGCCACGACCTGGGCCTGACCGGCACCCACGTCGGCTGCGAACACGGCGTCTGCGGCGCGTGCACCGTGCGCATCGACGGCAAGCCGATGCGCGCCTGTCTGATGTTCGCGGTCAGCGCCCAGGGCCACGAGATCACCACCGTCGAGGGCCTCGCCGAGCCCGACGGCACCATGCACCCCGTACAGCAGGCGTTCCGCGAGTGCCACGGCCTCCAGTGCGGCTTCTGCACCCCCGGCTTCCTCACCGTCGTCTCCGCCTTCCTGGAGGAGAACCCGACGCCCACCGAGGAGGAGGCCCGCGAGGCGGTCTCCGGCAACCTGTGCCGCTGCACCGGCTACCAGAACATCGTCAAGTCCGTGCTGCGCGCTGCCGAGATCACGGAAGAACGCAAGGGCTGCGCGCACGCCGAGGGGGACGCCCGATGACCACCAAGATGTTCGGCGCACCGGTGCAGCGCACCGAGGACCTGCGCCTGCTGGTCGGCAACGGCCGCTACCTCGACGACCTGGGCGAGGGCTCCTACGAGGCCGCCTTCGTGCGCAGCCCGCACGCGCGGGCCCGAATCACCGGGATCGACGTCACCGGCGCGCTCGACGTCGACGGCCTGATCGCGATCTACACCTACGAGGACCTGACCGGCCGGGTCGCCGAGCCGCTGCCGCTGCTCATCCCGCACCCCGCGCTCACCCACGGGCGCACCGCGTACCCGCTGGCCAAGGAGTTCGTCAACCACGTCGGCGAGGCCGTGGTGATGGTCGTGGCCACCGACCGCTACCTCGCCGAGGACGCCTGCGAGCGGATCACCGTCGAGTACGAGGCGCTGCCGCCGGTGGTCGGCATCGAGAACGCCCACCGCGCGGACCGCCTCGTGCACGACGACGTGCCGGGCAACTGCGCCGCGCACCTGGTCCAGGAGGTCGGCGACGCGCCGGCCGCGATCGCCGCCGCGCCCAACCGGCTCGAACTGAAGCTGGACATCGAGCGCAGCGCGTGCATGCCGATGGAGGGCCGCGGCGTCTACGCCCGCTGGGACGCGGCCGACGAGAGCCTGCGCGTGTACACCTCCACCCAGACCTCCACGGGTGTCCGCGCCGCCGTGGCGGCCAAGTTGGACCTCCCGCTGGACCGGGTCGAATGCGTCACCCCCGACGTGGGCGGCGGCTTCGGCGTCAAGATCGTGCACCCGTGGCCCGAGGAGATCCTGATCCCGTGGGCGGCCCGGCTGCTCGACCACGAGGTCAAGTGGACCGAGGACCGCCGCGAACACTTCATCTCCGCCGCCCACGAGCGCGGCCAACTCCAGACCGTGCGGGTCGGGTTCGACGACGACGGCCGACTGCTCGGCCTGGACGTGGAGATCCTGCACGACAACGGCGCGTACACCCCGTACGGGATCATCGTGCCGATCATCACCTCGACGCAGCTGCTCGGCCCGTACAAGCCCGGCGCGTACCGGGTCGACTTCCGCAGCCTGTACACCAACACGGTGATAGTCACCCCGTATCGCGGCGCGGGCCGCCCGCAGGGCGTGTTCGCGATGGAGCGGGCGATGGACGCGATCGCCGACCACCTGGGCAAGGACCGCACCGAGGTGCGCGCGGTCAACTTCATCCAGCCCGACGAAATGCCGTACGACCACGGGCTGTTGTTCCAGGACGGCCGGCCGCTGATCTACGACTCGGGCGACTTCCCCGGCTCGTTGGACGCGTTGAAGAAGCTGGTCGGCTGGGACGAGTTCGAGGCGTACCGGGCCCGGGCGCGGGCCGAGGGCCGCCGGGTGGGCATCGGCGTGGCGTGCTACGTCGAGGGCACCGGCGTCGGCCCGTACGAGGGTGGTCACGTCCAGGTGGAGACCACCGGCAAGGTCGTCGTCGCCACCGGCCTGACCAGTCAGGGCCAGGGCCACCAGACGGTGTTCGCGCAGATCGTCGCCGACGAACTGGGCGTGCCGATCGAGGACGTCACCGTCACCACCGGCGACACCCGCCGATTCCCGTACGCGGTGGGCACGTTCGCCTCGCGCGCGGCGGTGATGAGCGGCAACGCCATCGCGCTGGCCGCGCGCAACGTCAAGGCCAAGGCGCTGCGGATCGCCGGTGAGGCGTTGGAGGCCGACCCGCGCGACCTGGAGATCGTGGACGGCCAGGTGCGGGTCAAGGGCAGCCCCGGCGCGTCGGTCGCGCTCGGCACCGTGGCGGTGTTGTCCAACCCGCTGCGCTACGCGTTCGACGAGGCGTCCAAGGCGGCCACCCAGCTGACCGGCAAGGCCGACTTCTCCAAGCCGCCGGTCGCCGAGGACGACGAACCGGGCCTGGAGGGGCGCGACTACTACTCGCCGCCGACCGCGACGTTCGCCAACGGGATGCACGCGGTGATCGTGGAGACCGATCCCGACACCGCCGAGATCCGCATCCTGCGCTACTGCGTCGTGCACGACTGCGGGCATCTGATCAACCCGATGATCGTCGAGGGCCAGGTGCACGGCGGCGTCGCCCAGGGCGTCGGCGGCGCGCTGTACGAACGTATGGAGTACGACGAGCACGGGCAGTTGGTGAACGCGTCGTTCATGGACTTCCTGATGCCGTACGCCAGCGAGGTCCCCAAGATCGAGATCGACCACCTGGAGACGCCCTCCCCGCTCAACCCGCTCGGCATCAAGGGCGCGGGCGAGGCGGGCGTGATCCCCGCGGCGGCGGTGTTCGCGTCCGCGATCGAGGACGCCGAGGGCTTCCCGATCACGCGGATGCCGATCCAGCCGTCCGAACTCTTCCATCTGCGCAAGCGGTTCGCCGCCGGCGAGATCCCGGCGCTGCGCCGGGGCGCCGACCATGCCGCCGGCACCCACCGTTAAGGAGCACGACCCAGCATGAAGGTCCAAGGAAACGCCATCCTGAACGCCCCTGCCGACAAGGTCTGGGCGGCGCTGAACGACCCGGCCGTGCTCACCCGTACGATCCCCGGCTGCGAGAAGCTGGAGGAGACCGGTCCCGACGCGTACCGGATGACGGTGACGATGGGCGTCGCCTCGATCAAGGGCACCTACCTGGGCAACGTGCAGCTCACCGACCAGGTACCGCCGGGTTCGTTCATGCTCAAGGCCTCCGGTTCGGGTGGTCCGGGCACGGTCAGCGCCGAGGTGAAGGTGACGCTGGAGGACATCGACGGCGGCCGGACCCGGTTGGAGTACGACGCGGAGGCCGTGGTCGGCGGCGTGATCGGCGGCGTCGGGCAGCGCATGCTGACCGGGGTGGCCAAGAAGACGGCCGGCGAGTTCTTCAAGTCGGTGGACAAGATCCTGACCGGGCAGACGCCGCTCACGGCCGCGCCGAAGGGCGGCGTGCCGGCGGCGGTCAACGGAACTCCCGTGGTGGCGACGGTGGATGGCGGCGCGGTCGCGGCTCCGGCGGGTACGTACGCGGCCCCGGCGTCCGCCTTCTCCGGCGACGACTTCGCCAAGGGCGCGCTGTTCGGCGCGGCGGTGGCGCTGCTCGGCGCGATCGTCGGCGGCGTGATCGCGCGTCGGCGCTGATCCGGTTCGTTTTCGGGAAGGGAGCGACAACCATGCGTGCGTTCACGGCCGCGGCCGTTCAGGTCGTGCCTCGCCCGGGGCCGCTCACGGCGGCGGTGGTCGAGGCGAACATCACCCACGCGTTGCAATGGGTGACCCGCTGCGTCGAGTCGACCGGCGCGGAGTTGGTGGTCCTGCCGGAGAGCGTGACCACGGGCTTCACCCCGGCGCTGCCCGCCGAGGAGTTGTGGGACCTGGTCGACGCCATCCCCGGCGGGCTCACCGAGCCGTTCCAGGAGCGGGCCCGGGAGTTGGGCGTGCACCTGGTGTGGGGCACGTACGAGCGCGGCGCCGAGCGCGGCGAGGTGTACAACTCGTCGGTGCTGGCCGGTCCCGACGGGCGGGTGCTCGGCGTCTACCGCAAGACCCACCCCTTCGGCCCCGAACTGCGCTCGCGCGGTGGGTGGGTCACGCCCGGTGAGCACGTCGACGTGGTGGAGACCGACCTCGGTCGGATCGGCATGATCATCTGCTTCGACGGCGACTACCCGGAGCTGAGCCGGATCCAGGCCGTGCGGGGCGCCGAGGTGATCTGCCGCCCGTCGGCACTGCTGCGCTCCGCCGACCTGTGGGAACTCACCAACCGCGCACGGGCGTACGACAACCACGTCTACGTCGTCGGGGCCAACGCCACCGGCAGCGACCCGGCGGGCGTGTTGTACTTCGGCAACTCGATGATCGTCACGCCGGGCGCCGAGGTGATCGCGCGCGGGTCCTCACACGAGGGCTGGGTCTCGGCCCGGCTCGACCCGGAGCGCGCGTTGGCGTCGCTGACCCCGGGTTCGAGCGTGCCGCAGGTGTTCGACCACCTGGCCGATCGTAATCTGGACCTGATCGCCAACTACGCGGACGACCTGGTGCGGCCGGCGAAGACGACCTTCCCGCACGGGTAGGACGGCGGGACGCGGCGAACGACCGACGGGCCGGTGGGGGTTGCTCCCCCGCCGGCCCGCGGCGCACACGCTCGCGTCGTCGACAGCCTCGGCGGCCTGTCGTACTGTGCTCCGGTCGGACGCACATGGCGACACCGCACGGGGGATCGGGCATGGAGTACCTGTTCTACTGTCGCGACCGGCCGAGAACACGGCCGCTGCGCGACGAACTGCTTGAAGCACATCGGACGTTCATGGACGGCTATGCCGAGGGCATGATCGCCCGGGGGCCGACGTTCGCCGCCGACGGGGAGACGGTGACCGGCAGTGTGCACATCGTCGATCTGCCGGACGCCGACGCGGTCCGGAGGTTCGCCTACGACGAGCCGAACCACCGGGCGGGCGTCTACGAGCCGGAGGTGCTGATCCGCCGGTGGGGCAACACCCTCGGCCGGACGATGTGGGACTTCGAGGGGAGTGCGCCGCCCGGGCCGCGCTTCTTGATCCTCGCCCACGCCCGACCCGGCAGCACCGCGGCTCGGGACGCGCTGCACGCCGAACAGCGCCGCCATCTGCTCGACGGCGAACACGCCGGGTCGCTGATCGTGTGCGGGCCGCTGCTGTCCGAGGACGGTGCACAGTGGCTGGGCACCGCGATCCTGGCCGAACTCCCGGACCACGCCGCGGCGACGGCGCTGCTCGCGCGCGGGCCGTACGCGCGGGCCGATCTGTACGCGAGCATCGAGGCGCACGCCTGGTGCTTCGGCGGCCGGGATCAGGACGACGACTGATCGGCCACTATTTGCCGAAGCGGCGCTCGCGTGTGGCGTACGAGCGCAGTGCGCGCAGGAAGTCGACGTGCCGGAAGGCCGGCCAGTAGCAGTCCACCCAGTGCATCTCGGCGTACGCGGACTGCCAGAGCAGGAAGCCGGACAGCCGCTGCTCGCCGGACGTGCGGATGATGAAGTCGGTGTGCGCGGCGGTCGGCGAGTACAGATGCCGCGAGATGTCCTCGATCTCGAACCGCTCGACCAGCTCGGCCGGGTCGCCGCCGGCCGCCATGTGCTGCTCGAACGCGCTCTTGACCGCGTCGACGATCTCCCGCCGGCCGCCGTAACCGACCGCGACGTCCACCCTGAGCCCGCCACGCCCGGCCGTGGCGGCGGTGGCCTCCTTGAGCACCCGGGCACCGGCACCGGGCAGCATGTCCAGCGAGCCGATCACCTGGACCTCCCAGGAGCGGCCCTCGGCGGTGATGTCCCGGACGGTCTCCTCGATGATCTCGATCAGCGGGCCGAGCTCCTCGGCGGGCCGGCCGAGGTTGTCGTCGGAGAGCATGAACAGGGTCACGTGTTCGATCCCGGCGGCGCTGCACCAGCCCAGGAACTCGGTCACCTTCGCGCCGCCGGCGCGGTATCCCTCGCGTACGTCGGAGTGTCCCGCCTTGCGCGCCCAGCGCCGATTGCCGTCGAGCATGATCCCGACGTTCTGCGGACGCGGCAGCCCGACCAGGGTCGAGGCCAGCCGGCGCTCGTACACCGCCTCGATCGGCCGTCGAATGAACAGCGGGAGCAGCTTCATGACCTTCTCCGTCGCATCACGTCGTGGCAGCCTCGGCGGACCCTACCAGGGGGTTACCTCGCCCGCGTCGTCGAGCGTCCGCAATGCCGTTGCCACACAGGCTACTTGCCTGGGCGACGTACCGGGCCGGGGGCACTCGCCGCCGCGCGGGGGTGCGGCCCGCCTGCGGGTGTACGCGGGCGGGCCGGGTGGCCGGCCGGTCGCCGGGTGGTGAGCGATGATCACGTTCGGTTGCGGGTGTCGGTCTCGCTCCCGCCTGGGGGGCGATCCACCGGCATCGGATCGCCGACCGCAATTGCCCGATACCTTCTCAAACCCGGCTGCAGCCGAAGCCCCGGATCCGGTGCGAGGCGTCCACCTGGCCGCTCGCGCAGTGCCAGGCTCCGCCCACCAGTCCGTCCACGACGAAGTCGGAGACCGCGCCCACGTAATCGGTGTCGCACGCTTGGGCGCTCACGGCATTGGGCGGCAAGAGGCGAACCTGCTCGCATTGGAACACCTCGCCGGCCCGCGTGGTCCGCGCGGGGGCGGCGCCGGCGGTACCGAGAGTGGCTGCACCGGTGGCGAGCAGGGCGACGAGGGTCGCGAACGTCCGAGCGCCGATACGACGCGGGGAACGCCCGGCGGAGCCGAAAGTGGCCATGGTGATGCTCTCCTTCACGAGGGACATCGGCACGGAAGTGCGCCTGGCGGCATCGCTCACACCCGACGCCATCCGGAGGATTTCCACCGTGCGGCCGGCCCACGACCCATGTCCCTCGAATGGGGGTAGCGGGAGCCCGCGCACAGAGGGGGCCGGCTGTCGGGCGGCGGTTGGGCGCCGATGGGGGCAGCAGTCGTGCGGAGCTCGTCCGACAATTCGCCGTCAGTGCGAAGGCGGCTTGAGCAGGTCCGTGACGAGGGTGTCGACCAGGGCGCGCGGGATGGTCGAGCCGGTCATCGCGCGGTAGACGATCGGGCCCACGAGGGCATCCATCGTGGCGTCGGGGGCCAGGTCGGGGGCGATCTCGCCGGCGGCGGTGGCGCGGGCGAGCAGGGCGCGCTCGGCGGCGCGGCGGGGGTCGAGATAACGCTCGTGCAGCGTGGCGGCCGTGGCGGCGTGGTGCTGGGCCTCGGCCAGAAGCGCGAGCAGGACCCGGCCCGCCGGATCGCGGGTGAGGAAACGTGCGAAGGCCCGCAGGTAACGACGGATGTCGTCGGCCGTCGGCCGCTCCTGCGTCGGCACCGGGAAACGCTTGTCGCTGTCCTCGATGAGCACGTCGAGCAGGATCTCGACCTTCGAGGACCACCAGCGGTAGATCGTCTGCTTGGCGACACCGGCCCGGCGGGCGATCGACTCGACGGTCAGCGCACCGAAGCCGTGCTCGACGAGCAGGTCGTCTGCGGCGTGGAGCACGGCCAGACGCGCGGCCTCGTCGCGCCGATTCCCGGAGTGCGCCCTGGGGGGCAAAGAGCTGGCGGCGGACATGGGGACACCGTACCGGTCGGCGCCACCGTGATCCAGTCTTGACGCAACGTCTTGTCTAGACACGACGTCGCGTCTAGATTGGAGGCATCGACCCCACGAAGGAGCGAATGTGTCCAGCACCACCACGTCCCCGCGCCGGGCCCTCGTCATCGGCGCGTCCCGAGGCCTGGGGCTCGTCCTCGCCGACGAACTGGTTCGGCGCGACTGGCAGGTCACCGCGACCGTGCGCGCGGACGGCGACGAACTGCGCGCGATGGCCCGCCGGTCGGGAGGCCGGCTGACGGTCGAGTCGTTGGAGATGACCAGCGCGGAGGATCTGGCCTCACTGCGCAAGCACTTGGCGGGTACACGACTCGATCTGCTCTTCGTCAACGCCGCGATCGACCGGGGCGATCTGCCGATCGACCAGGTCCCGACGGAGATGTTCACCGAGGTGATGATCACCAACGCGTTCAGCCCGCTGCGCACCCTCGAAGCACTGCGCGAACTCGTCGCGCCGGGCGGAACGGTCGCGGTCATGTCGTCCGACCAGGGCAGCATCTCGCGCAACACCGAGGGCGGTTACGAGTTGTACAAGGCCAGCAAGGCCGCCCTCAACCAGCTGATGCGCAGCTACACGACGCGCCACGCGGACGACGACCACACCAAGCTGCTCATCGACCCGGGCCACAACCGGACCAGGCTGGGCGGCTTCGACGCACCGTTGGCCCCCGAGGAGAGCATCCCGGCCGTGGTCGACGTCCTGGAAGCGCAAGCGGGCGCCCCCGGACTCCAGTTCCTGGACCTGAACGGCGAGGTGGTGCCCTGGTAGTCGCGGGGTTCCACGCACACGGATCCCATGATCACCCAATGCGCCGATTCGGCGGCATTCGGTGAGTTTCGGGAACTAGCATTACGAGGGGAATCACCGATTACGAGTGCTCCACGATGCACTCGTCAACGGTAATTCCCGCTGTGGCGCAGAACGTTCTTGCCGGGGCGGGACGTTCGCCGAGACACTGAAATCGTGTGCGGAGGAACGAAAGATGATCGAGGATATCGAGTCGGCCACACCCGCCCTGTGCCGCCTGCAACTGGGCGCGGAGTTGCGCCGGTTGCGCCATGGGGCCGGTATGAAGTCGAGTCAGGTGGCGAAGAGGCTCCTGTGGAGCCCGTCGAAGGTAACGCGACTGGAATACGGGGACAACGTGGTGGTCGAGCCGGAAGACGCGGTGATGCTGTGCGAGTTGTACAGGACGGATCCGGCAACGTCGACGCTGCTGAAGGACTATGCCGTGGTGACCAAGACGAAAGAGGACCGGTGGGCATCCGACAGGGATGACGCCCTCATTCGGCCGACCCTCCACGCCTTCATCGGACTGGAAGCCTCGGCAGTCGCCCTCCGTTGCCACGCATCCGACTACGTGCCGGGATTGTTGCAAACCGAGGCATACGCCCGGGCAACCCATATGACGGTGCCGGGGATGTTCAGCACCGAGGAGATCGAGGCACGAGTCGCGACTCGGATGGCCCGAAAAGAGGTGCTGCACCGAGCGGACGCTCCTGTAGACCTCCGTGTCATCCTGAGCGAGTCCGTACTGCGCCGCCATGCAGGGGGTCCGGCCGTGGCACGCGAGCAGCTCAAGCACATCGCGGAGGTTTCGACCCTCGACAACGTGCAGGTGCAGGTGCTGCCGTTCAGTCTGGGGATCCACACGGGCATGAGCGGGCCGTTCACCCTGATCCGATTTGCCAACAACTCCACGTTGAGGCCGATCGTCTACCTGGAGAACATGGCCGCGAGCTGGGTCGTAGGCCAAGCAACCGTGATCGACGGTTACGAGCGCGCTTTCAGCGATCTCCAAGCGCTTGCCCCGGGTCCGCAAGAAGCGCGCGAGATGATCCACGAGGTAATCAAGGAGATGTAATCCGTGGCTACGAGCGAGTGGTTCAAGTCCAGCTACAGCATTCCGGACAACGATTGCCTCGAAGGAGCCCGCATCCTCGACGACGCAATCTCGATACGCGACTCCAAGGCCCCCGCCCACGGCACCTTCCTCTTCCGTGAAGCCACCTGGACTCCATTCCTGACCGCCCTCAAGAACAAGCGCTCGGCAACCTAGAGTTCACACCTGCCACACGGACCGGCGACGCCCTCGCACCCTCCAAGTGCCGGGCGCCGCCGCCGGTCCGAACGCGGCTGCCTACGGCCTCGCTGAGCGGCGAGCGCTGCGTCTTGGTCGGCGGGTGGCTGGTGCGGGGGCGGCCCGGGTCGGTGGGTGGGCCGTTGGCGGCGGTCGGGCTTTCGTGGCTTGGGGTTTCCGGCGA
>NZ_BIFH01000037.1:0-25527 GCF_003967355.1 Embleya hyalina | reverse complement strand
GCGGTTGGTTGCGGGTGGCCGGTCCGGGGCCGGTCCGGGCCGGTGGGTGCGCCACTGGCGGCGGTCGGGCCTACGTGGCTTGGGGCTTCCGGCGAGGGGAGTGCGTCGGTCGGCGAAAAAGCGGCCTGCAGCGGCCGGCGGGGAGGGTGCTCGGGTCGGGTTCGCCGGGGAGCCTTTTCGAGTGGGTCGGGGCGTTTCGGGGGTGTTTGAGGAAGGGTGAGGTTCGAAACCGGATCGCGGTCGGTGGATCGGAGTCCTGAGTTTCGGCGACCTGCGGTTTTGTGTGAGCGGGGCCGAGAATCGGGTGTCGAGTGCCGGTTTCGTGTGCCTCGGCCTCCTCGGCGCCGGAGGGAGAGACCGAAACTGCCCTGTGGGGTACCGGCAGGGGCCGAACCCGGATCCCGAGGCACCCGAAACGGCTCCTCTTCGCACCGACCTGCGGTTTTCTCTCACTTCGGTGCTGCGGCACCCCACGCCGTCCGGTTTCGTGAGCCTTCGTCACCCACATGCCCACTGCACAACGCCCATCGTCAGTCGAAACGCCCCGACCCACTCGGAAAGGCTCCCCGGCGGACCCAACCCCACAGCCCTCTCTGCCCTCGCTGCCGGCCGGTTTTCGCCAAGCAACACACCCGCCCCGTCGGGAACCCCGTGTCTCGAAACCCCGAACGCCGCCAACGGCCCACCACCGACTCCGACGAACCCCGCACCAGCCACCCGCAACCCAAAGCCCAACGCCGGCCGAAATAGACCCGACCCACTCGAAAACGCACGCCCGGCGAACCCGACCCGACCGCCCTCCCGGCCTGCCGCTGCAGGTCGCTTTTTCGCCGACCAAGACGCCCGCCTCACCGGAAACCCCAAGCCACGAAAGCCCAAACGCCGCCAACGGCCCACCCACCGACCCGGACCGGCCCCGCACCAGCCACCCGCAACCAACCGCGCGACGCAGGCCGAAACAACCCGATCCACTCGGGAACGCACGCCCGGCGAACTGACCCGAGCGCCCTCTCTGCCTGCCGCTGCAGGCCGCTTTTTCGCCGACCAAGACGCCCGTCTCGCCGGAAGCCCCAAGCCACGAAAGCCCGACCACCGCCAACGGCCCACCCACCGACCCGGACCGGCCCCGCACCAGCCACCGCCGACCAACCACGCGACGCCCGCCGAGCGCGCCCCACCGGGGGCATCGCTTCGGGGTTCGGCGAACGCCCCTGCCGCATCAGGGCATTCAGCTCCCGTAGGACCAGGTGATGCCCGGTGGGACGATGCGGGCGCATACGGGTTCGCCACGGGTGTCCGTCAGGGCCAGGTGCGCGGTCAGGACTCCGGATGTGGCGGCGCGGGTGAGGGCGTCGTCGGGTACGGCGGCGAGCATGAGCTTGGCGCGGCGGAACATCGTGAAGGTCCCGGCCGGGTCGACGGTGCCCCAGGACAGGTAGACGAACCGGTCCCCGGGCCGCCCCTGGATGTGCGCGCCGCGCAGGTCGATCCCGCTCGGGGTGCCCGGCCTCGGGACCGCGGTGCACGCGAGCGTCCACGAGGCGGAGGCGGCGTCGCCCGGGACCGGGTCGAGCAGGTCGGTCGGGCGGCGGCCCTGCACGGCGACGTGCACGTTCGTGTAGCGCGGGCCCTCGGCCGGACCGGTGCCGGCGGGCGGGCAGGTGCGGCCGGGGAGGTCGTCGGCGTCGATGCGGATCCACATGCCGTCCATCCTCACCGATCCCGTCGACCCGCACCGCCGGTGCGGTAGCGGCCCGGAGTGGTGCCGATGATGTGGGTGAAGGCGGTGATGAAGCCGCTGGGGTTGGCCCATCCGCACGCGTGGGCGGTGTGGGTGGTGTCGTGGCCGTCGGCGAGCAGTACGAGCGCGTGGTGGATGCGCAGTTGGGTGCGCAACTCGTGGAAGGTCATGCCGAGTTCGTCGCGCAGCAGACGGCTGAGGGTGCGCGAGCCGGCGCCGACCGCACGTCCGAGTTCGGCCAGTGTGGAGTTGTCCGCCGGGTTCTCGGACAGGATCCGTGCGAGGGACCGCAACCGGTCGTCTCGCGGCTCCGGCAGATGCAGCGGCTGTTCCCGCGTCTCCCGGAGTTCGTCGACGAGCACACGAAGCAGGCGGGAACGGGCGCCGGGGCCGTACACCGGCGCGGCGGGGCCGTCGTCGCGCGGCCCGGTCAGGGCGAGCAGCACCTCGCGCGCGAGGGCGGAGGCCGGGAACACGGCGGGCCGGTCCGGGACGCGCCGGGCCAGGGACGGTGCGAGGAAGACGATGCGCATGTCGGTATCGCCGTGGGCGCGGTGCCGGTGCGCGTATCCGGCGGGGGTCCAGGCGATCCGGTCGGCCGGGACGATCGAGGTGCCTCGGTCGGTACGCACCGTCAGGATGCCGGTGGCCGCGTACACCAGGTGCCCTCGCGAGTGCGACTGCGGCGCGCTCGCCCCGCCGGATCGCCAGAGGTGGCGCCCGCCGGACGGCCACACATCCGACGTCACGTCGGCGCTTCCACGCGGTTGGCGGCGATCGGGCATCACGCGGCAGCCTATCGGTGGTCGGCCGGCCCCCTACGTGGTGACCTGGAGTGGTCCCGAGCCGCGGACGGCGCGCCCCGCGATGCCGCCGCGGTCGAAGAAAGGAAAGCCGATGGCGACATTCGTCCTCGTACCCGGCGGTTGGCACGGCGCGTGGGCGTTCGACCCGGTGGTACCGCTGCTGGAGCGGGCCGGGCACACGGTCCACGCCCTCACCCCGACCGGCTTGCGGCCGGACGACGACGTCGCGAGGGTCGCGACCGCCAACCTCGACACGCACGCCGACGACGTGTTGCGCCTCCTCGACCGCGCCCACGTCACCGACGCGACACTGGTCGGCCACAGCTACGGCGGCATGGTGATCGCGGCCGCCGCCGACCGTGCCGGCGGCCGGGTCACCCGCATCGTGCACCTCGACGCCTACGTCCCGCGCGACGGCGAGTCGTGCTGGTCGTCGACGAGCGACGGCTACCGAGAAAAGTTCCTGGCCGGCGCCGCGAGCAACGGCTACGCCGTACTCCCGCCCCCCGGCGGCGACCCCCGCCGCCGCCCCCACCCCCTCGCGTCGTTCACCCAGGCGATCCGCCTCACCGGCGCCGTCGACCGGGTCCCCCGCCGCGAGTTCGTTTACTGCTCCGGCTGGGCGGACGGCACTCCTTTCACTCACCTCCGCGCCCGTCTCCAAGCCGACCCGTCCTGGCGGGTCCACGACCTCCCCACGGCGCACAACGCCATGCGCGAGGCCCCGAAGGCCGTCGCCGAACTCCTGGCTACCCCGATACCCGCCGCACCCGCGGAACGGACCTGACTCGGCCGGGCCGTGCCGTGGATCCTCCTCGACCCGTCACCCGAGCCTTGCCCGTCGGGTGTGCGGCGTTCGCCGGAATCGAGCCGATCGTGAAGTGGCGTGCTAGTCGGGCAGGGTACGGCCCAGTTTGCGGAGTAGGTCGGTGAGTGCGGCCTGTTCGCCGGGGCTCAGGCCGGCGAGGAGGTCCGACTCGTTCCGGAGGTGTTCGCCGACGAGGTCGTCGATCAACTCCCGGCCCTGGTCGGTGAGTCGGATCAGCCGGCCCCGGGCATCGCCTTCGGCGGCGCGGCGGGTCACCAGCCCGGCGCGTTCGAGGCGATCGACACGTTTGGTCACCGCGCCCGAGGTGACCATCGTCGAACCGCTCAGCTCACCGGCGTTCAGCTCGAACGGCGCGCCGGCGCGGCGCAGCGTGGCCAGGACGTCGAACTCACCCCGGCCCATGTCGTATCGGCCGAAGACCCGGCACAGCCGCTCCTCCAACGCCCAGTGCAGGCGCGAGATCCGGCCGATCACATGCATCGGGCTCGGGTCGAGGTCGGGCCGTTCCCGACGCCACTGGCCGACGATGCGGTCGAGCGCGTCGGTATCGGCGTCGGCGCCGGTGTCGATGTCGGTGTCGATGTCGGCGCCGGCGGGCGGCGCGGGAGCGGGCTCGGCGGGGGCGGGGTCCCGGGTCATGGCTTGACGATCCTTTCCATGGAAAGTAATCTGCTTTCCATGGAAAGTATCTAGGCCGCCATGCCTGGACACAAATCGGCGACCCTCGCCCCCCACCTCCGTCCCGCCCGCACGGCGCCCTTTTCGGCATGCCCGAAACCCATCGGAAAGCAGAAATGTCAACGAACGCACACCCCCACTCGGCCCTGCGGTCGTGGCTGGGCGTCGCGGTCATCACCGCGAGCCTGTTCACCTTCGTCACCACCGAACTCATGCCCGTCGGCCTGCTCACCCCGGTCGGCTCCGACCTCGACATCTCGGTGGGCGTCGCGGGGCTGATGGTCACGCTGTACGGCGTCTCGGCCGGCCTCGGCGTCCCGTTCATCGTCGCCTGGACCCGCCGCGTGAACCGCCGCACGCTGCTCACCGTGCTGCTCGCGGTCCTGGCGCTGGGCAACCTCATCACCGCGATCGCGCCCAACTACCCCCTCGTACTGGCCGCACGACTCGTCATGGGCTTCGCCAACGGCGTCTTCTGGGCGATCGGCGTGAGCATGGCCATGCGTCTGGTCCCCGAGCACCACGCGAACCGCGCGGCGGCGGTGGCGCTGTCCGGCATCTCCATCGCCACGGTGGTCGGCATCCCGCTGGGCACCTTCCTGGAGGACCTGACGAGTTGGCGGACCACGTTCCTGATCTGGAGCGCCCTGAGCGCGGTGGTCTTCCTCGCCGTCGCGGTCACCGTCCCGTCGCTGCCGTCGCAGAACGCGGTGCCGGCCCGGGAGGTCTTCGGCCTGGCGGTCGAGAACGTGCGGCTGCGCCTGGTGATGATCACCGTCGTGCTGTACGTCCTCGGGCACTTCGGGGCGTACACCTTCGTCCGGCCGTTCCTGGAGGAGAAGTCGTCGGCCACGCCGGGCTTCGTCACCGCGCTGCTGATCGTGTACGGAATCGGCGGCGCGACAGGCAACTTCGTCGCCGGGTACACCGTCGGCAAGAGCCTGCACGGCACCTTCGTCCTCGCCCTCGCCGGACTCGTGGCGGCCCTCGTGCTCCTGCTGACGATCGGCCGCTCGCGCACCGGCGCGATCATCGCCCTGGCCCTGTGGGGCGTCTGCTTCGGCGCGGTGAACCTGTGTCAGATCAACCTGACGCTGGCCGCCGCACCCGACACCTTCGAAGCGGCCATGTCCATCAACACCCTCGGCTACAACACGTCCATCGCCCTCGGCGCGCTGTTCGGCGGCCTGCTCACCGACCATGTGGGCGTCGCCGGCGCCGTCGGGTTCGGCGTGGCCCTGACCACGGCCGCGCTGGCCCTCACCCTCGCCACCCGCCGAACCGGCGAGCGCCCCCGGGCGGTGACCGAGGACGCGCTTGCCTAGGATCGAAGATCGACGCCGATCCCGATGAACGGGGGACCGGGCGGAGTCGAAGGGACGGGCAGACCGGATGGAGCCGACCGGAACTTTGACCGAGGCCGACTGGGCAGCGCATCGTCCCGCGGTCTTCGGGGCGGCCTACCGGATCCTCGGCACGGTCACCGAGGCCGAGGACGTGACCCAGGAAGTCTGGTTGCGCGTCGCCGCCGCGGACCTGTCCGAAGTACGAAACCTGCGGGCCTGGTTGGTCACCACGGCCGCCCGAACCTCGTACAACGTGCTGAAATCGGCGCGGGTCCGACGCGAGAGCTACGTGGGACCCTGGCTGCCGGAACCGCTGCCCACCGGGCCGGACGCCTCCGTCCGGGTGCTGACCGACGAATCGGTGGGCACCGCGATGCTGGTGGTCATGGAGACCCTGTCGCCGGCCGAACGCGTCGCACTCGTCCTGCACGACGTCTTCGACTTCCCGTTCGGCCGGATCGCCGAGGTGCTCGGCGGCACTCCCGCGGCTGCCCGCAAACTCGCGTCCCGTGCCCGGGTGCGGGTCGCGGCGGTCCGGGAGCGGCCCCGGGCGAGCAGGGCCGAGACCGAACGTGTCCTGCGGGCGTTCAAGGGCGCGGCGGACGCGGGCGACATGGCCGGCCTGGTCGGGTTGCTGCACCCCGACGCCGTCTACATCGGCGACGGCGGCGGCAGGACGACGGCCGCGCGCAGGCCCGTTCACGGCGCCGGGACGATCGCCCTGCTGGCGATCCGGTCGACCGCGATCCGGCTCCCCGACTCGTTCCGGATCATCGAGGTCAACGGGTATCCGGCGCTGGTCACCTACCGCGCCGGCGAACCGGTCTGGCTGGACACCGTGGACATCGCCGACGGCCGGATCACCACGTTCCGCAGACTGGCCAATCCCGAAAAACTCGCCGGCATCGGTCACATCCGTATCCGCCGTCTTGTCTCCCTGCCGAATCCCCTCTCCATCGAGGGGCGAAGCCCGAATGGGAGGACGACACGATGGCACACGTCGTGATCATCGGAGGCGGTTTCGCGGGCGTATGGAGCGCGGCGGGAGCGGCGCTGGCCCGTCAGGACGCGGATCTGCGGATCACCCTCATCGCGCCCGACGAACATCTGGTGCTGCGGCCACGGCTGTACGAGCCGGAGCCGGACCTGGCCAAGGTCGAACTCGGCCGGATCCTCGACCCGATCGGCGTCCGGCGGTTGCGGGCCTCGGTCGACGTGATCGACACCGCGCGCCGTGTGGTGGTGGCCGACGGCGAGGAGGTCGCCTACGACCGGCTGGTCCTGGCGGCCGGCAGCAAACTCGTCGCGCCCACGGATCTGCCCGGCGCCGAACGGCTTTTCGACATCGACACATTGGCCGGCGCCCGGCGGCTCACCGACCATCTGCGCGGCCGCGCGGACTACTCCGCGGTGGTCGTCGGCGCCGGGTTCGTCGGTTTGGAGGCGGCGACCGCTTTGGCCGCCAGGGGACGGGTGTTGCTGGTGGACCGCTCGGAAGTGGTCGGCGACGCACTCGGCCCCGGTCCGCGCGCGGAGATCGAGGCGGCGTTGCACAAGCTGGGCATCGAATGCCGCCTCGGGACGACGGTCACCGAAGTCGGTGCGGAGCACGCCGTCCTGTCCGACGGCACCCGGGTCGACGCGGACGCGGTGGTGTGGTGTGTGGGGATGCGGGCCGGCGAGCTGACGCGGCAGATCCCCGCCCGACTCGACCACCTCGGCCGGGTGCCGGTGGACCACCGACTGCGCGCGCTGCCCGAGGTGTTCGTCGCCGGGGACATGGCCGCGGCGGCGTTCGACGCCGAGCACACGGTGATGCAGGCATGCCAACACGCCAGTCCGCTCGGCAAGGTCGCCGGATACAACGCGGCGGCCGACCTGCTCGGTACGCCGCTGCGCGACTTCACCCCCGGCCCGTACGTCACCTGCCTGGATCTGGGCGCCGCCGGAGCGGTGTTCACCCGGGGCTGGGATCGCCGGGTGATGGCCTCGGGTGCCGACGGCGCGGCCATCAAGGCCCGGATCAACCGGGCCATCCACCCGCCGGTGGACGACGCACGCGAGATCCTCGCCGCCGCCGACCGCGTCCGCATCGAACTTCCCTTCTTCCCCCGCGCGGAGCAGGACGCCGTCCCCACCACGTGACCCCACGGAACGCGGCGGCCGAGCGGCCGCCGCGTTCCCCGACCGCCGGCCTTTCGTGCGTCCGCGGGATTGCCCGGGGGCGAACTCGGGGCAACAGGAGGTGAGTCCAGCAGACGGACGGATTCGCCCGGGTGCGGCGCGCCCCGGGTCCGACGGGCGCCCGGCCGTGGCCGGACCTCGGCCGGCCGTCCGCACGGGTCGAGGGGGAACCGTGAACCGCACCGAGTGGATCGGCTTCGTTCGGCTGGCCCGGTTACGGTTCCTGCTCTACAACATGTTGCCCGTCGCGCTCGGCGGGGCGGTGGCGGTGCACGAGGGGCATCGGATCGACCTCGGTTGGTACGCGCTGGCCCAGGGGTTCGCGTGGGTCACCCACCTGATGACGCACTACTGCAACGAATACTTCGATCTCGACGCGGACCGGGCCAACCGCTACCACACACCCTGGACCGGCGGCAGCCGCGCCCTGGTCGACGGCCTGGTCCGGCCGATCGTCTCGCTGTCCACCGCCTTCGTGCTGCTCACCGGCGCCGTGTTCGTCGCCGTCTCGATGCCCACGCTGCCCACCCGCCTGATGGCCGCCGCCGGCATCGCGCTCGCGTGGTTCTACACCGCGCCGCCGCTGCGGCTGAACTATCGCGGGCTGGGCGAACTGACCGTGGCCGTCGGCCTCAACGGGATCTGGCCGATGGTGGCGGTATCGCTGCTCGCGGGCGGCGTGCCCGGGCTGATCCTGCTGATCCTGGCCCCGACCGCGCTGTTGCAGACGGCGCGGATGATGGTGATGAACCTCGCCGACATCGAGTCCGACGTCCGGGTCGGCAAGCGCACCCTGCCGGTCCTGCTCGGGCCGCGCCGGGTCATCGTGATCTTCACGCTGTGCCAGATCACGGCCTATGCGGCGCTGGTCGTGTTCGCGCTTGCGGGATGGGTTCCCTGGCCGGTTTGCGTGGCGATGGCGAGCACGGCGCCGCTGTCGGTGTGGCTGGTGCTGCGGCTGCGTTCCGGCGCGCTCGCCGACCACGACCCGCACCGGATGACGCCCGTGGTGTTCTGGGCCTCCAACCACGTCGCCCTGATCGTGTGCGCGGCGCTGGTCGGCGTACTGGCCGAGACCGCCGCGGACCCGCGGGCCGACGACGGCATGGCCGGCTCGTTGGGCTTCCTGACCGCGATCCTGGCCGGCTTCCTCGTACTGTTCGGCGTACGCCTGGTCATGGCCCTGCGTCGGCTGCGCCCGGCGGACGAAACCGCCCCGATCCCGTGCCCCACCGAGAAGGCCTCGACCTGAACCCGGTCGTGGTGGGCGGGTCCGAGATCGTGATCCGGACGCATGTCCGACGAGCCCTCCCCGTCGCCCGATCGGCCCCGTGGTCCGACCGGCCAATCCCGCAGATCCTGTTCCGGTCGGCCCTGGTGCCCGCGCCGCTCGCGATCCGTCCGGAACACGCCGCGACCCGCCGACCCGAACGCACCGGCGAACGGCGGGGGAACCTCCCTGGGGATCAGGGCGGTTCCCCCGCGTCGGGCGGGTGATCTCGGCCGGGTGCCGGTGGTTACGCCCCGGTTGCCGGTCGGTAGGTGGCGACGTGTACGCCGGTGGCGCTGACCGTGGTCGAGACCAGTTCGAGGGTGCGCAGGGCGCCGTCGGTCGGGAACAGGGTCTTTCCGCCGCCGAGGAGCACCGGCATGATCATCAGGCGCAGTTCGTCGACCAGTCCTTCGGTCAGGAGGGTTCGGGCGAGGGTGAGGCTGCCCATCAGCACCAGGTCGCGGCCCTCGGTCGCGCGCAGCTTTCGGATCCGGTCGAGGGCCTGGTCACCGGGAATGCGGGTGGTGTTGTTCCAGGCCGGTACGTCGTGGTCGCCGAGTGTGCCGCTGACGACGTACTTTCGGACCGCGTTCATGTGGTCGGCGAAGGGGTCGCCGGCCCGGCCGGGCCAGGCCGCGGCCATGACCTGCCAGGTGCGGCGGCCGAAGAGCAGCGCGTCGGTGGTGGCGGCCCATTCGGCGAGGGCGCCGCCCATCACCTGCGGGTCGAAGAAGGGGTGGGTCCAGCCGCCGTGGGCGAACCCGCCGTCGGTGTCCTCGTCGGGGCCGCCGGGGGCCTGCCCGACGCCGTCCAGGCTGACGAATTCACCAATGACGATGCGCATCGAACCGTCTCGCTCTCTTGCTGGTCGCAGGGTTGTCGGATGCGTCGGGCGGCCACGGGTTCGCGGTCCCGACGACGTCTTGTGCGGGGCTCCGAGGCGGGTGCCCTCGGTGCCCGTGGCGTCGCGAGGGCACCGGGCCGTCGCGACGCCGCCCGCGCGGCGGATCCGCGGGGAGTCTCGAAAGGGGTGCCGCTCAGGCGGTGCGCCGGTAGTACAGGGCCACGTACGCGAGCAGCGCGAACATGACGCTCGTACCGATGGCGATGGTCAGCGCGCCGGCCCCGCCGCCGCTCATCGACCACGCGTCGCCGACCAGCTTCACCGTGGCGGCGACGCGGCAGACGACCGCGAGGCGCCGGTTGCCGAGGCGGGAGAAGTGTCGACCGAGCAGGTAGCCGGCCGCGATCAGCGAGACGAAGGTGACCGATCCGGCGGCCATGTGTCCGTACGCGTGCCAACTCATCGACTCCGGGACGCCCTTCGGCGTGCCCACCGGGAAGCCGTCCGCCGGGTCCATCGTCAACAGCCCGGCGGCGACCATGCCGACGCCGATCACCCGGATCAGACGCGGCACCGCGACACCGCCGGGCGTCCCGCGCATGACCCGCCCCAGCCCGGCCGCGCCGGCCGTGGCCAGGACACCGGCGATCACGAAGTTCGCGATCTGCAGCCACCCGAGCGTGCCGGTGGCCAGTTGGCTGAGCGCGTGCCGGGTCGGCTCGAAGCCGTCTCGGGTGGCCGCCTGGGCGACCGAGACGGCCACCCACAGCGGACCGGCGACGGCCACGCAGGCGAGCAGCGGCCGGGTGCCGATCGAGCCGTGCGGGCGGGCGGCGGCCCGGGTCCGGGCGGCGGCGGGGAGGCGGGTGGTGGTGGTCACGGTGGGCTCCTTCGAGGGGCGGGCGGGCCGCTCGGATGTCTTCCGTGGGGCTCGCACCTTCGTCGATCCACCGATGTGACAGGGAATCATGGAATTCCCTGTCACACTTCTCCTGCGACGCGTCCGCATCCCGGCAGTACGGCCGGACGGAACGAGAGCGGAGATCACCATGCGCTACCTGATGACCACCAAGGCCGGCCCGAACGACGCCGCCCCCGACGAGAAGCTGTTCGCCGAGATGGGTGCGTTCATCGACGAACTCAGCGCCGCCGGCGTGTTGCTGGCCACCGGCGGACTGGAGCCCGGCGGTGTCCGCCTGGTCTCGGCGGGCGGTGAGGTCACCGTGACCGACGGCCCGTTCGCCGAGGCCAAGGAGGCCGTCGTCGGCTTCGCGCTCGTCGAGGTCGGCTCCAAGGAGGAGGCCGTCGAACTCGCCCGCCGGTTCCGCACGATCGTCGGTGACGGCGAGAGCGTCATCCAGCAGGTCTTCGGCCCGTGACCGACGTCCACCGCACGGTCGATTCCATCTGGAAGACGGAATCGGCCCGCATCGTCGCCGCGCTGACCCGCATGGTGCACGACATCGGGGTGGCGGAGGAACTGGCGCAGGACGCACTGGTCGCGGCGTTGGAGCAGTGGCCGCAGTCGGGCGTCCCGGACAACCCGGGCGCCTGGCTCACCACCGTCGCCAAACGCCGCGCCGTCGACCACATCCGCCGCGACCGGCGGGCGGCGGAACACGGCGAACTGCTCGCGCACGAACTCGCCGAACAACATCGCCTCGACGCGGACGTCGACAGCTCCGAAGCGGGCCCCGAACCGGGCCTCGAACCGGGCCCCGAGGCGGGTGCCGGGCATGTCGTCGACGAGCAGGACGACGTGCTGCGGCTCATGTTCGTCTCCTGCCACTCGGTGCTGCCCACCGAGGCGCGTGTCGCGCTGACCCTGCGCCTCCTCGGCGGGCTGACCGCGTCCGAGATCGCCCGGGCCTTCCTCACGGCCGAGCCGCTGATCGCCCGCCGCATCGCGACCGCCAAGCGCACTCTCGCCGAAGCACGTGTGCCGTTCGAACTCCCGACCGGCCCCGAGACGACCGAACGCCTCGCCTCCGTCCTCGAGGTGCTCTACCTGATCTTCAACGAGGGCTACTCGGCGACCTCGGGCGACGACCTGATCCGGCCCGGCCTGTGCCGGGAGGCGCTGCGGCTCGGGCGGCTGCTCGCCGAGTCGATGCCCGCCGAGGCCGAGGTCCACGGCCTGGTGGCGCTCATGGAGATCCAGGCGTCCCGTGCCGCCGCGCGCACCGGCCCCGCCGGCGAACCCGTCCCACTGCACCTGCAGAACCGCGGACGCTGGGACCGATCGCTCATCCGCCGCGGCTTCGCCGCCATGCTGCGGGCGCGCACGGCCGGCACACCCGGCCAACCCGGTCCGTACGTCCTACAGGCCGCGATCGCCGTCTGCCACGCACAGGCGCGCACCGCGGAGGACACCGATTGGCCGCGGATCGCCGGACTCTACGCGGCACTCGCGCGACTCCTGCCCACCGCGGTCGTACGCCTGAACCAGGCCGTCGCGGTGGGCATGGCGGAGGGACCGGCCGCCGGCCTCGCACTCGCCGACACGCTCACCCGGGACCCGGCGTTGCGCGACTACCACCTGCTCCCCGGCGTACGCGGCGACCTGCTGCTGCGGCTGGGCCGCGGCGAGGAGGCACGCCGCGAGTTCGAGCGGGCGGCGCTCCTGACCCGCAACGCCGCCGAACGCGCCTACCTGACCCGCCGCGCCGAAGGCGTCCCGACCGAGGAGGACGCGCCCGCCCGGACGTTCGGCGAGGCCGTCGACGCGTTCCTCGCCCGGGACCGGCTCGCACCCGCGACCATCCGCTCCTACCAACAGACGTTGTGGCGCCTGCGGCTCTCCCTGGGGGTGGGCCTGCCGCTCGCCTCGCTGAGCCCGGACCGGGTCGCCGACGCGTTCCACATGTCGTGGGACGGCACGGCGGCGGCGACCTGGAACCGGCATCGGGCCGCGGTCAGGGCGTTCGGAGCGTGGACGCACACCCCGGGCCTCGACACGGGCATCCCGCCACGACCGGTCGAACGCCGCACCGGGGCCGAGCCCGCGCCGGCCGCGTCCGGGCCGGCGGCGTCCGGGCCGGCGGCGTCCGGGCCGGCGGCGTCCGGGCCGGCGGCGTCCGGGCCGGCGCAGCCCTGGGAAACGGAAGCCCCGTTGCGGGACCGCACGCTGTGGACGCTGCTGCGCGAGTCCGGCGCGACCGTCACGGCCGTACTGGCGCTCAACGTCCAGGACCTCGACCCGGCGGAGCGGCGGGCCCGCCGCCCGAACCGGGGGACCCGGCCCGGGGCGTGGATCACCTGGCGCTCGCGGACCGCCGCGCTCCTGGCCGAACTCCTGGACGGCCGCACCCGAGGCCCGGTCTTCCTCGCCGACCGCCGCCCGGGACCCGCGCGGGCCCGCACGCTGGGCCCGGACGACATCTGCCCGCGCACCGGCCGAGGCCGACTGTCCTACGAACGGGCCGAGTTCCTGTGCAAATCGACGACGGGACACACACTGCGCCGACTGCGCGACCGGGACGCCGACCCAACCTGACGCGGCGCGGCGGTGTGCGGTTCGGGACGGGCCTCAGGTGATCGGTGGGCCGGCGGCCGTGGTGAACTGCCAGCTCACGGTGGGCATCACGGTGCCGTCGAGGGATTTCACACCGATCAGTTCGACGGAGTAGCTGTAGCCGCCGAACGGAAGGTTGTCGGTGGGATCGAAGGTGGTGGTGCGGGTGGCGGCGTTGTAGGTCGTGGTGCCGGGAGGATAGCTGCCCTCGCCGTACATGATCACCCAGTGGATGGTGGAGGGCTGCACCTCGCGGTCGAAGGTGGCGGTGAGGTTGGTGCCCACCGGGACGGAGGTCTCTCCGGGCCTCGGGGAGATCTCGATGACCGCCGGCGCGGGGCCGCGGGTGTCGGTGGTGTTGAAGACCGGGTCGACCCAGTAATTGGTGTCGTTCCAGGTCGAGTCCGGGAATCCGGCGCCGTAGAGGTACACGCCGTTGCCGCCGGCCGTCTCGCTCGCCGGTGCGGTGAGGGGGCCGCGGACGTGGGCCGTGGTCAGGCCGCCCTGGTCGGCGTTGTACCGGCCGTTCGGGGCCTGGTAGGAGGCTACGTACGTGGTGCCGGCCGTGATCGCGACGCCCTGGGCGAAGTTCACCTGCTGCCAGCCGGATTCGGACTCGCCGGTGAAGGTGGCGGTGGCCAGTCGGGCACCGGCCGCAGACCACAGGGTGCCGGTGTGCGTTCCGGTGTTGGCGGCGTCCTTCCAGAAGCGCACGCCGGTGATGTAACCGTCCCGGTCCGCCTGGAACTTGACGCCGAGTTCGGTGGCGACCTCGTCCGGGTCCGGACCGGAGGAGGGCTGGTCGGTCGGCGCCCAGAGCGTGCACGGGCAGGTGACCGGCTGGGAGGGGTCGGCATCGACGCCGCTCTTCGTCGAGCCCGCGGCCGCCCGGGACGTCCCCGGTGCGGCCACGATTAACGCGAGGAGTACCGCGAGAATTGTCGGAACAGTCGCTTTGCGCAGTCTTGGCCAAGGTATGTTCATGAGTATTCCCCACTCGAACATCACTTCCCGGGGCGGTTGTCCCGGGGTCGAGCCATGGGAAATTCTGGCGTACATTCCGGCCCGTGTCCGAGGTCTGACTCCCCGTTATGTGGGTCTCGCGATTCCGCGGCCGCCGCCTTCGAGACACGGGAATCGGGAAAGCCGCCGCAACGCGGCCGGCCCCGACCGTCGAAACGGTCGGGGCCGGTCTTCCGTGGTCCGGCAGGCCCTACAGCAGGTCCACCGCCGCGTACGCCTGCCCGCCCGACAGCAGGGCATACCCCGGGCCGCGGTCGAAGAACGGCTCGACCTCGGGCCGCGCCGCGCGCATCGAGGCCCGCAGCTTTTCCGTCGCCACCTCGTCCACCGCCGACTCGTCGCCCTCGCCCGTCAGGACGACGCCGTAGTCGTCCGCCGCCGCGTCGCGCGAGACCTTGCCCCACCGCACGTCGCGCAGGACCGAGTCGGTCTTGCGGTCGAGCGGGTCGCCCCAACCGCCGCCGCCGGTGGTGCGGATCCGGATCACCTCGCCGGCCTTGACGGGCTCGTCGTCGACCAGGCCCTCCATCTCGCGCTCGTTCGGGCCGCCCGGGTCGATCACGACCTGGAAGGGGCGACCGGCCTTGCCGCCCTTGACGCCCCAGCAGGACAGGATCGAGCGGTCGGCGATCGACATGAACGACGCGTCGAGCAACATCCGGATGTGCTTCTCGTAGCCGAGGCCGCCGCGGAACTCGCCCGGGCCGCCCGAGTCGGCCGCCAGGCCCAGGCGTTCGACCAGGAACGGGAAGCGCGACTCGGTGAACTCGGTCGGCAGGTTGCGCGAGTCCGGTACGACGTGGATCGTGTCCTCGCCGTCCGCGTAGTAGCGCCCGCCCGAGCCGCCGCCGAGCACCTCGCGCATCAGGTACGAACGGCCCTCCGCGTCGTGCCCGTACACGCCGGTGTAGCGGATGGTCTCCTGGTCGGCCGGCATCCGGCCGTCGACCGCCTTGGCCAGCACGCCGGAGAGCACGCCGAGCAGGCGCAGGATGACGAAGGTGCGCGCGTTGGTCGGCGCCGGGAAGATCGGCGTGAGCAGCGTGCCCTTCTCCGGGAACTTCATCTCGATCAGCGGCACCACGCCCTCGTTGACGTCGAGTTCGGCCATCCGCTCGGGGGTGTCCGCGAGGTTGCGCAGGATCGGCGCGAGCCACTTCTTGAGGAAGTTGCCGTCCGCGTAGTCGCCGCAGTGGTTGATCGGACCCTTGGCCTGCTTCGACGTACCCGTGAAGTCGATGAGGATCTTGTCGGGCGTCTTGGTCAGGGTGATCCGCTGCGTGTGCAGCATCGGCTCGTCCACGCCGTCGTGCTCGGCGTAGTCCTCCCAGACGTACTCGCCGTCGGGGATCTTGGACAGGATCTCGCGACGGTAGGTCTCGGTGGTCTTGTCCAGGATCGCGTCGAAGCACGCCTCGACGGTCTCGCGGCCGTAGCGCTCGAAGAGTTCGCCGAGTCGGCGCGAACCCATCAGGCACGCCGAGCACTCGGCGTCCAGGTCGGCGGCGAGCGAGTCGGGCATCCGCGAGTTGCGGGTCATGATGCGCAGCGCGGCCTGGTTCGGCACACCCTGGTCCCACAGCTTGATCGGCGGGACCATCAGGCCCTCTTCGTACACCGTGGTCGCGCCCGAGGGCATCGACCCGGGGCAGCAGCCGCCGATGTCGTCGTGGTGGCCGAACGCCTGGACGAACGCGACCACTTGGCCGTCCGCGAAGACCGGGACGGTGACGCACAGGTCGGGCAGGTGGCCGATGCCGCCCTCCGACTCGTACACGTCGTTGTGGAAGAACACATCGCCCGGACGCATCGTCTCCAGCGGGAAGTCCCGGGCGATGGGGTGCACCAGCGCGGAGTACGAACGACCCGTGAGCTTGCGCAACTTGCGGTCGTGGATGCCCGCCCGGAAGTCGTGCGCGTCGCGGATCATCGGCGAGCGCGAGGTGCGCCCGATCGCGGTCTCGACCTCCATCTCGACCGAGGCGAGGGTGCCTTCGACGATTTCCAGGAGCACGGGGTCGACGCCGTGCAGCGCGTCCTGCGGGGTGGTGGCGGTGGTGCCGGCGCTCATGTTCAGGCTCCCTTCGAAGCGGTCGAGGTGGTGTCGGTGTCGCGGGTGACCACGACGTTGCCGTAGGCGTCCACGCGGGCGGCGAAGCCCGGGTGGATCGGGATGGTGGAGCCGAACTCCTCGATGATCGCCGGGCCGACGACCAGGTCGCCCGGGGCGAGTTCGGGCCGCGCGTACACGGCGGTGTCCACGTAGCCGTCGCGGTCGACGAAGCAGACCGCGCGGGTGCCGGTGCGGGCGCGCTCGACATCGCCCTCGCGGCCCGGGAGTTCGCGCAGTTCGGGGCGGCGGATCGGGCCGACGCCGGTGACGCGCAGGTTGACCCACTCCACGGGCTGGCTCGCGTCGCCGCGGAAGTTGTACCCGTAGAGCTGCTCGTGCGCGGTGTGGAACGACTCGGCGACGGTGTCGGCGAGTTCGGAGGTGAACGGGCCGTCCGGCACCGGCACCCGGACCTCGAAGGCCTGGCCGAAGTAGCGCAGGTCCGCGGTGCGCACGTAGCGGTGGTCCTCGGCCGCGAAGCCCTCCTTGTCGAGGGCGTCGCCCGCCTTGCCCGCCAACTCGTCGAAGATGCCCGCCACCTTGGGGTGATCGAGCTCGGGGTGGCTGCCGACCGCGGTCTGCACGTAGTCGCAGCGCACGTCGACGGTGAGCAGGCCGAACGCGGAGACGTTGCCCGGGTCGCGCGGCACGATGACGCCGGCGAGGCCGAGGATGTCGATGAGGCGGCACAGCAGCAGCGAGCCGGAGCCGCCGAAGGTGGCCATGGTGAAGTCGCGGACGTCCAGGCCGCGCTTGACGGTGATCTGGCGCAGCGCGTTGGCCTGGTTCCAGGCCGAGATCTCCAGGATGCCGTTGGCCAACTGCTCGATGCCCATGCCCAGTTCGGCGGCCATCTTGGTCAGGCCCTCACGGGCGGCGTCCACGTCCAGCGGGATCTCGCCGCCGAGCAGGTGCGGGGGGATGCGGCCGAGCAGGACGTGCGCGTCGGTGATGGTCGGCTCGGTGCCGCTCTTGCCGTAGCACAACGGGCCCGGGTCGGCGCCGGCCGAACGGGGGCCGACCTTGAGCGTGCCCTCGGGGGAGATCCAGGCGATCGAGCCGCCGCCGGCGCCGACGGTGACCACGTCGATCATCGGGATCTTGGACGGGAAGCGCCCGACGGTGCCCTCGGTGGTCAGCGTCGGCTCGCCGCCGAGCACCACCGACACGTCGGTGGAGGTGCCGCCGCCGTCGCAGGTCAGGACCTTGTCGAAGCCGGCCTTCTCGGCGATCAGCGCGGCGCCCAGGGCGCCGGCGGCCGGGCCGGAGAGCACGGTGGTGATCGGCTGGTGCACGACCTCCTCGGCGGAGAGCACGCCGCCGTTGGACTTCATGATCGCGAACGGGACGCGGCGGGGCGCCTCGCCGGCGGTGGTGAACGCGTCCAGGCGCTGCCGGATGCCACCGACGTAGCGGGCCACGCGCGGCTTGACCGCGGCGTCGACGAGGGTGGTCATCGAGCGCTCGTACTCGCGGTACTCGCGCAGCACCTCGGAGCTGATCGACACGATCGCCTCGGGGTGCTCCTCGCGCAGGATCTCGCGCATGCGCTCCTCGTGCGCCGAGTTGGCGTAGGAGTGCAGGAAGCAGACGCCGATGGTGAGGATGCCCTGCTCGCGCAGCCGACGGGCGGCGCCGCGGGCGCCCTCCTCGTCGAAGGGGCGGACCTCGTTGCCCTTGTGGTCGAACCGGCCGCCCACCGTGTGCACCAGGTCGACCGGGACGATCCGGTCCGGCTTGACCCAGAAGTAGGAGTTGCCGTAGCCGTCCGGGACCGCCTGGCGGGCGATCTCCAGGATGTACTCGTAGCCCTCGGTGGTGATGAACCCGAGGCGATCGATCTTGTCTTCCAGGAGCTGATTGGTGGCCACCGTCGTGCCGTGCGCGACGGCGGTGACGTCGGCCCCGGTGCATCCGAGCAGACCCAGCACCTTGTCGATGCCGTTCATGAAGCCGTCGGCGGGGTCGCTCGGCGTGGACGGCGTCTTGGTGGTGACCAGCTCGCCGGACTCCTCGTCCAGCGCGACCACGTCGGTGAAGGTACCGCCGGTGTCGATGCCGATTCGGATCCGTCGGCGGGGTCCCGCCGCTGCGGCAGGCGTCATCAGCGCGCTCCAATCGGAGGGGAGGTGATTCGATCACATTCGTGGAGGGCTGTTCGCCCGGCTGCTGACAGCGATTCAACTCGCCGGGCGATCCTGCGGAATCGGCAACATCTGCCAAGCAGCTCGGCAACAGTTGGTGAATCGCTCTCGGTTGTGCCCGCTTACCGAAGCGTGTGTTCCCGTTTGCCGAAGCGTGCGCAACCCCGCCGAATCACTTTCGGTAGCCGCGCGACCCCGCGAGACTGGCCGAATCGTGCTCGGCGGTGCCCCAGGGCGGGGCCGGGACGCCCGGCGCGGAGGAGGCGCGATGAGCGACTGGACGAGCCGGCCGACCGTTCTGGGGACGTTCGGGGTCGTGTCGACCACCCACTGGCTCGCCTCGCAGTCGGCGATGGCGGTGCTCGAGGACGGCGGCAACGCGTTCGACGCGGCGGTGGCGGCCGGCTTCGTGCTCCAGGTCGTGCAGCCGCACCTGAACGGGCCGGCCGGGGAGGTGCCGATCATCCTCGCTCCGGTGGGCGGCGCGGTCCGGGTGTTGTGCGGCCAGGGGCCCGCGCCGCGGGGGGCCACGATCGAGCACTACCGCTCCCTCGGCCTGGACCTGGTGCCCGGGACCGGACCGCTGGCCGCCGCCGTGCCGGGCTCCTTCGACGCGTGGCTGACGCTGCTGCGCGACCACGGGACGAAGTCGCTCGCCGGGGTGCTGACGTACGCGATCGGCTACGCCGAGTCGGGACACCCCGTCTCGCCGCTGCTCGCCGCGACCGTGGCGCGGATGCGCGAGCGGTTCGAGACCGAGTGGACCAGCTCGGCCGAGGTGTACCTGCCCGCGCCGGAGGCCGGGGCACTCTTCCGCAATCCCGCCCTGGCCCGCACCTGGCGCACGCTGCTGCGCGCATGCGCGGGCGGTACGCGCGAGGCGGAGATCGAGGCGGCCCGGCGGATCTGGCGCGAGGGCTTCATCGGCGAGGCCGTCGCCGACTTCGCCGCGAAGCCCGCGATGGACACCTCGGGACGGCGCCACGCGTCCACCCTCGTGGGTGACGACCTCGTCGGCTATGCGGCCCACTACGAGGAGCCGGCCGGCCACGACTGGCGGGGCTGGACCGTGTACAAGCCCGGCGCGTGGAGCCAGGGCCCGGTCTTCCTCCAGCAACTCGCGCTGCTGCCCGACGGGTTCGGGTACGACGACCCCGACTACGTACACACCCTGGTCGAGGGCACCAAGCTCGCCATGGCCGACCGCGAGGCCTGGTACGGCGACGCCGCGCCGGTGCCGCTCGACGACCTGCTGGCCGGCGGGTACAACGTCGGCCGGCGCATGCTGATCGACGCACGGGCGTCCCACGAGCTGCGCCCCGGTGGCCCCGGCGGCCGGGTCCCGCGCCTGCCCGACCTGCCGGCGGCGGAGGGCGAGGCGCCGGCCGCGCCGACCCGGCCGCCCGGCACCGGCGAGCCGACCGTCGGCGCCGACGGGGCCACCCGGGGCGACACCTGCCACCTCGACGTCGCCGACCGCTGGGGCAACCTGGTCTCCGCGACGCCCAGCGGCGGCTGGCTCCAGTCGAGCCCGGCGATCCCCGGCCTCGGCTTCCCGCTCGGCACCCGGCTCCAGATGGCCTGGCTGGAACCGAACCTGCCCAACTCGCTCACCCCGGGCCGCCGCCCCCGGACCACCCTGTCCCCGTCGATCGCCGCGCGCGACGGCGTCCCGGTGCTGGCCTTCGGCACGCCGGGCGGCGACCAGCAGGACCAGTGGTCCCTGCACTTCTTCCTCGCCGTGGCCCTCGGCGGCCTCGACCTCCAAGCCGCGATCGACGCCCCCAACTGGCACAACGCGAGCTTCCCCGGCTCGTTCCACCCCCGCACGATGAGCCCCGGCAGCCTCACGGTCGAATCCCGCCTCGGCGACAAGGCCATCGCCGCCCTGCGCGAGCGGGGCCACCTGGTCACGGTCGACGCCCCGTGGTCCCAGGGCCGCCTGTGCGCGGTGGCGAGGAACCCCCACAAGGGCACCCTGTCCGCCGCGGCCGACTCCAGGGGCGTCCAGGGCTACGCGGTCGGCCGCTGAGGACGGCGGGGCCTCGGGGAGGGCCCAGCCGTGTCAGCCGTCGTGCAATGCGGCGCGCAGGGCGTCGATGGCGAGCGTGCGGGCGACGTTCGCGGCGCGGGTGTCGCGCAGGCTGTCCAGCATGAGGAAGTCGTGGACCATGCCGCCCACGCGGACCGAGGTGACGTCCACGCCGGCCTCGCGCAGCCTGTTGGCGTACCGCTCGCCCTCGTCGCGCAGCACGTCGGCCTCGTCGGTGATCACCAAAGTGGTCGGCAGGCCCCTGAGCTGGTCGAGGCTCGCCCGCAGCGGGGACGCGTGGTGCTCGGCGCGTTGGGCGGGGTCGGTGGTGTAGGCGTCCCAGAACCACTTCATGCCGTCGCGGGTGAGGTAGTGGCCCTCGGCGAACTGCAGGTAGGAGGGAGTGTCGAAGTCGGCGTCGGTCACCGGGTAGAGCAGGACCTGAGCCTTGAGGTCGATGCCGCCGCGTTCCTTGTTCGTCAGCGCGAACACCGTCGACATGCAGCCGCCGACCGAGTCGCCGGTGACGGCGATCCGCGAGGTGTCCAGGCCGTGCTCCGCGCCGTGCTCCAGGACCCACTGCCCCACGGCGTGGTTCTGCTCGATCTGGGTGGGGTACTTCGCCTCGGGCGCCCGGTCGTAGACCGGGAAGACGCCCGCGGCGCCCGCGCCCACCGTGAGTTCGCGGAAGAGGCGGTCGTGGGTCTTGTCGTCGCCGAAGACCCAGCCGGCACCGTGGATGTAGAACACCACCGGCAGCGGGCCGGTGGTTCCCTTGGGCCGGATGATGCGGGTGCGGACGGTGCCCCACTCGCCGGCGTCCACGTCGACCCACTCCTCGTCGACGTCCGGGCGGGGCACGCTCGGGTCGCTCTGCAGGCTCAGCAGGATCTCGCGGCCCTTCTCCGGGGGCACCTCGTAGATCCGGGGATGCGGGTCGGTCGCCTCGCACAACTCCCGCGCGGCGGGTTCGAGGTACGGCGTGGTCGGCGGGGGAAGCGAGGTCATGTCGACTCCAATCACGAGCACGTGCGTGCCCTGGAAGATGCGGTCCGCGCCACCGGCCGACCGGACGGCCGCGGATGACCGCTCACGAGACGAAGCCCCCTCGATCCGTCCTGGTGCGCGGCCCACGCCGCGCAACCCGGCACGAAGGCGTCCACGCCGCCCATTGCCCCGCTCCGCGTCGCGGTATGCGTCCGTTCGGCCGCGGGGGTCCGCCGAGCGGCGCGCGACGTCGGAGCGGGGACCCGCCCTCGGCGGAGCCGGCACGATGCCCCGACCCGTCCGCGGGTGATCACGGGCGGACGGGCCCGACGTCAGCGCCGCCCGAAGTCCACGTCCTCCGCCGCCCGCCCCGGCCAGGTCAGCCGGGTCGGGGCGGCCGGGGTCTCGGCCACCACCCGGCCGCGCGAGACGACGTGGCTCGCGCGTACCTGGCGGCGCAGTACGTCGAACGGGGAATCGGCGGGCAGGAGCAGGAAATTGGCCGGACGGCCGACCGCGACCCCATATCCCTCGCCCAGATCGAGCACGCCCGCCGCCCGCGTCGTGATCATCGCGAACGCCTCGTCGATCTCCGCCTGCCCGGACAGCTGGGCGGCCAGGATGCCCGCGTGCGCGACCTGTACCGGGTTGGCCGTGCCCAGGGGGAACCACGGGTCCATCACGTCGTCGTGGCCGAACGCGACATTGACTCCGGCGGCCAGCATCTCCTTGACCTGGGTGAGGCCGCGGCGTTTGGGATAGTCGTCGAAGCGGCCCTGGAGGGTCAGGTTCACCATCGGGTTGCTCACCAGGTTGATGCCCGAACGGGCGACGATGCGGCGCAACTTGCGGCTGTAGGCACCGTTGTACGAACCCATCGCGGTGGTGTGACTGGCCGTCACCCGGGAGCCGAGGCCGCCGCGCCGGGCCAGTGTGGCGACCACCTCGACGAAGCGGGACTGCTCGTCGTCGATCTCGTCGCAGTGCACGTCGACCATCAGCCCGTGTCGGGCGGCGAGTTCGAAGGCGATCTCCAGCGACCGCACGCCGTCCTCGCGGGTGTCCTCGAAGTGCGGGATGGCGCCGATCACGTCGACTCCGGCGGCCACCGCGCGCTCCATCAGCTTCCGGCCGTCGGGGAAGGAGACGATGCCCTCCTGGGGAAACGCCACCACCTGGAGGTCGAGCACATCCCTCACCCGTTCGCGCAGTTCGATCAGCGCGTGCAGCGCGGTGAGTTCGGGGTCGGTGACGTCGCAGTGGCTGCGCACGTGCAGGACGCCGTGGGCGACCTGCCAGCGCAACACCTGTTCGGCGCGGGCCAGTACGTCCTCGCGGGTGAGCGTCGCCTTGCGCTCGGACCAGCGTTCGATGCCCTCCCACAGTGTGCCGGAGAGGTTCCAGCGCGGTTGTCCGGCGGTGAGCGCGGTGTCGAGGTGGATGTGCGGCTCGACGTAGGGCGGGGTGACCAGGGCGCCGGCGGCGTCGAGGATCGGGCCGGTGGGTGCGGTGGTTCCGGCCGAGGTGATGCCCGTGACGACGCCGTCGGTCACCTCGATGTCCACGCGCCCGGTGCCGGCCCGGTCGAGGAGTCGGCAGTCGGTCACGGTGAGGTTGGTGTGCATGTGCGGTCGCTCCATGGGTCGTTCGGGAATTCGGGTCACGTCGCCGCCGGCTCGGGTGCGCGCTCCCGCTCGCGCTCGTATCGGCCGAGCAGGAGGTACAGGCCGCCCGCGACGATCGCGCCGGCCAACCACGACAGGTCCACATTGCCGATCGCCCGGGCGCCCGGGCCGCGCAGCGCCTCGGGGACGCCGTACTCGAAGCACCAGGTGGCGACCATGCCGCACAGCAGCGCGACGATCGCCGACCAGCGCACGTCGGCGAGCAGGCCGCGACGCGGCGCGGCGTACAGTGCGGCCACGTCCACGCGCTGTCGGGCGAACACGTAGAAGTGCACCAGCATCACCGCGGCCCACGGCGCGACCCAGGTGACCATGCCCGCGAGCCAGGTGTCCAGGGTGTGCGCCAGGCTCGCCCGGAAGATCAGGAACAGCGTGAACACGGTGGCGAACACACCCACCAGGCAGGACAACACACGCCGCGAGACGCGGATGTCCAGGGTCTGCGCACAGAGCGAACAGCTGTACAGATTGAGGATGTTGGTGGCGATCGGCCCGTGCAGTACGAGCAGCAGCACGGGGATGGCGAGCGGGCCGAACGAGTCGACGATCAATCGACCCGGGTCGGCCTTGGCGTTCACCGTGGCCAGTGACGCGCCGAGCACGCCGAGCCAGACCACGGGCACGAACTGGCCCAGCACGCTGGCCGCGTACAGCTTGCGGCGGGAGACGGCGCGCGGGACGAAGCGGGAGTAGTCGGAGGCGTAGGCGAACCAGGTGATGCCCCAGCCGACGCCGATCGCGGTCATCACCGTGCTCATCGCCGACCAGCGGTCGCCGCCGCTCAACGTGCTCGCGTGGCCCCAGTCGATGTCGAGCCGGGTCCAGGCCACCACGGTCATCGCGGCCAGCACGACCAGGGTGGCGGGGACGGTCCAGCGCTCGAAGCCGGCGATGGCGGCGAAGCCGGACGCGGCGATCGCGATCTGGACGGCCATCACCACCAGGACGACCACGACCTTGGTGCCGTTGCCGCCCTCGTAGCCGACGCTGTCGAGGAGGGCCATCACGAGGTCGAGCACGATCCAGGTGTTGATCGCGCACCACCCGGCGGAGATCACGCCCTGGACGGCGGCGGGCAGGTAGGCGCCGCGCCGACCGAACGCGGCCCGGGCCAGCACCATCTGGGTCACACCGGTGCGCTGGCCCATCAGTACGAACAGGCCGAAGACGCCCATGCCGATCAGGTTGCCGACGATCAGGACCAGTACGGTGTCGACCAGTCCCAGACCGAGCACGATGCCGAGGGCGCCCAGGACCCAGTTGATCGGCGCGATGTTGGCGCCGGCCCAGATCCAGAACTGGTGCGCGGGCGTCGAGTCGCGGGCGTCGTCGGGTACCGGTTCGAGGGACTGGGTGTGGTCGACCGCGCGCTCGGGGCGGGCGGGCTGCGCGGAGTGGTCGAGGGTTGCCACGGAGACCTCCGGTGGGACGGAGCGGAGCACTGCGGTGGGGTGATCACCGAAGGTTCCTCGGCCGGGCGGGTCGTGACAACGGACACCGTGACCGCCATACTGACGGATCTTCCGGACGGAGTGTCCATGACGCTGTCCCTGCGCGCGGTCCTCGACCACCCGCTGATGCGCGGAGCGGACCCGGCGGTGCCGGATCCGCACGCGGACCTGGATCGCCCGGTGCGCTGGGTGCACTCCAGCGAGATCTACGAGATCGCCCCGCTGCTGCGCGGCGACGAACTGCTGCTCACGACGGGTCTGGGCCTGGCCGGACGGGACGCGGGCGAGCGGCGACGCTATGTCACGGAGTTGGCGGCGGCGGGTGTGGCGGGTGTGGCCCTGGAGGTCGGCCGTACGTTCCGCGAGGTCCCGGACGACGTGGTTCGCGCGGCGGCGGACGCGGGTTTGCCGCTGGTCGTCCTGCGCGGCGTGGTCCCGTTCGTCGAGATCGCCGAGGCGGTCAACGCGGCCATCCTCGACTCGGCGGTGACACGGCTGCGCCACGTCAACCGAATCGTGCGAACCCTGTCCGGCGTCCTGGCGCGCGGCGCGGGCGTCGAGGAACTCACCACCACGCTGTCCACGCTCACCGGCCGCCCGGTGGTCCTGTCAGCCCTCGACGGAACGCTCACCGCCCACGCCGGCACGGACGACCCGACCTCGGTCGTGAGGTCCCCGACAGCCGAAGCCGGCGTCGAACTCAGGGGCGCACTGTGGGGCCGCCTCCTCTTGGGCGCGACCACGACGGGCAAAGCCGGCACAGCGCACACCACTCACATGCCGGTCGCGGCAGCCACGGCCGATCCCGACGGGGCCGACACCGCGACCAGGACAGCGGGCACGGCCGACACCAACGCGCCCGACACCGCGACCGACG
>NZ_BIFH01000036.1:895-165739 GCF_003967355.1 Embleya hyalina | reverse complement strand
CGCCGCGCACGCCGCCCGGACACGCGAACAGGGCCGAGCCCACGTGCTGGATGTACTCGTTCATCGTGTCGTTCGAGGCCAGCCGCTGCTGGACCGGGATGAAGCCCTTGCGCGGGTCGCGCTGGTAGGCCAGGAAGAACAGGCCCGCCTCCAGCCGGCCGAGGCCGTCCGAGCCATCCACGAACGAGTAGCCGCGACGCAGGATGGTCGCGCCGTTGTTGGTGTCGGGGTGCGACAGCCGCACATGCGACTTCTCCGGCAGCGCCTTGAGCGGCACCACGTCGTGTTCGCCGGTCGCGCCCTGCGGCGCGCCCACACCCTTGGTACGGCCGATGACCTCCTCCTGCTCCTGCAGCGAGGTGCGGTCCCAGGTCTCGACGTGCATCCGGATCCGGCGCGCGACGAGGTAGGAGCCACCGGTCATCCACGCCGGGCCTTCGCCGGCCGGCACCCACACGTGCTCGCGCAGCCGGTCGGTCTCGGTGCCGGCGATGTTGCGCGTGCCGTCCTTGAAGCCGAACAGGTTGCGCGGGGTCATCGCCTCGGGCGTGGTCGACGACGTCTTGCCGAAGCCCAGCTGCGACCAGCGCACCGACACCACGCCGAAGCCGATCCGGGCCAGGTTGCGGATCGCGTGTACCGCGACCTGGGGGTCGTCGGAGCAAGCCTGGACCGCGATGTCGCCGCCGGAGCGCTGCGGGTCGAGCTTGTCCCCGGGGAACGCGGGCAGTTCGGCCAGCGCCTCGGGCTTCTTCGCGGCGATCCCGAAGCGGTCCCGGCCGTCCTTGGTGAACAGCGTGGGCCCGAACCCGACGGTGAGCGTGAGGTTGTTCGGCGGCAGACCGACGGCCTCACCCGTGTCGTCGGGCGGCGACTCGGGCACACCGCTGTCCGCTCCGGTCCCGATCTGCCTGCCCGCGGTCATCGCGGCCGCGGCGGCGGTCCACTGCCGGAGCATGCGCACCAGCTTGGCCCGGTCGTCGGTGATCACGTCGAACACGCAAAAGTGCAGCCGGTCCTGGACCGGGGTGGCGATGCCGGCCTGGTTCACGCCGTGGAAGTCCACCGCACCCGGGGTCGGCGTGGACGACTTGTCCTCGGTCCCGGTGACCGCGGTGGCCACCCCGCCCGCCGCGGCGGCGCCGACCACGAGCGCGCCCCCGGTCCAGCCCAGCAGCGCCCGCCGACTGAATCCGTCGCCCGACGACGGTTCGACCGCCTCGGCGACACGTTCGGTCTCGGTCATGGGCCCTCCCTAGGCTCGTGCGGTGCGGTCGGCTCGTACGGTTCGATCGGCTCGCGCGGTGCGATCGGCTCGCGCGGTTCGTGGTTCGCGACGGCGGGCGATGTCACGGGTCGACGTCACTGGGCGACGACGCCGGCAAGCTTCGACAGCGGCTCGCCGAGCGCGTTGACCGCGTCCGAGAGTTCCTTGCGCTTGGCCTCGTCGACCGTGTCGTAGGAGACGTAGCCCTCGCCCTGCTTGTACTTGAACAGCAGGCCCTGGATCTTGGCGAACTCGGCGTCGAGGGTGCCGGCCAGCGCCGCGTCCTTCTCCGCCACGTACGGCTTGAGCAGCTCGAAGGCCTTCTTGGCGCCGTCCACGTTGGCCGCGAAGTCCCACAGGTCGGTGTGGCTGAACGCCTCTTCCTCACCGGTGACCTTGCCGGTCGCGACCTCGTCGAGCAGGCCCTTGGCGCCGTTGGCGATCGAGGTCGGGGTGATGTCGACCGTGCCCACCTTCGACTGGAGCGTCTTCAGGTCGGCCATCAGACGGTCGGCGTATCCCTTCTCGACATCGGTGATCTGCCCGGTCGTCCACAGCGCCTTCTCGATGCGGTGCCAGCCGGACCACTCCTGCCCCGGTTCCAGGTCCGCCTCGCGCGCGTCCATCTGCGGGTCGAGGTCGCCGAAGCTCTCCGCGACCGGTTCGATGGTCTCCCAGCCCAGGCGCGACTTCGGGTAGAACTCCTTGGCCTTGGCCACGTCGCCGGCCTTGACCGCGTTCACGAACTCCGTGGCGAGCGGCAACATCTGCTCGACCGTGGTGTCGATGTACGTGCGGTAGTGCGCGACCGCCTGGGCGAGCCTGGGGTCGATCGGCTTCCCGGCGGGGGTGCCCGCGACGGTGACCTTCTGCCGGATGCCGTCGCCCTTCATGCCGGGCTTGCAGGCGACCTCGTAGCTGCCGGCCTTGATCTCGAAGTTCAGCGTGGCCGAGGTGCCGGGGCCGATGTTCTCCCGCTCGGTGACGATCCGGTCGCCCTGCGCGTAGACGTACAGCTCGGTGACCTGGTTGCCCTTGTTGGTCACCTTGATGCTGTTCTTGCCCGCGGGCCAGTCCTTCTTGGCGACGTCGCAGGACTTGTCCTTGGCGGTCACCTTGACCGCGTCGCCGGAGGAGTCGTCGCTGCTGCACGCGGTCAGCGCGAGCGGCAACGCCAGCAACAACCCGACACCCAACGCGCGGGTGGCGGCGGGGCGACGACGGACGACAGACATGAACTCTCCCGGGGACGAGACAGGCGAAGACGGGTCGAAGCCCGGCAAACGAGCAAAAAGCAGGACGTGCGGGACACACGGAAGGGCGTGGTGGTGCCGTATAAAACGGACGAAAGGCAACTATTAGGCAAGGCTAACCAAGCCTAGGCTTGGCTTATTTTGTCAGCCGAATGACCCCATACAGTCAAGGCGAAGTAAAGGCCCACGGCGGCGAACGTGGATCACGTCACGTGCGCCTCGGGGCCTTTGGCGCGGCAAAGCATGGCAAGACCGATATGTACGTAAGGTCGTGCCAAGTCCGTTCAACGTGGAGTGCCCGCGACCCGATCCCGACCACCGCCGGCGAGGGTCCGCAGGGCGGTTCGAGCGGATCATCCCGATCGCCGCCTCCGCCCCGATCGCCGCTTCCGCCCTCCTCGTCGCCTCAGGCCCACTCGCCCCCTACCGCCCGACCGCGATCCCGCCGCCGCTCGCGGCCGGCGGCCCGGTGCACCCGCGGCCGACCCGCCGGCGGGCGCGGTCGGGACGCGCCGACGAGCCGATGGGGACCGCGGGCTAGGCCACATGGTTACTCATGAGTAGCATGGGGCCGTACCCATCGGTGGAGGAGTGTGCGCTCGTGCCTCGTAACGTCCGGGACGTCGTCTTCGTAGACGGCGTCCGTACCCCCTTCGGCAAGGCCGGCCCCAAGGGCATCTACCACGAGACGCGAGCCGACGACCTCGTCATCGCGTGTATCCGTGAGCTGATGCGCCGCAACCCGTCGCTGCCGCCGGCGCGCGTGGACGAGGTCGCGATCGCGGCCACCACGCAGATCGGCGACCAGGGCCTGACCATCGGCCGCACCGCCGCGCTGCTGGCCGGGCTGCCGCGCGAGGTGCCCGGCTACGCGATCGACCGCATGTGCGCGGGCGCGATGACCGCGGTCACCACGGCCGCCGGCGGCATCGCCTTCGGCGCCTACGACGTGGTGGTCGCCGGCGGTGTCGAGCACATGGGCCGACACCCCATGGGCGAGGGCGCCGACCCGAACCCGCGGATCATCTCCGAGCAGTTGGTGGACCCCTCCGCGCTGGTCATGGGCAACACCGCGGAGAACATCCACGACCGCTTCCCGCAGCTCACCAAGGAGCGTGCGGACCGGTTCGCCGTGGGCAGCCAGGAGAAGGCCGCCAAGGCGTACGCCGACAACCTGATCCAGCCCGACCTGGTGCCGGTCGCGGCCCGTTCGGTGGAGCAGGGCTGGGGCCTGGCCACGGCGGACGAGCCGATGCGCCCGGGCACCACCCTCGAGGGCCTGGCCGCGCTCAAGACCCCGTTCCGCCCGCACGGCCGGGTCACCGCGGGCAACGCGGCCGGCCTCAACGACGGCGCGACCGCGTGTCTGCTCGCCGCCGAGGACACCGCGCGCGAGCTGGGCCTGCCGATCAAGATGCGCCTGGTGCAGTTCGCGTTCGCCGGCGTCGAGCCCGAGGTGATGGGCATCGGCCCGGTCCCGGCCACCGAGAAGGCGCTGGAGCGCGCCGGGCTGAGCATCGACGACATCGGCCTGTTCGAGCTGAACGAGGCGTTCGCGGTCCAGGTGTTGTCCTTCCTGGACCACTACAAGATCGCCGACGACGACCCGCGCGTGAACAAGTACGGCGGCGCGATCGCCTTCGGCCACCCGCTCGCCTCCTCCGGCGTGCGGCTGATGACCCAGCTCGCGCGCCAGTTCGAGGCGCACCCCGAGGTCCGCTACGGCCTGACCTCGATGTGCATCGGGCTCGGCATGGGCGGGACCGTCATCTGGGAGAACCCGAACTGGACCGGGGCCGACGCGGACGCCACCACCGCCGGCGCGAACTCCGAGGGGAACGACAAGTGAGCGACCTGACCCGACTGGCCGCCGAGGTCTTCCCGGACGAGCTGGTCTCGCACTTCCCGGTGCGTGTGCTCGACCTCCCGAACGGCGCCGGAAAGTTCGCGCTGATCACCATCGACAACGGCTTCGACCACACCAAGCCGAACACCTTCGGCCCGGCCGGCCTGGCCGAGCTCGGCGCCGCGATCGACACGATCGAGGCGCTGGCCGCGGCGGGCGACATCGTCGCGGCCGGGGTGACCGGCAAGCCGTTCATCTTCGCGGTCGGCGCCGACCTCAAGGGCGTCGAGAAGGTCACCGACCGCGGGCACGCGCACGCCATCGGCAAGGCCGGTCACGACACGTTCAAGCGGCTGACCGCGCTGTCCGTGCCCACCTTCGCGTTCTACAACGGCGCAGCGATGGGCGGCGGCGTCGAAATCGGCCTCGCCTGCACGTACCGCACCATCTCCACCGCGGTGCCCGCCTTCTCGCTGCCCGAGTGCTTCCTGGGCCTGGTCCCGGGCTGGGGCGGCTGTGTGCTGCTGCCGAACCTGATCGGTCCGGACAACGCGGTCACGGTGATCATCGAGAACGCGCTGAACCAGAACCGTCAGCTCAACGGCCCCAAGGCCTTCAAGCTGGGGATCGCGGACGCGCTGGTGGACTCGGCCGACTTCCTGGCCCGGTCGCTGGTGTGGGCGGGCAAGGTCGTCTCCGGCGAGATCGTGGTCGAGCGCCCGGAGATCGACCGCGGCGCCGGCTGGGACGCCGCCGTCGCGCGGGGCCGGGCGATCGCCGACTCGAAGGTGCACGGCGCCTCCCCCGCGCCGTACCGCGCGCTGGAGATCATCGACGCGGCCCGCGACGGTGACGTGCAGGCCGGTTTCGACGCCGAGGACGACGCGCTCGCCGACCTGATCATGGGCGACGAGCTGCGCGCCGGGCTGTACTCGTTCAACCTGGTGCAAAAGCGTGCCAAGCGACCGGCGGGTGCCCCCGACCGGAAGCTCGCCCGCCCGGTCACCAAGGTCGGCGTGGTCGGCGCCGGACTGATGGCCTCCCAGCTCGCGCTGCTGTTCGCGCGCCGCCTGCGGGTGCCGGTCGTGCTGACCGACATCGACCAGGAGCGGGTGGACAAGGGCGTCGGCTACGTGCACGACGAGGTCGACAAGCTGCTGCTGCGAGGGCGCGTCTCGGCGGACGCCGCGAACCGGCTCAAGGCGCTGGTGACCGGCTCGCTGACGAAGGACGCGTTCGCCGACGCCGACTTCGTGATCGAGGCCGTGTTCGAGGAGATGGCGGTCAAGCAGCAGGTGTTCGCGGAGGTCGAGGCGGTGGTCTCGCCGACCTGCGTCCTGGCCACCAACACCTCGTCGTTGTCGATCACCGAGATGGCCTCGAAGCTGGCCCACCCCGAGCGGGTCGTCGGCTTCCACTTCTTCAACCCGGTCGCGGTCCTGCCGCTCCTGGAGATCGTGCGCGCGGAGCAGACCGACGACGGTGCGCTCGCCACCGCGTTCGCCGTCTCCAAGCAGTTGAAGAAGACCTCGGTCCTGGTCAAGGACGCCCCCGCGTTCGTGGTCAACCGCGTGCTGACCCGCTTCCTGGGCGAGGTGCTGGCCGCGGTGGACGAGGGCACCCCGATCGAGGTCGCCGACAACGCGCTGGCCCCGCTGGGCCTGCCGATGTCGCCGATGGTGCTGCTCGAACTGGTCGGCCCGGCGATCGCGGCCCACGTGGGCGGCACCCTGCACGGCGCCTTCCCGGACCGGTTCGGCGTGTCACCGAACCTGGAGCGCGTGGTCAAGGCGGGCAAGCGCTCGTTCCTGACCTGGGCCTCGGGCGCGCAGGAGGTCGACCCGGAGGTGGTCGCGCTCCTGGAGGTGGGCGACTCGCCGTCCACGGAGGAGCAGGTCCGCGACCGCGCGCTGGCCGCCCTGGCCGACGAGATCGACCGCATGCTCGAGGAGGGCGTCGTCGCCGCCCCGCAGGACATCGACCTGTGCATGATCACCGGCGCCGGCTGGCCCTTCCACCTGGGCGGCATCACCCCGTACCTGGACCGCGCGGGCGTCACCGAGAAGACCCTCGGCAAGCGCTTCCTGCCGGCGGGCACGGCTTCGGTCCCGCGGTAGTCGCGACGGTGTTTCACGAAGGGGCGGCCCGCCTGGCGGGTCGCCCCTTCGGCGTACCTGCCGGAGCCGTCCCGGTCCCGGCGAGGGGCGTGGGCGTGGACGGGGGCGCGGGCGCGGGCGCGGAGGGGGGCGCGGACGGGTACGGGGGCGGGCACGGAGGGGGGTCGCGGGCGCGGACGGGGGGTCGCGCCGGTGGGCGCGGTGGGCGCGGTCTCGGCGGCGGCCACAATGGTGATCATGAGTGATGCGATGCGTGGGGCCTCGGTGCGCGACCTCGAGCGGTTGCGGGAGATCGAGGTCGCGGCCGGGGCGCGTTTCCTGGATGCGGGGATGCCGGAGATCGCGGCGGACGAGCCGTTGTCCGTCGAGGAGTTGGACGCGTATCGCACCGGCGGGCGCTGCCTGGTGGTCGGCGAGCCGGCGCTGGCCTACGTGATCTGGGACCTCGTGGACGGGGCCGCGCACATCGAGCAGGTCTCGGTACATCCCGACGGCGCGCGGCGCGGTCTGGGGCGGGCGATGATCGATCGGGTGCAGGCGGATACCGGGCTCGCGCTGACGTTGACCACGTTCCGGGATGTGGCCTGGAACGCCCCCTACTACGCGCGGATCGGGTTCCGCACGCTCGCCTCGGCCGAAGTGACGCCGGGTTTGGCGGCGATCCGAGCACACGAGGCGGCGCTCGGACTCGATCGTTGGCCCCGGGTGTGCATGCGCCGTCCGATCTCGGATCAGCACTGATCCGCGAATCCCCTGCCATTTCCGACAGTTGGTCCGCTAACTTCTGCGCATGAAGGATGCGCCGGATGCGACGGGCGAGTCGGCCGAGGCCGACGAAGCAGACACAGCGAGTGAGTCGGCCGACCCCGACGAGGCGGACAGAACGAACGATTCGGCCGACGGGGCGGAGGGGCAGTTCGAGCCGGCCCCGGCGCCCGCGCGCGAGCCGTGGTCGCGCCGGCGCAAGGCGGCCGTCGCCCTGGTCGGTCTGCTGACCCTGTCGTTGCTGGTGGTCGGCGGGTGTACGGCCTGGCTGCTGTACTCGCTGAACTCCAACATCAAGCGCATCGACGGCGTGTTCGACCGGTCGGGCATCCCCGCCGCCGGGCCGCGTCCGCCGGCCGATCCCGCCGCCGGCCGGGCGCTGAACATCCTGCTCGTGGGCATGGACGCGGCGGCGGCCGGCGCCGACCCCGAGGCGCTGCAGGGGCGGCGCAGCGACACCATGATGATCCTGCACCTGCCCGCGGGCCGGGCGTCCATCTCGGCGATCTCGCTGCCGCGCGACGCGTGGGTTTCCATCCCGGGGCACGGCGAGGCCAAGCTGAACGCGGCCTTTTCGTGGGGCGGGCCGGCACTGCTGGTGGCCACGATCGAAAATCTGACCGGTGTGCGGATCGACCACTACGCGGCGGTGGACTTCGGCGGGTTCAAGGGCATGGTCGACGCGCTCGGCGGGGTGTCCGTGGACGCCGACCAGGGCCGGACCAGGCTGGACGGCACCAAGGCGCTGGAGTTCGTCCGGCAGCGCTACGGGCTGCAGCGCGGCGACCTCGACCGGGTGGCACACCAGCAACAACTCCTGGGCGCGATCGCGAAGCAGATCACCGCGGAGGGGGTGCTCGGCAGTCCGCTGCGCACCGAGAACCTGCTGCAGTCGCTGACCAAGTCGCTGACGGTGGACGACAATCTGAACTTCAAGGCACTGCTCGACCTGGCCACCGATCTCAAGGGCATCGACGAGTCCGACCTGGCCTTTCGCACGGCGCCCGTGTCCGGCTTCGCCGAGCGCGGCGGCGGGCAGAGCGTGGTCCTGCTCGACGAGGCGCGATGCCGGGTACTGTTCGCCGCCGTCCGCGCCGACATCCCGTGGCCGGAGCCGGCCCCCGGCGAACTCTGGCGACCGTGACCGCTCAGCGCAGGCGGTGCAGGGCGCGGCGGGCGGCGCCGGCGACCGCGGGGTCGGGGTGGGTGGTCTCGGCGAACCGCAGGACGTCCTCGGCGCAGGGGTGGCCCATCGTCGCCAGCTCGCCGAAGACCACGTCCGCGCCCGGTCCCTGACTGCCCGTCACCTCGGTGAGCAGGCCCAGGACCGCCGCCTCGTGTCGGCCGAGCAGCGCCGCGGCGGCGTTGTCGGCGGTGAGCCAGGCGAGCGTGCGCAGCGTCGCGGGCGGTACGTCGCGGTCGTGGGTCAGCCGCCAGTTCCACACGTGCGGGGCCAGCGTGGGGTCGGCGCCGGCGTCGGCGAGGGCCTGTTCGACGGCGGCCTCGGGCAGGTCGGCGTCACCCACGTGAGCGAAGAGCATCAGCCGCTCGGTGGGTCCGGCGGCCCCCGCGACCGCGCACAGCTCGGACAGCGCGGCGTCGATCGGGCGGCAGCCGATCCAACTCGCGAACGTGCGTGTGGCGATCGGTCGCGGCCACGCCCCCATCGCGCCGAGCAGGCGGGCGCCCGAGGCGGCGGTGTAGTCGTCGACGGTGGCGACCGGCAGGCCCTGCTCGCGAAACATCCGGTGCACGAGGGTGCCGCCCAGGCCGGTGAGGGTGATGCCCTCGGCGGTGCGCCGGACGATGCCGAGCGCGGCCAGGCGGTCGGCGAGCAGGATCACCCCCGCCCGGACCCGGGCCAGCACCTCGCCGGACCACTCGACGGGGGAGGCGGACGTCCCCGACGCGGGCGAGTGCGGGTGCGGGTGCGGGGGTGACGGGGGCGGGGACGCGGTCGCGGGCGCAGGTGCGGTCGCCGGCGCGGTCGCCGGCGGGTGCGGGGGTGACGGTGGAGCCGGCGGGGGCACAGGCGTGGTCGCCGGCGGGTGCGGGGGCGACGCGGATGCCGGCGGGTGCGGGGGTGACGGTGGGGCCGGCGCAGTGTCGGGGCCATCCGTCCCGCACAGGCGACCCATCTCGCCGACCAGGTCGGGCGCGTCCAGGATCCGTCCCAGCGCGAAGGCCTCGTCGTCGGCGGGCGGCTCGGGTGGCAACATCCGCACCACGTGGTCGAGGTCGCGGCGCACCGCGAGGCCGACGAACAGCGACACCGGGAGCGGCCCGCCGAGTTGCACCAGCCCGGTGAACAGCGACGCGGCCAGCCCCTCGGGGACGTCCCAACGCTCGTCGTGCGCCTCCCCGAACGTCGCGTTGTCCTCGGCCACCACCACCATCGCGCGCGCGGCCAGCGCGATCAGCTCGCCGTCGTCCCCCTCGCGCCACACCCGCAGGCCGTCCGCGACCCGCACCGCGCCGTCGTTCGGCACCAGCAGCCCGGTGCCGATCGCGAGCGTCCACCGCCGGTGCAGCGCATGCTCGTCCCGGGCGGTACGGGGCGGCCCCTCGGCCCGCGCCGGCTGCCGGGGGATGCCGAGTTCGGCCATGACGCAGTCGGCGACCGCGGTCGCCAGTACCCCCTCGTGGGTGATCGGCAACGGCCCGTGCCGCTCGACGTACTCCGCGAGCGCGGCCGCCTGCGCCATCAACGGCGACATCCGCGCGGCCAACGCGCACTCGGATCGGGGCGGCACGTACAGCGGCGGCAGCGCGGGTTCGTCGCAACCGCCCGGGCCGGTGATCGGGGCGGGCACGCCCAGTTCCAGGAAGCGGGTGCGCAGCCCGTACATCCCCAACGGGGTCAACCGCACCGCCATGAACGGCGCCCCGCCACCCACCAGCTCACGGATCTCCAGCACGCCGAACGCCCGCAGATCGTCCATCTGATGCGCCAATGACAGACCGGTGAACAGCGCCGGGTCGGCGACCGCGGGCGACCGGGGCCGCCCGTCGGGCGTGTACGAGAGCAATTCGAACAGCCCACCCATCGGCACCCACCGACCCGCGTGGTCGTACAACTCCCGCAACAACTCGCGGATCACATCGCCGCCGCGCAGCACGTGCGCGGCCCGCCGCACCTCGGGTCGTCCGGTGGCCTCGCCGACCGCGACGCCCTCCCACAGGCTCGACCACACCCGCAGGACGTCCCCGGGTCGCCCGACCGCCAGCGCCCGGGCAAGCTCGCCGGCGGTCGCGACCGTACGCCCGACCTCGATCAGGCCGGCCGTACACGCGATCGACCACACCTGGTGCAACGGCTCCACGTCGCGCGCACTGCGCACGCCGGCGACCGGTTCGTCGATGCCGAGCAGCCGCACCGCCTCGGCCGCGGGCGCCAGTCGCAGAACCCCGGTCGCGGTCACCGGACGCCCGCGACCGACCCAGCGGGCAAGGGTGAGGGCGGCGGCGAACGACGGCGCGGCCGAGGCGGCCCGAGCCAACTCCCGCTCGTCCGGCAGCCGCACCGCCGGCAACGCCCGCCCCCGCCCGGGCCCGGTCGCATAGCCCGCCACGAACAACTTCTTCGCCGAGCCCCACCGCCGCGAGTCGGCCATCCTCGCCGGCAATTCGCCCTCGTGCCGATCCAGCACCTCGAACAACGGGACGAGCCGGTCGCTGTCCGGGTGCAGCGGACCCTGCTCGCGCAGAAACTCCAGGAACAACCGCAGCGCGGGCACCACCAGCGCCACCGTGTCCTCGCGGGGCAGCGCGACATGCGCCGGCACCAGCGTCTCGAGCAGCGCGTTCAGATCGCCGGCCCGCCAGCGGGTGTGATCGTCGAGCCGCAGGCACGCGACCCGCAGATCGAGCAGAGTGCCGAGGACATCGATCATCCGCTCGGCATCCCGGGCAGGCCGACCGACCCGCGCGAGCCACGTTCCGAAGTCGGCCACGATGCCGCAGGAATCGGGAGATAGCGCCACGTCGCAGAGCGTAGTGAGCACCATCACCGGCCCGCATGGATTTCGGACAATCCATGCGAACCACCGGTGACCCCTGCCCCGCCGGCGAACGAGCACCACATGCGCCCCATGCTCCGGCCCCGTACACACGCAACCGAACAACCCACACACCCGCAGCCACGACCCCGAGCACCCTCGAACAGCCGCCGCCCACGCCTGCGGAAACGCCTCAGCCAGAACCGGCCCCGGCACGTACCAAACGAAAGACACATGCACCCGCGAGGCGGCCTCAGGCGGGTGACGAATGGCGAGTGCGCCCGCAGGGACGACCTCGACCGCCGGCGCCGGCACCTGCAGGGGCAACCTCGGCCGAGCAACACCGCACCCGCCGGCGCTACCACCCGCACGCGCCGGCAAGCCACACCTACGCCCACGCGGGCACCCTCCGGCGGACACCGACCGCACTTGCGGGAACAACCTCGACCGCCTGCGCCTGCAGGGGCGACCCCAGCCGAGCGACACCGCACCCGCCGGCGCTACCACCCGCACGCACCGGCAAGCCACACCTACACCCACGCGGGCACCCTCCGGCGGACACCGACTGCGCGTGCGGGGACGACCTCGACCGCCTGCGCCTGCAGGGGCGGCCTCGGCCGAGCGACACCGCACTCGCCGGCGCTACCACCCGCGCTCGCCGGCAAGCGACACCTGACCCCACGCGGGCGCCCTCCGGCGGACACCGACTGCGCTTGCGGGCAGGAGGAGCCTGCAAGGCCGACCTCGGGCCCCTGCGACCACAGGACCGCCCTCGGACTCCAGCAGCTGCGAGGGCAAACTCGGACTCCGGCGACCACACGGGCGACCTCCGGCTACCGGCGACTGCGGGGCAACCTCGGACTCCGGCGACCGCGAGGGTGGCCTCGGGCTTCGGCGGCTGCGAGGGCAACCGCGGCCGCCTGTGGTCACCCACGCCTGCGGGGCCGGTGGCAGCAGCCCCGGGCACGATCGCGGATACGGATGCGGATACGGATGCGGGTGCGTGGGCGGTCGTCGGGGCGTTGCGGGTGCGGTCGTGGGGGTGGTTCGCGCCGGTGATGTCCGCCACTTTTGACTGACACACCGTCAGATCACCTGCGCCCCTGCGGCGACATCGATGCCCCGGAACGGAAAAAGACGCCTGTCTCCCTTCAGGTGACGGGTCGTCAGGTGGCATGGTGACCCCAGCGCAGAGCACGGCCCGCGATGGGCGGCCCCGCGCCGAGGCGACAACGTACGCGATCCACAGTGAGGTGCCCCCGTGCTGCTCGACCCTTCCGCCGCCCTGCTCACCGATCGAGTGGCCGTGGTCACCGGCGCGGCCCGGGGCATCGGCGCGGCGACGGCCCTCGCACTCGCCAGGTTCGGCGCCGACGTCGCCGTCTGCGACCGCGAGCCCACCGGTCTCCGGGAGACCGCCAAGGCGATCGAGGCCACCGGCCGGCGGGCCTTCGCGATGGAACTCGACGTCCGCGACGGCGACGGCGTCGCACGTTTCCTCCACGACGCCCACACCGCCCTCGGCCCGCTCGACGTCCTCGTCAACAACGCCGGCGGCGGCTTCTGGTCGCCGTTCCTGGATGTCCGTCCCAAGGGCCAGAGCGCACTGGTCGACGAGAACTTCACCTCGGTCACGCACGTGATCCGACACGGCGCCCCGCTCATGCGCGACGGCGGCTCGATCGTCAACGTCACCAGCATCGAGGCGTTCCGCGCCGCGCCCGGCTTCGCGGTGTACGCCGCGATGAAGGCCGCCGTCGAACAACTCACCAAGTCGCTCGCGCTCGAACTCTCGCACCGCCGCATCCGGGTCAACTGCGTCGCCCCCGACGCCATCCCCACCCCCGGCGACGCCGGTCTCGCGGAGACGTTCGAAACGGCCGAGGGCGCGTACGACTACGGCGCCAAGGTGCCCCTGGGCCTCGGCGAGGCCGACGACTGCGCCGCCCCGATCGTCTTCCTCGCCGGCGACCTCGCCCGCTTCGTCACGGGCACCACCCTGCACGTCGACGGCGGCACCATGGCCGCCTCCGGCTGGGTCCGTCGCCCGGACGGCACCTTCACCCCCTGACCCCGCCGCCCCCGCCGCCCGCACCCGCCGGCGCCCGCCAGAGCCCGCCGGCGACCCCTCGCGACCGCCCCGCCCCGCTCCGCCCCGAACCACCCGAGCACACCGACCGACCACCCGCCCCGACCGCGGAACTGGGAGAGTGCAATGGAATTCGGCATCTTTCTTCAGGGCTACAACCCGGCGTTCCGACGCGAGGGGAACCCGAACGCCGAACACGAAGCCCTGATGAACGACATGGACTTCGCGATCGCCGCCGACCGGGCCGGATTCAAGTACGCGTGGCTGAGCGAGCACCACTTCCTCGACGAGTACTCGCACCTGTCCGCCAACGACGTCATGTGCGGCTACCTCGCACACGCGACCGAGCGCATACACATCGGCTCCGGCATCTTCAACCCGCTCCCCCAGGTCAACCACCCGGCCAAGGTCGCCGAACGCGTCGCGATGCTCGACCACCTCACCCGCGGCCGCTTCGAGTTCGGCACCGGACGCGGCGCCGGCAGCCACGAGATCCTCGGCTTCCTCCCCGGCATCGAGGACATGTCCGAGACGAAGGCGATCTGGGAGGACGTGATCCGCGAGTTCCCGAAGATGTTCCTCCAGGACGTCTACGAGGGCTACCAGGGCACCTACTGGCAACTCCCACCGCGCCGGATCCTGCCCAAGCCGTACGGCAAGTCGCACCCCGCCATGTGGTACGCCGCCGGCAGCCCGCCCTCCTACCTGATGGCCGCGCGCATGGGCCTGGGCGTCCTCGGCTTCTCGATCGGCGACCCGGCGAGCGCCGAGCAACTGGTCGCCGGCTACAAGCGCGAGATCGTCAACGCCGAACCGATCGCCGACTTCGTCAACGACAACGTACTCGCGGTCAGCACCGGCTTCGTCGCGGAAACGAAGGAACGCGCCATCGCCAACGCCGTCGCCGCCCGGCCGATGTACCTCACCAGCAACGTCTTCCGCTACCACGACACCTTCCCGCACCCCGAGGGCATCCCCTACTGGCCCGAGACGATGCCCGACCTGACCCCCGAACTGGTCGAGTTCGCCGCCGACGCCGGCGCGCTGATCTGCGGCGACCCGGACGGCGTCCTGGACGCGGTGCGCGCCTACGAATCGGTCGGCGTCGACCAGCTCGTCCTCGGCCTCGGCTGCGACGACCGCGAGAACACGCTCGAGACCATCGAACTGTTCGGCCGGCACGTCATCCCCAAGCTCGACACCGACCCCGAACACCGCACCACCCGCTTCCGCCGGCAAGCCTGACCGCCGGCGGCCCGGGCCACCCGCCCCGACCACCGGCCCCACCATCCGGCCCCGGTCCCCCGACCGGCCCCGTCCCGACACGAGTCACCGCACGACCCGAAAGGCAGTCACGTCATGAGCTTCGCCGAATACCCGATCCGGGTGGGCAGCATGCTGTTCACCGCCGTGGACCCCGAGCGCGGCCACGAGGTGAGCTACAACCGCTGGTACGAGCGCGACCACTATTACGCCGGCTGCATGATCGGCCCCGGCCTGCTCGCCGGCAGCCGCTGGGTGGCCACCGCCGACCTCAAGGCGCTGCGCTTCCCGGCCGACAGCGACGTCGTACCCGCCATCGGGGCCGGCTCCTACGTCGCGATCTACTGGATCAACGACGGCCAGTTCGACGAGTGGAACGCGTGGGCCGTCGACCAGGTCAACTGGCTCTACGGCAACGACCGCGGCTTCCGGCACCGGGTGCACGCGCACACCGCCATGTACCTGCACGACAGCCGCTGGTATCGCGACGAGGACCCGGTCCCGCTGGAACTCGCGCTCGACCGCAACTACCAGGGCCTGGTCTCGCTCGCCGTACAGCGCGAGGAGGGCGTCTCGCAGGAGGACCTGGAGAAGTGGTTCTCCACCCACCTGCCGGACTTCCTCCGCGAGTCCCCGATCGCCTCGGTCGCCGCCTGGACCGCGGTCCCGCTCAAGGACGACGCGCCCGCCTTCGTCCCGCGCGACCCGAACGCCGCCACACGCAGCATGCAGCTCTACTTCCTCGAGGGCGACCCGCGCGAGAGCTGGGACGCCTTCCGCGAGTGGGCCGCGCGCATCGACGCCTCCGGCATCGGCCGGGTCACCTACTGCGCCCCGTGGATCCCCACCGTGGTCGGCACCGACACGTACACCGACCGACTCTGGGACTGACCCGCCCCCGCCACCGCGCCGTCGGCGGGCTCGGATCCGAACGAACCCGGACCCGACCCGTCGACGGCACGGCAACCGGCCCACGCGTCAACGCAGTCGGCTGTGCCTGGTCCCGTAGAAGAAGTAGACGGCGAACCCGGCCACCATCCACACCAGGAACCGCAGCCACGTCTCGCCACTGAGGTTGATCATCAACCACAACGTGGCCAGCATCGACAGGATCGGCAACCACGGCACGAACGGCACCCGGAACGCCCGCGGCAACTCCGGCCTGGTCCGGCGCAGGATCAACACGCTCGCCGCGACCACCAGGAACGCGAACAGCGTCCCGATGTTGACCATCACGTCGATCTCGTGGATCGGGGTGAACCCGGCGATCGCCGCGACCACCACCGCGATCAGCATCGTACTGACGTGCGGCGTGCCGAACTTGGGATGCACCCTGGCGAACAGCGGCGGCAGCAGCCCGTCCCGGCTCATCGCGAAGAAGACCCGGCTCTGCCCCATCATCAGGATCATGCACACGGTGGTCAGCCCGGCCACCGCGCCGATGCTGATGATCGTCGCGATCCAGCCCTTGTCGACCGACCGGAACGCCTCCGCCAGCGGGGCGGCGGAGGACAACATGTCGTAGCGCTGCATCCCGACCACGACCAGCGACACCGAGACGTACAGGATCGTGCAGATCACCAGCGAGCCGAGGATCCCGATCGGCATGTCGCGCTGGGGTTTGCGGGTCTCCTCGGCGGCGGTGGCGACCACGTCGAAGCCGATGTACGCGAAGAACACCAGCGCCGCGCCGGAGAAGATCCCCATCGCGCCGTAGATCTGCGGCTCGAACCCGAACAGGGTCTGTACCAGCGGCGCCTTGAGCCCGCCGTGACCGGACGCCGGCGGCCGTGAATCGGGCACGAACGGGTTGTAGTTGCCGGACTTGACGAAGAACAGCCCGGCGAAGATCACGAGCAGCACGATCGCGATCTTGATGGTGACCATCACCAGATTGAACCGCGCCGACAACTTGACCCCGAAAACCAGGATCACCGCGACCCCGAGCACCAGCAGCAGCGCCGGCAGGTTGACCTTGCCCCCGTCGCCCGGCGCGGCCGTGATCGCCTCCGGCAGTTCGAGACCCGCCTGTGAGAGCAGCGAGTTCAGATACCCCGACCAGCCGATCGAGACCACCCCGACGCCGAGCGCGAGTTCGAGGATCAGGTCCCATCCGATGATCCACGCGGGTAATTCGCCGAGCGTGGTGTAGGAGAACGTGTACGCGGAACCCGCCACCGGGACCGTCGACGCGAACTCGGCGTAGCACAGCGCGGCGAGCCCGCAGACGAACCCCGCCAGCACGAAGGACAGCGCGACCGCGGGGCCGGCGTAGTCCTTCGCCGCCGTGCCGGTGAGCACGAAGATGCCCGTGCCGACCACGACGCCGACCCCGAAGACCATCAGGTCCAAGGCGGACAACTCCCGGCGCAGGCCGTGCCCTTCGGGTTCGTCGGTGTCCTGGATGGACTGTTCGATGTTCTTGGTCCGAAACAAAACGTTGGCCATGGCAACACCTCCTGGTGGCGGAGACCGTTGCCATGATCGGGGCTTTCACTCCTGTTTACGGGGGATCGATCCCCGGCGCGTCAGGGTGATCCCGATACTCGTCGCCGTCGCGCCCGCTCCTCGAAGGCGCCGCCCGCACCCGCGCCCGGACACGCGAAACGGCCCCGGGGCGCGGAACGGGAAGGTGTACCCCTCCCGTCCCGCGCCTCGGGGCCGTCGTGGCGCGAGCCCTCGGTCAGGCCGTCGTCTCGTGCTGCTCGGCGTCGGCTTCGGCGGTCTTGGACGCGATCTCCTCGACCACCTGGCGCGAGATGTCCTGGGCGTTCAACCCGATCCGCGCCAGCACCTCGTTCCGCTCGGCGTGGTCGAGGAACTCCTGCGGGATGCCGAAGTCGCGCAGCGGTACGTCCACCCGGGCGTCGCGCATCGACTGGGCGATCGCCGCGCCGACACCGCCGGCGCGGCCGTTGTCCTCGATGGTGACCACGAGCCGGTGCCGGGCCGCGAGCGGCGCGAGGCCGGCCGGTACGGGCTTGACCCAGCGCGGGTCGACCACGGTCGCCGCGATGCCCTGGTCGGCGAGCCGGTCGGCGACCTCGATCCCGGTCTCGGCCATCTGCCCGACGGTCACGATCAGCACGTCGCCGCCCTCGCCGCCGCCGTTGCGCTCGGGGCCGGTGCGGCGCAGTACGTCCATGCCGTCGATCCGGCCGACCGCCTCGATGTCGGGGCCCACCGCGCCCTTGCCGAAACGCACCACGGTCGGCGCGTCGTCGACGTCCATCGCCTCGCGCACCTGCGCACGCACCTGCGCGGCATCACGCGGCGCGGCCAGGCGCAGCCCCGGCACGACCTGGAGGATCGACATGTCCCACATGCCGTTGTGGCTGGCCCCGTCCGGCCCGGTCACCCCGGCCCGGTCGAGCACGAACGTCACCCCGCACCTGTGCAGCGCGACGTCCATCAGGACCTGGTCGAAGGCGCGGTTGAGGAAGGTCGCGTACACCGCGACCACCGGGTGCAGCCCGCCGGTGGCCAGGCCCGCCGCCGAGGTGACCGCGTGCTGCTCGGCGATCCCGACGTCGAACACCCGCTCGGGATACTTCGCGGCGAACTTGTGCAGCCCGACCGGGATCAGCATCGCGGCGGTGATGCCCACGACGTCCTCCCGCTCGTCGGCGACGGCGACGATCTCGTCGGCGAACACCGACGTCCACGACGCGCCCGACTTCTTCACCGGCAGGCCGGTCTCGGGGTTGATCACACCCACCGCGTGGAACTGGTCCGCCGCGTCGTTGACCGCGTGCGCGTAGCCCTTGCCCTTCTGGGTGATCGCGTGCACGATCACCGGCCCGCCGAAGCCGCGGGCCCGGCGCAGCGCGTTCTCCACGGCCTCGACGTCGTGCCCGTCGATCGGGCCGACGTACTTCAGGCCCAGGTCCTCGAACAGGCCCTGCGGCGCGACCGCGTCCTTCAGGCCCTTCTTGGCGCCGTGCAGCATGTCGTAGACCGGGCCGCCGACGACCGGGGTGCGGCCCAGGACGCCCTTGCCCCACTCGAGGAACCGCTCGTAGCCGCGCGTGGTGCGCAGCGTCGCCAGGTGGTCGGCGAGGCCGCCCTGGGTGGGACCGTAGGAGCGCTCGTTGTCGTTGACGACGATGATCACCGGCCGGTCCTTGGCCGCGGCGATGTTGTTCAGCGCCTCCCAGGCCATGCCGCCGGTGAGCGCGCCGTCGCCGATCACCGCGACCACGTGCCGGTCGGTCTGGCCGCGCACCTGGTAGGCCTTGGCCAGGCCGTCGGCCCAGGACAACACCGTGGAGGCGTGCGAGTTCTCGATCACGTCGTGCTCGGACTCGGCGCGGCTGGGGTAGCCCGACAGGCCGTCGGCCTGACGGAGCCGGTCGAACCCGTCCTTGCGACCGGTCACGATCTTGTGCACGTAGCTCTGGTGTCCGGTGTCGAAGAGGATCTTGTCGCGCGGGGACTCGAACACCCGGTGCATCGCGATGGTCAACTCGACCACACCGAGGTTGGGACCCAGGTGTCCGCCGGTCTTGGCGACGGACTCCACCAGGAAGGTGCGGATCTCGTCCGCGAGCCGTGCGAGCTGCTCGGGCGAGAGGGCTTTGAGATCACGGGGTCCTCGAATGCCGTCCAGCAGGGCCACCCGTTCCTCCTTCATCGGATCCGTCACCGCCCCCACGGGTGTGCGTGCGGGAGAGGCGTCCATCGAGTCTAGACGCGGCGATGCCGACGGATGGTTCGCATCGACCCACCACGCCGCGCCATCCGTGCGGCACGGCTCACATCGCGGCGCCCGCGATCTGCGGCTCGGGCGTGCGTTCGATCGCGAAGGGGGCCATCTCGCTCATCACCATCGCCATCGCGCCCAGCACCTCGGCGCGCTCGCCGAGCGAGCCGGTGACCACGGACAATCGGCGCGAAGCGCTGGGGATGGCGTAGCGGCCGACCGACTCGACGATCGGCGCGATCAGCAGGTCGCCGGCGCCCGCGAGGTCGCCACCGAGGATGATCCGTTGCGGATTGAGCAGGTTCGTCAGGCTGGCCACGCCCACCCCGACGTGCCGGCCGGCGTCCGCGACCACCCGGCGACACCCCGCGTCGCCGGCCCCGGCGAGTTCGATCATGCGCTGGATGGTCAGGTCGGTGCCGTGGCTGCCGCGCAGCAGGTCCAGGAGGTAGGAGGCGTTGGTGAAGGTCTCCAGGCAGCCCCGGTTGCCGCAGCGGCACACCGGGCCGGACTCGTCCAGCGTTATGTGACCTATCTCGCCCGCCGTGCCGCCGGGGCCGCGATAGAGCCGGCCGCCGATCACCAGACCCGCGCCCACGCCGCCGGACACCTTGAGGTAGGCCATCTCGGTACATCCCACGCCCGCGCCCCACACCAACTCGCCGAGCGCGCCGAGGTTGGCGTCGTTGTCGACCAGGACCGGCAGACCCAGGCGCTCGCCCATCGCCTCGCGCGGGTGGCAGCCCACCCAGCCCGGCAGGATCGTGGTCGAGCCGAGCGCGCCGGTGTCGATGTCGATCGGGCCGGGCACGCCGAGGCCGACCCCGGTGACCTCGGAGCGGACCACGCCGGCCCGGTCGAGAAGCACCCCGAGCAGCCGGTCGGCGAGGGCGAAGCCCTCGTCGGCGGAGGAGTCGACGTCGATCGGGACATGCTCCTCGGCGAGCACGCGGTGCGCGAAGTCGCCGATCGCGACCCGCAGGTGGCGGTGTCCGAAGTCGATGCCGACGACCACGCCCGACGCCCGGCTGAGCGAGACGGCGCGGGCACGCCGTCCGCCGGAGGAGGTGGGGGTGACCTCGACCATGTCGAGGGCCTTCAACTCCCGTACGATGTTCGACACCGTCGCCGCGGACAGGCCGGTGCCCCTGGCGATCTCGGCCTGGGTGAGCGCTCCCGCCATCCGCACCGCGTGCAGGACCCGGTCGAGATTGCCCCGATGCAGCGAGGACTGGGACCCCGACGAGGGCGACCCCGGCGGCTGGGCCTCCGGAAAGCGGGCCCCCGTCATGCCGTCGGACATCTGCGTTCCCCTCGCCCCGGTGCATCTGAAGCACGTGCCGTGTGCAAGTCCTGAACTCTAATGTGCCCTCTGCTCACACAGAAGCGTCAAACCTGAACGCGGGCGTCACGATCGGGCCTCTATTCGCCACTCCGCGCGCACACGGCGCGGGGAAGGCGGCGAACACCCCTTTCGCCCCCGGCGGCCGTTCCGCCCCGCCCGACCAACCGGACAGCCGCCCCGGATGGTCGCCGGCGTCACAGTCGCGGTTCCCACCGCTCGCCGCCCAGCGCCTCCTCGACGAGGCGGACCGCGCGCTCGGTGGCCGCCGCGCGCGAACCCTCGTACTCGTACATCCGCAACGTCGCCTCCAGCGCGTGCACGGGCACCGCCTCCTTGAGGTCGACGCGCGCCGTGCCGTAGCCGTGCCGCGCCGCGGCCAGCGCCGCCGCCACGTGCTGGCGGGCCATCCGGGCCAGGATCACCGGGTATTTGCGCAGTACCTCATGGCTTCGATAACCGGGCGGACACAGGTCGTACAACCATGCGACGGCGGTGTCCTCCCACCCCGGCGCCCCGGGCGGTCGAACACCCCGCGGCCAACCCGCCGGCGCGATTCCGTCCTTCCCGCGCGGCCTGGCCTGCGCCTCGTCCCCCGTCGCCGCATGCGCGAAACGACCCGGCCGCTCCCAGGCCGGGGTGTCTCGATCGCCATTGCCGTACATATGTTCGATTATGCGCGGTGGTCGGCCGAGAATGCACATGTGGATCATTGAGGGGTACACCCCGCACCCACGTTCGACCGACACCGCCGCACCCCGGCCCCTTCGGGCCGCCGCCAACCTACGGAGGACCCGTGATTCAGGCCGCCCGCTCCGGCGATGAGGCCGCCTTCGCCCACATACCGCTGGTCGGCGTGTGGCGCAACGGCTTCCTGGAATCGGTACACCACGGCACGGCCGTACTGACCGGCACCGACGGGTCGGTGGTCGAGGGCCACGGCGCGGTCGACGCGCCGATGTTCCCGCGCTCGGCCAACAAGCCCTTCCAGGGCCTCGCGATGCTGCGCAACGGACTGGACCTGGAGGGCGAGCTGCTCGCCCTCGCGTGCGCGAGCCATTCCGGCGAGGCGTTCCACCTGGAGGGGACCCGGCGCATCCTGGCCCGGGCGGGGCTGCCGGAGAGCGCGCTGCGGTGTGTACCGGACCTGCCCCTGGGCGCGGCGCAGCGCGACGCGTGGCTGGCGGACGGTCGCGGCCCCGAGCGGATCGCGATGAACTGCTCGGGCAAGCACGCGGCGATGTTGCTCACGTGCGTGCGCAATGGCTGGTCGACCGAGGACTACCTGGCGCCGGAGCACCCGCTGCAAAAGGCCGTCCGCCAAGCGGTGGAGGACGTCGCCGGCGAGCCCGTCGCGGCGGTCGGCGTGGACGGATGCGGGGCGCCGCTGTTCGCCATCTCGCTCGCCGGCCTGGCCCGCTCGTTCGGGCGCTTCGCGGGGGCGGCCGAGGGCGCGCCCGAACGGCGGATCGCGGACGCGATGCGGGCGCACCCGCAGTGGGTCGCGGGCACCGGTCGCGATGTGACGGACCTGATGCGGGCGATCCCGGGACTGCTCGCCAAGGACGGCGCGGAGGCGGTGTACGCGGTGGGCCTACCGGACGGCCGCGGTGCCGCGGTCAAGATCGCGGACGGTGCGACGCGGGCGCACATCGTCGCGATCGCGGCCCTGCTGTGGCGCATGGGCGCGGACGAGCAAACCCTCGCCACGTTCGCGCAGTCGCCGGTGTACGGCGCCGGCGAGGTCGTCGGCGCGATCCGCGCCTTCCCCCTTTTGAGTGAACCGGCGCGGTAGCCCTGTCGCCCACATGGGCCAACCGCAACACTGACCGTGCGGCCGGTCGGGAAACCGACCGGCCGCACCATCGCCTGCGCCCGCGCCTGCGCCCGCGCGCTTGACGCTCGTGCTCGTGCGCCTGCGCCCGCACTCGCGGAGCCGATGCGCCCGCCGGCGCAGGCTCACGCGGGCGCACCCGCCAGGACGCCCGCGCCGATACCGCCCGCCGGCGACGAGAGCGGTCGGGTGCGAGGGCCGACGGCGCATGCGGGGCGATCCCGATGACGCGCCGAACAGCGCCGGCGATAGCCGCGGCGGAACACGAACACCGGGCCGGGCTCCCGAGGGAGCCCGGCCCGGTGCGTGACCACCGCGAGGCCGCGACCGCGAAGCGGTACCCGGCCCCCGATCGGTGTGCGATCAGCCCTTGTTCACCAGCGAACGCAGCACGTACTGCATGATGCCGCCGTTGCGGTAGTAGTCCGCCTCACCGGGAGTGTCGATGCGCACGACCGCGTCGAACGCGACACCGGTGTCGGTGGTGACCTTGACCGTCTTGGGCGTACGGCCCTCGTTCAACTCGGTGATGCCCTCGAACGCGAAGGTCTCCTCGCCGGTGAGCCCCAGCGACGCGGCGCTCCGGCCCGCCGGGAACTGCAGCGGGATGACGCCCATGCCGATCAGGTTCGAACGGTGGATGCGCTCGTACGACTCGGCGATCACCGCACGCACACCCAGCAGCGAGGTGCCCTTGGCGGCCCAGTCGCGGGACGAGCCCGAGCCGTACTCCTTGCCCGCCAGCACGACCAGCGGGATGCCGGCGGCCTGGTAGTTCACCGACGCGTCGTAGATCGTCGAGACCGGGGCGTCGGCCTGCGTGAAGTCACGCGTGAAGCCGCCCTCGGTGCCCGGCGCGATCTGGTTGCGCAGGCGGATGTTCGCGAACGTGCCGCGGATCATCACCTCGTGGTTGCCCCGGCGCGAGCCGTACGAGTTGAAGTCCTTGCGCTCGACACCGTTCTCGGCCAGGTACTTGCCCGCCGGGCTGTCGCCCTTGATCGAGCCCGCGGGCGAGATGTGGTCGGTGGTGACCGAGTCGCCGAGCTTGGCCAGCACGCGCGCGCCCGCGATGTCGACCACCGGCTCCGGCCGCATCTGCATGCCCTCGAAGTACGGGGGCTTGCGCACGTAGGTGGACTGCGGGTCCCACTCGAAGGTGGCGCCCGTCGGGATCTCCAGCGACTGCCAGCGCGAGTCGCCGGCGAAGACGTCGGCGTAGCGGCCGATGAACATGTCCTGGTCGATCGAGGAGGCCACGACCTCGGCGATCTCCTCGTCGCTCGGCCAGATGTCCGCGAGGTAGACCGGCTTGCCCTCGGGGTCCACGCCCAGCGGCTCGGTGGTGATGTCGATGTCCATCGAACCCGCGAGCGCGTACGCGATCACCAGCGGCGGCGAGGCCAGGTAGTTCATCTTGACGTCGGGGTTGATCCGACCCTCGAAGTTGCGGTTGCCCGAGAGCACCGAGACGACCGCGAGGTCGGCCTCGTTGACCGCCTTGGAGACCTCCTCCGGCAGCGGGCCGGAGTTGCCGATGCAGGTCACGCACCCGTAGCCGACCAGCGAGAAGCCGACCTTCTCCAGGTACGGGATCAGGCCCGCCTTCTCGTAGTAGTCCATGACGACCTTGGACCCGGGCGCGAGCGTGGTCTTGACCCACGGCTTGCGGGTGAGGCCCTTCTCGACGGCCTTCTTGGCGAGCAGCGCGGCGCCGAGCATCACCGACGGGTTCGAGGTGTTGGTGCAGGAGGTGATCGAGGCGATCACGACCGCGCCGTGGTCGATCTCGTACTCGACGCCGTCCTCGCCGACCACCTTGGTCGGGTTGTGCACACGACCGTTCGAACCGGTGGGGGCGTCCGAGGCCGGGAAGGACTCCTTGCCCGACTCGTCGCCGTTGGTGACGTAGTCCGGCAGCGCGCCGCGGAAGCGGGTCTTGGCCTCGGCCAGCACGACCCGGTCCTGCGGGCGCTTGGGGCCGGAGATGGAGGGCACCACGGTGGAGACGTCGAGCTCGATGTACTCCGAGTACTCCGGCTCGTGGCTCGGGTCGTGCCACAGCCCCTGGGCCTTGGCGTACGCCTCGACCAGCGCGAGCTGCTTGTCGTCCCGGCCGGTCAGGCGCAGGTAGGTGATCGTCTCGGCGTCGATCGGGAAGATCGCGCAGGTCGAGCCGAACTCCGGCGACATGTTGCCGATGGTGGCGCGGTTGGCCAGCGGCACCGCGCCGACGCCCTCGCCGTAGAACTCGACGAACTTGCCCACCACACCGTGCTTGCGCAGCATGTCGGTGATGGTCAGCACCACGTCGGTGGCGGTCACGCCCGGCTGCGCCTTGCCGGAGAGCTTGAAGCCGACCACGCGCGGGATCAGCATGCTGACCGGCTGACCGAGCATGGCGGCCTCGGCCTCGATGCCGCCGACGCCCCAGCCGAGCACGCCCAAGCCGTTGACCATGGTGGTGTGCGAGTCGGTGCCGACACAGGTGTCGGGGTAGGCCTGCCCGTTGCGGACCATGATCGTGCGGGCCAGGTGCTCGATGTTGACCTGGTGCACGATGCCGGTGCCGGGGGGTACGACCTTGAACTCGTCGAACGCGGTCTGGCCCCAGCGCAGGAACTGGTAGCGCTCCTTGTTGCGGCCGTACTCGATGTCGGTGTTGATCTCGAACGCGTCCGGACGGTTGAACACGTCGGCGATGACCGAGTGGTCGATGACCATCTCGGCGGGCGCGAGCGGGTTGATCCGGGAGGCGTCGCCGCCGAGGGCCTTCACGGCCTCGCGCATCGTGGCGAGGTCCACCACGCACGGCACGCCGGTGAAGTCCTGCATGATCACGCGCGCCGGCGTGAACTGGATCTCCTCGCTCGGCTCGGCCTTCGCGTCCCAGCCGCCCAGGGCGCGGATGTGATCGGCGGTGATGTTCGCGCCGTCCTCCGTGCGGAGCAGGTTCTCCAGCAGGACCTTCAGGCTGTAGGGGAGGCGCTTGCTGCCCTCCACCTTGTCCAGCCGGAAGATTTCGTACGACTCGTCACCCACGTTCAGGGTGGAGCGAGCGTCGAAGCTGTTCGCGGACACGACGGTCTCCCTTGATCTTGTGCGTTTCTCCCGCATCCTGCCGACACCCACTCGACCTTCGCCAAGCAAGGTGACCCTAAGTAGGGGATGCCGGGGTCTGCGCCCCGCAGATATCTTGATGTCAAGACAAGTCTAGCCCAGGCGCCGACTCCCCCGTGCGGGTACCCGTCTTGGGCGCGCCGAAAGGTCGGTCGGGATTCGTCCCGACGATCTCTCCCACGCACGCGCGTGCGCCCCTAACATGCGGGACAGCGAGTCCGGTACGGCCCACCGGGTGGGTCCGGAGCGTGGCCTCGGGAACACTCCCGGGGCATGGGCGCATCGGGTGGGATGGCGACGAGGGGAATGACGCCATGAAGCGGATCCGGATCGGGATACTCGGCGCGGCTCGCATCGCGCCGGCCGCGCTGGTCAGGCCCGCGCGGCTGATCCCGGAGGTACGGGTGGCCGCGATCGCCGCGCGCGAGCCGGCCCGCGCCGACGCGTTCGCCCGACGCCAGGGCGTCCCGCGGGTGCACGCGACCTACGCCGAACTGATCGCGGATCCCGAACTGGACGCCGTCTACATCCCGCTGCCCAACGGACTGCACGCGCACTGGACGATCCGGGCGCTGGCGGCCGGCAAGCACGTACTGTGCGAGAAGCCGATGGCCGCCAACGAGGCCGAGGCGCGCGAGATCGCCGACGCGGCGGAGCGCGCGGGCCTGGTCGCGATGGAGGCCTTCCACTACCGCTACCACCCGCTCGCGGGGCGGATGCGGGAGATCGTCGACGACGGCGAATTGGGCGAGATCCGCCGGATCGACACCTCGATGTGCTTCCCGCTGCCGCTGCCGGGCGACATCCGCTACCGCTACGACCTCGCGGGCGGGTCGCTGATGGACGCCGGATGCTACGCCGTACACCTCATGCGGGTGCTGGCGGGCGACGACGACGGCGACCCGATCGAGGTCCTGGGCGCGCGGGCGCTCACCGTACCCCGCGACCGCCGGGTGGACCGCGCGATGTCGGCCCGGTTGCGGCTGCCGGGCGGTGTCCTGGGCACGGTACACGCGTCGATGTGGTCGCGGCGCCTGCTCGACATGCGTGCGCACGTGGTGGGCACGCGGGGCGAGATGCGCGTATTCAACTACCTGATGCCGCACCTGCCGCACCGGTTCACCGTGAGCGTGGGCAAGCGCCGGCGGCACGAACACCTGGGCGAGGCCGCGAGGACGCCGACCTACCGCCTGCAACTCCAGGCGTTCGCGGACGCGATCCGACTCGGCCGGCCGCCCCTGACGCCCGCGGCCGACGCGGTACCCACCCTGCGCGTCATGGACGCGATCTACCGCGCGGCCGGCCTGCCCCTGCGCGGGGAGGCCACGGCCACACGCTGAGCGAGCGGCTCAACGCATGATGTAGTGCAGGATGACGTCGTGCACGTGTCGGCCCTTGTCGTCACTGCGGAACTCCACGCTGTAGGTCTGCGTGCCGACGTGGATCGCGATCTCGCTGGAGCTCAGGTAGGAACCGGTGAAGCTCTTGTTGGAGACCATGCTGACGCTGCTGATCTTCGAGTAGGGCAGCGAGGTGATCGCGACCTTCTTGCCCACGAAGCTGTTGTCCTGGATGATCGCGCGCCGATCGGTCAGACCGATGAACCCGGTGCCGACGCCCTTCGCGTCGTAGACCGCGATGATCTGCTCGCCCGGGAGCAGACCGCTCTGGATCTTCTCCAACTGCTCGCGCTTGTCGAAGACGACGTTTCCCGCCCCGCTCAACCCGTGCTCCTCCCGGTCGACCCGCGACACCCAGCCTAAGGCCGCCCGATCAGCGCCATTCGCCCGTGGTGTGGAAGTGGGTCAAGGTTGCCTCGTATGCGGTGAGATCCAACCTCCGGCGGGCCAACCACTCGTCCGAGTAGTACGAGTGCGCGTAGCGCTCGCCGCCGTCGCACAGCAGCGTCACGATCGAGCCGGTACGCCCCGCGGCGCGCATCTCGGCGACCAGGCGCAGCGCGCCCCAGAGGTTGGTGCCGGTCGAGCCGCCGGCCTTGTGGCCGGTGCGGCGGTGCAGTTCGCGCATCGCCGCCACCGACGCGGCGTCGGGGATCTTGATCATCCGGTCGACGATGTTCGGCATGAAGCTGGCCTCGACCCGAGGCCTGCCGATGCCCTCGATCCGCGACGAGCAGGCCTCGGCGTACGCCGGGTCGTGCGTGCGCCACCCCTCGAAGAACGCCGAGTTCTCGGGGTCCACGACGCAGATCTTGGAGTGGTGCCGGCGATAGCGCACGTAGCGGCCCATCGTCGCGCTGGTGCCGCCGGTACCGGCGCCGACCACGATCCACTCGGGGATGGGGTGGCGCTCCTCCGACATCTGCTCGAACACGGACTCGGCGATGTTGTTGTTGCCCCGCCAGTCGGTGGCGCGCTCGGCGTAGGTGAACTGGTCCATGAAGTGGCCGCCGGTCTCCGCCGCGAGCGAGCGCGAGACGTCGTAGACCGTGGCGGCGTCGTCGACGAGGTGACATCGCCCGCCGTGGAACTCGATCAGTTCGATCTTCTCGGGGCTGGTCGTGGCGGGCATGACCGCGACGAAGGGCAGGCCGATCTGGTTGGCGAAGTACGCCTCCGAGACGGCGGTGGAGCCCGAGGACGCCTCGATTACGGTGGTGCCCTCCTCGATCCACCCGTTGCACAGGGCGTAGAGGAACAACGACCGCGCGAGGCGGTGCTTGAGCGAGCCCGTGGGGTGGGTGGACTCGTCTTTGAGGTAGAGGTCGATGCCCCACTCGGTCGGCAGCGGATAGGCGAGCAGGTGGGTGTCGGCGGAGCGGTTCGCGTCGGCGCTCACCTTGCGGATCGCCTCGTCCACCCAGTCCCGGGTCTTCGCGCTGAAACGGTCCACATCGTTGCCCACCGGCGTCACGTCGGCTCCCCTGGCTGGTTCCTGTCCCCCGTGCCGGGTGTGGATGACGAGGGCTGTGGGATCGATGGTGATCGATCCCACCCAGGCTACGGGCCGACCCGCCATCCCCGGGACCAACCCCTCGAAAGGCCTATGAGCTGCACATACGTATTCTCGGCCGGAACGTGTGACGTGTCGGGGGGTCCGCCGCGTCTATGGGGTGGGTACGCGCGAGGGCGCGTAGGGACGAGGAGGGCCTATGGCGGGCTTCGACGCTGAGCCGGCCGATTTCCTGGAGTTCGCCAACGCGTGCAGCGGTCGGCTGTTCCGAACGGCGTGGCTCCTGTGTGGCGATTGGCATCTCGCCGAGGACCTCGTGCAGACGACGCTGGGCAAGTTGTACCGGGCCTGGAAGCGGGTCAGCCGGGCCGACAGCCCGGAGGCGTACGCGCGCACCGTGCTCACACGCACGTATCTGTCCCATCGACGCAGGCTGAGCAGCACCGAGCAGCCGTACGCGGACCTGCCGGAGGGCGCCGGTCCCGAGGAGGACCAGGCGTTGCGGCTGACCCTCCTGAAGAGCCTGGCCGAGTTGCCGCCCAAGGACCGGGCGGTGTTGGTCCTGCGCTACTGGGAGGACCTGAGCGTGGAGCAGACGGCACGGCAGATGGGCGTGTCCGAGGGAGCCGTGCGCAGCAGGTCCATGCGGGCGCTGGAGAAGTTGCGGAGCCTGCTCGGGAACGAGTCCGGCTGGCTTTCCGCCGCATGAGGGGTCGACGAGTACACCGCCGGCACGGCCGTACGGCTGGTGAGCGAGACGACCCGGGTTCATCCGGATGGCGAGGAGACGGTACGTCTATGGGGTCCGAGGAAAAGGAACTGGCGGCCGCGATGCGGACGTCGGCGTCGGGGCTGGTGCCCCCGACGGGATTGGTCGCGGGCGGTATCGCCCGAGGCCGACGGATGAAGCTGGTCCGCCGTCTCCAGGTGGGCGCGTCCGCCGCGGCGGTGCTCGCCGTGGCGGGCACGACCGTCCTCGCCGTCTCCGGCGGGGACGACGGCGGCGACCGGCATGTCACGGGCCCGGCCGGTATCACGACGGAGATCCCCGCCCCGCCGACCGCAGCGGCGCCCAAAGCCCGACCGACCCTGTCCGCACCGACCGGACTGGTGCCGGTACTGCCGCCGGTACTGCTGCAAAACCTCCTGCAGCGTGTGCCGCAGGGCCTCGTGCGCTCCGGGGTCACCGGGTCGGATGTAACGGACAAAACCTCCGCGGGCGTACACAGCGCGGGCGCGTCGGTGTCGTTGGTCCTCGACGACTCGTCCGGCCCCACCTTGTTCTCGGTGTCGGTACGGCAGGACGCCGAGAAATCCGACGAGGTCCATTGCCCGCCACAGGACGGCAGCACCAAGGCCACGTGCACGGACCGCAGGACGGGGAACGGCACCCAGGTGGTCGAACGCCAGGACTGGGTCTACCCCGCGTCGCCCGACACCCCGGAAAACCGTGCCGACGGCAAGGCCGGCCCGTCGGGAAAGGGACCGAAGGAATGGTCCGTGCGCGTCGAGCGCCCCGACGGCGTCGTGATCGAGATCAGGGAGATCACCTCCCGCGAGGAGAAGGGTCCCATCAGCCGGGAGACGCCGATCTTCCAGATGGACACGTTGCGCGGGTTCGCACTCGATCCGGTCTGGAAGGTATGGATCCCACCCGAGGTCAACAAGATCGCCGACAGCTCCCTGCCGGTATTCGTCCGCACGTCCTCCTCGGGCGCGAAGTACGAGCCGCAGCCGCCGGCGAACACGCCGTCCGGCCCGACGGGCGGCGGTACGACAGCCGGGCCGCCCACGGAACCGTTCGCGGGAACATGGTCGGAATACACCCGCGGCACCGTGCCGGGATCCGCGACCCCCAGCACGTCGACCCCCACTTCCGGAAGGCGTGACTGAATCTCCGACGCCTGTCGGGCATGACCCGGCGTCGTCCGGGCAGGCGCCGAACGTCGAGCCCCCGAGCGCCTCTGACTCCCCCTCACGCTTCGGGGGCTCGATGCCGCCCGCGGTCGGGCGTCTGGGATCCTGACGCGGGGTCCTGCCGATCCCGCGGATACTCGAGAGAGGCGGTCGCGATGACCGGGGGCATAGGTATCGGTCTGGGCGGCGTGGGGTTCGAGGGTGGCTACGCGCAGTACGGCCCGACGGACGCCGAGGAGCGTGCCCGGCACATCCTGCAGGTCTTCGACCGCGCCTTCGGCGCGCTGATCGACGGCGACCCGGCGGCGTTCCGGGTGAAGTTCCGCAAGATGGCCGCCTCGGCGTTCGCGTTCTACCGGGGCACGGCCTGCCTGTTCTACGCCGACCTGGACGGCCGGGAGGATCCCTTCCTCGACGAGCGCACCTCGCGGGTGTGGATCCACGGCGACCTGCACGCGGAGAACTTCGGCACATACATGAACGCGGACGGCAAACTCGTGTTCAACGTCAACGACTTCGACGAGGCGTACGTCGGCCCCTGGACCTGGGACGTCAAGCGGTTCGCCGCGAGTCTCGCGCTGATCGGGCACGGCAAGGCGCTGAGCGACGACGCCATCGCGTCCCTCGTCGCCGCCTACGGCGCTGCCTACCTCGACCAGCTTCGCCTGCTCACCGACAAGACCACGCCCCAGGACGCCGCGCTGACCCTGGCGACCACCGAGGGTCCGCTGCTGGAGGTCCTGCGCCGGGCCCGCCTGCAGACCCGCATCGGCTTGTTGCGCTCGGAGACGGTCGTGGCCGACCACGAACGGCGGTTCGCGATGTCCGGCGGCGCGTTCGAGCTGCCGGACGACGTCAAGGCGACGGTCCTGGAGGCGTTCGGCCGCTACCTCGACACACTGCCCCCCGCGACCCGGCAGCGGCCGGACACCTACGACGTCAAGGACGTCGTGGGTCGGCGCGGAGTCGGCATCGGCAGCGCCGGTCTGCCCTCGTACAACCTGCTGATCGAGGGGAACACGGAGGCGCTGGAGAACGACGTGATCCTGTACATGAAGCAGGGCCAGACGCCTTCGGTCAGCCATCACGTCACCGACCCCGAGGTGCGCTCCTACTTCGAGCACGAGGGACACCGCACGGTCATCTCCCAACGCGCCCTGCAGGCGCACGCGGACCCGTGGCTCGGCTACACCGACATCGACGGAATCGGGCAACTGGTCGCCGAGGTCTCGCCCTACGCGAACGACCTGGACTGGTCCGACCTCAACGAGGTGGACACGATCACGGAGGTCGTGGAGTACCTGGGCCGCGCCACCGCGACGATGCACGCCGTCGCGGACGAGGAGAGCGGCCACACGCTCGTACCCTTCTCGACCGAGGACGCCATCCGCACAGCGATCGAGCGCGACGAGGAGGGCTTCATCACGTCGCTGGTGGACTTCGCACACGCCTACGGCGCACGCGCCCGGGCCGACCACGCGATCTTCGTGGACCTCTTCCGCAACGGACTGATCCGGGGTCTGTAGCCCCGGCTCGAGGCCCGAAGGGGCGCCACGCCGGCGTCCGATTCCCGCCGGCCCCCAGGTCGGGAACGGGCGACACTGGTCGGCGTGATGGACGACGAGCAGTGCTACCGAGCGTGCAGCAGCCGGGACAGTAGGTTCGACGGCTGGTTCTACATGGCGGTCACCAGCACCGACATCTACTGCCGGCCGAGTTGCCCCGCGGTCAAGCCGAAGCGGGAGAACGCGCGGTTCTACCCCTCCGCGGCGGCCGCGCAGGCGGCGGGTTTCCGGGCGTGCAAGCGCTGCCGTCCGGACACCTCGCCGGGATCGCCGGAGTGGGACGTGCGCGCCGACGTGGTCGGTCGGGCGATGCGCCTGATCGCGGACGGCGTCGTGGACCGCGAGGGCGTGGGCGGTCTGGCGGGCCGCCTCGGCTACAGCGACCGCCAACTGAACCGCCTGCTGATGGCCGAGGTCGGCGCGGGACCCCTCGCGCTGGCCAGGGCCCGGCGGGCGCAGACCGCCCGGGTGCTGCTGGAGACCTCCGATCTCCAGATCGCACAGGTCGCGTTCGCGGCAGGGTTCGCGAGCGTGCGCCAGTTCAACGACACGGTGCGCGAGGTGTTCGGGCGCACTCCGACGGAGGTGCGCGGACGCGCCGGCGCGCGAAGCGTCGAGCCCGGCGAGATCCGGCTGCGCCTGCCCTACCGGGAGCCGATCGCGCTCGGACACGCGCTGGACTTCCTGGGTCTGCGGGCGGTGCCCGGCGTCGAGGAGTACGCGGACGGCGTGTACCGCAGGGTGCTGTCGCTCCCGCACGGCACCGGAGTGGTCGAACTCTCCCCCGGTCCGTCCTGGGTGTGGTGCCGTCTGGTCCTGGCCGATCTGCGCGACCTGGGCGCCGCCGTGCAGCGCTGCCGCCGCCTGCTCGACCTGGACGCGGACCCGCTCGCGGTGGACGAGGCACTGGGCAACGCCGAACTCGCCGACGGCACCCTGGCCGCCCTGGTGCGGGTCACGCCCGGGCTGCGCTCGCCGGGCCATGTGGACCCGGACGAACTCGCCGTGCGGGCGGTGCTCGGCCAGCAGGTCTCGGTCGCGGGCGCGCGCACGATCGCGGGTCGGTTGACCTCCCTGTACGGCAAGCCGCTCCCCGCACCTCAGGGCACGCTCACCCACGCCTTCCCGACGGCCGCCGCGCTGGCGGACGCGGATCCGGCCGATCTGCCGATGCCCAACGCGCGCAAGAAGGCACTCTTCGCGCTCACCGGCGCGCTCGCGTCCGGCGTCGTTCGCCTGGACCCGGGGGTCGATCGTCGAGCCGCGGAGGCGGCTTTGTTGGCCCTTCCGGGCATCGGCCCCTGGACGGCGTCGTACATTCGACTGCGGGCACTCGGCGATCCGGACGTGTTCCTGCCGACGGATCTGGGCGTCAAGCACGCGCTCGCGGGCTTGAACCTCTCGATCTCGGCGGCGCAGTCGTGGTCCCCGTGGCGCTCGTACGCACTGCACCACCTGTGGGCGAGCCTGTCCGCAACGTCCGCCGTCTCGGTGAAGGAAGTCGCATGAACCAGGACGCCCTGTTCGAGGCCGTCGAAGCGCCCGACCCCAACGTGCCTCCCGCCGTGTTCAACACCCCCCTCGACGGCCCCCGTCGGTACGCGACGATGGACTCCCCCGTCGGCGAGCTGCTCATGATCGGCGACGGCCGCTCGCTCACCGCCCTGTTCATGGCCGCGACGCCGGAAGCGGACTGGGTACACGATCCCGGTGCGTTCGGTGAGACGAAGGCGCAGTTGAGCGCTTACTTCGCCGGCGAACTGCGCGAGTTCGACCTGCCGTTGGCGCCGGTCGGCACGGCCTTCCAGCTCAAGGTCTGGTCGGCCCTGACCACCATCCCGTTCGGGCACACCATGTCCTACGGCGGCCTGGCGACGAGGTTCCTCGGCCAACCGACCGCCTCCCGAGCGGTCGGGCTCGCCAACGGTCGCAACCCGATCAGCATCATCATCCCGTGCCACCGGGTGATCGGCGCGAACGGCACGTTGACCGGATACGCCGGCGGACTGCCACGCAAGCAACGCCTGTTGGCCCTGGAGAACGTCCGCGTCACGGGATAGCGCGGCCGCCTTCGACGACACCACCGCGGCCACCGGACTCACGACTGGAACGCTCGCCGCACGAGCCCGGCCACCCGCCCCCGGCGGAGCGTGTCGTGCCAGGTGAAACGCAGCACCAGGGCGCCCACGAGGGCGAGTTCGTTGGCCCTGGCCCGATCGCGAAACAGCGCGTCGGGCCGCGAGTGCACGTCCACGCCGTCCGCCTCCGCGAAGACGGGCCGCAAGCCGGTGAGCCACGCGAGGTCCACCCGGGCCCGACCGCCGCCGGGCAGGGCGACCTCGTGCTGCAACTCGTCCGGTGCGACCCCGCCGCGCACGCAGTCGAGCCGTACCCGCGACTCCAACGGGCTCTCGGCCCGCCCGTCCGCGATCGCGAGCAGTGGTCGTACCCGGCCCGCGCCGGGACGGCCCGCCGACGCCCGCTCGATCCCCACGAGGTCCGCCTCCTTCACCAGCCCCAGGTGCAGCGCCGAGTCGAGCACCGCGAGACCTTCCTCGGGCGACAGCCTCGGGACGAGGTCGGCGAGTGTGCGTACCGGCGTCGTCACCGGCAGGCCGTCCACCGTCACGATCTCGTCGGCTCGCAGCTGGCGGCGATGCGCCACGATCCCCGGCCCACCGCGACGCGAGGCGGTGTCGGGCGTCGCCACGTGCACACATTCCTCGTGTGGCACACCACGCATCCCGTGCGTACGGGCCGCACTGTGCAATACGGCGACGGCCCGCTCTCCATAGGCCGCGAGCCCGGCGCGCAACAACCCGCGCGAGGAGAGCGCACATCGATCGGCATCGACGAGCCCCACGCCGCGTGCGATCTCGCGCACCTTCCCAGCGTTCACGAGCCTTCGCCACGCCCGTCCGGACACTCCGGCGGATGTCGCTCGTTCCCGTGTCACCACTCCGTCGTACTGCCATGCCAGCTCCCGCAGGACTCGTAGGGCCTCTTCCATTCCCGGATCCTGGTCCGCGCGGCCGACCGGGTGGTGCCGGCGACGGGGAGCTGTGGACAACCGGGCACTTGTGGACAACTTGAGGCGTGCTTTGCCGGATTCGCGGATGATCTTCAGTTGTTCGACACCTTCATGATCGTCAAGGGTCGCCGGACGGCCGGCCCCAACCGGTGTGATGGGCACGTCCCCACCGCCTCCCGTCCCGAGGATCGCCATGCCCGACATCCGCAAGCACCGGCGCATCGCCGCCGTGTGCGCCGCGCTCGCCCTCACCGCGGGCGCGGGCGCCGCGTACGCCGAGAACCGCCCCGCTCCCCGCGCGGCCGCCCCCGCAGGCGCGGCCTCCGCCGCACCCGCGAAGGTGTCCTTCAACGTCGTCAGCGACGTACAGGGCGACCTGGCGGACTTCGGCCGGGCGCTCGATCAGTTGAAGGTCGTCAACCCCGACAGCCGCGCGCTCGTGGTCAACGGCGACATCACGCCGCGCGGCTACAAGGCCGAGTACGACCAGGTGAAGCAGGTCCTGAACTCGCGTCCGCACCCGGCGAACACGTACTTCACGATCGGCAACCACGAGTTCTACGTGCCCAAGTACTGCAACCCGGACAAGTTGTGCCAGGAGACCTGGCCGAACGGCACGACCGAGCAGTCGCTGTTCCAGAACTTCTACGACTTCACCGGGCTCGACAAGGTCTACTACGAACGCGTCGTCGACGGCGTGCCGATGTTGTTCCTCGGCACCGAGAAGTACATGAAGTACAGCGACCCGACCAAGTGGGACGAGGTCTGGTTCAGCGAGGAGCAGCTGACCTGGCTCGAGCAGCGGATGAAGTACTGGGAGGCGCAGGGCAAGCCCACGTTCGTGTTCTCGCACCACGTCCTTCCGGACACGGTCTCCGGCACGCGCAACAAGCTCTACAAGTCGGACTACCTCCAGGCCGACCGGCTCATGAACATCCTGGGCGCCCACAAGGACGCCGTGCTGTTCACGTCCCACACACACTGGGATCTGAACCTGTCCGACTGGGCCGTGCGCAAGGTCGTGCCGGGGACCGGCAACCTCGAGGGCTTCACGGTCGTCAACACCGGCGCCGTGCAGACCCAGTGGACCGACAACGGCACCGGCGGCGAGAGCGCGCTGGACGGGTTGGAGAACAGCGGGCTTCAGGTCGAGGTCGCGAACGACCGGGTGACGATCAAGGCGCGCGATTTCCGGCGCAACCAGTGGATCAAGGAGCTGAACGTCCCGCTCCACACCAAGTGCGCGGCGGCCAAGCCGTGGACGGAGTCGATGACGTACAACAACGGCGACACCGTGGTGTGGAACAACCGCACCTGGCGCGCCAAGTGGTGGACGCGCGGCGAGACGCCGGGCACGACCGGCTCGTGGGGCGTGTGGGAGGACCAGGGCGCCTGCTGATCAGCGGCGACCGAGCCGATGGGGGTGGGACGGTGCCGTGGGCGGTCCCACCCCCATCCGTGCAGCCGAGTCCGCGGCCGGCGGCGCGGCGACGCCGCGGGCCACGTGCCGCGCGGGTCGGGTCGAGCGCACGCGGGCGCTACCGGGCCCAGGCCCGAGGTCCGGCCGTTGTCGGTCCGGGCGCGGGCGGGGCTTCCACCGCGAGAGCCGGCTCCGCGTCCGAGGTCGAGGTCGAGGTCAGCCGCGGCGGCCCGATCGTGGGATCGACCCGCACGAGGGTGAGGTCGCCTTCGGCGAGCACACCCGCCCGGCGGCGCGCGGCCACCCATCGGGCGAGTTCCGAAGGGCCGCTTGCCGCCGGTTCCCGCAGTTCCTCCCACGGCCGCCCGCCCGCCAGCGCCGTGCGCAGGAACCACGCGCCCGCCGTGTCGTTGGCGATGTACAGCAGGTCGCGGTCGGTCCAGGTGCCCCGCGCGCACCGCACCCGTCGGGCGACCGCCGCGGGATCCGCGCCGTTGCTGGTCGCGACATCGATCCGCCGAGAGGTCGGGAACACGCGCCAGAGTCGGTCGCCACGGACCTGGAAGAGGTACGCGTCACCGAGCACCGCCGCGGCCCACTGGCCCCGCCCCGACAGCCACGGGTGCGGCGCGAGGTGCGCGGCGAGGACCGCGGACGCGTGCGCCCCGCGGGTCAACTTGCGTAGTTCGTAGGGCTGTACCGGCATCCCGCGCCGGTCCCGTTCGGCCAGGTAGCGCCTGGTCAGGTCGGGCCATCGGTCCGCCGCCCGCGCCAACACGTCCGCGAAGCCCGTGCCTCCGCACAGCAGCGGTGTGGGCGCCGCCCCGCAGGCGCGGACCAGGAGTTCGGCCCAACGACGTGCGAGCAGGCTCTCCGCGGCGCCGTCCGCGAGCGCGACGCGCAGTGCGCCGGGTCGGTCCACCCGGGCTCTTCTGCAGGCGGGCCCGGCCGGGGGCAAGAACCCCCGGCCGGCGCCGTCACCGATCCAGACCGCGTCCTCGTACTCGAGTGGTTCGCCTTCGTGCCGGTGCAGCGCCAGGACCGTGACGTTCGCGCGCACCGTGCCGTCTCCTCTGTGGTGGTACGAGAACCTCTCAGCCGCGTACGTCCGCGATCGGGTTGGGGATGTCGACGTAGACGGACTGGGTCTCCAACGGGACTTCGAGTTCGTCGAGACCCGCGACGCGGGTGAGCAGGTTGGCTTTGCACCGCAGTGTGGCACCGTCGAGGAGGCGGTCCACCAGCGGGCGTCCGGCCGGGTGATCGGTGCGGGTGCGCACCAGTCGGTCGCGGAAGATCGCGATCAACGCCCGTTCGTCCGCCAGCCCTTGCGCGCCCATCGCGCCCACGAGGCCGAGCACGTTGTTGATCGCCAGGTAGTAGCCGAGCCGTTCGTCGATCACCCGGTCGGGGCACCACGTGCCCAGATCCCGACCCGCGCCCGGGAGCCAGCGCGCCAGGCGGGCGCCCCGCTCGGCGGAGAAGTAGTAACCCTGGTTGCCCCGATAGCGACCGCCGATGGGGCGGCCGTCGGTGTCGAGCACGACCATCGTGTTCTGCTGATGCGCCTCCAGGCCCAGGCCGTATTCACCGTGCAGCCACAGGATCGGCGCGACCAGCACGTCCAGATAGCGCCGGAACCACGACTCCGCGGTCTCTCGAAGCGGTGTCGCGGTGCGCGCGGCGAGCGTGTACAGCACATCGGCGAGCATCGACCTGCCCCGCCCCAGATCCGGGCGCGGAGCGGCCAGGCCCGCGATGCAGTGCACCCGATCGCGTGCGCCGAACGGGTTGTCCCGCACCACGAGTTCGAGCCCCGACTCGCCGCGCCCACCCGGGATGTCGACGGCGATCCAGCCCAGGTCGCGCAGCACGTCGAAGCCGGGATGGGCGGAATGCATGACCCGCTTGAGGCCGGCGTCGAGCATCCGGTGCACCGCGAGGCCGCGGCGCAGTTCACCGCGGTGGTTCTCGCGCCGGGAGTTGGTGATCTCGACGCCGAGCGAGGTCTTGAGCATCACGGGCGCGCCGGAGCGGTACACCGTGCGCAGCGACGATGTCGCCGACCACGCGGGACCGCCGGGTCCCAGGTCGCGCAGCAGGCCGCGATCCAGGAGGGCGGCGACGCCCGGGCGGGCGAGCACGTCCCGGGCCTGCCACGGGTGTGCCGGCAACGCGACCATGCCCGGAGGCAGGTTCACGTCGCCCTCGGCGAGGCCGGCGAGGACTACCGGCACGGGCCGCCCCAGGTCGCCGTCGTGAACCGCGACCGAGGGGTCGACGGCGAACCAGTGCAACGGGAACGAGCCGCGGAGTTCCGGCGAGTAGCGCGGCGAGGAGGGTCCGTACATGCCCTGCCGGGATGCCGGCGAGGGGTGCATCGGGTGACCGAGAACGATCGACTGCTCGGTGCTCAGGAATGGCGTGGTTCCGGCGATGTTCTCGGGCGACTTGCGACGCTCCGAGAGGTGGTGTGCGATCCGCCGGGTCGAGTCGATGACCCGATCCGTCATGTCGGCGATCGCGGTGATCGAGCCGACGCGACCGTGCGCGGCCTCGATCGCGAGCAGGACCGCCAGCGTGGTGGCGTCCAGTGCGACGCCGCTGCTCAGTCGGACCGGTCCGAATCGGTGCATGCCCGTCTCGGATCGATACAGGATCGGCGCGACGACGGTGCTGGCGGTCGCGGGCAACGGAAGCCGTAACGGGCCGTCCGCCGGTACCACCGTTCCGCTCTCGCGGATGCGGCAGCGCAGCAGATTTTCGATGGCCGCGTGATCGGCGGCGCGCGCCGGCACGGGATCGAGCAGCGGATCGGTCGAGACCCGGTCGCCGGGGCCGGAGTGCCGCGCGGCGCCGAGTACCGCGCCGGTGCGCGGGTGTTCGGGTTCGACGTGGGCCGGATGGTCGCGCGCCGGCGAGGGTTCGTCGCCGGCGGGCCCCGGGGTGGGCTTTCGAGGGCTGCCCGGTCGCGCCGGCTCCGGAAGCGCCTCCGCGGATGTCGACATGTGCGGTACGTACCTCCCCTGGTCTGCACGGCCGTGGGACGGACTACGGTTCGGGTCGTGGACGCGGTCCATTCGCCACCGCTCCGAGGGACGTTCACCGTACGGCAATCCGTCGGTTATCAGAATCATGTCCCGCGACGGGCCCGCGTGTGCGGGCTTTGCGCGATGGCGACCCCTCGTCATGATCCGCGACGCCGGCGGGCACGGCACCGATCGCGGGTGCGAACCGCCGCCCGAAACGTCGCCACCGAGCGGTCCGGAGGAATCCTCCGCACGATACGAACCTCCCGGTAGGAGCGACGTCTACGGCCGGAACAGGCGGCTCCGAGCCGGTTTTCCGTCCGCCCTCGCCGGCCCGCGAACATGCCCGTGGGCCTGGGCGGATCCGCCCCTCCGCCGGCGTGGCGATCGGGACGGACGAGGGGAAGCCAAGCGGCGCACCCCTCACTTCCACAAGGAGCTTGCACCACTTCGGGACGCCTCGGGGCACTTGTGGAGGATATCCCCGCGACGATCGCGTGATCCGTCGATCGCCATCACGCATCGCCGTCATGCGGTTACGATACGAACGCCCCTGTCCCGCAGGCGCCGAGGGTCGCACGCGCAAGGGAACACCCGTCCATTCCGCGCGTCCGCACGGGAGCCCGCACCCGCAGGGCGCTCCATCACCCGTCCGACTCGGCCGATCTCACGCGTCTCTACGACGAGTTCGGCCGCACGGCGTCACCGCGGGCGTGGTACGCCCGCACCGCCGCGGAGAGGGATCAGGCGACCGGCCACGGCAGGATCACCCACAACGTCTTGCCGTCCGGGTGGGCCTCGATGTGAATCTGACCGGCGAGTTCGGTGACGATGTTGCGGACGATCAGCAGACCGCGGCCCGACGTGTCGTCGACCGTTTCCAACAGGGCGACCGGACGGTAGGGATGGCGGTCGCGAACACCCAGCCACAGCCAGCCGTCGTGCACGGTGCACGTCACCGAGACCTCCGGCGACAGTACGGCCGCGTGTTCGACGGAGTTGGTGATCAGTTCGGAGGCGACCAACTTGAGGGCGTAGCCCAGGTCGTGCCCGTAGGGCAGTCCCCAATAGGTCAAATGGTCTGCGAGGGCGCGCCGGGCCTGGGCGACGGAGGCGGGTTGGGCGGGCAGGGTGAACCAGCAGGATCGCTCGTATCCCGTTCCCATGTCACCCCTTTCGGCACCGCGCCTCAGCGTACTGACCGGCGCGCTTGCGGGCGCACGGTTGACGATTCGTCACATCGCTACGATTCGATGATCGGTCGCGTGTGTGAGCGAAGGTCGACATGGGCAAGACCATCGCAGTCCACGTCCCTCCCGGCGTGTGATTGTGAGCGCCGAACAACGGCATTCCTTCGCGAATGACCGGATTGTGCACGGTGCGGATTCCAGAAGGGTGACTACCTGTGGTGGAAGATCTCGATGCCGTCGAACAGGCCATGCTGGCCAATCTCCTCGACGGTCGGCGGCCTCGTCGGCGCAGTTCGGAAACGCCGACCCGGTCCAATCGACAACACCAGCCGCCGCAGCAGCGCCGTCAGGCGCAGTCGGTGCCGCGCGCGGTAATCCCGGCGCCGGCGCCCACGGCGGCTCCCAATCGGGACGCTACGCGCGTACTCGACATCGGTCGGGTGATCAAGCAGATCGACCCCCGGACCACTCCCGAGCAGCGCCACGCGATGGCGACGAGTTGGACCCAGCTGGACCTGACGGCGGCCCAGGTGTTGGCCTGGCTGACCGCCGGCATCCTGCCCACCGAGTTCAAGCTCGCGGCCGCGTGCCTGGAGCGAGGCCTGACCCCGCAGGACATGAAGACCCGCCTCGAGGGCGTACGCGTGGTGGAGCGGCTGCGCAGTGAGGGCGTGGACGGGGTGGTGGCGCTGCTGCGCAGCGGTGCCGCGTAGGCGGGCCGCATCGAGGCACATCGCGGGCCCGGGCCGTGGATGATCATTGACATGGTTCATTACCCAGCCTAGCTTTTAGCGATGTGAAGGATTCGGGGGCGGGTACCGCCGCCCCACCCACTCTGACGCATCGCCAGATCTTGCTGGTCTTTTGCGGGTTGATGCTCGGCGTCATGTTGGCATCGCTCGACGCGACCATCGTTTCGACGGCGATGCCGACGATAGTCGCCGACCTCGGCGGGCTCGAACATCTGGCGTGGGTGACCACCGCGTACACCCTCGCCACCGCCGTCTCGATCCCGCTGTACGGAAAGCTCGGTGACGTACACGGCCGCAAACGACTCTTCCAGTTCGCCATCGTGGTCTTCCTCGCGGGCTCGATGTTGTGCGGAATCGCCCAGTCGATGGGGACCCTGATCGCCTTCCGGGTGATCCAGGGGCTCGGCGCCGGCGGGCTCATGAGCAATGCGCAGGCCATCATCGGCGATCTGGTGCCACCTGCGGAGCGCGGTCGCTACCAGGGGTTCATCGCGTCCACGGTCGCCTTCTCGACCGTGTGTGGGCCCCTGATCGGCGGCTTCTTCACCGAGGCGCTGTCGTGGCGGTGGGTGTTCTATGTGAACATCCCACTGGGCGCGGTGGCTCTGATGGTCACGTCGGTGGTGCTCAGGCTGCCACGCAAGGCGTATGCCAAACGCCCGTTCGATCATTACGGGCTCGCGCTGCTCACCTGCGGAACCAGCGCCCTGATCCTGTTCACCAGTTGGGGCGGAACGCAGTACGCCTGGATTTCCGCGCCGAGCCTGGCCCTGGCCGGCACGGCGGTCGCCATGCTCGCGGCATTCGTGCTGGTCGAGCGGCGCGCGGCCGATCCGCTGATCCCTCTGCGACTTCTCTCGCGCAATACGATCGTGCGCGTGGCGTGTCCACTGACCATGGTCACCGGGTGCCTGACCCTGGGGATGAGCACCTTCCTGCCGATCTACCAGCAGATCGTGCGCGGTCACGGGCCGACCGAGTCGGGGCTGCTGCTCGCGCCGATGATGCTCTCGATGATGGTCTGTTCGACACTGACGGGTCGGTTGATCTCGCGCATCGGCAAGTACAAGCGTTTTCCCCTGATCGGCACCCTGCTCGCCGCGGCCGGGCTCGCGGTCTTGTCACTGCTCGGCACCGACAGCCCGTACTGGCATCTGCTGATCGGGCTGATGGTGCTGGGATTCGGCCTCGGCACGATCGGACCGGTCACCACACTCGCGGTGCAGAACTCGGTCGACCAAGCCGACATCGGCGTGGCCACCGGCCTCAACTCGTTCGCGCGTTCGATCGGTTCGGCGCTGGGCGCGGCCGTGCTCGGGGCGGTGTTCGCGCACGGGCTCGCCGACGGCGCGGTCGCGGGTGGGGCCGGCGAGAGCGGCATGGGCGTGACGCGGCAGGCGATCGACGCGTTGCCGGCGGAGCAACGGGAGGCGACTCTGGCCGGATTCGCGAACGCTCTGGACGCGGTGTTCCTGGCCGCGATCCCGATCGCGGTGCTCGGCTTCGTACTGGCGCTGCTGCTGCGGGAGATCCCGCTGCGCCGGGGACCGAAGCGTCTGACGGCCGCGTCAGCGGACACCGAGCGCAAGCTCTCCGAGGCCGGCTGACAGATCGCGCAGGTCCTCCGCCGCGTCCCAGGCCCAGTGGTGGGGGTTGGCGGCGAGCGCCCCGTCGGTCTCCAGTCGGCGCAACGCGAGTCCGGCCAGATCCGACACCAGTTCGTGTTCGCCCCGCCCGTTCAGTCGGTGCAGCACCCCCACCACGTCGCACACGCGTCGGGTGAGACTGCGTTCGGGCACACCCTCGATCAGCCGGGACAGGCCGTAGCCGGCCATCAGGCCCAGAATCATGCCGCGTATGGCCGGTAGGTCGTACCGCTCCCGCGCCGGTTCGAACCGTCGCCACCAACACGCCCACGCCTCGGGCTCGGTGGTCGCACGGGCCTCGAAGGCGGTGCGGCGCGGCGACGGGGACATGGAGCGCGCGGATCCGGCGCGCATCCACCGTTCGAGCGCCGCGTCGACCGCGGCCTCCAACTCGGGATGCGGCGGGGGCACTCGGTCGATGTCCCGAGCCTGCTCGGCGACCGTCACTGTCATCGTCGTCATGCGATGTATTGGAGCGGAGTGTCGCGTTGCCGCGCCCGGTGATCACTCGAACGAGGGACATTGTGTCGCATGAACGAGTGGGAGCCGTGGCGCCAGGACGACAATGGCGCACGTTTCCGAATCCGGGGTTACGCCGACCGGGTCGGCGCGATCGCCGGGCGGTTGGTGATCGAATCCGGGTTGCCGCACAAGCAGATGTACTGGGTGGCCGGGCCACCCGTCCCGACCTGTCCGACGCCGGCCGACGCCGCGGACCTGATCGAGGCGCTGTCGGCGGATCCGGAGCCTTCGGCCGCCGCGTTCCTCGCCGCGTTTCAGCGGGTCGGCGAATCGTCGCGGGACGACTCTTGGTTGGAGCCCGACACCATCGCGACCGTGTTCCGCGCCGCGTGGGACACCGCCGAACCCGCCGCCGGAGAGCGGGAGTCGGGGGCCGATGCCGGATCCGGGCATGCCGACCATCCCGTGTCCGCACCCGGCCGGGCCCGGGACCATCTCACCCGCGCCGCCGTCACGTTGCGGATTCGGGACCCGCGGGCGGTCATGCGCCGGCAGGATCTGCTCGACCTCGTGACGCACGCGCCGCGCTGACGGCGGTCGCCGGGCAAGTGGTCGACCGGGGGGTCGGCGTCGCGGGGGCAGGGACACCCATCGACTCAGGGGGAATCGATGCGCGAGCTCCAAGCCGGCGATCCGACGAGGATCGGGCCCTATACGATCCATGGCCGACTCGGCGCCGGCGGTATGGGACGGGTCTATCTGGGCCGATCGCCCGGTGGACGGCCCGTCGCGGTGAAGGTGATTCACGCCGATCTGGCCCAGGACCCCGACTTCCGGGCCAGGTTCCGGCGCGAGATCGACGTCGCTCGTCGGGTGCAGGGCTTCTTCACCGCACCCGTGCTGGACGCCGACGCCGATGCCGACGAGCCGTGGTTGTCCACCGCCTACATACCCGGGCCGTCGTTGCACGCGGCGGTGGCCGAGCAGGGACCGCTGCCCCTCGAGGCTGTACGGGTGTTGGCCGGCGGCCTCGCCGAGGCCTTGGCCGCGCTGCACACCGCGGGGGTGGTGCATCGGGACCTGAAGCCGTCCAACGTGCTGTTGGCCGAGGACGGCCCGCGCGTGATCGACTTCGGCATCTCGCGGATCGGCGAGCAGACCGCGCTGACGCGCACCGGCAGCACCATCGGCTCCCCCGGCTATCTCGCCCCCGAGCAGGCGCTCGACATCGAAGTGGGGCCCGCGGGGGATGTGTTCGCGCTCGGTGGCGTCCTGGCCTACGCCTCGACCGGCCGGCCACCCTTCGGAGGCGGCCGTGTGGAGGCCGTGGTGTACCGCGTCGTGCACGGCGAGCCGGATCTGGACGGTGTTCCGCGCGAACTCCGAGGCCTGATCCGGTCCTGTCTGGCCAAAGATCCCGAGGACCGCCCACCCGCCGCACAGGTACTGACCTACCTCCAAGCACTCGGCGTGGACGCGCACTCGGCCCCGGACACATGGCTCCCCGAAGCCGTCACCACGATGCTTCCCGCCCACCGGGCGGACGCCGGCTCCTTACCCGCTCCCGCGGCGTCCGGCCCGCCCACACCGGCTCCCCCGCCTGCCGCCCCGCCCCACCCCGCTGCCCCAGCAGGCGACTCGCGCCCGTCGGCCACCCACCCGCTGCCCACGCATCCGCCCCATGACACGGCCGCCCCCGCACCGCCGCCGAGCCACATACCGACCTACGCGTCCTCACCCTGGGCGGCGCCCTCCGCCGAACCCCGCGGGCGCGGTCGCGCGGGCCCGATCGCGGCCGCCGTCCTGGCCTGCCTGCTGGCCCTGGGTACGGCGGTGGCCGTGCCCAGGCTTGTCGACGACACCTCCCCCGCCGCCCATCGGACCGACCCACCGACCACGGGCACCCCCTCGACCCCTCCCTCCGCCGCAGGACGCGCGTCATCGGGCGGCGATACCGCCGGCGGTACCGCGCCCACCACCGCGGCCGTACCCACGACCGCCGGGACCCGCGCCCCGGCGGTACCGCCGAACTCCGGCGGTGAGACGCGGCACAGCCTCCGGGGCATCACGTTCGCCGTGCCTGCGGGCTGGACCGTCGAGCAGGGCACGGACGGCCCGAACGTGGTGTGCGTGTTGCCGCCCACCGCGCTCCTGGGTCGCCCCAACGACGGGTGCGCGGTGGACGGTGTGGAGATCCGCCTGCCGGACCCGCCCGGTGACGAATGGGGGCGGGCGCTGGACCTCGAATCCGGCTCCGGGTGGGTCTGGCAGGGCGACGCGTGGTGCCGCGGCACCATCCCTCGCGGCAGCGCGCTGACCACGTCCTCGACGATCGTGGAACGAGGCCTGCGCCCGGTCGGGAACAAGTCCGCCGACTACCGGCGCTGGACGGCCGGTTGTGACAACGGCTCCTCCTATCACCCACGGGTGTGGTGGTTGCCGGTCACGAAGCTCTCGATCGAGACCTTCGCGATGCCGCCGAGGCTGGACGCGACGGTCGATCGGATCGCCGCGTCCTTCGACTTCTCGGGCTACTCGGGCACCCAAGGGTGACCGGCGGTGCGAGCTGCGGTCACGGCTTCTCCCAGACCTCGAACGCCCGTACCGTGAACGGCACATCGGGGACGAAGACGCCCTCGCCCGGATAGGTACTGAAGTCGCCTTCCGTGGCGCACTCCCGGCTCTGATACATCGTCACGTAGCGATCCATGCGGTTCGCGAAGGAAAGGGCGTCGACCCCCTCGGGAAGGGACACGCACTGCTCCACGTTGGAATTGGCCAATTCGAAGGTCACCGTCGGTACGCCCGCAAAGCCCGGAGAGGGCCAGAAGCACACCTGCCCGGGCGCGCACGCCGATGCCGCGGTGGTGTCGGCGGATGCGCCGGGCGCTCCCACCGCGGTCAACAGGCTTGTGGTCAGGGCCAGCGCGCAGACAAGACGACGTCGCGTGCGGTTCATGGGATGTTCCCCGTTCGTCGAATCCGTGCCCCGGTTCCGACGTGCTTCCACGGTCGCTCGTGGAGGGGGGGAAACGCATGCGAATGGCGGTGAATTAGCTCTAAAGAGTGCACTGAAGATCAATATCCAGCATCCGGGAACCGAGGTGCGAAACGTTTCGTCGGTGTAGATATCGGCTTTACTCGGAGGCTGTCATGGCTGTTGTGTCCGTCCCTCGTCGCCATCTCGTCCGCTCCGCGCTCGGTGTCGCCGCCGTCGTCGGCATCGCCGCGACGACCGTGTTGTCCGGAACGGCGCAGGCCGCCGGCGCCACCTACCTCACCAACATCCGCACCGGGGAACACGCCACCTACGACCGCGTGGTCCTCGACTTCTCCGCCGGCGTTCCCGCCTACGGGAGCACCACGAGCAACGAGCTCTACCAGTGCGCGAGCGGGAAGCCGATCAGCTTCCCCAACAGCGCCGAGTACCTCGAACTGGACATCGCGAGCGCCGCCCACGACGACAACGGCAACCCCACCTACACGGGCCCGCGCCAGGTGACGACCAACCTGCCCTCGCTCACCGGATACGCGATCACCTGCGACTTCGAGGGCAAGCTCAAGGTCGGCATCGGTTACAAGAGCAATGTGCACCAGGTGGTCACGTCCGTTCTGACCAACCCGAGCCGCATCGTGATCGACGTCCAGCGCTGATCGATCGATGTCCGGAGCCGATCTGGAGTCGACCGCTCGGTCGCCGCGACCGGCTCTCGATCACGTGGTCGTCCGCCGTTCGACCGCCGCCGGTTTCGGCGGCGGTCGACACCGTCGGCGAATCCACCGCGAGCGAGCGCATGTAGACCTCGTGCATCCGCCTCGGCGTTTCGCGTCCGGCACCAGACGCATGGACGTCTCGGCGAACGGTGCCCGCGTGCCCGCCACGACGACGCCCGCGAGTCGGATCGGCGCGCTCAGATCCCGCCGTGGTGTCGATGGAAGGCCTCGGCCTCGACACCGTCGTCTTCGACGCCCACCGCCGTGCGTACCGCGTCCGACAGACCGCGTGCCCGCATCCGCCGCGGCCCCGCGGCGACCATCGAATCGCTGTTCAGGTCCTTCAACAGCGCGACACACAACGCCATCATCACCAACACGAACGGCAACGCGACCAGGATGGTCGCCTGCTGGAGGGACTTGAGCCCGCCCGCGACCAGGAGTACTGCGGCGACCGCGCCGATCAGGGTGCCCCATACGACCACCAGCAGGCGACCCGGCCTGAGCGAGCCCCGGCTGGTCAGCGAACCGAGCACCAGCGACGCCGAGTCGGCCCCGGTGACGAAGTACAGCGCGACCAGGACCATCGTCACGGTCGCGGTGACGCCGTACAGGGGCAGTGCGTCCAGCATCGCGAACAGCCCCGACTCCGGCCCCTCGGCGACCTTGGCCACCAGGTCGGCCGTGCCGGTCTGCTGCATCCGCAGCGCGGTCCCGCCCATCACCGCGAACCACACGGTGCTCGCGCCGCTGGGGACGAGCAGTACGCCGATCACGAACTGACGGACCGTCCGGCCGCGCGAGATGCGTGCGATGAACGTCCCCACGAAGGGGGCCCAGGAAAGCCACCATGCCCAGTAGAAGATCGTCCAGGAGGCCATCCACGCGTCGCCGCCGAAGGTTCCGGTGCGGGTCGCCGTGGTCAGCAGGTTGTTGAGGTAGCTGCCGACCGAGGCCGGCAACACGCCGAGGACGTACACCGTCGGGCCGACCACGAAGACGAAGAGCATGAGCACCAGCGCGAGCAGCACGTTCGCGGTACTGAGCCACTTGACACCGCGATGGATCCCGCTGAACGCGGACACCACGAACGCGGCCGTCAGGGCCACGATGATCACCACGTGCAGTGTGGAGGTGTCCTCGATGTCAGTGGTGAGGTCGAGACCCTTGGCCACCTGGAGGGCACCGAGGCCGAGGCTCGTGGCCGAGCCGAACACGGTCGCGAAGATGGCGAGCAGGTCGATCGCCCGGCCCGCCGCACCGTCAGCGTGTCGACCCAGGAGCGGTACGAAGGCCGCGCTGACCCGATTTCCCCGACCGCGCCGGAAGGTCGCGTACGCGAGGGCGAGGCCGGCGATCGCGTAGATGGCCCACGGGTGCAACGTCCAGTGGAACAACGTCCATTCGAGCGCCGCGCCGGCCGCGCCCGGGGTCTCCGGGACCGCTCCGGAGGCCGGTGGCGGTGTGGTGAAGTGCTGAATGGGCTCGGCCACGGCGTAGAACATCAGCCCGATGCCCATGCCCGCGCTGAACATCATCGCGACCCAGGCGCCCGTGCCGAACTCCGGTTCGTCGTCGTCTCGGCCCAGGCGGATCCGGCCGTACTTCGACACGGCGATGAACACCGCGAGCACCAGAAAGAGGTCGGCGGCGACGACGAACAACCAGCCGAAGTTGCGGATCGTCCAGTCGAGGCCGGTCGATGCGGCCGTATCGAGCGAGCCCTTCGCCAAGACGCCCCACAGGACGACGGCGAGAACGGCGGCGAAGCCGATGCCCGCGACGACCGGGTCCACGCGAGGCGCGGCTGCGGCGTCCCGGCTCGATCCGCTCACTGAGTCGTCCTTTTCGTCCGCGTATGCCTCGCATCACATCGTGCGGGCTCGCGGATCGGGAGGAGAGGGGCGCGCCGGGTCGGACGCCGGTGTCACTCCTTTGTCCCAGCCATGTGTACGGCCTCCGCCGTCGACCGGTGAAGCGCCACGATCCGGCGAATCTGCTTGTCCGGGTCGCGAATCCAGTCCCCGCTCCAGAGGCGGTAAACAGCCCAACCGCGCCGCTCCAGGCGGGCCGCCCGCAGCCACTCGCGCTCGCGCGCGGAGGGCGTCGCGAGGTAGGGCGCGCTGCGATCCGTCTCGATCGCCACGAGCATCCGTCGCGAGCACCGTCCGCACCCTGCTGTCGCGTTCGTGGATGTCGCCGAGTCCGCGCCTGCGCCTGCGCCTGCGCCTGCGCCTGCGCCTGCGCCTGCGGACATGGGTGCGCTGGCGCGCGCGGCCTCGACCGCGTCCTCACCCACATGCGGGGTGTCACCGATGCGGGCTCCGAGGAAGTCGCCGGCGACCGCAGGTGCGCCTGCGGGCGCGGGCGCGGGCCGGACTGTGGAAGATGCGCCGGTGGCTGCGGTCGGATGTCGGGCGCGGCTTCCGCACCCGCCGGCAACGGCATCCACCCCCACTCGCTCGCAGGCACACGCCCCGACGCCCGCACCCGCACCGAGGTCCGCCGGACGGTCGGGGACCGCAATCACGACACCCGCAGGTCCCCCGAACTCGTACATCGGCTCGAGACCGGCCGCCCTCAGCCGATCGAGCACGTCCGCATGGAACACATCCGGGCCGTCGACGTCGGGTCTGTTCCCGCCGAGCCGCACGCCCGCAACCACCTCCACACGCGCAGACGCCCCCGCGACCACCGCCCCGCCCTCGGATCTCCCACGGTCGCACCCACACCCACACCCGCAACCGCACTCGCCCGAGGCCGCGTGCCGCAGCACCGTTCGCAACAGCCGTGCGCCGCGTGCGCGCAGTCGGGTCGGGTCGAGTTCGCTCGCCTCGAAGGCGGTCACCACGATCAGTCGCCGACGTGCCCGGGACACCGCCGACGCCACGAGTGCGTCCCCGCCGGGCATGGTCGCCGCCCCGAATCGATGGATCAGCCGCCCCTCGCGATCCCGCTTCGCCCCGACGCTGAGGAGCACCGTGTCCCATTCACCCCCATGAAGGGCCGCCGCGCGATCCACCACGAGGTCCGGGCCCGAGCGCCCCATCGGCAGTGCGGCCTGGATCCGGCGCACCTGTGACCCACCCAGGGTGACGACGGCAACGCTCTCGTCGGGATGGCGCGCCCGGTACTCCCGCACCGTCTCGACCACCGCCGCGACATCGTCCTCGACCGACACGATGTGCCGCACGGCCATCTCCCCGCGCACGCCCGGGAGTTCGGTGGCGGTCGCCTCGGCCGAAGACACCGCGAGCCGCTCGTCGAGGGCACGGTGCGGGTAGCCGATCCGGATCGGCTCGACGGATCGGCTCACCGACGCGAGCACGGACCGCAGGTCGCCTTCGGAACCGGGGTCGCCGGGTTCGATCGGGCCGTCCGGATCGCCGAGCCCCGGCCCCAAGGGGTCACCGATCACGACGACCCGATCCGCCCGCAGCAGCGCCGGGATCGCGTCGCGTTCGCTCACCGTCCCCGCGTCGTCCACCACCACCAGGTCGAAGTGCGCGCTATCCGGCAACTGCCGCACCGCACGCGGCGACATCACGCGCAACGGCACGCTTTCCGGCATCGCCTGCGACCGCATCCACCCACCGGAAAGTGCCACCGCCCCGGGTCCGCCCGCGCTCGCTGCCGCCGCCGCGCGTGTCCGATAGCGATGCGCGTGCGCCTGCAGGCCCACCACTCCCCCGGGGGCGCCGGCGGTCGCGGCGTGTGCGAGTGAGGTGTACAGGAATCGCTCGTACTCGTCCGCGACCTCTTCCGCCGGCACCGCCCGCGCCGTCAGGCTCGCGACGAGCGAGGCGAGGCCGGCGGTCGCCAGTCGGGCGTACGAGCGACAGCGGTCCGCGAGTACCTCCGGCGACACGCCCTCCGCGGAGATCGACCGGGCGAACCGGTCGAGGTGGGCCGCGACGTCGGGCAGTGAGGTGTCGGCCGCCAGGCCCAGGGTCGGGAACAGGGTTTCGGTGTAGGCCGCGAGCGCCTGCCGTTCGTGCTCCGAGTCGGCCCACGCCGGCACCATCGCCCGCAGGAACGCCGCCTCGGGCAGTCCGCCCGGCTGCTCCCGGAAGAGCCGGCGCAGCGCCCGCGCCTCCGCCAGCGCGAGTCGCATCCCGCTTCGATCGATGGGAAAGCGAGTGTGCTCGCGCAGATGGCGGCGGACGGCGGGACGGCCGTACCAGTGTGTGGTCGCCAGCAGTTGCCGGATCGAATACGGCCCGGCGAGGATCCCCGGATCGATGCCGACCGAGAACTCTCGCACCCGTTTGACGAGGGCCAGACACGCCGCCCACTCGACCGGATCACGCGGTTCGGGCCCATCGGGATGCAATCGGGCCCGTCGCGCGGCCGCCCGGATCTCCCGGAAGCGGGCGCGCAACTCCGCGAGTTCGCCAACCGCGGTCCGCGCCTGCGCGGGAGTGTCGATCAGTGCCCCGTGCCAGACGCCGTCGCGCAGCCCGCCCGCGTGCGCGAAGCGCTCGAGGTCGCGCCCGAGCCTCCGGGCCTCGCCCGGATCGAGTTCCGCCGCACGCTGGGGATCGAGTACAGGTCCGGTCCACGGCGGCCGCCCGACGAGGTGGTCCTGGATTTCGCGCAGGGTCAGCCCCCAGGCGCCGAACGGCTCGACCATGGCCCGCCTGTGCCGATCCAGCACCGCGCCGTCCTCGTCATCCACCCCCTCGCCGGCGCCCCGCCTCCCGCCCGCACGCGCACCCGCGAGTGGCACCCGTGCCCCGACCCCGACATCGGCGAGTTCCGCCCGCAACCGCCGCGCGCCATGCCGCTGTCGCGTCACCACGAGCACACGGCCGCCGGTGTCGACCTCCCGCCGGATGATCATCGCGGCGGTCCTGGTCTTGCCCGTCCCGGCCGCGCCCACCACCACGAGGACGGGAGGACGGGCGGACGCGGCGGCAAGGATCCGCAACTGGTCCGGGTCGGCGTCGCCCACCCACCCCGTCACTCTCGCGTCGGGATCCGCCGCCCGCAGGGTCACCGCGGCCCCGGCCAAGGCCGCGACGGCGCCCCCGCGAGCGGTGTACCAGCGATGCCCCGGATCGGCCGGCAACGGAAACCGCCCGTCCGCCCAGCGCAACAGCGCGGCACCGACGACCTCGTCCTCACCAAGCGCCATGTCCCGTCCTCCCTGAGGAAGACTCTCCCCCCGGGCGACACACGCCCGCAGGGGGCAATCCCTCAAACCGGGGCTCCGTGCCCGCCGTTCCGGAACCCGCCCGGGCCACGGCGCATCGATCGGCGCACGCACCGGCGGCGCCCGCTTCCGGAACCACCACCCGGAACCACCGCCCGGGTCCGCTCCCAAGGCGCCCGACGCGCCCCGTCACTGCCGATACAACCGCGCCACCACCTCCTCGATCGTCGGCTCGCGCACGGACACGTCCCGCAATCCACCGTCGCGCGCGATCCTGGCGATCAACTCGCCCGCGGGCACCCCGTCCAGCGCGAAGGTGATCCGGCGACCGTCCGCCTCGACGCCCTCGACCGCGACCCCCGGCATGCGCACGTCCGGTTCGCGCGCCTCGTCCAGATCGACCACCACTCGCCGGCGCGAGCCGTAGCGCGCGTGCAGGGCCTCCAGCGTGCCGTCGTGGACCACACACCCCCGGTCGATCACGATCAGGCGTCGGCACAGGTGTTCGATGTCGGCGAGGTCGTGGGTGGTGAGCACGGTCGTCACCTCCCCGCCGGCGCCGATCTCCGCCAGGAACGCGCGCAGCGACTGCTTGCTGACCACGTCGAGTCCGATCGTCGGCTCGTCCAGGAACAGCACGTCGGGTCCGTGCAGGAGCGCCGCGGTGATCTCGCCGCGCATGCGCTGCCCGAGGGAGAGCTGCCGCACCGGCGTGTCCATGAACTCGTCGAGTTCCAGCATCGCCCGGCATCGCTTCAGCCGGGCCTCGTGTTCGGCGCGCGGCACCGTGTACACCGCGCCCAACAGCCGGAACGACTCGCGCAGCGGCAGGTCCCACCACAGTTGCGAGCGCTGCCCGAACACCACCCCGATCCGGCGGGCAAGCCGGCGCCGGCGGGGCACCGGCTCCAGTCCGCAGACGCGGATGTGGCCCGAGGTCGGGGTCAGGATCCCGGTCATCATCTTGAGCGTGGTCGACTTGCCGGCCCCGTTGGGTCCGATGTAGCCGACCATCTCGCCTCGGGCGATGCTCAGTTCGACGCCGTCGACGGCGGACACCGTGCGCGTTTCCCGCCGCACCCGGCCGATCTTGCGCTTGATCGTGAATTCCTTGCGCAGGTCGCGCACTTCGATCATCGTGTCGGTCTCGATCATCGTCTCGGTCGCGGTGTCGATCACGATCCCGTACTCCTGTAGTGCCGAATCCCCGTCCGCCACACCAGCAGCGCGATCGTCCAGGCGAGCGCGGCGGCGGCGGGAGAGGACCAGGCGAGCCAGGTCGGCCCGCCGAGTGGATCCGCGTGTCCCGTCAGGAACAGCGCGGGCTGATAGCCGACGAGCGCGAGGCCGACCCCGTACCCGAACACCCGGCGCAGCAGCCCCGGGTAGATCGTCGCCGGGTAGCGGGCGAACTCCTTGCCGCCGTAGGTGAACGCGTTTGCGATCTCGCCGGATTCGACGAACCAGAACGCGACGCAGGCGCCCAGCAGGAACACCGCCGCGAACAGCGCGCAGCCCGCGAGCGGGGTGAGCGCGAGCATGACCACGCGCGCCGGTGTCCAGTCGATGTCGGCGTATACGAGAACCGCCACCAGCAGCACCGACGACTGCGCCACACGCCCGACGCGACGCAACGCGAAGTCGGTGGCGAGCAGTTGCGGCAGCACGCGCAGCGGGCGGATCAGGATGGTGTCGAGCGTGCCCTTGCGGACGTATGTGGACAGACGTTCGATGTTGCCCACCAGCAGGTCCGCGAGGTCGAACGCGAAGGCCGCGAGCGCGGACATCACCAGCACCTCGCGCAGCCCGAATCCGCCGACGGTCGGCGAGACGCGGAACACCACCAGGACCACCGCCGCCTCGATGAGCGTGCCGAGCGCGCAGGACGCGACATCGATGCCGAACGACAACCGGTACTGGGTCTGACTGCGGATCTGGGCCCGCACCAGGCGCGCGTACGCCTGTCCGACTCCCGGCTCAGCCACCCTGGATCACCAGCCTGTCGGTGGCGGCGCGCTGCACGCGCGACACGAGCGGGATCAGGATCGCGACCCACACCAGTTGCAGGACGACGCTGCCGATCTGCTGGGCGGGGCCGGGACGTTCGACCAGCACGTCGAGCGGGATCTGGAACAGGCCGGGGAACGGGGTGCCGAACCACAACACCGCCTGTGCCCACTCGGGCAGGAAGCGCAGCGGGAAGAAGGTCCCCGCGAACACCCCGGAGGCGAGCAACCACACCGCGCTCAGCCCGCGCGCGTCGAGGAGCCAGAACGCGCCGAGGTTGACCAGATAGCGCAGGGCGAAGCTGAGCACGGTGCCCAGGGTCAGCGAGAGTACGAACAGCGGCACCGTGTGGAGGCGGTGTGGGATGTACAGGGTGAACATCAGGCCGCCGGCGAGGATGGGGACGACCATGCGGGCGAGGACCGCGTAGGCGGCGCGCCCCAGGTCGGCGGCCAGGAACGCTTCGAAGGGGTCGATGGGGCGCAGCAGATCGGCGGTCACGTCGCCGCTGCGGACGCGGTCGGCGAGTTCGTTCCAGGACCACACGTGGACGACGCTGAGGATGCCCTGGCCGACCCAGACGTAGGTGGCGAGTTGGGTGGTGTCGTAGCCGCCCGGCCGGCGGCCGTCGTCGGCCAGGGCTCGCAGCAGCGAGTAGATCATCACACCGAAGACGACGTTGGTGAACAGTCCGGCGAGCGCCGCCTGGCGGTACGTGGACCAGCGGCGAAAACCCGCGCCGAACAGGGCGCCGAAGCGGTACAGGCGGGCCCGGCGATCGGGCGGACGGTCGGGCCGCAGCGGGCGCGCGGAAGCGAACGACATGGTGAAATCCCTTCCCCGGGCGGCGTGCGGCGTCGGCGGGGCCGAAGAGCACGCGAGTCCGGGCATACCGGAGTGACCTCGGTCGGAGGTGTGGGGATGCTCACTCTTGGTTTCGTTGCGCCGAGTCTGATGCGTGACGAACGCCGACTCCGGCCCGCAACACCCCGGGCAAGGCGAGCAAGAATAGCGGACACGCGGGTACGTTTCACCCCGGTTTTACTCACCCGTACGAGTGGGCACCCGTTTTTTTCGCGCCAAAGGATGAACCGATCAGCACACTCGTGTGACGATCGTGCCCATGGTGCAGCAGTTGGGCAAGGGACAGAACACGCCGGTGACCCCCGCGAAGGTGCGCGCGGTCCTCGTTTGGCGACCGGGGCCGGGTACACCGGGTCTGGACGCGTCGGCGCTGTTGTTGGGTGCGTCCGGTCGCGTCGCGAGTGACGCCGACTTCGTGTTCTACAACCAGCCGGCCCATCCGTCCGGCGCGGTGCGACACGTCGGCAAGGACGAGGGGACCTGGTCGCGGGACGCGCTGGAGATCGATCTCGGGTCGATGCCGGCGAGCGTGGATCGGGTGGTGCTCGCGGCGTCGGCGCACAACGGCACCTTCGCGGGTATCCGGGATCTGCACCTGCTGGTGAGCGACCCGGGGGCCGAGGTGGACCTGGTGCGGTTCGACATCGCGGACGCCACCGTGGAGACCGCCATGCTCGCGGGCGAGCTGTATCGCCGGGGCGGGGCCTGGAAGTTCCGGGCGATCGGGCAGGGCTACTCGACCGGTTTGGAAGGGCTCGCCACCGACTTCGGCATCTCGGTGACCGCCCCGCCGACGCCTCCCGCTCCCCCGCGGGTGCAGGCTCCGCCGCCTCCGCCGCCGGTGCAGCAGCCGGCTCCGCCCCGGCTGAACGTGCGCAAGCCCGAACCGGCGCCGCGGCCCGCAGCCACGCCGCCGCCCGTCACCCGGCAGGCGCCGGCTCCGAGCACCCCGGCCCGGCCGCCGGTGCGGCTGGGCAAGGTGACGTTGACCAAGGCGTCGCCGATGGTCTCGCTGAGCAAGGAGGGCATCACCGGGAGTCGGATGCGGGTGAACCTGAACTGGGTTCAGGCCGCTCCGGGGCGCGGCATGCTCAAGCGGCTGATGGGGCCGACGGACCTCGACCTGTGCTGCCTGTGGGAGCTGTCCGACGGCAGGAAGGGGATCGTGCAGGCGCTCGGAAACTCGTTCGGTTCGGCGGATTCACCCCCGTACGTGTACCTGGACGGCGACGACCGCACGGGCGCCAATGTCGCCGGCGAGAACCTGTTCATCAACCTCGATCACAAGAGCAGCTTCAAGCGCCTGTTGATCTTCGCGTTCATCTACAAGGGTGTGACGTTCGACGACGCGCAGGCGGTGGTGACGCTGACGCCGGCGACCGGACCCGAGCTGGAGATCAGGCTCGACGAGACGGGCGGCGCGGCGCGGTCGTGCGCGATCGCGCTGGTGCAGAACCAGGGTGGGGATCTGACCATCCAGCGCGAGGTGCGCTACATCAAGGGCAACCAGGAGAAGGTCGACCAGGCGTACGGCTGGGGCCTGCAGTGGCGGGCGGGCACGAAGGACTGACGCGAAGCCGGCGCCCGCACCCGGGCTCGCGCACGTCGCGGGCGCAGGTGCGGCACCGTCGCAGGCGGTCGCAGGCGCAGGCGCGGGTGGTCACAGGCCTGGACTCGGTCGCAGGCGCACGGGCGCGAGGGCGGTCGCAGGCGCAGGCGCATCCCTGGGCCCCGCGAGCGCCCCCGGTGCAGCCGTTCGGAGTTTGCGGCCGGCGCAGCCGCCCTGCGCCCGCCCGGCCGCCCCGTGTCCCCTCACGCGTCGTCCGGGTGTGTCCCCTCCGGTCGTACGCCGATGCCCGGCAGGTCGACGTACCCGCCCGACGTCCACGCCCGGGTGCGCAGCCTGCGTACGCCGTCGATGCCCCAGTCGGCGAATGCCTCCAGGATCGACTCGGCGGCCGCGACCGCGTGTTCGGCGCCGGGGCGCAGCCAGACCTGGCGCCCGTTGCCCGGCATGTTGCCGAGTTCGAGCCGGTCCTGGCCGACCCGGATCTCGGCCGTGTGCGCGGGTTCGGCCACGTCGCCCAGGACGAGCAGCACCGGTTCCACCCATCCGACCAGCGGCATGTCCACCACCAGCGAGGACAGTACGCGCGGAAGCGCGTCGCAGAAGTCGGCCCAGTCGCGCGGGTCCGGCCCGAACGGCAGGAACAGCTCGGCCAGGCTCATGTCGGGCCGGCTGACGCACCAGATGTACGGCAGTCCGGCGAGCGATTGCGCGCGCTCGAATCCGCGCCGTTCGAAGGCCTCGCCGGCGCGGGTGGGGAACAACTCCATCACCAGTGCCTCGTTCGCGTCGTCGCGCGAGAGCCGCAGGGTGATCCGGCGCGACCGCCACCGCAACCACGCGGCCGGCCCGCCACGCCAGGGCGCGGGCCCCAGGGTCGCGGTGAGCGCCGCGCCGAGCCGGGTGTGCGCGGCGTCCAACTCCCGCCCGCGGTCGCGGACATACGGCACCGTGCCCCAGGCGCCGATCCCGCCTCCGCCGCCGTAGGCGTACTGGCCGGGCACCACGGGGCCCTGGAGGCCCGACGTCGGCGGCGGCGGGTCCACGCGGACCGGCAGCGGGGCGGTGAGGCGTACGCACGGCGCGCCCTCGGCGTGCTCGCCGGGATCGCCCCGGCACAGCAGTCCGGGGATGCCGGTCTCGATCGCCAGGCGCCCGTCCTCGTCCCGGCGAGTCTCCCAGCCGAGCCGCCCGGCGGTCTCCTGCAGGGCTTCGACGGACCAGTCCCCCCACTCGGCGCCTCGGGCGGCGAGCAGCGTTCGAGCGAGTGTGTCGGCGGCAGGCATCACGGAGACGGCCATGCTCGACATGGTCACAGCACACGGGTCGATCGGACCAGACCCTTTACCGATCCGCGCTCGAAAAGATCGTCGGCGAACCCGCGTTCCCGCGGGCCCGCCGCGTCCCGAACCACCCCGGTCGTCCGCGCCCGAGGCCGACCGACCACCGCCGACCGACGACCGCGGTCCGCCTGACACCCGGGCACCGAAAGCCGGGCACCGACCGCCCACCGCCGAGCATCGACCACCGAACCCCCGTCAGAGCAGGCTGGTCTCCGGATACTTGCCGCTCGGCGTGACGATCGTCCCGGCATTGCCCCGCAGGATCTCCGCGGCCTGATCCAGCGCGCCGATCGCCGCCATGTCACCGGTCATCTCGACGAACCGGCAGATGGCGTCGACCTTGGGCCCCATCGACCCGGCCGGGAAGTCGCCGGCGCGCAATTGCATGGGCGTGGCGTTGGCGATCTCCTGCGCGTCGGGCTGCCCGAATCCGCGCATCACCCGGGGCACGTCCGTGAGCAACAACAGCGCGTCGGCGTCGAGGGCTTCGGCGAGCAGCGCCGCGGTGAGGTCCTTGTCCACCACGGCCTCGACGCCGGTGAGCTGGCCGAGTTCGTTGCGCACGACGGGCACGCCGCCGCCGCCCGCGCACACCGCGACCGCGCCGGAGGCGAGCAGTTGGCGGATCAGCCGGGTCTCCACCACGCGCGCGGGTTTGGGCGAGGGCACCACGCGGCGCCACCACTTGCCGTCCGGTTTGACGATCCAGCCGCGCTCGCCGGCGAGCCGTTTGGCCTCGTCCTCCTCGTAGACGGGGCCGACGAACTTGGTCGGGTCCTGGAAGGCGGGGTCGGCGGTGGAGACGAGGGTCTGGTTGATCAGTGAGCACACCTGGCGGCCGGGCAGCGCGTTCTGCAGCGACTGGAGCAGCCAGTAGCCGATCATGCCCTGGGTCATCGCGCCCAGCACGTCGAACGGGTAGGGCTGGCTGAGCGACTGGTCGGCGGCGGATTGCAGGGCCAGTACGCCGACCTGGGGTCCGTTGCCGTGGGTCACCACCAGCTCGTGCTCGCGCGCCAACGGGGCCAGCGACTTGACCGCTTTTTGGATGTTGTGCAGTTGGATGTCGGCGTCGGGCTTGTCCCCGCGCTGAAGCATCGCGTTTCCGCCGAGGGCGACGACGACGCGCATGGTGGATCCCTTCGGTCCGGGGCGGCGATCGCGAACGGCGGTCGGCCGATCGTGTCGTCGCGGCATAGCGGGATGAATGGGGTGTTCCGCAACCGCGCGCGGCCCGGGTACCGGTGGTCCGGTGCCCGGGCCGCGCCGATCCTCCTGCCGCGTGTCAGTCGCCGAGGGTGGCGACCATGACGGCCTTGATCGTGTGCAGGCGGTTCTCGGCCTCGTCGAAGACGATCGAGAACTCCGATTCGAAGACCTCGTCGGTGACCTCCAGCGCCTCCATGCCGGTCTTGTCGAAGATGTCCCGACCGACCGCGGTGTTGCGGTCGTGGAAGGCGGGGAGGCAGTGCATGAACTTGACCTTGGGGTTCCCGGTCGCCTTCACCACGTCCATGTTGACCTGGTATGCCTTGAGTTGCGCGATCCGGGTGTCCCAGACCTCCTTGGGCTCGCCCATGGACACCCACACGTCGGTGTAGAGGAAGTCCACGCCCTTGACGCCTTCGGCGACGTCGGTGGTGTGGGTGATCGTGGCCCCCGTGCCGACCGCGATCTCCTTGGCCTTGTCGACGATCTCGGGGTGGTTCCACAACTCCCGGGGCGCCACCATGCGTACGTCCATGCCGAGCATCGCGGCGGTGATCAGCAGCGAGTTGCCCATGTTGTTGCGGGCGTCGCCGAGGTAGGCGAACGAGACGCGGTGCAGCGGCTTGTCCGAGTGTTCGCGCATGGTGAGCATGTCCGCGAGCATCTGCGTGGGGTGCCACTCGTCGGTCAGGCCGTTCCACACGGGCACGCCCGCGTACCTGCCGAGTTCCTCGACGTACTCCTGCTTGCTGCCGCGGTACTCGATGCCGTCGTACATCCGGCCGAGCACTCGGGCGGTGTCCTTCATCGACTCCTTGTGGCCGATCTGCGAGCCGCCCGGGTCGAGGTAGGTCACGCCCGCGCCCTGGTCGTACGCGGCGACCTCGAACGCGCACCGCGTGCGGGTCGAGGTCTTCTCGAAGATCAGCGCGATGTTCTTGCCGACGAGGCGCTTTTGCTCGATGCCCGCGTACTTCGCGGCCTTCAAGTCCGCGGCGAGGTCGAGCAGGTGATTGAACTCCTTGGGCGTGAAGTCCAATTCCTTGAGGAAGTTGCGGTGACGCAGATTGAAGGCCATGGCTCCGGGCTTCTCTTCGGACGGGATCGGGGGATCCGGGGGATCGGGGATCGGGGAGCCGTCGCACACGGGGGGTTCGACGGATCGGACGAGGGGCGCACGACGATCGGGCGACGGTCGTACGGATCGGCAAACCGCCAGGTTAGACGGCCTCGCGCTCGACGGGACAACTCATGCAGCGCGGTCCGCCGCGGCCGCGCCCCAGTTCGCTGCCGCGGATGGTGACCACCTCGATGCCGTTCTTGCGCAGGAAGGTGTTCGTGGTGACGTTGCGTTCGTAGGCGAAGACCACGCCGGGCTCCACGGCCAGTACGTTGCACCCGTCGTCCCACTGCTCGCGCTCGGCCGAGCGCACGTCCTGGGTGGCGGCCAGGACCCGGATGTCGGACAGGTCCAGCGCGCTCGCGATCGCCTTGTGCATGTCGTGGGCGGGGTGGTCGCTGACCTTGAGCGCCTCCTCGTCGTCGCCCGGTTCGATCGTGTACGAGGGCAGCATGCCCATGCCGGCGTACTTGGTGAACGTCTCGCCGTCGAGCATCGTCATCACCGTGTCGAGGTGCATGAACGCGCGCTTCTTCGGCATGCTCAGCGCGACCACCTTGGTCGCGGAGCCGTGCTTGAACAGTGCCCGCGCGAGCGCCTCGACGCCCTGCGGGGTGGTGCGCTCGCTCATGCCGACCAGCACCGCGCCGTTGCCGATGACCAGGACGTCGCCGCCCTCCATCGTCGCGGGAAAGCTGCTCTGGCCGGGGTTCCACACGTTGAAGTCACCCTTGGCGAAGTTCGGGTGGTAGGTGTAGATCGCCTCGAAGTGCACCGACTCGCGCCGGCGGGCCGGCATCGTCATCGCGTTCACCGCGACGCCGTCGTAGACCCAGCACGAGGTGTCGCGGGTGAAGATGTGGTTGGGCAGCGGCTTGAGCACGAAGTCGTCCACTTCCATGGTGTGGAACGCGACGCTGTGCGGCTCCTCCATGTATTCCAGGATCTCCCGCTTGGTGATCCCGCCGACCAGGTAGCGCACCAGTTCGTTGACGTCGAAGCCCTCGAACAGGCCGCGCAGTTCGTCCACCGCGAGCAGGCCGAACTCGCGTTCGTCGAAGACCCGGTCCAGGACCATCTTCTTCGCCGGCGGCTCGCTCGCGAGCGTCTCGCGCAGCAGGTCGGTGAACAGGTGTACGCGGATGCCCCGATCGCGCAGCGCGTCCGCGAAGCCGTCGTGCTCCTCGCGGGCCCGCTTGACCCACAGGACGTCGTCGAACAGGAGTTCGTCCTTGTTCGTCGGGGTCAGCCGCTTCATCTCCAGGTCCGGGCGATGCAGGATCACCTGCTTGAGACGACCGGTCTCCGACTCGACGTGGAACCCCATGGAATGGTCCTCCTGACCGTTGCGAACTGCGGTGTACGTGCCGGCCATCGGGACCGGACCGACTTGCGGATGGTGTTTCCGGTTCGTGGGGACACGATGCGCGCGCCGGGCGCGCATCGCGCTAGTGCCCGCGCGTGTCGACGGTGATGTCCGCCGCCTCGGTGGGTGGCGCCTCGGCGCCGCCGGGGCCGTACTCGCCGCGCGCGGCCTTGACCCAGATGTAGACCGGGATGCCGAGCAGCAGCATGATCAGGCTCTTGAGCACCGCGTCCGAGCCCGCGCCGTAGACCATCCACAGCGTGAACACGAAGCCCACGACCGCGATGACCAGGTCCTTGGCCAGGGCCGCGCGAGAGACCGGGCGCTCGCGGGTGACCAGCCAGAACAGTTGCGCCGACGCGGAGAACAGGTACGGGATCACGGTGGTGACGGTGGCGAGCAGCAGGATCGTCTCGAACGCGTCCTCGGACCACAGGTAGTTCACCGCGACCACCACCGAGGTCAGGACCGTCGCGACGAGGATGCCGAACGCGGGCACCCCCGCCCGGTTGACCTCGGCGAACGAGCGGGGGAACATGCCGTCCCTGGCCGCGGCGTACGGCATCTCCGCGCACAACATGGTCCAGCCGTTGAGCGCGCCGATGCCGGAGACGATCGCCATCGCGGCCATCAGGCCGCCCCAGACGCTCCCGCCGAACATGTTGTTCAGCGCGTCGGAGAACGGGGCCGAGGAGTCGACGAGTTCGCCGTGCGGCACGTTTCCCATCACCGCGATCGTGCTCAGCATGTACACCGCGGCGCAGGCGAGCGTGCCGAGGATCGAGGCCCTGCCGATGTTGCGTCGGGGGTTCTCGACCTTCGCCGCGGCGACCGAGGCGGCCTCGATGCCCGAGTAGGCGAAAACCACCAGCGCGGCGGAGACCTGGAGGGCGCCGAGGAAACTCTTGCCGCTCGCGTTGAACGGGCCGAAGTTGGCGTTCTCGACGAAGAACAGGCCGACGACGGCGACGAACATCAGCGGGACGAACTTGAGCACGGTGGTGACGACCTGGAACAGGCCCATGTTCTTGACGCCGGACAGGTTGATCAGGGCCGGGATCCACAGGCCGACGAGCGCGATCGCGATCTTGCCCGGCGTGGAGTCCCAGTGCAGGAAGTAGTTGACGTAGCCGACCCAGGCCACCGCGATACCCGCGTTGCCGGCCCACGCGGTGATCCAGAAGGACCACGCGTTCAAGAAGCCCGGGAACTCGCCGAACGCCTCGCGGGCGTAGGCGTACGGGCCGCCGGCGGCGGGCACGCGCGCGCCGAGTTTGCCGAAGATCGCGGCGATCGCCAGCGCGCCGACGGTGACCAGGCCGAAGGCGAGGATACTGATGGTGCCGTACTTGGCGAGCGTGGCCGGCAGCAGGAAGATCCCGGTGCCCACCACGCCGCCGATCACGAGCGCGGTCGCCTGCGGCAGACCGAGGGTGCCCTGCGCCGGATCCGGGTCGTCCGCCTCCGGCCGGGACGCCGATGTGCCGGTCGGCGCCTTGGGGTCCACCACGTGGCTCATCGCTGCTCCTCCGTGTCTCGAGGCGACCCGGCGTCGAGCGTGTTCGGCGCCGTTTTCCGCCACATTCGGATCCTGCACCCGGACCCGCGTCCCCGACCTCCGGCACAGGTCCCCACCTGCGGCGACGCTCGGACCGATCGACCCGGGACCTTCGACCCGCCGCGATCGGCACATGGCATTGAAGCGACATACCCGAAGTAGCCGGCATTCACATACGAAAGGGCGGCATCCGTGTCTCCGCGGATGCCGCCCTTGCTGTGAACAGGTGACGTGGACTCAGAGGCGCGGGTCCACCGGTTCCGATTCGAGCGCGAGTACGGCGAAGACCGCCTCGTGTACGCGCCACAGCGCTTCACCGGACGTGAGCCGCGCCAGCGCCTCCGCGCCCAGCGCGTGCTCGCGCAGTGCCATCGAGCGCTTGTGGCCGAGACCACGATCGCGCAACCGGTCGAGGTTCACCGGTTCGGTGTAGTCGGCGCCGTAGATGATCCGCAGGTACTCCGGACCGCGGCACTTGACCCCGGGCTGCACGCGTCGGTTGGCGACCCGGTCGGCCTCGCCCGCGAGCGGCTTGACCACCATGCCCTCGCCGCCGGTGGAGGTCAGTTCGGTCCACCAGGCGATGCCGGCCGCGACCTGCTCCTCGTCGGTGACGTCCACGACCAGTCGCCCGGTGGGCGCGAGCAGCCCGGAGGAGTCGGCCGCGACCAGGCGGTCGGCGAGCGCGAGATGCCACTCGTGGTCGCGGCCCAGGTAGGACCCGCCACGACCGGCGAGCACCTGGAACGGGGCGAAACGCAGCCCGGTCAGGCCGTCGGTGGGCCAGCAGTACCGGCCGTAGGCGTCCACGAACGCGCGAGCGTTGGCCGTGCGTCCGGCGATCCGGTCGGCCAGGTCCCCGACGTCGATACCGCGTTCGAGTGCACGCGCCAGCGCGGCGCCGGCGACCGGCAGCGCGGCGGTCGCGGCCGCGCCCACCGACGCGTACTGCTGCCGCAGCAGCTCCTGCGCCTTGGCCGACCAGGGCATCAACTCGGCGTCGAACAGCAACCAGTCGGTGTCCAGTTCGGCCCACAGGCCGGCCGCGTCGATCGCCCCGCGCACGCGGTCGAGGAAGCCGTCGGTGGTGGCCCGGTCGGGGAAGAAGCCGCGCCCGGTGCGGGTCCACACCGCGCCCGCGCCCATCCCCTCGTCCACGCCGAACGCCTCGCGTGCGACGGCCTCGTCCCGGCACACGAGGGCGATCGCACGCGAGCCCATGTGCTTCTCCTCGCAGATCACCCGGGTGACGCCGTCCGCACGGAACTGGGCGAACGCCTCGGCCGGGTGTTCGAGCAGACCGGGCAGCGTGCTCGTGGCGCAGGGCGCCATCGTCGGCGGCAGGTAGACCAGCCAGCGCGGGTCGATGGCGAACCGGCTCATCACCTCGAGGGCCGCGGCCGCGTTCTCCTGACGCACCGTCACCAGGCCCGCGCCGGCGGTCTCGACGTGCCGGCGACCGACCCCGCCGGGAGCCAGGTCCAGCACGTCGCCGAGGTCGAGGGCGCGCCCGTCGCGACCACCGGGAGCGGCGGAGGCGAGCGGTCGCACGGGTTCGTACCAGACCTGCTCGGCCGGTACCGCGACCAGTTCGCGCTCCGGCCAGCGCAGCGCGGTCAACTCGCCGCCGAACACCGCGCCGGTGTCCAGGCAGATCGTGTTGTTCACCCATACGGCGCGCGGCGTGGGCGTGTGACCGTAGACCACGGTGGCCTTGCCGCGGTACTCGTCGGCCCACGGGTAGCGCACCGGCAGGCCGTACTCGTCGGTCTCGCCGGTGGTGTCGCCGTACAGCGCGAAGCTGCGCACCCGACCGGACATCCGGCCGTGGTACTTCTCCGGCAGACCGGCGTGGCACACCACGAGCCGACCCCCGTCGAGCACGTAGTGGCTGACCAGGGATTCGCAGAAGTCGACCACCTCGGCGCGGAATTCCTCGCTCTCCGCGGCCAGTTGTTCGAGCGATTCGGCGAGGCCGTGGGTGGTCTTGACCTGGCGGCCCTTGAGCGCGCGCACCAGCTTGTTCTCGTGGTTGCCCGGCACGCACAGGGCGTGTCCGGCACCGACCATGCCCATCACCAGGCGCAGTACGCCGGGCGTGTCCGGCCCGCGGTCGACCAGGTCGCCGACGAACACGGCGGTGCGGCCCTCGGGGTGCGCCGCGTCGACCGGTCGCCCGGCCTCGTCGCGGGTGAGCGTGTATCCGAGTTCGACCAGCAGCGACTCCAATTCGGCTCGGCAACCGTGGATGTCGCCGATCACGTCGAACGGGCCGGTCAGGTGTCGCAGGTCGTTGTAGCGGCGCTCGTGGACGATCTCGGCGCGCGCGACCTCGTCGGTGCCGGAGAGCACGTGCACCTTGCGAAAGCCCTCGCGCTGGAGACCGCGCAGCGAGCGGCGCATGTCGCGGTGTTGGCGCTGGATCACCTGCGGGGGCAGGTGCATGCGGTCCGGGCGCTCGGAGTTGCGCGCCTGGCATTCGTCCTGGGGGATGTCCAGCACGATCGCGACCGGGAACACGTCGTGGTCGCGGGCGATCCGGACCAGTTGCGCCCGCGCCTCGCGCTGCACGTTGGTCGCGTCCACCACGGTCAGCCGGCCGGAGGCGAGGCGCATGCGGGCTACGTGGTGCAGCAGTTCGAACGCGTCGCCGGAGGCCGACTGGTCGTTCTCGTCGTCGGCGACCAGGCCGCGGAAGTAGTCGGAGGAGAGGACCTGGGTGTGCTTGAAGTGGGTGCGGGCGAAGGTGGACTTGCCGGCGCCGGTGGTGCCGATCAGGACCACCAGACACAGGTCGGGCATGGTCAGTGCGCGGCGGGCGCTCGCGTCGTGGGTCATGCCGTCGCTCCGGTGCCTTCGTCGTCGGTGGGGGTGGGACTGGGGGTGTCGGTGGTCGCGGGGGTGTCGTCGGTGGGGAGGGCGGCGCCTGCGCCTGCGGCGGCGTCGGTACGGGTGAACACCGCCATCTGGGTGGAGGGGCCGACCTCGGGGTCGACCTCGCCGACCGGTTCGAAGCGGGCCACGTAGCCGTAGGTCGCCGCCGCCCGTTCGGCCCAGGCGCGAAACGTCGCGCGGTCCCATTCGAAGCGGTGGTCGCCGTGGCGCATGGCGCCGGCGGCGAGGCCGTGGCCGCCCGGCTCCTCCGGTGCGTAGCGGACGTTGTACTCGACGTTGGGCGTGGTGACCACGACGGTCGCGGGTCGGGCCGCGCCGAGTACCGCGTACTCGAGAGCGGGCAGGCGCGGTTCGTCCAGGTGCTCGATGACCTCGCACAGCACCGCCGCGTCGTAGCCCGCGAGCCGCTTGTCGGTGTAGGTCAGCGCGCCCTGGATCAGGCGCACGCGATCGCGCTGCCGCTCGGACATCCGGGCGAGCTTGAGCTTGCGCTCGGCGATGGTGAGCGCGCGGATGGACACGTCGACGCCGACGATCTCGCGGAAACGCGGTTCCCTGAGCAGTGCTCCGATCAACTTGCCGTCGCCGCACCCGAGGTCGAGCACGCGTTCGGCGCCGGCCGCCCGCAGGGCCTCCAGGATCGCATCGCGCCGCTGCCGGGCAAGCGACAGGCCAACCCCGCCGCCGGCCTCGCCCGCGGGCGAGGCCGCAGGAACGGAGTCCTCGGTCGCAGCCGACACGACACCGGCCGCAGGCAGGGACGCAACGCCCGAGGCCGCAAGCGCACCCGCAGACGCGACATCCGAGGTCGCAGGCACGGACGCACCCGCCGCAGACACACCCGCGGACGCGACGCCCAGGCTCTCGGGCCCACCCGCACCGGCACCCGCAGGCGCAACGTTCGACGCCGCGGGTACGGACGCGCCCGCCACAGACATGCCCGCGGACGCGATGCCCGAGGTCGCAGGCGCGGAGGCAGTGGTCGCGGGCGTCGGCGTACCGGTCGCAGGCGCGTGCGTGGTGCCCGCAGGCGCAGGCGCAGCGCCGGCGCTCGCGTCGGTGACCGCTGCGGGCGCGACCGCAGGCCCCGATCCCGGCTCCGGGTCCTCGTCCGGTATCGCGTTGTCGAGGTCCTCCGGTGCGGTCTCGTCGACTTCGGCCAGTCGTTCGATCGCGCTGCGGGTGAGGGTGGGTCGGCGCGAGAGGTATCGGCTCGCGATCAGGTCACGGTCCGGGTGCGCGGCCAGCCAGCCCTCGCCAGCGCGGAGCAGCTTGTCCACCTCGTCCGGCGCGACCCAGTAGTGCTTCGCGTTGTCCAGCACGGGGAGCAGCACGTACAACTGCCGCAGCGCCTCCGCGAGCGGCATGGTGCCGGTCAACGCCAGTCGCACGTAACGCGATTCACCCCACTCCGGGAAGCCCTCGTCCAGCGGCACGGTCTCGGTCCGGACCTGCCACCCCAGCGGCTCGAACAACCGCCGGACCATCTCCTCGCCCCCACGCGCGGAAAGCGCGGGCACCTCGATCTCCAGCGGCAGAGCCATCGCGGGCAGTTCGGGACGCGCGTCGCAGCGCCCCTGCATCGCGGTGCGATAGACCGTGCCGAGTGCGACCGCGAGCAACGACGAGGCGGCGTAGGGCCGGTCGTTGACGTACTGCGCGAGCGTGAGGTCGGGCGAGCCCTTGGCCCCCTTGCCCCGCTTGACGCCGCGCGTGAGCGCGATCGGGTCGACGTCGAGCAGCAGCGCCGCGGTGCAGCGCTTCTCGTCCGCCTCGGGGTAGAAGACGTGGGCCTCGCCGTAGGTGGTGGAGAACCGCTGGGCCTTCCCGGGATGCTTGTGCAGCAGGAAGCCGAGGTCGGTGGCGGGCCGATGCGTGGTTGCGATGGTCAGGAACACCGGACCGATTATGTGTCAGATGTACCGGCTCCGACGATCGCTTTATTCGCCTGTCGGGTGGGTGCCCTCGACCGCCACGGACAGTTCCACCACCGTCTCGGACGTCCCGGATCCGGGCGCGCCCGGCACCTCGCGCGGGCAGTGTTGTCGCAGCGTGCCCAGGTCGATCGACAGGCCCCGTTCGGCGGCGGCGCGAACCAGGGCGGCGAACGCCGGATGCACGGCGGTGTCGTCGTCGGGGTCGTCGTCGGTGACCGGGTGGTCGGTGGCGAGCTCGCGACCGGCCGGGCGCACGCCGGCGACCGTCCGCCGGCCCGGGACGAACCAGCCGTCGGGCGCCGGCGCGGACAGCGGCAGGCACAGCACGACCTCGGCGCCGGCGTCCGCGGCGGGTCGGCCCAGGTCCAGCCAGAAGGGGCCGGTGGGGGTGATCCCGTCCGCGGCCAGACTCGCGTACAGGTCGAACAGGGCCTCCTCGACCGCGACATCGGCGTCCGCGACCGTCCCGTCGGCCCCCGCGACCACCGGGCCCGAGCCCGCACCCGCACCCGCACCCACACCCGCACCGGCGCTCGAGCCCGCCCCCACCCCCGCACCCGCACCCGCCGGCTCCGTGCCGGCCCCGGGCGTCGCGACGTACTCGACGACGCCGACCCACGCCTGCGCCCGGGTGGGCCGCGACCGCACGTCGTGGCGCGACTCCGTGCCGGCGAGCACCCGCTCGGCGGCCGCGAGCGCCCGGTCCTCGCGCGCGCGTTCGACGCGCACCGCCTCGCGACGGGCGTGCAGCGCCTGCTGCGGGGAGCCGCCGCCGGCCACCGCGATCCGTACCTCCGCGAGCGGCACTCCCGCCGCCCGCAGCGCGCGGACCACGCCCGCCTGTTCGAGTTGGCCGACCGCGTAGCGGCGATAGCGCGTGCCCGGGTCCACGTCGGCGGGCACCAGGACGCCCTGTTCGTCGTACCAGCGCAGGGCCTTGACGGTCAGGCCCGTGGCGCGAGCGAAGTCTCCGATGCCGAGGAACATCCTCATCACCTCCCGACCGACCACGGTGCCCCCTCCCGTGACGGGAGAGTCCACCGCCCCGGGCCGGGCGCGTGCGCACCGCCACGATCGCGTCGATCGTGGCGGGCGCGCGGCCCGGGTCACCAGTCGTCGGGCTCGGTGACGGTCAGCAGACGGACGAATCTCTCGTAGGACACCTGGCAACTCTCCAGGCGCTCGTAGGTACGGGCCGACAACGCGACGGGGGCGCTGGGTTCGAGAGCGACGCTCCAGAACCAGCCCGGCGCCCCCGTCGCCCGTCCGATGACGGGCACCAGGTCCACGACCCGGCGACGCAGCCGGTCGAGCTCGATGCGGCAGGCCCCCGCCGTGACATGGCCCCGAGCGGACCGCGCGAGCACGCGGCCGTTCGGGGCGATGAGCCGCCACCGCACGTGCTGCTCGGCGTCCAGGTGGACGTCGTAGCGCGCGTGCCGTTCCGGCGTACCGTCCGGGGCCTGCGACTCATCCGAAGCGACCGGCGACATAGTCGGCCGTCCGGGGGTCGCGGGGGGCACCGAAGATCGCGGTGGTGGGTCCGGCCTCGACGATGTGGCCGGGGGTGTTCTCCGCCGCGAGGAAGAACGCACAGTGGTCGGATACACGTTGGGCCTGTTGCATGTTGTGCGTGACGATGACGATGGTGACCTCGTCGCGCAACTCGCCGATGGTGTCCTCGATCCGCCTGGTGGAGGTCGGGTCCAGGGCCGAGCACGGCTCGTCCATGAGCAGCACGTCCGGGTCGACCGCGAGCGAACGGGCGATGCAGAGACGTTGCTGCTGGCCCCCGGACAGCGCGCCGCCGGGTTGCCTGAGTCGATTGCGCACCTCCGTCCACAGGCCGGCCCGGGTCAGCGAGGATTCCACGACGGCGTCCTTGTCCGCGTTGCGCACGCCGGTCAGCTTGAGGCCGGCGACCACGTTGTCGTAGATGGACATCGCCGGGAACGGGTTGGGCTTTTGGAAGACCATCCCGACCCGGCGCCGGGTCTCGATCGGCCGGCGGGCGGAGTCGTAGATGTCCTCGCCGTCGAGCAGGACCCGGCCCGCGAGTTGGGCGCTGGGTACCAGTTCGTGCATCCGGTTGAGGATGCGCAGGAACGTGGATTTGCCGCAGCCGGACGGCCCGATCAGGGCCGTGACGGAGTTGGCCGCCATCACGAGGTCGACGCGTTCGAGCACCTTGTGGGTGCCGAACCAGGCACTGACGGTCTCCGCGGTGAGCGTCGAGCCACGCCCGCCGGCGGATTGAGCCGGTAAAGGCTGGGTCTCGGCTGCGGGAGCGAGAGTCGTCGCACCGCTGTCCGGGCTGGTCACGTGCGGAGCCTCCGGGGTGTGGAGTGGGACGGGAACCGGCGTCAGAGCGTCGCCGGGAGTACGCGTGCGGCGGATTCGTACAGTGCCCACACGACGGCGAGCACGACCGGGGTGCCGAGCAGGAGCGTGACTCGGCGATCGGGGTGACGGCGCAGGGCCCAGACCAGGACGGCGAGGACGATGGTGAACGCCTGCGCCCACAGGAGCAGTCGCACGCCGGCGTTCGCGTAGCCGCCGGTGCCCTTCTCGTCCGCGCGTAGACCTTGCGGGCGCCGGCCCTCCTGGGCCTTCGGGGCACCTTGCAGTTCGGCGACGACCACCGTGCGGCCGCCGGGGCGGATCCACGAGTCGGCGGTGATCAGCACCAGTCGGTTCTCCCGGCCGGGTGCGAGCACGTCGTCCTTGCCGTTGGCGATGTGCCTGCGCTCGATCACCTTGTAGGTGAACTCGCCCTGCTGGGTGGTCGCCTCGATCCGCTGGCCGACGCGCAGGTCGTCGAGGTCGTGGAACGGGCCGCCGAAGCTGTACGCGCGGCCCATGATCACGCTGTGCCCGCCCTGCCCGGGCAGGCCGCTGGTCCGCAGGTGTCCGGGGCCCTTGGCGAGCGAGTCGGCGGTGGTGCCCTCGACGACGACCTGGCGCAGGCCGATCGCGGGGATCCGCAACATCGCCACCGGCTTGCCCTTGGCGATGGTGCCGCCGAGAGGGGCGACGTCGCGGTAGAGCTCGTCGGAGAGTCGGTCGGCCAGGATGCTCTGGTCGCGGGCCTGTTGGATGTCGGAGACGACGTACACGTAGCCGACGAAGCCCGCGATGAGCAGTGCGAGCAGCGCGACCGCGGCGCCCGCGACGGTGTAGGGGTCGGCCCGGCTCGCGCGGGACCCGCCCGCGGTCGCCGGCGGTTGCGCACCGGCGCCGGCGCCTGCGGGTGCGGGTGCGGTCGCAGGCGCGGGTGTGGTCGCGAGGGTGGTCGCCGGCGCGGTCGCGGGGACCTTGGAGACGGTGTCGGCGGTCATGCGGGCACTCCCTGGCGACCGATCAGGCGCAGGACGGCGGCCACCGGTGGTGGCCAGTTGCCGGTGCGGCGTTTGTGTCCGAGGGAGAGCAGTACGGGGCAGGCGACGAGCGCACCCGCGCTCACGCACATCAGTACGAGCAGCACGATCGCGGATCCGTCGCCGTCGAGCGCGTCCTTGATCACGTTGGCGACCGAGGGGAACGGCCCCTTGTCGGCCGGCGGCGCGGCGGCACCCACCGGTGCGGTGGAGGGCCCCGCGGTCGACGGCGCGGCCGAGGGCGAGGCGTCGGGATCGCCGGCGACCGGGGTGTTCGGGGTGCCGGTGTTGCCGGTACTCGTGCCCGCGGAGGTACCGGTGTTGTTGTCGGTGTTTCCGTTCACGGGCGGGTTGGTGGGCGGCGGGGTTTCCCCGGTCCACTTGGGCGCGTCGGCGATCTTCTTGCGGGCGTCGGCGATCTGCTGCTTTTGCGCGTCGGTGAGCGGGGTGTAGCCGGGCGGCAGCGCGCCGGGCTGGAAGGTGCCCGTCTGCGTCTGTCCGGCGGTCGCCGCGTAGGCGAGGAAGGTGTCGATCTTGGCGGCCTTGGCGGCGGTGAGCTTGTCGGTGGAGACCATCGCCACGTCGGTGGCGGTGAGCGGGTAGGCGTTCGCGGCGGTGCTGCGGTAGTCGTTGGTCAGCGTCGCCTTGTCCGGGCCCGCCTTGGCGGCGGCGAGTCCGGCGCGCACGGTCGCGGGGTCGGTCGGGTCCACGAAGTTGCCGGCGGCGTTGCGGAGCTTGGCGACGGGCGTGCCCATGCGCAGGGCCGCCTCGACCGAGGTCACGGCCATCACGGTGTGCGAACCGAACCTGTCCTGACCGTCGTCCTTGGGCCCGAAGTCGCCCACGGTGCGGTTCATCGGCACCGCGTTGCCGAGTCGGTTGACGATGTCCTCGTACACCGTCTGCGGCACGTTCACGTTGGACTGGGCCTCCAGGCGGTTGGTGTATACCGCCAGCGGGTACGTCGCCGTGCCGACACGCCACTCCGGCGGACACACGATGCCGTTGGCATCCGGTGTTCCGGAGAGCCATGCGGCGGTTTCCGGGTCGGCGGCGAGCCAGGCGGTGAGTGCCCAGATCATGTCGTCCTGGACACCGCGCAGGATCGGACTGCGGTCGGCGACCGGCCATGCGTGCGCCTGATTGACGGCCTTGAACTCCGGGTCGTCGTAGACCTTCAGGATCGCGCCCGGCCCACGCGGCCCCGTGGTGTAGGCCCCGGTGATCATTTTCGCGACCAGGCGCGGGGTCAGACTCATCGACGTGATGGGTTCGTTGGTCTTCGCGTCGTCGATGTTGAAGGAGATGGCCAGCGCACCGTTGGTCAGCGGCGCGTACACCGTCTTGTCCTTGTCCCGGGTACCGGTCAATCCCACCGGACGGGCCTGGTCGAGCGCGCCGCCGATGGGCTGCTGGGTGACGCCGATGTCGGTTCCGTCGCGGAGGAAGACCTCGCGAGAGTTGGGGCCGGAGCCGGAACTGACCGTCATGTTGACCGGGTTCGTCCGGGCACCGCACAACCCGAACACCCACGAGGCACCGGCCTGGGCGAACTCGCCGGTGCCGGTGACCGACAGGTCGGGGTGTTCCATGCCCGGGCACGCGTCGGGCGCGGGGATGAACGACAGCGGCGTCACCGCCGCCTGCCCGGCGGCGAAGGCCACGTCCATCTCGGTGTCGGTGATCTGATACTGGACACCCAGATCGATGTGCTGCTTCGGCTGGAAGGAGGTGGCGGTGCTGCCCGCCTCGGGCATCACGAACGCCACGACCGAACACGCCTGTCGGTCGGAGCAGCCCAACTGCGGCAGTCGCAGCGCCGGCCTGACCTGGAGCCACACTTCTCCGGATCCGTCCGCGCGGGTGGGCACTCCGGTCTGCTTGGTGGCGAGAATCGGCGGATTGCCGTCGGGTTGTTGGAAGACGCCGTTCTCCGTGTAGGTCGGCGACCAGCAGTCCCGAGGCCGGGGCGTGGCGCCCTTGCACTGCATCACGACGACGCTGTTGGTACCGGCGGCCAGGGTGAAGCCGGTCCACTTGACCAGGATGCGCTGGTTGACCAGGTTGATGCTCTGCGACACCGTCACCGCCGGGCGGGCGGCGGGCTCGGCCGCGCCCGCCGACCCGGCGACCACGCCGAGCCATCCCGCGAGCAGCGCGACGCACAGCGCGATGACACCGGCGACGGACAACGCGCGGCCCGGCGAAGCGGTGGAACGCTCGATGCCGCTCACGGCAACCCCACTTCTCTCGCCCCCGTTCGGGACCGGTTTCCCTGCCGATTCCCCCCGGCGAAAACGACCCGCGCCGATCCTCGCGCGGCGCGGCGGCACCGAGGGAGCGGAAACCGACACGGTGTTCGAAAGTTCGTCTGCGGCGCACGGACCGGACATCTCCCGGTCACCCGGCGCGGCCTCCTCGCGCGCGTCAGCGGACATCGGGACCACGTCCTCGACCGAGTCGGCTGTACAGGAACGGCGCGCCGAACACCGCCGCCGTCAGGCACACCAGGGTGAGTGCGTAGAACCAGACCGGCGGCAGCGGCGGCGAGTCGCCGGCTTCCACGGATCCGGCGCTGACCGGCCCGGCGGGGCCGGACTTGTCGCCGCCGGCCACGACTTCGCCGGTGCCCTGGTCGACGGTGGCCCCGCCGCCGGTGTCCGGCCCCTGGGTCCCGCCGGTCGCGCCGCCGCCGGCACCCGGCGTGTCACCGGGCTTGGGTGTATTGCCGCCGGTGCCGTTGTTGTTGGTGCCGTTGTTGTTGTTCTGGTTGTTGGAGCCGCCCGGGCCGCCCTGCTGGGGCTGCTGTTGCTGCTGCTTCTGCTCCGGCGGCACCCAGGCCGGGTCGAAGGTCGGGTTCGGGCAGGCGTCGTGGTCCGCCTTGGTCGGCTTGTCCAGGTTCGCCGGCAGCGCTCCGGGGTCCGGCGCGCCGGGGATCGACTTGATCGCGTCGTATCCGAAGCCGACCAACTTGGGGGGCAGCGGCGAGTATCCCAGTCGCGGTGCCTGTCCCTGTCCGGCGCACAGGAAGTACTTGATGAACTTGCCGAGCGTTTCGCCCTTGGACTCGTCGAAGGAGAACTGCTTGGCGGCCGGCACGATCATGTAGCTGTAGCTGGAGATCGGATAGGCGCGCTTGTCCGGGTTGGTGTAGACGTCGTCCAGGATCTGCGTGCTGTCCGGGTTCAGGCGGGCCTTGGTGAGCGCGATCGACACCGCGTCCGAGCTGGGCTGGGTGTAGACGCCGGCGACGTTCTTGACCGAGGCGACCGGGAATTGCCGCTGGATCGCGTAGGCGGTCTCGACGTAGGTGATCGCGCCCTCGCCGTATCCGGCCGCGACGTAGTTGGCCACGCCCTCGGAACCGGCCTGCGCCTTGGTGGCCCCCTTGACCGGGAACTCGGAGGTCATGCCGCCGGGGAAGAACGGCCGCCAGATGTCGTTGACCTGGTTGGTCAGGAAGGCGGTGAACTGCGCGCTGGTGCCCGAGCCGTCCGAGCGCACGACCGGGGTGATCGGGGTGGCGGGCAGGGACAGGGCCGGGTTGTCGTCCTTGATCGCCTTGTCGTTCCACACCCTGATCTGGTTGGTGAAGATCCCGGCGATGGTGCGCGGCGACAACTGGAGGTTGCGGACCTGCTGGCCGCGGATCTTCAGGTTGTACATGAACGAGGTGCCGCCCGCGACGATCGGCAGGTACTTGAACTTGGTGTTGTCGTTCTGCAGGCGCGCGAGTTCGTTGGTCGCCTGCCCGGCGCGGTCGACGTAGTTGCCCTGGAAGGGGATCTCCGAGACCGCGAAGTCGACGAGGTGACTCATGAAGTCGTTGCGTCCGGCGGTGGATCCGTTGGGGGTGTAGTCGACCGCGAGGCCGCGGGCGGCGACGTCGGCCGACCACTGCATGGTCGCGGGCGAGCTCCAGGTGGAGCCGCTGCCGTGGATGCCGGCCGCGGCCGAGGCGGTACCGGACGGCAGGACGAGCAGAGGGACGGCGAGCACGGACGCGATCGCCACGCGTAGCAAGAGCGCGGGCAGGCGCGTGGTCCTGGTCATGAAGTGGGCTCCGGGGTGAGGGACTTGGCGCTGGCGCCGGCGCGGCGCCGCGTGCGGCGTCGGGACTCGCCGGGGCCGCGACCGCCGATCAGGCGCGCGAGGGAGAACAGCACGAGGACGATGAGGAGCAAGGTCACGGAGGCGCCCCACGCGAGGGAGTTGAGCTCGTCGCTGGGCGACTTGTAGTTCACCCAGATGAAGTACGGCAGGGAGGTCTGCACACCGCTGAACGGGTCCCAGTTCATGCCGGCGCCGCCGCCCGCGACCAGCAGCACGGGCGCGGTCTCGCCGACCACGCGGGCGCAGCCGAGGATGACGGCGGTGACCAGGCCGCTGCGCGCGGTGGGCAGTACCACGTTCCACAGGGTGCGGAACTCCCCCGCGCCCAGGGCCAGGGACGCCTCGCGCAGGCCGTTGGGCACCAGGCGCAACACCACCTCGGTGGCGCGGCAGACGACCGGCATCATCTCGACCGACAGCGCCAGGCCCGCGGCCAGGCCGCAAAAGCCCTGGCCGAGCGAGATGACGAAGAAGGCGTAGACGAACAGGCCGGCGACCACGGAGGGGATCGCGGTCATCGCCTCGACGACCACGCGCACCACGGCGGCGAACCGGCCGCCGACCTCGTTCATGTAGATCGCGGCGATCACCCCGAGCGGGACGCTCAGCAGGATCGCGATGCCCATCTGTTCGAAGGTGCCGACGATCGCGTGCGCGGCGCCCACCGAGACCCCGTGTGGGCTCAGCGCGCTGAAGTGGCGCTGGGTGGCGGTGAAGAAGTCCGTGTTCAGGATGCGGCCGAAGCCCTTGACGAAGACGTAGCCGATCACGGTCGCCACCGTGCCGACCATCAGGGCCGCGCCGGTGGAGATCACCGCGCCGGCGACCCGGTCGCCTGCGGCCACCCGGTCCAGGCGCATGTGGGTGGCGATCGCGTACAGCAGCAGGAAGCTGAGGTAGGCGGTGATCAGGTAGCCCTGCCAGCCGGCGACCGGCAGGATCCGCCCGTACAGCACCCACGCGAAGCTCGCGCCGGCGACCATGGCGCCGAGCGCGACGCCGATGTCGTCGGGGGCGACCCGGCGCAGCGCCACGCGGGCCTGCTCCGGTGGTCGCGGCGCGGACGCGGGCGGCGGCGCGTCGGGTCCGGGCCGAACGATCGGCTCGGTGACGGTCATCGTCGTGGATCCCCTCGGTGGTGGGTCTGGTGGAGCCGTGGGTCGCTGTCGGGAGTTCGGTGGGTTGGGACGCGATGTCCCGGGCTCGGTGTCTCGGGTCCGGGTGTCGGGTCCGGGTGTCGGGCCCGTGGGAACTCGGTCAGATCTCGGTGGACTTGCCGCTGCGCGAGCGGGCGACCAGGACGCCGGCGACGGTGTTCACGGCGAGCGTGAGGACGAAGAGCGCGAGGCCGGCGGCCATCAGCGCGGAGATCGACTCGGTGTCGGCCTCGCCGTACTTGAGCACGATCAGCGACGAGATCGTCGAGCCCTGGCCGTCGAGGACGCGGAACGAGAAGTCGGTGTTGAACGAGATGATCATCGCGACGGCGATGGTCTCGCCGAGGGCTCGGCCCAGGCCGAGCATCACGCCGCCGATCATGCCGCCGCGGCCGAACGGCAGGACCACCGCGCGGATCACCCCCCAGCGGGTGGCGCCGAGCGCCAGCGCGCCCTCCTTCTCGCCGACCGGCGCCTGGCCGAACACCTCGCGACTGACCGCGCAGCAGATCGGGATGACCATCGTGGACACCACCACGCCGGAGATGAACAGCGAGGAGCTGAACTGGCTGTCCACGAAACGGGCCTTCACGTCGATCGTGCGGATCTCGAAGATCGGCAGGAAGTCGAAGTTGGTGGCCAACCACCGGCTGACCGGGATCAGTTGGGGTTGCAGTACGAAGAAGCCGAAGATGCCGTAGATGATGCTGGGCACCGCGGCCATCAGGTCGACGATCGAGGTGAGCACCCCGCGTAGACGTCGCGGGGCGAACTCGGTGATGTACAGGGCCGCGGTGAGCGCGATCGGTACCGCGACGATCAGCGCGACGATGGCCACGAGCACGGTTCCGGTGAGCAGTCCGCGTACACCGAAGGTGCCGCCCTTGGGCTCCCACGCGTCCTCGGTGAGGAATCCCCAGCCGGCCCGGTCGAGCGCGCCGCTGCCCTGGTAGAGCAGGTAGCCGCCGATCGCCGCGAGCAGGGCCAGGACCAGCATCGCGACACCACGCGTGGTCCAGCGGAACACGTGGTCGGCCCTGGTGCGACGGACCACGATCCGGCGGGGCCGATCGGCGAGCTCCGGCGATTCGGGGGCGAACACGGTCGGGTGTGCCATGGGTTGCGGCTCCTGGAAGCGGGTGGCGAACCGATCTGACCGTTCGTCAGACGGCCGGCGATCAAGCCGGAAACCCCTGTCTGGAGACAACCAGAGCGCAGCCCCCGGGCAACTGTCCGCTACGGAAACAACCGGTGCCGAGGGTGTACGGCAGACGTCGTGTCCGTGCCGCACGGGTGCCGGAGTATCCGGTTTCCGTTACAGGCGCGGTCCGTTCGTGTCGGCGCCTTGTGCGGCCCGGTGCCGTTTCCCTGCCGGACATCCCACCACGATCGGGCCGCCGGCAGCGTTGTCGGCGTCGGCCACTGCGGGTCGACGGCCAGCAAATGCCAAGAGAGAGTTGAGACTTCGAATGTCCAGCGTCTTCAGCATGCGCAAGACCGCCACCGTTCTGGGCACCGTGGGTGCCGCCATGGCGCTCGTCGTCGGCGCCAACGCGTCGGCCAACGCCAACACCTACGTCAACGCCGGTTCCGACACCCTCCAGAACGTCACCCAGGCGCTGACGACGGAGTACGCGGCGAACGTCGATCCCAATGGCAACGACTGGGTGACGGTGAACGCCGGCATAGCCGCCGGTGGCATCAACACCGGCAAGGCCGAGTGCAACACGCAGTACGGCGCCGGCACCGGCCACGCGTGGCCGAACGGCTCGGGTGACGGCATCAAGGCGCTGCTGGACCAGCGTGCCGGCACGAACGCCAAGTGCCTCGACTTCGCCCGCTCCTCGCGTGGCCCGAAGACCGGCACCGCCGAGACCACCCTGACCTTCGAGCGCGTCGCCGGCGACGCCGTGACCTGGGCGACCAAGAAGGTCGGCGCGCCGACCAACCTGACCCAGGCCCAGCTCCAGGACATCTACCACTGCAACATCACCAACTGGAACCAGATCCCGGGCAGCACCGTGTCCGGCGTGATCCAGAAGCACGTCCCGCAGGCCGGCTCCGGCACCCGCTCGGAGTTCCAGGACAAGGTGCTCGGCTTCGACCCGACCGCCGCCTCGAACGGCGCGTGCGCCGCCACGGTCATCCAGTCCGCGCAGGAGAACCGCGGCGACGCGCCGCAGATCACCTCCACCGACGCGATCATCGCCTACTCGGCCGCGGCCTACGGCGAGCAGACCACCCCCGCGTCGGGCGTGACCAACCACACCAACGGCTTCAAGCTCGGCAACATCGACTCCAAGGCGCCGAACGCGACCGGCTTCGTCGGCAACCGCTCGGTGTACTTCGTCTACGACCCGCAGAACGGCACGGCGGCCAACGCCAACGTCGTCGCCTTCATCAACTGGGCCAAGAACCCGGCGCAGCGCCCGATCTGGAGCACCTTCGGCTTCGCCGTCTGAGCCACGCCCCACCGGCACCGCGTGACATGACGTGATCTGCAGCGGGCCGTCTCGGATCGGCGATTCGAGACGGCCCGTTCCACCGCGAAGGGGTGTACAGATGTCAAGGCGTGCGCGTGTCCGCAGGATCGGTACCGTCCTGGCGGGTTTCGGCACGGCCATGGCGCTGGTAGTCGGCGCCGATGCCTCCGCGAGCGCGGACACGTATGTCAACGGAGGTGCCGACACCCTCGAAAACGTCACCAGGATGCTGACCACGGACTACGAGGCCAACGTCGACCCGAACGGCAATGCGTGGATAACAGTGGGCTCCGGTACCTCCCGAGGCGGGGTCGAAACCCACAAGGCGGCATGCGAGGCCGACTACGGTCTCCATGGCTCGGCTTCCCGTTGGCCGGGGGCCGAATATTCCGCGACTCGGACCCTGCTCGATCAGCGCGCGCACATTCGGGAGAACTGTCTCGACTTTGCCCGCGTATCGGGAGCCACCTTCCACCCCGACAGCGACGAGACTTCGCTGACGTGGGTTCGGGTGGCCGGGGACGCGGTCACGTGGGCAACCGGAAAGGCCGGAGTCCCGAGCAGCCTGACCCAAGGGCAGCTTCAGGACATCTACCGCTGCAACTTCACGGACTGGAACCAGATCCCGGGGAGCACTGCGTCGGGGCCCATTCGGAAATATCTGCCCGCCGGCGGCTACTCGGATGTCCGCGCGGTATTCATCCGGTACATACTCGGCTTCGACCCGACCCAGCCCGCCAATGGTCCCTGCGCCGCGACCGTCGCCGACGCTCCGGGCGAAAACCGGGGTGACTATGTCACTGCGCCCGGCGCGATCCTGCCGTACATGAAGTCCGCGTACAGCGCGCAGAAGAACCCCCTGTCCGGTGTCCCCGACCACACGGGGGGCTTCAGGCTCGGCAACATCGACGGCAGGGTTCCCGGCCAGGGCCGCACCGATGGCAGCGACCCGAACGCCTTCGTGGGCAACCACAGCGTCTACTTCGTCTACGACCCGTTCAGGGGCGCGGCCAACACCAACACCGTCAACTTCATCGACTGGGCCAAGAATCCGGCGCAACGCGTGATCTGGGCCACGTACGGCTTCCTGCCCTGATCGGTCTGCGGGGCCGTTGCCACGAGCCCGCCGATCCGGCGTCCACCGCTCCGTGGAAGCCGTGTTCACCCTCCGGTGGCGGATCGCTCATCCATCCGCCATCGAGAGCGTCCGACGTTTCCCCCGCGGATGCCCAACGGGCCGCCGCGTGCTGTTTTGCTCGAACCCACCGACCCCGGAAGGGCATTCTTCATGAAGCTCCGTCGTCTGCTCGCGCTCGCCGTCGCGGTTCCGGCCGCGTTCGCGATCGCCACCGTGCCGGCCGTCGCCGAGGACACCGCGCCCGCCGCGCCCGCGACCGCCGCGCAGGGCACCGTCAAGGTGAGCCCGCTGTACGGCCCGGCCGACAGCACCGGCAAGGCGACCGCCCGCGCGAGCGTGCCGTGCGGCCCGGACGCGACCAAGTTCCGCTTCGTCCTGCGTTCGCCCGGTGCCAACGAGCGTGTGTTCGGCGGCTCGTTCCTCGGCACCGACCTGCCCGCCGACAAGGTCGCGGACACCGCGGTCGTCGGCCTGCGCACGCTGTTCCCGGCGGGCTCCGCCGCCCAGGAGGGCGTCGCGCACAAGCTGGTCACGCAGTGCTACACCTTCGCCGCCGACGGCGCGCTGACCATCACCGAGCCGGCGTCGGTCGACCTGCACGTCAACAACGGTGTGTGGACCTCGCTTTCGCCCGAGGTGCGCGCGCTGCCGACCAAGATCGGTGCGCTGCGCTTCGGTCTGGTCCTGTTCCGCGGCTTCGCTCCCGGTGACCGTCTGGACGGCGTCGTGCGCGCCACCGACGGTACCTCCACCCCGGTCTCGCTGCAGCCGCAGATCACCCCCGACGGCACCTGGGGCGGCGCGCTGCTGACGCTGCCTGCCAACCTGGCCGACGGTTCCTACACCCTCGTGCTCTCCGGCACGAACTCGCACGCGACCTCCTCGGTCGCGATCACCCTCGACTCGTCCCGCCTGTGGTGGTGACGCGGCGTCGGTGACACGCCTTGGGCCATCGGGATTCGTCCCGGTGGCCCACTTGCCGTCCGTCCCCGTTTCCTTTATTTCTCAACGGAGTTGACCAGATGAGCCTAAGACTCGCGCGCGTGCTGGCATCGTGCGGAGCCGGGCTGCTCGTGCTGTCGGCGCTGCCGGCGATCGCAGCGGCCGCCGACGGCGGTACACCCGCGCCGACGATCGTCGTCGACCCGGGGACCGGTGGGGCCACCACCAAGGTGACGTTGAAGGCCACTGCGCCGTGCCCGGAACCGGCGACGAACTACCGGTGGGTCGTCACCGGCGGCACCCTGACCGCACCGAGGTTGATCGGTGGCACCACGGGCAACCCCTTGCCCGCGGACCGAATCCCGGTTCGGGAGAGCCCGATCCAGCTCTTCCTGACCGGCACCGTGTTGGACGGTACGTTCAGGTTGTCCTCGGAGTGCATGGACAACGCCGGGAATGTGCTCAAGGAACTCGCGGCGGTCGATCTCACCACCGCCGACGGCCCCAACGGCAAGGCGTGGACCGTGGCGGCCCCGCCCACCACCGCGCCGCCGACCAGCACACCCCCGACGACCACGCCACCGACCACCACGCCGCCCGGTGGGTCGGACGAGGTGCTGGTGCTCAACCCCACCACGGGGCCGATGGACCAGAAGACGACCATCACCTCGCCGAAGGCGTGCCCGGCGACGGCCACCCAGGCCCTGTTCGTGCTGCGGGCTCCCGGCGAGGACAGGGAACAGCGCATGGGGGGCTTCTCTCCGCTGCCGCTGCCCGCCGATCTCAAGCCTGTCTATCCGAACAAGAAGATGTTCCCGAACGCCGCTCCCATCAACGGCAACTACCACATTCGCACCCAATGCGTCGATGCCGGCGGAGCCGTCGTGGTGGACGACCTCGCGCGCGTCGACCTGCTGGCGACGGATGGGGTGTGGAAGGTCGTCGAGCGCAGCACCCCGGCCGGCACCTTCGACGACGAGGTACGGATTCCGGACGCGGGTCCCGTCAACGTGAACTTGAGCCTGTCCGGCTTCCCGGCGAAGGAGGACTTCAAGGCCGTCATCACGAAGACGGGTGACACCGCCTTCCCGCCGGTGGAACTGGTGAAGGACAAGACGGACGCCGCCGGCGCCTTCGTGGGCAATCGGCTCATCTTCCCCCGCGACGGCGCCACCTGGGTCGACGGGAACTACAAGTTGACGGCCACGGCCACCCCGTCCGACGCGAAGGTCGAGATTCCCTTCAAGCTGCTGCTGGTTCACGCCGGCGCCACCAACGGCTCGACCGCCGGCACCACGACCGGTACGACCACCGGGACGACCACGGGCACCACGACCGGAACGACCACCGGCACCACCACCGGTACGACCACGGGCACCACCACCGGTACGACCTCCGGGACCACGGCCGGTGACACCGCCGGTACCACGACCGGGACGACCACCGGGACCACCTCGGGCACCACGACCGGGACGAGCACCGGGACCAGCTCCGGCAGTTCGGCCGGGACCGGCAACGGTGGCGGGGGCGGTGGGCTCGCGCACACCGGGGCGCTGCTCGACCCGCGGCTGCTCGGCACCGCCGGTGGCACGCTGCTGCTGGTCGGCGGCGTGATGTGGTACCGCGCCCGCGGCAACCGCAGCGCGCTGCTCGCCGGCAGCGGCACCTTCGGCGAGGGCGACGAGGACACTCCCGCGACCGCCTGACGAGGGGACACACCCAACGGCCGCCCGCGACTTCGGGGCGGTGGGGCGAGAAGGGGGCTCTGTCGCAGCGCACGGGCTGCGACAGGGCCCTTTCCCGTCCCCCGGGCCGTCGGGCCCTCGGCTCAGCCGAGTTGGGACATCACCTCCGAGGCGATCAGTTCCAGGTGGTCGAGGTCGTGCAGATCCAGGATCTGGAAGTAGATCCGGGTCGAGCCGACCTCGGCGAAGCGGCCGATCCGGTCCACCACTTCGGCGGGCGAGCCCGCGAGGCCGTTCTCCTTGAGCTCGGCGGGCTCGCGGCCGATCACCGCGGCGCGCCGGGACACCTCGGCGTCGTCCCGGCCCACGCAGGCCACGAGGGCGTTGGACAGGACCAGGTCCTCGGCCTTGCGGCCGTGCTCGACCAGGGCTTCGCGGACCCGACCGAACTGCTGCGCGCTGGTTTCCACCGACGCGAAGGGGATGTTGAACTCGTCGGCGAAGCGGGCCGCCAGCGCGGGCGTGCGCTTGGCGCCGAGGCCGCCGACCAGGATCGGCGGATGCGGACGCTGCGCGGGCTTGGGCAGCGCGGGCGAGTCGGCCAACGAGTAGTAGCGCCCCTCGTAGCGGAAGTCGGTACCGACCGGGGTGTCCCAGAGCCCGGTGACGATCTCCAACTGCTCCTCGAGGCGAGCGAACTTCTCGCGCGGGAACGGGATTCCGTAGGCGGTGTGCTCCTCCTCGAACCAGCCCGCGCCGATGCCCAACTCGACCCGGCCGCCGGACATCGCGTCGACCTGCGCGACCTGGATGGCCAGCACGCCCGGAAGTCGGAAGGTCGCCGCCGTCATCAGCGTGCCCAGACGGATGCGCTTGGTCTCGCGGGCCAGTCCGGCCAGGGTGATCCACGCGTCGGTGGGACCCGGGAGGCCGTCGCCACTCATGTGCAGGTAGTGGTCCGAACGGAAGAAGGCTCCGAAGCCGAGGTCTTCGGTGGCCTTGGCCACGGTCAGGAGTGTGTCGTAGGTCGCGCCCTGCTGGGGCTCGGTGAAGATACGAAGATCCATGCGCCCATCCTCTCCCGAGAGCCCGGAACGCGTGCGGGGCGAGGGCGCGAAGCACCCCGGACCCGATCATGCGAGCCGCGCCGGGAAGGGCACCACGCGCGCCGAGCCGCGCCGCCGCCGCTGGGGGATCGCCGGGGCGTGCCGGTGCGGTTGCCCCGACCAAGTGGCGCTCTCCTCGGCCGCGCGCAGCCTGATCAGGTTGCGGAAGACGATCGCCCAGGCCGCCGCGCAGGCCCGGCGCTCGGCGGGCGCCAACCGCGCCCAGTCCGCGCAGGGATTGCCCGCCACACCCTGTCGGGCCAGGAGGGTGAGAACCTTGGCCGCCCGACCCAGCACTCGGGCCGCGCCCGCGATCGGCACGCCGGCCGGGTCGCCTCCGGGCAGCGGGACGACCGTGTCGGCGGCCGGGCCCACGACCCGGGCGACGATCTCCCGCGCGTCGCCCAGTTCGTCGGCGACCCGGCACAGGCAGCCGCCCCGGTCCGGCTTGCCGCTCCAGGCGTGCACCACTTCCTGCACGGTGTGCAGGGCGAGCGTGACCGCGGCCAGCGCGCGTGGCGTGGAATCGACCGTGGCCAGCTCGTCGTCCAACTCGGCGAACGTCTCGATGGTGTGCATGGTGATCGCTCCCTCGTGCGGTGTCCGTCCGGCTCGTCCGGAGTTCGGCCGGTGTGTTCCGACGACTCCAGGTTGCGCCCGGGGAGCGGACGGATCGCTCGCCATCGAACAATCTGTGGACAACCAGGCGTATTTCGGCGGGGTTTCACTCTTCGGGGTGATGTATTCAGGAGTTGTCCACAGGGCTCCTGCACGCAGGGTGACCACTGTGCCAACCTCGTCGTTTCCCGAAGGAGTGTCGCGATCGGCCTCGGACGAGCGTCGAGTTCGCGCCGGCTGCGATCCCCGAGGGCGATCGGCGATCCAGCACAGAGCAAGGGGGTGGTGGCATGTCCCGCACCGACGGCGGCGGCACGACCGGCTACGTGGTCGACACGGCCGAGCTGCACGGGTTGGTACGACGTCTGCACAACATCGGAGCCGACTACCTGGCACCGGGCTGCGCCGCCGAGCCCGGCCGGGTCACCGACGACACCGCGCTCGACCCGGAGGCGCTGGGCCGGCTCCCGGGCGCCGCCGAGTTGGCCGACCGGCATCGCCGCGCCGCCGCGCGGATGGTCGACCTGTTGATCGAGATCCGCGCCGAGTTGGCCACGACGCGTGTCGAACTCGGCTGTACCGCCGACCGGTTCACCGACACCGAGACCGAGGTCGGCACGCTGCTGCGCGCGGTGGCGGCGCGATGAGCGTCGGCGACAACGCGGATCCGTTCGCGGCGATCCACGCCGCCCGCCCCGGCCCGGTCGGCGCGGCGGCCGACGGGTGGCGCCTGGCCGCCGCGCGGTTGACCGAACTGCGGGACGAGTTGGCCGAGACCGCCCGCCTGGGCACGCGGGTGTGGTCCGGCGGCGGCGCCGAACGCTTCACCGCCCGCTGCCAGGCGCTGGCCGACAGCGCGGATCGGCTCGCCGGCCAGGGCACCGCGCTGCACGAACACCTCACCGAGGCGGCACATGCCCTTGCCCGGGCCCAGAGGAGCGCCACCGACCCGATGGCCGCCCGGGCCGCCGTCGAGCAACTGGAGGGCGTGTACCGCGACTTGGGCGAGCGCCTGCCCCTCCTGCCGTGCGCCCCCGTCGAGACCGCGCCGAGCCGGCCGACCACCACGCCCACCACCACCGCCCCGGCCGACGCACCGCCCCCGAACCGGCCGTGTGCCACGACCGCGCCCCCGAGCGGCGACCCGGACAACGTCGACCCGGCGCCAACCGCGACGGAGGCGGCCGTCGCGGATCCGACTCCCCCGCCGACACCCGTCGATCCGACGGCCACATGCGCGCCACCGACGCCCGACACACCCGCGGCGCCTCCGCCCGCGCCGCCGGCGCAACCACCACCGCCCACCGCCCCACTGGCCACGTGCGTCGCCGCCGCCACGCCGCCGGCGCCACCGATCACCCCGCCGGCACCGGTACCGCCGCCGATCGCCTGCCCACCGCAAGCCGCGACGCCCACCCCGCTCACACCGGCCGTCGTGGGCACCCCGCTCCCCCGCGATCCCCGCCCGGTGGAGCCGGCCGGCATCGGCCCGCGCCTTCGTCGGGCCGCCCCACCACCCTCGACCCCGATCCCCCCGGTGACCGGCATCCGGATCGCCCCCGGCCTGCGCGGCGGCACCGGCGACCACCCGGCGGCCACACACGACGCCGCACACACCGCCGACCCCACCCCGAACGTCCTCGGCGGCACCATCCACGACAGCACGCCCGGCACGCCCGTATCACCCACCTGGGCGATCGCCCCCACCACCGGCGGCACCCCCGCCACCCCGGTCCGCCCCCGCCGCGGCTCCCGCTACGCCACCCACCCGGCCCAAGCCTGGTGGCCCCCGGAAGAAACCCTCCGGGAGCACCCCTGAAGGCACCCCGGACGCGAACGGGGCGCCGAGGCGGGCCCGAGGCGCGGACGCGGGGCGGGCCCGCCTCTTCGGGTCGGTCCCGGGATGGTCACCGCACGCCGATGCGGTCTTCGCCGCCGATCCCGCCCGGCAAACGCTCGGGCCGCCCCGGCACGGCCGGGGCGGCCCGAGCGGCGACGCCACGAAGACGTCGTCGTCCTTCGGTCAGCGGCGGCCGCGCGCGCCCTCCCGCTTGGCTGCCCGAGGCGCCGGTTCCAGGATGGCGACCGACTCGATGTGGTGCGTGTTCGGGAAAAGGTCGAACGAGCGCAACGATCGGAGCTTGAAGCCCGCGCCCGCGAAGTAGGCCACGTCGCGGGCCAGGGCGGCGGGGTCGCAGGCGACGTACGCGACCCGGCGCGGGGTCAGGCGCGCGATGCGCTCGACGACCGCCTTGCCCGCACCCGCGCGCGGCGGGTCCAGGACCACGATGTCGGCGCGGCGCAGGAAGCCGGGTCGGCTCAGCACCTTCTCCACCGTGCCGACCTCGAAGCGCGCGCCCGGCACGTCCCGCAGGTTGTGGATCGCGTCCTCGACCGCCTGCCTGGAGCTCTCGACGCCGATGATCGTGTCGCTGTCCGCGAGCCGCTCGGAGAGGGCGCCCGCGAACAGCCCGACCCCGCAGTACAGGTCGAGCGCCAGATCGCCGGGTCGCGGCTCCAGGCCCTCGACGACGGCCTCCACGAGCACGTCGGCCGCGGCCGGGTGCACCTGCCAGAACCCGCCGCCCGACACCTTCCAAGTCCGTCCCGCGGCCACCTCGCGCACCGCCGGCCGCCCGTGCACCTTGCGTACCCGGCCCTTGTCGTCGGCCCGGAACACCGACACCGCCCGGTTCAGCTCGACGATCGGCATGCGCCCGTCCGCGCCCTCGGCCGGCACCACGGTGACCGCGCGGTCCAGCGAGCCGGTCGCGGAGACCGCCTCGATCGACGCCACGCCGGGCCACGCGTGCGCCTCGATGCCCAACTCCTCGACACCGGGGGCAGCGATCGGGCACGCGTCGATCGGCTGGACATCGTGCGAGCGGTGCTTGCGCAGTCCCGCCCGGCCCGTCGCCGGGTCCACCGCGAACTGCACCCGCGTACGCCATCCCAGGCCCTCGGGCTGCCCGGGCGGGCTGTCCACGGCCTCCACCTCGACCTGTACGTCGACCTTGCCGAGCCGCAGCAACTGCTCGGCCACCACGTCGCCCTTGAGTCGGCGCTGCGCGGCGGGCGTGGCGTGCTGCCAGTCGCAACCACCGCACATGCCGGGCCCGGCCACGGGACACGCGGGCGTGATGCGATCGGGCGACGCGTGCAGCACCTCGACCACGTCCCCGCGCAGGAAACGCGACGTCGGCCCGCCGTCGGTGATCTCCACGACGGCCCGCTCGCCCGGGAGGCCGTGCCGAACGAAGATCACACGGCCCTCGTGGCGAGCGACGCAGTGCCCACCGTGAGCAACCGGGCCGATCTCGACCTCGTACCGCTCACCCCGCAGGGACTGGTCCGACTCGGGGGTGGTGGATCCGACAGACACGGCACTCCTCGCACAGCTCGTAGCACAGCTCGTACAACGTCGATGAGAACGACGGACAACAGATGAAACACCAGGGGCCGAACACGACCGACGCACGACAAGGGGCCTCGGATGCCCCACGGTCGACCACACCCGGGCGCACACACCGCACACACCGACACGACGACGACACAAAGAAAGCGCCTCACGGAGGTGGGCGCGGCTTCCAGGGTAGTCCCTACCCGAAGAACCCGCGCCCACCGTCGGCACACACCGTCACGACCCACCCGAACTCAGGACGACCCCGAAGCCGAACCCGAGCCCGATCCCGGCCCGCCCCGCTTCGTGTCCCCGCTCCGAGGCGTCCGCGCCGGCCCCCGCCGCACCGATCCCGGCGCAACCCACGCCTTCGGCTCCTTCAGCCGCTCGGACGACTCCAGCTGCCACGGCACCGACGTGACCATGACCCCCGGCGTGAACAACAACCGGCCCTTGAGCCGCAGCGCGCTCTGGTTGTGCAGGATCTGCTCGTACCAGCGGCCGACCACGTACTCCGGGATGTACACGTTCACCACGTCGCGCGGACTGGACCGACGCACCGACTTCACGTACTCGATCACCGGCCGGGTGATCTCCCGGTACGGCGAGTCGAGCACCTTGAGCGGCACCTCTATCCCACGCTCGTCCCACTCCCGCCGCAGCGCCTCGGTCTCGGCCGGGTCCACGTTGACCGTGACCGCCTCGACCACGTTCGGCCGCGAGTAGCGCGCGTACGCCAGCGCCCGCAGCGAGGGCTTGTGCAGCTTGGACACCAGCACGATGGCGTGCACCCGCGAGGGCAGCTTGGTGTCGTCCATCTCCACGGCCGCCAGCTCCGTGGCCACCCGGTCGTAGTGTCGCCGGATCTGCTTCATCAACAGGAACAGCACACCCATCGCGGCTATCGCGATCCAGGCGCCCTGCGCGAACTTGGTCACCAGGACGATCACCAGGACCGCGCCGGTCATGCACAGGCCGAAGGCGTTGATCACCCGGCTGCGCATCATCCGCCGGCGCTCGGCCGGTTCGGTCTCGGTCTTCAGGTGCCGGGTCCAGTGCCGGATCATGCCCGCCTGGCTCATCGTGAAGGACACGAAGACGCCGACCACGTACAGCTGGATCAGCTTGGTGGGCTCGGCGTCGAACGCGACGATCAACACCATCGCGAACGCGGCCAGCATGATGATGCCGTTGCTGAACGCGAGGCGGTCGCCGCGCGTGTGCAGTTGCCGGGGCAGGTAGCGGTCCTGGGCCAGGATCGAGCCGAGCACCGGGAAGCCGTTGAACGCGGTGTTCGCGGCCAGGATCAGGATCAGGCCGGTGACGGCGAGTACGAGGTAGAACAGCGGCGCCGCGAAGGTGCCGCCGAAGACCGCGTCGGCGACCTGCGCGACCACGGTCTTTTGTTCGTATCCCGCGGGTGCCCCCTGGATCTGGCTCTCCGGGTTCTCCGCGAACCGCACCTTGGTCATGTTGGCCAGCGCCAGCATGCCCATCAGCATGGTCACCGAGATGGTGCCCATCAGCAGCAGCGTGGAGGCCGCGTTCTTGCTCTTGGGCTTGCGGAACGCCGGTACACCGTTGCTGATCGCCTCGACACCGGTCAGCGCCGCGCACCCGGAGGAGAAGGTGCGCAGCAGCAGGAACACCAGCGCGAAGCCACTGAAGCTGTCCTCGGCCTCGATGTGGAACCCGGCGCTCTCGGCCTCCATGGTGGCGCCGGTGGCGCCCCGGATCAGGCCGAACAGGGTCATCCCGAGGATGGCGGCCATGAACGCGTAGGTGGGGACGGCGAAGAGCTTGCCCGACTCGCGGACACCGCGCAGGTTCATCGCCATCAGCAGCAGCACCAGGCCGACCGCCAACAACACCTTGTGCCCCTCGAGCGCGGGCACCGCGGAAGCCATGTTGGCGACGCCGGAGGAGACCGATACCGCCACGGTCAGCACATAGTCGACCAGGAGCGCGCTGCCGACCGTCAAACCGGCGTTGGGACCGAGGTTGACGTTCGCGACCTCGTAGTCACCGCCGCCACTGGGATACGCGTGGACGTTCTGGCGGTAGGAGGCGACGACGGTCAGCATGACCACGACGACGGCCAGACCGACCTTCCACGAGAAGTGGTAGGTCGCCATTCCCGCCATGGAAAGGGTGAGCAGGATCTCGTCCGGCGCGTACGCGACGGAGGACAGTGCGTCGGAGGCGAAAATGGGCAGCGCGATGCGCTTCGGCAGGAGCGTCTCGGACAGCTTGTCGCTGCGCAAGGCTCGGCCGACAAGGATGCGTTTGGACAGATCGGTCAGTCTTGACACGCAGGTGATCGTAAGCCCATCGACTTTTGCCGGGCCGGGGGCATGCCGTAAGGCGCCCACGTGTAACGTCTCGGCGAGGTCTGCCACCCTGGTAACACCACAAACGAGCATCAGACCGGGCACAACGGACCAAATCCGGAAGGACGGCCGTGCACATCGTCATCATGGGCTGCGGGCGCGTGGGATCCACGCTGGCCCAGACGCTCGAGGAACTGGGGCATTCGGTGGCGGTCATCGACCGCGATCCCTCCGCGTTCCGCCGGCTGGGGTCGCACTTCTCCGGCCGCCGGATCAAGGGCATCGGTTTCGACCAGGACACCCTGCGCGAGGCCGGTATAGAAGAGGCCGGCGCGTTCGCGGCGGTCAGCAGCGGCGACAACTCGAACATCATCGCGGCGCGCGTCGCGCGCGAGACGTTCGGTGTGGAGAACGTGGCCGCGCGCATCTACGACCCGCGCCGGGCGGAGGTGTACGAACGCCTGGGCATCCCCACGGTGGCCACCGTGCGCTGGACCGCGGACCAGATGTTGCGCCGGTTGTTGCCCAGCGGCGCCGAACCGCTGTGGCGCGACCCCTCCGGCAGTGTGCAACTGGCCGAGGTGCACGTGAACTCGGCGTGGGTGGGACACCGCGTCACCCGGCTCGAACAAACGTCGGGCGCCCGGGTCGCCTTCGTCACCCGTTTGGGCGAAGGCATCCTGCCGACCTCCGAGACCGTGATCCAAGAGGGCGACCTCGTGCACGTGGTCATGCACCAGGCGGATGTGGCCGCCGTCGAGGCGGCCTTCGAGAAAGCACCGGAGGAGGGCTGATGCGGGTCGCAATCGCGGGCGCCGGCGCGGTGGGTCGCTCCATCGCCGCGGAACTGTTGGAGAACGGCCACGAGGTCCTGCTCGTCGACAAGGCACCGGACGCCATCAAGGTGGACAGTGTGCCGCAGGCCGAGTGGCTGCTCGCCGACGCGTGCGAGATCTCCTCGCTGGACGAGGCCGCGTTGCAGCGCTGCAACGTGGTGATCGCGGCGACCGGCGACGACAAGGTGAACCTGGTCGTCTCGCTGCTGGCCAAGACCGAGTACGGCGTGCCGCGCGTGGTCGCCCGGGTGAACAACCCGAAGAACGAGTGGCTGTTCAACGAGGCGTGGGGCGTGGACGTCGCCGTGTCGACGCCGCGCCTGATGTCGGCCCTGGTCGAGGAGGCCGTCAGCGTCGGCGACCTGGTCCGCCTGATGCGGTTCAGCCAGGGCGACGCCAACCTGGTCGAGCTGACCCTTCCGGGCGACGCCGCCCTCGTCGGCACCCGCGTCGGCGACGTGGCGTGGCCCGAGGACACGGCGCTGGTGACGATCATCCGCGAGGGCCGGGTACTGGTCCCGGGCAAGGACGACTCGCTGGAGGCCGGCGACGAACTGCTGTTCGTCGCGGCGCCGCACCGCGAAGAGGAACTGGAGGAGCTGCTGTCGGCCTGACCGACGGCAGTGCCGGTCGTACCGGCGACCGGCCCCGGCCCGGCGGATCCCGGCGGGGCCGCACCGCCCGGCGGCACACCACACCGCACCGCACCGGAGAAGCAGCCGCGCGCAACCATCCCGCGCCTGCTTCTCCGGCACACCCGGGCACTGCACCGGACGCCGCGACCCCGTCCACCGGAACCCGCCCGACAGGGCCTAGGCGGCGGCCAGGTCGCCGAGGATCTGGTCCGCCTCCTCGTCGAACGCACGCACGATCGGCTCCTTCGCGAACGGGCGCAGTCGTCTGCGGAAGTCCGCCAGGAAGTCGTTGCACTGGGTGGAGGACAGGTTGCCCGTGATCCGCAGCGCCTCGCCGGCCTTGGCGCACGCCGCGTCGAGATCGCCCTGGGCCAGGTGCGCCGCGGCCATGAACGTGGTGTCCTGCGCACACCGACGGGACGCGCCCGCCCGGCGCAGCTTTATCGACGCGCCCGCGAAGCCGTGGATCTTGTCCGGCAGCCCGAGGTCGCGATGGCTGTGCGCGAACTCGTGCTGCAACTCGGACTCGTCGAAGTAGTTGCACCACGACGGGTCGTCCTCGACCGCGCCCGCCGCGTCCAGGTGCCGCTCGGCCGTCGCCATCGCCCGCTCGCACGCGCGCCGGTCGCCCAGCGCCGCGTAGCCCCGCGCCTCCATCGAGGCCACGATCGCGCGCGCCCGCGGGCCCAGCCGGTCCCCGCCGCCCTGCTCGGCGGCCCGGGCCAGCTGGACCGCCTCCCACCCGTGGCCCAGATACACCGCCTGGCAGGCCATGTTGGCCATCACGTACGCCCCGTACGCCGGGTCGTCGGCCGCCTGGGCCAGCCGCAGCGCCTGGATGTGGTAGCGCTGGGCGAGCGCGTGCCGGCCGGAATCGAACGACAACCACCCCGCCAACTCGGTGAGTTCGGCCACCGCCCGGAACAGTCTGCGGCCCACCTCGTCGCCGTAGGAGCCGGCCAGTTTGGTCCGCGCGACGCCGTTGAGGTGGTTGACCACGGTGTCCCGCAGATCCCCGCCGCCCTGGGCACGGTCGAGTCGGCGAAACGCCAGGACGGTCTGATGGATGCGTAGTACGTCCGCGTCGCGCACCGTGGTGGGGCCCTGCGAGGCAAGCTGCTCGGCCTCGCCCTCGGCCCTGGATGCGGTCGACCAGAACAACGCGGGAGCGGCGAACGCCCCGGCGCCGAAGGCCGTGTTGGCCAGGAAAGTACGGCGGTTCATGTCTCTCTCCGACAATTCGGCCACGGCGTGTCTGACTTCGGCCGCGGTCCGGGCGACGATCAGCCCGTCGAACGGATCGGGGGTCGGTGGTCGCCGATCACGCAAGCCGAGGTCCGCGACGGTCAGTTCGCAGCCCAGACGTCGGCCCAGGGCCTCCGCCAACAACTCGGGAATCGGCCACCGCGGCTGCGCGCCTTCGAGCCATCGGGCCACCGAGGTGTGGCTGCACCCGAGGTGCAGCCCGCGGCGCTCGGCCACCACGTTGACCCAGCGGGCCAGTTCGCGCCGGGAGAGACCGGCTTGTGTCACCAATGCGATGAGGTCACCGTTTCCGGCCACCGTCCCCGCCTCCTTCGTCCACTGGAGGTCTAACGGGACGCTAATCGCACAGTTACGGGATCATGCGGTAATGACTGATTCGACTACAGCTGGTCCAAATTCTCCGGAATCGACCGGGATTCTCGGCAGGGATGATCACTCCGACAACCGGTTCGGCAATCGTCCGATAATCGCCCCTCGCAATCGCCCGGACAACGGAAGCCGGAACCGAAGCCGGAACGGAAATGGGAACGCACGGCGCAACGCCCGTCGGACCACAAGCCGGGAACACCAGCCGGGAACACGGTCCGGGAACACAGGCCGTAAAAACACAAGCCTGAAACACAGGCCGGAAAACACAGGCCCGAAACACAAGCCGAAATGGCGGAGCGAGCCGAACACGCGAGCCCGAACGAAGGCCGGACTCGAACCCGCCCCGCCCCGCTCCCTCAGTCCGCGACGCGGTCTTCCCGCCGCTCGTCGCGCTGCTCGACCACCGGAGCCGCGCCGCTCGACTCCACGCCGGCGGCACGCTCCCCCTTCGCACCCTCGTCCTCGTCCTCCTCGTCGGCGACCTTCACCGGCGGCGGAGCCTTGGACATGATCAGCCAGGTGATGTAGCAGGCCACCAGGAACGGCGGCACGCCCAGCGCGACCTTCGCGATGCCCAGAGCCGTGACATTGCCCGTCCAGTAGATCGGGATCTGGATCACGATGCGCAGCACGAACATGACGAACCAGACCCAGGTGGCCTTGCGGTACGCCGCGTAGCGGGCCGGGATCCGCCGCCAGGTGAAGTTCTCGCCCAGCATCGGGCCGAGCAGGACGCCGATGATCGGCCAGCGGACCAGGATCGAGATCAGGTAGGCGAGCGCGTAGCCGCCCGACAACAACATCCCGAACGCGTAGAAGTTCTCCGCCTTGCCGGACTTCACCGCGATCCAGCCGGCCAGCGCGACGCCCAGGAAGCCGCCGAGCGCGTGTTGCAGGGTCTCGCGGCGGACGATCCGCACCACCGCGAACACCAGCGCGACACCTCCGGCGGTCATCGCCGCCGTCCAGGTGGACCGACTGATCGTGTAGGCGATCACGAAGACCAGCCCCGGCACGGTCATGTCGATCATGCCTCGCACACCGCCGAAGGCGGCGATCATCGAGGCCGCGCTGTCGGTGGGGGCCGGGCGGTCGCCGGGCACGCCGGAAGCGGGTTTATCCATGGAGGCGGTCACTCGTTCACTCTCGGCCGACGGGGCGCAGTTCATACCTGGGGTTGAACAGAACGGGTCGCCCCTGAGTGGTGCTGACCCGACCGTGGGCGACCAACTGCCGCCCCGGCTCGATCCCGGCTATTCGCCGGCGACCCAACCAGACCACCGACAAGGCGCCCGATCCGTCGTAGATCTCCGCCTCGAGCGCGGGTACGCCCGCCCGCGGCCGGAAGGTCACCGTGCGCAACGTGCCGCCGACCGTGATCAGATCCCGCTCGACCACGTCCACGATCTTCGTACAGCCCAGCCGCTGGGTGTCGTGCAGCAGCTCCTCGGCGTGCAGTTCCTCATGGGTCGACGTCCATCGATCCAACATCCGCCGCAATCGCCCGGATCTACGCTCCACGCCGGCTGCGCTACCACTCATGCCGGCAAGGGTACCGCCTATCCCACGGCCCTCCGAGGTCCGAAACCTCCCACCCACCATCGGCCCCCACCCCACGACCGACACCACCGGCCCCGAACCCGCCGCCGCGTCGCACCCACACCCGCGGCCCACGAACCACACCGCGCCGGCGACGCCCTAGCCCTCGAAGCGATACCCCATCCCGGGCTCGGTCAGCAGATGCCTGGGGTGCGACGGGTCGTGCTCCAGCTTGCGTCGCAGCTGCGCCATGTAGACCCGCAGGTAGTTCGTCTCGGTCCCGTACTGCGGCCCCCACACCTCCTGCAGCAGTGCCCGCTGACTGACCAGCCGGCCCGCGTGCCGCACCAGCACCTCCAGCAGATGCCACTCGGTCGGCGTCAGTCGCACGTCCGCGCCGTCGCGCGAGACCCGCTTGGCCGCGAGGTCCACCGTGAACGAGTCGGTGACCACGACCGGCGCCTCCTCCTCCGGCACCGCGCGCCGCACCGCCGCCCGCAGCCGGGCCAGCAACTCGTCCATCCCGAACGGCTTCGTCACATAGTCGTCCGCACCCGCGTCCAGGGCCGCGACCTTCTCGGCCGAGGCGTGCCGCGCGGACAGCACGATGATCGGGATCCTGGTCCACCCGCGCAGACCCTTGATCACCTCGACCCCGTCGATGTCCGGCAGCCCCAGGTCCAGCAGCACCACGTCCGGATGCCGGTCCGCGGCGGCGGTCAGCGCCGCCGTACCGTCCCCCGCGGTGTCCACGTCGTAGCCGCGGGCCTTGAGGTTGATGGCCAGGGCCCGCACGATCTGTGGCTCGTCGTCGACGACCAGGACCCGTGTCATCGTTGTTCCTCCCAAGTGGTTCGTTCCTCGACCGCGGGGGTGGATCCCGCGACCGCGCCGCCGGCCGGCGATCCGGCCGTGCGCAGCGCCAGCACCATCGTCAATCCGCCACCGGGGGTGTCCTCCGCGGTCAGCGTGCCGTCCATGGCCTCCGCGAAGCCGCGGGCGACCGCGAGCCCGAGTCCCACCCCGTTGCCCTTCGGCGCGTCGCCCAGGCGCTGGAACGGTTCGAAGATCCGCCCCTTCGACTCGTCCGGCACCCCGGGACCGCGGTCGGCCACGCGCAGTTCGACCCGGTCCTTGAGCGCGCCGGCCGACACGTGCACCCGGCGGCCCGGCGGGTTGTGCTTGACCGCGTTCTCGATCACGTTGGCCAGTACCCGTTCCAGCAGCCCCGCGTCCGCGCACACCGCGGGCAGCGTCTCGGGGATGTCCAGCGCCACCCGCTCCTCGGCCACCCCGGCCAGCGCGCCCGGCACCACCTCGTCCAGACCGATGTCGCCCATCAGCGGGATGACCGTCCCGGTCTGCAACCGGCTCATGTCGAGCAGATTGCCGATCAGCGTGTCCAGCCGATCGGCGCCGAACTCGATCGCCGCCAACAGCTCCGCCTCGTCCTCCTCCGACCAGCTCACGTCCTCGGCCCGCAGGCTGGACACGCTCGCCTTGATCGTGGCCAGCGGGGTGCGCAGGTCGTGCGAGACCGCGGCGAGCAGCGCGGTACGGATCCGGTTGCCCTCCTTGAGCTGCCGCGCCTGCGCCGCCTCCGCGACCAGTTGCCGGCGCTCCAGGACCACCGCGGCCTGCGCCGCGAACGCCCCGAGCACCCGCCGGTCCTCGGCCGGCAGCACCCGGCCGGACAGCGTGAGCGCGAGCGAGTCGGACACCGGAACGTCCACGTCGGCGTCGTCGGGCCTGATCGCGGGATGCGGCCCCACGCTGCCGACGCACGACCACGGGCTGTGGTGTTCCTCGCGCTGGAGCAGCGCGACCGACTCCATCCCGAACGTCTCGCGCACCCGGTCGAGCAGCGCCGGCAGCGCCTGCTCGCCGCGCAGCACGCTGCCCGCCAAAAAGCTCAGGGTCTGCGCCTCGGCCTGGCTGCGCGCCGCCTGGTGGGTGCGCCTGGCCGCCAGGTCCACCACCGAGGCCACCGACAGCGCGACCAGCACGAAGATACCGAGCGCGAGCATGTTCTCCGGGTCGGCGATGGTCAGGTTGTGCAGCGGCGGCGTGAAGTAGTAGTTGAGCAGGACCGAGGACACCACGGCGGTCAGGATCGAGGCCCACAGACCGCCGATGAGGGCGACCGCGACGGTGACCGTCAGGAACAGCAACATCTCGGTGGACAACCCGTGGCTGCCGCGCGTCGCGTCGAGGACGAAGGTGACCGCGACCGGCCCGATCACCGTCACCGCCCAGGACGCGAGCCGCCTGCCGCGCCCCAGGGGTGAGCGCAGCGGCCGCAGCACCCGCCCCACACCCGCGTGTTCGTGGGTGACGATGTGCGTATCGATGTCGCCGGACTGCGCGGCGACGGTGGCGCCCACGCCCGGGCCGAACAGGTACTGCCAGGGCTTGCGCCGGCTGCTGCCGAGCACGATCTGCGTGGCGTTGACGCCGCGCGCGAAGGACAGCAGCGCGGTGGGCACGTTCTCGCCGACGACCGAGTGGAACGTGCCGCCGAGCGACTCGACCAGCGCGCGCTGCCGGGCCAGCGCCTCCGGGGAGGCGCCGGTGAGGCCGTCGCTGCGCGAGACGTAGACCGCGAGCAGTTCGCCGCCGGAGCCGCGGGTGGCGATCCGCGCGGCCCGTCGCAGCAGCGTCTCGCCCTCGGGGCCGCCGGTCAGGCCGACCACGATGCGCTCGCGCGCCGGCCAGGTCGCGTCGATCTGGTGTTCGCTGCGGTACTGCTGGAGGTATTCGTCCACCCGGTCCGCGGTCCACAGCAGCGCCAACTCGCGCAGCGCGGTCAGGTTGCCGACCCGGAAGTAGTTGGACAGCGCCGCGTCGACCTTCTCCGGCGCGTACACGTTTCCGTGTGCCATCCGCCGGCGCAGCGCCTCCGGCGCCATGTCGACCAGTTCGATCTGGTCGGCCCGGCGGACCACCTCGTCGGGCACGGTCTCGCGCTGGGGCACGCCCGTGATCGACTCGACCACGTCGTTGAGCGATTCGAGGTGCTGCACGTTGACCGTGGAGATCACGTCGATCCCCGCGTCGAGGAGTTCCTCGATGTCCTGCCAGCGCTTCTCGTTGCGCGAACCGGGCACGTTGGTGTGCGCGAGTTCGTCGACGAGGGCGATTCTCGGCCGCCGGGTGATCACCGCGTCCACGTCCATCTCGGTGAACGAGCCGCCTCGGTGGACCATGTCCCGTCGGGGGACCACCTCCAGACCCCGAAGGGCCTCCTCCGTGGTGGGTCGGCCGTGGCATTCCACGAAACCGACCACGACGTCGCTGCCGCGCCTGCGCCGACGCTGTCCCTCGCCCAACATCGCGTAGGTCTTGCCGACGCCGGGCGCCGCACCGAGATAGATCCGGAGCTTGCCGCGTGCCATGACACCCATTCTCTGTCTCGGGTCGGAGGGTGCCGACACCGGCACGCTCCGACCCGCGAACATCGTGTCCGCCTCGTCAGCGGGCGAGCTTGGCGAGGGCGATGTTGAGCTCCAGCACGTTCACCCGCTCCTGGCCGAGGAAGCCGATGTTACGACCGTCCTCGTGCTTGTCGACCAACGCGCGCACCTCGGCCACGTCCAGGCCGCCGCGCTCCTTGGCCACCCGCTCGACCTGGATCAGCGCGTACGCCCTGGAGATGTGCGGGTCCAGGCCGGATCCGCTCGCGGTGACCGCGTCCACGGGGACCCGGTCCTCGCCGACGCCGTTGAACTTGGCGACCTGTGCCTTGCGGTCGGCGACGAGCTTGACGAAGGTCGGGTTCTCGGGGCCGTAGTTGGACGCGCCCGAGCCGAGGCCGTCGTAGTTGGCGGCCGACGGACGCGGCTGGAACCACTTCGGGTCGGGCAGCGTGCCGACGCCCGCCGCCTGCTCGGCGGTCAGCGCGCCGCCGCCCTGGAGGTAGGTGTATCCGGCGCCGTCCGCGGTCGCCAGCACCTCGCGGCCGTCCGCGTCGAACTTGCGCGGGTTGCCCTGGGCGTCGACGAGGTCGAAGGACTGGCCGATCAGGCTGGAGCCGACGTTCCGGCCGCCGACCGCGACCATCGACCCGTCGGCGTTGTCCTTGAACAGCGCCTGGGCGATCCCGGTCATCGACAGCGGATACAGGATGCCCAGGAGCACGGTGAGCACGAGGAAGGCGCGCAGGGCCGCGCCCAGGACGCGGACGCGGGTACTGAAGTTGGTGGCCATCTGAATCAACCGATTCCGGGGATGAGCGAGACGAGCAGGTCGATGATCTTGATCCCGACGAACGGGGCGATCAGTCCGCCGAGGCCGTAGATCCGCAGGTTGCGGGCGAGCAACTTGTCGGCCGACATCGGCCGGTAGCGCACACCGCGCAGGGCCAGCGGGATCAGGGCGACGATGATCAGGGCGTTGAAGACGACCGCCGAGATGATCGCCGACTCGGGGGTGGCGAGCTGCATGATGTTGAGCTTGTCCAGCGGACCCAGGGCCTCGGCGCCCTTGATGCTCGCGAACATGGCCGGGATGATCGCGAAGTACTTCGCGACGTCGTTGGCGATGGAGAACGTGGTCAGCGCGCCGCGCGTGATCAGCAACTGCTTGCCGATCCCCACGATCTCGATCAGCTTGGTCGGGTTCGAGTCGAGGTCGACCATGTTCCCGGCCTCTTTGGCCGCCGACGTACCGGTGTTCATCGCCACACCGACGTCGGCTTGGGCCAGCGCCGGCGCGTCGTTGGTGCCGTCGCCGGTCATCGCGACCAGCTTGCCGCCGGCCTGCTCGCGCTTGATCAGCGCGAGCTTGTCCTCGGGGGTGGCCTCGGCGAGGAAGTCGTCCACGCCGGCCTCGTCCGCGATCGCCTTGGCGGTCAGCGGGTTGTCGCCGGTGATCATCACCGTGCGGATGCCCATCCGGCGCAGTTCGTCGAACCGCTCGCGCATGCCCTCCTTGACCACGTCCTTGAGGTGGATGACGCCCAGGATCCGGGCGCCCTCGGTGTCCTCGACCGCGACCAGGAGCGGGGTGCCGCCGGCGGCGGAGATGGCGTCGACCAGTTCGCCGGATCGGGCGGGGACGTTGCCGCCGCGTTCGGACACCCAGGCGTTGATCGCGGAGGCGGCGCCCTTGCGGACCATGCGCACGCCGCGCTCGTCGCTCAGGTCCACACCCGACATCCGGGTCTGCGCGGTGAACGCGATCCACTCGGCGTGGGCGAGTTCGCCCTGGTGCCGCTCGCGCAGCCCGTACCGCTCCTTGGCCAGCACCACGATCGAGCGCCCCTCGGGCGTCTCGTCGGCGAGCGAGGACAGTTGTGCCGCGTCGGCCAGTTCCGCCTCCTCGACCCCGTCCACGGGGACGAACTCCGACGCCTGCCGGTTGCCCAGCGTGATCGTGCCGGTCTTGTCGAGCAGCAGCGTCGACACGTCGCCCGCCGCCTCCACCGCGCGTCCCGACATGGCCAGCACGTTGCGCTGCACCAGTCGGTCCATGCCGGCGATGCCGATCGCCGACAACAGCGCCCCGATGGTGGTCGGGATCAGGCAGACCAGCAGCGCGACCAGGATGATCATCGACTGCTCGGCGTGCGCGTACATCGCCATCGGCTGCAGCGTGACGACCGCGAACAGGAAGATGATCGTCAGCGACGCGAGCAGGATGTCGAGCGCGATCTCGTTCGGCGTCTTCTGCCGGGCGGCGCCCTCGACGAGGGCGATCATCCGGTCGATGAAGGTCTTGCCGGGCTCGGTGGTGATCTTGACGACGATCCGGTCCGACAGCACCTTCGTGCCGCCGGTGACCGCCGAGCGGTCACCGCCCGACTCGCGGATCACCGGCGCGGACTCGCCGGTGATCGCCGACTCGTCCACACTCGCGACACCGTCGACGACGTCGCCGTCACCGGGGATGACGTCGCCGGCCTCGCAGACCACCAGGTCGCCGATGGCCAATTCGGTGGCCGCGACCCGCTCCTCACGGCCGTCGACCAGGCGCCGGGCGACCGTGTCGGTCTTGGCCTTGCGCAGCGTGTCCGCCTGCGCCTTGCCGCGCCCTTCGGCGACGGCCTCGGCCAGGTTGGCGAACACCACGGTCAGCCACAGCCAGACGGCGACCAGCCAGGCGAAGGTGCTCGGGTCCTTGATCGCCATGACGGTGGTGATCACCGAGCCGATCTCGACCACGAACATGACCGGGGTGTGGACCATGATCCGCGGGTCGAGCTTGCGCAGCGCGCCGGGCAGCGACTTCAGCAGTTGACGGGGTTCGAACAGGCCGGCCGAGACCCGGCCGGAGCCGGTGGGGGTGTCGACGTGTTCGTCGGTGGGGCGTATTGCGGTGTCTGTCATGCCAATCCCTCGGCAAGCGGCCCGAGAGCCAGGGCGGGGAAGAAGGTGAGGCCGGTGATGATCAGGATCACGCCGACGAGTTGGCCCACGAACAGGGGCTTGTGCGTCTGCAGGGTGCCCGCGGTGTCGGGGACGCTCTTTTGTTCGGCGAGTCGACCGGCCAGGGCGAGTACCAGCGCGATCGGTACGAAGCGGCCGATCAGCATGGCCAACCCGATCATCGTGTTGTAGAACTCGGTGTTCGCGCCGAGCCCGGCGAACGCGCTGCCGTTGTTGTTCGCCCCCGAGGTGAACGCGTACAGCACCTCCGAGATGCCGTGTGGCGAATCGGAGTTGAGGATCGCCGCCTGTTCGCCGGGCAGCGCGATGGCGATGCCGGTGAAGGTCAGGATGGTCGCCGGCACCACGAGGATGTACATCGCGACCAGCTTCATCTCGCCGGCGCCGATCTTCTTGCCCAGGTATTCGGGCGTGCGGCCGACCATCAGACCGGCCACGAAGACCGCCAGGATCGCCATGATCAGGATCCCGTACAGGCCCGAGCCGACACCGCCGGGCGTGATCTCGCCGAGCATCATGCCCAGCATCGTGATGCCGCCGCCGAGGCCGGTGAACGAGGAGTGGAACGAGTTGACCGCGCCGGTGGAGGTCATCGTGGTGGAGACCGCGAAGACCGACGAGCCGGGGATGCCGAACCGCTGTTCCTTGCCCTCCATCGCGCCGCCGGCCAGTTCCGGTCCGGCGCCGTTGCCGTGCGCCTCGGTCCACCACATCAGGCAGACCGCGGCGAACCAGATCACGAACATCGCGGCGAGGATCGCGTAGCCCTGCTTGAGGTTGCCCACGAGCCGGCCGAAGGCGCGCGGCATGGAGAACGGGATGACCAGGATCAGGAAGATCTCGAACAGGTTGGTGAACGCGTTCGGGTTCTCGAACGGGTGCGCCGAGTTGGCGTTGAAGAAGCCGCCACCGTTGGTGCCCAGCTCCTTGATCACCTCCTGCGAGGCCACCGGACCACCGGGGATGGTCTGCGTCCCGCCCGACAACGTCTGCACGGTGTGCGGGTCGGAGAGGTTCTGGATCGTGCCGGACGCGACGAGCACGATCGTGCCGATGATCGCGATGGGCAGCAGGATCCGGATCGAACCGCGGATCAGGTCGACCCAGAAGTTGCCGATCTCACCCGAGCGGACCCGGACGAATCCACGCACCAGGGCGATCGCCACGGCCATGCCCACGGCGGCCGACACGAAGTTCTGCACGGTCAGGCCGACCATCTGGACCGTGTGACCCATGGCGGTCTCACCGGAGTACGACTGCCAGTTCGTGTTGGCCGTGAACGACGCCGCGGTGTTGAACGCCTGATCCGGGGTGATCGGCTTCATCCCGAGGTCGAACGGCAGGTGGTCCTGGAACCGCTGCAGGGCGTAGAGCCCGAGCAGGGAGAACATGGAGAACCCGAGCACGCTGCGCAGGTAGACGGTCCAGCGCTGTTCGGCGTTCGGATCGGCGCCGATCAGCTTGTACAGGACGCGCTCGCCGCGCAGGTGTTCGTCGCTGGAGTACACGCGGGCCATGTAGTCGCCGAAGGGGCGATGTACCGCGGCCAGGACGGCTATCAGCAGGGACAGCTGGAGTATCCCCGCGAGCGTGACGCTCACCTAGAACCTCTCGGGGAAGATCAGGGCCAGGACCAGGTAGCCGAGCAGGGCGATGGCGACGCTCAGGCCGACGATGCTGTCCGCGTTCACAGCTTCGCCACCCCCTTGGCGATCACGACGACCAGTGCGAAGAACGCGATCGTCAGGCATACGAAGGCCAGATCAGCCATCGCGGGTACTCCTTGGGACGGACGGGCGCTTGATCGCCCGTGGCGAGCTCATTGATAGCAGTTCCAAGCCGTCAAAAGTCACCATAAAAGGGGCAAAACCGAAAGCGTTGGCGGCGCCCTAACGTGCTTATATGCCTTCTTGACGCGCCCTTGACATCAAGATTCGCGGGTACCCGGAACCGCACACGCACGAAGCCCGGTCCCGCCTTTCGGCGGAACCGGGCTTCGGTGTCCTCGGGGTACAGCGGTGGAACGGTGGGGCTAGCGCACCTCGGTGATCTCCGGGCCGCGCTGGAAGGGGTCCAGGTCGCCCGCGAAGCGGTTCTCCTCGGCGCCCTGCTGCGGCACCGCGAGCCCGCTGTTCGGGTCCACCTGGGCGTTCTCCGGCAGGCGCAGCAGGATCGGGTCGCGCGGCGCCATCGGGTCGTTGCCGCGGACCACGACGGTGTCGCGGAACATGCCCTCCAGGTCGGCGCCCACGGCGGGATCCACCGCGGCCCGGCCGGAGATCACCCCGCGCAGGAACCAGCGCGGACCGTCGCAGCCGACGAACCGGACCAGCTGGTGGCCCTGCGTGCCGTCGGGGAGCTGGACCGGCACCTGGGCGCGCAGTTCCCAGCCCAGGCCCGCGTCCTGCTCGTCCACGACGCCACCCTGCTGGGTGATGCCGGAGGCGATCTCGGCGCGCACCTCGTGCCAGATGCTCTCGTTGCGCGGGGCGGCGAACGCCTGCAGTTGCAGGCCGCTGTCCTCCAGCACCACGGTGGCCGCGATGATCATGTCGTTGGAGACCTCGACCCGCAGTTCCATCCGCGGATCGGCCGGGATCAGCATCCCGCCGAGGTCGATGCGATCCTCGTGCGGATCCTCGAGCTCGTCGACGTCCCACGGTCCGTCCGGCCGGGGCGCGGGCGGGACCGGTCGACTCAGCTCGTCGAGGTCCGCGTCGTCGGAGTCCGCTGCGGTTCCGGCGTCGGGCGCCTCGTCCGCATCGTCCTCGTCCTCGATGATGTCGTCGAGGTCTTCGCGCTCCTCGACGGGCAGATCATCCTTTTCGCTGCGTCGGCGACGACCGAACACGTCACAGTCCTTCCCTGTCGGAAGCCGAGTGTTGCACGATGCCCGCGCTGCCCGCCGCGCCGGCGCTCGAAACGCCGACCGCCGCGTGCCCGCCGGTGGAACCGAAGCCGCCTTCGCCCCGCCCGGAACCGGGCAGTTCGGCGACCTCGTGGAACCCCGCTCGCTCGACCCGTTGGATCACGAGTTGGGCGATGCGGTCGCCGCGTCGGAAGACGACCGGCGTACGCAGGTCGTGATTGACCACGACAACCTTGATTTCGCCACGGTATCCCGCATCGACGGTGCCCGGGGCGTTCACCAGCGATACTCCGCACCGCGCGGCGAGTCCCGAGCGCGGATGCACGAACGCGGCGTAGCCGTCGGGGAGCGCGATCGCGATGCCCGTGGGCAGCACCACCCGCTCGCCGGGGGCGATCTCCGCGTCCTGCGCGGTCACCAGGTCGGCGCCGGCGTCGCCGGGGTGCTCGTAGGCGGGCAGCGGCAACGCGGGGTCGAGCCGGCGCACCAGGACGTCCACACTCGTGCTCACGGGTTCACCTCGAACGCTCGGCCGGCCTTGATCAGGTCGGGGTTGTCCAGGACGCGCCGTACATCCTCCGCACGTCCATTGTCGACGAAATGCTCGAGTCCGACGCTGACGAACAGCGCGGCCGCCTCGACCGCGATCGGCCCGTCCGCGGCGTCGAGCCGGCCCACCGCACGCGAGTAGATCTTGCGGCCGGCCACCGCCTCGCACCAGGCGTGGATGTACAGGGTGCTGCCCACCGGCACCGGGCGGCGGAAGTCCGTCTCCAGGTGTCCGGTCACCGCCGTGGTGTGCAGCATGTATCCGATCGCCCCGAGCGCCTCGTCGAACGCGCAGGTCAGCAGCCCGCCGTGGGCCAGGCCCGGGGCGCCTTGGTGCTGGGAGGTGACGGTGAACTCGGCGTCCACGGATACGCCCTCGCCGGCGCGCGTACGAAGGCGCAGCCCGCCCGGGGCGGCCTCGCCGCAGCCGAAGCAGTCGCTGTAGTGCTCGCCCAGTTCGGTGCCGGGCGACGGGGCGTCCGGGTGGGGCTGGGGCACCACCGCTTCCGGAGGCGGGGTCAGGGATGTTGGTCGACTCACGCCGAAGGACACTACCGTCGTTCCGACCGACACCTGCGCAGAGGCTCGGGGGCCTCGAGCGCCGCGGCCCGGGAGGGTCGCGGGACGGAAGGAAGCGCATGACCAAGAGTGTGGTCGTCACCGGGGCGACCGGTGGGATCGGCCTGGCCGTCGCCCTGGAACTGGCCGGATCCGGGTTCGACGTGATCGGCACCGCCCGGACCCGGGAGAAGGCCGAGCGTCTGCGCGAGAGCGCCGAGCGGGCCGAGGTGGGCGTGCGGACGGTCCTGCTCGACGTCGCCGACGCCACCTCGACGGTGCGGGCCTTCACCGAGATCGCCCAGATGACCGACGGCGGCCCGTGGGCGGTGGTCAACAACGCCGGCATCGCCCAGCCCGGCGCGATCGAGGACGTGGACGACGAGGGGGTCCGCGCGCAGTTGGAGACCAACCTGGTCGCCCCCGCGCGGATCGCGCGCCTGGTCCTGCCGCAGATGCGCCGTCGCCGGGACGGGCGCATCGTCAACATCTCCTCGATCTCCGGCCGGGTCTCCTCGCCCTTCGTGGGCTGGTACTGCGCGAGCAAGCAGGGTCTGGCGGCGATCTCGAACGCGCTGCGGATCGAGACCGCCGGTTTCGGCGTGAAGGTGGTGCTGATCGAGCCGGGCAGCTTCGGCACCGACATCTGGGAGCGGAGCATGGCCCGGATGCCGCCGCGCAAGACGTCGGCGTACCACGACTCCTACGAGGTCGCCGACGAGGTGTTGCGGCGGGCCAAGACGTTGCCCGACCCGGCTCCGGTGGCGCACGCGGTGCGCACCGCGTTGAGCGTGCCCCGGCCGCGCCCGCGCTACCTGGTGGGCAACGACGCCCGGGCCGGGGCGGCGCTGGACCTGCTGGCCCCGACCGCACTTTCGGATTACGCCAAAGGAGTGGCGACGGGCCTGCGTACGCCCCCGGAGCGGGTCACCCGCGCCCTCGCCCGGTTGACCCGGCGGCACGGCCCCCGCTGAAACCCGCGGGCCGCCCATGACAGGCTTGGGGCCATGCAGGCGTACAGCGAACGACTCGGCGTGCCGGCCTCGTGGTGGGCCCTGACCGTGCTCATGGGCGTCTCGGGCGGGCTGGTGGGCCTGGCCTTCGGGATCGTGCCGACCATCGTGCTCGCCCTGGTCCTGGGCGCGCTGACCGCGTGGGCCACCGGCGCCTACGGCTCGGCGCGGATCACCGTGACCGAGACCGAGGTGTGCGCGGGGCGCGCGCGGGTGCCGCTGAGCGCGCTCGGCGCGGGTGTCGCGCTCGACCCCGAGCAGGCGCGCTCGTTGCGGATGGAGAACGCCGACCCTCGCGCGTTCATGCTGCTGCGCGCCTACATCCCGGGGGCGGCTCGGATCGAGGTCGTCGACCCGGCCGATCCGACGCCCTACCTCTACCTGTCCTCGCGCAACCCCCAGCGTCTGGTCGACGTGGTGGCCGCGCTGCGCGCCCGCGCCTGACCCGGCCGCGGGCGGGCCCGGTCCGGCTCGATCGAGCCGCGGGGGCTCGATCCGGACCGGCGCCGACAGTCAAGAACGCCCGCCCTGTGCCGGCGGACGTTCGACTTCGTACGTCATGCGTGCTCTTCGGTGTCTTTCGTGCCCCGTGTCGTGTCCTCGTGTTCAAGGACGCTCGGCGAACGTCGACGGTCCAACTCCTGCCGGTACCCGTGTGGCGTGTGCAGGGTTGCCGTTCATCGCCGGTCGTCCTCGACCGAACACGGTCAGGCGCAGTCGCTGCAGATCGGCTGGCCGTCCTTCTCCTTGGCCAGCTGGCTGCGGTGGTGCACCAGGAAGCAGCTGGAGCAGGTGAACTCGTCGGCCTGCTTCGGGACGACCCGGACGGACAGCTCCTCATTGGAGAGGTCCGCGCCGGGAAGCTCGAGAGACTCGGCCTGCTCGAACTCGTCGACGTCGACCGAACCGGCCGACTTGTCCACGCGCCGAGCCTTCAGCTCCTCGATGCTGTCTTCGTTGATGTCGTCGTCGGTCTTACGCGGGGTGTCGTAGTCGGTTGCCATGTACCTCTCCCCCTCCGGGTGGATCTGCGGTGCTCAGTCGTGCAGGCACCGCCCCTGAACCTTCATTGGACGATGCCTTCAGCGCACGTAACGCGCGAGGGGCCGGAGTTGTGCCCGACCCGAAGCGCAGATTTTGCCTTACATCAAGGCTCGTTACGCAATCGACACCCAACCGAACCCCCAAAGAGGTGACTTGGTTGGATGGGGGGCCACTGTAACCCCGTACCGCCCTGCACAACCAGGAGGAATCGTGACGGTCTACGCGCTGGGTGATCAAGTACCCAAGGTGCACCCCGATGCGTATGTGCACCCGGACGCGGTCGTGATCGGCAGCGTGGAGATCGGCGCGGATTCTACGGTGTGGCCGGGTGCCGTATTGCGCGCGGACCACGGCCGGATCGTGATCGGCGAGCGCACGTCGGTACAGGACGGGTGCGTCCTGCACACCACGGCGCCGTGGCCGACGGTAGTGGGCGACGAGTGCGTGATCGGTCACATTGTGCATTTGGAGGGCTGCGTGATCGAGGATCGTTGCCTGGTCGGCAACGGCGCGGTGGTCATGCATCAGGCCGTGGTGCGCACGGGTGCCCTGGTGGGAGCGGGTGCGGTGGTCGGAAATCGGATCGAGGTGCCGTCCTACGCGATGGCGCTCGGGGTGCCGGCGAGGATTCGGGAGAACGCGGTCGCGCCCGGCGCGTTCGCGGAGGCGGTGCGCAGCTACGTCGAGAACGGCCGCCGTTTCCGCCGCGACCTGCGCCGTCTGGACTGATCCGCGACCGCCGGCCCACGCTGACCGGATGTGTCCGATCGCACACGCGGGCGCCGGTTTGAATGCCCGGATCGACCCGTATATAAGTGCGACACGGGGGGTTGAAACCATACGGGGAGATACGTGCTCGAGTTGGCCGGCCTGGACAAGCGGTTCGGCGCGAAGGTTGTCCTCGACAACCTCTCGCTGACCGTACAGCCGGGCCAGATGTTCGGATTCGTCGGCACCAACGGGGCGGGCAAGACCACGACCATGCGCATCGCGCTGGGCGTGTTGGCGGCCGATCGTGGCGAGATCCGCTGGCGGGGCGCCCCGGTCGACCGCAAGGTGCGACGACGTTGGGGATACATGCCGGAGGAGCGCGGCCTGTATCCGAAGATGCGCATCCGGGACCAGCTGGTCTACCTGGCCGAGCTGCACGGGATGTCGCGGACCGAGGCGCAGGCGTCGGCCGCGCACTGGTTGACCCGGCTGCGGGTGACGGGCGCTCCCGGGGACCGGCTGGAGACGCTGTCGCTGGGCAATCAGCAGCGTGTGCAGCTGGCCGCCGCGCTGGTGCACGAGCCGGAGCTGCTGGTCCTGGACGAGCCGTTCTCCGGCCTGGACCCGGTCGGTGTGGACGTGATGGCGGGCGTGCTGCGCGAGCGCACCGCGGCGGGGGCCTCGGTGGTCTTCTCCAGCCATCAGCTCGAACTCGTCGAGTCGTTGTGCGACGCGGTCGGGATCATCAACGGCGGGCGCATGCACGCCTCCGGCACGGTGGCCGAATTGCGCGGCGACGATCGCGCGGTGCGCTATCGGGTGCGTGTCGCGGGGGCGCCGGCGGGCTGGGCGGACGCGCTGCCCGGCGTGCGGGTGCTCGGCCCGGCCGAGGAGGACGCGGTGCTGGTCGAACTGCTTCCGGGGACGAGCGAGCAGGCACTGCTCGACGCGGGCCGGGCGGCGGGCCGGGTGCTCGCGTTCGCCCCCGCCGCCCCCTCCCTCGCCGAACTCTTCCGCGAGGTGGTCAACGGCGAGGGCACGGACGCGGAGGCCGGCGAGCCGCCGGTCGCGAAGCCGCGGGCGGGCGAGCCGGCGGGTTCGGACCCGGCGGCCGGCAGGGAATCGGAGGTCGGCGCGTGAGCACCGGTGGCAGCACGTTTTGGTCCGCCGTGCGGTTGGTCGCGCGCCGCGAGTTCACCGAGCGCATCCGGGATCGGGGTTTCCAGATCTCGGTGGGCGTCATGCTGGTGATCCTGCTCGCCTCGGTGGCCATCCCGGCCGCGCTCGGCGGCGGCTCGGACAAGTACGACGTGGCCTTCCTCGGTCCGCAGCAGACGCAGTTGGCGCAGACCGCCGAGCGCCAGGCGGCGCTGCTCGATGTGGACGTGCGCGTGGGCACGGTGGCCGACCGCGCGGCGGCGGAGAAGGCGCTGGCCGACGGCGGGCTGGACGCGGTCGTGGACAACGGCCGGATCCTGGTGGACACCAAGCTGTCCGACCCGCTGGCGGCCGTGCTGCAGAGCGCCTGGGCCACCGTGGAGCGCGATCTGCGGCTGAGCGCGCGGGGCATCGACCCGGGCGCGGTGAATGAGGCGTCGGCGATCCGGCCGATGCCCAAGACCACGCTGGATCCCGACGCCGACCAGCGCGACACACGCAAGGGCATCGCCTTCGTCGGCACTTTGGTGCTCTACGGCATGTTGATGGTCTTCTGCATGTGGGTGGCCAGCGGTGTGGTGGAGGAGAAGTCGAGCCGGATCGTGGAGATCCTGCTGGCCACCGTGCCCGCCCGGGCGCTGCTGACCGGCAAGGTCCTCGGGATCGGCCTGCTCGGGCTGTTGCAGATGCTGGTCACCGCGGTGGTCGGACTGGCCGCGGCGTCCGCGCTGGGCAGCGTCGAGTTGACCGGGGCGATGATCTATCCGGTGGCGCTGGTGCTGCTGTGGTTCGTGGTGGGCTACGCGCTCTACGCGTGCATGTTCGCCGCGGCGGCGGCGCGGGTGTCCCGCCAGGAGGATCTGCAGAACGTGATCACGCCGATGACCTCGCTGCTGATCGGCTCGTTCCTGGCCGCCGTCTTCCTCGGGCAGAAGGGCGGCACGATCGCCCACGTACTGGCCTACGTCCCGCCGTTCTCGGCGATGCTCCAGCCGGCGATGACCGCCGCGGACGAGGTGTCGGTGGTGGAGAACCTGGTCGCCTTCGCGCTCGCGCTGCTCGCGCTGGTGGGGCTGGTCCGGCTCGCGGCCCGGATGTACGAGGGCGCGGTGTTGCGGATGGGCGGCAAGGTCGGCTTCAAGGAGGCCCTCGGCGCGGCCCGCAAGCGCTGACCCGGGCATCGCGCGCGACGTCGGTCCGGGGTCGACCCGGGCACCGCGTACGACGGGCCCGTCGCCTCCGATCGGGAGGCGGCGGGCCCGTCGCGCGTCGTGGTGCCGGTCAGACGCGGTTGGCCGCCTTGCGGGCCTCCAGGGCCAGTCGGCGCTCCTCGAAGCGGGTCGCCTGGGTGTTCAGGCCGCCCAGGAACACCGCGAGCTCCTCGCGGGCCTTCTCGCCCTCCGGGCCCAGGTCGGTGCGCTCCATCACCTTGAGGTTGCGCAGCACCGGCAGGAGCACGTCGTTCTGGTGGATCGGCAGGTTGTACACGCCGCCCACGGCGAGCTTGACCGCCGCGCGCTCGAAGCCGCTGATCCCGTGTCCGGGCATCCGGAAGTCGGTGACCATGTCGGTCACCGCGCGCATCGCCTGATCCGGCGCGATCTCGAAGGCGGCCCTGAGCAGGTTCCGGTAGAAGACCATGTGCAGGTTCTCGTCGGTCGCCACCTTCGCGAGCAGCTGCTCGGCGATCGGGTCGCCGCAGGTGCGGCCCGAGTTGCGGTGCGAGACCCGGGTGGCCAGCTCCTGGAAGGTCACGTAGGCGATCACGTGCAGCGGATTGTCCATGTGGTCGCCCTGGTAGCCGGCCTCCATGTGTTCCATCCGCGAGCGCTCCAGCGCGACCGGGTCCACCGCCCGGGCGGCCATCAGGTAGTCGCGGATCGCGATGCCGTGCCGGCCCTCCTCGGCCGTCCACCGGTGCACCCACGTGCCCCAGGCGCCGTCGCGGCCGAACATCGCCGCGATCTCGTAGTGGTAGCTGGGCAGGTTGTCCTCGGTCAGCAGGTTCAGCGTCAACGCTATCCGGCCGACGTCGGTGAGCCTCGACTCCTCCGGGGTCCACGCCTCGCCGCCGAGTACGCCGTCGAAGTCGCGACCCGCGCTCCACGGCACGTACTCGTGCGGGAACCACTCCTTGGCCACGGCGAGATGGCGGTCGAGTTCGACGGCGACGACCTGCTCCAACTCGCGGAGCAGGTGCGGGCCGGTCGGTGCGGCGGCGAGAAGGTTCATCGGCACTCCAGTGCATAGGCAGACAGCGTCGTACAGCGGCAGACACGGAGGACGACGCTGTGCATCGCCCGCACGACGCGTCCCTACGTTCCCGTAACTTACGACAGCGTAGGTTGGTTCCACCCCCAGACGGAAATGTGATCCCCGACTCTCGTACGTGCGTACGAACAAGGGCGGTCGCGGCGGCCCTCGACAGCGGGCCGCCGCCGGCCGAAAACAGTCGGTGACGAGAGGGCGATCAGCCGATCGGGAACCCGATCCGCATCATCAGCCCGCCCTCTTCCCGGGGCTCGACCTCGATCCAGCCGCCGTGCGCGCGCACGATCGAACGCACGATGGACAACCCCAGGCCCACGCCCTTGTCGCTGGCGATCCGCTCGGTCCGCAGCCGCCGGAACGGCTCGAACATGTTGTCCACCTCGTAGCCGGGCACCACCGGCCCGGTGTTGGTCACGGTCAGCACCGCGACTCCCGCGCCCGACTCGGTGGAGATGTCGACGGTGCCGCCGACCCGGTTGTAGCGCACCGCGTTCTGGATCAGGTTCATCGCGACCCGCTCCAGCAACACGCCGTTGCCCTGGAGCACGGCCGGACCCAGCTCGTCGTGCAGGGTCACCTCGCGGTCGGCCGCCTCGGCGCCGGTCTGGTCCACCGCGCGGCGGGCCACCTCGGCCAGGTCCACCGGCTTGCGCTCGGTCAGCTCGTTGTCGCTGCGGGCCAGCAGCAGCAGGCCCTCGATCAGCCCCTCGCTGCGCTCGTTGGTGGCCAGCAGCGTCTTGCCGAGCTGTTTGAGCTCGACGGACGCCTCCGGATCGCCGAGCGCGACCTCCAGGAGGGTGCGGTTGATCGCCAGCGGCGTGCGCAGCTCGTGCGAGGCGTTGGCGACGAATTTGCGCTGCGACTCCAGCGAGCGATCGAGCCGGTCGAGCATGTCGTCGAAGGTGTCGGCCAGCTCCTTGAACTCGTCGTCGGGCCCCTCCAGGTCGATCCGCCGATGCAGGTTGGATCCGGCCACCTCGCGGGCGATGGAGGTGATCCGCCCCAGCGGGCGCAACACCCGGCCCGCCATCACGTAGCCGAAGCCGAAGGCGATCACGGAGAGCAGCAGCAGCGCGAGCAGCGACTGCTGCAGGAGCGAGTTCAACGCCGCGTCGCGCTGGTGGATCTGCTGGAGGGTCTGCCACTGCTCGAACTGCTCGGGCGTCATCGGCACACCGTTGATGGTCATCAAGGTGTTCGGGGCCAGGCTCAGATTCAGCCGGCCCTCGTTCAGGCTCTGCCGCACCAGCAGGTAGACGGTGCCGAGCAGGAGCACCCCGGCGATCAGGAACATGCCGCCGTACAGCGCGGTCAGGCGCATCTTGATGGTGGACCGCAGCAGGTCCGGGATCTGCGAGGGGGCCATCCGCGACAGCCGCGACATCTCCGCCGCGTCGTCGGCGTCGCGGCCCAGGATCAGCCGCCGACCGCCGGCGGTCGGGCGCTGCGGATCGCGGCCCGCCTCGCGCGCGGGCTCCCGGTTGGGCCTGGGCGGCGCGCTCGGCGGCGCGCTGGGACGCGGCGGCTGGGGCGGCCGACCCGGGCGCGGCGGCGGTCCGGAGCGGGGCGCGGCGGACTTGGCCGAGGCGGGCGCGGGCGCGGTCGAGGCGCCCGGGGCCGGTGCCGCGGTCGACCCCGAGGTCGGGGCGGGGGGTGCGGCCTTGGCCGGGGTCGCGGCGGGGCCGGCTTCCGCCGGGACGGCCCGAGAGCTGTCGTTCATGGCGGTCCTCAAATGCGGTATCCGGCGCCGGGCACCGTCAGGATGACGGGCGGCTCGCCGAGCTTGCGGCGCAGCGTCATCACCGTGACGCGGACGACGTTGGTGAAGGGGTCGGTGTTCTCGTCCCAGGCCTTCTCGAGCAGTTGCTCGGCCGAGACCACCGCGCCGTCGGCGCGCATGAGCACGTCGAGGACGGCGAACTCCTTGGGCGACAGGTGCACCGGCACCCCCTCGCGCAACACCTCGCGCCGGTTCGGGTCGAGTCGGATGCCGGCCCGCTCCAGGACCGGCGGCAGCGGGGAGACGGCCCGCCGGCCGAGCGCGCGCACCCGGGCGATCAGCTCGCTGAACGCGAACGGCTTGGGCAGGTAGTCGTCGGCGCCCAATTCCAGGCCCTCGACCCGGTCGCTGACGTCGCCGGCGGCGGTCAGCATCAGTACCCGCATGGGGATGCCGGTTTCCACGACCGCCCGGCACACGTCGTCGCCGTGCACGATCGGCAGGTCCCGGTCGAGCACCACCACGTCGTAGTCGTTGACGGCGATCCGCTCCAGCGCCGCCTCCCCGTCGTATACGACATCGACGGCCATGGCCTCGCGGCGCAACCCGGTAGCGACCGCGTCCGCCAGAAGCTGCTCGTCCTCGACCACGAGAACCCGCACCGGCTGTGCCTCCTGCTCGAAAGACTCGAAAGATTCGCGGGACGCGAAGGATTCGAGGGTGGAGATGGGATGGAGATGGGATGGATCCGTTGTCCATCTTCCCTCGCGGCCCGGTAAAGCCCCGGTAAGCCGGTGCGCGGGGCCCGACCCGACCCGAGCGGGCGCGCCGCCCCCGCGCACATGTCCGGTTGCCGACGTTACGGGACCCCCCGAAGGAGGGAAGGATTCCGGTACGCCCCGGAAAGTCCGACACCCGATCGTTGGATCGCACAAGTCCCCTGGTCAGACCCCTCGGTCGAGGGGCCGCAAAGGCCCGCTTCGGTGGTTTCCCCGGCGTTGCACGGGGGGTAGGACAACCGAAACCGGCGACGACGAGTGACATTGGGGCGGCCTTATGGACGAATTTACGGCCGGCGTACTGCGACGCATACGTGAGACCGAACAGGCGTTGAAGCAGGCCTGCGACACCGGTGACGATTTCCTCGTCGAGGTCGAGCAGTCCGAGTTGGACGATCTTCTGCGGATGGCGTCGGAGCACGGCGTGCGGGTGCTGCCCGAGAGCGCCTGAGCCACAAGGGCCACGACCGCGGTACAGCAGCAGACACACCCGTTCTTGTTTCCCCCGGCGAGGTCCCCAGCGGACGCCGGGGGTTCGGCTGTCCGGCCGAGACCCGTGAGGCCCGGATCACCCCGATCCGGGCCTCACGCACGGGCGGGCCTACGCGTGCAGAGCGGCCAGGGCGGTCTGTAGCTCCGCGCGCAGTCCGGCGGGGGCGGCCAGGCACATCGTCGAGCCGTCGGCCTCGGGCCACAGGTCGACGATCACCTCGGCGCCGGCCTCGCGGGCGATCAGCGCGCCGGCCGCGACGTCCCACGGGTTCAGACCGCGTTCGTAGTAGGCGTCGACCCGGCCCGCCGCCACCGAGCACAGGTCGATCGCGGCCGAACCCGCCCGGCGCAGGTCGCGCACCCGCGGCAGCAGCGCGGCGATCGCCTCGGCCTGTCGGGTGCGCCGCTCGACGGTGTAGCCGAATCCGGTCGCCACCAGCGCCCGGGCCGAGGGGACCGCAGGGCGGCAGTGGATCGGCTTGCCGTTGCGGAAGGCGCCGCCGTCGCGCACGGCGTGGAAGGTCTCGCCGACCACCGGGACCTCGACCACGCCCAAGAGCGTGCCCTCGGCGGTCTCGGCGGCGATCGACACGCACCAGCCGGGCAGGTCGTACAGGTAGTTGACGGTGCCGTCGATCGGGTCGATCACCCACCGCACCCCACTGCTGCCCTCGCTCGCGTCGCCCTCCTCGCCGAGGAAGCCGTCGTGGGGTCGATGCGCCCGGATGCGTTCGATGATCAGCTTCTCCGCGGCCGTGTCCATCTCGGTGACCACGTCGGTGGGGCTGCTCTTGGTCGCCGCGACGCCGAGGTCGGCGGGGCGCTCGTGCAGCAGGAAGCCCCCGGTGTGGCGCGCCGCGTCGCGGGCGATGGCCAGGAGTTCCGCGGTGTCGATCGTCATGGGTCCATCCTGCCGGAGCGCTCGTCCGAGAGCGCCGCCCCGCGCGGCGCCCGCGCGGGCGCCTCCGAATCGGCGGCCGACGCTCCGGGGCGCGGACGCAGGGCCCGCGGGTCGGGACAGCAGCCGACCGGGCACACGTCGTGCGCGGCGCCCAGCACACCGAGCGCGCACCGCGCGGGCGCCTCGCCGCGCACCGTCGCGGCCCGTTCGAGTACGAGTTCGCGCACGGCGGCGGCGAACCTGGGGTCGGCGCCGGTGGTCGCGGCCCGGGCCAGCGGCAGGCCGATCCGGGCGGCCGTCGCGGCGGCCTCGACGTCGAGGTCGTAGACCACCTCCATGTGGTCGGACAGGAACCCGATCGGCACCGGCACGACGGCGGGCACCCCGGCCGCGGCCAACTCGACGAGGTGGTCGTTGACGTCCGGCTCCAGCCACGGGACCCGCGGGGAGCCGCTGCGGCTGGAGTACACCAGGTCCCAGTCGTGTTCGCGGCCGACCGCGCGCGCGACGCCCTCGGCGACCAGGCGCGCGGTCTCCCGGTGCTGGGTGACGTAGGCGTTGCCGGCCGGGCCCGCGGTGCGCGCGGTGACGGTGGGGATCGAGTGGGTGACCATCACCAGGCGGGCGCCGGCCCGGACCTGCTCGGGCAACCGCGCCAACGCCTCCGCCGTGTGGTCCACCAGCGGCTCGACGAAGCCCGGGTGGTTGAAGAAGTGCCGCAGCTTGTCGAACACCGGGGCCCGCTCGCCCACTTCGGCGCGGGCCGCGAGCAGGTCCTCGTGGTACTGCGCGCAGCCCGAGTAGGAGCCGTAGGCGCTGGTCACCAGGACCGCGGCGCGTTCGATCCCGTCGTCGGCCATCCGGCGCACGGTGTCCGCCAGGTAGGGGCGCCAGTTGCGGTTGCCCCAGTAGACGGGCAGCCGCACCCCGTGTGCGGCGAGGTCGGCCTCGACGGCCGCGATCAGCGCCCGGTTCTGCGCGTTGATCGGACTGGCGCCGCCGAAGTGCGCGTAGTGGCCGGCCGCCTCCTCGAGGCGTTCGCGGGGGACCCCGCGTCCCGCGGTCACGTTCTCCAGGAACGGCAGCACCTCGTCGGGGGCGTCCGGGCCGCCGAAGGAGAGCACCAGGAGCGCGTCGAACGGCTCGGGATCGGGGGCCTGTGTCGCGTGCATGCCTGTGATCCTCGCATCGTGCGCCGTCCTCGCCCACATCACACCCCGGGCCTCGGGGGTGCGGTCGCGGGTGAGCCGCGGGTGAGTTGCCGCCCATCCCCCGGCGACCCCTTCCCGGTCCGTTGACCGGCGGGTAATGTCCGGCAGATCCCGCGTCCGACCCCAGGAGGAATCCCGTTGAGCAGCGCCGGCCCCGCCGTCTCCAAGACGCCCCCCGCCTGGCGGAACTGGACCGGGAACCAGTCCGCGCGACCGCACTCGGTGCTCACCCCGGGATCGGCCGAGGAGATCTCGGCCGCGGTCCGCCGCGCCGCCGGGCAGGGACTCTCGGTCAAGGCCGTCGGCGCCGGTCACTCGTTCACCTCGATCGCGGTGACCGACGGCGTACAGATCCGCCCGGAGGGGTTGACCGGGGTGCACGCGCTCGACCGCGCGGCCGGCACCATCACGGTCGGCTCCGGGATGCGGCTGAGCGACTTCAACACGCTGCTCACCGGGTACGGCCTCGCGCTGACCAACATGGGCGACATCGCGGTGCAGAGCCTGGCCGGCGCCACCTCCACCGGCACCCACGGCACGGGGCGGGCGTCCGGCTCGCTGGCGGCGCAGATCCGCGGCATGGAGATCGTGCTGGCCGACGGCGAGATCACCACGTGCTCGCCGACCGAGAACGCCGAGTTGTTCGCGGGCGCCCGGGTCGGCCTGGGCGCGCTGGGCATCGTGACCGCGCTGACCTTCGGCGTCGAGCCGAGCTTCCTGTTGGAGGCGCGCGAGGAGCCGATGCGGTTCGACGCGGTGCTCGCCGACTTCGACGCGCTGTGCGCGGACAACGAGCACTTCGAGTTCTACTGGTTCCCGCACACCGACAACTGCAACGTGAAGCGCAACAACCGCGTCGAGGGGCCGGCGAAGCCGCTGTCGAAGGCGCGTTTCCTGCTCGACGACGAGTTGTTGTCCAACGGGGTGTTCTCGCTCGCGTGTCGGGTCGGCCGCGCCGCGCCGCGCACGGTGCCGACCATCGCCCGGCTCTCCAGCCGCGCGTTGTCGGCGCGCACCTACTCGGACACCTCGCACAAGGTGTTCACCAGTCCGCGCCGGGTGCGCTTCATCGAGATGGAGTACGCGCTGCCGCGCGCGGCGGCGACCGAGGCACTGACCGAGGTGCGCGCCTTCGTGGACGCCGCCGGTCTGCCGATCGGCTTCCCGGTCGAGGTGCGCGTGGCCCCGGCGGACGATCTGTGGATGTCCACCGCGTACGGGCGCGAGACCGCCTACATCGCGGTGCACCTGTACAAGGGGACGCCGCACGAGCGGTACTTCACCGAGGTGGAGAAGATCATGGTCGCCCACGGCGGGCGCCCGCACTGGGGCAAGATGCACACCCGCGACGCGGATCACCTCGCCGGCCTCTATCCGAGGTTCGCCGACTTCACGGCGCTGCGGAACCGGGTGGACCCGGAGCGCCGCTTCGGCAACGACTATCTGCGCCGGGTGCTGGGCGACTGAGGCGCCCGGGGCGGCGCCGGTCGGTCAGCGGCTGCCCGCGCCCGACCCCGCGTTCGCGTTCGTGCCGCCCCGTCCGCCCGCCTCGTTCCCGGCCGCCGCGCCGCCGCCGGCGTCGGTGTCGCCGCCGGCCGAGCCGCCCACCGGGGGCTTGGTCGGGGACACGGGCGTGGTCGGCGGCGTGGAGCCGGTCGGGTTCGACGAGGGACTGCCGCTCGGCCGGGTGGTCGGGGTGGTCGAGGGCACCGAGGTCGCGCCCCCGCCGCCGTTCGGGGTCGACGTGCCCTTGTCGCCGGTGTCCGGGGCGTGGCTCGGCGGTGACGCGGTCGATCCGGTCGGACCGGGGGTGGCCCCACCGGGCGACTTCGGGGTGTCGTTTCGGGTGCGCTTGTCGTCGACGATGCGCGAGATGGTCGAGCCGTCGTCGCCGTGCCCGAACAGGCTCGCGAAGGAACGGCCGATCGCGGTCTCGGCGAGGGTGACCACGCCCATCGCCACCACGAACACCACCACCGCGCCGACCAGCGAACGGGCCAGCCAGACCCGCCGTTCGCCGGTCGGGGCGGGCTCCGCCCCGGTGTCGCCCGGGCCCCGGGTGTAGTCGCCGACCGGCAGCACCATCGTCTCGTCGGTCGCCCGCCCCGGATCGGCCACGCCCGTCGGCCGATCGGGGATCGCGGTCGGCTCGGTGGCCGGTCCGCTCTCGGGCGGCGGGGTCAGCGTCGCCCGCACGTCGCGCAGTTGTTCGCCGGTGCGCCGGAACAGGTGGACGTAGACCGCGCTTCCGACGGTGGCGACCACGCTCGCGAGCGCCGCGCCGATCACCGTCCCGGCGACGCCGAGGGTGGAGAGCAGGAACGCCGAGGAGATGGCCGCCAGGGCGCTGCCCACGACCTGTACCCCGTTGACATCGATCCGCCGACGTTCACGCTCGGTCCTTTCCGGCATCACTTTCCTTGCACGTTCGTTCACAACCAATGGCTAATCATGAAAAACACGACTTCACCCTGGTTACGACTGAACGGCCCAGCGACATCGTTCCAATCGGCCCAATCTTGTGATCGACATCACCCCGGACGGCCGAAAACGACTCGTCCGAACGGGACGCGCCGATGCGGCGCGGTGTGTCCCGGTAGAGCCCCCGAATGGAGTACTGTTCACGCCAGGTTCCGGAAAGACCTGTGCGCGAAGGGGGAGGCGACCGACCGCAGAGGTCAGGGTGGGGCACCGCCCCGGTATCTACCCGAAATGGTGTAACCAAGGCAATTCGGCCAGTCAGGTAATAAATCCGACACGCCGGACAACTCGGTCAGGTTGTGGTCATGCCGAGGCTGGGCAGGTCACACTCGTAGCGGGAGCAACGACGCAGGTGACGTCGGCAGGCACCACCCGGGAGGTCCCCATGCCCGAACTGCGTGTCGTGGCCGTCAGCAACGACGGCACACGGTTGGTGCTGAAGGCTGCCGACGGCACTGAGTACATGTTGCCCATCGACGAGCGGCTCCGCGCCGCCGTCCGGGGCGACCGCGCCAGACTCGGTCAGATCGAGATCGAAGTCGAGAGCCAGCTGCGTCCGCGTGACATCCAGGCCCGGATAAGGGCCGGTGCCACCGCGGAGGAGGTCGCACAGCTCGCCGGCATCCCCGTGGACCGCGTACGGCGGTTCGAGGGTCCGGTGCTCGCCGAGCGTGCCTTCATGGCCGAGCGTGCCCGCAAGACCCCGATCCGCCGGCAGGGCGAGACCACCGGTCCGCTGCTCGGCGAGATCGTCACCGAGCGACTGCACCTGCGCGGCGCCGACTCCGAGTCGGTGCAGTGGGATTCGTGGCGCCGCGACGACGGCAGCTGGGAGATCCTGCTCCTGTACCGCGCCGACGGCGAGATGCGCTCGGCGAGTTGGAGCTTCGACCCGCCCCGCCGCCTGGTCACCACCAACGACGACGAGGCGCGTTCGCTGATCGGCGAGCACCCGGCGGCGTCCGAGACCCCGTTCCCGTTTCGCCCGCGCCTGGCCACCATCCCGCGCGAGAGCGACGACGACGCGATCACCAGCCTGCTCGACGCGGTACCCGGACTGCGCGGCGAGCCGGTCGTACCGGAACGACAGGCCTCCCCCGGGCCGATGCGCATCGACGTCACCGCGCTGGCCGAGCGCCCGCGCGTGGGCGGCATCGAGCGCCCGGAGCGGCCCGAGCGCCCGGAGCGGATCGAACGTGTCGAACGGCCCGAGCGGATCGAACGCGTGGAACGGGCGGAACGTCCCGAGCGCGCCGAGCCGATCGAGGAGGAGGAGACCCAGGCCCCCGCGGCGGCGGCGGGCGCGGGCAGCGCCTACGAGAACGTGCTGGTGCCGCGCGGTGTGGTCGGCCCGCACCGCGAGCGTCTGGTCGGCAGCACCGACCGGCAGGCCGAGGCCGACGGGGTGCGCCCCGGGCGCCGGGCGACCGTGCCCAGTTGGGACGAGATCGTCTTCGGCAGCAGGCGCAAGCGGCGCGAGTAGCCGGCGACGACGGGCGAAGGAGCCGGGGTCCTCCTCGGCTCCTTCTTCGTGTCCCGTCCCGACGCCGCCGACCGCTGCGGCTACTCGCCCGTGGCCACCGGGCGTTGCGGGTCGGAGATCCAGTCGCTCCACGAACCGGCGTACAGCGCGGCGGGTACGCCGATCACGTGCAGCGCCAGCACCTCGTGCGCGGCGGTCGCGCCCGAGCCGCAGTAGGCGGCCACCCGCGCACCCGGAACCACGCCCTTGGCCGCGAAGTAATCCGCCAGCTCGCCGGGTTCGCGGAACCGGCCGTCGGCGTGGGTGTACTCGGTCGCGGGCGCGCTGACCGCGCCGGGGATGTGGCCGGCCCTGGCGTCGATCGGCTCGGTCTCGCCGCGGAAACGTTCCCCGGCGCGGGCGTCGAGCAGCACGCCGCCGGCCGCCACGAACGCCGCGGTCTGATCCGCGTCGAGCCGGGTCGTGCCGCCCGGGCGCGGTACGAAGGTGCCCGGCTCGGCGGGCCCCGGCACCACGTCGGTGACCGGCAGGTTCGCCGCCGTCCAGGCGCCGAGGCCGCCGTCGAGCACGCGCACCCGGTCGTGACCGAAGTGGCGCAACAACCACCACGCGCGCGCCGCGGCGACGCTCTGCCCCGCGTCGTAGACGACCACGTCGGTCGCCGGGCCGATCCCGTACCGTCGCATGGCCGCGCCGAACGCGGCCGGTTCGGGCACCGGATGCCGGCCGCCGGCGCCGGTCGGGGTGTGCGGTCCCGACAACTCCTTCGCGAGGTCGACGAAGTGCGCGCCGGGCACGTGTGCGACCCGGTACGCGTCGATGCCGGGCGGGCCGCCCAGTTGCCAGGACACGTCGAGCACGATCGGGGGCGACGAACCGTCCAGGGCGGCGGCCAGGTCGGCCGCGCTGATCAGGGAACTCATGACGGCATCCTGCCTCGTATGACGGCTCGGCGACGAGCACATGCGGCACCCGGCCGGCAGCATCGATGTCGTATCGTCCCGATTGTCACCTTCTGCCGAGGAGGCAGCGATGAGTGTGTGGACCTCGCGATATCCCACCGGCGTGCCGTGTTGGGTGGACCTGGCGGTGCCCGATGTCGCGGCCGCACTGGCGTTCTATCGCGGACTGTTCGGCTGGGACGACGAGATCGAGCCGGCCCCGCCGGGTGGTTATACGACCTGCACCCTCGGCGGGCGGCCCGTCGCCGGCCTGCTCGACCGACGGCCCGGGCAACCGGGGCCGATCGCCTGGACCACCCACCTCGCGGCGGACGACGTCGACGCGGTGGCCCGCGGGATCGTCGCCGCGGGCGGCGAGGTGTCGGTGCCGCCGACGGACGTGCGCACGCTCGGCCGCACGGCGGTGGCCGTCGACCCGACGGGCGGGGTGTTCGCCGTCTGGCAGGCGCGCGAACACATCGGCGCGGGTGTGGTGGACGAGCCCGGCGCGGTGGTGTGGAACGAGTTGTACACGCCGGACAGCGGCCGGGCGAAACGGTTCTACGCGGACGTGTTCGGCGTCACCTTCCAGGACATGTCCGACGCCGACTTCGACTACGCCACCTTCCACGTCGACGGTGTGCCGCGCGGCGGGCTCGCGGGGGTGCGCAACGGGCCGCCGCCGCACTGGGCCGTCTACTTCGCGGTGCGCGACGCGGACGAGAGCGTCACGCGGGTCGACGACCTGGGCGGCACCGTGCTGCGCGGGCCGGAGGAGTCCCCGTACGGCAGGGTGGCCGCCATACGGGATCCACAGGGCGCGCTGTTCAACGTGATCGCGGTGGCCTCGAATCCGAATGGTCCGCAATAGTCGACTGCTCCCGATCCGCCGTCGGGTCGGGCCCGACCCGGCCGCCACTCCGACCGGAAACCGCTCCCCCCTTGAACCAAACAGGTGACGTAGAGTCGAGCTTGACGGGCTTCCGACCGGAGCGGGGTCCGGGATCGGCGGGACCCGTGCGCCTACGTACACACGGGCCGCGTCGCCCGCGACCTTCCCCGATCGGGGGACGCATCATCGTTTCGACCATCGAGGGGGTCCATTTCCATGGGCAAGCTGTTCAAGATCGTCCTGCTGCTCGCCGCCGCCGCGGGTGTCGCGCTCGCCGTGCAGAAGAAGCGCAACCAGGCCTGAACCGGCGGTGATTCGGCACAAAGGGGCGACCCCCACCGGGGCCGCCCCTTTTGCTCGCCGAAACGCGCCGCGCCCGCCGGGCCCTAGCTCCGTACCTCGAGCAGCGGGATCAGTTGTTCGGCCGCGGTCATCGAGCCGTGCACGCCGGTGAGTCGGGACTCGCCGGGTTCGCGCCGGGAGGCGACCACCGCGACGTCGCCGAAGGCGGCCGCGACGATGTCGCCGACGCGCTCGCGGACCCGGTCCTCGACCTTGGGCCCGAACCAGCCCGACTCGATCGCCTCGTCGCGGGTGAGCACCCACATGCGATCGCCCAGCATGTCGTCCCAGATCGCGTACACGTCCCGGGTCGCGCCGGGCCGGGTGTAGACGTGCCGGGCGCGCGCCTCGCCGCCGAGCAGGGCCACACCGGCGGACAGGCCGGGGTCGGCGTCCACGTCGACCCGCTGTTCGGGGGCGACGTCGACCATGCCGTGGTCGGCCGTGACGTACAACACCGAGTCGGCGGGCAGCCCCTCGGCCATCGCCCGAACGACCCCGTCGATCCGGCGCAACTCCGCGCGCCACTCGGGCGAGTCGACGCCCATGCCGTGCCCGACGCGGTCGAGTTCACTCGCGTACGTGTAGATCAGCACCGGGCCCGGCCGGGCCAACTGCCGGTGTACGGCCTCGATCCTGGGGGCGCCGAACTCGGCGCCGAAGTATCGACCGCCGGCGAGCGCCGCCCTGGTGAGCGGCGTGTGCTCGAACATGGTGTCGTTGACCTGCGCGACGGTGATCCCGGCCGCCGCGGCACGTTCGAGGACGCTCGAATACGGCTGCCACGCCCGGGGTTCGATGTCGCCGACCCAGCGCAGCTGGTTCATCAGCCGGTTCTCGCCGGGCACCGCCACCGAGTAGCCGACCAGGCCGTGCACACCGGGGGTGAGCCCGGTGCCGAACGACGCGAGGCTGGTCGCGGTGGTCGCCGGGAAGCCCGCGGTGAGCGGTGTGCCGCTGCCGGCGAACGAGCCGGCCAGGAGCGAGTGCAGATACGGCGCCTCGACGGGATGCGCCCGCAGCAACTCCCACCCCAGGCCGTCGATCAGGAACACACACGCGGCGCGCGCGGGCGCGAGGCCGAGGAGGTTTCGCTCCCCCGGCATGCCGAGAGAGGCGGCTATGGAGGGCAACAGGTCGCACAGCGCCCCGGTCCCGTAGCGGGGCAACGGGACCGGGGGTTGCTCGTCGAGCCAGACGGAGGCGCTCACTGGTTGATGCCGGCCACGGCCTCGGACAGCGCGCGGGCGAACGTGAGCGTGCGCTCCACCGCTTCGGGGCCGTCGGCGGCCTCGCTCACCCGCAGCGACAGGTCGTCGGCGGTCAACGAGCCGGTGTAGCCGTGGTCGACCTCACAGTTCGGGTCGGCGCACCCGGCCGGTTCGAGGTCGATGCGGCCGACCGCGCCCCAGCCGATGGTGAGCACGGCTTCGCGCGGCGGGGCCCCCGGGACGTATTCGGCGGGGTTGCCCACGACCCGACTGACCACGACCGACTCGAGTCGGTCGATCCGCACGGTCTCGGTGGACGTGGTCGCGTAGGGCGTGGGCGACGTGTCGTCGGGCGCGTGTTCGTCGGTGTGGCTGACCAGGAATCGGCCTGGCGTGAGCACCAGAACGGTGATGTGGCGGCGGACCTCATTGGAATCGAACGTGGTCTCCTGGTGCACCAGGAAAGCGTCGACCGGCTCGGTGCCGATCGTGGACTCGACCGCGTCGGCAACGAGGCTCGGGTAGTAACCGCTGCGCTCGATGGCCGTGCGCAGCCCCTGGGTCGAGGTGGTGGTCTTAGCCATACCCCCCATCCTGGCACCTCCGAGGGCACCCGTGCGCCATCCGCCTCGTCCGAAGATCGGGTCGGACACCGGCCGTTGCCAAATGGTGACGGTTTGTCGACGTAATGACAGGACCGAACGGGTGAGGTGGATGCGCACTGTTGGGGCGCCCTCTACGGATCGCCACCGTGCGCCTTTCGTGCGCCCTCCCGTTCGACGGCTCGGCGGGGTTGACTGATCTCTCGAGAGACCCGGCCGGGGCAACAGGGACGCGCCGTGCAGACGGTGGCACCGGCGGATCTCTCGCGACACTCGTGCCCCCGGGCGGGGGGACGAGTGACACCGCCTCACCGCCGGGGACACTCGGGGAAACGACCGGCGCGGGGCGGCTCGGTCCGGACAGCGTGAACGGCATGAAATGCGCAGCCATGTGGAGGGTAGGCGCGGAGGGGCATGCCGCGGAGCGGATCCGGCCCGGAGCCGTCGCCGTACGTACGTGCCACAGCTCGGGGTGGCATGTGAGTACGGCGGCGGTTCCACATATCCGGGCGGCGTCGAAGGCTTTGCGAGCCCCCGGACACCGTGCGCGGACCCCGGACGCTACGGCCGAGACAGTGCCCTCGGGCCCAGGTCGGTGCGCGCCGGCGGGCGGGACAACCGGATCCGCGCGCCCAGCACGTGCGCGCCCTCGGCCGCCACCACCACCGGGTTCAGCTCGACGGACGTCACCTGCGGCAGGTCGTCGGCGAGCCGGGACAGGCGCAGGAGTACGTCCTCCAGCGCGGGTACGTCCACCGGTCGGGCGCCGCGATAGCCGAACAACATCGGTGCCGCCCGTACCTCGCGGACCAGATCCGCCACGTCCTGGTCGGTGGCCGGCACCAGGCGGTGGGCCACGTCGCCCAGGAGTTCGCTCGCCGGTCCGGCCAGCCCGAAGGACAACACCGCGCCGAACGACTCGTCGTAGGTGAGCCCGAGCACCGTCGCGATCCCGTGCGGCGCCATCGACTGCACCACGAGCCGGGCCTGGTCCGGGCCGCCGAGGCGGGTGGTCAACTCGCGGAACACCCGGCGCAGTCCGGCCTCGGCGCCGATGTCCAGGCGCACGCCGTCCACGTCGACCCGGTGGCGCAGATGTTCGGCGATGGTCTTGAGCGCGACCGGGTAGCCCAGTTCGGCGGCCGCGCGCACCGCCGCGTCCTCGCTGTCCACCCGCACCGCCGGGCGCAGCCGAATGCCGTGGCAGTCCAGGAGTTCGGCGGCGTCGGCCGGCGACAGGCCGACCGCGTCCGCGCCGCCGAGTCGGGCCCGGACCAGCGCGCGGGCCTGGTCGGTGCGCACCTCGGGGTGTTCGGGCGTCCGGCCCGTGGGCCGCCGGCGCCAGTCGGCGTAGCGCACCACTTCGGCCAGCGCGCGTACCGCGTTCTCCGGGGCCGGGTAGGAGGGCACCGAGCCGAACGCGGGCACGCCGTCGGCGTCCAGCCGGCGCAGCTGCGTGGGCAGCCCCTCGTGCGCGAGGTAGGTGGTCAGCAGCGGTTTGCCGATCTCCGCCGCCCGCCCGGCCATCTCCGCGATGGCGCTCGCGACCTCGTCGCCCGAGGTGGTCAGCGGCGGAATGAACACGGTGATCACCGCGTCGGTCTCGGCACTGGCCAGCGCGTCGGCGAGCGCCGCGCGGAAGTCGTCGGCGGTGGCGACGGTGGTCAGGTCGACCGGGCGCAGCGGACGCAGGCCCGCGCTCGCGCAGGCGTCCTGGGTGAGCAGGCCGAGCGAGTCGGAGTTGCCGATGATCGCGATCCGGTCGCCGGCGGGCAGGGGTTGGTAGGCGAGCAGTTGGCCGACGTCGAACAGTTCGGCGACGGTGGGCACGCGGATCACGCCCGCTTGGCGAAAGAGCGCGTCGACGGCCGCGTCGGGCAGGGTCAGCGCGCGGGTGACGTGGCCGAGCGGGACGCCCTGGCTGTGCCGTCCGGACTTGACCGCGACCACGGGTTTGGTGCGCGAGATGCGCCGGGCCAGGCGGGTGAACTTGCGCGGGTTGCCGATCGATTCGAGGTGCAGCAGCACCACGTCGGTGGCCGGGTCGTCCTCCCAGTACTGGAGCAGGTCGTTGCCGGAGACGTCGGCGCGGTTGCCGGCGGACACGAAGGTGGACAGGCCGATCCCGCGGCCGACGGTGGATTCCAGGATGGCGATCCCGAGCGCGCCGGACTGGGCGAACATGCCCACTCGGCCGCGGCGCGGCATCCGGGGCGACAGGCTCGCGTTGACCCGCAGGTCGGGGTCGGTGTTCAGCACTCCGAGGCAGTTGGGGCCGATCACCCGCATGCCGCGCCGGCGGGCGGCGCGGACCAGGCGGCGCTGGCGCTCGCGCCCCTCGGGTCCGGTCTCGGCGAAGCCGGAGGACACCACGACCAGGCCGTGGACGCCCTTGCGGCCGCATTCGTCGACCACCCGGCGTACCGCGTCGGCCGGGACGGCGACCAGTGCGAGGTCCACCTCGCCGGGGATGTCGGACACCGACGCGTAGGTCGGCACGCCGTCGATCGGCTCGCCGCCCGCCTTCGGGTTGACCGCGTACACCTCGCCGGTGAACTCGCCCGCGCGCAGGTTGGTCAACAGCGTGTGGCCGACCGTGCCCTCGCGCCGGCCGGCGCCGATCACGGCGACCGATCGGGGGGTGAGCAGGCGGGCGATCGAGCGTGCCTCGGCCCGGTGTTCGCGGCCGAGCATCACGCCGAGCGAGGTCTCGGTGGGGGCGAGTTCGAGGTTCAGCCGGACCACGCCGTCCTCGAACGCGGACTGCTGGGTGTAGCCGGCCTCGGTGAACACGGTGACCATGCGCCGGTTCGAGGGCAGTACGTCGGCCACGAAGCGGCGGATGCCGCGCTCGCGGGCGACCGCGGCGATGTGTTCGAGCAGGACCGATCCGACGCCGCGGCCCTGCTGGTCGTCCTGGACCAGGAAAGCGACCTCGGCGGTGGACGAGCGGCCCTGCGGACCGGTGCGCACCGAGCGGCCGTCGGGGCCGATCCGGTCGTAGCGCACGATCGCCACCATCTCGTCGCCGACGAACAGTCCCAGGCCCACCCGGTCCACCCAGTCGTGGGTGGTGAAGCGCCGTACGTCGCGGTCGGACAGGCGGGGGTAGGGCGTGAAGAAGCGCAGGTATTTCGACTCGGCGGACACGCGCGCGTAGAAGTCGACGAGGCGACCGGCGTCGTCCGGGCCGACGGGGCGCAGGTGGGCGGTCGCGCCGTCGCGCAGCACGACGTCGGCCTCCCAGTGCTCGGGGGGCTTCGGCGGCGGACCTGCGGTGTCGGTGGGCTCCACGTTTGCGAGGCTAACCCCTGTGTCGTGCCGCCGGCGGATTCGAGGCGCCCCGACTCGGTTGGTGTCCGGCACGCCTGATAGACCATCAGATACCGTTCCCGGTCTCACTCCAGGAGGCAACCCATGTCCGCTCAGGGCCTGTCCGCCGCTTTCCCCGTCGCCGACATGGCCGCCGCGGTGCGGTTCATGACCGCCGTGCTCGGGGCCGAGCCGACCTTCGTCGACGGGGAGCGCTGGGCGCAGTTCGACGTGGCCGGCGGCCGGCTGGCGCTGGCGGGTACCGACCGCGAGGGCGACGCGGCCTCGGTGATGGTCAAGGTCGCCGACCTGGAGGCGGCGCTCGCGCCGCTGCGCGAGGGCGGGTTCACGGTGGGCGAGCCGGTCGAGGGGCCGCACGAGGTGCGTGTCCGGGTGAGCGGGCCGGACGGCTGGGCGGCCGTGCTGTACCAGCCCCGGCGCTGACCCCGCTTCGGGGTGGAACGGTGAATTGCCATGATCATCGGAGTATCCGAGCGTCGGGGCGAGGCCGAACCGGCACGTCCCGGCGCGTATGCCACACCGCTGCCGCTCGCGCCCGGTAGCGTCCTTCCGGTGAACGGCTTGCGGATTCTGCCGGAGGTCGCCGACGCGCTGGCCGCGGGCCGGCCGGTGGTCGCGCTGGAGAGCACGATCATCGCGCACGGGCTGCCGCGGCCGGACAACCTGCGGATCGCGCGGGAGATCGAGGGGCGGGTCCGGGCCGCGGGCGCGGTGCCGGCGACGATCGCGATCGTGCACGGGCGCCCGTCGATCGGCCTGGACGCGGAGACGCTCGAATTCGTGGCCGGCTCCCGGGAGGTGCTCAAGGCCGGGATCCGGGATCTGGCGCCGGTCACCGCGCGGGGCGGGCACGCCGCGACCACCGTGGGGGCGACCGCGCATCTGGCGCATCAGGCCGGGATCCGGGTCTTCGCCACCGGCGGCCTGGGCGGGGTGCATCGCCAGGCCCGGGAGAGTTGGGACGAGTCGGCCGACCTGATCGCGCTGACCGGATGCGGGCTGACCGTGGTGTGCTCGGGGGTCAAGTCGATCCTGGACGTGGGCGCGACGCTGGAGCGGTTGGAATCGCTCAACGTCACCGTCCTCGGCTTTGGTACGCACGCCTTCCCCGGGTTCTATCTGGCCGACTCCGGCCATCGCCTGGAGTGGCGGGTGGACACCGCCGACGAGGTGGCCGACGTGGTGCGCGCGCACGAGGCGCTGGGGTTGGGTCGTACCGCGGTGGTGGTGGCCAATCCGGTGCCCCGGGGCGATCAGATGGATCCGGACCTGCACGATCGGGTGCTGGGCCGGGCGCTGGCCGCGCTGGCGGACGGCGGGGTGCGCGGCAAGGCGGTCACCCCGTTCCTGCTGGAGTTCTTCCACCGGGAGACCCGCGGCGCGAGCCTGGCCGCCAACGTCGCGCTGATCCTGGGCAACGCCGACCTGGCCGCGCGGATCGCGAGGGCGTTGACCATCACCTGACCGCGCCCGGATCGACCACCCGGGGCCAGGTCGCGCGCAGGCGCGGCACCGCGGGCGCGAACCGCGCCGCCGTGCGCACCGCCTCGCGCATCGACGCGTATTCGGCGACGCCGGTGCCCGCGATGTCGAACGCGGTGCCGTGGTCCACCGAGGTGCGCAGGATCGGCAGCCCGACGGTGACCGAGACGGTGCCGTCGAAGTCGAAGGTCTTGGCCGCGATGTGGCCCTGGTCGTGGAAGTGCGACAACACCCCCGCCCAGCGCCCGCGCAGCCCCTGGTGGAAGACCGAGTCGGCGGGGATCGGGCCGACCACGGCCAGGCCGCGGTCCCGGGCCCGGGCCACGGCGGGCGCCAGTACCTCGATCTCCTCGTCGCCGAACGCGCCGCCCTCGCCGCCGTGCGGATTGACCGCCGCCACCGCCAGCACCGGGTCCGGCGCGTCGCCGAACACCCGCAGCGCCTCGTGCGCGGCCGTGATCGCCGCGTCCACCCGTTCGGGGGTGAGCAGGTCCAGGGCGGTGCGCAGCGAGGCGTGCCGGGTGGTGAAGAAGATCTTCAGGCCGCCGACCACGAACATGGTGTCCGCGTGGGCGGCGCCGGTGAGTTCGCCGAGCAGTTCGGTGTGGCCCAACTGCCCGGCGCCCGCCGCCCAGATCGACTCCTTGTTGATCGGGGCGGTCGCGATCGCGTCGACCGCGCCGGCCTCGGCGAGCCGGACCGCGAGCCGGATCGCGGCGAGCGCGGCGGCGCCGGCGGGTGCGCCGACCCGGCCCCACGGCATCGTGTCGGCGATCTCCGCGTCGGTCACGGTCGCGGTGTCCAGGATGTCGACCACCCCGGGCTCCGGCTCCGTCCCGATCCCGGCCGGGTCGATCGAGCGCACCCGCACGTCCAGGCCGCAGGCCCGGGCACCGCGCCGCAGCGCCGCCGCGTCGCCGACCGCGACGCACCGGGCGAGGCGGGGCGGACCCGGGTCGGCCAGGGTGCGGGCGACGATCTCCGGACCGATCCCGGCCGGATCGCCGAGGGTGAGCGCCACCACGGGCGATGGGTCACCGGCGGGGTCCGGCGGATTATCGGCGTGGTCCATCGGCGCTCTCTCCGGTCGTGATCGGCGTGGGCGACGTCGTCGCCGTGACGGTGGAACTCATCCGCAGGTGCAGCGCGCACGCCACCGCCGCGTACGCGTCGCCGACCAGGCCGCCCTTGGCCGCGAACGGCAGCCCGTCGTGCGCTCCGCCGACCAGGCGGCCGGCCACCACCAGGGGCTGGACCTCGGTCTCCACCGCCAGCCCGTCGGCGTCGAGCGCCGTGCACACCGCCCCCGCGACGTCCCCGCCGGTGGCGTACACGCCCGCGAACGGCGCGACGGTCAGCGCGCGTTTGACCGCCTCGCCGAGCAGCACCGGCAGGCGCGCGGCGATCACCGGGTCGACCCGATCGGGTACGCGGGTGCGGATCCCGGCCAGCGCGACCCCCGTGCGGGCCAGCGCGACCAGGTCGGCGGCGACCCGGATCGGGTCCGGCGCGTCGCCCACGTCCAGCCAGCGCGCGTCCAGGCAGCGCTGGGTCTGCGCGATCTGCTCCAGGCTGAGCCGGCTCAGGCTGCCGGCCACGCCGAGCACCGGGCGGCCGGTGGGCACCGTGCCCAGCGCGCCGGCCAGGGCCGCGCCGAACGGTCCGGGGTCGACCGGCAACCAGCGCAGATCGCCCTCCAGGGCGCGGGCCGCGGCGGCCAGCGCGAGGGTCTCCACGTCGGCGTCGGTGATCGCGTCGCAGACCAGCATCCGCGCGCCCGGATCGCCGAGGGCGCGGGCCAGCCCCGACCGATCGCCGCGCACCACGTCGAGCGGGACGTGCGCGACGGTGTGCTCGCTCGTGGCGAACGTGCCGAGCACACACGAGGACGTGACCGGGTGGAACGGATCGCGGGCCGCCTCGCTGTCCGCGATCGGCACGCCGTGTACGCGGTGCACGCCGCCCTCGGTGGTCCGACCGGCCTCGGGATGGGCCGCCACCACCAGCGCCCGCACCGGCGGCCCCGGGCGGGCGTCCAGCACGTGCAACAACGCGGCGGTCTCCGCGCCCGGGTTGCCCCGCAGCGTGCTGTCCACCCGCTTGGCCACCAGCGGGGCGTCCGGGAACACCGAGGCGCCCGCGACCACCCGGCGCGCGGCCTGGACGCCGGGCAGGTGCCGGGTGGCCAGGTCGAGCACGAGCACGTCGGGGGCGCTGATACAGGTGCGCGGCGGCCCACCGGTGACGAGCGTGCGCATCCCGCGCCGGGCGAAGCGCACCGCGGTGGCGTTGGCACCGGTGAGGTCGTCGGCCAGGACGAGCACGCGTGGGCCGGATCGCGCCGTACTGTCTGTCAATTACGGTCCCGATGGTCAGATCAAGATCATCTTTGTGCGCTTCGTTCCGTGTCCCCGGGGAGTCTGGCCGCCCCGCGCCGCGACGGTCAACGCGTAGGGCCCGGTCTCGGTCGTTGACCGCTCGAACGGGTGATGCGAGGGTGCGTTTCTGCACGGGCGACGCCGTGTTGCGGTACAGCGAGACCACACGACAGACGGAGGAATTCGGCGATGACGACGGGTGCGACCGAGGCGTTTCGCGCTGCGCGCGACTTCCTGCTCGAACACCGCGAGGACCAGCCCACCGCGTGCCGGGACTTCCCGCGCCCCGAACCCACCGAATTCAACTGGGCGCTCGACTGGTTCGACGCGATCGCCCGCGACAACGACGCCACCGCGCTGTGGATCGTGGCCGAGGACGGCACCGACACCAAGGTCTCCTTCGCCGAGTTGTCCCGGCGTTCCGACCGGGTCGCGGGGTGGTTGCGGACGCGGGGGGTGCGGCGCGGCGACCGGATCCTGCTCGTGCTCGGCAACCGGGTCGAGTTGTGGGAGGCGATGCTGGCCGCGATGAAGCTCGGCGCGGTGATCATCCCGGCCACCACGATGCTGGCGCCGGCCGACCTGACCGACCGGGTCACCCGGGGCGGCGTCGCGCACGTGATCGCCGAGTCGGCGGTGACGGCGGGCTTCGCCGAGGTGCCGGGCGAGTGGACCCGGATCGTGGTGGGCGAGCCGACCGAGGGCTGGTCGTCGTTCGCCGACGCGTGGGAGTCCGACGCCCCGTTCGCGCCCGACGGGCCGACCGCCGCGAGCGATCCGCTGCTGCTCTACTTCACCTCCGGCACCACCGCGCAGCCCAAGCTGGTCGGGCACACCCAGGCGAGCTACCCGATCGGGCACCTGTCCACCATGTACTGGATCGGCCTGCGCCCCGGCGACGTGCACCTGAACATCTCCTCGCCCGGCTGGGCCAAGCACGCGTGGAGCAACTTCTTCGCCCCCTGGAACGCCGGCGCCACGATCCTGATCGTGCGTCAGGAGCGGTTCGCCGCCCGCCCGTTGCTGGACACCGTGGTGCGCTGCGGGGCGACCTCGTTCTGCGCGCCGCCGACCGTGTGGCGGATGCTGGTCCAGGAGGACCTGGGCGCGTGGCGCACCTCGCTGCGCGAGGTGATCGGCGCGGGCGAGCCGCTGAACCCCGAGGTGATCGAACAGGTGCGGGCCGCCTGGGGGTTGACCATCCGCGACGGCTTCGGGCAGACCGAGACCACCGCGCAGATCGGCAACGCGCCCGGGCAGGAGGTCCGTCCGGGGTCGATGGGCCGCCCGCTGCCCGGATACACGGTGGCGCTGGTCGACCCGATCTCCGGCGAGGTGGTCACCGGCACCGACGCCGAGGGCGAGATCTGCCTCGAACTGGCCGCGCGCCCGCTGGGTCTGATGGCGGGTTACCTCGACGACCCGGAGCGCACGGCCGAGTCGATGCGCGACGGTTTCTACCACACCGGCGACGTCGGCACCCGGGACGCGGACGGCTACATCACCTACGTGGGCCGCTCCGACGACGTGTTCAAGGCGTCCGACTACCGGATCTCGCCGTTCGAGTTGGAGAGCGTACTGATCGAGCACGACGCGGTGGCCGAGGCCGCCGTGGTGCCCTCGCCCGATCCGGTCCGACTCGCGGTGCCCAAGGCGTACGTGGTGCTCGCCCCGGGGCACGAGCCCACCCGGGAGACGGCCCTGGCGATCCTGCGGCACGCGCGTGCGGTGCTCTCGCCGTACAAGCGGGTGCGTCGGCTCGAGTTCGCGGAGTTGCCCAAGACCATCTCCGGCAAGATCCGCCGGGTCGAACTGCGGGGTCGCGAGCGCGAGTTGCACGACGAGGACCTGGCCTCGCGCGGCCCGCTGGAATGGTTCGAGGAGGACTTTCCCGAGCTCAAGGGCAGTTGATCCCGGGCGTACGAACAACCGGGATCGCGCGGGGGCCGGGCCGAGGCCGGCCCCCGCGCCGCGGTCAGAGCTTGTCGGCGATGATCTTCGCGATCGCGATGTGCTGCGCGCGCGGCAGGTCCTTCGCGGGCGGTGCCAGGCTGACGTGCATGTCGACGATCACGTCGCCGTGCGTCTTGGCGAAGTAGACCTCGGGGACACTGGGCGCCGGGTAGCTGCCGGTGCCGGGCACGTACAGCGCGGGGATCGCGCCGAGGTCGGTGATCGGCTTGCCGTACTTCGACATCTCGTTCTTGGCCACCACGCTCTCCGGCGTGTCGGCGAGCTTGCCGCTGCGGACGAAGTACTGCAGGGTCACCAGGCCGGAGTCGCCGGGCCCGTAGTAGCGGCAGGTGCGCAGCGTTTCGTCGTTCTTGGTGCGGGTGACCTCGGTGTTCAGCACGCCCTTGAGTTCGGCGGGCGTGAGCAGTTCGCAGAACGCCTTGGGGTCGAGGTTGCCGGTCCCGCCGGGCTTGGTGGTGCCCGGAGCCGTCGCCGGCGCGGTGCCCTTGCCACCGCCGGGCGCCGTGGCGGGGGCGCCGGTCGCGCCTCCGGTCGCGTTCCCCGTGCTGCCGCCCGCCTGGGGCGCGGCCGTGGTCGGATCCTTCTTCTTGTCGTCGTCACCCTTGACCTTGTCGGCCAGGCCGCAGCCGCTCGAAAGAGCGATGACGGACGCGGCGACGAGCAGTCCCGAGAGGGCAGGCTTGCGCAGGTACAACTGGTTCTCCATCCCCGTGTGGCGACCCGGCGCCTTCCTCCACCCCCGTGGACGCGTGACGGGACGTCACGACGGCGCCGCTCGCTCGATGTTGCCGGTGCGTGTGTCGGCAGGGCGAGGCTAATGCACGAAATGGGCTGCCGCCGAAGTGGCGTGGGAGCGATACCGTGCCGGATGTGACGATTACCGCAGGTGACTTCGACCGGCTCGGGCGGGCGGCGGCGCTCGCCTGGGGCGGCGCCCGCACGGCACTGGGGGTGGTCGCGCTGCTCGACCCGCCCCGGGTGGCCCGCCCCTGGATCGGCGACGACGCGGACCGCGTCGGAGCGCTGGTGTTCGCCCGCGCGCTGGGCGGGCGCGATGTGGCACTCGGCGTCGGAACCATGGTCGCGGCGGCACGCGGCGAACCGGTCCGCCTGTGGGCCCTGACCGCGGCGGCCGCCGACCTCGGCGACGTCCTGATCACCGCCACCCACGCCAAGGCCCTCCCCCGAGGCCACCGCGCCTTCATCGCAACCCTGGCCGCCGGCTCAGCCCTGCTCGGCACCGCCGTAGCCCTCACAGAACGCCCCACCCCCTAACCCACCACCCCCACCCCCACCCACCACGCCCCAACCCACCAACGCCCCGCCCCCGAACCCCCATGGAACGTCAGCACCCCCCACCCCACCCCGCGCCCGAACCCCCATGGCGCGTCAGCGCCCCCGCCCCGGGCCGCCCACGCGATCGACGCGCGCAGCGCGGAGAGCGGCGGAGCCGCAGAACTTGGGTCGGATGGCCCGGAGCGAAGCGGAGGGACAGCCGGCCCCGAGCGAGGGGCCGCTTTTTTCTCGGAGGAGCGAAGCGGGGGAGAGAAAAAAGTGGTCCCTCGCGAGCCGGCGCGAAGCGCCCAAAAAACAGCACCACCCCGAATCACCGAACGACCGGGGCGGCGCTCCCACCCATCACACCATCACACCGACACAGAGCCCGCCCCCACCACCGCGACCTCCTGAGCCAATCGGCGCTTGTTCCAAAAGGCAACCACCTCCAGGAGCAGCCCCGCCGCGATCGCCAGGCCGACCGCCGTCCACGGCATCTGCGTGCCGACCAGCTTGAGTTCGAAGAACCGCTGCAGCCAGGGCACCGTCAGCACCACGGCGAATCCGGCGCCCATCACCAGGACCAGCGCTATCCGCCACCAGGTGTACGGTCGCGCGATGATCGCCAGCACCCACAGGCCGACCAGGAACAACGTGAGCGTCGCGATCGAGGTCTCCGCCGTACGGGTGGCGTCCGTCGCGCCGTAGTGCGAGCGGGCCAGCAGATACGCGGTGAACGTCGCGGTGCCCGCGATCACGCCGGAGGGTCCGGAGTAGCGCAACACCCGCTTGACGAAGCCCGCGCGGGCCCGCTCCTTGTTCGGTGCCAGGGCCAGGAAGAACGCCGGCGTGCCGATGGTGAACCAGGCGAGCAGCGTCAGGTGGCGCGGCAGGAACGGGTACGGCACGTTGGCGATGACCACCAGGATGGCCAGCAGTACCGAGTAGGCGGTCTTGGTCAGGAACAGGTTCGAGACCCGCTCGATGTTCCCGATCACCCGACGACCCTCGCCGACCACGGACGGCAGCGTGGCGAAGCTGTTGTCGAGGAGCACGATCTGCGCGACACCCTTGGTGGCCTCGCTGCCCGAGCCCATCGACACGCCGATGTCGGCGTCCTTGAGCGCGAGTACGTCGTTGACGCCGTCGCCGGTCATCGCCACGTTGTGGCCGCGCGACTGGAGCGCCGCGACCATGTCCCGCTTCTGCTGCGGGGTGACCCGGCCGAAGACCGTGTTGGCCTCCAGCACGTCGGCCAGTTCGTTCTGGTCGGTGGGCAACGTCCGGGCGTCCACCGGGTGGTCGGCGCCCTTGATGCCGAGCTTGGCGGCCACCGCGCCGACCGAGATCGCGTTGTCCCCGGAGATGACCTTGGCGGCCACACCCTGGTCGGCGAAGTAGTCCAGCGTCGCGCCCGCGTCGTGCCGCAGCCGCTGTTCCAGCACGACCAGCGCGGCGGGCGTCACGTCGGCGCCGTCGGGGCCGCCGACCAGGGCGTCGACCGTGTCCGCGAGCGCGGCGTCGGTACGCACGAGCAGCAGCACTCGCAGGCCCTGTGCGCCCAGGCGTTCGGCCTCGGCGAGCAGGTCGCCGTGCGCCTGCGTGGTCACCAGCACCTCGGGGGCGCCGATCAGCCACGTGGCACGGGCACCGGCCACCTCGAAGGTCGCCCCGCTGTACTTGCGCGCCGAGGAGAACGGCACGCTCTCCACCGAGGTCCAGCCCTGCTCGGCCGGGCACTCGTCGATGATCGCGGCCAGGCTCGCGTTCGGCCGGGGCTCGGTGGTGCCGAGCGCGCCGAGCGCGGGGCGCACCGGCAGGCCCTGGGCCAGTTCGCGGACCTCGGCGACGTTCATCCCGCCCTCGGTCAGCGTGCCGGTCTTGTCCAGGCACACCACGTCGACCCGGGCCAGGCCCTCGATCGCGGGCAACTCCTGGACCAGGCACTGCTTGCGGCCCAGGCGCACCACGCCGACCGCGAAGGCCAGCGAGGTGAGCAGCACCAGGCCCTCGGGCACCATCGGCACGATGCCCGCGATCATCCGGGTCACCGCCTCGCGCCAGGTGGTGTCCTCCAGCCGGTACTGGCTGATGATCAGGGCGATCGAGGCCGGGAAGAGGATCCAGGTGACGTACTTGAGGATCGTGCTGATCCCGTTGCGCAGCTCGGACGCCACCAGCGTGAACTTGCTGGCCTCCTCCATCAGTTGCGCGGCGTACGCCTCGCGACCCACCCGGGTCGCGGTGAACGCGCCGTTGCCGGCCACCACGAAGCTGCCGGACATCACCGGGTCGCCCGGGCGCTTGATCACCGGGTCGGCCTCGCCGGTGAGCAGCGACTCGTCGATCTCGAGGTTGTCGGCCTCGACCACGACGCCGTCCACGGCGGCCTTGTCGCCCGCGCCCAGTTCGATCACGTCGTCGAGCACCAGCTCGGACGGGGACAGCGCGACGGCCCGTCCGTCGCGGCGCACCACCGGCTTGGACTCGCCGATCACCGCGAGGCGGTCCAGGGTGCGCTTGGCGCGCATCTCCTGGATGATGCCGATCCCGGTGTTGGCGATGATCACGAAGCCGAACAGGCCGTCCTTGACCGACCCGACGGACAGGATGATCAGCCAGAGCACGCCGATGACGGCGTTGAACCGGGTGAAGACGTTCGCCTTGACGATCTCGGTGGTGGATCGGCTCGACCGCACGGGGACGTCGTTGACGTCGCCCCGGGCGACCCGCTCCGCGACGTCCGCGGTGGTCAGTCCCACCCCGAGGCGCACGTTCGGTTCGCTTTCTTTCCCGTCGGGTCTGTCGACCGGCGGGATGGCTGTCGTCTCTCCGGGCCCGGCGCCCGGCAACGGCTGAGTCATGGGTCTACCGTAAGTGTCCGGGGGGATCCCGGTTGGCGGTGGGCCGACCGTTGTGGTCCGCCCACCGCCGCAGCGCCCTATTCGACGACCGTGACCGGTCCCAGATCGAGGGCTTCCAGAGGCTCGCGGATCTTGTCCGCGTCGCCGACCAGCACCGCCACCAGGCGCGCGGGATCGAACCCGCCCGAGGCCGCCTCGGCGGCGTCCTTGGTGGCCACGTCGGCCAGCTTCAGGTAGAGCTCGGGCAGGTAGCCGTCGGGCAGCCGCTCGGCGGCCATGTCGGCGAGCGAGTCGCACACCGCGCGCGGCGTCACGTACTTCAGCGGCGCGACCCCCACGATGCTCTGCACGGCCGCGTCCCGCTCGCCGTCGGTCAGGCCCTCGGCGGCGAGCGTGCGCAGCACGGTGACCAGGTCCGCGACGGCCGGTCCGGTGACGTCGGTCTCCACCGAGCCGTGGATGGCGAGCAGCGAGCCGTTCGGCAGCGACTGGTTCGCCGCGCGCACGCCGTAGGTGTAGCCCTTCTCCTCGCGCAGCACCCGGTCCAGGCGCGAGGTGAGGGTGCCGCCGAGGCAGTAGGTGCCGATGGTCAGCGCCGGCCACGAGGCGTCCTCGCGGCCCGGGCCGATCCGGCCGACCAGCAGCTGCGTCTGCACGCTGCCGGCGCGGTGCACGATCACCACGCGCGCGTGGTCGTCGGCGACCACCGGACCCGGCCGCGAGGGCTCGGCGGCCGACCCGCTCCAGGTGCCGATGGTGCGCTCCAGCACGCCGGTGACGTCGACGCCGGCGAAGTCGCCGACCACCACGAGGGTGGCGGTGCTCGGGCGCACGTGCGCGGTGAAGAAGTCCCACACCGCCGCCCGGTCCACCCGCGCGACGCTCTCCGCGGTGCCCGCGCGCGGCCGGGACAGCCGCACCGCGTCGTCGAACAGCGTCGCGTTCAGCGCGAACGCCGCGCGCCGGGGCGGGCTGGCCATCTCGTGCACGATCTCGTCCAGCCGCTGGCGCACCAGACGGTCCACCTCGGCGGCCGGGAAGGCCGGTGCCCGGACCGCGTCCGCGAGCAGTCCCAGGGCCCGCTCCAGGCGCGAGGCAGGCACGTCGAGCGCGACCCGCACACCCGGGTGGTCGGCGTCGGTGTCGATCGTCGCGCCGCAGCTCTCCAGTTCGGCGGCGAACTCCTCCGCGCCCATCCGGTCCGTGCCCTCGGTGAACGCGCGCGCCATGATCGTGGCGACGCCCTCGCACTCGGTCGGCTCGGCGGCCAGCGGCGAGTCGAGCACCAGCTCGACCGCCACCACCTTCTGCCCGGGCCGGTCCACCCGCAACACCGCGAGGCCGTTGCCGAGCACCGAGCGCTCGGGCGCCGGGAAGGTCCACTCGCGGGCCGCTCCCGCGCCGGGGCGCGGGTGGAACACCATCTCGCCGGTCTGGGTCACGCGACCTGCTCCTCGTTCTCGTCCGCGTCGTCGGTCGGTTCGTACACGAGCACCGCACGGTTGTCCGGCACCAGGCGCTCGGCGGCCACCGCCCGCACCTCCTCGGCCGTGATGTCCAGCAGCCGATCCAGCGCGGTGAACGCCAGGTTCGCGTCGCCGAACAGCGTCGCGTAGCGGCACAGTTCGTCGGCCCGACCACCGACGGTGGCCATCGTGTCCAGGTAGGCGCGCTCCAACTGGGCCTGCGCGCGCTCGAGTTCGGCCGGGGTGGGGCCCTCCTCGGCGAACCGGGTGAACTCCTCGGCCAGCGCCGCGTCGATCGCCGACACCGCGCCGGAGCCGGACGCCTTCACGTCGAGCATGGCCACCGACGCGGTCCCGGACAGCCGCATCAGACCGACCCCGGCGTACACCGCGAGTTCGTCGTGCCGCACCAGGCGGGTGTTCAGCCGCGAACTCTCCCCCTCGCCGAGCACGGTCAGCGCGATGTCGGCCGCGTCGGCGCCCCGGGTGCCGTCGGCCGGCATCCGGTAGGCGGCCATCAGAGCGGGCGAGGGCACCTCCTCGTGCACCGTCTCGCGCAACTCCGCGCCGATCACCGGCGCCAGCGCGCCGTCGGCCGGCACCGGCTTGCCGTCGTGCGCGGGGATCGTGCCGAAGTACTTCTCCACCCAGGCCAGCGTCTGCTCCGGGTCCACGTCGCCGACGATCGCCAGGACCGCGTTGTTCGGCGCGTAGTAGGTCCGGAAGAAGGCCCGGCAGTCCTCCAGGGAGGTGGCGTCCAGGTCGGCCATCGAGCCGATCGGCATGTGGTGGTACGGGTGGCCCTCGGGGAAGGCCATCGCCACCAGCCGCTCCCACGCGGTGCCGTAGGGCACGTTGTCGTAGCGCTGCCGGCGCTCGTTCTTGACCACGTCGCGCTGGTTGTCCAGGCTCTCCTCGGTCAGCGCCTGCAGCAGCCCGCCCATGCGGTCCGCCTCCAGCCACAGTGCGAGCTCCACCTGGTGCGCGGGCATCGTCTCGAAGTAGTTCGTGCGCTCGAAGCTGGTGGTGCCGTTGAGCGAACCACCCGCGGACTGCACGAACTCGAAGTGCTCGTTGCCGTGCACGTTGGCCGAACCCTGGAACATCAGGTGCTCGAAGAGGTGCGCGAGCCCGGTCCGCCCGGGCCTTTCGTGCCGTGAACCCACGTCGTACCAGAGGCAGACGGCGGCCACGGGGTCGACGTGGTCCTCCGAGAGCACCACGCGGAGCCCGTTGCCGAGGGTGTGCGTGGTCGCGGTGAACCCCAACGATGCAGTCGCCGGTCCTGCCATAAGCCCATCCGTCCTCTCCTGGAGGGTGACCGCCGCGACGGCGGCCACCCTCACCCTAACGACGCGCGGGACCCGTTCGACTCCCACGCGCGGGGCTGTTCGCGACGGGCGAAGCGGGGCGTGCGGGCTACTGCTGGTAACCCTCGACCTGGCGCGCGGGACGCGCCGCGGCCGTCCCCGGATCCGCGCCGGCGTCGCGCAACGCCTGACGCTGCCTCAGCAAATCCCAGCACCGGTCCAGTTCGGCCTCCACCTCCGCGAGCCGCCCGTGTTCCTCGTCGGTGGTGAGCGCGCCTTGCGCAAGTCGGTCGCGCAGGGCACGCTCCTGCTCGACCATGTCGGTGATGCGGTCGCGGATCTGCTTGTCGTCCATCGCGCGGAACCCTTCTTTCTCCTGCTCGAACGGCGGCCGGGAACTGCGGCACAACCGTGGGCCAAAGGGCTGTCCTTCCCCCCTCGCACGGCCCCCAAGCACGCTGTCACCCGGGTCGATGCACTCACATGTCGCACCGGCGCGCCACAATGGGCACGCCGTGCGGGCCGTCCCCGGCCGCGCCGCCCTCGGGCGGACACGGGAGACACGGCCCGGCGCCGGCCCGAAGAAGCAAAGGAGCAACGCCGCGCATGGCCCGCCGTAGTACGAAAACCTCCGGTCCGCAGCCACCCGACGACTTCGAGGAACGCATCCTCGACATCGACGTCGTCGACGAGATGCAGGGCTCCTTCCTGGAGTACGCCTACTCGGTGATCTACTCGCGGGCACTGCCGGACGCCCGCGACGGGCTCAAGCCCGTGCATCGCCGCATCCTGTACCAGGCCGCCGAGATGGGCCTTCGCCCCGACAAGGGCTACGTCAAGTGCGCCCGCGTCGTGGGCGAGGTGATGGGCAAGCTGCACCCGCACGGTGACGGCCCCATCTACGACACCCTGGTGCGCATGGCGCAGCCGTTCTCGATGCGCCTGCCGCTGATCGACGGCCACGGGAACTTCGGCTCCCTCGGCGGCGACGACCCGCCCGCCGCGATGCGCTACACCGAGTCCCGGCTGTCCACGGCCGCGATGTTGATGGTCGACTCGATCGACGAGGACGTCGTCGACTTCGGCCCCAACTACGACGGCCAGGAGCAGGAACCGGGCGTGCTGCCCGCCGCGTTCCCGAACCTGCTCGTCAACGGCGCGTCCGGGATCGCGGTCGGCATGGCGACCAACATGCCGCCGCACAACCTGGTCGAGGTGGTCGCCGCCGCCCGGCACCTGATCCGCCACCCCACCGCCGACCTCGACGACCTGATGCGCCACGTGCCCGGCCCCGACCTGCCCACCGGCGGTCGCATCGTCGGCCTCGGCGGTGTGCGCGACGCCTACGAGAAGGGCCGCGGCACCTTCAAGATCCGGGCGACCGCCACGGTCGAGTCGGTCACCGCGCGCCGCAAGGGCATCGTGGTCACCGAACTGCCGTACAACGTCGGCCCGGAGCGGGTGATCGCCAAGATCAAGGAGCTGGTGCAGTCCAAGAAGGTCCAGGGCATCGCCGACCTGAAGGACCTCACCGACCGCTCGCACGGGCTGCGCCTGGTCATCGAGATCAAGAACGGCTTCAACCCCGAGGCGATCCTCCAGCAGCTCTACAAGCTGACGCCGATGGAGGAGACGTTCGGCATCAACAACGTCGCCCTGGTCGACGGCCAGCCGCTCACCCTCGGGCTGAAGGAACTGCTCCAGGTCTACGTGGACCACCGCTTCGAGGTGGTCCGCCGGCGCAGCGAGTTCCGCCGCCGCAAGCGCCAGGAGCGCCTGCACCTGGTCGACGGCCTGCTGGTCGCGCTGATCGACATCGACCGCGTGATCGAGCTGATCCGCTCGAGCGACAACTCCGCCCAGGCGAAGGAACGCCTGATGGAGACCTTCTCGCTGTCCGACATCCAGGCGTCCTACATCCTGGACACCCCGCTGCGCCGGCTCACCCGGTTCGACCGGATCGAACTGGAGGCCGAGCAGGAGCGGCTGCGCGCCGAGATCGCCGAGCTGACCAAGATCCTGGACGACGACAAGTTGCTGCGGAAGGTCGTCTCCGACGAGTTGGCCGCGGTGTCCAAGAAGTACGGCACGCCGCGCCGCACGGTCCTGCTCGAATCGGCCGACGTCCCCGCCGCGGCGGTTCCGCTGCAGGTCACCGACGCGCCGTGCACGGTCCTGCTGTCCTCGACCGGCCTGCTGGCGCGCACCTCCACCGGCGGCCCGCTGCCGCCCGAGGGGGGCCGGGCCAAACACGACCTGGTGGTCTCCTCGGTCGCGGCGACGGTGCGCGGCGAGGTCGGCGCGGTCACCAGTACCGGCCGACTGCTGCGGATCAACGTGGTCGACCTGCCCGCGCTCCCGGAGACCGCGACCGCGCCGAACCTGGCCGGCGGGGCCCCGCTGTCCGAGTTCGTCTCCCTGGAGTCCGACGAACGTGTGGTGTGCCTGACCACGCTCTCCGCCGATTCCCCCGGGCTCGCGCTCGGCACCGCGCAGGGGGTGGTCAAGCGGGTCGTGCCGGACTATCCGGCCAACAAGGACGACCTCGAGGTGATCGCCCTGCGCGACGGCGACTCGATCGTGGGCGCGGTCGAGTTGCGCACCGGCGAGGAGGACCTGGTCTTCATCACCGACGACGCGCAACTGCTGCGCTTCCAGGCGTCCATGGTCCGGCCCCAGGGCCGCCCGGCCGGCGGCATGGCCGGCATCAAGCTCGGCGACCGGCAGTCCGTGCTCTCGTTCACCGCGGTCGACCCGGGCGCCGACGCGGTGGTGGTCACCGTGGCCGCGTACAGCGGCGACGCGCTGTTCGGCGCGGAACACGGCACCTGCAAGGTCACCCCGTTCGCCGAGTATCCGCGCAAGGGCCGGGCCACCGGCGGGGTGCGCTGCCAGCGCTTCCTCAAGGGCGAGACCACGCTGCGCCTGGCCTGGGCGGGCCCGGCGCCCGGCCGCGGCTCCGACGCCAAGGGCCAGCCGGTCGAGTTGCCCGCCCCGGACCCCCGTCGGGACGGTTCGGGCACCCCGCTGGCCAAGCACGTCGAAGTGGTCGGCGGCCCCCCCGGCACGGTCTGACCGAGGAGCCCGCCCCACGGGCCGGCTCCCACGAAACGGCCCCCGCGGCGTCCCTCGCCGCGGGGGCCTCTCCCGTTCCGGGGCGTCCCGACCGCGGTCGGGACGCCCGCTCAGCGCGCCGCGAACTCCTCCAGGAGTTCGATCGAGCGCGCGTACTTCTTGCGCAGTCGCACCTGCGTCGCCGGGTCGAGCTGACCCAGACGCGCCTCGGACCGGTTGTCCGCGATGTCCGCCCGCTTGACCACCAGCGCGATCGGGTTCGCGGCCGCGCGGGCCATGCTGCGCTCCAGCGGCTCGCCCGGCAGCTTGGACAGCGCGATCACCGCGACCACCACCTGCTCCGGCACCCCGGCGGCGCGCAGATCGTCCGCACCCACCGGCGTGTCCTCGATCACATCGTGCAACACCGCCGCCATCCGCGTGTGGGTCCCCTCGACCTCCCGCATCACCCGCAGCGGGTGCGTGATGTACGGGTGACCGCCCTTGTCCAACTGACCGTCGTGCGCGGCCCTGGCGAGCGCCACCGCGTCGTCCAACGTGAAGCCGGCTATCGCCGCGCTCCCGTCGGTCCGTCCCTGGGGCATGGCCGCCTCCCATCGTTACCGTGTGCAACAACCGTACCGGGATCACCCGATCGTGGCGCTCGGGGCGGGACCGATCCGCTGGTCGCCCCCGTCGCGGCTGTACCGTGCACGGTCGTGGAAACCTGCGTCTTTCTCTCGCACGAACTGGCCGAGCCGATGGCCGGCACCGCTCCCACCACGCGCGGATGGTTGCTGATCGAGCATCCCGGGCCGTGGGCGGCGAAGGCGCTGGTGGACAGCCGGGGCCTGGCCGACGGCGTGGGTCGCGAACTGGAGGCGCGCGCGGCGCGGGCGGGCTTTCGCGCGACGCTGATCCGCAGGCCCGACGAGGGCGGCGCGCGGGCCGAGGCGGAGCCGGCCGAGTCCGACACGCCGCGCACGGTGTTCCTGGCCTGGACCGAGCCGGGCGCGACCTGGTTGCGCCGACTGCGCGTGAGCGACGTCGCCGAGCTGCTCGCCCACGACCTCGGCGCGCTCGCCGGACCGGTCGAGCCCTCGGTGGGCGAACCGGTCGCCGAGCCGCTGATGCTGGTCTGCACGAACGGCAAGCGCGACCGCTGCTGTGCGGTCGAGGGCCGCCCACTGGCCGCGGCGCTCGCCACGAGCTTCCCGGAGGCCACGTGGGAGGCCACCCACCTGGGCGGGCACCGATTCGCCCCGACCGCCGTGGTGCTGCCCCAGGGCTACCTGTACGGCCGCCTGGACCCCATCGCGGCCGGCGCCGTGCTCACCGCCGCACACCGCGGCGAGATCGCGCCGGAGCACTGCCGGGGCCGGGCCACCTGGTCCCGGGCCGGCCAGGCCGCCGAGCTCGCGGTCCGGGAGGAGTGCGGCGAGCGTCGGGCCGACGCCCTGTCGGTGCACGACGAGCGGGCCGAGGACGACGGCGGGTGGACCGTGCTCGTCCACCACGTCGACGGGCGCCGCTGGACCGTCGTGGTGAACCCGCGCGAGGAGGCCCCGGCCCGGCCGGAGAGCTGCGGCAAGGGCGGCGGCCTCCCGACCAGCATGCGGGCCAGGGTGGCGGCGGCCTCGCGTCAGTAGGCGCCCGCCCCGGTCAGCGAACGCACCTCCATCTCGGCGTACTTCGCCGCGTCCGCCTCCTCGTCCGAGCGCAACGTGCCGATCCAGCCGCACAGGAACCCGATCGGGATGGACACGATCCCCGGGTTCTCCAGCGGGAACCAGTGGAAATCGACGCCGGTCACCAGCGGCGTCGTGCCCCCGGAGACCACCGGCGAGAACAGCACGAGCACCAGCGCCGAACCGAGCCCGCCGTAGATCGCCCACACCGTGCCGTTGGTGTTGAACCGCCGCCAGAACAGCGTGTAGAGCAACGTGGGCAGATTCGCCGAGGCGGCCACCGCGAAGGCGAGCGCGACCAGGAAGGCGACGTTGAGCTTCTGCGCGGACAGGCTCAGCCCGATCGCGATCCCGCCGATCACGATCGCGGACAGCCGTGCCGCCCGCAGTTCGCTCTTCTCGTCGGTCGCCTCCTTGCGGATCACGTTCGTGTACAGGTCGTGCGCGAACGACGCCGAGGAGGCCAGGGTCAACCCGGCCACCACCGCCAGGATGGTCGCGAACGCCACCGCCGCGATCACCGCGAGCAACACCACGCCGCCGAACGTGTCCGGCCCGCCGCCCAGTTCCTCCGCGAGCAGCGGCAGCGCGGTGTTGCCCGCCGCGTTCGACTTGCGGATCCGGTCCGAGCCGAGCACCGCCGCCGCGCCGAACCCGAGCACGATGGTGAGCAGGTAGAACGTGCCGATCAGCCCGATCGCCCACATCACCGAGTGCCGCGCGGCCCGCGCGGTGGGCACCGTGTAGAACCGCACCAGGATGTGCGGCAGCCCCGCGGTGCCGAGCACCAGGGCGATCGCCAGGCTGATGAAGTCCAGCCGACTGGTCAGGTTCTTCCCGTACTTCAGGCCCGGCTCGAGGAACTGCTGCCCGTGGCCGCTGGTGTGCGCGGCGGTGTGCAGCAACTCGTCGAGATCGAAGTGGAAACGCCACAGGACCAGCAGGGTCATCAGGATCGCGCCGCCGAGCAGCAGCACGGCCTTGACGATCTGGATCCAGGTGGTGCCCTTCATCCCGCCGAAGGTCACATAGACCACCATCAGCGCGCCGACCCCGACGATCGTCCAGGTCTGTGCCGAGCCGCCGGTGTCGCCGAGCAGCAGCGCCACCAGCGTGCCCGCGCCGACCATCTGGGCGATCAGGTAGAAGATCGAGACCACGATCGTCGCGGCGCCGGCGGCGGTGCGCACCGGCTTGCGGCTCATCCGGAACGCCACCACGTCGGCCATGGTGAACCGACCGCAGTTGCGCACGAGTTCGGCCACGAGCATGAGCACGACCAGCCACGCGACCAGGAAGCCGATCGAGTACAGGAAGCCGTCGTAGCCGAACAGCGCGATCAGCCCGGCGATACCCAGGAAGGACGCCGCCGACATGTAGTCGCCCGCGATCGCGAGCCCGTTCTGCGCGGCGGAGAACTCCCGCCCGCCGGCGTAGAAGTCGTTGGCCGTGCGGCTGTTGCGGCTGGCCCACACGGTGATGCCGAGGGTGATCAGCACGAGGACCACGAACAGCAGGCCGGTCAGGCCGCGATGGCCGGCGGCGACCGCCAGGTGCGGGCCGGTCATCGGAACATCTCCTGGGTCTCCCAGCGCAGGTTCAGCGCCGCGCGGTCGCGCTTGGCCCGCGCGTTGCGCGCGTACGCCCACGTGATCAGGAACGTGCTCGCGAACTGGAGCAGCCCGAACGCCAGCGCGACGTTGAACGCGCCCAGGATGCGGTGCGCCATGAAGTGCCGCGCGAACGTGGACGCGAACACGTAGAGCAGGTACCAGGCGAGGAAGGCCAGCGACATCGGGAAGACGAAGTCGCGGTAGCGGCGCCGAATCTCCTGGAACTCGGGGCTCGCCTGCACGCGCAGGTAGATCTCCGCCCGCGGATCCGGCTCCGGGTCGCCGAACGGCACACCCAGGGTGGGTGTGGGTCGGTACGAACTGGTCGTCACCGTAGCTCTCCTCGTCGATCGCCGAACCGCGCGATGCCTCCCGGTCCGAGCGCCGACACAGGCGTTCGATGGGACTGGTGTTCAGCATGGTCAGCGGGCGCGGGCCGCACGGCCAGGTTCTGCGCGATTCACCTGTACGGATGAATCACCGGCACGGCCGCACTCCTGGCTCCGCCATGCGTCGTGGAATCGTCTGGCCAACGAGAAGTCGAGCTCTCCCGATACGGGAAACCGGTCGGTCACACGCCAATGAGTGACATTCGTCCTTCTATCGCAGATATACGGATTGTTTGGCCCGGATGTCCTGATCATGAAAGAGCCGGGCCCGGTGGGACGAATCCCACCGGGCCCGGCGTGTGTGCGTCGAGGCGCCGCGGACCGGGATCCCCGGTCCGCGGGCCCTCGATCAGACGTCGATGCGCGACCGGTCGAGCAGCGACGCGGAGTTGGTGATGAACTCCTTGCGCGGCGCGACCTCGTTGCCCATCAGCAGGTCGAACACCCGCTCCGCCGCCTCCAGATCGCCGAGGTTGATCCGACGCAGGGTGCGGTGCCGGGGGTCGACCGTGGTCTCCGCGAGCTGATCGGCGTCCATCTCGCCCAGGCCCTTGTAGCGCTGGACCGGGTCCTTCCAGGCCACGCCCTTGCGCTCGAATTCGAGCAGCGTGCGCCGGAGTTCGCCGTCGGAGTAGGTGTAGACGTACTTGTCCTGGCCCTTCTTCGGCCGGGACAACTCGATCCGGTGCAGCGGCGGGACCGCGGCGAACACCCGACCGGCCTCGACCATCGGGCGCATGTAGCGCTGGAACAGGGTCAGCAGCAGGCAGCGGATGTGCGAGCCGTCGACATCGGCGTCGGCCATGAAGATGATCTTGCCGTAGCGGGCCTGGTCGATGTCGAAGGTGCGCCCCGAGCCGGCCCCTATCACCTGGATGATCGCGGCGCACTCGGCGTTCTTGAGCATGTCCGACACGGACGCCTTCTGCACGTTCAGGATCTTGCCCCGAATCGGCAGCAGGGCCTGGAACTCCGAGTTGCGGGCGAGCTTGGCGGTGCCGAGCGCGGAGTCGCCCTCGACGATGAACAACTCGCTGCGGTCGACGTCGTCGCTGCGGCAGTCGGCCAGCTTGGCGGGCAGCGCCGAGGTCTCCAGGGCCGTCTTGCGACGCTGGGCCTCCTTGTGCTGCCGCGCGGCGATCCGGGTGCGGGCCGCCGAGACGACCTTCTCCAGGACGGCGCGCGCCTGCGCCTTGTGGTCGCGCCCGGTGGAGGTCAGGAACGCCTTGAGTTCCTTGGACACCACGTTCTGCACGATCCGCGCGGCGGCCGAGGTGCCCAGCACCTCCTTGGTCTGCCCCTCGAACTGCGGCTCGGCCAACCGAACGGTGACCACGGCGGTCAGCCCCTCGGTGGCGTCGTCCTTGGTGATGTCGTCCTCGGCCACGCGCAGCAGTTTCGCCGAGCGCAGCGCGTCGTTGACCGTGCGTCGCAGCGCCTGGTCGAACCCGGCGACGTGGGTGCCGCCCTTGGGGGTGGCGATGATGTTCACGAACGAGCGCAGGGTCGAGTCGTAGCCGGTACCCCAGCGCAGCGCCACGTCGACGCCCAACTCGCGCTGGACCTCGGTGGGCACCATGTGTCCCTGCTCGTCGAGCACGGGCACGGTTTCCTTGAACGTGCCGGAGCCGGTGAAGCGCAACACGTCGCAGAGCGCGCGGTCGGGAGCGAGGTACTCGCAGAACTCGCTGATCCCGCCGGAGTAGTGAAAGAGCTGTTCGTCTACTTCGCCCTGATTCGCCCCATTACGCTCGTCGCGAACAACAAGGGTCAGTCCGGGCACCAGGAACGCGGTCTGCCGGGCCCGCGCGTGCAGCAGTTCGAGGTCGAGGGCGGCGTCCTTGAGGAAGATCTGCCGGTCCGCCCAGTAGCGGATCCGGGTCCCGCTCTTGGCCTTGGCGACCTTCTTGATCCGGCGCAGTCCGTTACCACTGCTGAACGGAGCGTCGGCACCGAGCGTGGCGAACTCGCCGGGCACGCCGCGGCGGAACGAGATGGCGTGGGTGTGTCCGCCGCGGTCCACCTCGACGTCGAGTCGGGCGGACAGGGCGTTCACCACCGACGCGCCGACGCCGTGCAGGCCGCCGGACGCGGCATAGGAGCCGCCGCCGAACTTGCCCCCGGCATGCAGCTTGGTCATGACGACCTCGACACCGGACAGGCCGGTCTTGGGCTCCACGTCGACGGGAATGCCGCGACCGTTGTCCCGAACCTCCACCGAGCCGTCCGCGTGCAGGAACACCTCGATCCGGTCGCCGAAGCCCCCGAGGGCCTCGTCGACCGAGTTGTCGATGATCTCCCACAGACAGTGCATCAGGCCCCGACTGTCGGTGGAGCCGATGTACATGCCGGGGCGCTTGCGGACCGCGTCCAGACCCTCGAGGACGAGGAGGTGCCGTGCGGTGTAGTTCGAGTGGTCGGGCTCGCCCGCCAGGAGCGCGGTGGACTGCGCGGTCGTCTGGGCGGTCACGCGGTGCAACTCCTCGCATGTAGTCGAGTAGTCGGATCGCCGCGTACGCGTCGATCCGTACGGCGCGTTCGCGATGTGTCGAACCCACGGAAGTGGGCCCGGTGATCACCCTCGTCGCGCCGGAGAGCAAGGCTACCGGGGCCGGAAGACAGCCCGGCGACGGCTCGCCGCCGCATACTAGCCGGCATCCGAACACATCTTCGACCACCCGATCGGGTGGCCGGCATGAACCGTACGCGCACAGGGCACGTCCTATGCACAAGGAACGAGTTGCAAAAGGGGTGTGCCGAGAAGCTGTTGAACATGACACGATCACCCCGGGAACGTTCGAGGCTGATTTGATGTTGGACATCGATGAAGGCTTCGTCGAGTAGAGAAGAGGCGACGTGAATTCGGTTCTGACACCCGCCAGTCCGTTGACGGCCGCCGACCGTTGTGATCGGTGCGGCGCCCAGGCATACCTTCGGGTTGTCCTTTCCAGCGGCGGCGAACTGCTGTTCTGTGCGCACCACGCCCGCAAGTTCGAGCCGGAACTTCGGAAGGTGGCCGTGGAGATACAGGACGAGACCGACCGCCTCACGGCGGTCCCCGTTACCGCACCGGACGACGACAACTGACCAGACAGCCGACCCTCTGAGATCCCGACGAGCAGACATCGCGCCGATGGCGGCCACCGAGGTGGCCGCCATCGGCGTCTGTCCCTGCGCACCCGCCCGCTTCAGGAACGGTCGTTCGGGTCCGAAACGTGCGTGATATCCCTCACAATCCGGCGGCATCCCGGATGTCTCGGACGAACGCGGCGACCCGGGTGTACACGCCCGGCTTGCCGGCCAGCGCACATCCGTCGCCCCAGGACACGATCCCGGCGACCCGGCCGCCGACCAGCAGTGGTCCGCCGCTGTCCGCGCTGCACGCGTCCTTGCCGCCTCGCTTCTCCCCCGCGCACACCATCGACGCGGCGTCGTAGGTGCCGTACCGCCCGCCCGGATACGCGGTGGCGCACGCGGCGTCGGACACCAGCGGCACGGTGACCTGCCGCAGCGTCGGGGAGTAGTCGCCCCGTCCCGTGGTGTCACCCCAGCCGACCACCGTCGACGGGGTGTCGGCGGCGTACACGTCCTCGTCCGCGCCGACCAGCGACGCGCCGGCCGTGCTCAGCGGCTCTTCGAGGGTCAGCACCGCCCAGTCGCCGGAGATCCGGCCGGCGTCGAAACCCGGGTTCACGTACACCGAACCGACCGCCACCTCGCGGCCCGCGGTGGTGCGCAGATCCGTCCGACCCTGGATCACCTTGAGATCCGGGCGATCGTCGCGTTGTCCGTTCTGATCGAACATGCAGTGCGCGGCGGTCAGCACCTTCGTGGGTGCGATCAGCGTGCCGCCGCAGAACTGCCCCGATCGCGCGGAGCCGTACTCGGCACGACTGGAGAGGGCCACCGCCCACGGATAGGTCGCGGTGTCGGCGGGCGACCCGCCGACCACGCCGCGCGGGGGCCCGGCGGGCGCGGAAGGCGCGGCCCCCGTCAGGACTGCCGCAACCACGATCGCGGCCAACGCGGCCGTCGATCCTCGTGTGTACCGCCGGAAACTGCTGCGTTCGTTCCGCTCGGGCGCTCGCACCATCATGGGGAACCTCTCGCCGGCTACCGTCAGGTAGTCTCCGGTGCCCAGGCGTGACGATCGGGAACCCTTCGCCCCGGCGAACGGGTGACTGATTCGCGTCCGCACACACGAAGGCCCCGGATGGTGTATCCGGGGCCCGGTCCGTCGGTCGGGTCAGTCGAGGTAGTCGCGCAGCACCTGGGAGCGGGACGGGTGGCGCAGCTTGGACATCGTCTTCGACTCGATCTGCCGGATGCGCTCGCGCGTCACCCCGTAGACCTTGCCGATCTCGTCCAGCGTCTTGGGCTGACCGTCGGTGAGCCCGAAGCGCATCGACACCACACCCGCCTCGCGCTCGGAGAGCGTGTCGAGCACCGAGTGCAGCTGCTCCTGGAGCAGGGTGAAGCTGACCGCGTCGGCGGGCACGACCGCCTCGGAGTCCTCGATCAGGTCACCGAACTCGCTGTCCCCGTCCTCGCCGAGGGGGGTGTGCAGCGAGATCGGCTCGCGCCCGTACTTCTGCACCTCGATGACCTTCTCGGGGGTCATGTCGAGTTCCTTGGCCAGCTCCTCCGGGGTGGGCTCGCGGCCCAGGTCCTGGAGCATCTGGCGCTGCACGCGGGCGAGCTTGTTGATCACCTCGACCATGTGGACCGGGATGCGGATGGTCCGCGCCTGGTCGGCCATGGCCCGGGTGATCGCCTGCCGGATCCACCACGTGGCGTAGGTGGAGAACTTGTAGCCCTTGGTGTAGTCGAACTTCTCCACCGCGCGGATCAGACCCAGGTTGCCCTCCTGGATCAGGTCCAGGAAGAGCATGCCGCGGCCGGTGTAGCGCTTGGCCAGCGAGACCACCAGCCGGAGGTTGGCCTCGAGGAGGTGGTTCTTCGCCCGCCGGCCGTCCTCGGCGATGATCTCCAGTTCCATCCGGAGCTTGGGTTGCAACTTCTCGCCGGAGCCCAGCTTGTCCTCGGCGAACAGGCCGGCCTCGATCCGCTTGGCGAGGTTGACCTCCTGCTCGGCGTTGAGCAGCGGGACCTTGCCGATCTGCTTGAGGTAGTCCTTGACCGGGTCGGCGGTGGCGCCCGCGGCGGCGACCTGCTGGGCCGGCGCGTCGTCCTCGTCGTCGGAGAGAATGAAGCCCTTGCTCTCCGGCTCGTCGGGCACCGCGTCCTCGACGACCATGTCGGGCTCGTCGGGCAACTCCTCGGCGTCCGGCTCGGCTTCGCCGGCCTTGCCGGCCGTCTTCTTGGCGGCGACCTTCTTCGGCGCGGCCTTCTTGGCGCCGCCGCCGGCGGCGGTCTTCTTCGCGGCGGCCTTGCGCGGCGCGGCGGCGGCCGGCGCGGCGGCGATCGGGGCCGGGGCGGCGTTCTCGTCGGGTGTCGTGGCCCTCGTGGTCGGTTGCGCCGTGATGCCCGGCGCGGGGGCGGCCGGCACGGGGGCGGCCGCCGCGCGGTTGGTGACGACGGTCTTGGTCGCGGTGCGCTTGGCCGCGCTCTTCGCCGCCACGCTCTTGCGACTGCGCTTGGGTGCCGCCGAGTCCGCGGCACTGACCATGATGGTCACCCCCTCCTGGTCGAGGACCTGGTTGAGGCTGCGCAGGACGTTCTTCCACTGGGTGGCCGGAATCTGGTCGGCCTCGAACGCCTGGCGCACCTCGTCGCTGGCGATGTACCCCTGGGCCTCACCACGCTCGATCAACGACTTCACGTTGACGAATTCGGCGATCTCGGGCGGGAGCGAACGGGATGTGCTGGCCGACACAAACAACCTCTCGACGATCTGGACGGCGTCACGGCCTGGTGAACAGGCGGGCGCCGCCAAGCGAACGACACTCGGGCGGACAGCGCGTGGTTCCGGCAAACCGGTTGCACTCGAGTCAGCGCTTCGGCTTGTTTTGCTATTCCCGAACGGCTGCCACCTTCGTACTCATCGGGCCAGGCGAAGAAGTGTTACGCGCCCCTTCAGTGGCGCAGCTCACACGATTCCCCCTTGCGGCGCGCGCCACACCCTGTGTGAGGGATGTATGCGGGATGCGCCTCAATCGGCGCCGGTGATCCGCACCCCCAGGATGGTCACGTCGTCGTCGCGGCCCCGGTCGCCGATGAGTCCGTCGAGGATGGCCGTCAACAGCGGCTCCAGGCCCTCGTTGGCCCCTCTGGCCATCTCGACGAGGTCGTCCAGCCCCTCGTCGATGCCGCGACCGCGCGTCTCCACCAGTCCGTCGGAGAAGCCGATCAGGATGTCGCCGGGGTCGAGGCGCACGGTGTGCTGGGTGCGGTGTTCCGCCACCCCCAGGGGCGTGGACTCCTCGCCGATCTCGACCAGTCGGGACTTGCCGTCGGCCGAGACGACCACCACCGGCAGGTGTCCCGCGTCGGCGAGGTCGAGCAGGCCGGTGGTGGGGTCGACCACCGCGTAGACGAGGGTGGTCAGCGACTCGTCGTCCTCGGTGGCGGTGAACAACCGGTCCAGGCCGGTGAGTACGGCGGCGGGTTCGGGGTCGGTGAAGGCGAGCGCCCGCAGCGCCGAGCGCACCCGGCCCATGCCGGCCGCCGCGGTCAGCCCCTTGCCGATCACGTCGCCGACCACGATCGCCACCCGCCCGTCGGGCAGTTGGAACACGTCGTACCAGTCGCCGCCGACCTCGAAGTCGGGCGCGCCCGGCAGGTAGCGGAAGCCGAACTCGACCCCGGGCACCGCGGGTAACCGATCCGGGAGCAGGCTGCGCTGCAGGGCGACCGCGGTGCGGTGTTCGCGCTCGTACAGCCGGGACCGCTCGACCGCGAGCGCGCACTGCCCCGCGAACGCCTCCAGGAAGATCCGGTCGTCCGACCCGAACGCCCGGCCGTCGTCGAAGGTGTAGCGCAGCACGCCCAGCGGCGCGCCGGAGCCGACCAGCGGCAGGATCGCCCGGGAGGCGCCGGGGCCGTCGGCGCAGGTGTACCGCGCCACGCCGTCGGTGACCGCCGCCACCAGGTCCGCCGGCCAGTGCGCGGGCATGCCCCGGCGGCGGCCGACGGTGCGCTGCGCGGGCACGTTCGGCCAGGGGTACACCGGGGTGCTCTCGTCCAGGAGGTAGGCCTCCGAGCACACGGCGGCGATGCCGGCGCCGAGTTCGCCGACCGCGTCCTCGACCTCGGGCACGCTCAGGGTGCCGGCGATCCGCGCGGTCATCGCCTGCAGCCCGGCGGTGCGCCACTGCCCGGCGCGCAGCAATTCCTCGCAGCGCCGCTGCTCGGTGACATCGCGCACCACCAGCAGCACGCCGACCGCGGGGGCGTCCCGGTCGGCGGGGTCGGGAACCGGCAACCACTGTGCCTCGTAGGCCCGTTCGCGCCCTTCCGCCCGCTCCGACCGGCCCGGGTCGCCGGTGTCCACGGGATCCGGGGTGTCCGCGGCGCCGTCGGGGCCGGTCGCGTGCGGCTCGACGAGGGGTTGACCGTCGGCCAGCACCCGGGACAACACCGCCTCGATCCGCCGGCCCCGCGCGCCCGGGGAGACCTCGCCGGGACGGCTGCCGAGCAGGTCGGCCGCGCCGCGCCGATGCATCCGGGCCAGCGCGTCGCTGACCCGCCGACAGCGCAACCGTCGGTCGTAGAAGGCGAATGCCATGGATCCGTGGGTGCTCAAGGTGTCGAGCAACGCCGCGTCGATGTCCGCGGGCCGCTCGCTTCCGCCCTTGTCGTCGTTCATTGCCTCACAACCCCACCTGTTGGCAATCACGGGCCGGCGAGTCGGATCGAGTCAGATATCGAGAGTACGCACGCGAGCCGCCTCATCGGGAGGATTGCCCCGAACTCTCCCCGTCTCGTGTGCCACGTCGCGCACCGCCTCGCGAACTGCCGCGCGAAAGCGGGCGGGTCGGGGTCGGTCGTCGATCCGCGGGCAGGCCGCGGGGCGAGGAAGCGGACCGGGACCCGGGGCATACGCGCGCCCCTCCGTCGACCCCGGGCGGTGGGTCGGCGAAGGGGCGATGCGCGGTATCCGGGAAGCGGCGGCGCGGGTCATCCCTCGCGGGGGGCGGGGAACTGGCGGTCCACCTCGGGGTGTACCGCGAGCAGCGACCGCATGGCGGCCTCGGCGCACTCCCCGTCGCCGGCGGCGACCGCGTCGACCAGGCGCGCGTGCAGCGCGACCGACGCCTCCGACAGGTGTTCGCACCCGGCGACATGCCCGCCGGACACCTGGAGGGCGGCGGCCAGGATGCTCGCGAGGTGGTCGAGCATGCGGTTGCCGGCGACCTGGAGCAGCAGGCCGTGGAACTCGGCGTCGGCGCGGCTGAAGGTCAGCGGATCGGGCTGGGCCACCGCCCGCTGCATGATCTCCACGACGTCGCCGAGCCGACGGACGATCTCCGGGTGGTTGCGGCACGCGGCCATGTGCGCGGCCAGCGGCTCGATCCCCCAGCGCAGCTCGAACAGTTCGCGACGCTGCGAATCACGCTGCGGGCCGCACGCGCGCCACTCGATCACGTCGGGGTCGAGCAGGTTCCAGTCGCTCACCGGGCGCACCCGGGTGCCGACATTGGGCCGGGCGCTGACCAGGCCCTTGGCCTCCAGGACCCGGAGCGATTCGCGCACCACGGTCCGGGAGACCTCGAAGCGCTGGCCGATCTCCTCGGGCACCAGCGGACGTTCGGCGCCCACCTCGCCCGCGACGATCATCTGGCCGAGCTGCTGGACGAGTTGGCCGTGCAGGCCCCGCCCCCGGCCGACGCCGGGTTTGCGGACGGCTCGGGCCGGTTCGAGGTCGGGTCCGTCCCACACGTACGGCCGGCGGGACATCGGGTCGGTGCCGGCGGCGCCCGGCTCGCCGGCGCGGAACGCGTCGGCCGAGCCGCTCGCCGGGGCGTGGGTCATTGTCTGATGGGCAGCGATACTCACGCTCTCCATCTCGGCCTCGAACGGGTCGGGCTTGAGCCGCAAACCCGCTCCCGGCTGAAAAACACACGAAAGGGTGATCTACCTTGCGGGTCGATCGTCCGAAAGTGTGAAGCCCGCACAACCCCACGAAGCGGCCCCGTCCTCAGGCCCGCCGACGACGGAACGTCACCATCGCCAGTACGGCGACCACACCCGTGAGCCCGGCCAGAACCGCGCCGTCGACCAGCGTCGACCATCCGCCGCCACCCTCGCCGACCACGAGCATGCGGTCGGCGGCGCGGAACGGAAGGTGACGCACCAGGTCCCGCCGCTCGGGCGGAACGCCGGCCCGAATGGCCGCCGCGATCAGCCGTTCGGCGCCCGCGGGCAGCGCCGCGACGGCGACCGCGATCAGCGGCGCGCCACGGGACAACACCCCGACACCCAGGCCGAGTACGGCGGCGAGCACCACGTAGCCGACGAAGCCGACCAGGATCCGCGGCGCCGGCGGGTCGATCGCCGCGAGGTCGGGGAAGGTCGGACCGAACACCGCGCGGGCCGTGGCCAGATCGGCGCCCACCGCCAGGACCGCGACCAGCGCGGCGGCGAGCGCGGTGCCGACGACCTTGGCCAGGAACACCCGGTTGCGTCGCGGCAGGGCGAGGAAGAGCGTCGGCAGCGCGTCGCGACGCTGCTCCCGCGCACACGCCAGCGCGATCGAGAGCATGATCGCCGGGACCAGGACGGGGGTGTGGCCGGGGCCCGCGGTGAGCAGGTTGGCCACCTCGCCGGAGCCGATCGGCACGGCCCCGGCCTGGCGGACCGCCACCCATGTGCTCCCGGCGGCGAGCGCGATCAGCGCCGACGCGCCCCACCAGGTGGCGCGCAGGCTCCGGGCTCGCACGAGTTCGTACCGGATCGCGCTCATGCGCTCCTCACCTCGTCGGTCTGTCGGGCGCGGTCGGCGGAGCGCCAGGTGCGGGCGAATCGACGCCTCGGCGGACGCGCGGCCGGCGGGGCCTCGGGGGCGAGCGGTTCGACCGCCACGATCGGCTCGTCGAGCGGGCGTACCTCGGGCGCGGCCTCCGGGGCCGGTTCGGCGCCTCGGGGGTCGGGGGCGAGGGCCGCCCGGGGAAGGTCGACGCGGGTGGGGGTGTCGAAGCGGGGGGCCGACCGGGCGAGGGCGGACTCGGCGAGGGCTTCGGTGAGGTGATCCGTCGTCGTCATCGTCGGGGTGGTCTCGACGCGGTGTCCGGCGGGCGATCCGGGGGCGGGCGTAGGTGCGGGCGTAGGTGCGAGTGCGGGTGCCGGGTCGTGCGGGTGGGGGTTGCTCCGGACCGGGGCGTCCGTCCAGGCGAGGTCGTCCGTCCGGGCCGAATCGTCCGTCTGTACCGGGTCGGCGAGGCGTCGCGTCGCTCGGTCCACGCGTGTCGGTTCGGCGCGGTGACCCGTTTCGGTGCACACCGCGTCGGCGGGGTGCTCGGGCGGGTGGGCGGCGCGGTGCTCGGTCCGCGCCAGTTCGGTCGTGACGGCCGCCCGCTCGCGGCGGCGGGTGATCGCGTCGGCGAACGCGTCGCCCACGCCCGGCTCGCGTTCGGTCAACTCGTGCAGCAGCACGCCGCCGCGGAAGGCGATCTCGCCGACCCGGGCCCGATCCGCACCGATCGCGGTGAGCGTGGTGCCCCCGGGACGCGTGGTGTGTACCCCCTCGGCCCGCAACAGCGCGGACAGCCGAGCCACCTGCGGGGTCCGTACCGCGACCCCCGTGCGCACCCCTCGGCGCAGGAAGTCGGCGGCCGACTCGTCCGCGACCAGCCGACCCCGGCTGATCACCAGCACCCGATCGGCGCAGCGCGCGGTCTCGGCCAGGATGTGCCCCGCGACCAGGACGGTACGGCCCTGGGCGGCATAGGCCCGCAGGAAGTCGCGCAGCCATCGCACCCCCTGCGGGTCCAGACCGGCGGCCGGTTCGTCCAGGATCAGCGTGTCCGGGTCGCCGAGCAGCGCCGAGGCGAGCGCGAGCCGGCCGAGCGCGCCGGCCGAGAGCACCCGGGCCCGGGCACCGGCCACGGGCGTCAGGCCGACCAGGTCCAGCACCTCGTCCACCCGACGCGCCGGGATGCGCCCGGCCGCGGCGAGCATCCGCAGGTGCGCCCGCACACGCCGGCCGGGGTGGGCCGCGCCCGGGCCGAGGCAGGCGCCGACCACGGTGCCGGGGCGATGCAGTCGGCGATAGCGGCGGCCGTCGTACCGCGTCTCGCCGCCACCGCGTTCGAGGTCGAGCATCAGCCGCAGCGTGGTCGTCTTGCCCGCGCCGTTGGGCCCGAGCAGGGCGGTCACCTTGCCCGGCGGCACGTCGAAGGAAAGGTCGTCGACGGCCACGATGCCGCCGTATCTCTTGGTCAGCGCACGTGTCTGGATCATCGCCATCGCCATCGCTCCTGGTCATCCCGTGCGTGGGAGATCTTTGGATCTTTGGCAACATACCGGCGAAACCATAGTTTTCTCGGCATTTGCCCACGTATCGGCGAGCTGGGGAAAAGTCCCCCGAACCTGGACAGGTCACGGGGTGCGGGAGGACCATCGAAGTACCGCCGAGCACGTCTCTGGAGGTCGGCATGTCTCTTCCCGATCCGGGCGTCCTGGACGCCGTCCGCCGTAGGCGGAGCGACCTCGACGACGCGTTGTTGATCGTTCGTGACGGTCTGGTCGCCGACCGTGTGGGCCCGCGCCGGATGGCCGCGCTGTGCGCGGGGCTGCGGCAGTTGCGGGCCGATCTGTACGAACATGTCGCGGTCACCGAGGGGCCCGACGGGCTCTACGAGGAGGTGCGCCGCGCGGATCCCAGGTTCGAACCCACGGTGTGGCGACTGCGGGACGAACACACCCGACTCGGCCTGCTCCTCGACGACCTGCTCGCGGGCCTGGCCCACGACCCGCAGGACGCGGCCGACTGGCGGGCGCTGCGGCCCAGGGTGCTGGACCTGCTCGCCCAACTGGTCCACCACCGCAGCCGAGACGCCCAGCTCGCGTATGACGCGGTCGCGCTGGACTTGGGCGGACAGGGCTGACGGGGAGTGCGGGCGGGGGCAGGGGCGGGCGCGGCGTGTCGCGGGTCGGTCGCGCCGCGCGATCAGGGCTTGGCGATCGGGCGGGGCTTGGCGATCAGGCCTCGGGGCGCAACATCGGCGGGTTGAGCTTCTCCGCGGATCCGCGACGGAACAGTTGGGCGGGGCGACCGCCCTGGCGCGTGGTGGTGCCGCCGGTGGGCACGAGGAAGTCGGGGGTGCCGGTCACCTTGCGGTGGAAGTTGCGCGGGTCCAGTGCCACCCCCCACACCGACTCGTAAACCCGGCGCAGCTCGCCCACGGTGAACTCCTCGGGGCAGAACGCGGCGGCCAGGGAGGAGTATTCGATCTTGGACCGGGCCCGCTCGACCCCGTCCTCCAGGATCCGCGCGTGGTCGAACGCGAGCCGACCGCCGTCGCCCAGCAGTTCGCCGACCGAGGACCAACGCGCACCCGCCGCGTCTCCGCCGGGGCGCGGCGCGGGCAGGTCGGGGGCCAGGACCAGATAGGCGACACTGACCACGCGCATCCGGGGATCCCGGCCGGGATCGCCGAACGTGGCGAGTTGTTCGAGGTGCACGGGCAGCCGATCCAGCCCGGTCTCCTCGGCCAACTCCCGCGCCGCGGCGGCCTCCAGCCCCTCCCCCTCCCGCACGAATCCCCCGGGCAACGCCCAGGCGCCCTGGAACGGCGGCTCGCCCCGACGAATGGTCAGGGCACTCAGAGCGTGCTCGCGCACCGTGAGGACGACAAGATCCACGGTGACTCCGAAGGGCGGGAAGAGCGAGGTATCGGAGCGCGGCATGGAGCGATCCTAGTGCCCGAAAGCCACTAGCTGTCTGGCTGACGATAAAACCACCCGCAACCCCACCCTTCCCGCCGGCCCCTCGGACAACATCCGAACGCGCCCCGAAGCGGAGCGACGTTCCGCCGCCCGGATGCCCCACCGACGGGCGGGACGACGTATCGGACGAGGCAACGGCGTGGCGTCGCTCGGGGCCTGTGGCGCGGGATGCGGTGGGGGCGGGGATTCGGGGTGCTGACGAGGGTTGGTCATGTGGAGAATTGGAGGGACTCGGGGGCCTCTTCGACGATGGGTTGCCCGGTGCGGTTCACCCGGACCGTGAAGGGGTTGCCGGCGATGCGCAGGTCGCGGAGTTCGAGTTCGCCGATGTCCAAGGGGCCGCTCGGGCGCACGACGACGCGGCCGGTGGGGGCGTCGGGGCGGATGCCGGCGAAGGCGACCAGGACCGGCAGGATCGCGCCGGCCGCGCGGGCGAGGGGGCGGCAGGCCAGCGGGTGGGCCACCGGTGCGTGGCCCTCGACGCGTTGTTCGCCCGCGTGCATCTCCGGCAGCCGGTACTGGAACCACGGCGCGGCGTCGAGCAGTCCGGCGAACAACCGCTGCGCGGCGTGGGGATGGCCGGCCTCGGCCAGCCCGGCCACCGCCACGCACGTGTCGTGGGTGCGCACCACCCCGCCGCGCACGGCGAGCGGGTGATAGCCGGGCGTACGGGCCGAGGTGCCGCGCAGGCCCCAACCGCAGTCCAGGTCGGGCGCGGTCAGCCGGCGGGCCACCGCCTCGCTGCCGGTGTCGTCCAGGATGCCGCTGCCGGGCAGGTGCCCCATCGCCGACGAGGCCACCGGGATCGGCCGACCGCCGGGATCGAGCGCCGCCGCGTAGTACTCCCCTGCCGCGTCCTCGGCCCGGAACGCCCGGCGAAACGCCGCGGCCAACTGCTCGGCGCGCTCGCGCAACGCCGCCCCGCCCGGCAGGTCGTGCGCGTCAAGGAGGGCCGCCCCGTGCCGCGCGGCCTCGTAGGTCTGGGCCTGGAGTTCGCACGGCGCCGGCCCTGCGGGCCCCAGTCGTACGAAGTCGCCGGGCCGCTCGCCCAGCGTCCGGGTCAGATGGCCGAGCGCGCGGCCGAGCGCGGGCAGCAGCGCGGCGGTCTCGGCGGCGGGCAGCCCCCACCGCCACGCCTCGCCGAGCAGCGTGACGAACAGCGCGGTCGAGCCCGCGCAGTCGTAGCGCACCTGCTCGCCGCCCCGCCCCAGGGTGTGCGGGATGCGCCCGACCTCCTCGCCGACCCTCGGTCGCGACCGCACCCCCTGGCGCGACGCGAGCAACCGCAGCACGCCGCTCGCGAAGCGGGTGCCCAGGGGCAGCGACATCCGGGCCGTCCACAGCGCGTCGCGCCCGGCGGGGGCGAGTTGCCAGGGCGCGCCGACGGCGGGCAGCACCGCGGTCGGCAGGTCCGGATCGGGGACCACGAGCAGCGCCCGCAGATCGCGCAGGCCCTGATCGACCCAGGCCGCCACCCGTACGTCGTCGCAGCGCACCCGCGGCTCGCTCCACGGCGGTCGGCCCGAGACCGCGCGCGGGCCGGACCGGCCGGGCACCGGCTCGGCGAGCACGCGCAGTTCGACCGCCCACGAGCGGGCCGGCTCCAGCGCCACGTCCCAGCGCAGCGTCGCGGTGGCGGCGAGCGCGGTGTCCGGTGCGGGCTCGGACACCGCGCGCACGGACATGCCGTCCGGCGCGCTCCAGCCCAGGCCCGCCGCGGCGACCCGGGCGGGCAGTTCGGCCGGCCGGAAGCCGGCGCGCAGCGCGTCGAGCGGGATCAGGTCGGCGCCCAGCACCACCTCGACCGGGAAGCTCAGCGGCCGGCGGCCGGTGTTGCGCACCACGATCCGCTCGCGGCCGTCGGCGAACCGGGTGCGCTCGACCACCAGGGCCGGGTCGGGCGTGGTGTCCGCGGCGAATCGGCGCATCGCCAGGTATCGCACGGTCCCCGCGGCGACCACGTGCCCGGACAGCGGCTCCGGCTCGATGCCGCCGAGCGTCAGCACGTTGCGCGAGAGCGTGCGTCGCCCGTCGTGGTACATACCCTCCACGCCCTGGCCGCGCAGTTGCCCGTCGCGGCCGCTGATCACCATGCCCGGCGCGTCCACGCAGACGAGCGCGTCGTGCGCGACCGGATGTGGAATCGTGCTCACCGTCACCGCTCCCGCCTCCCCCTTCTCCCAGGTCCCACGCGGGGCCGTGGTCACGTCGGTCCACCCGGACGGCGGCGACGCGTCGGGCCGCACCGCACCCCCGCGGTCGACAACCGGCCCCCGGCCCCCCAACGCTCATGGCGCCCGGTTGGTCACGGCATCGCGGAAGATCCGCCGACGCACCTCGGCGGCGCTCAGCGGGCTGTTGATCGCCGAGTGCAGCAGCCGCGCCATGGTGTATCCGGGATCGGCACGCAGTGCCCCGGTCACCGCGACCCGAGCCAGCACGCCGTCGTGCGCCGTCCAGGCCGCCCACGCGGCGAGGGTGAGCGGCGGCGCGGACGCGGGCGCGAAGGCCCGACGGGCGAGCACGGTCCACAGCGCGAGCAAGGTGCGGTCGTCGGCCTCACCCGGCGTCTCCCCATGCCAGGCCATCACCTCGTCGCGCACCCGCGCGTCGCCGAGCCCCAACACCAGCCGCGCCGCCTCCTCCGGCTCGATCTCGGTATCACCGGCCCGAAACCGGACCCGATGGCCCGCCAACGCGATCAGCGTGCGCCCCGGCTCGAAGCCCGCGGAATCGCCACGCACGTCGGTGTACGCACGCAGTATCCGCTCACGCATCGCATACTCCGGCGGCCGGAACAGGCGCACCAGATCGGCCAACGAGGCCGGCTCGGGCAACCCGGCCCAAACCGCCGTGGCGGCCACGGTCGAATTACGCTCGGTCCGCAGCGGCGTGCCTTCCACCGGACAACACCGCACATCGGCACACCCATATGACCACCACCGCCCGGCGGTGACACAAACCGCCTCCCGAACCTCCACCCCGAGAGCCGCACACTCCCGCGCAATGGCGTCATGCAGGGGCCGCAGCCGCCCAACGGCCCCGGGCAAACCGCCGAGGGAGCCGGAACGCGACCCGGGCGCGCCCGGATCGGGGGCCGGCCGGTCGGTACGGCCGGAGTCCTGGAGTGGCGACCCGGAGGAGAACCCCGGAGCGGGTGAGACCTCGGGGGCTTCCGGGGCCCCCAGAGCCTCCAACGCCCCCAATGCCTCCGGGGCAACCGACCCGCCTGCCGCCGCGCTTCCTCCCAACGCCTCCGAAGCACCCGCTCCACCGGACGCGTCGGCCGCACGCGACGTCCCGGCGACCTCCGCCCCGCTCGCCCGGCCGCGCTCCCCGTCCGCGTATATCGCCACCGCCACCCCGCGTGCTCCGGTCCGCACCAGCAGGCGCGCGAAGTGCCGAGCGGCGTTCGCGAAATCGGCCGGCGCGGGAAGATCGTGCCGCAACACCGGCCCGACCCGGCTCCGATCCCCCGGCAGGATCCCGAGCAGCACCACACTGTCGGTGGGCCGCACGCCGATCAGATACGGCACGGCCTCCACCAGATCGGCGGGCGAGCGCACCCGCAGGACGGATTGCGGGGACATGGCCACGTAGGGCGTGCGGTCGAAGCCATCGGTGTCGTTCATGCATCGAGCCTGCGCCCGACACCCCTCCCGACCGAACACGGGCAACCAGACTGTGCACAACTCGACCCTTGTGGATCGGCGACTCGACAACCCCGAACCACAGCACCCCCACGGACAAGATCACACGAACCTCCGCCTCCGGCGGCCGCAGCGACCCCAACCGAAGTCACCAGGCCAACCGACGAACGACCCAAACCCCTGAAACCACAAGGCAAGCGGTCACCCAAGCCGAGTCCGCCGAGCACCCTTCCCGAACAGGTCGGGGTGTTTCCGGCGGGCGTTGGGTTTTGGGTCTCGGGTGGCCGGTCCGGGGCCGGCCCGGGTCGGTGGTGGTCCGCCGCCGGGGCGGGGGCTCCGAGACTTGGGGCCTTCGGCGAGACCGACGTCTTGCTCGGCGAAAAAGCGACCTGCAGCGGCCGGCAGACAGGGCGCTCGGGTCAGGTCCGCCGGGCGCGCGTTCCCGAGTGGGCCGGGTCCTCTTCGGCGGGCGTTGGGCGTTGGGTTGCGGGTGGCCGGTCCGGGGCCGGCCCGGGTCGGTGGTGAACCGCCGCCGGGGTGGGGGCTTCGAGGCTTGGGCCTTCGGCGAGACCGACGTCTTGCTCGGCGAAAAAGCGACCTGCAGCGGCCGGCAGACAGGGCGCTCGAGTTGGGTCCGCCGGGCGCGCGTTCCCGG
>NZ_BIFH01000036.1:0-490 GCF_003967355.1 Embleya hyalina | reverse complement strand
GGGTGGGTGGTGAGGGTTCACGAAACCGGACGGCGTGGGGTGCCGTGGCGTCGGTGTGGGAGAAAACCGCAGGTCGGCGCGGACAGGGGAGCGCTCGGGATGCCCCGGGGTCCGGTTTCGGCGCCCACCGGGCACTTTCGGTCCCCCCTGACGGCCCCCGTGGGGTCGCAGCGCCCGAAGCCCACCCCGACCACGCACATGCGGTCCCCACACCCGCGTCGAGGGGGTGAGAGCACACGAAACCCGCACTCGACACCCGACTCTCCACCCCGGCACCACAAAACCGCAGGTCACGGAAACCCGAAGCCCACAACCACCCGCCGAGATCCGGATCCGAACCCCACCCCCTCCCCAAAGACCACCGAAACACCCCAATCCACTCCGGAAGGCTCCTCGGCAGACCCGACCCGACCACCCTCCCCGCCCGCCGCTGCAGGCCGCTTTTTCCCCGAGCAAGACGCCCGTCTCGCCGAAGGCCCCAAGTCTCGGA
>NZ_BIFH01000035.1:152916-174799 GCF_003967355.1 Embleya hyalina | reverse complement strand
GAGGGGCCTTCCCGAGTGGGTCGGGTGGCTTCGGGGTGCGGTGGGCGTGTGGGGGACGGAGGTTCACAAACCCGGATCGCGTGGGGTGTTGTTGCCTCGGCGTGAGAGAAAAGCACAGGTCAGGGCAGGCGTTGCGCTTGCGGTTGGGGGTGGCCGGTGTGGGGTCCGTCCGAGTCGGTGGTGGGCCGCCGCCAGCGTTCGGGGCTCCGAGACCCGAAGCTCCCGACGAGACGGGCGCGTTGCTTGGTGAAAACCGGCTGGCAACGGGGGCGGAGAGGGCGCTCAAGTCGAGTCCTTCGGGGAGCCTTTCCGAGTGGATCGGGCATCTTGGCGGCGTTTGGGGAGAGGTTGGGGTCCGGAACCGGATCTCGGCGGGTGGTTGTGGGCTCCGGACTTCGGTGACCTGCGGTTTTGCGTGGTCGGGGTGGAAAGTCGGGCGTCGAGTGCCGGTTTCGTGCACTCCGACGCCTTCAACGCCGGTGTGAAGACCAAAACCGCCCGATCGCAGCCGACTTCGGGCACCGCGACCCCACAGAGGCCAGCGAGAAGACCGAAAGCGCCCAGTCGGAGTCGAAACCGGATCCCGAGGCGCCCCAAACAGCCCCACACCTACCCTGACCTGTGCTTTTGTCTCACGCCGAGGCAACAACACCCCACGCGATCCGGGTTTTGTGAACCTCCGTCCCCCACACGCCCACCGCACCCCGAAGCCACCCCACCCACTCGGGAAGGCCCCCCGGCGGACTCGACCCGGCCGCCCTCCTTGCCCGCCGCTGCCGGGCCGGTTTTCGCCGACCAACACGCCCGTCTCGCCAGAAGCTTCGGGCCCCCGAGCCCCGAACGCCGGCGGTCCACGCCACGCCCCGGACCGGCACCGGCCGACTCCCAGCCACGAGCGCAACGCACGCCGGAAACCACCCGACCCACTCGGGAAGGCCCCCGGCAGACTCGATCCGGCCGTCCTCCCTGCCCGCCGCTGCCGGGCTGGTTTTCACCGACCAACGCACCCGTCTCGTCGGGAGCCCCGGGTCTCGGAGCCCCGAACGCCGGCGGCGGCCCGCCCCACGACCCGGACCGGCCCGCACCAGCCGGCCCGCAGCCATGACCGCAACGCCCGTCGGAAACCACCCGACCCATTCGGGAAGGTGCCCCGGCGGTCTCGATCCGGCCGTCCTCCCTGCCCGCCCCAGGACCCGGACCGGCCCCGGTTGGCCCGCAGCCACGAGCGCAACGCACGCCGGAAGGCACCCGACCCATTCGGGAAGGCCCCTCGGCGGACGCGACCCGGCCGTCCTCCCTGCCTGCCGCTGCCGGGCCGGTTTTCGCCGACCAACACGCCTGTCTCGCCAGAAGCCTTAAGTCTCGGAGCCCTGTACACCGGCAGCGGTCCACCACCGACTCGGACCGGCCCCGCAACGGCCACCCCCAGCCAGAAGTGCAACGTGTGCCGGAAGCGCCCGACCCACTCGGGAGGGCCCTCCGGGAACCTGACCCGAGCACCCTTTCTGCCCGCCGCTGCTGGCCGGTTTTTGCCAAGCAACGCACCTATCTCGGCGGGAACCCTTCGTCTCGGAGCCCCGCACGCCGGCGGCGGCCCGCCCCGCATGCCGGACCGGCCCTGCACCGGCACCTCGTGACCGAAAGCGGGCGACGGCGGCCGGAAACAACTCGGTCCACTCGGGAAACCTCGCCGGCGAACCCGACCCGACCGCCGCGCCGACCGGTTGGGGTATCGCGAGGGAGTGTGACGGCGCCCGCGACGGCCCGGGTCGGGGGTCGGGATCGCGGGTCGGGCTTTGAGTGGTTGGCTGTTCGGTCGGATGCGGCTCTGGTGGGGGATGGGCCCGGATCGCCGAGACGTGGGAGCGTTGGCCACCGGTGGTCGAGTTTGTTCGGTGGGTTCGCGGTAATCGGTCGCGCGTGGGTGTGTTTCATCGGCCGGGGGTGCCGACCTGGGTGGTTGTGGACCGTGTTGGGTCGGGTGGCGGCCGGTTTTGATCCGCCGCGTCGAACCGTGGGTCGGGTCGGGCTGCCTCGTGCCGCGTTGTTCTCGTTTGGTGAGTGAACGGCTCGGCTCAGGCTGCGTCGTGACTACGCGTCAGCTTCGGGGGGCGGGGATCGGCGGCGTTCCTGGCACCGCTTGTCCGGGCTGTTGAGTCGGCTGGCAGCATGCCTTCATGGATACCCTCTCCCATCTTGCCTCGTTTGCCCTGGTTGCCGGGCTGTTGACGGTCGTTCCGGGGCCGGATACCGCGATCGTGTTGCGGGCGGCGCTCGTGCGGGGCAATCGGCACGGGTTCGCGACCGCGTTCGGCATAGGGGCCGGGACGCTGGTTTGGGGTGCGGCTGCGGCGGCCGGGGTCTCCGCTGTGTTGACCACGTCCCGGGTTGCCTACACGAGCCTGCGCATTGTCGGTGCCTGCTACCTGCTTTGGCTCGCGTACGGACTGCTGCGTGCCGCGTGGGTGAACCGCTACACCGAGGTCGACGTCGAGGCCGCCTCGGCGGCCGGCGCGAAGCCCGCCCCGGGGTTGTGGTCGGCGTGGGGGCGCGGTGTGCTCACGTCGTTGACCAATCCGAAGGTCGGCGTCTTCTACATGGCGATGATCCCGCAGTTCATTCCCTCCGGTGCTCCGCATCTGGCCTTCGGGATACTGCTCGCCCTCGTCCACGACATCGAGGGCATGGTGTGGTTCGCGGCGATCATCCTCGGTGCGAACAGCCTGCGCGCGAGGCTGCGTCGGCCGCGCTTTCGGCGCGCGCTCGACGCGTCGACCGGTACGGTCATCGCCGGCTTCGGCGTCACGCTCGCGGTGGCCGACAACTGACCGTCGGCCACTCCCCAAGCTCCCCGGCTGCCCGCCGGCCCTCGGGCTTTCGGTCTCGGCCGCGAGGGTGCGCGGCCCGGTGTGCGCAGGTGTCACAGGCCCCAGAACCGGCCATGGAGGCCCACCGAGGTGAAGTATGTGGCCGCCGATGCCGGGTCTCGGCGTTCGTAGCCTCGGTGCAGGCGGCCCTCGTACCAGTGTTCGGCCAGGTGCCACAGCTTGGTGAGGTCGAGGACGTAGCCTCGGGTCTGGCCGGTGCGGGCGAGCCAGTGGTCCACGCAGCCCTCGTTACAGAACAGTCGCTGGTTGCCGCACGCGTGCACCACGTCGTCCCACAACATCGTGATCGGGACCAGGAAGTGCGCCACCTCGTCGCCCTTCGGCGGCTCGTCGATGCCCACGTTCCAGGCCAGTGCCCCGTCACACCCCGGACATCGGGTCGCGACCAGCACCTCCTCGCCCACCAGGTGCGGTACGGCGAAGGAATCCCAAGCGCAGCCGCCCCACCACAGCGTGTGCCGGCCCATCACCGAGAAGCCCAGCGGCACCGCGCTGAACGGATGCGCCATCACGATCGCGTCGTCGCGCAGCACGATGTGGCGCTGCTCGTGCAGGGCCCGCAGCCCCGCACGCACGGTCGGCTCCGATACGCCCAGCGTCGCCGCCAACTCCGCGTCGGAGGGCGCCCGCCCGGTGTCGGCGAAGCCTCGGTAGACGGCCAGCCGCAACTGTTCGACGCTCACGAGGCCGCCTCCCGCTCCGGTGCGGCCGAGACCGGCAGGTCCAGGGGCTCCACGGCGACCGGGGCCTCGGCCGCCCGCGCGGTGGGCGGAACGGCGACCCGCTCGCGCCTGGACTGGCGGATCGCGTCGAAGGTGAGTATCACGAGGGCGATCCACACCAGACCGAAGCCCGCCCACCGGGCGGCCGGCATCGGCTCGTGGTTGACCGCCACGCCGATTCCGAACTGGATGATCGGTGCCAGGTATTGCAGCATGCCGATCGAACTGAGCGGCACCGAGTTGGCCGCCACCGCGAAGAACAGCAGCGGGATCACGGTGATCACCCCCGCGCCCATCAGCATCAGGGCCTGCGGCGCCCCCTCGTGCCCGAACGTGCCCTCGCCGCTCCAGGCCAGCCAGGTCAGGTAGCCGAGCGCGGGCAGGAACATCACCGCGGTCTCGACGGCCAGCGAGTGGGTCGCGGGGAGGTTCATCCGCTTCTTGACGTAGCCGTAGGTGGCGAACGACGCGGCCAGCGTGAGCGCGATCCACGGGACCCGGCCGTAGGCCACGATCAGGACCACCACAGCCGCGACCCCCAGCGCCACCGCGGCCCACTGAATCCTGCGCAGGCGCTCGCCGAGGACCACCACACCGATGCCGATCAGTACCAGCGGCGTGATGAAGTAGCCCAGCGAGGTCTCCACGACCTGGTCGTGATTGACGCCGTAGATGTAGGTGCCCCAGTTGATCGAGATCATCACCGCGGCCACCGTCACGGTGATCAACTTGCCCGGGGTGCGGGCCAATTCGCGAATCCACGACCACTGCCGGAGCACCGCGAGCAGGACCAGCATGCACAGCAGCGACCAGGCCATCCGATGGGCCAGGATCTCGACCGGGCCCGCAGGCTTCAGATGTGGCCAGAAGAGGGGAAAGAGGCCCCACATGACGTAGGCCGCCATGCCCAACAGCAAACCGCGACGTTCTGCACCCATGGTGCCGACCGTACTGGCCGAGTGGCCTGCCGTCAGGAGCCAATTCCGAAGAGGTGGACCAGCGGCCACCGCGCCGGTGGCCGATTCGAGGCCTCAGTCGCCCTCGCGGCTCAGCTCCTCCCACCGGGCCACCTCCTCCCGGCGGGCCCGGTCGAGCTCGGCGATCATGTCGTAGGCCGCGCCGCCCAGGACGATCCGACGCGGCGGCTCGGCCATGTCGACCACGCGCAACAACAGGGCGGCCGCCTTCGCCGGGTCGGCGTCCTTCGACTCCCCCCACATTTTGGCCAGTTCGGCGCGCAGGGGCGCGTACACCTCGTTCTCGGTCGTCAGGGTCAGGCCCAGGGTGAACAGCGTGGTCTCGTAGCCACCGGGCTGGACCAGGGTCACCTTCACCCCGAAGCTCGCCGCCTCCATGGCCAGCGCACCGGACATGTTGTCGAGGGCGCCCTTGCTCGCGCTGTAGAGACCGGTGGCGGCGAAGCCCGCGGTCGAGCCCATCGAGCTGATCTGCACGATGTGGCCCGAACCCTGCTCGCGCAGGTAGGGGAGTACGGCCTGGCTCACCCACAGGGCGCCGAAGAAGTTGACGTCGAAGTGGGCGCGGACCTGGGCCTCCGTCACCTCCTCGACCATGCCGATCAGGCCGGCACCCGCGTTGTTGACCACGACGTCGAGCCGCCCGAAGGCCGCCACGGCACGTGCCACGCCGTGGAACACCGCGTCGCGGTCGGTGACGTCGAGGGTCAGAAGCCGCAGGCGACCCTCGTACGCGGCGACCAGGTCGGCCAGCGGAGTGACATCCCGCGCGGCGCCGACGACCCGGTCACCGGCGGCCAGCGCGGCTTGGGCGAAGGCACGACCCAGACCGCGGGAGGCACCGGTGATGAACCAGACACGAGGGTCGCGGGGGGTAGCGGCGGAGGTCGCTCGGGTGGCGGTGCCGGTGGTGGTGGGTGCGGTGGGGAGTGCGGTGGTGGTCATGCGCGTGCTCTCTTCCAGGTGACTGGGGTCGGTGGGGTCGGCCTGGGCGGGTGATGTGGATCCTGTGGCTGTCGTCATCGGGTTCACCTCGGTCGGTAGCCGGAAGGGGTCGCCGTGCGACGACCGTTCCGAAGGGTTTGGGGGACGCCGACGTGCCGAGCGGGGCGAAGCCGTGGCCGCGGCGACAGGATCGGCCGGGCGACCTTGACGGCATTGGCGGCACTCGCCGCGATCTCGGCGGCCCCGGCGGTGACCAGCGGAGTCGGGCCACCTGCGGTCCGCGCGTCGAGGGCCGAGAACGTGTCGGCGGCCGGGCGGCCAAGGGGTGCGGCGGTGAGCGGGGTGCGGAACATCGGTGACAACTCCTCGATTCGTGAGACGAGACGTTGCGTCTCGCTATCTGCCTTCGAAGCATTCACCTTCGGCGATCGAATGTCAAGACGAGACGGTTCGTCTCGCTTCGATGTGTCAAGCATGCGCCATCGAGGATCACAAGTCAAGACGAGACGTATCGTCTCGCTCTTGCGCTACAGTGGACGCATGACCATCGACAACAGCAGCGACCGCAGCGGCCACGGCACCCAGAGCACCGATGCCGAGAGTGCGCGCGCGGCGGACCGGTCCGTCGGCAGACCGAATCCGTCCCGGCGCAGTGAGCAGTCCCGTCGGGCGATCCTGACCGCCGCCCGCGAACTGGTCTCCGAACTGGGCTTCGCCAAGCTCTCCATCGAGGCGATCGCCGCGCGCGCGGGTGTCGGAAAGCAGACCATCTATCGCTGGTGGGGCTCGAAGGGTGAGGTCGTCTTCGAGGCGTTTCTCGCCCTGAGCGATCCGGGGGAGGGCATCGTGCTGCCCGACTCGGGGGATCTGGAGACGGACCTCAAATACCTGATGCGCGAGACCGTCGCGGAGTTCGCCGACCCCGCCTTCGAAGGCCCGGTCCGCGCCCTCAACGCCGAGATCATCAACGACCCCAAGCTGGCCAGGCTCTACCACGAAAAAATGGCCGCCCCCGTGGACGAGGCCAAAAAGGAACGCCTGCGCAGCGCCCAACGCGCCGGCCAACTGGCCCCCGACCTGGATCTCGACCTGGCCCTGGAACTCCTCTACGCACCTCTGTACCAACGCTGGCTACTCCGCAGCGGCCCCCTGACCCCCGAATACGCCGACAGCCTGGTCGACCTGACCCTCAGGGGCCTCCGGCCCTGACACGCCGACGGCGGCGTGCGCATCGATCGACCGCGCTCGCCATCCTTCGCCAGAGCAATACATCGAGATTCGGCCAAATAAGCCGATGGAGGTTGTTACCGTGTCTTGGTGGCCATCTTGGGAGCGCCGTGAAGCGCTCGATCAAGCCCGGCAACCCGATGTTCGTCGCTGCCCGGCATCTACGAAAGTGGTACTCACAGCAGGCGTTCGCAGATGCGTACGACCGTGTGGCGCGTGCGGAGGGCATCAAGATCTCCATCTCCGCACGTCAGGTCCGCCGCTGGGAGTCGGCCGATCCGCCTTGGCCGCACCCCGACGCGCGCCGTGTGCTGACCGCGATGTTCGGACTGTCGCTGGAGGAACTGGGCTTCCGAGCGCCGTACGATCTGGCCGCCGTCGAGCGAGCCGCACTGAGTCCGCGTGACACGAGTGGCACGGAACGGGAGGACGACGAGGGTTGGCGCAACCTCCTGGACGACATCCCGGAGCGCTTGGGGCAGCTGATCCGGCTGGAGAGGGATGCGATCTCGCTGTGGTCCTACGAGACGTTGATGATCCCCGGATTGCTTCAGTCACCCACGTACGCGTTGTCGGCGGCTCAGATGCGCAATCCCACGATTCCCAGTTCGGCCGCCTATGAACGGATGTGCATCCGGATGCAGCGGTCGGAACGGTTGATGCGTTCCGGCCGGCCCGCTTCGTTCATCGTGTCCGAGGCGGCTCTGCACCAGCCGATCGGTGGACTCGCGGTACTCGCCGAACAGATGGGACACCTCCTGGCGCTTGCTTCGGAGAACCCCCAGGTGTCGATTCAGGTGCTCCCGCTCGACGCGGCCTTCGTGGTGCCGTCGCCGTGCCTGCTCCTCGAGATGTCGCCCGGCCGGATGGTCGCGTGGCTGGAACAACTGACCGGCTCTGTGCTGGTGGAATCCCCCGATGATGTGATGTCCTTCCGGGCAGTCTTCGAGCGCTTGTCCACAACGGCTCTGCCGTCCGTGGCAACGCTCGAACGCATCGACGAGCGGAGACGAGCACTATGCACGGCGGCCGAGGTGGCAGTGCACCAGGCTGGCGCACCTCTTCGTACACGGACACCGACAATTGTGTCGAAGTCGCGACCCTGGGAGCCGTTGTCGGAGTGAGGGACAGCAAGGTCGTCGACTCCCCGGTGCTGGCCCTGCATCCGGTGGCGTGGGTAGGTCTGGTGGAGCGTGCCGGCTCGCGCGCCGGGACGGTTGGCTGAACGCCCGCCGATAGGAGTCTGGTTCCGGAAGTCGAGGTGCGCCCGCGTCGATGTCGCACATCGCGGTCACCCAGGTGGTGACCGTGGCGTAGGACGCACCCGGTGCCTGTGCGGTGGGCGTCGTCGAGCGAGTCCGCGGCATCGGCGGCGTGTCGGTGACGAGGACGCCGCCGCCCGGCAGCGGCAGGGGGCCGGACGACGTGGCACCCCTGTCCCACCGCTTGGTGAGGCGGTGGGACAGGCTGCGGTATTCCCCGCGACGGGCGAGCCGCCGGAGTCGCCCGACGCGCATCCGGTGACGAGGAGGGCCACCGTCAGTCCGGTCCCCGCCACACCCCGCTTCGATATGTGTTTCCGGACAAAGGGGGTGCCGCCGCGCCGGCCCCGCTCGGGTCGGGACGACCCGCACGCCGGAGCGGTATTCGTCGGCACGTCGAAACGGGTCCCATGTACGCCGTCGGGGATGTGGGGCGACCGGCTTGGCTCGGCCCCGGCCACGTTCCGCGCGCAAGCCGAGCCGGCATCGCGCTCCGCCCCCCGCCCGGCTCCCGTGCACACCCATGGGCGATGGTTTGTCCGTCTTCCGCCCTGCGAGCGTCAGGAATCGCATGGCCCGCTTTGGGGGTTGGGCCTCGCTCGGGGGCCGTGTGGTGTATTCGTCGAGGGCCGGATCGGGGTCCGCGGTGAACGACGGCGGGGTGTTTTCGGTCGGTCACCGGCAGGGACGGGTTGTGCTCCGGGCCCAGGGTCCATGATTACTGACGGAGCGTCACATCGGGTGGTGGAAATTGGGGATTGGGGGTGCGGTACCGTCACGGACGGTGCCGAATTGTTATTTGACGGCCCGTCAGATTTCTCCTTACCGTGGCCGTACATCCACGTCTGGATCAAGGAAACGACGCCACCCCGCTCCCGGGACGGCGTGCCTTGTGCTTCCCGAACGCAGGAGCGTCCCGTGCGAACCGTGAACTCCACACCCTTCTCAACCCGCCTGCTGCGCCGATCCGGCGTGGTCGCGGGACTCGTCGGCCTGACGCTCGGCGCCACCGCCTGCGGCGGCGACGACGACGCCGGCAGCGGAGCCTCCGGCTCGATGACGGTGCTCATCACCCAGGAGGCCAAGGGCATCGACCCGGTCATGACCACGGTCTCCTCCCTCACCGGCGGCAACCAGGCCGCGGCCGTGTTCGACATGCTCTTCTGGATCAACCCCAAGACCGGCAAGGCCGAACCGCAGATCGCGGAGAGCGCGACCGCCGCCGAGGGCAACTCGGTGTGGACGATCAAGCTCAAGCCGAACGTGAAGTTCTCCGACGGCACCGCCCTGGACGCCGAGGCGGTCAAGTTCAACTGGGAGCGGCACGCCGATCCCGCGAACCGGTCGGTACAGTTCACCGCCGTCAAGGGGATGAAGTTCGAGGCGGTCGACGGGCTGACCGTCAAGGTCACGCTGCCCGCGCCGAACGCCCACTTCGACCTCGTCGTGGCGCACAACCTCGCGTTCATCGGATCGCCCACGGCGATCCGGTCCGACCCGAAGCTGTTCGCGCAAAAGCCGGTCGGCGCAGGCCCGTTCAAGCTCAAGTCCTGGATGCGCGACTCGCAGCTGACGCTGGAGCGCAACAATTCCTACTGGGGCCAGGGCAAGCCCGCGCTCAAGGAGTTGATCTTCAAGCCGGTGATGGACCAGAAGCAGCGGCTGGCCGCGCTGTCCTCCGGCCAGGCCCAGCTGATGACCACCGCGCACTTCCCGTCCACCGAACAGGCCCGCAAGGACGGCATGACGGTCACGCTCGACCCCAAGAGCGGCGGCTTCATGACCATGTTCGACACGTCCAAGCCGCCGTTCAACGACCCGCGCGCACGTCGCGCGTTCGCGTTGATCATGAACCCGGACGACCGCAACCAGACGATCCAGGGCTCGCCCGGCCAGACCCTCAAGGGCCTGTTCCAGCCCGCGTCGCCGTTCGCGAACCCGGAGGCCGTGTACGCGACCAACAACCGGGTCGAGGCGCAGAAGCTGCTCGACGAACTGGCCACCGAGGGCAAGTCGTTGAACTTCACGTACACCACCAACAGCAGCGCCAGCGCGCGGCTGACCGCCGAGTACTGGCTCACCCAGATCGGCAACATGAAGAACATCACGATGAAGACCGAATTCCTCGAGGGGGCGGCCTACATCCAGAAGGTGATGATCAACAACGACTTCCAGGCCTCGGAGTTCGTGATCACCTTCGACGAACCGGAGCCGGTGCTCTACAACTTCACCCACTCGAAGGGGTCGGAGAACCGCACCAAGTGGAACAACCCCACGGTGGACAAGGCGCTCGACGACGCCCGCAACAGTGACGACCCGGCGGTGCGCAAGGCCGCCTACCAGACGGTCCAGGCCGAGATCGTCAAGGACGTCCCGTTCTTCGCCTACGAGAAGTCCTTCGCCGCCGCGGTGCAGGGGAAGAGCGCCAAGATCGACGGCCTGTCGCTGTTCGAGGACGGCCTGATCCTGTTCGACCGGATCGCGCTGAAGTAGCCCGCCCACGGCGACCGGGCGCGCGGGCGCCCGGGGCGACGGCGGGATGAGGGCGGGATGAGCCGGGCGTCGGGGGCGTACGAGGTGTACGCCCCCGACGCCCGGCTCGCGTGATCGGCCGCCCGGCGACCGGGCCCGCCTCGGGCCCGGGTGGGCCGTACGGCCCGCGCGCGGCCCGCGCCGACCCCGCTCCGGCCTCGGCGCCCTCGGGCCCGCCCCGTCTCAGGCCTTGGCCGCCCGGATGAACAACGCCTCCGCGTCCGCCACCAGTTCGCCCCCGGCGTACGAGCGCGCGGTGACCCACGCCTTGCGGCCCTCGACCCGGGTGACGCCCGCCTCGTAGTCGATCCGCGTGTACAGCGGCGTCGCCCGCCGCATCCGCACGGTCAGCGACACGGTCATCCCGAGCGCTCCCGCCCCGGACTGGGCGCAGCCCATCACCTCGTCGAACGCCGCCGCCACGATGCCGCCGTGCACCCGCCCGTACGGGCCCTCGAACGCGGCGCCGAACGTCGCGTGCGCCCGCACCAGCGGACCGTCGCCGGTGATCGACATCGGCGGGGCGATCGGGTTCGCGGCGCCGATGAACGGGCTGCGCTCGTGCAGGGCCAGGTCGCGGGAGGTCGGTGTGCGCTCGCCCACACGGGTCAATGAGGCGATGCGATCCGCCAAATCTGATACATCGTCAGCTACGCTTTCGAGCATGGCCTCGGCGTCGTGCGGGTCGACCGTCTTCACCGCTTCGATCAGGCGGCGGGTCGCCTCGGCCAGGCGGTGTCGGGCCGCGCGGCCCGCGCTGTCGGGGTCCGGGCGCGGCGTCCAGGTCAGCCGCAATTCGCGCAGTACGTCGGCCGGTACGGGCGGCGGCTCGGCGGCGGCGTCCGCGGCTTCGGGGGCGGCGGCGGTCATGACGGCTCCCGGGGTGACGTGATCCCGGCCGCAGCCGGGCGAATGGCCGATCATTGCATGTAAAAAGAACGAGTTCTAGTTTTGGGCGGGTGGCGCGGCCCGGGCGGGCGGTGCCATCGCAGTCCCGAGTCACCGGTCATCATCACAGCCACACCAGAGGAGACACCATGCCGATCGACGCCGCGAAGGCCACCGGAGCAGAGCCCCGCACGGGTGAGATCGCCTGGTCGAACAAGGACGTGATCCTCTACCACCTGGGCCTGGGCGCCGGCACGCCCGCCACCGGCGCGGACGAGTTGCGCTACACGTACGAGAAGAACCTGCATGTGCTGCCGACGTTCGCGACGGTGGCCGGCACCAAGGTCGGCGGCAGCCTCTCCTCGCTGCCCGGCATCGACATCAACCTGCGCGCGGTGCTGCACGGCGGCCAGGAGATCGTGGTGCACAACCCGCTGCCGGCCAAGGCCAAGGGCGTCAAGGCGACCAGCCGGGTGGCCGACGTGTTCGACAAGGGCAAGGCCGCGGTGATCGTGCTCGAATCGTCGGCCGAACTCGAGGACGGCACCAAGCTGTACGACTCCCGCGCGGAGATCTTCGTCCGGGGCGAGGGCGGCTTCGGCGGCGAGCGCGGGCCGGCGACGAAGATCGACGTGCCGGAGCGCCCGGCCGACCACACGATCGATGTGGCCACCGGTGCCGACCAGGCGCTCCTGTACCGCCTGTCCGGCGACTGGAACCCGCTGCACGCCGACCCGGACTTCGCCAAGGCGGCCGGCTTCGACACGCCGATCCTGCACGGCCTGTGCTCGTACGGGCTGACCCTGAAGGCCGTCGTGGACAACGTCCTGGGCGGCGACGTCTCGCGGGTCAAGCGCTACCGCACCAAGTTCGCGGGCATCTTCTTCCCCGGCGAGACGATGCGGGTCCGGGTCTGGGAGGAGGACGGCAAGCTGCTGATCAACACCTGCGCCGTCGAGCGCGACGAGGCGATCGTGCTGTCCGACACGGTGGTGGAGTACAGCGCCTGACGGCACGCCCCGAGACCGCCCGGGCCGGGGCACCCCGACCCGGGCCGGGCGGTTCCGAACGGCCCACCCCCGACGCCGCCGAAGACCCCGCCCGCCGGACGCACCCGCGGAGGTCGCCCGTGTCGGGCACGCCGGCGGGGACCGCCCCCGCTGGCATGCCCGCGAACTCGCCCGCAGCGGGCGCGCCTGCGAGGCCGTCTGCGCCGGGCATGCCTGTGGAGGTCGTCCGTGTCGGGTATGCCTGCGAGGTCGTCCGCGCCCGGCGCGCCGGCGAGGTCGCCCGCAGTGGGCGCGCCTGCGAGGTCGTCCACGCCCGGCATGCCCGCGAGGTCGCCCGCAGTAGGCGCGCCTGCGAGGTCGCCCGTGTCGGGTATGCCTGCGAGGTCGTCCGCGCCCGGCGCGCCGGCGAGGTCGCTCGCAGTGGGCGCGCCTGCGAGGTCGTCCACGCCCGGCATGCCTGCGAGGTCGTCCACGCCCGGCATGCCCGCGAGGTCGCCCGCAGTGGGCGCGCCTGCGAGGCCGTTCGTGTCGGGTACGCCTGCGGGGCCGTCCGTGTCGGGTATGCCTGCGAGGCCGTCCACGCCCGGCATGCCCGTGCGGTTGCCCGTGGTGGGCATGCCTGCTGCGTTGTCCGTGGCAGGCGCACCTAGTGAGGTCGCCTGTGTCGGGCGTGCCTTTGGGGCCGGTTGTGTGCGGTGCGTCCGTGCGGACGCCACGGCAGGTGCGTCTGCCGCCTCCGTCGCCCCGACGGCCGTGCGGTGGTTGGAGGTGTGGGTGGTTGCTGCTGTGGTTGGCGTTGGTCGCCACCTGGTTCCGGGGTGCCCGAGTAGCCATGGCTTGCGACGGTGTTGCCCGTCCCCGGTGTTCGGCGGGCGTGGCGCTGCGGCGGGGTAGGTGCGCCCGGCTCCCGAGCGCCGCTTCGTGTGGGTCCGCCTGGCGTGCCGTCGCCGAACCGTCGCCGGTCGCGTGCCGGTTGAACCGCCACCGGTCGGGACCTCACCGCTCGTCGCGCCGCTGCCTTCGAGTCACCCGCGTCGCGCCCGCCTTGGCCGCACTCGCGCCGGCGCCCGCGTCGTCCTTCGTCACACGATTCGCGCCGCACAGGTGCGCTCTCCGTCGCGCGCCCCGCGTTGCCCTCGCTGCTTGCTTCGCGCCTCCGGCGGACCGCGCCGCCCCGGCCGCCGCTCCGTCACGGTCCTCGGTCGCGTGCGGGGCGGCGCGCCCCATACCCCGCTCGGCTCCGTGTGATGTGACCTACAGCCGTGAGCGCTCGTTGGAGGAGCTCCACGCCTTTCGTCCCGCAGCGGGGGCGGATACCTTGACTGTGTCATTGGTCTTGAGTCAAAACGAGAACACGTTATAGTTCTTGACCGGGCCAAGTATTGGTGCGGGAAAAACGAGGAGCCCCCATGCGCGCAGCGGTTCTGCACGAGACCGGCCAGGACAAGCTCGACGTTCGTGACGACGTCGAGGCGGTGGGCATGGGCCCGGGGCGCGTGCGGGTCAAGCTGCACGCGACCGGCGTGTGCCACTCGGACCTGTCCGCGATGACCGGGGTCCTGCCCCAGCCCGCGCCGTTCGTACCCGGCCACGAGGGCGCCGGCGAGGTGGTCGAGGTCGGCGACGGCGTGAGCAGCGTCGCGGTCGGCGACCGGGTCATCATCTGCTGGGCGCCGCCGTGTGGCGTCTGCAACTACTGCCGCGGCGGCCAGTCCAACCTGTGCCTGGCCGGGTTCATGAACGCCGGCAACCAGAACTTCACCTTCGGCGGCACCCCGTCGTACGGGTTCACCGGCACCGGCACCTTCGCCGAGGAGGTCGTCGTCGCCGCGCCGTGCGCGGTCAAGGTCGCCGACGACGTGCCCTACGAGATCGCGGCGCTGATCGGCTGCGGCGTCACCACCGGTGTCGGCGCGGTGTTCAACAGCGCGCGGATCGAGCCGGGCGCGTCCTGCGCGGTGATCGGCGCCGGCGGCGTCGGCATCGCGGTGATCCAGGGCCTGCGCGCGGCCGGCGCCGCCGAGATCGTGGCGATCGACCCGGCCGAGTCCAAGCACGTGTGGGCGAAGAAGTTCGGCGCCACGCACGCGATCACCCCGGACCAGGCCGCGGACGCCAAGCGCGACCTCACCGCCGGTCAGGGCTTCGACTACGTCTTCGAGGTGGTCGGCAAGTCGTTCACCGCCCGCAGCGCGTACGAGCTCACCCGCCGCGGCGGCGACGTGATCATCGTCGGCGCGGGTGCGATGGACGACAACGTCTCGTTCAACATGTTCGAGCTGTTCTTCGACCAGAAGCGCATCATCGGCAGCATCTACGGCGGCGGCGACATCGTCTCCGAGTACGCCCGGATCACCAAGCTGTGGCGCGCCGGTCGGCTCGACCTGGAGGCGATGATCACCCACCGCCTCACCCTCGCCAACATCAACGACGCGTTCGACCTGATGAAGAGCGGCGAGTCGATCCGCACCATCGTCAGCCTCTGACAAACGGCGCCGAACGGCACCGAACGGCGCCGAACCGCATCGAACGGCAGCCGGCGGCACCACGCAACAACACCGAGCAGCACCCGGCAGCACCCGGCAGCACCCACAAGCCCACAACAAGCGGCGCCGCAGCCCGCCCATCCGACGCAACGGGTGGGCGGGTGGGCAGACCATTGCCCGAGCCAACCCACACGCGACCGCGGCAAAGCCACCGACCCCACGGGAGAATCCGCATGACCACGTCGCTGGATGGCAAGGTCGCCGTAGTCACCGGCGCCGGTCGTGGCCTCGGCCGCGCCGAAGCCCTCGAACTCGCGAAGCAGGGCGCGGCCGTCGTGATCAACGACTTCGCCCCCGAAGGCAGCCCGAACCCCGCCGACGACGTCGTGGCCGAGATCGTCGCGGCCGGCGGCAAGGCGGCCGCCCACCGCGGCGACGTCTCCGACTTCGACGCGGCCGGCAAGCTGATACAGCTCGCGATCGACACCTTCGGCTCGATCGACATCGTGGTCAACAACGCGGGCATCCTGCGCGACCGGATGATCTTCTCGATGACGGAGCAGGAGTGGGACTCGGTCCTGGCGGTGCACGCCAAGGGCCACTTCAACACCACCCACCACGCCTCGAAGTACTGGCGGGAGAAGTCCAAGGCGACCGGCGGCGCGGTGTACGCGCGGGTGATCAACACCGCGTCCGAGGCGTGGCTGGCCGGTTCGGCCGGGCAGCCGAACTACGCCGCCGCCAAGTCGGCGATCGTCGGCCTGACCATGTCCACGGCCAATGCGTTGGTCAAGTACGGCGTCCGGGCCAACGTGATCTGCCCGCGGGCGCGTACGAGCATGACCACGCACGTGTTCGGGGAGAGTGCGGGCGCGCTGGCCGAGGGCGAGCTGGACCCGCTGGCGCCCGAGCACGTCGCACCGCTGGTCGCGTACCTGGCCAGCCCGGCCGCCGAACAGGTCACCGGGCAGGCGTTCGTGGTGCACGGCGGCTTTGTCGCGGTGATCGAACGCCCCACCCTCCAGGCCAAGTTCGACTCCAAGCAGGCCACCTTCACGCCGGAGGAGCTGGACCAGGTCCTCTCCGCGCACTACGCCGACCGCAAGCTCGGTGCCGGCTACACCGCGGACGACCTGCTGTTCCTCAAGCGCGACCCGCGCTGACTCCGAAGCGCGGGGTCGGAGGTGACGAAATCACCTCCGGCCCCGCCTTTCGCCCGCACCGTTGACACGTGTCGTCCGCGAGGGGTCGCCTCTCGGGCCGCACCGAGAAGGGGTTCCCCGTGCTGACCTCCGCCGACGACTTCCCGATCCACCAGACCCCCGAGCCGGTGGCCACACCCGCCACCTCGGACCGCAACGCCTACGACCGCTACTGGTTCAACGGCTACGACCGCGACGGCGGGTTCTACTTCGCCGCCTCGCACGGCCTGTACCCGAACCGGTTCGTCGCCGACGCGCACTTCACGATCGGGATCGACGGCGTCCAGCACAGCCTGCACGCGTCCCGGCGGGCGCCGCTGGACCGATTCGACCTCACCGTCGGCCCGTTCGGCATCGAGGTACGCACCCCGCTGAAGGTGCTGCGCCTGTACGTCGAGCCGAACGAGCACGGCCTCGGCTGCGACCTGACGTTCACCGCGCGCGCCGCGGCGATCGAGGAGGAGCGCACCACCACCCGCAACGGGCACCACGTGATCATGGACTCGACCCGGCTGACCCAGCTCGGCGTCTGGTCGGGCACCATCACGCTCCCCGGCGGTCGGGTCCTGGAGATCGACCCGGCGACCACGCTCGGCACCCGTGACCGCTCGTGGGGCGTACGCCCGGTCGGGGAGCGCGAGGAGGGCGCGCCCAAGCCGTTCAATCCGATCCTGTGGTTGTGGACGCCGATCCACTGGGCCGACGAGGTCAGCCTGTGGGCCTCGTTCGAGCGCGCCGACGGGCGGATGTACCACGTCGACGGCAAGCGGGTGGCGGCCACGCCGCTGGGCGCGGCCCCGGACCCGGCGGCCGTACCGCTGCCCGAGGACGAGCCCGCGTTCGCCGAGCTGACACCGCGACGGCACGCGCTCACGTGGGTGCCGGGCACACGGCGGATCCAGGGCGGCGAGTTCCACATGACGGACGAGAACGGGGAGCCGTTCGCGTACCGGATCGAGCCGATCGGCGCCCGCGGACTGCTCGCCGGGCTCGGCTATCTGCATCCGGAGTGGGGGCACGGGGTCTGGCAGGGCGAGCTGAAGATCGGTTACGAGAGCTGGGAGTTGGACAAGGTGGACCCGCTCCGGTTCGACCGCCAGCACCAGCAGCAGGTGATTCGGGTGACCGAACTGACCGGCGCGGGACGGGTCGGGGTCGGCGTCGTCGAGCAGCTGTTCTTCGGGCCGCATGTGCCGTACGGCTTCAAGGAGATCCTCGACGGGTACGCGGGCTGACCCGTTCGCGACTCAGGTCCGGTGCCGTGCGCCCTCCGCGATCCTGGTCGGCTTCTCGAACCAGCCGCCTGCGTCGGCGGGTCGGTGCTCCCACGCGCCGACCAGGTCGCGGTACAGCGGTGCGCGGGCGAGCAGTTCGTGGTGGGTGCCCGGGATCGGCCGGTTTCCGTCCATGAGCAGGACGCGGTCCGCGCGGCGAGCCGAGTCGATCCGGTGCGCGATCACCACCAGGGCGCCCGCACGCGTCGCGAACGCGGCCTCGGCCAGCGCCTCGGCGGGCGGATCCAGGTGGCACGTGGCCTCGTCGAGGATGACGAAGCGGGCGGGGGAGAGGTACGTCCGGGCCAGTGCGATGAGTTGACGCTCGCCGGCGGACAGGGTGCCCGGGTCGGCGAGGTGGGCCGCGTAGCCGCCGAGCCGGGCGACCAGTTCGGCGGCACCGACCAGGCGCACCGCGCGGTCCAGGTCGGCCCGGGCCACTTCGGGGTCGAGGTAGCTCAGGTTCTCGTGGACGGAACCGGCGAAGACGTACGCCTCCTGTGGGACCACCACGATCGTGTTCCGCAGCGTGGCCTCCGGGTGCGCGGCGAGTGGCCGGCCGGCCAGCGAGACGGCGCCCTGATCGGGCGTCAGCAGGCCGGCGAGCAGCGCCGCGAGGGTGGACTTGCCGATCCCGCTGGGGCCGACGACGGCCAGGTGCGAACCGGCGTCGACGGATATCGACAGGTCGCGCACCACCGGTTCGGCGAACGGGCCGTAGCCGAAGGTGACGCGGTCGAGCACGAGGGGGCCCGGGTCGGCGGTGGCGGGGCGGGGTGCCGGGAGTCGGGCCCGGGCCGCCGCGCTCGGAGCCTCCGGAACGGGAGCCTCCGGAACGGGAGTCGCCGTGTCGGGGACTGTCGCCGGTTCCGGGTCCGCCGCGCCCGCCTGGGCCAACCGCCCGGCCACCACGAGCAGTTCCAGCAACCAGCCGCCCACGGTCGCGGTCGCGGCGCGTACGGCGGGCTCCAGGTGCTGGGCCAGATAGAGCGCGGCGCCCGCCACCTCGCCGGTGCTCAACATGCCCTCGCGGACCAGCCACGGGGCCGCGACCAGCACGGCCAACAGCGGGAGTCGACCGCCGAGCGCGACCACGAGCAGGCGTACGGAGGAGGCGCGCGCGAGCAGCCTGGTCGCGCGCGCCTGGGCGTCGGCGGCGGCGCCGATCTCGGCGGCCACCCGCTCCTGGGCACCGCAGGCCACCACGTCCCGGAGACCGGCCACGGTGTGGGCGGTACGGATCGCGATGCGCTCGTCGGCGAGTACGAGTGTGCGCCGTCGCCTGGCCAGCGGGGGCAGCAGTCGGACGAACAACCAGGTCGCGAGGGCGAGCGGGATCAGCACGAGCGGGAGCAACACGGGTGCGAGGAGGGCGAGTCCGAGCAGGGCGGCGACGATGGTCACGCCGAGCTGGCGCAGCGTGCGCAGCAGCGAGGCGGTCAGATTGCGGCAACTCTCCACCTGCTCGGTGAGCCGGGCCACCGCGGCGTCCGCGTCCCGGCCCGCGTCCGGCCGCCCCGACGTCGCGTCGAGCACCGCCGAGGTCACCACCCGCCGGACCAGGGTGTCCCGGAACGGCTCCACCACGTCCGCCAGATGCGGGAACATCGCATAGGTGGCGGCGGCCCGAATCAGCATCGCCAACGCGAGTACGCCCAGGAGCACGAACCCCACGCCGAGCCGCCCGACCAGGAACCCGTGATCGAGCGCGGCGGCCAGCAGCGCGCCCGACAACAACGCCGGCACCCCCTCGGCCACCGACCACCCCAGGACCCGCCCCAACGCCGCCCGCCGCTCCCGCAACGCCCGGACCAACAACTCCCGACCGGCCCGCAGTCCGCCACCGTAGGGCCCGGCACTGTGCCGCCTCCGCCGCTCGGGAGCGGGCGCGCCTCGGGGCGGTGTCGGCGCCGCGTCCTCGGCGCCGGGTCCTGACGCTCGCGGCACGGCGGCCCGGGGCGTTGCCGCGTCGGGCGCGGCCGTGTCACCGCCCGCTTCGCTCGGATCAGGCGATGCCGGGCCGGGGTCCCGGCTCGACCGGCCGCGGCCGTGCGCGTTCGGCCGGTTCGGCGCGGGGTGGGCGAGTGGCCGCGCATCTCCTTCGTCGCGAACGCCGCCCGACGGATCGAGAGCGTCGGCCGCAGCGGACCCGGGCCTGGTGAGGGGGGCATCCGGCGGCGGGGAAAATGGGGCCGAGCCGGTATCGGGTGGCGAGGCGTGGGATCGATCTTCGGGAAGTGCGCCGCGCGCGAGCGTGTTTCGGATGCCGCGCACCGATCGTTCGCGCGGCTTGCGGCGTCGGCCGCCGCTTCGTCGGGCGGGTGTCGGGCGGTCGGCGTCCTCGGCCCGGGCCGGATCCGGGGCGGGGGCACGGCCCACGCGCCGATGACGACGGGGTCGGCGCGCGAGGGCATCGGGCGGGAGCGGCTGCGCCGAGCCGGTCGCGGCTTCGTCTCCCGGGGAGGCGGCTCGGGGCCCACGTTCGGTCGGATGCGAGTGACGTGGGCCCGGGTCCGCGTCGACCTCACCGCCAACGGAGCCGGCCTCGGCCGAGTCCGCGGCCCGCGGCGGCGGGGCCGGTATTTCGCCCGCCGGCTTCGACCCCCGAACCCGGCGGCGCCGTCCCGGACGAACCTTGCCCGTTCCCCCCGCACCCGCTTCCGCATCGGTCGCCCGGTCCGGAAGCCCCACCTCCGCCCGCTGCCACCGCCCTTCCGCTCCACCCAGGCCCGAGATCCGCCGCCGCCGTCCCCCATCGGCCGAGTCGTCCGGGCCGACCGGGGGAGGTACCGCCGACACCGGCTCGTCGTCCGGGCCCAACCCCGGTGCGACCGGCTCCGCTTGCCGCTGCACACCCCGGGCACGCCGCCGGCTGCCCCCGCCGGGCTCCGGCGCCGCGTCACCGCGCACGAGGTCCTCACCCGAGGCCGAAGCGCCCGCCCGGACTTCCACCGAACCCCCCTGCGACCCCGTGCGCGAGATACGGCGGCGGCCTGTCTCGGGCGTTCGTGCCGTGTCGTCTCGGGTGGAGTCCAGGCCCGGGTTCGGGGCGGATGCCGGGTCTTCCTCGATGGCCGCCTGCTTCCGGCGGGGGCCTGTGCGCGGCCTGTACCAGTGGCGGCGTGCCTCGGGCGTTCGTGCCGTGTCGTCTCGGGAGGGGACCACGCCCGGGTTCGAGACGGATGCCGGGTCTTCCTCGCCTGCTGTCGGCTCTCGGCGCCGGCCTGCGACGGGGGTGCCTGCCGTGCCGCCTTGCGTGGAGGTCGCATCCGGATGTGAGCCGGATGCCGGGCCTTCCTCCGCTGCCGCCGGCTCCCGGCGTCGGCCCATGCCCGGGATCCGTCGGCGGCGTCGCGCGTCGGGTCGTTGCGCCGGGTCGGCCGGCGTGGGCTTCGCTTCGGAGGCCGAGCCGTCCTCGTGGCTCGGCTCGGGTACCGCTGCCGCCTGTCGGCCGTCGGCCCGCCGGTGGTCGAGTGGAACTTCCCGGCCGGTACGCGGGGAGTCCCCGGCCGGCGTCGGGCAGACCGCCGAGCCGTTCGTGGCCGACTCGCGTGCCGGTTCGGGGCCTCGGTCGGGCCGTCGGCCGATGTACGGGATCCGCCGCCGACCGTCCCCGTTCGGTGGGTTCCGTACGTCGGCCCGCGCGGGGGCAGGGCCCGACCCCGAGGCGGCCGGTGCGTCGTCGGTGCCGGGGTTCGGTGCCGCCGCCTCCCGTCGTCGGCCGGTGCGCACGATTCGCCACCTGGCTCCGCCCGTCGGTGCTGCCTCGGTTTCGTCCGGCCCGGGCTCCTCGCCGGCGTCTCGACGCGGCGCCGCAGCGCGATGTGGGCGGCCGAGGCGGGGTGTTCGACGGTGGCCCGGATGGTCGGGTGATTCGTCCGGGTCGACGCGGATCGAGGTCTGGGCGATATTCGGCGTGGTGCCCGACCACACCACCAGGCGGCGGGCGGATCGGGTCTCCGTGGCCCGGGGCGGCTCGCGGTCGCCCTCGTCGGGGGCGGAGGCGCGCTCGGCCGACTCGGTGGGGAGGCTGCCCAGGTCCCAGATCGGGATCACCACCCGTCGGCGGCGTTCGGCCTCGTCGTGATCGTCGGGTCGTCGGTCGTCGTCCGTCATCCGGCTTCCCCCTTCGGTCCCGGCCGGTTCGCCGGATTCCGTCCTGTCGTCGGCGGCATTCGGCGCCGGGCGCGCGGCGCTCGTGCGTGGGTCGACCATCCGCGTCGCGTGCACGGACACCGCCGAACACCAGGCCCACTCCCGACTCCGCCCCCCGACCGAGCCCTCACCCCAGGGCCCGATCGCGTCCCGAGCCCGGGACCCGCCGGCGGTCGTCGCGGGGGCGTCGACCTCGGGCCCGGTCGTGGTGTGGGCTCCGGTCCGGTCACCCGCCCCGGATTCGACCCCGGCGTCGGGCCCGCCCCAAGACCTCGGCGGAGCCCCCGTCCATGTCTCGCCCCAGGGCCCGATCGT
>NZ_BIFH01000035.1:0-152310 GCF_003967355.1 Embleya hyalina | reverse complement strand
GTCCCGGGGCCGGGGCCTGCCGGTGGTCGTTGTGGGGGCGTGGATCTCGGACGGGGTCGTGGTGTCGGATCCGGCTCCGTCACTCGCCGGTGTCGCCTCCCAGGACCTGATCGTGGCCCGAGACGGGGGTGTGGGTCCGCCGGCGGTCGTTACCGGGGTGTCGATCTCGGGCCGGGGTGTGGTGTGGGCTCCGGTTCGGTCGGTCGTTTCGGATTCGACCCCGACCTCGGGGCCGACCCATGGCCCCTGCGCGGCGCCCGTCCGTGCTTCGATGCCGGGTCTGGTCGTTGCGTCGGGTCGGGCACGGTTTCCCGCCCTGACGCCAACCTCGGGTCCCGTGGCCGAAGACCCCGGCGCAGCCCCCGTGTGTGGCTCGCGCCCGGTCCCGGTCCCGGCTCGGGTCCCGGGCTGCGATTCGGGCTCGGTTCCGTCCTTGTCCCCGTCCCCCGTCGCCCCCTTCACGTCCGCTCCTCTCTCGTGAATACCGCGCGGTAGGCCGGGTCGCTCCACAGTTCCCGGTGGGGGCCGAGGGCCTTGATGCGGCCGGAATCGAGCCAGGCCACGAAGTCGGCGTCGGCCGCTGCCGCGGCGCGGTGGGCGACGACGATTCGGGTGCGGTCGGCCAGACCCGTGCGGAAGGCCTCGTGGATGTGGTGTTCGGTGACCGTGTCCAGGCCGCTGGTCGCGTCGTCCAGCACCAGGACCCGTGCGTCCTGGACCAACGCGCGTGCCAGGCCGAGCCGTTGCACCTCCCCGCCGGACAGCGCCAGCCCGTCGGTCCGGGTCGCGTAGCCGGCCGGCAGTCGGCGGACGAAGTCGTCCGCGTAGGCCATCCGGGCCGCCCGGGTCAGTGCCTCCGGATCCGCCCCGGGCCGGCCGTACGCCAGCGCCTCCGCCAGATCGGCGCCCACCAGGACCGGGCGCGGAAACGCGTAGGCGACCCCCCGCCGCAACTCGCCGCGCGCCAACCGGGTCACCGGCAGGCCGTCGAGCAGCACCTCGCCCTCGTCCGGTTCGCGCAGCCGCCCCGCGAGCGCCGCCAGCGTCGACTTGCCCGACCCGGACGCCCCCACCAGAGCCACACACGCCCCCGCCGGCACCGTCAGGTCGATCCCGTCGAGCACCGCCCGACCCCCGCCCGAGCCGGCCTCCCCCTCCGGCACCCGCACCCGCACGCCCCGGAAGACCAGTTCGCCGCCCCCCGGCGGCAGGGTGCGCGCGGTGCCGTACCCGGCGGGCTCGACCGCCAGCAACTCGGCCGCCCGTATCCGCCCCGCACGGGCGTGCGCCACCCCGACCAGCGCCTCCACCTGCTCCAGGAACCCCAGACCGAGAGCCGCGTATCCCGCCGCCGCGACCATCTGCCCCGGGGGAATCCGCCCCTCGGCGAGCAACCACCCCGCCGTCGCGAGCACCGTCAGTTCGACCATCGGCGCGAGCAGCAACACCTGTGCGACGGCGCTGCGTTGGGCCCGCCACAGGCCGTGTCCGGCGGCCGAGAGCTCCGGCAGCGGGGCCAGGATCCGGGCGATCTCCCGATCGCGCGTGCCGCACGCGCGGATCGTCCGGGCCCCCGCGAGTGCGTCGGTCAACCGGCCGGCCAACCCGCCCTGTACCGCCTGGTAGCGGCCGAACAGATCGGTCGCGCGGGCCATGAACACCCGCACCACGAGCAGCCCCGGCAGCAGCCCGCCGAGGAAGCCGACCGCGAGCCACGGGTCGATCAGGGCGAGCGCGACGATGCCGCCGAGCGAGGTGACCAGCGCGCCGAGCGTGCCGAGCAGCGACGGGACGAGCCCGGCCGCGTCGGGTGCGGCGCCGACCAGCCGCGAGGTGACGTCGCCGGCGGGAAAAGGATTCCGCGACCCGGTGCCCAGGTCGGTGACGTGCACGGCGAGCCGGCGGCGCAGGCGCGCGGTGAGCTCGGCGGCCAGCCCCGGACCGGCGATCTCCGCGAGCAACCCGGCCAGCAACCCGAGGACCAGGACGGCGATCAGCCGTACGGTCGGCCCCGAAGCGGAGTCGCCGCGCACCACCGCGTCCACCGAGCCGGCCACCGCCGCCGGCAACAACAGCGCGGCGATCGATCCGGCCGGAACGGCGAGCGCGAGGGTCACCGTCGCCCCGGGCGCGACCCGCAGCGCCCCGCGCACCCCGGTGCCGGTGCGATCGGTCGGCGTCGCCGTCGGCGTCGGCACGCCCGCCGGGAGCGCCTGCGCGGCCATCGGGTCGGCCTGCGCGGCTATCGGGACGTCGACCACGGCGGGCCTCCTCGGATGCGCGGATCGTCGAGCGCGGCGGACCGGCGGCCGTGCCCTCGCCCTCGCCGTCGAGAGGAAAAAGGCGGGCGAGCGGCGCGCCCGCTCGGCGTCGGTCGCCCGGATTGCGATGCTGACCTGGGCCCGGTGACCGGGAGCTCCTGATTCCGGCAGGAACTCCCGGTCCCGGGTTCGTACTTGTCGAACAACCCGCCGACCCGCGACGCGTCGACCGTTCGGGAACACCGGACGGGTGGTCCACCCCGCCCGCCGAACGATCACGGTGTCGATCGAACCCGGGCGTCGACCGGTCTCACGAGCTCGACCGATCGTGCCCGCAGGCCGAATCCGGGTACCGGACGTGGTGCGCTAGTTGATCGTGAAGAGCAGGCAGGTGATCAGCAGGCAGGTGAACTGACACCCGTTGCCGCCGTGCCCGCCCAGCTCGACCGACTCGGTCTCCGGCAACTGCTGCAGCGCGGCGAGGTCGGTCTCGATGGGCTCCATGGCGAATCTCCTTCGGACGTGCCGCCGTCGTGAGCGGTTGCCCCCGACGGGTGGTGCGGGGCGATTCCCCCCTGTCGTCACACCCGGCCGGTTTGCAGGAAACCGGTGAGGTGGGCGTGGAGATCGGGTGCCCCATCCCCGGCCAGGGCCTCGTGGCCGAGACCGGGAAGCTCCAGGTAGCGAAAGTCGGCGCCCTCGACCCGGCCGCGCGCGAGCAGCGTGTGGCGCAGTGCCCTGGACTGGCCGACCGGGATGGTGTCGTCCCGGTCGCCGTGCACGAACAGCAGCGGTACGGCGATGCGTTCGCACACCGCGAGCACGTCGCGCGGGCCCTGGTCGTCGACGTATTCGGTGTCGCCGCCGAGCCGGGTCATCAGCGCGCGGATCGGCAGCGACGCCTCGGCGATCAACCTCGGACCGGACAGGAACGGCGCGACCGCGAGACAGCGCGACCACGCACCCGGCGCGAGCGACGCGGCGAGCAGCGCGAGGTAGGCCCCGTAGCTGACCCCGAACAGGGCGGCCGGCGCGCGGCCGAAGGCGGCTCGCTCGGCGGCCAGGGTGCGGCCGATCGCGGTGACGTCGGCGAGGTCCGGGCCGCCCCACGCGCCGTGCAGCTCGCGGGCGAAGCGGGCGCCGTACCCGGTACTGCCGCGCTGGTTCGGCGCCACCACCGCGATGCCCGCCGCCGCGAGCCGTTGCAGCAGCGGATCGAACTCGAACCGCCACGCCGCCGCCGGACCGCCGTGCAGGGCGAGCAGGACGTGCTCGGCGCACCGCCAGTCGGGGCCGCCGTAGACGATCGACTCGACCGGACCCGTCCCGCCGACCAGCAGCTCCAGATGGGCCGGCCGCCACTGGGGCCGGTCCGCGTCGTCGAACCCGACGAACGGGCCCGGTTCGCCGTCCTGGCGCCACGACCCCGGGCGGGACGGGTCGAGCCGGGCCAGGCAACTGGGCCGATCCGGCGCGGAGAACGGGATCCGCAACCCCTGTTCGGTCCACCGGCCGACCGCGCCCAGACACCCGTCCGGGGTGGCCGCCTCGACCAGCTCGCCCTCCTCCGGGGTCCATACGGCCAGCCGCGAGATCGCCCCCCGGTCGAGCTGGACCGCCACCCGGCGGCCGTCCGGCGCGATCGCGATCGGGCGTACCTGCGCGTCGGGCACGTGTACGACCTCGGGAAAACGCACCCGGCCCGGCGCCTGCGTGCGGTCGGCGGGCAGCCGGATCCAGCCGAGCCGGTCCGAGCCCGGCGCGTTGCTCGCGATCACCAGCAGCCCGCCGACCGGATCGGCGAGCAGGAGCCGGTCGTTGCTGTCGTCGGTCAGCTCCAGGAACGGGCGTACGGTCGCCGTCCCCAGGTCGAGCGCGACGGTCTTGACCCGGCCGCCGCGCACCTCGTCCAGGGCGAGCCGGTGACCGTCCGGGTCGAGCCAGACCCCGCCGCTGTACAGCCCGGACAACTCGGCGACGGGGTCCAACCGGCCGTCCTCGCGGACCAGCCACACCGTCGTCGACGGGGTCGTGTCCGCCCCGAGGGCGAGGGCGAGCGCGTCCGTACCGGGGTAGGGGAGCAGCCGCAGGCCCGGCAGCCGCACCGTGGTCACGTGTCGTTCGCTGCCCGCGTCGTCGGCTTCGAGCAGGGCCAACTCGTGCCGCCCGGGCTCGTGTCGGCAGGCCAGCACCCGACCGTCGGGGAGGGCGAGCAGTTGGGTGTGCAGCCGCTCGGGCGCGCCGGTGCCGACCGGGATCGCGCCACTGGCCCGCCCCGGCCGCAACGACCACGACTCCACCCGCCAGGTGCCGTCGCCCGGCGTGGCCAGGCACGCGGCGTGTCCGCCGTCGGCCGCGAACGACCAACTGATCCGCCGCAGCGGTCGAGTCGTCACCATCGTGCTCACGCTTCCTCACCGTCCAACCACAACCGCGCTCCGCCGTGGCCGAGCCGGAGCAGGAAGCCCAGGACACCGGCGGTGCCGGTGCCGTACGAGGCGGACACACCCGTGGCGGTCTCGTCGGCCGGTACCCGCAGGCCGTCGACGATCGCGGTCCGCACCCGCAGCTGATCGGCGAGCTCGGCGGCCCGCGCACGATGGATCGGATCGCCCAGCGTCTCGGCCAGGTCGAGCAGGAACTCCCCGTTGCCCGCGAGACCGTGGCACGCGGTGGTGCCCGAGTGCCACCGGGCCCGATGCACCGCCGCACCGGCGCGCTCGGCCAGGTCGCGGTGGAGCGGATCGTGGTCCGCCCGCCACAGCCGGATCAGGAACGTACCGACGCCGGCCGAACCGCTGCACCAGTACGCCAGGCGGACCCCGTCCGGATCGCCCGGACCCTGCGGCCACCACGCGGTGTCGCCGTCGACGCGCACGGTGCGGGCGAGGGTACGCGCCGCCGCCCGGGCGCCGTCGAGGTAGCCCTCGCGGCCGGTGGTCAGGGCCGCCTCCAGGAGGAACGCGCCCACCCCGGCGACGCCGTGCGCGAACCCGAGGTGCGCGGCGCCGGCAAGGCGCGAGTCGAAGTCCCGCGGTACGGGCCACAGGGTCAGGTCGCCGGTCTGCCGGGCGGCGCCGAGCAGCGTGTCGGCACACGCGACGACGCGCCGCCGGAAACGTTCGTCGCCGGTCGCCCGCCACATCCGGACCTGGAGCAGACCGGCCCCGGCGGCGCCGTGGCACACGTCCGGGTTGGGCCAGGCGATCGGTACCCGCAGGGCGAGGTCGGCGGCGCCGGCGGCCAGTTCGGCGTCGCCGAGCAGCGTCGCCGCGTCGTGCAGCGCCCAGGCGGTGCCGGAACGCCCGAAGTGCAGCCCGGGCAGGACCACGGGCTCGGCCGCGGCCCGATCGCGCAGCCAGGCGGCGCCGTCCTCGACCGCGCGATGCAGGGTGTAGCGCAGCCGGGGTTCGAGCGTGGTGGTGTGCGCGGCCCGGGCCAGCACGCCGAGCACGCCGGCCGCGCCGTACTGCACGCCGCACGGATCCATCGCCGCCGCGCCGGCCGTCATCGGCCACAGCCGATCCACCCGCCCCGGCGTCATCGTGGCCACGAGGTGCGCGAGCCCGTCCCGAAGCAGCACGTCGTCCTCGGGCGGCTGCGGATGCGGCGGAACCTTGTCGCCCTCGGTGTCCGGATGCGGCCGAGGCCCATCCGGCACATCCTGCCGAGCGGCACAGCCGGTACGGCCGTCGGCGGCACCGTCGACGAGGCCGGACTCACGACGAGGGCCCTGCCCCGACCGCCCCGCCGACCCGCGGCCCGACCGGCCGTCCACCAGGTCGCCCGACGCGCCCACGGCGTGGCCCGTCTCGCGCCGAGGGCCGTCACCCGGCGGCCCTGCCGACACGACGCGGCCCGACCGGCCGCCGGCCAGGTCGCCCGACGCGCCCACCGACCGGGCGGGCGACCCGTTTCCCGCCCCGCCGCTCGCCTCGGTGGCCGTCCCGTCGCCCGACTCGCCGCTCGCCCCGGCGGCCGACCCGCCCCTCGCCCCGCCCCTCGGCTCGTCGAGCGACCCGCCGCCCGAACCCGAGCGCACATCGTCGACCGGGTCCGCCCCACCCCCGCCCCCGCCCGCCGGCCCCGTCACGAAGGCGGACACCCGCTCCGTCGACCAGCGTCGCGTCGGGTCCTCGTGCCACAGGCCGCGGATCGCCGGGGCCAGGCGCCGCGCGGTTTCGCCGTGTCGGGCCGCCGACTCCAGCCACGCACCCAGGCGTTCCACCGTGTCGCGGGTGGTGCCCACGTCCTCGGGCAGGGCCGGGTCGGCGCCGGTGGCGAGCAGGAAGAACAGGCCGCCGAGGCTGTACAGGTCGGCCGAGGGATGCGCCCGATGACTGCCGTCGACGGCCGGCCGCTGCTCCGGCGCCCGATAGCCGGGCGTACCGGCGGCACCGGCCGGTGCGCCGATCTCGGCGGCCAGCTCCAGATCCACCAGCCGCAGCGCGCCGTCCGGCCCGACCAGCACATTAGTCGGCGACAGGTCGCGAATCACCAGACCTTCGCCGTGCACGGTCCGGACCAGCCGGATCAGCCCCTCGACGAGGGGCCGGGCCCGCGCCCACGGTACGTCCGGATCCGCGGCGTGCCGGACCGCCCAGGCACGCAACGGCTCGCCCGGTATCCGCTCCTGGGCCAGGAAGATCGTCTCGGCCTCTTCGAGCAGCGCGACGTGCCGAGGAGTCACGCCGGTGTGTTCGAGCCGCCGCATCAGCACCGCCTCGTGCCGCAACGCCGCGCACGCGTCCCGCCCGGAGCGGTCCACCTCGATGTGCGCACGGGCCTGCTTGACCACGACCTCGGTGTCGTCGGTGGTGTCCCGGCCCAGAAACACGCCGCCCTTGGCGGAGTGCCGCAGTGCCGAGGTGACCGCGAACCGGCCGCCGATCAGCACCCCCGCCCGCCGGGGCGCCGACGCGGACGCGGCGGACGGCGCCGAACGGGCCCGCCGTACCAGCGGATCGGGCGCCCACGGCGGCGGAGTGAACCACGCCTCCCGGGCGTCGTCCACGGCCGACCCGTCGGGGTCGGTCAGCACCGCGCGATAGCCGCCGTCGTTGCCGAGCACCGCCCGACGGCCGAACCCGCCGTAGCGGTAGTGCACCACGCTGCCGGGTCGGCACGGCCGGTCGGAGAGGATGCCCGGGCCGGTCAGCTCGCGCGTGACCTCGTCGAGCGCGTCCACCAGTTCCATGAACTGCTCGTCGTCGTCGGGGTAGACGGTGATGAACTTGCCCGCCGAAGCCCGGTCCGCCTCACGGGAGTTGAGCATCCGCAGCCGCTCCAGGTCACCGGCGAACTTGAACGCCACCCGACGCGGCAACAGCACGTCGCACACCCGGCCGAGCACATGCGGGGCGTCCCCGGTCCGCGCGCTGACATGGATCTTCCAGCCCTGTGCGCGAGCCGCGTGGCCCGGCGGCCGTACGGTGCACCAGAAGTCGTCGGAGCGCACATCCCACGCACCGGCCGAGCCCGGGGCTCCTTCGCCGGTTCCCTGTTCCCGGGCACCGACCGCGTCGCGATCGAGCGCCGCACGGACGTGGTCGACCAGGTTCGTACCCGGCGCGCCGTGGCCGCCGGTGCGCTCCGCCCGGTGTCCACGAGTCGTCGTCGCCATCCCTGGACTTCCCCCCTCGACAGTGCCCTCGCGCCCCGGCCGACGACGCGTCGCGCGCCCGTCGACCGATGCCCGGAAACGGTTGTCGAGCGACCGGGTGCCCCGGTCGCCGACGCGGCCGCCCCGCCTCGGATCGCTCCCCCCGACGGGACGGCATGACCGTACGCAGCGCGTTCGGGACAGCTCAACGAGTTGCGACACCCTTCACCCAATTGAGTGAAGTGACCCGCATTGAGGACCTGTTGGTCAGTTCATCTGCATATTCCCGCCGGGCCACCATCCCCCCAGCTCAGCCCACCCACCGCCCGGCCCCCACACGCCAGAGGATGGCCCGATCGAGCGAGCCCCGCCCCGACTCCCACTCCGCGATTCGGCCCCGAACCCCACCGAATCACCATCACCCGAAAGCCCAGGTGGCGCGGCAAGCGGATCCCCCGTCCCGGAAACCGACCGAAGCCGACCGACATCCGGCACCGAAGCGGCGTCCGGACGGCGGGCGCACCCGGCCCGCGGCCGCTCGCTAGTCGGCGATGCCGCGTTGTTGGGCCAGGATTGCGGCTTGGACTCGGCTGTTGAGGCCGAGTTTGGTGAGGATGCGGCTCACGTGGGTCTTGGCGGTGGCCTCGGCCATGTCCAGGTGTGCGGCGATGCGTTGGTTCGACATGCCTCGGCCCAGGCAGGCCAGGACGTCGCTTTCGCGCGGGGTGAGCGAGGCCAGGGCCTCGGCGGGGACCTCCGGGCCGTCCGTCGGCCGGGTCGGGGGCGGGCTCGCGAACGCGTGGATCAGCCGACGGGTGACCTCCGGCGCGACGAAGCCGTCGCCGCGCGCGACCAGGCGCACCGCCTCCACCAACCGGGCGGCGTCGACCGTCTTGAGCAGGAACCCGGCGGCGCCCGCGCGCAGTGCGCCGAACACGTAGTCGTCCAGGTCGAACGTGGTCAGCACGAGCACGTCCAGGCCCGCCGCGGTCAACTCCCGGGTGGCGCTGATCCCGTCGAGGCGCGGCATCCGTACGTCCATCAGCACCACGTCCGGGCGCAACGCCCGGGCCAGTGCCACCGCGTCCTCGCCGTCGGCGGCCTCGCCGACCACCTCGATGCCCGGTGCCGCGTCCAGGATCAGGACGAGCCCCGCCCGGACCGCCGCCTGATCCTCCGCGACCAGCACCCGCAGCGTCTCGGCGTCGCTCACCCGGTCCCACCCTTCGGCCCCGTCGGGGCGTTCTTGATTCCGGCGTCGAGCACCACGTCGTCACCGCACGGGAGTTCGGCCCGCAGATGCCACCGGCCGTCGCGCGGGCCCGCCTCGAACAGGCCGCCGAGCAACGAGACCCGCTCCGACATGCCGACCAGACCGGCCCGCGCGCCGGGCAGCCCGGTGACGTGCTCGGGGTCGATCCCGTTCTCGCCGGTGATCACCACATCATCGGCGCGATAGGCGAAGACCAGGCGCAACCGCTGCGGCGTGGCGTGCTTGAGGGCGTTGGTCAGCGTCTCCTGGACCACCCGATAGGCCGCGAGGTCGACCGGGGTGGGCAACTCCCGCACCACGCCGACGATCTCGATGTCCACGAGCAGCCCGGCCCGGCGCACGTGTTCGACCAGTCGATCGGTCTCGGCGAGGCGGGGTACCGACACCGGCTCCTCGGGGGTGTTCTCCGAGCGCAGCAGACCGATCATCCGGCGCATCTCGGTGAGCCCCTGCACGCTGCTCTCCCGGATCACCTCCAGCGCCTCGCGCAGCCGCGCCTCGTCCAGGCTCTTCACGGACAGCGCGGCGGTGGACTGGACCGCGACCGCGCTCAGGTGGTTGGCGATCACGTCGTGCAACTCGCGGGCCATCCGGGCACGTTCGGCGATCACGGCGGCCTGGTGGTCGAGTTCGGCCAGCCGCGCCGTCTGGGCGGAGCGCAGCCGTTCCACCTCGGCCTTCTCCCGGTGCTCGCGCACCGAGAACCCGGTGAGCACGGGGGAGATGGCGACCAGGCCGATGTAGAAGACGGCGAGGACGAAGACCCGGAAGCTGCGGATCGTCGCCCAGATGGTGATCGTAGTCACCACCAGGAACGCCAGATTGCCGTACAACAACCGCCAGGCCAGCCGCGAACTGCCGTACACGGCGACCGCGTACAGCACGTCGGACCACATGATCAGGCCGCCGATCGAGGGCCCGAGCGCGGTGTCCAACCCCTCGCCGACGAGTCCGAGGGCGAGCGCGAAGCGCGGCGACGAACTGCGATGGCACTGGGCGAGCGTGAGCAACAGCAGCGGCCCCAGCCGCAACCACGGACTCGGGTCCCAGACGCTCCAGACCACATACGAACGGGTGAAGAGCAGGACGAGCGCGCCCGCGAGCACCACGCCGCCGATCGCACAGTCGCGGCGGATCGGCGGCGCCAGGCCGGGCAGGTGCAGGGGCAGGGGGCGCTGCCACGCGGAGGTCTGATCGCTCACGACCCCATCCCAACATCATGGGGACGGACGTGCCGACCATTGACGCCGAACGGCGTGCGAATCCTCCCGGTTCGCGGTGATTACCGCTATTTCGGCTGAAAGCGAATTCCGCCGTCGAGCCGGATCACCTCGGCGTTGAGGTAGCTGTTCGTGAGCAATTCGTACGCAAGCGAGGCGAACTCGTCGGGCACGCCCATGCGCTTGGGGAAGAGCACCTGCGCGCCGAGGGTGTCCTTGACCGCCTGTGGCGCGGCGGCGAACAGCGCGGTGTCCATCGTGCCCGGCGCGATGGTGTTGACCCGCACGCCGATCGCGGACAGATCGCGGGCCACCGGCAGGGTCAGGCCGACCACGCCGGCCTTGGAGGCGCCGTACGCGGCCTGGCCGATCTGCCCGTCGAAGGCGGCCACGGAGGCGGTGCACACGATCGCGCCCCGCTCGCCGTCGGCCTGCGGCTCGACCGAGGCCATCGCGGCGGCGGCCAGGCGGACGGCGTTGAAGGTGCCGATCAGGTTCAGCCGGACGATGAACTCGAACGCGGCCAGCGGGTGCGGGGTGCCGTCCCGGGCCACGGTACGCGCGCCCATGCCGGTGCCCGCGCAGGACACCAGGGCGCGCAGCGGCGCGACGGCGACGGCCGCGTCCACCGCGGCCTGTACCTGGTCCTCCCGGGTGACGTCGGTGGCGACGAAGACACCGCCGATCTCGGCGGCGACCGCCTTGCCGCGTTCCTCGTTCTTGTCCGCGATCACCACGGAGGTGCCGCCGGCCGCGAGCCGGCGGGCGGTGGCCTCGCCGAGCCCGGAGGCCCCGCCGGTGACGATCGCGGACGAGCCGGTGAGATCCAGCATGAGCAAGCTCCCTTCGCCTGTTCTTGACTGAAGCAAGCTATTGCATGGCGTGGGGAGGCGGCCAGGGCCCGCCGTAGCGCCCGCCCGGGCCCACCCCGCGCGGATCGACCCGATCTCAGCGCGGGGCCGGCGACCCCGTGCTCGGCGCCGTCGCCACCCGCACGGTCACCGTCGAGCCGCGCCGGACCTTCGAGCCCTCGCCCGGGGCGCAGTCGACGACCGTGTCCTCCGGCGTATCGGCGGTCGGCACCCGGACGATGTTCGCCACCAGGTCCGCCCCCCGCAGCCGGGACTCGGCCTCGGACGACGACGCGCCGACCAGCGGCGGCACCGTGGTCGTCGCCGGCGCGGTCGCCGTGGGGGAGGAGATCGGCGCGGTGGTGGTCGGCGGCGGGGTCGTCCTGGCCCCCGACATCACCACCACGATCTCCGCCCGGTCCCGGTCCACCTTCGTCCCGGCCGCCGGATCGGTGGACACGATCGTGCCGCCGCTGCCCCGGACACTGCCCCGGAAGCCCCGTTCGCGCAGCAGCGCGACGCCCTGCGCCTCGGTCATCCCGACCACGTTCGGCACGGTCAGCCTGGCGGGCGCGCTCGTGGCGGGCGCGGCCGAGTCGCTCGCGTCCGGCGTGCTGGTCACCGGCGCCTCGGTGGTCGGCCCGGCGGTCGGCCTCGGGCCCGTCGACTCCGGCACGGACGTGGTCGGACTCGTCTTGGCCGCCGGCGAGGCGTCGTCCGAACCCGCCATCGCCATGCCCACCACCAGGGCCACCGCGATCGCGGCCACGGTGGCGAACACGGCCGCGACGACCTTCGTCCGCCGATTCCCGTTCCGGTGCTCGCGGTCGACCGCCGCCCCCGCAGCCGCCCCCGCCGTACCCCAAGCCCCCGCGCCGGCGCCGGCGACCACCCGTACCGAGAACGGCGCGCACGCCGCCACCCGCATGTCCCGGGCGGAGACCACCCGCACCGGCACGTCGTTCTCCTCGACGACCCGGGAGTCCTCCTCGAACGCGCTGCCGCCGCCGTCCGCGCCGACCTCGCCGAGGCCGAACATCCCGTTCGGCGCGAGCTGGTCCTCGACGTCCGGGGGCACCGTGTACACGATCGTCCAGGTCCGGACCTCGCCCGGCTGCAACTCGGGCGGCCCGGGTCGATCGAGGCCGATCCGCCGGGCGGCGTCCCGGGGCAGTTCCGGGTCGTAGACGTCCGACACGCTGCCCGTGTTGCGCAGGGTCAGCGTCACCATGACCGTCTCGCCGGGAGCCGCGGTGATCCGACGGGGCTCGCACCACGCCTGTACCGCGCAGGCCGGGTCGCCCATGCGCTGACCGTGCAGGTCGGTGCCGCATTGTTCGCCCGGGCAGTACGCGTCCGTCTCCAGATAGGGCGTACCGCACAGCAGACAGTGCAGCATCGTCGTCGTCCCCCTCGTGTCGTACGACAGTGCGAGCCTGCATACCGCACAAACGCTTCGGATGGGGCCGACTTCACACAACCGACAGGCATTCCGGTGTACTCCGTCACCGTCCGTCCGGGATGCCCGAATCGGGACGGCGGGCGCGGAGAGGTAACCTCCCTTCGTGCCCAAGCTCTCCGACGTCGTCGCCACTCTCGAACGGATCTACCACCCCGACTGGGCCGAATCCTGGGACGCGGTCGGGTTGGTCTGCGGCGACCCGGACGCCGAGGTGCGCTCGGTGATGTTCGCCGTCGACCCGACCCTGGCGGTGGCCGAGGAAGCGCTCGCGCGCGGCGCCGACCTCCTGGTCACCCACCACCCGCTCTTCCTGCGCGGCGTGCACTCGGTGGCCGCGACCGGGTTCAAGGGACGCGTCGTACACCGGCTGATCACCGGCGGTTGCGCCCTGCACGTGGCGCACACCAACGCCGACTCGGCCGCCCCCGGGGTCTCCGACGCACTCGCCGCGGCCCTCGGGCTGACCGTCACCGCGCCGCTCGACCCGGCCCCGGCCGACCCGAGCGAGTGCCGGGGCATCGGCCGGATCGGCGAGTTGGCCGCCCCCGAGACGCTGGCCGCGTTCGCCGCCCGGGCCGCCCGAGCCCTGCCCGCCACCGCGACGGGCCTGCGGGTGGCCGGCGACCCGGATCGCCTCGTGCGCACCGTCGCGGTGTGCGGCGGCGCGGGCGACAGCCTCTTCGCCGCGGTCCGGCGCAGTCGCGCCGACGTCTACGTCACCGCCGACCTGCGCCACCACCCGGCGTCCGAGGCGCTGGAGGCCGGCGGCCCCGCGCTGCTCGATGCCCCACACTGGGCCACCGAGTGGCCGTGGTTGCGCCACGCGGCCGACGAACTCACCCGTGCACTGACCGCCGGCGGTACTACGGTGGAAACCCACGTCTCGGAACTAGTCACCGACCCATGGACGTTCCACACACCGCATCCCTGAACACCGCCGTACACACCGTCACGCAGCCACACCGCGACCGGGCACCGCGACGCGGGTGATCGGGCCCGCCCGGCCCGTCCGTCGTCCGCGGCACCCGAACCCCCAGCACCCGAACCCACCCACCGAACGCACCGGGTGGCCGGGTGGGAACACAACCTCCCGCCCACCCGCGCCGTATCCACCCGAGCCGTATCCAAGGAGCCCCCGCTGAACGCCGCGCCCGCCGACCAGCTCCGCCTGCTCGACCTCCAGGCCCTGGACTCGCGAATCGACCTGCTCGCCCACAAGAAGCGCACGCTGCCGGAGAACGAGGAGATCGACCGCCTCGGCTCGCAGCTCGCCCGGTTGCGCGACCTCGTGGTCGCCGCCGAGACCGAGGAGAGCGACGCGGCCCGCGACCAGACCAAGGCCGAGCAGGACGTCGACCAGGTCCGCAAGCGCGCCGAGCGCGACCGGCAGCGGCTCGACTCGGGCCACGTCACCTCGCCCAAGGACCTGGAGAACCTGCAGCGCGAGGTGACCTCGCTGGCCAAGCGCCAGGACGACCTCGAGGAGGTGGTCCTGGAGGTCATGGAACGCCGCGAGGAGATCCTGGGCCGCCTGGGCCGGCTGGTCGGCGAGCGGGACGAGGCGCAGACCGCCCGCGACGCCGCCGAGGCCCGCCGGGGTGCCGCCGAGGCGGAGATCGACGCCGAGGCGGACGCCGCCGGCAAGCAGCGCACGGTGGTCGCGGGCGCGATCCCGGCCGACCTGATCAAGCTCTACGAGCGCATCCGCGAGCAGTCGCACGGCGTGGCGGTGGCCCCGCTGTTCCAGCGCCGCTGCGAGGGCTGCCGGCTGGAGCTGGGGATCACCGACCTGGGCGCGATCCGGGCCGCGGCGCCGGACGCGATCGTGCGCTGCGAGAACTGTCGGCGCATCCTCGTCCGCACCGCCGAGTCGGGCCTGTGAGGCTCGTCGTCGAGGCCGACGGCGGCTCCCGGGGCAACCCGGGCCCGGCGGCCTACGGCGCGCTGGTGCGCGACGCGGACACCGGCGAGGTGCTGCACGAGATCGCCGAGGCGATCGGGGTGGCCACGAACAACGTGGCCGAGTACCGGGGCCTGATCGCGGGGCTGACCGCCGCACACACGATCGACCCGACGGCGACCGTGGAGGTGCGGGCCGACTCCAAGCTCGTGGTCGAGCAGATGTCGGGCCGCTGGAAGATCAAGCACGCCGACATGCGCGACCTGGCGACCAAGGCCCGGGGGATCCACCCGCCGGGGCAGGTCACCTACACGTGGATCCCGCGCGAGCGGAACAAGCACGCCGACCGCCTCGCCAACGAGGCGATGGACGCGGCGGCCAAGGGCCGGGCCTGGACCGCGCAGAACTCCACCGCGTTCGCGACGGCCGGACCGGCCGAGGCCGCGCCGGCCGCCGAACCCGTGCCGAGCGGGCCGGCCGCGTCCGCCAAGGCGCGCCCGACCGCGCCCGGCTGGGGGCCGGACCTGGGTCGCCCGACCACCCTGGTCCTGCTGCGCCACGGCGAGACCGCGCTCACCCCGCAAAAGCGCTTCTCCGGCACCGGCGCCGACCCGGAGCTGTCCGAACGCGGCCGGTGGCAGGCGGCCCGCGCCGCGGAGGCGCTGGCCGAGCGCGGCACCATCGAGGCGATCGTGTCCTCGCCGCTGGGCCGTTGCCGGCAGACCGCCGAGGCGGTGGCGCAGCGGCTCGGGCTGAAGGTGCGCGAGGAGCCGGGCTTTCGGGAGACCGACTTCGGCGCGTGGGAGGGGTTGACCTTCGCCGAGGCGCGCGAGCGTACCCCGGACGCCCTGGACGCGTGGTTGACCTCGGCCGACGCGGCGCCGCCCGGCGGCGAGAGCTTCACCGAGGTGGCCCGCCGGGTCGAGGTGGCGCGGGACAAGACGATCGCCCGGTACGCCGGCCGCACCGTGCTCGTGGTCACCCACGTGACGCCGATCAAGACCCTGGTCCGGATCGCCCTCGGCGCACCGGCGGAATCGATGTTCCGGATGGAGCTGTCGGCGGCGGCGATCAGCGCGGTCCAGTGGTGGTCCGACGGCAACGCGTCGCTGCGCGTCTTCAACGAGACCGCGCACCTGCGCTGACGGCCCGGCCTCGCCGGCCGCCCGACCCGGGAGCGCACGCGACCCGCGCCCGGATCGAACAAAAGTTTGACCCCGGCGTGGAGGGTGTGGCATAGTGGCGAGTGGCTTCAGCGTGCCCGCCAGTGGAATCCGGGCGGACCACGCGGAGGACCAAGCTTCCGAAAGCCCCGAGCCGATCCCGGCCGGGGCTTTCGTCGTAGCGAGCCACCCCGCCCCCGGCCTCAGGGCCGCGCCGCGTCGGCCCTGCGGACGTGCAGCACACTCGCGCCCAGCGGCAGCGGCGAGGCGTCGACGAGCCGGAGCCCGGCGTCGCCGAGCAGCCGGCCGTAGTGGTCGACGCCGCGCTCGCGGCCCCCGACGTTGCACATCATGTGCAGGTCCCAGGCGATGGCCGGCGCCGGGGAGCCGTCGGCGGGCAGCAGGCGCTCGACGACGAGCAGGTCGGCGTGTACGGGCATGGCGGCGGCGCAGTGCCGGAGGATCTGCCCGCAGCGCTCGTCGTCCCAGTCGTGCAGGACGCGGGAGAGCACGTAGACGTCCCCGCCCGCCGGTACGTCCGCGAAATCGCCGGCCCGGTACGCGCAGCGCTCGCCCACCCCGGCCGCGTCGAGCGAGCGGCGGGCGGCCGCCACGACGTGCGGACGCTCCAGCAGCACGCCGCGCAGGTTCGGGCGCGCGGCGAGCAGTCGGCCGAGCAACTCGCCCGTACCGCCCGCGACGTCGACGACGGTCCTGGGTCCCGCCGCGTCGCCGGCCGCCGTGATCACCGGGTGCGCGGGCAGCGGATCGAACATGCGCGCGCTCGCGGCCATGGACTCGTCGAAGCAGGCGGCGAGTTCGGGCCGGCGGGCGAAGTAGTCGAAGTGATTCTCGCCGAACAGCCGCTCGAAGCCGGTGTCCCCGGTCCGCACGCTGTGCGTGAGCAGCGCGAAGGACCGGTAGAACGGGCCGCCGTACATCAGCGTCAACGGCCGCATCGAACCGGGGGAGTTCGCGCGCAACAGCGCGCCGGCCTCGGTGAGCCGGAAGCCGTTCGCGTCCTCCACGACCATGTCCAGCATGGTGAGGTAGCGCAGCAGCCGCGCCAGGCTCGGCGGATCGGCGTCGACCGCCCGCGCCAGCGTCGCGAGCCCGACGGCGGCGCCCGTCTCCATGGCGTCGGCCAGCCCCAGCCGCGCACACGTCGCCAGCGCCTGGGTCGTCCACGCGCCGGTCGACAGCCGCAGCAGCGTCTCGGCGGGCTGCCGGGTCCGGAAGTCCTCCAGGTGGGCGGCGAGCACCTGCCGGTGGTCGCCGCTCGCGTACAGCTCCAGGCGGCGGTACGCGGCCTTCGAGTCGGCGGGAGCGGTGAAGTAGAAGACCGTGCCGTCCTCGTGCGGGTTGTACCCGCCGCCGTCGGCGAACGCGCCGTGCCGGGCGAAGGTCGCGCACAGGCCGCGCAGCACCAGCGGATCGGGCCGCCGGACCTCGAACGCCAGATGCGCCTCGTGCTCCCGTTCCCGCTCGTGCGCGGCGATGTCCGCCAACTCCGACCCCGGCGGCACGGGGAGCACGAACACCTCGACCGCCCGGCGTTCGCCGTCGAGACCCCGCACGGCGGGGCGCAGGATGCCCACGTCGAGGTCGGCGACGTCGCGCCGGTGTCGTAACGCCAGCCGCTCGCGGACCACCACGCTGGGCAGCCGCGGGTCGTCCGCGTCCAGCCCGTGCGCGGCCAACTCCGCGCGCAACTGCGCCATGCTCGGCGGGCAGACGAGCAGCCCGGCGTGCACGAAGCGGCAACGATCCACGAGCGCCCGCAACTCCGGGCCGTCCAGGCCCGGCAACAGCAGCGCGAGCAGCGTCGCGGTGTGCTGGTGTCGGACGATGTCGATCGCCGCGCTCAGGCGGGCCGTGTCGTCACGGCCGCTCGTCCTCGTCGGCGTCTGCGTCTGTGTGGTCATCTGAAGGACTCCTTCGTCGCGATGGATCTCGTCACACGCCGACGTAGTTCTCGGCGAACCAGTCCTGCTGCACCCGTGAGGTGCGCAGCGACTCGACCCGCGAGCGGCGCAACCGGTCCCGGAACAACGTCTCGTCGTCCGACCCGGGCGGGCGGTGCAGGAGCCGGATCATCCACAGCGAGAACTCCTGCGCCCGCCAGATGTGCGCCAGGCACCGCGCCGAGTAGCGGGCCAGCGGCTCGGGGTCGGCGTGCACGAGGTCCGCGATCAGCGCCCGGGCCAGGATCTCCGCCTCCAGGACCGCGAGGTTCGCGCCCTTCGCGGCGGACGGACTCACCAGGCTCGCCGCGTCCCCGACCAGGAACAGCGAGCCGTACCGCAGCGGTTCCAGCACGTCGGACTCCAGGTCCACGACGGCGCGCCGCCGAATCGGGCCGGTCCGCAGCGGCCCGTAGTCCGCCGCGCGCATCCGCACCGCCAACTCGTCCCAGACCCGCTCGTCGGGCCAGGCGTCGATCGAGGCGCCCGGCGCGCACTGCAGGTAGTAGCGCGTGGTGTCCGGGGTGCGCGCCATGTGGCCGGCGAAGCCGCGCGCATGCATCGCGTAGCCGACGGCGTCCATGCTCGGCGGCGCGTCGGCGAGCACACCCAGCCAGGACACGCCGTGGTCGCGCCGGTGGTGCCGGACCGCACCGGGCGGGATCGACCGCCGGGCGACCCCGTGCCGGCCGTCGCAGCCGGCGACGTATCCGGCCGTCCAGCCGCCGGGGCGCCCGTCCGCCTCGCGCGCCCGCACGGACGGTCGCGAGGTGTCCGCGTCGACCACCGCCGTCGCCTCGGTCCCGAACCGGATCCGGCCGCCCGCGTCGAGATACCGCGCCAACAGGTCCGTGACCAGGTCCTGTTGCTGGTAGACCGTGTGTGCCTCCCCGCTGCCCAGCCGGCCGTAGTCCAGCCGGAAGCGCTCGCCCTCGGTGCGGAACTCGCAGACGCCGTGCTCCCGGCCTCGTCTGCGCAGGCCCTCGGCCAGGCCGTTGCGCTCCAGCACCCGTACGGTGTTCGCGGCCAGGAACCCCGCCCGCGCCCGGGTCTCGATGTGCGCCCGACCGGCACGTTCCAGGACGACGCAGTCGACCCCGCGCCCGTGCAGGATGTTCGCGAGGATCAGCCCGGCGGGCCCGGCCCCGAGGATGACCACGTCGGTCGTGTCACGAGTCCCGGCACTGTGGTGTTCTGTCACAGGAATGGATGCTAATCGTCGGTAAATGCCCAACTATTCGGCCATCACCCGAATGCCGATCACAACAGTCGCGGCAGCGAAATCCCACGTCGGTCGGGGCACTCCCCAGGCGACCGGGACCACGGGGGGCACGCGCCGGCCGGGGGAGGGGCGGCGGACGAGTCGGCCGCTACGCCGGGCAGGTCGGCCGAGGTCCGGTCAGATTCCGTAGTGCCACGTGGTCAGCATGTACGCGCCGTACCACATCCCGAACAGGCACGCGCCGCCCAGCACCAGCACGGCCGTGCGGGTCCGCGCCCGGGCCAGCACCGTCGCGAGCGGGACGAAGAACAGCAGCGTGGGGATCATCAGCCGCAACTTCGAGTGGTAGTAGTTGCTCTGACACAGCGTCATCACCAGGATCGACAGCCCGTACACCGCCAACGGCGGCCAGATGCGCCGGTTCAGCGCGACCAGCGAGCCGACCACCGCCGCGATGATCAGCACCGCCGTGCTGACCGCTATCCACTGGTCGCCGTTGCGCAGCGTGTCGGTGAGGAAGTGCCGGACCGCGTCCCCGTTGTCCCACTTGGTGCCCCACCCGGCGTCCTGGATGGTGAACCAGGCGTCGATCTCGCCCAACCGCTCGCCCACCCACAACAGGTAGAGCGGCATCCCCATGCACGCGATCGCACACGCGGCGATCGGCGCGGACATCAGCCGCCGATGCCGCCACATCTCCATCAGCGCCGCCACCCCGAGCGCGGCGATCGCCGCGATGCCCGCCGGTCGGGTCACGCTGGTCAGACACGCGAGCAGGCCCGCGGTCAACCAGGCTCGGCGATGCGCGGCCAGCAGCGTGCCCACCGCGAGGGCCAGGAAGAGCGTCTCGCTGTAGGCCATCGAGAACACCACGGACATCGGCTGCGCGCCGCCCACCAGGACGACCATCGCCAGCGCCGCGCGCCGGTCGTACAGGCGCGTCATGAACACGTACAGCACGCACATCGCGACGGCCGTGGCCAGGTGCCCGGCGATCAGACCGGCCGTCTCGTAGTCGGTGCCGGTCAGGTAGTGCACGATCCGGACCAGGCCCGGATACAGCGGGAAGAACGCGAGCGTGTTCCCGGTGAGGTCGCCCTCGGGGGTGTACGTGAAGCTGTCCGGATAGCCGTGCGCGGCGACGTCCACGTACCAGTGCGCGTCCCACTGCAACAGCCGATCCCGCAGGCTCGGTCCGCCCGGCGGGATCATCCACGAGAGCACGAGCAGTTGCGCCAGCGCGGTGGCGGCGTAGACGGCCAGCGGTCGCCACAGGATGCGAAGCCCGCGTTCCACGAACGACAGGGCTCCCGACAAGCGCTCGTCGGATGCGCCCCGGCCCGGTCCGGACGGGGGCGCGCCCGGTATCCGGGGTTCGTCGATGACGGTCAACACGTACTCCTCGTTGGGTTCGTCTATTGAACGCTGGGGGCAACTGGGGCGGTTGACGCCCTTCGTGCCGTTTCTGTGTGGCCTATGTCACGCGCTCGACTTCTGACGCTCTGTCAACTCCGGGCGTGAAGTTCTACTGTGCTGCTTCGTAGTTCCGTTCGGAGGAGTCGCATGCCCGTCGCACCGCAGATCCAGCCGATCCTCGACGCTGTCGCCGCCGCGCCGCCCCTTCCGGCCGACCTGCCCCTGGCGGAGCGTCGTGCCGCGTCGAACAAAGGTCTCGAGACGACCATCCTCGCGTCCGTCGAGCCCGCGCCGAAAGATGTGACGACGCGGGAAGTGAGCATCACCGTCAAGGAGCCCGAGCCGGGCAGGATCACCGCCCGCGTGTACACGCCGGCCGGACCCGCGCCCAAGGGCGGTCGTCCAGGCTACGTGTACCTCCACGACGGCGCGTGGTGGCTGGGCTCGGTCGACGCGTCCGACAGCCACTGCGCGCACATCGCCGCGGAGAGCGGCGCGGTGGTGGTCTCGGTCGAGTATCGCCTGGCCCCCGAGTTCAAGTTCCCCTGGCCCCTGGAGGACGCGTACGCCGCGTGGATCTGGGTTCAGGAGCGCGCGTTCCAGTTGGGCGTGAACGCGGACAAGGTCGCCATCGGCGGCACCGGCGCCGGGGGCAATCTGGCCGCCGCCTGCGCCCTGATGTTGCGCGACCGCCGCCAGCCGACCCCGGTGGCCCAGGTGCTGGACTGCCCGATCCTGGACCTGACCCTGGCGCGGCCGTCGGTGGCGGAGAACGGCGAGGGCCACCTGCTCACCCGCGCCGGCCTGGAGTTCGCCGTCGCGCAGTACCTGTCCAGCCCGCGCAGCGAGGCCACCGACCCGCTGGCCTCGCCACTGCACGCCGAGGACCTGGCCGGGCTGCCCACCGCGCTGGTGCTCACCGCCGAGTACGATCCGCTGCGGGACGAGGGCGAGGCGTACGCGAAGCGCCTGGAGGAAGCCGGTGTCGCGGTCGAGGGCAAGCGCTGGGACGGTTTCGTGCACGGGGCCAGCGAGCTGACCGCGCTGCTCCCCGAGGCGCGCGAGTATCGCTCGACGATGGCGCGGTTCCTCGAGCGCACCCTGGGCTGATCCGGGCGCGGGGCCGCCTCACCCGCCCCCGCCCCGACCCCGAACATGCGGCGGCCGTCCCGTCGGGCTTGCGCTCGACGGGACGGCCAAAGGTCCACGGCCTTCGGGCGACAGCAGAAACATCCGGCGCGCGGACACTCCAAGTGTGGCGTGCATGATCGAATCCGGCCACCCCTCGACCGGACTTTGATCATGTCGGGGACCGATTCCGCTCACAGCGCAGCGCGTATCGGACAGTGGCGCGGCTACTCGCGCCCGACGGGCGCCCCCTCGGCGTCCAGCGCCTCGCGCACCGTCTCGTGCACGGCGACCATCAGCGTGAAGCCGGTCAGCCGCAACACCCGCTCGACCGCGCGCGTCGGCGCGATCAGCCGCAGCGAGCCGCCCGCCTCCCGCACGCGTCGCTCCGCGCGGACCAGGATCCGCAGTCCGAAGGAGTCGATGAAGGCGACCGAGGACAGATCCAGGAGCAGGCGGGTCGGCTCGGCCGACACCTGTCGACCCAGCGCGTCGTCCAGGATCGGACCGCTGTCCATGTCGATCTCGCCGTGCACGGTCACCAACGTATGACCGGCTCCGACCGCCGACACCTGCACCAGGAGGGGACCACTCTCGTCATTCACGGGCGCATGCCTACCCCTCGTCCCCGGAAGCACACCTCACCCCGTCGGTGCGATCGCGCACCCCGCGACCGGGCGCTCGGCGAGACTCGGCACTCGGCACTCGCCGAGACTCAGCACTCGATGATGTTCACCGCGAGGCCGCCCCGGGCGGTCTCCTTGTACTTGGTCTTCATGTCGGCGCCGGTCTCCTTCATGGTCTTGATGACCTTGTCCAGCGACACGTGGTGCCGGCCGTCGCCGCGCAGCGCCAGTCGGGCCGCGGTGACCGCCTTGACCCCGGCCATGCCGTTGCGCTCGATGCACGGGATCTGGACCAGGCCGCCGACCGGGTCGCAGGTCAGCCCGAGGTTGTGCTCCATCCCGATCTCGGCGGCGTTCTCCACCTGCTCGGGGGTGCCGCCCAGCACCTCGGCCAGACCGCCGGCGGCCATTGCGCAGGCCGAGCCCACCTCGCCCTGGCAGCCGACCTCGGCGCCGGAGATCGAGGCGTTCTCCTTGAACAACATGCCGATCGCACCCGCGGCGAGCAGGAAGCGCACCACGCCGTCGTCGTCGGCGCCCGGGACGGTCTCCACGTAGTGGTGCAGCACGGCCGGAATGATCCCGGCGGCGCCGTTGGTGGGCGCGGTGACCACCCGGCCGCCCGCCGCGTTCTCCTCGTTGACCGCCATCGCCCACAGGGTGACCCACTCCATCGCGTGCGTGGGCCGGTCCCCCTCGGCGCGCAGCGTGCGGGCGGTACGGGCGGCGCGACGGCGCACCTTGAGGCCGCCCGGCAGGATTCCCTCGGTGGCCAGGCCGCGCTCGACACACCCGCGCATCACCTGCCAGATCTCGAGCAGTTCGGCCCGGATCTCCGCCTCGGTGCGCCAGGCCTTCTCGTTCTCCAGCATCAGCGCGGACACCGACAACCCGGTCTCCCGGGTCAGCCGCAACAACTCGTCGCCGGTGCGGAAGGGGTGGCGCAGCACGGTGTCGTCGGGCTTGACCCGGTCCGCGCCCACCGCGTCCTCGTCCACCACGAAGCCGCCGCCGACCGAGTAGTAGGTCTTGCTCAGCAACTCGGTGCCGTCGGCGTCCCGGGCCCACGCGGTCATCCCGTTGGCGTGGTACGGCAGCGTCTTGCGGCGGTGCAGCACCAGGTCGCGGTCGCCGTCGAAGTCGATCTCGTGCACCCCGTGCAGCCGCAACATCCCCGACTCGCGGATCCGGGCCAGCTCCGGCTCGACCTCCTCCGGGTCGACCGTGCGCGGCGAATAACCCTCCAGGCCGAGCAGCACCGCGCGCGGGGTGCCGTGCCCGTGCCCGGTCGCGCCCAGGGAGCCGTACAGCTCGACCCGGACCGAGGCGACCCGGTCGAGGACACCCTCGCTCTTCAGCCGCTGCGCGAACATCCGCGCGGCGCGCATCGGACCCACCGTGTGGGAGCTCGACGGGCCGATCCCGATCGAGAACATGTCGAACACACTGATCGCCAAGGCGGATGGCCCTTCAAGCGGACGGCTGGAGCGAAACGGTGCCGGCGGACCCGTTCGTGACGGCCCGACGGCTCGGACAACGCTCCCAGGCTAGGTCACCGGGCGATCCGGCGGAGGCCGGGATCAGGCCGGCCCGTCCCAGGCGCGCCACGGAGTCTCGGCCGGGTCGTCGCTCTCGTCGGCCTCGGCCTCGTGATCGAGCGCCTCGCGGACGACTCGGACGGCCAACCCCTCGCCGTATCCCTTGCGCGCGAGCATGCCCGCCAACCTGCGGATTCGCTTGTCCCGATCCAGGCCGCGCGTGCCCGGCAACCGGCGGGCGACCAGGGCCCGGGCGGTCTCCAACTCCTGCTCGGGTTCCAGTTGCGCGACCGCCTCGTCGACCACGACCGCGTCCACCCCGCGCCGGCGGAGTTCCTGGGCCAGTGCCCGTCGGGCCAGCCCCTTGCCCGTGTGCCTGGTGCTCACCCACGCGTCGGCGAAGGCCGTGTCGTCGATCAGGCCGACGTCGGTGAAGCGGCCCAGTACGTATTCCGCGACCTCGTCGGGCACCTCGCGGCGGCGCAGCGCGTCGGCCAACTGGGCCCGGGTGCGCGCCCGCCCGGTCAGCAGCCGCAGACAGATCGCCCGCGCCGTCGCCTCCGGATCGGCGAGCGGTTCCGGAGCCGCGTCGACGTCCTCGTCGGCCGGCCGCTCCGAGTCCTCGGTGTCACGACGGGCCCGGCCCCGAGTCCCGGCCCGCCTGTCGCGTTTCGCCCGACCACTCCCGGTCCCACGACCGCGAGCGTGTCGGTCCGTGCCCGTGACGCCGGCCCCCGAGCCGTCGTCGATCGCATCCCGCTCGCCCGCCTCGTGCTCTTCCGAGCCACGGCGCGCCGAGCGAGCCCGGCGGTTACCGGCTCCCGGAGCACCACGTCGCCCGCCGGCACCGCGCGTGCCGCCGGCCACGGTGTCGGCGCCCGACGGGGCGGCGGCCTCGATGGCGGCCATCGCGGCCCTCAGTTCGGCGGCGTCGACCGGTGGCCGGGGGGCTGGGGAGACGGATCCGTCGACGGATCCGTCTCCCCACGTGTTCGACCACTCGCCGGCAGGGCGAACCACGGACTCAGCCCTCCTCGGGTTCCGCCTCCGCCGGTGCGTCGACCCTCGGGCCGACTCCCAGCTTCTCCTTGATCTTCTTCTCGATCTCGTCGGAGAGGTCGGGGTTGTCGCGGAGGAACTTGCGCGCGTTCTCCTTGCCCTGACCGAGCTGGTCGCCCTCGTACGTGTACCAGGCGCCGGACTTGCGCACGAAGCCGTGCTCCACGCCCATGTCGATCAGGCCGCCCTCGCGGCTGATCCCGATGCCGTAGAGGATGTCGAACTCGGCCTGCTTGAACGGCGACGCGAGCTTGTTCTTGACGACCTTGACCCGGGTGCGGTTGCCGACCGCCTCGGTGCCGTCCTTGAGCGTCTCGATCCGCCGGATGTCGAGGCGGACGGAGGCGTAGAACTTCAGCGCCCGGCCACCGGTCGTGGTCTCCGGCGAACCGAACATCACGCCGATCTTCTCGCGCAGCTGGTTGATGAACAGCGCGGTGGTGTTCGTCTGGTTGAGCGCACCGGTGATCTTGCGCAGCGCCTGGCTCATCAGTCGGGCCTGGAGACCCACGTGCGAGTCGCCCATCTCGCCCTCGATCTCGGCGCGCGGCACGAGCGCCGCCACCGAGTCGATCACGATGATGTCGACCGCGCCGGAGCGGGTCAGCATGTCGACGATCTCCAGCGCCTGCTCGCCGGTGTCCGGCTGGGAGACCAGGAGGGCGTCGGTGTCGACGCCGAGCTTCTTGGCGTATTCCGGGTCGAGCGCGTGCTCGGCGTCGACGATGGCCGCGATGCCGCCGGCCCGCTGGACGCTCGCGATGGCGTGCAGCGCGAGGCTCGTCTTGCCGGAGCCTTCCGGGCCGTAGACCTCGATGACCCGGCCGCGCGGGAGTCCGCCGATGCCCAGCGCCACGTCGAGCGAGATCGAGCCGGTGGGAATGACCTCGATCGGCGCGCGCACCTCGTCGCCGAGGCGCATCACCGAGCCCTTCCCGAACTGTCGTTCAATTTGGGCGAGGGCGTTTTCGAGCGCCTTCTCGCGATCCTGTCCAGCCATGGATGCCGCCTTGCCGGTCTGTGGTGTTCGCTTCACACCTTGAACGCTAACCCGTCGCACCGACACGGAGGCACGACCGGCGCACGCCTGTGGACAACGTCGGATCGAAGCGTAGCCCGAACCTTTGTTCGAATTCGATGCCGACACACCATCCGGCACCGGCATCCACCCTTACGGGGGACGGCCGGCGGGCGGCGGGAGCGGGGATCAGGCCCGCGCGGCGAGGTCGCGCGCACGGCGCACCCGCTGCCGGCGCAGGTAGTAGAACGCGATGTTGCCGTCGAGCGCGGCGAGGAGCACGAACGGCAGGCCGAGCCAACTCCCGTTGACGAAGGCCACCACGGCGGCGGCGAGCGCCAGCACGCACACGATCACGGCGAGGACGACGATGCGGGGCATGGCGGGGGCTCCAGACGGGTGCGGGCAGACCTCGGTCGCGGCGCTTTCCGGCGCGACGCGGCTCCATTGTCGCCCCCGACGACCACCCGGCCCGCACCCACCCGGCGCCACCTCGCACCACCCGCGGCCACTCGGCGCCACGACCCGTGGCACGGCCCCGGCCGGAAGTTGAATCCGCAACAAGCCCGCGCTACATTGTTAAACGTTCAACAACCTTCCCCCCGGCCCTACCCGGCACCCTCTCTCCATCCACGGAGGAACCCATGTCCCGCATCCTTGCCATCTCCGGTTCGCTGCGCGCCGAGTCGTTCAACACGGCTCTGCTGAACGCCCTCCAGCCGTTCGCGCCCGAGGGCATGCAGATCGAGGTGTTCAAGGGTCTCGACGAACTGCCGCACTTCAACCAGGACCTGGAGCCGAACCCGCCCGCCACCGTGGTGCGCCTGCGTGAGGCGATCGTCGAGGCCGACGGCCTGATCATCACCACCCCCGAGTACAACCGCAGCCTGCCGGGCGTGCTCAAGAACGCGCTGGACTGGGCCTCGCGTCCGTACGCCCAGGGCGTCCTGACCGGCAAGTCGATCGTCGCCATGTCCGCCTCGCCCGGCCCCCAGGGCGGCATCCGCGCGCTGATCCAGCTCAAGGCGCTGCTGCGGGACCTGGGCAACTTCGTCGTCTCCGGCCCGGAGATCGCGGTGCCCGAGGTGCACACCCGGCTCGGCGTCGAGGCCGACGTACAGCACGTGCTGACCGACCCGGTCACCGCCGGCATGGTCACCCACGTGCTCGGCGGCCTGCGGGACGCGATCGACAACGGTGCCGGCGAGCTGGTCACCCGCCCGCTCCGGACCTGGAACGCCGCCCAGGTCTGATCCCCGGGCGACTCCGGGCGATCCCCCGGCACCCTCGGCTCCGGCCCCGAAAACCACGAACGGCGTGCGGCCCCACATCCTCGGATGCGCGGGGCCGCACGCCGTCGTGCGTCGGACGGGCACTGGCGGGCGTGGCCGGGCCGGCTCACACGTCGGTGACGCGCAGTCCGGCGTGTGCCTTGTAGCGGCGGTTGGTCGAGATCAGGTTGGCGGTCAGCCCCTCGACCTGCCGCGCGTTGCGCAGCCGGCCGGCGTACACCCCGCGCATGCCGGGGATCCGCGACGCGAGCGCCTGCACCGCGTCGGTGGCCTCACGCTTGTCGCCGAGCACCATGATGTCGGTGTCGAGCGACTCCACGTTCGGGTCGAGCAGCAGCACCGCGGACACGTGGTGGAAGGCGGCCGTCACGGTCGAGTCGGGGAGCACGGCGGCGGCCTGCTGGGCGGCGCTGCCCTCCTCGACGTCGAGCACGAACGCGCCCTGCTTGTCGAAGCCCATCGGGTTCACGCAGTCGACCACGATCTTGCCCGCCAGCTCGCCCGTGAGGGAGAGCAGCAGATCGCGGTGTCCCTCCCAGGGGACGGCGATGATCACGATGTCGCTCTCGGCCGCGCAGGTGGCGTTGTCGGCGCCGCGCACGCCGGCACCGAGTTCGGCCGCGGCGGACGCGGCACGGTCGGCGCTGCGCGAGCCGATGATCACTTTTTGGCCGGCGACGGCCAGGCGGTACGCGAGGCCGCGGCCCTGCTCACCGGTGCCGCCGAGGACGCCGACCACCAGATCGTCGATGTTCGGCAGGTCGCGCGGGTCACGCTTGGGGGACGAGGGGGTTGTCATGGGCGCGATCCTGCCGGCCGAAACCCGAGAGAACACGGGGTCCGCGCCCGGATGCAGTCGAGGTCACAGTGGTTTTCGGCTGCGGAGGTCGATTCACCCCTAAATAGCACTTATATATGACAACCGGGACGAACCATGTTTCCGTGGAGGAGAAAACTTTCTCTTCTCTCCCAGGGAGATGTCGTGCCGGCCAAATTCATCGTCACCAAGGGACGCTCCGGCAAGTTCGGATTCGTGTTGACCGCCGCCAACGGTTCGACGGTCATCAAGTCCGCGCCCTATGAAACGAAGCGCGAGGCGCTGACCGCACTTCGCTACATCCAGCGCAACGGCGACACCGAAACGGTCGACGACCGTACGGTCGACACCACGGCGGCACGCGCGTCGGCCGCCGTCGTGCGAAAGCGCCCGGTGTCCAAACCGGTCGCCTCGCGTCCCCGAAAGGCGGTATCCGGTACCCGAAAGGCGGTATCGAGTCCCCGAAAGGCCGCGTCCCAGCGAAGGGCCGTATCCAAGACGGCCGGCTCGCGTCCCCGAAAGGCCGTATCCAGGACGGCCACGTCGCGTCCCCGAAAGGCCGTATCCAGGACGGCCACGTCGCGTCCGCGGAAGGCCGTGGCCAGGACGACCACCTCGCGCACGCGCACCACGGCTCGCTCGCGCGCCTGACGTTCCGTCGCCCACCCCTCCCTCGATCGCGGTATCCGAACCTCGTCCGTGACCCATTGCTCCGTATGGAGTCGTAGCGAGCGAGCAGAGGAAGAGGATCGAGCAGCCCCGGGACCCCCGGTCCCGGGCGGAGGAGGTGGGCGCGTGCATTCCGGAACGACCCTGGCGGCGTGGTCGGAGGGGATCGGCGCGAGTCAGGGGTGGACCCAGTTCTCCGAGTTGATGCTCTCCTTCGTGCTCTCCAGCGTCATCGGCGTCGAGCGCGAGGTGCGCCAGAAGAGCGCGGGACTGCGCACCCACGCGCTGGTCGGGGTCGGCACCACGCTGTTCATGGAGATCTCCAAGTACGGCTTCACCGACGTGTTGCCCGCGGGCCACGTCGGCTGGGACCCCTCCCGGATCGCCGCGCAGGTGGTCTCCGGCATCGGCTTCATCGGCGGCGGCCTGATCTTCGTCCGCCGCGACACCGTGCGCGGCCTCACCACGGCCGCGGTGGTCTGGCTCACCTGCGCGATCGGCATGGCCTGCGGCGCGGGCCTGCCGTACCTGGCGATCGGGGTGACCACGCTGCACTTCGTGGTCGTCTACGGCTATCCGCCGATCATCCGCCGGATCGGCGGCCCCCGGGACCGGGCGGCCGAGATCCGGCTCTCCTATCTGCCCGGATACGGCGTGTTGTCCGCGGTCCTGGTGGCTTGTACGGGCGCCGGGTTCACCGTGGTGGACGTCTCCGTGCACAACCGCGAGCGCGAGCCCGTCGAGGAGGCCGGCGAGGTGCCGGTGACCGAACCGAGGGCCGCGGCGGTGGTGTTGCTCCTGGAGGGGCCGGGCGAACCGGGGGAACTGCTGTCGGGCCTGTCCGAACTGCCCGGGGTGCTCACCGCCGGCGGTGGGCGGGTCCCCGAACCCGCCGAGTGACCCGCCCGCCGCCGGCCGCGGGCCCGCTCAGCGGCGTCCGGGGTCGTTCCAGTGCGGATCGTTCTCCCACGCCTGATTGCGGGTCTTGGCGGTCTCCAACGCGTTCGCCGCCTCGGCGCGGGTCGCGTACGGGCCGAGCCGGTCACGGGCCGGACAGTCGGGTCCCTCCTCGACCTTGCCGTGTTTGATGCAGTAGTACCACTCGCCGGCGCGACCCTCGGGCCTGCGCCACAGTCTGAACCTCACGGCCGTCCTCCACCCACTCGATGCCGCCGCCGACCGGATCACCCGCCGGCTCGGTCGCGGCGCCGGCTACACTCGCTGGTTATGGCGATTCTCGTACCCGGTAAGCCGACCCCCATCCGCTCCGTACCCGCCGACATCCCGCGGCCGGAGTATGTCGGCAAGCCGGCCCCCACCCCGTACACCGGGCCCGAGGTGCAGGACGCCGAGACCATCGAGCGCATGCGGATCGCCGGGCGGATCGCGGCGGGCGCCATGGAGGCCGCCGCCGCGCACATCGCGCCCGGGGTGAGCACCGACGCGCTGGACAAGGTCGCCCACGAGTACGTGCTCGACCACCACGCCTATCCGTCCTGCCTGGGCTACCGGGGCTTCCCGAAGACCATCTGCACCTCGATCAACGAGGTGATCTGCCACGGCATCCCCGACACCACCCGGCTCGAGGACGGCGACATCGTCAACATCGACGTCACCGTGTTCATCGGCGGCGTGCACGGCGACACCGACGCGACCTACCTCGTGGGCGACGTGGACGAGGAGTCGCGGTTGCTCGTCGAGCGCACCCGCGAGGCGCTGAACCGGGGCATCAAGGCGGTCAAGCCGGGTCGGCAGATCAACGTGATCGGCCGGGTCATCGAGTCCTACGCGAAGCGCTTCGGCTACGGCGTGGTGCGCGACTTCACCGGCCACGGCATCAACAGCTCGTTCCACTCCGGCCTGATCATCCCGCACTACGACGACGAGCGGGCGACCACCGTGATGGAGCCCGGGATGACCTTCACCATCGAGCCGATGTTGACCCTGGGCACCCACGACTACGACATGTGGGACGACGGCTGGACCGTGGTCACCAAGGACCGCAGGCGCACCGCCCAGTTCGAGCACACGCTGGTCGTCACCGACTCCGGGGCCGAGGTCCTCACCCTGGCCTAGGGCCTGGGCGCGCTGCGTTCCGGGGTGCGGGCAGTATGGTTTCGCGAGATCTCCTCCTGCCCGCTCCCCCGGAAGAGTTGCCGACTACCGATGCGCATATCCCGCATGCCGGCCGCGGTCGCCGCCCTGCTCGCGACCGCGCTCGCCGCGACCGGCTGTGTCACCGTCAGCGGCGCGAGCACGCCCGTCGCGGCGCTGGACAAGCACGAGGCCGCCAAGGTGCTGCACGACTACGAGGTGCAGAACAACCAGGCGTACGCGAACCGCGATCTCCCGCTCAACGCGCGGGCCGAGACGGGCTCGCTCGGCGTGCTCGACCAGGCCGGTCTGCGCATCCTCGCCTTCACCGACCCGAACGGCAATCTGGGCCGGGCCCCGATCCTGCACGAGCGGCCGGAGTTCCTGATCCCGAAGGTGATCGGCTGGCCCAAGTGGTTCGCCGTGCAGAACACCCCGAACTTCAACAACGCCAAGCCGCAGTTCCTGGTCTTCCTCCGGGCGGGCCCGGACGCGGTGTGGCAGGCGGCGTGGGGGCCGACGCTGCGGAGCGAACTGCCCAAGCTGAAGCGGGATTCGTCCGGCCATCTGGAGCAGGTCTCCCCCAACGCCGGCGGACTGGCCGCCTCGCCCGGCGAACTGGCCCCCGTACTCACCGAGTTCCTCAAGGACGGCAAGACCCGCGCCGAGCTGTTCGGGCCCGACCCGTACACCGCGCAGTTGCGCAAGCAGCGGGACGAGCCGATCGGCGACGGCTACGTCCGGCAGACCGTGGACAGCCCGGCGGCGCAGTTCCCGCCGCTGGCGGTGCGCACCGCGGACGGCGGCGCGCTGGTGTTGTTCGCGCTCCAGCACAGCATCAAGCTCACCGTGCAACCCCCGCGCCGACTCGGCGACGTGGACCCGTCGACGCTGGCGTTCCTGACCGGCAAGCCGAGCCGGTCGGTCACCGAGCACCGGCTCTCCGAGTACGTCGCGGTGGTCCCGAAGGCCGGCGGCAAGGTGCAATTGGTCGGCTGGGTGTACGGCCTGGTCGGCGCCGAGGGCGAGTGAGCGGTCGCCGACCGGACGGCCGCTAGGACCAGCGTCCGTCGGCGGCCGCGGCGCCCACGGTGTCGCACGCGTCGGTGAGCACGTCGAGCACCCGCAGCGGGTCGGGCAGCGGGAGTTCGGGGCCGCGGATCCAGCGCACGGGCTGCCCCGAGGGGTGTTGCGAGGACGGCACCAGGACGTAGCTGCCCCGGCAGTGCCAGCGCAGCCCCGGGTGGGCGTCCAGCGTCTCGGGGTGGCAGTCCAACTCGCAGGGCCACCACTCGTCCTCGTCGGCGGGGGTGCCCCGGGTCGCGGTGAAGAACAGCGTGCGGTCGGGGCCGCAGGAGGCCACCGGGCCGATCTCGATGCCCTGCTCGGCGAATACCGCGAGGGCGATCTCCCCGGCCCGCGCGGGCACGTCGAGCACGTCGTGGCCCGTGCCGGTCGCGGTCACGAAGTTGGCGTCGGGATACAGCTCCAGCCAGCGCGCCACCTGTACGGGGTCGGTGGACGCCTGGGTCTGCCAGGCGAAGGAGACCGGGTGCATGCCCGGCGACGGACAGCCGACCCGGTCGCAGGAACAGCCGAAGCCCACCGGGTGCGCCGCCGGACAGACGGGCCAACCACGCTCCACCACGTCCATGAGCAGTCCGGCCCGCCGGTCGCGAACGGTGTCCGGATCCTCACGCGGTCGACGGCGCAGCCATCCGGCCATTCTGCCCATTCGCTCCATGGAACCCCTTCTTCCGCGTGCGTTGCGTGCGCGCCCCACACGGCGCCTCTGCGTATACAACGCGGAAGACCCGTCCGGGCAATCCCCATCATCGCGGGTCGCCCGCGTCCATCTGCCGACCGGGTTCGGAGATGACCGGACCAGCACGGAATGGCACGGAATGGCACGAGTAAGACGCCGCGAGCCTGCGAGAAATGTACATCGCGGATCCGCTTGTGTTCGGCGCGGCGCTCACAACGACGACCGCCCCGTTCCCGGAATGCCGGAAACGGGGCGGTCGCGCCGGCCACCGACCAAGGAGGCAGGCCGGGGCGGGCGAATCAGCCGGCGTTGACGCAGACGTTGCCGAACGTCGGGTTGAGCACGCCGATCAGAATGTCGACCGTGTTGCCGCAGATGTTGACCGGCACGTGCACCGGGATCTCGACGTTGTTGCCCGAGACGACACCGGGCGAGTTGACCGCCGCGCCGTCCGCGTCGGCGCTCGCGTTGGCGATTCCGGCGCCCATGGCCGCGATGCCACCGGCCATGGCCGCGACGGCGGCGATCTTCTTCATGTTCGTCACTGCGTTCGTTCCTCCACGTAGCGTGCCGACCAGGTTCGGCAGGCTGGTCAACGACGTGATCGTGAAGGGGAAACGCCCGGCCCGCGAGATTCACACTTTCATCTCGCGGGCCGGGCCCGTCCGGCGCCCGGGCCGGCTTTCAGGCCGGCGTTCGGGCGGTGGGGCGGGTCAGGAGACCTTGCCCGACTGGTCCGGGCAGAACGCCGCGATGGCGCCGCCGACGAGCATGCCCTTCTCCGACACACCGCTGACCGCGGTCACCTTCATCGCGGTGTCGAGCAGGGTCTTGCCCGACTTGAGGTCGGAGCAGGCCTGCTTGCCCTGCGAGACCAGTTCGGCGTCCGGGGTCGACTTCGTCCCCGGGATCAGTCGGTGCATCGTGGTGAGGAAGTTGTCCTCGCCCAGCCCGCGCGTGCCGGGGCCGGGGGCGGAGGTCGAGTCGTCGTCGGACGGCTCGGGCGCGACGGTGCGCTTGGTCGCCTTGGTCGTCGGGATCGGCGAACCCGACTTCGGGGCGCTCGTGCCGGTCGCCGAAGACGTGGAGGAGGCCGTCGACTTCTTGTCGTCGTCGCCACCGGACAGCCCCACGGCGACGAGCACGCCGACGATCGCGAGCACGGCGACCACCGAGACGCCGATCCACAGCCCCTTGCGGCTCTGGTTCGGCGGGGGCGGGTAGCCGCCGCCCTGCGGGTAGGCGCCCGGGTATTGCGGTTGTCCGTACGGGCCCGGTTGCCCCTGCGGGTACTGGGGCTGCTGGTACTGACCTGGGTACTGGCCCTGGCCCTGGCTCTGACCCGGATAGGGCGGTTGCCCGTACTGGGGCTGGCCGTACGGCTGGTTCGGGTCCTGGCCGGGCGGCGGCGGGTAACTCACTCATCCCCCATGGATGTCGGGTCGTTCACTCCGTCTGACGTGACGCACGGATCGTCCGAAAGTAGGACGAAATGCTTTGTTTTCCGTCTGCGGAGGAAGCGTCAGGATCATGAAGCTCCCCGGTTTTGTCAAGATGGGACCGACGGCGATCGTGATCGCCCTCTTGCCACTTGCCGTGGGGTGCACCGGAAACGATGCCAGGAAGATGGTCGAGGAGGGCACTCGGGAGGCCGGGGATCGAATCGACGGGCCGCACCGGATCCGGGAGACCCGTGCTGGTGACCGCCCGGCCGAGCGGGAACGGCCCGGGATTGCATGGGAGTCGGTCGGCTCGGTGGCCGGGCGGGAGGTGTTCCGGCGGCGGGAGTGAGGGGTCAGACCGCGGCGACCACGACGTCCAGGGCCCAGGGGGTGCCCGCCTGCTTCGGCTCGGCGGTCTCCACGGTCCAGCCCAGTTCCCGCAGCGCGTCGGCGAGTTCGGCCGGGTTGCGCGGTTCGGCGCCGGAGACCAGCAGGTCGCGGGTGATCCGGCCCTTGGTCGCCTTGTTGAAGTGGCTGACCACCGACCGCTTGGCCACCCCGTCCACGATCCGCTCGTGCAGCACCCGCACGGTCGCGGTGCGTTCGGCCACCGCCCCGACCGGCTTCCAGGCCGCGCCGTACGCCGCCGACCGCAGGTCCAGGACGAGGTCGTCGCCCGCGAGCCTGGGCAGTACCGGCGCCGTCACCGCGCGCCACTGCCCGGCGAGCGCGCCGATGCCGGGCAGCCGTACCCCCATCGAGCAGCGGTAGGGCGGCACTCGGTCGGTGGGCCGCAGCGCGCCCCACAGTCCGGAGAAGACCAGGATCGAACCGGCCGCGCGCGCCGCCGCCGCGCCGGTGAGCGAGGACAGGTCGAGCGCGTCGTACAGCACCCCGGTGTACAGCCCGGCCACCGGCAGCGTCGCCGCCTCGCGCAGGTCGAGGTTGCGCAGCACCTCGCCGCGCAGCTTCGGGCCGAGGCCGAGCACCTCCAGCGCCTTGCGCTCGTCGCCCTCGCACAGGGTGATCAGCGAGTCGAGCACCTGCCGCCGCACGGAGTTCAGTTCCGGCATCGAAAGACCCGCGAGATCGAGCGCGGGGCCCGTCCCCGCAGCGGCCTTGCCCTCGGAGGGCGGCAACAACACGAGCACGGGCGCAACTCCAAGCGACGCGGACGGCAGGGCGACCGACCGGGTTCGCGGCCGGCGGGCGACCGACCAAGTTTATGGGGACGACCCCGACCGAACGCGCCGCCGGCGCTCCGGGCGCGCGGGCGAAAAGCCGGGAAAGTCCTTCTCGGTGCGGCGGATCTTTCCTAAGCTCGACTCGTGCCTCGTCGCCATCTCCACATCAGGTCCGCCGACGGTGATCTCCTGCGGGCCGGCTTCGCCCGCCTGCGCACCGATCTGGCGTTGCCGGGCGCGTTCTCCCCGGAGGTGCTGGCGGAGGCCGACGTGGCGGTGCGGCGCGGACCGACATCGACTCGGCGGGATCTGACCGGGTTGCCGTTCCTGACCATCGATCCGGCCGAGTCGATGGACCTGGACCAGGCGATGCACCTGGCCCGTCGGGACGGCGGCTACCGGGTGCACTACGCGATCGCCGACGTCGCGGCGTGGGTCACCCCGGGCGGCGCTCTGGACGCGGAGACCATGCGCCGGGTGGAGACGCTGTATCTGCCCGACGAGCGCATCCCGCTGCATCCGCCGGCCCTGTCCGAGGCGGCGGCGAGCCTGCTCCCGGGTCGGGACCGGCCGGCCCTGGTGTGGGTGCTCGACCTGGACGGGTCCGGCGACCTGGTCGGCACCGACGTTTTTCGCGCGCTGGTGCGCAGTCGGGCCCGGTACGACTATCCCGGCGTGCAACGGGCGATCGAGAGCGGGTCCGCGGCGGAGCCGTTGGCGCTGCTCGCCGAGATCGGCCGGTTGCGCGAGGGGTTGGAGATCGAGCGCGGCGGGGTGAGCCTGCCGATCCCGGAGCAGGAGATCGTCGAGCACGGCGACTCGTGGCGGCTGGAGTACCGCGCGCCGATCCCCGCCGAGGGCTGGAACGCGCAGATCTCGCTGCTCACCGGGATCGCCGCCGCCGACCTGATGACCCGGGCGGGCATCGGCGTCCTGCGCACCCTGCCGCAGCCGGCGCCCGAGGCGCTCGACCGGGTCCGCCGCGTCGGGCGCGCGCTCGACGTGGCGTGGCCCGAGGGCGCCACCTACGGCGCGGTGATCCGCTCGCTCGACCCCGACAACCCCCGGCACGCCGCGTTCCTGGAGGAGGCCACCGGGCTGCTGCGCGGAGCCGGCTACACCGCGTTCGACGCGGGCGCGCCCGAGCAGGCCGGGCACGCGGCGGTCGCCGACGAGTACGCGCACGTGACCGCGCCGTTGCGGCGCCTGGTCGACCGGTACGCGGGCGAGATCTGTCTCTCGCTGGTCGCGGGCGTCGAGGTGCCCGAGTGGGTGGGCGCGCGGCTGCACGAGTTGCCCAAGGCGATGGAGAGCGGTGATCGCCGGGCCCACGAGGTCGAGCGCGAGGCGGTCTCCCTGGTCGAGGCGGTGGTGCTGGCGGACCACGTCGGCGACGTGTTCGACGCGGTGGTGGTGGATCTCAACGAGCGCGGCGATGGCGGCACGGTACAACTCGCCGAGCCGGCCGTCCGGGCCCGCTTCGACGGGCCGGGCCTGGGTCTGGGCGAGCGGGTGCGGGTGCGGCTCACCGAGGCCGACGACACCCGGCGAAGGGTTCGCTTCGCCCCGGCTAGGATGGACGGCACGGCGGATGAGTCGGCCGGGCGGCCGCGTCGGGATTCCTCCTCGGAGGGTTCCGCCGAGGAACGTCCGGGCTCCACAGGGCAGGGTGGTCGGTAACACCGACCCGGGGCGACCCGCGGGACAGTGCCACAGAAAACAGACCGCCGGCGTCCTCGGACGACCGGTAAGGGTGAAACGGTGGTGTAAGAGACCACCAGCGCCCGAGGCGACTCGGGCGGCTAGGTAAACCCCACCCGGAGCAAGGTCAAGACGAGCACCGTGAAACGTGCTCCGCGCGAACGTTCGAGGGCGGCCCGCCCGAGTTCGCGGGTAGACCGCTGGAGGCTGTCGGCAACGGCAGTCGTAGATGGATGGCCGCCTCCCCGGGCGCCGCAAGGCTCCCGGGAGACAGAACCCGGCGTATAGGCAGACTCGTCCGTCGGCCATCTGAACGAAGGCCCTCTGATCTGCGAACATGCAGGTCAGGGGGCCTTTTCGATCTCGGTCTGCACGGTCGGTTCTCCTGGTTGATCATGCCTATTCCGGCCTGATTCTGGGTGCCGTGTGGCGATCCTGTGGCGACAGATCGAGAAGGCCCGCCGCATGGACGGGCCTTCTCGATCGGCCTGGGACGCCCGCCAGGGGCGGGCCGGCTACCTTGCCACCAGTGCTTCCGAACGAGGCCAAGCGGCGGCACTTGCGGCATGAGCCATCGCGGTCAGGTCAGCTTCGTGAGCCCGGATCGCGGCCTCCAGCGCGGCGCGCCGCTCGGCCTGGCGAGCCTTCAGCAGAGCTTGCTGGGCAACAAGCACAAACGGCCGAACGAACTTGACTTCATCGGGCTGTGGCTGAGCTTGGCGCACTTCCACGGGGGGCGTATCACGGAAGCGAGGATTCGCAGGTGCCAGCGCTGGTGTCAGCGAAGCGTCCCGTCCCCGCGAACAAAACAGGAGGCGGGCGCACCATGCGAGTGCAGAAGCAATAGCATTGCTCACGTCGATAGCTCCTCAGAAAGCTACGGCCAACGCCCGGGACCGGTCGCACGGTCGCCGGGCACTTTCATGCAGTTCAGCCGCCCACACTACGAGAGTGGTTCAGGTGGTTCAAGTGGTTCAACAACTACGCTGTCCGACGTGGAGAATGACCCAGCCCTCTGGCCGCATGAGAACGCGCTTCGAGCCCTCACGACGCTCGTTGAGTCCCTGTCTCCGGGATCACCACTGCCCAGCGAGCGCGTACTAAGCGAGCAATACGGGGTAGCTCGGAACACCCTGCGCCGCGCTCTGTCAGATCTTGAGGACCGCGGGCTGATCGAGGTGGTTAAGGGCCGCGGTCGGCTCGTGAGGGAGCGGCCAGCTCCTCCGGGCGTGGCGCAGACTTGAGAAACGACAGCGGGCCCGCCGGTGGCGGGCCCGCTGTCCTATCCATTCATTCACGCGCTACGGAAGGCGCGGATCAACTCGGCTTGATGGCCTTCAACATGGCCGACCACGCGTACGGAGCGATCTCCAAGTGGCCTCGTTCGCGGTCCTTGGTGTCACGCACCCCAGTAGCGGTGCTGTCGAGCGGGGCTACCTCAACACAGCTTGCGTCGCCGTTCGAGTAACGAGACTTGCGCCAAGGGCGTCTATCGATGCTGGTCACAGCACATCCAATCTTTCCGCAATCATCGCCCGAGACTGGTCTTCAGTGACTGCCGCAGACCTGAAGTGCGCTAGGTCTCGGCGGTAGCGCTTCACAATGCGTTCGCGCTTCAAGAAGTCCGTCCCTGACTGGTACTCAATCAACGCCAAGGGCTGTTGCCCCAGGTCTGACGGGAAGTCCATGACCGTGACTCCGCCCAAGAAGCTCGTGCCCTCAGCGGCAGCGGGCACGATCCGCAGGCTGAGGTGGTCCAAGTCGCTGAGGTCGAGCACATGACGTAGTTGTGCCTTCAAGGCTACTCGCCCGCAGAACTGATCCGTCAGTGCCGTCTCGGCCAGGGTCACGCACAGCTTGACGCGCCGATCGATGATGACGCGTTGTCGCTCCAAGCGGACACTCAGAAGCATCTCGGCATCGTCCGGATCGGGAACGAAGGCGCTCCGCATGATAGTTGCCTGCGCGTAGCTCTCCTCCTGAAGCCACCCCGGGAACAGTGCGTGCCCCGCGTCCATTTCTACAGCCAGCGACTCCCAGTAGATGAGTTCTTCGTACTCTTCTCGCAGGACGCTGTGGTACGGCTGCCACCACTCGTCACCCTGTGCACCGCCAAGAAGGCGCAGGAGTCTTATCCGGCCCACGGGTGTCAGTCCCAGAGGGCCGGCAAGGTCTTCGACGTGATCGGCTGTCACCGGCGTCTTGCCGGTCTCGATCCGCGACACTTTGGCCTTGTTCCAACCGGGCGCGAGCGCCGCCACGGCTTCGACTGACAGGCCCTTCTCGGTGCGTAGGCGCCGCAGTTCGGCGGCAACCCCTCCCGTCCGTCGTGGCTCCACAAACAGCTCCTCGGCTCAGATCTGATGAATCATTCCGTGGCGCATCGCTGTAACGGTTGCTGTAACAAGTGTTGCATGCGAACGTGACGAGTCAGTACCGCACTACGCCGCGTGATCATCATCGGTGGCGGCACTGCCGATACACGCAACCGGAAGAAGGCACAGCCATGCCCGGTGACAGTGACAGAGCCCACGAGTCCGCACGCAATTTTGCCGACGAGTACGAGGGTCGCGAAGTTCAAGAGGTCATCTCTGGCCGCTCGGGTACCGTCTGCGGTTACGACGGGCCGAACGTCAAAATTCGCACGCGCTCGGGGATCGAACTCCTGTCACCCGTGCGCCGGTTGGCGCCCGCATGAGACTGCCCCGGTGTGCGATGCCTCTCCTCGCACGCTGGGGCTGTGAACCTCCCGTGACGTAGTTCTCGGGAGGGGTGGCAGCGCAGCGGCGGCTCGCCCGGCTGCGCGACGAGCGTAGGGGACGGGGATCTACCTGGACAGTGGCCCCGTCCCCTACGTGCCCCGATTGGAAGGGACACGACAACAATGACAGATTCGGCTGCCGAGATTCACAGTGGCGCAGCCCGAACGTTGGCCGTTGAGCGGGTACAGGATGCACGGCTGCGGGATCTTGTCCGGAGATGGACCACCGACGTCCAGGCGGACGACGACGCCACCCAGGCCCAGGCCCAATGGGACGCCGCCGTTGCCCGCAAGAACGAAGCGAAACGCATTGCCGCGGCGCGAGCCCAACTGAAGGCTTCCGCCGACCTGTTGGCGGCTTTGGCAGATGCGGTCCCGCGCAACAACGCGCCGGCAACTGAGGGGCGTCGTCTGCGGCAACCATGGCTGCGGTGGTTTCGCAGGGGATGGGGGCGGACCCGATGACCACCCTGCCGATTTCCGCGCATACACAGGAGGCAATTACCGCAGGGAACGCGTTTCTCGCGCGGTACCGACACGCCGTCTGCCGCAACGACGAGACGGGCCAAGACGGTGTACTCATGGACGCCGTAGGGACACACCTCTACCTGCGCGACGCAAGCGGCTTCGAGTTCGACTGCTACATGGAGTACTTGGTGGTCGTGAGCCCGCCCCCACCCGTTTCTGGTGCGTACGTGCGGTACGTCGGCACCGACGACTCGACGCGGCGTTCCCCCGGGCAACTGATGGAGATGTGGGCGCTCCGCGGGGGCGGTGCGATGGCCACGGTTCAGCCCCCGGCCACGGGGGCGTGGTTTGCACTGCTGTCGGATCTCGTGTGGACCAACTTCCCGCACCCCATGGGGCATGTGGCGAACTGGGCCGAGCTTTTCTGCGTGGAGGGCGAAGCCTCATGAGTGCAACGTGGTACGAGGCGCTGCCGGTGTATGTACGGCGCGCCGTCATCGGGCAGATCGGTGGAGTCAAACCCGGGCCTGCGGCTACGGACCCACACACGAGCTGTGCTGCCGGCATTGTGATCCGCGGGGATGGAGAGCGGGTCTTCCTGAAGGCTTCCAGCCGCATCCGCAATCCTCACTCGGCCGCCAGTCAGGGCTACGAAGTCATCGCAGCAAACTTGGTAGCGCCGCTCGGCATCTCACCCCGTCTCATCCGAAGCTTGTCGGTCGACGAGTGGTCGGTGCTCCTCGTTCACGAGGCTCCGGGGCGCCCGGCCGACTACTCGCCCGGTTCCGCCGATCTGCCTCTGCTGGTTCAGGCGTTACGCGCGGTAGGTACGGTGCAGTTGGCCCCAGGCTCGGGTCTGCCCACGGTCGTGGATCGTTTCGGGCCGCATCTCGCACCCGCTCATCGCTCCCTGCTCCAGGGCAGTTCCCTGCTGCATTACGACGTATCGCCCGGCAACACGCGAGTTTCGAACGACGGGACGCTCGCGCTGTTGGACTGGGGGCGAGCCAGCATCGGCCCGGCCTGGGTGGAAGCCGCCGGGATGTATCGATGGCTCGTATACGCCGGGCACACGCATACGAGCGCGATGAGGTGGGTGCTGGAGGTGTGCCCGGCCTGGAACAGCGTGTCCCGCTCGGCTCGGAGCGCGTACCTGGCCGCTGCCCGGTCGGAAATCCCCGACCCTCCCGAGCACTGCGAGGGCTGGCTCCCGTTACTCGTAGGGAGTGCCTGAGCCGTGGGGAAACAGAAGCAACGCCCGGACGGCAGCCTCTACCCGCTGGAGCCGGACGAGTGCGCCCAAGGCGGGCACCGGTCGACGCGCGGAAACCTGTCCACGTGTTGCGATTGCGGGTCCGGGATGATCCCGGACGCGTCGTCGTGCCCCGATGACTGAACCACCCCAACCACGCTCTCGAAGGGTCTACCAATGAACGGCCGACCACGCAGCCGGGCCCCTCCGAACCGTTGCAGGTTCGAACCCGTACTGCGCACGATGGAACCGGCCCGAACTCCTGCCTCATCGGCAGTAGTTCGGCCCTTCGCACAGCGGCACAGCACTACCCACCCGATATGGAGGGAGTGATCCGCATGAGTGATCCACAACGCGAGGCCGTTCAGGTTCTCGCTCACGATCTGGTCGTCACGATCGAAGAACTCGGCGCTGTCCACGACCGCAACGACGCCGATCGTTCTGACCCGCCGCCCCACGCCACCGGCGACAGCCAGCCGGACGGCGACGGCCTGAACTACCCCGCCTAGTCAACTCCGAGCGCACGCGAGCCACGGCCGCGCGGTACATGCCGCGCGGCCTCTCCTTTCTGCTGTCCCCACTTGGAGGCACGCTGTGGAACACCGGCTGGTCAACGCCGTCGAACAGGCCCTGGGCTGGCGTGGTTCAGCCCAACTCGGACGCGAGTTCGCCCGCGGCGGCCTCGGAGATCCCGACCTGCTTGAGCGCCTGCTGACCCCGAACAAGCTCTTGGACCTCGTGATGCGACGGAGTTTGAGCAACCCGCAAGTCAGGCTGTTTCGGGAGGGGAACGAGTTGCACCCTCGCGAGTACCTGAGCCCCGTGACCACGCGCCGCGGGCAGAACATTTCCATGGTGAATATGCGGCGGCTGGGCAACCTCCTCGACTCCGGGGCGACGTTGGTGTTGGACGGCGGAAACGCTTTCGACGCCACCCTGGAGGTTGCCTGCCGGGCGATGCAGTGGTGGGCGCACGAACGAGTGCAGGTGAACATCTACACCACCACCGGCGACACAGCCGGGTTCGGACTGCACTGGGACGACCACGAGGTTCTGGTCGTACAGATCGCCGGCGAGAAGGCTTGGCAGGTCCGGGGGGCATCGCGCGTTGCCCCGATGTTCAGGGACTCGGAGCGGAACGACACACCACCCAAGGACATCGTGTGGGAGGGCACGATGGTCGCCGGTGACGTCATGCACATCCCTCGTGGCTACTGGCATTGCGCAACTCGCGTAGGGCAGGGGGCGGGCGGCCACAGCACCCACATGACGTTCGGATTCCCCCGGCGCACCGGGGCATCCTGGCTGGGCTGGCTGGCCGAGTGGTGCCGAGACGACGAAGTCTTCCGCCACAACCTCCACCGCGACGACTCTCCACGCGAGCAGGAGGAGCAGGCCCGAGAGCTGACCGAAGCAGCCCGAAAATTGATCGCGGCCCGAGGGCCTTCCCTCTACCTCGACCGCATCGAGCAGGAGACGACACCCGCTCGGCACGTCCCGTGGATCGAGGCGTTCGGTCCCCTGGACGCCGTGGTCTGCACCACCGAGTTCGCCCCGCGTATTGACGTGAACGAGGGCCAGGTCGAGATCGTCTCCAGCGGCCTGCGGCTCGGTATCGCTGCCGAAGCCGAACCTGCCGCACGAATGCTGCTGAGTGGGCATCCCGTACACCTCACCCCGGAAGTCCCTATCGAGACCCGGCTCGACGGCATCCTTCGCGGCTTGGCCTCCGTCTTCGTCAAGGAGGGACTGTGTTCAGTCCTGACCCCCGAGTTGTTCTCGGGCTACACCGATCTCGTTACCAACGCCATACCCTGACCACCGCACTGGACATGGGCGTCCAAGCCATCGACACGGCGACGAACTACGCCAGCTTCGGGGCACACAGGCGCCTTGCCAGCGTGGCCCCGGACCTGCTCAACCGCCTCTTCATCTCGACCAAGGTCGGATTCTTCCCCCAGCCGGGAGGAGCGGAGCACTCGCTAGACCCCCGCCGGCTACGGTCGGCGATGGAGCAGGCAGCGCGGGACCTGGGCCGCGAACCGGACGTCGTTTTCATCCACAGCCCCGAAAGATCGCTTGCGGCAAAGGTTCGCAACGAAGCAAGAGCCGTGCTTGCCGCGGCCTGTGCGGAAGTCGCCGCAGCCACCACTGACGGGATGTGTGGGGCTTGGGGCATCGCATCCTGGAATCCGCGCTGCCTACCCGCCCTTGTCGATGACCGGCTGCCGAGACCGAACGTCCTCATGACCCGTGCTGGGCTGCTTGCAGGCATCGAAGTCCTGAACGCGGCTGACGCGCTTGCAGCCCAATGGCAAGTCGACAAACATCACCGCTGGGGCATGAGCCCCTTCGGAGGCAGCACCGCAAGTGAGCTGTGGCAAAGGGTGGATCCGCGGATTTTCCTTCGGGATCCCGGGAACACCACGCGGATCGAAGCCGCCTTCCGTATTTCCTACTGCCTTCCCTCTGTGTCCGCAGTAGCCGTGGGCACCGACGATCCCGGTCATCTGCGCGCCCTCGTCGAGGCATTGAGACTCACGCCCCATGCGGAACGCCTCGCTGCCTATCGAGCCGGGCTGCAAGCACGGGCTCAGCCAGCGTCTTGAAGCTCCTCAAGCAACCGCTTCGCCTGGCGGCAACTAGGTGCGTAAAGGGGGTCGGCGGGGTCGCCATACTCGCCGACCACCTTGGCGCAGAAGAACAGGGCCATGATCCGACCGCACCGTGACTCCAGGTCTGCGCACCGCTCCCGGTGTACTCGTTCAGCCAGAGTGGGAAGGGCCAAGGAGTTGCCCCACAACGTTGCTGCGTCGAGGCCGCGGGGTGCGAGGCCCCAGTCCTCCCAGTCGAGAATCCAGCAGTCCGGGGCCGTTACGTTCGCCCAGTTCAGGTCGGCGTGCGCGGGGATCCACTCGTCCACCGTGGTATCGATGTGGTCGCCGAACGCCTTGCCAATCGTGCTTGTCACTCCGACTTGAGTAATTGTCACCGTGTCCGGAGTTGCCACACGCGTTGTCTCCTGCGCAGCCAAGGAGTCGAGAGAAGCGTTCAGCGTTGCCCACCACGCGTCCGACAACTTCGGGTCGACGGACAATCGGCCACCGGACTTCACCGGCTCCGCGGCCACGAGTTCGGTCTCGTCGGCCCGCCACATTGCCGATACCTCGGTGTCCCGCCACGACATGCCAGCGATCCACCTTGGTTGGGCAATGCCTTCGAGCGTCGCCGCAGTCTCGATGCCGTTCCAGCCTTGGCCATCGATGCGCGACAGCGGCCGACGCTCGATCCGTACCCACGTGCCCCGATCGGTCACGGCACCGATCGAACGCCGTTTGCGAATTACGGTGCCCGCACGAAGGTGCGTCCCGAGGCCGCGCTCGACTCGGCGAAGGATGCCATCGATGGCCTCAGTGCGCAGGTCCGGTGTATAACCCATGCCGCGAATCTAACCCCTTGCGGCTGCCTTGCGCAGGACACCTCAGTCGGCCCATCGGTCCAACCACGGGGGCCCGGGACCAGCCGATCACTTGGAGCATCGGCCGAGCAGCCTGTCAACGCATTTAAAGCGCCAAAGATATACACCCGCACTAAAGATGTAGCTGACCTACGAGCAACTTTTGGACGTTGTCATGTGAGAAGTGGCTCACCTCACGGCCGTTCATTCATTCACACACCAAGTCAACATGGGTTTTGGCGATATTCGGTACTCCGGAGGCGCTGACGGCTCCGTACGGGCTTAGAAAGGTCTGAGGGGACTCCCGGGACGGGTGGGCCCCAGGAGGCCGTCAGGCTCGCGCTGAAAGATTCAGACCCGTACCTGCCCGGAGGACAGCACCCCCGGTGGGTCCTTATGCGTGAATGCATGATGTTACCCCCGTCTGCATATCCATCCATTCATTCACGTTCACCCGTTCTCCTCCGCTACCACGGCGCCAGGAATAGCCGGCAGGGCGCGAGGGTGCCGGCTAGGAGCGTTGCTCCGGCCTATCGCTCGACTTCGTTCGTGAATGAATCCTGTGGCGACTCCCACACTCTCCAGACCGTTCGAGCATTGCCAGAAAGCTGTACGTGGGCTACACGCGCGCATGTCCCGCGCACACTCCACTTGCCAACAAGAGACGAAAGGCAATGTGACCGGCGTCACATACACAGAAGTTGTCTTGGTAGGTCTCTGGCCCTTAACGTTCTCGGTGTCGGGCAAGCCCCACAGAACAGCCACCGAGTACCGATCAGCGAGCACGCTGATATGAGGGAAAAGAGCGCTTTCGTTCTGGGGCGGGCAGTCCCGGTGATGGGTACGACAAGAACGGAAGCGCAGGAAACTCTGAAGGTTCGGGCCACACCCGAACACGCGGAACCTGTCAAACCGTGTATGGGGCTCCCTAGTCCCCCAATCAATTCTAGGTGAGTTCTCCCGAGTGGCGTGGAGAACAGCAACGAATCGGGCATAGGAGCCGGAAAACGGACTACAAATGAAAGGGAGTACGAGCCGCACTGCGCATTGCCCGAACGCACTACCAAAAACCATAGGCGTCGCCCTCAGACGCTTACGGGGCCACTGTGGTACTTCGTGACCACGGGGCCGCAAGAGGCTCTTAGGGGGGCGTCTATGGCCTTTGGTGTGCCAGGAAAAGAGGATGCAACATGATCATCGGTATTAGCAGAATATCCGGCGGCTCGCCCGCCATGATTCACGACGGGAACAGCTACAGGATGTACCGCTGGGCTCACTGCACCACGTGTGAGCACGGTATCGAATTGCAGTACGTCTACAACGATTCCCTCGGTAGGGCACTGGGCTTCACTGACACCCCTACCGAAAATGAGGTGGACGAGACCGTAGCAACATGGATGAAGGAGCACGTCTGCCACACGGGAGTGGTCTCTCTCGTGAAGGAGTAGTTCGCCATGCCCAAAAAGTTGACTTGGTAGGACAGGAGATCGGTGTACAGCAAAGAGTTCGACAGCGTTAATCAGTTGACCGAGTGGGCCGAGAACCGCTATCTCCCTCGGCACTGGTTGGGAAAGTCGACCATCGCACTCGGAATGGCACTCCGGGCACATGGGGTCAGTCCAGAGAAGATCTACGTCCGCAAATTGGGACGCGGATGGGAACTCGTGGCTGAGTTCAGCACTCGTGAAGCCCCCGACTGGATCGCGCAGATCGGGACGTACGACGGAATCCAATACGTGGCCTCCGGCTACAACCTCGTACTTCTGCCCGTGTAGCAACATTCGCTTCAACAATACGGAAGCGGCCCCGGAATGACGCTAACACTCCGGGGCCGCTGTCTAAGGAGTCTACATGACCTTGTCCGGCGTCTTTGACTGCCCGTGCTGCGGCACGGCTGTCCATGGCTACAGGGGAGACCCCTGTCCTTCGTGTCACGAGCACGACGTCTGTGATCTCGAAAGTGCGTGGCATTGCTATACCGGGTACTGCGACGGATCTGGTTGCACATATCCGGGCGAATGTGAGCCGGTCAAACAAGCGGATTCCGTCGCTGCTTGACGTGCTTTGGTCGGGCCGGTCTCGTACCGGCCCTGTCCATGGCTTCTCAAGCCAATTTCCATTCAATCGACTCGGGGGAAATTCATGTCTCGAACCAAGCGAATCAAACGCATTGCCGCTGCCATGCCCATTGTGCAGCAACTGACGGACTACACCCGTGATGTCCACAAGGGTGCGGCCATATGGGACAGGGAATCCCTCACGCTCTGGTTGGCCACGCCATTCAGCCAACACCGTGATGCCGAAGCACTCGAACGATCAAATTTCGAGGTTATTTCGGAACGGCTGAGCGAGGAACACCCGGAAACGATCCAAGCGCTTCACTTCGGGCACTGGGCCTACGGCTGGTACGACCGCATCTATGTGCGTCGCGATGACGCCCTTGCGCTGCGGTCCGTTCAGCAGTGGATCGATCAGCTTGCCGACTACGGGGTTGCGGACGACGTTCATTACTCCGAAACCGAATGGGAGATGAATCACCCCAGCGACACCGAATGTTACGCACAGGAAGATTGCGAGTGTCCCGTCAGAGAGCTTGAGCGGAAAATCGATGCTCACGAATGCATCACGCTCTTTCGCGAGGCAATCGAGGACGGTTCCGCCTCACCCTCGAACGATTACGCCTGGGACTGCCCCTATTGCTATGAGTGGGATCAGAACCACGTCGAAGCGGGAGAACGCGAAGAGGCAATTCGGGCGGGCGAGATTCGGTTGATGTATCGCGCTCTCGAATCGGCGGGGCAAATGCGTCTGCCTCTCTGACCTCTGTTCCGCTTTGCCGGGGCTCAGACTCTCTGAGTCTCTGGCATGGTCGAACAGAAAGGGAGAGCCAGCGTGAACATCATCGAACTGGCCAGAGTAGTGCACATGCACGAGGGCATCGTGCATGGATCTTGCGCAGAATTCTATGACCTCGAATTCCCCCAGTTGACGAATGCAGTGGCGTTCGTGGAGTCCTTGGGGTGGGGGCAGCAGGCTTGTCTGCGGGACGCGACTTCGGCTTTCAACGTCCCGGTGGTGGTTCAGATGCCGGTTGCTTTTATCGACGGTTTTGACATCCTTTCAACCTTGGCAGGAAATCAATGAGTACCGAGCGTATTTACGTAGCCAGTCTCAGCGACTACAACCATGAGATTCTTCACGGGGCGTGGATCGATGTAGCGGATAATACCGAATCCGGGATTTGGGATGAAATTGAGGCAATGCTCAAAGCATCCCCCACGGCCCGGAAATACGGTGAAGCGGCCGAAGAATGGGCAATTCATGACTCTGAGGGGTTCGATCCGATAGCGATTGGCGAGTACACCCCAATTGGGGACCTCGTCATTTATTCGCGCCTAATCGAAACCTGCGGATCGGCCGTGTTGGCTCACTTCCTGGGCGAGAACACGTGCGCTCTCAATGAATTGGAGCGGCACATCAAGGATCGCTACGTAGGCACTCACGACTCGTTCCGAGAATTCTCGGACTCCTATGCAGACGCCATGCTCTCTGAGTATCCGGACTTCATAACGGAGTACTTCGATTACGAGTCGTACGCCAGAGATCTTGAGAACGCATACGACGTGGTCCAAGCACCCGACGGTGTTCACATCTTCGCTGACAACTAGGCCCCGAGTGCTTTGGTCGGGCCGGTCTCGTACCGGCCCTGTCCATGGTCCGCCGGACCTGACATCACACGTTAACAGGAGGATTATGCCTGCCTACATTCTCACAAATGCCGATAGGGCCGAGTGGGCAAAGGAAGCGCTCGAATTCTTCACAGGACTGACGGGACAGGATTGCCCCGATTGGATGATCTATACCGGGAGCGATGACGAACGGGACGCGGCTCAAGTTGTCGTTGCCGACTTCCTGTGCGACTTGCGCCACGCCTGCGACTCCTTGGGCCTCGAATTCGAGGAGTGCAACAACCGGGGTCTCCAGCACTACCAGTACGAGCGGGCAGACGAAGAGGAAGACGCGTGAAAACAATCACCGGGATCGGGCAGCGCGGTGACTATTCGTGGATGGTGGTGATCGTCCAAAGCGAATCGTGGGCGAACACAAGGGATCTCGCGCGGGAACGCGTCGGGTGGTGGGGGGCGGAATACGTGGGTTTCTTCTATGGAGCCCGCGATCGGCAGGACGACTTCGCGAACCCCACCGACATCATTGACGAGAGGAACTGAGGCAGGAATGGCGAAACCGCGTCGCTCTGGTGGTTGTGCCGCAAGGGGTTGCTTGTGGGGGCCCGAGTGCTCAATCACCTTCGAATCCGAAGGTACCGCGTGGACCGAAAATCGGTGCTCCGAGTGCCGCCGGGAAGTCAACCGCTATGGGTCCACGGGAATACCGGGCGTCTCCCCCGAAGGTAGATCGGTCCGCATCTACGTGATCAAGGTGGAGGAATGGGGGACCGGCAACGGTGTCGATGTCGAAATGGCGTGACGCCAACGGCGAACACTCTCCCGTCTATCGCCTGGTCCGCCGTTTGAAGGTCGGAGATGTCCTCACCGAGGGGTCACAGCGGCGCGTAATCGTCTCGCTGTATCGCTGGTCGATGGCTTTCACGCTCCATTCCAACGGCCTTCCGATCCAACACATGGACATCAGGTTCCGCGACGGATCCAGCACCCGTATGGAGTGTCACGAAGAGGTCTTGACGTTGAACCGATGGGATTCGAAACGCTACGTGGCGTCGCTGGACGCAAAGCACTAGCGGACCCCTTTCATGCGGGCCCGGCAATTGGGCCGGGCCCGTCTGATGGGCGCCCGTCAAGAGGGAGCCACAAGCCGAAGGTGCAATGTGGGAGATATCAGATTTCTGCCTGAGTTCGGGTTCAACGTAATGCTCAAGGACACCACTAAGGTCGGACATCCCGTCCTTCTGAACGAGCAGCGTTCGCAAAGCGCGGTCCTGCCGTTCGTAGTGTCGCAGCTCACCCGAAGTCTGTTGGCTGCGGATTACAGGGACGACGTTCCGAAGCGAGAAATCGATCGAGTGCGCTTCGAACGCGCGGCCCTCGTCGAAGTCGAGACCGAAGAATTCTTGAATCATCTCGGCCGCTACGAAACGTGGTGGGGATTCGATTGGCGCCGAGTCGGTGTGTGCTACCGAATGTGGGAAGAACGCGTAGCCACGGACCCTTGTGAGTGCGACGCGGATCTTTACCATCTCGGGGTCCCCAACGGCCAGTGTCCGCACCAGGGGTCGGCGGAGCGTTGGGAGCGGAGGAGTAATGACTGAATCCTATGGTCCGCTGGGAAGAGCCGTCCCCCACGAGACCACACCGGTCCCGCTCCGCAGTGACCCCTTCCGTGACAACCTCGTCGATTTCCTGTTGGGCTTCGTCCCATGGCGCATTTACGAGTTGCGCTCTGCCAGCGAAGGAGAGCGCGAGGCAATACGGGTGATGGCTCTGGATTTGATTGCCCACTACGGAGACATCCTCCAGTACGGCGGCAAGCAGACCGAGAAGCGGCGTGAAAGCCGCGTGGCCTTGATGAGCGCCGTAGCACTGCTCGCGCTCCAGCCCGGAGGAATCTCGGTTCTCGGAATCCACGCATGCGCCGAGCCCCACGATAGTTGTCCCGGGAACGAGTGAGCACGTTGACCATAAACCGTCTAAACCTTGGAGCGCCTACTTGTCGCAAATGAAGCGCTACATCGAATCCTTGGATTCGATCGAATGGGATCAGGTGTCTCTGTATTGGGATGACCTGTCCGACCTTCAAGCCTCCGCCGAGAAGGCCGCCGTGATCGACAGCCCGGCGGGTCGGCACGTGGCTTTGTCTCGCATCTACGTGGATGCCTACGACCGATCGACGCTCTACCCAGCAGACGAACGAACGAGTGCTCACTGCGGGCTCGTCCAAGCGGTCGGGGCCATCTACCAGGACGCACTACGCAGGCATAGGGCGGGGGTGACGGCGTCCGATGCCGCCTGACGAAGGGAACGCGACGCCCGAGCTGACGCCGCGTCTGTGGCTGTGCACCGCACCCAGTCTGGGCCAGTTCGAAATGCATGTCATCGAGCTGGAAGCACCGCCGGATTGGACTGAGGGCATGGTCCGGGTCGCGGTGTGGACCGCCCTTTCTCTGGCGGGTGAGGACATCGAGCTAGACGACGTCGACGTCAGCGACACAGGCCCGGTGCCTGTCCAGTAGTGAAAGCCGGTTGGGGTTCATCAGGGGGCGGCGAGACGTCGCCCCCTGGTGATGTCCGCCCGGACCGAAAGGGGACTCGTGGCACGACGAGTGATCGAAGTAGTCCAGTGCGATGCATGCGCGGCGAAGGGAGAAGAGGTACCGGCGTCCGACGAACTTCGTCTCGGGACGGATGCCTGGGACCTGTGCGGCGAACACGCGAACCGATTCGCCGGCTGGTTTCGGGACCTATTCGAGATGCCAACCGAGCCCGAAGCCGACGAGGACGAACCTGGGCCGGATGTCCAGGAGGACGACGAAAAGTCGGGCCACCCCACGGGGCCGGCACCCACCGTCGTCATCACCGGCAGTATCCCCGGCTACCACCCTCACGATGCGGCCGACGCGGTCAGAAGCAGGGGTTACGTCGTCGTCGATGAGATCGGCCCCGATACGTCGCTGATCGTATGTGGCGACGACCCGTCGGCAGCCCTTGTGCGAGCAGCGCGCAAGGCGGCCACGGGCTGCTTTGACGCTGCCACACCGGGTGCATTCGCCCGCGCGATCTCGGCTGGTCGACTGCCCGAGGGAGATGAACTCCCCTCCCTGAAAAGGAAGTCCACTCGATTGAAGGAGTCTGCATGAACCGTGACGACGCGCTGTGTCCGCATTGTGGAAGTACCGACTTCGAAATCAATCCACCTCTGTGTCTCCGCTGGGACGCGAGCGGAGAGCACGGGCCCCCAAGGTTTCTCCGCATCGATACGGAGGACATCGAGGTGACGTGCGCTGATTGCCAGAACTGCGTCCTCGACCGGTCGGTGGTCTCGACCATGACCCAGATTGCCGCTTCCTTCAACGCCCAATGGGGCGCCAGCAGCCCCCTCGAACCCACCAACTGATTATAGGAGACAGCATGCGTGATTACCTGGTCACCGGCTATTGGGGCGGAGCGTCCGCCGCCGACACGTTCGAACTGCGGGCCCGCGCATCGAATGAGTACGACGCCTGCACCGTCGTGGCCAAGATGCTCCGGGATCGGCTTGACCCCACTGCGGGCGACGTTGACCTGACCCGCCTGTTCTTGGAGCGAACCGTCACGGACGTGCGGGAACTGGTCCCCGTCCACAAGAAGGCAGCGGATCTGATGGTTCTTCAGGTGGCCGCCGAACAGGCGTTGGTCGACGAAGGCAAAACCGTCCATGTCTCCGTGACGGTGGAAGTTACCGAGTCCGTCTCGTACGAGGCCACAGTGACGATGGAGGTTCCCGCGAACGTCGCGCGCAGTGCCGCAAGCGTGCGTGAGTACCTGCTTGAGCACGAAGAAATCGGACTTATGGAAGCCGTGTGGAACGAGGATCCCGACGGCACCGTGGATGAGCAAGACATCGACAGCATTCGGTTTCACGGAATCGTCGAGGCGCAGGAGGACCGGGCCGCGTGACCTCGATCGATGCCATGCAGTATGGCCCGCTCGGCGAAGCAGTCGAGCGGGCCCTGCCCCACACCGAGGCGGACCCAGTAGGGGTGTACGCGGCGGCCTTGACTTTGTTCTCGTCGGCCTTGAACGGGCACATACGAACGGGCAAAGCGCGACCCGTCGGCGTCTGGACGGTTCTGGCTGGTCGTACAGCTGACGGCAACAAGGGTTACGCCTTGTCCACCGCACGAGCGGCCGTGGGCCCTTCGATCAGCGGGTTCCTCTCGGCCCGTACGTACTCAGGTATCACGTCGGGGCCGTCGCTTGTAGACCTTCTCCATGGCTTGGAGGTGGCCACCAGGGGCACAGAGGGAGGAGTGGACGGCCGCGCCCTCCTGGTCGAGCAAGAGTGGCCCACAGTTCTTCGCCGCAGTGCCACGTGCCCGACGTTCGGGCCTCACCTTCGGACCGCGTGGGACGGACAGAGGATCGCCAACCGCGCGAAGGGGAAGGACGGCAAGGACAACGAGCAGATTGTTGCCCGCCCCCTTTTGGGTCTGCACGCTCACATCACCCCCGGCGAGTTCGCGGCGTACATCAAGGTGCGGGATGCACTCGGCGGGTCCTACAACCGCTACCTCTTCATCTCCGTCGAAAGTGATGTTGTCCTCCCTGAGAGCCACGTACCCGAGATCACTGAGTCGCGAGATCTGACGGACGCCTACACATGGGCGACTTCCAGGCCACGAAGAATCGTCTTCGACAGGGAGGCGTCCGAGCGCTTCGACGCGTTCCGGGTCGAGCATCGGGCGAAGGTCCGGGCCATGCCCGACCACATCGGCGCGTTCGTGGCTCGTGCCTCGGAGCAGGTTCAACGCGTCGCGACCGTTCTCAGTGCCAGCGCTCGCCGCTCGTTCATTGATGTGGAATGCCTCGAAGCGGCCATGGCCTTCATTGAGTACGCCGGTGCTTCCGTCGAGAAGCTGGTTACAGATGCTTCCGCGACGAAGGCGACGAGCGTTGTCCCCAAGACGTTGCCCGAGCTGATTCGGGGGGTGATCCAACGCAACGGCGGCGAAGCCACGGGAAAGCTGATGACGCGCGGCCTGATGCATCGAGCGACGGCTGATGAGATCAAAGAGGCGGTCGCGTCGATGTCTGACGTCGAGATGGTCAGGGGCCAAAGCGCAAGCGGGCTGGGCAACCGCCCGACGGTGTACCGGTTCGTGAGTCGCGATGAGAGGCAGGAGGGCAACGAGCCCGTGACAGAGCCGCCTTCAACTTCCCCGCCGCTCCGGGTGGTTCGAGTAGCACCGGATCGGCCGTCGGCCGGTTCGACCACGCAGGCCCGGGTTCCCAAGCCGCATGCTGCACGCCAGGCATCGACCAACCCTCTGCGGGCGCTGCTCTGAGCCAGCATCGGCTGAGACTGCGGCCCGAGGGCCGGCTTCAGTGCCTCGCATGCCGAGCAGCCTGGGCCAACGAGGATTCTGCGACACGGTCAACGCAACCGTGCCTGGGCTACCCGCTTCCGCACGGACACCCGTACGACCGACAACACGTCGTCTACCCCACCTGGTACCACCGTGGTGACGGGCATGGGCCCGACCGGTTGTGCGACGAGGTCACGTGCTGGTGCATGAGCCATCCCTGTGACTGCGACGTCTGCGCGGAGCGCATTTCCGCGCCGCGTCTGAACGTCCTGATGGACAGTCGAGAGTTCAAACCAACCAAGGAGAGCAAGATTTCTGGGCTGACGACCGTTGCTGTCGGTGAAGGACTCTGGGGCTACTGCGAGGCGGCCGATGCGCATGCAGCCATTCGGGCAGAGCTTCGGTCGTTGACCCGAAGGCCGGGGAAGGGTGCTTCTGGCGCCGTTTCGTCGGTCACGCGTGAGTGGATGGTTGAGCGTGCTGCGGAAATGGCAGTCACCGGTAGGCAGGCGCAGGGGCGACGAGCGGCAGCGGCGTTCGTGGAGAAGCACTCTGTTGTGAGCCCGCCACATGTTGACGCGGGCCCGGGGAAGGCGGAGGTGCCCCTTTCCAAAGCGTCGAGTGATGCCTACGGTGCGACCGCTCACCCGGTCGACTGGGAGACCGGGGAGGTCCACCACTACGAGACGGGCGAGCTGATCGGATATCTCCGGGGTGACGAGTTTGTGGCTCTGCGTCCGCTCGCCGAACTCGTCTGCCCCTAGCAAGGATTCAGTTGTTTCATTCTGTCCGACCGCGATTGGATTTCGGACCGGGGACTGTGCACACTGGTGGAGCACCAGCCTTCGGAGAGCGCCATTCGACGAAGATTGCGGATGTCCGATGCAGCTCGGCTCCGCCTGCCGCCCGGCACCTCACGGTGCCGGGCGGTTTTGTCATGTCCGAAAACGGAAGGCAACTGTCGGGGTGAGATGCGATCCTGGGTCGAACCCCACGACCGTCCCAGGAGCACACCCATGAACCCGAGCCTGCCGACGTTGGCGTTCCTGGCTCCACCCTCGGAGCCTGAGCCAACCTTGACGGTTGCGCCGACCCGGCCACAGACGCTCACGCCGTTCTCGATCTCCGTGCCGGAACAGGCCGCACCCACCGTGGCTGAGTCGGACAGGCGTCCGGTCTACCACGCCGTGTCGGGCCTGCTCGTGGGGTGGATCGTGGGCAAGGACTTCGTACCCGTCGACGAATAGCCGCCGCGCCGCAATACGAGAAAATGGCCCCGGCCGCCCTCTGGGCGGCCGGGGCCATTGTGCGTTAGGCGTTCTTCGCCTCGGTGGACTCGTCGTCCTGGTCGCCGTCCACCAAGCCGAGGTAGCCGATGACCGGCATTACCTCGTGCTCGGGAGACGGCGCGTACAGTGCGTCCGTCGTCTTGCGGTCCTCGGTGCGCTGGACGACCTCACCCAGCCCCAAGAGCGCAGCCGCCAAGGGGATGACGATCTCGATCGGCAGGTCGAGGCCGTAGTAAACGGCCAGCGGCAGAGCCGCAGTCACGATGGAGTACAGGCGGGCAGGGTTGGTACGGATGAAGGTCATGCTGCCTTCACCTCTTTCTGAGTCTTCGTCGGCTGCTTCTTCTCCTGCTCCTTCTCCTTCTCCTTCGGGGTCTCGATCGGTGTCGGTTCGGGCTTGTTGATGACCGGCGGCTTGGGCTTCTCCGTGGGCTTGGGCTTCGGCTGCACGACGATCACGTTGATGGTGTTGTTCACCGTCACGTTCACATTCGTGACATGCACGCAGTGAATCGTGTGCCGCTTGCCCTTATGCTGCTTGACGGGCGCGGTGGTGTTCGTCTTCGGAGTTTTCGACTTTCGAGGATTCACGACCAGCTCAGCCGCCGCGCCTCCCCTCCCCGGGATGTTGATGCGCTGGCCCGGGTAGATCTGATCCGGGTTCGAGATCTGGGGGTTCGCCGCCAGGAGGCGGCTCAGTGACACTCCGAGGGATGCCGCGATGCCCGACAGCGTTTGCCCTTCGCGGACGATGACGCGGGCCCCCGCAGGAGGCGGTGACGTCGGGCTCTCCGCGGGCGTGGACGGTACCTCGGTAGGAACTCCGTCGCCGAGGATCGTCGCCACCATGTTCGCCGCCTGGCGCTCCCAGCGGGCGTAGTACGTCGGGTAGCCGGACCGCTGAACGTAGTCCGCTACCTCCCAGAGCTGGCGTGTCCGCCAATCGCTCCACTTCGCCATGCTGCGGGCCTGAAACTCCCTGTAGAAGGCGTTACTTGCATAGGTCGGGTCCTGGAGCTGAGCCGGAGTCCCCCACCCCTGGGAAGGCCGCTGCTGGAAGAGGCCGAGGGAGTCTCGGTCGCCGTAGGACAGGTTCCGAAGCGTTGACTCCTGGAGTGCGGTCGCCACCGCGATGACGTAGGCCCGCGTGGGCAAACCCCGCTCGCGGCCGACCTCGACGATCGTCCGCGCGTGAGCCCACTGGCTGTCATTGGGGGAGAACGTCTCCTGCTTCACCGTCAGTGCGTACGGCAGGAGTTCCGACGAGCCCGCGGTGGGCGGATCCACCGGCTTGCCGGGGCCGGTTGGCACACCCGGCGTCGCCGGTGCGGGTACCGAGATGACCTGACCCTCGTTGATCTTGTCCGGGTCCTTGATCGACGGGTTGAGGGCGAGGATCGCGGCGATGCTGACGCCCAGGGCCGCGGCGATGGCAGTCAGCGTCTGCCCGCGCTTTACGGTCCACGTGCCCGAGCTGCCGCCGGGCGATGTCGAGCCGGAGGTGTAGGCCGGTCGGCAGTAGCCGTGGATCCGCGAGAACGAGCGGTCGTGCTTCTTGCGGTAGACCCCGTCACCGGTCGCGGAGTACGTGGCGCTGGTGTTGCCACCGATCGTGGTGATCTCGGAGTCGGAGACGCCCACCACCAGCTCGACGTGCGAGCCGCCCGACGGTCCGAACATGACGAGGTCGCCGACCCGAGGAGAGGAGTAGAAACGCCCCTTGTTCTTGTACCAATTCGTGCAGGTTACGCAACTCGCGGTGATGGGAACAACGTCGGTATTACCAGTCTTGACGGCCAACCAGCTAATGAAGGTTTGGCACCAAGCATCGTTCTGTGCCCATCCGAGGCCCGGTACCTCGGGTGGATATTTCGTCCAGTTGTCTCGGCCTTCCTTGTAGCCGACCTGCGTAGCAGCCAGCTCGATCATCGACGCAGCGGAATTCGCCATGGTCCTCCTGTTTTTGGGCAGCAAAAAAGCCGGCCCCCACGAAAGTGGATCCGGCTTGTCTCGGCTACGTGTTTAGATGCGTGGCGGTTGGACCTGAGATGGGGCGAGGGAGGTCAGGATCTCGATGAGTCGCGCGTTTTCCCTCTCGATGCGCACGAGGCGTTCCTTGACCTCGTTCATGTCCTCCTGCAATCTATCGGCCCGAGTTTTTTGTGCCTCGGCTTCGCCGCGCCATACCTGGGCGGTGTTGATGTGCCAGGCTGCCTTGACCATGACCAGGGCAGCGATTACGGAGGCGAGGGTTCCGGCATAGCCGAAGATGTCAGTCGGCGTCATAGGGCCTCACAGTGTTGGTGAAATCATTCGCACGGAAAAGCGGCTCGATCCCGCTCCTTCGAAAACGGCCGCGCCGGCTGCGTCGGATGTGTCCCAGTAGGCTTCGACCCAGTCCCCGGATTGGAGGTTGACCAGGGTGGATGCCTCGCAGGCGTCCCACCATCCCGCCGCGGCGGTCGATCCCCGTGCGCCTTCCGTGCCGTTGACACGGATGACCGCCGAGATTTGTGTGGTCCCCCGTCCGCTCGCGGCCTGGCAGCGCAGGCCCAGGCGTACTTCGTACAGCCCGGCATGGCGGATGCTCGCTGCCCGGTAGGCGAACTCCGAGTTTGTGAGGACATCGATCTCGCTCTTTTCGACCGCGCCCCATGTGATGTTCCGAGCCGGAAATGCCCCGGCCTTGACCACTGCGGCGCTGAATGCCGCTGCGGGTCTTGCGCACAGGCTCAGGCGAGTTCGATATATCTGTTCGTCGAGCATGGCCGGCGTGATCAACTCTCCTGCCACCCACGTGCGTGGGGCGGGAAATATGGGGGTGACGATGGACATCAGCTTTCCCCTACGTAGTAGACATAGGCATGGGTGCCGCGCTTGACTGCGCCGTTTCCGATAACCACGCCGGATCGACCGCTGGAGAAGTAGTAGGCAAAGGACACCACGTCGCCTGCCCGCAACTTCACAACCCCGTTGATGCGGCCCGTCGACATGAACCCCACGTCTGCGGCGGTTGCGGCACTGCCGATGACTTCTGTCCCGTTCACTCTTACGTAGGTAAGGATGTGGCTGATGCCACCGACGGGTTGAGCCAACACTGCATAGTCGATCTGATAGAGACCGGGTTCCTGCACGAGGATGCCGGAGGCGGCACGAGGAGCGCTGCTTTGGATCGCCACTCCCCGGAACTCCCAATCGGTCCACGAGAGCTGCGTCACGGATCCGCCCGCGGTCTGCGTGTTGTCCGCCGTCCAAAGGGAGGCATACGGCGGTTGGTACAGGAATGCGGTCGTGTCCCGCAGTTGTTCGTTCAGCTTTTCTGCGGTGACCTGTTCACGCGCGTTCCAGCTTTTGATGGTTGGCTTTGGCATGCCGTCATCACCCCAGATAGGTAGTCGGACCGAGGCGGGATGCCAGGTCGCCGAGAATCCACGTCGGTAGTCCGTCGGATTGGCCGGGGATCGTGATGACGACGCAGGCGGCGCCGCGCACGGCTGTGTCGAGCCGCAGGGATCCCGGTGAGGCGCCTGCGCCCGGTGTGTCGGCTGTGAGAACACTGACGCGGTCCTCGCCCCAGACCCCGAGTTGCGTGGTGCGGGCCATCACGCCCGGGGGCCAGGCCGCCCCGGTCAAATCGCTGCTGACCGTGGCCGCCAGGTAGAGCGTCGTGTGGTTGCGAGAGGCCGCGAGCGGAATCTCCGTCGAATTGGAGACCTCCTTGATCTCCACAACCGGTGTGACGCCCAGGGCGGACAGGTCGGCGGCCCGGTATACGAGGTTCGTGACCGCGGCGTGTGCCGCACCGCCCAGGTCCCACACGACCTGCTTCCCGCGTTCGGGAGCCCACGGCCACATGACGACCTGCAACAGCACGCCGGACGCGCGCAGCCGGTACTGCGTGGTGAGTAGGCCGGCGGGGGCGACCACGCTCGGCGCCCTGTCGATCGGCCCGACCGACGTGCAGACGGACACCACGAGATCGGACACCGCGACTGCGGGCAGGCGTAGTTCGACACTGGGGCTGTTGACGGTCTCGCCCTGGCTGCTGCTCCGATAGATGGGGAACTCCTGAGCCGGCGGTGCCCCGGTGCGCCACTCCAGGCCATCCCAGTACAGGGCTTCGGCGGATCCCCACGATGTTCCGGAGCGGGCGGTGAGCACTCTCTCGACCCACGCTGTTCCGTTGTACTCAAGGACGTTAGGCATAGCGCACCCACACATCTCCTGCACGAGGGTTCGCCGGAGGGTTGGGGCCCGAATACACGCGGGCGGAACCGATGTTGGAGGCGGATACCGCGCCCTCGGCGTGAACATCACCACCGGTCGTCACCTCGAACACGACCGGACCGCCGCCGGTCCCACTGCGACCTCGATGCCCCCGGATCAGTGGCGATCCCGGCTCGGTTTGGAACGAGCCGACCGCCAGGGGCAGATGGGCTCCCACGGGATCGATCTGAAGTGCGCCGCTGTTCTTCAGGCGGGTGAAGTCCTTCGTGCCGGTGCCGTCCTGGGCTCGCAGGACCCACGCGTTTCCGACGCCGTCCGCGGTCCCGGCGACTGCGGGCGGGACCGTGACCGTGAGCCAGCTCGTCTCGGAGACGGCTTCGACCACCCCACCGGTTTTGGGCAGCACCTTGGAAATCTGGTCGTTGACGTACGCCTTGCTGCGGTGGGGGTCGTCCGCCGTCGCGTGGTCCCTCAGCCGCTCACCGACCGTCGTCGACACCAGCGCCAGGCGGCCGACCCCGAAGTCGACCCACAGCCGTTCGCTGTCGTCGGCAGGTCCGTAGAAGGGCGCGATCATGCCGCGGTGGTCGGCCTGGAGCTGAATCAGCGGAGACCCGTCCGCCGCCGCGAGGTCGGTGATCCGGCGGGCGGTCTCGCCCGGCCCGTCCCAGGCCGTGCCCACGGCGCCGGACATTCGGCGACCGTCGATGTCCTCCGCCACATCGGCGGGGGTTCCGCCGAAAAGATTCCGTGCCATGTCAGCCCCTTTCGTTGAACACATTGGCTTCGTACACACCGCTGAAGTAGATGCTCGACTGAGCGGGCATTGTGGTCAGGACATCCATGCCATCCGCGGCGGACCATTGGCTTTGGGTGTACAGCGAAGGGTTCTCCATCCCGTTCCCCTCCCAGCACAGGGCCTGGAGCAGCATGAAGTTCGGCATGCCGGATTTCTCGTACGGATTCTGAAGATGACCCGTGAGTACCTGTCCCACGGTGCCGCTCGCCTGCATGGGCAGTCCGAGGCCCAACGATTCGCCGTTGGTGCGAATGGTGATGTCCGTCGCGTTCTGGATCCTGGCCGTGAACCACACCGTTCCGGGAGCGATGAAACGCCACCGGCCGACGGCACGCAGTTCCGCCGGCGCATTCGTCGCTCGTGCCAGACGGGGCGTGTACCCCAGCGAGCGCCCCAGATGGCGGGTCACCATGTACCCGTCGCGCCCCCTCCACCCCTCGTACTGGGTATCGGAGCCGTCCGCGTCCATGTCGAGAACGAACGTGCCGGGAACCAGGTTCTTCGAGGACTCCTCGACGTTCCAGGCCATGCCGACCGGGCTCGGGGTTCGAAAGGTACGCCGATCGCGTGGGGAAATCACGCCGTCCTTCGGCGCCACGATGATCTCGTAGAGCACCATTTCCCAAATCTGCCCCGGAACCCTTTGAGGCTGCGGGGCAATCGGAATCGTGGCCGGCTGCCCCTTGACGATCGCCAGGTTCGTTGCCCCCCGCGTGAGGTCCGTTCGAATCACAATGGTGTCGAGTCGCGTCTGATCGGTCGGATTCGGAAGGACGTCAAGTGCGAGGGCCGACGTCAGCTCGTAGTGGAAGCCTCCGACGACGGCGGCACCCGGACCCAGTTGAAGAGACCTGCCATTTACTACCTGATAATCGAACGGTAGAGAGCCGTTCGAATAGCCTCCAGCGGTCAACTGGAAGTCCACGCAGTCACCGCCCCACGTGGTTGCCATGCGTTGCCACTGGACCTGACTCACCAGATCCGTAGCTCCCGAGGCGTTCTTTTCCGTATAGGGGTAGCTGATTTCCGCCATTAGAGCCTCGCTTCGAGTCGTCGCACTCGATCGCGCATGGCGGCCACGTGTGCGTACAGGTTCAGGGGCGCATTGGTGCCCTGTTCGCCGATTACCGGGGTCACGGACGAGGACTTCCCGCCGTCTTCCACCGAGATGTTGACCTCGCGGACGATGTCCGAATACTCCTCGCCATCGACCGCAACCGTAACCCGATCGCCGACGAAATAGTCTCGACCGAACTGGATCTGTTCGGTGTCGATGGGATAGATCTGGAAATTGCCGCTTCCCGCGCCTTCCTTCAGTGCCGCATCAGCCGCTTCGACCACGGCGAGCTTCGCCTTTGCGAACTCGTCGTCGGTGGTCTCGGCTTTCGCCTTGATCGGGAGACCGGTTGCGGGGTCCGTCTTCAACGGGAGGTCACGGCGATCCACAAAGCTTTCGATGGAAAACCCCCACTCCGCCTCGGCGGTGGCATCGACCTTCTGATGGATGTATCGATCGGCGCCTTCGCCCTGACAGGCAACGATGGCTCTCGTCACCCTCGGTGCGGTCAGTGTCCAGGTGTACTCGCGCAGGTTCCCCAACTCCGTGGAAAAGCGGACCTTCGTCGACTTGTCCGAGGGCCTGAAGATGTCGAGGACGATCTTTCTCAGATCCGGATTCCACACGAACCTGTAACCCACGGACTTCGCCTTGCACCATTCCTGGAACTTGGTGCCAAGGACGTCGAAACGAAGGCTGTCCGCCACTATGTCACCCAGCCCGGGGTTCGGTCCGATAACAATTCCCGGAACGCGACGGTCGACGAGGGCGTTGTCCCCGATACTCCTGTCCAGCTCCCACCAGAGCGCTTGACCGGCAGGGCCGGATGCCCCGCGGTTGTCCGGCGCCTGATACTGCTGATTGATCGGCTTCGTCGGATCCGGCCAGGCGAGCCGGTTGAACGCCACCTTGTTGTCGCACTGCCCGGATATGTAGACCGAGCCGGGTCCTGTGTGTTGCTCCACGGTGAAGTAGCGGTTGAATTCCTCGACCTGTCCGGAGATGACGGGGACGGGGACGCCGTCTTGCCAGATCGCGATCCCACCGCCTTTCTCGATGAGGCGGGATTGCGCGGTTCCGTCTTTGAGCAGCAGCTTCCAGTACCCCTTGTCGCAGTAGCGCACTGTGAAATCGAGCTTGGTCCAGGTGTCGATCTCGCCGACTCGATTGAGGTTTCGATCGCGCACCTCGATGCGATATCCCATGTCAGTAGCTCTCGTAGCGGGGGCGAAGCGTCAATCTCAGCCGTGGATCTCCTGCTCCTGGTACGAGCACAATGGAGACGGTTGATTTACCGGCCGGCACCGACCACAAGGAGGGGTTCGGGCCTAGCAGCGGCCAATAGTTCTCGCCGCGGTCGTCGACCAGCGTCTTCTTCCCCGGCCGCGTATCGACGGAGAGGGTTCGCCCGTCGGCAACAGCGGGTTGGCCATCGGATCGGCCGGGAAGGGCAAAGGACGCTCCTGTCGGCGATGTGAAAGTCAGCGACCGAACAGGGCCCTTGATCTCCCACACCGGCCACGCCTCTACGTCACCCGGATTGATGACAGGTACCGCCTCGGACGAAAGCACACCCTTGTTGATAGTTATCGGCAGAAAGGGCGTCGCCCCCTTCTTCAGGAACGCCGACCCCTTCGTGAAGGTCCACTCGGCAACGGTAAGATCCGGAGAATAGAACCAAGGGTCGTGGGCAATCAGTTGAATGCCGTAGCGGCACCATTTGAACCCGGCTGTGTCGACGCCTTCCGCGCCCTGCATGCCGTCGACGTAGTAGCACCAAAGATGCCGAGGCTGAGAATCCGCCTCGGTGAACGTCAGTTTGCAGGCACCGTTGCGCGGGTTGAGTGCTCGTGAGAGCTTGCGCTTCAGCTCCTTGAGCGTGCGCCTGTCGATACCTTGGAGATGGAGCGGCAGCATGATCTGTCGCGCGGTCGCCCTGCTCGACCGGTAGATGCTTCCGTCCAAATTCGGGCTGTCATCCGCGTGCAGTTCAAAGGGCGGCATGTCGAGCCCGGTCGCGCCTTCGCGCATCATGATCGCCGGCCACTCTCGATCGACGAATCCCGTCAGGGGGATCTCTTCGCCGGCACCGTTCGACCCTGCGATGGACACATACGTGTGGGCCCACCGCATCGGTAGCGGAGGGCGGGGACTCGGGTTCGGCTTGTCTGGGGCTATCGGCCCCGGTAGGGACGGAATCGGCATCGGCACCCTCCCTGGGGGCAGCGGAAAGCCCTCCAGAGCCGGACATCGACTCTGGAGGGCTGGACATCACAGCGAGTACATCGACTCCGCGTACTGGAGTGCTCGGACGATCTCCCTGTCGGTCGGCACGCCCTGAACGGCGTGGATGTGGATCTCGTAGCGAGGCCCACTGCTGAGTAGACCTGCCGTTTCGGCGGCCGGGATAACGCGCTCGCCGCCCCTGAAATTCACCAACTCCGGACCGCGCTCGCCCACGAGGGCCAGTCCCGGTGAGGCGCTGGGCGTACCCATCCAGTAGCCCCGGCCGGTCAGCGCCCTCTCGTCGAAGGGGCTCTCCTCAGCCGTTCCGCCGTCCCTGAGCGCTGCCAAGGTTTTGGCGTTCGGCCTCGCGAAGAGATCGGCGCGGTTTCCGTAGCCAACGGAGCGCTTGACTACCGGGCCCTCGTTACCGCCGATCGTGGTCAACAGGCCGCCACGGTTCTCCTCGACGAGGTTGATGTGGCCCCAGGATCCGGGACCGGATCCGCGGTACATCGCGAGGTCGCCGGGCCGTGCCCGGTTCGGGTCGGTGAAGCTGTCCCCCGCCGAACCGGCGGCCCCTGCCCACGTCGCAACGGCGGGGGCGGAGCGGAAGCCGCCGAGACCCCAGTAGCCGCGCTGGGAGCGCGTTTCACCCACAATCCACGAGATGAAATCCGCGCACCAAGCCTCGCCGTTGAAACCGTTGTACTTGTTGCGGTTGTCGCCGCCGCTGTCGCCCTGACCGATCTCTCGGCGGGCGGCATCGACGACCGCCTGAGCGCCTGTACCGAACTCTTCGTCGCGCGAGCGAAGCAAGGCGTCGATTCCGGAGCGCGCCTTTTCGACACCGGCCTGGACGATGCCACCGAGCCAGCCGAGCTGTGTCATCCCCCCAAGGAATGCATTCATCGACTGGTCGAGCGCGGGCTTCGAGTCCGCAGCGAAGGAGCCCGGGAACGAGTTCCCCGCGAAACTCCAATCCCCCACGACCCCTCCGGTAGCGAAGCGAGGAAGGTTGCCTCGCATCGCTGCCGCGTTGAGGGCGTGCACGGTGTCGGATCCGAGAGCCCGAGTAACTTCGGGCCGTAGGACGGACTCGCCGGGCGACAACATCGCGAGTACGGAGTCCACGCCGGGCGCGTAACCAGGCAGCACACCGCCCGCCGCGTACCTGGGAAGATCTCCAATCAGGGGGATCTTCGCCGGTGCCAGGAGCTTGGTGTTGATCGGTTCGACCATGGCGGCCTGGATGAAGCTGACCGCGCTTCGCACGGCGCTCTGCACAGCCGAAGAGAGACGGCCCATCGAACCCGAGACGGCAACCTCGGTGGCGTTGAAGGACCCTTCGAGCCCTCGAAGGCCGGTCTGCATCGAGGTGACCGAGCGGAGAACGTCAGCCTGAGAGGCTGTCCAGACAACGGAGTTCGTCATCTGGAAGGCGCGCATCCGCGTACCCATGTCATCGGCCGACATCGTTACCTGACGTTGTAGCCCCTGGAGCCCGATCGTCATCGAGGACCAGGACGAGCCCGCTTTCGCCTGGACGGCCTGGAACTGGTCGACGAGATCGGTCAGCGACGTGCGAATGCGCGTCACCGCGTCCTCGACGGCCGCGGCATCGGGCACGAACCCCTGAGTCGCGTCCCCGACCGCAAGGGAGCCTGTCTTCGCCCCCTGGTTGAGACCGAGCACAGCCCGGTAACCGAGTGCCCTGACCGCATCCGGGCGGAGTACGGCTTCACCCGGCGACAGGAGAGCCCTAACGGAGTCTCGCCCCGGCGAGTAGCCGGGAACGATCCCACCCTCGGAGAACTCGAAGAGCCCTTCCGTATTGGGCATGGCCGCCCTGGCCGTCGACATCCAGGCGTCCGCCATGTCCCGGGCATGCTCACCCGGGTTGTTCCGGATGTCGTTGACGGACCGGATCATCTCCGTCAGGCCATCGGTTGTCCCCGTGAACAGGTCCTTGACGTCGTTGATCGCATCCGTCACGGTCCCAACGGGGTCGGTAACCGCAGACTTCGCGAATTCCCAGATTCCCTTCACAGAGTCGAGACCATTTGTGACGAGATCCTTGGCCATGTCGAAAACGGCCTTGGGGTTGAACGAGTCCCAGAGGAACTTCCCCGTTCGCTCGACAATGTTTCCCGTGCCGTGCCAAATGTCCTTGGAGAAGTTCTCGCCCAGGGTCGGGGCGATGGCGCCGGCCACCGTGCCGATGATCTGGCTGTAACCGGTCGGGAGGTTCCGCAGGCCCTCGGGCAGCTTGTTGAGGACCCAGTCGTACATGCCCGCGAACTTGCCGGCGCCTTGGGTGCCGTTCCACTTCACGGTGTCCCGGCCCCAGCCCATCAGGTTCCGGCTGGTGTCGCCGCCAACTCGGGACGCGGCGCTCTGGAATCCCACGGACTTGCCGAACGACGCTGCCAGGGGGCCGATGTTGAACGTGTCCAGGGCATCGAGGAGGAACGACAGTTTCCCGCCGTTTCCTCGGCCCGCCACGCCGCCGGAGGCAAACCGTGAGATCAAGCCTCGGGTGGCAGCCGCGTTCCAGGCGTGGATCGTTCCGTGTCCCAGGGCGTTGGCGACCTCGGGTCGTAGGATCGCTTCTCCCGGTGACAGAATCGCGGGAATGGAGTCGATTCCCGGGGCATAGCCCGGGAGGACACCTCCAGCGGCGAACTTCTTGTTCTTGCCGCCCCCGTTATTTCCGCCATCACGGCCTGTTGAGCCGTTGATGCTTTGGATACTGCGATCGAGCCCTTCGGCCTTGTCGTCCGCATCCTTCAACGCGTCCCGGAGATCCTTGACCTGCTGAGTGATGTCCGACAAGGACCGCCCGTTGAGCAGCCCGACACGGCCGGCGAGCGATGTGGCTCCCGTACCTTGGCCAACCTTTTCGTAGGCGCCGTCTGCGGCGGCTGTAAGCGCCTCGAACTCTGCGCGGATGGCAGCGAGAGTGCGGCCGTTCAGGAGGCCAATTCGGCCTGCCAGGTTGGTAGCACCGGTTCCTTGGCCGACCTTTTCGTAGGTTCTGTCGGCAGCCGCTGTGAGCTGATCAAACTCGCTGCGGATCCCCGAGAGTGTGCGTCCGTTCAGCAGTCCGACGCGGCCCGCGATGCTGGTAGCACCCGTGCCTTGGCCGATCTTCTCGTAGAGGCCGTCGGCCGCACTGGTCGTCGTGGAGAACTCGGCACGCAAGCCGATGAGGCTCCGGCCGTTGAGCTGCCCCACTTCCGCGCTGATTGCCTTGACAGCCCGCTCGACTGCATCGGCCTTGTCGCGGACCCCTTCAAGGTTGCGGATTGTCGGGTTCAGCGAGGTCCCGTTCAGGTCCCGGATGCCCTGGGTGCCGACCCGTCGAACCATGTCCTCGGCGTTGCGAGCCGCTGAACCCACACTGCGTCCACCAGCACCGCTCAACGTGTTGATGACGTCGTTCAGGCTGACGTTGTTGACGGCGGCCATCTCCCGGCGCAGAGCGCCGATTCGGCTGTCGACGTCGCGCAGCTCGTTCTGCAAGCGCTGAAGCTCACGGCCGCCCGGGTTCGCGCGGTCCTGGTCCCGCTGCCGGTACCGGTCCCGCCGGTCCGTGTAGCCGTCCCGGAAGCTGCCTCCCTGAGACCACCGATTCGCACCGCTGGCCACCTGGGTTCCGAAGCGGCCGGCTCCGCGGGCTCCGCGCCCTGCCGTTGCTGCCGCCCCGCCGATCGAGCCGAGCAGTTTCCCGGTCTTGCCGATGACCTTGGTGAGGATGCCGAAGGCGATGATGAACGGGGCGGCAATGGCAAGGATCTGGATGAACTTGCCCAGCATCTCCCGGAGCACAGGATGGGCCTTGAGGCCATCCGCGATCCATTGGAGTCCGGCACCGGCCTTTTCGAGGCCCGAGAAGAAGTTCTCCAAGAGGGTGACGACGGTCGGCTTGAAAGCCTGACCGATATCGTCAAGCTTCCCCACGAGGGCGTGAACACGCTGGCCGAGTTCGGTCCATTCGAACTTCCCGGTCTCCGGGTCAAAGTCGCCGAACAGTTTTCCGAGGCTGAGCTGTGTCTTCTCCTTGAGACCTTGAATCTTGCCGCCGATGGATCCCTGTGAAAGTTCGACCGCGGCACCCGAGATCGGCTTGCCGTTCATCGTCTTTTCCTGCGTGAACTTGATGAAGTTGTCGAAGAACTGCTTGCTGCTGACGCCGGGTCCACCACGCTCCTGGATCTTGGCCAGGAAAGCCGCAGACTCCTCTTCCTCCGCCTCCTCGTCGTCGAGGCGTGTCTTCAGCTTCGGTGCCAAGGGCACCTGGGGCTTGGCCTTTCCCTTGCGCTCTTCCGGGCTCATAGCCTCCCAGCGCTCCATGGCGGCCTTGTACTGATCCAGCTTGCCTTGATAGGCATACTGTGCCCGGGAGTTGAAATCGTCGATCTCGGCGTTCTTCACCGCGTTCTTGCCCTTGCCTGGCTCGATCGTGAAACCCGCCATTTTCGCGAGTTCCTGAATCGGAATACCAGTGCCGCGCGTGAACTGCTTGAGGGAACGCGTATTGAGCTTGGAGTAGTCCATCAACAGGTCGGCCGCGTACATCGCACCCTTGACCCGCTCGGGGTCCATGACGCCATACGCCGCGGCGGCGTCGGCAATCGCCTTGATCAGGGCTTCGGCCTGCTTCATGGCGGTGTTGCCGGCGTCAAGCTTCGCGTTTCGGTCCTCGCCATCGAACCGGGGGTCATGGTTCGCGAAGTTCCGCGAATACTGCATGAACTTATCGATCATGTCTTCCAGCGAGAACGGGGTCATCACCGCGAACTGTTGGATGCTCTTGAGCCGTTCGGCCACCTGCTTCTGGTCGAACCCGGCACGAGCCAGACCCGCCGACGAGAGAAAGTTCCTGTCCGCGCTCTTGACACCCACATTGGTCAGCAGACCGGCCGCGGTCGTCAGAGGCAGGATCAGGCTCGTCGTGATCGAGCGCCCCAACTCCTGGGCATTCGTGCCCACCCGTTGCATTGCCTGGGACGTCTGGTCCCACTGAGCCCGCACGGCCGTCAGTCCGGATGTGTGGGTGTTCGCCACGTCGTTCATCGCCGTGCGTTGAGCCGCGATGCGGTCGCGAAGCTGGGCCTGGATCCCCTGGGTCGTGGTGACCTCGCCGCGGAGTCGCTGAAGCTGTCCCTGCTGCCAGTCCCTCAACAGGGCCTGCTCGGACGACCTGATGTCGGCATGCATCATCCGCTCGGCCTGGACCCGCAGGCGGCCCATGCGCTGAGCCTCGGCCTGCGCCTGGGACTCTCGGCGAGCCTGCTCCCGGAGGGCCTGGGCATGGGCCCGGTCCACAATCTGACTCTGTGTCAGGCGGTTGGTCGTCTGCTCTCGCGCCAAGCGAAGCTGTTCGCGGTGCAGCTCCCGGTCCATACGGGCCGAGTCCTCGACGCGCCGCTGTCGCTCGCGCGCCGCCTGGGCCTCGGCGGCAGCCGTCTGCCTGATCGCGCTCTGCGTGGCCTGGGACGTTCCCTGAAGCAGGGATCGCCGCTCAAGCTCCGCTTCTCGGAACGCGCGAAAGCGAGCTGCCGCCTGCTGGCCGTACTCGGCGGTGATCTGCCGCTCGATTCGTGTCAGCGTCGCCTGTGAGTCGCGGGCCTCGCGAGCCACTGCTTGCCGGGTCTGGGATGCCCCCTGTGCGGCTCCCCGGGTCATGCCGGTCTGCATGCTGGTGCCGGCTGTGGCGCCGGCGGCCTGCATTTCTCGGGTCAGTTCGGCACGCATCGCCGCCGTTCCCGCGGTATTCAACTGCGGGATGATATCGATATAACCGGTGCCGACCTTGATGGGCCCGCGCGCCATAGGCATCTCCTACAGGGAATTCATGCGCGCGAAGAATTCGCTCACCTCGGCACCGGACGCGAATTCCTGTGGGGGCGCCGGGGCCGCAGGAGCACCCGGGCGCGGAATGGGCGACGGCGGATCGAGGTTGTTCGATCCGTCGGAGTTGGCTTTGATGAACATGAAATTGCTCAGTTCGAGCGCGTCTGACACGCGCGCAAGAAGGTGGTCCGTCGTGGACCACGTGGTGCTTTCGTCGACCGCCGCAACAAAGTTCGAACGGCCGTTCTTCAGTCCCAATGCTTTGATGAGAACGGCGACTCGTCGTAGAGACAGCCGCCCGCGCCACAGGTCGAGCAGATCGATTCCGAAGAACTCCAGGAAATCGGCTTCGAGTTCGTCACCGAACCGATCGATGGCACGGACGGTTCCCATCAGTTTCCCGCGTCACCCTGCCCGGCGGCAGCGGTGATCTTGTCCGCGAAGACGGAGAAGTCGCCGATCGTCGCGCCGGTTGCCTTGTACGCGTCCCACTGATCCTGACCGAGAATCAGGCGGATCGCCTCGACCTCGTCCTGGGCCTCCAGAATACCGACCGGCATATCGAGTGCAGCCGGAATCTCATACGTGACACCGGCATGTTCGACAGAGGTGGTGCTCTTGGTCGCCTCGGCCTTTCGAGCGGCTGCCGTCTTCCGCGGGGCGGTCTTACGAGGGGTTGCGGGCTTCGCAGTAGCCATGGTGTCTCCCGGAGGTCTAACGGATATGGAAGAGCCGGGGAGGCAAACCCTCCCCGGCGCAACAAGAAAAGGGGGTGAAGCCGAGTCAGCCGCCGGCCTTCGCCGTCACGGTGAGCGTGCCGGCGGAGACTTCGACCGAGCCGTCCGAGACGGTGATGGCGTAAACGCCCGGCGCACAGTCGGCGGCGACGGTCGCGCTCATCACGAACGTGCCGTCGGAACCCGCCGTCGGCGCGGTAAACGTGATCTTGGTGGGGGTGTTTGCCATGGTCAGGCCGCCTTTCCGGTGACACTGGAGCCCGCCTTGAAGTGCAAGCCGTTGATCTTCACGGTCGCACCCTGTTCGACGGTGGTGGCGGCCAACGCCGCCGAGGCCGGGGTAACGACACTGCCGGTCTCGTTAATGTCGTCGTTGGTGAGCACGTAACCCAGCGAACCCGAGTAGTCCAAGGCGTCGATGGTCAGTTCGTACTTCTGGTTCTCGGTCCGCTGGAGCTGAATGGCACCCCGATCGGAAACCATGGCCCGACCGATGACGCATCGATACATGACGTTACGTTCGGACCAGTCGACAACAAGAGAAAGCTCACTCAGGTCGGGAGTCGAGGAGATGTCGAGGCGGAAAATTCCGGTCTCTTTGCCGTCGTTACCGAGAACCGGCTTCCACGGTGCGCCGAAGAACAGTTCCGTCGTAATCTTCGTGGTCTGCATCAGGGTGGCCTTGATCTTGAACGAGGCGCCCTTGACGTTGTACAGAACCGGTACGGCCGACTGCCAGACATTGACAGGGTCGGTTTCGATCTGTGGGGTGATCGTCACCCCGGATTCATCGGCGTACCCGAAATCCTTGTAACCTGCCGGAGCGGTCTTGCCGTCACCGATCGTGGTCGGCAGTACAGTACCGCCTGGCGTGTTCTTCGGAGCCGGAGCGAGATAGAGGGCACCGGCAGGCGCGAAACGGATCTGATGTGCGTCATTAGCCATACAGGCTCCTAGCTCTCGATATAGAAAATAGTGACCTCGCCCCCGTAGACATGCTCACGAGAAGTGGGATCTGGGTAGTACTGCGGAGACGAGATCTCAACGACATCGAGGACCAGGGCGCCGTTGACGACGCGCCCCGGCAGGTCTTCGAGGAGGAGATCCCGGCACACCCGAGACAGAGTGGAAGCCTCCGACCGGTGTTCGTGGTAGACGTCGTACTCGACGTCGGCACGGTCCATACGGTGTCGCGTTACCCGGAATCCGCCGGAGTGGCGCAGGTAAATGCTCGTCTGGCCGGCCTGCCGGTCGAGGAGATCTCCGGTTACGGCAGCCGCCGGAACGTCGCTGCAACTCGTCAGGTAGCCGGCCACGAGAGCAACGGGATCAAGCATCATTCAGCATCATTCGATCCTCGCTTTCTCCAGGGCGGCTTTGAGGTAGAGCCGACCGGGATGCCGGGAGCCTCGGAGATCTCGATAGCCCAGCTCTTGCAGCATCGCGTGTCGAACTCTCGGGTCGAACTCGACGATGACCTGACCGAAGTAGCCGTCGAGATCGGAAAGAACGGCACTGGACAGGTGGTTCCGGATGGAGTTCCAGTGGTAGCGCCCGCCGCGCGACCGCGGGGCCCCCTGGCGGGCAAGCCGAAGGATGTCCTCGGTCGTGGTCTCGACCAGGCGGTGAGTCTCGGTGGAGGCGAGGATGGGCCGCTCCCAACTCGGGAGCATGTGGAGAACGAACGTCTTCTTGGCTGCCATCAGTGCTTCACCAGCCAGGCTCGGATCTGCACATGTCGTAGGGATCCGTGGGCCCAAGCAAGAGGCACGCCCTGGACCTCGTACCAGTGGCCGCCGCGAAGAACCCTGTCCGCCGAGTCGACGACGGCCCCCGGGGGCAACCAGATGCGTAGTCGCTCCTCGGCTGTCTCGCGCTCAGGGGACCGGGACTCGACAGCCGCCCCGTCGGGCTGCACATGGGCAAGCCCGGACCAGACGAGATGTGCCGATGTCCAGTCCCGTCGATGCATGTAGGCGTCGACCACCAGCTCGGCGCGGTAGATCTCAATGTGATCAGTAGCGAGGAGCACCAGGCGGCCCCCCCACGTGCAGAGGAACGTACGACCGCCGCACGGAGAGGCTTGCAAAGCGCCGGCGGTACCCTCGCAGCGATGTTCGCGCTGAAGCGGAAAGCGACTGAACCGACGAGGACGAGCCGAACTCGACCTCGACCTCGCCCACCCGCTCGCTGACGATGCCAGGCGAGATGGCCAGCCACCGAATGACCTCGGCGCATACCGTTGCCCGTACGACCGCCGGGATCGTGGAGTAGCCCCACGTACCCGTTACGCGAACCTGTGCTGTCGAGCCCCAACCCCCGCTTCGCCAAAGCGAGGTGCCATCGAATGTGTAGCCCAGCAGCTCGGTTCCGTCCGTTCTCCGCACAGACTCGATGGCGAGTTCATGCAGGTAGCGAATGGGCAGGGAGATCTGTGGATCCGGCCCGGCCGACACGGTGAAACTCTCGTGCTCGCGGCGCTGGAAGTCCCGACCGGTGTAGTCCTCGACGAAGGCCAGGGCGTCTACGAGGAAGGCGCCGATCCGCGGCCGTTCCTCGTCGGTGACGGGCCGCCCCAAACGGGCGGCCACGTCGTCAACACTTACTGACATGCGGCCCCCTACGGGGTCGGCTTGTTGATCGCCGCGATGTCGGCCTCAACCGCCTTGGCCACGATGATCTGCTCGGGGCGAATCACCTTGGTGTCGTAGATGACTCGCGACTTGATCGCGTCCACGAACTTCTTCTCGGGCCGGTACGAGTCCATCTCTGCGTGCGGAATCACAAGCGACACGGCCTGAGTGGAGCCCATGATCATGTCGATGCCGGACAGAACGCCATGGCCCTGCTTGGCGCCGAGCTTCGGCTGAGGCAAACCAGCCGTCACACCAAGGGAGTTCGTTACTCGGACCGGCACACCGAGGATGGTTCCGATCACACCGGTCGGCATGACGCCGTGCCCGAAGTGGCTGGCGTCGATGAACTTCTTGTCCCGCAGGATCGCACTCCGCAACTTCGGAGCGATGAAAAGGTATCGACTGTCCTCCGGCGCGCTCCGAACGTCCAGCCGCTCAAGCATGTCGACGACATAGTCATAGACGCTGACAGCCTTGGTGTCCTTGACGGACTGCGGCAGCGCGGCCGTGTCGATGGCACCGTGCAGGTCCGGCAACTTTGCCAACTCGGCGGGAGCCACGTTGATGGCTTCGACACCGTTGGAGTCCTTGCCCGCGACGGCCGCAACGATGGTCTGGGCGATGACCCTGTCCATGGTGCGAGCGAGCGCCTTGCCTCGCTGGCGGATCAGCTCCGACATGAGGTCGATGCCGGCCTTGGTCTGAAGCTGGTGAAGGGCGTCGATCTCCAGGTGGAACGAGGATCCCTTGTTGACGGTCATCTTGATGTACTCAAGCTCGGCTCGGTCGGCATCCCCGATCGAGCCGTAGGCACCAACCCGCCCCTTGTCGTCGACAGTGTCAACGAAGTGCGGGATGCGGATGACGTCGCCCTCCCGGCGGAACTCTCCTTCGTAGTTCCGGTTGGTGATCGTCGCCGACCCGAGGACAAGAGCCTCCTCCAGGTCTTCCAGGAGCTGGTCAGTCCAAATCTCCGGAATGAAGGTACCGGCGACGCCCGTATTGAGCTTGTCGCCGGCCTGAGTGTAAACGCCCTTGATCGGGCCGGATTCAATTGCCATGCAGGACCTCGTCTGTTAGATCAGATGTCACCCCGCATGAGCGCGTCGAGCTTTCCCGCCTTGCGGGCCTCGATACGTTCAGCGCGAGTCATTCGAGACAGGTCGTCTCGGGTGTATTGGCCGCTCACGGCGCCTTGTCGTCCCAGCCCGAGGGACTGGTCATAGACCGGCTCGACGGGAGACTTGGGAAGGGTGGAGACGAACGCGGAAATTCGTTCCGTGTCCGGGGAGCCGTCTGCGCCGAGAAAGGCGGCAGTGTTCAAGAATTCGGCGGCAGGAAGGGTTGCCCCTACTGCCGCGGCGGAGGCTCGAAGCTCCGCCTCGACGAGGCGATTCCCGACCTCGGAAAGAGCTGCGGTCCGTGCTTCGGTTCGAGCGGCCTCGATGGCCCGCTCCTGGTCACTCATCGCCGACTGTCGAATTCCATCCAACTCAGTGCTGGCCGCCTTGAACGCGGTTTCGTTCTTACGGCTCAGGGCTTTCCATTTGGCGACCTCGGCTTGAAGCTCTTCGAGCGTGTGAACATGGGTCTCGTCCACGAGCACCGCAGCCGAAGCTCCGGAGGGATCGGGAGAGTTGGTGTCATCAGTCATGCAAACCATCCATTTCGGAGGCATAAAGAGAGTCCCCGTTTCGGGGGCTCGGGGTTAGCTGGTGTCATGCAGCTTCGCGCGCTGCGTTGCCGGCGTTGCCCTGTGGAGACTTGCTCGCGACCTGGGTTTTCTCGTCGCCGGGGGTTTCCTTCTCGGCTGGCACGGGCGCGGGGTACTTCCTCGCCAATTCCATTTCGTCCTTGGCGTCGTCTTCGCGCATGCTCTTGAACCGCTCGATCTGTTGTGGGGAGTAACCGGCATCGGCCAGAAGCTGATTCCGCGGGACGCCGATGAGACTGAGCTTCATCAACGCGTCCATATGCTGAGCCTCGGTACGGTTCTCCGGATCACGCCACATAACTTCGGCGGACCAGGCTTCGGCCCGCTTCTTGTCACCCATGACCGCGAAGCACAAACGCAGGACGCGCTCCCACGCCTCACCGAAGTGGAGCATGCGCTCGCGAACTTTGCTGATAAGGCCGGCCTCTGCGGATGTGATTGCCTCGCCGGACGGGGCTTGGCCACCATTCAACAGGAAATAATGGAAAGGGATCCTCGAAATCGAGGCCATGTGCTGGACGAGCATGGCGACAAGATCACAGTAGTTGGAAAGATCAGCGGCCTCGAACTGCCCAAATTTGGCGTTCGGGTCCTCGGCCTGCAAAAGCTTGTCGACAGCCACCTGAAAGGGTTCGACCGGACGACCGTCTTCGTCCTCAAGGATTTCCAAGCCCGTGACAAAGCGTTGTGGCCACGCCATGAACTCGGATGCCACCAGGGCATCCGAAACAATCTTGTTGATCGCGTCTTGGAGCGGGATAACGCCGCGGAGGTCTGACAGCGGTTTCCCCGTCAGACGGGACCGGTTCGAAATGGGGACAACCGGTACGACGCCAGTCGGGTTGCGGGCTCGCTTGGCCTGTCGCCAGGTCTGGCCTGCCTCCTGGAACGTGTACACCCCATTGGGTAGCCACAGCGTTGACCAGGTACGGCCCCAATCGTCGACGTAGAACTTTGCTGCGGCCTCGATCTCCCTGCGACTGCCGGGGCGGTACTGCACGACCACATGCTCGGCCGACTCAATGGTGATTGTCGGGCGGCCGTCCTTATCTGCCCAAACAATCGCGTACGAGACTCCGTGAATCAAGGCGTCAAGGTGAGCTGCGTTGGACTCAGCGTCCATGAAATTCCGCTGCCAGATTTCCGAGGCCGCCTTGTCGGCGTGTAGCTCCTCGGTCATCCGAAAGCCGTCAATGGCCAAACGCTCGTTGACGGAATCGACAATCAGCCCGGTGAAGTTGTCCGACCAGTTGTTGAAGAGGCTGGCGAACTGCTCCTTGTGCCGCGCTTGCGCAAACACCAATTTCTGATGTTCGCCATCGTAGTAGTCTCCAAGGGCCTTGAAGCGACCAGCGGAAGACAGCAGCTTGCCTTGGAGATACCTGATCCACTGCTCTGGGGAATCAGGAGGTGAATCGAAAGCACCGCTCATCTAGAACCCCACCACTCTGGATCGTCGTATCTTCATCCGCCCATCTGCAATAGCGTCGGCTCGTGCCTCGAAAGCAAGAATGCTGCAAACAGCCAGGTCGATCTTCTTCTTGGACCTCGGCGACTCCTTCGTAATCAGAAGCCCCTGCGGAACCTCGCGGGTGACCGCATTGAGTACGTGGCGTCGAATATCTGAATCACCGTCGTGCTTGACGTCCTGAACGGCCGCAGCGCTGCGCAGGCGTTCGGTGGCGTTGACCATGCGGGTCGGCTTATTGGTCCAGTACTCGAACACCCTGTCTTCCCACTCGATCGACCAACGTCCGATGGCTTCCTGCCAGTACGGTGGGTCGGCATACATCCACTCGACGCGGTACGTTTTGAATGTGCGCTCGACGGCTGCCTCGACCGCGAGGACATCCACTTCCCAGTCGGGGTCGGTCCGCGGGTTCTCCCACAGCCCCAGAAGGAATAGCTTGCCGTCACGAAGTCGGCAGCCGACAATCCCTGTTGCGTCTCCGCGAATCGAGCCGTCGAAGCCGACTGCGATTTGATCGCCAGGAAGTATGGGATCCGCCTCGGACAGGCATAGATCCCAATGCTCTTTGGTCATCCATCCGTCGGCGTTCTCCTGAATCCGATTCAGGTAAAAGCGGTAGCTGACAGCCGTACTCGTTCGAGGGTCTTGAATTGCGTCGGCAATACCGCCGAGGTCCACCCAATAAGAGTCGCCGTAGGCTTCGGCCACAGCAGCCATGACCGCCTCGCGGTCCTGGAAGTCAACTTCCCCAGAGGCTTCACGGCAGTCGTAGAGGATGCGTTTAGCGCCCTGCTCCATGGCGGCATCGAAGGTCCGTTGAGCAATGCTCGCCTCATTGGGATTGAAGGCATTGGTCGTCTCGATCAACCGCGAGCCGGCGCCTGCGGTCTTCTGGACGTTGCGGTCCAGGGTTTCCCATACGTAGATGCCTGCGTTGGATTCAACCCAGTGGTGGACCTCGTCACATACAACGAAGTGGCAAAGCCCGGCCCCGACAGAGCGGATCATGTCGGGGCCGGACAAAGGTGGGCCTCGCCCCCTCAAGTCCCCGCGAGGACGAGGTGACGGGCTCAATACGACCCGGGCGACCGGAACGGAACTGGATCAGCCCTTTACCGATGTCGAGACCGTATTCGCGCTCCGCTGGGCTTTCCGCGAGCATGCCGCGGATCATGTCCCGGGTGTTTGCCGTCTGATCGAGCGAGGTGGCCGCGATCTGGACAAGCGGCAAAGGAACCCGCTTGCCTACCGGCCTACCCAGGGAATCCCAGTGGGAGAAGCGGCACGGGCCAATGAACTCCACGATGGCCAACGCTGCCAACAGGGGTGTCTTGCCCCACCCCTTCGCGCGCCGAAGGGCGCACGTGCGGTAGAGCCACCGGCCGTGCTCGTCGATGGCGTACATCCACAGGACGAACCGAAGCTGCTCAGGAGAGAACGCCCAAGGCGCCCCGGCGTTCTCTCCGTCCGGCTGGACGATGTAGCGCTGAGCCCAGCGGATGATCTCGTAACCGAGGCTGCGTGTCGGATGAGGAACGCCCTCCGGCATGTTTCCCGTGAGCATCCCTCACCTCGATTCAGTCAGTCGTGTTGAGCAAGCGGAACAGCTCCTCGTCCAGGTCGGCCGCGGTCTCGTTTGCCGGTTCGTCCTCGTCGGCCTCAGCCGACTTGTCGAAGGTCATGCGGAGCCTCGCCCTGTCCTCCGTGGTGGCACCCCACTTGGCAACGCGAAGCCTGATCTCGGAAGCGTGCTTGGTCTCACCAAGGAAGAAGGCGTCGACCAGGACCACGGTCAGCTCCAACTCGGCCCAATCGGTCTCCTGCCACTCCCGGGCTTGCGGAGACGTTGACCATGTACGCCAAAAGCGCTTGGCACCAGCGGACTTCACGCCCAGGGCGCGGGGAAGCTCGCGACCCACCTGGGTCTCGCCGACAAGGTCATGCTCGTACGGCGCCTTGTTCCGTCGAACGGCATTCGGCTTGGGTGCCGGCCCCCTGCCGGCCATCAGCCAGCCCCGCGAATTCGATCAGGTACCTCGTAGATGTCACCGAGGTCTGTCAACTCGTCGAGGGCAAGCTGCCGCCAGGCTCGTCGATCTGCGGCCCGGCTCTGACGCCGGGGAACCGGCGGAGCGGCGGGCAGGCAGATGCAATCCGATGAGCATCGGCCATCGCACACGAACATGGAGGACTCCTGGATAGGGTCGGCTGCCGCCGAAGATGGGGAGTGCGGTAAACGCTGAAGATTTGGAAGCTCAGCCTGAGCTGTAGGTTTTCTGTCGGTGACAGGCCCGGCAGAGCGTCAGGAGGTTGGACAGATCCCATGTCCCTCCGCGGGACACCGGAACGATGTGGTCGACCTCCAGCTCGGTGCGGGCACCGCACCGTTGGCACGTCCACCGATCGCGGACAAGGGCCCGCGTCCGCCGGGTGCGGAAGTCGCTCGGTCGGCTGAGGTTGCGGGCCGAAGGTCGGTCCCAACTCTTGCGGAGCTGGTGGTCGCTACACCGGCCGTCCAGAACGGTCTTGGAGGTGCATCCGTCTCGCAGGCAAATCGATGCGGCTCTGGGCACGTACTCACCTCCAATAGGAAAAGGCCCCGTTGAGGGACCTCGCGGGGGCGCTGGACTCGAAACCAGCTCCTCCAGCGTTTCCCGCGCGGTAGCTGCCGCGTGGTACTCGGCCTTGGGTGCACACCTACACCGACCCCCTGAGCCGACCCTGCACGGAGCTACCCGCTGACGATCGGCTCTGTTTGTGGGCCCCGGGCGGATGCTGGTCTGGCGCCCGGGGCCGCCCTCGGCGGCTCCACTCGGAGCATGTACAGGCGCTCAACGAGGAGTTCAACGAGGAAGCTCAAATAGCCCTGTCGTTTGCTCTGGGCAAAGGCTAAGAGGAACGAGGAGTACCGCTTTTGGGTCTCTCATCGATTTCTTTTTAACTGCTCTCACTACAGATGTAGGTGTCCTGTGGTAGTCCTCCGGACACTCACGGTCTGAACGTGCCACACATCACACTCGAACGTCAGTTCGATGAAACAGACCCGTCGAGAAGTTGTGTTGGTAGGTGGCACCGGCTAGGATTGGGACGTGACAAGAGACGGTGAGAGGGGTCGGCCATGACGGCACTGCCCTCAGATGCTGAGCTGGTTAAGCTGCATACGATGGGAAAATCGGATCTTGAAATCGCCGAGCGATACGGGGTTTCAAAGCAAGCAGTAAACAAGCGCTTGCTGAACGCGGGTATTCACAGACGTGATGAGATTCTGGATGTCAATGACATTCTACGGACCATGTGGGACATCAAGAGCAATCCTACGGGTACCACCCACCACAGCCGGTACAAGGCACAGCGGGTCAAGCTGTGGCTTCGGATGCGCATAGGTGACAAGAGGCTAAGTGCGGCCCAATTGGTCGAAGCACGCAAGTGGGAGTCCCGTATGCGCGCTTCGGGCGAAGTTCTCGGATATGACCCCGAGACGGAAGAAGGGTGGTACTACCGGCCACGTACAAGCGCTGACGGCAAGCTCGTTGTTGCCTGGCCCGCCGACCGTCCGCGGGCAGACGCCCAGGTCATGGGTCTGCTGGAGCTGCCCGAGGAGCCGCCAGAGGAGAGGTGATCGCAGACTGTCATGAGCATCACATGGTTGCGTGACATTGTCCGCTCGGGCCCCTAGTGTGCACTGGGGGCCCGTTTCCGATTCTGGAAGGTTTGCAAACGCCTAGACCCGCAAAGGATCACAGGCTACGGTGAAGTTGGGCCCACCAAGAAGTTGTGTTGGTAGGTACGGGGGACGGCAAGAACGCTGCGGGGGTCAGTTTTATTGTCAGGGGTTGGGGAGCACATATGAACATGGTCCGGAATTCACAGACCATGGTGAAGTCGCGTACGGACGTGCTTGCAGCCCTCGCCGAGGGTGACGTAACAAACTATGCAGTTCGGCTGGTGACATCGGGAGTGATGATCACCTCCGCCCTGTCCAGCACCATCGGACAGTATTTCGAAGCCATCGTCACGGATCTGGTCCTGAACGACGAGTTTCAGCGGGATGTTCACCAGGTCCTCGGCTGCTCGATTGACGAAGGTTCCATTTCCGTGGAACAGGCGCATTGCCCACACCCGATGTTCCCAGGCAGCAAATCCTTTCGATACCACCTCATCTACCCGGGAGTCGCATGAGCGTCGAGAATCAGCCGAGGTCGGTTTCACAAGCGCAGCAGTACGAGGAATGTGGGCACAGGTACTACCTGCGGCGCGTTGAGCGCGTTGCGTCGAGGCCGGCCGCTTGGTCCCACCACGGCACGGCCTTTCATACCGCGTGCGAAGCGGTGGAACGGTCCGGCCGGGAGATGACTGCGGACGAAGCGGTGGCACTCTTCTCCGACGAGTACGGGCGACTGATCAACCAGGCCCTCGCGGACGAACCCGATCTCGATCGCTGGCTGCACGCCTGCACGGGTGGCGCGGCCGACGACATCGAGCAGCGCTTCGAACGGGGCCGGGAGCAGACCCGCAGGTATGTGGAATGGGCTCGCGAGTCGGGTCCGGTCATCTGGAAGGCTCCGGACGGAACCGCCGGACTGGAACTCGCCTTTGAGACAGTCATCGGCGGTGTCGTTGTCCGCGGCTACATCGACCAACTGATCGCGGAGCCTGACGGTTCCGTGCGAGTGCGAGACCTGAAGACGGGGTCCACGAAATCGCGGTTCCAGCTTGAGACGTACGCCGTGGCGGTGCGCCAGGAGTACAACGTCCCGGTCAACTCCGGCGATTGGTACCTGGCCAAGGATCATCGTCTCAGTCGAACCGTGAAGCTGTCCGACGTCTCCTCCGAGGACGTGGGCCAGCGCTACGCCGCCATGGATGCCGGAGTCAAGCGCGAGGACTTCATGCCTGCCCCCGGGTTCGGCTGCAAGTTCTGTGACGTGTCGCATGCCTGCGATTTTTCGCGCCAAAGAAGTTGACTTGGTAGCAGGGGTCCGTCAGTCTGATCACAGGAGGCCCGAGCGATCGGGCCGTTTCTCGACAAAGAAAGTTGTCTTGATAGGTCATGTACTCTCTGGCGCAGAGCGCCCGCATGAAGGGAGCGGCCGGTGAGCCTCTGCCCACTCCGTTCAAGGGGCTGGCGCGGTTGGACGCCGACTTCCGCCGCGGCGAGTTCTCGATCGTCGCAGCAGGGGCCGGCACCGGGAAGAGCCTCTTCGCGATGAACCTGGCCACCCACGGGAATTTTCCCGTCATGTACTTCAGTGCGGACAGCAACGCGGCAACCCAACTGTCGCGAGCCGCCGCACTGATCACCGGCGATCCGATCAAGGCTGTCAAACAAGCGTTGCTCTCGGACGACTTCGACGCCTACAACGGGGCACTCGAAGAAAGGTGGTGGATGCGGTTCAACTACAATTCCCGACCTTCCCCGGCCGAGATGGAGATGCACCTGCTCTGCTACCACGCGGTGTACGGGACGTTTCCCCACCTCGTCATCGTCGACAACATCTCCAATGTCGACAGTGGGGATGCAGGAGACGCGGGCCAGTACTCGTTCAGCCTGGAAAGCATCTGCGAATTTCTTTCGGAGATGGCACGGGAGACCAATGCGCACGTCCTGGCGCTGCATCACGTCGTCGGCGAGTATGCGGACGGCCTGACCCCAGTTCCGCAGTCAGGGCTCAAGGGCAAAATCAGTCGGGTGCCTTCTCTGGTGCTGACGATCCACAAGGAGATCGACGGCATGGACAGCCGAACGCTGTACGTGAGCCCGGTGAAGAACCGCGAAGGATTCGAGGACAGCAGCGGCGGGACCAGTGCACCGTACGACCTTGACCCCCGGACGATGCGCCTGAAGGACGTCGAGCACGCCACCTGACCTTCGCATGAAAACAAAGTTGACTTGGTAGGTCAGTGTGGTTACTTTGGAGGTGTAGGCGGTTGCCAAGCCCGACAGCCAACAAGCGCAAGGGATACCGTTTCGAGAAGGAATTCGTCGATTACCTGGTCGACGAGTTCCCGGACATCGATCCGGATGAGATACGTCGAAATGGCACGCTGTACGGATCGAACGACCGCGGCGACATCCAACTTGCCGATCTGGCATTCGTCTTCGAGTTGAAGAACGTTCAGACGTTCGATCTCGCGGGGTTCTGCAAAGAACTGGAGCGCGAAATCGCCGCTCATCCCGAAGCCCAAAACGGCGCAGTCGTCATCAAGGCCCGGCTCCGCGGCATCGGCGACTCCTACGGCGTCATGCCGATCCGCCGCCTCCTTGCCCTCCTCCGGGAGAACCGAGACCTGAAGCGGCTCCTGGCCGCCGAGCGAGAGATGAGAAAGCACCCATGAGCGACACTCCATCCTCGTCCCACGTCGTCAGCAGCCGCGAATGGCGAGGCAACCATCAGACGTACATCGCCTCGTTCCGGCAGTACGACTTCCCCGTCACGGTTCGGAAAATCGCTGATGAAGACCCCCAAACCACCGATCGCTGACGTTTTCGCGCACTACTACCCGGAAACACCTGTCCGCGGCACCGGGCGGTGGGACAAGATCTGCTGCCCCGTGCACCAGGAGAGCCGCCCATCGGCATCGATCAACACAGACGCACAGCGCTGGAGTTGCTTCGTGTGCGACATCGCCGAGGACTCATGGGACGTGATCATGCGAGAGGAGTCCTGCGATTTCCCTGACGCAGTTCGCTGGGCACATAGCCGGTTCAGTGACGGCAGCAAAGACGTATCGGAATCAGTTTCCGGGCAGCCCGGCCGAGGAGTACATCCGGGCTCGCGGACTGGACAAGGTGGCCGGAGCGTTCGGACTCGGGTACGTAGGTTCGGCTCTAACTGGTCATGAGCGCCAACGCGGACGCCTCGCGGTGCCCTATGTCCGACCTGCCGGCGGCACAGATGCGGTGGCCACCGTGCGATTCCGATGCATCCGAGACGCGTGTGTCAAGCACGACGGACGGTTCCGATTCCCCGGCCCCGAAAAACACGAAGGCCATTCGAAATACGACAGCCAACCGGGTGACCCTCACCGGATCTTCAACACCTGGGCTCTGGTTCGACGCTCGAACCACATCGCCCTCTGCGAAGGCGAGATGGACGCAATGGCCATGCAAGCGGCCGGAGTTCCCGCCATCGGCATCCAAGGCGTCAGCGCGTGGAAGCCCTTCTTCGTCCCGGCACTGCGCGGCTTCGAGAGCGTCTTTCTCATGGCCGACGACGACGAACCCGGGTTGAAGTTCGCAGACAAGCTCGCGGCTCAACTGCCCAACGCCAAGGTCATTGTGCTCGGCGGAGGCCATGACGTGAACGGCTATCTCCACGCACGGGGCGAGGCGGCTCTTCGGGCTCGCCTCGGTCTACGCGAGGACACCCCAACCCAAGGAAGTGGTCAATGACCGATCGCACGATCGTTGTCATCCCCGACATTCAGTATCCGAAGCACGACCCGATCGCACTCAAGGCGGTCATCGACTTCATCGGTGACATCGAGCCGACCGAAGTCATCCAGATTGGCGATGCCTTGGACTACGAGGCCCCGAGTCGCTGGTCGACGGGCACCCGTGCCGAGTACGAGGGCAACGTCGAGAGCGAGTCCGAGTCGTTCGTCCAGGAGTTCATCGTCCCGCTTCGCGGGGTGTTCAGCGGCCCCCTGGGCTTCCACGAGGGCAACCACGACTCCCGTCCGCGGACGTACCTCGAAGGGCGCGCACCCGGGCTCGGCGCCTCACAGCACTTCCACATGGAACGGCTGCTGCGGTTCGACGACTACGACATTCGGCGGCTTCCCGACTTCAACCGCGTCGGCCCCAACGTCATCACCACGCATGGGCACCTCGGGCGGATCACCCTCAACAGGACCGCCGGTCTGACAGCGCTCACCGCTGTACGGCGATGGGGCGTGTCGGTTGTCATGGGGCACACCCATCGAGCAGCCGCAGTCCCGGAAACGTCGGGCCTGGGCGAGCCGCGCACGGTGTGGGGCGTCGAGGCGGGCAACTTGATGGACGACTCGCGAGCGGACTACCTGAAGGGGGCTCCCGGTAACTGGCAGAGGGCATTTGTCGTACTACACCTCTCGGGCGAGACGTTCCAACCGGAGGTTGTGTACATGCGCCCTGACGCCTCGTTCGAGTACGGCGGCTTCCGCTACTACCAGCCGGAGGCAGCATGACCAACTGGGAACACATCAACTCGATCGCGGCGAAGGTCGGCCGGGAAGTCGCCGGGAAGTGGCCATGCGTGGAGGCCGAGGACGTTCACCAGGAGGTAATGGCCCACCTCGTCGAACACGAGACCCGCCTCAGTGAGCACCTGGCCGACGATGACATGGTCCGGAAGATCGCGTGGGTGGAAGGCAAGCGATACGCGAGCCGGGAACGCAACGCCGCGGATCTTCTGGATGACCAGTACTACTACACCCCCTCGGAGGCTCGGGCAGCCGTCGTTTCGTTCATGTACACGGACTCGGAAATCGGGGACATGATCGGCCGCAAGGACGACCTGTCGCGGTGCCGCATCACAGACAACCTGGTAAGTGCCCGCATCGACGCCAGCATTGCGCTCGCCACGCTGAACGACGGGTACCGCGACGTACTGATGAGGGTGTACGCCCGCGGGCTGCCGCCAGCAGACGACGCCGAGCGAAAGCGCGCGAACAGGGCCATTGATGCTCTGGCACTGGCTATGAACCGGACCAGCCGGGCGGGTCGCCGTGCGTGACATCACCGACGTGTACGTCCGCCACGTCACCTCGTCGGCATCCGTCCAGATCACGATCGTCTACGACGATGCTCTACACACCCCGCTGTATCTGAGCCACCAGGCCGCCTCGGGCGAACTCGTGGAACTCAACCTGGCTGCTGCGGACGTACAGCCGCTCCTTCGCATGCTGACCGCCGCTGCCGTTTACACCCATGGAGATGCATGACCTTCGCAAGCGAGACCGCCCGGACCGTGTACGAGCGCACCTACCGTCGGGAGCGGCCGGACGGCTCCCTCGAAACCTGGCCCGAGACCGTAGAGCGCGTGGTCGACGCCAACCTTCGTCTGGTGCCGCCGCGTTACATCGAAGCTGGAGAGCGGCAGGCCCTGATCAACGAGATCGGTCGGTTTCGGATCCTGCCGGCCGGCCGGCACTTGCGAGCCGGCGGCGTCAGCGACTTCGCCCTCAACAATTGTTGGGCCGCCGGCTGGGATCCGGCGGAGCCTGCGCGACACTTCACCTTCACACTCCTTCGCCTGGCCGAGGGCGGAGGAGTTGGAAGCAACTACTCGCAGCGGTACTTCGAGCAATACCCGCTCGTCTGGACCGCGCCGGTAGTGCACATCGTTTGTGACCCGGCCCATCCCGACTACGCCGAGTTGCTGGCCGCCGGCCTCATCTCTTCGGAGTACGACCCCACTTGGCCGGGCGCCTACCCGGTGGAGGACAGCCGCGAAGGCTGGGCTGCCGCGCTCGCCGAGTTGATTCGTGTGGCACACGACCCGACCACCGAGGACCGAAGCCAGGTCTTCGATGTAGGTCGCGTGCGAGCCAAGGGGGCAGCGCTGCGCGCATTCGGTGGTACGGCCAGTGGACCTACTCCGTTTGCGCGGATGCTGGTGGAGGTCGGCCGTACTTTGAGTTCAGCGGTTGGGTACCGTCTCGACGGCATGGATGCCATGGCCATCGATCATTCGATCGCGGCATGCATCATGAGTGGTGGTGTACGTCGGTCCGCTCGTATGTCCATCAAGCACTGGGCCGACCTGGACATCGAGTTCTTCATCAACGCCAAACGCGACCAGTCCGACCACTGGACAACGAACATCTCGGTCGAGGTCGACGACGCCTTCTTCGAAGCCCTGGATCGCGACGACGAGCGGGCCATCTGGGTTCTCCGGCAGTTGGCTGCGGCAGCGCTCAGCAACGGCGAGCCGGGGTTTTGGAACTCATCGTTGTCGGCTGAGGGCGAGGTAGATGGGGTCTACACGACCAATCCCTGTGGGGAAGCCACCCTGACGGCCTGGGAACCGTGCACGCTGGGAAGTATCAACCTGGGCGCATTCGTGAACGGTTACGGGGATGTCGAGTACGAATCACTGGACGAAGCTCATCGGCTTTTGGTTCGCTTCCTGATTCGAGCTACCTTCGCGACTGTCGCCGATCCGCAATCGCAGGCGGCGATCGAGCGGTACCGCAGGATCGGCGTGGGCCACACGGGACTTGCCGATCACCTGGCCATGCGTGGTATCTGGTACTCGTCGGCATCGACCGATACCAGGGTGGCGTACCTTTTGCAGTCGCTTGCGCAAGTTGTGGACAAGGCCGCCGCAGACTACAGCAACGAGCTGAGGATTCCGCGCCCGATCAAAACGCGGGCGGTAGCCCCCACCGGTACGATTTCGAAGCTCGCAGGCGTGAGTGGCGAAGGAATTCACGCACCGTTCAGCCCCTACTTCATTCGGCGGGTCCGGTTTTCGACCGTGGCGGCCGACGAGGTTCAGCAAATGGAACGGTACGCCGCGGCCGGCTACTACATCGAACCCTGCCGATACGCACCCAACACCGGCGTAGTTGAGATACCGACGCTCGACCCCCTGGCAGACCGTATCGACTGCCTCTCCAACTTCGAGAGTGCAGCAGATCTGACTCTGCCACAGCAGCTTGACGTGCAAGTGCTCTACCAGCGCCTCTGGGCAGACCAGGCCGTGTCGTACACGGCCTCGATTCGACCGGAGCAGTACACCGTGAGCGAACTCATGAGGATCCTCCGCGAGTACATGCCCCGGCTGAAGGGGAGCACGATCTTCCCCGAGACGAGCCGAGATCAGGCACCGTACGAGCGGATCGACGAGGACGAGTTCCTTCTCCGCTCGAACGGCCTCACCTTCGAAACGGACACCGGCTACGACGAGTGGTGCGCATCCGGCGCATGCCCGATTTAGCCATCCCCAAAAGTTGACTTGATAGATATCGAGGCTTAGAGATGACCGACATCGATCCTTTCGCCGACACGTCCCCGTGGGACGAGACGCCGCCCGAACAACCCACTACCGCACAGGAGTCGCCCATGTCCGAGGTTCCGAACACTCCGGCGCCGTTCGTCGTTGGCATGACCTTGAAGGGAGCCGCGGGCTACGACGCCGAGTGGCTGACTCCCAAGGTGTACGGCCACACCGCGACGGAGGCGGCCAAGCGCACGGTGGAGCTGCTGACCGCCCTCAAGGCCGAGGGTGCCATCGACCTCACCGCGCGAGCCGCCGAATACACGCGGAACCAGTACAAGGGCGGTGGCCCGAAAAGCGGTGCAGCCAAGTCGTTCGAAGGCGGCAAGGTAACGACTCGGGACGGTGGAGAACCGCAGGGCGATGTGACCTGCGAACACGGTCGACGAAACCTGGTGGAGAAGCCGACCTGGAAGGCGCTGTTCTGCCCGGCGCCCGACAAGGCCGATCAGTGCGAACCGGCGTGGTTCGACAAGAAGACCGGCAAGTTCAAGGTCAAGTAGCGGCGTTGGCCTGCCCGAAAAGTTGACTTGAGTGGGGGCGGGTTCGACGGCCCGCCCCCGCTCCTTCTCAAGGAGCCCTGTGGAATTGGATCTGCCCGTCACCCTCGGAGTCGTCAACGAAGCGGCGACAGCATCCGCATCCCAAACGAGTGAAGGGCAAGTGACGATCACGATCGTCATCACTCACTCGACCGACGATCGACACGCGTCCAGCCACGTTGCGCACCTCTCCGTGCGGGCTGCACACGACCTTTTCCTGAGCCTTGGGGAATCGCTGGTCACGGGCCTCAACCTTGCCTTCGACGACATCGAAAACGACTGCCGTGGGTGAGTTCATGGCCGCTTTGGGCGGCGCCGTGCCGGGGCTGCTGCTCGCCTATATCCAGGGATACCGAGCCGGGAGACGGTCCCAATGAATCCACGAAGGGAGGCTGCTTGAAGCGGCTGAGCTACACCATTCGTTCCACGCCGGTACAGATCAACATCGTCGAAACCGTCGATGATCTGTCACGTTTCTACCTCTTCGTTCGCGACAACCGACAGCTCCTCGGGTGGGATACCGAGACGACGGGACTCGACTGGTGGAGCGACGACTTCCGTGTCCGCCTCGTACAGTTCGGCACCGCTGACGAGTCTTGGGTACTCCCAGTGGAGTTGGATAGCCACTTCACCGACGCCGCCGTGTGGGCGCTGGGGTTCGCAAGCCAGCTCGTAGCTCACAACGGAACCTTCGACATGCACGCCATGGAAGCGGCATGCGGTTTGCCCATGGAGGCCGTGGCGCCGAAATCCCTGGACACCAAGCTCCTGGCGCACCTCGTCGATCCGCGGGCCCTCAAGGAGGGAGGGTCGGGGCTACGGCTCGAAGAGCTGACGGCCTACTACCTGTGCACCCGGACGGCGGCCGAGGTCAAGGGCAGCGCCTCACAGATCGCCCGCCGGCTAAAGGTCAGCCGGGCCGAGATGTGGAAGGCAGTTGACCTCACCGACGATGAATACCTGCTGTACGCCGGGTGCGATCCGGTTCTTGCATACCGGCTGTGTGCTCGACTGCTGCCGCAGGTCCCTCCTCGGTCACGCCGGGCGGGCCTGATCTCGTGGGAGCACAGGCTTGCTCACATCACGGCCAAGATCGAACGAACTGGCTATCTGCTCGATGTCGACTACGCCCTTGAGCAGATAGCAGCACTCGCGTCTGAACAACGTGGATGGCAGGCCATTGCCGCGGAACACGGCGTCGAAAACGTCGCCAGCACTCGGCAGGTTGCTCAGGCTTTGATCGAGCGAGGAATCAAAATCCCGGGGCGTACCAAAACGGGACTCCCGAAGGTGGACGATGCTTTGCTTGCCAGCTACCCGGACGACCCTCTCTGCCAGGCAGTGATTCGGGCGAAGCGCGCGGGCAAATGGCGAACGACCTGGTTCGAGAATGCCGTCTTGAACCGTGACTCAAATGATCGGGTCCACGCATCCATCAACAGTTGCCAAGCTCGGACGGCACGCATGACCATTACCGGTGCCGTTGCCGCTCAGACGTTCCCCGCCAGCAGTTCTTTCGTTCGCCACGAATTTCTTGCCGATGAGGGCGATGTCAGCGTCAGCATCGACTACGGAAACATGGAGTTGCGAGTCCTCGCAGCCTACTCCCAAGACCCGGTCATGCTGGATGCCTTCCGAGACGGAAAAGACCTACACCAGATCACCGCCGATGCCGCAGGAGTCCCCCGCAAGGTCGGGAAAATGGCCAACTTTTTGACCGTCTTTGGAGGTGGGCCGAAAGCGCTGGCACAACAGGCCGGGATCTCCCTGGAGCTTGCCCGCGCAACTCTGGCCGCCTTCAACGAGACTTATCGAGGCGTCGGCCGCCTGGCCGACAGGCTGACACGGGAAGCAAAGCGCTCGGGATACATCTACACAGCCACAGGGCGCAGACTCCCCGTGGATAAGCATCGGGCGTATAGCGCTCTCAACTACTTCATTCAGTCGAGTTCGCGAGACATCACCGCCCGAGCCCTGATCGAACTCGATAAGGCCGGATTCACGCCGCACGTTCGGTTGCCGATCCATGACGAGCTGGTCTTTTCATTCCCGAGGGAACGTGCCGGAGAGCTGGCGGAGCAAGCTGCTCGCATCATGGAGATCACTATCCGCGGTGTACTCATCCCGGCCGAGCCTGAAATCGGGGATCGCTCCTGGGGATCGATTCTCGACCTTGCCGACAGTAAGCACTGAAGGAGTTTCATGGACAAGAACGAGAACTCGTTTGAGGAGCTGATCGCCGAGATTGGCGAGGGTTTGAATCAGGAGCTGATGGAGCAGGGAGCCAAGGTTGCGCTCTTGCTCACCAGGTACGCGGCCCTCATCTACGACGAGGCACGTAACTGGGGTCTGGGCCATGAGGTTGCCGAGTACATGGCTCGCCGGTACTGGGAGGTCTCCATGGGGGCGGCTGCGTGACCCCGCCCTCAATGCTGGGAGTGGACGACGTGGCAACGTACCTCGGGCGGCCGTCCTCGTGGGTTTACGAAAACTGGCGCCCTCTCAAGATCCCATTTCGGAAAATCGGCCGCACACTGAGATGCCGCCCTGCGGACCTTGAGCGGTGGATCGACCAACAGAACTGACATAGAGGAGCCCAGGAGCTACGGCTCCTGGGCTCTTTGCGTGTCCATGACTCGGGCCCATGGTGGGACATGTCACGAGCAATCAGAAGTTGACTTGGTAGGTTTCTCCTGTAGTCTTCTGGCTGTCGGGATGCTTCCGCTGCTGCATCAGAAGCGGACACTCCTTCGTACGCAACTCGGAAGGATCGTTGTGTCAGTCAGCAAGAGATGCAAGTGCCCATGCCTGTGCGCGGAGAAATGCAGGCACAAGAACGCAAAGAAATGCATCTGCCTAGTTAGGTGCGAATGCAACCGAGAGGGTTGCACCCACGGGTGGACGGCACGGGTTCGAGATGCAAACGGCGACCCCGCCGACATGACCTTCGAACTCAAGGCGCAGGCCGAGGCATACGAAGCCAAGGTCAAGGCGGCAAAGTCTCGTGGGCAAGTTCTACGCCCCCAGCATCTGAAGACCACCTACAAGCAGTGGTCGGACGAGTGGATAAAACTCGGCAAGCGCAAGCCGGGCACGCAGGAGTCGTACGAGCGAAACCAGAGAAATCACATCGTTCCGCACTTTGGTGGAACCTTGCTCCACCGGATAGAACCCATGGAGGTGCAGCGCTGGGTTTGGGCGCTTGAGGCCAAGGGTTTGGCTCCCCGGACCGTTCACCTGATTTACAAAACATTCAGGGCCTGCGTCAATCGAGCGGTTAAGAAACGTATTCTTCCGGTCTCGCCCTGCGTCGATATCGAACTGCCAGAAATTACAAAACGCAGGGTTGTCCCGGCTACGCTGGAACAGGTTTTGGGTCTTTACGAGAACTTGCCAAAGCACTACCGAGCCGTGGTGTTCATCGGGGCTCTATGTGGGTTGCGCCTCGGCGAGGCGCTGGGACTTTGTCGAGATGCCGTGCAATGGGACGAAGGCGTTCTCGTCGTCAAGCGACAGGTGATTAAGGTCAAGTCCCGGGCCGTTCTGGTCGACTATACGAAGACCGCCGCGTCCTACGGCCGTGAAACACCGTTCCCCGACCTAGCCAAGGCAGTGCTGCTCAAGCACGTCGAAGACAACGTGCCAGCGAGTCGCCCCGTAATCTTCGTATCCTCCCGGGGTAACCTGATCCGTCGTGACGCGTTCTACAAGACGTGGAACAAGGCTCGGAAGGCTGTCGGACTGCCAGAAGACTTCCGATTCCACGACCTTCGGCACACCTTCGTCTCGACGGCTCTTGCAGCGGGCGCACCACTGTCCGAGGTCAGTCTGTGGGTGGGGCACGCTAGCGAAGCAGAGACGGAAGGCACCTACAAGCACCAGGTGGCCGGCTCTGCGGCGAGTGGTCGACGCTTCCTTGACAACGTCTTCTCGATCACGAGCACTCGCTTCATCCCGCCTCCTGCGGTGGTCGAGGTTGAGGGCAACGAGGTGGACTACGAGACGGCGGCGTGAGTGGCGATCCGCATCGATGTGGCGATTCGGTGGCGATCGGGCATCGTTCGAAGAGAAAACCGCAGGTCACTGCCCATGACTCGCATATACCCGGCGTAGAGGCCGACTCATCCGCCGGCCGGCCGAACGAAGGCCCTCCGACCTGTGCACAAGCAGGTCGGAGGGCCTTTTCGAACTCCGCCGGCACGGTCGGGTCTCCCGGTCGACCTTGCCTGTTCCGGGCGGGCCGAAAATCGGCCCGTCCGGTGCCTGGTGTGGTGCCGTGTCAGTGGCCGGCTCCGCGGGCTCGGTCGATGGACTGTTCCAGGATGTCCAGGTGGTCGGGGGGCAGGTGGGCGGCTATGTAGCCGTCGGGGCGGATCAGCAGGATCGTGTGGGCGGTGGCGCCCGGGTAGTCCGGGGTGACCACCAGCTCGGCGGGCGCGGCGAGTTTGTCCAGCCGTCCGCGCAGCCTCGGCATCAGGCCCGCCTCGCGCCAGCCGCCGCCGTGCCACACCTCTATGCCGGGGGCGATCAGCAGCACGACCAGGCCGCGGTCCAGGCACTCGCTCAGCCACCCCTCGGCACCGTCCGCGCGAAACACCTCCACGTCGCGGATCCACTCGCCCACGCCGGGGCCCGGGGTGAGCAGCGGCGAGCCGGTGTAGTCCGGGCCGGACGTGTTCGCCGCCGGCCCGCGCGGGTCGAGCCGGCGCAGCGTGGTGCCCTTGCCGCGCGCGCCCATCAGGGTCAACCGGCGGCCGACCTTCTGCGCCGGGCTCGCGGGCGCGAGGAAGTGCAGCGCGTCCTCCCCGAGCGCGAGCCGACGGCGGGCGGCCCCTCGACGTTCGCCGTGGTAGGTCTCCAGGAGCCGGATGGGCGCGTAGCCACGCAGCGTGAAGGCCAGCTTCCAGGCCAGGTTGCGCACGTCCTGGAGGCCGAGTTCGACCGCGTCGGCGGCGGACGGGTGGACCAGGTGCGCGGCGTCGCCGGCGAGCAGCACCCGGCCGACCCGAAAGCGTCGGGCGAGCCGCTGATGCACCTCGTACTCGCCGCTCCACAGCAGGTCGTGCGCGGGATCCTCGGACGTGTCGGGCTCGGGCGAGAGCGCGTCGAGGGTGCGCAGCACCGAACGCACCCGCGCGGCGATCCGCTTGGGGTCGGCCGGATCGCCCGTCACCGGGATCACCCGGGTCTCCTCGGCGGCCTTGGCCACCCCGTGGGCCATCGGCAACTGCCAGGTCAGCCGCCAGACGTCGTCCGGCAGCGGCTGGGCCAGGACGGTGCCGCCGCGGTGGAAGGGCGGGTCGACGAACAACCACGGCGTGGCCGGCCCGCCGACGTCCGGGCTCGCGGGCTCGTCGGCGAGCGAGGGGTCCGGCGGCACCAGCGCGGTCGCGGTGATCCGGCGCGGCAGCCGTACCTTCACGTCCGCGCACAACAGCCGGTCCACCCGGGGCCGGCCCGGGAAGCGCACGTCGACCGCGCGGCGCACCACCGAGCGGGCGCCGTCGCAGCCGACCAGCCACTGGGCCCGAAACCTGACCGGCCCGCCCGGGCCCCGGGCGAGCACGGTGACGGAGGTCTCGTCCTGCTCGACGCTTTCGATCCGGTGGCGCCACGCGGTGGTCACCAGGGGGCTGGCGTGCGCGGCGTCCAACAGGGCGCGCTCCAGCCGCTGTTGGGACAACCCGTAGCGCACGGGAGCCTCGGGCTCGGCCGCCGGCTGCGGTACGTCGCGACCGCGGCGGCGGATGCGCTGGACGCCCCACGGTTCGGCGGCGCCGTCGAGCCGAGTGCCCGTCAGGTCGTAGACGAAGGCCAGTGTCGAGGCCTCCAGACCGCAGGCCCGCGAGCCCGCGCGCGGTGTGCCGTTGCCCGTGTCGAGCACCACCGAGCGCACCCCGCGCCCGGCCAGCGCCAGTGCGGCGGCCAAACCGGCGGGCCCGGCGCCCGCGATGATCACCGAGTCCGCGCGCGGAGCGTTGCCCGCCATCGTGGCCCCCCAAGTGTTGCAAGACGTGTCGTACTCGTCGCCCATCATCCGGCACCGGGGCCCTACGACGACAAAGCGACGCCCCGCGGGTGGCGTTCACCGCGGGGCGTCGGTCGGTGGTGCGGGGGTGGGACGGCGCGTTCGACCGGGTCAGACGATGGCCACGTTGTCGCGGGACAACTCGGCCTGCGTGGGCGGCACGACGGCCGGCGGCTTGCCCTTGCGGGAGGTGCGCAGCCTGCGCTCCAGCCAGGTCGCGAACGCCGACAGGATCATGCACATCGCCACGTAGATGGTGCCGACGATGATGGTGACCGGGATGAACGGCATGTTGTAGTCCTGGTAGCCGCCGATCAGCTTGGCCGCCGCGAGCAGTTCCGGGTAGGTGATCAGGAAGCCGAGCGAGGTGTCCTTGAGGGTCACCACGATCTGGCTGATGATCGTCGGAAGCATGGTGCGGATGCCCTGGGGGACCAGGATCATCGTCATCACCTGGGTCTTGCGCATGCCCAGCGCGTAGGCCGCCTCGCTCTGCCCCTTGGGCACGGCGAGGATGCCGGCGCGGATGTTCTCCGCCTGCACGGTGCCGTTGTAGATGGTCAGACCGACCACCAGCGGCCACATCGGATCCCACTTCCACCAGCCCTGGCTGCCCGGGACGAGGTAGAGCATGAAGATCAGCACCAGCAGCGGCATGGCGCGGAAGAAGGTCACGAACGTGGTCGAGGCCCAGCGCACGATCCGGTGATCGGAGAGCCGACCGGCGGCCAGGAAGGCGCCGAGCAGGATGGAGAACACCGCGGCCAGCGCGAACGCCTTCAGCGTGGCCTTGAGGCCGTCGAAGATGAACTGCTGGACACCGCTGTACTGGAACGGGTCCCACTTCGCCGACTCGAACTGGCCGGTGTCGTTGAACCGCACGATCACGAAGACCAGGAACGCGGCCAGGCCCAGGCTGCCGACGACGCCGATGATCAGGTTGCGGCGACGCGCCTTGGGACCGGGGACGTCGAACAGCACGCTCGCTTCGCGGCTCATCGGACCACCGCCAGCTTCTTTTCGAGCGCGGCCAGCGCGGCGCTCATGGACAGGGTGATGATCAGGTAGCCGACCGCGATCCACAGCAGGACCCACAGCGACTTGTAGCCGTTCTCGACCATCTCCGCGCTGGTGCCCATGAGTTCGGTGACGTTGAAGGCGCTGGCGATGGCCGAGTTGCGGACCATCGCGATCAGCAGGCTGCCGATCGGCGGGACCGCCGCCCGACCGGCCTGGGGCAGCACGATCTGGCTCAGCGACTGGGTGAAGGACATTCCGAGGCTGCGGGCCGCCTCGGCCTGGCCGATCGGCACGGTATTGATGCCCGAGCGGATCGCCTCGCAGATGAACGCGGCGGTGTAGGTGCTCAGCGCGATGACCGCGAACTCGAAGTAGGAGAGGTTGAACCGCAGCTTCGGGAAACCGAGCGCGACGGCGAAGAAGATCAGCGTCAGGGGGGTGTTGCGGAAAAGGTTGACGTAGGCGGTGCCGAACCAGCGCAGCGGCGGCACCGGCGAGACCCGACACGCGGCTATCAGCGTGCCGAGCAGAAGCGACACGATCCCACAGACGACGGTCAGCTTGAGCGTCCCGACGAAGCCGTGCCGCAAGAGGTCCCAGTTGTCCTGGATCACTTCGAGCATCGTGATCGAGCCCTCCTCTCCGTGATCGTGGGTTCAGGGGTTGGCGTGACGGCCCGTACCCACGGTCTGGTGCGACGGGGACGGGAGGGGGCACGCGCCGGCCGGTCGAGGGGGAGCCGGGACCGGCCGGCGCGCGTGACTGCGGACGATCAGTAGCGGACGAGCGCCGGGATGGCCGGGGCCGCCGAGCCGGACAGGCCCAGGGTGGCGTCGTACGCCTTCTTCCAGTCGCCGCTCTTCTCGTGCGCGTCGAGGGCGTCGCTGACCGCGTTGCGGAAGACCGAGTCGTCCTTGTTCAGGCCGACGCCGTAGTTCTCGACGGTGAACGGCTCGCCGACCACCTTGAGCGCCTTCGGGTCCTTGGCCGCGTAGCCCTTGAGGATCGCGTCGTCGGTGGAGACCGCGTCGACCTGGTTGGAGAGCAGGCTCTCGACACACAGCGAGTAGGTGTCGAAGACCCGGGTGGTGGTGTCGGGGAAGTTGGTCTGCAGGTTCTGCAGCGGGGTCGAGCCCTTCGCCGAGCAGACCGTCTTGCCCTTGATGGTGTCCTTGCCGGTGATCGCGGTCTCGTTCTTGCGGACCAGGAGGGACTGGCCGGCGATGTAGTACGGACCCGCGAAGGACACCTGCTGCTTGCGCTTGTCGGTGATGCTGTAGGTGCCGACGTAGTAGTCGATGTCGCCGTTGACCAGGGCGTTCTCACGGTTGGTCGAGGCGATCGCCTTGAACTCGATCTTGTCCGGGCCGAAGCCGAGGTCGGCCGCGATCATCTTGGCGATCTCGATGTCGAAACCGGAGACCTTGCCGGTGGCCGGGTCCTTGGAGCCGAGGAAGGGCTGGTCCTCCTTGGCGCCGACGACCAGCTTGCCGCGCGACTTGGCCGCGTCGAACGTCTTCGAGCCGGTGAGCGCCACACCCGTCTTGGGCGTGTAGGTGGGCAGTTCGGGCGCGGCGCCGCCGGGCGCGCCGGGGGCACCTTGCGAACCGCCGGTCGAGCCGGCCGGGGTCTTGGCCTCGGGCGAACCGTCCTTGCCACACGCGGTGCCGAACAGGGCGAGCACGGCGATGCCGGCGACGGCCACGGATGAGCGCATCTTCATGATCAACGTCCTTCGAAAAAGGGGAACAGGCCTGGCGGCAGCCGAATCACGGGCTGCGGAGCGGGAGTCGCGGCGTCGGGCGGGCTGGGGGCGCCCGACGGCGCTCAGTGGTGCAGGATCTTGGAGAGGAAGTCCCGGGCCCGGTCGCTGCGCGGGTTGCTGAAGAACTCCTCGGGCGTGTTCTCCTCGACGATGCGGCCGTCGGCCATGAAGATCACCCGGTTCGCGGCGGAGCGCGCGAAGCCCATCTCGTGGGTCACCACGACCATCGTCATGCCCTCGCGGGCCAGGTCGCGCATGACCTCCAGTACCTCGTTGATCATCTCCGGGTCGAGCGCCGAGGTGGGCTCGTCGAAGAGCATCACCTTGGGCTCCATGGCCAGCGCGCGGGCGATCGCGACGCGCTGCTGCTGGCCACCGGAGAGCTGGGCGGGGTACTTGTCCGCCTGGCTGCCCACGCCGACCCGGTCGAGCAGCTCGTGCGCGCGCCGGGTGACCACGTCGGCCTTCTCGCGGCGGACCTTGAGCGGGCCGAGCGTGACGTTCTGCAGCACGGTCTTGTGCGCGAACAGGTTGAACGACTGGAACACCATGCCCACGTCGGAGCGCAGCCGGGCCAGCTCGCGGCCCTCCTGCGGCAGCAGGGCACCGTCGATGGTGATCCGGCCGCCGTCGATCGCCTCGAGGCGGTTGATCGTGCGGCACAGGGTCGACTTGCCCGATCCGGACGGACCGATGACGACGACGACCTCGCCCTTGTGGATGGTCAGGTCGATGTCCTGCAACACGTGCAGGGCGCCGAAGTGCTTGTTGACGTTCTCCAAGACGACAAGGGGTGCGCCGGGGTGGACGGCGTCCTTGCCGACTTCGCTCTTGGTGAGCACCGGCGGCTTCGGTGTGGTGTCAGAGGCATCCGTCGTCACGATGGCGGGCTCCGTCCAGAGTCGTCCCGTATCTTTTTGCGCGACCGGGTGGCAGGTGGGTTCGAGGGCTCCCGGCGAGGCCGGGTGGTGCGTGACACTAAGGCAGGCAGCACCCCTCCAGTCAGTGCACTTGAGCTTGTCTTGAGGTCAAGAGTCGGTAACGGACCGTCAGATGTGAGGAACCACGTGCGCCTCCTGCTCGTTGAGGACGACCTGCGAGTCGCCGCGCCGCTACGCGCGGTGCTGGGCCGACACGGATTCACCGTGCGGCACGCGACCACCGGCGAGGAGGCCCTCGCCGCGCTCGACGACGTGCCCGACGTGGTGCTCCTGGACCTGTCGCTGCCCGACCACGACGGCTTCGAGGTGTGCAGCCGGATCCGCAGGCTGTGCGACGTCCCGGTGATCATGGTGACCGCGCGGGCGGACATCCGATCCCGGATACACGGACTGAACCTGGGCGCCGACGACTACGTCACCAAGCCCTACGACATCGGCGAACTGCTGGCCCGAATACACGCGGTGAGCAGGCGCACGCGCAGCGACGCGCCCGCCGCGGAGACCCCGCCGCCCGCCAAGGGGCCCGGCGGCATCGAGCTGGACCCCGCCACCCGGCGGGTCACCGTCGGCGGCGTCGACGTGGTGCTCACCCGCAAGGAGTTCGACCTGCTCGCCCTCCTCGCCCAGCGTCCCGGCGTGGTCTTCCGCCGCGAACAGATCATCAGCGAGGTCTGGCACACCAGCTGGGCGGGCAACAATCGCACCCTGGAGGTGCACGTCGCGTCGCTGCGCTCCAAGCTCGGGAACCCGGCGATCGTCGAGACGGTGCGCGGCGTGGGCTACCGTGTCGTCCCCGAAGCCTGATCCCACCGGCTTCCCGAAGGATCGTCACCGGTTCCCGTGCGCACCCGCCTGCTCGCATTGCTCCTCGCCCTGATGACCGCGGTGCTGATCGCCCTCGGCATCCCGTTGGCCATCTCCCGCGCCGCCGCGCATCAGCAGGAGCTGATCCGGGATCGCGTGGACGACCTCACCCGCTTCGTTTCGGACACCCAGCTGACCGTGGTCTCGGACACGCTGCGCGCGCAGACCGACGGCGACGTGCCGCCCGGACCGGACGCCGTCGACCTCGACATGCTCCGCTCCGAGCTGGAGCGCTACGAGGCCGTCTACGGCATCCGGGTCGGCGCCTTCGACCGGCGCGGCCAGCCGATCGCCGTGTCCCATCAGGGATTTCGGGTCGATCCGCGCTCGCCCGCGTTCACCGAGGCGCTGGCCGGACGACGCAGCGACGACCCAGGACAGGTGTGGCCCTGGCAGCGCGATCGCATCGTGGTGGCGGTGCCGGTGATCCACCGGGGCGACGTGGTGGCGGTGGTGCTCACCGACTCGCCGACCGGTCGGATGCGCGCGAAGATCCAGCGGGTGTGGCTGATTCTGTTCGCCGGCGAAGTGGTCGCGGTACTGGCCGCGTTGCTGCTCGCGACCCGGCTGACCGGCTGGGTGCTGCGCCCGGTGCGGGTGCTCGACTCGGTGACCCACGAGATCGCCACCGGCCGGCTCGGGGCGCGTGTGGCCGGCGCCCAGGGGCCGCCGGAACTGCGGCGCCTGGCACGGTCGTTCAACGAGATGGCGGACCACGTGGAGACCGTGGTGGACCAGCAGCGGGCGTTCGCCGCCGACGCCTCGCACCAGTTGCGCAACCCGCTGTCCGCGCTGCTCCTGCGGATCGAGGAACTGGGCCTGTCGTTGCCGCCGGGACACGGCGAGACGCTGGAGGGGGTGCGGGACGAGGGCCGTCGGCTCACCCGTGTGTTGGACGAACTCCTCGAATTGGCACTGGCCGAGAACGCGCGCCCGTCGGCCCGGGCCGTGGACGTGGCGGCGCTGGTGCACGAGCGGGTGGACGCGTGGCAGACCCTGGCCCGCTCGCGCGCCCGGCGGTTCGAGCAGGAGGGCCCGGCGGCGCTGACGGGCAACGTGGACCCGGTCACGCTCGGCAGCGCGCTGGACGCGATCCTGGACAACGCGCTCAAGTTCGCCCCGGAGGACAGCACGATCACGGTCGCGTGCGCGGCGGTGGGCGGCGAGGTGGAGATCCGGGTCAGCGACCGCGGCCCCGGGCTCACCTTCGAGGAGATGCGCCGGGTGGGCGACCGCTTCTGGCGCAGCCCCCGGCACCAGAACGTGGACGGCTCCGGTCTGGGCCTGTCCATCGCGCGCACCCTGCTCGCCGCGAGCGGCGGCACGATCGACTTCGCCGCGCGCGAGGGCGGCGGCCTCACCGTCACGCTGACGGTCCCCAGGGCCGACTGAACCGGCGCCGCGCGACACGGGATCCACCCGGCGCCGAGGCCGTGCGGGCCCGGCCGCCGCGAAGGCGGACGCGGGCCCGTTCCGGTCGGCGGCCTACTCGTTCACCCGGCACTGCGGCGCGCGCGGCTGCGGCAGGCCCAGCGGGCGCAACCGCGCGTCGTACGCGCGCTGCCAGTCGCCGTTGGCGATGTGCCGGTTCAGCGCGCCGCACACGGCCTCGGCGAGCGCCATGTCGCCCTTGCTCAGTCCCACTCCGTACGGCTCGTCGGAGAACGGCCGGCCCAGGATCCGCAGCGCCCCCGGGTGTTGCACGACGAAGCCGGACAGGATCGCGTCGTCGGTGCTCACCCCGCGCACCCTGCCGGCCAGCAACTCGTCCACACACTCCGAGTACTTGCCGCGCTCCTCCACCCGCATGGTCGGGAACTCGCCCCGGATGCGCAGCGCCGAGGTCGACTCGCGCACCACGCACACGGAGCTGCGCGCGAGGTCCTCGGGACCGTTGACGTCGGGATCGTCGGTGCGGACCAGGAAGTCCTGCCCGGCGATGTAGTACGGCCCGGCGAAGGAGACCTTCTGCGCGCGGGCCGCGTTGATCGTGTAGCTCGCCACGACCAGGTCGACCTGGCCGCTGGTGATCCGGTACTCGCGGTTCTGCGTCTCCACGTCCATGAACGTGACGCGGTCCTTGAACCCCAGGTCCTCGGCGATCATCAGGGCCACGTCGTCGTCGAAGCCCTGATACGCCTGATCGCCGGTGCGCACGCTCCACCCCGGCTGGTCCGGCTTGACCCCGATGATCACCCGGCCCCGGGCCACCATCTCCCGGTACGTCGGCGAGTTCTTGCGCAGATTCGCGAGCGGGTCGGCCTCGTGCGTGCCGCCCTCCGCCCGGTTGTTCTCCACCGCCAGCCACGACACCCCGACCGCGACCAGCAGGAAGGCCAGCGCGGCGGGCAGCGCGATCCGGGTACGCCGCCACCAGCGGGACCGGCGCGCCGGGCGCGCGGGCGGCTCGTCGGCCGGCGGCTCGCCCGCGAAGGTCGCGTCGACGTCCTCGTCCCGCTCGGCGCGCTCGTCGCGGCGGGGCAGCGGATCACCACCCCAGGTCACCGGTACCGAGTCCTGCACCACCCGGGTCAGCAGCGCGTCGGTCTCCTTGGCGTCCAGGCGCCGGGTCGGGTCCTTGCGCAACAGGCCCATGATCACCGACTCCAGCGGACCGGCGTGCCGGGGCGGCGCGGGCGGCGCGTTGACCACCGCGTCCACGACCTCCACCGGCGAGGCCCGGTTGAACGGGGCCAGGCCCTCGACCATTTCGTACAGCGTCGCGCCCAGCGACCACAGGTCGGAGGCGGGATCGAGCACGTCCGGCCGGTCGGCGAGCGTGTGGTCCCCGTTCGCGTCGTCGGTGAGCACGCTGGGCCGGGCCCGGGCGAACTGTTCCGCGCGCTCGGGCGCCAGATAGCCCGGCGTGCCGAGCAGTTCGCCGAACTGGGTCACCTGGGGCGCGTCGACGAAGGTGGCGATGCCGAAGTCGGTGAGCACCACCCGGCCGTCCATGCCGAGCAGGACGTTGGCGGGCTTCACGTCGCGGTGCAGCACACCCTTGGCGTGTGCGGCGCGCAACGCCCGCAGCACGTCCAGGCCGATCCGGGCCGCCTCGGCGTGGTCGAGTCGACCCTCCGCGCGGATCACGTCGGCCAGCGACCGCGAAATCACCAATTCCATGACGATCCACGGCAAACCGTCTTCCTCGAAGACGTCGTGCACCGTCACCACGTTCTCGTGGCGAATACGGGCCGCCGCGATCGCCTCGCGCTTGCTGCGCTCCAGCCAGGAACGCTGGGATCCCGCGTCCAGCGACTTGGGCAGCAGCAGTTCCTTGATCGCGACCTCGCGACCGAGGGCGGTGTCGACGGCCAGCCAGACCTCGCCCATACCGCCTCGGCCGAGACTGCGGCTCAGCCGGTAACGATCGTTCAGTATTCGGCCGATCTCCCCCTCGGACACCGCGGTCGCACCCTCCTCCCGAGCAAGCGGGCCTCCCTGACCATGCTGTGCGGCCTTCCCCCCGGTCGGCTCACGGCGTCGGTTCGGGGACCGCGCACGGTCTGGCCCACAGGCTCAGAGCGTAGATGTCGGTCCCGAACACGATGACACGACCCAGCATGTGCCATCGAAGCCGTTCGCGCGACGCCCTGGGCATCACGATCTGTCCCATCAGGGTTTCACCGATCGGTACCACCGCAGCGCGCCCGTGTGCAGCGGCAGCGGATCGGTGAAGATCGCCGTCCTCGGGTCCACCAACTGGGCGGCGTGCACCTCGCGTCCGATCACCTCGCGGTTCTCCATCACCGTCTCGGTCACCCGCCTGATCAGCTCCGGATCCTGCGACGCCCGGGTGACCAGCAGATTCGGCACGGCGATGGTCGGCGTCTCGGTCCCGCCGGGATAGGCGTCGGCCGGCACCACCGCCTCGCGGTACACCGGCCCGTAACGATCGCGCAGCTTGCCCGCGAGGTCGCCGAGTTGCACCAGCCGCACCTGCCAGTGCTCGGCCAGGTCGGAGACCGCGCCCGTGGGCAGGCCGCCGGACCAGAAGAACGCGTCGACGGTGCCGTCCTTGAGCCGCTCGGTGGCCTCGCCGATGCCGACCCGCACCGGCGTGATGGCCTGCTCCATGTCGCCCATGCCCACCTCGCTGAGCAGCCGGCGGGTGATCAACTCCACTCCCGAACCGGGCAGCCCGACCACCACGCGGCGCCCGCGCAGGTCGGTGATCTTCTGCACCGGCGAGCCGACCGGCACCACGAGTTGCACGTAGTCGTCGTACAGCCGTGCCACCGCGCGCAACTGGTCCCGGTCGCCCGGCCCCAGATCGGCCACCGCGTCGGCGGTGGATATGCCGAACGTGTTCGCGCCCGCGACCACCCGACGCAGGTTCTCCACCGACCCTCCGCTGGCATCCACGCTCACCCGCACGCCCAGGTCCGCGGACAGCCGGGGCCGCAGCAGTTCGCCGTAGCGGTGATACACCCCCATCGGCACTCCGGTGGCCAACGAGACCGGCCCGCTCGGCGCCCGCCGGTCGTCCTTGCCGAGCACCAGGTAGCCCCCGACCAGGCAGAACAGCAGCAGCGTCGCCACCCCGGCCTGCACCAGGCGGGGGCGTCGCGCGCAGGCGTCGCGCAGGGAAACGGGGAGGAACGACAAGGAGGGCACGGCGGCGATATTGCCATGGAGGTCGGCCACACACGCGAGGAAGCAAACCCCGTACCCTGTCGGGTGTTATGACTGCGCGAAGCTATGAGGTCCGCACCTACGGGTGCCAGATGAACGTCCACGACTCCGAGCGGCTGTCCGGCCTGCTGGAGGACGCGGGTTACGTCCGCGCACCCAAGGGGGAGCCGGCCGACGTGGTCGTCTTCAACACGTGCGCCGTCCGGGAGAACGCGGACAACAAGCTGTACGGGAATCTGGGCCATCTCGCGCCCGCGAAGGCCGAACGCCCCGGCATGCAGATCGCGGTCGGCGGCTGCCTCGCGCAGAAGGACCGGGACACCATCGTGCGCAAGGCGCCGTGGGTCGACGTGGTCTTCGGCACGCACAACGTGGGTTCGCTGCCGGTGCTCCTGGAGCGGGCCCGCGTCGAGCAGGAGGCCCAGGTCGAGATCCTGGAATCGCTCGACGTCTTCCCCTCCACGCTGCCCACCCGCCGCGAGTCGGCCTACGCGGCCTGGGTGGCGATCTCGGTGGGCTGCAACAACACCTGCACGTTCTGCATCGTGCCCGCGCTGCGCGGCAAGGAGAAGGACCGCCGCCCCGGCGACGTGCTCGCCGAGATCGAGACGCTGGTCGGCGAGGGCGTGATCGAGGTCACGCTGCTCGGCCAGAACGTCAACGCGTACGGCTCCGACATGGGCGATCGCGAGGCGTTCTCCAAGCTGCTCCGCTCGTGCGGCCGGATCGAGGGCCTGGAGCGGGTGCGCTTCACCTCGCCGCACCCGCGCGACTTCACCGACGACGTGATCGCCGCGATGGCCGAGACGCCGAACGTCATGCACCAACTGCACATGCCGTTGCAGTCCGGGTCCGACACGATGTTGCGGGCGATGCGCCGCTCCTACCGCCAGGACCGCTACCTGGGGATCATCGAGCGGGTGCGCGCGGCGATGCCCGACGCGGCCATCTCCACCGACATCATCGTGGGCTTCCCCGGGGAGACCGACGAGGACTTCGAGCAGACCCTGCACACGGTGCGCGAGGCCCGCTTCGCCGCCGCGTTCACCTTCCAGTACTCCAAGCGTCCCGGCACCCCGGCCGCCACGATGGACGGCCAGGTGCCCAAGGAAGTGGTCACCGAGCGCTACCAGCGGCTGCTCGCGCTCCAGGAGGAGATCTCCTGGGCGGAGAACCGCACCCAGGTCGGTCGCACCCTGGAGGTGCTGGTCGCCGAGGGCGAGGGTCGCAAGGACCACGACACCGCGCGGTTGTCCGGGCGGGCCCCGGACAACCGGCTCGTGCACTTCGAGCGCCCCGCCGACGGGGTGCGGCCCGGCGACATGGTCTCGGTCGAGATCACCTATGCCGCGCCGCACCACCTGTTGGCCGAGCGCCCCCCGCTCGCCATCCGGCGCACCCGCGCGGGCGACGCGTGGGAGCGCCGCACCGCGACCCCCGCGCCGAGCCCGGGCGTACTGCTCGGAATGCCGAGCGTCGGCGCCCCGGTCGCGGTGGGGGCGCCGACGGCGACGGCGGGTTGTTGCGACTGACCGGTGGGGCCGTGTTCCGGCCGTCGGTCAGGACACGTTCCAGCCGAGCATCGCCGGCTGTTCGCGCTCGTAGCCGAGGGTGGACAGCCGGGCGGTCTCCAGGCGGAACAGTCGGCCGTCCTCGGGCGGCAGGCCCAGCCAGCGGGCGGTGAGCACCCGGAGCAGGTGGCCGTGCGCGACCAGCATCGCGTCCTCGCCGCGCGCCAGCACCGGGCGCACCTTCTCCAGCACCCGGTCCACCCGCCGGCCCACGTCGGCGATCGACTCGCCCGGGTGCGCCGCGTCGCCGGGGATCACCCCGTCACGCCACACCACCCAGCCCGGCACCCGCTCGCGGATCTGATCCGTGGTGATGCCCTCGTAGCCGCCGTAGTCCCACTCGACCAGGTCGGGTTCCGGGGTCCCGCCGGTGATCCCGGCCAGTTCGGCGGTCCGCCGGGCCCGGCTCAGCGGGCTCACCAGGGTCAGCCCGAACTCGCGTCCGACGAGCAGGTCGGCCACCGCCTTCGCCTGTGTCTCGCCCTCGGGGGTGAGCGGGATGTCGGTCAGCCCCGTGTGCCGCCCGGACCTGCTCCACTCGGTCTCACCGTGTCGCACCAGCATCAGTTCACGCATGTGATCCATCCCATCATGCGACCCGGGAGGCGTCGCGGCGGCCGCTTAGTACTCTCCCTGAATGCTCGTAGCCGCCGCGGTAGTCCCGTGCCCCCCGATGATCGTGCCCGAGCTGGCCCGCGGGGCCGTAGCGGAGTTGGACGCGCTGCGCGCGGCGTGCGATCAGGCGCTGGCGGCACTGGCCGCGAGCGCGCCGGACCGGTTGGTGGTGGTGGGGGCGGGCCCCGTCGAGGCGACCCTCGGCGAGGGCGGGATCGGGTCCTTCGCGCGATACGGGGTCGACCTGGAGGTCACTCTGGGCGCCGGCGCGGACCACGAACTGCCGCCCGCGCTGACCGTCGGCGCGTGGCTGCTCGGTCGTTCCCCGTGGGCCGTGGACCGGGTCGCCGCGGGCACCGCGCCGAGCCCGGTGTCCGGCGTGGTGATCGCCGCCGACGCCGATCCGACGCGTTGTGCGACGCGCGGTGCGGAGCTGGTCGCGGGCGCGGATCGGGTGGCGCTCCTGGTGGTGGGCGACGGGTCCGCGTGTCGGACCGAGAAGGCCCCCGGCTACCTCGACGCGCGTGCCGAGTCTTACGACCTTGCGCTCGCGACGGCACTGGACACGGCCGACCCGGCGGCGCTGGCGGCGCTCGACCCGGCGCTCGCGGAGGAGCTGTGGGTGGCGGGCCGCCCGGCGCTCCAGGTGCTGGCCGGGGCCGCGGGGCCGGGCCGGAGCGGGCGGCTGCTGTATGACGAAGCGCCTTATGGCGTGGGGTATTTCGTGGCGCTTTGGTCCTGACGCCTGACGCCTGACGCCTGACGCCTGATGCCCGGGAAGGCGCGCGCCGGCCGGGCCGGTGCCGCGTGCGCGGTGCCCCGGTGCGCGTGCCCCCGTGAACACGACGGGCGGCGGTCACCGGATCCGGTGACCGCCGCCCGCTGTTCGACTCACGCGCCGGACGCTGCCGCCGGCTGCTTGCCGGCCGCCTCGGGCGCGCCGTCGCCGTTCTCGGCCGGCGCGTCCTCGGCCCCGGCCTCGGTGTCGTGGGCGACACCCGTGTCCGGCTCCTCCCGGGTTCGTGCCCCGTCCGCCTCGGCGACCGCGTCCCCGGCGGTCCGGGGGGCCGGGGCGGCCACCGGTTCGCCGGGCTCGGTCGCGGCGGGCGCCTCGGCCGGCGTCCCGGGCCGGTCCTCGACGAGCGTGGCGGTGTCCGTGCCCGCCGTGTTCCCCGAGCAGCACGAGCCGCCCGCCTCCGTCGTGTCGGGGCGCCGCTTGAACCAGTCGAAAACACTCACGATTGCTCCTTGACCGAATGGCTGTGTCCGAACTCAACGAGAGCGAACGTGGCCGGTCACGACCTTGCGCGCGGCCGTACCGCATCGGGCGACGGCGCGGGCGCGCCGGCGCGTGCCGGGACGGGCGCCGTCGCCCACCACCGTGCGCGGCGACCGGTCGGCGATCCGGCAGACTTGGGGGGTGAGTCCCCGTGTCATTGCCGTCGTCGGTCCCACTGCGGCCGGAAAGTCCGATCTGGGGGTCGCCTTGGCCCGTGCGCTGGACGGGGAGGTGATCAACACCGACTCCATGCAGCTCTACCGGGGCATGGACATCGGCACCGCCAAGCTGACCGTCGCCGAGCGCGGCGGCGTCCCGCACCACCTGCTCGACGTGTGGGAGGTGACCAGCTCCGCCAGCGTGGCCGAATACCAACGCGACGCGCGGGCCGTGGTCGACGACCTGCTCGCGCGCGGGCGGACCCCGATCCTGGTCGGCGGTTCGGGGTTGTACGTCCGCGCGGTCCTCGACGACCTGGAGTTTCCCGGCACCGACCCGGAGATCCGGGCCCGCCTGGAGGCCGAGGCCGAGCGGGTGGGTCCCGGGCCGCTGCACGCGCGCCTGGCGGTCGCCGATCCGCCCGCCGCCGCGGTGATCCTGCCGAGCAACGCCCGGCGGATCGTGCGTGCCCTGGAGGTCATCGAGCTGACCGGGCGGCCGTTCACCGCGACCCTGCCCACCCACCGCTCGCTCTACGACAGCGTGCAGATCGGGGTGGACGTACCCCGACCGGTGCTGGACGAGCGGATCACCGCGCGGGTCGACCGCATGTGGGCGGCGGGCCTGGTCGAGGAGGTGCGCGAGCTGGAACGGGTCGGGCTGCGCGAGGGCCGCACCGCCTCCCGCGCGCTGGGCTACGCCCAGGTGCTGCGCATGCTCGCGGGGGAGTGCGGCGACGAGGAGGCCCGCGAGGACACGGTCCGCACCACGCGGCGGTTCGCCCGGCGCCAGGACACCTGGTTCCGGCGCGACCCGAGAATCGAGTGGCTGGACCACGCCCGCGCCGACCTGCTCGAAGCGGCCCTGGAAAGGGTGACCGCTTCGTAGCCCGGACGCCGGGCGGGTGGCGCGCGTCCGCTCCGCACCGGGCGCGCGGCGGTGCGCACGACCGGGTGAACCTTGTTCCGGGTCCGGGGCTGGGGGTGTTGCGGGTGGGGTCGGCGTGACACCGTGGGGGTCCGTGACACACCGGAACCTGTTCGGGGGAGGCGGTCGTGATTCGCTCGGTTCGTCGCGCCATGGCGTCGGTTGCGGCGCTTGGGCTCGCTTTGACCATCCCGGGAGTGGCGTCCGCGCAACCCGGTGGGCCGGCGGAGGCGCCGGCCAAACAACCCGTGGCCACCGGATGGGGCGGCGCGGTGTCCAGCGTCGATCCCGACGCCACCCGGATCGGCCTGGACGTGCTGCGCCGGGGCGGCAACGCGGTGGACGCCGCCGTGGCCACCGCGGCCGCGCTGGGCGTGACCGAGCCGTACTCGTCGGGGATCGGCGGGGGCGGCTACTTCGTCTACTACGACGCGCGCAGCCGCAGCGTGCGCACCCTGGACGGGCGGGAGACGGCACCCGCGAACATGCGGCAGGACGCGTTCCTCGACCCCGCCACCGGGTTGCCCATCCCGTTCGACCAGGGAGTCAACTCCGGGCTTTCGGTCGGGGTTCCCGGCACGCCGCGGACATGGGACACCGCGCTGCGCACGTGGGGTACGACCAGCCTGCGGTCCGCGCTGGAGCCGGCTCGGCAACTGGCCGAGCGCGGGTTCGTGGTGGACCGGACGTTCCACGACCAGACCGCGGCGAACGCGTCCCGGTTCGACGACATCACGCCGACCGCGCAGTTGTTCCTGCCGAACGGGCAACCGCCGGTCGTGGGCAGCGTGTTCCGCAACCCGGACCTGGCCCGTACCTACGACCGACTCGGTCGCGACGGCGTCGACTGGTTCTACCGGGGCGGCCTCGGCCGCGAGGTGGTGCGCACCGCGCAACAACCGCCGGTGGCACCGGGAGCCGACCGGGTGTTCCGGCCCGGACTGATCGAGAACGGCGACCTGGCGAACTACCGGATCCGGGAGCAGCGGCCGACCCGCCTCGACTACCGGGGCCTGGACGTCTACGGCATGGCCCCGTCCTCGTCGGGCGGCTCCACCGTGGGCGAGGCGCTGAACATCCTGGAGACCACCGACCCGCGCGCGCAGGACGAGGTCGCCGCGACGCACCACTACCTGGAGGCGTCGCGCCTGGCCTTCGCGGACCGCAACCGCCACGTGGGCGACCCCGCGTTCGTGGACGTGCCGCTCAAGGGCCTGCTCTCCGACGGTTTCGCCAAGGAACGCGCGTGCCTGATCGACCCGGACCACGCCGCCGTGAGCCCGGTGCCGCCGGGTGACCCGAAGCCGCCGTACGACCGGCCGTGCCGGGCGAGCGGCACGCCGGAGGCGACCGAGCCGACCGAGGGGTTGTCCACGACGCACCTGGTCACCGCCGACCGCTGGGGCAACGTGGTCTCCTACACGCTGACCATCGAGCAGACCGGCGGCAGCGCGATCACCGTGCCCGGACGCGGTTTCCTGCTCAACAACGAATTGACCGACTTCAACTTCGCGCCGCTGACCCCGGGCGTGTTCGACCCGAACCTGCCCGCGCCGGGCAAGCGGCCGCGCAGCAGCATGTCGCCGACGATCGTGCTGCGCGACGGTCGGCCGTTGATCGCGGTGGGCTCGCCCGGTGGGGCGACCATCATCACCACCGTGCTCCAGGTGCTGACCGAGCGGCTCGATCGTGGCCTCTCGCTGCCGCAGGCGGTCGCGGCGCCGCGACTGTCCCAGCGCAACGGCGCGGCCACCGAGGTGGAACCGGGGGTGCCGGCGTGGTTGCGCACGGCGCTGGAACAGCGTGGGCACGTCCTCAAGGACAACCCGGAGATCGGCGCCGCGGCGGCGCTGGAATTCCTGCCCGGCGGGCGCGTCCAGGCGGTGGCGGAACCCACCCGCCGGGGCGGCGGCGCGGCCGGAGTGGTGCACCCGGACCGATAACGGGCCAATGAAACGCGCGAGCGGCCTCGGCGGAATTCCGCCGAGGCCGCTCGCGCGTGGTCCGTCCCGGCTCGTCCTAGGATTGCCGGGTGAGCACTCTGCACTTCTTCAAGGGGCACGGCACCGAGAACGACTTCGTCATCGTGCCGGACGCCGACGGCGAGACGGACCTGTCCGCCGCGCAGGTCGCCGCGCTGTGCGACCGGCGGGCGGGCATCGGCGGCGACGGGGTGCTCCGGGTGGTGCGCTCGGCCAAGGATCCGGCCGCCGAGCACCTGGCCGGCGAGGCCGAGTGGTTCATGGACTACCGCAACGGCGACGGCTCGATCGCGGAGATGTGCGGGAACGGCGTGCGGGTGTTCGCACGGTTCCTGGTCGAGCGGGGTCTGGCCGAGGCGGGCGAGTTGCGGGTGGCCACGCGCGGCGGGGTCAAGACGGTCACCGTGTCCGCCGAGGGCCCGGTCACCGTGGACATGGGCCCGGCCCGGCTGCCCGGTTCCGAGGGCATCGGGGTGGACGTCGAGGGGCGGGTGCGACCGGCCACCAACGTGGACATGGGCAACCCGCACGCGGTGGTCTTCGTCGAGGACCTGGCCCAGGCGGGCACCCTGTACACCGCGCCGGCCGTGACGCCCGCGGGGGCCTATCCGCACGGGGTCAACGTCGAGTTCGTGGTGCGCCGGGCGCCGGGTCACGTGGCGATGCGGGTGCACGAGCGCGGCTCGGGGGAGACCCGGTCCTGCGGCACCGGCGCGTGTGCGGTGATGGTCGCCGCGGCGCGGGCCGACGGCGCGGAGCCCTCGGTCACCGGCGAGCCGGTCACCTACACGGTGGACGTGCCCGGCGGGCGCCTGGTGATCACCGAGCGGGTGGACGGGCACATCGAGATGACCGGCCCGGCCGTGATCGTCGCCGAGGGACGGGTCGACCTCTCCCGGCTGTGACCCCGGTGCGGGCGTCGCGGAGCCGGTGTCCGAACACCTGTGCTCGTTCGATCCGCCGTGATAGGTCTTGCCTGACATGGTCAAGCAAGATCGTCCCCGGGGAGACACGAGCATGAGCAGCATGGACACGGCCCGCGAGACCACCCGCGCGGTCAAGGAGACGGTGCAGGCGGCCGGGGCGTTCTTCTTCGCGCCGCACACCGTCGCGCGCGGCGCCGAACTGGGTCTGGACGGCGTGACGCTCTACGTCGCCGGCCGCGGCGGGGTGCTCGGCGACGTCGACGACGCCGCGGTGGTCGCCGCGTTCCATCACTTCACCGCCGACGCGCTGCTTCCGCTGTGGCAGGGCGGCAGGAAGGTCGCGCCGCCCGAGCGGGTCGGGGCGCTGTACGCCCAATGCGCCCGCGACTGGGGACGTGAGCACCTCGCCGATCTGCCGGAGGCGGCCCGGCTGGCGGACCTCACCACCACGATCGTGCGCGCCAACGACCTGGGCGCGCTGGCCCCGCTGTACTCGGCCTGGCGCGGTGTACCTCTTGCGGATGATGCGCCCGCCCGGCTCGCGCAGAACCTCCAGACGCTGCGCGAGCACCGCGGTGGGCTGCACATCCTGGCGCTGGCCGCACATCGCCTGACCGCGGTGGAGGCGCAGGCCGCCGAGGCGAGCCCCTACCTCGAGTTCTACGGCCACGCCAAGCCGTTTCCGCAGGTCACCGACGAGCTGACGGCACGCCGACAGGCCGCGGAGGACACCACGGACGAGCTGGTGGCGGCCGCGTATGCCGTGCTCGACGAGGCCGAGTCGGCCGAATTCGCGGCGCTGGCACCGGCGTTGGGCGCCCGGCTGGCGCACTGACCGGCGGGTCGGGTCCCGGTACCGGGGTCCGGGACATCCCCGAGGCGGGCCCTGCCTGGAGGTGGACTGCCTCGGGGTCGCCTCCTGCCAGGGAAGGAGCCGGCCAACCCGACGCCGGACCGACGCGGGGAGACAGGGGTGCTTCCTAGCCTGGAGGGCAAGAGGACAGCGGGGGAGTGGTCGTGCGTTCGGGCGGCGTACCCCGCCCCGACCCAAGGAGACCCTTATGGCTGCCCGCAACCGTCGTCTGGCCCTGCTCGTCCCGCTCGTCGCGCTTCCGCTGGTCCTGACCGCGTGCGAGTTCAACGTGGACACCGACCACGACGCGGAGAAGAAGACCACGTCCTACGACGTCTCACAGAGCGTGAAGTCGCTCAAGGTGGACAGTGCGGCGGGCAACGTCAAGGTGACCGAGGGCGACGTCAACGTGGTCAAGGTGACCGAGAAACAGCATTACGACAAGACCGCGCCGACGACCACGCACAACGTGGACGGCAACGGCCAGCTGGTCCTGGACTACGACTGCGCGAGCAAGAAGGCCTGCTTCGTGGCGTACGAGGTGACCATCCCGCGCGGCGGCGCCGCGCTGGACATCCGCACCGACGCGGGCAACGTGACGCTGCGCGATGTGACCGGGACGCTCAACCTGCACACCAGCGCGGGCAAGATCGACGGCGAGGGGATCACCTCGGCGAAGGTGACCGCGCAGACGAGCGCGGGCTCGATCGACATCACCTTCACCAAGGCGCCCACCGACGTCAGCGCCAAGACCGACGCCGGTCGGGCGACGGTGCGGGTGCCCGGCGGGCAGCAGTACGCGGCGGATGTGTCCACCACGATCGGCGACAGCGACGTCAAGGTCTCGCGCAACGACCAGTCGCCGCACAAGATCAAGGTGCGCACCGAAGTCGGGCAGGCCCGACTGCTGACCTCGTGAGATCCCCGCGGGCCGGCCGCCGGCCCGGTTCGCCGCACCCCGGGGGCCGGACCCGGGGCGAACCGGCCGAAAACCCGGATGCCCGAGCGGGGACCCTCGTGGGACCATCGTGACGGCCGCTTCGGGGAATGGAGCGGCCCGCCGACTACGTTGAACAGGACGATATGACTTCTCGCTCACACCGCGCCGGACACGACGACACGGACTCGACTCCCCATTTCGACGACGCCGACGGCTTCGACGACGGAGCGGCCTTCGACGGATTCGGACCGGGCGATGACGTCGGGGGTCGTCCGCTCGACTACGACGGCGACCAATTCGACCGTGACGAGCGCAGCGCGCTGCGCCGGGTGGTCGGTCTCTCCACCGAGCTGACCGACGTCACCGAGGTCGAATACCGACAGCTTCGCCTGGAACGGGTGGTCCTCGTCGGGGTCTGGACCGACGGAACCGCCGCCGACGCCGAATACTCGCTCAAGGAACTCGCCGCGCTCGCGGAGACCGCGGGCTCGGAGGTGCTGGACGGATTGATCCAGCGCCGCGACAAGCCCGACCCGGCGACCTACATCGGCTCCGGCAAGGCCCGCGAACTGCGCGACGTGGTGATCGCCACCGGCGCGGACACCGTGGTCTGCGACGGTGAACTGACACCCGGTCAGCTGATCCAGCTGGAAGATGTCGTCAAGGTCAAGGTCGTGGACCGCACCGCGCTGATCCTGGACATCTTCGCGCAGCACGCCAAGTCCCGAGAGGGCAAGGCGCAGGTCTCGCTGGCGCAGATGCAATACATGTTGCCGCGCCTGCGCGGCTGGGGCGCCTCGCTGTCGCGCCAGATGGGTGGCGGCGGCGGTGGCGGCATGGCCACGCGTGGTCCCGGTGAGACGAAGATCGAGACCGATCGTCGGCGCATCCGGGAGAAGATGGCCAAGATGCGCCGCGAGATCGCGGACATGAAGAAGGCCCGCGACACCAAGCGCCAGGAGCGCCGCCGCAACGCGGTTCCCTCGGTGGCCATCGCGGGTTACACCAACGCCGGCAAGTCCTCGATCCTGAACCGGTTGACCGGCGCGGGCGTGCTGGTGGAGAACGCGCTGTTCGCCACGCTGGATCCGACGGTGCGTCGGGCGGAGACGCCCAGCGGCCGCGGCTACACGCTGGCGGACACGGTCGGATTCGTGCGGCACCTGCCGCACCAGCTGGTCGAGGCGTTCCGGTCCACCCTGGAGGAGGTCGCCGACGCCGACCTGATCCTGCACGTGGTGGACGGCTCCGACCCCACGCCGGAGGCCCAACTGGCGGCCGTGCGTGAGGTGTTCACCGAGGTCGACGCACACCGCGTGCGGGAGATCGTGGTGGTGAACAAGGCCGACGCGGCCGATCCGGAGGTGTTGGCGCGGCTGCTGCGTCGGGAGAAGCACGCGATCGTGGTGTCCGCCCGCACCGGGCAGGGCATGGACGAACTGCTCGCGCTGATCGACGAGGAACTGCCGCGTCCCGACGTCGAGGTCGAGGTGGTCGTGCCGTACGAGCGCGGCGACCTGGTGGCGAAGGTGCACGCGAGCGGCGAACTGCTCGGCACCGACCACCGCGAGTCGGGCACCTGGCTGCATGCCCGGGTGGGCCGGCAACTCGCGGCCGAGCTGGAGCGGTTCGTGGTGGTCAAGCGCTGATCGTCGGATGGTGAGGGGCCCGGGTCGCGTTCGCGACCCGGGCCCCTCGTCGTGTCCGGTCGGGTCAGCGCTTGCGCTTGAGGTCGTCGAGCATGCGGCGGGCCTCCTGGTCCAGGTAGGGCCCGGCGATCCAGGTGTGGCCGGCGCCGCTGAGCGCGCTGTTCCCGATCAGGCACAGCGTGCCGTCGGGGGCGGTGGCGTACCAGCCGCCGCCGCTGGCGCCGGCGGTCATGGTGCAGCCGATCCGCAGCAGGGGCGGGGTGTTCGGGTCGACGGTCATCCGGCGCGGGGCCTGGGCGCAGCCGAACATGGTCAGGCCGTCGAAGGGGGTGTCCTGGGGATAGCCGTAGGCGCCGGTCTCGGCGAGCTCGCGCGGGGCGTCGAACCACACCGGCAGGGCGCGGCCGACCACCTCCTCCAGGCTGCGCCCGCTGCGGTCCGGGTTCTTCACCTCGACGACCGCGTAGTCGTACGAGGTGGCGGAGGAGGTGGCGTTGGTGCCGCCGGCGCGCCACTGGTCGGAGGTGGTCACGGAGGTCGCCCACCACTGGCCGAAGGGGGCGACCGGGCCGGGGTTGCCGAGGTTGGCGAGGGTGGCCTGGCCGCTGCTGTTGAACGCGGGTACGAATTGCAGGCTGTCGAACCAGGTGCCGCCGCGTCCGGCGTGTACGCAGTGGCCGGCGGTCCACACCAGGTTGCTGTGGCCGGGCCGCTTGGGGTCGGCTATCACGGTGCCCGAGCAGACGGAGGGGCCGTCGGGGGCCTCGAAGAACAGTTTGCCGACGGCGACCGTGCCGGCCTCGCCGGTGTACGGGCGGGCGACCGCGCGGGCCTGCACCGGCGGCGGTTTGGCCTCGGCGAGCACGTCGGGCAGGGGTCCCGGGCCGGCCGGTGCCCCGGTGTGTCCGGGGTCGGGCGAGGGCAGGGGTAGGGCCGGGCCCTCTTCGCTGCCGCGCGGCTCGCGCGGTTTGGCCCGACTCATCCGCTCCGGGGTCCAGTGCGCGGGATCGCCGGGATCGGCGAGTGCCGCCGGCCCCCGGCCGTGGCCGTCGTCGGTGCCGACGCCGCCCAGTGTCAATGCCATGACGGTGCCCGTCACCAGCAGCGATACCGCCACCGTCAGCGTGACGAACAGCGTGCGAGCGCCGCGCGTCAAGCGCCTACCTCCCCGTGTGCGCCCCCCGTGTGTGCCGGTCGACAGTATCGGAGGGGCCGCCGCCCGTGATCGGGCGGCCGTTCGGTCGTTGTCAGCGAGGGGATCGCCGATTCGGCGAATGTCACTCTTTGTGGTGATGGCGTCGCGATCCGCTGTCATGCAAAGGTAAGCCTTACCTAAGTTCCCGATCGCCCTCGTGGAGGTGCCGCAGTCATGACCGCCGCCCCGACCAGGCCGGACGACCGCTCCGGTGCCCAAGACCCGGCGCCGCTCGGGCCGCCTGCCGACACCGTGAGCCCCGACGGCGAGGGGCGAATCGGTGCGGCGATCGGTCGGCAGCGCTCGGGGGCCACGAGTGCGGACGCGCCGGGCATCCTGCGGCGACAGGCCGCCCGCGAGTCCTCGGCCCGCACCTACGCGCGCTCGTTGCCGATCGTGCCGGTGCGGGCCCGGGGCATGACCGTCGAGGGCGCGGACGGCCGGCGCTACCTCGACTGCCTCTCCGGCGCCGGCACGCTGGCCCTGGGCCACAACCACCCCGTGGTGCTCGCCGCGATCCGGGGCGTGCTCGACACCGGCGCGCCGCTGCACGTGCTCGACCTGGCCACCCCGGTCAAGGACCGGTTCGTCGAGGAGCTGTTCGCCACGCTGCCGCCGGAGTTGGCGCGCGACGGCCGCGTCCAGTTTTGCGGGCCGGCCGGCACCGACGCGGTGGAGGCGGCCCTCAAGCTGGTGCGGACCGCGACCGGGCGGCGCGGGGTGGTCGCGTTCACCGGGGCCTACCACGGGATGACCGAGGGGGCCCTGGCGGTGAGCGGCGACACCGCGATCCGCGACGCGACCGGGGCGGGCACGGGCGACACGGTGCGGCTGCCGTTCCCGCAGGACTACCGCTGCCCGTTCGGCGTCGGTGGGGCCGAGGGCGCGCGGATCGCCGGGCACTACGCGGGCACGCTGCTCGCCGACCCGGGCGGCGGCGTGCCGACGCCCGCCGGGATGATCGTGGAACCGGTCCAGGGCGAGGGCGGGGTGCTGCCGGCGCCCGACGGGTGGTTGCGCGAGCTGCGCCGGCTCACCGCCGAGCGGGGGATCCCGCTGATCGCCGACGAGGTACAGACCGGCCTGGGTCGCACCGGCGCGATGTGGGGTGTGGACCACGCCGGCGTGGTGCCCGACGTGATGGTGGTCTCCAAGGCGATCGGCGGCAGCCTGCCGCTGGCCGTGGTGGTCTATCGGGCCGAACTCGACCGCTGGTGGCCCGGTGCGCACGCGGGCACCTTCCGCGGCAACCAGCTGGCGATGGCGGCCGGCACCGCCACCATCGCCTTCGTGCGCGAGCACCGTCTGCACGAGCACGCGGCCCGGGTCGGCGCCCGACTCGCGGGCGCGCTCCGGGGCCTGATGCCCGGCCGGCCCGCGATCGGCGAGGTGCGCGGGCGGGGCCTGATGCTCGGCGTGGAGATCGTCGAGCCCGACGCGGCGCCGGACACGATCGGGGCCCGCCCCGCGGCGCCCGGCCTGGCGCTCGCGGTGCGCCGCGAGGCGTTGGCCCGGGGGCTGATCGTGGAGTTGGGCGGGCGGCACGACAGCGTGGTGCGGTTGTTGCCGCCGCTGACGATGACCGAGGTCCAGGCCGACGCGGTCCTCGAGCGGCTGGCCGAGGCCATCGAGGCCGCCCGGGCGGGATATCGCGGTCCGGGCGCGGGGCCCGGAGGCGCCGGTTCCGGGACCGGGACCGCCCGCTCCGCGCGTGCCGGGTCGGGGACTGCCGGGTTCACGAGTGCCGCGTCGGGGGCGACCGGGGCCGGAGCCGGCGGCTCGACGGCCGGGTCCCCGGGCGTCGGGTTCCAGGGCGCCCGGGTCGGGGGTGTCGGGTCCTCGGTTGTCGAGTGCGAAGCGGGTGGTTTCGGGGCCGTCGCCGAGGCTGTCGGTTCCGCCGGTGGCGAGTCCGACGGTGTCGAGCCCGCGGGTGTCGGGTCCGGGGCCGCCGGGTCCTCGGCGGCCGAGGGCGTGAGGGGCGAAGCCCCGGGGGTCGGGTTCGTGGTGGTCGGATCGGAGTCGGTGTGAATGCCGGGCGGGAGGTGCGGCACCCCGTCGGGGTGTCGCTCTCGGGGGGTGTGGCCGGGCCCGACGCGTTGCGGGCGTTGGTCGACGTCGCGCTCCTCGCGATGGACGCCGGGATCGGTGCGCGAGGTGGGCCGCTGCCGTCGGGCGGGCCCGCCGGGGTCGCGGCCGAGGTGGCCCGAGTGCTCGGCTCCGGTGCGGCGGGACCGGTGCCGGCCGCGCGCGGTGCGGCGTCGGCGGGCCCGGGACCCGGGACGCTGCCGGACATCGGGGTGGGTGACTTCGCCGCGTTGCGCGAGTTGTCCGCGCTGCTCGCGTGGGGGTCCGCAGACCCGGCCGATCCGCGCTGCGCCGGCCATCTGCACTGCCCGCCGCTCGCCGTCGCGGTGGCCGCCGACCTGATCGCCTCCGCGCTGAACCCCTCGCTCGACTCGTGGGACCAGGCGCCGGTGGCGGTGGCCCTGGAGGCCGAGGTGGTGGCCGCCCTCGCCGGCCTGGTCGGCTTCCCACCCGGCGGCGCGGGCGGCACGATCACCACCGGCGGCACCGAGTCCAACCTGATGGGACTGCTCCTCGCCCGCGACGCGCTCGGCCCGGGCGTCGGCCGGCGGCGGATCCTGTGCTCGCAGGCCGCGCACTTCTCCATCCGCCGCTGCGCCGGCCACCTGGGCCTGGGCGAGGACGCGGTGGTCACCGTGCCCACCGACGCCGAGCACCGGATGGATCCGCACGCGCTGGCCGCCGCGGTCGGACGGGTGCGGGCGGGCAACGACCGGATCGCGGCGATCGTGGCCACGGCCGGCACCACCGACCTGGGCGCGATCGACCCGCTGCCGGCGATCGCCGCGGTGGCGCGTGCGGCGGGCGCGTGGTTGCACGTGGACGCGGCCTACGGTGGCGGCGCGTTGTTCTCGAACCGGCTCACGCCGCTGCTCACCGGCCTCGAAGGGGCCCACTCGGTGGGCCTGGACCTGCACAAACTCGGCTGGCAGCCGATCGCGGCCGGGGTGTTCCTGGTCCGCGACGCGGCCCTGCTCGGGCCGCTCGCCCAGCGCGCCGCCTACCTCAACCCCGACGACGACCAACGGGCGGGCTACGTCAGCCTGTTGGGCAACTCGCCGCGCACCACGCGCCGCGCCGACGTGTTCAAGATCGCGGTCACCCTGCGCGCGCTCGGCCGGGCCGGACTGGGCGAGTTGGTGGACCGCTGCCACGACCTGGCCCGACACGCGGCCGAGGCGATCCGGGCCGACCCGCACCTGGAACTGTCCGCCGAGCCCGTGCTCACCACCGTGGTCTTCCGCTACCTCCGCCGAGGCCACGACCCCGACGACCCGGTCGACCGGGCCGAGGCGGACCGGGTCAACGCGGCACTGCGCCGCCGACTGCTGCACGAGGGACGCGCGGTGATCGGCCGTACCGAACTGGGCGACGAACCCGGCGCGGTCCGCCTCAAACTCACCCTGGTCAACCCCGACACCACCGGCGCCGACCTCGGCGCGCTGCTCGCCGCGGTGGTCGAGGCGGGGCGCGCGGAAAGCGCGACGCCGGGCTGACGCTCCGTCAACAATCTTCGTTACCGCGCGCCTCGCATATTCGCGACCATCCTCGCCGAACAATCGACACGGGTCGAAATCTCCACATCCCGAGCGCCCCCTCCCGCACGATTCACGATTCACGATTGACGGGCATCGACCACCGGGTCGATCGACACCACACGGAGCAGCGATGACCATCGCGGGTCCCGACCAGTCCGCCGTGCGGACGGATCCCGAAACGGACCACCTCGACGCGCCGGACACCCGGTACGCCGCCGACGCGGCGACGGTCGAATGCCTGCTTCGCTGCTGGGTGCGCGAACACGCGCTGCCGAGGCCGGAGTCGGGCGTGCTCACCGTCGAACTGCCCGGGGTCGGCCGGACCCTGACGGTCGTGGTGCGCTACTGGTCGCCGGCGGGCTGGCACCGCTTCGGCACCGCGCACCTGGACGGCGAGGGACCGCTGAACGCGGTCACGCTGGCCCTGGTGCTCGGCGACGAGGCGAGCGCGAGCGGGGCCGGCGCGGCGGGCGAGGCCTGCGGCGACACCGCGATCCGGGTGGCCGACTCGGTCACCCACGCCGACCGCTACATCGCCCACCGGCGCGCGCACCCCGAGGACCCGCCCGGGACCGCCCCGTTCCTGGCCGCCGAGCAGTCCCTGGTGCTCGGCCACCCGATGCACCCCACACCCAAGAGCCGGGACCGGCTCGACCCCGACGAGGACGCCGCGTGGTCCCCGGAGTTGCGCGGATCCTTCCCGCTGCACTGGTTCGCCGCCGACGCCGACCTGGTCGGCCAGGACAGCGCGCTGGACCGGGAGGCCGCCGACGTGCTGGCCGACCTCGCCGGGGAGTTGCGCGCCCCCGAGGGCACCGTGCTCGTGCCCGCCCACCCGTGGCAGGCCCGCGACCTGCCGCAGCGCCCGCACCTGCGCGCCCTGCTCGACGCCGGCCGGTTGCGCGACCTGGGCCCCGCCGGAGCCCCCTGGCACCCCACCTCCTCGGTGCGCACGGTGTACCGGCCCGACGCCGAGGTGATGCTCAAGCTCTCGCTCGGCCTGCGGATCACCAACTCCCGCCGGGAGAACCTGCCCAAGGAACTGCTGCGCGGCATCGAGGTGCACCGCATCCTGCGCTCCGGCCTGGAACACGAACTGCGGGCCGCGCACCCCACGTTCGACATCGTCCGGGACCCGGCCTGGATCTCGGTGGCGCCGCCGGAGCCGTTCCCGCGCCCGGACCGGCCCGCGGCCGGCCTGGAACTGGTGCTGCGGGCCAACCCGTTCGGCGCCGGCGAGCGGGTCTCGTGCCTGGCCGCGCTGGTCGCCGAACGCCCCGGGATCGGCCCCTCGCGGCTGGCCGGACACGTACACACCCTCGCCCGGCGCACCGGGCGCGCGCCGGCGTCGGTGGCCGAGGAGTGGTTCGAGCGCTACCTGGCGGTGGTGGCCGAGCCGGTGTTGTGGCTGGACCGGCACGCCGGCATCGCGCTCGAGGCGCACCAGCAGAACACCCTGGTCCTGCTCGACGCCGACGGGCTGCCCTCGGGCGGGCGCTACCGGGACAACCAGGGCTACTACTTCCGCGCCTCGCGCGCCGGCGACCTGGCCCGCCGACTGCCCGCGGCCGGGGTGGCCAGCGACACGATCGTGCCGGACGAGATCGCCGACGAACGCCTGGCCTACTACGTCGGGGTCAACAACCTGCTCGGCCTGATCGGCGCGTTCGGCGCCCAGGGGCTGGTCGACGAGCGGGTCCTGCTGGCCCGCCTGCGCGCCCTGCTGACCCGCTACGCCGAGGACTGCGGCGCCGCGCGCTCGCTGCTGACCGATCCGCGGCCGCGCTGCAAGGCCAACCTGATGACCCGCCTGCACGGCCTCGACGAACTCGTCGGGCCGGTCGCCACGCAGTCGATCTACGTGCACATCCGCAATCCGCTCGCCGAAGTCCCCGCGTGAGCCCGGCCCCAGGAGGTTCCGTCCCCGTATGAGCCCGTCATCCCTCTCGTCCCCCGAGATCCCGCTCGCCGAGGCCGAGACGCTGCGCCTGACCACCCGCCGGCCGAGCACGGGGCCGACCGGCCCGCTCACCGAGGCGGCCCGCTGGGGTGCGCTCACCCTGCCGGTCGGCCGGTTCTCGCTGCACGAGGTGAACCCCAAGCGCGATCTGCCGCTGCTGCACACGTGGATGAACGACCCGGTGACCGCCCGCTGGTGGGAGCTGGCCGGGGACGAGGAGGTGGTGCGCCGACACCTGGCGACCCAGGCCGTGCGCGGCCACGGCAGCGCCTACCTGGGCTGCCTCGACGACGAGCCGGTCAGCTACTGGGAGCTGTACCGGGCCGACCTGGACGACCTGGCCCGGCACTACCCCGCGCGCCCGCACGACGTGGGGATCCACCTGCTGATCGGGCCCGCCGGCGCCCGCGGGCGCGGGATCGGCTCGCTGCTGCTGCGCGCGGTCACCGAACTGGTGTTGCGCGCCGCGCCCGACACGATGCGGGTGGTGGCCGAGCCGGACGTGCGCAACGAGGCGTCGGTGCGCGCCTTCGAGCGGGCCGGCTTCCGGCGCCTGGGCGATGTGCGCCTGCCGGACAAGACCGCCGCGCTGATGTCGCGCCCGCGCGTCGCGCGGGAATCGGGTGCCCGGCCGTGACCGATCTCCTGCCCGCGCCGCGCCGGGCGGCCGACCCCGGCGCGGTGGTGCACGACCTGGTGGGCATCGGCATCGGGCCGTTCAACCTGGCGCTCGCGGCGCTGGCCGACCGGGTCGAGCCGCTGCGCACGCTGTTCCTGGACCGCGCGCCCACGTTCAGTTGGCATCCGGGGCTGCTCCTGGACGGCACCACCCTCCAGGTGCCCTTCCTGGCCGACCTGGTCACCCTGGTCGACCCGACCAGCCCGTGGTCGTTCCTGGCCTATCTGCGCGCGCACGACCGGCTGTTCCCGTTCTACTTCGCCGAACGCCTGCACGTGCCCCGGCGCGAATACGACCACTACTGCCGCTGGGTCGCCGAGGCGCTGCCCGCCTGCCGCTTCGGCAGCGAGGTGGTCTCCGTCGCCTGGGAGGGCGACCTGTACCGGATCGACTTTCGCGACATGGCCGACGGGGAGCACCACCGGGTGCACGCGCGGCACGTGGTGCTCGGCATCGGCACCGAACCGGTGGTGCCCGAGCCGTTCGCGCGCCTGCTCGGGGACAGCGTGCTGCACGCGGCCGACTACCTCGACCACCGCGCCGACCTCACCGACGCCGAGGACGTCACGGTGCTCGGCTCGGGCCAGTCCGGCGCGGAGGTGTTCCTGGACCTGCTGCGCCGCCGCACCGGCCCCAGCCGGCGGCTCACCTGGCTGACCCGATCGCCCGCGTTCGCCCCGATGGAATACTCCAAACTCGGCCTGGAGCACTTCACGCCCGACTACACGCGCTACTTCCACGGCCTGCCCGAGCCGGTGCGCGACCGACTGCTGCCCGAGCAGTGGCAGTTGTACAAGGCGATCAGCGCGGACACCATCGCCGCGATCCACGACGAGTTGTACGAGCGCGGCATCGCGGGCGGCCGGGTGCGCGCCACGCTGATGCCCGACGTGACGGTCACCACCGCGCGGACCACCCGCGACGGGGTGGAACTGGGCTGTCGCCACGGCGAGCAGGACCGCGCGTTCACCGTCCGCACCGATCGGGTCGTGCTGGCCACCGGCTACGCGCAGCGGCACCCCGCGATGCTCGACCCGCTGTGGGACCTGATCACCCGGGACGCCGCCGGGCGCCCGTTGATCGACCTGGACCACCGGGTCACCCTGCCCGCGCACGTCACCGGCGGCCTGTACACGCAAAACGCCGAACTGCACACGCACGGCGTGGGCACACCCGATCTGGGCCTGGGCGCGCACCGGGCCGCGACCATCCTCAACTCCGTGTGCGGCAACGCGGTCTACCGACTGCCGATCCGTACCGCGTTCACCACGTTCGGCCTGGCCGCGGGCGACACCGAGCCCGCGCGCCGACCGCACCGACGGAGCGCGACCGACCCCGCAGAGGTACGCAATGTCGCAGTCGAACCCGGCAGCGGAGCCCATCGAGGCCGAACTGCCGCACCAGGGCGCCCGACACGCAGCGCCTGAGCCCGCCTCCCGGGTGCCCGCCGCGCGCCACGGCGTGCCCTCCACCGATTTGGAACTGTGGCGGCGGGTCAACCGGGACATGATCGCCAAGGCGATCGCCGAGTTCGCCTACGAGGAACTCCTCGCGCCCGTCGCCGACGGCGACGCCTACACCGTCGCGGTGTCCGGCGACGTGCACTACCGCTTCCGGGCCCGGCGCGGCGCCTACGACGCGTGGCACGTGGACCCGGCGTCGGTGGTGCGCGAGTGGGAGGGCGGCGCCGATCCGGCCGAGGACATGCTCCAGTTCCTGCTCGACGCGCACACCGTGATCGGCCTCGCCGGCGACACGGCCGGGCACCTGGTGCGCGAGTTGACCGCGACGCTGGCCGCCGACGCGGCGACCGCGGCGAGCGCGCCGACCGCGGCCGTGCTGGCGGACCTGGGCTACGCCGAACTGGAGGGCCACCAGACCGGTCACCCGTGGATCGTGCCGAACAAGGGCCGCGTCGGCTTCTCGGCGAGCGACGCGCGCGCCTACGCGCCCGAGGCGCGCCGCCCGATGCGGCTGCCGTGGATCGCGGTGCACCGGGACCTGGCGGTGTGGCGGTCGGTGCCGGGCCTGGCCGAAGAACGGCTGTACGCCGAGGAACTGGACCCGTCGACCGCCGAGCGCTTCCACCGCGCGCTGGCCGCCCGGGTGTCGACGCCGGAGGACTTCCGGTGGCTCCCGGTGCACCCGTGGCAGTGGGACGAGACGATCGCGACGTTGTTCGCGCCGGAGTTGGCCGCCGGGCGGATCGTGCCGCTGGGCGAGGCCGAGGACCGACACCTGGCCCAGCAGTCGGTCCGTACCTTCCTCAACGTGGACCACCCGGCCCGGCGCACCGTCAAACTGCCGCTGTCGGTGCTCAACACGCTGGTGTGGCGCGGCCTGCCCAGCGAGCGCACCCTCGCCGCGCCCGCGGTCACCGCCTGGGTGCACGGCCTGCGCGACGCGGACCCGTTCCTGCGCGACGAATGCCGGGTGATCATGCTCGGCGAGACCGCGTCGATCACCGTGCGCCATCCGGTGCTGGAGGAACTGCCCGGCGTCCCCTACCAGTACCGCGAACTGCTCGGCGCGATCTGGCGCGAACCGCTGGCCCCGCACCTCGACTCCGGCGAGCGCGCCCGCACCCTCGCCGCGCTGCTGCACGTGGACCCGGCCGGGCGGCCGTTCGTCGCCGAACTGATCGAACGCTCCGGCCTGGCCCCCCGGGTGTGGCTGCGCCGGCTCTTCCACGCGCTGCTGCCGCCGCTGCTGCACTGCCTGTACCGCTACGGCCTGGTGTTCTCGCCGCACGGGGAGAACACGATCGTGGTCTTCGACGAGCACGACGTCCCGGTCCGGCTGGCGATCAAGGACTTCGTCGACGACGTCAACATCAGCGACCGGCCGCTGCCGGAACTGGCCGCTTTGCCCGCCGACGTGGACGCGGTCCTGCTCCGGGAGAAGCCCGACTACCTGTGCCAGTTCATCCACGCCGCGCTCCTGGTCGGCCACCACCGCTACCTCGCCGATCTCGCGGTCGCGCACCTGGGCATCCCCCAGGAGGGGTTCTGGGCGCTGGTCCGCGAGGAGGTGCTGGCACACCAGGCGGCGTTCCCCGAACTCCAGGACCGCTTCGAGCTGTTCGACCTGCTCACGCCCCGGATCGACCGGCTGTGCCTGAACCGCAATCGGCTGCTCCTGGACGGCTACCGGGACCGCCCCACCCGCCCGCACGTGGGCGCGCACGGGACCGTGCCGAACGCGCTGCGCATGTGAGACGCACCCCGATCCGACCCGGGCTCGCGAACAACCTGTCCGGTTTGCCGATGGTGTGATCCCCATCACGATGCCAGAATGCGGCGGGTGACCGACGTCGCCGAAAACGCGAGGCAACCCCTGAGGGTCGCCGCCGCACAGGCCCAGGCGCGGCCGGGCGACATCCCCGCGAATGTCGCCACGGCCGCGCAACTCGTGCGCTTCGGTTCCTCGGCCGGCGCCGATGTCGTGGTGCTGCCGGAGCTGTTCCTGTCGGGCTACGACCTCGACCTGTTCCGACCCGACGTGAAACCGTGCGACATCGTGCCCGGCGACACCCGGCTCGGCGAGTTGCAGGCCGCCTGCTACGCCACCCGCACGGTCGCCGTGGTCGGCGCCGCGGTGCGCCGCGCGGGCGGGCGGACCATCTCGCTCCTCGTGGTCGGCCGCGACGGCGACGCGCACGTGGCCTACGACCGACAACACCTGTGGCGCGAGGAACGCGAACTGTTCCGTCCCGGCGACCACGGCTGCACGATCGAGATCGCCGGCTGGCGGCTGGGCCTGGGCAGTGCCTACGACGTGAGCTTTCCCGAACACGCGCGCGCGGCCGTGCACGACGGGTGCGACGCCTACCTGTGCCCAGGGGTGTACACCCGCGGCGACGGCGAACACCGGCGCGACCTCTACTTCGCCGCCCGCGCCCTGGAGAACACCTGCTACACGGTGGTGGCCAACCACATCGGCGACACCGGCCTGGGCCCCGCGTGCGGACGCAGCGGGGTGTACGGACCGGACGGGCGGGTGGTGATCGAGGCCGACGGGGAGCGGGTGGACGTGGTCGCGGCCACCTTCCAGGACATCGAGATCGACGCCGCCCGCGAGTGCCTGACCATGCTGGAGGACCTGCCCTCGCGGGCGCGCGCGGCGGCGGGCGCGCGCCGCGAGACGATCAAGCTGGACTGAGCCGGCGGCGGTGCGGCCGGCATCCGGGCGCGGAAGACCGTAGTCTCGCCGGAACGCCGATGCCTACCGACGGGTAATGGGCGGGCGACGACGAGAGGGGAGCGCTCGTGCGCACAACTCGCAGGGCGATCGCGGGCCTGGCCGCACTGACGGCGCTCGGCGCGCTGTCCGCCTGCTCGGACGACTCCGGCGACTCCAAGGCCTCCGCCGCCGCGAAGAGCGGCGCCCCCGCGGCCACGCGGGCCGCCCCCGCACCGGCCGGCGCACTGCCGGCGGCCGCCAGTGGCGCCACCTACGTCGCGCTCGGCGACTCGTACGCGGCCGGCGTGAAGATACCGGTGATCGTGCCCACCGCGCCGCCCGGCTGCAGCCGCTCGGAGAGCAACTACGCGCACCTGGTGGCCAAGCGCAAGAACGTCGCCGGCTTCGTCGACGTCACCTGCGGGGGCGCCAGGACCCCGGACCTGACGGTCGGCCAGCAGACCCAGGGCACCCCGCCGCCGCAGTTCGACGCGCTGCGCCCGGACACCGCGCTGGTCACCCTGGGCGTCGGCGGCAACGACATCGGCTTCTCCGAGATCGTCACGATGTGCGTGCTGCAAAGCCGCAGCACCACCTCGACCCAGCCGTGCACCGACAAGTACGCCCCGGGCGGCAACGACGAGTTGACCAAGCGGATCGGCGACACCGGGCCCAAGCTGGCCGCCGCCATCACCGGCATCAAGGAGCGCTCGCCCAAGGCCCGGATCCTGGTCGTCGGCTACCCCACGATCCTGCCGGAGAGCGGCCCCGGCTGCCCCGCCCAGGTGCCGGTCGCCGACGGCGACCTGCCGTACCTGCGCAAGGTGGTGCCCGCGCTCAACGACATGATCGCCAAGGCGGCGGCCGAACAGGGCGCGGAATACGTCGACACCTACACCGGCTCGGCCGGCCACGACGTGTGCAAGCCGGTCGGCACCAAGTGGGTCGAGGGCGTCAAGCCGGAGTCGCCCGCCGGCCCCGTGCACCCCAACGCGCTCGGCCAGGAGGCCATGGCCGAGGCGGTGCTGGCCAAGCTCGGCTGAGCCGGGAAACCTTCGGGGAGGAGTCGGACGAAGCGGGCCGTGCGGTCGGGGATGTCGGTCGGAGCATCTAGGCTTGTCGCCCGATGAGCGACTCCGACCGTCCCGCGCTGACCGAACTCCTGCACGCCGCCGTCGCCGCCGTCGGCGGATCGGAGCGACCCGGACAAGTATCGATGGCCGAGGCCGTCGCCGGCGCGGTCGCCCGCGCCGAACACCTGCTGGTCCAGGCCGGCACCGGCACCGGCAAATCCTTGGCCTACCTGGTGCCCGCGCTGGCCGCGCACCGCAAGGTCGTGGTGGCCACCGCGACGCTCGCGCTCCAGCGCCAACTCGTCGAGCGCGACCTGCCGCGCACGGTCGAGGCGCTGCGCCCGCAACTGCGCCGCTCGCCGACCTTCGCCACGCTCAAGGGGCGCGGCAACTACCTGTGCCTGCACCGGCTGCACGACGGGCCGCCCGACGAGGGCGAGGTGCTGTTCGACCCGGCGCCCACGAGCAGACTCGGGCAGGACGTGGTCCGGGTGCGCGACTGGGCCGACGAGACCGACACCGGCGACCGCGACGACCTGAGTCCGGGGGTCAACGACCGGGCCTGGGCCCAGGTGTCGGTGTCCTCGCGCGAGTGCTTGGGCGCCTCGCGCTGCCCGTACGGCGACGACTGCTTCGCCGAGGCCGCGCGCGAGCGGGCCAAGCAGGCCGACATCGTGGTGACCAACCACGCGCTCCTCGCCATCGACGCGTTGGAGGACGCGCCGGTGCTGCCCGAGCACGAGCTGCTGATCGTCGACGAGGCGCACGAGTTCGCGAGCCGGGCCACGGGCGTGGCCACCGCCGAGCTGAGCCTGAGCGCGGTCGACCGGGCCGCGCGGCGGGCCGGCAAGCTGGCCAACGAGGGCGCGGTGGACAACCTGAACGCCGCCTCCGAGGCGTTCCGCAAGACCCTGGACGGGCGCGAGCCGGGCCGGTTGCGCGAGGTGGATCCGGACCTGGGCTGGACGGTGACCGCGCTGCGCGACGCGAGCCGAGGCGTGATCACCTCGCTCGGCGAGGTGCGGGACAAGTCGCTGAGCAACGAGGACGCGGCCCGCCGCCAGGCGCTGGCCGGCGTCGAGCACATCCACGACACCTGCGAGCGCATCCTGCGGGAGTCGCCGCACGACGTGATCTGGATGGAGCGCAACGAACGCACCGGCGCGTCGCTGCGGGTGGCCCCGATCGCGGTGGCCGGGCTGCTGCGCGAGGCGCTGTTCGGCGACCGCACCGTGGTGCTCACCTCGGCCACGCTCATGCTCGGCGGCAACTTCCGCGGTGTGGCGGGCAGCCTGGGGCTGAGCCCCGAGGGGATGTTGACCGACGCGCCCGAGCCGGTGCCCACGGAGGTCGCGGTGCGGCCAGGTGACGACGAGGAGGCGGCGGGGGAGGGCGATCCGGACGGCGACGCCGACCTGGCGCCGTGGCGCTGCATGGACGTGGGTTCGCCGTTCGACTACCCCAGGCAGGGCATCCTCTACGTCGCGCGGCACCTGTCGCCACCGGGCCGCGACGGGATGAGCACGGGCACGCTGGACGAGTTGGCCGAGCTGATCGAGGCCGCGGGCGGCCGGGCGCTGGGCCTGTTCTCCTCGCGGCGCGGCGCGGAGGCGGCCACGGAGGCGCTGCGCGAGCGCCTCGACGTGCCGATCCTGTGCCAGGGCGACGACTCGCTGGCCGAGTTGTTGCGGCGCTTCGCGGCCGAGCCGCGCACGTGCCTGTTCGGCACGTTGTCCCTGTGGCAGGGGGTGGACGTGCCCGGGCCGTCCTGCCAGCTGGTGATCATGGACCGGATCCCGTTCCCGCGTCCCGACGACCCGCTGATGAGCGCGCGGGCGCAGTCGGTCCAGGAAAGCGGCGGCAACGGCTTCATGGCGGTCTCGGCGACGCACGCCGCGCTGTTGATGGCCCAGGGCGCCGGCCGGCTGATCCGGTCGATGAACGACCGGGGCGTGGTGGCGGTGCTCGACCCGCGCCTGGCCACCGCCCGCTACGGCGGCTTCTTCAGGGCCTCGATGCCGCCCCTGTGGTACACGGAGGACCGCAACCAGGTCCGCCGCTCGCTGGCCGCGATCGACAAGGACGACTCGGCCTGAACCGGTGTGACGACCCGGCCGCCGACGTGGGAAGGGCGGTCGTTCGGCGTGGTCGCGCCGGACGACCGCCCGCGGGCGGTATGTGGGGGTCCCCGGTCATCTCAGACTCGGCGCATGACGGCGACCACACGGCCCAGGATGGTCGCCTCGTCGCCCGGGATGGGCTCGTAGGCGGGGTTGTGCGGCATCAGCCAGCGGTGCCCGTCCCGGTGCCGCAGACGCTTGACGGTGGCCTCGCCGTCGAGCATCGCGGCGACGATGTCGCCGTTCTCGGCGACCGGCTGGCGGCGGACCGCGACGTAGTCGCCGTCCATGATCGCGGCCTCGATCATCGAGTCGCCGCTGACCTTGAGCAGGAACACGTCACCGTCGCCGACCAACTGGCGCGGCAGCGGGAAGACGTCCTCGACGGACTGCTCGGCCAGTATCGGACCGCCGGCCGCGATCCGGCCGACCACCGGGACGTAGGACGCGGCCTGCGAGCCGCGCTCGGCGTGCGGTCCGGCCGGCGCGAGCGGACGCCCGCCGTCGGGCGAACGCACCTCGTAGGCGCGCGGACGATGCGGATCACGGCGCAAATAACCCTTGCGTTCGAGCGCCATCAACTGGTGCGCGACGGAGGACGTGCTGGACAGTCCGACCGCCTCGCCGATCTCGCGCATGCTCGGCGGATATCCACGCGACTCGACAGAGGTGCGGATCACTTCGAGGACGCGCGTCTGGCGCGGCGTCAGCCCCCCCGCCGGACGCCGCGTCGCACTGCCCTGGACCTGCGCGTTCTCGGTGCCCGGGGCGGGCGCCGGCGGCGGCACGGTGGCGCTGTGCGGGTGTTTCGTGGGGAGGGTTTCGGTGCGGATTCCGGGGTGGATGGCTCCGGTGGCTTCTCCGGTCACGGCTGGCCCTTTCGACGGATTGCTCGCACGTGGAGAACGGTAGTCGGGTTCGAAAGGTTGCGCCAAACACACGTTCGAGTGAATTTAGGCCAATCCGGTGGCGATCATTCGGTTCCCGCTGTAGTAATCGTACATACATTCGAATTCCGTTCGGGAATTGCCCACGGAACCGATGCCCGAAATGTCGCGTGCGCGGCTCGTGTGCCGCGACACGCGGCCGGTCGGGTTAATTTCGGCGACTCCTCGGGCGGTGACCTGCGGGGATGACGAGAGGTCACCGCGGGCTCTCCGAGCGTCTGCGAGTCGGCTTGCAGCGCCTCGGGTCGCGGTCTACCGTAGCCACTACATCTTGTGGTCGAGGGCGTTGCAGAAGCCCACAAGTTGTGGTTGCCGTATATACTATGTTCCCGGAGCATTCCCGGACCGCACCGGACGGGCCCCCAGGCGTGGGCCCTCGGGGCGAGGGCGCGGCAACCCGCGGCACCACCAGGGCACGTTTCGCCGCTTCGCGCGCGACGCGCACGGGCACCACGCAGGACCTGCGTCTGAACGAGGGGGAGAGGGAACGGCATGCACTGCCCCTTCTGTCGGCGAGCGGACAGCCGCGTCGTGGACAGCCGGACCACCGACGACGGGGCCGCCATCCGGCGCCGTCGCTCGTGCCCCGACTGCGGACGACGCTTCACCACGATCGAGACCGCCTCGCTCACGGTGATCAAGCGCAGCGGCGTCACCGAGCCGTTCAGCCGGGACAAGGTCATCGCCGGCGTGCGCAAGGCGTGTCAGGGCCGCCCGGTCACCGGTGACGCGCTGGCCCTGCTCGGCCAGCGGGTCGAGGAGGCGGTGCGGGCCACCGGGTGCGCCGAGTTGACCACCCACGACGTGGGCCTGACCATATTGGGCCCGCTCCGTGAGCTCGACGAGGTCGCCTATCTGCGGTTCGCGTCCGTGTACCGGGCCTTCGAGTCCCTGGAGGACTTCGAGGCCGAGGTCGCGCTGCTGCGCGCCGGTCGCGCGGAGTCGATCGAGCCCGCGGTGCCCGCGAACGCGGCGGACGCCCCCGCCGCGGACTGAGCGCGGGCCACCTGCGCGCGGGTCATTCACATTTTCATTCGGTAGTACACGTCGGTAGTACAGGAACGACGGACCACCCGACCGGTCATCCGGGTCCTCCCATCGGGATGCCCCGGCCTGCCCACGGCGTTGTTCAAAAGAGGAGACGGCATGACAGAGACGACGAGCGGTTCGGCACGCGGTACAGGTCGGTCACGACCCGGCAAGGGCCTGCGGATCGAGCGCGTGTACACGACCCCCGGCGTCCACCCGTACGACGAGGTGGTCTGGGAGCGTCGTGACGTCGTCATGACCAACTGGCGCGACGGCTCGATCAACTTCGAACAGCGCGGCGTCGAGTTCCCCGACTCCTGGTCGGTGAACGCGGTCAACATCGTCACGAGCAAGTACTTCCGCGGTGCGGTGGGCACGCCGCAGCGCGAGTGGAGCCTGAAGCAGCTGATCGACCGGGTCGTGAAGACCTACCGCAAGTCGGGCGAGGAGAACGGCTACTTCGCCGGCCCCGCCGACGCGGAGATCTTCGAGCACGAGTTGGCGTACGCCCTCCTGCACCAGATCTTCAGCTTCAACTCGCCGGTCTGGTTCAACGTCGGCACCGCGCAGAAGCAGCAGGTCAGCGCGTGCTTCATCCTGTCGGTCGACGACTCGATGGACTCGATCCTGGACTGGTACAAGGAAGAGGGCCTGATCTTCAAGGGCGGCTCGGGCGCCGGCCTGAACCTGTCCCGGATCCGCTCCAGCAAGGAACTGCTCACCTCGGGCGGCAACGCCTCGGGTCCGGTCTCCTTCATGCGCGGCGCCGACGCCTCCGCCGGAACGATCAAGTCGGGCGGCGCCACCCGCCGCGCGGCCAAGATGGTCGTGCTCGACGTCGACCACCCCGACATCGAGGACTTCATCGACACCAAGGTCAAGGAGGAGGAGAAGATCCGCGCGCTGCGCGACGCGGGCTTCGACATGGACCTCGGTGGCGCCGACATCGCCTCGGTGCAGTACCAGAACGCGAACAACTCGGTCCGGGTCTCGGACGAGTTCATGAACGCGGTCGAGCAGGGCAAGGAGTTCGGGCTGCGCGCCCGGCTCACCGGCGACGTGCTCGAGACGGTGGACGCCAAGTCGCTGTTCCGTCGCATGGCCGAGGCCGCGTGGGCCTGCGCCGACCCCGGCATCCAGTACGACGACGAGATCAACAAGTGGCACACGTGCCCCGAGTCGGGTCGGATCACCGCGTCCAACCCGTGCTCGGAGTACATGCACCTGGACAACTCGTCCTGCAACCTCGCCTCGCTGAACCTGATGAAGTTCCTGCGCGACGACGACACCTTCGACGCGGTCAACTTCGCCAAGGTCGTCGAGCTGGTCATCACCGCGATGGACATCTCGATCTGCTTCGCCGACTTCCCGACGGAGAAGATCGGCGAGACCACCCGCGCGTTCCGCCAGTTGGGCATCGGCTACGCCAACCTCGGCGCGCTGCTGATGGCCACCGGCCACGCGTACGACAGCGACGGCGGCCGGGCGCTGGCCGGCGCGATCACCTCGCTGATGACCGGCACCGCCTACAAGCGCTCCGCCGAACTGGCCGCCATCGTCGGCGCGTACGAGGGCTACGCCCGCAACGCCGAGCCGCACAAGCGGGTGATGCGTCAGCACGCCGACGCCAACGACACCGGCAAGCGCATGGACGACCTGGACACCCCCGTGTGGGACCTGGCCACCAAGGCGTGGAAGGACGTCGCCAAGCTCGGCGACAAGCACGGCTTCCGCAACGCGCAGGCCTCGGTGCTGGCCCCCACCGGCACGATCGGCCTGATGATGGACTGCGACACCACCGGTGTCGAGCCCGACCTCGCGCTGGTGAAGTTCAAGAAGCTGGTCGGCGGCGGCTCGATGCAGATCGTCAACGGCACGGTCGCCCGGGCGCTCGCCCGGCTCGGCTACCAGCCGGAGCAGGTCGAGGCGATCGTCGAGCACATCGCCGAGCACGGCCACGTGGTGGACGCGCCCGGCCTGAAGACCGAGCACTACGAGGTGTTCGACTGCGCGATGGGCGAGCGCACCATCTCGCCGATGGGCCACGTGCGGATGATGGCGGCGATCCAGCCGTGGATCTCCGGCGCGATCTCCAAGACGGTCAACATGTCCGAGGACGCCACCGTGGAGGAGATCGAGGAGATCTACTTCCAGGGCTGGAAGCTGGGCATCAAGGCGCTGGCGATCTACCGCGACAACTGCAAGGTCGGCCAGCCGCTCTCGGCCGGCAAGGGCGAGAACAAGGGCAAGGCCGACGACGGCAAGTCGACCGCGGCCACCGTGGTGGAGAAGGTCGTCGAGTACCGCCCGGTCCGCAAGCGCCTGCCCAAGGGCCGGCCCGGCATCACCACCTCCTTCTCGGTGGGTGGCGCCGAGGGCTACATGACCGCCAACTCCTACCCGGACGACGGCCTCGGCGAGGTCTTCCTGAAGATGTCCAAGCAGGGCTCGACCCTCGCGGGCATGATGGACGCCTTCTCGATCGCGGTCTCGGTGGGGCTCCAGTACGGCGTGCCGCTGGAGACCTACGTCTCCAAGTTCACCAACATGCGGTTCGAGCCGGCCGGTCTGACCGACGACCCGGACGTGCGGATGGCCCAGTCGATCGTCGACTACATCTTCCGTCGCCTGGCCCTCGACCACCTGCCGTTCGAGACCCGCTCGGCGCTCGGCATCCACTCCGCCGCGGAGCGCACCCGGCACCTGGAGACCGGCTCCTACGAGCCGGACGAGCCGGCCGCCGCGGAGGACATGCGCACCCTCGCGCAGTCCGCGCCGACCGACGCCCCGCCCAAGGTCCCGGACCTGAAGCCGGTGCCGGCCGCGGTGCACTCCTCCACCGAGCTGCTGGAGGCCCGCCAGGGCCGCAGCGCGGACGCCCCGCTGTGCTTCTCCTGCGGGATCAAGATGCGTCCGGCGGGCAGCTGCTACGTCTGTGAGGGCTGCGGCTCGACCAGCGGGTGCAGCTGACCGCGAGGGCGGTGGCCCGGGTTTGACGTGAACGCCCGGAAGGGGCGGGGAACCGGTATCGGTTCCCCGCCCCTTCCGGCGTTGTCGGTCGTGTCGTTCGCGGTGTCGTGCTCGAAGGCGCTCCCGCGTCAGCCCGCGAGCTGCTTGGCCTTCGCGTCGCGCTTGGCGAACACCTCGTCCCGCATCGACTCCATCTCCTTGAGCACGTTCTTGCGCTCGCGCTTGGAGAGCCGGTCGATGTACAGGTAGCCGTTGAGGTGGTCGGTCTCGTGCTGGAGGCAGCGGGCGAAGTAGCCCTCGCCCTCGATCACCAGCGGGTTGCCGTCCTTGTCCACACCCCGGGCGATGGCGCGGTCGGGGCGGGCCAGGTCCTCGTGCGGGCCGGGGACGGACAGGCAGCCCTCGCCCGCCTCCTCCAGGTGCCGTTCGGTCGCGGGCAGTTCGTCCAGGACCGGGTTGAGGATGTGGCCGACGTGCCGGTGGCCGTCCTCGTCCACGCAGTCGTAGACGAACAGCCGGATGCCGACGTCGACCTGGTTCGCGGCCAGGCCCACGCCGTCGGCGACGTACATGGTCAGGAACATGTCGTCGATCAGGGTGTTCAGCTCGTCGGTGCCGAACTCGGTGATCTCGGCGCAGGGCCGGTGCAGGACTTCCTCGCCGACCACGGTGACGCGCAGGACCTTGCCGCGCGCGGCCTCGGGCGCCATGGCGGGGTACGAGTCCACCGGGCGGCCCATCACAAAGATCCGGCCCTTTTCGTGATCGTGGTGATCGTGGCTGGAGTGGTCGTGGTGCTCGGCCATCGGTCTGCTTTACCTTTCCACCAGGGCATGAACCCGAATTACCCTACCCGCCCCCGTCAGGGCAGGACGGCCGACGCCTTCGCCGTGATGGTGACCTCACCGGGTTCGGTGACGGTCACCTCGGTCCAGCCGTCCTCGGTCTCGCCGATGCTCGTATTGGGTTTGTTCGCGACGAACCAGCTGGTCCGGTGGATCCGTACGGTGAACGTGCCGGCCTGCTGGGCGAGCAGGGTGAAGCCGCTCGGGGTGATGTCGACCAGTTGCCCGGGGCCGTCCAGGAGCGGAACCGGGTCCGCCACCTCCCAGATCACCCAGTGCGGGTCGGACCACACCGGGACCAGCCAGTCGGCGCCCGCGCGCAGGATCTCCGCCTCGCGCTTGGCGGACGGGTCCAGCGGGACGTCGGGCAGGGCGATGAAGCGCACCCCGGTCTCGCGCACCCACGCGTGGTACTGCGCCTCGTCCAGGCCGGGGCCGTACAGCACCGAGTTGTGCGCGCGGTCGAGTTGGCGCTCCCACCCGCGGGCGAGCGGCATGTGCTCGGCGACGTAGACGGTCTCCCAGTGGCCGCGGGTGAACGGGATCTCGATCCGGCCCACCGGCAGATTGGCCCGCTCCAGGAAGTCGAGCATCCCGGTGTAGTAGGCGGAGTTCTTGCCGGTGCTGTCCTGGTTGTTGAAGGCGACCGCCTTGCCCGCGGAGGAGAACTGCCAGGCGAGCAGCGGCACGGCGAGCAGGATCACCAGGCGGCGGCGGCCCAGCGAGAGCAGCACCACGGCCATCAGCGGACCGGCGCACAACTCGCCGAGCCGGGCCACGTTGCCGCCCACCGCGCTGGGGATCAGGAACAGCACGGTGGAGGAGAGCGCGTACAACCACAGGAAGCGGCGCGCGCTGACCTCGGTGCGCGGCACCAGGGCCAGGCCCACGCCGGCGAAGCCCAGGATGGCGGCGAACCGCCACAGCGGGAAGGCGAAGTCGCCGCCGCCGGGGAAGACCAGCGACATCACCAGGCCGAGCACGGCCGGCGACAGGCTGAACCGGGTCGCCCACACCCGCTCGGAGGGCACCCACGCCAGCGCGATCATCAGCAGGAACGCCGCGGCCAGCGGGCTGGCCAGGCCGCAGAAGCCGGCCGCCACCGCCGCCCACGCCCGGTGCCCGGACCGGGCCGCCAGGATCGCCATCAGGCCGGCGGCCACGCCGAGCACGAACGGGGTGCGGCCGATCAGGTATTCGATGCTGACGATGACCGCGAACCAGCAACTGCCCACCCGGCGGGCCAGATCCCCGCGGCCCAGGCGCAGCCGGGAGAAGGCCCACGCGGCGGTGACGCAGGAGATCGCGGTGAGCAGGCGGGTGCCGATGCCGCCGGCCAGGACCGGGGTGATCACGCTGTAGCCGGGCAGCAGATGCCCGCCGTACCACTGGTTGTTCCACAACACCGCGCCGTGGTCGCGCACCAGCCAGGCGCGGAAGATCTGGGCCGGCCAGTCGGCGCCGTTGATGCCGAGCACGGTCAGCAGGCCGACCAGGGCCAGAGTGATCACGTAGGGGTGCTCGGTGATTCCGATCAGCACCATGCGCGCGTGTCGGCGCCACGTACGGCGGGCGGTCCCGCCCGCGCCCGATGTGGGCTCCCCCAGGGGTATGCGGCCGTCCAGAGCGTGTGTCATGACGGGCCCAGTTTTTCACGCCGGGACCGATGGGATGCAGGTGGGCATTGAGGTAGGACGCCGGATTGTCCGATGTATGGCGGGCCATGACGCAATGTCCACCGAGGAATCACCGGTGTGCCGCGAAAAAATCCTTCGTTCGGATGAATCGGTGGTTCAGACCACGGGGCCGTTCGGGGGGGCGGCGGGGTCATCCTCAGGGGGTGGCTCGGGCGGGTTGGGCAGCCCCGCGCGGGCGCGCAGGTCGCGCGGGTCGCGCGGGCCCTCGATGCGGCGGATCACGGACAGCGCGGCGGTGTGGAACGCCTCCAGGAACGCCTGCGCGGTGGACGCCGGCCATTCGGCGCGTTGGACCGCGTGCATGTTGTGGTCGGTGTCGCACCAGCACGCCACCTCGACGGTGGCGGTGACGCTGACGAAGGGCCCGTCCAGCTGCCAGACGTCCAGGCCCAGTTCCAGCCAGTCCCCGTCGGCCTCGTACAGGAGCAGTGCGGTGCCCAGGATGTGCGGCGACGGTTCGGGCTCGGGTTCCGGGCTCAGCGGGTCGGGCTCGTTCCAGAACCAGCGCGCGGGGTCGTCGAGGGAGCGGCGCAGATCGAGCGCTCTCGCGGCGGCGACCAGGCGTTCACGGCCATGGTCGTCCAGATCGGGAAACAGCCGCTCGAACGGGATGTCCGAGGCAGGGCGCTCGGTGGCGGGCACGCGGGCATTCTGCCGTGGCGAGGGGTCTTCCCGTCAACGTCGGGTTCGGTGACGGCCGCCGACGATGGCCGAATTTGCCCTTCTATGCCGGGACTGTGCCGCCGTCACGGCGGGTGAGAGGCGATTCATCGACTCGATTCGCCATCGATTCGGCGGCCGGCCGACGACGCTCGACCACGCCGCCCCGGACGGGACCGCCGTTCGGCGGCGTGACCGGATTCGGCAGAATTCGATCGGCGTATTTTTCTGCGCACACCACCACGGTGGTCGTCGACGAGGGGAGCCCGTCATGCGGGTAGCGGTGTTCGCGGGGTCGGCGTCGGGCGTCTCGCCCCGGTTCCGGGAGGCGGCGACCGAACTCGGCCGCGGGCTCGCGGAGGCGGGTGTCGGGATCGTCTACGGCGGCGGGCACGTGGGTCTGATGGGCGCGGTCGCCGACGCCTGTCTCGCGGCGGGCGGCGAGGTGATCGGTGTGATGCCGCGCTCGCTGGTGGATCGCGAGATCGCCCACCGCGGCCTGACCGATCTCCGGGTCACCGAGACCATGCACGAGCGCAAGGCGGCGATGGCGGCCCGGGCGGACGCCTTCGTCGCGCTGCCCGGCGGTGCGGGCACGCTGGAGGAGTTGTTCGAGGTCTGGACCTGGCAGCACCTGGCCATCCACGCCAAGCCGGTCGCGGTCCTGGAGGTGGACGGCTTCTGGCGTCCGCTGCTCGCCGCGCTGGACACAATGACCGCCAACGGCTTCCTCAAGCCGGATCTGCGCTCGACGCTGCTGGTCGCGCGGGGTGCCGCGAGCCTGCTGGCCGAGGTCGAGGCGTGGCAGCCCCGGGCGCCCAAGTGGGCCGGCGGTCTGGACCCGGACGCGCCGCCGGCGCCGTGAGTCGGCCGGGGGCGGCTCGCGGATCCGCCCCCGGCCGGCCGGCGCGGGTCAGGGTTTGTTGCCCTTGCCCTTGAAGAGTTTGGCGTCGCGCGCGGAGACCGTGACCGGTCCGGGGCGGTCGACGGTGATCTCGCTCCACTCGTCCTTGGTCGCCTTGATCACGATCTCGGGCCGGTCGGCGGTCACCCAGAAGGTCGGGTGGATCTTCACCACGAACGTGCCCGCGGAGTGCGCGTCGAAGGAGAATCGGCTGGGCGTCAGCTCGGTCAGCTCGCCCGGCCCCTCGACGATCGGGCTCGGGTTCTCCACCTCCCAGATCTGCCAGCGACCGTCCTTTTCCGTGTAGACCGGCTTGAGCCACGGGATGCCCTTGCGGATCAGCTCGGCCTCGGGGATCGCCGACGGATCGATCGGGATGTCGGGCAGGGCCACGAAGCGTACGCCCGTGTCGTCGATCCAGTCGCGATACTCCTCGACGGTCAGGTCCTCCTGGTAGAGCACCGCGTTGTAGTTGCGGTCCAGTTGGCGCTCCCAGCCGCGCGCCAGCGGCATCTTCTCGGCGACGAAGACCGACTCCCAGTGCCCGCGCGTGAACGGGATCTCCACCCGACCCAGCGGGTGGGTGTTGTTCTTCTGGAGGTAGTCGAGCATGCCCGCGTAGTACTGCGGCTTCTCGCCCGGCGAGTCCTTGATGTCGTGCGTGATGGCCAGCGCGGCGGACTGGAACTGCCAGACCAGCAGCGGCAGGGACAGCAGCACCACCAGCCGGCGCCGGCCGGCCGAGAGCAGGACCACCGCCATCAGCGGCCCGGAGGTCAGCTCGCCGAGTCGGGCCAGGTTGCCGCCGAGCGAGGTCGGCACGAAGAAGAAGATCACCGCGGTGGCGGCGTACAGCCACAGGAAGCGCCGGGCGCTCGCGAGTTCCTTGGGCAGTATCGCCAGGCCGACCGCGGCGAAGGCCAGGATCGGCAGGAAGCGCCACCACGGGAACGGGAACATGCCCTCGTTCGGGAACGCGAGCGCGGCGACCAGGCCGAGCGCGGCCGGGGCGAAGCACAGCCGGGTCGGCCAGACCCGCTCCCGGGGCACCCACGCGAGCGCGACCAGCATCAGGAACGCGCCGGACAGCGGGCTGGACAGGCCGCACAACAACGCGGCGAAGCCGGCCCACAGCGGGTGCCGGCGGCGGGCGGCCAGTATCGCGAGCATGCCCGCCGCGACGCCGAGCGCGAACGGGGTGCGGCCGATCAGGTAGTCGACGCTGCACATCACCGCGAACCAGCAACTGCCCACCTGGCGGGCGAAGTCGTTGGCGCCGACCCGGAGCTTGTCCCAGGCCCACGCCGAGGTGACGCAGGACAGCGCGGTGAGGGTGGCGGTGCCGATCTTGGAGGCGATCACCGGCGCGAGGATGCTGTAGCCCGGGAGCAGGTGGCCGCCGTACCACTGGTTGTTCCACAGGTAGGTGCCGTGGTCGCGGATCAGCCAGGTGCGGAAGTATTGCGCCGGCCAGTCGGGGCCGTTCACCCCGGTGACGATGATCAGGCCGATCAGACCCGCGGTTATCAGGTACGGACGCTCGATGATCGCGTTGGCGAGTGCCCGGAAACGACGGCGACCCGCCGGCGCCGCGGGTCGATCCGTCGTGGGTGTCTGCACGTCGCTCGTCACATGACCCGAGTTTTCCAGACGCGGGGCTCGGCGTCGCCGGCGGGTGTCCGACATGGGCGGCTTTGTGGGTTTATTCGCTTTGATGCCGAGGGTATTCCCGCGGGTTGTGCCGTTGTGCTCCCGGGCCGCCTGCCGCGCGGCCGGTGCGGGCCGCTCGGTCTACGCCCGCCGCTCGGCGCGCCGGAGGCCGAGTACGACGACGGCGCCGAGCAGGGATGCGCCGGCCGCCATCAGGATGGCCAGGTCCATGCCGCCCGCGTCGACGAGGGCGACCACGAGCGCGGCGCCGATCGAGGCGCCGGTGTAGCGGGCGGTGCTGTTGGCGCCGGAGCCCATGCTCGCGCGGTCGGCGGGCACGCTCTCCACCCCGAGGCGGGCCAGCGCGGTGTTGACGAGGCCGACCCCGAAGCCGCCGACCAGCAGGCCCGGTACGGCCCGGAGCCAGGAGTCGGCGGGGCCGATCCCGTACAGGCCCAGAAAGCCGACGGCGGAGACGAGCAGGCCCGCGGCGAAGCGGTGGGCGGGATCGGGCAGCACGTGCACCCGGCCGACGACGAAGGCGGTGATCGCGGCCATGGCCGACCACAGGCCGAGCAGGAGCGCGGAGTCCAGGGCGCTCAGGCCGAGGGTGCCCTGGAACACGGTGGCCAGGTAGGCGGCGATGGCGATCACCGCGATGCCGGCGATCAGCGCGCCGAAGGTGGCGGCCAGGAACGCGGGCCGGGCGAACATGCGCAGGTCCAGCATCGGCGCCCGGCCGCGCAGGGCGGTCGCGGCGTAGCCGGCCAGCAGGAGTACGGCGGCCACCAGCAGCGCGTCGACCACCGGGCGCTGCCACCCCCGGCGGCCCTCGATGAGCGCGGCGGTGAGCGCGATCAGGCCCGGGCCCAGGGTGAGCGTGCCCCATACGTCCGGCCGGCGCGGGTGCTCGGCGCGCGACTCGGGCATGCCGCGGGCGACGACGGCCAGGCCGAGCGCGGCGAGGGCGGTGAACCAGTAGGGCGCGGACCGGTGCAACTGGACCAGGGCGGCGCCGGCCGGCGGTCCGAGCACCATGCCCACGCCGATCGAGGAGCCGTAGGCGGCCATCGCCCGCCCGCGAGCGGCGCCCCGGTGGTTGTGCGCGAGCAGGCCGAGCCCGGCGGACATGATCGCCGCGCCGGCGACGCCTTGGAGGGCGCGGCCGACCACGAACAGCGGCAGCGACGGGGCCAGCGCGGTGAGTACGGAGGACAGCGCGAGGCCGAGCGCGCCCGCCGTGAACACCCGGCGGCGACCGAGGTCGTCGGCGAGGCTGCCGGTGATCAGCAGGGCGGCGGACAGACCCAGGCCGATGGCGCTGAGGATCCAGGCCGGGCCGCTCGGACCGGCGTGCAGGTCGCGGACGGTGTCCGGGACGATCGCCATCGGCATCGTGTAGGTCGCCAGGAGCAACAGCGTGCCCAGCGCCACCACCGGCACGGTGCGGTCGGCGCCGCTTCCGTCGAGGGTCGGCTCGGGCGTCGCGGATGTCGTGCGCGTGGCGGTGGATGTGGCGACGGACATGTTCGTGCTCCCCGGATTACGATTCCTGGCGACGTCGGTTCGGTGAATGAACCGAAGGTGCCGGAGCAACGTAGCACCTATTGGTTCGATGAATGAACCGACCCGGGGTTAAAGTGCTCGCATGGCTTTGGGCAAGGACTACGAACAGCAGGACTGCTCGCTCGCCCGCACGCTCGAACTCGTCGGCGAGCGCTGGACGCTGTTGATCGTCCGGGACGCCTTCTACGGCGTGCGGCGCTACAGCGACTTCCTCGGGCACCTCGACATCCCGCGCGCGGTGCTCTCCGGCCGGTTGCAGACGCTGGTCGAGGCGGGCGTGCTGGATCGGCGCCGCTATCAGGAGTCCCCGCCGCGCGACGAGTACGTGCTCACCGAGCGCGGCATCGACCTGTGGCCGATCCTGCGGGCGATGTCCCGCTGGGGCGAGCAGCACGTGCAGAACGGGGTGGCCTGCCGGATCTACCGGCACGAGGGCTGCGGCGGGGCGGTCGATCCGCACGGGGTCTGCGCCGTGTGCGGGGCGCCGGTCGCGCCGGCGGACACCGAGGTGGCGCCGGGGCCGGGGGCGAACCTGCTGCGCCGGGACGATCCGGTCACCCGGGCGATGCGGCGGCCGCATCGGTTGCTGGAGCCGCTGTTGCCCTAGAGGCGCCCCGGCGCCTCGGCGCTCGGCGGGCGGTCGGTTGTCGGTCGATGCGCACGGATGCCCGCGGATCCCGCGCGGGTCGTGGGCCAGGCTCTAGGGTCGTCCTCGAACGGGTGAATATTCCTCGAGGGGGACCGATGGGCGCACGGACGGGCCTACGCGCACTCGCCGGGGTGCTGCTCCTCGGCGTGCTCTATGTCGTGCTCGCGCTGCCGCTTCTGGTCGTGGCCTTCGCCACGGGCGCGATCGTCGACCACGGGCGGTTCTTCACCTCGGGCGCGGCGGTGTTGTGGGGGCTGGGCGTGGTCGCGGTGGTCGCCCTGCTGTTCGAACTCACCGGCCCGCGCCGGCTGCCGGCCGGACTCGCCGTCGACGCCGCGGCGCAGCCGGTGTTGTGGGAGCTGGTCGAGGACGTGGCCGCCGACCTGCGGGTGCCGGTCCCGGACGGGATCGTGCTGACCGGCGGCGCGGGTTGCGAACTGCGGGTGGTGCGCCGGCCCGGGACCCTGCTGCGCCGACACCTGGTCCTCGGCGGCACGCTGCCCCACGTGATGACCGGCCGCCGGCTGCGGGTGGTGATCGCGCACGCGCTCGGCCATTCCCGCCGCCGCCGACCCCCGCTGGCGGACCGCATCGCCTGCCACAGCGTGGACGCGGTGGTCGGCCTGGCCGACGCGTTCGCCGGACGGGGTGCGTCGGCCCGGATGGCGGCCGGCTACGCGGCGCTGTATCGGCGGGTGTGCGCGCCCGTGGTGGGCTTCGAGGAGCGGGCCGCCGATCGGGCCGCCGCGCGCGCGTACGGCACCGAGGCGGTCGTGGACGCGTTGACCGAGCTGGCGCTTGTGCGGGCGGACTGGCGACGGTTCCGGGACGAACTCCTGGTGCCGGGGATGGCGGCGGGGTGCGTACCGCGCGACCCGATCGCCGGATTCCGGGCTTTTCGGGGAGAGCGGGACAGGGCCGGGAGCGAGCCGGAGGCGGCCCTCGTGACCCGGATCGAGCGGCTGCGGGCGCGGCCGACGGACGGACGGGGCACACCCGCCGGTACGGACTCGGTGGGTGGTGTGCCGGCCGAACCGCGGTTGTTGGCGCACGTGCACCCGTACCTGCTGGCCACCGACGACGACGGGCACCTCGGGCGGCACGGGTTCGCGCCGCTGGACGGTCTGGTGAAGTTGTCCGACGAGGCGTTCCTGGAGCACCTGCTCGGATTCGGGCTGGCCCGTAGGGCGGCGGCGCTCGGGATGTCCGCGCGGCGGGCGGGCGCGGAGTATCCGATCACCCTCGGCGGCGTGCTGGGCCTGCTGGTGGAGGGGCGGGGCGGCGAACTGATCGCCCGGCACGGCGAGGACACCGCCGAGGCGCTGGCCGCCCTGCTGGAGTGCGCGTGGGTCGAGTCGGGACGGGGCCGGCTGCGGCCGAGTCGGGCCGGCACGGGCACCGTCACCGACCACGACGGCGTCGAACTGGACCTGGCCTCGGCGGCCGAGGCCGCGCTGGCGGACGCGGCCGGGGCGCGGGCGCTGCGCGACCGGCTGCGCGCGGCGGGGGTGTCGACCTATTTCGAGCCCAAGCCGCCGCTTTCGATCGCCGAGGGGGAGCGCGAGACGGTGGTCGGCCACCGCTGACGGGTGACCTACGGTGGAGACGTGAAGCAGTCCAGCGCCGAACCGACGAACTCCCCGGCGAACACCGCGGCCCCGGAGCCGAGCGCCGACACCACGCCGCACCCCCCGACGCGAAGCGCGCCGAGGGCAACGGTGGGCCCGAAGGCCGCTGCCGAGACGCTTGCCGGCCGGAAGGTCGGTGCCAAGAAGGTCGCCGGCAAGAAGGCCGCCGCCAAGAAAGTCGCCGCCAAGAAAGTCGCCGGCAAGACGATCGCCGCCAAGAAGGTGGGCGGCAAGAAGGCCGCCGGCAAGAAGGTCGTCGGGCCGCGTCGGGGCGGCGGGCGGATCGCGGCGCCGACCTACGACGTCGAGCGGGAGCTGATCGCTCGGGGCGCACGTGTGGTGGCGGGCGTGGACGAGGTCGGGCGTGGTGCGTGGGCCGGGCCGGTGCTGGTCGCCGCGGCGATCACCGACCTGTCCGTACCGCCCGCGGGGCTCACCGACTCGAAGTTGCTCACCGCGCGGCGTCGCGAGGAGCTGGCCGCCGCGGTCGAGCCGTGGGTGCGGGCGTACGCGTTCGGCGCGGCCGAGCCGGAGGAGATCGACACGCTCGGCATGACCGCCGCGCTGCGGCTGGCCGCGGTGCGGGCGTTGTCCGCGCTGCCGATCCGCCCCGACACGATCGTCCTGGACGGCAAGCACGACTTCCTCGGCGTGCCGTGGGCCGTGCGCTGCGTGATCAAGGGCGACCAGTCCTGCGTCGGTGTCGCGGCGGCCTCGGTGCTCGCGAAGGTGCGTCGCGACGCGATGATGGCCGGGCTCGGCGAGAAGTACCCCGAGTACGGCTTCGCGGGCAACGCCGGCTATCCGGCCCCGGTGCACCGCGCCGCGTTGGCCGAATTCGGCCCCACGCCCCACCACCGCATGTCGTGGGCGTACTGGGACGACCTGCCCGCGTGGCGGCATCTGAAGCGACCCCGCGTGGAGCCGGCCGTCGACGGGCAACTCGGCCTCGACCTGGGCTGATCGGCGCCCGCTCGGGATGTTCGCGTCTCCGAACGGTCACGTTTGCCGGGTGGTGCTCGTGTCGCGCCGGGGCCGGTTGTACCGTCACGCGGGTGACTGCCTCGATTCCTCCCGGCTGGTACGAAGACCCGTCGGCTCCCGGGTCCGAGCGATGGTGGGACGGGGCGCAGTGGACCGCCTCGACCCGGGCCCGTGCGCAGGGCGAGATTCCGCCACCGCCGGTCAGCGCCCCGCCCGGTCCGCCGCACGCCGGCTACCCCCAGGGGGGATATCCCGGCGGCTATCAGCCGATCGGGCCACCCCCCGGTGCCGCCCGACCCGGCCGCGGCAAGGCGATCGGGTTGAGCGTGCTGGCGCTGGTCGTGGTGGGCGGCCTGATCGCCGCGCTGATCGTGCTCCTGGGCGGGGACGACGACGGCGGCACGACGGTGGCCACGGACGGCACGCTCACCGACCCCGGCACCGGGCTCACCGTGCCCAGGTTCAAGGACTGGGTCACCCCCGACCCCGACTCCCCGGCGGACCAGGCGGTGGAGGGGCCCTGCCCGAGCAAGTCCGCGACCCGCAGCGGCGGATCCGACGTCGAGACCCGGTTCCAGGCGGAGCGCAAGTGCTACGTGGCGGGGGTGACGCTGACCACGCGCAAGGCCGACTCCATGGCCGCGTTGGTCGCCGATCTGAAGAAGGACGTGAGCGGCGGCAGCAACGGCAAGGTCAAGCTGGAGAGCATGGAACTGGACAAGGCGATCACGGTGGACGGTCACCCGGGTTACGTCCTGCGCGGCCGGGTCTCGGGCAAGCCCGAGGACCTGGGCATGAACGCGGAGTCCGCCTGGGCGCAGGCGGTGGTGATCGACGAGAGGAACGAGCGCGGCAGATACCCGTGCGTGCTGTTCAAGATGGGGATCACCGCCGGGGCTCCGGACAAGGCGACGCTCGACACCGTCCTGAAGGGCATCCGGGTCGGCAAGCCGCAGCCCTCGGAGAGCGCGTCCTGACCGCGTGTCATATCTGATGACTCGTCACCAGCGCTACGGTTACGCCCGATCGGTCGCGCCGTACCCCGCACCGGTCGCGAGCGCGTACCGTGGACGCGCGCCGCAGGTCGGGCTTGCCGGGATGCGACCGAAGGAGTCCGCACCGGGCACATCATCATTGGGGGGTGACTGTGCGCATCGGTGATCGCCTCGAATGCCCCGGCTACTCGGTGGTGGCCGTGGAGACGACGGGTTTGTCCCCACATCGACATCGCATCATCGAGATCGCGGTCGCGCAATGCGATCTCGACGGACGCGTGACCGAGTTCTTCACGACCCTGCTCGATCCGCAGGGTCCCGCCGGCGACTTCCAGGCCCACGGGCTGTTCGACGACGACGTGGTCAACGCCCCGACCTTCGCCGAGGTCGCGCCGTGGCTGGTCAACCTGTTCCGACAGCGGGTCGTGGTCGCGCACAACGCGCGTTTCGACATCGGCTTCGTCGAGCGCGAGTTCCAGCGCCGAGGCCGGCCGACGGTGCCACCGCTGACCACCGTGTGCACGATGCGCGAGGCGCCGCACCACCTGCCGGAGGCGCCCAGGTTCACGCTGCTCGCCTGCTGCGAGGCGGCCGGGGTGCCGGTGGACGGCGGACACGGCGCGGCGGCCAAGGCGATGGGCACGGCGCGCCTGTTGGAGCACTACCTGAGTCGCGGCGCGGGCGAGGCCCGGCACTGGCAGCAGGCCCGGACCGTGGCCGCCTCGCTCAACTGGCCGCGGCGCGGCGCCGACCCGCCGCGCGTGTTCACCCGCGACGACGCGCACACGGCCCGGCGCGCCCGCGAGGAGGCCGAGCAGGTGCGCCGCCGGGACGCGGTGTCGTACCTGGAGAAGGCCCGCGCGTACGGGCCGCCGACCGGCGTGGGGGAGGGGCCCGACAGCTACCTGGCGGTGCTCGACGCGGCCCTGGAGGACCGGGTGATCACCCCGCAGGAGGCGATCGACCTCGCCGAACTGGCGGTCTCCCTGGGCATCTCCGAGGAGCAGCGCAAGGACCTGGACCGGTTGTACGTGACCGCGCTGGCCGCCTCGATGGTCGCCGCCGGGCCGATCGACCGGGAGGAACGGGCCGATCTGACCCGTGTGGCGGCGCAGTTGGGCATTCCGCGCACCGCGCTCGACGAGATCGTCGGGATGGCCCGCTCCACCGTCGAGGAGGGTCGCGGCGGGCCGCGCATCCTGGCTCGGGGGCGGCCGCTCGAGTCGGGTCTGCACGTGCTGTTCCACGGCTATCTCGCGGTCACCCGGGGCGAGTTGGAGCGGCGGATGGCCCGGGCGGACCTGTCCGTGGCGTCCGGCATCCACGACCGGGTGGACGTGCTCGTGGTCGCCGATCCGGACGAGTCCGCGGACCGCACCTACTGGGCTCGGCAGCGCGGCATCCGGGTGCTGATCGAGCCGGTGTTCCTGGCGCTGCTCGCCGACCTGGAGCGCGGGCGCAGCAGCGCGGCCGACGCGGCCTCCCAGGTGGCCGCCGCCTCGTTGGCGCTTGCCGTGCCGGGGATGCCGCGCACCACCAGCGGCTTCCTGCTGCCCAGGCCCAGCGCCTCGGCGCCGGCCGGCGCCGGGTCGTTCACGCCGGGGCCGTACCGACCCTACGACACCCCCGTGGACGGTTCGGACGTGCTGCCCGCGGTGGCCGAGCCGACCGAGGCATTCGAGGCGACGGAGGCGTTCGGGCCGGACGCGTCGTCGGCGCCGACGGAGGCGTTCGAGGTCACCGAGGCGCAGTCCGCGTCGGGCGCGCCGATGTCCGGGGCCGGGTCCGCCACCACGCCGGCGCCGGTGCCGGGTACGGGGGCGACGCTGCCGAGCATCCCGCCGCCGCCGACCGCGGCCGATCTGCCGGTCGCGGCCGGGTCGTCGGCCGCCGAGGTGTTGGAGGCGACCGTCCCGGACGTGTTGCCGCCGCCGCCCGAGGTGCCGCCGGTGCCGGACGCCGGGCCGAGCACGCCGCCGCCCGTGCCGGGGCCGCAGACGCCGCCGCCGCAGGTACCGCCGGGCTCGGGGACGCGCACGCCGCCGCGGCCGACGGTGCCGGTGCCGCCCGCGCCGGTCCCTTCGGTGCCGCCGAAGCCGGAACACCCGGCGTCGGGCGAGGTGTCGGCGCGGTCGGCCACCGCGGGCCCGGCGCCGACCGTACCGCCGCGGCCGGCGGTCGCGCCGCCGCGCGGGCTCACGCGGGGGCAGGCGGTCACGATCGAGGACCTGGGCCCGTTCGCGGGCACGGTGCGGATCGAGGCCGCGTGGTGGGCGCCGGCGCAGGTCGACGGCGACACGGTGGCCCTCGTCCTCGACGACGATCGGCGGGTCGGCGACGACGGCGACCTGGTGTTCTTCAACCAACCGGTACACGCCAGCGGGGCGGTGCGGTTGGCCGGCAAACTCCAGACCGGGACCACCAACGACGTGGAACCGGGCTCGGATTCGGTCGAGATCGACGTCACCACGCTGCCCGCCGGCCGCAGTCGGGTCGTGGTCGCGCTCGCGTTGGACGCGACGAGTGGCACCACCTTCGCCCAGGTGCCGGTGACCGTCGGTATCGTCGACCCCGTGACCTGCCGTCGACTCGCCGAATTCCGGTTGAGCGGAGGCGACGAGACCGTCATGATCCTGGCCGAGGTCTATCGGCGCGGCGACTCCTGGCGTCTGCGAGCGGTCGGTCAGGGCTACGCGGAGGGGCTGGCAGCTTTGGTGATCGAGCACGGGGTGGTGGTGGACGATTGATCCGGCCGAGCTGACGGGGCATCGTAGTATGCGCCGTCGTACGCCCGGGCCACACCCCAGGAGCACCCTGGGTGGGCACGCTCCGCGCGGCTTTGATAGGACTGCCACCATGCCGCGCGTGTTCTCCGGGGAACGGGACTCCACCGATCCCTCCCCGCGTCTCCTCACCGCCGGGCATCCCGGTACCGCCACGAACGAACCGAGCCTTCCCCAGACATGACTGTGAATCCGGTGACTGCCGAAAACACCGCGGACACGACGTCCGCAGCAGAGACCCCGTCCGTGCCGCGTCCGTCCGGCGCGGTGCCCAAGCCCGGACCGCGCCCCGGCCCGAAGCCGGGCCCGCCCAAGCCCGCCGTGCCGCGGCAGGCGAGCGCGGCCGCCAAGCCCGGTCCGGCCAAGCCCGGTCCCCCGAAGCCGGGTGCGGCCAAGCCCGGCCCCGACCTGTCCGCCTCGCCGACGCCGCGCGTGACGCTGATCCCCGCCACCGCGGACAACGTCTTCGACGTCGCCGACGACGCGGTCGACGCGCTCCTGGAGGCCGGTACCGAGCCCGGCGCGATCCTGGTGCTGACCACGGGTGGGCCGCACCCGTGGCAGCAGCACGAGGAGACGTTCGGCGCCGCGCAGTACTGGCGCCAGTACGACGAGGGCAAGGACGTGTTCTACGCGTCGCTGCCGGCCTCGCGTCCGCTGCGGCGGTCCGCGGTCGTCGTCGTGGTCAACGGTTTCGCCGAAGGCGCCGACGCGGGTCGGATCCTGACCGCGGCGCTCACGGCCGGGGCGTCGGTCACGGTTTGCGGCGACGTGGAGCGGGTGCGCGCGCTCACCGGCGTCGCGTAACACGTCGTAGCACGTAGGGGGCCCGGCCGTATCCGGTCCGACCGAACTCGGGCCCCCTGCCCCGCGAATCGCCAAGGTCGGCTACGGTTCGTTGCCATGTCGGAATCGCCGTCGATCGCGCAGCTCCTTGACCGGTTCCTCAGCGACCAGGAGGACCGGCTGAAAATACAGCAGTACCGGGCCTGTAGCACCGTCATCGACATGTTGTCGGGCTATCTCAACCGGTACGCCTACACGACCCTCATCGGGGAAGAACGCCAGGAATGGGACCGCGCCTTCTCGGCCGGTGACGACCGGGCGTTCTGCAACGTGTTCGGGGTACGCAAGTTGATCTCCGGGATCAAGCCGTTCCACGCGCAACATCTGCGCATGCGGCTGCAGAGCCCGGAACTCGTCCAGGACCACGCGTTGACGGTCACGACCGATCTGGTCGACTGGCTCGCCGAGCGTGGTCTCACCGCCTGATCACACACGTGTCCATCAGGACGCGGAGGGTCGTACCAGGGGAGTGGGCCCCGTCTCCGGCAGGTAGCGCACCTGCGGCAGTTCCGTCGCGGGGTGGGCCGGGGCGATGCCCGCTGCCCTGATCGGCGTTCCGGCGCCGGGACCGCCGTCGCGGCCCGGGGGCAGTGCGGGAGTACGTCCGCGACGCCCGTCGGCGACCAGTTGCCAGCCGTCCTCCGCGACGATCGCGAAGGCGCCGCAGCGCAGACCGTGCAGCACGCACGCGTCGTGCAGCCCCCACATCCAGCGGCCGTCGTCCGCCGCCCAGCCGCGGCCGCCCTCGCGATGCACCGCCAGCACCGTGGTGTGCGTGGGCGTGCCCCGGCGCAGGTCGTCGGGGACGATCAGGCGCAGGTTGGCCAGGATCAGATTGCGACAGCGCCAGCCGTCGGTGCGGCCCTCGCCGAAGCCGAAGGACGCGCTGGCGACCGGTCGTTCGGACCGATCCAGGACCGCGACCACCGCCGTGCGGGCGGCCGGTCGGTGCAGGTCGTGGAGCCGTTTGAGCAGCGCTCGCGGATCGCGCAGCAGGGGAATCCGGCGCGCGCGCCAGGACTCCGGGTCCAACCAGCGGGAGGGACTGGCCGGGGGCGTGCCGGTGTGGGCCGGCGCCGGGGACGCGGTAACGGCGATGTGCACGGTCCTCCTTCCGTCCATGGCGGACAGCGGCGCACGCTCCGACTACGGGCGGCTCGCGGCGGAGCGGCGCCGCGGGGGCCCGCACGGGAAAGTGAAGAGAACGCCTTGTCGATTCTTGCGTGACGCCGACGAACTCGGCAACACGTACCGGTGATCATTCGCTACGTCCGAGTGACGACCCGGCGATCGACTCGGGCGGGTCGGGCGACCGGCCGGCGCGGGTCACCCCTCCATCATGAGCACCAGGGGCAACACCTGGACGGCGCCGGCGCGACGCAGCAGGCGGGCCGCCACGGTGAGCGTCCACCCCGTGTCGGTGCGGTCGTCGACCAGCAGGACCGGGGCGCCGAGGGCGGCCACCCGCTCGGCGACGTCGGGCGGCAGTACGAACGCGTCGGCGACCGTGCGCAGCCGCTGGGCGCTGTTGCTGCGCGGGGCGGGGCCGCCGGCGCCCGGCGCGTATTCCACCCGGCCCAGCCAGGGCAGTCGGCCGACCTCGGCCAGCCGCTCGCCGAGGCTGTCGATCAACGTGCCGCGCGTGTGCGAGGCGATGGTGACCACGCCGCCGGGGCGCCGCTGCCAGCCCCACCCCGCCAGGACCTCGACGACGGCGGCGAACGCGGCGTCGGGGACGGGCGCGTCGGGCGCGCCGGGGGCCAGGATCGGGCGCAGCCGGTTGCCCCAGCCGATGTCCGAGGAGCGGCCCAGGGCCCGCCCCGCAGCGGCCTGCTCGCCGTCGGGGATGCGGCCCTTGAACGCGACCCCGGTGACCGCCATGCCGGTGGGCCACATCCGGCGCGCCTCCACCTCCACGCCCGGCCGACCCAGCGCGGCGCGTGCCGCGTCGCGCGAGGCGGGATCCACCCGGGCGTCGTGGCGCGGCCCGGAGCACGTATCGCAGCGCCCGCACGGGGCGGCGCCCGGGTCGTCCAGGCAGCGGCGCAGGAATTCCATCCGGCAGGTGCCGTCGGCCTGGTAGTCGCGCATGGACTGCTGTTCGTGCTCGCGCGCGGCGGCCACGCGCGCGTAGCGCTCGGCGTCGTAGACCCAGGGGTGCCCGGTGGTGATCCAGCCGCCGCGCACCCGCTTGACCGCGCCGTCGACGTCGAGCACCTTGAGCATCAGCTCCAGGCGGTTGCGGCGCAGTTCCACCAGGGGTTCGAGGGCCTGGGTGGACAGCGGGCGCCCGGCTCCCTCCAGCGCGGCCAGGGTGCGCTCGACCTGCTCGCGGGCGGGGAAGCCGAGCGAGCCGAAGTAGCGCCAGATCGCCTCGTCCTCCCGGCCGGGCAGCAGCAGTACGTCGGCCCGCTCCACCGCGCGTCCGGCCCGGCCGATCTGCTGGTAGTAGGCGATCGGCGACTGCGGGGCGCCCAAGTGCACGACGAAGCCCAGGTCGCCCTTGTCGAAGCCCATGCCCAGGGCCGAGGTCGCGACGAGCGCCTTGACCCGGTTGGCCAGCAGATCGGCCTCGGCGACCCGCCGCTCGGCATCCTCGGTGCGGCCCGAGTACGAGGCGACCGCGTGGCCGCGCGAGCGCAGGAACGCGGTGACCTCCTCGGCGGCGGCGACGGTCAGCGTGTAGACGATCCCCGAGCCCGGCAGCTCGGGCAGGTGGGTGTCGAGCCAGGCCAGCCGCTCGACCGGATCGGGCAGCCGCAACACGCCCAGCGACAGGCTCTCCCGATCGAGGGCGCCGCGCAGCACCAGCGCGTCGCCGGTCGGGTCCAGTTGCTCGGCCACGTCGGTGCTCACCCGGGCGTTCGCGGTGGCGGTGGTGGCCAGGACCGGGACGCCCGCCGGCAACTCCTCGAGGAGGGTGCGCAGGCGACGGTAGTCGGGCCGGAAGTCGTGCCCCCAGTCGGAGACACAGTGCGCCTCGTCGACCACGAGCAGCCCGGTGGTGGCGGCCAACTTGGGCAACACGCCGTCCCGGAAATCGGGATTGTTGAGCCTCTCCGGGCTGACCAGAAGCACATCCACCGTGCCGTCGGCGACCTCCGCCTGGACCGCGTCCCAATCGTCGACGTTGGCCGAGTTGATGGTCCGGGCCCGGATCCCGGCGCGAGCGGCGGCATCGACCTGATTGCGCATCAGCGCCAACAACGGCGAAACGATCACGGTGGGCCCGGCCCCCCGGGCACGCAGCAGCGCGGTGGCCACGAAGTACACCGCCGACTTGCCCCACCCGGTGCGCTGCACCACCAGAACCCGCCGATGCCGCGCGACCAGCGCCTCCACGGCCCGCCACTGATCCTCCCGCAGCCGAGCCTCACCCCCCACCAGCTCCCGCAACACGGCATCGGCACGATCCCGCAGCGCGGCACCCTCGACGGATCCGGAGTCGGACCGGACGCGGTCGGTGCCGCCCGGTTCGGTATCGCATGGGCCGGTGCCGGCGTCGTCCTGTTTCATGCCCCCTTTGTAACCCCCCACCCCGACGCAGAGGAGAGCCGGTGCACGCTTTTGTGCAGAAACGTGCCGCCTACGGCCCGGCAACCCTGCCCGCCACGCTCGCCGACGGCGGCTGCCGATGGCGGCTGCCCACAGCTACCACCGCGCACAACCACCGCCGCCCGAGCCCATGACGGCCCGGCGCCCTTCGTCACCCGACTCCGGCCGCACGTCCACCTCACCGTGCGACGCCGTCACCCTGCGGGGGCGGTCTCTGGTTCGAGTCGGATGCGCGGGGGCCTTCCCGAGTGGGTTGGGGTGTTTCCGGCGGGGTTGGGCCTTGGGCCTTGGGCCTTGGGCGTTGGGTTGCGGGTGGCCGGTGCGGGGCCAGCCCGGGTCGGTGGTGGGCCGCCGCCGGGGTGAGGGCTCCGAGACCGGAGCTTCCGGCGAGACGGGCGTCTTGCTCGGCGAAAGCGGCCTGCAGCGGCAGGC
>NZ_BIFH01000034.1:174459-188729 GCF_003967355.1 Embleya hyalina | reverse complement strand
GCTCCGCGGCCCCACCGCCACATCCGGCGAGCGAACCGCCGCCAGCTCGCGGGCACCGAACCGGCTCGGCTCCGCAGCCACCGCAAGCGCACCCCGGCAACCCACCAGGACCCTCGACAAGCGCCCTCGACGCCCTCCTGCGGCCCTCGCACCCCGATCCGCCACACCCCGCCACCAAGGCCCCACAACGCCTCGTGGCGCCCCTCACAGCCCCGCGTGGTCCCCGGGCATCCTCCGGACCCGGGAACGCATTGCGACCGGCAGGGGAACCCGCGCGGAACCTCACAACAAATCCATACAACAAACCGCCCCCGATCCCTGACGGGTCGGAGGCGGTTCGGGCGGTACCGCCCGGTGGCTTCAGCGGTCGAAGGCGAACACCCGGCGGGGTCGATGCGCGGATCGCCGGTGGTCGTGACGGTGAGGTAGCCCGCGAGGACAGCAGGGCCGGCGCCAGGATCAACACCGTGGTGTCGGGCGGCCTGGACGCCCCGTACAGCGTCCGGACGCCAGGAGCGGGCGGGTGGCCGGAGGACGTACGACCCGGGGTGTGGGCGACCACCACCAGGTCACGGCGGACGAAACTCCCGGACGATCGGTCGGGCGGGATGGGACCGATCGGTCCCGCACCCCTGGTCCAACCGGGTTGTATGCGGGTGGGATCGGCGCGGGCGGGACGTGTATGCGTGTCGGGTGGGGGACGGTGGCCGTGGTCCCCCTCCCCCAGCGAAAGCGGGCATCCCCGTGCGACGCATCGGCGTGATCATCGCCTCCACCCTCGGCGCGGCCCTGTTGGCCGCCGGCACCACGGCCTCGGCCCAGGCGCCCCGACACACCGCCCCCGACCCGGCCCCGGCCGCCCCGAGCAGCCACACCGCCCCGGCGGAACGCTGCGTCAACGCCACCGTGTTCCCCTTCGTCGTCCGCAACACCACCCCCGAACCCGCGCTGGTCTTCGACCAGCCCGACTGCGCCGGAGACGTCATCGGCGTCGTGCCGCCCGGACAGACCCAGACCTTCGAGTTCGGGGCAAGCGCGCTGTTCGCGTCGTAGCACCCACCACGACACCACCGGCCCGGCACGTCACCTCGGGGCGGGCGGGTCGTTGGGCCCGGCGTGGTGGTCCGGCGCCTCCCCGTCGCCGGGTCGACCACACCAGATCGGCCCATCCCCCGAGGCCGACCGGGCGGGCCGCGGGCGGACAGCGGCGGGTACGACACCGACGTCCGCCCGCGACCGGCGAACAGCGGGGGGCCGGTCGGCTAGTCGGTCGGGTCGGGTGTGCGCGGCCGGACGTGCCACCGCTCGCCAGCCAACGCCCGCTCGACCAGGTCGACTGCGCGCTCCGTCGCAGCGGCGCGGGATCCCTCGTACTCGTACATCCGCAACACGCCGTCGATCGCGTGCACCGGGATCGCGTCGCGCAGGTCCAGGCGGGCGGTGCCGTAGCCGTCACGCGCCGCGGCCAGGGTCGCCGTCACGTGCTGGTGGGCCATCCGGGCCAGGATCACCGGGTACTTCCGCAGCACGTCGTAGTTGCGGAAGCCGGGCGGACACAGGTCGAACAACCACGCCACGGCGGTCTCCTCCCACCCCGCATCGCCGGGCGGGCGCACGCCCCTGGGCCACCCGGGCGGCGCGACGCCCGGCCAGCGGTGGGGCCGGTCGGGCGTCGGGTTCCGGCCGTGGTCGTGGTCGTGCATATGCCGAGTATCGGTGCGAATCCGCCGACACCGCGCGCAGGCCCGGGACGGGTCGGGCCGCGGCGGCGTCCTCGGGGCGCGGGTCGGGTCAGGCCGTGTCGTAGACCCAGTGCAGCCGGCCGTCCGGCGGATCCGCGTGCTCGTAGTGGCTACGGCCGTACTGCCACGCGCAGCCGTCCGATTCGAGGGCGACCCCGCCCGGGTAGGGCGGGTCGTCGTCGCCGACCAGGACCAGCCACTCGCCGTCCAGGGGTCCGCCGATCAGCCGGATCCCGGCCCGGCCCGGCCCGGTCGGGGTCGGGGTCGGGATCGCGGGGGTCGTGGCCGTACCAGGTCCGCGGGAGGTCGGGGGTGTCGTCCGTCGTCATGGGGGCGACCGTAGCCAGCGCCGACGCGCGGACGGGGATCGGAAGAACACGCCGGTCGGATCGCGGCCGGGCCGGGGGCGGCCCCGGCCCCGCCGGACGGGGCGCGGGTGGGGGATTGCGGGAGAACCGGTGAAATCCCTTACCAGTCTGCGCCATTCGGGGTGGCATACAGGGGCGCCGACCTGCGGTAACGCCAGCCGTGGGGAAGCCGATCTCAATCGGCGCCCCGAACGGCGGGGCGAACGGCGTGGATCCACGGCCCGGTTCGGTGCGGTCGGGCGTGTGGGTCCTCGCGGCGGCGTGGCCGGCGCACCGCTGCGTCCCGCTCGGCCCGGATCGAGGGCGGCGGGATGAGGCGGATCCGACCCGGCCGCGCCGCCCGGGAACCGGTGGGTGCATCGAGAGCGCATCGAAAGTGCGTCGAGGACGCACGAAAGACGGGTGGGCGGTTTCATCCCTTCGGGGCATGTCGCCCCCCAATGGCTGGCTTTCTCGGGGGCGTTGTGCCGGGGGGGTGGGGGTATCGGCCGTCGGCGCCGTGGAGGCCCTGGTCGGGCGTTCGCGGGATTACGGGCCCGACTTCGGTCAGCGGGCGCGTTCGACGGTGATGGTGGTGTCGTCGCAGGCGGCGGCCAGGCGGGTGAGGGTGTCGTGTTCCGCGGGGTCCACCGCCAGGCGCCACCTGGTCTTCACCACGGTCCAGTCGGTGATGTACGTGCAGGTGTATCCGGTGGCCGGGGGGAGCCATTCGGCGACGTCCTTGTCCGCCTTGCTGCGGTTCGACCTGGCGGTGACCGCGATCAACGCGCGGGGATCGTCCAGGTCGTTGGCGTATGCCTGGCGTTCGGCGGGCGTCCAGGCCGAGGCGCCGGAATCCCAACTCTCGGCGAGTGGCACGACGTGGTCCACATCCAGTCCCGCCTGGTCGGCGACGACGACGTCGTCGTACGGCGAGAACCACGTGCCGCCGGTCAGGGCACACCCCGGTCCGATCGCGGGTGCGTCGACCGCCTCCTGCAGGACGACTTCCTTGCGGGTGTTGCAGCCGTTTTTGTCGGCGTCGATCCAGTGCCGGAACTTGGTGCGTTCGTAGCCGTCCCGGCTCTCCGCAGCAATCGGGAGATCGGCGATCGCCGCACGCAGCGTCGTGGTGACCGACTCGCCCGACGCCGCACCCCCGGACGCGGCGTGGGCGGGCGCGACCACCGCGGCGGACAACGCGAAAACCGCGACCGCGGTCACGGTCCCGGTGATGGGGAGGAGTGAACGGCGCATCGGCGAAGGGCCTTTCGGACGACGGGCGGGCGATGACGCCCGGCCCAACGACCACGCGAGCACACGGACACGCACCCGGCCCGACCGACCACCCCCGACGACGAAGGCGCACCCTTTCGGCGCACCCGATGCCCCACGGATGGAGGGCTCCATGAGGTGGCACCTGCGCCGGATACGCCGCGCCCCGGTGCGGTCCGACGGCCGCGCCGCGCTGCCCTACATCCGGGCGTACGCCCGGATGTAGGGCAGTCGAATCTTCGGAACCATGCCGACCAGCCGAGTCATGGCGGTCCGGCTGGGCCTGTAGGAGGTGGGACCTCCGAGGGTTGGCAGTGTGTCTCAACGAGTCGGATCAGTTTGTCGGTGCGTTGGTCAGGGTCGGTGATGGTTCGTGCGGACTGAACCACTTCGTCCTCCAGGATTTCGCGGCGTCGAGCGACTCGGTGGCGCAGGAACGCGTGATGCACGTGCACCCCCAGAAACACCAGCAGGACGCACACCGCAGCGATGATCATGGCGATTCTCACCCATCCCGAAGACAGCACCTGTGGGGTTGCCGGGGTCGCTGCGCCAGCGCACGCAATCAGGGCTGTGGCACCCATGCCGAGTACGGCCTTGTACACGGTCACCGGTCGAGCCCAAACGGGATGAGGGTGCCGCGCTCGCGGGCGCTCTTCGCCTTCTCCCGGAAGCGGCGCAGCCGTCCCTCAACCTGCTTGCGGGTGAGCCCGAGGTGGTCGGCGATTTCGTTCTGAGTCTGGCCTTGGGCGGTCATTTGGACGATGACACGGGTGTGCTGGCTGCGCTCGTTCTCGGCGAGCGTCACGACGGCTTGCGCGAGGGCAAGTTGGCGCGAGGAGGGTTCACTGTCTGCGGGGGTGATCGCACGGGCGAGGAATTCGATACCCAGGCGCTTGTCGTATCGCATGACGCGGTCGTGGTGCTGGGTCCGCCACGCGCGGTAGGTGTCCCCGAGTACGAGCAGGCACAGGCCGCAGAAGTACGTCGTCAGCAACGCCCCGCGCTGCGGGTCCCATCCGCCGTCTCGGAGAGCTTGTTTGGTGAACCTGAGAATCGCCTGGGTGACCGTCATGACGGCCAGGTCCTCGCGGTCGGCCCTGCTACGAGAGAACGTCTTCAGGTCCTCCTCCGTGAAGCGGACCGGCCTCCCGCGCTCGGCGCACGCAACGACGATTTCCCCCGTCCTCAGCCGGGCGTTGAGGAACCTGATCCCATACCTGCACACGTCGTCGGCGAACGCCTCGTAGCGGGCACCGGTGAAGTCGTGGACCCGCATCTCCTCCACGCGTTCGACGTCGCGGACAAGACGTTCGCTCATCTTCGCGGCGGCGTCGAGTTCGCCCAGGATCCGATCTGTCGCAGGTTGGGCAAGTACGACATTTTGGCCAGCTATGCCAGAATTGGGCATAAGGCTTCCGTGACTAAACACTAGTTCTACGTCGCTCATGCTCTGGCATATGGGGATCCCACATCGGCATCCCACGAACTTCCAGAAAAACTTCGAGATTTTTCTTTGATCTTGGTTTCCGGGGCCACTCCGTCGGCCATGCCAGCCGCCGGACCACAACCTGCGGCCCACGACCATCCGAGCCCGCTCAGCAGCGGTGAACGACGTCCCGTGGGCGGGTACTGCCCGAGGCTCTTTCGGCAGGTAACGCGTGCGCTACCCGCGCAGGCAATCGCGTTATCCGGTCCGTCCCCGGGGGCGAAGCGCCGCCTGATCACACGTCATCGACGCGACCTCGGGCCGATCCCGGCAGGCTGATCCGGCGCCCGGTCGAGACGGGATCGGCACCGGGTGCACGGAAGGGGCATCGAGACTGCGTCACAGTGCTCGGAAGGTGCACGACCGAGTGGTAGTGCGCCGGTCGGTCACACCGGCAACACATGCCCGGAGTGATGGATATTTCGCGTGTCCGCCGAGTCGGCGTCGCCTACGGTGAGCCGGTGATTCGAACTCGAACCCTCTATCACTTCACGAAGCCCACATGCCTGGAGCAGATCCTCGCGACCGGCGTCCTCGAAGCTCGCTGGTCGGCGGACGACTCCGCTCCCAAGACCGTGCACACGATGGATTCCACGGCCCCGGAGGATCTTCCCTGGAGTTTCCGTGAGGGCCGGACGATCCGCTTCGAGCTGCGGATACCCGAGGCCGACACCCATCACTGGTTCGTTTGGGCAAAGAAGGCGGACCACGTCCCGGCCAACGTATTCCGGTCGCTCGGCGTGCCGGTGTGGACGCCCGACAATCCGGCGTTCGTCAGCAACCAAAACCTTGGGAGCAAGCATTGGTATGTGATCGAACGCCAGATCCCGGTGGCCGAATGGGTCGAGATCGTGAACATCGACACGGGAACAGTGATCTGGCCGTCTGGGAACCGGTAGTCCACAGTCTCGTCCGGTCTCGGCACCGAGCTTCGATCGGAATGGAGCGGATCGACCCGGATATAGCGATCATCGCCGGTTTTCGCTTCGGCGACATGGTCAGCGGGAAGCGGCGGTGAGTGCGTCGGGCAGGCCGCGGCAGGGTTGGGGGACGCCCGGGTAGTCGTCGTCGCCCTCGACGCGCAGTCGGCGCATCACGGTCTCCAGGCGGTGGGGCAGGCGGGGTCGGTCGCCGCGTTCGCACTGGGCCCGGATGGTCTCGCGTGCGTCGGCGGGCAGGAGCGGGCGGTCGTCCTCGGTGGGTGTGAACGGCGGGGGTGGGGTGGCCCGGGTGAGGGCGGACAGCACCCGGGCCTGGTCCAGCCAGTAGTCGGCGTCGCGGGCCTCGCCGCGGCTGCGGTGTTTGAGGTACAGGCACCACGCGGCGTGGTGGCTGCCGCCGCCGGCGGCGAACCGCCACCAGAACATCGCGCCCTCGTCCCGGCCGGACACGTGCAGCAGGCAGGCGAACACGAGCGCGCCGCGCGGGTCGATCAGCCGACGGTCGTTGACCAGGCGGCCGAGGCGGGCTGCGGCCCTGGGCGAGGTGAGCACCAGGACGTCGGTGACGGCGAGTTGGCGGGCGGCGCGTTCGTGCCGGGGCAGCGCTGGCCCGGCCGCTGGGGAGGGCGGGCCGGCGGCGCGGTCGTCGTCCAGGTCGCGGGCGAGGGCCTCCCGCTCGGCGACCAGGTCGAGGTCCTCGTACTCGCAGACCAGGACCCGGGCCGTCGCCAGGACGTCCTCGATCGTCCGTTCCACGCCCTTCCCGCGCACGTTCACTCTCCCTCGACCTCCGGGTCCTCCAGGCCCAACTCCCGGGCCAGGGTCCGTTTCGCCCACCGTACGTGCGACCGGACGGTGGTTTCCGCAACTCCCAGAATGTGCCCCGTGCGGGCGTCGGAGTACCCCAGGACGTACCGCAGAACGATCACGTCGTGCTGCTTCTCGGGCAGCCGGGCGATCGCCGCGAACAACCCGATCCTGCTCTCCATCTCCCCGAACAACTCCTGCGACTCGCGCAACAGGGCCCGATACGGGTCCGGTTCGGCGAACGACGCGGTCTCGACGAACGCGGTCCCCCCACGCGGGGTACGGCGCTCGACGTGGTCCTTGAGCACCGCCCACGCGTACGCCTCGACCCGCCCCTGACGCAACGCGTGCGCCCAGGAGTCGTGCAGCTCGCGAAACGCCGCCTCCACCGCGCGCCGCGCGGCGGTCCGCGAGCCCAGGTGCAGGTGCGCGAACCGGTACCAGGTGCGGGCGTGGCTCTCGTGGAACACCTCGAACGTCAGGGCGAGGCGGGTGAGTGGTTTGCCGCCGGCTGCTCCCCCCGTCTCGGTCACGAGCCGATCCCTCCCGCCCGCCCGCCCCGGTCCGCCCCGCCGCTCACCGGGCGGGACGCCTCCGGGGGCGGAGGGTGGCGCAGGTGGGCGACGCCGATCCGCACCCCCGCCCCCGACACGCGCGGCAGCGGCACCGCCGCGTCCCGCGGCGGCACGCGCACGACGAGCAACCACGGGACGATGGTCTCCGTACCTGGCACTGTTCTCTCCTCTGCACTCACCGCGCGGAGGCCCTGTCCAGGCGCCCGTACGGGGATGGGAACGGCTCGTTCCTCGCAGCACATGCAACCGTTTCCGGCACGTCTTTGTGCAGCCAGGTCATAACTTTGTGTATTTACTTAATCGCACTGCGTTTAAAAGGAAACGGTCACTTCTTACGCAATCACGAACAACACACACCATCGAAGCGAGGTCGGACGTAAGAGCGCCCCGGAGCGGGCCCTCCGGCTGTCGGCGGCAACGAAACTCCGAGGCCACACCGGGCACGCCGACCTTCGCGCGCGTACGGCACCCGCACCGACACCCGCCGACGAATCCCGACCCGTCGACACACGCGCCACCCCTCACGCCAGGCCCTCCACGGCGTCGGCGCCGGCGGAATCCCGCGGGTCGGCGCAGACTCGGGGCATGGACTTGCCCCAGGCGCACGGATACCTCGTGCTCCCCGGCTTCGGCGACGTCGAGGTCACCCTCGACCTGTTCGACCGGCCGACCGAGGACGAGGCCCTCCCCCGCGCCTGGACCGCGATCGTCGACGGCACACCCGTTCCGGCGGCGGGCGTCGAGGGCGTCCTGCACCTCGACACCGAACCGACCCTCCTCGGGCATCGGTTCGTCGTCGCCGTCGCCGGAGACCACGTCGCGCAGATCATCGGCCACGACCCGCGGTAGCAGGCGCGGCCGGACCCGCAGCGCGCGGCGCGCGGGGTCGGGATGCACCCGAACGAGGCGCACGGCCAGCGGAGCGCCCGGGGCGGGTCGCCGCGGACGTCACGTATGGTCGAACACATGTCCGAAGATTCGTCGTCGCTGCCCGACCACCTCCAGCCCCTGCTGGACCACCAGCTCGCCTTCGAACGAGCCCACCTCGCCTGCCTGCACGCCGCCGAGACCGGCGACGACGACACCCTCAACCGCTGCCGCGCCGAACGCCTGAACGCCATGCGCGCACTCATCACCGCCCGCGCCGACGCCGGCGCCGACAGCGCCCCCGACCGCGACACCCTCAAGAAGGCCGCCATGGCCGTCCTCGCGAACGAAACAGCAGACACACCGGAATAGCCGAACCGCGATCGTCGACACCGACCAGGACGCGGCAGCACATGGCACACCGCGGACGGTCCGGCTCACCCCGACCCGAGATCCTCCGGAGCCAGGTCCGGGCGCAGCCGGTGCCAGGACGGGTGGCGCAGCAGGCCCGCGCGGGTACGGGTGGCGTACGCGACCTCGCCGACCAAACGCGGCAGCACCCACCGCGCCCCGATCACTGCGGGTTCGCGTTCGAACGGGCACTGCGGGACGGCGGCCACCCGCAGCAACTCGGCGAGCCTGGCCCGCTCGCGATCGCTCCAGCCGGTTCCGACGCTGCCCAGGTATCGCAACGCGCCCGCGTCGAACTCCCCCACCAGCAACGCCCCCGGCAGCCCCGACAACCGGCCGCGGCCCGGCACCCAACCGCCCACGACCACGTCGACGGTCCGCCAATTCCTGATCTTGATCCAGTCCGGCGAACGCGCTCCGGGGCGGTACGGCGAGGCGAGGCGTTTGCAGACCAGGCCCTCCAGGCCCACGTCCCGGGTCGCCGCCAGGGCGGTTTCGCCGTGGCCGACGATCGCGGCCGGCGTCGACCACCGCGCGCCCCGCACGTCCAGGTCCTCCAGGAGTCGACGGCGATCGGCGTAGGACGTGCGCTCGGCCACCAGGTCGCGGTCGCCCAACTGCACGACATCGAACACCATCAGGTACGCCGGAACCTCACGGGCCATCCGAGCCGCCCGCGCGGGCGAGGCCGCCAGGCCCATCCGCGACTGCAACCGCTCGAAATCACCGTGCCCGTGCTCGTCCACCGCGACGATCTCCCCGTCCAGGACGGCACGCGTCCCAGCCAAGGCCGCGGCCAGCGGGGGGAGTTCGGGATACGCGGGGGTGATGTCCGCACCGGAACGCGCCCGCAACACAAGCGTCCCGTCACCGGGGAGATAGGTCAGACAGCGTTGACCGTCGAGCTTGGTCTCGTACGCCCATTGATCGTCCTGGCTCGCAGGCGGAAGCGCGCCAGGGGAGGCGAGCATCGGAGCAATCAGGGGCAGCTGGACCATGTCCGGAAACGTCGTCGGCCCAGCTCTCTGGCACACCCAACATCGAGTCCCGTCGCTCGAACGGCGGTGCGGGCAAGGCCATCCGGCCTACACCGTCGCGAAGGGAGGAACCCGCTGGGGCGGATGCCGGAAGCGACATGACGCTCATATGACGGTCGGCGCAATATTGGGGGCGTCCGGGAGGCTCGCAATCCTGCGCGGATCGATCCATGTCCTCGATGCGGCCAGGGAGTGGGTTCCGGTTCCCGGAGGGCGTTGGGGTTCGGCAAGACGCGCTGGCCACGAGCTCGGAGAGCCTACAGACGCTCAGCCGGCTCGACGTACGAAGTCTTTGAGAAAGACAACTATCGAGATCTGAAACGTTAAACATCCACCCTGACAGGCCAGCATTCGTGTACATCATCTGCCCATGGACCAGCGGATATGGCTGGCCTGTGGTGTCAAGTAGCCGTCATTAGACATGTCGATGACTTAATGGGTGCCTCCCAGACGGTTCCGAGCGGCTGTCGGACACCTTGAAGTGGGACCACACACAGGGTCGCTGGCTGGCACGATCACCTCATGAGTGATCAGCCCACCCTCGGACAAACCGAGACCATCGCGGAGTTGCTGCGCTTGTCGCGACGCTCGAGCGAAGCGGTCCCCATCCGCCGGTACTTCGTACAGCAAGACGACCGCGTCGTCGACAACGGTCGGCAAACCACCAACACACGTGGCCCCTTGGCGAGTCTTGTCCGCACCAGCCAGACGAGCGCACTCGACCTGCTGCTCCTGGTCTACGCCGTCACCAGTGGCGGGGACTACGGCACCACGCACTATGCGACGACCTGGTCGCGCGCCCTGGGAAAGTCGTTCGTTGCCAAGGGTGCCGCCGCGCAGGTCTCACGCCTTTGGCGGCAACTCGAAGATCTCAGGTTGATCGAGCGCGCCAACGACGGTCGGCGAGCCAAGGTAACCAAACTTCTGGAGGATGGCAGCGGCCAGCCGTACACCAACCCCGGCGGCGACACAGGGCTCAGGAACATCTACTTCAAGCTGCCCTACGCGTATTGGACCGACGGCTGGCACACCAGGCTCGCGCTTCCGGCGAAGGCGCTCCTGCTCGCTGGGATGAGCCGGCGCAAGCACGAGTTCGCCATATCCGACCGCTCCTTCGCCCGGTGGTACGGGTTTTCCCCTGCCACCGTCGCCAGAGGCCGCAAACAACTCGTCGGGGAGGGCCTTCTGATCCCCACACGCTGCACGCTCGAAGTGAACCTCCACAGCCCCGACATGACCGGCTTGGAGACGCGTCAGCAGTACACCTTCGCCGCGCCCTTCGACCTAAACCTCAGCATCGACGAAGAGAAGGCCCTCGCCGCGCGGCCCGCCGACGAGACAACCGTGACACCCGAAGACTTCCTGTTCGCCCAACCCGGACGAATCTCCATGCCTACGCGAAAGGCCACAGCATGACCACGAACATCTACATCGACGGATTCAACCTCTACTACGGCTGCTTGAAGGCGGATCCCGCGCTCAAGTGGCTCGACCCGGTGCGCCTGTGCAAGCAATTGCTCCCCGGCCGCGACATCCATCGCGTGCGGTACTTCACCGCGAGGATCACCCCTCGCCCGGACCAACCCGACGCACCGAATCGCCAAGATGCCTACCTGCGGGCGCTGGACTCCTTGTCCGAGGTGTCGATCCACTACGGGCGCTTCAGCCAGACGTACCCCCGCATGCGCCTGTCACAACCCCCACCGGGCGGCCCCGGCACCGTCGAAGTCGTCAAGACCGAGGAGAAGGGCACCGACGTCAACATAGCCTCGTACATGCTCATGGACGCCTTCCGCACGGACTGCGACACCTCCGTGCTGATCAGCAACGACAGCGACCTCTGCGAACCGCTGCGCATGGTGAAGAACGAACTCGAAATGACCATCGGCATCCTGAACCCGTGCCCGAGGCAGCCGAGCCACTGGCTTCGAAGTCTGAACCCCGCGTTCATCAAGCCCATCCGCAAGGGCGTCCTGAACGCCTCGCAGTTCCCCGACACCGTCCGGCTCCCGAGCGGCGCCGAGGTCAAGCGCCCCCTCGAATGGGCGTGACGAGGAAAAAGCAGAGGCCCGCCGATGGCGGGCCTCGCGCCCACTCGCCGCAACGAGCAGGGGGTTCAGTTCTAACGTAGCAGAGCCCCGTCGAGACTTCAGGGGCGCCGCAGTGAACACTCGCCTGGGCTGCCGCCAAGGGCAGCTTTCACTGCCTGTGCGGGTTACCCCGGTCCGGCGACACGACGTCGGGTCGGGCGTCTGTGGACCTGCGAGCGGAAGCGCTCGTACTAGCGGACAATTTTTTCCTGCCCTCGGTATAGGCACGCGAACCGCCCTCCACCTCCGGGATCAGGGCGCCAGACGGTGGCGTCGGTCCACGACCAGCGCGCGCCACCGGTCCCGCGCGGCCGCAGCCCCGTCAAGCCACCGAGCTTGCGACGGGGCCACGAAAGGGAAATCGGCCATGAAGCAGCCGATTCCACTTGTCCCAATGGTTGCGGTACTTCACGACCTGCTGGGCAGCGAGTTCCTCGAGCGCGATCCACGGCATCGCAACCTCATCCACCCGATCGCCCTCAGGAGATCCGTCTTGCTGTTGTCGAGCCCGCGCACCACACACGTATCAAGGATGATCATCTCGGCGCCCCCTCCGTCGAAGCGACGATCGTCGCAGAACCACCGACGGGAGGACGACGATTTACAGACGATCCGTTTGCGGGTTGGCCGCACTTGATCATGCTCGTCGTCGGACGATGGGGTCGTGACGGGTTGGCGGAAGGTCTGTCTGGTGGCCGTGGCGGTCGTGGGTGTGGCGGCAGCGGTGGGGTTGGTCGTGCTGGTGATCATCGCCGACCTTGAGACGGCGGCCGCAGCAGGCAGCGTGGTGGGGGCGGTGACAGGTCTCGCATCGGCGGGCCTGTCGGTGTGGGCGCTGCTCGGCTTCGCCTCGACGACGGTGTTCGCGTCGGGCGGCTCCAACGCGGCGGGCCGGGATATGCATAATCCCCGGGCCCGGGCCACCGGTCCCGGTTCCGGGCCGTCGACGGCTCCGGGGCCGGGCGTTTCGGCGTCGGGAGGGTCGAACGCGGCCGGTCGGGACATGAACGACCCGACCGCGCAGGGCCAATGACTCCTTGGCGCCGCAGAAAGCGGCCCGCCGGAACCGGCCCCGCAACCACAGGCGCGGAGCCGGGCGTCTCGGCGACCGTCGGGTCCAACGCCGCCGGGCGCGACCAGTACAACCCGGTGGCTATCCATGCCGAGGTCGCTCTTCCAGCCGAGGCGTACGCTCCCATCCCTGACGACGCCGCGGCATCCGGGGTGTCGAACATCCCCACCACGACGCTGTTCGTCGGCCGCGGCGATGACCTGGAACGGCTGGACGCGACGTTCGCGGACACCGGGGAGGTGGTGGTGCACGCGGTGCACGGCCTCGGCGGCGTCGGCAAGTCCGCACTCGCCGCGCACTGGACCGCCCGACAGCCCGAGGCGGTGCGCTGGTGGATCACGGCCGACACCACCGCCGCAATCGACGCGGGCATCGCGGCGCTGGCACGGGTCCTGCACCCCGGACTCGCCGCCCTGCCGGTCGAGTTGCAGACCGAACGCGCCATCTCTTGGCTCGCCACCCATGCCGGATGGCTCCTGGTCCTGGACAACGTCGAGGATCCCGCCCACATCCGCCCGCTCCTCGACCGCACCCCCGGCGGCCGCGTCCTGATCACCACCCGGCGCGCCACCGGCTGGCACCACCACGCCACCACTCTGCGCCTGGACGTCCTCGAACCCGTCGACGCCGTCGCCCTGTTCACCCGCGTCCTCACCCACCACGGCCCCCGCGAGAGCGACGGCGCCGAAGCGGTCTGCGCGGAACTGGGACATCTGGCTCTGGCGGTGGAACAGGCCGCCGCGTACTGCGCCGAGACCGGCACCACTCCGATCGCCTATCTCGACATGCTCGCGCAATGGCCCGCGACGATGTTCGCCGCTGCCACCGGCGGCGCCGACTCCGCGCGTACCGTCGCCCGGATCTGGCGTGTCACCCTGGACCGCCTCGCCGACACCCCGCCTGCCGGGGACATCCTGCGGATCCTGGCCTGGTACGCCCCCGACCGTATCCCGCGCGATCTCCTCGACACCGTCGCCGAACCCCCCGAACTCGCCACCGCCATCGGCCGGCTCGTCGCCTACAACATGATCACCGACAACCACGACGGCACCCTCACCGTCCACCGCCTCGTCCAGACCCTCGCCCGCACCCCCGACGAGAGCGACCCCCACCGCCGACCCACAGATGTCGAGCGTGCTCGCGAGCAGGCCACCGCCCGCCTTGCCTACACGTTCCCCCGGGAGGTCGACCGGCCCACCAACTGGTCCCGATGCCGGGACCTCCTGCCCCACGTCGACGCACTCACCGGCCGACACGAGCCCGACCAGGACACCGCCGCCACCGCTCACATTCTCGACCGCGCGGCCGCCTACCGGGAGAACCAAGGCGCGCTGGCGCCCGCCATCGAGGCATTCCGGCGTGCACTCACCACCGCGGTGCGGGTGCTGGGCGAGGACCACCCCGACACCCTGAACTCCCGCAACAACCTCGCGGGCGCCTACCGGGCGGCGGGCGACGTGGACCGGGCCATCGAGCTGTACGAACGCACCCTCGAGGACTCGGTGCGGGTACTGGGCCAGGACCACCCCCACACGTTGATCTCTCGCAGCAACCTCGCGTACGCCTATCGGGAGGCCGGTGACGTGGGCCGGGCCATCGAGCTGTACGAACGCACGC
>NZ_BIFH01000034.1:0-173903 GCF_003967355.1 Embleya hyalina | reverse complement strand
AGAATCACCCGAACACCCTGACCTCCCGCAGCAATCTCGCGGGCGCCTACGAGTCCGCGGGCGACGTGGGTCGAGCCCTCGAACTGTTCCGACGCACCCTCGAAGACTCGGTGCGGGTACTGGGCGAGGACCACCCCGACACCCTCGCCTGCCGCAACAACCTCGCGTACGTCTACGAGTCCGCAGGCGACGCAGGTCGAGCCGTCGAACTGTTCGAACGCACCCTCGCCGACCGGGAGCGGGTGTTGGGCGAGGACCAGCCCGACACCCTGGCCTCCCGCAACAACCTCGCCTACGCCTACGCGTCGGCAGGCGACGTGGGCCGGGCCGTCGAGCTGTACGAACGCACCCTCGAAGACTGCAAGCGGGTGCTGGGCGAGGACCACCCCGACACCCTGGCCTCCCGCAACAACCTCGCCCACGCCTACGCGTCCGCAGGCGACGTGGGCCGCGCCGCCGAACTGTACGAACGCACCCTCGAAGACTGCAAGCGGGTACTCAGCCCGGGCCATCCGATGATCGCGACCGTACAAGGCAACCTCGACTGGGCGCGAGATGCATGAGCCGCAACGAGTGCCGTTCCAAACGATCGATGCCATCGATATTGGAGCGCCGGTCCGTTAAGCGTTTCGGCCGCCCGCCCAAAGGGACGTGGCCACCCGGCGGAATCCTCCGTTGCATCGATAACCTCGGGGTTAACGGTGGTTGCGAGGACGACCGTTGTTCGACTCCTGCGTGGACGAGAACCTTGAGGTGTCGGGAACGGAGCGGCAAGACGGGAAACCGCGAACCGCTCCTCCCTCGCCCATCCTCGCCTCCCCAGGAGTTCGCCATGGCCACGGCCGACCACACCCTCGCCCCCGCTGGCCCGATCGCCGCAGGCCGCAGCACTGCCGGTCGCTGGCTTACCGCAGGCGCGGCCGCGAACGGCCTGATGGCCGGTACCTACGTCACCTTCTCCGCTGCGGTGATGCCGTGGCTGGGCACCAAGGGCGACGCCGACTTCGTCAGCACCATGCAAAACATCAACAGCGGCATCGAGAACCCGCTGTTCTTCACCGTCTTCACCGCCGCGATGGCCGCCCCCGCAATCGCCGCCTGGAAACTCCGGGCGCACAGCCGCACGGCAATGCGCTGGGCCCTCGTCGCCCTCGCGCTCTACACCACCACGGTCCTGACCACCTCGGGCATCAACGTCCCGCTCAACCAGGCACTCGCCCACGCTGGCACTGTCGACCCGGCCAAGTCCCGCGCCGACTTCGAGACCACCTGGAACATCTGGAACGGCATCCGCGCCGTCCTGTCCACTGCGGCCGCCGTCGCCATGGTCAAGGCCGTGCGCCTGCACCGCCGCAGCCGTGTCTGAGGGGCCGGGCTGCAAACGGACTTCCGTGGCTAACCGGGTGGAAGACACTCGTCCCGGTGCGGATGCAGCGTGGCGTGTTGACCCGGTGGCGGCGAGGAGGCTGTGATGGGCGCGGGTTCGAAGGACCCGGCCGCGCGACCGTTCTCCCCCGTTCCGGTCGCCGAGTATCGGCCTTGACCTTCCCGTGCTGCATCCGGCACGTGTATTGCCCGTGTTCGCCACGTCGACGCCAAGCACTGTGAGCGAGGGGGCGCTCCGTGTGGAAGAGCGCGATGAACACTCCCGGCGACCGCCCCACCCACGCCCGGCGCAGTTGTACCGGCGAGAGCCATCGGGCCCTCGTAGCTCCCGGCGGTGGCGAGTGCGCGATTCCCGCTGCCGAATGTCGTCAACAGGCCGCGTTGGAGAGTGACGTCCTGCTGAAGGGCAAGGGGTTGGGCGGACTGACGCCGTACCCTCTCGGCATCGTCGGTGTGCGTCCCGAACCGCACCGTCTCACGGTGCGTCTGCTGAAGGAGCCTTTCGTGATCGCCCATTGGGCGATGCGTCTCCTGCCGTTTTTCGACTCGGCCGACGACAGTCCCGCCGATGCGGTGGGCGGAGTGCCGGGTCTCCGTTCGCGTATCGACGGAAATCACGTTCGTCTCACCCGCCCGGGAACCACCGCGTCGGTGCGTCTGACCGGTTTCAATCCACGCTGGTGGACCCGCGCGGTCGCCGCGGGTCGTCCTGGTGAGCTGTACGAGCCGCTGTTCGAGCTTCCGGACTGGAGCCGCGCCGAACGTATTGCGGCCCAGCTCCGGCTCCCGGTCACCGAAGAACAGGACCCAAGGGTCGGCTCCGCGATCCTGCGTCGTATCCGTGCCACCACCGGCCCCGGCACCGCCAACGGCACCGACGTGTGGGTCACCACGGTCGGCAACCGGGTCGATTGGTCTCTGGAGACCACGGACGGACCGTCGTGTAGGGATCTCTTGCGGTTGTTCACGCAGGCTCCCACCGGAGCGGGATGGCGGGTGGATTTCCAGGATTGCCATTGCGCGGACGTCGCTCGGAAAGGGAGTTGTCGCGCGAAGTTGCTCACCGACGATCCCAAACAGGTCGTGCACTACAGCAACTTGCGCTGGCAACGTCTGACCATGACTCCCGACAGCATCGACATGCGCGCCCGGTGCAACGCGATCGCGTTCAGGGCGTCGAAGGCCGAGGCGTGACGTCACAGGGTGGAGGGGTCGTCAACGAGTACCACGACCTGTGCTGACGACCGACAATGGACGCCCCGCCGCCACCGTTTTGAAGAGGGTGGCCACCGGCATGCGCACCACTGCGGCGATCTCTCGCCAACTGTGACCTGCCGCGCTGGCATCGAGTACGTCCTGGTGCAGAACGTCGCCAAGTTCGCGTTGCGCTGCGGCAGTCGTCGCCGCTCTCTGCAGTGGTCCCTCTGCTTCGTTCGAGGTGCTCTCGGGCTCCAGTGGGGCGTTGTTGAAGAGATGGGCGAGGGCGGCTTCGAGGTCCACGGGTCTCCCTCGCGTGCTTGCCACGCGAACCGTGGTCGCCGTCAACCTGCGAACCCCGTCGGGAGTCAGGCTCAATGTCACGGTGAATTCCGTCGTGCCGTTCGGCAGCATTCCAACGACGGGCGACCGGCCAAGGTCATCAACTGATCGTCCGAGTCGCAATCGCAACGGCAGCACACGGCGCAGAAGGGATGCGGTCTTCGAGCTCCGTTGCCGCGGTCCCACCGGTTCCCAGTCCCGCGTTTGCAGGCACTGCGACCGCCGTCGCCAAAGGCTCCCCTGAGCGCTATAGCTGGCCCCGGGCCAACGGAGTTCCGGACCACGCGCGATCTTTACCGGGTAAAGAAGGGCTGTCGTTCGTGTGACGTACGCCCGATCTGAGCGGTGATGGGTGTCAATCGACCGTCAAACGCGAGTGAAGGTGGCATAGTTCGTGCCGCTCCGCTCCTGCGGATGCACCGGGGAATTAAACCAACCGTTGGGAGTACCCGTGGCAAGGATCCACGTTGTCGCAAATCAGAAGGGCGGCGTCGGCAAGTCGACGGCCGCCGTCAATCTCGCGGCGGTCACCGCCGACGTGCACAAGCCTCGTAAGGATGGGAGCCGTTCCGTCCTGGTCGTCAGCTGTGACCCGCAGGGCTCAGCGCCCTGGTGGGCGGATCGGGTGGGCGACGAACTCCCGTTCCATTTCGCGGAAGCGTTCGACGCCGACGCCATTCTGGGCCTGCGGCACAGCACCGACTACGATGACATCTTCATCGACACCCCGGGCTGGTTTCCGCCGGCGAATCCGAAGCACCCCGAGCGCCCGTGGGGGACCACGGAGACGGCGGACATCCTCGAGGCGGTCTTCGAGGTCGCGGACCAGGTGATCGTGCCGATCGAGTGCGAACCCCTGTGCTACATCCCCACGACGAACACCGTCGAGTTCGCGATCGCCCCACGCGGTCTCCCGTACACCGTCTTCGTGAACAACTGGGAGGTCCGCGACGGCTTCGCGGACCGGGACGGCACGATCGAGTTCGTCGACGCCCAGGGTTGGAACCGGGCCGAGACCGTGGTGCGGCACTACAAGGTCCACGCCCGCGCGGCGGCCGACGGCGTCGTCGTCACCCAGTACCCGAAGAACCGGGTCTCCCTCGAAGCGGCCCAGGACTTCTACCGCCTGGCCATGGAACTCGGCCTGGGCGCCAAGCCCCGGGCCACGCACACGAAGACGAAGGCGGTCTGAGGTGGCCAGCAGGAACCGTGTCCAGTTGGGGGCCCTCGCGGGCACCGCGAAGGCGGACGCCGCCCGGGTCCGGGAGCTCGGTGCGCCCCCTGTCGACGGGGCGAGCCTCAAGGTCCCGCTGCACGAGATCGCGTACAACCCGCACAACCCGCGCGAGGAACTCGGCGACGTCACGGAACTGAAGTCGTCGCTCGACCAGATCGGTCAGGCATCGGTCGCCACGCTCGTCACGAAGGCGGCGTTCCTCGCCGTCTACCCGGACCAGGCGGCCCACCTGAGCATCCACGTCGACAGGTCGGCGACCCCGGAGGAGGCCGCCCGGATCCGGTTCGTCGTCATGGACGGCAACCGTCGCAGGCGCGCGTGTGAACTCCTCGCCCGCCCGCACCTGGCCTGCGTGGTCGACGACGAACGCGTCAAGGACGATGTCACGGCGCGCGTGAGTGTCCTCGTCACCAGCGTCCAGCACAAGGACTTCGCACCGCTGGAACAGGCACGCGCGATCGAGGATCTGATCGCGACCCTCGGGACGGCATCCGCCGTCGCCAAGGTCCTGGGCCGATCCGAGGGGTGGGTATCGCAGCGCCGTGTCCTGCTCAAGCTCGTGCCGGAGCTCCAGGAGCGGCTGGCGGCGAACGACGGCGTGTTCGGCGTGAAGCAGGCACGGTCCATCGGCGGCCTCCCGCCCAACGCACAGGTCGCGGCCGTGGAGGACCTTTACCGGGTAAAGAGCAAACCTGCGACCGCGCCCGAGAACGCCCCCGTTCCCGTGGCCGTCCCCACCGAATCCCCGCACGCGCCGTCGGTCACGACGAGAACTCCCGCGCAGCGGAGGCCTGCAACGAAGGTCGTTGACCACTCCCCCGCTCCGGAGGTCGCGGCGGCCGTGTCCACCCCAGTGTCCGCAGGCGTTGCGACGGCGCTCGAACCGGCCCCCGTGATCCGGGTGTCCAGCCCCGTCAAGATGGCGGAGCAACTGCGTCTGGTCATGGAGCGAGACGCCATAGAGGAGTTGGCCGCCCTCCTCCTCGACGGACTCACGAGCTGAGCAGCCGAAGGATCTTTACCCGGTAAAGACCGGCGTCACGATGGTCCGTCACCCACGCGGGAGGCGGGCCATCGTGACGTCCGGGCGATGCGACGTCTCGGTCGGCCCGCCGTCGGCAACAGCCGACGATCGTTCGCGTGCTCAATACCTCGGGTGAGCCAACACTCCCCTCCCCAGCGGCCTCAAAGGCGCTGGCCGGCAGCGGGCCGCAGATTTCTCCCCGGTGGAGAAGGCGCCGCCGGAGCTGGCAGTCGGGGCTCGCGCGGCCACCTCTGCGGCCGCGCTGGCTGCGGCGACGCGGGGGTCCGATCCGGCGGAGGTGGTCGAACGGCTGCGCCGGGTCCCGGGGCATTCGGCCGTGGAGGGATCCGGCCGCGCTGTCGTCGGGCTCCCCGAGCCGGCCACGGGCGATCGTCTTTACCCCGTAAAGATCGCGCGTGACCTGGGCGGCCCGTGTCCACGCGAAGGCGGGCCGTCGTCACGTTCGATCCTCGCCCGGGCACTTCGTCGGCTGCGCTCCCCCACGGGCGAAATCCGCCGGCGTCTTCACGAAGGCGAGGTCTACCGTCCGGGGCATGGCGCACGCGCACGAGATGAACGAACGGGCCCTGGCCGGCTTGGAGTCCCTGGGGATCCTGCTGGATCGGGACGTCACGAGACACGTTCCCGACAACGGGTTGCGAGTCTTCCTCGTCGGCTGGGGATTCCTGGCCGAGTCCTACCGACAGGCGACCGCCGTCGTGGTCCTGCACCGCAGGGAACTCGGCCACCACGCCTCCCCCAACGTGCGATTGCTGATCGAGGCCGTGGCGCAGCTGTGGCGCCTGGCCGAGGACGGTGACGCCGCGGTCGATTCTCTGAATAATGCATTCCGGTTCAAGCATGGGAAGCTGAGTACCGCAGTCGATCCTTCGGTGTTCGGACCCACGGCCGAGACCGTCGCCGAAATGGATGCCGCACGGGCGAAGGTCGCGTCGGCAACCGTCCCGGCGCAGCCGGGGGACGTCTACACCAACGTGGCGCAACTCCTGGATCGCATGGACCCGACGGGCGGATCGAAGGCGATCTGGCTGGCCACCACGCAGCTCGCGCATCCCACGATCACCCTGGCCAGATGCTTCTTCACCGATGGACCGGGGGAGCCGGTCCGCCTGTACACCACTCCGCACTACGAGGGGAAACTCGACATCACAGAGTTCCTGCCCTTCCAGGTCTTCAACCTCGTGTTCCTCGCCACGGGAGCGTTCGACAAGATCATGGCCGGTTCCCCGTGGGGGTCGGAGCTGGCCCGGATCGGTCACGAAGCGGGCCTGCCGCAGTCGAGCTGACAGGGAAGCGGGACGAGTGGGCGCATGGATCTTTACCGGGTAAAGACCGCAGCCGCCTCCCGTGGTGAACCCGGAGTCGTGGAGCTCTTTACCCGGTAAAGACACGACGCCGTGCACCGGCTTCCGTGACGGGCCGGCGACAACACCGCAGACGGGTTCGTCCGTGGGCGTGGCTTCGAGATGCGGTTCTCGATGATGTCGGGGCTCGGACCGTCATCGTGTCCGATGCCGCACAGGGATGTCCGGTCATCCGTAACCGGGCCCGGCTGGCATGGGCTGTGTCCGGTGGCGGATGTCCGGACACGAGACCCGTCGGCCAAGGCGACCCGGCCGGTCGATGTCCGGGTCGTGTGTCCGGACATCGACCGGCCATGATCGTTCTTGCCCGCCCGGGCAAGAACGATCATGGATATGACGGTTTCCGCCCCTAACGGGTGCGCCCCGACATCGCGTTCGACGCCGGACACACCAGCCGGGGAACGGGATCGGGGACTCCGGGAGCGTCGGCCAGCGTCCGTGTGTCCGGTCGATGTCCGGACACACGGACGCTGGCCGACACCTCGCGGGGGGGCGCGGTTCGGCGCCCTCCGGTGCCGACGCATTCGCCGCTGACACGCGTCGGCCACCTGTGTCCGGGGCCACCCACCGGCCGAAGGAAGCGGGTCCACTCGGAGTTGTGTCCGGACACGTCAACCGCCGTCCGACGCCTGCCGTGTCCGGTCGATGTCCGGACCGGTCAGGGCGGGCCCTGGAGTCGGACAACGGTGACCACCAGGACGCCGTCGGACACCAGGTACAGCGTCACGCATCCGCCGACCAGTGCCTCGCGGGTGTCCTTGTCGCGTACGGCGTAGGAGCCGCAGCCGTAGGGGTCGTCGGCGAGTCGGTCGATGTCGCGGTCGAACAGGGATCTGCGGGTGGCGGGCAGGGCTTCGCGGCTGGTCCGGGCGATGTCCCCGTACTGCACCCGGTAGCGACTCACCTCTCGGAGGCCTCGTAGTCGAGTTCCTCTGCGGTGAGTTCCCGCGCTGCGGTGGTGTCTCCGGCGCGGATGCGGGCGATCAGTTCGTCGTCCTCGTCGCGGGCGGCCTGGGGGAGGCCCCAGCGGGCGGCGATCAGCGCGACACGGTCGAGCGGCGCTTGGTCGATCTCGCGGTCGAAGGCGGCGCGGGCCTCGTCGTCGGCGAGGCCCGCGCGGATCTCCCCGATCGTGCCGGGCAGTTCGACGCGTTCACCGCGGACGTGGGTGACGAGGACGTGCTCGCCCTTGCCGTGCTCGGCCATCGTCGTACTCCCTCGGGTCGGAAGGCTTGTCCACCAGTGTGCGCCCGCAACCCCGGCGCCCGACAGGGCGCGCGGGGTGGCGGGCGGGCGGTTCAGTGGTGGGTGAGCCACAGCCTCTCTATCCAGGACCAGGCGGTGACGCCGGCTCGGAAGGCGACGCCGCGGGCGGCGTGCCCGGCCAGGTCGCGACTCACGCGGACGGCCGTTCGCCGATCGTGGCCGGTGCGGTCGGGAGGAGGTGCGGGTATCGGTTGCCGCTGATCGTTCACGGGAGATGCCTCACTTCGTCGGTGTGGGTGAGCGGGGGTGACGATCCAGGGATGCGCGACTTGTGTCCCTCCCTGAAGGACCAGGTCGTTTCGGATGTCGTGGCCGCGATTCGTCGTCGAGTGCCGCAAACAAAAAAGGGCCCTCGCGCGCAATACGCGTGCGAGGGCCCTGGGGCGTGGGGTGGTCTATCGGGGTCCTCACGTGGTCCCGGATCGGGGATCACCGCGTGCGGGCGGGGCGGGAGTCGTTCGTGCCGGCCGACGGGCAACCGCGGTCGGCGCTGCGGCGGTCGTGGTCGTGGGTCGGGGGATGCGGCGTTCGGCACAGAGCGGGTGGCGTGGTCGTCCGAGTCGTGGGGATCGTGTGCGGGTGTGGACTCGGCACAGGTCGCAGGGCATCTCGATCGGAGCGACCATCCAGTGTTCGGGCAGAGGGTCGCAGCGGTGGGCGTGCCATTGGGCGGCCAGCGCTGCGGCCTCGTCCGGGCGTCGGGTGGTGAGGGAGCGGCGGGCGCCGCAGTCGTTGCAGAACCAGCTCACGTGTCCGTTGTCGAGGCGGTCCTTGGGGGTGGTGATCCGCATCGATCCGCGTTCGTAGGTGGTGGGCGTGGTGAACGCGGGTTCGGCGGACGGGTCGAGGAGTGGGGTGGTTGCGGTGCTCGTCGCCGGGCTCATGACCGGTCGGGGGTCGCGGTGGCGGCCCGGATGCGGGCGGCGATGGTGTGCAGGGTGAGGTATTCGTCGCTGCCGACGGGCGCGAGGTCGGCCTCGGCGGTGAGTTCGTCGGCGAGTTCGCGGAGCCGGGCGAGGGCGGTGGCGGTCGGGTCGTCGACGGTGGACCGTGCGGTGTACGTGTTCGTCATCGGGCGGCGCCGAGGGCGGTGAGGGTGCCGGTGGCGGTCAGGAACCCGGCGGGGGTGGACCAGCGGTTCGGGGCGTACTCGGGGGTGAGGGCGTGGATGCGGTCGGGGTCGTCGGTGCTGGTGATCCACAGGTCGCCGCGTCCGTCGCGCCAGACGGTGCGGGCGCCGACGACGGGGCGGGGCGCGGTGTCGCGCGCGGCCCGCAGTTTCTGCAGGCGGGTGTACTTCTCGTCGGTTGCGCAACCGTCCCATTGCGCCAGGGGGTGGTCGGCGCGGACTCGGCGGACGTGTGGGAACAGGTCCAGGTGTGCCCGGTTCACGTGCCAGGTCATGGGGCCTGTGGCTCCGTGGACGTGGACGATCGCGTATTCGGGGAGGTCGGGGGCGTGTTCGACGAGGACGGCGGGCCAGCGGGCGGCGAGGTCGGCGACGACCTGGGCGCGTTCGCGGTAGACCGGTTCGATGATCGTCTCGATCGCCTCGGTGTCGGGGTGGGTGTGGGGGAGGGGTGGACGGCGGGTGATGGTGGCGTTCACGATGGTCGCTCCTTCTCCGCGTCGTTCGGGGCGCGGTGGATGGGCCCGGGGCGGTCGCGCTCGTTTGGTCGCGGCGTGCGGCCGCCCCGGGGCGGATTCAGGTGGCCAGGTCGATCGGTGTCGTGCCCCGCAGTTCGGCGAGGCGGGTGTGCAGGGCCCGGGCGTGCGTTCGGACCCCGTCGCGGGCTGCGGTGGCGGCGGCGAGTTCGTCGAGGGTGGCGAGCGCCTGGTCGATGTCGGCGGTGGTGAGCCGGCCGCGCCCGGAGGCGAGGGTGTACAGGACGGTGACGCCGGGTCCGCGCGAGTGCATCGCGGCCTCGTTCGCGAGCAGTGCCAGGCTGGTGCGGTCGCCCAGGTCGGTGTCGCCGGCGCGGATCATCGACCGGTTTCCGTGTCGGCGAGGGTGTGGCGCCAGGTGTCGCGGATCTCGTCCGGGTCGGGCCCGTACTCGCCCCGTAGGGGTTTGATCAGGCCGATGTGGTGGGTTCCGCGGGTAACGATCAGCGGCTGCCCGGGGGCGTGGCCCCAGATCATCAGCGGCGCGTCGTGCCCGTCGCGGGTGAACCTCGCGAGCCGGTCCGCGTACAGCACCGTCTCGTGGTCGAGGGCGGGGCCGGCTGCGAGGGCTTGGGCCACCAGCGGGCGCCAGTTCGGGTAGTCGCCGATGTAGCGATGCCGCACGGTGTATTGCTGCGCGCCGAGGTGGACGACGAGGGCGGACACGCCGTCGTCGTCGGCCGGGACGTGTTCCAGGTACGCGTCGTCGGTGTGGGCGAGGGTGGTCAGGGCGTGGACGGCTCGGCGGGGAACGTGTACGTCCCAGGTGCCGATGCCGGGGGCGTCGATCAGGGTCACGGCCAGGGTGTACAGGCCCGAGGCGACGACGTGGAGGCGGTCCCTGCGGGCCTGCAAGCGGATGCCGCGCGTGACTTCCAGGGTCTGGTCGTCGCCGCAGTGCGGGCGGACCTCGCGCAGGGCACCGACGAAGTTCTCGGCGAACACGGGCTTCGTCGCCGCCTCCCGCCCGGCCTGTTCGGCCGTGCCGCCGGCCACGCGCGCGTCGCGGTAGGTGATCGGCTTGCCCAACTCGGCGGCGAGGTCGATCTCTCGGCGGGTGGATTCGCCGATGTATCCGCCGGGGCAGATCACGACGACCCACCCGGCCATGCGGATCTTGGCGCGGTGGAGTTCGTCCAGGCGCTGTTTCATGCGGGCCGCGCTGGCGGGGTCGGTGGACAAGGGTGTGGGTTTGCGCATGTCGACGGCGGGGGCGAGGACGATGTGGCCGAGCGCGGTGAGCCGTGCGTTCTCGCGGGCCATCTCCCGCGTGAAGCGCATGGATCCGCACAGCACGACGATCGACGGTTCGGCCGGCGGCTCGGCTTTGACGGTTGGGAGCGGTGGCGGGGGAGCCAGGGTGGTGGTCACGTGGTGATTCCCGTCTGAGAGGGATGCGTCGGCCGGGCCCGGCCGCGCTCGAAACCCCCGGTACCGGGCGGTGGTCGGTTCCGGGGGCAAGGGGTGCGGCCGGTCAGCGGGCGGCGGGTGTGTGGTTCGCGGTGGGGTCGAGTGTCGGGTCGGGGTTTTCGGCGTGGGCGGTGCACGGGTTGTCGGTGCGGGCGCCGTAGCAGCCGGGGGTGCAGGAGCGGCTGCAGGAGCCGGTGCGCATGTCCCGGGCCCAGGTGCCGTATCGGGTGTTCTCGTGGCGCAACTGGATGACGGCGAGGCGGAGTTGCGGTGTCGTCATCGCGTCGACCGGGGTGGGCAGGCTGGCCCCGTATTCCTGCCAGATTCCCCAGACGGTGTTCACGGACAGGGTGATCTCGTCGCCGGAGGGGTCGTAGCGGCCGGTGGCGCGGTTCGGGGTCTCCAGAACGTACGCGCCGCGGTCGGGGTCGAGGCGGGCCCGGGTGCCGACGCCGTCGCGGACGCTGCTGCGGAACGCGGTCAGCGCGGCATCGGGCGTGTGGTGGGTGACGGGTTCGCAGCCTGTCCAGGTGTCCGGGTCCGGGTCCGGCTCCGACGCCCAGTCGATCGTGAGGTGTTCGGGCCGGGTCGTTGCCGCCTGGAGGGAACGCAGGACCCAGGTGGCGGTCGGTGTCGGATACAGGTCGGAGATCTCGTCGGGGTCGAGGTGGGCCCGGATGCGCGGGTCCCAACGGCCGGTGCAGCCGCGGGCGCAGATCCACGCGGTGCGGGCGCCGTCGCAGGTGGGGGTGCAGCCGAGTTCCGGATCGAACGAGGTGCCGCCGAGGAGGTCGCGGATGCGGTTGAACCAGAGCGTGTGCTCTTCGCGGAGGCACCCGACCGCCAGGCGCAGTTCGTGCGTGGTCATCGCCGACACGAGCATGGGCCGGGTCCGTCCGTGGGGGGGTCGTGCGGCCGTGGACGGTGTCGACGGAGAGCGTGACGCCGTATCCGGTGTCGCACTCCTCCCCGGTGCGGGTCCGGGTCCGCAGGACGTAGACCCCCCGCGCGGGGTCCAGGACCATGCCGGCGCGGCGGTCGTCTCCGGCGGCGGCGCGGTACGCCGCGTGTCGGGTGGGGTGGGTCTCGGGTGTGGGGCCGTGGGGGCCGATCACGCTCCAGGTGGGTTCCTGGGTGCGTGTGCGGCTGCTCGATGTCGTCATGGGATTCCCTGGGGATGTGGAAGGGGTTCGGGCGGCCCGGGTCACCGGGCGGGGGCGTGCTCGCGTGACCGGGACGGCCGGTGGGTGCGGGTTTCGGGGCCGGCGCCGATGTCGTGCGCGGACACCCACGCGCCCGAGCAGCTGATGGCGGCGAGGTTGTTCGCGGCGGTGTGGGCGAGGCGGGTCAGGCCCGACCGCACGGTGGGGTGGACCCGTACGGCGGCCAGGGTGGTGATGACCTCGGTGCTCGCGGCGCGGGTGAGCCGGCTGCGGCCGGGCAGCGCGCGCAGGATCGCGCATCCCGGGGTGTGGGCGGCGACGTCGACGGCTGCGGCGGTGAGGTGTTCGAGTTCGCGCAGGGTGATCCACTGGTGTCCTGCGACGGTGACGATCTGCATGAGCGTGTCCTGTCGGTGGGGGGCGAGCGGGTGAGATCCCTGGCCCGGGGTGTGTTTCGTGCGGTCCGACCGGCCCGCCTTGCGGGGCCGGGCCGGTCGGGTCGGTCGGGTGCGCTGGGCGGATGCCGTGGACGTCTCGGGATCCCGGGTGCCGTCCGTCGATGCGGTGATCGCGTGATCGACGTGGTGGGGCCGCCCGAGGCGAGGTCACTGCCAGACGTTGCCGACGAGCGTCTTGTTGCCGCGGTGCAGCGCCCACAGGCGGCCCGTCCGGCGCTCGGTGGAGGCGCGCGGTGCGCCCCAGGCCTTGACGAGGCGGGTGGCTTCGCGCATGGCCGACGCATCGTTGCGGTCGTCGAACTCCCGGCTGTCGGCGACGAGTTCGATGCCCGCCGCGGTGTCGGCGGCGATGTAGTCGAGGCGGTAGCTGTTCACGTGGTGGGGTCCCGTCTGCGGGGGAGGCCCGGCCGGGTTCGGCCGTGCTCGAAACCCCCGGACCGCCCAGGCGGTTCCGGGGGCAACGGGCCCGGCCGGCTACGGGATCGACGCCGCGATCAGCGCGATCACCGGCGTGGCCGCGAGCACGAGCAGCGCGGCGCGGATCAGCGCGTGTTTGCGCGCGGTGATCCGGCCGAGGCGTTCGTACTCGACGGCGAGTTCGCGCAGCGACTCGCGGTCGGCAACCCGCCGCAGCGTGGTGTCCACGTCGACGGCCGGACGCAACCACCCACCCGTACGCGGCACCAGGACCAGGACCAGGAGCACGCCGGCCAGGGCCAGGCCGGCTCCCACTCCTCGGGCTGGGCCGATCGGCATCCTCGACAGGGACGGCGCGAACACGCCGACCACGGCCAACAGGAGGCCGGCCTTGGTGTCGCTGGCACGATGACCCGCCACGAGATCGGCGTTCCGTCGGTGCAGCGCGCCCACCAGGCCCGCGTCGTCGAGACCCGACCCGGGACCATCGCCCGAGCCTGCCCGGGGCGTGACGTCGTCGACGGCGGTCACCGCACAACCCCAACGATCTCGCCCTCGTTCGCCCGGCGATACCCCACCAGGACACCCTTGGGAACGACGCCACGATCCGGACAGGCGACCTTGTTCGCCGCCGCCCACACCCGAGCCCGGCGACCCTCCTCCCGCCGCTGCGCCGGATCGGGGTCGGGCACGGCCGGGCAGGCGTTGGTCGACGCGGTGGGCACGGTGGGGGTGCCGGCCTTGGCGGCGCGCAGGTCGCGCTGCGCCTGGGCGAGGAGGAGTTCGGCGTCGATCACGCGGCGTTGTGCGGCGTGGACGGCGTCCTGGCGTTCGCGCCGTTCGGCGAGGCCGGTCAGGGCTTTGCTCGCGCGTTCGGCCAGGGTTCGGACAGCGGGGGTGCGGTGGGCCGCGCCCCATGCGAGGAGGGCGTCCACGTCGAGGGTGTGGTGGGTGTCGGTGGTGGGTGTGTGCGTGTCGGGGGTGGTAGGGCCGGTGGTGGGTTCGGGCACGGTCTCGATCACGACGGTCCTCTCGTCGGGTTGGTGGTGTCGGGGGCTCGTGCGCCCACGACCCGGACCGCGCCGACACCGCGAGGGTGGTGGGCGCGGTCGGGATCGTGGTGGCAGGAACGCGCGGGTGCGGCCGTGGTGGTCGGCGGGTCAGGTATGGAGGGTGCGGCAGGTCCGGTCGGTGTGGTCGCGGGCGTCGTAGGCGAGCGCGAGGGCGTGGTCGACGTCCTCGTGGCCGTGGATCGCGGTGGATCGGTAGGTGCTGCCGCAGGTGCAACGGACCATGAGGGTGGCCAGGGGGCCGCGGTCGTCGTCGGTGGACCAGGCCCAGATGTCGTCACCCAGGTGGGTTGCCGCGCCCGCCGGTCGCGGGGTGCCGTCGTCGCGGATGGTCTCGGGGTAGCCGGTCCAGGAGTCGGGGTCGGCGAGGGCGGCGATGCCGGGCGCCCAGTACGTAGCGTCCGAGGCGGCGCATTCGGCGGCGGCGCGGGCCTGTTCGGCGCGCTGGTGGGTGATCCGGGCGTCGACTTCGGCGGCGCGTTCGCGGCCGGCGCGGTACAGCAGCCGGGCCGGGCAGTCCTCCGGCGGCGTGATGGTGGTGTCGGTGGCGGTCATGATTCGCTCCTCGGGTCGGCGGTGCTGGTGGCCAGGTCGTGGTGGTGGGGCCAGGCCGCGAGGGCGTAGCAGATCTCCAGGTCCTCCAGGTCCAGGCGGCCCGGCACCGGGCGCCAGGGGTGGATGTCGAGGTCGGCGAACCGGAACCAGCCGGCCCTGTCGGCGGGGCGGCAGACGGTGGTCAGCCGGATGCGGGCGGGCGTGAAGTCGGCCGTTGGGACGAACTCTTCGGATTCGCGCAGGTGCCAGATCTGTCCGGGTGCGGCCAGGTCGCCGAACCCTGGGATCTCTTCGCCGTGTTCGGGTGTGGGCTCGTCGTCGTTCGCCGGTGGGCGGGGGTTGTCGGGCACGTCGCCTCCTGGGGTCGAGGGGTTCGGGGTGCTCGTGCGCCCCGCGACCCCGGCCGGGTTCGCCGGTCGGGATCGCGATCGCACGAACTACGCGTCCTCCTCGTCCTCCTCGTCGCACTCCTCGCACGGCGCGATCAGGTGTGAGCCGTGGCAGCCGGGTGTGCAGGCGATCTCGTCGCCGAAGGTGTCCTCGACCTCGCCCCACTTGATCGTGTGGGCGGCGATCTCCTCGCGGGCGAGTGTCAGCGCCCAACGCAGCTCATGCGGGCTCAGTTCCTCGACGGGGACCGGATCGACGCCGGCACCGAGCAGCGCCCGAAGGTCGAACGTCCTGCCTGTGGTGTGCGGTTGTGCGGAGCCGACCGCGGTGCCCGGCTCGGGGAGGGGGTCGGCCAGGCCGTCCGCGTGGTGGGTGCCGGACAGGACGTCGAGGTGCACGTCGCGGTGGACCAGCTCGACGGTGATCCCCGCGGCGGTGATGTGGTCCGCGATTTTTCGGGCCGCACCGACCGCACGGTGCCTGCCTCCGACACATCCCGCCGCGACGGTGATCGGGCCGCCGATCGCCGCGTGCAGGTTCACGGCGGCGGTGGCGACGGCGGCGGTGAGTTCCTCGACGCCGGGGGTGGCCAGGACGTGCCGGTAGACGTCCTCGTCCAGGCCGGTACGTTCGCGCATCTCGGGGTCGTGGTGGGGGTTGCGGAACGCCCTTCGAAGGTCGCAGACGATCTCGGCGGCGGGCGGCGGCGCGGGGTGGCCGTAGCCGAACGACACGATCCGGATCCCCGGGCTCGGCGCGGGTTCGCCTTCGAGGTGGGCGAACATCGCGTCCAGGTCCTCGAAGAACGTGCCCTCGCCCCGTGCGATCTGCTCGGTGGCCTCGCGTTCGCCGGCCATCCACTCGGGGGAGCGGGTGAGGTCGTCGTACCGGGCGGCGGTGTCGGATGCGGGTTCGGCGACGGTGTGTGCCGGTCGGTGGTGGACGGGTTCCGGCATGCGAGATCACTCCCGTGGCGGGGTCGGATGGTGGTGGGGTCGGGTGGTCGTGCGCCCGCCGCCCGGGCCGGACCCGGTACGGGGCCGGCCGGGACGGTGAACACGCGCGTGCCGTTGGGTGGGGCCGGGCCGCTGCCGGACCACGCCGACAGGCGCGCGGCGGGCGGCGGGCGGCGGGGAATGTCAGGCCGTGTATCCGAGTTCGGCCGGATCGGCGCCCTGTTCGAGCGCGTCAGCCTGGGCGCGGTAGTGGGCCGCGTTGGCCCGGTGGGTGGTGATCGCACGGCGGGCGAAGTCCCGTTCGGCGGGGCGGGCGGCCGGGTCGGCGGCGGTGGTTCGGGCGTCGTCGCGGGCGTCGTCGCAGCGGTCGGCCTCGACACGCAGGAAGGTGATCTCGGCGGTACGCTGCGCGGCGGTCCAGGTGATGTCGGGCACGGAACGTCTCTCCTGTGGGTGAGTCGGGGTGGTCATGCCGCGTGGGCGGCGGCCAGGTGCGTGCCCGGGCGGCCGGGGCGGCGGCCGTTGACGGTGGCCGTCGCGGCGTCGTCCCGGGTGCCCAGGTACGGGAACGCGGCCTCGCCGGATTTGACGCGGTACATCGCCACGTCCGCGGCGCGCAGCAGCGCGGTCCACGGCCGGCCGGGCAGGTCGGCGGTGTGGGCGGCGCCGACGGACACCGAACACGGCACCCCCGGGCCCAGGCCCTCGTACGCGACGGGTTCGTTCAATCGGCTGCGCAGGTCGACGAGTTCGCGGTCGACGTCGGCACGCGGGAGGCGGACGAACGCGCCGAACTCGTCCCCGCCCAGACGCGCCGCGAGGCCTCGCCGCGCCGAGCACCAGCGGTGCAGGCGCCTGGCGACGACGACCAGGACCCGGTCGCCCGCGGCGTGCCCGAACACGTCGTTGACCTGCTTGAAAGCATCGACGTCCAGGAGCAGGACCAGGACGTCGTCGGCACGATGTCCGGCGGGGAGGAGCTTCTCGCCGTGGTCGGTGAGGGCCTGGCGGCGTCGCAGGCCGGTGAGTTCGTCGCGTCCGGCAACCTCGAGGCGGCGCCGCAGGCGGACGTCGTCGGCGACCGCGAGGGCGAGCGGCACGACGGCGGCGGTGAGCAACAGGGTACGAGAGAGCTGTCGTTGCGGGGTGGGGGTGGGCATGATGGTGGCGATCCCGTCTCGTCGTGGGGCGGATCACGGAGGCGCACCCGGCTGTCGAGGCATGGGGTGCGCCTCCTCGGCGTTCGATGGATGGATCCGGTCACGGGGTGGCGTCAGGGGTAGACGACGCCGGTGTTGTCGCAGGCATCACAGCCCTCGCCGGCGCAGCGGCACGGGGTGATGCCGATCTCCTCGTCCTCGTCGTCGAGGGGTCCGAGGGGTTCGGGCGGCGGCGGGATGCGGTCGTCGGCCCAGGGCTCGTGGGACACAGGGATCTTCTTCCTTGTCGTCGTCGTGGGTTGGGGTCGTTCGTGTGCTCGCCGTCCCGGGCCTGCGGCACCGGCCGCTGCTCCTCGGTGGAGTGCGGCGCCCGAGGCAGGTTCGATCCCGGTCGCTATGCGGCCGGGACGGGTCAGTGGATGTCGAAGACCAGCTCGGTGCTGCGCGTCACCCTGACGGTGGTCTCGCAGATGCCGCACTTGTACGTGAGGTAGTCGGCGCCGTCGTCGATCCTGGTCATGTCGCCGTCGCAGCAGAGGGGGACGTCGGCCAGGTCGAACTCGTCGCCGATGGTGAATTCGAAGCCGTAGCTCGTCGTGGGAGTGGCGTACATGTTTCTCCGTTTCGGGTTCGGTCGGGCGAGCGGCGGGGGTGCCGGCCGTCCTCCACGGCCCCGGGGGTGCGGGTTCCGGGGCCGTGGGCGGCGGTCGAACGTGCCGGGGCCACCGCCTCCCGGGGGTGGTGGCCGCGTCGGTGGGATCGGGTGAGGTCGGCCCCGAGGGCGGGCTCGCGGTCCGGGCCTGGTGGCTCGGTGCCGGGAACCGCCGACGGTGCGGTCAGTCGATGTAGCCGAGCGTTCGGGGGCTGTCGCCGCGTCGGAGGCCGGCGGTCAGACGCTCGTATTCGGCGAGGTTCGCCTCGTAGTGGGGCACGGCTTCGCGGCCCTGTGCGCGGATGTCTTCGGTCCTGCCGTCGGCGGCCTGCCGTCGGGCGGCGTCGAGGTGGCGTCGGCTCGCGGCGGCCGAGGCCTGCAGGCCGTCGATCTCGGCGGCGATCCGGTCGGGAGTCCAGACGCGGTTGACGCTTCGAGGCATGAGGTATCCCCGTTCGGGTTCGGTGGTGGGGGGCGGGTGAACCGGCACGGTCCGCGACAGGGACTGTGGTGGCGGTCGTTCTCCACGCCCCCGGGGTCCGGGGGCATGGGGATCGGCCGGTCAGGAGAGGGCGGCCGTCACGGCGTCGACGACGGCGTGGGCGAGGTGGTCGGTCAGGTCGGACAGCGTCGCGGCGAACGAGGTGCCGGAGAGCATCGCTCCGGCGGCGATCGCGAGCAGGACCAGCAGGACCGTGCCGCGTCGGTAGGCGAGGTAGAGCGCGGTGGCGACGGCGAGGACACCGGTGGTGATCGACACGGCGCTGCCGCCGGTTCCGGCGACTGACGACTTCGTGGTGTCGGCTGCGTACGCGGCGGCGGGTGTGAGGGCCAGGACGAGGGCGCCGGTGGCGACGACGGCCCCGCGTGCCAGGCGGGTTCGGCGGGTTCGGTTGTTTGCGGGCATGCCGGATCACTCCCGTTGTGGGGATGGGTTGGTCGGGGTCTGTTCGGGTGGGTCGTGCGCCCGCGGCGCCGGTCGCCGCGCCCGGTGTGGGGCGGCGGCCGGACCGTGGGGGCAGGGCCGGGTCAGTCGGCGAGGGTGTAGATGCCGCGTTCGGGGTTGGTGGCGTGGCCTTTGCGGGTGAGCGTGGTGAGGTTGGTGGCGATGCTGCCGGGGGTGACTTCGTCGCCTCCGTCGGTGTTGACGGCGGCGACGATGTCCGCGCGGCTGAGTGGCCCGTTCTCCAGGGCGCGCAGGATGCGCGCGGCGATGGTGGGTTTGACGGTGGGTGGCGGCGCGGTGGTGGGTGCGGCTTTGGGGATGCGCAGGCCGTTCGTCTTCTGCTTCTTCTTGCGGGTCGTGCCGCGCTCGTCGACCTCACCGTCGTCGCCGTCGTCGCCGGTGTCCTCGCCGGTGAGTTGGGCGATGAGGTGGGCGGGAATCTCCTCTTCGTGGCGGGTGGTGTAGGCCTCCCCGGCCGCTTCCCACGACGTTTCCTCGAGGCGGCGGGGTTCGCCGGGTCCGTACAGCTCGAGGATCAACGGGTCGAGGCCGTCGACGGGTGTGAGGCTGCCGACGCGGAAGTGGCGCATGACGGCGGTGGGTCGTTCGCTGTTGAGGAGGTAGGCGGTGCCCGCGGTGGAGGTGGGTGCGGTGGTGTCGTCGTCGGGGTCGAACCGGCTGCGCAGGCGCGGGGGTCCGGTGAGTTTGGGGATGACGGCGAGTTGTGCTCCGGCGGGGAGGAGGCCGTCGGAGACGAGGGAGGCCATCATGCTGCTGGACCAGCGCAGCAGGGTGACTTCGCCTTCCTTGAGCATGGCGCGGAGGGTGTCGGAGCCGCCGAGTTCGTCGACGTGTCCGGCCTGGGCGGCCGCGTCCTCGCCGACGCCGACGGAGCGGCCCGTCCTGCCGATTTCTTTGAAGAGGAAGGCGGCCAGGTCGCGGTAGGGGGCGCCCTTCTCGAGCAGCCTGTTCGCCTCGTCGATGTGGACGACGAGCAGGGGGTCGGGGTCGTCGATGGCGAAGTAGGAGCGGCCCATGGCCGCGTAGCGGCGGGTGCGTTCCTCGATGACGGCGACCGCCGCCAGGAGCATGAGGATGGCGCCTTCCTGGCTGGTGGTGTGCCAGTCGACGTTGTCCTTCGCCTCGGGGACGGATTGGCCGCCCTTGAGATCGGCGAGCCAGGACACGATCCCGGAGCGTTTCTCGGCGGCCAGGCGCAGTTGCAGGGAACGTGACTTGCCGGCGCCGGTGGTGCCGAACATGACGGATCGTTGGGCGCCGGACCCGGGTTCGTACAGGCGGATGCGGGCGGGTCGGCCGTCGTGGTGGCGGCCGACGGTGATGTAGCCGCGGTCGTCCATGACGAGGTCCTCGCCGACGGCGTGCGGCATGTCGGCCAATGGCGGGTTCTTGTAGACGGTGATCAGGGCGCGGTTGAGGCCGTCGGTCTCGACGGCCAGGCAGGCGGGGTCGAGGACGCCCAGGGCGGTGCACAGGCGCCGCAGGTCGTAGCTGATGACCCCGCCTGCGGGGACCTCGACGTGGACTTCGACGACGTCGACGTCGGTGTCGACGCCGGGGATGGGGGTGAGGGTCACGACGCGATCTCTCCCGTGTGTTTGGTGGAGCCGTAGCGGATGTGGGTGATGACCGAGCCGGGCATGGCCTTGGACGCGACCTGGCGTTCCCACCGGGCCTGGATGTCGTCGTCCTGCTCGCGGCGGCGGGTGCCGACGGTGAGATGTTTGCGGCCGGCGCCGCAGCCGGGGACCGGGCCGACGGTGATCAGGTCGAGCGGGATGTCGGTGAGCGCGGAGAGCTTCGCGAGCGGGATGTCGGGGACGGGCACGCCGCGCACGTCCGCGACGATCTCGGCCGCGAAGTCGCAGGGTCCGTCGACCTCGGGGTATTCGAGGTGGGTGCCCGGCGCCGCGCCGCCGTCGCAGGCGACGGCCGCGGCCCACCAGGCGACGAGACGCTCGGCGGGGGTGGCGGCGAGTTCGAGGGCGACGCAGGCCTGTTCGGCCTTGGTGGATGCGGTGGTGGGCGGGTCGATGTCGGCCAGGGCGTGGGCGACCAGGGACGGGCGGACCCACCAGGTCGCGCTGGCCCAGATCGCGGCGAACAGGGCCTCGCCCCAGTGGGTTCCGGGGATCAGCCGGAACGTCCCGGCCTCGATCAGCAGGAGCGTGGCGGGCGTCATGTACAGGACGGTGATCTCGGCGGGGACGCTCTCGCGCCAGGGGCGCAGGGTCAGCGCCCCCAGCGCCGCGACGCCGAGGGCTGCGGGCGCCCCGTAGAGGGCGGCCTGGGCGTCGAGGGTGGAGGCGGTGAGGATGGCGGCGCCGGCCAGGGTGCCGGCCCGGCCCGCCGTGTCGCGGGCCCGGGCGAACGCGTGCTTGAACACGGCGGGGGCTCTCTTCCTTGCTGTCGTCGGTCGGTCGGGTCAGCGGTTGGCGTAGAAGGACCGGTCGGCCATGGGCACGGGCATGGCCTTGACGGCCTCGTCGACGGGGCCGTAGTCGGCGCTGTGCTCGTCGGCGGTCCGGGCGAACAGGACCGCCATGTCCTGGGCTTTGGAGGCGAGGTGGTCGGCCTGGCCGTGGGCGGCGCGCATGACGGCGGCGGCGTCGCGGTGGTCGGCCAGGGTGGAGGTGTCCACGTTGAGGGCGGCGGCGGTCTCGGCGAGTTGGTACACGCTCGACGCCGCGTCGTCGATGCCGGCGAAGGTGGTCGTGATCGCCTCGGACAGCAGGCGCATTCCGGCGGCGGCGTCTTCGAGTTGGCGCACGACGTCGTCGTGGTGGGCGCCGTCGCCGGTGGGGGCGACGACCGCGGCGGTGACGGGAACGAGTTCGGACGACATGGGCTATCCCTTGTGGTAGACGGCTTCGGCGGGGGCGCGGTGTCCGAGGTCGCGGGCGCGGTCGGCCGGATTGCGGTGACGGGCGGAGGCGTTGGCGGCCGCGGTGGCGATCGCCTCGGACGCGCGGGGCAGCGCGGCGACCAGGTCGTCGGCGGCGGACTTCAGCGACTCGGCCTGCTCCAGCAGGCGAACGACGTTGCCGCTCAGGGATCCGGGGATCTTCAACTGGGCGACGTTGGCCTTGAGCTGGTCCAGGCGGTCCTGCAGCGCGGCCGCCCACGCGGCGACCTTGCGGGCTTCGTCGACGCGGTCGAGGATCTCGCTCGCGGTGTCGCGGTCGGCGTCGATCAGGTCGTAGATGGTCAGGTCCGTGTCGGCGCCCGCAGGGGCGAGGGCGGCACGGCGGTGTGCGGGTGCGGGCATGCGGGTTCCCTTCGTGACCGGCCCGGCGGTGATCGCCGCCCGGACGGGCCGTGGAGGCGGGGGAGGGGTGGGGTCCGGCTCGCGTTCCAGCCGGTAGTCGTAGTAGTGCCGCAGGCGCAGCAGCGGCGGCACCACCGGCCGAACCCGCCGCGCACGGACGGGAAACCCACCGGCCACGGCGGACTCGGGAGCGGTGGGGTCGATCGAGGTCGAGCCGGTGGGAGCCGACTGTGTCGGGCTCTTCGACTGTTCCGCTCCGTTGCGCAGGGTGTCGCGCTGGAGGTTCTCGCGCCGCTCGTACGAATACTCGGGCACCGGTGTGCCGGGTGGCTGTTCGACCCGTGAGGGCTTGGGGGGTTCGGTGGTCTTCGCCTTCACGGGCTGCCGCCTCGGCGGACGCTGCGTCCTCGGCGGCACCAGCCCCGGATCCACACGCGGCGGCGGTGGCGGCGTGGTTCGGGGCGACGTGTTCCCGGAGATTGTGTACTTCGGGGTGTGTGCCTGGGCCGCCTCGTACTTGGTCGACCGGTCGAAGACCCGATTCCTCGCCGTGTTCGGCGTACTCTTCCGGGCGTTTCCCGTCGTCGTGTCCTCGGCATCGCCGGCGACGACCACGATCACGACCGGCGGACGGGCGCGCAGGGCCCGTCCGCGGGCCTTGATCCGCGCCCACCGGGACAACCCGCGCGGCGCGCCGTCGCGGTCCGCCATCCGGGCTGTGCGGGCGGCTTTCCACACGGTCGGAATCGGCCGCGTGCGCAACCAGGTTCGGCCCCGCGCACAACGCCACCTGCGCGACCCCTTCGGGGGATTGGAGGCTCCTTCGCCTTCGGGGACGCCCAGCCGCCTGCGGTACCTGCTCTCCGGTGCCAGGCCGCCGGTCCGACCCCTGTGTCGCCTGGCCGCGCGTTCCCGGCGCGCGTCCGCCGCCTTCCTCGCGCGGGGCGATCCCTTGGGGGCGTTGCGCCCGCGCTCGTCGGACCCGTCGCGGGAGCGGGCACCGGACCCGGGGGCGGACGACCGAGGCGAGACCCTCCTCTTCGAACCCTCGGCCCCCTTGCGTCCTTCGGTGCCCGCCCGGTCCGCATCGGAGCGATCCCGGCGCCGCGTGGCGGCGCCGGCGACCCGGGTCTTCCGCGACGGGGGCTTCGGTCGGGCACGGCCCCGGCGGCGTCCGCCGCCCCGATTCCCGGGGCCGGCCGAATCCGACTTGCCAGCCCCGCCGTTCGCGGCGTCCTTGCCCGACGCGGCCTTGCCGGAGGAGGACTTGAGGGCCTTGGCCCCACGGGCCAGGCCGCCGAGGGCGGCACGCGGACCGGATCCGCGGCCACCCGACGAGCCGCCGGTACCACCCGACTTCCCCGGTCCCGGGCCGGACCTGCCACCGCCGCCACCGGCGGCCTTGGGAGCAGAGGCTTGACCACCACCACCGGACCGGGAGTTGGGGGTACGCCCCGACCCGGACCGGGACGAGCCGGCCGACTTCGACCCCGCGCCGGACGATCCGCCGCGCTTCCTCGGGCTCTTGCCCCCGGCCCCCGACGCGCCCGCGGTACCCCGCCCCGCAAACCCGCTTCCCGAACCCGGGACACCCGATCGCGGGGACGACGCACCACTGCCCGCGCCCGACGACCGCCGCACCGAACCACCACCACCGACGCCGGTACCGGTGCCGCGTTCGAACTTGGACGCCAACGACGCCAGCGCCTTCCGCTTCGACTTGGCGCCCTGCTCGCCGTTCTTCGCGTTGGTCTTGTCGGTCTTGGCCTCGCGGCGTTCGCTGTGCTTGGCCTGGAGCCAGCCGGCGAGGTGGTGGGTGCCGCGCAGCGCGGCGACCGAGACCCCGGCCACCGAGACCATCGACATCGCCGCCAGATCGCGTCCCGGCGCGTCCGCCGTCTCCGGATGGCCGGCAGGTTCGGTGGCCTCGCCGACCGGGGCATCGGCCGGCCTTGCGGGGGTGGACAAGGGCGTGGGCAACACGGCGGGCGGGCGCATCAACCGGCCCCGGCCACGCGGCGTCGGCCACACCCGACCCGCCGGTTCGGAGCCTTCGGCGGCCGGGGGATCGGCGGGTTCGGACGGCGCGTTCGGGGGTGCGTCGATCGACGGGCGAAACCCGACCCTCGGGAACTCGACGACATTGTTGGGAACACCGCCGGGCGTGCCGGAAGGGCCGTTGCCGCCGTCGGAGTCGCTCATTTCACCCTCCTCTCGGAGTTGACGGACAGTGACCGAACGTGGGAGCCTCGCGCGCGCACGACGCACGCGCAGGTTGGACCCCGGGAAAGCAGAGCCGGGGCGTGGGGATTGACGTTGTCGTTGACGTTCGCCCGTCACGCCTCGTGTTCGCGACACCAGGCGTCGAGGGTCTGCGCGAGCGAGTACCAGGCCTGTTTGTCGCCGCGTCTCTCGGCCTTCACGGCGGCGGATTTCGCACGGTCGACCATCACGTCCGCGAGCTCGCGATCACTCGTCGCAGCCTTCTGCCGACCGTTCCAATGCCTGGCCCTGCGCAGCCGCATCTCCTCGTCCGACCGGCTCACCTCGACCCCCGGAACAGATCGAACGCGGGCACCTCGGCATCCGGGGAAACGAGTTCCTCCCGCCCCGGACGCGCCTGCGGAACCGCCTGCCGCGCCCGCCGTTCGGCGTGCAACTCCTTCGCCGCCGCCCGCTGCGCCGCCTTCGCCTGGCGCTTGCGCGGCAGTTCGACGTACACCCGCTGATAGGTGGCGTCCAGCTGCCTCGCGAGCGCCACGACCGCCTGGGTGTGGCGCTCCATTCGGCGCAGGATCCGGGCCACCTGCCAGGCATGGAGCCGGGCCTGCGCCGGGTTGTCCTCGGGCATCGGGTCGGCGACCAAGTCGCCGAAGACCTCGTCGCCGAGGTTGCGGAACTCGGCTTTGTGGTCGCGGAAAATCGCGCGGATCTGCTCGGTGTAGACCCGCATCGCCTCCGGGTTCAGCAGCTGATCGGAGGTCCAGTAGGGCTGTTCGTCAGCCATGTCGAGGGTCCTTTTCTCGATGCACGCGGGCAAACCGGCACACGGCAGGCGCGGGTGCGGTGTGGGAACGGGTGTCGTCGGCGTCCATGCCGGTCGTCTCGGGCGCGGGGGCGTCCGGAACGACCGGCAAAGCAGTCGACCACCGGTGGTGGTTCAGGCGGCCGGGTCGATACCCGCCTCGGCCAGTCGGGTTCGTGCGTCCTCGACGGCGGCCTTGGCCCGGTCGTAGCGGACGCCGAGGAGGGCGGGCGCTTCCCGCAGCGGCAGGCGGCCCTTCTCCCGGACCAGGAGATCGACGGCCGCGCTCACGAGTTCCTCGTGGGTGCGCTCCCCGGTCTCCGCCGTGCGCTTCCCGGTTCCGTTCACGGGAGTCGTGGAAGCGCGCTTCCCGACCGCTTCCCGACGACCCGCCGGTGTCGCTTCCCGGCCTGCTCCCCGCCGCCGCGCCGGGCCCGCTTCCGCGCCGCTTCTCGTGGCGGTTCCACGGCCGCTTCCCGAGGTGCTTTCGGCGGCGCTTCCCGGGCGCTTCCCGCGCGGGTCGAACGGCGTTTCGCCGCCCGTGGTGAGCGGAGCGCCGCCGCGTGCGGGAAGCGGGTCGGCGGCGGGTGTGGGAAGCGGCTTCGACACGTGCCCGGGAAGCGGTGTCGCGGCACCTTCGGGAAGCGCGCCGGGAAGCGCGCTCGCGACGGCGGTGTGCACGCCGTCGGCGACCTCCCGAGTCGCCTGCGCAAGCAGGTCCGCAATCCGCCTGCGGTAGACGGTGGCCGCTTCCGCCAACCCGATCAGCAGCAGCGGCGGCACCGAGTGCAGCACGATGCCCGCCGGGTCCGGATGCGTCGGCACCCCGAACCCGCCGTCCGGCCACACGCTCTGCCACACGTTCATCACCCACGTCGCCAACCCGGCGAACAACCGCAGGAACGTCGCCGCCCCGGAAGCGCGGTCGGTGGCACCGTGTCGGATCAGCGTGCCGTCGGTGACCAGGATCGCGACCAGCGCGATCGACGCCACCGGGTCCAACAGCCACGCGATCACCGACGGGGTGCCGTGATCGATGGCGAACAACGTCACGTTCGTGCACGTGAACGCCAGCGCCCCGAGCCCCACCGCGACCAGCGCGACGGACAGCGTCGTGTCCAGGCGCCGCAGCGCCTTGACCCGGTCCATCCGGGCGCCGATGCCCTCCAACACCCGATCACGGGCGGTCTCGGCGTCGGCGCGGGCCCGCCGCGCCGCCTCACGATCGGCAGCTGCGGCGCGTTCGGCGTCGGTCGACCTGCCGACGGATTCGGCGCGTTCGCGTTCGGCCTGCGCGTTCGCGGACCGCAGTGCCTGCTCGACCCGGCGGGCCGCCTCACGCTCGGCGTGCTCGCGCACCTTCGCCAACGCCTCGGCCTGGCGCTCGGCGCGTTCCGCGTGCTCGCGCCGCGACTCCTCGGCCCGCGCCCACGCCTCCCGCGCGTCCTCCAGGGTCCGGGCTGCGGCCGTCTCCGCCTCGTCCCGTACCCGCGCCGCGTACGCCGCGGCATCGTCACGCATGCTCCGCGCCGCCGCCGTACCGTCCTCCAGCGTGCGATCCACCACCAGTCGCGCGTCCGCCAACTGCCGGTCGACGAGCACACGGGCCCGCGTCGCCGCATCCCGCATCTCCCGCACCTCGCGCTCGGCTTCGTCGCCGATGCGTTGCGCGGCGCGCAGGGCCCGCTCGTGGCGGTTCTCGGCATCGGCAGCGCGGATGCGGGCGTCGGCGATCAGGCGTTCGGCCTCGGCTCCGGCGGCGGTCAGCACTTGGCGGGCCTGGGCCTGGGCGCTCTCGCGGACACGGGTCGCCTCGGCGGTCGCGGCGGCCAGGATCTCGCCAGCCTGCTCTCGCGCTGCGCCGACCTCGGCCGCCGTCTCGCGCGTGGTCCGATCCGCCTCGGCCAGCGCCACGTCGGCCAGGTGGCGTGCCTCGGTCATGGTGGTCTCGGCGTTCTGCTCGGCCTCGGCGAGCAGCCGATCGGCGCGGTAGCCAGCCAGGTCGACCAGGTCGGCCGCGCGGTCGCGGGCGTTCGCCAACAGGGCGAGCGGATCCGGGCCAGCCGCCACCTCGGCCGGACGGCCCGCCGGTGCCCCGGCCGTGCCGGCCGTGGCGGGTCGATCCGGCGGCCGGGCGTCGGCGGGGTGCATGCGCGAACGAGGCACGGCGGTGGGCTTCTTCGTGTCGCGACGGGCAACCATGCGCCGTCCTCCCTCTTTAAAAGGGGAGAGTGGCCACCCGCTTCGGGTGGCCACTCTCCTGGTTGTTCACATCGGCTGGCTGCGGCCGTCTGCGGGAAGCCGATCGTCAGGCGTGGGCGGCCGAACGCGGCCCGCTCAAGGCGTCGTCCAGAATGTGGCGGTGGTCGAACGCCAACTCCTGCGGCAGGCGGTCGAACCGGACCCACTGCACTGCTGCCGCGTCGTCCCCGGCCCGGGCGGTGGTGTCGGCGGGGACGGTGACGGTGTAGGCGGCCGAGACGTACCGGCCGCGCGGGTCGCGCTCGGGGTCGTCGTAGACACCGACCAGGACCAGGTCCTCCACGTCGACGCGAACGCCGGTCTCCTCCCACAACTCCCGCGCGGCCGCCGACAGGCTCGTCTCGCCGGGATCCACCCACCCACCCGGCAACGCGAGCCGTCCCTCATGGGGCGGCCAGCCCCGCGTGATCAGCAGGACGTGGCCGTCGCGGATGCACACCACGTCGGCGGTGTAGGTGATGCGCTCGGTCGTGTCGTCGGTCATCGCGTTCCTCCCTGGTCGGAACCGCGCGGCGGCCCCGGGACGAGATCGAAATCGGTTGGAGGAGCCGGTCGTTCCGCAGGCGGCCCGGCGGGCTTGCGTGTTCCGACTCTCCATACCGCTGCGACCCCGGCATGGTGGGGTCGCAGCGGTATGGGCAGCCGTCGGCCGGGGGCCGATGGGGGTGCGTGGTGTGTTCAGGCGACGCGGTCCATGTGCTCGGTTGTCAGTTCGGGGGAGGCGACGACGAGCAGGATCGTGTCCGTGTCGCGGGTGCGGCCGTGCATGACGGTGTTCATCAGGGCACGGGCGCGGATGGCGATGTAGGGGTCGATGTCGAGCAAGTCGCGGGCCCGGGCGGTGGTTGTGCCGGGCATGCCGTCGAACAGCTCGATCGGGATGTCGAGGAGCGCGTCGAGGCGGGCGGCCATCGCAGCTCGGCTGGTGACGGTGGATCGGGGGTTGATGTGCCGGGCGTCCGGCCCGGGCATGCTGGTGTCCACGGTGATCTCCTCAGGTCTGTCCTGCAGGGGGTGCCGAGCCGTGGGCCGTTGCTTGGGGCATCGGCCCGCGGCGTTCGTCGGCGGAGTGCCCTTCTCGGGCGGTTGTCGGTGGGGCGCGACGGTGTCGGCCGGGTCAGCCCGCCCGGCCGAGGCGGTTTTGCCCCGGGCCGGTTCACCGCCGCGCGAACGATCAGGCCGAGGCGCGGTTGCGGGCGGCGCGACGCTTGAGAGCGCGACGCTCGTCCTCGCTCGACCCGCCCCACACACCCGCGTCCTGACCGAACGCGAGGGCCCAGCCCAGGCAGTGCTCCATCACGGGGCAGCGGCGGCAGACCGCCTTGGCCTCCTCGATCTGGACCAGGGCGGGGCCGGTGTTGCCGACGGGGAAGAACAGGTCGGGATCCTCGTCGCGGCAGGCGGCGACGTGACGCCAGTCCATACGGTCTCCTCTCCGGCCACGGAGGGCGTGGCCGGGTTGTGTGTCCTGTGGGCTGGGGCAATGTCACGAGTCGGCGTCGGGGCGACCCAGCTCCTGTGCCAGACGTGCGGCCTCCTCGGACCGCCGGTTCGCGTCCCGCAGGCGGCGCATCAGTTCGGCGCGCTCAGCGGCGGTCACGACTGCTTCTCCGCCCGGAGGCGAGCGGCGGTCGCCTTGACCCGGCGCAGCGCCTCGTTCATGTCGATCTGGCCGCCGTCGGGGCGGTCATCCGGCCGGGGGTCGGGCTGGGGCTTTCGCGTGGATGAGATGATGGGGTGCACAGGCGCGATTCCCTTCAGGTTTGGGCCTGTTCGCGGTCGTCGGGCCTCTATCCCGGCGACCGCTTCTGTGTGTTGGCCGTGGTGTCCAGCGGCCATGAGGGTCGACACCGCGTTCGGTGTCGGCCCTCATAGGTGCTGGGGTTACGGGCGGCGCGGGCCGGAGCCGCGGCGGCGGCGGCGGTCGATCATCCGGTCCAGCAGCGCGCGGTCGACGCGGCCGGGACCGGGCGTTCCGCGCGAGGGCGTGGGGTTGGGCCTGGTGGTGTCGACGATCGCGTAGACGGGTCGGCCGGTGGTGGCGAGCATGCCGAGCAGGAGCGGGCAGCCCGGCTCGGGCTCGTCCGGGGCGGCGGTGGCGAGCTTGCTCATGTGCGGGTCCTTTCGGTGGGTGGGATGCGCGGCGCCCGGGCGGGTGACGGTCACCGCCCGGGCGCGCGATCGGGATGCCGGACGACCCGGCGGGTGCCTGCGGATCAGACCAGGGCCTCCCAGTACGAGATGCCGGTCCCACTGCTCGTGCCGGCACCGATCTCGCCGTGTCGAGCCAGTTGTTCCAGCAGCGTCCGCAGTTGTTCGGCGTTGGCGACCGGCGCCACGATCGAGCCGCCGGTCGCCACGGTGAAGGCCTCCGGGTACTCCGCATCGGCGGCGGAATGCCAGACCAGGCGGACACCCGGGGCCAGATGCAGGCTGGCACCACCCTCGCGATGTCCCTGCCAGCGGCACGCTTCGCCCAGCCACGCATTGCCGGCGTCGAGGTGGATCCGAGCGAAGAACGCGGCCTCGCGCTCGGCCGCGCGCAGACGCTCGTCGGAGGCGATCCGGGTCACCCGGGCAAGAGCCTCGTCCAGGTCCGCCGGCGGCCATGTCTGCGGATCGGCGTCGGGTCCGCTGCGTCGTCGCAGCGCGGCCGAGGCCCGCATCGCGGCTTCGTCCAGGGTGATCGCCATCCAGATGCCGGCCAGGCCGGCGAGCGCGATCCGCAGCAGTTCGGGTGCGTGCAGGCTGCCGACGGCGGAATAGCCGATCAGCGCGCCGCCGGCCCCGCCGACAACGACGGCCCCGTGCCGGGCGACGGCAGCGGTGATCGCTGTCAACTTGGTGATGTGCTGGTGCATGTGTGCCGCTCCTATACAGGGGAGGGCGTCGGCGGTCCGGCGCTCCCGGCCGCGCCCCGCCGCGTGGTGCAATGCGGGCGGGACGCGGACGGCAACTCCGGCGGCGAGGATGTGGGACGGCGCGCAACGCCCCGCCCGCGTGGTGCCATGCGGACGGGGCGAGGGTCGATGATCGGACGTCGGGTCCCGACAGTGGAGGACCCGGAGATCCGCCAGCCGGTGCGCGTGGTCAGGCCCGGTGGTAGGAGGGCGCGCCACCGGAGGACAGTTGCTGCCGCCGCGCCTCGTCGACGCGGTCGACGGACCGGGACACGCGGACCCACTCGGCCGACCGCCGCCGCGGTTCCTGCCGGGCCCGCCGCGCCGCAACCTCCCGGGCGAACTCCTCGATGAGGTCGGCACCTCGACGGCGCTCCGGCTCCTGGCGGAGGAGCCGCAGGAGGGTGGTGGCGAGGGTCGCGCCGAGTGTGCAGTGCGCGGTGTCGGTACAGGCCGGGCACGCGTCGCGATGGGCGAGGTAGGCCCGGCGGGCGGGGACGGGAGACAGTCGGGCGGGTCGCATCTCGCTCACTGGCGGAGCGACGGGCGCGACCGGCTTGGGCAGCACCTTCGTGCTGCGGCGAGCCGCAGCTTCCACGCCGCCCTCGGTGAACCGCCGCTGCCACCGGGCCACCGTGATGTCGAGGATGAGGCGCCGGTTGGTGCCGATGCAGCGTCGCGGCGGGCCGGGCGTTCCGGCGGGCTCGATGTGATGCGGCACCAGGTGGGGGGTGCTGCGGACCCCGGTGATCGGAGTCCAGGTCGCGCAGTCCGGGCAGACCAGGTGCTCTTTGCCGGGGCTGAGGTCGAGGGCGGTGGGATGCAGGGTCGACACGGCCAACGCCGGTCGCGTGCTCGGTTGTCGCTTGCTGCGGGTCTTCGTCGGACGCTGCTTGGCCACGGCCACGGAAGAAAGGGTCACCAAAGGCTCCTTGCGAGGAGGAGATGGGGATGCGTCTCAGTGCTCTCTCCGCCCACCAGGCCGCACGGACGTACCGGCGTCCTGGTGGACAGACAGCGCAACGGCGCTGCGACGTCGTACACGCGGGGAGTCGCGAGCGCCGGGGGATTTGGTGGTGCCATCGACCCACAACGACCGCACAAGGCGGGCGACTACCTGCTACATGCTGTGCATCCGTGCTGGTGCTGGGACCGAAGTCCCACTCCCGGCGCCATCCCGACGGGGATGGTTCCGGTGGCAGGACGCCAGACCGCGAAGACATGGATCACCTAGGTGAAGTAGATTGACTACTCAATACCCGATGCACAGATGCTGACACCGAGAGCGAGCGGCGGTCAAGGGGTTCACCTATATTGACTACTCATTGATCTCGGAGGTAGTTATTCACCATGGCAATCAGCGGCAGGCCCCGAGCCCTCTATCAGCGGATCGCCGACAGGATCCGCGACGAGATCGTCGAGGGGACGCTCGGGCCGGGCGCTCGCCTGCCCACGGAGGCCGAGATTGCGATGGAGTGGGACACCACGCGCAGCACGGCGGTGCAGGGGCTGCGGGTCCTAATCAACGAGGGCCTGATCTTCAGCGATCGCCCGCGCGGGCACTTCGTCCGCGCCCGGAAGCCAATGGTGTATCGGCCACAGTCGGAATTCCGAAAGCGTCCGCTTTCTCCCGAAATGGATAACTTTCTCGCTCAAATGGCGCAAGAAGGTCGGGAAGCCCGACAGGACATCGAGGTCGCTGTCGTCAGTCCGTCGCGCGAGGTGCGGGAGCGGCTGCGCTTGACCGAGGATGAGCCGGTCGTCGTGCGGCGCCGGGTTCGGGTGATCGACAACGTGCCGTTCAATACGAACGACAGCCACTTTCCCCTGCGGCTGGTACAGGACAGCGAGATCATGCGCCCGGCGGACATCCCACGCGGGGCAAACGTGGTGCTTGCCGAGTTGGGCTACGAGCAGGTGCGGGCGCTCGACGAGATCCAGGTGCGGATGCCGACACCGGCCGAGGCGGACCGCCTGCAACTCGCGCCGGGCACCCCCGTGGCCGTACATCTGTGCACCGGCTACACCCAGGACGGGACGCCGGTCCGGGTAGTCACGAACATCCTGCCCGGGGACCGCCACGTCATCACGTTCGAGCGACACAAGCCACCCCTCGACTTCCCCGAGCCCACGATCCGGCCCGCCACAGCGCAGGACTTGGACACCGTCGTGGAACTCTGGGAACACGCGGCCAGTTGGCTGCGCACCCGCGGCATCGACCAGTGGCAGTACCCACCTCGCCTCGAACGCATCAAGGCGAACATCGCACAGGGAGAGTGCTGGATCGTCGAAGACGGCGACGTTCCCATCGCGACCATCACTGTCGATGAGCACGCAGATGGAGACTTCTGGCGACCGGACGAGGCAGCCGAACCGGCACTGTACGTCCACCGCATGGTCGTTCGACGAGACGCTGGTGGCTCGGAACTAGGATCCAGCATGCTCGACTGGGCAAGTCAGCGTGCGAGCAGCCAGGACAAACGATGGCTGCGTCTCGACGCTTGGAGAGACAACCGCGACCTCTACGCCTACTACAGCGAAAGAGGGTTCGACCACATCCGCACCGTGGACCTCGATAAACGCCGCAGCGGTGTTCTGTTCCAACGCGCAGCCGGGCTCGTCCGCAACGTCGGCCCCAAGCTGGCTCTGAAGACCGCCACCCCTGTAGAGCCGATGTAGGCGATCGCGCTGTGATACCTGCTCAACCGATCGTGGTGGGTTTGCCGAAGCTCATTCACGGGTTTCCAACATCCCCGTGTGCACATGGGTTTTCGGAGCCCGCTCGTAGGCTTACGACCGTGGCGACAACAGGGTGCTTGGCAGTGGACGGGGATCATCCGGGTTGGCAATCCGAGCGGTTATGCGAGCGGTGGGAGGCACCGAGGACCGATCCGCTAACTCGCGTAGTGTGGCCACCGGTTCCAGCCCACACCTCGGCCCCAGGCGGCCGTCGCCTCGCTGCGTCCCACCGAATAACACGGCGCGCCAACGCACGTTCAGTGATCCTCTGTAGCGGTAAGGTGGGTTCGCTTTCCCGCACGGGACAGCAAAGAGCCCCCAGGACCTTGGACAAGTCCACACGGGGGCTCTTGACGGGCGTAGCCCGCACACGCCGCACGATGCACCTTCACTACAAGGGGCACCGCACTACGTCGCAACACCTTCACTACAAGGTGGCAATGCACGATGAGAGTACCCGTACACATCCGTGTACACACAGCACCCCGCCGCGTCGACCATCCACACGTCGCCCAGGCAGCTCCACCGTGTTGCCCTGCAACGCCTTCGACCATCGATGGTCCTGTGTCATTTCCGGGCTCCAACGACAAAGCCCCCGCCTTGACGGTGACTTGGTCACGTCGGCGAGGGCTCATGAGCTTCCGATCGCGTATCCGGCGATCGGGTCCCGTCTGCACCCGTCTCGGGCGCACCTCTGCAGTGATGGGAGCGGATGACATAGACGCGCTGGGCGGCTAGGTCTGCCCGGGACGCGGGCCCCGCAGCGCGCCAACGCTGCGGGCCTACGTCCCCACATACAGCTCTCGCTCCTGAGCGAGGTCTGACCCGCCGGTTGCAGCCGGCCGATCAGGCAATACCGGTTCTTCCCAGGGACCAAAACCGCCCATCAGGGGGCTTTGATCTGCCCTCTGTAGAGAGGACGCTGTCATTTTGCATGACAGGGGCGCGTCTTGTCGCGTCAGCATGCCCACAGAGACCCAACTCACCGCTTCGAACGCCCGCACATCGTCGGCTGCAAATCCCGACACAGGCGGCCCGGTAATCCCAGACACCGTGCCGAGTGCGCAACGCTCCCGAACACGCGGCCCCTACAAGCCGCGCTGCAAAGTCACGGACTTCCGCCCCGTTCCGGGCGGCCCAGCCCAAACGGTGTACGACACCACGAGCCGCATCGCTGACCCGACGACCTGGCTCCAAGCCGTGCGATGGGCCATCGACATGCACATCCCGGGCCTAACCAACGACACCATGCGGATCGGCCACGTCTTGGCGGCGTTCCCGGAGTGCCGCCCCGGCATCCAGTACCTGGTGAACAAGACCGGTATGTCCAAAAGCGCGGTATGCCGGCACCTGGCGGCGTTGCGCGCGGCCGGGCTTCTCGTCTACGTCGTCGAGGGCGGCCGCTCCGCCGGGGGCGAGTGCCGGGCGACGGTGTGGGAGCGCGTGATCCCCACCATGTTCGACAGGGCCCTGTCGATTCGCGTCCTTGGTGGGGGTGTTCGTCGGCGGATGGTCGGGATCGGGACGGCGGCCGGGCGCCGCGCGATCAAGCGTCTCGCCCGCCGCGTCGCTCCACGCGGCACACGCCGTGCCAGGCTGCGTCGTCGACCGGGCACCGCGCGAAATGGCGGGACCCCATGGGGTTCTGGTTCTCAAAGGCTTTCTGCTGCCGAACATGTATCTCCCCCTGAACGGCTCGACGGCGGGAAACACGGCGTCTCGGTCGAAGGTGACAGGAACGAACGGCGACCGAAGCTGGCCGCGAAATGCGGCCCCAACCGCTACCGGGCGCGGTTTCGCCTCGCGACCGAACTCGTGGCGTGTGTGCCGTGGTTGCAGCGCACGGCCGTGCCCCGGATTGCCTGGGTCACCCGCGCCCTCGCCGACGCCGGCTGGACCGCCGACCTGGTGATGGCCTGGCTCGACCTGGTCGGCGGCGAAGTTCCCTCCCGCGTCCGGCGCCCGTCGGGTCTGCTCGCCGGCCGGATCAAGGGCGCCGCCACGATGTGGGTGACTCTCGAGCAACGCGACCATGCCCTCGAACTGTGGCGGGACTCGCGCGCCGCAGCCGCGGCGCGGCACCGCGAGTGGGACCACTTCGTCGACAAGGCCCCGGTCGGACCGCCGCCCGAGGTCGCGGACGCGTTTGCCCGAGCGGTCGAGATCCCCCGCCAAACCGAGCCAACCGAGCCGGCGGACGCGGATCACCGACTCCCGGAGCCCGCTGCAGAGCCGGTCGACCCCGGGCGCAACGGCGACGGCCTGCCCGACCCCGACCTGATTCCCGCCCCGCTCCTGGCCGAGATGCGCCGGGCCGCGGTCGAGGACCCGAGCGTGGTCGCGGTTACGAACGAGTTCGCTGGCAGCGACTACGCTCGCCGCGTTTACGGACCGGGCCTGTACGCCCGCGCAATGCACCTGGCTACGTCCAGGACCGTTAGTCTCCACGGGATTGGCGCCAGCCGATAAGCACCCGACCGAAATCACCCGCCCTCTGACCTACGTCACCCATGTCGACGACCGCGATCCGCAATCCCTCGGTGGGGTCCTCAAGCAGCGGCTGACTGGAGGGGGATGGATCACCCGGTCGCTGGTGGCACTATCGCTAGCCACGGGCCGCGAACCCTCAAGCACGCCGACAGGGGCACCATCGGGTGAACTACCGTGGTGTCACCGGAGGTTCAGCTCACCATGGACGACAACATGGGTGGCATGATGCAACCGAACGAAAACGCTGTTACCGACTGGTAGACCCGCAGGTCATCCAGCGTCGGCCCCGCGAACGCGGGGATGGTCCTCGCAGCACTATCTGGGGGCCGACCTGCGGATCGTCGGCCCCGCGAACGCGGGGATGGTCCGATGATCTGGCCGATGTCGTCGGGCGACGGCAAGTCGGCCCCGCGAACGCGGGGATGGTCCCAGACCCCTCCCGCCCCCCGACTCGTACCGGCCGTCGGCCCCGCGAACGCGGGGATGGTCCCTTCCTGCGTTTCCCCAGGTCAGAGGACCCGCAGTCGGCCCCGCGAACGCGGGGATGGTCCCGATGGCCGGCGACACCAAACCGCGCGTGACCGGTCGGCCCCGCGAACGCGGGGATGGTCCCGGGCTCGCGCTGTATGCGGCCCGCAGCCACTAGTCGGCCCCGCGAACGCGGGGATGGTCCCGCGCGGCGCTGGTCGAGGCGGAGCGCCACGACGTCGGCCCCGCGAACGCGGGGATTCGGTTCTTCGACGTTCTCGGCGCCCGCGTACGGAACGCGCCACCAACGCTCGTCGACGTCCGCGTCGAGGGCCGAGTCGGCGTCGATGGCTGCGATGCCCGGTCGGCCCGGATCAGTCGCCGCTCGACGAGCGCCGAGGATCGTTGGGTGAACTACGGTGGTGTCGCCGGAGGTTCATCTCGCCGTGGACAACGCATGGGTGGCAAGATGCAACCGAACGAAAACGCTGTTACCGACTGGTAGAACCCCAGGTCATCCAGCGTCGGCCCCGCGCAAGCGGGGAGCGGGGCGCCCGCACCGTCACCATCTGCGCACCCGAGTAGTCGGCCCCGCGCAAGCGGGGAGCGGGGCGACCGTGCGCGGCACGTACCTGATCGTCGCGGGTCGGCCCCGCGCAAGCGGGGAGCGGGGGCCGATTCCGTTCGGACAGGACGCCCGTGCGAAGTCGGCCCCGCGCAAGCGGGGAGCGGGGAGCATCGCGGAGTCGGCCCCACCACCTACATGAGTCGGCCCCGCGCAAGCGGGGAGCGGGGATGTTCCCGGCGGAACGGGGCCAGTCGACGTGTACGACGCGTCGGCCCCGCGAAGGCGGGGGGAATTCTCCTCGGTCGTCCAAGCGAACGCAGGGCATGTACCGGTCGGCTCCGCGAGCGCGGAGTTGGTCCGTGGAGGAACGGGCGTCCTCGAGGTCCGGTCGTCGGCCGCGCACCGGCGGGCTTGTTCCGGCGTCGGCGTCGAGGGTGGAGTCGCCCTCGGATGTTCCTCTGCGGGCCGCGCACGGGTGTAACTCGGCGTCGACCTCGCGCGGCTGGGGTGATCCTGCTCGGTGGCAGGTACGGCCGTCGGCCCCGCAGGCGCGGGGATTCGGTTCCTCGACGTTCTCCGCGCCCGCGTACGCAACGCGCCGCCGGGTACTCGCCAACGTCCGCGTCGAGGACGGAGCCGACGCCGACGGCCGCGACCCTCGGCCGACCCGGATCGACCGCCGCTCGACACGCACCTCGCGCGAGCCGTCGGGTGAACTACCTTGGAGTCGCCGGAGGTTCGCCTCCGCTGCGGACGACACACGGGTGGCAAGATGCAACCGAACAAAAACGGCGTTACCCATTGGTAGACACCCAGGTCATCCAGTATCGGCCCCGCGAGCGCGGGGATGCTCCCACGATCGCGTGGATGTGCGGATGCCACCCGGCATCGGCCCCGCGAGCGCGGGGATGCTCCGCCGGAGGTCCTGCGACGGGCTGGCCGGCGGGTATCGGCCCCGCGAGCGCGGGGATGCTCCCCACTGGCTGAACTTGGTGCGGACCCGGTACGGATCGGCCCCGCGAGCGCGGGGATGCTCCGACCTCGAGGGACACCGTTCGCATCACCCTCGGATCGGCCCCGCGAGCGCGGGGATGCTCCTTCGGCGCGCTCCCCGTGGTGTTCCAGCGCAAGATCGGCCCCGCGAGCGCGGGGATGCTCCTGGCCGGGATCCTCGTCACGGACGACCCGAACGATCGGCCCCGCGAGCGCGGGGATGCTCCCGCCATGGCCTGGAGATGAGCGTAGGCGAGCGTATCGGCCCCGCGAGCGCGGGGATGCTCCCGGTGCCCGGCGACTGCGCGAGGCCATCTTCAGATCGGCCCCGCGAGCGCGGGGATGCTCCTCCGGGTGGTCGAGGATCTCGCCCGCCGGATGGATCGGCCCCGCGAGCGCGGGGATGCTCCCCCGGTGGGTGCATCGCGGCGCGTGGCGCCACGATCGGCCCCGTGAGCGCGGGGATTCGGCTCTTCGACGTTCGCGGTGCCCGCGTACGCAACGCGCCGCCGGTACTCGCCGACTTCCGCGTGGGTGGAGCCGACGCCGACGGCCGCGACCCTCGGCCGACCCGGATCGACCGCCGCTCGACACGCACCTCGCGCGGTCCGTCGGGTGAACTACGGTGGAATCGCCGGAGGTTCACCGCACCGTGGACGACACATAGGTGGCAAAATGCAACCGAACGAAAAAGCCGTTATCCGCTGGTAGACATCCAGGTCATCCAGTGTCGGCCCCGCGAACGCGGGGTTTGCCCCGACATGACGCTCGATTCCGCCGCGTACGTGATGTCGGCCCCGCGAGCGCGGGGATTGCTCGCCGTTCGAGACGCACCGCAAATCGCCGAACCGGTCGGCCCCGCAGGCGCGGGGATGCTTCCGAACGTGAGATGTACCCACCAGCCGGCGGTTGCGCGCAGAACTCGGCGTTGGCTTCGTATGGGCGTCCCGTTCGTTCGACAGCGGTCACGTCGTGCTCGTCGTCCTCTCACCACGCTCCTCGGCGTTCGAATCGGCGCCCGGTTGGGGTGGTGTCCGACGTGCCGAACGGCTGCCGTCCGAATGTCGTGGACGAGGTCACCACCCTCGTTCCGAGGTCGTGAGGGAGTTCGGCCCGGTGACGCGGGTGTGCCGGGTGTGGAACGTGGTCTCGCGCTTCGGGTGCGGTCGGTTCGTCGGGCGTACCGGCTCCGGTCCTGTGGTGGTCGAGGGTGTGTGCGGGTCGGTTCTGGTTGACTGGGTGGTGGAGGAGGAGGACATGACCGCTGAGCATGCCGAGTGGGGCGACGAGCCGCTGCTTGCGATGCCGCCCTTGAAGATTCGGGCGCTTCGTGAGGCGGTGGCGGTGTTGAGTCCGACGTATCTGCCGGAGTTCCAGCAGGAGGAGGACGAGGCGCTGGACTGGGTCGCCGAGAACCTTCAACCGAACGCGGTGCGGCTGTTCCTGCGGAAATGGGCGGTGTTCGTGGCGATCGAGCGCCGTCCCGCCCTCGCCCGGCGGCTGCGGGAGTTGGAGCGCGTCGTGGCCCGGTCGCACGACCCCGAGGAGATCCGGGAGGCGGGTACGGAGATCGGCCGCCTGCGTGCCGAGGCGCACCGCGAGATCGCCGGTGAGTGACTGGTCCTGGGAATGGCTGCCCAGTCTCGACGAGGTCGCCGCGGGCCTACCGCCCGAGGTCCTGGCCGCCGTCGAGAAGGCGGCCGCCGATCTGGCCACGGTCAATTCCATGGTCTACCTCGACGGGGTCGACTTCCGGGGTACCGGCCCGGGCGTCCGCACCCACAGCGACCCGGCTCGCAACCTCCTCTTCGAGTACCTCACCGTTCCCCGCCGGGAGTGCATCTACATCACCCAGGTCACCTGGCTCGGAACCTGACTCCCGAACCCACATCGCCACCACCTCACAGCGCGGCACGCGAAATCCCCGGCCGACAGCGTTCTTACCACCGCGTGTCGAGTCGGGAGACCGGCCACGCCCACTCGTGCGTCGGTGACCAGCGTCCGATGCGGGTGACACGGAGGCCGGCGCCCGGATGAACCACCTTGATGTCTGCGGAGATTCGCCCGCCGAAGACGACGCATGGGTGGCAAAATGCAACCGATCAAAAACGCTGTTACCTGCCGGTAGGACCCCAGGTCATCCAGTGTCGGCCCCGCAGGCGCGGGGATGGTCCCGGGAGGTCGACGAGCAGACCGCCGACGAGGTCGTCGGCCCCGCAGGCGCGGGGATGGTCCCGGTCTCCCGGTGATCACGGCGCTGTCGGAAATGTCGGCCCCGCAGGCGCGGGGATGGTCCCCCCCCGATCGAGTGCATGTGGGCCCTAGCGACGTCGGCCCCGCAGGCGCGGGGATGGTCCCACGGAAACCCTCGACCGCGAACTCCGCGACCTGTCGGCCCCGCAGGCGCGGGGATGGTCCCGCGCGATGGACCGCACCGGCCGCCTCGTCGAAGTCGGCCCCGCAGGCGCGGGGATGGTCCCCGCGCCCCGGCCAGGGCCTCGAGGTGGCCGTGGTCGGCCCCGCAGGCGCGGGGATGGTCCGGCGACCGCACTCCTCCGTGCGGATGGACTCGTGTCGGCCCCGCAGGCGCGGGGATGGTCCTCATCCGCCTGTCGAAAAGCGCCGGACACCGGAGTCGGCCCCGCAGGCGCGGGGATGGTCCTCGCGTCGGCGATGCCCTCTGCGGTCAGTCGGTGTCGGCCCCGCAGGCGCGGGGATGGTCCCGTCGTCGCCGTCCTCGCCCTCTCCGCCCTCACGTCGGCCCCGCAGGCGCGGGGATGGTCCCCGTCGGCGACAAGGCTCCCTTGTCACCGTGTTGTCGGCCCCGCAGGCGCGGGGATGGTCCCCGGGGATCGCCACCCTGCGCCGGCGAAGGGCCGTCGGCCCCGCGAACGCGGGGATGGTCCGGCGGCCAGTGTGTCGAGGTCGCCGAACTGACCGTCGGCCCCGCGAACGCGGGGATGGTCCTCTCCGCACGAGTGCCAGGAAGGCGGTCCCGTAGTCGGCCCCGCGAACGCGGGGATGGTCCCCGGACGTAGTACCGGTAGCCGCGTCGCATCCCGTCGGCCCCGCGAACGCGGGGATGGTCCCATCGACCACACCCCCGCCGCCGACATCGCCGCGTCGGCCCCGCGAACGCGGGGATGGTCCCCCCACCGCGGCGAGCACTACGTGACCCACGCGTCGGCCCCGCGAACGCGGGGATGGTCCCTGGTCTCGGCCACCGTCGCCGACGTCCAGGACGTCGGCCCCGCGAACGCGGGGATGGTCCGTTGGGCTACTCCGGTTCCGATGCGGATGGCCTGTCGGCCCCGCGAACGCGGGGATGGTCCTCGGTGTCTCAGGGGGTTTTCACGGGGTGGACCGTCGGCCCCGCGAACGCGGGGATGGTCCGCAGGAGGCCGTGCGTCTCGGCGTCCGCGACGAGTCGGCCCCGCGAACGCGGGGATGCTTCCCACCAGTGATCCTGGCGTGGAGGAGTGTTCTCGTCGGCCCCGCGCGAGCGGGGATGCTCCCAGGGTGTTGTAGCGCTCGAGCAGGTGCGAGGCGTCGGCCCCCTCGCGCAGCGCAGGGGCGGGCCGGTCGGTCGATCCGGCTGGTGTCGAGGGCGGGTTCACCCTCCCGATCGTGCGGGGCACGGCCGGTCCGGCGCGGGCGTCGCTTCCACGCGCGCAGTCCGGGTGCCGGGGCGCAGCGGGAAGCCGGTGGTTCGCTCCGGACGCTGTCGAGGACGGAATGTGCTCCGACCGTGCCCGCCTCGGCCGCTCCGGGTCGAACGACGCTTCGCCGCACGGAGGGCAGCGCTTGGGTGAACTACCGTGGTCTCGACGGAGATTCGGGTCATCGAAGACGACACATGGGTGGCGAGATGCAACCGAATGAAAACGCTGCTACCGAATGGTAGATGCCCAGGTCATCCAGTGTCGGCCCCGCGCGAGCGGGGATGGTCCCGGCTCACGCGGCTCGCCAAGGACCACGGCGGAGTCGGCCCCGCGCGAGCGGGGATGGTCCCGAGATGGCGGCGGCGTTCGCCCAGGGCGGGCCGTCGGCCCCGCGCGAGCGGGGATGGTCCCTGGGCGTGTCCGTTCAGCAACTACGCCCCGGCGTCGGCCCCGCGCGAGCGGGGATGGTCCCGGGCGTCGCCTGCGGGCGGTGGGGGTGGACTCGTCGGCCCCGCGCGAGCGGGGATGGTCCATGACGCCGGAACGATCCGTTTTGCAGGTAGTCGTCGGCCCCGCGAACGCGGGGATGCTCCGCAACGTGGACACGCTGTCTCGCACACGGGGATGTCGGCCCCGCGAACGCGGGGGTGCTCCCAGCGCCCGGAGCGACGTGCCACCGAAATCGGTGTCGGCCCCGCGAACGCGGGACTGCTCGGCTCGGCCGTAAGGATCCGTTCGTGTTGCCTGCGGACACGGCGGGCCCTCTCCACCCGGGGGTGCGCTCCTCGAGGGTGCGATCGGTTCGGCGCATGGCGGCCCGGCTTTCGATCCGTCCGGCGTCGGGAGCGGGGTGGGCCTCGGGGCGTGCGGGGTTCGGCACGGATCGATCGCCGTTTCGTCGGCGCCGAGGGGTGGGTGGTGAACTACCTTGGTGGCGGGAGAGATTTGCCCGGGCCGGAGACAATTCACAGGTGGCAAGATGCAACCGAATGAAAACGCTGTTACCCGCTGGTAGATGCCCAGGTCATCCAGTGTCGGCCCCGCGAGCGCGGGGATGTTCCCAGTGCGCTGACGCTGGAGGCGCTACAGAGCCGGTCGGCCCCGCGAGCGCGGGGATGTTCCCTCCTGCGGGACGGTCGTCGCCTCGTCCACGTAGTCGGCCCCGCGAGCGCGGGGATGTTCCCCACCGGTCGCGCCGGTGTGGGGCGCCGACTTCGTCGGCCCCGCGAGCGCGGGGATGTTCCCTACTCGGTCTGGTGGTTTGCGGGGGATATCGCGTCGGCCCCGCGAGCGCGGGGATGTTCCTGGGCGGCGGCGTCTGCTTCGGCTGTGCGGCGAGTCGGCCCCGCGAGCGCGGGGATGTTCCCGGCACCACGGGACTGTTCGCGGCGGGCGGCGCGTCGGCCCCGCGAGCGCGGGGATGTTCCGACAGCGGGTCTACGCTCCCGGGCTCTCAGAGAGTCGGCCCCGCGAGCGCGGGGATGTTCCGTCATCCGCGCTGGCACCGATTTCGACGGAACAGTCGGCCCCGCGAGCGCGGGGATGTTCCCCCAAAAACCCACCTAAAGCGGACAGGAGTCCGGTCGGCCCCGCGAGCGCGGGGATGTTCCCCGCACGGTGCCCATCACCGACCACCCGCCCGCGTCGGCCCCGCGAGCGCGGGGATGTTCCCACGACCCGAGCTGAGGCCGTTCCGCGTGAAACGTCGGCCCCGCGAGCGCGGGGATGTTCCCCTCCAGGGCTTCGGCAGGCGCAGGACCGCTTCGTCGGCCCCGCGAGCGCGGGGATGTTCCGGCGTGGCTCGACCTCTGCCGTCGCGGACTCGAGTCGGCCCCGCGAGCGCGGGGATGTTCCCGTCGCCAGCGCGGGCACCCTCACGCGCATGTAGTCGGCCCCGCGCGAGCGGGGGTGCTTCCTGCGGGCCGGGTGCTGTCGATTCGCTTCATCGGATCCGGTCCCCTGTTCCCGTTGTTTTGTCGGCCCCGCGAGCGCGGGGATGGTTCGACGAACTTGCGAACGCCGGAGGGCAACGAGGGGTTGTTCGGACTCACGCACAAGTGCCGCTCGGTAGCTTTATCCCCGGGGCTCCGGACCTGCTCCATCCTGGAGCCTTCGATTCGGCGGTCGGGCGGGACGGACGTTCGCGTCGGCTCGTTTGGCGGGGTCGGTGGTTCGTGTGTCACGGCCCATTTGCTGTCCGGCCCTGGCTCCCGGTGCCCGATCTTTGGAGGAGAGCGGCGGTGGCGGGCATGCGGGCGTGGGGGCGGAGTCGGGCGCGCATGAGGGCGACCGCGCTGTCGGCCCGTCCGCAGCGCACGTTCGCGTGTTCGTCCAGGAGCGTGGTCCAGGCCTGGCACGCCTCGTCGAGGCGGCCGAGGTCGAGGAGCATCTCGGCGAGGATCCCGGAGGAGACGGCGCGGTGGGTGCGTTCGTGGGTGGGGCGGGCCCGGTTGCTTCGGTCCATGGCGGCGGTCGCGGTCTTGAGGTCGCCGAGGGCGCGGTGGGTCAGCGCGGCGGTGTGTTCGAGGGAGGCGGCGTGGAAGCCCCCGCTGGGGCCGGGGGCTTGGTCGGCTCGTTCCAGGGCGTGTTCGGTCTCGGCGAGGTGCCGCAGGGCCGCGCGGCGGTTGCGGACGCCGCCGGTGGCGGTGGCCAGCGAGGCGAGGACGAATGCGCGGTGCAGGGGCGAAGCGGTGATGCCGCCGGCGGCGGTGACGGCCTGTTCGGCGAGGTGGACGGCGGTGTTGTGGTGATGGAGGCTCCCGGCCTGGACGGACATGCCGCGCAGGACGGTGGCATAGGCGGGGCCGTCGTCGGCGGAGGCGGCCAGTCGCAGGGCGAGGGTGTACAGGCGTTGCGCGGCGGGGTGTTGCTCGGAGTCCCAGTGGTACCAGCCCACCAGGTAGGCGAGTGTGGAGGCGGCGCGGTGCAGGTCGCGGCGTACGGCGTCGGTGGCGTCGGCCTTGAGGTCGGCGGCGACCTCGTTGGTCAGGTAGGCCAGGGCGGTGTCGCGGACCGCTCCGGAGCCGTGCATGTCGTCGACTTGGGTGAACATGCGGGTCATCGCTTGGACGGCGGCGACGTCGCCGGCGCCGATGCGCGGTCCGGCCGCGCGGGCGGTGAGGGTTCCGCGTTCGGCGATTTCCTGCCAGTCGGGCAGTGCCCAGGCGGCGGCGAGGGAGTAGGCGCCGGTGGTGATCAGGGTGCGTCGTCGCATGGTGCTCCCGAGGTCGGCGAGGGCGGCGGCGGGATCGAGATCCCCGGCGAGGCCGATGCCGGTGCCGTCCCCGGGGGGTGCCATGCCGATATCGGACACCATCACGGGTCTACCCAAGCGGCGGGACAACGCCTCCGCCAAAAATGCGGGTACCGGGTCGCGTGGCCGTGCGCCGTTCATCCACTGTGCCACCGACGGGCGCGTGTAGTGCAGGTACAGGCCCGCCTCGGCGCCGACGGCGTTGACGGTGCGGGCGATCGCCTCGTACGCGCAGCCGGTCTCGGCGACCAGCGCTTGCAGTGATCGGTTGGGCGGGCGGCTCGTGTTCGTCATGACGGTCACCCCCGTGGGCACGACGTGTGAGGTCGATTAACGCGCTTAACGCCCCTGGGGCGCCAGAGGCATGGTCGCCTCGGGCGCACGCGACTTCACTGGGAGGTGACGGTCCGGTCGGCAGGCCCCGGCCCCCGACCGGACCGCCATCAGGAGTCCCGCCCACGTGGGCGGGGTTCGGAACTCGGGGAAGGAAGGCACGAAGTCATGAGCAAGCCATTGATCCTCGGCCGCAGAGTTGCCCACACCGGCAGCGTCAGGCCGCTGCCCGAGCACCGCTACGACCCGATCCTTTGCGCGAACGTCGTCGTCGACGGGAATCTGCTGATCCGTTCCGTCGACCCGGCGCTTGTCGCCGACTACACCCAGACCCAGGAGCCGTCCGGGCTCAAGACGGACGACTGATGACCGATCCCCGTCCCGGGGTCGTGGTCGTGGCCGCCGAGAACGATTTCACCGCCGACATGGTGGTGGATCGGCTCGGCAGCCACGCCGCCGTGGTGCTGCGGCTGGACCCCGGGCGTATGCGCGAGGACCCGCGCGTCGACGGCCGATTCGACCCCCGAGGCCGATGGCACACACGTCTGTATCACGGGGATCGATCGGTGATCCTGGACGAAGGGTGCGCGGTGTACTGGCGCAAGCCCACCCGGCCCGAGGCACACCCCGAGGCGGACGAGCGGTGGCGGGCGCACGAGAACACGACCGCGCTGCTGGGACTGCTCAAGACGGCGCCGTTGAGGGTGTGGGTGGGCGACCCCACGGTGGGGGCCGCCGCGCGGTTGAAACCGGCGCAGCTCGCGGCCGCAGCCCGGGCCGGTTTCACCGTCCCGGACACGCTGCTCACGTCGGACCCGGACACGGTGCGCGCGTTCGTTGCCGAACAGCGGGACCGGGTCGTGGTCAAGGCCCAGACCCAACGGCACACCACGTTCATCCCCACCACCCGCCTGCGCGCGAGCGACGACGCGACCACCGTCGCTGGCACCGTGCACTACCTCCAAGCCCTCGTCGAGGACCGCGCGTTCGACGCCCGGGTGACCGTGGTCGACAACCGGGTCTTCGCCGCGGCGATCACCCACGACGAACTCGACTGCCGCAACGCCCCCGTGGACCACCACGAGGCGATCACCGCTCCCGAGCACATCGCGCGGGCCTGCGTGGAACACGTGCGCGATCTCGGCCTCGCGTACAGCGCGCTCGACTTCGTGGTGGACCAGCGCAGGACGTGGCACTACCTGGAGACCAACGTCGTGGGCGAGTTCGGCGCGATCGAGACCTGCACCGGCCTGCCGATCTCCACCGCGATCGCCCGCCTTCTCGTCCACGGCCCCACCACACCACCCGAACCCGCAAGGATGTAAGGCATGGACCCGCTCCTCGCCACCGCGCTCACCGCCCTCAACGTTACCGAGGCCCCGCAGCTTCTGAGCCCCCACCACACCAACGCATGGCGCACCACCGACTGGAAGATCAAGACCGCCGCGCAACCCGCCGCCGCGGCATCCCTGGTGCACGAGGCCCGCGCCGTCGCGCTCCTGCGCGAGGAGGGCCTGACCACCATGGCCTCCGCCCACGGCGAAAACGACGCCGGTACCTGGGCCGCGTTCGGCTGGCTGCCCGGCACCACCCTGTGGCAATGGTGTCGGGCCGCCCGCGACAACGCGGCAACGCAAGACTTCGCGGAACGCCTGCGCGCCATCACGTCGGCCGCGTACACCACGCTCGAGAGCCGACACGCGGCCGGATGGCGCCACGGCGACATCCACCCGGACAACCTCCTCATCTCCCCCGACGAAAGCCGGGTCGACCTCATCGACCACGACCTCGCGCACCACCCACGCCTGTCGCCGCTGCCCGGCCCCTACCGCGGCGGCGGGGACCAAGCCACCGCACCCGAGATCGCCCACCGGCTCCTGGACACCCCCGCCGACGTCGACCTGGAGGTGACCGAGGCCGCCGAGATCTACAGCCTCGGCGCGGCCATCCGGTGGGCCTGGACCGGCACCACCCCAGCCACCGACCGCGTGGCCGGCCCCGACGCCACCCCCGGCGAGGTCCTGGAGGACATCGCCACCGGCCGACGGCGCGTCCCCCTTGCCGACGTCCGCCCCTGGGCCGACCCGGAGTTGGAGGTGTTCATCGACACCGCCATGGCCCTCGACCCCGCCGAACGCACCACGTCCGCGCACGGGGATGCCTTGTCGCGTCGGTGACGCCGAGGCTCCCCGAACCTTCGACGCTCGGGAGCGAGGTCTCGGCGCAGCGCAACGGCGTGCTGGTCGGTCGATCCGGCCAGCGTCGAGGACGGGGTCACCCCGATCGTGCCGACTTCGATCGGCCCGGATCGATCACTCCTTCGACGCACGGAGGTGGTGGTCGGGTGAACTACCGTGTGGTCAGAGGAGATTCACCTCGCCGACGACGACGCATGGGTGGCATGATGCAACCGAGCAAAAACACTGTTACCGGCTGGTAGATGCCCAGGTCATCCAGTATCGGCCCCGCGAACGCGGGATGTTCCTCGCGCGGTCCTCGACGAGGGCTTGGAGGTAGTGATCGGCCCCGCGAACGCGGGATGTTCCTGGGCGCGAGTCGATTTACGAGTACGACGTGAGATCGGCCCCGCGAACGCGGGGATGTTCCCCTCCCCAGGAAGGGGACCGTTCCCCCGCCCCCATCGGCCCCGCGAACGCGGGGATGTTCCCAGCGCGCGCAGGTCGAAGGTCTCGGTGTCCGTATCGGCCCCGCGAACGCGGGGATGTTCCCTCCGATGCCGGGTACGCCGACGCCCCGCCCGCATCGGCCCCGCGAACGCGGGGATGTTCCCTCCTGGACGTCGTGGGTCGCCTTCGACGTCGCATCGGCCCCGCGAACGCGGGGATGTTCCCCTCGTTGCTGACCCGTACCGGTGGGAGGAGACATCGGCCCCGCGAACGCGGGATGTTCCCTCGTCCGGCGGACCCTGCCGCGGGCCGCCCTCGTCGGCCCCGCGCGAGCGGGGATGTTCCCGGAGGTCGACAGCAAGGAACGGCTGACCGGCCGTCGGCCCCGCGCGAGCGGGGATGTTCCCTGCACAGTGCGCAACCTGTAGCCCGGCGAGTAGTCGGCCCCGCGCGAGCGGGGATGTTCCCTACACCGAGGACATGTTCAAGCAGCGCGCCGGGTCGGCCCCGCGAACGCGGGGATGTTCCCGCGTCCATCAGGTCGGCGAGTCGGTGGTGGGCGTCGGCCCCGCGAACGCGGGGATGTTCCGGTGTGGGACCCGGACGACTTCACCAAGGGCGAGTCGGCCCCGCGCAGGCGGGGGATTCGGTTCCTCGACGATTTCGGCGCCCGCATACGGGACGCGCCGCCGGTGCCTGCCGACGTCCGCGTCGAAGGCGGAGTCGACACCGATGGCTGCGATCCTTGGTCGACCCGAGGGTCGACCGCCACGTGTGGACGCGGACCCTGTACGACACCCGAAGGTGATCATCCCCGGGCTCCCGGCTGTGTTGCTCCGGCGCCGCGAGTACCCGGCACGGATGATCTCGGAGGGGGTGAATTCCCCGGCGGCCCCGGCTACGCCCGGCGAGAGCGCACCGGCGACCGGGCTGCGATGACACCCGGTCGACGAACGGCACATGCCCGGGCGCAGCGTCTCCTTCACCGGCCGCCGGCGGCACGGAAGAGCACTCCCGGCCGGGCCGGCGCGGTGCCCGCGGGGCGGGGTGTGGGTGCCGGGTGATGAGATGCCTGGGTTGGCAATTGCCTTGTCTGGGGCGGGAGTTCATATCGTGTTTGCTTGCCCGGGGGCGCCGGGTTCGACTTAATGGGTACGGGAGCGGCGCGGAGCGGAAACCGTTCCGGTGAGCACGTTCTGCCCTGCGCGAGAGGGTCCGCGAGGGTCCACCGGAACCCCGCCTCCCCGTTCCTGGATCCGTCGAACCGCGCGAACGTACCGAACGTATCCATGCGAACGGACAGCGAGGGTATCGAATGAAGATCAAGTCAGCCGCACTGGCCACCGCGGTCGTCGTCGGCCTGGGCTTACCCGTCGGCACCGGCGTTGCCGACGCCGCCCCCACGGCGGCATCGTTACGGACGCAGATGGCCCAGGTGCTCGCCGAGCACCCCGGCGGCGTGCAGACCGGCGCGGACACCGTCTCCTGGCAGAACGGCGCCGTCACCTTGAAGCTCGCAAGCCTGCGTGGCGTGGCCGACTGCGGCTACAACCAGTTCTGTCTGTGGGAGCACAGCGGTTTCGGCGGGCGCATGCTCGCCTGGAACGCGATCCCGGCGATCTGCTCGGGCCTGATCATCAACCTGACCGACTACGGCTTCAACGACCAGGCGTCGGCCTGGGCGGACAACTCCCCGTCGAGGTTCGTCGACGTCTGGAACGACTACGGCGCCGGCGGCGGCCGCATCTGGAGGATGCTGCCGGGCGCGAGCTCGTCCAACGTGCAGTCGAACGACGCGGCCTCCAGCCTGGACTGCTACTGACGAATCCACCCGTCGGTTGCGATGCGACGGACAGCATCGATTCCGTGAGCACATGGGCCCACCGGCCCGCCCCGAGCAGCGGGCGGGCCGGTGGGCCCACCCGGATCAGCAGGCGTCGAGGATCGACGCGAGGGCGTTCGGACCCACGCGAACGAGTCTGTCCGCGTCGTATCTCGACCCTCGGTCGGGCCGGATCGATCACCGCTCGACAGGCACCGAGGGGGTCGTCCGGGGAACTACCCTGGTATCGACGGAGGTTCATTACGCTGCGGACAACGCATGGATGGCAAGATGCAACCGAACGAAAAGGCTGTTACCCGCTGGTAGACGCCCAGGTCATCCAGTGTCGGCCCCGCGAGCGCGGGGATGGTCCCTCCATGAACTCCACCGAGACGTTGCTGGTCTTGTCGGCCCCGCGAGCGCGGGGATGGTCCCATGGTTCCCGGCGATGTCCAGCACTGGCTGCTGTCGGCCCCGCGAGCGCGGGGATGGTCCCTGGTCGAGGCGGCGCTGGTGTCGCTGGCCGAGGTCGGCCCCGCGAGCGCGGGGATGGTCCCACCCGGGTCACCGAGCGGCTGTCGACGACGTGGTCGGCCCCGCGAACGCGGGGATGGTCCGGATGCGGAACAGGGCCTCGTCACCGCAGTGTTGTCGGCCCCGCGAGCGTGGGGATGCCTGGGCGAGCTACTGCGTCAACTGCGTGGGCACCGACGTCGTCGCATCGTTCCGGTCTGCCAAAGTCGGGAGCGGTACCCGGTGCGTCGTGTTGCCGGGTGTGCCGGCTACCGATCAACCCGGGTGACGGTGCCGCCCTGGACACATGCCCACCACGAGCGTCCGTGGCGAGACCGTCGCCCTGCTCGACACCCTCGACGAGATCCGCGCCAACCTCCCCGAGGAACGCCGCACCGAGTTCGACCGCGTAGTCGGCTCCACCCCGCTGCGGCAGATCGTCCAGCTCGCGATCATGCGGTTTGCGCTTCCGGACAAGGGCCCAGGAGGACGCCGCTCCGGGCGACCGGATCAGGGCAGTCGACTGGACCGGCGTTCACAATCCCGACGGCACCCCCTTCGTGCCGTGACCCACCGGGTGGTGTGGACTGGCGTGGCCGAACACGGCCTGGTGACACCGGACCCGACGGCCGACAGCACGGATCCACGACACCGGGTAGGGGTATGGTCGAACGCCGGGGCCGGGGGTGATCGAATTGGTTGAAGCCTTGACTGGAGGCACTTCTCTGCCCGACTGACGTACCTCAGGGACCTCGGCCTTCCTGGCTGCACCGGACGGCGTACGTCTGGTCAACGATCGCGAGCCGCTGTCCGCGGTTTGAGGCTGAACCTACGGTGGACGCCTCTATTTTGCGACCACAGCGGCATGCCGGAACGCAGCAGCGTCCAGCCGTAGTATCGGCTCGGCATAAGCTCCCCTACGTTGAGCTGACCCAGAAGACGCATAAGTTCCAGCGCTGTGAATCGACGTTCCTCCTGTCGCCTATGCACATCGTCCTCGAAGCCGAGACTGCGGGCTGTGGCGTCCTCGGTATCGAGTCTGGCCTGCTCATCCCTCCTCTTCTTGTCGGCTCGCGCCCGAACTATTTCGGGTACATCCCCCGGGGCCGGCAGTCGGGCCGAAATGCTCAGCTCACTCTGCTCTGTGAATGCCGGCAGGTTCGCACGCCGTTGCCGCAGTTCAGTCATGTGGCGCTCGCTGGCCAGATAGCCGACCATGGGCGAGGGGCAGAGGAATACCTGAAGGCGCCCATGATGCCCGAACTCGCAGTGCGCATAGTCGACAGCCTGCCCAGCCCACGCATGGTAAGACCCTAGATTCATGTCCTCCACGGGGCGCTTGAACTCCACCCCGAACGCTGGCTCTTCGTCGAACCAGGGCTCGGGATCACGTGGAACTAGAATCGCATCGATTCTCACGGGCTCGCGGCCCCGGTAGAATCCCGGCACTTGCTCCTCGATGTGGAACCACTTTTCGAGCACACTCAAGACATGTGTGCTGAGCTCCCGCTCGGTCTTGAAAGCTTCGGCCCTCGGGAATATCCAGTCCCCTGCGTAGTTCAGCATCGCGCCTCCCGGCAGCCGACCTACCCTCGATGCTGCCCTGTCTGACTTCTTCTCAAGAGACTGATACGAGCCAAGATCAGGCGGGGTGCTGCCCAGCACCGGCGCTCATCGAGGTCGGAATCACCTCCACCGAGACCCTCTCCCTCGCCGTCGTGAGCGCCCGTCCTCCCTACTACTCATCGGCACTACTCATCGGCATCTCGGTACCTTTCGGGACACGTTCGCAGGATGTTCAGTACAGGACCGACCATCCGTGGCGGGAGAAGGAGGGACGTCCGCCGTGGTAGGCGGCCAGTGCCTGCGCGGAGGTCGGGAACGCGGGCTCGGGTAGCCGACCTGCAGTGACCCACCGGGCGGCCAGGTGCTTGTCCGGCTCGGTGTTGGTCAGTTCGCCGGTCCACGTGTCGGTGGCGAAGACGAAGAGGACGAACTGCCCGGCCTGGTCTCAGCCCTGTTCGACGTGGATCACGTGGACGAGTACGAGATCTGCCGGATCGACGAGCAGACCGGTTTCCTCTTCGAGTTCGCGAGCGGCGGCCTCGTCGAGGGCTTCTCCGGGCTCGGCCTTGCCGCCCGGGACCGTCCAGGCGGGCTGCGGCAACCAGTTTCGGGCGGCGTAGTGCACGGCGGCAATCGTGTCGGTGTCCTTGTCGTGAACGATCACGCAGACCGAATTGCGACTGTTCATCACACTGTTGTTCGTCAAAGTACCCAGTCCTTGTCATAGCGCCACGGGTGTCATCGGCGAGGCAGGCGACTCGGGCCGACCCCGCGGCCGGGATGTGTGGGTCCTGCTCGGCAATCGAGGGGGAGGAGGTCGGCGTCGATACGAGAGAAGACCAAGTCGGTCATTTGCTCCGGGGTCCCGATGCACCTGACGGGCGCCTGAGGGCGGCGTATGGCCCGGGGATAGGTGGCCGGGTCGTAGTCGTTGGTGAGCGTGTAGGCGTGGAAGCCGTACTCGCGCAGCTTGTCGATGATGCCGGTGGTGCTCTCGCCCTGCTTGGCCAGGAGCCTGGGGGTGACTTCCACGACCAGTTCCGCGTCCTCGCGCAGGCGCGGAAGCGCGGGCAGCAGTCCCCTGACCGCCGCCGCCTCGGCGCCCTCGACGTCGATCTTGATGACCCGGGCGGTGGAGAGCTCGGCCTGACTGAGCAGCTCCGCAAGTGGCGCGGTCGGCACGTGAAATGTGGTGTGGACGTTGCGGGGTCGAACCACAGTGGTGTGGCCGAGGTTGGCCGGGTCCTCCAGGTAGAGGATCAGCGTGCCGGTGGTGTCGGAGGCGGCCGAGCGGATGGTGCGAATGTTCGTGCGGTGGTTGGTAGAGGCTGCGCCGACGAGGTCCTTGTGGAACTGCGGGGTGGGCTCGATGGCGACGACGTGGCCGGTCGGTCCGACTGCGTGGGAGGCCAGGAGGCTGAACGCGCCACGGTGGGCCCCGACGTCGATGAAGGTATCTCCCGGCCGCAGGCGGTCGCGCAGGAAGGCGCTCAGGTTCGGCTCCCACTCACCGAAGAGGTACTGGTATCGCTGAATGACGTCGCTAGTGGTGACGGTGACCAGGTCACCCGAGCGCAACCGAGCGGTGGTGTGGAGGGGATGGGTTCGAAGGTGATCGTCGAGGAAACGGTCGACGAGCGGGCGCTTGCCGACTGTTCCGGGCGCGTGGCGAACGTAGGCCCGCAGCAGGCGGGCGAGGGCGGATGCGGGCACGCGTGTCTCCTTCGGTGGTGGCGGGTTCGGAACGCGGTTCCCGGAACCGACCGTGGTGGCAGACTTGCCGGTGAACGCCGGTAGCGGTGAGGGGAGTCGTCAGTGGCCGAGAGTTCTCCAGTGGTGTTCCTGCTGGTGGGGCTCACCGGCTCGGGAAAGACGACCTACGCTCGGCGGAAGCTGGAGCCACCGGGCGCGGTGCGGCTTTCGGTGGACGAGGTCGTCCACGAGCGGCACGGTCGGTACGGCGTCGACTACCCGGAGCACACCTACTTCGAGAAGGAGGCCCCGGTCGTCGCCGAGCTGCACTCACGGCTGGTCGAGCTGGTCTCCGAGGGCCGGGATGTGGTGTGGGATCACGGGCTGTGGCCGCGCAAGGACCGCGATGCGATGAAGAAGCTGGTGGAGTCGGCCGGCGGGCGCTGGCGGCTGCTCTACTTCCCCGTCGATCGGGACGAGCTGCTGCGCAGGCTGGCCGAGCGCAACCGGAGAGGTGACGCGAACTCGCTGATCGTGACCCCTGAGGCTCTGGACGACTTCTTCGCGCGGTTCGAGGCACCTCAGAATGAGGGCGAGGAGATCGTGGAGCCGGGCCAGCTCTGACGGGGCGGGCGCCAAGCGGTGTGGATCCGGGCGGCTTCGGTGGCCCAGTCATCGGGCATGCGGTCGAGGGTGACGTGGCGGAACCCGAGGCGGGGGTCGGAGACGTCGATGCGGTTGTTGTTGTGGCGGTCGATGTGCTGAAGCAGGCGGGTAGCCTCGCTGCGGACGGCCGGGGTGTGCTCGGTCCAAGCGCCGTTTGTGAAGTGGTCGACGCGGCGACGCAGGTCGTCCACGACGCCGGAGCGCCATTTGAAGTGGTGGACGCACGCGAGTGTGTGGGGGTCGGGCTTGCGGCCGGGGGCGTGGTGGTTACCGGAAGCGACGGCGGCGTCCGAGAGGGCAAGGACGATCTTGCGGGGGTCTCCGTGCAGGAGGCAGTGGGTGAGGTGGCCGCCGAGAGGGAAGGTGCGGTCGAGTCCGTCCTCGGGGCGCCAGAGGGCGAGGCGGCCGTCGGCGCTGACGCGGTCGAGCATCAGCCCGCCCACCACGGCTCGGCCGTTCTCCTCGGCCGCCTCGGTGACCTCGGCGAGCGGGGCAGGGTGGGTGTGGAACTCGTCGGAATCGGCGAGCAGGTGCCAACCGGGGCCGGCCTGTTCACGCAGCGCGTCGCGCAGTTCGGAGTTGGTGTGCTCGTGCCATGGACCCATGCTGACCTGGCCGGTGGGCAGGCCGAGTTCCCGGGCGGTGGTCAGCAGTTGCCGGCGCCCGGCATCGGGGACGTGCTGGGGGAAGTGGAAGGCGAGGTGGAAGCGCTCGACGCCGAGCCGGCGGTAGTGGGCGGTCCACGCGGTCAGCAGGGCCGGTTCGACCGGGCCGACCACAGCAACCAAGGCGAGGGCGCCTGTGGGACGAGGTGATCGCGGCCTGGTCCCGGTGGACGGACAACGGCCGACCGGCCTTCGACACGTTCGGCCTCGACGTCGCCGCCGACGGCACACAGACCGTGTGGTGCGGCGGGCCCGACGGCCGGTCATGGCCGGTCCCCACGGACGGTTGATCCCGAATTGGTCCCGCGTGTAAGGGCATTGGGTTCATCGACGTTCCCGATGCCCGTAGAGGAATGCGCCGCCGGTCTCGCCGACGGCACGTCGAGGACGGGAGCGGCGATGCCGATGGCTGCGATCCCCGGCTGGCCCGGATCGATTACCACTCGAGAGGCACCGAGGGGGTCGTCGGGTGAACTACCGTGATGTTGCCAGAGATTCACCCCGCCGCAAACGACACGGTGGTGGCAAAATGCAACCGGGCGAAAATGCTGTTACCCACTGGTAGAATCCCAGGTCATCCAGTGTCGGCCCCGCGCGAGCGGGGATGCTCCCGCGCACGTCGAGGCCGCGGTGGCCGCCGACGAGTCGGCCCCGCGCGAGCGGGGATGCTCCGGCTGTACCAGGTCTCGCCGAGAGGGCCGGTCTGTCGGCCCCGCGCGAGCGGGGATGCTCCTGGCCCCACTTGGTCGTCGACAACCGTCTCGGCGTCGGCCCCGCGCGAGCGGGGATGCTCCCGGGCGGCTATTTCGCAACCGGCCCCGGCTCGGGTCGGCCCCGCGCGAGCGGGGATGCTCCTGCGTTCACCGCGTGGGCGAAGGCGCGCGGCCAGTCGGCCCCGCGCGAGCGGGGATGCTCCCTTCTCGAACGGCGCCCACACCGAGCTGGTGACGTCGGCCCCGCGCGAGCGGGGATGCTCCCCGTGGACACGACCGGCACCGCGTTCACGGAACGTCGGCCCCGCGCGAGCGGGGATGCTCCTTCGATGACGTCGTAGTACTCGGGGGGCCTTTGGTCGGCCCCGCGCGAGCGGGGATGCTCCCGGCATCGCCTCGTTGGCCCTCACCCTCATGGCGTCGGCCCCGCGCGAGCGGGGATGCTCCCCCGCCGCCCGCAACGCCACCCCCGCCGTGGACGTCGGCCCCGCGCGAGCGGGGATGCTCCTGGTGTCGTCGGGCTGCTCGGTGCGGGTCATCGGTCGGCCCCGCGCGAGCGGGGATGCTCCCCGTGCCGCTGTGTGGCTTCGATGGGGTCGCCCGTCGGCCCCGCGCGAGCGGGGATGCTCCGCCGGCCCCTGACCCAGCGTCAGCCACGACGCGGTCGGCCCCGCGCGAGCGGGGATGCTCCTGTCGAGGACGCCCGAGTCGGCGGGGAGGTCGTGTCGGCCCCGCGCGAGCGGGGATGCTCCCGCGAACCGCAGCGTGATGCACGCATCCACGCAGTCGGCCCCGCGCGAGCGGGGATGCTCCCCTGCGCGTCCGTCCACGGATCCGTGTGCTGCAGTCGGCCCCGCGCGAGCGGGGATGCTCCCCTGAAAGACCAGCGCACGACGCAGACCCGCATGTCGGCCCCGCGAGCGCGGGGATGTTCCGGGACTCGCAGGCGTCGGGCGCGGCATGACGGCGTCGGCCCCGCGCAGGCGGGAACTGCTCCCTGGGTGACGGCGCGGCCGTGCTGGACCTGGCGATCAGCCCCGTGCAAGAGGGGATGCTCCCGACCAGGAGCAGGCGGACGGGAGGAAACGCCTGTCGGCCCGGCGAGTTCCCGACGCCCGACCAGCCCGGAGGTCGGGCGCATCCGGCCTCCTTCCCCAGACAACACCGGAACCGGTCCGGCGTGGACGAGTGTGGTCGATTCTTCTCGGGGGCTTTCTCGGCTGCGGTGTCATTTCGGCTCGTTCCACGTGTCTTGAGGGGAGGGTGTCTTCGCCAGGTGGTTGGCGTGGCGTTGTCGAGCGACGTGGAGCAGTTCCTTGGTGAGGTTGTCGCGGTTGACGCCTCGGGTTTTCAGGGCGTGGCAGTTGGGGCAGAGCGCGATCATCACTTCGGGGATGTCTCTGCCGCCGCGGGCGAGGTCGTGGATGTGGTCGACTTCGAGGATGGGTCGGCCGGCGTCGGTGAGTTCGGTGGGATGGCCGAGGCAGCGTGGGTTCTCGCAGGATCCGGCGCTGCGTTCGAGTACGGCCTGACGGGCACTGCGGCTGCGCGCTCGTTTGACGACCGCTCGCTCGACGGTGTTGCCGATTCGGTCGTCGGCGCCCTGGGTGGCTCTTTCGTTGAGGAGTGCGTAGGGGTTCGTCGTATTGCTCGGGGTGGCTTGTAGGTGTTCGTTGATGGTGTCCTGGAGGGACGAGGTCACGAGTTCGTGTACGGGGGGCGGCCAGGTTTCCGGGTCATCGGAGGGAACGGGCTGGAGCAGCCAGGTGTCCCCGCTGGAGGGTGAGGGTCCCGTGCAGCGTCCGACGGCCAGTGCCCGAGTCTCGAAGTACCGCCCTCCTGCTCCGTCGGGGCGGCTGACGCGGACGGTGCGGGTCGCGGCGCGGGCATGTTCGAGCGCCAGGTCGGTTCGGGTGTCGGGGGCGGTGTATTCGATGAGGTCGGTCTCGGGGATCGGTCCGTCGCCGTTCGGGTCGCCGAGCGCAAGGCGCAGTTCCAGGTCCTCGCTCCGGGCATCCTCGGTGACACCGGGCCGCCCGTGCGGAACCACAGCCGAGGTTGGCGCGTGGGGACGTACCCATTCGGACAGTCTGGGCGGGGCTGGATCGAAGAACTTTGTGAGCACGAGATCGATTGCGGCTTCGAGGACTTGGGGTTCGTCCCTCAGCAACTTGTGGTCTGCGGCGGGGAATCCGGTGAGTGGGTTGTCCCGGTTCAGGTCCCCCAGCGTCGGGCGTTGCGAGGGCGCCAGGTGTTCGGTGCCGTCCACCTCCCACAACCCGTCGTTGCGCAGCGCCCAGAGCGGGTACAGCGCCTGGGCGTTCAGGTCGCGGGCGTTGCCGAACCTCTCGCCCAAGTCGGTGAGAGCCTCGCGGAGGACAATCCACCGTAGCCGGCGGGGTGCGTTCTCGCGGACCTGTTTCAGGGCCCAGAGCAGCATCAACGGGCGATGCAGCGCCGTTCGATCCCTGAATCGTTGGGGAGCCACCGCCTCCACGCGGGCGAGGAACTCCGTCCCGGTCGTCGAGACCGCGGCATGTCGGTCGACCACCGTGAAACCCAGGCGCTCCACGGCCGCGTTCGCCGCCGCCTGCCCGCCGCTGAACTGTTTCCTCGTCAACGGCCCTCGGTCCGGATACTGATACCCGTACGCTGCTCCGACGAGTGCCTTGACGTCGTAGACAGCGCCCCGATACTCGACGAAGTATCGGGTCGACCGACCGTATTCGTAATGCTTCAGAAACGCGGCCTGCCCGACCTCGTCGAACTCGTCGATCGCACGGAGAACCGCACCCCGTTCCGTCAGATCCTTGAGTACCACAGCCACTCCTCGACCCCCGGGTTCCGCCGGACGATCGTCAGGTTAATGCCGGGAAGGGACACACCGCCTGGCTGTGAGTGACCCGAGGATCGGCCCGCATCCGGGGCCTCACTGGGTACGACTGCGGGGACGATCGGGCTCCTCGGTCGGGCCGGAACGATCACCGCTCCACGGGCACCGAGGGGATCGTCGGGTGAACTACCTTGGTATCGACGGAGGTTCACCTCGCTGCGTACAACGCATGGGTGGCAAGATGCAACCGAATGAAAATATGGTTACCGACTGGTAAATGCCCAGGTCATCGAGGGGTCGGCCCCGCGCAGGCGGGGATGCTCCAAGCTCTGGGCGGAGTACGAGTCCGCGACCCGGGTCGGCCCCGCGCACGCGGCCGCGTGCCTGAGTTCGGAACGATATCCGCAGGCCGTATTTCATGATTGGTTGCCCAACTCCGCGAAGTTGAGGGCCGACAGCCGGACATCATCGGCCACGCGGGCGCGGGGATGCTCCCTCCGGATAGGGGCAGCGGTGGTGAACGCGAAGTCGGCTCCGCGAGCGGGATTGCTTTGCGTCGGCGTTGAGAATCTGCGAGAGGCGCCGCTCCCTGGGAGAGCGTGGTTCTGACGCAGTATGGCGGCGGGCCGGTCGGTCGGTTGATCCTGCCGGTGCCGGGGGCCGGGTTGTCCTCGGTCGTGCCGGCCGCAGTCGGGTGGGCGCGAGCGTTGCTTCCGTGCGTGGAGGGTGGTGGTGGGGTGAACCACCGTGGTGCCGGCGGAGATTCACCTCGCGGAAACGAGGCATGGGTGGCATGATGCAACCGAGTGAAAAAGCTGTTACCCGCTGGTAGAACCCCAGGTCATCCGGTGTCGGCCCCGCGCAGGCGGGGATGTTCCCAGCCAGGTTCGGCACGAACCCTCCCTCAGTAGGTCGGCCCCGCGCAGGCGGGGATGTTCCCTCCCGGGATCACCGGGCACGCCGGGTCGCACGGTCGGCCCCGCGCAGGCGGGGATGTTCCCGGCGCCCCGCACCGCGCGCGGCGACCTCGCCGGTCGGCCCCGCGCAGGCGGGGATGTTCCCCCACCCCGGGGCCGTGGCCGGCCCCGGGGTCGGTCGGCCCCGCGCAGGCGGGGATGTTCCTGAGTATGGCGTGGGCCGGCATGTGGTATCAGGGTCGGCCCCGCGCAGGCGGGGATGTTCCGACATGGGCCACGGGCCGCTTGTGTGGGAGGAGGTCGGCCCCGCGCAGACGGGGATGTTCCCTGATCCGCTCCGTACCGTGCTGGCTCCGGGACATCGGCCCCGCACAAGCGGGGATGCTTCTACGTACCTGATGCTGTCGGGAACTTGTGAATACAAGGTTGGGTGTGCCGATCGAGTGCCGGTGTGCGGCCGCCTTGTGACAGCACGAGAGGATTCCGGGGTGATGGATCCGACCGAGATGACCGAGCGCGAGTACCTTGCGTTCTTTGCCAAGCGGCCCGGGATGTACATAGGTCGCGTCTCCCTCGCTGGCGTGACTGCGTTCCTGCAGGGCTACGACCACGCCGCCCGGCGGCTCGGCGGGCCTGGCACCGGCACGCCGCCCGCATCGGCGCCAAGCTGGCCCCGCGCAGGCGGGGATTGCTCCTGGCGGTGTCCGCGCACGCCGTCGACCTCGCCGTCGGCCCCGGGAACGCGGGATTGCTCGGCCGAGGCGGAGAAGACGGCCGCGCACAGGCCGCGTCGGCCCCGCGAACACGGGGATGTTCCCGCACCCACTTGCGCGAACGCGCCAACCTCGGCGTCGGCCCCGCGCGAGCGGGGATGCTCCCAGGCCGTTCCCAGCACGTAGGCATGATGGTCTGTCGGCCCCGCGCAGGTGGGGCCAACCACTTCCGGGAGGTGTCACCGGTCTTCTGCGTCGAGCGATCTCCGCGGGGCCCACAGATCTGGGCATCAGGCCCATGGGCTCGCGCGAGAGCGATCCCCGCGAGCGCGGGGCCAACCGCTTGGCCAGGGCACCCGCCCCGGCGATAACCGAGCGATCCCCGCGAGCGCGGGGCCAACGAGATGCGCGGACTCACCGCAATCCCCATGCAGGAGCGATCCCCGCGAGCGCGGGGCCAACCGCGAACGCCGACTCGCCCGGGCACTCCGGCCGGAGCGATCCCCGCGAGCGCGGGGCCAACCCCGCGGGCGTCGAGCTCCCGGACATGACGGGGGAGCGATCCCCGCGAGCGCGGGGCCAACTCCGCAGCGAGGAGCGGCCACCAGCGTGGGGGGGAGCGATCCCCGCGAGCGCGGGGCCAACGCTGCCTGAACTGGGCTTCTACCGGCAGGTAACACGAATTTCATTTAGTTGCATCATGCCACCACACCTATTGATGTCTTCACTTTCCGGGACGTGCCGACAGGATCAGTCCGTCGAAGTCCGTCGGTCGCCAGCGATCGCGGCCGGCCGTGCGAACGGCCCAGCCCTGTTCGTTGTTCGCCGGTTCGGCCATTACGGCCTGTCCGTCCCGGATGCGCTCGGTCAGAAGTTGCCAGAGGCGGTCGCGTACGCGGCGACTGGGGGTGCCGACGAAGACGCCGGCGTTGACTTCGACCATCCAGCGGGTGAGGTGGCCGCGCAGGCCTTCCGGGACGGCGATGAGCACGATGACCGTCACTGTCTCCCGCCCTCGGTGGGTTCGTCGAAGTCGGGGCCCAGGATGGTGATGTGGTCCTCTCCCATCGAGGCCTCTCGGACGAGGTCCGGCGTGTCGTCCCCGCCGTAGTCGACGCCGCCGGCGACGGTGCCGGTCTGATCGTCCCAGAGTTCGTTGGCCTCGACGTCCGGGATTTCGACTCCCTGGGGCGTCAGCAGTGCTTTGACGTCGTCGACGATTCTCCCCAGGAGTTTGTCGCGGACGATGAGTTCCCGCAGGCCGACGCGTGCGTCGCGTTCGTCGACGAGGCCCTTGGCCGCGAGATCGAACGCCAGGGGGACCGAGTACTCGGCCTTGTAGAGGTCGGCGACGTCCTGGACGAACGACGTTGCCGTCCCGGTGTGGACGAAGCCCAGGCCCGGGCTCGCGCCCAGGCCCACGATGACGGCGTGGCTGATGCCGTACAGCGCGGCATTCGCCGCCGAGTACAGCCGGTTGACGTCGTCTCCGGCCGCGAAGGCGTCCCCCGCGCGGTATTCGCGGCGCTTCCACGGCACCCCGGTACGTTCCGATTCGGCCTTGTACACGTCACGCATTCGTCTGCCTTCGCGTCCGCGCAGCACCTGCATCGTGGCCTTCGACACGTCCTCACCGGGGAAGCGCATGCCGTACATCGCGCGGGCGACGGCGAGTCGTTCCCTGGGTCGGGTCACCAGCCATGCCTGCCGGTGCAACAGTCCGGCGCCTCGTGCGGGGCCGATGCCGGTGGCGTACAGACGGACGCCTCGTTCCCCGACCCAGCACACCGCCGTGCCGGAATCGGCGAGGACCGCGATCGCCTGGTGGGTGACGCGGGTGCCGGGTCCGAGCAGCATGACGGCGATCATCGCGGCCGGGACGCGTACGGTCTCCCGTTTGTTGATGACGACGACGGCGTTGTCGTCGCGGTCGACGTGGCTGCGTTCGACGTACACGCTGGAGACGCGATCGACCAGGCGGTGCAGGTCGTGCGGGTGGGCCTTCCACCAGATGTCGGGCACGTTCAGGATCCTTCCGGCAGCGCGGCGAGGGTCATCAGGCCGCAGCCGTAGGCCTTTCCCGGGCCGATGCCCCCGACCAGTCTTTCCGCGAACAGGGCGGCGTCGGTCACGCGCAGCCGTCCCTCGAACGTGGCCGTGGTCAGGACCACCGGAGATTCGCCGCGGCCGTTCTTGCCGAACGAGTGGCGTTGCCGTGCGGTGATCCGGACTTCACGTGCGGCCTCGCCGCTTTCTGGGGCGTCGAGCCCCGGTGCCGCGGGGTCCGTGCGTGCGTCCGGGACCGTAAATCCCCAGCGTTCGCAGCGCTTGAGGAACCAGGCCGTCTGGTCGGCGGCGGTGCGGTGTCCGATGCGGAAGGATCGCGTGTGGCCCGCGGACTTGCGTTTGCCCTGGATGGTCGAGGGCGCCTGCGGTGTGCTCGTGTTCTGTACGGGGTTCGCGGTGAGTCGGAAGGCGAACTCGCGGCCGACCGCGATCCGTGCGAGGAGCGGTGTGTAGTCGCGTACGGCGGCGTGTTCGCCGTCGGCGTCGGGCCAGCCCGCGCGTTCGACGATGTGTGTCCAGTCGGGCTTGGACTCGGTGAGGACGAACAGCATCGGCCGTCGTGGGTTGTCCGTGTCCAGTCGCCACAGGACGCGTTCCTCGGTGGGTCGTTCGGCGACGCCGCCCAGCACGGCACCGCGCATCGCGCGCGGATTCGCCAGCAGCGTCCGGCTCTCGCCGCGCAGCGGGTTGAGCCGGACGCGGGACAGGTAGGGCATGAGGGTCACCAGTCCAGGAGTGCGAAGGGGTCGTGGCCGGCGGAGCGCGCGTCCGGATCCGGGTTGTCGAATCCGGACGGAACGGTCAACCAGGCGTGGCGGATGCGGCGGCTCGTGAACGCGCGGCGCAGCGGGTCGAAGGAGACGGGGCGGTCGTGGGCGACGTCGTCGCCGTCGGGGTCGTCGAGGGTCGCGGCCAGTTGCACGGTGGCGGGGCGGCCCTTGCGGGCCTGGCGTCGGCGGGCGTGGTCGCCGATCTGCCAGGGCTCGGTGATCAGTGCGGTCTCGAGGTCGGTCGGGCGCAGTCCGAGGTTCACGGGTTGTGTGGGTACGCACGAGCGGCGGCCGAGTGCGAGTGGGAACGCCGGGTTGGAGACGGCGGTGCCCAGTGTCGTGATCAGGTCGGCGGGTCCTTCGATGCCGGCGACGAAGACGGCGTCCTGGAGGTAGAAGCGTTGCGTGATGTGGGTGTGTTTGGCGGGTGAGGTCGGCTTCTGGATGCCTTTGGCAGATACGCCCGCTTGGGGCAAGGGTTGCCCGCGGTAGTCGCTGACGGTGTGGTAGTCGCGCATCAGTGATCCGGCCTGGTCGACGCGTACGCCGAGCCGCAGCTCGGCCAGGTCGGTGATGTCGGCCTCGCGGCGGCGGCCGGCGGCGGCGGCGAGGAGTCCGACGACGCCTGATTTGGTGGGTTCGGGGCGGGTCTCGCGGCGGTTGAACGCGCTGCGGTCGCCCCAGGACTGCATCGGCCCGGCGAGGCGCAGCAGGAGTACGAGGTGGTCGGTGGTCACGCGTTCGTCCTGGCCTGGAGTCGGGCGGTGAGGCCGGTGAGCAGCGTGGGGAACGGTTTCGTGTCGCCGAAGACCTCCGCGAGTCGTGCGCCGGCGGGGGATTTGGTGTCGAAGGTGTGGCACACGTCGATGTGTTCCGGGCCGCCCCACGCCTGGGTGACGCGGGCGTATTCGTCGGCGAGGCGGATGGCGGAGTCGGCGGCGATGCCGTCGGTGCCGGGGACGGGTTCCTCGAACGCGGAGACGAGGTTGACGGGTTGGTCGGTGCGGATGGCGACGGCGACGAGGTTGGGCAGGGTGCGGTGGGCGAAGGTGTTCTGGTGGCCGGAGGGTACGGCGCGGGCGAAGTCCTGGACGAACAGTCGTGTGGCGTCGATGGCGGCGTCGGTGTCGCCGAGGTTGTCCTCGAGTTGGTGGAGGCCGATGGTGGCGTAGCGGTAGAGGGTGGCGGAGTTGAAGCCGACGGTGCCGATCATTCCGGCGCCGGTTTCCTCGGCGGTGTTTTGGTCGTCGACGGCGGTGTAGTAGTCGAATTCGAGTTCGACGGCGTGGGTGGACAGGGCGTGGGCGACCTGGGTGGCGGCGTCGACGTTGAGGGAGGGGATGTCGGCGACCATGCGGCCGAACAGGGCGACGTCCATGGGGTGTCCGGTGCGGAGTGTGTCGGCGACGGGCAGGTTCTTCACTGCGTCGACGAGGTCGGTGTCGTCCAGTGCGACGAGGTCGGTGGCCCGGTCGGCGACGAGGTCGACGATGTTCTCCACTTGGTGGTGGCCGTAGAACAGCAGGTAGGCGGTGTCGCCGGCCTTCTTGCCGGGTTTGACGCCCAGGGGGGTGAGCAGGGCGGTGGCGAGGCGTTGTGCCTGTTCGCCGTCGACGCCGGTGCGGGCGAGGCGGGTGGCGAGTTCGGTGGCGATGCGCTTGGTGCGGGTGCCCTGTTCGCCTTCGGGCTGGTGGGAGGCGAATTGCATGCGGGTGGCGCGTTTCCATGCCTGGGAGGAGACGCGGGCGCGGCGGACGCCGCCGAAGTAGGCCTCCTTGGGGTTGCCCTGGTCGTCGCGGTTGAGGTTGGCGGGTGGGACGGTCTGCAGGATGTGGATGTCGATGTACAGCGGTGCGGCGGTCATGATCTCTCCGGGGTTCGGTGGAACGGTTCGAGCGGTTGGAACGGGTGGGACGTACGGGGCGGGATCGAGGGAATCGTCCGGTGGCGTGGTCGTCACGGTGTGGGGTCGGCGTCCGGTTTCCAGCCGTAGTAGTCGCGGCCCCAGCGCCTGCGGACCCGGCGGCGGCCGTCCGGATGTTCGAATTCGCGCAGGTCTTCCAGCAGGGTGTTGTAGTCGAGGGGTTGGGCGACGGCTCGGAGTTGGGTGACCAGGCCGCGGAGGTGGATGTGCAGCGCCTCGGCCCGGGTGGCGGTGGCGGCGGCGTCGACGCGTCGGTCGACGGCCTGTTCGCTGAACTTCCCGGTGGCCCGCAGGGCGCGCAGGGCCTGTCCGGGGCGTACTCCGGACTTGTGCATCGGGGTGGACTGCGACTGCTGGTGGAGGCCGTACAGGGCCAGCGCGGCGTGTTCCGCTCGTTGTTCGGCGGACATGCGGTCCTGGCGGGCGAGGTGTTCGTCGACCTCGGACACGCTGAACGTCCACACGGCCCATGCCTCGCCCGGGGTGCGTCCCAGTCCGGTGCGCATCGCCGCGAGGTCGGCCCCGGGCGGCGGCCCGACGTATCCGGTGGCGTGGTCGACGCGCCAACGGCCGTCGACGCCGATACGGGTGTCCCAGTACCGTTCGCGTCGTTCGATGTCAGGTGTCGTCATCCTCGTCCTCGTCGTGTGTGTTCGCGGCGGTGTCGCGGCGTGCGGTCTCGGTGGCCCGGGTGAGGGTCCGTCGGAGCTGGAATCGGAAGTTGTCGTCGGCGGTGGCCAGGCGGTAGGTGCGTTCGCGGCCGTTGTCGTCGACGGTGCGGCCCGCGAACACGCCCGGCGCGGCGGCGGTGACGACCCGATCCGCGATGTCGTGCGCGTGCCGCAGGGCGAGTTGTTCCCAGGCGAGCAGGCCGCGTTCGACGAGGTCGGCGTCGTCTGCGGCGCTGCGCAGGCCGGCGAGCAGGCGACGCATCAGGGGGTCCAGGGCGTGCAGGAGCAGTTCGCCGGGTCGTTGGCCCTTGTCCCAGGGGATGGGGTCGGCGCCCGCGGCCCGGCGCAGGTCGGCCGAGAGGTGGTTGATCGCGCGGGCGAGTTCCTCGGCCTGTTCGGCGGCTTCGAGGAGGGCGTCGCGGGCGGGGCTGTCGGCGGCGAGTGCGGTGAGGGGCAGGGGGATGGCGTCGAAGAGGACGTCGTCGACGACGGCCGATTGTGTCCCGTACGAGATCCCGGTCATCTCCAGTTGAACGGGGTGGTCGGTGGGCAATGCGTCGCCGAGGTCGCGGAGTTGGTCCACCAGGACGCTGGTCTCGAAGCCGGCGGAGCTCTTGCCCGGCCCGGTGGACGTTCGTACGTCCGCTTCCAGGAGGGCGTCCAGGCCGCGCCAGGCCGCCTTCCCCGGTTGGTGGCGACGCGGGCGACGCATGGGTGTCTGGGGGGACTTCCTGCCGGTCGGGGGGATGGACCAGGCGGTGTGCGGTTCGAAGTCGGGGGTTTCCTTGAGTCGATCACCTGCGGTGATGATCACGCGGGTGACCCGGACCGTGCCGTCGTGCGTCTCCTCGGGCACGAGGCGGATCCTGCGGGACTGCCAGGTCCACAGGTCCGACAGGCCGTGTGCCGCGCGGGTCTTCCAGGTGTGTCCGGCCGGCGGTTGTTCCCACTGCGGTTTGTCGCCGGGGATGGCGCCCGTGCGATACGGGGTGTTCAGCAGGAGGGTCTCGTACAGGGTGCGGCCGGTCGGAACCACGACGCCGAGTTGTCCGAGGGGGCCGGTCGGGTTGCCCGTCGTCTTGCCCGCCTTCGCCTGGTCGTCGTCGGCGGCGCCGGTCTTGATCGCGGCGGTGTCCCAGCAGTGGGTGTGCAGCAGCCAGTGGGCGGCCTCGGCCGGGGTGAGCGGCAGCGGGTCGCCCTCCGTCCGCGACGCGAACAGGGGCACGTTGTTGCCGGTGGCGGCGGTCGCGACGAGCAGCGCGGAGCCCTTGGTCTCGTCCTTGGCCGTGCGCAGCCCCGCGACCTGCGCGAACGGGTGCGTCGGATGGAAGAGGTCGAACCGGTCGCGATGGGTGTCCAGATAGGCGTTCAGCCGTTCCTTCTCGTCTTTGTCGAACGCGCCGGCGCGAAAGCGCTCGAGCCACCCGGCGCGGCCGCCGGGTGGGCCGAGCGCGGCCCGGACGATCGGCAGGAGGAACTGTCTGAGCAGTGCCGGTGCCTGGGTGGGAAGGTCGACGACGAGTGTCTCGAACTCGTCGGCGTGGATCAGGGCGTGGCGTCCCGGGTGGAGTTCGGGAGGGCCTCCGCCCCTCGGGGCGAGGGTCAGCCACGGGTCGTCGACCAGGCTGAATGCGGGCATGCTGAATAGCCCCCAACTGTCCATGTCTAAAAGAGGTTTCGGAAAAAAACCCTGGCACATTCGGCCGGAGCGACGGGGCGGAATGCGAGAATCCGCCGTAGGCCCCGCGCCGATCGCGGGGATGACCCGTGTCCGTGTCTCGCACCGAGTCGGGTCGACGGGTGGGCCCCGCGTTCGCGGGGGCGGGCCGGGGTCGTCGTCGGACGGTCCCGGCCCGCGCCTACCTCCGTCTCTCGGCCCGGCCTGCGAAGTCCGGGGCGCTTTCCTGCACGAGCCCGAGCACGGGGTCGTACCGCAGGGTGTAACCGCCGACTTCCGCCCACCCCTCGGCGTCCACGACGAGAGCCGGGCTGTACTGCAGCCAGGGGTCGCCCCGCCAGCCGGGCAGTGGCTCCAGCTCCTTTTGGGCGGCCAGGCTCTGGCCCGCGGACAGCCGCACCGTCCCGCCCAGCACCTCGTCGAGCAGCGCCTCGGCGACGTCCCCGTTCACCGACAGGGCGCGACCGGCCGGCGTACGGTACCCGCCGCCCGGTTCCCGAACCACCAGGACGGCCTCGACGCCGGGTCGGCCGTCGCGCACGACGGCCTGGAGTCGACGCTCGCCCCCGTCCAAAGCGCCCGCGAAGTGCAGCCCCTCGAGGGTGGTGTTCTCGTGCTCGCCGGTTCGGGTCAACAGGTACCGCTCGGCGTCCTCGATGCGCTCGCGTCTGGTGTCCTCCCACAGCAGACGGGCCTCGTCCTCCGCAGACCGCCACGCCGCCGGGACGACGTCGTGAGTTTCGCCGTATACACGACCGACGAGTTCGGGGACCTGCGCGGGTACACGCCACCCGTCGTGCGCGGCGGCGTCGAGGACGAGCGCCGCGGTCCGGAGCAGGGGCCAGCGCCCGTAGATCCCCTCGGACGCCCCGAGCAGGTCCGGTGGTCCGTCGTCGGCGGGCGCGAACCCGGTCACCACGACGCGGGGTTCGCGCAGACCGCACGGGCGGGCCGTACCGGTGTGACGATGCAACCTTCCGATCCGCTGCAGCAACAGGTCGACCGGGGCCAGATCCGTGATCAGCAGATCCGCGTCGACATCGAAGGACTGCTCGGCCAACTGCGTCGCCACCAGCACCCATCGGGCCGGGCGGTCGTCACCTTCGCCGGATGTTCCGAGTGCGTTCAGGGCGGCCCGGGTCCGATCGGCTCGCGCCCGCACGGTCAACCGGCCGTGCAACAGGTCGACCTCATCCTCTGCGAACCGCTCGTACAGGACCTTCGCCAACGACTGGGCTCGCGCGACCGTGTTGCGGATGACCAGGGCACAGCCGCCCTCGGCGAGCCGCTCCACCAGCAGGTCCGCGACCTCCTCGTCCACGCGGCGCTGCGCGTCCTCGAGGGCGTCGTCGCTTCCGATCACCGTCTCCGGCAACACTTCGAGTCGGACCGCGGGAAGCGACTCGTCCGCCCGCAGGGCCGCCTCGCGCCACGCGGGCGCGGCGTCGACACCGAACCGGGCCCGTTCCCCGTCCCACCAGGCCGACGTCGCGCACGGATACCCCTGCGGTTCGACCCAGCCGGACAGGTCGCACTCGGTGCGGGACGCCGCCCCCGCCAGGTAGGCGCCCACCAACGCGTGCCGCTGCGCGGGCGCGAGGGTCGCGGACAACATCACGACCGGGACGCGGGCCTGACCGAGCCACCGGAGCGCCTCCTGCAGGAACTGCGACATGTACACGTCCGCGGCGTGCACTTCGTCGAGAACGACGACCTTGCCCGCGAGCCCGGCCATACGGAGCATCACGTGCTTCGTACGCGTCGCCGCGAACAACAACTGGTCGATCGTGCCGACGACGAAGGGTGCCAGCAGGCCCCGATGGCGCCCGAGGAACCAGCCGGCGAGCGCCTGGGCGACCGTGCCACCACCGTCCAGGTAGGGATCGTCGCAACAATCGAGGCCGAACTCGTCGACACTCGCGAAACGCCCGCCCATGGATCCCGCGCCCGCGTCGATCTGCTCCTTCCACTCGGGATTGAACCTACTCTTGCCGTGCAGGAGAGCGACCTGGGACACGAGTTTGGGATCGATGCCGCGCAACCAGTCGCGCATCCGATCGAACATCGGATCACAGGTGGCCTGGGTCGGCATCCCCATGAACACCCCGTCCGCGCCGAACCGAGCGGCCAGGACCTCCGCCGCGAGGAACGCGGCCTTCGTCTTCCCCTCGCCCATCGGAGCCTCGACGATCAACAATCCCGGCTCGGCCATCGCATGCGCAGCCCGCAACACCATGGCCTGCGACGGCCGCGGCTGTTCGTCGAATCGCTCCCGGAACACATCCTCGCCGGGAAGCGGCAGACGACCCCAGCCACCCCTGAGCCCCAGCTCCTCCCAGGCCCTGGCGGCGCGCTCGCGCGAGACCTTCATGCCCAACGACGCCAAGTCGTCGATGCCCACGAAGTGCCTCTCGTCGCTGGCGATCCAATCCGCCATGACGATCAACCCACTGACCTGCAACTGCGTTGCCCGAGAGGGCACTCGCACCGGCTCGACCTCGTCCACGGACCCGTACCCGAGTGCGGCGGTCACCGCTTCCAGCAAGGCCCGTTGAGCGACCTCCCACCGCGCGTCGCCGTTGAGGAGAGTGCGCTTGCTCCCCCGCAGGGCCAGAGACCCCGCGGACGGGAAGAGCCCATGATGCCCGGCCACGAGCGGCCATACCCAGTCGACGTGCTCATCCCGCCAACCGGAGGCCCGCAACCGATCGATCAGCACGCGACCACCCGCCCGATCGTGCCTCCACTGCCTCGGCCCGGCTTCCTTCCGCCACCCGAGGCCGACTGCCCGCACGGCCAAGGAACCCGCGCGATCCATCTGCTGGAAAGGCGGCGTCGCCTTGCCGACATCGTGTACGGCACACAACCAACAGAACAGCCGCTTCCCCCTCGTCTCCCCACCCGCCAACTCGTCGAGCGTGCGGCGGGTCGACGGAGCCAGGAATCGATCCCAGATCAACTCCGCCACGGCGGCCGTGTCCAGCAGGTGCGACAGCAACAGATTGACGCGCCCACCCGCCTTGCCTGCCGATTTGCCCCACAACACGCCCAGCAGGGCGGCATGGTCGCCTCTGATCGCCAGTAAGCCACCCGATTCATCCGGCATGATCCACTCTTCCGTCGACAACGAGCCCGGAACTCTACGAGGTCGCACTGACACAGGACGTGAAGACGCGGATCGAAGCTCGACGAACCTCCCACCACGCGGCCGCATTGACGGTCGTGTTCACGAGACGCGTCCCTCGAGGAGCCAGACCAGGGTGGTTGCTCCCGTGCCGACGGCGGACCCGAAGGGGTGGGCCGGACAGGAACGGCCGGGCCAACCTCTCGGGACCAACGCCCCTGGCCCACCTCGACCGCGCGGACCACCACCAGGCGTGGGCCGACGAGCACCGTCGCCGCGCGGACGACGCCCGCGCCCGGTGGCGCGAACTCGAATGCCTCGGCCGGCTCGGCAGGATCGGGCTGGGGCACGCCGGCCTCACCTGCGCGCAGGTCGCCGCCGACACCACCACCGCGCACCCGCGCCGTCGCCCGCACCGAGGCCGACAACGACCGGGACCGCGCCCGAGGCCTGCGCGAAGAGGCCGCGCTGCGCACCGACATGCCTGAGGACCGGTCCGCCGCCGAGGACACGATCCGCGTCGACCTCGACCGTGAACGCCGTGAGCAGCAGGTGCGTCGGGAACGCGCCGAACGCGAACGACAACGACAGCAATGGCGGCATCGGCGGCCGCCGGGCCATTCCGGGCCGGAGTCGGGGCCAAGGGGCGTTTGCCCTGGGCCGATGCCTACCGCCGGCCGTGGTGCGAGTGTGCGGGCATTGCCGTTACTTGGTCAGTACCGGCTGCAGGAGCTCTGCCGGCGAGCAGTCGGCGGGATCGTCGGAGCGTTGGACGGTCAGCGACAGGATCCCCACACCCTGCATGTTCGCGTGCAGGGTTGCGGGGGGGCCGCCGGGCATGGCCGTCGCGCTGGCGACGAGGGGCCCTCCGTCGAACCCGTCGACGGTCAATGTCACGGTCACGGGCGTGGTGCCGGAAGAGGGGACCCTCAGCCGGGCGTCGAACGTTCGGTACTTCCCGTCGAGTCGGTAGCGGCGGGGACCCGGTTCGCAACCGAGCAGCGTGTCGCCGCCGACGATTCGGTCCTCCACGCCGCCCGGGATGCGCAGGGTTTCGAGCGCCAGCCCATTGCCGGGGGACGCCGTGACCGGAGGCGTCCCCGCGTGTGTGGGAGGCCTCGCCTCCGCTGTCGTCGGGGCCGGGGCGGAATGTCCTGCGGGCTCGTCGTGGGGTTGGAGAACGATCACCGTGATCAACGCCGCGACCACTGCGCCCGCCGTGCCCACGATCGCTGCCCTCAGGTACGACGGACCGTTCATGACAATGCCGCTCGGCATCGGGGGCAAGGGTGCGTGCCTCGGCGCCGGAGCGCGGTGCGGTGCGGGAACGTTCTCCGGCGGCCTCGCTGCCGTCACGATTTTGGGCGGAGGACCGGGGGGAAGGGCCGGGTGGGTGTCCACGGTGGCGTGCAGTCGCCGCAGCGCGGTCTCCGCGTCGGCCGGGGGCAGGTTCTCCCGGCGGACGCGCCCCAGGCGGTGCAACTCGGCGAGGTCGTCGGACCGGCGCCTGCGGAACAACGTCACGAGCGACCACCTCCCGTCTCACTCGCGCCTTGGACGTCCGACACCGCCGAGGAGGTTCCCAGATGCGCCGTCTCGGCGGCCTCGAGGCGGGACCTCGCCGTCGAGACCTGCGTGCGTACCGTGCTGGCCGACACCCCCAGCATCGTCGAGATCTCCTTGACTTCGTACCCGGCAAGGGCGAGCACCGCGACCTCCCGGCAGGCCGGGGTCAATCCGTCGATGACCCGACAGGCCCGGACGAGCCTTTCCTCCGCGTCCTGGCGCACCTCGTCCAAGGCCTTGGGCAGATATCCGATCTCCCCCACCCGCTCCATGTCGCCGTGGGGCCTGACATGGCGCTGGTATGCGCTTGCGCGGTGCTTGCGCGCCGCGTTGATCACCGTCGTCCACGCGTAGCTCCGCTGCCGCCCCACCTCCGCCATGGCCTGCAGGGTGTGCCAGTTCCTGAACAGACCGATGCACGCGTTCTGGATCACATCGTCCGCGTCGTCGCCCACGTACGTGTACGCGACGCGGACCATGTCGGCGTGCATGTCCCGCACCAGGGAATCGAGATCCTCGTACCGATCCCGCCTCCGCCGCCCCCCGAACACCGGCGATCAGCCGTCCACCACGACGGCCGCCACCGCCGCCACCGGCGCACCCTCGGGCGCGATCAGCAACATCGTCCCATCCCCTCGACGTTCGATCACCAAAGTCCGTCCGGACGCGACCTGCGCGGCGATACCCCGAATCGCCCTCGCCCTGGCCAGCTCGCGGACGACCGCCATCACCCCGGTCACCACCACGAGCAGCACCGGCGCGAGCACGTACACGACGATCCACAGAGCGAGCATCGTGGCCACCCCCTCTCCCCGACGGCGGAATCGCTCGTCGACAAGAGGGATCCATCGTGGCGTCGAAACGTCCAAGAGACGGCCGGAACACCGAAACTGCCCGGCCGTCGTCGGTACGTTGCCGAGGTGGGCGCCTGCGGCGCCGAGGACAAGGGGCACACCGCTTCACGCCGGTACGTGTCCGTCCGTGGCCGTGTGCCCGCGGCGGGAACGCGTGGGGTCGCCGTCGTCCTCGGGACCCGGAGGGACCGTGACCACCCTCCCTGCCGGGCCGCTTCGTGATGCGAAGGGGTCACCGCCCCAGCCAGATCGTCCCCACGGATCCCAGGACGGCGGCGGCGACGGTGACAAGTCGATGCGGGAGGTGTTGGACGGTCAGGTGCAGGCCGCCGACGCGCAGCTCGAGGAAGGGCCGGGGCGTGGCGGTGTGGGGCCGGGGCATGTCGTGTTCTCCATTCGTTCGTTGTCCGCCTCGGCGGTCGCCGGGCACGAACGAGCGTCCGGCGACCGCCGGGTGCTGCGGCAGGGGGAACGGGGTGTTCCCGGCGGATCGGCAAGGCGTCGTTCGGCGGGCGGGGCGTTCCCGGTGCGGAAACCTTCGGGTTCTCGCACGACACGGCCGACGATCCCGCTTGAATCGGGGACGGGACGGTGTCGAAGGGGGCGGCGGGCATGGTCGAGGAGAGACCCGAGCGGGACGGGATCGAGCCGGAGGCGGCGGCCTACGGAGCCGCGATGGAGGAGTGCTTCGAGCGGTGCGGCGCCTCGCGCCGGGAGTTCGCCGCGTCCATCCCCACCAACGCCTCGGTGGTCACCCGCTACTTTCAGGGCCGGCGCATCGCGCCCGCCGCGTTCCTGACCGCCCTCGCCGCGTTTCTCGCCGAACGCGGCACACCGACGACGCCGCAGGAGACGGAGCGCCTGGACGAGTTGCGGCGCGCGGCGCTGGAGGCCAGCACCCGCCCGCACAACCAGGCCCAGGCGTGGCGCGAACGCGCCGAACGCCTCGCCCACGACAAGGACGAACTCGCCGCGCTCCTACGCGAGCAGCAGGACCGCGGCGACCGCGAACGCGACGAGACCACCCGGGCCCTGAACGCTCTCGGACTCGATCTCGCCGAACTGCGCGAGGACCTCGACCAAGCCCTGGCCGACAACACCCGCCTACAGGCGGAGAAGACCACCGCCGAACACGAACGCGACGAACTCCGTGCCCGCGTGGACGACCTGGACCGCCAACTCGCCGCGGCGGCGGCCTACACCCGAAACCTCGAACACGACCTCGCCGAACAACGCACCGCCGCCGAACGCCTGAGCCGCGAGGTCGAGGTCCTGCGCCACCAGGTCGGCGCCCTCGTCCGGGAGGCCGCGCGGGACGTGGTACCGGTCGCCGCACGTGTTCCCACCCCGGCAACACGCCTCGCTCCGACCCGACCTGCCGTCCCCGCTGGCCCGGCCGAACGTGGCCGACGCGCCCCACGCACCGCGAGCCCCGGGAGGACGCAGAAGTGGCGGTCGAACCTGGCGTTCGTGTTCTGGTGTGTGGGTGTGGTTTGCGCGGGGTACCTCGGCGCCGCCGCTCTGGTAGGGACCTGGACTCCCGGGAACGTGGCGCCCTCATGGGTACGTCACCACGGCTCGATCTTCCAGGTGCCTGCTCTGTCCTACCTGGTCGCGAATACGTTCGCGACGATCGTCGGTGCCGTGGGTGAAGCGAAGGGGCTCGACAAATCCGTGTCGACGGTTCTTCGCGAGTACGCCGCCGTGTTGCTGGTCCCAGCGTTGCTCCTGACCGGATTCCTGACCCTCGCCTCCTACGCCGTCCTCGCGCTCGTGGCGTTTCCGGCATGATCGGCGACGGCCCCACCGAGGAGACGGCCCGCCACAACGGCCACCTGGACATCCCCGCACCCCGATGCGACGCCAACAGGGTTGGCATCCCATCGGATAACCTCCCCTTATCCGACGCGACAAACCGGACGCGTCACCACTCGGGAGGGAGATCGTCCGTGAGCCACGTCCTCGAACCCGTCCCGGAGTCGGCCGATCCGCGCGACGAGCTGGTGACGCGCTGGGTCGAGCGGCACGGCGTCGACGTCGCCCACCGCCTGGCCCAGGCGGAGGACCTGGCCGACGCGGTGGCCGAGGCGATCGTCCCGAAGAACACGACCGACACCTACGACAAGGCGTGGCGGACGTGGGAGCGGTTCACCTCCGCGCAGGGCCTGCCCGTCGACGAGGGCGGCCGCGGCTCGCTCATCGCGTTCGTGACGTCCCATCAGAGCCACTGACACTTTTCGTGGCGAACGCGCTGACATTTGACGGCCAAAGTCGCTGACAAGTTCATTTTCGTGGCGGACGACAGCCCATGTTGTCGGACGCGAACGAACTTGTCAGTGCCTTTCGCCACGGCCAGATGTCAGTGAGTTCAGCGTTTGACGCGGCCTCGGATGGCAAGGGCCGCGAGGCCGAGGAGGACGGGTTCGAGGAAGCGGGAGGCCATCTCGATGTACGCACCGCGTGTGGTGAGGTTTTGTCCGCTGGAGCGGAACACGACGGAGTTGAGGACGACTCGGGTAGCCTTCTCGGCGCGTTTGCCGGTCAGCCTGGTGTGGGGTGGGCCGGTCAGGACGGGGTCGGGGGTGTCGGTCGTGAGCGCGATGTTCTGCCCGGCGAGGGTGCCGTTCGTCCGCGGCTCGGGGTCGCTCGTGGGCAATCCCCAGAGCATCATCGCGAGGACCGTGACGGTCATGGCGAGGAGCAGCCAGGTCAGGGCGCGAGAGGCACGCAGGCCGTAGCCGGACAGGGCCCAGTAGGCAGTCAGGAGTCCGCGTTCGGCGCGGGGGCGGCCAGGGCGTCGGTCGAGGCGGCGCATCTCCATCTCACCCATGTAGAAGTCGGCGGCGCCGGGTTCGTCCTTGCCGTCCTCGAATGCCTTGCGGAGTTGGCGGTACAGCGCGGCGAGCGCGGCAGGCCCGGGCACGGTTGGCGGTGAGCCGGAGGACAGCGGCGGTGCGGGCGTCCACCCGGCGCGCAGCCGGGGGCGGTGTGCGGGCAGTGCCCGCCAGTGGTGTTCCTCGGCCAGGGCCAGGCGGTCGGTCCAGCGCACGGGCATACCGCGGAGCGGGTCGATTCCCGCTGGTGTGCGAGCGAAACGGGTGTCGCCCTCCAGACGGAGTTGGTCGAGGTGGAACGCGCCGAGCAATCGGCACACGGTGAGGTCGGTATCGGTCAGGACCAGATGGGCGGCGTCGACCCCGTTTACGCTCAGCACCCGTACCGGGTCGGTGCCTGCGGCGGCCGAGACCACGGCCAAGGGAAAGTTGAGGACCGCACCGCTCATGTCGAGGTCGCCGTGCCACAACCGCAGCGTCGCCGTCGCCTCCCACCGCGTCCGCCCGCATCGCAACTCCCCGACTGCGGCCTCGATCACCACCGGCATACCGAACACCGCTTCCGACAGGTCCAACACCCCCTGGCACCACAACGGTCCCAGCACCGCCAGGGAATTGAACCGCCCACCGTCGAACCTGGCATTACCACCGACCACGACACCCCTGAAGCCGGCGTAGGTGGTGAACGTCGCGTCCTGGAAGTAGGCGTTGGCAGTGAACGTCGAGTCCCTGAAATAGGCACCGGCGGTGAACGTCGCGTCGTGGAAGTCGGCGTCGGCGGCGAAGGTCACGCGCTGAAACCAGGCGCTGGCGGTGAACCTCGCGCCCAGGAAGTTGGCGTCGGCGGCGAAGGTCACGCCCTGGAACCAGGCGCTGGCGGTGAAGGTCGCGCCCAGGAAGTTGGCGTCGGCAGTGAACGTCGCGCCCCGAAAGTTGGCCCTGGCGGTGAACGTCGCGTCGTCGAAGTTGGCGTCGGCAGTGAAGGTCGCACCCCGAAAGTAGGCACCGGCGGTGAACGTCGCGCTCTGGAAGTAGGCGTCGCTGGTGAAGGCCGTGCCCGGGAAATTGGCGTCGGCGGCGAACGTCGCGTCCTGGAAGTAGGCGTCGGCGGCGAACGTCGCGTCCTGGAAATGGGCGTCGGCGGCGAAGGCCGCGTCCCTGAAGTCGGCATCGGCGATGAACCTGGCGTCCTGGAACCAGGCGTTGGCGGTGAACGTCGCGTCTCGGAAGTCGGCGTTACCGAGACGGGGATGGGTTGTGGTGGGGTCGCGGAGTGCGTACAGGAGCTCGGTCAGCAGAGGGCCGTCAAGGGTGGTGCCGCAGTGGTTGACGTCGGCGCCGGGGGTCAGGCTGGCCAGGTAAGCGGTCCGGTCGGCGGGACCGAGGTGGGCCAGACACCGAGTGTGTCCGGTGACGTATATGCCCCGACATCCGACGAGGTCGGTCGTGGTCGTACCTTCCGCGCAGTGCGGCCACGGCGGGGGTGTGGGCGAAGGCGCGGGAGGCGAGGTCATGCCATCGGGGACGACCCTGTGTGAGCCTGCGGTTGCGGCCCGATCAACCCGGACTCGGCGGACCCGCCGGAAGCCGTCGCTCGTCCGGTGTTCCGATCGCCATCCACGCCCCCCGCGTCCCGTGCGCCAAGTTTCGTCCCACGCACGTCCTCGGCGCCGGCGGAACGCCGGCACGCCCACGACGAATCCCGTGCGCGGGACGTCCCGTTCCCGTCCGGACCCGTGTGCGCGCACGCCCCGCACACGCCCGACGGGTCCACGGTGGAAGGAGCCGACCGGCTGCCCCGCGCCGCCGGCCCACCCATCCGTCACGCGCTCTCGGGAGACAGGCATGACCACCACCACCGGCACCCCCGTCGACCCCCCGACCCCGCCGGCCGTGATCGCCGTACGGGCCCGCCTGGCCCGCGCCGGTCGTGTCCTGGCCGCGACCGCGGCGCGAGGTCTGGCCACCGGCACCGCGGTCGGTACGTGGCTCGTGTGGTGGATCACCCACCACTGAACCCGGCCGTTACGACGGACCGCTCCAGACACAACAACCCCGACATCGTGATGACCACCGGACCCGGCTGGTACTACAGCGGAACGGTGCAACTCGTGCTGTGGCGCCGCTACGTGCTCGGTGACGACGTGACCGCCGCCACCGCCGACGCCGGGCCGGACGCGCTGGGCTGGGCTGGGTGAGGCGACTCGGGGACGATCGGCCGGCCCCTTCAGCGCGAGCCCGATCAAGCCGATGCGATGCCAACCCAGTTGGCATCGCATCGGATAAGCTCCCCAAATCCGACGCGACGGCTACGGCTCGATGCCGTCGGTGGCAGCGTTCTCCTGCACCTCATGGATGAGCATGCTGGAGGTGGGTGGGGGCGTATTGCCGCTCTTGTCAAAGAAGTTGCGGGTTGCACGCGGCATCCGCGCTTACGAAATCTGCTTGGCAGCGAACCTCCTGATACAGGAGGATGCCCACGCATCACCTTCCGAGGACGACCACTGGGGTAGGCGCCCAAGGCCCTGTAAACCCGGGGTACTCCAAGGAAGGGAGGCGGCGTGACTTGCGTAGGCAACGACACGATGCGAAGGAGTCGTTCGCGCGCCGGGTGGCGGCAACGCTGCTGCGGCACGCGGCGTGGGCGATCCTCAGGGATCTGTTCGACACCTTCATCTCCATGTGATGCAACGAAGCCCCGGCCTTGCGCCGGGGCTTCGTCACTTGCCGTGCATCCCGGGCGTGCTACAGCCCCAGGCCCTCGGTGGCGGCGTCCTCCCACATCTCGCCGTCCTCGACGTAGGACCACAACACCGGGCTGTTCGCGGAATGTCCGGACTGCTTGCGCAGCTTCTCCGGCTTCTTGCCCTTCTTGCGGCCGGTGGTGACCAGTCCGCGGCGCGCGGAGTGGCCGGTGAGCCGCACGTCCAGCCCGGCGCGCTCGGCGGCGCGGGTGATCGCGATCCGGCAGCCGTCCGGGGACAGCCGCGCGGTGCCGACGCGGCCAGGATCGACGCGGAGGTCCGCCGCCTGTGGCAACCCCGGGTCCGCCGCCGCGCCGAGCAACGCGCCGCAGCCGCAGGCGCTGTGATCGTCGAGACCAGAGCCAGGTTCGGGTTCTCCTCGGCTGCTGGCTCGACCGACGACCCCGACATGCGCCGCATCACCCAACCGCTTCCCCCCGACCGGGCCCGGGAGTTGTTCGAGGCCCACCATGCTGGCACCTCCGAGCGCGACCTGGAGCGCATCGTGGCCGCCGGCCCGCACCAGGCCTACTTCCAGGAGAGCGGCACCCGCGCCGAAGACCTGGACGTGGTCGAACTCACCGACGTCGACTACATCGACTTCGACATCCAAGGCTGACGCGAACGCACAGGTCGGCGCTGCGCGGGTGGCAATGGTTACTTGCCGCAGTAGCCCTACACAAGACGAGGATCACCCGGACCGCAGAGCGGCGCTCTCCTCGAGGGGCGCGCCGAGCCCGTTCAGTTCCACTCGCCGTGGCGGGGTGGCCCAGGCGCCTACGGCCCGTCGAATCCGGCACCGCTGGCGATATCTTGGCCGGTCCGATGCCCGCCAGGTCCCGAGCGAGCCGGGGCGATGGGTCAGATTGCCGTCCGGCCGCGCGGCCGGCCCCCGGCTACGTCACCACTTCTCGCCCCGGGATCCGCACACCCGGATGGCGCACCCGCCTCACCCGGGCCGGATACGCCTTCGCGCAACTTCAGCCGATGACCTCCGCCGGAGCCCGGGATCGTGTCGTCGCCTGGCACCAGGTCCAGGAACACCACCCTTGCCGCGTTTCTCGCCGAACGCGGTACACCACCGACGCCACAGGGGGCGGAGCGCCTGGACGGGTTGCGGCGCGCGGCGCTGGAGGCTAGTGCCCGCCCGCACAATCAGGCCCGGGCGTGGCGCGAACGCGCCGAACGTCTCGCTCACGACAAGGACGAACTCGCTGCGCTCCTCCGCGAGCAGCAGGACCGCAGCGACCGCGAACGCCACCTGACCACCCGGGCCCTGAAGGCTCTCGGACTCGATCCTGCCGAACTGCGCGAGGACCTCGACCGAGCCTTGGCCGACAACGCCCGCCTGCAAATGGATCTGCTACCCGCCCGGCACCTACTTGGATCGCTGACTTCTCGGCGCCAGGAGCTGTTTTTCGTCGAATATATTGGCGCCGATCACGCTCTTCACGTGCGATGCATCGATACGAATCCCCTCGATACCGGTGAGAGGCGTGAGATCCGGTACCCACTGGTCTCCGGCCAATGTCAGATGTGTGAGACCCGGAAAGGTGCTCACCACATCGTTGAGGTCGGCGGGACGGCCCTCATGGGACACCAGCCAAAGATCCTTCACCCTTGGGCAGGGTATTGCATTGCCAAAATTTCCCGCCATGGAAAGTGTGCCCAGATTAGGAAGATCGGCAAGCTCTTGCCATTCATGCAATCGCGTGACGGGCGTGGAAGTCCCAAAAGTACGCAACTCTTGCCATCGTGACACGCCGGAGATTGAGGGACCAAACCCAACCTGGAGATTTTCGAGATTTTCCGATGCCCGTAGCTCTGTCAAATCCCTCCACGGAAGCTCTGTGAGCAAAGTGAGATTTCGAAGTTTTCGCAGAGAAACGAGGAAATCGAAAGAGCACTCGAGTGGCGAATTATAGATAACTAACTCTTGCAGCCCGAGGTTCGCGAGGCCGTCAAGGTCGCGAATACTGGAGCAACCATGCAGAAATAGATACGTCAGCACCCGGGCATTCTGCAAGACCGAGACATCGCTCAACGAGGTGTCGGAAATTTCCAGATCCAGGAGATTCTCAACCGATACATGTTCGAAGATCTCCTCGACGGTGAAGTTCCCGAGAAACGCCACCCTGGTCACCGAATGGATATGCCGGAGCGCTTCTCTTTGCGCATGACTCCTGATGCGCAAATTTCCCATTGCATGCAATGCAAGAATATCTCGGGCATATTCATCCACGTCGAACCTTTCCCAGTGGGTGGCGAAAGCCGGATATGGCCTTTGGCTGGTTTTAGCGAAGCGGTGGAGGAAGGCATGGGCTTGGTCTCCACCGATAATTCCGGCGGTATGGATTACAGCGGTACCTTCGTCTTCCTCCAGGCCCGCGTCCGTGGCCGGGAGCAGGTCCAGGACGCCGGGGCCGAGGGCGGCCAAGCCATAGGCGTCTTGGTATGTGCGTGGGGGCATCAGGGCGCGGGTGCGGTCGTCGACCAAGGCGCGGGTTTCGGAGTCGATCTCGGTGGCGTAGCGCAGTGCCGCAGCGGCAAGGAGGTGGGTGCGGGCGCGTTGCTTGGGGCGTTGGTCGCCGCGGCGGATCAGGCGTTGGAGGAGTTTGGCGCCGTCAGTGGGGCCCGCGTGGGCGACGGCCATGCGGATGACGTCCTCCCACTGGTCGTCCCGGGCGTTGTCGACCAGAAGAGGGAAGTCTCGGGCTTCCACGACGGCCTTCGCGCCGAGGTAGTCCTGGAACGTGCGGTGGATGAAGTCGATCGTGTCCTCGGTCGGTCGACGCAACAGCCCGCTGCGTGCGACCAGGTGTTCCAGTACCCGTTCGGCGTCGCCCTGTTCGGCAATCTGCGGCATCGAGGGCAGGGCGACGTCGATCACTGACACTGCGGTCGCGACGTCCATCTCCTGTTGCCGGTTGCGAATCAGCCAGTATGCGAGACGCTGCAGGAGCAGCACGCTCTGCTGCTCGCTCAGGTCCATGCTTTCGGGTGCGCCCACGCCCCGTTCGCGGTCGCGGCGCACCAGGAGCATCGACAACGCGGCCGCGTACAACTCCATCCGCGTGTGGGGCAGGTAGCCCCGCCGCTCCCGGTGCAGCGCGCAGATCACCGCGCACATCAACGGCGACGTCGCCAGCTCCGCGAGATCGCGCTGCGCGCGTACGCTCGTCCTCAACGACGCCTCAAGTTCGTCCAGATGTCGGCGCTCGGCGGTGTCCTGGGCGCAGAGCCGGGCGGCGGTGTGCCAGCGTCCGACGAACAACGCGGTGTCCGCCGTGCTCATCGGTCGTACCGCCACTTCCGTGAATCCCGTCGATCGCAGCCATCCTTGCGGCACTGCCGTCGGGCGCGTGGTGACCACGAAGACCGTCGTCGGGTAGGCGGCGACCAGCCCCTCCAGCCACTGTTCGGCTGCGGCGCGTTGTTCCTGGGGGACCTCGTCGACGCCGTCGACCAGGATCGCGCCCCGTCCGGACGCCAGTACCCCGTCGGCCCAGCCGGGCGGCTGTGCGTCGGCGAGCGGGCACTCCAAGCCTTTCAGGAACCCCTCGGGTCCCGGTAGCGCGCCATGCCGCGACAGCGTCCGGAGCGGCAACAAGAACGGCACTCGCCCTCGCCACGACGCCAACTCGTCGGGGACCTTGCCGGACGCGGCGGACACCGTCAGCCACTGCAGCAACGTCGTCTTCCCTCCACCGGCGTGGCCCCGCAAGACCAGTCGCGCGGACCCGGACAACGCCCGCTCCGCCCGCTCCACCGACACCGACGGCGCCCGCTCCACGTCCTCGTCGACCACGTGACGGCTCGGGTGCCGCTCCTTGTGTACCGCGAGCTCGAGGCTCAGATAGGCCGCGTCCAACGACCACCGGGCCTGCTGCGTCCGCCCCAGATCCAGACCGAACACCGTCAGGTTGGCGTGCCGATCCCGTACGTATGCCAAGTACCGCTCGTCGAACCGCAGCTCCGCAGCCGATCGCGCGAGCACCTCGCTCCCAGCCCGTTCAGTCGACGCCTTCGACGTGTCGGCCGCGGCCGAACCCTGCGCGAGCAGGTCCAACAGCGGCTCCGGATCGGCGCGCAAAGCCCTCGCCAACGCCACCACCGTGCCCGGCGAGGGAACCGCCCGACCGTTCAACGCCTGACTCACAGTGGTACGCCCCAGCCCCGACCGCGCCCGCAGTGCGTCCACCGATAGCTCGCGCTCCGCACGCAACCGACGCAAACACTCGGCCAGTCGCCCCAACGGATTCTCGACCGGTCCCGCCACCCCAACGCCCCCAGACCGTGATCGCTCACGTTCGACTTCGTTCGCCCGAACCCCGGCGAACACCCCACCGAAGACAGTGTGTTCCACGCATCCCTACCACCCTCGGGACCCACACGATGGACACTTCCCTCACTCGCCTGACCCTCCTGCTCCTCGCGCTGGCGGTCGCCGTGCTGTTCGCCGCGATGGTCGCCTTTGCCACCGCCGTGTTGAGCCGCCTCGACGGCGCACGCCCGGTCGCCTGTGTCGAACGGGGCGCGGTCACATTCCTGGCCACGCTCACGGTGTGTGTGGCGACACTGTCGCTCATGGTCACGGCGCTGTAGCTCACCAATGTCACGCACGTCGGCCGCCGGTACACCGTCGACCGCAGCTCCGTCGACGTTGCGCCGCCGGGCCGAGGCGGAGACCTGGCCGACGCCGTCGCCGAGGCGATCGTCCCGAAGAACACAACTGACACCTACGCCAAGGCGTGGCGGACCTGGGAGCGGTTCACCGCGACCCAGGGCCCGCCCGTCGACGAGGGCGGCCGCGGCTCGCTGGTCGCGTTCGTCGCGTGGATGCTGTGCGAAGGCCGGGCGAACGGCATCGGCTACGCGCCGAGTTCCGCCTCGACTATCCTCGCCGCGGTCGTCGTCGGGCTGCGCGAGCGCGGCGTGAACGTCGCCCGCGACGACCAGGCCGAGGCCCGCAAGGCGTTGGACGGGCTGACCGTACGGCTCCTGCGGGAGGGCGAGCGCGCGGACGCGGCCAGGCCAAGGCCGTCAACGTGGGGGGCCTGTACACCGTGGTCCGGGCCTGCCCCGACACCCTCACCGGGCACCGCGACCGCGCGCTGATCCTCACCGGACTGCACTACGCCTCCCGCGCCCAGGATCCGGCTGGACTCCTCGCCCGCGACGTCGCTTTGCACCCGCGCGGCCTGGTCGTGTCGATCCTCACCGGCAAGACGACGCACTCGGTGCGCGGGGCACGGATCCTGCGCCAACGTGACACGGAGGTCTGTGCGGTCCGGGCCTGGGAGACCTGCCGCGCCCGCCTCGCCGCCGACGCCGCCCCCGCCTGGTCTGCGCCCGACGCCCCCGCGTTCGTCGGCATCGACCAGTGGGGCCACGTCACCGGCGGCATGACCCCCGACTCGATCAGCCGCGCGGTGAAGCGGGTGAGCATCCGGGCCGAGGGCGCGGTTGCCTGGACCGGACACTCGCTGCGCGTCGGCCACGCCTCCCTGGCCCGCCGCAAGGGGAAGGACGCCGTCGCCATCGCCGACCAGGGCGGCCGGGCCTGCCACTCCCGCTCCCTCCCCATGCAGATCGAGGACGGCTGGAACGACAACAGCTCCGCCGACCTCGTCTGAGGAAGACCCCGGTACCCGGCTCAGTTCACTGGTCTCCGACCTGGTGCCGCAGTTTCATCCGATGCGGCTGGTACCGGCACGGAGTGCCGCGTACAGCTCCCGATGAAGGTCCAACAGCTCTGCCAAAGGCAGGTCCAGTGACGTCGCCAGGCTTATCAACAATTCTTCCGATGGGATCATCTTGCCACCGAAGATGTGCTTGAGCTTTCCGACCGATGAACCGCAATGCTCGGCCAGCTCGCTCAGGGACAGCGCTTTCCTCCTTCGGGCGCTGGTGAGCACACGTTCAAGCCTGAGCCAAGCGTCGCCGGATCTCCGCAGCGCGTATGGCGTCTTCCACGGCTTGGAGCGTCTCCTCCCATACCGGATCGTGCGGCATGAGTAGGTCTCCTTCGTTCCCGGACAGGACGGCTCGTCGATATAGGAGAGAGCGAAACCGCGCGAACCGTTGATCCGCTGCGGGAATGGAGACCCCCTGAAGCCAATCGTGCATCACCCCAAGCGGCAACGTGATCGAAGGGCTTGAGGAACGGCTCTCGTCCGCTAGTTCCTGCAGGCTCGGATGCCCCGCGGCTTGGTACAGCTGGAACAGAGACATCCACAACGCGTTCCAGAGATGATCAGGATCTTGAAGTGGCCCACCCTCGGCGTTCGCTCGGGTGGCTCCATGCTCGGTGACCTCCAGGATGCGTTCAAGCTCCTCACATCGGTGCTCGGCTTCCAGAGTCCGGCGATGGGCGTCGTCCAATGCCTCGCGCAGCGCCTCGACCTTGGCCATCAGGCGGTCACATTCCTCACGCAGGCGTGCCCGCTCGTCGTTGGCCACGCCGAGTTCCGCGTCGTGATCGACACGCTCTTGCTCGCTGGCAGCCTGTAATTCGCGATGGCGTCCGTTCAGATCGGCGAGATCGCGTTGCCGAGCCTGCAACGCCTCGATGATGGCCTCCTCTCGGACCTCGCACCGTTGGCGTCGACGATCAGCCTCCGCCAACTCGTCGCGCAGACGTTGCAACTCAGCTTGCACCCGGTTGCTCTCGGCCAAGGCGGCGCGCTGGGCGGCGCGAATGCTGGCTATCGCCTCGGCCGTGCGAGGTCCCGCCTTGGTCGCGACGTCCAGCAACAACCGCTCCACGAACTCGGCCGGAGCCACCCGGGTTCCGTTGAGATACCGGGAAAGAGCACCGGCATCCAGCTGCACACGCAGCGCGTACGTACGCACCGACACCTGCAACACCTCGAACAGGGCTCGCAGATCCAAGGCCAACGCCCGGCAGCGGGGCCGCACCCCCGCCGGGATCGCCTTCAGCGGAGTGCGCTCGACCAACTCCGCCTCAACCGGCGTCATTTCTTCCCCCATGCCCGTCCCCTCGCGCACGCCGATCCGTTGTTCGAGATCGGCAACGTGTGCCAACTGCCGCAACGCTGCCACACCCGAGCATCCTCGGATCCCCGAAACCAAACCCCGAGGAGAGCCCATGTCCGTCAATCCCGACCACGGCGGGAACGAGCCGTTCGATCTGCGCACTCTCGTGCTGCTCACTGTGGCCGGCGCCGTCGTCTACGCGAGCTACCGCAACTCGGCACTGGGAGCCGCAGTTGGTATCGGAATCGCCGTCCTGCTCGCTCTTCACAACCTGGTGAAGCGCAACTGAAAGCTTTGGCCTCGGAAACGGCGCGTTATTCGAGGCCGGAACCCGGAAGCGGAAGCCGGGCCGCTCCGAGGCGTTCTTCGAGTCCTAGGGCCTGTGTGATGTTGCGATCACTCCTCGGGTTCTGCCCCTGCTCCGGGGCAGAACCCGGTAGGAATGTTGGCTGTGACGCGCAGGCAACTCAGCGACGAGCAGTGGAGTTTGATCGAGCCCTACCTGCCGATCGGCAGGTTCGGGCCCTATCCCGAACGGCTTCGTGACCAGTTCGAGGGAGTGATCTGGCGGTTCCGTTCCAGCGCCCAGTGGCGGGAGATGCCTGACGAGTTCGGCCCCTGGTCCACGGTCTTCGGCCGGTTTCGGGTCTGGCGGGACGCCGGCGTGTTCAGCGCCCTGCTCGAAGGCCTGATCGCCGAGGCCGCCCGCGAGGAAAAGACTGACCTGTCGCTGGTCAGCGTCGACTCCACGACCGTCCGCGCCCACCACGACACCGCCGGGATGCTCGTCGACGAGGAGCTCATGCAGGCCCTGGAGGAGGCCGCGCGCGAGCAGGAGAGAGCCCGGCAAAAGGGGGCGAGTCGCAGGAACAGAACGGACAGGACGAGCGCGGACGGGTCCGATTGCGACGCAGACTCCGTCTGAAGCAGGCCCTGCTCGGCAGGTCACGGGGTGGGCCGACCAGCAAGGTCCATCTCGCCGCCGACCGCGGGTGCCGTCCGCTGGCACTCGTTCTGACTGCGGGACAGGCCGGCGACAGCCCCCGGTTCGTGCCCGTCCTCTCCAAAGTGCGCGTGCGCCTGCCCGTCGGCCGGCCTCGCACCCGGCCCGGCGCGGTCGCCGCAGACAAGGCCTACTCGTCCCGCGCCAACCGCGCCTACCTGCGCAAACGCGGGATCAAAGCTGTCATCCCGGAGAAGAGGGACCAGGCTGCCAGCCGGAAACGGAAGGGCAGCAGGGGCGGGCGACCCGTCGACCATGACACTGAACTCTACAAAGAGCGGAACACCGTCGAGCGCCTGATCAACAAGCTGAAGGCCTGGCGAGGCATCGCCACCCGCTTCGACAAGACACCCGAGAGCTACCTCGCAGGCCTTCACCTCCGCGCCTCGATGATCTGGATAGACGACCTCGTGCGACCGCCCAACTGATCACAACCTCACACAGGCCCTAGCACCGCCACCCCTGTGCGCCGTCGTGCGCCACTGCCGACACCTCGAGGTGGGAGCGCACACTGGGGGACGCACCGTCCATTCCCGTGAGAGGAGAGCATCCGATGGCCGAGCAGGAGCCGTATCTGCGTACCCGGATCGGCGGCGAGTTCGTGGATCTGCCCGGGTCGATCGGGAGCATCCGCGCGTCGTTGCCGGAGGATCGGCGTGCGGCGTTCGACGCGGCGATCGACGAGGCCCCGTTGATGGAGGTGCCGTTGATCGCGGCCCGGTGGGGGCTGCCGCAGGAGGCGATCGACGAGGACGAGGCGCTGATCGAACAGCTCAAGCGCGGGGACTTCTCCGGGTTCGCCGAGATGGACGAGAGCGCGGGTTCGCCGCAGTGAGCTACCGGGTGCAGTTCTCCACCGAGGCGCGGGCCGCAGTCGCCGCGTTACGGCCGGACGTGCGGGCCCGGTTCGACCGGGAGATCGGCGGGATCGCCGACGACCCCTACGGCCACGGCTCCACCGCCATCCGTGAACGGGACTACCGCCAGGCCCTCGTCGGCGGCTGCATCACGATCTACTACGTCTCGAACGAGGTGAAGGTCGTCTCCGTCACCCGCGTCCAGGAGCCGCCGTAGAAGTTCGCCGGCATGCCGATGGGCACCCGGGCGGCAGCGGGGCCGCCTGCCGACTGTCGTCACGACCTCCTTGCGTAACCCAGCGAACGAGACCCGCCGGAGGGAGGTCCTCCGGCGGGTCTCGTTCGCTGTGACCATGCCGTGTTCGCCACGGGCCGCCGGTCGGCAATCGAGCCGGCGCCCTTGTCCCACTTACACATGACGAAGGCCTCTCGCGGCAACGAGAGGCCTTTTTCGCGTCGAGGACGTCCGGGTCAACAGACGGAGACCTCGGGGCCCACCTCACGATGCGGCCCGCAGAAGTGATTGTGCATCGGTATGCCCGACGCTCTCATCTTCTCGGACGAGAATAGCCGATCTCGGTCTGTAATCAACCCCTGACCTGCGGATACATCCAATTGTCATCCGGCCGGGCCCGGATTGATTACTCGCCCTCACCCGACATGTCCGAACCTCCCGAGTGCCCCGGGGTCCTCGTTCCGGCCCATGCGAGTTATTCACGACTTCGCTCCAGCCGGGTCCTGCTGCGGGCTTCGCTCGACTTTCCGCAAGGAACGGGAGCATTCTGTTACCACGCTCGATCCGGTACGCGGCGGCAACCGCGCCGGAGTCATCGAGTGATGTCCGGGTCAGTAGACGAAACGAGGTCTTCGCATGCTCCTCAACTGGCGCCTGGAGGGCGGGTCTTCCTGCTCTCTGGGGCTGGTGATGCGCCGCCTGATGGTGATCGTGATCGTGATCGTCGTGGTGACCTGCGGGTTGCTGGGGTACGACGTCATGCCCACACTCACCGCGGCCGCCACCGTCACGGTCACCACCCGGGTCGCGGCCCGTGGCCTGTTCCCCGTCCGCCCCGCGCCCACCCGCGCCTGATTGCAAAGGGGCGTGGAGAACGCTCGCGTTCTCCACGCCCCGTCCACCATGGCCCGTCCGGAAAGGCCGATCGAAGGCGAAGGCCCCGTACCCGACTTCGCCCGGCGGCTGCGTGAGATACGTCGGCACGCGGGAACTCCCCAATACCGCGTGCTCGCGGAGCGCGCCCACTATTCGGCCGCCGCGCTGTCTCAGGCCGCGTCGGGCCGAAAGCTGCCGGGATGGACTCTCGCCTGGGCGTTCGTACGCGCGTGTGACGAAACGCAGGACGAGGCGACGTGGCGCGCGCACTGGGACACGGCCCGCAGCACCGCCTCTCCGGATCCGGTTCCTCACGGCAAACAGCTCCAACCCATCGAGCCGCCCCAACCATCAGCCCCGACCGTGGGCCTCGCCACGGAACCCGTCGAGGCGCCCCTAACGGATCTCAAGTTCGACGAACTGCTGGCGGCCGCGCGTGCCACCGGGCAACGCGAGGAAGCCACACAGTTGTTCGTGCACGCCATGCGCGTCCGCAGGGCGGCGGCCGGCAATCCATCGTTTCGTGAACTCAGCGTCCGCAGTCAACGAGCCGACCGTCACCCTCGCGTACCGTTCCTGGCGCGCAGCACGCTGTCGGACGCCCTGAGCGGGAAACGCCTGCCGTCCTCCGAAGTCGTGATGGCCTTCGCCCTCGCATGCGGCGCAGGTTCCCGGGAGTTGCAGGATTGGCGCCGAACATGGACGCACCTGTCGCTCCTCGACGTGTTCCCGCCCCGGGTCCCACAAGGCCCCCCGGCCGCCGAGGCCCCCTTTTCCATGGCCGAGGTGGTGATCCATGACGCTACGGATCGCTGGAGTTCACGTTTCCTCGTCGAAGGGCCGATGCTGCTCGCGATGAGCACGCTGCTGGTCGCGTTCCTCCCTTCGCTCTTGGACGTGCCCCTCCCGTCGTCCTGGAAGAGTGTCCTGCCGGTGGTCCTGTCCGGTGTAGCGATGAGTCTCGCCCTGCTCTACTCGGTAGGACGCTCAAGAGGTAGAACCACCACGCCTGAGAAGTCGGCACGTCGGCTGGCGGTGCGGGTCTACCACCACGAGAAGAAAGCCCTGCGACGGGCGCTCGACGGCGACCACAACATGCTCAATCTCCGCCTCGAGCACGACCCGCGCCTCGGCCCGGCCTACCTCGGTCCGCCTCTGCCGGGCTCCTCGAGGGACATCGACTCGTTCTTCACCAGGATCAAATCGTCGCGGTTGATCATCCTGGGAGCACCCGGGGCCGGAAAGACCGTAATGGCCCGAGAACTGGCTACCCGTTTGCTCACCCGCACCCCGGACGGGCCCGTACCTGTCGTCCTCCACCCGGCCCGGAAACCGGACGGTCATTCCCTCCAACGATGGCTGCGCGACGAATTGATCGCGGTTCACCACTTCTCAAAGCATGAGGCCGATCAACTCGCGGGCTCACGATTGATCCTCCCGGTACTGGACGGCATCGACGAGATGTCCTCCCTCGAGTCCATGAAGGAACTCCTCGACGACCTACGCTCCTCGTTCCCGGGAGCGGTGATCACCTGCCGTACCCAACGCTTCCACCAACTGGCCCGCACGTTGGGGCCATCACGTGGAGGTTACGCCGTCGTGAAGCTCGATCGCCCCCACCGCCGGGAGGTGCATAAGTACCTCAGCCACCGCGTTCGGGACCGTGAACGTTGGCAACCGGTGCTCTCCCTCCTGCGCACGGAACCCAGCAACAGCAGCCTGGAAACGCCGTTCATCCGCGCCATGACCAACCCGGGATACCTGGTCGCCGCAACCACCCACTACGAACAGCTGTCTCCCGACGGCGATTACGTCCACGACATCGCCGACCTGATCACCTCACACTCGCAGGCACCACCCCTGCTCTTCCTGCTCAAGCACGCCTTCGCCCAGGCTCCCACTCACCCCGCCTACCCCTCCGAAGATGCGCTGAGATGGCTCGGCACACTCGCCCGGCACGCCCGGCCGAACGCCCGGTTCTCCACACGGACGCTTCCTCTTCGCCTGCGGTGGTTCCTGCCCCTTCGCCTGCACCGCTTCCTCGAATGGGCCACGGAGACCGGAGTCCTGCGCGCCTGCGGCCCCACACACTTCAGGTTCTCCGGGATGGGAACACAGGCATTGCTGGCGATGTTTCCCGGCCCTGACGACCGATCAGGACCTCGTGCCCGGGCCACCGAAGCACACGAGGATCACCACCTCGCCCGCCGCATCCCGCGTACTTCCCACCCGGGGTGAAGATCCTCGCGATCATGTGCGTCCGGGAACCGTCATAGGCACCGCGCCGATTAACGTCACAATCTTCCGCGTGACGCCCAACCGGACGAAGCACCCAGCGCCATGCCCCGCCACCGCGTTGCGCCGCACCGACCACCTCGAAGCAACCGGGACGGGCCAAGTCCGCGTTCGCGGTCGGTGCCGTGTGCTCAGAGATCAGGCATCGACCCCTATTAACCCGAACAAGCGCGGCCACACAGCCTCTTTCTCGGCCGCCTGGTTCAGCTGACGGCGGAGAGTGGTGGGGCGTGTCCGACCCGGGGTGGGGGTTGGACGTACAGCGGCACGGTGATGTCTGGGATGTCGTCGCGCCGCACGGCCTCGATCGCGGCGCGTTCGTAGTCCTCGCTGGACGCGTAGCCGGCGATCAGCGGGTGCAGGCGTTTCGAGCCGCGGGAGCCGATGACGAGGTTGCGGTCCCTCAGGGTGCGCATGCTGCGGGAGACGGTGACCTGGGAGAGCCCGAGGGCACTTGCGATGTCGACCTGGCTCTCGACGATCAGTCCGCCGGGCTGCTGGACGGCCTGGAGCCGGGCGAGGACGCGCATGGTCGCCGGGGGGAGGTCGAGGTCGGGCAGTATCGACCACAGCGCGGTCGACGAGTAGAGCATCACGGCGTCGTGCCCTTCTTCCTCGGTGCCGGCATCTCGGGGACGCAGACCTCGTCGGGGAACCCGGACGCGAGCGCCAGGGCCCGCGCGTCGGCCAACGTCGCGCGTTGCGCGTTCCCGTTGCCCATGTAGGCCAGCAACGGATTCACCTGGTATACCCCGCGGCGGACCTTCCGCACCCAGTTCAGGCCGCTCAGGCCGGTGAGTTCGGTCGACACGGTCGACCGCGGGATGGACAACGCGTCCGCGATGGCCTGCTGGTTCATCCCGACCAGCGATTCCTGCTGGCGTCCGATCATGTACAGCATGATCGCGCACTGCCGCGGCGAGACCACCCTCGCGGCCACCGACTTCGCCAGAACGTTCGCGAGATAGTCGTTGCTGACGAGGCTGAAGCCCTCGTCCCCCAACATGTGGTGCGGCGACCGGTAGTGCAGGTCGACCGAGACTCGCTCCACAGACCGGGGAACCCGGGCCTGGGGGGCTTTCGTGACGATCGCCTCGGTGATCGCCTGACCCAGGCTCACCCGCCGCGGCGGCTGACCGGGCCCCGGCGACGCGGAAGGATCCGTCCGCGCAGGCGTCGGTGATGCGGGGATCGGGCGTGCGGGGTCGGTCACTCGGGTCCTCCCAGGAATCTCACCCGGCGACGATAGCGATCTTTACCCCCGTGGTTATGGAACTTGCCCCCGGCCGTTAAGTCGTGTCGCGTTGTGTCGACCCAGGGCCGACACAACGCCGGTCGATGTGTCGCATCCGGCCGGCGGACGCCGGCCCCCGGCCCATCGCCGGCGAACCACGCGCGGTCACCCAAGGCGGAACTCGACACAACCGACCACGAGTTAACCGTGGCGGTGAAGTCGGGGAGAGATATGTAAGCCCAGCACGACACATCCCTCAGCGGTATGTCGTGACAGCCACGACATACCGTTTCGCAAACCCGCAGGTCAGGCCCACAATCCGCCGATTCGCCTCTGAAAAACCCGACCTCCGCCCGACGTCCGACCGCTTTCCGACCCACGAATCCGTCCCTCACGCACTCAACAGCACCGGTCGACGGCATCGTTCACGGTCGCCGGCCCCTGCGACCGATGCCTGCCAACGCCTGCGGCGGCCGCCGTTTCGTATCGCCTGCCGGCGCCATGGCACGCTGCGCGCGCCATCGGTGGGCGTTCCGCCGCCCCCCGATCCCCCCTGGCGGTTCGTGCCGTTGGGGGGGACCACCGTTCGCGCCCGGGTCGTGCGCCGCCGGTTCAGGCCCGCGCTTTACGTACCCGCGTTCGATCGGGTTGGTCGGGATGTTCAGGGCTCTGCCGGTGGGAACGTGGTTCGAGGCTCCGGGAATTGTTGGCTCGCTGCGAGCGAGGGTCGTGGTCACGGTCTCGTCGAGTTGGGAAGGCCAGGAATCTTCTCGCCGACGCGGCCAACCCGCCTCGAGGGTTGTTCGTTCTTTAGGGGTGTGACGGTGACGACAGGTCGGGTGTCGGGGTGGGGGAGGGCGGATGGGTGTTGACGGGGAGGTGGTGCATTCCCTGGTGGCGGCGCGTGGGCAGGCGTTGAAGCGGTACGCCTTCCTGCTGTGTGGCGACGACGACCGGGCCGACGACCTCGTGCAGGAGGCCCTGGTGCGTACCCTCGCGCGGCGGCACCCGCGCGACTTGGCGGAGTTGGAGGCGTACGTCCGGCGGGTGATCGTCAACCTGGTGATCGACGAGTCCCGCAGGGCAGGCCGCTGGGCCCGGCTGCGGCCCATGTTCCGTACGCGACAGGCGTCGTTCGACGAGGAGGGGCCCGAGTCGCGGGTATCCGCGCGGTTGTGGACCCGGGAGTTGCTGTCGCGTTTGCCGCCGGGACAGCGGGCCTGCCTGGTCCTGTACTACCTCGAGGATCTTCCGATCGCGGAGATCGCGAACGTTCTGGGATGCGGCCCGGGGTCGGTCAAGAGCCAACTGAGCGCCGCGCGCGCGGCGCTGCGGCGGATGTCGACGAGCGCGGACACGACGAACACCGAGGAGGAAGACCATGAGTTCGAGCCGAGATGACATTCGCCACGCTCTGGACACGCTCTCCCACGAGGCGAGGCCGCTGCGCGAGATGCCCCGGGAGACCCTGACGGCGGAAGCCGATCGGCGCCGGCGACGCCGCCGGTTGCGCACGGCCGCAGTCGCCACGGCGGTGGCCGTGTGCGGTGTGGGGGTGGTCGCCGCGATCGTGCGCGGGGCGGGCTCCGCGGACCCGTCGACCTCGGCCGCCGCGCCGACTCCGCGCGACGCGCCTGCGTGGGGCGCGCAGGAACCGGGGCCGTTCACGTGTGGTCGACCGCTCGGATACCCCACGGCGGAGCGGTTCGAGGGGGTCGGTCTGTCGCCGCTGAGGATCGAACGCCCCGCAGGGGCACCGGACGGTCCGCCGAAGGTGGAGGCCGACCTGGAGTCGCCCTCGCCGAGCGGATTGAACGCCACCGAGGTGTATCCCGTCGTGGTGGTGCTGCGGGACGGGATCGTGGTGGGCGGTCCGGTCGAGGCCGGTGCCCTGCCGCCCGGGCGTATGCTCCGAAGCCCGGATTGGCCCGCATGGAGTCGGACGATCCGGCAGCCGACCCCGGTGTGGTTGTGCGGGGCGGTGACCTGGCAGCAGGTGTGGGCGGACCCGGGAAGGTACACGGTGGCGCTCGTGATGACACCGCCCACGGCCGACGGAAACCGGCCCGGCGGCCGTGCGATCGATGCGTCCTACCCGTTGCTGATTTCGACGGCGCGGCTCGACGCGCTGCCGTGAGACGGACTTTCGTCCGGTGCGACGACGGTGGCGGTCGCACCGGACGAAAATCGTGTCAGCGGTGGTGGAGACGAACGGAGAAGGCGTTCATGATGGCGACGGCGCTGGGCCATCCCACGCTTTTGCAGGCCACGTTGTCGCAGCGGAATCCTGTGCTGACGGTTCCGTTGATCTGGCGGGTGTTCGTGTCGTTGATGGTGATGATCGGTCCTCCGCTGTCACCGCCTGTCGCGGCGTAGTAGTCGTCCCACTGGCCGCCGACCGAACCTACGATGTTCGTGCCGTTCACCGGCCAGATGTTGGAGCCGGCGACCCGGATGTTGCACATGACCTTGGTGTTGTAGCCCAGGTTGCACACGTAGTCCCCGGCCACGGTGGAGCGGGCGCCGTTGAGTCCGCGCATGTAACCGTTCGTGTCGTAGCCGTCCCAGGTGTAGTCGCTGGTCTCGGTCTCGATGAAGGCCGCGTCGACGTTGGGGTCCTTCGCCCTGACCTGGCCGACGTAGTTTCCGCCGTGCGTGTACACCTGCGCGCCCACGTCGTAGCAGTGTCCGGCGGTGACCAGCCACTGCCGAGCGTCCCAGGTACTGATGGTCGGTATCCCACTCGTGCAGAAGGAACGTTCCGGGCTGGATCCGACGCCGAGGGCACCTCCGGCGTAGAACGGGGCGAAGTCGTTCTCTCGGGTCAGCGGCTTGGCCGCAGCCCCTTTCTCGACGCGGACGTCGAGCGTGGGGGCGGCCGTTCGGTTGCGCCCCTTCGCCGACACCAGGTAACTATTCGCGTTTCCGGGATCGTTTACGGAGAGAGTGATGCTCCCGCCGTCGCCCGCGAAGCTCGCCGAATACACCTCGAACGGCAGTGTCTTGTCGTCGAGGAGAAGCGACGCCTCACGGATCATCGAGGCCTCGGAGTTCTTCCCTTGTTTCACGACGATGAGCTTCGTGTCGGCGTTCGGGTATTCCTTGTGGACCTGTGCGATGAACGCGTCGGCTTGCGACGTGTCGGTGAGGTATACGTTGAGGGCCTTGTAGTCCGCGCTCATCTCCGCCGAGGTGTAGATGTCCGCGCGCAGGTCGCGTCCCACTGTGACCACCCCGTCGGCGACCACACGCAGAGGCTCGAGGACACGGCCCTGCTCCTCGGGAGACATGCCCGCCAACACGGCGGCGGACAGCTCGGTGGGTGTGTCGGCAGAAGCGGAATAAGGTACTGTCGCCAAAGCCGCGAATGCTACGACGGCCGCCGCGAGGCGTTTGATATTCCTGCTCATTTCCCCCCCAGGTCAGGCGCTCCCCATGGCGCCATGTCGGTCTGCGGAGCGTATTCAAGTGGATGTGAAGAGTCAACGGAATAAATCGTGACTCGAATATATTGAATGCGATATCGGCCGCGCCCGTTGTAAAGTGTGCCAATTGGGGATTTTATATTCTATAATCCAAATTCCGATGCGATTCGAGATTGAAATGATCATTGGATTGACGCGCGCGACGGCCTCCGACGAGTAACAACGCGACCTCCGGTGCCGAGGTCCACGTCCGGCTCTCGCCACAGCGGTAGAGCGTGCGCGGAATGGGCGGTCCCAGTCCGCGACGACCAGGACCGAGGTGCGCCAAGCGTTGGACGGCGTTGCCGTGCGGCTCCTGCAGGAGGGCGAGCGACGCGGACGCGGCCAGGCCATTGGTGTTCGCGGCGGCAGCGCGGTCAACCAGTACCCGCGCCTGGGGCGGCCGCCGTTTCGTATCGCCCGCGCCCGCCGATCCCCCGTGGCGGGTCGTGCCGTCCCGCAGGACCTCGTTCATCCCAAGTCGTGTCGCCGGTTCAGGCTTGCGTCTCGGCGTGCCCACGTTCGGTCGGGCCGATCGGCAGGATCCGGGAGGTGATGCTTGGGGGTATCGAGGGCTGGGAGAGCGGCCCGCCGCCGTCCAAGCCCGATGTCGGAGGGCGGCGGTAGCGTGCGCCGGATGAGTATCGATACGACGCCCGGTGCCGAGGTCCGTGTCCAACTCTCGCCGGAAGCGGTGGAGCGCGTAAGGGAGTTGATCGGACTCGGACTCGCCGCGTCGGTCGAGGACTACGTGGCCGACTCCGTGCGCAACCGCCTCGCCGGATTCCAGGACCTCACCACCGGCCGGCCCGGCGGGGACCCGAAGGAATGGGTGGTCGGCCGTCACGCGTGATCCGCGGCCGAACGGCAGGCCCAGGGGCCACGATCGTCCAGGGGCTACTCCGCCCGTTCCGAGCGATCACCTTCCGGATCCGGTGCCCCCGGGGCGGTATAGGCGTCGGCGGCGGGCCGAGGCTCGGTGGTGATGATTCGATGCGTTCGTAGGTCCAGGAACACGCCGCAGGACACCGGAGCGCTCCGTGGACCCTGCGATATCCGGAGCCGGCGGGGCGAAACGCGGGTACGGTCGCCACATGTTCGGCGTCGACGACGCCGCTGGCACCACCCGTCCGGACGATCGCGGACGGACGCGGACGGCGGGGACGGACGCGGACGACGCCACATCGAGCCCGCGGCCGGCCGGGGACCCGCCGATCAACGGGGGAGAGCCATGGGGGAGATCGAGATGAGCGCTCGCGAGCACGACGAACCGGTCCCGACCGTCGTGGACGAACTCCCGCCCGCCCGCGGCGACGATCCCGATCCCGTGAAGGACTTCGCGAATTGGCTCTGCCTGGTGCGCCTGCACGGCGGCGACCCCTCCTACGACGAGATCCGCCGCCGCTGCAAGCGCGCGGGCGTGGACATCCCCAAGAGCACCCTGGGCGACGGCCTCACCGGCCGCCGCCTGCTCTCCAGAGAACGCGCCATCGCCGTCGTCCGGGCTTGCGGCGGCGGTCAGGGACTGCTCGCGGAATGCCGCAACCGGTGGACGAACGCCAAGGCCGGCCAGATCACCCGCACCCCCGCCGAGGGCGGACCCGACATCGGCCTGCGCGACGCCGAACCCATCGACATCCCCCTCGGCGCCCACCACCGCCGCGCCGGCGTCAGCTGCAGCATCATTCAGCACGGCGCCTGGCAGGTCGTCCGCTTCAGCGGCGACTGGGACGGCCACGTCATGCCCGCCGTCCGACCCCACCTCGAGAGCGTCGTCGCCGACACCCACCACCCCCACGTGGTCGTCGACCTGTCCGACGTCACCTTCATGGACAGCAGCCTCCTCGGCGGCCTCGTCTACGTCCTGCAGACCATGCGCCTGCGCGGCGCCGTCCTGCGCCTGGTCTCGGGGATGGGCGAGGGCAACCTCACCCGGATGGGCAAGGTGATGATCGTGACCGGCCTGAACCAGATCCTGCCCGTCTACCCGACCCTGGAGGTCGCGCTCTCGCCCCTGTCCGCGCTCGACGCCGACACCGCGCCCGTCCAGGAGGCGTCGCACGCGCCGACGCCGACGGTCGTGCGGGGAACGGTCGTTCCGCCTTCCCGATCGCCGCTCGCCGGCCGGGAGGAAACACCGGCCTGAGCCCGATCCGAGGCCGTGGTGGAGCATCGGGGCGGCCGACGACCCGGTCGCTCGCCGCGAGCGAGCTCTTCGCGCAGCACCCGACGGCCGGTGGCCCGCCCGGAATCGGGCGGGCCACCGGCCGTCGTGGTCGAGGTTCGGGTCAGGGCTGCCACGGAGGCATGTTGCCCACCCCCGCCCGGAGCGAGGCGGGGTCGACGATGTCGATGACGCGGTAGGCGGTGGTCACCCGCCCGGCGGTGCGCTGCTCGCGGAAGAAGTTCTCCACCGACGCCCGGGAGGCGCCGATGCCCTCGGCGATGTCGCTCTGCGAGAAGCCGGAGATGCGGATGCCGGGATGGACCGCCGTGCCGGTCTCCTCGCCGAGGAAGTCGGCGAGGAAACACAGATAGCGGGCGATCCGGACGGGCGTGGTGCCGTGGCGGACGTGGACGTCGAGGTAGAGGTCGAGTTTCTCGCGTTGGGCCATGGATTTCGCCAACGCGGTCATGGCGGCGGGACGGGTGGCGAGGAATGTCGTGAACACGGGACGCGGGATCGCGATAACGGCGGTGGATTGTACGCCGTGGACCATCGCGTTCCCGCCGAGCGGATCGAATACGGTCGACGATTCGACGATGTCGCCTGTCATGCGCAACCGCGTGTTCGTGGAGTCGCCGGAATAGGGGATCTCCCGGAGGATCCCGGACAGGACCACGAACACGGATTTCTCGTAGTAGAGATTCCTCGCGCCGCTCTTGTTCACCCGTGACACCGACGCCCTGCGCAACAGAGCCTCGCGATGCGCGATGTCGAGCAGCCCGAGAAAGCTGTGCGCCGGGTAGGAACGGCGGGCGTACCTCGGGGAGGGGACCGCGGGTGGTTCGTCGGGCTCGGGTGTCCGTCGAGGCCTGGGCACCAACGTCCCGCTCCTCACGGAAGGCGGTCGACGGCGGCTGGGCCGGGTTCCGTTATCCCCCTCGTGGTGGGGCTCGGGCTTGTGGGGGGAGTGGCGGTCGCGGTGGCGGGGACGCTGGCGGCCGCGGGCGCCACCGGCCTGGTCGACGTCGGTGCCGCGGCCAGTGCCGCGTAGATCACCGCCGGCACCACCCCGGCGAACGCGGTGATGGCCGCGATCACCCCCGCCAGCCGGGCCGGCGCCGAGGTGCTCATGCGCCGTACCGCGTAGGCGATCACCGCCGCCAACACGAAAACGATCAGTACGACGCAAAAAAGCGTCGAGAAACTTTCGGACATTTCCTGGCGTTCCTGCTTTCTCGTTCGCCCGGGCTCGTTCATGTACCCGGGAACGCCGGACGCCCTGGTAGGAGGCGGGCATTCCGCGGGTGATGTGCGCACGTTAGCCTACGCCGCCGTCCGAGTGACTACCAAGACCGCCGAAATGCTCCGTGACCTGGGTATTCTCGACGACTCCGGAAGCGATTCCCTAATCCTGGGGAGTTTTCGGTCGCGTTTCGCGTTATCGTGTTCACGCTGACGTTGACCTCGTTCGCCCGGGCTCGGCTCAGCACTCCGATCGGCGCGTCGGGGGTGGTAGCCCGCGCATCCGACCGGAACACGTCTGAGCCCTCGCCGGCATGCCGGCGAGGGCTCGCGCGTTCACGGGATCACCGGCGACGCGGCCACGACGCCGTCCGGATCGTGCTGCAACGCCACCATCGAAGACGACCGCCACACCCTCCCGCCACCCTCGCGGACGATCCCGGCCGAACGCGGACGCCCGCGGACGACCACAGACGACTGCGGACGACGTCTGCGGCGCGCAACGCTGTCGGTGGGCGCCACTACCTTGGAAGGCCACCACCGGTGACGGCCCAACACCGCACACCACCAGGCGAAACGGGGAACCCGTGACCGTCCGCAACCGACGAACCGGCCGGGCCGACGCACCGCTGGCCATCGTCGAAGTCCCCCTGCCCCGTCGCGCGTTCGCCAACTGGCTCGCCCAGATACGACTCCGCGCCGGACAACCCTCCCTCCAGGAACTCTGCGTCCGCATGCGAAAGTTCGGCGTCCACGTACCCAAGAGCACCCTCGGCGACGGCCTCACCGGCAAACGCCTGCTCGCCCTCGACCGCGCCCGCGCCCTCGTACGCGCCTGCGGCGGCGACAACGCCCTCCAGGCCGAGTGCCAGAACCGCTGGACACTCGCCCGCGAGGGCCGTCTGCCCACCACGCCCACCGAAACATCCATCACCGCCGCGGACGTCCGACGCACACCGGCGATCGACATGCCCCTGGGAATCGTCCACCAACGCGAAGGCGTGCGCTGCGAACTCACCCCCCACGACCCATGGCAGATCGTCCGCCTCCACGGCGAATGGGACGTCCACGCCACCCGCAGACTGCGCCCGGGCTTCGACCGCGTCCTCGCCGACGAACGACGCCCCCAGATCATCGTCGACCTGTCCGCCGTGACCTTCATGGACACCGCCGTCCTGAGCACCCTGCTGCACGCGCTCAAGATCCTCCGCCAACGCGGCGCGATCCTGCGCGTCGTCTCCGGGACGTCCGACCTCAGCCTGGCCCGGGTGGGACGCGTCATGATCCTCACCTGCGTCACGCCGTACCTGCCCGTCTACCCAACCCTCGAGGCAGCCCTGTCACCGCTGTCCAACCTCGAGACACTGCACCCCGTACCCAACATCCCCGACCCGATCGACTCCACCATGCCCGCGGCCACGATCACCGGCCCACGCAAGCCCGACCTCCACTCGGGAACCTGGCGGCAGGACCCACCGGCGTGAGCTCCCGCAGATGAACAAGTGCTCGACCCCTCGAACGACATCGAGCTCCGACACCGCAACGAACGGAGCAACCGGTGGGCAAGATCGGTGACGGCCTGGACCAAGCCGCGCAACACGTCCTCACCCGCAAGCCGCCGCAATCCACCCGGGCGCGGGTGCGGTTCCTGATGAGCAAGCACGGCAACCGCACCCGTGCCGTTGCCCAGCTGCTCGGGGGCAGCCAGCGCACCGTCGAGCGCTATCTCAAGGGCGATCGCAAGAACCCGCCCCGCCCGGTGAACGCCAGGATCGACGCCGAGGTCCGGCGCCTGTGGCAGCCCCAGATCCGCCGCCGCGCCGAGTAGCGCGCCGCCGCCGCAGGTGCGGCGATCGTCGAGACCAGGGCCCGGTTCGGCTTCTCCTCGGCGGCCGGGTCGACCGACGACCCGCACACGCGCCGCATCACCCGGCCCCTGCCCCCGGACCGCGCCCAAGAGTTGTTCGACGCCCACCACGCCAGCGCCTCCGAACGCGACCTCGAACGCATCGTCGGCGTGGGCACGCGGACGAATCGTGGGCGTCGATGCCGCGCCGGATCATCACGTTCGTTTTTACGGCGGGTCGTCGGGGTTCATGCCGAGTCGATTCCGCGCCTGCGACGTCCCGCGGTTGCCGTCCTACAGGGTCAGGACAGGTTGTCGGGGTTGATGCCCTGGGCGCGGGCGAGGGCGAATAGGACGCGTTCGATGGTATCGAGACGCTGGGTGATGCTGCGGTCGCCGGGGGCGCCGATGGCGTCGGCGAGGGAGTCCACGTTGCGGAATGCGGTCTGCTGCTGCTCGCTGATGGTCTTGAGCTGTTCCGAGTGCTCGGCCAGCGTCCGGCCAGTGCGGAACGCTTCGGCCTCGAGGTCTCGCAACCGTTCGTCGTGCGTCGTCTCTCGCGCCATGGCCCCATCTTCTCAGACCGAACGCAACCCCAATCCCCACGGAGCGCCTCCCCGGCCCGGACGCACGCGATCGCGCTCCGGCCTGGAATGGGCGATCCCGCCCATACACGGCAGACGGCGAAGTGTGGCCTCGGGACCGACCGCCCCGATTTCGCATCAATGTTCGAACAAGGTGTGAAGCCTGGGTATCGATCGGCTCGTTTCGCCAGCCGCATGAGGCGTCTGGGCGGTTGCGTCGGTAGCGTGCCCGACGTCGACGAGGAAGGGAGTCCGGTGTGAGTGATCGCAGCAGCATCGAGTGGACCGAGGCGACCTGGAACCCCACCACGGGATGCGACCGCATCTCCAAGGGCTGCGACAACTGCTACGCCCTGACGCTCGCGAAACGGCTGAAGGCCATGGGCGCCGCCAAGTACCAGGCCGACGGCGACCCGCGCACCTCCGGGCCGGGGTTCGCGCTCACCACCCACGCCTCCGCGCTCACGGTGCCCTACGGGTGGAGGAGCCCACGGACGGTGTTCGTCAACAGCATGTCCGACCTCTTCCACGCCCGCGTGCCGCTGCCGTTCGTCCGGCGCGTGTTCGAGGTCATGGCCGACACCCCGCAACACACCTACCAGGTCCTGACCAAACGCTCCCGCCGCCTGCGGCAGGTGGCCGGGAAGCTGACGTGGCCACCGAACGTGTGGATCGGCGTCTCCGTCGAGGACCAAGCGTCCATGTACCGCGTCGACGACCTCCGCGAAGTCCCGGCCGCGGTCCGATTCCTCAGCTGCGAACCCCTCCTGGGCCCGCTCACCGGCCTTGACCTCGAGAGCATCGGCTGGGTGATCGCGGGCGGCGAGTCCGGGCCCGGCCACCGGCGCATGGATCCCGAATGGGCCGCCGAGATCCGCGATCTGTGCGTCGCCGCGCGGGTGCCGTTCTTCTTCAAGCAGTGGGGCGGACACACCCCCAAGTCCAACGGCCGCGACCTCGAGGGCCGCACCTGGGACCAGATGCCCCTCGCAGTCCCGGCGTAGCGACCGTCCGGTCGACGACACGGCATCGCGTCGTCGGCCGGACGGTACGTCAGGCGGGTGGGTCGACGACCAGGTTGTGGATCGGGCTGCCCTTCCCGTTGCTGGGAGTCCGGCGCTGCGTGTGCAGCAGTTTGATCGCCTTGCGGACCACCGGCTCGGTGACCTGCCCATACAGGTCGCCGAACACCTCGAGGGTGTGATCGACCAGCTTCACCGGCCGCCCCTCGCGCAGCAGACGTTCGATGTTGTCCGCGATCACCGGCAGTGCCGCGCGTTCGATCGTCTCCGGGTCCGGGCGCAGCACCTCGGCCTCGGTCAGCAGGAAGGGCGTGTCCGACGCCTCGTTCCTTGCCGCCTCGTCCTGAGCCAGCGATTCCCACCAGGCGTCGCGGGCCTTGGCCGCCGAGTCCCCGAAGGCCCACAACCCGTACTGACTCCGCGTGGCGAACACCAAGTGGTAGACGGCCTTGTGGCGCGGACGGCGGCGCACGGGCACCGACCGCACAAACATGCCGGTCGCCTCCTGCAGACGTCGTGCGTACTCGGTGGCCACGGGCTCGTCCGCGTTCACGCCTTCGCGGTCCACGATGTCACGCCACCAGGACCCGCCGCACACGATGTCCAAGCGCTCCATGGTGCGTGCGTTGCCCTGCTCGGACCGCTGGTGCCCGCCGATCCGACGCACGGCCTCCAGGCTGAAGTTCAACAGGAACTCCGTCGGCGGCCACTGCGGCGGCACCGCCCGAGGCCCGTTGACAATGCCGGTGAGCCGCTCGAACGGCACCCCCAGGCCACACGGATCCAGGAAAAGGAACAAAGGCAGACCGACCGCCGCGGCCACGGCCTGGTCCAGCAGGTCGTCGACCTCCCCGTGGTGAATCCTCGAATCCACGCCACGCTTGACGTACTCCCCTGCCACCTCGCGGAGTTTCACGGCGGACGCGGCCTTGCGTTCGGCGAAGAAGCACGTCCACACGATCGGCCTGCCCATCGCGGCGTGATCGGCGGCGATGCCCATCGCGAGTTCGGCCGAACCCTTCCTCCCGTCCTCGTACCGGCCTTCGCCCGCGTAGCCGTCAAGGTAGACGATCTGCTTGCTGTGCGAGCCAGTCATCCCCGCGAAACGCGGGATATACGACCGCAGCAGGCGATGCTTGAGCACGCTCGGCAGCGCCTGCGCCTTCCAGTAGTCCTTGTCGGTACCGGTCGACATTCATCCCCCTAATGTCTGCCAGAACGCCCCGACACCAGCCTGACGCACACTCATCCCCGTGCGAAGGTCTCCGAGAAAACCGGCCAGCGCCGACCACGGGGTAAATCGGCTCCGTGAGTTGACCAGCGATCCGGGTTGATGACGCCCATGCCGTCGAGGGGACGGTCGGGGGTTGGGCAAGCGACCGCGCCTGCGGTCGCCGTCGGTCGGCTTCAGCGGCCGGATCCGGTCGCCGCGCCGCGTCCGCATCCCTCGGTGTGGTGTACAACGGTCCGGTGATGCGGGCGACAGCTGGTCGATGCATTCGCGTCTGCGCTCGCCGCGCTCACCCTCGAGGTGGCAGTCGCCCTGTTGCCGGGGTAGCCGTCGGTGCCGGCTGCCCCGGCAACTATCGGCGAGACGTGTGCCGCCACCTCCCGGAGTGTTGAGGACTTGAGGACCCGACTCGTTTTTCGTTGATGCCGACCAGGTGGAGATCCCGGAGACGACCGAGAGATCCGTCGTCTTGGGCCCGCTCGTCGTGGTGGCGGTACGTTGGTCACCGGTCACGTTCGGTTCGCGTCCTGGGGGGCTCGTATGACGGCGGATTTCGACGTGGGTTTCGATCGCCTGGTGGTCACCGCGCAGGGGTTCAACACCCTGCGGGAACAGGTGAACACGATCGCGAACGCCCTGGCGCACGACCTGGGTGGCTCTGCGGGGATGGCGGGCGACGACGGGGCGGGCAACGCGTTCGCGAAGGTCTACCAGCCGGCCGCCGCGGAGACGGTCGACCAGATCGCGTTCGCCGCCTCCGTGATGGGGGCCACCTCCGCCACCGTCATGCGCACCGCCGCCGACTACCTGGCCACGGAGGACGCGATCGCCGCCGCGATGATGCGCGCACAACCCATCGGTCCGGCCATCGAAGCCCTCCGCGGACCGGCCGCCGACCCCTGCGACGCGACCGGGCGCGGACGCGAACTCCCGCACATCGTCGACGAACAGGGCACCTTCGAACGCGTCCTGAACCCCTCCAAGGGCAACCGCGGGAAACTTTCCTCCGCCCGCGGCAGCTGGAACTCCGCCGCGTCCCTCCTCGACACCGTCCTCGCCCAGGCGCAGCAGGGCGCCCGCACCATGCTCGCCGAGTGCCGCGGCGTCGCCATGAACGGGTTCGACGCCCATTTCAAGCTGTTCGTCGGCTACCAGGGCGCGCCGGGCGAACCCACCGAGTGCGCGCCCCTGATCGCGAACCTGGCCGCGGCGTGTCGTCAGATCGCCCACGCGTGCGAGCGGTACGCCGCCCACGTCAAAGCGGACCAGGGCAAAATTCACTTCCCGCCGAAGCTGTTCGGCGGCGGCGACGACCTGAAACACGCCGTGCTGTCCGACCCGGCGATACGCGCCCTCGGCGAGTTACCGCCGATCCTCAACACCTCCCGATCCCGCGTCACCCTCCCCGCACCCGGCGGCGGCAACGCCCCGCTCGTCCCCGGCATCCCCCCGATACCCCCACTCGTCCCCGCCGTGCCGGCGCAGCCCGTGCCCGTCGCCCTGACCTCGCTGACCACCACGAACACCGCCGGCTTCGCCGGGTTGTTCACCGGCACGTTCGGCGTCCCCGACCCCGTCGACCCCGCCTTGATCACACCCGCCCTGCCGCCGCCTCCCGGCGCACCGCTGTTCACCCCGGCACAACGCGCCGACTTCGTCGCATGGCAGAGCACCCTCAACGCCCACCACTTCGCGAACCACCGCGACGAGAAGGACCCCGACAACGCCTACCAACGACGCACCGCCGGCTACCCCGAATACGACCTCCCCCTCTCCGACGGCGAAAAGATCCAGGCCGACGGGCTACGCCCCGACGACGGCGCCATCGTCGAGGCCAAACACGTCCGCAACCCCGACAGCACCTGCCGCACCGAAACCAGTCTCACCGACGCCGAACAACGCGAACTCCGCCCCTGGGAGGCAAAGATCTTCAAGGACGACAAGGAGGAGATCACCCGCTACGCCGACGCCGTCACCGAATCCAAGGGACGACTCACCACCGTCGAACTCCACACCAACAACCCCGCGAGCGTCGCCTACTGGCAGATCCTCATGGCCCGCCATCACACCCCCGGCCGAGTCCTCCTCACACCCTGACACCCGCACGCACCCCACGAGGAACCCCCTATGTCCGATCCCACCCGCTACGCCACGCGCTGGTTCGTCGAACCCGCCCGCGACCGCCCCTGGATCATGACCGCCGACGCCGTGATCGCCGCGATCGCGGACCGTCCGGGCGCACACCACAAGGAACGCGTCCCGGGCCTTCTCGGGTTCGGGTTCCGCATCCAGGACTGGGACTTCCAGGGCATCTACGACCTCGAGACCGGCGCCCTGCACATCGGCACGTGTGACGCCCGCGCCGCCGCCGAGGTCCTCACCACCTGGTTCCTCGGCCTCCTGCCCACCGACGTCCGGATCGTGTTCAACACCGAGGACGGCGTCGAGAACGGCTACGGCGACACCGACTTCACCATCCCCCGCAACGCGGGCCTCGGTCCCGTCCATCGTGCCCTCACCGACCACCTCGCCCACGTGTGGGCACCACACCAACCTGCGTAGGTGTCCGGCACGATCGCGCATCCGGTGTTCGCCGTTGGCGGCTCGGATGGCCGTCCGGTGTCGCCGACTTCCTGTGGTCGATCCACGAGTGGTCCGATGCTCGCTCGCCCCGTCGGACTGCGGCCGACCGACTTCGCGAGTTGGAGCAGGCTCCCGGCACCGGGAGTTGAGCCCGGGACGCTCACCGACGAGGAACCCGGGCCTCCGTGCCCGCCGGCCTAAGGTGCCGCAGGCGGTGCCCGACGGCTCGGACGTCGTGTTATGGCTTGGGCCATCCGGGCTTGAGTCTGGTCGGGTCTACGTCGGGGTGGGTGTCGAGGCCGAACCAGGCGCGGTGGAAGCGGAGGTGGTCCCGGTCGATGGGGTGTGCCCTGGATACGTGGAGGTCGCGTTCGCGTTTGCCGGTCGTTCCCGAGCGCACGACCAGGTCGTCGTCGATGTAGATGCCGCCCGCGTCGTATTCGGTGTGGCAGTACGCGCAGAGGCAGCCGATGTTGGTCTCGTGGTCGGGGCCGTCGTGTTCGAGGGCTCGGAAGTGTGCGCCCTCGCTGGTGTGTCCGGTCGCGGTGCGCATGGAGCGCCCGCAGATCTGGCAGGTGTGTTTGTAGTGGTCGCGCACGCGTTCGGATCGGGCGGTGTTGCGGACGGTGCGTTGGCCGGTCTGTGGGGTGCGGCGTGTGGGACCGGTGGGGACCGGTTCGGAGCCCAGTTGGGCGGGGATGTCGGGTCCCGGCCGGGTTCGACCGGCGGGGATCACACTCAGGTGTGGGGGAAGGAGGTGGGCGATCGAGCGGTACTCCCGGTGGGTTCGGCGGACGAGGCTGCGCAGGAAGTCCTGCCTGACGAGCGATCGGAGGATCCCTGCCGCGGGGACGTCGTCGAGGAGTTCGATCTCGTCCAGGGCCATGATGTGCTGCCACGTCTGCCCGTTGGTGTCGCCCCAGACGGACCGGGCGAGGGGAGCGTTGTCGAGGCAGTGGACGATCAGCGCGCGAGCGATGATCTTCTTCTCGGCGTAGACGAGGAGGTGGTCGCCCGCCCTGCGTTGGGCGATGGCCCGTGTCTTCTCGTGGCCGGGGACGCTGCAGGGCGTGGCTCCCCACAGATGGGCGACGCCGTCCGGATAGAGCCCGCGCAACACGCCTGCGTCGGGGCCGAGATGCGCGGCATGGTTCGCGAGGAGGACACCGCGTACGATCGATTTCTCGAAGTTCGCGGGGCCGCGGACATCTGCGTTGCCTCGGGGCGTCATGACCAGGTCGGGGCCGGTGGTGGGTGACGCGAGTACGGGCGTGGTCACGTCGGACCTTTCGTGGGCGCAGGGAATCCCGGCCGATGCCGGCGGGCCGGATCGTGAACTTCGATGCCATTGCGCATCGTTGCATCCATAGCAGCCGAGGCCGACAAATGATCACGTCGGGAAGCTTCCTTATCCGCGTACACGTGCGGCAACGAGTATGGGTCGGCTTCGCACGCGGGGACAGTTCCGGTGTTCCGCGGAAGCGTGCGCAGCCGATCCGTCGGCCCCGCAACAGGGGCACCCGAGTGGGACACACGCGTCGTCGACGTCGGGGGCAGGAGCAACTTGCCGGCAGGGAAGCGACGTTGCTTCGTGCGGCCGCGCTAGAGTGGCGATCTTCACGCCCGGGGGGTCCGTTGCACGTCTTCTTCCAACCGGCGGCGTTGTCGCAGAAGTCGGTGAGGCGGCACTACGACGCCACCATCGCCCGGCGTGTTTCCTTCCTCGACCACGAGAGGGTCATACCGGGGAAGGCGTTCCGGGAGCTCTCGGTGTCGTTTCCCGACGGGGAGGCCTGTGTGTGGGGGGTGACGCCGGGTCAGAGGGGTGTGAACGTCTCCAAGGCGAGGCGTATCGCGAAGGGCGATCTGGCGTTCTTCACCGGTGACAAGGTGGCGTACCTCAGCGGGATCGTGTCTGCCGTGTGGCACAGCACCCCGTTCGCCGAGCGTCTGTGGGGGCGGGACCAGCTGGGACAGACGTGGGAGTGGATGTATGCCCTCGACGACGTCCGCGAGCACGACATCCTCATGGACGAGGTGCGTGCGGCCCTCGGTTGGAAGGACACACGGAACGTCCAGAACCTGACGCTCCTCGTCGAGGATCAGGGAGCGACGATGCGTGCCCTGCGGGAGGCGAGACCGGGGTCATCCCTGTCGGCGGCCCTCCCGGCGGCGTCGGGACCGGATGTCGCTCCGTCGCCGGCCCGGGTCGTGTCCGCAGCCGTGCCGGGTGCCGGGGCGGACGTCCCCGCGCCGTCGGCGGGTCGGATCACGACCGGGACCTGTGCGTTGTGCCGCGGTGAGGTCCCCGACGGGTTCCTGGTCGTTGCGGCGATCAAGACGCGTGGGTGTTCGCCGCAGGAGCGCGGCGACCCGGCGAACGTGATCGCGCTGTGCACTCTGGGGTGCGAGAGCCTGTTCAGGCTCGGCTACGTCGCGGTCGACGGCGGCGGGATCGTGGTGACGAGTCCGCAGGCGCTGGAGGTGCCCGCGCTCCGGGTCCACGTCGAGCGCCTCGCCCTGACGGGTTGCGAGATCGCGTACCGGTCGCTGGCGACCGCCGGGTACCTCGCGTGGCATCACGCGAGGGTGTTCCGGGACACGGCCCCGTTGAGGTTGTTCGAGACCTAGGCATGGGACGTCGACCGCAACGCGGTCGACGTCGCCGGCGGAGCCGGGCGGGTCGTGTCGGAATTCGAGCGTGGACGGGGAACGGTTGCGTGTCGGCCCGGGAGTGGGCGTTGCTGGTGGGGGTCGGTCGTTTCCACGGCCCGCCCGACGACGGCGACGAGGCGGAAATGGACGACTCGTCCTTCGCGGACCTCGAGTTCGTGGACGATGTCGTCCCGCGTGTGCGGTCGGCCCTGGAGGCCATGGCGTTCGAGGCGGACTCGGTCATGGATCCGGACGCCGCCGAGTTGCGGGGGCGGGTCCAGGACGCCCTCGGTGACGCGAGGATCGTCTACGTGGTGTCCCACGGGGTGGATTCCCCGGAAACGAACCCCTACCGGGTGGCGGTGGTGCCCTCGTGCGGGAAGCACGGGGCGACCACCAACGCCGGGAACTGGGTCGAGGGGGCCTTGGACCACGACAGACCCACGCTGTTCCTGTTCGATTTGTGTCGGTCCGGGCGCGCGGCCACGTTGCCGGCGGCCACGCATCGTCCGGGGGCCGGGAGCAAGGCGTGGGTGATCGCCGCGTCGGCCCCTCAGCAGGACGCCTTCGCCGGCGATTTCAGCTACGCGCTCGCCGAGGTCCTGCAGGAGGTCGCGGAGACCGGTCTCGACACCGACCCCGCCCGGCGGTTCGTGGCGTTCTCGGCGGTGGCCCGCAGGATCGCCAACCGGGTGCGGCAGCGTTCGAAGTTCGGTCAGTTGGTGCACGCCACCGCGATGGACATGACGCTGGACGAACCCGAACTGCCGTTCTTCCCCAACGTGCGTTTCGACGAGGGAGCGGCGAGCCTGCGGACCGTGGACGCGGGTGCCCGAGGCTTTCTCGAACGTCGTGACGCCCGGCACTTCACGGACAAGGCGGGCGATCACTTCACCGGCCGAAAATCCCAACTGCGTCTGCTGGCGCCGTGGTTGGACGACCGGTCCGGCGGGTCGGGGAACCTGCGAGTGGTCACGGGAAGCCCCGGCGTGGGGAAGTCCGCGCTCCTGGGGGCGTTGGCGTGCGCGGCGCACGCGGAACTGTCCAACGCCGTGCCCGAGGTCGTCCGGCGGCTGGAGGACGGCTGCCGACCCGAGGTCAATCCACGCTTGGCCGCGGTACACGCACGCGGGCGCCCGGCCGGGGAGGTCCTGACCGCCATCGCCCGTCAACTCGACCTCCTCGACATCCTCGGGAGGAGGCACGTCGACTCCGGGACACTGATCAAGGCGCTGTCGGCGGGTGATGACACGTGTGTCCTGATCGTCGACGCCCTGGACGAATCCCCGAGGTGGAAAGAACTGCGGGACGAGTTGGCGACGCTGGCAGGGGCCTTCCGTGCCGATGGCCGGCCGGTGTGCCGGCTGTTGATCGGCATGCGACCGTGGGGGGATTTCACGGTCCTGAAGGATCTGGCCGCCGCCCAGGGAGGCCTGATCGACCTTGACTCAGCCGATCCGGCGGAGGTCCGGAGCGACCTGGCCGAGCACATCGGCAGCCGGTTGCGCGTGGAGGAGCCGTACGCGAAGCCGGGGACGGCGTCGATCCGTCGGACCCTGGCGCGTGCCGTTGCCGAGACCCTGGTGCCCCGCAGGCCTGTCGTACCCCCGGCCCGGGGGGATCGTCCCGAGTGGGGGGCGTTCCTGGTGGCGGACGTCTTCACTCGGTACCTGGCATCCGCCCCGGCCCCGACCACCCCGGAAGAGGCGGAACAACTGGGTGGGACCGCGCCGGTGGACCTGCCGGCCGTGCTGGAGATGGAGCTGGCCATCCACGATCGCGGCCCGCGGATGCGATCGCTCCTGGTGGCGTTCGCGCACGCACAGGGCGAGGGCATGCCCCTGGAAGTGGCCGTGCCGCTCGCCGACCACCTCGCCCGCGATCCGGATACCGACCGGGATCCGAAGGCGGTCCGGGCATTGCTCGACGACGTCTTCTTCTACCTTCGATCCGCCCCGGACCGCGAGGGCATCCTGCGGTACCGGTTGTTCCACCAAGGGCTCATCGACTACCTCGCGCCCCGCGATACGAAATCCGCCGCACCGGCGGCGCTCGTCGACACACCCCGGAACCCGGATTTCGGGACCGTCCTGGACCACCTTCTCGCGACGCACACCTTCCACGACGGAAAGCGTCGACTGTGGGAGATCAGCCCGCGTTACATTCTGCGCCACGTCCTGGACCACGCGGCGGCAGCGGATCGCGCGGACGAACTCCTCGTCGATCCCGAGTTCCTCGTCCACGCGGATCCGGCGGTGCTCAAGGAGGGGTTCCGGCACGCCCGAGGCCCCGAGGCCCGCCTCGCCGTTCGGTTGTACTCAAGTCGCTACGAGTCGCTGGCCCGGGTCGAACCGATCGGGCGTCGCCAACTCCTGGCGGTCCTGGCCGCGGCGAACGCCTCCCGGGAACTCGTCGACGCCTTCGCGCACGGGCAGTCGTGGCGGCCCCGGTGGGCCGTCCTGGGACCGATGGAACCGACGGCCGCCCCACCCGGCTGGGTACTCGCCCTCGACTGCGGTTGGATCCGCGAAGACGGGATCATAGTGGCCGGCGACGCGACCGGCGACGTCCTCGTCCGCGACCTGGAGACCGGGAAACAGCGCGGCCAACGCCTGCAGGGGCACACGGGATCGGTACTCGCGGTGGCGTGCGCACGCCTGGCCGGACGGGACGTGGTGATCACCGGAGGCGCCGACGGCACCGTCCGCCTGTGGGACGCCGACTCCGGCACCGCCGCAGGGGCGCCGATGACCGGTCACGTCGGTGCCGTCACCGCAGTGGCGCACGCACGCGTGGACGAGCGCGACGTGATCGTCACCGGTGGCGCGGACGGCACCGTCCGCCTGTGGGACCCCGTCGCGGGAGAGCAACTGTCGCACCCGGTCATGAGTCACGACGAGCAGAGCCGGGTGCGTTCCCTGTCCGTCGCGGAGACCGAGACGGGACCCCTCGTGCTCAGCGCGGGCTCCGACGACACCGTACGCACCTGGAACGCGCGCACGGGAATGCTCACAGACACCCCGGTCGATTCGGATCCCGACACCGACACCACACGTGCGGTGACCATCGCGATGCTCGACGGACACGCCACACTCGTAACCGGCGGCGATCGTGGCCTGCGGGCAAGCGACTTGACGAACGGCCGGGAAGTCGCCGCGATCGATGACGCGGCCCTGGACCTCGCCGTCCTGCGGATCGGAGAGCGGGCCGTGATCGCTGCCGGCGGCCTGGACCACCGCCTCCTGGTATGGGACCCGCTCGAGAACGGCGTCGACCACTACGCCGTGTTCCACCCCGCCTACGCGGTTCGGGCCGCGTCCGACGGGTCCCTCGTCATCGGAGGCGGCCACGACGTCGTCGTCCTGGAACCCAACGAGAGGCCGTAATGAACGCGATCGTGGGCGTACACGGGATCTGGAACTTCAAACGTCGCCTGACCCCCGAGGAGGCGGCGGCGAACCTCGCGAATCGTGTGTGGACCCCCGCCCTCGCCCGATCCCTCGAGGGCGCCGGGCACGCGGGCCCGACGCCGACGGTGACGGTGGCGTACTACGCCGACCTACTGCGCAGATCCGACCGACAGGGTGCGTCCGAGGACCTCGAGGACCTCGACCCGCTCGAGCAAGAAATCGCCCTCGCCTGGTTGACCGAACTCGGCCTACCCGAAGCCGTGCCGATGGGACGCTCCTTCATCCGCGTTCGCCAAGCCGCCACCTGGCTCGCCCAAAGTCGCGGGCTGCCCGAGGCCTCGGTGGCCTGGTTCACGAACCGGATCGCCCGCGAGGTCGGCGCCTATCTCCGCGACCCCGACAGCCCGGCCCGCAAAGCCGCCCGCGCACGCGTGACCGACGCGGTCGCGTCCTCGGGGGCACGGGTGGTGATCGCGCACTCCCTGGGATCGATCGTCGCCTACGAGGCCCTGTGGGAACGACCCGACCTGCCGATCGACCTGCTCATCACACTCGGCTCGCCCTTGGCACTGCCCGGCGTCGTGCTCCCCCGACTGTGCCCGCCGCCGATCGACGGCATGGGCGCACGGCCTCCCGGAGTCTCCCGATGGGTCAACCTCGCGGACCCCGGCGACATCGTCGCGATCCCGCCCCGGGGGATCGGTCGCGCGTTCGCGAACGTGGACGTGGACGACCACACCGAGATCGGCATATTCGACTTCCACTTCGCCAAGAATTACCTCGCTCATCCCAGAGTCGGACAAGCCTTGATCTCGAACTGGGGCCAAACCACGCGGTAGGGCTCCTTCGTATTTCAGGGTATGGGCATTGGCGCGTCCTGCTGAGCGCTGGGATGGCTCCGGCTCTCCGTCACGATCACGGTTCGTCTCGACGTCGGCATCGCAAGCGTGGGGAGACCCGTACGGTCGGGGGGGAGCGCTTGGTCCGGCGGGTGGCGGGCGGGTCGTCGGCGGTGTCTGCCCCACCTCATAGCCTCTGCCCATGACAATCGGTGAAGGCGCCCTTAGTTCGGCTCCCGAGGCGAAGTTCCTCGGCAAGTCGGCGGCTTCGGTCCCGGCGAACACAACGCTTCTGCGGCTGCGGAACATGCGCCTGCACCGGGCCGCGGACATGCCCGTGAGTCTCCACAAGCCGATCACGCTCATGTGGGCGCTCGGCCGCATCGCCTGCGAGGAGCACCACCAAGTGCGATGGGTGCAATTCCGAGACGAAGTCAGCCCTCTGCTGGACAAGTTCGGCCACGAGAAGTCCGGGGTCACACCGGAGAACCCGGTCTGGTATCTGCGCACGGACGGGATCTGGGAGGTCGACGGTCTCACGACCGCGGACGACCGGGTGCCCAGTGTTGCCAGGCTCGACGCCGTCAATCCGCTGGTGGGCTTTACCGCCGAGGCCGCCGCAGACTTGGGAGCGCCCGACGTCCGCGCCGCTGCGGTTGGGTACCTGCTGACCCGGTATTTCTCTCACGCCGACCAAAACGCGCTGCTTGCGCGAACGAGGATCGCCCCCAACGACGCAACCGACCCGTCGACCACCAAGGTTCCCGTCCCGGGAACCGGGGCGACGGACGAGGGCGTACCGCCCGGCAAAACAAGCACGAAAACGACCCGGTTCAAGCGCGACCCGGCATTCGTTCGCTACCTCAAGGACCTCTACGACAACAGGTGTCAGGTCTGCGACGCGACCATGCGCGCCATCGACGGGAGGAGCAGGAGCGAAGGGGCACACGTGCGTGCGCTGCAGGAGGGCGGTCCGGACTCGATGGACAACCTCCTGGTGATGTGCGCCACCCACCACGTCGAGTTCGATGCCCTCGCGATACACGTCACCGACCAAGGCGACGTCGTCGCCACCGACACTGGGGAAACCGAAGCCCATCTGACGTTCAGACCGGGCCACGGCGTGAACCTCGAACACCTGCGCTATCACCGAGCACTCTGCGTCCGAGACGAACATCCCGACATCCCGCAACCCCCCCACAAAGGACCGCTTTGACCCCGGGAGATCAGCGTCCGACCCGATCTGATCCGAACGCCCATCGAGTGACAGGGAAGCCACAGCACTTTCGAGCTAGCGTGCTCGCGGCGCCGACGCGAGTCAGGTCACCAAGGGTCAACCTCGCAAGATGGTCCGTGAAGGACAAGGCGCAACCAAACAGAGATGGTGTTACCTGCTGGTAGATCCCCGGGTCATATAGGCCAGCACCGCGAACGTCTGTGCGCATGCGAGGCTCGCGGCCGGTCGATCGGCCTAGTGGTTGTGCGGATGACTCGGCCCCATATCTCGGGCCGCTTCGGGGATCCGTCGCTTCGATTCGTTCGATGGTGACGGGTTCGTCACGCGATGTGGGCACTGCGCCGTACGCTGCTCAACGACTGGACCGCCAAAGCGAGTTCGAGCGATGGGGGAGACATGGAGCTACGCGAACGTATCGAAATCGGCAGGGTGATCGACTGTGTCGACCTGGAAGAGTACGACGACGCCACGTACTCCGGCGACGACGCCGTGCGGGATCGCCGGACTCACGACCGCCGCCTTTGCGGGCCGTCGCGCGGGATCGTCCCGTCATCATCGGCACATGTTCTCGACTGCGGCTTCGGTGACCCGACCGAACCACCATGTTGGAGGCCAACGCCGGAGGCGATTGTGGCGCAGGGGTGCTCGAACGCGAGTCCGTCTGTCATCGCGGGGTCCGCGTGGCCGAAGCACGACCGGGTGCCGGCCCCCGCCCGCTCGGGGAATCCCGCCGGGGGTTCGAGTGAGGGACCGGCGAGCCAACCGAATTGTGCCGTCGGGCTCGAAAAGGGGCGTCTCGGGATTTCACCACCCAATATGCGGAGTCCATCCCTCCGATTAAGGTGTTCTCATTCATACCGCGGCCGTCGACGTTCGAGAATTCCCACGGAAGAATCGAGGCATCCGTTTCTCGCCCCCTGCGGGTGCGGCTAGGATCCCCGCATGTCAGGTGAGGCCATGCACCAAAAGGGTGCCGATGGGACACGACGCGCCAAACTCTGGCTCGACGCGACCACGAGAGTGAGCGCCTCGTGGACGAACGAGGACGCGGTGCACGCGGCCCGCCTCGAGTTCACGTGGCCACACGGCGAGAAAAGGCCGTTCTCCTTCGATGTGGGGGGAATTCTGAGTGGCGACGAGTTCCATGGGCAATTCTTCGTGGCCGAGTGCAAGAAATATGCCGGCGCGTCCGATCAAGGCGTCCATTTCGACGACTGGGTGGCAAAGTGCTACCTGACCAGAAGGGACAACCATCGACTGGCCGACCACTTCATGTGGATCACGTGGCATCCATTCAGGTCGAGCACGTGGACGGATCTCTGCACCCCGGAAAGCGTCATAAAAGGTCTGCTCCTGGAACGCAACATCGACCGGGTCTTCGGCACCACCGACAGAGCCGAGGCCGACGCCATGATCGATCGCGATCTTGCTCGGGACGTCGCCGACCGAATGTGGGTGATCGTTCTCTCCGACAAACAAGAGCGTCTGGTCATCAGCCCCAGAAACCGCGCACTGGTCTTCGCTCAACAGTTAGAGAGGGGTGAACTTTGATGGACGATTTCTCGAACGTTCTCTCGGATCTGACCGACGGTGATCCTTTTCTCAATGTCGCATCGATCAAGAACGCGGTCATCGCGCGCCTGGAAGCCTCCGACGCGGACGTCCGCGTCGAGTCGACGGAATACTTCAATCACACCTACGCGCCGGATCTTGTGCTCCACTGGAAAAACGACAATTCTTTCCGACACATCTATTTGCGCACGAGCGACAATCCGGACTATATCCGTGAAGACCTCGCCGTCGTCTCCGAGACCAGCCCGATCATTATGCCCCTGGTTTCACTGCGCGAGCATGACGACGGCTCCCTGGAGCTCGAGTCGACCAATGCCCGCACTCTGGTCGCCACACCATCGACGATCACCGAGTTCGCCACAACGCATGGGGAGAGAACCATCGCGGGGTTGCTCTCCCACGCCGTCCTCCAAGGCGGACGTGGGCTACTCAGCGAACAACGGGCCCGCTCGGTGAGCGCCGTGATCGACGCCGGGTTCACGGCCGCCCAGGTATCCGAAACCGAGGAAACGCGGAGGGCGGTGATGGCCGCGGAAGCACTTCTCGACCCCGCGCGTGCCGCCGTTCTGACCCGTCTGTTACATGCCGTTTGGTTGGGATCGGGGGCGCCCGCCTCCACCTTCCCCGGAGCCACCGGAATCACGGCACACCTCGACTCCGCGGGTCTCAGGCTGCTCCTGGACATCTCCATCTCCGACGACACGGAATTCTGGCGGAGAATCGGCAAAGGCATCTCCCTGGAACAACTCTGCGAACTCGAGGTGTCCAGCGAGTCGAACAGCCTGCAATATCTGGTCGAATCCAATCTCGATCACCTGAGGGCCAAGAGTTGCCGAGTCTCACAAATCGGCAACGCTGAAGTCGCGGCCCACTCCGTACGCTGGTTTGTCTCCTCCGGTGTACTCGCCTTCAAGAGTCGCGACTACGTCTCTCTGTTCTCACCGGGGCCGGTCTCCTCAACCGCCTTCTACGAGGATGGCGAGTCATCGCCTCTACGGCTCGGTCTGTTGATGGACCGTGCCCAAGCGGCCGATGTCGACGTCGACGAGGTGACGATCGAATCCGATAACGGACGGCGTATCGACTACCGGTCGCCGACCGGGACCAGGATGTGGGCCGACGAGGTGCTGGGGCAGCTCTCCAGCGTCCTCGGTCGGCACTCGGTGGTGATCTCGGCCACCACTCCCTTGGCAGGCGGAACCCGACACCTGAAATGCGACCTGGAGAACCTCACCGCGTCAGGCAGAACAGGAGCCAAGTTCTATCTCTTGGAGATGCTGCGCTACGCCATCCCGTTGTTGAGGGGTCTGTCTCCCACGGAGCGCGACAGTCTCGCGCGCATTATTCCCGCGCAACAACGGGGGGCAGACGGCTGAGTCGTGAGCACGACACGTTCACGCAGGCGAGCGGCGCGTCGCCGATATTCGCTACGAGCTCGTCTGTTCGCGAGCACATATCCCGGATAGTTCCCCGATGGGTCTCGTTGCCCGCAGGATGTGTGCAATGCAAGCGTCGGGACGCGTGGGGCAGTCGGCTCTCGGTTCATCCGGCACTCGTGTGGCGCAGGGCCCGTGAACGCTGCCCGTGGATGCCCCTTCCGGGCGGAACACCTCCTGCGGTTACGTCGCGTGCGTCGAGTACACCGTCCTTTCCTGCGGACCACCGACGTGGAGAAGGGGTCCGCAAGGCGTGACGAGGCCGAACACCTTGCTCCGGGCCTTTTCAGTAGAGCAGGAGCTGATCCTGGGAATCCGCAGATGCTCCGGCGCACATCGTCTCCAGCGGGCAGGCACTGCACAGAGGATCCGTCGGTCGGCACAAACTCGCCGCGAGCTCGACCAGCCCCAAGTGCGCGTTGCGGGCCTCGTCCCCGTAACCGATCAGGCGCGCGACCGCCAGGCGACCGTCGGTGAGTCGGTTGCGGCGGTCGACGTCCTCCCCGGTGACGCGGGCCGCGACACGCAGGACCCCGCGACCCGCCAACACGGGTTCCTCGGACACGGCGTCGTCCGCCTCCCTGTCCGCCGCATCGTCACCGATCCGTTCGTCGGGATCGTCCTCGGGAACCACGGCTCCGAGCGTCGCCGGTACAACCAGGATGGCCAGATCGGCCACGCTCTGGCTGATCCCGGCCACATTCGACAACCGCTCGTCGTCCTGAAGCATGTCCGGGGCACCGACCAGCTCGGTGGCCACGGCGACGAGCTGCTCACCGCGTGGTTCGCGCCCTATCCACGTGGCGATTTCGCGGATCTCGTCCTCGGCGGTGAGCGTGTCGACGGGGAACTCCCACCGTCGGAGCAGCGGCCACAGGTGACGCGCCTGCTGTGGTGCCATCCGGTCCAGCATGATCTCGGCGGAAACCACCTGCCAGCGCGTGCTGGCGGTCAACCAGGGCACGTTCCGGTGGGCGAGACCGGAGAACCAGTCGGCGAGCGACGCCGCCATGCGCTGGGTGTTCGGTCCGGCCGGCCGCGGCTCGTGGAGCGCCGCGATCACCGCGGTGCCCAAGTGCTCGCCCAGCAGTGGCGGTACCGCGTTGCCGATCTGGCGGAATGCGGCGGACGGCGGGCCGGCGAAGCGGAACCGATCGGGGAACGTCTGCAGGCGCGCGGCCTCACGTACCGTCAGGGTGCGGTTCTGACGAGGGTGGATGTACCAGTAGCCGTCCTTGGCGATGTGTGCGGTGATCGTCCGGGACAGTCCGTCCTCGTCCAAGCGCTTGTACTTGTCCTGGAAGATGTCGTCGCGGTAACGCTTCATGCCCTGGGGCAGATCCGAGTATCGGGTGCCGGAGGTCATCGACTCGAACGCGACCTCGTCGTCGGGGCGGACAGGGCGTGTGACGTGATCGAACACCTTGTGTGCGTCGGCGTCGGGTATCTGGTCGCGCATCCGCTTCTGGAAGCCGGTGACCGGCGAATCGTAGTCGGACCAACCGTCCGCCCCGCCCGCGGGGCGCCAGCCGCCCTTCACTTCGGGAAGGTCCCCGATGGCGTTCCACACCGTGACCTTGTCCGGGGTTTCCGCAGGCCAGGCAAAGGCGTGGCCGTCGCGCAGGGCGACCAGGATCAGGCGCTGCCGGAATTGGGGGACGCCGTAGCGCCACGTGTCCACGGCACGTTCCTCGACCGCGTAGCCGAGCGACTCCAGCTCGTGGACCATGGTGCGCAGGATGAACATCTCACGGTCCAGCGCCATGTCGGGGACGTTCTCCATGACGACGGCGGCGGGTCGCGCGAGCCGGATCACCTCAAGGTAGGAGCGCCACAGGTCCCGGCGTTCGTCGTACGGGTCACGCAGTCCGGTGCGGACCCGGTGTCGGATCTTGTAGCGACCGGCTTTGGAGAAGGGTTGGCAGGGCGGCCCGCCGGCAAGGAGGGTGACGCCCGCGTCGCGGATCAATCCGGCGACGTGCGCGACGAGATCGGGATCGCCGAGGTCGCCGTCCAGGGTGAGACCGCCGAAGTGGTGTCGGTGGGTCTCAACCGCCTCGCGGTCGTGGTCGGCCCCGAGAACGACCTTGAAGCCGGCGGCTTCCAAGCCGAAGCTCATGCCACCTGCGCCGGAGAAGAGATCTGCGGCCAACAACGCCCCGTCGGCGCGTAGTCGGGCGGCATAGGCGAGGAACGACAGGGCGTCCTCGCAGTGTTCGGGGTGCGGCTCCAGGCGGATGAACGGCCCGCGTACGAGCTTCACTCCATAGGGGCGGCGCGGTGATTCCGCAGCCTCCGTCATGACACCTCCCGATCCGACACCCAGGCAGGTTACCGTCCCCGTGCGATTGTCGATGACCGCTCCTAGGCGGCGTCGGGGGCGACCGTGGAAAATCCACGCGGAGGGTCAGGGCGGATGATCGCGGTATGTCCCCATCTGTGGACTCCGCGTCGTCGATACCCCTCTTGACCTGGGTATCTCCCTATGCTTGAAGAGGACGCGGCCCAGCACACGTCGGCGGTGTGTCCGTGTCGACTTCGCTCGGGAGGGACGAGAGGTACCGGGTCCCGGTGAACCCCCAACACACATGGACGGGGCCGTCCCGTCGGCCGTGACCATCGTGTGGTTGTCGACGAACGAGTGACCAACGATTCGGCCGGTTCCGGAGGATCTCCGCGTCCGAGCGTGAGCAATTGACAGTACGGTGTCAACACCGTCGGCTGGAGGACCATCAGGTCGCACCGTAGGCACCGGCCGCAGCACTCAGGGGGACCGATGGCTGACCTGGACCGCTCCGCGTACAACCGGGGTCTCGTGGCCGACATCTTGGCAACGACCGAAGTGGGGGACGGGGATGCTCTGGAGGTGTTCACCGAGCGGATCCTTGACGAACTCGAACAGGCTGGGGAGATCGAGAACTTTTTCGTCGGCTGCTACCGCGCGTGGGGCCTCGAGGTCAGCGGCTACGCGCGCAACGATGTGACGAACACACTCGACCTTTTCGTCAGCGACTTCCGCCAGTCCCCGGCCGAGGAAAAGCTCACGAAGACGCAGGCCGACCACCTGTTTCGCCGCGTGGGCACCTTCGTCCACAAGGTGAAGTCGGGCCTTCGGCACACGGTGGACGGGGCATCGGGCGTCCATGACATGTGCGTCGCGGTGGAGAAGGCACTCCCCGAGGTGTCCGGGTTCCGGTTTTTCCTCCTCACGAACGCGGTGGCCTCCACCCCGGCGTCGGCTGCTCCCGATCTCGATGGTCTGCCGGTCAGACAGGAGATCTGGGACGTCACCCGATTCCACCGGATGGCCACCTCGGGCAGTCTGAGCGCACCCGTAGTCGCCGAGTTCGATCCCCCCGTCGATTGTCTGCCCGCTCCGCGCACAGACGGCGACTACGACGTCATCCTGGCCGTCGTTCCCGGGCATGTGCTGGCGGATCTGTACAGGGACCACGGCCCTCGGCTGCTTGAGCTCAACGTCCGCTCGTTCCTGCAGGGTCGGGGAGCCGTGAACAAGGGGTTGCGGGAGACGATCCTCAACGCGCCGGAGCGATTCCTCGCCTACAACAACGGCATCACGGCCACCGCGTCCCAGGTCGATTTCGTCCCCGGGGACGACCGCGCCATCCAACGCATCCACGACATGCAGATCGTCAACGGTGGACAGACGACCGCGTCGCTCCACTACGTGCGCGAACGCGACAGGGTCGACCTCGACGGCGTCTTCGTCCAGATGAAACTCACCGTGGTCTCCCCCGATCGACTCCACGAGATCGTCCCGGAGATCTCCAAGTACTCCAACACGCAGAACAAGGTCAGCGTGGTCGATTTCAGCTCCAACGACGCGTACCACGTTCAAGTGGAGCGGGTCACCAGGAGTCTATGGGCACGCCCCTTGGACGGCAGCGGGCAGGACACCAAGTGGTTCTACGAGCGGGCACGTGGACAGTACGTCGACGCCGAGACCCGGGCGGGCAGCGTCGCCGAGCGCCGACGGTTCAAGGCGCTGCATCCCTCCACTCAGAAGTTCACCAAGCAGGACCTGGCCAAGTACGTCCAGTCGTGGAATCAGCAGCCGTACTGGGTCAGTCGCGGCAACCAGAAGAACTTCCAGCAGTTCATGAGCGTGATCACCGCGAGCAAGCCCGACGTGGATGTCCGCTACTGCAAAAGGCTCGTCGCCTTGGCCATCCTCTTCAAGGCGGCCGACCGCAGTGCCCGCCTCGCCCACGCGGGTAGTTTCAAGGCTGCGGTCACCACCTATACGGTCGCCCGCCTCAGTCATGCCGTGAATCGACGCCTGGACCTGGACCAAATATGGCGTGAGCAACGGGTCAGCGCCGCCGTCCAGACGGCCTTGACGGAGCTCAGTCCGCTCGTCCTGGGCGTCATCACCCGCCCTCGCACCGGGAATCACTCGGGGGAATGGGCCAAGAAGATCGAATGCTGGGAGGACGTCCTCGGGTTGGACTGGAGCGTATCCCACGACGTGCGCGCGGAACTTCCGGAGATGTCCGCCCGGGGCGCGAACGCCCGGACGGGAAGGCATCGTGAACCCGGTCGCGCCGCTGGGGACGGCGGTGCTGTCGTCGGAGTGTGAGGCCTTGAGATGTCGGGCGACGGGGCGTTACAGCGGAACCTCGGCAGCGGCGAACCGCGGCCGACTGTTGCCCGCACGATCGAGGACGGCGACCGCGAAAGGCGAGGCTGGTTGTCTCGGAGTCGCCGTCGAAGCCTTCTCGCGCTTTCACGAAGCCCGCCGACGACGATCAGGAGTGGGCCCGTCGGGACGACGAACGACCGGCACGCCGCCGGGTGTGACCCTTCCTCGATCGTCGAACGCCACCGCCTTCACGGTGCGCCCACCAAGATGAACTCTTCAGTTGCTGAATCCCAGTGCCCGGGCGGCCTCCGGAGACCTCTCCCGCAGGGTCTCCGCGATTCGTCGAAACGCCGGGTACTCGCCCGCATGCATGGCTGCGGCCCGCAGCGCCAGTCCCGCGTCCGCCGCGACCGGCGGGTCTACCGGCCCGGACCACGGAGCCTCGGAGGCGGCGTCCGAGCTCCGATAGTGAGTCGATGACCGAGAGGCCCTGCGATACGTCTCGTCAGCCCGGCTGCACAACTCGTTGATGGGTCGCTCGAGCATCTGACGGATTTGGGTGGGAACGGTCACGCGTACCTTGGCGACGTCGATGTTGAACACGCCGTCGAGGTCGGTGTCGAAGTCCATGGATGCACGGGCCAGTTTCGTGTGCTCGTCGATGCTGCGGATGCCACTCCAACCGCCCCATTGGACGAGTCGGTTGGCCCGGTAGATGTACAAACCCTGCTGGCGGTTCCACTTCAACGGTCCGGACAGGCGATCGAACTGCTCCAACGAACTGAACGCACTCTTGGGCGGGAGGACGTAGCGCCTCATGCGCACCGCACCGTGGGCTTCCCCGACGGTGACCTCGAACCTCTGCTCGGGGAGTTCGACCCGACCCGCCTCGTCGGGGGCGAATGGGTCCCACGGCTCGACCCTGTTTCCGTTGACCGAGATGACCAAGCGACGTCCCGCAGTTCCGGTGAGGAACCGGTGGAACACCATGCCGAGATGCTCCATCGTTCGCGTTGCCATGCCCTCCAGCCTGCGTCGCGCCCACCCGCCTTCCGGACGCCGCTCCGGTAGCACGCGGTCGAGTTTCTGCCATATCACGGCTGTGCCTGTGCCCTCCGTGAGCAGCCGGAGGGCGCGCGGAGGAAGACCTTCCCGTCGCGGATTGAGGACCAGCCATTCGTCGGTCTCGGCGATCAGATCGAGGTCGAGGGTTCGTACGTGCAGACGGGGTGTCCTGGGTGAGGTCCGCGTCGCCACCGTGATCGCACGACACTGCGAAAGGGAGGCGGTCTTCAATCCGAGACCGTAACGCCCGAGGTCTCCGGGCTCGTAGTCCCGACGGCTGCCGAATCGCATGGCCTCGGTGAGCTGGGGTTCGCTCATGCCGCTCCCGTCGTCGGCGATCATGACATAGGACTCCGCACCGTCGAACGCGACGACGACTTCGACCCGCTCGGCCCCGGCGCACACGCTGTTGTCCACGAGGTCGGCGACTGCGGCCGGAAAGTCGTAGCCGATGTCCCGCAACGACTTCGTGAGCCGGGCGGCGGACGGAGCGATATTCGCAAGTCTGTTCAGGGTCATGGGCGTTGGCCTCCGAGGCGTCGACAACGAGCTCCAGGGTCCCACAGGCACCTCATCGGATCGCAGGCCGAGGTCGACCCTGATCCGTCGGGCGCGATGACGGATCGCTTCGATACGGGCCGCCTGACCCGACCCAGGGACTGTGCGCGGGCGGCATCGCGCGGACTTCGCAACGCGACGCAGTTGCTCCGACTCGGGTTGGTCTCGCGCAACTCATGCCTGCACGGTTGTCCACCGCAACGCGTAGCGATCGTGCGCTGACGACGAATCGACCGGTCTTCCTCGCGCCTGTCACAGGCCACATGTCGGGTTAGGTGCAAGGGGCAGCCCCGGCGATCTGCAGTTCTCTCAGCAACACGACGCTATGTCGGACATCCTGCCCGATCGGGAGCGCAATCGGGTGAGTCCGGACGGGGATTGCGGCCCGGACCTTTCGGGTGACGATCTGACGCGTGACGCATTTGGCCAACCCGACACGACGAACGGCAACGGCCCGCCAGCTCGGGCGTGCGTGTATCCGGGGCCTAGCTAGCGGCCATCCCGATCGAACCGTGCCGTGAAAACTGAGGTTCGAGGCATGCGCACGATCGCGCTTGCTTCGTCCGTCACGTCGTGAACTTGGCCTATTGAGGCCATACTTCGTGCCTCGAGTGCACGGAACCCTCGTCCAACGGTTAGGCTGATCATCCGCTTGTGCGCACACGATGCCCAGAGCGTCCGGTGGCATGCCGTGACACTCCGAGCGGTCGCCCAGAATCCGCCGATCCGGTGGCGGCGGCACGTCGGGCACATCTCAACACCACGGCGCGGGAGGCGATCGCACTTGGGAGCCATGCGAACCATCGATGTGCCCCCGGGAGCGGCAAGGACCACGGCGTCCATGCGCAACCTCGGGTACACCGTGCAGCAATCGGTGGCGGATCTGGTGGACAACTCCGTGTCCGCCGGGGCCACCGAAGTGGCAGTGACTTTCAAGTTCGACGGGTCTGCATCGTGGATCAGCGTCGCTGACAACGGTCACGGCATGGATGCGCGTCAACTGACCGAGGCCCTGCGCTACGGCAGCAACGGTACCTACGGCAACGACGATTTGGGGCGCTTCGGGTTCGGGCTCAAGACGGCGTCGACGTCACACTGCCGTGAGGTGACCGTCGCCACCAAAGCGAAGCGCCACGTTCGCGTCATCGGTCGCCGCCTCGATCTGGATCACATCGAGACCACCGACAAATGGCAGATCTTCGAACTCGCCGAAGGAGATCTTCCCGAGGCGGTACTGGCACAGTTGCGCTCACGGACCGGGACCGTCGTGCTCTGGCGCAGGCTCGATCGCGTGCTGCGTTACGAGGATCCGTTCGGTGGTTGGGCCAGGAACAACCTGGCGAAAGTGGCGGAGGAGGTCGACGCCCACCTCGGCATGGTTTTCCACAAGTTCATCGCGGGCGAGATACCGAAGCGTGCACCGCTGCGGATCACGATCAACGGTTCTGTCGTCGACGCGTGGGATCCCTTCTGCCGCGATGAGGCCGAGACCTATCCCTTCCCCGAAGAGCATTTGACAGTGGGCTCGACGGAGGGAGCGGCCATCGTTCGCGTCCGGCCGTTCATCCTGCCCAGGCAGAGCCACTTCTCCTCGAAGGAGGCGTGGCGGCGCGCCAACGGGATCAAGAAGTGGAACCGCCAGCAGGGGTTCTACATCTACAGGGGTCACAGGCTCATTCAATCCGGTGGATGGAACAAGATGCGGGCGGTCGACGAGCACACCAAGCTCGCCCGTGTGGCAATCGAGTTCTTTCCGCAGCTTGATCACGCTTTCGGTCTGAACGTCGCCAAGGCGACCGTGCGTCTTCCCTCGGAGCTGCGCGAACGGCTGACGCCTCTTGTGCCGCAGTGGATCCGAGCTGCGGAACGGACCTATCGCGACGGCCAGTCGAAGCCCAGGCCCACCCGCAGCGCCGCACCCGCAGCGGTGGCCACGAGATCGCCCGAGCGACCACAGGCGGATGCGCTGCGCCCGCCCCCGTCCCCCTCCTCGTCGACCACAGGGCGGCCCCAGGCACCACGCGCCGCTTTTGCCCCGATCAGGACCTTCGTCCCGGCCTCTCCAATGCCGGATTCGGGCGGACGGGCCCGGGTCGCGCTCGAGGCGGCTGCGGCCAGTGTCGGCGAAGACGTGGCACTTCATCGGATCGTGGCAGCGCTGCGCGACTCGTCACCGGAGGTGGCCCGTGACCTCGGGTGGTGAAGGCGTAGAGCGCCATATGCAAGTGCTGCGAGCGCTCATGGAACGAGACGGACTGACCGTCGATCAGGCGTTGGTGAAAGTTCCGGGCCTGATCCCGGACGAGGATCACGATGCGGTCCGGGAGGCGTGGAAGGCGCAGAGTTCCGTGGTGATCCAGGTGCTGGAACCCACCGAACTCAGCGCCGCAGGCCCAAGGTCGTGGTTCGAAACGCACGACACGTCACAGGGTTACTACTGGACACGTCAACGCTCCTTCCTCAAGTTCGAGCTGAAGCGCAAGGACGCCGAGGTCGACAACATCGACCTGTCCAGCGATCGGGTCCTCGCCCACTTGGAGGACCCGCAGCATCGGGAACCGTTTGACGTCCGCGGCTTGGTCGTGGGGCATGTGCAGAGCGGCAAGACGAGTAATTTCTCCGCCCTCATCGCCAAGGCTGCGGATGCCGGATACAAGATCGTGATCGTGCTCTCGGGGCTGCACAACTCCCTACGCCAGCAGACGCAGCGTCGGCTGCAGCGGGACCTCGGACACGAGGATTCACCGACCGGTGTAGGCCAGGGCGTGGCCGAGAAGTGGTGGACCTGGATGACGGGGGAGGGCTTGGACGGGGACTTCGTGCCCCATACGAACACGGCCTGTCTGCAAGGCCAGAGCCAGGTCATCCTCGTCGTGAAAAAGAACAAGAGTCGTCTGGATCGGCTGATCGATTGGATCGACCGGGTTCCCGAGCACGTGCCGGTACTCGTCATCGACGACGAGGCGGACCAGGCGTCGGTCAACACGGGCGGCAATCGCGGTGATCGGGGGCCAGCCCTGGAGGAACTGGACCTGACGTCCGCAGACTTCGACGCCGAGGGCCCCGCCTCCGATGAACTCGACCCGAGCGCGATCAATCTGCGGGTCAGACGCCTGCTGGGTCTGTTCGCACGCTGCTCGTACGTCGCCTACACCGCCACGCCGTTCGCCAACGTCCTGATCAACCCGGACGCCAACGACCACGAGGCCGGAGAGGATCTCTTCCCGCGCGACTTCATCCTCACGCTGCCGCACCCTCCTGGGACCGACTACGTCGGGACCGAGCGACTGTTCGGCCGCGACGAACTCATGGGGGACGCGGAGGGAACCGACGGGCTCGATGTGATCCGCATCGTGCCCGACGCGGACGTGAGCCAGGTCGTGCCCACCGGTGGGAACGCTGCGGTCCGTGTGCCGGCGTCCCTCAGAGCGGCTCTGTGCGACTATCTGCTCGCCTCTGCGGGGCGTCTCGCCCGCGCGGAGACAGACCGCCCCTGCACGATGCTCGTGCATGTCGACGTGAAGAAGGATGCGCAGGATCGGCTGGCAGAGGTAATCGGGGCCGAATTGAGTAGCATGCGCCAGTCGTGGCGCTATGACCGGACGGAGTTCGAGCCGCAGCTTCGCGAGCGGTGGGACCGGGACTTTCGGCCGCTGACGGCGTCCATGAACATCGATGCCGATGTGTCGTTCGAAACGATCGAGCCGTACCTGGACCCGTTGTTGGGACGCGGCGTGGAGGTCCGGGTCCTCAACTCCAATCACGGGAACGAGATCGACTTCGATGTCGAACCCACGCTCAAGGCCGTTCTGGTCGGCGGCAACAAACTCTCGCGTGGCGTCACCATCGAAGGCCTGCTCGTCTCCTACTACGTGCGACGCACGCCGTACTACGACACTCTCCTGCAGATGGGTCGTTGGTTCGGATACCGAGGCGACCACGTGGATCTGACCCGTCTGTACAGCACCCAGCAGCTTGTGGGTTGGTTCCACGACCTCGCCACGATCGAGGAGGAACTGCGTCGTCAGATCGAGGACTACGTCCGGCGAGGTCTCACCCCCTTGAGGGCTGCGCCTCGCATCCGCAGCCACGCGAGGATGCAGCCCACCGCCAGGAACAAAATGCGCGATGCGGCCTTGGTGGAGCAGGCCTTCGACGGAAGGAAACTCCAAACGCTCCGATTCCCCTTCGGGATCGGCAGTCCCACTACCGCGTTCGAGGAGAACCTGGCGCTGACCCGCCGACTGCTCTCGGGTCTCGGAGCCCCGGTTCACGTGCACGCGGGCCACTTCGGCTGGAACAGGGTCGACGCCCAGCCCGTCCTCGAGTTCGTGGAGGCGTTCAGCTCGATCAGCCAGGGATCCTTCGAGCGGGAGTCGATCGTCGACTACATACGTGATCGGGTACGGGTCAACGAACTCACCCTCTGGCACATACTCGTGTCCGGCCTTCACGACCCCGGCGCCACCGTCGACCTGGGTATCGTCGATCACCCGAAAATCGGAATGATCACACGTAGCCGCAAGTCGACGGATCCTCAGTCACTGGGTGTGGTGACCGAACCGGGTGACGAAAGCTTCGGGCTTACCGATACCCAGAAAACCGAGGCGGAACGGTTCTACCAATCGGATCCCCGGGTCAGGCTTGCTGACGCCTACCGTTGCAGCCGTACCCCGCAAGAGGGTCTTCTCGTGCTCTATCCGATCGACCCGAACAGTCAACCTGGCAGTAACGCGAAACTGAGACGGGCCCTCTTCGAACCGAATGCCCCACGTCCAGACTGTGTCATGGCCTACTCGATCAGCTTCCCGCACACACGAACGATCGGCGATGCGCAGTATCTGTCCGGTCCCAGGAGCGAACGGGCATGAACGCGGCCGAACTCGAACGCATCTGGGAAAACCTGTCTGCCGCGTCCGCCGTCGGGATCTTGAACGCCGTTCCGCTTGGCCGAGAGCATCTGTGGGCAGCGCTCGACTCGTCCGGGCAGTGTCACCTGCTCGTGGAAACACCGTCAGGGTCCGATGCTCCCAGATTGCAGGTGAAGGGGCTGCGAGCGATCGTCGCCATGCATCAGGTCGCCGATCGGGAGCCCGCGCCCTTCCTGGACTTCAGCTGTGTAGACCCGAGTGTGTTACCCACATTCGCAGCCGTCGCCGCAGACATCGTTCGCGCCGCCACGGAGACGACCCCCGCCGAAGCGGTTTCCGTTGTCACGGATGTCCTGGAACGGTGGAAGTGGTTCTGGGAGGTCGACTCCTCGCGACTGACGGACTCCGAGGCACTCGGCCTCTTCGGAGAGCTTTGGTTCCTGGCGCGCTGGGCCCGGCCCACGCCAACCAGCCTCGCCGCGTGGACAGGATCTGACGGCTCTCGGCACGACTTTCAATGGCCCTCGGTCTCGGTCGAGGTGAAGACCACGGCACGACGCTCCGAGATCCGCGCCTCCCACACGATCAAGAGCCTCGATCAGTTGGCAGCGCCGGAAACAGGCGACCTCTACTTGTTCAGTCTCCAATTGGTGCGCGACCAGCTGGCCAAAAACACCCTGCCGCGCTTGGTGGACCACGTCGCCTCGGCACTTGGCCAAGATCCAGTGACACAGGAACTCTTCGCTCGGAAGCTGGGCAACCGGGGATACACACCAGCGCACCGCCGGACCCTGGGTACTCGCTACAGAGTGGTTGAGGAGTACCTCTACCGCGTCGAAGGGGATTTTCCACGTCTAACCCCTGGAACCTTTCCCCAAGGGCTCCCACCCGGCATCGGCGGCATCTCGTACCGGCTGGACACGGCAGCATGTGAACCATGGCTCGCCGCATCAGCTCCACTACCGTGGCCACCGACACAAGCATGACCGGCTATCGGTCGGCCGGACCGGTGTCTGCTGGACCAACGCACTCACGGATGGGCTTGATCCGGTTTGACGGACACCCTGACTAAGGGGTTTTGGCCCCTCGGGAGAATGTCCAGCTGTGGCGGATTCGCGTGAGCGTCGCAACGTTGCAGCGTCATGGTGCCAGGGCTGCGGCGAACGCGAGGGCGGGGGTCTGCCAACCGAGGGTCTTGCGGGGTCGGTTGTTGAGTCTGTCCTCGATCACGCGGAGATCGTCCGGAGTGTGGAGCGACAGGTTCGTGCGCTTGGGCAGGTACTGGCGGATCAGCCCGTTCGTGTTCTCGTTGGTGCCGCGTTGCCAGGGGCTGCCGGGGTGGGCGAGGAAGACACCATCGGTGAAGTAGGGCGCGAGTTCGTGGTGGCGGGCCATTTCCGAGCCCTGGTCCCAGGTGAGGGTCCGGCGAGCGTGATCCGGGAGTGCATCGAGTGCGGCGACGAGGGCGTCGCGGAGATGACCCGCGGAGTGTCCGTCGGGCAGCGCCACCAGAAGGAGGTAGCGGGTGCGGCGGTCGACGAGGGTGGCCACCGCTGATTGGCTGCGGGGACCGACGATCAGGTCGCCCTCCCAATCGCCCAGACGTGACCGCAGCTCGACGACTTGTGGTCGGCGGTCGATGAGGACGGCCGGCGCCGCGAACCTGGCGGCCCGTTGGTCGGAGCGGCGGCGCTTCTTGCGAAGGGGCCGTCCGGTTCGGAGTTTTCTGGTGAGTGTCCTGCTCAGGCCGCCTCGGGCGCCCTGGTAGAGGGCCCGGTAGATGCTCTCGTGGCACAGATGTCGTTCGGGATGGTCGGGCCAGAGAGCGCGGAGATGGGCGGCGATCTGTTCGGGGCTCCACTCCAGGTTGAGCCTCTGGACCTCGGCCTTCAGCTCGGGGTCCGCGGCGAGCTTGACGCGGCGCGGTCGCCCGCCGCGTTCGAGACTGCGGTGATGGGCGAGGTCGGCGTCGTAGACGCCGCGGTCGTGCGGGAGGCTGTTACGGCGCGGCTCACGGCTGATCGTCGACGGTGCCCGACCGAGTCGCTCGGCTATGTCCCGGACGCCCAGGCCACGTTCGCGCAGAGTGGCGATCCTCTTGCGTTCCAGCAGTGACAGATAGCGGCGCGAACGGGAAGCCTCCGGAAGGACGACCGGTGGCAGGCCGCCGCTCTCCGCCCTCCATCGATAGCCCGTCTTCCGCCCGATCCCCAGCCGCTTGCACGCCTCGACCGTGCCCACCCCGGCCGCCAACAGGCGCCAGTATTCGGCCTCGATCTCCAGCCTGCGCTTACGCCCCCGCCTCGCCATCGACACACCCCCAATGATCAAGGAATGTTGCGACGAGTGTTAGAACCCAACCGCCGAAAGTGGAGCACGATTCACGCGACGCCGACACGGATAACCGAGGTTCGGGGAGTCGTCTCGTCGAACCCGGCCTCGCGGCACCGGGCCGCCGTTCGTGACGATCTCCCGCACCCGTGTCGAGACTCCACTACGTCCAGGTGTGACACCAGTCGCTGTGCCATGCCTCTCACCCGGGTCCGGAATGCGCCGGGGGCGTGATTGACACCCGCGACGAGTACACGCGGTCCTCTCCCGTGACCCATGCTCGTCTCCGGCAACTTTCCTGCCGGATGCTTGCGTTGGGAGGATTGGCAAGCGCTCCGCGCAGTCCGCTCCCCAAGAAGCGCCCAAGGCGATGAGCCGAACGACGGGGGAGAAGGCCCGATCCACCATCGCGTATGGATGGTTTCGGAGGATCCCGGTTCGGGTTTCAATGCGGCGGCATACGGACACTGCGCTGCGGAGCGCCCCTTCGTGGGTACACCGGAGTGCCATGTCGGTTCGACAGCAGCCGGGCGTTCCAACTCGACGACGGTGAAGTCCTTCGCGTAGTTGTCGTCTACGTAGATGGCAACTACGTAGACGGCAACTACGTAGTCGCAAGCCGGCAACCGGGTCGAAGGGGTTGTCGGCTGAAAACCGACATACCGCTAACCTGCCGAAATGATCATCGATTCGAAGGCCGCTGTCGTTCCGCCCCGATACGAGAACCGGGACCTGCGAACCTGGATGGGCGACAGGATAGGCAAGGCCGCACCCGACGATCTCATCGCCGCCTGGCTTCTCGTCTCCGAGAGCGCCTTCGTACGAGCGATCCACGGCCACCTCGACCAACACGTCGCACGCCTGCGCCACGAGCACTCCGAAATCCTGCGCCGACTCGAACACGATGGCACGGACGGGGACGGTACGTCCTTCACGCAGCAGTGGCGTGCGACGTCCCGAGCATGGGCACGTCTCCTGGAGACCGAACTCCGGGCGGCCCGTACCAGAACCGACGAGGCCAGGCACGTCTGGAGTCGACTCACCGAGGACTTCGGTGTCGACCCGGTCTCCCTTTTCGACGGGGCAACACCTCGATCGGGAGCCACCGCCGTGGTCGAAGAGGGTCCCGCCCTGTACCAGGCATACGAACGAGCGGAGCGTCGACTCGCACGCCGTCGGACGGAGTATCACGACGCGATGCACGAGCTGGCCCTAGCCGAGGACCTGCGGATGACCCGTGTCCACAAGGGCGAGGTCGTGGCCCTCGCCGACATCGACCGCATGTCACACCACGAGTTCGAACACCTTGCGGCGGTCCTCATGCGACGAGACGGCTACCGCGTGGAGCGTGCCGGGGGAGGACCGGGCGACCTCGGAGCCGACATCGTGGCAACGGACCCCGACGGGAGGATCGTTGTGATCCAGTGCAAACACACACGCCGTCAAGCGTCCGTCGGATCACCCGAGTTGCAGCGTCTCAACGGCACGGCACGGCCTGTGCACGGGGCGGAGACGGTGATCGCCCTCACGAACGGTTCCTTTTCCCGGCCTGCGGTCGCCTTCGCCCGAAACCAACACATACACCTCATGCCCCGCGACGAACTACGGCGCTGGGCGAGTCACGGGGAGCCCCTCGACACCATCCTGGGGAGGAAGTGACCACCCACGAAGGCCATTCGACCGGCTCCTGAGAGCCGCACGAGCGTCCGGTGGATCAATGATGAACGTACCTATTATAGGTACGTTCATCATTGATCCACCGGACCGGGGCTCCGGTTCACTGCAGGATGTCGGAAGGATCCGGGGCTGCCGAAGGTCGTGGACGTGGTCGCCGACGGCGTTCCCGGTCGATCGAGTCCCCGGTAATGACGACGCCACCTCCGGCGAAGTCGAGTCGCCGTGACGTCCCTTCGCGACCGACCGGCAACGGCTCGTTGGGTACTCGCCACGGGGAACCAGGATGGGCACGACATGATCCGGTGACGAGCCCGACTCGGCGAAAACTGCAGACCCGGACAGGCGGCGGAACGCCCGCTCAAGCTCACCCACGCCGAGTTGTCGACCTATACGGACCCGATGGTCGTGTCCGCACTGAGCATGGCCTACTACGCCGACCCTTTTTCACCGACCCGGTCACAAGGGAGCATCCGACGACCTCGATCGCCTCGATCCCTGTGAGACGATCGAGGTCGTTCACGCAGCTCTGACCGAACTCGGCTTGCCTGCAGCGGTGTCGACACGGCACTTCACCGCGTTCGTTCGCCAAGCCGCCGGCCGGCCACCAGACGGCACCTGGACCTAGCCGAGTTGCAGTGGTTGACGAATCACTCGGCACGCGAGGTCGGCGCTTACATGCGGGATCCCGACGGCGTCGTGCGGAAGGCCATCCGGACCCGCGTCGCCGAGCGTCGTGGCCTCGGACGCGCGGGGTGGTGATCGCGACACTCCCTGGGGTCCGTCGTAGCTTACGAAGCCCTGTGGGAACAGCCCGACCTGGCCATCGACTTGCCGATCGCCCTCGGTTCGCCTCTGGCTCTGGCCCACGTCGTATTACCCAGGCTGGTACCCGAACCCGTGAACGGCAGAGGGGCCCGACCACCCGGTATCGCAAGATGGGTGAATCTCGCGAACCCTGGCAACGTCGTGCCGTCCCACCGGACGGGGCCCGCAAAGCGTTCGCCTACGTGGACGAATCCGAGACGCGTGGTGACGGTTGCACGGCACACGGCCTCCCACTGTGAGGCGAGGGGCGTGACGCCATGCCCTGAGCGACCGAAGCGACCGAAGCGACCGAGATCCTCAATAGGAATCAGGTTTTCCGCATGTGAGAAACACGTGCACGTATCCCGCAGAGCGACCGAAGACGTTCGGTCGCTGGCCCGGTCGCTCGATAAATACGCAGGTCAGAGCGCTGTTCGTGGTCAAACAGCGACCGAAGCGACCGAACTTCCCAATTATGAGGACATTCGCGTGCGCGCGTGTGCGTCATAGAGTCCGACCTTCAGTCGCTTCGGTCGCTGTTGTGTCGCCGGCAGAACTCTGACCTGGTCTTTCGTGAATCGGGGACGGCAGCGACCGAACATCTTCGGTCGCTGGACCGGCAATCCTTCGGTCGCTGACACGCGGAACGTCGGTTCGAGACGCCTCCTGGAGGTGGTCTCCGCTACCCTGGCGTGCCTGAACCAATTGGAACCTTCAGTCGCTTCGGTCGCTATCGAGGCCGTACATACACTCTGACCTGGCCTTTCGGTCAGCGACCGAAAGGACGACGCCCGATCGACAGGTTCAGTCGGCGACCGTGTGCAAGCGGCCGAGGCCGGACCGAGCGCCGTCGGTGTACACATACTCGGCCGTTTAGGCGGCTCGGCGAGATCCTTCGGACCAGGGGGCCTCGCCCCGACACGGGGTCCATCGTCGGACTTCGGTCGTCGGACGCGGCGAAGGAGCGGTTATCGGGGAGGCCGGTGTGGTGCGGCAGGAACGGGACGCGGTTCCCGGGGCGTTGGCCGTAGCACGGTGGTGCGCGCGGTCCGGCTGGCCCGTGCACCCCTTGACCCCGCAACGCAAGACCCCACCCGCCAACTGCGACGCCTGCCACGAGCCCGGCCACACCCATCTCGACTGCCCCTGCCTGGCGGCCGGTCGCTGGTGTCACGGCTTCCACGCCGCAACGCTCGACCCCGAACGGATCCGCGCCTGGTGGGGACGCGGATCACGCTTCGGCGTGGGCGTGGCGTGCGGACCGGCAGATCTGGTCGTCATCGACGTCGACGCCCACGACGCGGCCCCGCCCGCTCGGGCCCGGCTGTTGCCGGGCATCGCGATCGGCGACCACGTGGACCTGACGGGCCTCGCGAGCGGCTTCGACAGCCTGGCCCTCCTGGCCGCGCTCCGCAGTGCCCCGGACCCCACCGAGGACGAGGACACCCTCCGCGTACGCACCCCCTCCGGCGGCATGCACATCTGGTACCGCACCACCCCGAACCGCAGGTGGCTGTGCTCCACCGGATCGAGCACCGGCCGCGCACTGGCCTGGCAGGTGGACGTACGCGGTGTCGGCGGCTACATCGTCGCCCCCGGCACCCGCACCCCCACCGGCGCCTACACCCCCGAAGGGTCCTGCCGTGTCCCGGCACCGCTGCCCGCATGGCTGGCATCCGAGCTCGTCCGCACCGGTCACGCCGACCGACCCGACTCGGCGACCCGCCCCAATCCGGTGCCGCAACGTGCCCGACTCGCCGTGGCGGCCGCAGGAGGCAGCGCACACCTCGCCGCCAAGACGCTGGGGACCGTCCTCCGGGAAGTCGCCGACTGCGCACTCGTGTCCTCGGGCACCGGGTTCAACGACAAACTCAACCGGGCCGCCTACACCGCCGGTGGCCTGGTCGCCGCAGGGCACCTTGACCCGGCAGACGCCGAACGCCTGCTCTTGGAGGCGGCCGAACACGCCCGCCCCGGTCACGTCCAACGGTCCCTGTCCACCATTCGCGGCGGTATGACCGCCGGCCGCGTCAGGCCCCTGAACCTCGGAGGCCGCCCGTGAGCGGTATCCCGTCCTCCCGCTTCGACGCGGCCGCCGTCGCGGCGCAGATCCAGGCGACCCTGCCGCTCTTCCCCGCCCAGGACACCGGCCCCGCCCAGATCCCGGGCCCGGGCGGGGCGACCAGCCAGGGCCTGGTCCCCGATTCGCTCTCCGACCGCGGCAACGCCAAGGCCTTCGTCGCCCTCTACGGCGCGGACTTTCGGCACGTCCCCGGCCTGGGCTGGTACCGATGGGCCGGACACCGTTGGCAGCTCGACGAGGACGACACCGTGCTGTGGGCGGCCGGCGACATGGCGGAGACCCTCGCCACGTCCGATCCCAACCGTGTGCACTCCGACGGCGAACTGCGCAAGCACCGCCGCCGATCGCTGTCCACCTCGGGCCTGAAGTCCATGCTCATGCAGGCCCAGGCAGCCCCCGGCATGGTGCTTCGCGCCGAGCACCTGGACGCCGACCCCTACGCACTGTGCACCCCCGGCGGGGTCGTCGACCTGCACACCGGAGCGGTCGAAGCCCCCGACCCGGAGAAACACAACCACTCCCGCTCGTGCACCGTCGCCCCCGCCGCGATGCCCACCCCGCGGTGGAACCGGTTCCTCGCCGACACCTTCGGCGACGACGCCGAAGGCGCGGAGATGATCGACTTCCTGCACCTGCTCCTCGGCTACTCCGTCACCGGCGACGTGGGAGCGCAGATCATGCCGTTCCTATACGGCCTCGGAAAGAACGGCAAGAGCGTCCTCCTGGACGTCCTGGTGACACTCCTCGGCGACTACGCCGACGCCGCCCCACCCGGATTCCTCATGGCCAAACCCTTCGAGGGTCACCCCACCGACCTCGCCGAACTCCACGGCCGCCGCGTCATCGTCTGCTCCGAACTCAAACCCGGCGACCGCTTCGACGAGGCCCGCTTCAAACTCCTCACCGGCGGCGACCGCCTCAAGGCCCGCCGCATGCGGCAGGACTTCTTCAGCTTCGAACCCACCCACAAACTCTGGCTGCTCGGCAACCACCGCCCCGAAGTCACCTCCGGTGGCTTCGCGTTCTGGCGCCGCATGCGCCTGGTCCCGTTCGAGCGCGTCGTCGCCGACGAACACCGCGTCGACAACCTCGCCCAGGTCCTCGTCTCCGAGGAGGGTCCCGGCATCCTGGCACGGCTGGTCGAGGGCGCCCGCCGCTACCTCGCCGGCGACCGCGACCTCACCGGGCCGCCGCGAGTGCGCGTCGCCACCCACGCCTACGCGGAGACCGAGGACCACATCGGTCGCTTCGTCGACGAACGCTGCACCCTCGCCGCCGGGATGCGCGCGGAACAGACGGGCCTGTACGCCGCGTACCGCACCTGGTGCGGCTTCGAGGACGCCTCACCGGTTTCCGCCCGCGCGTTCGCGGCCAGGATCCGGGAGACGGTCGGACTCACCTCGCCCCGTCAGATGACCACGTCCAACCAACGCAAGTACTACCCGGGCATCGGCCTGCTCGACGACACCGAGGAGACGCCGTGAGCGCGCTGATCACGCCGGACCAGATCGCCCACGAGACCGGCATCGTCTGGCTCGAGGACCCCACCGACCTCGACTACGTACGGCAGGTTCTCGACCGCCTTCCGCGTCGCGCGGGTGTCCCCGCGTTCCACCGTGACGGCCGCATGGTCGGCTACGCCACTCTCGGTCGCCAGGCGAAGGCGTCCAGAGCCTCCGGCACCTACCGACGGCGCGTGTTCTGGCTCGCCCCACACGACCGCGACCAGGCTCCGGCGGGAGCCTATGTCTCCGGCGCCCCATCCGAAGCAGTCGACCCCCGCACGCTCAAACCCACAGTGCCCGGACACAAGACCGAGCGCTCCGAAGGCGGACCGCCATCCGAGGCGATGCGTGCGCTGGGGATAACCCTCCCGAAGGGATAGACCGCTCGGCGACCTCCGGCGACGCCCCGATGTTAACTGAGGACCATGCCCCACCCGGTGACCCGAACCGATGGCGTCGGCGGCGGTGAACGTTGGCTGCCGAAGGCAATTCGGTTGCCCTGCAGGCCGCCCATGCCGGCACGGTGCGTCGCCCCAGATCCGACGCGTGGGCACGCTCGTGACATTCCTGCGCGGAAAGGAGAAATCCATGTTCCGGGCGCAGCGGTACGAGTGTGTTTGGGCGATGGAGGGGGCAGGCGGGGGACTTGCCTTCGCGAGGTGGGGGAACTTGTCGAAGACTACCGGGACGGCGTGTTCGTGGCCCACGGCGAGGAGCGCGTCGATGACACTGTGCCAGGCGGTGGAGGTCAGAGGGGCGAGCGTCCCCGGATACTCGGTGAGGACTTCGCCGCTTTGGTGAAGCCGCTCGCCGCCCGGGCCCCGGTTCACGGCGAAGTGCAGTCTTCTCGTTGTCTGGCACAGCCCTCGCAACAGGTGAGTCTTGCCTTGTCGATGTCGACTTGAGACCTCCGGGCGTCGCGCCCGGCTGCTGGTGCGTTGCGAATCGGTCGAGGCCCGACTATTCGGACTCGTGATCGAACGTTTCGTCCGGCCTGGAGAGGTTCATAGAACTTTTCCGCCTGGTTGTGATAACTGCAGTTATGATAACTGGACTTATGACTCGTCGACGGCGTGCTTCCCGGGGCCGTGTTCGGAGTGGTGGAGCCTGGGGGTGTGTTCGAGGCAACCTCGTCCGGTATTCGCGGAGTGTAAGGGTCCCGACCTGGGGCTTTCGGGACTTCGGTCGGCAGCGCCCGGGGCCTGTGGCCGTCGAAGGTGCCACGTTTGGGTTCGTCACTGGTGCGCGATGGCGTACAGCCTCTTGTCGCGGCTCGTGACGTAGATGCCTTCGCGGGTGACCGCGGGCGCGGAGACGATGGAGCCCCGGGTCTTGAATGCCCACTCCTTGATGCCGGCCGTGATCTCGATGCCGTAGAGCCTGCCGTCCCGACTGCCGATGTAGACGAGGCCGTTGGCGAGCGTCGCAGGACCGACGAAGTCGGGGGCGGCCCACGTCCAACGCCTGGTCCCGGGGGCCCGGTTGACTGCGTGGACGTACTTCCCGCTGTCGACAACGAGGATGTCGCCTTCGACGGCAAGGGACCCCGCCGGGCCACCGGTTCCGTAAGCCCATCGCATGGTCCCCGAGGCGGCGTCGATCGCGTATACGTTGGCGTCGTAACTGGCCGCGTAGACGGCCCCGTCCACCGTCAGGGTGTTCTGGACGGCACTGCCGGTCCTGAACGCCCAACGCTGCCGGCCGGTGGCCGCGTCGAGCGCGTACACATTGCCGTCCAAGCACCCGAGATACACGACGCCGTTCACCACTGCGGGGCGGTCGTAGAACCCGCCGTCGGCTTCGAAGCGCCAACGCTCGGCGCCGGTGCGGGCGTCCAGGGCATGATATCGACCGGTGTACCCGGTGCGGCCGGCCCCGTTTTCCGTGACGGCGCCGCCGGTGTAGCAAACGTCGTCGACCACGGTGGGGGCGCCGCCATACGACATGAAGGGGACGGACCACACGGCGGTTCCGTTTCTTGTCTCCACGGCATGCAGAGTGCCCGCCTGGTTGCCGGCCTCGAGGGGATTGCTTTGAACGTAGACGATTCCGTCGGTCACGTCGACGTCGGTCAGTCGCTTGCCGCCGGTTCGGTACACCCAGCGCCTGGCCCCGGAGGCAGCGTCGACCGCGTAGAGGTTTCCGTCCTGGCCGGCGACGTAGACCGTGTTGTCGACCGCCACGGGTGCGGTTGTGATTTCACCGCCGGTGGTGAACTCCCACCGCTTGCGCGGTGAGGATTCGTCGTCGGCGTCCGAGCCCCGGAAGCGGACGGCGAGCGCGGTGCCTGCGGCTGTGGCCGTGCCGAGCGCCAGCAACACCGCGCCTCGGCGGGAGAGCCCGCGTGGCGGACGCGGTTCATGCAGGCGTGTGTCCCGCTCGTGTCCTGGACCGGTGTGGTGGATGAGCGTGTCGGCGGGAGCGGCCGCGTCGAGGTTCCAGGCAGCGAGCGCTTCATAGGGGCTGACTCCCGCGCCGGCTCCGTTGCCGGGCCCCGCGGTGGGATCGGGTACGACCGAGGACCTGTCCGGTCGTTCCGCCGGCCCGGTCAGGGCGTGCAGTCGCTGGTGGACCTCGCGGGCGGTGGCGGGGCGGTGCGTGGGGTCCTTGGCTAGCAGCTCCGCGACCAGCGGTTCCACGCCGGGCGGCAGATCCGCGCGGTGGGCGCCGAGCGGGGCCGGATCCTGGTGTAGATGCGCGTACATCAGCGCCATCGGGTCCGGCGCCGTGAACGGCGGTTGGCCGCTTATGAGTTCGTAGAGTATGCAGCCCAGCGCGTATAGGTCGACCCGCGCGTCCCCGGGTTGGCCGCCGAAGCGTTCGGGGGCGATGTACGCCGGGGTTCCGACGACCTGGCTCGACCGGGTCGTGGCCGCCGTGTATCGGGCGATCCCGAAGTCCAGGACCTTGATCGTGCCTGCGGGCGTCAGCAGGACGTTCGCAGGCTTCAGGTCACGGTGCACGATGCCCGCCTCATGCGCCGCGACCAGTGCGTGCGCGCACTGCCCGGACCAGTCGACCGCGTCGCGCACCGTGACCCGCCCGTCCTCCCGGAGGACGCGCGCCAAGTCCCTCCCGGCGACGAGTTCCATGACCACGAACACCGTGCCGTCGGGCTCGTGTCCGAGGTCGTGGACGGTGACAACGCCCGGATGATTGAGCGCGCCGGCGACGCGAGCCTCGCGTAAGAGCGCCTGCGGATTGCCTCCGCCGCCCGACGACAGGAGCTTCACCGCCACGCGTCGAGCCATGCGCGCATCGACCGCCGCCCACACCTCGCCCATCCCGCCTCGACCCAGCAGCCCCGTGAGCTCGTAACGCCCAGCCAGCACGCGCCCGATCGCCAAACCCGCCCCCGTGTCCGTTCCCGACGAGCCCGGTGCCTTGTCCACCTCTGTCGGAACGCACCGGCGCCCTCGACCCTAGCCGGGGCCGCAGCGCCTCGACCAGTGGACCGACATCGCGGCAACACGGAGACGGTTCTGTCGAACTCGCAGATCAAGTCGCCCACACACTTGGCTTGTCCCAGAACCACGAGACTGGTTCCCGCCAAGCCCCTGCCGATGTCCAAGCGGCCGACGAAGTCGGCGCCACCGTCGCCCGAACGGCGAGTCAACCAGCCCTGCCCATACGATCCGCCCGCTCCGAGGAGGCGTGCCGCGATGGTGGCGGCGACCGACTCGAAGTCGTGTTTGCGTCCGTCGAAGTGGCGATAGATGACGTCGAGATCTCTGGTTTCGGGAGTCGTCGGCGCGGGTTTTTGCTCCTTGATCTTGACGACGCGGTTGCGGGCGACACGGCGGCGGAGACGCGGGAGCGCCGAACGGCCGTCCTTCACCCAGTCGCGCCAGGCTCGGGGTGCCCACCGCAACGTTTCGGTCGCCGCGAGTCGAGGGCTCCGGCGATCGGCGATCCAGGACCAGTCGATCTTGTCGTCCTCGTCGCAGAGGTCGAGCATCGCGAGATCGTAGACGTAGTTGACGAACGTTTTGCGGTCCGCGCCCCCCACTGCACCAACCTTTCCGCGCGCTCGACCAATCCCACACCGCAGAACTGGACATGGCCCTTCGGGCTGGGCCCGCGTTTGACGGTTCGGAACAGCAGCAGTGGTTCCGCGTTTGTACGTTCGATCGCGGTCGGCGCCCGGTGCCGGATGAAGGGCTGGAGAAGGGCGGCGTTGCCGACCGTGCTGCCCGTCGGTTTCGTCTCGGTGTGTTTGTGGTCTCCGAAGTAGCCGACATGCCCGTCCTCAAGGTTGAAGACGTCGTGCCAGGGGGTCTGTTCGCGCCCTGCTTTCGGCGGGCTGGACCGGATCAATATCGCGGGACTTCGTGTGATTCCCTGGGCGTCGATCTCCTTGATCCTGTTGATCCCGAATTCCACCTGCGCGCGTACGGGGATACCCGGGGTGGCGGTGGCGTGCCAGAAGTTCCGGTACCCGTTTTCGACGGCGTGGGTGGGATCGGCCGCCTTCTTGTACCGGAAGATCTCGCCGACTCTCAGGAACTCGCTCACTCGACCCTGCCCAGGATGTCTCGGTGTTGCCCCCAGACTGTCATGGCCTCGCCTGCTCTCCTGCGAGAGGTTCGGCCCTCGAGGTGTGGGACGCGTGAAAGGTGTTTCCTCCGGGTTCGGAGACGTCGACGTACGTGTCGCCGACCGCGGTGTGGAGGCCGCCTTTCGAGTCGATTTCGTCGTCGACAGGGAGCGCGGGCCAGGTGTTGAGCCCCCCGGGCCGGGACCGGCCCGCTTTTCGGGGCGGTTCGGCGTCGACGACTACCGCTGTGGACGGCGCCCTGCGGTGAGGGTGTTGTGCCGCGTCGGGGGCGTTGACGCGGCGGCGGCCCTCTCGGACGGGCCCTGGGTAGGGATTCAGGACTGGGAGATGGCTTTCTCGACGGTCGAGAAGCGGATGCGTTCCTGCTCCAATCGCACGCCGGTACCGAGGCCGTCATCGGTCAGGGCTCGGTAGACGTCCGTCTCGGATTTCGTGAGGTGGGGGAGCTCCTCTTTGATGGGCCTGGTCTCGACGACCCATTGGGTGCGGTGCGCGAGGAGGGTCGCGTGGTCCATGAGCATCGATCGGGTGTGGGGAAAGGTGCGGCGGAGCCGGTCGAGGATCGCGAAACCGTGCGTGTCTATGTCGCCCCAGTAGAGCAGGCTCCGATCGTGAAGCCAGCCGAGTGGGGCGAGTCGGGTCACGGCATAGCCCGCGCCGAAGACGACGATCGCGTCGCGGACAGGTGGAAAAGCCAGGTAGGTGATCTCGTTCTCTACGACGTAGACCGTGTCGACTCGCAAGGCGGTGGTGGCGAGCTCGTCGACTCGGACGGCGGCTTCGCTGAAAGGACCGAAGAGGTTTTCCGGGCCGCCGAGCCGGCGGATTCGCACGTACTCGGGTTTGCGGGCGAAGCGGTAGCGGCCGATGAAGTCCGAGCGTGGTGCGCCCGGGTCGATCCTTTCGTCGGGGAGGTGTCGATCCAGGATGTCGGTGAGGACGCCTCGGTGGGTCTCGACGAACTTGGTGTCGACTCCGGGGATGTCGAGATGGCGCAGGTGGGTGCCCGGCCGTGCGTGTCGTTCGATCCAGATCACCGCCGTGATCAGTGTCGGCCAGATGTCGTGGTGCGCGAGGACGTGTCGCGGGTTCTCGATCATCCACGCCGCGACACGCGGAGCGAACTCCTCGGTGTGGCTGAGGAGATCGGTGTAGCGGCGTACGGTTCCGCGGACGCCGAGGAGGTCCCACAGGTGTGAGTAGTCGTCGATCACGACGCTGGCGGGGAGTCGGTTCGTGCCGAGGAGGCGGCCTCCGACATTGCGGTATTCGACGCGCATGGCTGGGGGAGCGGTGTCCTCCCAGAGGCGGACCCAGGTTTGGGCGGCGGCGAAGTTGTCGACGAGTTCGCGTGGGCCGGGGCCGCGGATCGGCAGCTCGAGTGGGTGCCAGGGTTGACCCGTGGCGAGCATGGTCAGGAACTCGCCGCGGTCGAATCGCGCGCGCAGTTTCGCCGCGAGGTCGCGGGGCGTCGTCCATGGCCGGGGTTGGGGCATGGTCTCAGGCCCGCCGGTCGGTGAGGCCGCCGTTGGTGGCGTGGGCACGCTGTCGATCGCGGTATTCGTCGATGGTCAGGGTCTGCAGCCTCGAGTTGCTTCCGGTGGGGTTGTCGACGAAGCCGACTGCGGCTACGTAGGGCTCGATCACGTGGATCTTCTGGAGTGGTGTGACGATGAGGAGTTGCAGGCCGAGGCGGCGGAAGAGGCCGAGGGCGAATCGGGTGGACTCGTCGGACCCGCGACCGAAGGCCTCGTCGATGACGACGAACCGGAACGTCTTGGACACAGCCGCGCCCCAGTCGAGTTTGAATTGGTAGGCCAGGGACGCGGCGAGGATGGTGTAGGCGAGTTTCTCCTTCTGGCCTCCGGATTTACCGCCCGACCCCGTGTAGTTCTCGTGTTCGGTGTCGTCCGTGCGCCACCGTTCGGACGCGGTGAAAACGAACCAGTTGCGAACATCGGTCACACGGGCTGTCCAGGCCCTGTCGGCGTCTGCGTGCCCCGGGCGGCCTTTGAAGCGTTCGATCAGGTTTTTGACCTGGAGGAATTTGTGTTCCGAATATTGGTCTTCCGTGTGCGTGGCGAGCGCGTTGTCGGTGCATGCTCGAAGGTCGGCGATGAAGTTGCGGATGTCGACGTTGGGAGTGCGGGCGGCTTCCAGACGGATGTAGCGGTCCTGGTTGTAGTCGATGCCCACGAGAGACTCGTTGATGGTGTCGATCCGCTCGCGGATCAGGGTCTCCTGTTTGCTCAGCAGCGAGTGGAACCCGGCGATGTCGCGGATGGTGTTGGTGTTGAGGTATGTCTTGAAGTCGCTCTCGAAGCGGGGAAGGTCGTCTTGGACCAGACGGTCGTGCAGGGTTCGGTATTCGCTGGCGGCGAGGACGGAGTTGTCGATCTCGGAGGTTTCCAGGGGGTATTTGTCCCGGAAGCGACTCATCTGCGCGACGATCCTGTTGCCGAGTGTGCCCTGGGTCCGCGCGCAGGATTCGCGCTCGGTGGTCAGCGTGCGGCTCGCGTCGGTCACGGCCCGGTCGTAGTCGTCGGGATCCCCCAAGGGACCGCCACCGAGTCGTCGCTCGATCTCCGGGAAATGAGGCAGTGCCGTTGCGTATCCCGGGGCGTCGAGCACCCTGCGGGTGCGCGCCGCAGCCTCTTCGGCCGCTGTGAGCCGGTTCTCGGTCGTGGTGACGGCGCGAACATGTGATTCCTGTTCGTCCTCGGTCCGCCGAATCGCCGACATGGTCGATTCGAGTTCCCGGGCTATGCCGGCGAGGACGCGTGAGGAGGAGAGCAGTTCCTGCTTCTCGGTTTCGAGCTTCGTGATCAGATGGGCCGACCGTTGCCAGTCGATGTCCGCGAAGGCCGCGAACTCGCCGATCATGGCGAGCAAGGAGACCCGTTCCCGGGCGGCCTCGTGGTCCGTGCGCGCGCGAGCCTGTGCGGCGAGGAGGCTTTGACGACGTACGTGTTGCGCCGTCTTGTCCGTGACAAGGGCGTCGATCTTGCGCTCGTTGCTCCAACCCAGGACGTAGGTGCCGCGATCGTCGATACGTGAGGAGTCGTTCTTCTCGTGGCGGCCTCGTGAGTCCTTGATCTGGCCGGCCCGGGTAAGGGCCCGGTCGCTCCGGCGGAACTCGACCATGTTCTCGACACACTCGTGACCGGCTCGGATACTCAGTTCGTTGCCCAGCCAGGCGGTGAACGGGCTCCGGTCTATCTCGAGCTTGGCGTACAACCGTCGGCCGTCGGCAGAGCCCACCTCGTGGCTGCGGGACACGGCGGCGGGGACGTGGAAGTAAACGACTCGGATGCCGAGATGGCGGGCGTCGATCCACTCGGAGACCGCAGGATAGTGTGCCTGCGCGACCAGGAGGGACAAGGCGAATCCACGCAGCACCCGCTCTGCGGCTCCCTCCCACTCGGACTCGTCGGCGCGAACCTGGACGAGCTCTCCCGCGTACGGCAGGTCCGATTCCGCGAGGCGCAAGTCCGCGCACATGAGCCGGCGCAGCTCCAGGTTGCGTCGTGGAATGTTGTTGCGGCGTTCGGCCAGGCTGCGCAGTTCGGCGTCCACTTCGGCGATCTCGTTGTCGAGCGTGTTGAGCAGGACCCCGACATCGGTAAGCCGGTTCTGTGCGTCGACGAGGGTCTTCTCGCTCGCGGCCCGGGCTTCTTCCAGGGTCTCGCGCATGGCCTCGAACCGTTCCGCGGTGTGCACCGGTTCCAGGTGAGCGTCGGCCACGAGTTCGTCGAATCGCTGCGCACGTCGACGTCTGGTGTCCCGCTCCACGGTCGCCTCCTGGATGCGTCGATCGAGGTCGGTGACGCGGTCGCCGCCGTGGCCGGCCTGCTGGAGTTCCAGACGACTGGCCGTGGCGCGCAGCCTCGCGAGGTGTTCCTTGCCGGTGTCCAGGTCGCCGCGATGTCTGGCGAGCGCGGTGCGCGCGGTGGCGATCCGCGCCTGGAGGAGGCCGACCTTCCGGCCGGCCGCGTAGAACGGCAGCGCGTCGCGTTGGGCGGACAGTATGGCCATGGTCCGTCCGAGCGCGTCGTGGCGGTCGCAGTCGGCGAGCAGCGGTTCCAGATCGGCCAGCTGGCTGCGGGCCTTCAGTACGGCCTCGTGTGCCCTGGTCAGATCGTCGAAGTGGGCGACCAAGCCCTCGATCCGGTGCTCGGCGTCGAAGGGCTCGAGCATATGGGTGCGGACGAAATCGTTGAGGTCCCCGACGGCCTTCATGGACACGGTCTGGTGGAAAAGGTCCATCGCCTGTTCGGAGTCGATTCCCAGGCGGCGGCGGTAGTCCTTGCCGTAGTCGGGGAAATGCTCGTACGTCTTCGCTCCGCGACCGCGCAGACGCTTGCGGAGAGCCGTCACCTCCGGACCGAACGCCGAGAAATCGTCGACGATCGACAATGTGTCGTCCATCGTGACGAAGAAGCGGTCGGGCTGCCCCTGTTGGCCCTCTCGGATCCAGAAGACCTGGGCCAGCGTGACGGACGTTCCGAGTGCGCGGTTCCCGAACACACCCAAGATCACCGAATACGAGCCGGGACCCCTCAACCCCACAGGGCGGGACGCCCCCGTTTCCTCGCTGCGCTCGGATTTGTGGTAGCCCGCGACATACGAGCGCAGCGAGCGCTCGCGCACCTCGGCGCCGGCGGCCTTGTTGTACGAGATCTTGGCCGCGGGCAGCAGCAGGGTCGTGATGGCGTCGACGATGGTGGATTTGCCCGACCCGATGTCACCGGTCAGCAGACCGTTGGCCCCGTCCACGGGGAACACCCAGACCCGCTTGTCGAATGTGCCCCAGTTGAACATCTCCAGCCGGACCAGACGATATCCCGGACGATCGTCGGCGTCCGGGTCCGCCAACTCCACCGCGCCGAACAGGCCTTCCATCACGCCTCCCCCGGCTTCGCGCGGCCGGCAAGGTCCTCCGTGTAGACGTCCAAGGCGTCGTTGAAGCCGGACAACCACTCGGCATCGACGAAAGCCTTCAGGATCCTGCGCACCTCGAACGACCCGTCGCCGATTCGTCGCAGGTATCCCAGGTCCACGATCTTGCCCAGATGGGAATCGATCTGGTCGACCAGGCGGGCCTCGTTGCTCGTGGACGCCATGAAGACACGCAGCGTCTCGACGATCTGCTCCCTGCTCAAGACCAGGCGTGCCTCTCCACCCGTCGCGTCGTGCTCGGCGAGCTTCTTCCGCAGCAACGCCAGCAGCAGGCTGACATGCAACGACAGCGACCGGCGAGGGATCAGCCTGGGCAGCGCCGGGGCGTCGTCATCATCGTCGGGGGACGAACGCAGGAACGCGTAGCCCTCCGCCTCGTCGACGATCACCGACAGGCCCACCAGCGTGAAGTAGTCGCGTACCTGCGTCTGCAGGGCGATTACGTGCCGCCACTGCGTTTCGTGAGTGTCGCGATACACGACGCCCTTCATCAACTGTGCCAAAGCCACCGACAGATCCGCGTTCGTCATCGTCTCGCCGCCTGCGGAGCGCGGCTCACGAACGTGACCTGGGGTACCGACGCGCACCGACCGCGTCCGTCGTCGCCGTCCCAGGCGATCTCTTCACGGGTGTTCTCATCGAAGACCACGTCGAACGCCGAGTCCGTCAAGGACAGGTACGTCACGAGTTCCGCCAATCCCTGCTCGAGGGGGAACTCGCCCAGCACCTTGACCAGACCCACCTGGGTGCGTCCGTGTAACGCGGAGCACACGGCGTGGACCAGGCGCGAGGGATCGACGTGGACCTGCTCGAACAACAACGAGACGTCATTGCCGTCGGCATCGGCCAGCACGACGGTGTCATCCACCGGGACTTTCCTCTTGGGCCGATACATCGGTCTCTCCATCGGCAAGGTGACCGCGGGGGACATCGCGTCGATGCGCATGGTGAGCGCCGAGTCGGGGCGCTCACGCAGTCGCAGGGCCTTCACCTCGATGGACCTGAGGATCTCGACCACCCTCCGGTTCTCCAACCACACCTGGTCATCGAGGAATCGACGCAGTTGTTCCGATAGCAGGCGGACGGTCGCCTGGGTGCGTTCACCAGCGTCCAGCCAGTCGTGATGAATGCGGCGCATCCGATGGTCCGTCTCACCGATGGACTCCAGCCGGTGGACCTTGGCGAGGAGGTCGCTGAACTCGGATTGGCGCCGGTGGGAGAGCAGAAAGTCGTAAAACGCGTGAAAACTGCGGCCCTGATCGGAGTCGGCGATGTTGCTGCGGTCGCCGAGTACGCGATCGAGGAGTTTGCCTTTCGGGCCGTCCCACGAGGCGACCCGCTCACGCAGTTCCCGGTCGAGACGTCGGAAGTTCTCCTCGACTTCGCGGAAATCCGCGAGCAGGCCCCGTGCGGTCGCGGCGAATTGCTGATAGCGATCACGCAGCGCGGTGTCGTTCATCACGTCCAAGTCACCGTCGCTCACCCGGGCGATCTCGGCGTCGATCTCCGCTCTGCGGCGGCGCAGTTCCGTAAGTCGCGTCCCACGATCCGGCTCGGTGCCGAACGCCATCTGGCGAAGCAGCTCGAATGCCGTGTTCAAGCGCGACTCGGTTCCCACGAAGGAACGAGCCTGCAAAGATGCGATCCACGCCAGAGCCTTCTCCACGGCCGGAGTCGCGTCGAAGTGCGCCTCGTCGGAACCTGGAGGGTAGTACTTGCGCAGCCAGCCATTCTCCGGCGCGGACCAGTCGTCCAGGTACGCCTTGGCGGTCCTGGGGAACGCGTGACCGCCCGAGCGGGCGTTGAGCGCGTACAAGACGTCGTCCAGGCGTGAGGCCAGGTCGGCGGCGGATAGCGACCGTACGTTCTCCTCGACGAACACCCGCCCCAAGAACGACAGCACCAGCGGCGCATGCTCGGCCCTGAGGAGCTTCCACGCCGGACTGCCCCGACGCAGTGCGTCCACCTCTTCGAACTCCACGTTCATCATCGTATGGAGCCGCGCACCACGCACACCGGCGTATCGCGTTTTCACACCGCTGCGGAATCTCGAAGGCGGAACCCGCGGTCGACCCGTGACCACCGAGAGTATCCACACGGTGTCGGCGTGCCTTAGGCGAGGGAGGGTCTTCGACGACGCCGACCGGGTACCACGGGAGCACCGGCGTCACGCGAGCCCAGTTCACGATGCCCTGGGCCCAGGTCGCGGTGTCCAGGGACGCCAGTGGGGTTCTTCCCGTAGGGAACCCACGGGCGTGCCTCGTGAAGGGGCATAAGCGGGTGGGCCCGGCGACCGGTCGGTGGCGATGAGTTCACCGCCGCGGCGGCGGGGACGGCCGTTCCGATCTGTTGCGCGACACGGCCGGTTCCGAGTCGCGGACCGGGCGGGACGGCAGTGCGCCGGGGCGGAATCCGGCTGCGGCACTCGCGTGCCCTATCACTCGCCCATGCGACCTTCGCGCACCTTCCGTGCACTTTCGACACACCTTCGGTGCACCCGCCCCCGAGTGCTGCAGTGTGCCGTGGTCACACGGGATGCGCCTCGTCCGAGGGATCCGACAGTCGTGGGCCGAGGAGGTGTCCGGGCGTGGCCCGGGTCTGGCATCGTCGATCGCGTCGGCCAGGACGTACCGTTTCGTTCACCCTGGTTGGTGTGGCGCGTCGCCCCCACGACCGGTCGCGGTGACCTCGGCGACGGTCTCGGCGGCCGTGACCGGAGACCTAGTCGGGATTCGTGTGCGTGGTGTGTACTCGGATACCGGACTCCTCCGAACCAGCCGGGCGGATACCGGTCTCCCCTGCCACAGTCCCCGACGCATGGGCCGAATCGGCCTCGGACGCACCCCCGGCCATCCGGTCGGACATTCGGGCGGCAACTCGGGTGGACGCTCTCATCGTCCGGGATGCTCTCTCCGTCGCCGCAGGTCATGGTGCCCGTATGCAGGCCGATGGTGTCCCGGACTGTTTGTAGGAAGTTCATCCCTCGCTCCAGATCCCTGCGGCGGCCTGCGGATCGATCTCCATGTCCCCCTCGCCACGCCCGGTCGGCCCTGCCGAACGGGCTTTCCCGGTCCGCTCCTTGCGGCCATCCCCACCACCTCGGGCCGGCCCAGCCTCGCCACCGTGTCGGTGCCCGGCCCACCCTCGGTGCCCGCCCGACCGGCGGTCCTGCCTCGTCCCACGATCGAGAAGGAGAAGTCCGCGATGTCCGCCGACGAAGTCTCGTTGCCCCGCATCCGAAGGCTCGCTGCCTGCCTGACCGACCGGGATCGTCTGATCCTGCGCACCCTCGCGACGCACCGTCTGTTGACCACCCACCAGATCACGGAGCTGGCGTTCACCAGCGCAGTCACAGGCCGCCACCGCATGCAGCAGCTCGAGGAGATGCAGGTCGTTGACCGCTTCCGCCCGAGAGCGGAACGCGGCTCGAACCCCTCACAGTTCGTCCTGGCCCCGGCCAGCGCCGCAGTGGTGGCCGCCGACGCCGGCGAGGACACGAGGCCGGCGATCCGCCGGGCCCGTCGCGACCGCGAACTCGGCCTCAAATCCCCCCACCGGCTCCGCCACCTGCTCGGCGTCAACGGCGTCCACACGGCCCTCGAAGCCCACGCGCGTACCCACCCCGACACAGCTGTCGAACGCTGGCTCAGCGAACGCGAGATGCCCGAACAAGGTCCCTATTCACACCGCGCACGTCCCGACGCCGTCCTGACCTGGCGTAAAAACGACATGCAAGCGACCCTCGCCGTGGAATACGACACCGGCACCGAACGACTGACCCGCCTCGTCGAAAAGACCCACGGGTACGCCGCCCTGCTGTACCTCGACCCCCACGCCGCGGACGGATGGGAAGCCGACGAACTGTTCGGCCACGAACGGCCCGTCGTGCTGTTCGTCTTCGCCTCCACCCGCCGTGAGACCGAGGCCCGCGCCGCGCTGCGCCGTTCCCCGACCACCGTCCCGATCGCCACCGGCGTGTGGACACCCGGCACTTCCCCGGCCGAGCCTCTGTGGATACCACTGAACGCACGACCGCCCCGAGTGCGCTTGGCACACCTGGACGCGGTCGTGCCCACGTCGGCCGCACCCAGGCCGATCGAGACCGGGACGACCCACACATCCGGACGAACCCGGTCCGCCGCACCACCGGCGGTGGACAACTGGTTCGAGGACGACGACGAAGCCGAACCCTGGTAGATCCACCTGCACCCATTTTCTCCCGAACGCACACCACACCGAGTTGTTCGGTGATGCGTCGAAGGCGCACATGACCCTGGTCGTCGACACGCCGCAGGGCACGTTTGCTGCGGCAGGTGGACCCGGCCCCACGCCGCCGACTCCCCGCCGGAAACCACAGTCAGCGCCACCAACTCGCGCCGTACGCGGCGTGCCCGGTTCCGGGCCGTCCCGCCGAACGCCGCGTCACTGTCCACCAGTTCCGACGGACGGCGGTGTGACGGCGGAATGAAAAGCTCCTCGTAGCCGGCCGGCATCGCGGGCCTGACACGCTGCGAACCTCGCCCACCCCACTCCACCCATGGCTTCGTCTGCGGTTGCGCGGTTCGCCGGCGCGGCCGCGGCCAAGTGCGCGCCGGTGCTTCACCTGCTCCACGCACCCGGACCGGAGACGACCTCAGAGCAAAACCGCAGGACCGGACACCCCAGCCGCTACGCCGCGCCGGTCGTGGCTCACGCGTTCGGGAGCGGCCGGCCACATCTCCCAGCGTCGGTCGGGCCGTTTTGCCCAGGCCGACTGCCGACCACGTTCGACGGCTATGCCGAAGTCGTAGCTGTGGACGAGGTGTTCGTCCCGTCAATGCAGAGCGGCGTAGACCTCTTCCCACAGCCGTCTCGGCCCGCCCCGGACGGCCTTGCCGATCCCGTGCCGGTCGTCGACCAGCGCCCAGGCCCGGCCGGTGTCCCACAGCCTCCACACGGTCCCACCGTGTGTCTCCAGCCACGTCGGGCAGCCTCAGCGCGACAGCACGAGGACGGGAGTCGTTCCCGCCATGCGCCTCCACGAGTCACGCGTCGGACCCGACCGGGATGTCGGCGCCGGGAACGGGCGGGAGCGCCCCCGGTTCGTTCATCCACGCTCGGGCGACATGTCGACTCGCGGGCCGGTGGTGGCGTGTCAGCGGTAGTCGTCGGGGTGGCCCTGCATCCAGGTGTTGATCCGGTCCCGGGTGCTGATCAGCATGGTCTGGTGCTTCTTCAGGTTCTCGAAGGATCGGTCGCCGCCGACTTCGGCGTCGAGTGCCTTGATCAGGGCTATCGGTTCGGGGAAGTGACCGGCGCCCTTCGGATCCGTCTTCATCGCCCGGTCCAGGCGGTGCAGTTCGTCGTGGACCCGCCCGAGGAAGTAGGCGCAGGTGCCCGGTGTGCAGGTGTCCTTCAGGGTCGCCTGGAGTCCGGCGAACGCGTCCCGTACCTTCACCTCCGGAACCGCAGCCGACGGGTCTAACGCACTCTCGGATGCACCCGCCGCGGCCGTCTCCTGCGATCCGTTGTTCGAGCTGTTGCAGGAGACGCCGAATACGATGGACGCCGTCACGGCAAGCACCGCCCTGCGCACCGATGGTGTGAACGACTTGAACATGAAAAGCCTCCTGCGGTCGTCGAATCGCACGACCCTAGCGTCACGGACGGGAAACCACACATAGGAGCCGTGGGCTCGCTCCGACCAGCTTTCACAGCCCGGATCGAGGCGTGCGGCGGCGTCGATCATGGTTGACGACGGCCACAGAACTTGCGCTCGGCGTCGAACGGGTCTCGAGGTATGCGCAGGTTGGTACGCTCCCACGCGCCTGTCAAGTTGTCCCAGAAGCGACCCGCGGTCAATGGTTTCCGGGTGGAATCGAGGAGTTCCTTGAGGTCGCCGCAGGACAGCGCGTGCCGTGCCGCGGCCAGGCCTTCCCGGGTGACGGCGATGCTGCCGGGGGGTGGGTCAAGGACCTGAGGGTCGAGGTCGAGCGCCAGTAGCCAAACGTCGTCAATGAGCTTGCCGTGGCCGGGCAGCTTCTTCTCCCAGCCGGGGGTGTATTCGAGATGCGCGCCCAAGGTGTGTGCGAGGCCCCACATTTCGACGATGCGTTGATCGAGGGGCACCACGGCGCCGGTGACGCCGAGGTACCAGCCGGGTATGGAGATTTTGGTGCCCTTGTACATCGGGTTGAGGGGCATGAGGAGATCCGGGCGGAAGTCATCGGGCCGGAGACGCAGCAGGACCGGCGTCTTTGCCGCGAGTGCTGCGGCCACGCTCTCTCGCAGTCCTGGAAACGCCGATGTCCAGGCGCGAGTGTTGTCGGCGTTGTCATTGCCGGTGAGTCTGGTGTCCTCGACGCGGACGCGGACTGTCTGCGAGTTCGGGTCGAGGGTGGTCGTGTGCCAGGGCCCCGCGACAACCGCGCACCAGGTCGCGATCGACACCGTGATCGCGGCCAAAGCGCGGGTGCAGGGAATGAGGAACACCGGGAGCAGCGCGAGGTACGTCGCCGGGAGCAGCATGCGGGCGTGCATGTAGTCCCCGCCTACCTTGGTGACGTAGGCGGTGAGCGCGAGGGCGGCGCATACGGGGGTTGCCGGTACCAGGAGGGCGCGGTCGAGCGAGTGGCGTTTGGCGATCAGGCATGCGGCGATGAGCAGGAGGGCCGCAGGTGCGTACAGCGCGTACGGGTCGGCGAAATCGCGCAGGTATCGCAGGCCGGCGGCGAGTTCGGTTTGGCCGGCTTCCTTGGTGAGTGCGGGCATCGGTAGGAGCAGGCCGTAGTAGCCGGCTCGGAAGACCTCGTAGGAGATCGGTAGCGTGCCCAGAGCCGCCAGTTGCGCTGCGGCCTGCGGGAATGAGGGGCGGCGCAGGAGCCATGATGCGGTGAAGAAGATGACGGTGACCAGGAACAGGTCGGGTCGCACGAGGACACCCAGGCCGTATACGACCGCGTGTGCCGTGAGTTCGAGCGGGCTGGGGTCGTTGCGTAAGCGTACGAGCAGCCACCAACATGCGCTCAGCCAGAGGGTACCCAGTCCGGAGTCGAGCCCCGCCGAAGCGAAGTCCTGGAAGGGTGGGACGGCGAAGATCACCAATACCCCGGCGGGGAGCATCCAGCGGGTGGGCGCGTTCGTGGAGTAGAGACGTCGTGTGGCGTCACAGGCGATGAAGACCCCGGTGACCGTCATAAGCAGACCGGTGATGACGGCGATGCGACCGAGGTCTCCGGGCAGCAGTGCGCCCAAGAGGACCAGCACCCATTGCCACAGGGTGCTCGTGTTCGCCTCGACACGTTCGTCTACGTTGAAGACTGGGCCGTTGCCGGCGAGGATCTGCCGCACGGTGCGGAGAAAGATTGTGCCGTCGTCGGTGAGTGCTCGGTTTCGCCACCCCAACACGGCTACTACAAGGGCGGGCAGCCACGTCAGGGCGGAGTTCCAAGGACCAACCCACCGGCGAGACGGCAGGAAGGGCGACCTCGCGACAGCGGGGGTTGCCTTGTCTTTCGCGGCAGGAGAGCTATTGGGCAACGCTTATCCAGTGTTCGAACATGGGCGGGGGCGAGGTAAGTGCGGTTGCGGATCGTCGACTTCACTGGGATCTGATTATGCGATCGCTTGAGAGCATCTCACGCCGATGTGCTTCTCAGCGTCCCCCGAGGATGTCGCGCGCTTTTGCATCTGTTCGCTACGTTTCAAGACGACAGTGTCGAGTGCGTCTTTGTTTCGTTCGATTGGTCGGTGATGTGTGCTTTCGCGGTCTCGTAATCACGCAACGACGACGGCTGTTCCTGATGAAGCCCAGGAATTTCCTATGGCGTCTCGAGCGAGCAACTTCCTTCTTCATGGATCCGTGCCACGGTGCGAAAAATTCGAGGACTCGTCCGTCTTTCCTGGACATGTCGAAAGAGTCATGGTCGATCTTGCATGATTGGGAAGTTGCCCGGATAATCGGAGGTCCCGGTCTCCCGTCGGGCAGCCGACGCATTGCAACCTTCCGCGGGTGCCTCTCTTGGTCCGGGCTCTCCGTTCTCGGTACGGGCGCCGTCGGCGGAGCAGGATCCCAGGACGCGTTCCACGATGATCACCGGGAGGTAAGCGACGAGTTCACTCGGGCGCGGCGAACGATGACGACGTAACGATCCTCTCCAACGTGTGCGTCCGACGGATCTCACCGTATTTTTGCCGTCACCCCAAGTCAATACTCTCAGCGCGTGAGAGAATACCGAATATCTCGCCCATTCAGGGATTATTACACCAAACACACCATCCGGGTTGTGTTTTTCGGACGCCACTTCGGACGTGCCCTATGCGAGTGACGGATCGTTGGGTTTGTTATGGGGATTCGGGCTGAGATTGGATCGATCCCGACGGTTTGTGCGGTGTGGTGCGGCCGTTGTCGCCGCTGGCGAGAGCATTCCCAGGGTGGGGAACGGCGAACAGAGGCAGTGTTCATGGCGATCGTGTGCATGTCGGTGCGGGTGTTCGAGGCGGCAGCTGCCACCGTGATCCCGCATGCCGAAAAGTCCCGTGGACTGGGAAAACCCGGGTCCAAGGCTGCTCGAAGGGCTGTGAGTGGTCGATTGTTGTGGGTGGTGTGGGATTTTTGGGCTGGGGTTTCGCAGATGTATCGTGATGTTTTCGGGGCGTAGGGCTGGCTGGATGGGTTTCGGGATGCGGGGAGTGGGGTGTGAGGCGGGCTCGGTCGAGTGTGTGAGCTGAGGTTCCCTCGATTCCGTGGGGATTCGCGGGTGTTGTGGAGTGCAGTGAGATTTTGTGCGGTTGGAATGGGGATTCCATGGGCAGCGGTTGCCTGCTCCGTTGCCGGTGGGTCCGGGGAATCGGCCGGGGGGCAGGGTTGGGTATGGCGGCGGGACCAGGACCGTGAGAGGTCGTCGGGTACGGGTGCCAGGCGGGTGAGTCCGAGCGTGTGTGGGTGGTGCGTTCGCGGAATGTGGTCACGGCCCGGCCCGGGGTGTCGCCGGTGGGCGTGTGGGGCGAAGGCGACCGTTTCGGGGTGGGTGGTCACAGGTCGAGTTGTCAGTGCCCACGAACTGCCGTTCGTGGTCGTGTGGTCGGGGTTGGCCACCGCAAGGCGGTGCTCTCGCGTCCGCCACGGGCCGGTGAGACACAGCTCGTGGTCGTTGCCGGCGGGGTGACGATGGGTGTGGCGCAGGATGCCACCACGGGCACGCCCACGAAGGTTGTTCGTACGGGTCGGGGTGGTGTCACGCGGCGATGCCCGCCCCGACGGCATCGGGTCCTCTTCCCCGTGATCGGAGGTTTTCCTCCTTCGGGTGTTCCACGACTTCGTGATGACTCCGAACCCTGCGGCGTTCCCGTCTCGTCGGACCGATTCACAGTGGGGTTGAGGGCCGGAGGTCGGATTGGCATGGTCGGCAGTCGCCGGGGGTCGGGCGCGAACAGTGCCCGCGTGGGCAGAGGAAGTGGAGCGGTCCGTCCAGATCGATGCGCTGTTCGGGTTCGTCCTCGCGCGAACATTGGTAGGACTGGGGGAGCCGGTGAGAATCGTGCCGATCCTGCCGACCAATGCCATGCCGTGCACGCGCTTGCGAACATGTTCCATCCGGGGGACACGTCAGTGGGTTCAACCGGCTTCATCACGGCTCAGCCGGGACGGATGGGAAGGACGCGATGCGGCTGAGTCCGGGGCCCAGTCACGACGAACAACATCGACACCGAAATCTTTCCAGGGGATGCGCTTGTCACCGGCTTTCGAGAATGAGGTGTGCTTTTTGAAGCTGCTCGTTGCGTTTCAATAGGACGTTGTCAAGTGCTTTTTTGTTGCGATCAATCAATACTTTCTGATACGCGCTTTCGATTCCGCTCCACGTATTCACGAAATTGACTTGTCTTTTGCAGCCGACGTCTGCTTTCGCCGTTTCGATCTCAAGCGGCGACGGCGGCTGGTCTTGCCGAAACTCTGTATCGAATGGTGTCTTGTAGGAGAAGCCTTTCCCCTTCATGCATTCGGACCACAGTTCGATTACCTTCGTGACTCGTCCGTCTTCTTTTGATATTCTGAACGACTCATGGTTGATCTGCTGCACGACCGGGAAGTCGCTCGGATATCCGGAAGTGCCCGTCACCTGTCGCGCGGCCGATGCATTGCAACCTTCCGCAGGTGCCCCTCCTGGCCCGGGCTTTCCGTTCTTCGTTCCGGACAGAGCTTTGATTTGCTCCTCGGTCAGCACCTCGTCCGGCCTCGCCTCCGGAAATACAAGTCGATAACCGTTGGCATCGGCTTCTCGGCTGTCCATGATTCCGTATCGCCTGTTGTTTCGCGACGGATAGAAATTTTTTGAGGGATGCTCTCGAGGCGGCGCCAATCCCGCGCGTCGGACGCAGTCTCGAACCAGGATGTCCAATGCCTTGAGGAGTTTGTCGCTGTCATCCGGGGACAGAAAGTACGGATCGAGCGGTAGCGCGGGCACGACATCATCGGAATAATTCGGTAACGAGTCGACGACCGGAGGCGCGATCCGTGTGATGGGGGCCGATGTTCGGGCGCTGTCGGCGGAGCAGGACCCCAGTATGCATCCCGTTGTGAGCACCGAAAGGAAAAGGGCGAGTTTTCCGCCGGGGCGGCGCATGAACATGAAAGAGTACATCTCCCGTTTCCGGAGCGCGAAAGCGCGGCGTTCGAGTGGCAGAAAATACCAACTGGTACGCCGCGCTTCCGACTGTCGAGCAGAGAATACTACTGAGACGTCGCGCTTCCGGCCGTCAACTGGTCCAACGTTTGAACGATGCATTTTGGTTGTAGGTTTCCACCAAATTATCTCCGGTGCAAGCGAAGATGAAGTCGGCGGGTCCGGCGAAGTTGCTGAGGTAGTAGCTGAGGGCGTAGCCCGTGCAGGAGCCGGCGACCTGATAGGTTGCGGATGCGGCATTATTTTTCACTGGTAGTCCAGCGCCTGCGCCGAGTGCAAACTCAAACCCTGCGAGATTGCCGACCCCGTCGGCATAGGTCAGGTCCCAACCGGCCACCCCGCCCTGCTGGCCACTGTTATAGAAGTAGCAGAACGCTCGTGTGGCGCTCCCATGCAACAAGCACCTGGGAGAAGGGGGAGCCGCTTGCGCGCTGGGCGCCTGCCCGATGACAGCAGCGCCGGCCAGAACGGTGGAAGCGAGAAGGTACCTGAGGCGCATGAAAGGACCTTTCGAGGAGAGGGCGAGCGATATCAGGGCTGGACGATCAAGAAGCAATATCTTTCTCCGGGTTCTGCATCCCGGATTTCACCGTATTTTCGCCGTCGCAGAAAGTCAATACTCTCGGCGCGTTGCATCGTGCCGAGAATTTCGGCAACTTTCTTCAGATGCAAACATCTAGCATGCCAAGGCCACATTTATTTGTCATGGCTGAGTATCGCTGGCAATGGGTGTTTCTGGCTTGGTTTGGCGATGTCTACGTCGGTTCGACCAGTACGCGATATGATCGGAATAGAGTATTCCGCTGCCAACGGCCGCGCCACTACTACTCGATCCCGAGAGCCCCGTGAGTGCAGGGGAACCGAATATTTCCCGGTGGAATCCGAGTTTCGGGATCATGATTCTCGGGAATCGCGCACGGGCTCGTTGTAAACCCATGTTGTGCGATCGCGGTGATGTGATGCGGGGGTGTGCGTGGCGCCCGGACTCGGTTCGCACCTCGTCGCGATGAGCGAGATGCATGCTGGTCAAGGCGCCGGCGAGCCGGTGTCGGAACCACCGGCGTTGGCGTCCATGGTGATCAGGGCGTTCGCCGAACGGCCCGGCATGCCGAACGTCGGCCGCGAGATCGCCGACGCCAAGTTGCGAAACCAAGGCTGTGGCCGTCCGTGGGCAGCCAGAGCGCGACGAGGACGATGCCGTCGAACCCGCACGATCGGCGTCGACACCGAAACCGCGCGGGTGAACGCGAGTATTTCGTTTGCCGAGACCGAAGGTCCGCCGCGAAGCTGAGACCCGTGTGCCGGTGTGAGAGGGAATGCGAGCCGGCCCAGGGCGAACTCACCACCGCAGGTCTGCCTCGAATCTGCTCACAACCCAAGCAGGTCGGGGCTGGTCAACGTGCGGGTGATCGCCCCGGTAAGCAGGGCGAGGACGTGTACTACGGCCGGTTCGGAGTCGCGTCGGCCGGGACATTGACGACGTCGGCCAGACTGTCATGTGGGGCTCGGGCCACGGTGTGCGGAAGCGCCGATCCCTACAACGTGTTGCGCCCGCTCATGCGCTAACCGGGCGTAAAGGCTGGCGAACACGCCCACCTGATCGAACGCGCTGACCTGCGTGGGCACCCGCAGCCATCAGCGCATGATTTGCCCTGCTTTGTTGCAGGAGGCGCCGCGTGTAACCAATCCGCAGGTGGCGGTACCCCCGACCAAGGGTCGGCGCGGCTGTCGCGGTGCGGGCTCGCGCTTAGGGGTCGAGTGGACTCTCGGCGCGCGATCCGGTTTCGGACGCCCACCCAACCAATCGTGTCATACACCACACGAACGGAATGTGACTGGCCGCAATCGCTCGGACCCATCGTCTGTTCACTCTGCGTGGTTGATCCCCGTGAATCTTCGTCCCTCTGATGGTCGGATCTTCCGATCGCAAGGTCATCGAGCCGATAGGTGGATGCGTTCGCCGACGGTTTGGTCCGGAAGCGCGGAGAAACAACTGCCATGGCCTTGGAAAGCGGAGCGTATTGGCAAAGAAATTGCAATGACTACCGTGAGTCATCTCATCGGAAATTACTTCTTGTCCCAGGAGGAGGCGGCTGCTTGAGTGGGGCCGCTTGTTCAATGCTTGATCGGCCGAATCCGCCGTCCTCGGCGCACTCGGTGGCCTGGTCGGCACCATCCTGGGCACCGTGACCACCGCCGCGAAACAGTGGACCCAGGCCGTTGATCCCCTCACCGTTGCCGCAGCAGCACCCTTGGTCGGCCTCGCCACCGGTGTCCTCGCGGGCCTGTACCTCGCCTGGCGTGCCGCCCGAGTCGAACCCGTCGAAGCCATGCGCCGCCGACGACGCGGCACGCCTTGTTCTCCAGCGCGGTGCCCGGCATTCGCGCCGTGCACACGCGGTGGCCGCGCGCGTCGATCGGCGCGTGTTCCCTAGCGAGAGGCTGTCATGCGAAACGCGAGAAGAAGAAGGTTGGTCCGCACATTAAATCGTCGAACAGCCCTGGGGGCGGCGGCCCTCATGGCGATCACGACGTTAGCCAGCGGCACCGCCGCCAACGCCGGCGAACGCAAGTCCGCAACCCCGGCCGCGCCCGCCGGGTCGCAGGATCGGGCGTGGACGACCACCGGTGACGCGGACGGGTTCCACGTCATGGTCGCCGACGCGAAGGACCAATACGGGTGGCGGACCGCCGCGAGCCTGTCCGAGCCGGGTTTCGACACCGACACCTGGATCGGGAACGCCTGCGTAACCGGATCCGGGCAGCGCGCCGTCGTGGTCTACGCGCCGCGCACGTTCACGAACAAGCCCCAACTGATGGCCCGCGGCGGGTTCACCGCGATCGTCGACCTGGCCTCCGGGCAGGTCACCAAGCTCGACCTGCAGGCGTCGCTGTCGTACTACAACCCCGGCTGCGGCGTTGACGAGGGCGCGATCCTGACCCAGTCCCCCGGCGAGGACAAGACCTCCACCCGCCTCGTGCGCGTCGACGCCGCCACCGGGGCCCTGAGTCCCGCAGTTGAGACCAAGGGACAGGTCACCTCGGCCGTCCCGGCCAAGGACGGCAGCATCGTTGCCGCCGACGGCGGCGCCCTCGTCAAGATCGAGGCCAACGGAGCGAGCACTCGGCTCGCGGCCACCCGCGGCGTCCCCTTCCGGCTCACCGCCGACAGGGACGGCGGCGTCGTCTACCTCGACAAGCTCACCGCCCCTCAGGCCAAGAGCGCGGCGGCCGAGCGCCTCACCGCCACCCAGATTCGCAAACCCGAACCGAAGAAGACCAAACCGACCGAGCTGGCCGCCGGACCGCTGGCCGAGACCGGCCTGGCCCGCGACGCCGCAGGAACGGTCTACGTCACCGGCCCCGTCAAGCAGACCGCGGACAAACTCCCCGACGTCGTGCGACTGTTGCCGACGGCGCCCAAGGACGCGAAGGTCGGTACCCGAGGCGAGAGCGTCCTGACCCGTACCGCCTGGGCGGACGGCAAGGACACCCGGATCGACCCCGACGAGGCCGTCGCCGTTCGCCCGGTGAGCATCGACCTCACCGTTCGCGCGACCGGCCGCACCGCCTCCGCCGTCGTCGACCCCGCCGCCAAGCCCGGACCCAACATCGTTCAGGGCAAGGACCGTTCCCCGAAACTCCCCGCCCCCAAGGACCAGCCGCAGGCCGCTTTGGCCGGTGGCGGCCAAAGCCTTACCGACCCCCGCCCGCCAGGGAGTTCGACGCAGATCGTCGAGGCGGAGCGCACCTGCGCCGTGCCGCGCAACGACCCGAGCAACCAAGCCATGCAGCCGAAGCCCCGTCAGGTGGAGTGGGCGGTCGACCAGGCCATCGTCGGCAACCTCGACAACAAGGTCAGCCGACCGGCGAACTGGAAGAACCTCGGCATGCCCGCCTATCAGCCGCAGGCGATGTTCCCCCTCCAGGCACTGTCCGGCGGCGGCAGTCGGGTGCCCGCCCAAGTGATGCTCGGCGTCACCGCGCAGGAATCCAATATGTGGCAGGCCTCGCGCACCACCGTCCCCGGCGTCACCGGAAACCCCCTCATCGGCAACTACTACGGCATCAACTACTACGACGGAAACCCCGCCAACGACTGGGACATCGACTGGTCCAAGGCCGACTGCGGCTACGGCATCACCCAGGTCACCGACCACATGCGCCTCGCCGGCCGCGAGGACGGCAAACTCCCCGCCTGGGACTATCAGCAACAACGCGCCGTCGCCCTCGACTACACCGCCAACATCGCTGCGGGCCTGCAGATCCTCACCGAGAAGTGGAACGTCACCCACGACAACGGCCTGATCGTCAACAACGGCAACTCCGCGAAGATCGAGAACTGGTACTTCGCCCTGTGGGCCTACAACTCCGGGTTCTACCCCAACCCCGGCGACGGCGGCCCCTGGGGGGTGGGCTGGGCCAACAACCCCGCCAACCCCGAGTGGGACGCCGGACGCCTGCCGTTCCTCGAGAAGGGCGACGGCAGCGACAACTACCCCGACGCCGCCCACCCCCAGGACTGGCCCTACCAGGAGAAGGTCATCGGCTGGGCCGGCCACCCCCTCGAAGGACTCGAATCACCCGGCAAGATGGTCGCCGGCTACCGCCAGGCCTGGTGGAACGGACGCGACGGCGACGCCACCACCGTCGGCACCGCCAAGTACTACCGCGCCCAGGCCAAGCCCCCCGAGGGCCTGTTCTGCGCACCGGAGAACGCCTGCGACGCCACCAAGATCACCGACGCCGCGTCCAACGACCCCGGCGTCGGTCCCTGCACTCGAGCCGACCACAAATGCTGGTGGAACAAACCCGCCACCTACAAACTCGACTGCGACTACTCCTGCGGCAACGACCTCGTACGCTTCAACACCACCTACCCCGAGGAACCGGACGGCACCGCCTACCCTCCGGCCTGCACCCTCAACGGCCTGCCCGCAGGCGCCCTGGTCGTCGATGACGTCCCCGACAACGTGCCGTCCATCCGCCCCGACTGCGGACACTCATGGACCAACGCGGGCACCTTCACCATGACCTTCGGAAACGACCCCAACGCCGGCACGTTCCCGGCGAAGGTAGACACGCACCAACTCGGCGCGGGTTTCGGTGGACACTTCTACTTCGCCCACACCCGCAGGGACGACCCCAAGGGCCAACTCCTGAAAGTCTTGGGCGAATGGGCCTTCAACCAGGCGGTCACCGGCCCAGCGAAGGTGTTCGTCCATCTACCCGACCACGGCGCACAGACCAAACAGGCGACATACGAGATCGAGAACGGCTGGGGTAAGCCGGTGCGCCGCACCATTTCCCAGGCGGGCGCGACGAACCGATGGGTCGAGCTGGGAGTTTTCAGGTTCGCAGGCGTACCCAAGATCCGCCTGAACTCGATCACTGCGGACGGTACTGGCGACCAGGACGTCGCATTCGACGCCGTGGCGGTCGCCCCCGGCAACTACGCCGTCGGAGGGCTGGACATAACAGTTCCCGAACCCGACCCAACGGCTCCTGACCCGGTCGACAATCAGCCTCGCCTCGTCAACGGTTTTTCTGCGGCATCACAAACGGCCAAGCTCGGAAGCGATCCTGCCGCGCCCAAATGTGGTCCGATCGACCCTGCCACAGGAGCACAGTGGTGCACCTCGATCGGGCAGGTCGGGAGCACTCCGTCCCGGGCGGCGACGCCCCCCATTGCCTCCGTGATCAACGGCCCCGTCGACTGGTGCAACAACGGCAATCTCATCGGCGACTGGATGAACCGCGACGCTGCGTGTCTGGGTTCGATGTCGCCTCTCAACGCCGAACTCAAAAAAGATGGCACAACGATCGGCACGGCCCAGTTCATCTATAAGCACGAGATCGAACTGGACATCGCGGGGATCAATTTCCAGGAATGGGTCTACCTAAAGCCGGTCAAGATTGATCCCGCGCTGCAGTCGATCAACGTTGCCATGACCTTCACGTGCACCGCGCCGCCGCCTGCCGCCCCCGCGTGTGACACCCATGTCACCACTACTGGCGCCACGAGTTGGATGCCCACCGATCTACACGAGGTTCGGATGCTCGTGGACCACTCGTGGACTGGCACAAGCAGCAAGAACGAACTGAATCTCGGCTGGTTCGCCATGGTGACCGCTCCGTTCATCCCGACCGCGTCCACAGGTTGGTGGGAGTGGCAGGATCCAAAGTTTCAGGTTCGCTGCGACCGCATCGTGCCGGGCAAGTTCCCGGGCTGTGTGTTTCCCGCGTACGGATATGCCTATCCGGTGAACACCAAGAAGTACCCTGTCGCCGCAGCCTACTATTGGATCATGCAACAAAGAATGATCAGCCCCAAGAATCCCCACCCCGGACAATTGCCCGACAATCTCTTGGATGATCATCCGCTCCATCGCCATGACGACCGGGCGTCGAACTACAACGTCATTTGCGACAATACGTTCGCGGCTCACCAGCAAGTGTCGAACTACCCCGAGCCTGCCCAGTGTGACGAGTTTCCGATCGCTTCTTCGAAGGAAAGCGGGGCGATGAAGGGCGCCACTTCAGGTAATCAGTGCGCTCAGATTGTCGCGTGGCCCATGGGCGGGAAGAAGTGGAACGTGACGATGGACGAGAACTATCCAGCTGCCGACTGGCAAAATCTCGTCTGCGGCCGAGCCACGATGACTAAGAGCCAGAACGAGGGGGCCTTCAACTGGTTGGGAGTCAGATTCAAGGATTTTCGGATCCTAGACGGAGACCCCTTCTACATTAAGATTCCGGGATTCCAGAACTGCAACCCGGACATCGCCTGCGTCGTGACACTCCCATAGAGTCATCTCGACTCTGAGCGAACAGGGCGGGTGTGTGATCGTCAATGAGGGCAGAACACACCCGCCCTTCCGTTTCATTCGTACATGACCGGAGCCGCTAGGAGTCCTGCTGTGAAGATGTCAGGAAGGGGCAGGGCGAGGGAAAATTCCTCCTCCGCCATCCGCAGAATATCCTCCCATGGGGACTCCGAAGGGAACGGGCCGTTTCCTCCGAAGCCCAGTCCCACGCGCTGCAGGGCCGACTCTAATCTCGCGGGATCGCTTCCCGAGGCCGACAAGGGATATTTCGCCATGAATGCGCAGATGATATCTGACTCCCGGGCGTAGCCGAACCCGGAGATTCCTCGAATGGTTCGATATAGGCAGATGGCCTCTGTGTTCGCCGCCACCCCCTTCATAATCTCAGGGCGCTGGCCATAAATGCTGCCGTCTTCTATTGCGAAAGCCCAATCTCCGGCCATTCCGGCACGAATCATGATGCGAAGATTGTCATCGTCGTACTGTTGGGACATGAAATCTGCCGCATCATCCGATGTCATGGGAGATGCTTCGTCGACGGCGCAGCCCATGCTCGCGAGAAGTTCCATCGGGCTGAACCCGCGCGCAAAAGTGACGCAGTAGTCCGGATCCAGCGCCTCAGTTCCCGCCAGCCATCGAACTCCACTCAGAGTCATTCGTCCTCCCAAGGCATATCATGTCGTGATCATTATGGTGGACGGCGGCACGCGCAGGTGGCCTCGAGCGTTCGGTCCTCGTCAGTTCACTGACGAAGGCTCTGCGCTTTTGAGGTGCGACTGTTCCACGGTCCGGGGTATTCCCATGGCCAGATTGTCGCGTCGGATGGGTGTCATGTTCCACCTCTTCGGGGTTTTGTGGCGGTTCGTCAGGATGATGGGCCCAGGTTTCAGATGGGTGCGACGAGGACGGTCGCCAGTTCGCTGACGGCCCGTTTCCGCTGTCCGGGGGCGTTGATTTGGTTTTCGGGTGTGGTTGTGAGTGTGTGTTGGGGTGGGGGTGGTTGGTCGTCGGTCGGGTTAATGCGTGTTGTGGGTGTTTGTGTGCTGGTCGGGGTGTGGAGGTGTGTGATCGTTTCGACTGTCACGGGCGTGACCGTCGATTGACGTCGGGTGCCTGACACAAGCGGGTTGTTCTGTCATGGAGTTGCCCGTTCCTGTGTCGGGCCCCCGATGGTGCGGGTGTGCTTGCCGGTATGGCGAGGGATCGTTCTTCGGTTTCGGTACGTCCTGCTGCCGGTGCCTCGGATATGGCAATGTTGCGGCCGCTGGTGGTGCGGCGTCTGCTCGCGGTGGCGGAAGCGGGGGGTGTCTCCCGCGCGCATGTGGCGGTCGCCGCCGAGGCGGTGGGGTGTCGGAGCGTACGGTGTGGCGCCGGCGTGGCGTCGGCACGCGGGTCGGGTCGTGCGGGTCCCGCCGGGAGGTCGGCGTTTCACGCCGGACGACGCGCTCTGGTCATGCCTGTCGGATCTGGGCGGGAACGTGAGGGCGTTCCACCGCTGGATGTGTGACAGGGCACGGCAGGACGCCGAGAACGACGATGTTCCAGTGGCCCCGGTGGTGTCGTTGACGACGCTGTATCACGCGGTGCGCCGAGGGCTTCGCGTCGGTCGCGTGCTGGAGATCGCCCGACCGGTTCGGCGTGCCGCCGTGGATGATCACGGCCGTGCGTTGGCGGAGCTCGCGCTGCCGGGGACGGTGGACGAGCAGGGCCGACTCGCATCGCCGGCCTTGACCGTCGAAGCCGACCATGGGGCCGATCCGATCGCGCAACCGGCACCCCGGGTGATGGTGTGCGCCTGTACACACCCGGCGCGCACCCGGTGTCTACGCGCCAACTCGGCGCGGTGACCGAAGCCCTCGTCCACACCGTCGCCGCCCACGGCATCCTGTGCGTGTACGGCGACCCCGGCCACGGCAAGACGATCGCACTCCACCAGGCCCTGCGCCTGCTCCCGCGCCGCGTCCCGATACACCGCGCCCTGGTCGCGGTGAAACCGGCCATGCCCCGGTTGCGGGCCGCGCTGCTCACCGCGTTCGGCCTGCCGGCCACCTCCTTGACGAACCGTACCGACGCGGCCGACCGCACACTCCTGGAAGCCCTCGAGCCTCCGGGCGTGCTCGTGATCGACGACGCCGGCGCATCGCCGCCCCCGCGTGGGACTACCTGCGCCTGTCGGTCGACGCCCCCCGCCACCCACACCAACCCGGTGCCGTGCGGCGCGGGCGCCGAACGCACTCTCGCCAAGGCCCCGGCGTTGGCCTCACGTGTGCTGAGCCGGCAGCACACGCCGCGCTTCGACATCTCCCAAGTCCCGTTCTTGCCAAGGCTGTTGCATCCCCTGTGGGACGTCGCGAACGACGAGGGCCTGCTCCGTACCGACCGCAGGCGCGCGGAGGAACCTCCGGACCTGGCCGCGCGCGAGCCTCACACGAGGTCCTCGCTGAACAAATCCGCGAGTTCCTCCGCGTCCTCGCCGTGCCGGCCGCGCCCCGCCTCGATCGCTTGTCCCGGCCGCACGCAGCGCCTCGGCGCGCGCCCGACGTGGGTACCGACGGATTCCCCACCGATGCGGCTTCGGTTGCGGCCGGCGGGTCCGAGGGGGTCGTCACCGTTACCCGAATCCGAGCATGCCGGGGGAGTCGATGTCGACGGTGACGATGCCGGGTGGGTAGGCGTCCTCGTGGGTGGTGAGGAGGATGGACATGCCGGTGAACTCGGCCCGGGGCAGGGCGCAGTACAGCGCGTGGCAGGTGTCCGCCCCGCCGAGGCCGTCGCGGATCATCGTGCCGACCGCCACCGACGCGACCGTTTCCAGGGGGTCGACGTTCACGCTCGACAGCGCCAGGACCCGGTGGGCGACGCCCTGCGCGTCGGCCTCGGCCTGCACCAGGCACAGCGCGGGGACGACCAGGTGGTCGCCGGGGGTGCGGGCCATGTTGCCCGCGAGCAGGCCCAGGGTCTTGTGGCCGGTGGCGAGGGCCTTGACGGCGCCGGTGTCCAGGATGATCACGCGCGCGTCTTCCGGGCCTTCTCCGCGGCGATCCGATGAATGTTGCCGAGGATGTCGGGCGCGTCGTCGAACTCCTCGTCCGTGATCGGCACGCCGATCACCGAACGCACCGTCTCCCGGTCCGCGGCCAGACGCTCGGCCCGCTGGGCGGCGGTGGGCTGCTCGGCGGCCAACGCCTCGACCAGTTGACCGATGCTCAGCCCGCGTTCCCTGGCGAGCTCGGCGAGATGGTCGCGGGTCTCGCGCGGCACCTGGATCGTCGTCGACGTCATAGCACCACTATAGGCACGCTACAGACGCGATTCCGCGACTTCCGACATCTCCGATGCGAGCGGATGCCAAGGCCCACCACCGAACCCCTACCGAACGTCTCCGACCGCACGGTGTGGCGCCGGCCGCAGATGCCACCACGACACCCGCCACCGCCGCCTCCGCGGACGCCCGCTGCGGCAACGTTTGTGCGATCCACCGCGAACTCCTCGTCCGAGCCCGTACGGTCACCCGCCGGTCCGGGGACGACGGCCGGCGACCGCGCCCCGCCGGCGTCGCCCGCCTCGCCACCGAGCGGTACATCGCTCCCGGGCGGCGCTCCGCTGGCAGCCGTGCCGTTGCCGGACCCGGTGCCGTCGCTGTCGACGTTCCTGCGCGCGCCCGGCGCGACCGGGACCGCTACGACCGCGCCCCGGCCGCGCTCGCGGACGTGCGGACGGTGGTGTTCGGCCGCCGAGTAGGCGGATCGATGTGTCGGACCGCTGGAGCATGGACGAAAGGCCGGACGACGGCGCCGCGGTGTGGGTGCACGTGGCGTTCGACCCGGGGGGACGGCGTACGGGTGCGTCCGATGGAACTGCCGACGTTCACTCGCGTGTGGCAGCACTGAGAGGTGCCGGTCGCGTTTCGCCGCGACGATCCCGAGAGCGTTCTGCTGTTCCCATGGGTCCGCGCCTGGCGGATGGTGGTGGCGTTCATGCCCTCCTTCGGCGGGCTGTGCTTGGTGTTCGCCTTCAACCTCCTGTTCCTCCTGCCGCGGTGACAGTTGCGGCCGGGCTCGCGAAACGGCCCGGGCCCCGCACGAGGCGAGCGGCCTCGTCGGGATGTGAACCGGGGTCGCTCGTTTCCGTCGTCCCATCGGGACCAGCGCTCGGCGCTGCCTGGTCCGGTCGTCCCACCGCGAACCGGCTCCCGCCTGCATGGGTCTGAGGCCTTCGTCCGGGCCCACCGTGTTGCCGCGGCCGGCCTCGGCCTTGCGGACGCGCGGCGAGAGTCCGCGTCGACCGGCGCGGGTGTCGCGTCCGTCGATCGGTCACGACGCGCCGGTCGGACGTTTTCCGCAAGGAGTGCGGCCCGCCACGTTGCCGCCCCTCATCACCGGCCGGCTGCGCCTGGAGCATCATCGTTGCCCCACACCCGTCACATAACTATCATTGATGTAAGTTTCGTCCATGAAACAAACATCGATGTGAGTGAAGGTCGGGATGACGGAGTTCATCGGACGTCAGCCGCAACTGCGGCGGTTGGACAAGATGCTGCGCCGCGTGGAACGACAGGCCGGGCCGGGCGGCCGGCCGGGGACGGCGTTGTTGATGCGCGGGCGGCGTCGGGTGGGGAAGTCCCGTCTCGTGGAGGAGTTCGTCGATCGCGCCGGCGTGCCGATTGTGTTCTTCACGGCCTCGACCCGGACCACCCGCGAGGAGATCGACCTGTTCGTCGCCGAGGCCGCAGCGTCCGACCTGCCCGGCGCCGCCCTGTTCACGGGCGCGCACCCGGACGGCTGGGACGCCGCGCTGCGCCTGCTGGCCGCAGCCCTGCCCACCGACGGCCCGAGCATCGTGGTGTTCGACGAGATGCCGTACCTGATCGAGAAGGACCCGGCGTTCGAGGGCACGCTGCAAAAGCTCTTCGACCGCGAGTTGTCCCGCAAGCCGGTGCTGCTGATCGGCATCGGCTCGGACCTGGCCGTGATGGAGGCGATGGGCACCTACGGACGCCCGTTCTACCAGCGCGCCACCGAGATGGTCGTCCCCCAGTTGAACCCGCGCGAGGTCGCCGCCATGCTCGATCTTCCCGCGGCAGAGGCCTTCGACGCGTACCTGGCCACGGGCGGCCTGCCGCTGCTGTGCGCGGAATGGGAACCGGGCACGGACACCGCCGGCTACCTCGCCACCTGCCTGGCCGACCCACTCTCGGCCCTGGTGGTGTCGGGGGAGCGCAGCCTGGCCGCCGAGTTCCCCACCGAGGCCCAAGCGCGCCGGGTCCTGGAGGCGATCGGCAGCGGCGAACGCACCTTCACCAACATCGCCCGCGCCGCCGGCGACATCCCCGGCGCCAGCCTCACCCGCGCCCTCGCACTCCTGACCCACAAACGCATCGTCGCCGCCGAGACACCCCTGTCGACCAAACCCGCGAACAAGGACACCCGCTACCGGGTCACCGACCCCCATCTACGGCTGTGGCTGGCCTTCGTGGGCCCGCACCTCGCCGAGATCGAACGCGGCCGCGGCGACCGCGCCAACCGACGCCTGCGCGCCTCGTGGAGCAGCTGGCGCGGCCGCGCCGTCGAACCCGTGATCCGAGAGGCCCTCGCCCTGCTCCCCCCCGAACGCCTCCCACCCGGATGCGAAACATTCGGCGGCTACTGGACCCGCACCAACGACCCCGAGATCGACATCGTCGCCGCCGACCGCGCCCCCATCGCCAAACACGTCACCGCCGTCGGCTCCATCAAATGGCTCGAAGGCCCGTTCGACCACCGCGACCTGGCCGCACTGACCGTCCACCGCGACCGCCTCCCCGGAGCCGGCCCCGACACCCCCCTCATCGCCGCCAGCCGCTCCGGCATCACCACCACCCAAGGCATCGACTACGCCTACGGACCCCAAGACCTACTCACCGCCTGGGAGTAGCGAGGACCCCGAGCCCGCGTCCAGCCCCCACCGGGCGTGCCGCACGCACACCCGGTCCCACCGCGCCGCGTACCGAACCACCCGTACCGTCCCACCGATACGCCGCGCACACAGCCGACACCCGAACGCCACCGGCCCCCCGCCACGACGCCACCCGCCCCAACCCTTGCGACCTGCCCGACTGTCCCCCTACCACCTCGCCCACCCCCCGACCTCGGGACGGCTGCGTCCGCCCTTCCGGGTGGTGCCCCGGTGTCCGCCGTGCCGTTGCCGGCACCGGTCCCCTCGCTGCTCCGTGCGGTGCGTCGGGATCCGACCGCGGGGGAGCGGGCAGGTCTGCGCGCGGGCCCCGAGGCCGCTCGCGCCCTGGACGTGTTCGCCCGGCGCCCGCCCACGTGGCGCAACCACACCTGGGAAGCCGACCACGTCCAAGCCCCCCTCACCGTCGACGCCGACGGCACCCCGTGCGCCCGCACGTCACCTGGTTCATCGACACCACCACCAAGGTCGTCACCGGTGTCGCCGTCACCCCCGGCCACCCCACCCGGACGTCGATCCCCACCGCCCCGCGCGTTGCCGTGCTCCGCGACGACCCCTACGGCCCCGCCGGGGGAGCCCCGGAGAACCTGCGGATCGACTGCGGCAAGGACTTCCTCTCGACCACCGTCACCACCGCCCTCCCGCCCTCCTCCGGAACCCGTGCACGGCCACAGGGCATTTCTCGAAAGCCGGCTACGAACCGGCCCGCTGAGCGCGGTGTCGGTGGACGCCGCCGGTAGCGTCCGCCGGATGAGTATCGATACGACCCTCGGCGCCGAGATCCGCATCAAGCTTTCCCCCGAAGCGGTGGAGCGTGTACGGGAGTTGATCGGCCTCGGGCTCGCCGCGTCGGTCGAGGACCATGTGGCGGATTCGGTTCGCAACCGCCTCGCCGGGTTCCAGGACCTCACCACCGGCCGAACCGAGGGAACGGGTGGTGCCCAACCGCCTCACGTGATCCGCGATCGGACAACCGGGCCCAAGGAAACACCACCTGCATCGGCTCTCGCGCGGCCGGTGTGCGTACGACGTGGTTCGTGTTCTACCCTCGCGTCATGATTCGCTCCGCTGCTCCTGCGGACGGGTTCGCGATCGGCCGGCTCAAGGTGCGGGCGTGGCGGGCGGCGTACGCGGGGTTCATGAGTCGGGCATACCTGGACACGCTGGACGCGGTCGAGGAGGCCGAGGACTGGGCCGAGTACCTGGCCGACCTGCCGGGGGAACACCGGCTGTGGGTCGCGGAGGAGGCAGGGGTCGTGGTCGGCTTCTGCCGTACCGGACCCGTCGACGAGGGCCGGGACGCGGATCTGGGGCACGCGGCGGCCGAGATCCTCGGCCTCTACATCGAGCCGGATCGCATCGGGACGGGCCTGGGCGGCAGGCTGTTCCGGCACGCCGTGGCCGACCTCGAGGGGCGCGGTCGTCGCCCCCTGTGCGTGTACGCCTACGAGCCCAACATCTCTGCCATCGCTTTTTACGAGCGGGCCGGCTTCGCCCGGGACGGCACCACGCGGCTTGACGAGGAGGATGGTACGGCCGTCGTCGAGGCACGGCTGGTGAAACGGACGTAGCACCGCTCGTCGTCCTCGACGAGGCACAGTGGCTCTCCAGCGACCAATGCAGGACGACGTCTCCACGCGTGTTCGGCCCGCGCCGTTCCCGCCGGGAAACACCCCCGCACCCGCAACGACCACACCCTCGGCCCAGCCGGTGATCCCGCCGCCGGCCGACAGCGCCCGAAGTCGTTGTCCCGCCTGCCGCAACCTGCGCCAGCTGCGCACCGCGACCGGCCGCTGCGCCTGGTGCTCACGCGTGTGCCCGGGCTGTGGAGGCGGCCGGCGGATTGAGGACGAACACTGCGCTGCGTGTCGTCGCCGCGCGGCGAATCGTCCCGCCCGGGGCCCGTGCCTGCGCTGCGGCCGCCGTCGCACCCTCCAGCCCCACACCCAGAGGTGCAACCCGTGCACGAACGCCGACCCCGCCGACGAAGCCCCGCCCTCGTGTACCACCTGCGGCACCACCGGCCAGTGGGCCAAAGGCATGTGCCACCGCTGCTACCCGCGCTCGCCCCACACCGTCCTGGCGCGCGCCGCCACCCTCACCCAACGCCTCCCGCACGTCCCGTCCTGGTGGGACGACTACGCGGCGCACCTGACCACCCACCGCAACCCGATGTTCGCCGCCGATCTCGTCGCCCGCACCGCCCGTCTTCTCCTCGCCACACCCGGAGCCGAATCGACCGACCCCCACACCGTCCTGGCCCGCGCCCACACCCACGCCCCCGAAATTCGCCCCGCCCTCGCCGACTTCTTCCACGCCCACCACCTCATCGACCCACCGGCCGACCCCACCCACACCCGCGCCACCGCCCGCCGGGCGAAGCGCATCCACGCCGTCCCCATCCCGCTGCGCCAAGCCGTCGAGGAATTCGCCGACGCCCTGATGTCGCGCCGCGACCACGCCCCCACACTCGGTCTGCAGCCCGTCAAGCTCCGCACCGTCGAGGTCCGCCTGGACACCGTCCGCGACCTCGCCCAACACCTCCACGCCCAAGGCCACACCACCTGGGCGAGCGCCACCACCGCCGACCTGGAAGCCTTCCTCGCCCGCAACCCGGCGCGCCGCGCAGCGTGGCTGGCGGGAATGCGCCAGTTCTTCGGCCACGCACACCGCACCGGCCACACCCTCCACGACCCCACCGCGCCGCTGACCGCGTCCCAGAACCGCGGCTTCAAAGGCCCGAGCCTGACCCTGGACGACCAACGAACCCTCTACCGCCGCTGGGTTCTCAACCCCGACGACGACGTCCACCCCCACGAGGCGTTCATCGGCCTGGCCGCCCTCCTCCACGCCGCGACCATCACCGAACTACGCCTGATCACCGACGACGGCATCGACACCACCAGCCGGACCCTTCACCTCCCCGCCCGCCCGGTCGCCACCCCACTGGACGACGCGACATGGACCGCGCTGCACAACTGCCTACGCCATCGCACCCGACTCGGATCGACCAATCCCCACCCGCTGATCACCCGCCGCACCCGCACCACCCGGACCCCACCCGGCGCGGCGCACATCCGCGAAGCCCTCGCCCCCGTCGGCCTGCTCCCACAGATCCTGCGCTCCACCCGACTGCTGACTCTCGTCCAGCACCTCGACATCGAAATGCTCACTGCAGCCCTGGGCATGTCCTACTCCGGCGTCACGCCCTACCTCAACCCGCAACCTACGTATAGACCCCGACCCGTCCCGCGATCCGCACATCCCAGCTCAAGACCGTGACGCCCAACGAACCAGCTTGCCCTGCTCCGGCAGCCGAACGACACGAGTTTGCGCACGCAGCCGACGTCCAGGCGTCCGGCGGCGTACCCCCTGCGTTGAACCACATCCCATTTGCCCGACCCGGTAGTCGTGATCGTGCTCGTCGCGTGCGCCGAGCGGGATCGTCACATGACCCTCCGCCGGCAGGAACCGCCGCGCGGCGAACTACCCGCGGATCCAGTCCCATCAGTCGGGCTCGATGACCCGTAGCCGCACGAAGTCGTCGACGACCGCAGGGCCGCGGGGGCCGGAGAACGCAGAAACGGCTGCGTCTCCGCCTCCACGCCCCCGGCCCGATCCCACCGGCCCCGTCGCGCCCTCGACAACCCCACCCAAGCCCTCGGCAACTCCCGCATCGCCGACCGCTGCGCCGGGCGTCACCGCGCCGTTGCCGACCGCACCACCCGTGTCGTCGTCGGTCCCGTCGACGATCGCCCGTGCTGCGCCATGTGCGCTGGCTTGGGGGACACCCGGGGGAGTGCGGATGACCGCGCCGACTCGAGGCGAACAATCCTGTTGTCCTTGAGCGGTCGTCCGGGCCCGTGTCGGCCCGGCCCCGACGGTGTCGTCCGCTGCGCCGTGTGTGGTCGCGGTGGCAGGCCATGTCGTCCTGGTCTCTGCCGGTTCGGGTCGTGTGGTGGTGTGGTGGTTTGTTGTCTGGTTTCTGTGGTGGGGTTTCTGTGTGGTTTTCCTTACGACATGCGGTGGGAGGGTGTGGGTTCGTCGGTGTCGCGGCGCGTCGTCCTGCGGCGTTGTTCGGGCTCGGTTGCGGGCCGTGGCGGAATCGGAGCGTGAGGGCCGCAGGGGCGTCGGGCGGCTTCCTGTCGGGCCGTCCTGGTGGTCCGAGGCGGGGCTCGCGACACGGTGGAGGCCTGTTCGCTGCGCCTGGAGGTCGGTGCCGGTTCGTTTGGTGTGGGGGAGTGGCGTAGGGGTTGTGGAGTTGCGGTTGGGTGTCGTGGTGGCCGTGTGAGGATGTCGTGGGTCGGTATGACGGGTGTGCCTGGTCGCGGCCGTGCAGGGCGCCGTTCGTGTCGTTTGGATGGTTTCCGGTGTCGTGGAGACGACGTCCTGCAGGGCAGCGTCCCGCAACCTCCCATGCGTGCCCGGGAGTTGGCCGTGCCCGGTCCGTCGTGTGGGTTGGGGCGCTGTGCCGAGTGGAGGTGGTTGCTCTGCGGTGTCCCGATTCCTGCCCGGATTTTCCTTACAACTTTCGGGCTTTTCGATCGGGGCCGCCTGGGGTTGTCGTCCCGTTGCAGGGCCTTCGGTGGCGGAGATCGGGCATCGAGGGCCCGAGGGGCCGTCCAGGGGGCTTGTCGGGGGTTCCCGGTGGTGTCCCGGGCGGGCTCTGATGGCCGTGGAGGGCCGGTGCGATGTATCCGAGGGGTGAGTGCCGGCTCGGCCCGGCGGGCGCGATGGTGGGGCCGCGGAGCGGACCGTCCGATGTCCCCGGTGGGGCCCGTGGATTTCCCCGAATCGTACCCGGGTCATGTTTTGATGCATGGTCTTGTCCGTAGTGTGGTTCCCACCTATATTGGAAGTGGCCGGCCGGTGGTGAAGTCGCCTGTTTCCAATGATGGTTGGCGATGACGGTTCCAAGTCCCGTGGTGTTGTGAGGTGTTGGTTCACTCCAGGGTCGGCGTCCCGGCCCCGGAGTGAACGCAGTCCCGGATGCGAACCTATTTGCTGCCAGCGCAGTTCCTGAGCAAGGTGGTCGGGAGTCG
>NZ_BIFH01000033.1 GCF_003967355.1 Embleya hyalina | reverse complement strand
CGTCCGTTCCCGCTGCCTTCCGCTTTCGAAACTTTCGTTTCTCCGCTTCCGGCCCGGCGAGCTTAGCAGACCCGTTTTCCCGCCTCCACCGACCCCGCTTGATCAATCCTGCGGTGCCGGCGACTTGCGAGCCGCGCGTCTTGCTCCGGATCTCTCCGGTGCTCGATGCCTCAACCTTAGCAGGTTTCGGCGGTATTTCCGAACCACATTCACGGAATGTGATTTCCAGTAATAAATGGCAGCACAAATAAAACCCCCGGAATTTGGATGATCAAATTCCGCGTGTTTCACAAGGACTGTCTCGATCACTGGTGCTGCTGGTTCACACCCATGGAGACACCACAGGCACGGCGCAGCCGAAGGCTGTCCGTGGCCGGATCGATCGTTTGGGGTATGAGTCGCGGTGGGATCGGCCATCGCGCCGGTGTTGGGGGCGCGCCTGTCCGGATCTCCCGAAGTAGCGACTCGTACGAGTTTAAACCACCCTCTTGGACGGGTCAAGCCGATCCCCTATACCCAGTGGAACGGGTCGGGAACCGGCTTGACGCGTCTTCCGAGCGAACAGCTGGTGAACCATCAACTGCCGTGTGTCAGGCGGTGATCTCCGCCGCTGCGAGGTTGCGCTTGCCGCGGCGCAGGAGGGCCCAGCGACCGTGCAGCAGGTCGGTCGCGCCGATCACCGCGTCCTCGTCGGCCACCTTCACGTTGTTGAGGTAGGCGCCACCCTCCTTGATGGTGCGCCGAGCGCCGCCCTTGCTGGGGGCGAGGCCGGTGGCCACCAGGGCGTCGACCACGGTCGGGCCCTCGGAGAGCCGTGCGCCGGGGAGTTCCGCCACGGCCGAGCGCAGTGTGGGCTCGTCGAGCGCGGTCAGGTCGCCCTGGCCGAACAGCGCCTTGCTCGCCTCGACGACCGCGGCGCACTGTTCGACGCCGTGGACCATCGTGGTCAACTCCTCGGCGAGCGCGCGTTGGCCGATGCGGGCGGCGGGGCGTTCCTCGCCGTCTCGCTCCAGGCCCTCGATCTCCTCGCGCGAGCGGAAGCTGAACGTACGCAGGTAGCGCGACACGTCGCGGTCGTCCGCGCCGAGCCAGAACTGGTAGAAGGCGTACGGCGTGGTCAGCTCGGGGTCGAGCCAGACCGTGCCGCCCTCGGTCTTGCCGAACTTGGTGCCGTCGGCCTTGGTGAGCAGGTTCGTGGTCAGCGCGTGCGCCTGGCCGTGCGGTTCGTTGCCGGTGATCCGTCGGATCAGGTCCAGGCCGGCGGTGATGTTGCCCCACTGGTCGCTGCCGCCGATCTGCAGCGTGCAGCCGTGCCGTCGGTACAGCTCGACGAAGTCGTAGGACTGGAGCAGCACGTAGCTGAACTCGGTGTAGCTCATCCCCTCGCCGGCGAGCCGGGACTTCACCGTCTCGCGCGCGAGCATCTGGTTGACGCTGAAGTGCTTGCCCACGTCGCGCAGGTACTCGACGATGCTCAACTGCGAGATCCAGTCGTGGTTGTTCGCCATCACCGCGGTGTTCGGCTCGTCGCCCTCGAAGTCGAGGAACGCGGAGAGCTGGCCGCGGATCCGGTCGGTCCAGCCCACGACGGTGGTGACCTCGTTCATCGCGCGTTCGGCCGACGGCTTGGGGTCGCCGATCAGTCCGGTGGCACCGCCGACCAGGGCGATCGGGCGGTGGCCGAAGAGCTGGAGCCGGCGCAGCGTGAGCACCTGGGTGAGGTGCCCGACGTGCAGGCTGGCCGCGGTCGGGTCGAACCCGCAATACGCCGTGACGGGACCGTCCGCGAACGCCTTCTTGAGCGCGTCCTCGTCGGTGGTCTGGGCCAGCAGGCCCCGCCACCGCAGCTCGTCGACGATGTCCGTCACAGTGCCTGGTCTCCTCGGTAGGTGGAGTGGTGTGGGTCAATGGTGCGGGTCGGTGGTGCGACCGGTGGTGCCAGGGTGCCCGACGCTCCGCCCTCGACGCCAACCGCTTTGCGCCGCATCGCCCGCGGCGGACGGCTCGGCGGGCTTCGTGGTGCGCTTGCGGGGCTGGTGGGCCCGGTACGGGCTGACCGTCGGGTCGCCGGCGATGTGGAAGCGCCAGGGCTGGGTCGCTCCGCCGCCGCCGACGCCGGTGCGCGGGCCGGTGCGGATCGCGGTGCGCGGGGGCGGGGTGCCGTACAGGACGCGGACCGGGCCGGCCGGGTCGCAGACGTCGACGCCGTCCTGGGTGCGGTCGAAGGCCAGGGCCGTGGCGAGGCGGGCGGGGCCGCCGGCGAGGTCGGTGTCCTTGCGGGAGGTCGGGCGGCGGGCGCGGGCCAGCGCGAGGCCGGTGGTGATCTCGCCGCCGCGCAGCAATACCCCGGAGGCGCGGCCGGGTGGGCCGCAGACCAGGTTCGCGCAGTAGTGCATGCCGTAGGTGAAGTACACGTACAGGTGTCCCGGCGGGCCGAACATCGTCGCGTTGCGGGCGGTTCGGCCGCGGAAGGCGTGGGAGCCGGGGTCGTTGGCGCCGTCGTACGCCTCGACCTCGGTCAGCCGCAGTTCGACCGGGCCCGCCTCGGTCTCGTGGACCACGGTGCGGCCGAGCAGGTCGGCGGCGACGGCGAGGACCGGGCGGTCGAAGAACGAGCGTGGCAGCGGAGCGGTGGGGCCCGCGGCGGCGGTGGGAGCACGCATGGGGAGCCAGCTTACGGCCGGTCGTGCGTGATGGAATGGCCCGGCGTAACGATTCCGCACGGCGGAGGTCGTGTGGGAAGGGGAGGAGACCCGATGGTTTTCAAGAAGCTGATGGCGAGCATGGGCGCGGGCGGTGCCTCGGTGGAGACCGAGCTGCACGCGGCCGAGACCACGCCCGGCGGCGTGGTCGAGGGTCGGATCCGGATCCTGGGCGGCAAGGTCGACCAGGAGATCGAGGGACTGTTCGTCGGCTTCCAGGCCGTGGTCGAGGTGGAGACCCAGGACGGCGAGCAGCGGCGCAACGTGGAGTTCGGTCGGCAGCAGGTCGGCGGCGCGTTCACACTGCGCGAGGGCGCCGCGCACGACCTGGACTTCCGGCTGCCGGTGCCGTGGGAGGCGCCGCTGACCACGTTCCGGGGGGTGCCCCTGCGCGGTACCACCGTCGGGGTGCGCACCGAGTTGGCCATCGACCGCGCGATCGACAAGGGCGACCTGGACCCGGTCGCGGTGGGCGCGTTTCCGGCACAGGCGTTGATCCTGGACGCGTTCGGGAACCTGGGCTTCCACTTCCGGGCCGCCGACCTCGAACTGGGGCACATTCGGGGCACCGATCAGCGGCTGCCGTTCTATCAGGAGATCGAGTTCACCCCGCCGCAGGCGTACGCGCGCGGGATCAACGAGGTGGAACTGACCTTCGTATCCGGTGAGCACCGGACCGAAGTGATCCTGGAGATCGACAAGAAGGGTGGCGCGCTCTCGGGTGGGAGCGACGCGATCCGGCGCTTCACCGTCGAGCACGCGGGCGCGCACCAGACCGATTGGCACGCCTACCTGCACGGCTGGTTCCAGGAACTGGGGCAGCGTCGGGGCTGGTTCTAGGCGTCGCGGGCCGGGGCGGTACCGGGTTCCGGATCGGGTGAGCGGGTGCCGGGCCGGGTCAGGCGTCCAGGAGGGCGTGTACCCGGGCCGCCCAGTCCGCCTCGAACTCGGCTCGGGGCAGGCCGGTGGCCCGGTCGAGCGCGGCGTCCACGGCCGCGGGGGCCGGGTCGGCGTAGACGGCGGTGACGAAGCCGTACACGGCCTGGGTGCCGCCGATTTCCTCGATCCGGCGGATGGCCAGGTGCGCCAGCTCGTACGCGGCGGCGTTGCCGACGGTGTCGGCCTGGTACAGCTCGTTGTCCGTGGGCAGCTTGCCGGTGAAGCGGTTGCCGGCGATGTAGGTCCTGGCCTCGTACAGCTCGTCGGTGCCGAGCAGGGTGTGTCCGCGCAGGGACAGCCAGTCGGCGAAACCCTCGACGACCCAGACGGGTTGGTCCTGGTTCGGCACCTCGTTGCGCAGCGGGGTGACCAGGGCGTGTGCCATCTCGTGCCGCAGCAGTTCGCCGAGTCGGCGCGGGTTGGGCGAGGTGAACCAGCCCGACGTGGTGTCCAGGACTATCCGCGAGCCGCCGAAGTGGCCCTTGCCGTCCGGGCCGATGGTGCGCAGGGCGTAGGTGAGGCCGGATTCCTCGCCGTGTTCGCCGGTGCGGCCGCCGTAGAGCCGGTAGAACGTGTCGCGGTCGGCGACGGGGACGATCACGAACCCGGGGGCGGTGCCGGACGGGCCGCCGTCGGCCCACGTGTCGATGTCGGCGCGCGCGGCCTCCTCGGCGGCGTCGGCGAGGCGGTCGGCGCCCCGGGCGGTGGCCGGGCCGGCGAGGACCACCACGTGTTCGCGACGGACCACGGTCAGGTCGGCGTGGTCCCAGGGGGCGGGATAGTCGCGGGCGTAGGCGTAGCCGGCCCCTTCGTAGGGGGTGCCGTCCACGCCCGTGATCCGCAACGGCGCGCCGGGGGCGTCCCGGACGACGGTCCAGCGGTAGCCCTCGCCGACGGTGGCGGTGTCGGCGCGGGAGATGCGGTGGTCGAAGGAGACGTCCACGTAGGCGGTGATCCGGTCGTCGATCGCGGGCATCGTCTGCACGGTCTCGACGCGATATCCGATCTGGTCGAAGGACACCAGGGCCAGGTTGCGGAGCAGCCGCTGTTGGCCGCCGACCAGGTCGGGGACGTCCGGGTCGAGGTCGACGGTGAACGCGGGTTCGTCCTGGGCCAGGATCGCCGCGGTGCGCCGGTCGGCGATGGCCTGGATGTCCGCCGTGGCGATGGTCGGCCCGTGCGCGGGGGCCATCGGCGTGGCGGTGCCGGGGCGCGGGGCGCCGAGCGCGCCGTCGGCGGCGTGGGGCTTGGCGCTGCCCGGTCCGCCGAGGGTGACGCCGAAGGCGATCAGCGCGGCGAGGGCCAGCGCGAGCGCGAGCAGGGGGGCGGCGAGGCGACGGACGGCGGAGCGGGGACGGGCCGGGGCCGCGGGGTGGAGCGGTGCGGAGGCCGGGGGTACGGCGGCGGGTATGGCGGTGGCCGACACGGGAGCGTCAGGCGGGGATGCCTCGGCCGGAGGTGTCTCGGCCGGGGACCCCTGGTTCGATATTCGGCTGCCGGGTATCGCGGCGAATTCGGAGATCCCGCGATCCTCCGCCGTGACACCGTCCGCGGGCGCACGGTCTTCGGCGGGATCGTCCGTGCTCGGTCGATCCGCGCCCCCGCCATCCGCCGTCCCGTCCCCCGGCTCCGCGGGCGGGGCCGGCTCGGCGCGGGAGGCCGGCTCGGCGCCCGTGGTCGGCTCCGCCCCGACGGGCGGGTCGGTGGGTGTGGCGGATGAGGCGTCGTCGGTGGCGTCGCCGGTTTCGTGCCTCGGCTCGGTCACGCCGGATGCCTCCCCCCTGTTGCCCCCTGTTGGCGCGAGGATACCTACGCGATCTTCGCCGGTTTCGCGGACGGTGAGAATAGGCTCGTCCGAACGAGGCGTTCGGCAGCCGGCCGGGCGCCGGTGCGCACGATTCGGAGTCTCGCGTGTCCGAGCCCACCAAGCCGCCGTTGCCGTACGAGTACCTGCCCGCGAAGCCCACCTTCACGCTCACGAGTGCGGATCTGACGGACGGACGGGTTCTGCCGACCGCACAGGTCAGCGGCGTCATGGGTGCGGGCGGCGAAGACCTCTCGCCGCAGTTGTCCTGGTCCGGCTTCCCGACCGGCACCAAGAGCTTCGCCGTGACCTGCTTCGATCCGGACGCGCCCACCCACAGCGGCTTCTGGCATTGGGTGGTGGTCGACGTCCCGGCGACGGTGACCGAACTGGCGAGCGGCGCGGGCGCGAGTGACGGCAAGGCGCTGCCGGCCGGCGCGTTCCACGTGCGCAACGACACCGGTGGCCCGGGCTACGTGGGCGCGGCGCCGCCGGAGGGCCACTACCCGCACCGGTACGTCTTCACGGTGCACGCGCTGGACGTGGCCGAGCTCGGCGTGGACGAGACGGCGACGCCCGCGTTCGTGGGGTTCAACCTGTTCGCGCACACCCTCGCGCGCGCCGTGCTGGTGTCCACGTACGCCCGCTGAGCCGCGTCCGACCGTGTGAAAGCGGAATCTCGTCCGGTAATTGCGTTGTCCCGATGATCGCCCGAACGGCACAGTGGTCGAGTTGTCCGTACTGACGGTTCGTCGAGTCGAAGGGTGCGCATGAGCGTCGCGGCACCGCCCCAAAGCTGAGCGCGTGATCGCGCCCGGTCGGTTCGGTGCGCGTTCGAATGTGCTCGCTCGTCCCCTCGTCGACCAGGTGAGGGGAGGTCGCATGCGGGAGACGTTGGTGCTGAACGCGACGTATCAGCCGCTGGCGACGGTGTCGTTCAAGCGCGCGCTCGTGTTGGTACTGCAGGAGAAGGCGGTCGTCGAGCATGTCGATCCCGGCCGGGTGGTACGGGCCGCGACCGTGGAGATCCCGCTGCCCCGGGTGATCAGGTTGCTCAAGTTCGTTCGGGTGCCGTTCCGACAACAGGCCGCGTGGTCGCGCCGGGGTGTGCTGCTTCGGGACAACCGGCGCTGCGCGTACTGCGGTGGGCGCGCGACCACGGTGGACCACGTGCTGCCTCGTTCCCGCGGTGGGGCCGACTCGTGGCTGAATACCGTCGCCGCGTGCGGGAGCGACAACCAGCGCAAGGCGGCGCGGACGCCGGCGGAGGCCGGGATGCGGCTGTTGTTCCAGCCGTACGAGCCGTCGGCGACCCGGGCCCTGGTGCTCGCGTTCGGCGTGGCGAGCGTCGAGGGCGCGCAGTGGCTGGCCGAGCCGGTGCGGCCGCCGGCGCTGGCGATGGGGGCCTGATCGGGCGCACGGGTCGAGCGCCGGGAATCCGGGGCTTCGGGCTTGGGAGTCGGGGCGAGTGTGCGGAAGCCGTCGGGGGTTGGTTCCCCCGGCGGCTTCCGGCGTTCGGGCCCGGCCTTCGTCGCGGCCCCGTCAGACCGTTTTGCGGACCCAGGCCGCCCAGTCGGCGCGCAGGCGATCCGGGGACGGGCCGAAGCTCGCGGTCAGTGTCTCGTCGATGTCGGCGTGTCGGCCGGCCAGGGCATCGGTGAAGAAGGCGCAGACGCGCTCCGCGCCGTACGTCCGGGCCAGGTATCGCACCATCAGGTGGGCCAGGTTGTAGGCGTTTTCGACCCGGTCCTCGTCGGCGGTGTCGAAGTCCTCGTCGGCGGGCAGCGCGCCGGTGAACCCGCCCCGGTCGATCAGCGCGCGGATGTTCGTGGTGATCTCGCGCGCGAGCGGTCGGTCGGCCTCGGCCTGCCAGTCGGCGAAGCCCTCGGCCAGCCAGGTGGGCAGGGTCGTGGTGACGCCCGGCCGGGCCAGCGGGGCGATCAGGGCGTGGGTCATCTCGTGCCGCAGCAGGATCGGCGCGAACGCCGCGTCGCCGGCGAGTTGTTCGTCGTCCACGACCATGCGGACCCCGCCGACGAACCGGTCGGTGCCGGGCATGGACAACGCGTATCCCGCCGCCCAGTCCTGGATCTCGCTGCTGCTGTAGAGCTTGCCGAAGGAGGTTCGGGACGAGGTCAGCACGAGGGCAAAGCCGGGCGAGGTGCCGGCGCCGCCCTTCCAGGCGCCGAGCGTGTACACGGCGGCCTGCTCGGCCAGGTCCGCGTTCCGGCGCAGCGCGCTCGCGTTCTGCTTCGGGCCCATCACCACGACGTGCGTGCGGCGTTCGACCTGGAGGTCCCACAGGTCCCAGGCGGCCGGGTAGCCGGCGAACCCGCCGTTGGTGTCCGCGTCGGCGGCGCCGTCCAGGCCGATCAGCGTGCAGCGGTCGGTGGGGTCGGCGCAGCGCGCCTTCCAGGTGTAGGTCTCCGGGACGCGGCCCACGTCGACGCCGGTGATCGTGTGCTCGAAGGCCACGTTCACGCTGATCGTCACCGGCCAGGCGGCGGGGGTGCCGGCCCGCCCCGGGGCGGAGCCGTCGGCGGTGACCACCTTCCTGTCGCCGCCGCGGGCGACCCAGCGGGCGGCGTCGAACGGGATCTTGCGCAGGTTGCCGAAGAGCCGCCGCTGGCCGTCGACGAGGGCCCGGTCCTGCTGGTCGACGGGGGCGAGGAAGGCCGCCTCGTCGCCCTGTTCGAAGGCGGCCGTGCGGGTGTCGGCGAGCGCTTGGAGGCGGAAGAACACGCGTGTGTCGATCCGGTCCGAGGGCCACGTGTCCTCGGTCGTCGGGGCGCCGGGGCCGGGCCCGCGCGCGGAGTCGGCGGCCGGGGCGGGCGCCGGGGGCGGGCCGGCGTGGGTCGGATCTTCGGCGCCGAGCAGGCGGTCGGCGCTGTCCAGGCCGGCGGGTCGGCCGGCGACCGCGGTCGTACCGATCAGGAAGGCCAGCGAGACCAGCGCGCCGAGCAGGGCGACGCAGATCGCCCACGGTCGGGAGCGGCGGGGTTCGACGGCGTTCGGCCACGGCCCGTACGGGTCGTGGGGGGCCGGGAGGATCCGGGGGGCCTGTTCGTCTCGAGGGTTCGGGGGGTCCTGGGGGTGCACGTCAGTTGCCCACCTTGGCCTTGACGTACTTGGCCCAGTTGCTTTCGAAGGTGTCCCGGTCCAGACCGGTGGCCTCCTTGAGCGCGGCGTCGATCGCGGCCGGGGTCGGATCCTTGTACACCGCGACGACGAACTCGTCGGCCTTGGCGACGCCGTACTTCTCCGCGATGTAGCGGATCGTCAGCATGCTGTAGTGGTAGGCGACCATCGAGGTCTTGGCGTCGGGCGAGTTGACGTCGGCGTCGGTGGGCAACTTGCCCGAGAACTTGCCCGCGCGGACCTGCTCGCGCGCGGTCGGCTGGAACCATTCGGACAGCGAGAGGTCGGTCCAGGCGAGGTATTCGGCGAAGCCTTCCGAGACCCACAGCGGCGGCCCCTCGCCGCCGCGCTCGAACTCGGCGACCATCGCGTGGCCGAGTTCGTGCCGGATCAGGTGTGTCTGCTGCTCGCCGTCGTTCTTGGCGAACATCTCGTCCGAGCCGTCCAGGGTGATCCGGCTGCCGGCCATCGGTTGGTCGCGGCCCATCGTGGGGCGCGCGGGCGGCATGGTGCGGCACACGCCGGTGACGTTGGGCAGGTCGTTGCCCGACAGTGCGCGGATGAAGGTCTCGTGGTCGGGCGTGACGTAGATGACGTAGCGCTGCGGGGTGATCGCCGGGCCCTTCCACACCGCCAGGTTCTTCTTCAGCGCGCTCTCGGCCCGGTCGGCCCAGGCGGCGGCCTTGGCCTTGTTCCCGGCCGGGACGGCGAGCAGGACGTGCGGGCGTTCGATCACCGCGAGTGCGTCCTCGTCCCAGGGGGCGGGGAAGGCGTTGCCGCCGCCGCGGGTCGAGCCGCCGACGATCTTGGTGATCAGCAGCGGGGCGCCGACGGACGCGCGCGAGACGGTCCAGGTGTAGCGCTCGGCGATCGGCTCGCTGTCGACGCCGGTGATCTGGTGGGCGAAGACGACGTTGACGTCGCGGGTGAGCGGGCCGGCGTCGTTCGCGGGCTCGACGGTCGCGGTGGACGGCCGGAACTCGACGCTGGTGAACGGGAACAGCCGCAGGTTCGCGAACAACCGGCGTTGCGCGGTGGCGAGTTCGGGTGCGGCCGGGTCGATTCCGGCGACGAAGCCGTCGACGTTCCCCGACTTCAGGGCCTGGGTACGGCTGTCGGCCAGGCCGGCCAGGTCGGCGGCGGCGATCCGGGTGACCTGGGGCTTGTCCCCGGCCTTGGCCGAGCCGCCGGCGGCCTCCTCCTCGGCGAACGGCGCGGCGGTCGGGGTCGTGGTGGGGTCGAACACGCCGCCGGCGGCGAGGGAGGCGAGCAGGGCGAGGATCGCGAGCACCCCACCGGCCGCGGCCAGGAGGTGACGGCGGGCGTCGCGCCGCTGCCGGTCGGGAGCGGGCAGGAAGGGGAGGGGCCCGTAGGGGCCGGCGGGCGCCGGGAAGGGGGGCGCCTCGGGGGTGGGCGGTATCGCTCCCGAGGCGTTGCCGGTGGGGGCGGCGTCGGCGTCGAGGGGCGGGGGGCCGGCGGCTGTCGCGACGGCGGACGCCGGCGCGGTCGTCGGCGGGGCCGAGTCGAACGAGGCGACGGGCACCGGGTGTGTGGGCGCCGCGCCGCCGATCACCGGCACCACGTCCTCGACCGGCCGCCCGGCCACCTCCTCGCCGGTCGCGGATGCGGGCGCGGGCGCGGGTCCGTCGCCGGGTATGGGCGCGAACTCGTCGGCGGGCACGGTGGCACCGGCGGACCCGGTCCCCGGCGCGGCGGCGAGTACGGGTGCGGGCTCGCCGGGGAGTGCGGGTGCGCCCGCCGGCGCGGCGGCGGGCGGGACCGGATCCGGGTCGGGCGAAGTGACGGGTACCGGAGGCGTACCGCCCGCGCCGGCGGGCGCCGGCGCCGCGTTTTCGGGCACCCGCCCGATGGTTGCCTCCGCGCCGGGCGCGGGTTGGTCGGCGGGTATGGGAACGGGCGCGGCGGCGGTCGCCGGCGCGCCCGTGGGTGTGGCCGCGGTTGCCGGCGCGTGGGGAGGTATGGGTGCTTGCTCCTCCGTCGAACGGTCCGGGTTTTCCCGTGCGTCCTCGTTCGTGCCCATGTCCCACCCCGTGGACGGCTGTTCGTGGTCTGCTGTCGTGGTGCCGCGCGGCGGGTGTGTCACGCCGTCGGCGATGTTGGGCATGTCGGACATGCCAGTCCTCCCCTGGACCGCCGGTCCGATGATTCCGCCCCCGGCCCCGGATCGGCGATCCGATCATGTGTTCGCCGAGGCTATCCACGTGCCCGGACAGCCTCGGCAGTGGGGCCCGGTACGGTCACGCGCGGTAGCCGCCGCGGGTCAACCGCCGATCTCGGCCCGTACGTAGTCCGCCCATCCGGCCTCGAACGCAGCGCGCTCCAGCCCGCTCGCCGCCTTGATCGCGGCGTCGAGCGACGCGGGGTTCGCGTACATCGCGACCACGAACCCGTCCGCCTCGGCCGCGCCGTACTTCTCGGCGAGGTACCGGATCGTCAGCATGCTGACGTGGAAGCCCGCCCCGGCGGCCTGATCACCCTTCACATTCGGCAACAGATCGGTGTCGACGGGGAGTTTGCCACTGAACCGGCCGGCCCGCAGCTCGGCCCGGGCCGCGTTCCGGAATCCGTCGTCGCCGGCGAGGTAGTACGCGAAGCCCTCGGAGACCCAGCGCGAACGGCCGCCGCCGCCGATCAACGACGATTGCGCGAACTGCGCCACCATGGCCTGGGCCAGTTCCCGGCGGATCAGGCCGATGCCGGTGTCCGGGTTCGTCGAGGACGCGAACGCGGTATCGGCGCCGTCGAAGGTGACCCGGGCGCCGACGGGCGACATGCTTCCGCCGCCGGGCCGGGCGGGCGTGACGAGTTCGCAGGAGCCCGTCAGGCCGCCGAGCACGCCGCGGACCGTCTCCCGCTTCGTCGGTACGAAGACCGCGAACCGCCTGGGGGTGATCGCCGGCCCGTGCCACGCCTCGGCGTTGCGCTTCGCCGCGAGTTCGGCGCGATCGGCCCACGCCGCGGCCCGGTCCCGGTCCGTGGCGGCGACCGCGAGCAGGATGTGTTCGCGTTCGACCACGGCGACTTCGTCGCCGTCCCACGCGGCCGGATACCTGATCGGCCGGGTCGGATTCGACGTCGCGTTGCTCCCGACGATCTTGGTGATCCGCACGGGCGCGTCGATCGAGGCCCGGCTCAGCGTCCAGGTGTAGGTCTCGGCGACCGGCTCGCTGTCGATTCCGTCGAGTTGGTGGGAGAACACGATCACCATGTCGTGCGAGTACGCGCCCGCGTCCGCCGCTTGCACCACGTCCAGGCTCGTCGGCGGCAGGAACTCGGCCCCGGCGAACGGGAAAAGCCGCAGGTTGGCGAGCAACCGCCGTTGCCCGGACAGCAGTTCCGTGTTCGCCGGGTCGATCCCGGACACGAACGCGCTCGCGTCGCCGTCCCGGAGCGCCCGGGTGCGGGCGTCGGTGAGGGCCTTGACGTCGGCGCGGGTGATGCGGGTGACGGTGGAGGGCGGTTCCGGGGTTTCGGAGGTCGCGGGCGGCGGGGTGCCGTCGGCGGGGCGTTCGTGCGCGGTCGGGGCCGCGGAGTCGCCGTCGCCGTCGAAGGCGCCGCCGATCGTCAGGGCGCCGGCCACGAGCGCTGCCGTAACGATTCCGCCGACCACCAGGAGCGGTGCGCGGCGACGCCGACGCGCGGCCTCGGTGGGCGCGTCGGCGGTGGGGGTGTCGGACACGTGGTCCCTCTCGTACATCACCCGTCCGGAGGCCGCCCGCATCGGCCCGCATCGGACCGGCTCGATTCGGCTCGGTGATTCGATCATGTGTGCGCGCCGAGGTTATCCACCCTCCCCCGCTTCGTCGAGGCAATACGCTCGGCGCCGGCGGCAGGCCGGGAGCCGGTGGTCGCTTCCACCGTGTCGGGATCGGCGTCGGCCGGCGAGGGCGACGCGGCCGGGTCGAGGAGCAGCCACGAATCGGCGACCCGGTAGCCGGGGACGTCGTGGGACGCCATCGGGTCGGCGGCCACACCCTCGACGCGCGTCACCGAGCCGTCGGGGTGGGCCAGTTCCTCGGTGTACCGGAAGTGCAGGTGGCCGTGCGCGGCGACGGCGGGCCGGTAGGCGTCCACCAGGCGCTGGATCCGGGCCTGGTTCGGCAGGCAGCGTGGTTCGCTCTTGCGGTTGAACTCGGGTGCGGCCCGCAGCGGTTTGTCGTGGGTGAGCAGGACGTCCACCGGCGAGGGGTCGGTCAGGATCGTGTCCACGTCGGCGTCCGTACCCTCCTCCTCCGGGAACCACAGGCTGCCGGCGTGGGTCGGCACCGCGGTGGGCGGGCGACCCGCGCCGACCCGAAAGCCCTCCTTGCGCAGCGCCTTCTCGTACCGCCGCCGCTCCTCGGCCAACCGGCGCTCCCGATCCAGCGACAACGCGCCGCCGAAGGCGAGGAAGTTCGTCCCGCGCCAGGACCAACGATGCCCGCGCGGCGCGTAGCGCACCCGGGGGCGCACGATCACGAACCCCTGCTCGTCCCGGTCGTCGCCGTAGGACTCCATCAGCAGCGAGGACTTGTCGTGGTTTCCGTCCAGGAAGTAGACGTCGACACCACACGAGCGGGCCGAGCGATTGACCGCGTCCAGATACCGGACGCCGGACGGCTCGTGCTCCCAGTAGCCGAAGTCGCCGAGCTGGAACACCAGATCCACGTCGAGCTCGGCGGCGACATCGAGCACACGACGCATGTGCCCGGCGTTCCCGTGCGTGTCCCCGGCCAACAAAACCCGCATCACAGCCCCCCGATCTCTCCACCCCGTCCGCGCCGGACCCCCGAGCCCATCATCGACGATCGACGGAGATCCCGTCCGGGGTATTTCCCCACGGCCGGCGGCGAACGGGGCGAGCGCGCCGGGAGCCCCGCGTGCCGCGGGCCCCGGCCGGTGGATGCCGGGCGCTCAGGCGCCCGGGGGGACGAACGGCAGGGCCGGGGTGGGGCCTCGGGTGATCAGGTGGTCGACCGCGGCGTTGTCCAGGTGGTCGGCGATCAGATCGCCCAGGGCGTCGAGGCGGGACTGGCGGGCGGCTTCGAAGGAGGTGTTCGGGGAGACGACGAAGCGGCGGCCGGATCGGGTGGCGGTTCGGGACAGGAACGTGCGGCGGAAGGCGTCGTTCTCCAGGGCGCCGTGCCACAACGTGCCGGTGATTTCGCCGACTCGGCAACCGTCCAGGGCACCGCCGTCGGCGTCGGTGAACAGCGGCTCGCCTCCCTCGACGTCGACCACGCCGTGGTGGATCTCGTACGCGGTCACCGGCGATCCGTCGGCGTAACCACGCGGCCGGGCCAGGGTCTTGTCGGCGGCGAAGCGTACTCGGACCGGCAGCAGACCCAGACCCGGCACCGTCCCCGCGCGGCTCTCCACGTCGTCGTCGATCTCGCGCCCGAGCATCTGGTAGCCGCCGCAGATGCCCAGGATCGGCCGCCCCTCGGCGGCTCGCCGGGCCAGCGCGGTGTCCAGGCCGCGTTCGCGCAGCCAACCCAGGTCGGCGACGGTCGCCCGGGTGCCGGGCAGCACCACCAGGTCGGCGTCGGCGATCTCGCCGGGCGTGCTCACGAAGCGCACCACCACGCCGGGCTCGACGGAAAGCGCGTCGATGTCGGTGAAGTTGCTGATCCGGGGCAGTCGCACCACCGCGACGCGCAGGACGTCCGGGCCGAGCGGTGGTTCGGCCGTGCCCCGGTCGGCGTCCAGGGCGAGCGAGTCCTCGACGTCCAGCCACAGGCCGCCGAGGAAGGGCAGCACGCCCATGACCGGGCGTCCGGTGAGTTCGCGCATCCGGGTCAGCGCCGGATCCAGCAGGCGCGCGTCGCCGCGAAACTTGTTGATCACGAACCCGCAGACCAGTTCCTGGTCTTCGCGCGAGAGCAGGGCGAGGGTACCGAAGAAGGACGCGAAGATGCCGCCGCGATCGATGTCGCCGACCACGAGGACCGGCAACCGGGCGGCCCGGGCCAGTCCCATGTTGGTGATGTCGCGATCGCGCAGGTTGATCTCGGTCGGACTGCCCGCCCCCTCGCACACCACGACGTCGTGACGCGCCCGCAGATCGGCCAGCGAGTCCAGTACCGCCTCGAACAGACGCGGCTTCAGATCACGGTAGTTCAGCGCCCCGACCTCGGCGATCGGCTTGCCGAGGAGTACCACCTGACTGCTCATCAGGCCGCCGGGCTTGAGCAGTACCGGATTCATCACCGCCTCCGGCTCGATCCGCGCCGCCGCCGCCTGCATCGCCTGGGCGCGACCGATCTCCGCGCCGTCGGCGGTGACCATCGAGTTGAGCGACATGTTCTGCGCCTTGAACGGCGCGACCTTGACCCCCTCGCGGGCCAGCCGCCGACACAGCCCGGCCACCACGACGCTCTTCCCGGCGTCGGAGGTGGTCCCGGCCACCAAAAGCGCGCCGTTCACCGCTTCACCTCCCGAACACGGCGTCCACGACGCCTGGTTGGTACCCGCTCACGAAACCGCACGCTCATCGGACCGCCCTGCCGGTGCGGCGCGCCGCGCGGGCGGCGACCGCGGCGCGGGCGGCCACCGCGCCCACGGCCAGGGCGGCGGCGGCCAGGCCGACCGTCGCCGAGAGGCGGTTGGCGCGCGCTATGTCGGCGGGGACGGGGGGTGGGCCGTCGCCGAGCCGGGGCCGGTCCTCGGTACGGCCGGCATAGACGTTCCGGCCGCCGAGCGTGACATCCAGCGCGCCGGCGGCGGACGCCTCGCAGCGGCCCGCGTTGGGGCTGGGGTGGCTGCCGCCGTCCCGCCGCAACACGGCCCACGCACGGGCTCGATCGCCGCCGACCACGGGGGCCGCCGCCACGGTGAGCAGCCCGGTGAGTCGCGCGGCCGGCCAATTGGCGGCGTCGTCCAGGCGGGCCGAGGCCCAGCCGAAGTTCTCGTGGCGCGGGGTGTGGTGGCCGACCATCGCGTCCAGGGTGTTGATCGCGCGGTAGCCGAGCAGGCCCGGGATGCCCGCGACCGCGCCCCAGAACAACGGCGCCACCACCGCGTCGGACGTGTTCTCCGCCACCGACTCGACCACGGCCCGAGCGATGCCCTTGTCGTCCAGCCGGCTCGGGTCGCGTCCCACCAGGCGCGGCAGCGCGTCCCTGGCGGCGGTCCGGTCGCCGGCCACCAGCGGTGCGGCGATCGCCCGGGCCTCGCGGCGCAGGGTGGTGCCACCGAGCACGGCCCAGGTGCAGCCGGCGGTGGCCAGGACGGTGGCCGCGGGCCGGCCCGCGACGGCCCGACGCACCCCCAGCGCGAGCGCGGTGGTGGCCCCGACGCACAGCGCGCTGTAGGCGACGCCGCGCGCCCGGCTGTCGCCGTGCATGGCCCGCTCCACCCGCCCGGCGAGGATCCCGAAGCCGGCCACGGGATGGCCGCGCTGCGGATCACCGAACGCGAGATCGAGGCCGACGCCCAGGGCCAGGCCGAGGGCGGTGTGGGTCGAAGGTGGGGTCGCGGGCATCCGCGCATCGTTTCACGGCCCTTCGCCCACGCACGCGGTGGCCCGGGGCCGGCGGGTGAAGGCACGCGGACCCCACAGGCGGTGGAGTGCGCGCGGCACCGACAACGGATCATCGGCGCCGAGCCGGCCGCGAGGCAACCCATCCGCGCGCAGCGGGCCGTGGCGCGTGACCCGCGACCATGGCGCACACGACCGGCTCGGCCGTGGACCTCCGTCGGCGACGGAACGGTGATCGGTCGACGCGCAGGCCGTCCGCGCACGGATGGATCGGGGCACACACGACCGGCCCGCGCAGCACCGCCCGTCGGCGACGCCCGTCCGCGACGCGAATCCATCCACACGCGGACGATCGGCGTGCACACGACCCGGCATGCGGATCGGCCGGCCCGGGAGCGGCGGCCGGTCACCACGCCGAACGACCGCACACAGGCGTTCCGGGCGCACACGTACCGGCATCGCGCCCGATCGATGCCCGGGCCCCGTCCCGCGCCGCCCGACGCCCGCGCCGCGCGGTCATGGCGCCGCCCGACGCGTCACGCGTCGAAGCGGCCGCGCGCGTTCTCGATGTGGCTCAGGTTTCGGTGCGTCCAGCCGCACATCGCGTCGACGGTGGCGCGCAGGCCGCGGCCCGGCTCGGTGAGGGTGTACTCGACCCGTGGCGGCACGGTCGGATACACCTTCCGGTCGAGCAGGCCATTGCGTTCCAGCATGCGCAGGTTCTGGGTGAGCATCTTGTGGCTGATGCCCTCCACCTCCGCGCGCAGCTCGCTGAAGCGCAGCGTGCGCTCGCCCAACGCCTCGATGATCAGCAGCGCCCACTTGTTGGCGACGTCGGAGAAGATCTCCCGTGCCAGGGAGTCCGCGCGTCGCAGGTCCGCGTCCTCGGGCAGGCCCACGAGTTGCTGCTTGGTCCCCATCTGGTTCCCCAGTCACCGAAAAGTGCGTTCTTCCAGGTCAGCACTCACTCTCCTACAGTTCCCGAGTAACCACAAGAGAGCACGACGAAGGGGCCGTGCACCATGACCCCCGGCATCGACACCGACGTCTTCGACCGCCCCCGCGCGCGAGCGGCCCGCTCCCGCCGTCGGTCCGGGCCTCCCGCTACAGCAGCAGCCGGATCACCGCCACCGAGCCGACCACCACGATCACCGCCCGAAGGACCGTCGGCGGGAGCTTGCGGCCGACCTTGGCGCCTATCTGGCCGCCGATCACCGAGCCCAGGGCGATCAGCAGGACCACCCACCACGCGACGTCGGCGACGACCATGAACAGGATGGCCGCGACGCCGTTGACGACGGCGGCGAGTACGTTCTTGACCGCGTTCATCCGCTGGAGGTTCTCGGCGATGAACACGCCGAACAGGGCGAGCAGCAACACCCCCTGGGCGGCGCCGAAGTAGCCGCCGTAGATGCCGGTGGCGAAGACGGCCACCCACAGCAGCGGGCCGCCGTGGCGCGGGCCCTCCCCGGATGTGCCGTTCTCGGCGCGGCGGGCGGCGAGGCTCCGGGCCAGGCGGGGTTGCAGGACCACCAGCACCAGGGCGATCACGATCAGGACCGGGACGATCGCCTTGAACGCCCCCGCCGGCAGCGTGAGCAGCAGGATCGCGCCGGTGATGCCGCCGAGCAGGGAGGCCAGGCCCAGACGGAGCAGGCGCGGGCGCTGGCCGGCGAGTTCGCGGCGGTAGCCGATGGCGCCGCTGATCGAGCCGGGGACCAGGCCGATGGTGTTCGACACGTTCGCGGTCACCGGCGAGTAGCCGAAGCCGAGCAGCACGGGGAAGGTGATCAGGGTGCCGGATCCGACCACCGTGTTGATCCCGCCGGCCGCGATGCCCGCGGCGAAGATCGCCAGTGCTTCCCACCAGCTCATGCCCATCGTGCCCACCCGCTTCGCCGCGATGACCGTGGCGCCGGGAGGACTGCGCCGGTCCCCCGTGGCCGTGACGCGACGATCATCGCAGCAGGCGGTGCGGCCTCAGCGCGGTGGGCGGTGGCCACGCTCGATGTGCGGCGGCTCCACGTCGCCGGCGGGCGCGCCGCCACGACGCGGCGGGTCGATCGGCGGGGCCGGGACGGTCGGCGGCTCGGCGGGCGGGCGCGGCGCCGACGGGGCTCCGTTCCCGGCCGGCTGCTTGCGTACCGGGGCGGGCGGGCCGGAGATCGGCCCGATCGGGGACGGCGGGCCGGCGGAGGGTGTGGCCGAACCGGGCCAGGCCGGCTCCTCCTCGAGCGGCAACCGCGGCACGCGGTGTGCCGGGCCGGAACCGTTCGGCGACAGGTTGCCGACCGCGTCGCCGATGCCCTCCAGCGCGCGGGTGACCTCGCTGGGCAGGATCCACAGCTTGTTCGAGCTGCCCTCGGCGATCCTCGGCAACATCTGGAGGTATTGGTAGGCCAGCAGCTTGTTGTCGACCTCGCCCGCGTGGATCGCCTCGAAGACGGTCTCGATCGCGCGCGCCTCGCCCTCGGCGCGGATCACCGCGGCCTGCCGCTCACCCTCGGCGCGCAGCACGGCGGCTTCCTTGTCGCCCTCGGCGGTGAGCACCTGCGAGCGCTGGTGGCCCTCGGCGGTCAGGATCGCCGCGCGCTTGTCCCGCTCGGCGCGCATCTGCTTCTCCATCGAGTCCTGGATGGAGGGCGGCGGCTCGATCGCCTTGAGCTCGACCCGGTTGACCCGGATACCCCAGCGTCCGGTCGCCTCGTCGAGTACGCCGCGCAGACCCGCGTTGATCTCCTCGCGCGAGGTGAGCGTCTGTTCGAGGTCCATGCCACCGATGATGTTGCGCAGCGTGGTGATGGTCAGCTGCTCGATCGCCTGGATGTAGTTGGCGATCTCGTAGGTGGCCGCGCGCGGGTCGGTGACCTGGAAGTAGATGACGGTGTCGATCTGGACGACCAGGTTGTCCTCTGTGATCACCGGTTGCGGCGGGAACGGGACGACCTGTTCGCGCAGGTCGATCATCTGCCGGATCCGGTCGATGAACGGCACGAGGATGTTGAGTCCGGCGTGCAGAGTGCGGGTGTAGCGCCCGAAACGCTCCACGATGGCGGCGCTCGCCTGGGGGATCACCTTGACCGTCTTGACCAGGGCGACGACCACCAGCAGTACGAGTACGACCAGAACGATGACGGCGGTGGCCTTCACGATCTCTCCCGAGGTCCTGCGTGCCTGCGGCTGCCTGCGAATTTCGAGGCTGGTTCGAGCCTAGGGGTTCGCGGGCCGGCGTGGGACGTCAACACGGTCGGCGCAACCGATGGGATCGTCACATCACCACGGCGGTGGCGCCGTCGATGTCCGCGACGTCCACCTGGGCTCCGGGCTCGAACACGGCCGTGGTGTCCAGCGTGCGGGCCGACCAGACCTCGCCGTTGAGCTTGATCCGGCCGCCGTGCTCGTCCACCCGCTCCAGCACCACGGCGCTGGCGCCCTTGAGCGCGTCGATCCCGGTCCGGGTCCCGGGCGTGTTGTTGTGTCGGACCACGACCGGTCGCACGAAAGCGAGCAGCACGATCGAGACGACCGCGAACACCACCGACTGGACCAGGAAGTTGCCACCGGCCGCCGCCGCGATCGTGGCCGCGATCGCGGCCACCGCGAGCATGCCCATCTCCACGAAGGAGGTGAGCACGCCGAAAATGCCGAACGCCCCGACCGCGATGAGCCACCACATCCATGCGTCCACGTCTTCATCGTAGATCGTGGGCGCACGGATCAGGAGGGTGTTCTCGGACCAATGATCGGCGTGGACGAACGACCGACGCCCCGCGTGGGATCGGCCGCGTGCCGAGTCAGTGCGCCTCCGGGGCCTCCGGCATCGGCAGCCCGCGCGCCGACCAACGCCCGTACTGCTGCTCGACGATCAGCGGCAGACCGAAACAGTGCGACAGGTTGCGCGAGTTCAGGGTCTCGGCGATCGGACCGGCCGCGAGCACCTGCCCCTGACGGATCATCAGAATGTGGGTGAAGCCCGGCGGGATCTCCTCGACGTGGTGGCTCACGAGGATCATCGAGGGCGCGTACGGGTCGGCCGCCAACGCGCCGAGCCGACGCACCAGGTCCTCGCGTCCGCCCAGGTCGAGCCCCGCGGCCGGCTCGTCGAGCAGCAGCAGTTCGGGGTCGGTCATCAGCGCGCGGGCGATCTGTACCCGCTTGCGCTCGCCCTCGGACAGCGTGCCGAACGTGCGGTCCACGTATGCGGCCATGCCGAGATGGTCGAGCAGCCGCCGGGCGCGCTGCTCGTCCTCGGCGTCGTAGCGCTCGTGCCACTTGGCGGTCATCCCGTAGGCGGCGGTCAGCACGATGTCCAGAACCCGCTCGCGCCGCGGCAGTTTGTCGGTCAGCGCGGCGGACGCCATGCCCACGCGCGGACGCAGCTCGAACACGTCCACCGAGCCCAGCTTCTCGCCCAGTACGGCGACCGTGCCGGAGGTCGGGAACAGGTAGGTGGACGCAAGTTGCAGCATCGTGGTCTTGCCCGCGCCGTTGGGTCCGACGACGATCCAGCGCTCGCCTTCCGCGACCGACCAGGTCACCTGGTCCACCAGAGGGCGACCGTCGCGCACCACCGATACGTCAACCAGTTCGAGAACGTCGCTCATCCCTGCCAGCTCCCCATCGTGCGCTACGCCGCCGGACGGCATCCCCTTGTGTGGGATCACCGCCTCGCTCCGTGGTCCCGCGTTGTTGCACCCGGTCCGGGAGAAACCTATGACACCGAACCACCTCCGGTCCTGTCCGGGAGCGTTGTGAGCACCCGTGTGAGCACCCTTACGCTTGTCCGCATGCATGCCGAACCCCGCTCCGGACTTCTCGTCGCATGGGGCAATGCCCTGCTGGCCGGGCACGTTCCGCCGGACGACGCGGTGACCGAGATCGTCGGTACCGACGAGCCGCATCGGGTGTCGGGCGTACCCGGCGAGTCCGGGCCGGTCGGTCTGTCGCTCGCGCTCGGGCGGCTGCGCGCGTCGGGGGTGCGCGGGCTGCGGCTGGCGCTGCCGGTGGCCGGCGATCCGCTCGCGCTGCCGGGGCCGCCCGCCTTCAACGACCTCGCGCTCGACGCGGGCGAGGCGGCGATCACCGTCGGCGCGCCGGGTGTGGCCTACGGTCTGGTGCCCTCGGTGACCCGGCACGGCACGGCCGACGACGCGACGGTACGGGTGGCCTGGACCATGTTCGAGGTGGCCGACCGGCCCGCGCCCGGCCCGTTCCTGGCCGAGGCCGAGCGCGAGTTGGCCGAGGCGATGCGGGACACGATCGAGGACCTGACCCGGCTGGACGTGGCCGGCGGCGGACCGGCCGCGCAGCGCGCGCTGGCCGGGCTGTACCGCAAGGATTCGGACACCCGGATCGCGCCGGGCCATCCGGGCCGGGCCGGGCGGGTGCTGGACCAGGCACGCCGGATCCACACCGTGGTGCGGGTGGCGAGCGGCGAGGACGGCGGGGCGGTCAGCGCGGCCGAGATATCCGCGCGCCTGCTCGCGTTGGCCCCGCTGGAGCGGGCGTGCCGACGAGCGATGGTCGCCGCGTACGGCGCGGCGCTGGAGCCGGACCGCGCCTGAGCGGTTCGACCCGCCTCCCGCGCGGCCGGTCCTCCTCAGTGCGCCATCGCCCGGGCCTGATCCGGATCCGGACGATCGCGCGGCAGCAGTACGGCCGACGCCGCGGCCGCCGCCGCGGCGATCACCGCGCAGGCGAGGCCGCCGACACCGCGCCGGCCGACGTCGCGCCGGCCCGGCTGATCCGCTCCTCGTGGCGCATCCTCGACCGGCACTCGACGCTGTTCGCCGCCGTGTCGGCGACGCTGACCCCGGACCGGATGCGCGAGCGGCACGAGCGCCTCCTGGGCCCGATCCGGCGGTTGCTGCTCGACGGGCGGACGGCCGGGACGATCCGGGCGGACCTGCCCGCCGACTGGCTGGTGACCGTGCTCTACAGCCTGGTCCACGCGGCGGCGGCCGAGGTACAGGCGGGCAGGCTCACCGCCGAGGCCGCGCCCGAGGTGTTGACGACCACGATCCTGGCCGCCGTGCGTCCGTGAGGACCCGAACGCCGCCGGAGCGTGCTACCTGCCGCGCCGGCGTCGCGTCTTCGGGTCGAGGCGGCGCAGCATGAGCAGCGCGATCGTCCCGTATATCGCGATCTGGCCGACCAGGATGCCGATGTTGCGATACCAGACGGCCGGCTCGTGCTTCCACAGCGGATCCGGGGACTCCCCCGGTTTGAGCGGCAGTTGGGTGGCGAGGTCTATCGTGCTGCCCGACGCGGCGAAGGCCCAGCGGGCCGGGGCCAGCCAGGCGATCTGCTCGATGCCGGCCTTGCCGTTGAGCGGGAACAGGCCGCCGCACAGCACCACCTGCACGATCGCGATCACCACGAGCAGCGGCATCGCCAACTCGGCGCTGCCGATCGAGGCGGAGACCACCAGCCCCACCGCCATCGCCGCGATCGCGGACAACACCACCGCGATGCCGATCTCGACGATCGCCGGGCTGAGCACGACGCCCTTGGCGGGCAGCTTCACGCCGACCAGCGCGACGGCGGTGAGCACCGCGCCCTGGATCGCGGAGATCAGGCCGAGCACCAGGATCTTCGAGCCGAGGTAGGCCGAGACCGAGAGGCCGGCGCTGCGCTCGCGGCGGTAGATCGCGCGTTCCTTGATCAACTCGTTGACCGCCGTCGCGGTGCCCATCAGGCCGCTGATCACGAACAGCACGAGCAGCTTGGTGGTCGCCTCCTGGTTCGACCCCGGCGGCGCCCCCGCCGGACTGACCAGCTTGCCCGGGATGACCCGGCAGAGCATGCCCAGGAACAGCGGCGCTATGGCCAGCAGCGCCAGGTATTTGCGGTCGGAGGCGATCACCGCGAGGTAGCGCCGGGACAGCGTGGTCAGTTGGGAGAACCAGCCCTGCGGTTTGGGCGGCTTCGCCTGCGGCCGTTCGCCCTGTTCGGCGTGCGCGCGGTCCCGGCCGACCTCTATGTACCTGCCGTACAACTCCGAGCGACGGAACGGGCCTTCGTAATCGCGGTCGGGCTCGTCGTCGAACATGGTGAAGACCTCGGGCCAGTCGCCCTTGCCGAAGAACGGCAGCGCCTCGTCGGGCGGGCCGAAGAAGGCGATCCGACCGCCGGGCGCGAGCACGAGCACGCGGTCGCAGACGTTCAGGCTCCGGGTGCTGTGGGTGACCACGATGACCGTACGGCCGTCGTCGGCGAGTTCGCGCAGCTTCTCCATCACCGAGCGCTCCAGGCCCTCGTCCAGGCCGGAGGTGGGCTCGTCGAGGAACAACACGGACGGTTTGGTGAGCAGTTCGACGGCGACGCTGACCCGCTTGCGCTGGCCGCCGGAGAGGCTGCTGACCTTGGTGTCGGCGTACGGCGAGGCGGCCCCGCGCGGCACCTTGTCCAGGCTCAGTTCGCCGATCACCTCCTCCACCCGGCGCTCGCGCTCGGCCGCCTCGGTGTCCTCGGGGAAGCGCAGTTGCGCGGCGTAGCGCAGCGCGGTGCGCGCGGTGAGTTGGGCGTGCAGGATGTCGTCCTGCGGCACCAGGCCGATGCGCTGGCGCAGTTCGGCGTTGTTCGCGTACAGGTCGCGGCCGTCGTAGAGGATCTTGCCGCTGGCCGCGCGCCGACTGCCGGTGAGCGCGCCGAGCAGGGTGGACTTGCCCGCGCCGGAACCGCCGACGATGGCGAGCAGGTTGCGTTCGGCGAGCGGGAAGGAGACGTTGTCGAGCAGGACCCGCTTGCCGGCCTTGACGGTGAGGTTCTGCACCTCGAGGGACACCTCGCCGGTGTCGATGAACTCGCGCAGTTCCTGGCCGTCGAGACGGAAGGTGGCGTGCCCGATGCCGACCAGATCGGCCTCGCCGAGCAGCGCCCGCTCGATCGGTTGGCCGTTGAGGAACGTGCCGTTGTGGCTGCCCAGGTCGACGATTTCGCGCCGGCCGCCGGGTGTGGTGCGCAACTCGGCGTGGTGGCGGGAGACCATCAGGTCGGTGAGGACCAGGTCGTTGTCCAGCGCGCGGCCGATGCGCAGCGTGCGGACCGGGAGCGGGATGACCATGCTGGGCTGCCGGTCCACGCTCGGGCGCGGGTCGACGGCGGGCCCGGCGCCGATGTGCGCGCGCTCCAACGGGTTCGGCCGGTCCGGGACTCGGCGCGGCGGCTCGGGGACGGAGGGCGGCTCGGGGATCGACGGCGACTCGGGGGTGTACGGCGACTTGGCGCGGCGCGGGGGTGGTTCGCCGCGACCGGGCGGTTCGGGGATCTGTACGTGGTCGTGTCGCGCGAGGCGCGGCGGCGCCGGCTCGGTGGCGGTCGTCTCCGGTGCGAGGCGCAGCGGATCGCCGTCGTCCGGGTCGCCGAGCAGCACCTCGCAGCCTCGGCCGACGACCACGCGGTGCACTCGATTGCCGCGCATCCACGAGCCGTTGACGCTGTTGCCGTCGACGAACTCCCAGCCGTCGGGACCGACGCGCAGGATCGCGTGCCGTCGGCTCACCCGGCGGTCGTCGAGCACGATCGCGCAGGACGGATCGCGACCGACGACGTGTTCGCGCCCGGGATCGAGGATCACGGGCGCACCGGCGCTGGTGCCGACGGTCAGGTGCGGCACTGCCGGTCCTTCTGGCGTATAGCTGTCCCCCACCCTTCGAGAGTGTAGGGACGCGGGGGCTTCCCGGGCAGGCTTTCTCGTCCGGAAGCACCGTGAACCACTCCGAAGGACGATTCCGACATCAACTTCTCCTTCCGCCTCCCCGATCCGTTGGAGCGCGGGCGCCGGCGTGTCGTCGCCGGCGCGGTCGCGGGGGCGTGCGGGTGGCATGTGGGGGGAGTCCGGGGGAATCCGTTGACGTGTGACTCGGGGCGCTCGATAGTCGAGTTTGTCCCGCTCGACCGGCGGTCGGGTCGCACGTGACAGGAGCGGTCGTGGCCTGGAACCAGCAGCAGCACAACGCACCGCCCCCCGCCCGGCCGACGGCCGGTCCCGCCTCCTGGGGCGGTGTCGCGCCCTGGCTGCACGCGTTCGGCGCGGTGCTCGCGGCGTTCGGCGCGATGGCCGCCGCCGCGTGGCTCGGGTTGTGGCTGCTCGGCGCCGACGACCTGGGCTCGGGCACGATGCCGGCGCTGGTCGCGGCGGTGGTCGCGCTGGCGGTCGGTGGCACAGTCGATCTGAAGGGCACCGAGAAAGGCGGTACGGGCGACGACGTCCTCGGCCGACTCACCGGTGACGTCTCGCTCGCGCAGGGCAGCGGCAAGGTCGACATCATGCTGCTCGGCATCGGCCTGATCGGCGCGCTGGTGCTCGGCTGGTTGTTCCTGCGTCCGCTGCGACACCGGCTGGTGATCGGCGCGTTGGACCTGGTCCTGCACGGGGTGCGGGTGCTGGTGTTCACCGCGGCCGCGCTCGGCGTGGTGGCGACGACGGGCGAACACACGCTGCCCATCGAGCAGTTCGTCTCCCGGGTCGGCGGCGCCAAGGCGCAGGATCTGACGAACGTCCTCGGCCTGGGCGCCGCGGCCCGGTTCGAGACCGACGTGACCGGCACGCTCGCCTTCGGCGCGTTGTGGCTGCTGATCACCCTGGTCGTCGCCGTCGGGGTGTCCGTGCGCGGGCCGCTGCCGGTGAAGTGGCTGCGGCATCGGGCGGTGCTGCGTCCCCCGGTGGCCGGGGTGCTGGCGGTGCTGATCGCCGCGGTGGTCGCGGGCGTGGTGGGTACGCCGTTCGTGGCCGCCGCCGCGCCCGCGCCGAAGCGCATGATCGGCGGCATGTTCTTCGCGCTGCCCAACGCGGTCTGGCTGCTCGCCTCGCTCGGCCTGGGCATCCCGTGGAAGGCGACCACGACCGACCCGACCGGCGGCGGCTTCTCGTTCGGTCTGCCCGGGCCGCTGGGCAAGCTGGTCAAGGCCTCCGCGGGGGACGGTCTGCCGATCCGGATCGACCGATTGGCCGAGTTGGACTCGCGGGCGTGGTTCGTACCGCTGTTCTCCGCGCTGCTCCTGCTGTTCGGCGGGACCCTGATGGCGCTGCGCGCGCCCGCGTCGGTGCGCCCGCACCAGCACGCGTGGCGGTTCGCGGTGGCGCTGGCCGGCGGGCTGCTGGTGATCGCCTGTCTGATGCGGCTTCAGCTCAAGGTCGCGGTGTCGGTGTTCGGCGGGGTGGTCTCGCCCGGCGCGTCGGTATCGCTGCACGCCGACTACTTGTGGACGGTGCTGCTCGGGCTGCTGTGGGGCGCGTGTGCCGGCTTCATCGGCGGCGCGCTCGCGGACTGGGTGCGCTATCGGCGGACGGACGCCGCGCCGCTCGCCGCCGGCCCGCCGCGCCCCCTCCACACGGCGCCGCCCGCGCCGCGGCACCCGGGTGCGCCCGACCCGGCGGGCCGGCCCGCCCCGTATCCCCCGCCGCGCCCCGCCTCGGCCCGGCCGCCCGCGCCCGGCCCACCCGCGCCGCCCGGACCGCCGCCGTACTCGAACAGACCCGACCCCACGCACCGCCCGCCGCCCCCGCCCGACCCGCAGGGACCGACCCGATCGGGCCCCTGGCCTGGGTGAATCCGGCCCGCCCGGCGATTCGTCGGCTGTTCGCAGTGTGGACCGGTGCGGCGGTCGATCTCGAACGGCCGGTACCGTGAAGCATCATGAATGCGCCGCGCACTCTTCTCGTCAAGATCTTCGGCAAGGACCGACCGGGGGTGACGGCGAGCCTTTTCGATGTCCTGGCCGGCCACACCGTCGAGGTCGTCGACGTCGAGCAGACCGTCACCCGGGGCCGGCTCACGCTGTGCGTCCTGATCACCACGCCGACCGACGAGGGCCGACTGCGGGCCGGCGTACACCGCTGGGCGGACGGCGAGCGCCTGGAGGCGGAGATCCTGTCCGGCGTCGGCGACAACCGCCCGCGCGGCGAGGGCCGCTCGCACGTCACCGTGCTCGGCCACCCGCTGGAGCCGGACGCGTTCGCCGGGATAGCGCACCGGATCGCGAACACCGGCGCCAACATCGACCGGATCTTCCGACTCGCCAAGTATCCGGTGACCGCCATCGAGCTCCAGGTCTCCGGCGTGGAGACCGACAAGCTGCGGCTCGAACTGGCCGTCGAGGCCGCCGAGCGCGGGGTGGACATCGCGGTCCAGCCGTCCGGGCTGCGGCGCCGGGCCAAGCGGCTGATCGTGATGGACGTCGACTCGACCCTGATCCAGGGCGAGGTGATCGAACTGCTCGCCGAGCATGCGGGCTGTCTGGACGAGGTGGCCGAGGTCACCGCCGCCGCGATGCGGGGCGAGCTGGACTTCGCCGAGTCGCTGCGGGCCCGGGTGGCGCTGCTCGCGGGGCTGGACGAGAGCGCCATCGACAGGGTGCGCGAGCAGGTCGTCCTCACGCGCGGGGCACGCACGCTGGTGCGGACGCTGAAGCGGCTCGGCTACAAGGTCGGCATCGTCTCGGGTGGATTCACCCAGGTCACCGACGCGCTGGTGGAGAAGCTGGGGCTGGACTACAGCGCGGCGAACACCCTCGAGGTGGTCGACGGCAAGCTCACCGGGCGGGTGGTCGGCGAGATCGTCGACCGGGCGGGCAAGGCGCGGCTGTTGCGCGGCTTCGCGGCGGACGCGGGGGTGCCGTTGACGGCCACCGTCGCGATCGGTGACGGTGCGAACGACCTGGACATGCTCAACGCCGCGGGGCTCGGGGTGGCGTTCAACGCGAAGCCGGTGGTTCGGGAGGCCGCGGACACGGCGGTCAACGTGCCGTTTCTGGACACCGTGTTGTTCCTGCTCGGGGTCGCGCGGGACGAGATCGAGGCGGCCGACGCGGCCGACGCGTAGCGCCGTACGGCCGACCGGCTCGGGGCCGACCGCGTGCCCGGGTCTCCCCGAGCCGGGTCGGCCGTCCTCAAACGCCGGACGGGCTGAAAAGCTTGTACTCAAACGCCGGACGGGCTGGATTCGCGCCGAACCGACCGGATTCGCGCCGGACCGGCTGTGGCCGGTCCGGCGTTGGTCGACGTGCTCGCGGGAATCGGTGGTCAGCCGGCCGGGGTGGTGAATCTGGTCAGGTGGGCCGAGCGTTCCTGGAGGTCGGACCAGGGGGTGTGCAGGCTGAGTACGGCCACCGCCGAGGTCGGGTACTTCTCCCGCAGCCGCACGAGCGTGTCGTCCTCACCGCTGCCGGCCAACGCGTTGACCAGCGTGGCCACTCCCGGGTTGTGCCCGATCAGCAGCAGCGTGTCGACCTCGTCGGGGGTCTCCTGCACGAGGTACAGGAGCGCCTGCGCGCTCGCCTCGTAGACCCGCTCGTCGTAGACGGTGTGCGGCTTGTGGTCGTAGACCTTGCCGAGCAGCCGCCAGGTCTCGCGGGTGCGCACCGCCGGGGAGCACACCACCAGATCCGGGGTGATGCCGCCGGCGAGCAGCCGGTGCCCGGTCTCGGCGGCGTCCTTGCGGCCGCGTTCGGCGAGGGGTCGCTCGTGGTCCGGCCCGTCGGGCCACTCGGCCTTCGCGTGCCTCATCACCACAAGATTGCGCTGTCGGTGGGATGCCATGGGTTCAGCCTCTCAGACATCGGCCGTTGTGCACTGCGGGTCGGTGCTTCCGTTTTCCGCGCCGGCCGAATCGGGCGGGTGGCGCCGACACGCACGACGGGTCGGGACCGAGTATCCGGTCCCGACCCGTGCTTTCGGCGGAGGTGGCGGGTGGTCGGGTCACCGCCGGCGTGGTGCCGGTGGTGACCCGACTTCGGGTCAGCCGGCCGGCGGGCGGGGGATCCGCCGCGAGGAGGACACGTTCTCGTCGTATCCGGTCCCCGGGTACACCGGCTCGTAGCCGGGCGCCGCGTAGCCGTTCGCCGAGGCGTAGGCCGGAACCGGCTCGCCGGCCGGGGCCGGCACGTCGACCGCCTCGTCGCCGTGGTCCATCTGCGGCAGCCAGTTCAGCCAGCGCGGCAGGTACCAGTTGTGGTCGCCGAGCAGGCTCATCACGGCCGGCAGCAGCAGACCGCGGATGATCGTGGCGTCGAGCAGGACCGCCACCGCCAGGCCGACACCGAACTGCTTCATCGACTGCATCGACAGGGTGCCGAAGACCGCGAACACCGCGACCATGATCGTCGCCGCGCTGGTCACCACACCGGCGGTGGTGCGAATCCCGTGCGACACGGCTTCCTTGGTGTCCATGCCCTTGTCGTAGGCCTCACGGATCCGGGAGACCACGAACACGTGGTAGTCCATCGACAGCCCGAACAGGATCACGAACAGGAACATCGGGATCCAGGAGACGACCGCCCCCGGTGCGTCGGTGCCGATCAGGAAGTCGCCGTAGCCGTGCTGGAAGACCAGCGTCATCACGCCGTACGCCGCGCCCACCGACAGCAGGTTGAGCACGATCGCGGTGGCCGCGATGGCGATCGAGCGGAACGACACCAGCATGAGCAGGAACGCGAAGCCGAGCACGAAGGCGAAGATCGGCAGCCGGGCCGCGCCGAGCTTGTCGTTGAAGTCCTTGTTGCCCGCGGTGTTGCCGGTGACCGGGGCGTCCTGGACGCCGTCGACCTTGTCCAGGGTCTCCGGGACGACCTTGTCCCGCAGTGTGGCCAGCGCGTCGTTGCTGGTCTTGTCGAGGCCGCCGCCGGCGAGCGGTACGGAGATCTTGAAGATGTTCGTGGTGCCCTGGCGCTCGACCTCGATCGGCTCGTGCATCTTGCCGGTGGCGACCGCGGCGCGGCGGAAGTCCTCGAAGGCCGCGAGGAGCTTGGGGTCGTCGGGGTTCTTGGTCTTGACCACGACCTGGGCGGGCGCCGGGCCGCCGGGGAACGCCTTCTCGATGTGCTGGTAGGTCTGCACGATGGACAGGTCGGTGGGCAGTTCCTTGTCGAGCGGCAGTTGGGCGGTCTTCATGCCCACCACCGGGATGGTCAGCGCGATCAGCAGACCGCCGGCGAGCACCGCGGTGGCCCGGGGACGGGTGAGCACCACGCCCAGGATCTTGCCCCAGACCTTGCTGCCGCCGGTGGGGCGACGCATCTTGGCCAGCCCGGGGATCTTGCCGAAGTCCACCTTGTCGCCGAGCATCGACAGCAGCGCGGGCAGCACGGTGAGCGAACCGAGCACCGCGGTGAGCACGACCAGGATGGTCGCGGAGGCCATCGACTCGAACTCGCTCAGACCGGAGAGCAGCATGCCGGCCATCGCGACGATCACGGTGATGCCGGAGATGAGCACGGACCGGCCGGAGGTGGCGGCCGCGATCCGCAGCGCGGTCTCGGGGTCGCGGCCCTTGGCCCGCTCCTCCCGCTCCCGGCGCAGGTAGAACATGCAGTAGTCGACGCCGACGGCCAGGCCGATCAGCAACATCACCGACTGCGCGTTGTCGCCCACCGGCATCAGGTGGCTGCTCAGCGCCAGCAGGCCGCCCGCGGCGATGAACGCGGTGAGCGCGAGGGCCACCGGCAGCAGGGCGGCGACCACGGCGCCGAACGCGACGAGCAGGATGCCGAGCGCGAGCGGGACGGCGGTCCATTCGGCGCGGGTGAAGTCCTTGGCGATGGTGTCCTTGAACCACTTGTCGCCGCTGGCGTCGCCGAACTGCTCGATGGCCACGTCGGGGTGCGCGCCGCGGGCCGCGGCCACCGCGTCCAGGACCGGCTGGATGTTGTCGACGGCCTTCTCGCTGTCCCCGGCCATGTCGAACTGGATCAGCGCCGAGCGACTGTCGGAGGAGATGCCGCCCTGTCCGGCGTACGGAGAGCGCATGTGCTGGGTGGCGGGGCCCTTGTCCTTGATCTGCGTGGCGTTGACGCGGTTGATCACGTCGTCCACGGCGGCACGGAACTTCGGGTCCTGCGCGACGAGCTTGTCGCTGCGCACCAGGATCATCTCGCCGGCGGGCTCACTGATGCCGGCGTCGTCGATGATGCGTGCCGCGCGACCCGACTCCCCCACACCGCGCTCGGCGTCGGTGATCTTGTCCGTCCCGCTCATACCGCCGATCACCACGGCGAGGACCACGAACAGCAGCCACCCGAATACCGCCGTTTTCCGATGCTGTGCACTCCAGCCACCGATCGAGGCGGCCAAATTGCGCCTGGATGCCATGGTCCCCGCTCCTATGTTCTCCGCTGCCGAAGGTTTTCCTCGACACGGAAACGCTATTGGCGGGCGACCGGGCCCCACATCCTGCGGACCGGTGTCTTGGGTGGGGGGCAGACACCCCTGCGTAGTAGGGCTGGCCCCACCCCTGAGAAGGAGGGGCATCGTGATCACTCGGGGCATACCGGGATACGTGTAAGGGGAACGTTCCCCGTACCCCCCTGTGACCTGCGGCGATACCGAAACGATCTTCCGAGGGAGGCATCGCTCGTGCAGGGGACCCACACGTGTGTACAACGCCCGGACGGCCGGCCGGAGTTCCCGAGGCGGGGATTCGAACGCACGGTCCGCCGGGTGCCGGGGCGCACGTCGAGCCGGCTGCCGGTGCCCGACCCGGAGGCGGGCGGCGAACCGGGCGCCGGGCTCACCCTCCGCCGGCTCGGTGGTGCCGGTCTGCGAAACTCGTCCGCATGGCTGCTACATCCGGCGAATCCTCGAAGGCGCGGTACGAGCGGGCGATGGCGGCCCGCAAGGCCCGCGAGGAGCGCACGCACGCGGAGGAAGTCGCGCGGTCCGACGCGCGCAACGAGATCCTGGCCCGCAAGGCCGCCGAGTCCGGCGACGACGGGATCCGGCAGACGGTGCTGGCACCGCCGGACCCGAACAAGTCCTCCGCCAGACAACTCGGCGGCATCCTGGGCATCATGCTGCTGATCACGGTCCTGATCGGCATCGCGGCGACGATCGCCGCCGCGACCGGTTGAGCGGTCCCTCGCCCACCCCCCGGGCCGCGACGTGCGCGATCGAGGCCGCGCCCGCGCCGTCGGCCGGATGCCGTCGGCGTGCCCACTCGGCTCCGTGACCCACGACGACACGGCCCGACCCCCCGACCCGTCGGCCGGGTGATCGGGCTGTGGACGCCTCGGCCGCTTCCCCGAAGCCGCCGCCCGGCGGCGCGGTCGCCCCGCGCGCGGCGCGGCAACGAGGGGGCCGCGCCAAGCGCGGTCAGGCGCCGATCGCGTGCAGGCCGCCGTCGACGTGGACGACCTCTCCCGTGGTCTTCGGGAACCAGTCGGACAGCAGCGCGCACACACCCCGCGCGGCCGGGTCCGAGTCGCGCAGGTCCCAGCCCAGCGGGGCCTTCTCGTTCCAGACGCCCTCGAACTTCTCGAAGCCCGGGATGCTGTTCGCGGCCATCGTCTTGACCGGGCCCGAGGAGATCAGGTTGACCCGGATGTTCTTCTCGCCCAGGTACTTGGCCAGGTAGCGCGAGGTCGACTCGAGCGCGGCCTTGGCCACACCCATCCAGTCGTAGCCCGGCCACGCCACCTGCGCGTCGAAGTCGAGGCCGACGACCGAGCCGCCGCGCCCCTCGTTCGCCTCCAGGAGCGGCAGGCAGGCCATCGTCAGCGACTTCAGCGAGTACGCCGAGACCTCCACCGCGGTGGCCACGTCGGGCCACTCGGTGTTGAGGAAGTTGCCGCCGAGGGCGTCCTTCGGGCCGAACGCGATCGAGTGCACGACGCCGTCCAGGGCCGGCACGTGCGCGCGCACGTTGTCCGCGAGCGCCGCGAGATGTTCGGCGTTCGTCACGTCCAGCTCGATCACCGGGGCCGGCTTCGGCAGTCGGTTCGCGATGCGGTTGACCAGCGAGAGCCGGCCGAATCCGGTCAGTACGACCTCGGCGCCCTCCTCCTGGGCCCGCTTGGCGACGTGGAAGCCGAGAGAGGCGTCGGTGATGACGCCGGTGACGAGAATGCGCTTGCCCGCAAGCAGGTCGCCCATGAGTTCAGTGCCCCATTCCAAGTCCGCCGTCCACAGGGATGACGGCTCCGGTGATGTACGACGCGGCGTCGGAGGTGAGGAACCTGACCACGCCGGCCACCTCGTCCACGTCGGCGTAGCGCGCCAGCGGGATCTCCTTGAGGATCTGCGCCTTGCGCTCCTCGCCCAGCACCTCGGTCATCGCGGTGTCCACGAAGCCCGGCGCCACCACGTTCGTGGTGATGTTGCGCGAGCCCAGCTCGCGGGCGACGGAACGGGCGAAGCCGACCAGGCCGGCCTTGGAGGCCGCGTAGTTGGCCTGGCCGGGCGAACCGGACAGCCCGACCACCGACGAGATCAGCACGATGCGTCCCTTGCGGGCCCGCAACATGCCCTTGCTCGCCCGCTTGACCACGCGGAACGTGCCGGTGAGGTTGGTGTCGACGACGCTGGTGAAGTCCTCCTCGCTCATCCGGAGCAGGAGCGTGTCCCGGGTGATGCCGGCGTTGGCGATCAGCACCTCGACCGGGCCGTGCGCGGCCTCGATCTCCTTGAACGCCTGCTCGACCTGCTCGCCGTCGGTGATGTCGCACCGCACGCCGAGCAGCCCCTCCGGGGGCTCACCGGAGCGATACGTGATCGCGACCTTGTCGCCGTCGGCGGCGAAGGCCCGGGCGATGGCCAGGCCGATGCCCCGGTTTCCTCCCGTGACCAGTACGGACCGGCTCAACGGATCACTCCTCTGTTCTGGGATGCTCCGGGATGTCCCCGAATATCGCCGACTGTTCCTCGACCGTCCTCGGCCGTGCTCGCGCACGTCCGGGGCCGCCCGGGCGGACCTCGACTCGCGTCACGATGACGCTATCGGGCTACCCCGGGGTAAGGGGAATCCGGTCCGGGACAGCGTCCCCGGACGGTTCGTTGTGGGAACCCGACAAGATCGACGGAAAACGGAACGATCACCTCCATCGATCGGGCACCGGCGGAATCCGGCCGGCCTGCCCGCGGCATGTTTCGTTCCGGTTGCCCGGGCGCAAGACCCGTCCGAGCACACGACCGGTCCTTCCGGGAGACCGGAATGCCGGCGACGGCGTGTCTGGTTGACTGAACGACGCGAGCCGACAGGCCGAACGTATGGAGGAATGGGTGCCCAACGAGATCGATCCGACGTTCCTCGCCTATCCCCTTCGGGAACTGGCCGCCGCGGCCCTGTCCCGAGCCGGGGAACTGGGCGCCGAACACGCGGACTTCCGCTTCGAGCGCGTACGAGACGCGTCCTTCCGGCTGCGCGACGGGCGGACCGACTCGTCCGTGGACACCACCGACGTGGGCTTCGCCGTCCGGGTCGTGCACGACGGGGCGTGGGGCTTCGCGGCGGGCGTGGATCTGACCCCCGAGGCGGCGGCGTACGTCGCCGAGCAGGCGGTCGCGGTCGCGCGCGTGTCCCGCTCGGTGAGCGAGGCGGCCGGCGCGGGCGAGACGGTGGCGCTGGCGGAGGAGCCGGTACACGCCGACGAGACCTGGATCTCGGCGTACCGGATCAACCCGTTCGACGTGCCCGAGGCCGAGCGGATCGGCCTGTTGGCGAGGTGGAGCCGGGAACTGCTCGCCGCCGACGGCGTGGACCACGTGGACGCCACCTGCATGGTGGTCCAGGAGAACAAGTTCTACGCCGACTCGGCCGGCACCACGACCACGCAGCAGCGGGTGCGGATACACCCCCAGCTGACCGTGATCGCGGTGGACCGCGAGTCGGGCGCCTACGAGACGATGCGCACCATCGCGCCGCCGGTCGGTCGGGGCTGGGAGTACGTCAAGGGCGTGGGCTGGGACTGGGACGAGGAGTTGGCGTCGCTGCCGGGCCTGCTCGCCGAACGGGTGAAGGCGCCGAGCGTCGAGGCCGGCGAGTACGACCTGGTGATCGACCCGAGCAACCTGTGGCTGACCATCCACGAGTCGATCGGGCACGCCACCGAACTGGACCGCGCGCTCGGCTACGAGGCCGCCTACGCGGGCACCTCGTTCGCCACCTTCGACCGGCTGAACAAGCTCAAGTACGGCTCGCCGGTGATGCACGTGACCGGCGACCGCACCGTGCAACACGGCCTGGCCACGATCGGCTTCGACGACGAGGGCGTGGCGACGCAGAGCTGGGACCTGGTCACCGACGGCGTGCTGACCGGCTATCAGCTGGACCGGCGGATGGCGCTGATGCAGGGGCTCGGCCGGTCCAACGGCTGCGCCTTCGCCGACTCCCCCGGGCACGTCCCGGTGCAGCGCATGGCCAACGTCTCGCTCCGGCCCGGCACGGACGACCTGTCCACCGCCGAACTGATCGGCCGGGTGCACCGCGGCCTGTACATCGTCGGCGACAAGTCGTGGTCGATCGACATGCAGCGGTACAACTTCCAGTTCACCGGCCAGCGGGCCTACCTGATCGAGGACGGCCGGATCGTCGGGCAGGTCAAGGACTTCGCCTACCAGGCCACCACGACCGACTTCTGGGGCTCGATGGAGGCGGTCGGCGGCCCCGGTACCTACGTCCTCGGCGGCGCCTTCAACTGCGGCAAGGCGCAGCCCGGGCAGGTCGCGGCGGTCAGCCACGGGTGTCCGTCGGCGCTGTTCCGCGGCGTGAAGGTCCTCAACACGGTTCAGGAGGCGGGTCGATGAGCGGCGGGCAGACCGTGGTGACGCGGCCGGACGAGACGGTCGAGCGGGCGCTGGCGCTGTCGAAGGCGGACGGCTGCGTGGTGATCGCCGAGGAGACCTCGGCGGCGAACCTGCGCTGGGCGGGCAACGCGCTGACCACCAACGGCGAGACGCGGGGCCGGCGGGTGACCGTGGTGGCCACGGTCGCGGGCACGGAGGGCACCGCGTCCGGGACGGTCTCGCGCAGCGGCGTGACGGTGGATCGGCTGGAGGGCCTGGTACGGGCCGCGGAGGCGGCGGCCCGCGAGGCGGGTCCGGCCGAGGACGCGCGACCGCTCCTGGGGGCCTCGGGCGGCCCGGACGACGGCTTCACCGAGGCGCCGGCGCAGACCTCCATCGGCGTGTTCGCGGACTTCGCGCCGGAGCTGGGCGCCGCGTTCGGTCGGGCCCGGGAGGCGGACCGGCTGCTGTACGGGTTCGCCTCGCACCAGCTGACCTCCAGCTACGTGGGCACCTCCGCCGGGCTGCGGCGCCGGCACGACCAGCCCACCGGGCACGTCGAGTTGAACGCCAAGTCGGGCGACCTGACCCGGTCCGCGTGGGGCGGCACGCCGACCCGCGACTTCCGGGACGTGGACCTGGCGGCGCTGGACGCGGACCTCGCCGAGCGGCTGTCCTGGGCGACCCGCACGATCGACCTGCCGGCGGGCCGCTACGAGACCCTGCTGCCGCCGTCGGCGGTCGCGGACCTGATGGTCTACATGTACTGGCAGGGCGGCGCCCGCGACGCGCACGAGGGCCGTACGGTCTTCAGCAGGCCGGGTGGCGGCACGCGGGTCGGCGACCGGCTCACCGAGCTGCCGCTGACCCTGTACAGCGACCCGAACCACCCGGGCCTGGAGAGCGCGCCGTTCACCATCGCGCACGCGTCGAGCGACACGGCGTCGGTGTTCGACAACGGGCTGCCGCTGGAGCGCACCGACTGGGTCACCGACGGCGTGCTGACCGCGCTGGGGTCCAATCGGCACACCGCCGAGCTGACCGGGCTGGCGGTCGCGCCGGAGATCGACAACCTGATCCTGGACGCGCCGACCGGCGGGCCGACGTTGGCGGAGATGGTCGCGTCGACCGAGCGCGGGCTGCTGCTGACGTGCCTCTGGTACATCCGCGAGGTGGATCCGCAGACGCTGCTGCTCACCGGGTTGACCCGGGACGGGGTGTACCTGGTGGAGGGTGGCGAGGTGGTCGGGGCGGTGAACAACTTCCGATTCAACGAGTCGCCGGTGGACGTGTTGGGGCGGGCGGTCGAGGCGGGGCGGACCGAGCGTACGTATCCGCGCGAGTGGGGTGACTGGTTCACGCGTGCGGCGATGCCGGCCTTGCGGGTGCGCGACTTCAACATGTCGTCGCCGAGTCGGGCGCAGTAGCCGGTCGGGCGGGTCCTCGAGCGCCGGACGGGCCGGATGTTCGGCTCGGTCCGCGAAGGCGGTCGCGGGTCGGGGACGGTTGTGGTTTTCCCGGACGCCGGGCGGGCTCTGGTGGGCTCGCCCGGCGTCGGCCTGTCCGAGAAAACTCGGTGTGCTCGGGTGGGGCTTCGTGGTTTTGTTGGGGTTCATCATGAACATCGTCAAGATTTCGAAGTATCTCTCCCGGCATCTGCGGCATCAGCCCGAGCGGCTCGGGATCGTCCTGGACGAGGCCGGGTGGGTCGAGGTGGACGTGCTGCTCGCGGCCTGTGCCGCGCGCGGGGTGGGGTTGTCGCGCGCGCAACTCGAACGGGTGGTCGCGGAGAACGACAAGCGGCGATTCGCGTTCTCGGCGGACGGCACCCGGATCCGGGCCAGTCAGGGGCACACCGTCGCGGTGGACCTGGGGCTGGTCGAGGCGACGCCGCCCGCCGTGCTCTTCCACGGGACGAACCCCCGGAGCGTGGCCGCGATCCTGGTCGAGGGGCTGCGGCCGATGGATCGGCACGACGTGCACCTGTCCGTCGACGTCGAGACGGCGCGCCGGGTGGGCGCGCGGCGCGGTCGGCCGGTGGTGTTCGCGGTGCGGGCCGAGCGCATGGTCGCCGACGGGCACACGTTCCGTCGCTCGGACAACGGCGTCTGGCTGGCCCCGGCGGTGCCGCCGGAGTATCTGGACCGGCGCGACTGACCGGATCGGCGCATCCCCCACTCGGGTCAGCTCACGGCAAAGCTCCCGCCCCCGGCCTCGGTCCGGGGCACACACGGGCGTACCGTGAGGATGCGGACGAGTGTGTGGTCACATGGGCGGAGACGGTGGGACCGTGAAAAACACCAAGGGCTCGGTGTACCAGATCAGTGGTGCGCGCAAGGGACTGACCGAGGACGTGGCCGGGCGCCAACGCCGGTACGTGATCTCGATGTCGATCCGCACCGTGTGCTTCGTGGCGGCGGTGTTCACCCCGTCGCCGTGGCGGTGGATTTTGGTCGCCGGCGCGCTGTTCCTGCCCTACATCGCGGTGGTGCTGGCCAACGCGGGTCGCGAGCCCACCTCGAACGCGCCGGTGCAGGCGCAGTTCGTACCCCCTCGGCCGCCCAAGGCGCTGGAGCCGCCGCCCGGCGCGGTGCTCACGAGCGCCGAGCGGGAGACGTTGCACACGCACTCCGAGGACTCGTGGACGACCACCGTCGGGACCCCGCCGGCGGCCGGCGCGGAACCGACCGACCTTTTGTCGCACATGAATTCGGATACACACGGTGACCCCGGGGGTGCCGATCGGGGCCACTTCGGTGACCCGAAGGGTGCCCCTTCGCACAGCGTCAAAAATTAGCGGCAAGCGCTACGCGGGTTGGTGCTTCAACCGCCGGCCGGACGTGCCATACTTCGAAACGTGCTCCGTATCCCCCGTCGGAGCGACCGACGCGATGCCGGGCGGCTCCCCCCGTGGCTGCCCGGCATCGCCCGTGTCCGGGGTCTTTCGCCGGTCCGCGGATGGATCCGCACGGCGATACCGCACCAGCCCGTTGCTTACTGAGAGCAGCGCTCCGGTTGGCGCCTGACACAGGGTCAGTTCCTGGTGACGGGTACCGCGGCGGGGTGAACGGCCTCGTCTGCGACACTGGTGGGCATGTTTCCCACCCCCGCCGATCCCGGTCGACCGATCTGTTCGGCGAAGGGTTGCCGTGCCGACGCCCGGTGGGTTCTGGCCTGGAACAACCCCAAGCTGCACACCCCGGAACGGCGCAAGACGTGGCTCGCCTGTGACGAGCACCGGGAGCATTTGGCCGAGTTTCTGGGGATTCGCGGATTCCTCAAGGACACCGTGGCGTTCGCCGATTGGCACGAGCCGGAGTCCCCGGGCGGATCGGCGCGCGAACAGTCCTGAGGGGCGTCCCGGGAGCGGGCCGCACGCCACCCCGAACCGCCGTGTGCGGCCCGGGGGTTGCCGGAGGGTACGCGTGGGCCGGGTGTGCCGGACGGGTTCTCCGGTTCGGATGCGTCCGGCGGTGCCGGTGGGTCAGCCGCCGATCGCCGACATCGGTCGATCGGGCTGGAGGAACTCCGGGTCGTCGATGCCCGCGCCGGCCTTCTTCGTCCACATCGCGGCGCGCCAGCGGTCGGCGATCTCCGCGTCGTCCGCGCCGCCGCGCAACGCCGCGCGCAAATCGGACTCCTCGCGCGCGAACAGGCAATTGCGGATCTGCCCGTCGGCGGTCAGCCGGGTCCGGTCGCACGCCTCGCAGAACGGGCGGGTGACCGAGCCGATCACGCCCACCGTGCCCGGGCCGCCGTCCACGAGCCAGCGCTCGGCGGGGTCGCTGCCGCGCCCGGACTCGGGGTCGAGCCGGAACGCGGCGCGCAGCGCGGTCAGGATCTCCCCGGCGGTGATCATCTCCGAGCGCTGCCAGCCGTGCTGCGCGTCCAGCGGCATCTGCTCGATGAAGCGCAGCTCGTAGCCGCGTTCCAGGCACCACGCGAGCAGCGCGGCGGCCTCGTCGTCGTTCACCCCGCGCATCAGCACGGTGTTGACCTTGACCGGGCCGAGCCCGGCTTCCACCGCGGCGGCCAGCCCGGCCAGCACGTCGGCGTGCCGGTCGCGCCGGGTCATCGCCTTGAAGCGGGCCGGATCGAGGGTGTCCAGCGAGACGTTGACCCGGTCCAGGCCGACCTCGCGCAGTGTGGGCGCCAGGCGGGCCAGGCCGATCCCGTTGGTGGTCACGGACAACGTCGGGCGCGGTTCCAGGGCGGCGGCCTCGCGGACGATGTCGACCAGCTCGCGGCGCAGCAGCGGCTCGCCGCCGGTGAAGCGGACCTCGCGCACACCGAGCGTGGTCACCGCGATCCGGACCAGGCGGGAGATCTCCTCGCCGGTCAGCAGCTCGGGTTTGGCCAGCCAGTCCAGCCCCTCTTCGGGCATGCAGTACGTGCACCGCAGGTTGCAGCGGTCGGTCAGCGACACCCGCAGATCGGTCGCCACGCGACCGAAACCGTCGACGAGTCCTCCGGTGCGGTGGTGCGTGCTCACCTTCGACCCCTCTTCTCCATGCGGCCTTCTCCTTGCGGCAAGCTTCCCAGGTTACGCGGGTTGCTCCGACCGGTGCTCCCCAGGCTACGAGCCGGACGCCGGAACGGTTGCAGTGGTGTATCCCACACACGTCGGAACAACCGTGGCTCGCTCGGCGCGCGTGATCCGCGAGAGGATCCAGGCTCACTACGAGGAGGCTTCACCAGTGAGACACGCAGCGGGCAGCGGAGAACCACAGCCCGACGAAGGGGGCACACCCGACGGAGCGCACTTTCTGGACACCTCGTGGGAACAGCACAGCTCGGGCTCGGGGCACGCGGCCGGTCCACCCGGATCGCAGCCGCCCGGCATACCCGGTACACCGGGCAGGTTCGACGCGGAGACCACGCCGGTCCCGGCCGACTGGTACACGCGTGAGCAGCCGCCCGTCGGCTCGGCCGCGCCGATCGCCGAGCCGCCCCGACCGGCCCCCGCGGACGAACCGGAGCCCGCGCGGCGCCGGCGCGGCAAGCTGGTCGCCTGGAGCCTGGCGGGCGCGCTGATACTCGGCGGGGCCGGGGTCGGCGCGGTGTTGTTCCTCGGCGGTGGCGACGACGACAAGAAGGACCGGGCCGACTCGGTGGGCGCGCAGGTGACGCCGAACCCCGAACAGGTCCCGAACACCCAGACGGCCCCCACGAACGCACCCTCCACCGGCTCCCCGGCATCGAGCAAGTCGGCGACGACCAAGCCGCCGAAATCGTCCGCGTCGAGCACCGCCAAGGCGCCCGCCAACGACAAGGACGCGCCGAAGGACCCGAAGGCGCTCACCCCGGCCGCGTACGCCGCGTGGAAGAGGATCGACCAGGCGATGGCGGCCGAGGGCATCAAGCTGAACCTGAACTCCGGCAAACGCGGCTGGGCACACCAGCAGAGGCTCCTGGACGAGAAGATCGCCGAGGTCGGCTCCCGCGAGGCGGCGCTGCACTGGGTGCTGCCGCCGGAGAAGTCGATGCACGTCCAGGGCGTCGCGGTGGACATCTACCCGGCCAACGCCCAGGCCTGGCTCCAGGCCAAGGGCAGCAAGTACGGCTGGTGCCGGATGTACGACAACGAGGAATGGCACTTCGAGTACAACGCCTCGTACACCAACGGCTGTCCGGCCCGCCTCCCCAGCGCCCTGGACGCCGACTGACCCACGCCCGACCCACGCGCGCGGAAGCCGACGGCTTCCGCGCGCGTCGCGTTCGCGGCGCCTCGGGCGTCGAAGCCGGATCGGCGCCCACCGCTACGTGCGGTGGGCGCCGTCCGGGTGGGTCTCGTATTCGGTCGGGTCGCCTCTGAAGGTGACGGTGCCCCGGCTGAGGGCGTAGACGACCTCGGCGCGGCGCAGGGCCTCGCCCGTGTGTTGTTCGACCAGGATCACCGTGCGTTCGGCCGTGGCCAGGCCGGCCACCACGTCGTACAGGTGGGCCGCCACGCGGGGGGCCAGGCCCTGGCTGAGTTCGTCCAGGAGCAGGAGTTTGGCGGGGGTGAGCAGGGCCCTGCTCACCGCGAGCATCTGCTGTTCGCCGCCGGAGAGCGTGCCGGCCCGCTGCCTGCGCCGATCGGCCAGCACCGGGAACGCGGTCAGGGCCGGCGCCACGTCGCGGCCGTCGGCGAACAGGCGCAGGTTGTCGGCCACGCTCAGGCCGGCGAACACCCCGCCCCGCTCCGGGATCAGGGTCAGGCCGGCGCGGGCCCGGCGGTCGGCGGGCCAGGCGGTGATGTCCACACCGTTCCAGGTGATGGTCCCGGCGGTGGGCCGGACCAGTCCGGCCAGCGTGTCGAGGAGCGTGCTGCGGCCCGAGCCGTTGCGGCCGACCAGGGCGGTGACGGCGCCGGCGGGGAAGTCCAGGTCGACGCCGTGCAGCGCCTCGATCGGGCCGTGCCGGACCCGAAGTCCGTCGACCGACAGGGTGATCGGCATCAGAGGTACACCTCCCGGGCCCGCGCGTCGCGCCGGATCTCGTCCGGCGTGCCGGCCGCCACGATCCGGCCCGCGGCCATCACGTGCACCGTGTCGGCCACCCCGAACACCAGGTCCATGTCGTGTTCGACCAGCAGGATCGCCAGGCCGTCGGCGGCCAGCGCGCGCAGTTCGCGGCGCAGCCGCTCGGTCTGCGCGTCGTCGAGCCCGCTGGCCGGCTCGTCCAGGAGCAGTACCGACGGGGACGCCGCGAGCGCGCGGGCCAGTTCGACCATCCGCAGTATCCCGGCCGGGAGTTCGCCGGCCGGGGTGTCCGCGTGTTCGGTGAGCGCGAGCCGGTCCAGGGCCGCCTCCACCGCGTCCCGGGTCCGTCCCCGGGCGGGATCCGGCAGACCGAGCAGGCGGGCCGGAGCGGAGGATCCAAACCGGTTCTCCGCGGCCACCCGCAGGTTGTCCACCACCGTCAGACCGGGGAAGACCGACACCGCCTGGAACGTCCGGGCCAGCCCGAGCCGGGCCCGCCGATGCGCGGGCAGCCGGGTCACGTCGCGCGCGCCCAGGTGGACCCGTCCGGCGTCGACCCGCCCACCCGCCAGGCAGTCGAACAGGGTGCTCTTTCCCGCCCCGTTCGGCCCGATCAGCGCCGTCACCACGCCCGACGGCACGGTCAGGTCGACCCCGTCCACGGCGCGCAGCCCACCGAACCGGCGGACCACCCCCTCGGCCCGCAGCGCGCTCACCCGCCCACCTCCGCCCGGCCGGCGCGCACCCGCTCGCGCAGCGTGCGACCCAGCGGGCCGAGCCGGACCGGCGGGGGCGGCGCGGCGGGCACGGGCGCCGGCCCCGCGGCCAGGCGCAGCAGGGTCGCCGGGACGCCGCCGGGCATCCGGGACAGCAGCACCGCCAGGCCGCCGATCACGATCGTGGACATCCCGGCCGTGGTGGCCGCGTCGAGGGCCACCACCAGGCCGGCGGCCAACACCGCGCCGGCCGCGCTGTCCACGCCGAACACCACCACCGCGGCGAACCAGACCAGGCCGAGCACCGGATCGAAGGCCGCCGCGTCGAAGGCCCGCCCGCCCATCCCGAGCAGCGCGCCGCCGAGCCCGGCCACGCCGGCGCCGACCGCGAAGACGAAGACCTTGGCCGAGGCGACGTCCACGCCGGCCGCCGCCGCGCCGCGCTCGTGGTCGCGGACCGCGACCAGCATCCGGCCGAGCCGGCTCACATGCAGCCGGCGAACCACCAGCAGGACCAGCACGAGGCAGAGCAACTCCAGGGCGTAGAAGGAGCGTTCACCGTCGAACGGCCACGGGTGGTCGAGCGTGAGGCCGGTGGTGAAGCGCGGCTGGGCGAAGACGAACCGGCTGACCACCGCGGCCACCGCGAAGGTGGTCAGCGCCAGGGTCAGCCCGCGCCGCCGGATCGCCGGCCACCCGGTCAGCAGGCCCACGGGCACCACCAGGAACGCGGCCAGGAACAGCGCGAGCAGGGCCGGGACGTCCCGACTGGCCAGCTGCGCCGCGAACAACGCGCCGAGTCCGGCGAAACCGGCCTGGCCGAGCGAGATCTGGCCGGCGTATCCGGTGAGCATCACCAGCGACACGAACACGATCGCCATCGCCGGCACCTGCTGCGCGACCCGCAGATGTTCCGCGCCCAGCGCGAGCGGCGCCGCGGCGACCGCGACGAACGGCACCCACCAGCCCACCGGCGCGCTCTCCCCGTGCCCGGTCCCTATCCGGGCACCGACCGCGCGCGCCGGGTCGGGGCCGCCGACCTCGACCATGCGGGGCAGTACCAGGAGCGCGACCAGCATCACCACCACGAACAGGTTCGCCTGGAGCGCCTGGATCAGCTCCCACGAGTCGGGTTCGAGCCGGGACAACTCGCTCTGCCCCACCCCGATCGCGAGCGCCGCCAGGATCGCCACCGGCAGACTGGCCAGCCGGGCCACCACCGCGACGCCGATGGTCTCCAGGACGAGCAGGGTCAGTCCGTACGGATCCAGCCGCAGGTGCGGCGCGAGCAACACGCCGGTCAGCCCCGCCAGCATCGACCCGAAGGCCCATCCGGTCGCGGCGACGCGATCGGCCGGCACCCCGGACAACTCGGCCAGGGCCCGCCGGTCCACCACCGCGCGCAGCCGCACACCGAAGCGGGTGAACCGGGTAACGACGGCGACCAGGACGGCGACCGCGGCCACCACGCCCAGTTCGACCAGCGTCCCCTTGGCCACCGACGTGTCGCCGGGCAGGCCGACGCTGCCCGCCGGCACGATCGAGGGCGGGTCGAGGCGGGCCTGGGTACCCCAGGCCAGCGTGGCCGCGCCGACCAGGAGCACGAACACGCCCAGCGAGGCGACCAGCATCCGGGCCGGACCGGCCCCCTCGCGATGCAGTCCGCGAAAGACGAAGCGCTCCAGGACCAGGCCGAGCGCCGGCGCCACCACGCCCACGTCGAGCAGCACCGCCGCCCACAGCGGCCAGCCCCACACGCGCACCTGCTGCCAGACGAGGTAGGCCACGATCATCGCGAGCGCGCCGAAGGACAGGTTGAACACGCCGGTGGCCCGGTAGGAGGTGATCATCCCGACCGCCGCGAGCGCCGCGATCGCGCCCACGCCCAGGCCGGCGAGCGCCAGTTCGACGGTGAGCACGGCGCTCAGCCGTCGGCGCCGGGCGCGCTCGGCCCGTCGGTCCCGGGATCACACAACCGGCACGGCCGCAGATCCCGGTCCCGCACCGCCGTCGCGCCCACCGGCGCCACCCCGTCCTTGCCCCGCACCAGCGAGCACCCGCTCCGGTGATAGCGCGCCCCGCCCGGGACCGTCACCCACGCCGCCCCGGCGCCCGCCCCGGCCGCCGCGTCGGTCGGCTCCGGCTCGACCAGCAGCTCGTACAACCGGCCCATCATCCGCCGCAACTCCGCGTTCTCCACGCTCGTCCCGGCGGCCTCCGCCGTCCCGCGCCGGGTCCCGACCACGAGTACCGCGCCGGCGACGATCAGCGCCGCGCCGGGAATGGTGGCCGAAGCCAGGTAGGGCAGTTGGCGCGCCTCGTACCGTTCACCCGACACGCCGTACCACCCCACCGCGCACAACAGCGCCCCGCACAGCCCGACGAGCCAGCCGCCGTGCGTACGCGCCAACCGCCGCAAACCCTCGATGGCCGACGGCGCGGCCGCCGTACGCTGTCTTTCGGAAAGGGAGTTCGCCTTTCCCGTGGAACCTGCCGAGTTCGTCGAACCTGCCATATGGTCCACCCGTCGAATCCGCCCGATTGCGTATCGCTGCCTCAGCGTAGTTCGCCGGGATCTGGTCATACGGCCCGGAACACGATTGGATACCGAGTCGCGCATGGCAACATGACTTGCCGGTAACCCAGGTACTACCTGGCTACATCAACAGCGACAGGACGCCGGGCGACCGGCGGAACGGGTGGTGAACGCACGTGAGCGTGGACTTGATCAACGAGCGGGCCGAGCGGAACGGCACCGGTGCGGGTCGGCGCAAGGGCGCGCGCCGTGCGCTGCTGGCCCTGCCACTGGTGGCGGTGCTGGTGATGTCCGGGTGTAGCAGCGACGACAAGGACGACAAGAAGGACAGCAAGGCGTCGCAGTCGGCGAGCGCGCCGGCCGCCGGCCAGCCGAGCACGCCGGCCGCGCCGGGGACCACCGCGGCCGGCTCGCCCGCCGCCTCGGCCGGCGGCACCGGCGCCCCCGCGGCCGGCGGCTCGACCACGTTGACCGGCGAGGAGAAGAAGGTCGCCGACAACTGGGACAAGCTGTTCGACAACGCCCAGCCGCTCGACGCGCGCAAGGCGGTCCTGGAGAACGCGGACAAGATGGGCGCGCTCGTCGAGACGCTCGCCAACGACCCGCTGGCCAAGTCGGTCACCTCCAAGACCACCGCGGTGAAGATCGACGGCGACACCGCGGCGGTCACGTTCGACATCCTGCTCGCCGGCGCCCCGGCGCTGCCCGGCCAGAACGGCAAGGCGGTCAAGCAGGACGGCACCTGGAAGGTCAGCCTGGGCACCGTCTGCACGCTGGTCGGCGCGCTCAAGCCGGGCACCGTCGCCCCGGGTTGCCCGACGGCCTGACGCCCCACTCCGCACGGGCGGGTCGGCCGCCGGCCCCGGGTCACCGAGGAGCACGCATGCATCGTCGTATCCACGGACGGCGCATGCCGTGCGCCTCGGTGGCCCTGGTGCTGTCCGGCGTGTTGTGCGCGGTCGCCGCACTGACCGGGTGCGGTTCGCGGCTGCCGGAGCGCGACTTCCGCGAGGATCGTGGTCCGGCGCCCGCGTCCGCCGCGGCGCCGAACACCAACACCGCGTCCGATGTGGGCGTCACGCCCACCGAGATCACCGTGGGCATGATCGACACCGTCCAGGGGGTGCTCGGCAACGAGACCTTCTCCGGGCCGATGTACGGCGCCCAGGCCTACTTCAAGGCGCTCGACGAGCGCGGCGGGGTGAACGGGCGCCGGGTGAAGGTGTCCGCCTGCGACGACAACGGCTACGGCGTGGCCAACCAGCGCTGCGCCCGCCGACTGGTCGAGGACGACAAGGTGTTCGCCTTCGCGGGCAACAGCGTCTACAGCTACAACGCCGCTCGGTACGTCAGCGACAAGGGTGTGCCCGACGTCGGCGGACAGCCGATCGGGACCGCGTACGAGACGTACCCGCACCTGTACTCGATCTACGGATCGCGCGCGCCGCGCGACGGCAAGGTGGGCTGGGACGGCCGGATGTACGCGAGCACCGAGGTCTACCGCTACTTCAAGGAGAAGCTCGGCGCCCGCACCGCCGCCGTGGTGTCGTACAACCAGGCCGACTCCGCGCGCTACGCGCAGACCGTCGCCGACGGGCTGCGCGCCGAGGGCTACACGGTCGTCGAAAAGCAGGTCGACTTCGCGCTGCCGAACTTCGCCGCCGCGGTGGTGGACATGCGCGCCAAGGGCGTCGACATCGTCTTCGACGCGGTGGACACGCGCGGCAACGTCGAACTGTGCAAGGCGATGGACGGCAACGACCTGCGGGTGACCGCCAAGGTGACCAACGTCCAGAACTGGAACGCGCGCGTCGGCGAGGACTTCAAGGCGTCCCCGACCTGCCGCAACAGCATCTACGCGACCGGCAACAGCCGCGGCTACACGGACATCGGGCAACCCGCGGTGGCCGAGTTCCGGGCCGCGATGAAGAAGTACTTCCCCGACCGCGAGGACAAGCTCTCCCAGTGGGAGCTGGAGGGCTGGGCCTCGGCGATGTGGCTCACCGACGCGATCGCCTCGTGCGGCGCGAAGGTCACCCGGGCCTGCGTCGAGGGTTTCGTCAACCGCCCCGAGGGCTACGACGCGCACGGCCTGCTGATCCCGGTCGACTTCAAGGCCGAACCGGTCGACCGGGTCGCCGCGCCCACCCGCACCTGCTTCGACGTGGCCCGCTGGCAGGACGGCGCCCCGGGCGGCTGGATCGCCCAGGTGCCGGACATGACGACGAACTGCTTCGACGTACCGTCCCTGCCGTACAAACCGTGAGCCCGGAGCGCCGTCAACGCCCGTCGGCGCCGAACCAGGGCTCCGGTGGGTCGAGCACGGTCTTTGGCGGAGGGCCGAGCGGTGCGCCGGGGATGGGGCCGAGGGCCTCGGTCACCGGGTAGGGCAGGGGCACCATGCCGAACGGACGGCGGTGGTGCGGATCGGGGTTGGGGGCGATCAGGGCCGAACCTCGCACGGGGGCTGCCTTTCGCTGCGCCGGCCCCGAGGTCCCACGCCCCGACGCCGCGCCCGTCGAACCACGTCGACGGACACGGCGTTCAACGACCGGGCGGGGGCGGAGTGTCGCCGGGTCACTCCGCCGGCCCCGCGCGGGGGCGGATTTCGGCCACGATCGGCGGTCCCGCGGGGATCACGCCCCGGTCGCCCGCGCCGAGCCCGGCGGTGTTTCGCGGTGTCGAGGGGGCTGTCGTGGTGCGTCAGCGCGGCATCACCGTGCCCCGCAACACCACCGCGCGCGGGTCGGCCAACACACCCACGTCGGCTCGCGGATCGGCCAAATACACCACCAAGTCGGCCGACGCGCCCTCGGCGATCGCGTCCCGGCCGAGCCAGCGGCGGGCGGACCAGCACGCGGCGGACAGCGCGTCGTGGGCCGGAATGCCGGCCGCGACCAGCTCCGCGACCTCGTCGGCGACCAGGCCGTGCGGCAACGACCCGCCCGCGTCGGTGCCCACGAAGATCGGGATACCCGCGTCGTAGGCGGCCCGCACCGTGGCATACCGGTTGGCGTGCAGCGCGCGCATGTGCGCGGCGTAGGTCGGGAACTTGGCGCCCGCCTGATCGGCGATCCCGGGAAAGGTGGCGATGTTGACCAGGGTCGGCACGATCGCCACGCCCCGCTCGGCGAACAGCGGAATCAGGTCCTCGGTCAATCCGGTGGCGTGTTCGATGCAGTCGATGCCCGCCTCCACCAGGTCCGGGAGCGAGTTCTCGGCGAAGCAGTGCGCGGTGACCCGGGCGCCCTCGGCGTGCGCGGCGGCGATCGCCTCCTGGAGCGCGTCCTTGGGCCACAGCGGCGCCAGGTCCCCGGTGTCCCGGTCGATCCAGTCCCCGACCAGCTTGACCCAGCCGTCGCCGCGCCGAGCCTCCCGGATCACGAACGCGGTCAGGTCACCCGGCTCGATCTCGTGCGCGTAGTTGCGGATGTAGCGCTTGGGCCGCGCCAGGTGCCGCCCCGCGCGGATCAGTCGGGGCAGGTCCTCGCGGCCGTCGATCCAGCGGGTGTCGGCGGCCGAGCCCGCGTCGCGCAGCAGCAGCGCGCCCGCGTCCCGGTCGGTGATCGCCTGGCGCTCGGCGGTCGGCGCGTCGACCGCGCCGTGCGCGTCGATCCCGACATGGCAGTGCGCGTCGACCAGGCCGGGCAGCACCCACCCTTCCAACGTGGCGTCGACGGCGAGCGACGTCGGCCGCTCGAAGGTGATCCGCCCGCCGATCACCCACATCTCGTCGCGGACATCCTCGGGGCCGACCAGAACGCGGCCCTTCACGTGCAGCACGGTCATGCCGAGACCCTACGACCTGCCCGTCCCCGGCCCCACCTCCCCGGACCCACCGACGCCGAGGCCGAGGGCCCACCCACTCGCGCACGGCCGAACGGCGGCGTGTCCGGGGGCGGGCTTCACTCCCGCTCGATCAGTCCCCGCCTGACCCCCGCGGCCACGGCCGCCGTGCGCGAATCGACCTCGAGCTTCGCGTAGATGTGCACCAGATGCGATTTGACCGTCGCCTGGCTCAGGAACAGCGCCTTGCTGATCGCCAGGTTCGACAACCCCTCCGCGACCAGCCCCAATACCTCGATCTCCCTCGGGCTCAACACCGGTTCCGGCCGGCGCAGGCGGCTCAGCAGTCGGCCCGCGATCCGGGGCGCGAGCGCCGACTCGCCGGCCGCGGCCGTCCGTACCGCCGCCGCCAACTCCTCCGGCGGGGCGTCCTTGAGCAGGTAGCCCAGCGCGCCCGATTCGACCGCGGCCAGGATGTCCGCGTCCGTGTCGTAGGTGGTCAGCACCAGGACGTGCGGAGCGCGGGGCAGCGCGGCGATGGCCGCCGTGGCGGCGTTCCCGTGCATGGCGCCCGGGCCGAAGCGCAGGTCCATCAGCACCACGTCGGGCGCGAGGGAGCCGGCCAACTCGACCGCGCGCTCCGCGGTGTCCGCCTCGCCCACCACCTCGAAGTCCGGTTCCGCGGCCAGCACCGCGCGCAGCCCGGCGCGCACGACGGGATGGTCGTCGGCCAGCAACAGCCGAATCACCGCGCGCCCCCGTCCGCGCGCGCCGGCAGGGTCCCCGACCGCTCCCGGGCGGGCGCCGGGACGGTCCCGGTCGCCTCTCCCGCATGCGCCGGGACGGAACCGGGGCCCGCCTCCGCCGGCACCGGAAACGTCACCGCGATCGCCGCCCCCTGACCCGGGCCGGACTCCACCGTCAGCGCCCCGCCCAGTTCGGCCGCCCGGGTCCGCATCGCCGCCAGCCCGAATCCGGTGCCGGCGGTCCCGCCCCGATCCGCCCCGATCGGGCGCGCGGCCGGATCGAACCCGCGTCCGTCGTCCACCACGTCGAGCGTCACCGACGCCTCCATGTGGCTGAGCGTCACCTCGGCCCGGGACGCGCCCGCGTGCCGCACCGTGTTCCCGAGCGCCGACTGGGCGATCCGCAGCAGCGCCACCTCGACGGCCGTCGGCAGCCCGGCCGCCTCCCCCGTGCGATGGAAGCGCACATCCAGGTCCGCCTCGGCGGCCGTCCGCGCGCACAGCCGCTCCAGCGCCGCCGGCAGCGAGGAGTCGTCCAATTCCGGCGGCGCCAGCGCCCGGACGAACCGCCGCGCCTCGGCCAGGCTGTCGGTCGCGGTGACCCGCGCCAGCCGTACGTGCCGATCGGCCGCCGTCGGATCCGCCGGCAGCGCCCGCTCCGCCGCGCGCAGCAACAACTGGATGCTGCTGAAGCCCTGCGCGAGCGTGTCGTGGATCTCCCGGGCCAGCCGCTCCCGCTCCGCCAGCACCCCCGCGTGCCGCTCCGCCGCCGCGAGCGAGGCCCGGGCCGCGACCACGTCCTCCACGAGGCGGCGCCGCGCCTCGCTCTCCCGGTGCAGCGCCTGATAGCCGAGCACGGTGGTCACCGCGACCGCCGCGCCCAGCAGCGGACCGAGCACCATGCCCACCGACACCGCGCCGCGATGGGCCGCGTAGCCCCCGACGGCGATCACCGCGAGCCCGCCCACCACGGGCAGCGCGACCCGGACGGGCAGCAGGTGCGGAACCAGGAAGAACAGCGGGAAGGCGAACCAGATCCCCTCCGCCGTGAGCGCGTACAGCCCGCACCAGGACAGCGTGAGCGCGCCGAGCCAGCACACCGAGGCCCGCCGCGACGGCCCCACCGAGGGGGTCAGGTTGCCCACCGCGTACACCGCGGCCGTGACCGCGGCGGCGACCGGGATCAGCGCGGTCCGTACCGCGGAGGCATCGGTGCCGACGAGGGCGCGCAGCGCGGCCACCGCGAGCAGCAGCGCGACCAGCGCGTGCATACAGGCACGGAGCGTGCGGGGCACGGAGACGGGGGTCGGGATACCGGCGTACATATCGGGTCAAGGCTAACCGGGCTGGGTGGAGCCGCCATCGATCGAAAGTTTGACCGGGGGCGGTCAACCCGATCGATGACGCGGACGCGGCCGGCGACCAGGCTTGGCGTGTGTTCGTAGCGTTGCGGGATCTCGTGTTCGCCCGGGGGCGGTTCGCCCTGATGATCGTCACCGTGGTGCTGGTCACCGCGCTGGTCGGACTGGTGTCCGGGCTGACCGTGGGGCTGGGGCGGGCCAATACGTCGGCGATCGACGCGCTGCCGGCCGATCGGCTCGCGTTCGCCGCGCCCGCCCCCGGACAGGGTGTCTCGTTCGCCGACTCGACCGTGGAGCAGGCGCAGTGGCGGCGCTGGGCCGAGCAGCCCGGGGTGCGTTCGGCGTCGCCGCTCGGCATCGCGACGACCCGGCTCGGGGCCGGCACGCGGACCACCGCCGCGGCGGCGTTCGGCGTGGAGCCGGGCGGGCCGCTGGCGCCGGACGGGCTGGCCCCGGGAACGGTGGTGTTGTCCCGCGATCTGGCCGACGAGCTGCGCGTGCGGGTCGGCGACCGGCTGACCGTCGGCGCGGACACCGTGCTGACCGTCGCCGCCGTGGTGTCGGGATCCTCGTACAGCCACGCGCCGGTCGCCTGGACCACCCTCGCCGACTGGCAACCGCTGCGCCCGGGACCGCGGCGCGGCGGCCCGCACGCGACGGTGATCGCGCTCGACCTGGCCGGCGGGCACACCGGCGCGGCGGACCGGGCGATCGGCACCCGCAGCTCCTCGATCGGCGACGCGCGGAAGGCGATCGGGTCGTACACCGCCGAGAACGGCTCGCTGCAGCTGATGCGCGGGTTCCTGTTCGCCATCTCGGCGCTCGTGGTCGGCGCGTTCTTCACCGTGTGGACCATCCAGCGGGCGGGCGACGTGGCGGTGCTCAAGGCGCTCGGCGCGCCCACCGGCTACCTGCTGCGCGACGCGCTCGGCCAGGCGTTCGTGGTGCTGCTCGCGGGCACCACCGTCGGCGTCGGGGTCGCCGCGCTGTTCGGCGCGGTCGCACCGGCGGGGGTGCCCTATGTGGTGGACGCCTCGACCACGGTCCTGCCGGGGGCGGTGTTGATCCTGCTCGGCATGGTCGGCGCGGGGCTCGCCGTGCGTCGCGTGACCTCGGTCGACCCGCACACCGCGCTCGGCGGGACCCGATGAGGTGTCCGGCGACGAGCCCGCAGCCCGATTCCCCCACGCCCGAGAGGCCCGCCATGCACCCGTCCCCCGGCCTGGAACTCGCCGACGTGACGCTCACCTATCCCGACGGCGACGGTCGGCTGACCGCGCTGGACCGGGTCTCGCTGGCGGTGCCGCCCGGGACGCTGACCGCCGTGGTCGGGCCGTCGGGGTCCGGCAAGTCGAGCCTGCTCGCCGTCGCCGCGACGCTGACCACGCCGGACGCGGGCCGCGTGTCGATCGCCGGCCTGGACGCGGTCGCCCTGCGGCCGGCCGAGCGGGCCCGGTTGCGCCGGAACACCATCGGGATCGTGTTCCAGCAGCCGAACCTGCTCGCCTCGTTGACGTGTGTCGAGCAGCTTCAGGTGATGGCGCACCTGGCCGGCGGCAGTGCGCGCAAGGCCCGCGCCCGGGCGCTCGAACTGCTCGACCGGGTCGGCCTCGCGGACCGGGCGCAGCACCGTCCGCACCGGCTCTCCGGCGGTCAGCGGCAGCGGGTGAACATCGCCCGGGCGCTGATGCACGAACCGAGCGTGCTCCTGGTCGACGAACCCACCGGCGCGCTGGACCACGAACGCGGCGCCGCGATCGTGACGTTGCTCGCCGAGCTGACCCGCACGAGCGGCGCGGCCACGGTCCTGGTCACCCACGACCGCGGCCACCTGCCGCACGCGGACCGGACGGTGGAACTGATCGACGGCCGGCTGCGCACCCCGGCCGCGGCGTAGCGCACGGTGCCGGCCGCTCGTGGCACCCGCCGGCTACTCCCCCGCCTCCGGCCGCCAGGCGCTCGACCCGGACAGGCTCGGCTCCGCGTCCGCCGCCCGCCACGCGCTCGATCCACCGGTGGTGCCCGGCAGGCTCGGCGAGCCCGGCCCGTCCGGACCGCCGGGAATCACCGGCCAGTTCGGGTCGACGACCGCGCCGCCGCCGTCGGGGTTGCGCCGATCGAAGTAGCTCTGCAGCGAGGCCGCCTGCTCGGCGTACCACTGCACCTGCTTCTCGTGCAGCGTGCGCAGCGAGTCGGCGGCCAACTCCGGGAAACGCGCGCCCAGGTCCTGGGCGAGCAGCAGGCACGCCAGCGCGTCGCCGTCGGCGGTGTGCGCGTCGGTGAGCACCACCTCGTAGAACGCGCTGGTGGCCGCGAGGGTGCGCTTGCCCTTGCGGTAGCGGTCGAGCTGCTTGTCGATCACCAGCGGGTCGATGATCGGTGCCGTGTAAGGGAGTTGCGGCAGGTTGTGGCGGTGCAGCTCGGCCTGCAGGATGGTCAGGTCGAACGGCGCGTTGTAGATCGCGATCGGGGTGCCGGCGGCCAGGTATTCGGCCATCGCCGCACCGATCTCGGCCAGGCACAGGGCGGGTTGGCGTCCCTCGGCCCGGGCGCGCGCGGTGTCGATCCCGTGGATCGCGGTCGCCTCGGCGGGAATCTCCCGCTCCCCCGGGTCGATCAGCCAGGACCGCCGGGTACCGGTCGAGTCCACCAGGGCGGCGGTGACGATGAAATCGGAGAGCGGATCGATTCCGGAGGTCTCCACGTCGAACGCCGCCATCGGCCCACGGTGCCAGCCGTCGTGATTGCCGCGCGGCGGCGCGGCGGGCTTCGGCTCGCCGCAATCGGCGCAGTACGTAACCCACTTGCCGTCCCGGCGGACCAACAGCCCGTCGCCGGCCTTGACATAGGTCGTGCACGTGGCACAGGTCGCGCCGAACTTGTTCGTTGCCATGGGGTGCCCTTTTCCGATCGCGGATCAGATTCACGTCGTCACTGCCCGAAACGCTAGTGCCCGGGTACGACGCGATCCGCACGAGCCGTCGCCAGTCGGCGCAACAACGGCCGCTCGGCGGTGGTCCACGCGGTGCTCGTGAGCAGGTACAGGCCGACCGCGAGCGGGGCGAACGCGGCGGTCGGGACCGTGGCGAAGGGCATCCACCGAAGCGGGGCGGGGGTGTTCGGCACCGCGGCGGCCCGGCGGTACCCGACCCGGGCCACGCCCGCGATCAGCGCGATCAGGGCGAGCAGCACGGGGGTGTGCGGCCCGCCGAGGCCGGCCACCGGGTGCAGGCCGAGCGGCGCGCCCACGAGGGTGTGGCCCAGGAGATCGCGGTCGCCGGCGAAGAGTCGGTAGGTCAGGAACAGGAATGGCAGTCCGGCCAGGGCCGGCAGTACACCGGCGAACATCGAGATACCGGATCGCCGGTGCAGCGCGCCGAGTTCGCGGGCGAGTCGCCGCGGGTCCCGGGCGTACCTCTGGCGCAGCCGCTCGACCTGCGGGGCGAGCCGGGCGCGGGCCACCTCGGCGCGGGCCTGGGCGTAGCCCAACGGGACCATGACGAGCCGGACGCACGCGGTGAACACGACCACGGCGCCGGCCACCGAGCCGGTGCCGAGCAGCGGCGCGAGCGCGTCGGCGAGGGTGAGCAGGACGTCGTGCGCGACGCCGAGAACAGGGATGCCGAACATGGGAAGGGCCTTCCGTGACGCGGGAATCGGGATGCGTCGGGCGGCCGTGCCGAAGTCACCGGACCGGGATCGGGAGCGAGAGCGAACGCGGGTGCGGGGCGCTACGCGATGCCGAGGCGGTCGGGTCGGCGGTGGGCCGCCGGGCCCGTTCCCGGCGCTCGGGGCCGTGCTCGACCCGGCGCGTCGGGATCGCGCGAGGGCAGGAACGCCAACCGGTCGGCCCGTCTGCGCAGCGCCGCGCCGCGCGCCCGCGCCCACTCGGCGGAGGGCGCCCACGCCGCGGCGGCGCCGGCCAGGGCGAGGACGACGGTCACCGCGACGGCGACCAGGGCGGGCAACGCCCCGTCCACGAACAGCCCCGGGCCGATCAGCACGAGCAGCGTCGCGATCGGCGACGTCGACGCGGTGATCCGACCCCGGCGATACATGCACATCATCCTATTCCGCCCGAGACCCCCGCACGCGGGCCCGAGCCGACGAATTCCGCCCGCTCCGACGGCGGACGGGTGTGCCAGGATGACCCCCGTGCGCGTGCTGCTAGGGGACGGCTTCGGGGTGACGTCACGTCAGATCGCGGTGGCGATCGGGCGATCCGGGCACGAGCCGGCGGTGTTGGCGCCGCCCGGTCGGCCGATCCCGGGTCGCCCCCCGTCGGTCGCGAGGGTGTACGAGGTGCCCGCCTTCGGCACGGATCCGTGGGCCTGGCTGGCCCGGGCGGAGGCGGTGCTCGGCGCCGAGCCGTACGACGTGCTGCTGCCCACCGACGAACACGTCGCGGTGCTGGCCCGGGCCCCGGAGCGGATCACCGCGCACGGAGTGGCCTTGGCCGTACCGTCGTTCGCCGCGCTGCGTCGCGTCGCGGACCGCGCCTCGGCGGCGAGCACGCTGACCGAGATCGGCATGCCGCAGCCGGCCGGGACGGTGGTGGTGCACACCGCCGAGGAACTGCGCCAGGTCGCCGACCCGCCGCTCTGGATCAAGACCCTGCTCGGCTCGCATCGGGTCGAGCGGCGCGAACAACTGCTGCGCCTGGCCGACGAGTTGGAGCGCGACGGCGCGTTCGTGGACGGCGCCGGGGTGTTGGTGCAGGAGCCCGCGGCGGGTCCGGTCCTGTCCGCCCAGGCGGTGTTCGAGCACGGCCGACTGGTCGCGGTGCACGCGTACGAGCATCTGCACGGTCCGGCGGTGCGGCGCAGCGTGGTCGCGCCCGACATCCGCGAACAGGTGGCAATGCTCGGCGGCCACCTCGGCTGGCACGGCGCCCTGTCCCTGGACGCCGTGCGCACCGCGTCGGGGCCGGCCTGGCTGAACGTGCGCCCCTGTCTGACCGAGCCGGGCAACGCCGCCGCGAGCGGCACCGACCTGGTCGCCGCGCTGATCGCGGTCTCCCGGGGCGAGACGCCGCCCTCGATGCCGTGGGGCCGCCCCGACGTCCGCACCCGCCAGGCCCACGCGGGCGTGTGGACCGCCGCCCGAGCCGGCCGCCGCCACGCCGCCCGGGAAATGCTCCGCATCGCACTACGCCTGCGGCCCTACCGCGACACCGCGGAGGAGTCCCTGAGCCTGCGCCACGAACCCCGCCGAATCCCCGGCGCCCTGTGGTCCGCCACCACCGCCCTCACGGCCCCCGGACACACCCTCGCCCGCATCACCCACCAGGACTCCCAAGACACCCTGTCCCCCTCGACCTGGCGCCGCATCCTCGCCGGCCCACCCCCACGACCAACCGCCCCCCACCCCCGGTAGCGGACCCGCGGGCCAACCCCGAACCTCCACCCGACACCGACGCGGATCACCGGACCGACGCCGGAGCGGGTACGGACGAATCCCGCGAGGGTCGTCGAGAAAGGCTCGGCAGGCCGCGGCCGGACGGGTGACGGCCGCCCGGGTGACCATGATCCCACCCGGTCGTTGGGCGGGGTGTGACTCGAAATGTCTCCATGGTCCGGATCGCGGCGGCGTCCTTCGCCGGTACCGCGATCGAGTTCTACGACTTCTTCGTCTACGGCACCGCCGCCGCCCTGGTGCTCGGGCCGCTGTTCTTTCCCGGCTTCTCGCCGATCGCCGGCACCCTCGCGGCGTTCGCGACCTACGCGGTCGGATTCGTCTCGCGCCCGCTCGGTGCGGTGGTGTTCGGGCGCCTGGGCGATCGGCGCGGGCGGCGGCCGGTCCTGGTGGTGTCGCTCGTCCTGACCGGTGTGGCCACCGTGTTGGTCGGGCTCCTGCCGACCTACGACCGGATCGGCGTGGCCGCGCCGATCCTGCTGGTGGTGTTGCGGTTCTGCCAGGGCTTCGGCGTCGGCGGCGAGTGGGGCGGCGCGGTGTTGCTGGCCGCCGAGCACGCGCCGCCGGGGCGGCGGGCGCTGTGGGCCGGGATCCCCCAGGCCGGCCCCTCGCTCGGATTCCTGCTCGCCAACGGGCTGATGTTGATCCTGTCCGGGTCGCTGACCGACGCGCAGTTCCACGCGTGGGGGTGGCGGGTCCCGTTCCTGTTCGCCGGGGTGCTCGCGGCCGGCGGGCTTATGCTGCGGGCCTCGGTCGAGGAGACGCCCGCGTTTCGCGCGCTCGTGGCCGACAACGAGACCTCGCCGAGTCCGGTCGCCGAACTCCTGCGCGGGCACTGGCGCCTGGTCCTGCTCACCGCGGGCGCGCTGGCCTGCGGCTACGTGGGCTTCTACCTGACCACCACCTGGTCCCTGCAGTACGCCGACGACCGGCCCACGGTCGGGCGCACCACGATGCTGGCCTGCATCATGATCGCGGTGACCGGGATGGCCCTGGTCACCCCGCTGTTCGCCGTGGTGGGCGATCGGTACGGGCGCAAACCGATGTGCCTGGTGGGCTGTGCGGGGATGGGCCTGTGGGCGTTCCCGATGCTCGGCCTGCTGGCCACCGGCGAGCCGATGTGGATGACCCTGGGCTGTCTGGGCACGCTGGTCGCGTTCATGGCGATGTTCTCGGTGGTCGGGGCCTACCTGTCCGAGATGTTCGAGCCGCGGGTGCGCTGTACCGGCGCGTCCACCGCGTACAACCTGGGCGGGGTGCTCGGCGGTGCGCTGACCCCGATGGTGGCCACCGAACTGGCCCGCGGCGACGGCACACCGTGGGGCGTCGCGGCCTATCTGGCGGGCGCGGCGACGGTCAGCGCGACGTGCCTGCTCCTGCTGCCCGAGACGTACGCGGTGCCCGTCACGGACGGTGAACCCGCCGCGGCCTGATTCCACGTGCGGGCGATCTTCCATCGCGGGCCGATCTGCGCCAGGGTGCGGCCATGACCACGGATTCGACCGAACCGGCCGAGGCACGTCGCGCGCGCCACACCCGCGTCGCCGAACGGCTGCTCGCCGCCGTCGGCGCGGGCGACCGCGCCGCCCAGGTGGCCTGCTACCACCCCGACGTCGTGCTCGAATTCCCCTACGCCGCGCCGCCGGTGCGGATCGAGGGCCGGGCCGCGGTGGAGACCTACCTCGCGATCGCGCTCGGCGTCTTCGAGCTGAACCTGACGGTGACCCGGGTCCACGAGTGCGTGGACCCGGACACCGTGATCGTCGAGTTCACCGGGACGGGTCGGGCCCGGACCACGGACCGGCCCTACGCCAACACCTACATCGCGGTGTTGACCTTCCGGGACGGTCTGGTGGTCGGCCAACGCGAGTTCTACAACCCGGTGCCGGCCGCTCAGGCCTTGACCGCGACGCCCGCCAGCTGAGGCAGCTTCACCACCGGGTCGCCGAGCCGGCCCTCGGGGCCCCACACGTCGACCGGGACCAGGCGGGCGGGCAGCAGTTCCAGGTCGCCGAAGACGGCCAGGATCCCGTCGTGCGAACGGGCGTGCATCTGCTGCACGTTGGACGAGTACTCGCTGAGCGCGCGATCCATCCCGGCCGGGCGCTCCTCGCTGCGGTGCGCGTGCGACAGGGCCAGGTGGCTGCCGGGGACGGTGGCGTCCATGTACTGGCGCACCACGCCGACGGGGTCCGCCTCGTCCGGCAGGAAGTGCAGCACCGACACGATCAGCACGCCGACCGGCTGGGAGAAGTCGATCAGCTTGCGCACCTCGGGCGAGTCGATCACCTTGGCCGGATCGGTCAGGTCGGCGCCCACCATGGTCGCGTTCGGGTTGTCCGCGAGCAGCAGTTGGCTGTGCGCGACGGCGACCGGGTCGTTGTCCACGTACACCACCCGCGCGTCCGGGTCGGCCTTGTGCGCGATCTCGTGCACGTTGCCCACGGTCGGGATGCCCGAGCCCAGATCGAGGAACTGCCGGATGCCCAGGTCCAACAGGTGGTGGACGGCACGGGTGAGGAAGACCCGGTTCCCGCGCAGCACGTCGCGCAACTCGGGCATGGCCTGGGTGACCAGTTCCGCGGCCTCGCGGTCGACCGCGAAGTTGTGCGCGCCGCCGAGCGCGTAGTCGTAGACGCGGGCGACGCTGGCGCGCGTGATGTCGATGTGCTCTGGAGCCCAGTCCGGTCGAGTCATGGCTCGGACTCTAGGCCGTGCCGACACGATTCACCGGAAAAATCGCCCGCCGGCCGGCGCGAAGCCCTGTGCAAGGCGTCACACCGCTCGCGGCGCCGGTGTCGGCGGGGCCGGAACGGGGGTTCCGACCCCGCCGACGACGGGATCCGCGCAGGCGGTCGCGCTCGACCACCGGCACGGCAGGGGCCCGGCCGCGCCTCGCCGGCGGGCGCGGTGCCGGCCCGCCCACGGTGCGGTCGTGGCCCGGCTACGGCTCGCTCGCCGGCCCCGCTACGGCTTGACGCCGGTCACGCCGACGAACGCCGGGCACTTGTCCGCGCCGACCGGGATGTCCTCCGGCGCGAGCGGTGCCCAGACCTGCTCGACCCTGGGGCCCACCCGGGCCGCGATCGGGGCCAGCGCGTCGAGGTCGAAGCCGTACAGCTTCGCCGCGTTGCCGCCGACCATGGCCGCGACCTCGACCGGGTCGATGCCGTTGTAGGTGAGCTGGAGCGCCTCGCGACTGAACGGGTGGCTGGCCTCCTTGTGCGGGTAGTCGCTGCCCCACATGACCCGGTCCACGCCCACCTGATAGCGCAGCCTGGCCTCGGCGGGACGCTGGAAGCTGGCCCCGACGTGGCACTGCCGGGCCCAGTACTCGCTGGGCTTGAGCGCCATCCGGCCGACCAGTTCGCTGCCCCACTCGTACTCCTGGGAGCCGACCGCGGTGCTCATCCGGTGCCAGTAGTAGTCCAGCCGGCGGGTCTCCTCCGGGATCCAGGCGGTGCCCTGCTCGGTGAACACGAACTGGAGATCGGGGTGGCGGTCCATCGCGCCCGAGACCACCAGGTGGGTGAACGCGCGGTGCGCCCACCAGGACACCTCGGTCAGGAACACCACCTTGTCCACGTCGGTGTCCCCGGCCGGCGGCGCGGCCGAGCCGGTGTGGTGGTTGAGCGGCATGCCCAACTCCTCGCACACCCGCCACAGCGGCTCGTAGTGCGCGTAGTCGAACATCGGCACCAGGCCGGAGCCGGGCGGAGTACCGGGCAGCAACACGCCGCCGGTGAGCCCCGCCTCCTTGGCCCAGCGGATCTCCTCCACCGCCGCCGGGATGTCGTGCAGCATGACCTGGACGATGCCCGCGCGGCGTCCGGGAGCCGCCGCGCAGAAGTCGACCATCCAGCGGTTGTGCGCCTTCAGCCCCTCCCAACGCAGCGCCAGGTCGCCGGCGTTCGCGGCGGGCGGCTGGTCCGTCAACGACGGCTTGGGGAAGAACGGCGGCACGGTGTTCGGGAAGATCACCTCCGCGACCACCCCGTCCGCCTCCAGGTCGCGCAGCCGTCGATCGGAGTCCCAGTTGCGCGGTCCCAGATCGCCCTTCAGGTCCGGGTACGGGATCTCGTAGCCGGTCACCCACGCGTCGAACTCGGCGTGCAGGCGGGCGGGCAGGTAGTCGCGATAGCCGTGGATCTCGCCGCCGCCGTGGCAGTCGGCCGAGATCACCGTGTATCGCTCGGGCAGGTGGGTGAACGGGGGGCCGCCCGGGACGGCGGGCGGGGTGGTGCGCTCGGTCATCGGGGATCAGACCTCCTGGGCCGGCGCGTTCGGGTTGATCGCGGCGCCCGTGTCGTGTCCGGTGAGCCAGTGCCGGCCGATCTCGGCGGCGGCGGCCCACTTGGTCGTCAGGTCCTTCGCCGAACCGTCCGCGTTCACCTGGCCGAGCGTCGCGGGGGTGACCCCGACCCGCTCGGCGTGCGGCTTCAGCGCGGCCAGGTCGAAGCCGTACACGTCCGCGACCGCCTCGCCGAGCATCACGCGCGTCTCGGCGATCGGCACGTCGGAGAACGTCTTGCGCAGGATGTTCAGCGTCTCCGGCCAGGTGCCTTCCGGATGCGGGAAATCGTTACCCCAGCAGATGTTGCCGATGCCGATCTCGTAGCGCATGCCGATCTCGCGGCGCTTGGTGTTGGAGGCGCCGATGAAGCAGTTGCGGTCGAAGTACTCGCTCGGAAGCAGCTTGATCTCCTCGAACCCGGCCAACTTGGCCGCGCCGCGCGAGCCGAGCAGCAGCCGGTCGGTGAACCACAGCAGGTTGCCCACCCACCAGCAGCCCGCCTCGGTCACCCCGAACCGCAACCTCGGGAACCGCTCGAACACGCCGGACCACAGCAGGAACCACAGCGGCCGCGACGGCCACCAGGTGACCTCGGTGACGTAGATGCCCAGGTGGTTCCCGTACGCCTCGCGGTCGGCCGGACCCGAGTGGGTGACCACCGGGAGCTCCAGTTCCTCGCACAGCGCCCACACCGGGTCGTACCTGCGGTCGTGGTACGGCGTCTGGTTCATCCACATCGCCGGAATCATCACCGCGCCCAGGCCGTCGGCCTTGATCCGGCGGATCTCCTTGAGCACGTCGTCCAACGCGGCCGTGATCGGGATCAGCGCGACCCCGCGCCGCCGCTCCGGGCTGGTCTTGCACAGTTCGGCCAGCCAGCGGTTGTGCGCCTGCGCGCCGGCCAGGCCCAGTTCGGGATCGAGGTCACCGGACAGGCCCAGGCCCGCGCCGAACGGCACACACGTGCGCGACTCGACCGCGTCGGCGTCCGGGAAGATCACCTCGCCGACCACGCCGTCCTTGTCCAACTCCAGGTCGCGCCGGTCCACTTCCCAACCGCTGCGCAGCACCTCCTCGTTGGTCTCGAACCAGTTCGCCGCGAAGTCCTCGTTGCGCACGCCCAGATCGGTGATCGCCTTGAGCTGCGCCTCGCGCTCGGACATGAACCGATCGAACGCCGCGTGGTGCTTCGTGGCGAGGTAGTCGCGATACAGCTCGGTGGGCAGCCCGGCGTGGGTGTCCGACGAGATGATCGTGTAGGGGGTGGTGAGTTCGGCGGTGTCGCTCCGCGCGATGTGCTCGGTCGTCGTCTGCTCAGTCATCGTCGCTCACTTGTCCAGGACGAAGGTCTCGAGGTACGAGGGGTTGCTGCGGTCGAGCATGCTGCGCGACCGTGCGGTGATCTGTGCGTCGCTGTGCTCGCTCGCGGGCAGGATCCAGAACCGGTTCTCCCGGATGCCGTCGAGCACGTCGGCGGCGACCGACTCGACCGGGGTGAACTCGATCTCCCGCCCCGCGTCGCGCATCGCCTTCTCCCACGCGTCGAGCGTGTTGTAGGGCGTCTTGCGCGGCACCGACTTGGCGAAGCGCTCGGGCCGGTTGCGGTACGACTCCCACAGCCCGGTACGCAACATTTTCGGTCCCGGGAACAGCACGGACGCACCCAACTTGGCCCGCACCTGGCCGAGTTGCGCGTACAGCGCCTCGGTCATGGTGACCACCGCGGCCTTGGTGCTCGCGTACACCGACGCGTTCGGCAGCGGGGCGATGCCGCCGTCGCCGGAGGAGGTGTTGACGATGTGCCCGGGGGTGTCCTGCGCGAGCATCCTGGGAACGAACGCCTGGATGCCGTTGAAGACGCCGAACACGTTGACGGCGAAGCACCAGTCCCAGTCCTTGGGGTCGTGCTCCCACATCTTGCCCTCGGAGCCGGACCCGATCCCCGCGTTGTTGCACAACACGTCCACCGCGCCGAAGTGTTCGAACGCGGCGTCGGCCAGCGCGAACACGGATTCGCGCACCGACACGTCCACCACGTGTCCGAACGCCCGCCCGCCCGCGTCGGTGATCCGCGCGACGGCCTTGTCCAGCGCGCCCCGCTCGATGTCGCCGAGCACGACCTTCATGCCCTCGGCGGCGAACCGTTCGGCCATCGCGAGCCCGATGCCGCTCGCGGCGCCGGTGACGACGGCGACTCTGCCGTCGAATTCCTGCAGCATGTGTCCCGTTCCCTTGTCGTTGTCGTCGCTGCCGTGCCTGCGGGGGTGCTACTTCGAGGCGGGCGGCGGGTCGTCGGTGATCTGCTGCACGTCGTCGTAGCGCTGGTGGATGTACGGCAGCACCAGGTCGGCCTTGACCCGTTCGGCGACGAAGCCCTGCTGGTCGGAGGTGCGCTCGCTGAGCGTGATCGAGATCAGCTTGCGGACCGGGAGGTCGGCGACGGGGTCGAAGTCCGAGTCGCGCAGGATCACCTCGCCGGTCACGGCGTGTGCGCTGCGGGTGCGTTCGTTGCGGGTGACGTGTACCAGGAGCGGGTCGGCGTCGAAGCCGTCGCCGTCCACGGCGGGCAGGAACTTGTAGTAGAAGCTCAGCGTCCGCCGGGGCTCGGGCAGCGGCAGTTCCTCGCCGACCGTGCCGCGGACCTCGATGTAGGTGACGCCCATCCGGTTCACGGTGGCCACGACGGAGTCGCCGTCGCGCTCGACCTTGACGTCGGCCAGCTTCTTCGGCTCGCCGAACACCTCCCGGCCGCCGATCACGGCCCGCTCGGTGGTCATCGGCATGGTCAGCGTGTAGTCGCCCTCGATGTCGCCGTGCTTGCAGCGCACCGCGATCGCGCCCGCGCCGAGCGGGTGGCCGTTGATGTCGCAGCCGGAGATGTTCGCCCGGACCAGTGGCCGGTCGGCGGGGACCAGCGGCGGCGGCAGTACGGCCGCGAGCACCTCGGGGTCGGTCTCCCAGATCGCCATCACGCCCGTGGACCAGATCTCCGGAAGGCTGGATCGTTCCCGGGAGGACTTCTTCAGCGCCTCCGCCGGCCGGGCGCCGTACCGAATGCGTGCCACGTACCTCACCTCTTCCGCTCGTGCTCGTGCCTGTGCTCGGTGCTCGTGCGAGGGCTGCGCGCGGGTCGTCGACCCCCGTTGTCGCGATCTCGTGCGCGGTGGTGCCGGTTGCTCTGTAACACTGTTACACCGGTGGGTCGGCGAGGTAAAGACCCGCGGCCCGGTTGACCGTGTATCGGGTCACCGGCCCGGGGCGCGAGAATGGGACGTGATGGACAGGATCACGCGAGACACCGTGCTCGACACCGCCATGCGTCTCGTCATGGAATCCGGTATCGAGAACCTCAGCATGCGCAAACTGGCCGCCGAGTTGGGCGTGGCGGTCACCTCGATCTACTGGCACGTGGGCAACCGCGACGTGCTGGTCGACCAACTGGTGGATCGGGTGATCGCGGAGATGGGCGCGATCTCGGTGGACGGGAGCACGCCGGTCGAGCGGGTGGTGTCGATCGCGCGATCGACCCGGCGGAAGATCCTGGAGCGGCCGCACCTGGTCGGCCTGGTCCGCGAGCGCGGCCTGGAGTCACTGATGATGCTCCCCGCCCGCAAGGCCCTGGTGCACGAGATGACGGCGGCCGGCCTGCGGGGCGCGCGGGCGGGCGAGGCGGTCCAGGCGGTGCAGTACCAGGTGGCCGGCTTCGTGATGCTGGAGCGGGCCCTGGAGAACAGCGCGGCCGAACCGCCGGCGGTGGACGAGTGGCGAGCGGAGCTGGCCCGGGACGACGCGGAACTGGCGGACAGCCTGAGCAACGTCACCGACGGCGACCGGCTGTTCGTACTGTCGGTCCGGGCGCTGGTGGAGTCCCTACTGGGGTGAGGAACGCGCGGGCCGCTGCCGGGGCCGCCCGCGCCCCGAGGCGGCGCCGATCACCCGGCGGCCGTCACCCGTCCGGCGCGGTCTGCCGAGCCTTTCCGGAGGTGTCGCGTTGTAGCGGGGTTCGTGCTTCGCCGAGATCGGCGAGCCACGGCGCGCCCGCGTCGTCGCCCACGTGGCTAAGGGACCAGGCCGGGTTTTGGCACATCGCGGTCTGCACGATCTGGGTGCCCGGCAGGGTGATCGGCCAGCACAGCAGGTGTCCCGCAAGCCACCAGAACTTGCCGAGCACCGCCACCGAGAGGTCGTCCTCGCCCGGCGGCCGATCGCGGTACTCGTGCCGATACCAGGTCCGCACCACCTGCGGCCGGCTCTGCTCGGCGATCACCGTGCCGTCCCGATCGCGCAGCGGCCCGTTGCGGAATTGCACGTCGCGCGCGATCCGGTGGGTCACCCGCAGGCCCAGCGCGCGGCGCACCGGGGTGAGCACAATCGTCACACCACCGCACACCGACCAGGTCAGCATCGACGGCCACAGCCCGAAGACCAGGAACAACACCGCACCGGCCACACCCAGCGGCAGGCCCACCTCCCGCGCCGCGACCGGCTCCGCGTAGACCTTCAGCGGTGTGATCGGGACCCGGAAGACCGTGTCGGGCGTGGTGCCGTAGCGCGACTCGTCGAAGTCGAGCGCGCGCGCCCGACGGTAGGTCCGGGTCTGGAACCAGGGCAGCGCCAGAGACGACACCGCGCCGGCCACACCGACCAGGAACCAGGGCAGGGACACATCGTGAAGCTCCATCGCCACGTCACCCCTCCGCGCGTCGATGTCTCCACGGTCGCCCATGACGGCCCGCTACGGAAGACCACGATGTCGGACAAGTGGCAGAAAATATGCGCCCACCCCCGAGCACGGGCCCCGACCCTCGCACTTCGGGTGACCGTCAGTCGCGGCGGAGCAGTGCCATGGCCAACTCCTGGACGGAGCGGGTGAAGTGGCGTGGGTCGTCGGGCGGGGTCGTGTGGCGGATCAGGTCGCCGTCGAAGAGCGCGAGAACGGCGTGGGCCAGGAAGTCGGCGTCGAGATCGGGGCGGCCGTCGGCGAACAGGGCGGCCAGATGGTGGTGCCAGAAGCGGTAGCTGGGATCGCCGTACCTGTCCTCGGCGCAGGCCTGTCCGTGTGCCGACAACAGGGTGGCGTTGCCCTCGGCGATCGCGCCGAGCCCGTCGAGGAAGGCGAGCATGCGCTCCGGCGCGGGCGCGCCCGGTCCCAGCGGCGGGGGGCCGTTCCCGACCGCGTCGCGCAGTTCCCGGGACCGCTCCTCCAGCAGCGCCTGCAGCAGCCCGGCGCGGTTGCCGAAGCGCCGGAACACGGTGCCCTTCCCGACTCCGGCAAGCGCGGCGACCCGGTCGAGCGACACGTGGTCCCCGCCGCCCTCGGCCAGGAGCCGCTCGGTCGCGCACAACACCGCCCGGCGATTGCGGGCCGCGTCGGCGCGCTCGGTCCGCGTCCGCTGTTCGGTCATCGGCGTCTCCCCACTGGACGGACCGTCGGTCCGCATATTACCGTGAGACAACCGGACCAACAGTCCGCATATTTTCGTGTCTCGGCACGGCTTCAGGGGGGCCTCATGGTCATGCACGCGCTCGTCGTCGATCCCGACGCTTCGGGATCACTCCGTCTCGGGACGGCCCCGGAACCCCACCCGGCACCGCGTCAACTCGTGATCGCCGTCCGGCACATCTCGCTCAATCGCGGCGAGGTGGCGTTCGCCGGACGCCTTCCCGCCGGGACCGTGCACGGCTACGACGCCGCCGGTGTCGTCGTACGGGCCGCGGCGGACGGCACCGGGCCGGCCGTGGGAGCCGAGGTCGCCGCGTTCGGCGCCGGCGCCTGGGCCGAGCGCATGGCCGTGGACACCACCGCGGTGGCCGAGGTGCCCGCCGGGGTCGACCTCGCCGACGCCGCCGCGTTGCCGATGGCGGGCGTCACCGCGCTGCGCACGCTGCGCTCCCGCTCCGTCCTGGGCCGACGGGTACTGATCACCGGCGCGGCGGGCGGCGTCGGCCGCTACGCGGTCCAACTCGCGGCCCTGGGCGGCGCCCACGTGATCGCCTCGGTCGGATCGCCGGCCCGCGCCGCCGGCCTGGCCGAACTGGGCGCGCACCAGGTGGTGGTCGGCCTCGCCGGCATCGACCGCCCGGTGGACCTCGTCCTCGACACGGTCGGCGGCCGGCAACTGGTCGCGGCCTGGGAACTGCTCGCGCCGGGCGGGAGTGTGCAGAACATCGGCTGGGCCTGCGACGAACCGGCGGTGTTCGCGCCGTACTCGCTGTTCTCCATCGGGCCGGCCAAAACCATGAGCACGTTCGGCGACGTCCACGAGGTCGGCCCGGACCTGGCGACCCTCCTGGACCTCGTGGCGGCGGGCCGGCTCGCCCCGGAGGTGGACCGGCGCGATTCCTGGGAGCGGGTCGCCGACGCCGCCCGGGCCCTCCTCGACCGGCGCATCGCGGGCAAGGTGGTCCTGGACGTGGAACCGGCGGCCGCCTGACCCGTCGCGGCGGCTCGGGGCGGCTCGGCGGCGGTTCAGCGGCGGCGATACCCCGAGGCGCCGTGGATCCGGGCCAGGTGTTGCCGCAGCGTGGCCACGCGAGGGTGTCGTGGCCCCAGCCGGTGCTCCTGTTCGGCGAGCAGCGGGACCAGCACGCTCTCCGATTGGTACGGGTCGCCCAGCGCGGCGAGCAGCAGGCCGATGCGCTCGCGCAGGTCGAAGCCCTGGTACACGTCGGCGTCCGGCACCCGGCGGTGCAGGTCGAGCAGGCGCCGGTACTCGCCGAGCGCGGCGGGCAGTTCGCCCAACTCCTCCAGGCACGCGGCGACCTGCCTGCCGTACTCCATCGCCTCCGCGTCGGCCGGCCCGCCCGTGGCCGCGAACACGCTCGCGATGTATCGCAGTTCCGGCAGCGCGCGGCGGAACTGCCGGTCCGCGAGCAGCGTGTCGGCGAGCGCCTGGCGCAGGCCCAACACGAGCGGATCGTGCTCGCCGTGCCGGGCGACGGCCACCGGCAGCGCGGCGCCGAGCACGTCCACCGCCTGGGTCAGCGCACCCTCGCCGAGGAGCCGATTGGCCTCGTCGAGCGCACTGCCCACATCCGGCGTGGGCGGCGCGGCCGAGGGCACCGCGGCCCAGTCCGGATCCGTCCTGGGCGGGTACGCGGCCGGCCCGGCGCTCATCCCCCACGACGCGGCCGGCGCGGCCGGGATCGGCGCGTGCACCGGCGCGGGCACCCCCGGCAGCGGTTGCGGCGCCGCCGGGAAGCGCAGCGGGCGGGTCGGGTCCATCGGCGCGGTGGGGGCCAGCGCCGCGCTCGCGTCGCCCGTGGGCGCGGGCAGCAGCGGGGCCAGCCGCCGGTAGACCTCCTGCGCGTTCGCCGGCCGCTGGTCGGGCTGCTTGCCGAGCAGGTCCAGGACCAGCCGATCCAGGCCGGCGGGCAACCCCGGACGCCGTGCGCTCGGCGGCTCGGGTGCGGTGTTCAGGTGCCCCAGCATCACCGAGGCCATCGTCGGCCCGGCGAACGGCGCGCGTCCGACCAGCATTTCGTACAGCAGGCAGCCCAGCGCGTACAGGTCGGTGCGCGGCTCGACGACGCCGTTCATCTGTTCGGGCGCCATGTACGCGGGCGAACCCGGCATCGCGCCGGTCGTGGTGAGCTTGGTCGACTCCGGGTCGAGCACCGCGGCCACGCCCAGGTCGAGCACCTTGACCGTGCCGTCGCGGCGGACCATCACGTTGCGCGGCTTCAGGTCGCGGTGCACCACGGGCACCGCGTGCACCGCGGCCAGCACCGAGCAGATCTGCGCGGCCACCGCGACCGCCCACTCCCACGGCAGCGGTCGGTGCTCGGCGATCAGGTCGGCCAGGTCGCAGCCGTCGAGCAGTTGCATCACCAGGTACAACTCGCCCTCGTCCGCGCCGCCGTCGAACACGGTGACCAGACCCGGGTGGTCGATGCCGGCGGTGACCCGGCACTCGCGCAGGAAGCGGCGTTCCATCGCGCCGCGGTCGCCGCCGGTGTCCACGAGGTCCGTGCGCAGGAGTTTGACCGCGACCCGGCGCTGGAGAGTGCGGTCGTACGCCTTCCAGACCTGGCCCATGCCGCCTCGGCCAATCGCCGCGGACAGTTCGTAGCGGCCCGCGATCACCCGGCCCGGCGCACTCATCGGGGCCCGCCGGGGTTGCCGCCGTCCTGTTCGCGCAGCCGTTCGCTGAGCCCCTGGAGCCGGGCCCGGGCCCGGGCGGCGGGATCGTCGACGGCGGGCGGCGGCCCGGCCGCGGGCGGGGCGACCGGCGGGGGCGCGGACGGCGCGATGTGCGGGCGTACCGCCGGCCCGGGATGGGGGTAGCCCGGCACCACCGGTCGCGGCAACGGCCGCGCCGACGACTGCGGCGGGAGACCCATCCCCGCGTGCGCCCCCGCCCAGGGCGCGTATCCGGCCTGCGGCGGCGGCAGTTGCCCCCGCATCGCGCGCGCCCATCGGGCCGAACGCACGCACCACCAGACCGGCATGGCCACCATCAGCACGAGCAGCATGATCGCCCCGACGTCGTCCAGGATCGTCTGCGGCGCGGGCCCGCCCACCGCCTCGCGCGCGGCCTTCTCGTCCTCGGTCTCGCTGCCCACGATCAGACAGACGAAGGCCAGGACCAGGAACACCACGCTGAGCGTGAGGACCACCCAGTCCCAGCGCCGGCGGGTGCGAACTCCCGCCACCAGCGGAGCGATCCACCCCAGCATGCCGATCGAGGCGAACGCGACGACGGCGATCCCGATGAGTCCGACCCAGTGACCGGCGGTGCCGCGTCGCCCGGGCACGGGATCGCGCGAGGGACCTTCCATGCTGTGTGACTCCCGAGGCTGGATGTCTCCCGAGCCGGCGGCGCGATGCCGCGTCCGCACCGTGGCCCGTCGGGGCCTGCGGGCGAGGCATCCGGAGACGGCGTGCGGGCAGCCTATCGGCGGGAACCCCCGGCCGGCGGCCGACCCGGACACCCCGCCCGTTTCACCGCCGACCCCGCGCCGGGCGACACGCACGGCGCGACGGGGCGACGCACACGACGCGCCCGGACCACACGCCGAGCCGACCCGACGCGGCGACGCGCCCCGGGCGGGGCGGAAACCGCGCCCCCGACCCCGACCCGGCGAAACGCGGCGCGCACGACGAGGGGTACCGTGCCGGTGTGTACCGCTTCCTGCTGACCCCGCGCTGGATCGCGATGGCGCTGCTCGTCGTCGTGCTGATCCCGATCATGGTCGAGCTCGGCTTCTGGCAGTTCCACCGGCACGAGAACAAGGTCGCGCACAACGATCTGATCAGTGCCAACATCGACCGCAGGCCGGTGCCCGCCGAGGAGATCCTCGCGGTGGGCCGCAAGCTGCCGGGCGATCTCCAGTGGCGCCGGGTCACGCTGACCGGCAGGTACGACACCGAACACGAACTGCTCGTGCGCAACCGGTCCCAGGACGGCGTGCCCGGCTACTACGTGCTCACCCCGCTGGTCGGTGCCGACGGGCGCACCCTCCTGGTCGACCGCGGCTGGGTGAAGAACCCGCCGCAGGCCGCCGACCGACCCGACGTACCGCCGGCGCCGACCGGCCAGGTCACGGTGACCGGCCGGCTGCGCCCGGACGAGACCCGCAAGGACTCCGGCATCCGCGGCCAGACGGCGATCGAGGGCCAGGTGTTGCGGATCTCCGGCTTCGAACTGGGCCCGAAGGTGCCGCACCCCCTGTTCGGCGGCTACGTCGAACTCACCGAGCAGACCCCGATGCCGGCCAAGGCCCCCGCGCTGATCCCGGAACCGGACGACGAGGACCTGGGCCCGCACCTGGCCTACGCGGTGCAGTGGTGGATCTTCGCGTTCGCGCTGCTCGCGATGTTCGTCAAGCTGATCCGGAGCGAGGCCCGGGAGCTGGAGGCCGAACTGGCCGCGCTCGACGAGGCCGACCCGGCCGACGAGCACGAGGAAGTCGCGAAGGTCTGACCGGCCCCCGCACGGCTCACAGTCCCTCGACCAGCTCCGGCAACACCTCGCCGATCGGCTCCCGGATCACCGCGTCCGCGATCGGGTCGTAGGGCGTCTCCCCCGCGTTGACGATCACCAGACGGGCTCCCGAGTCCCGTGCCACCCGGCACAACGACGCGGCCGGTTCCACCTGGAGCGAGGTGCCGACGGCCAGGAACAGATCACCGATCTGCGCGGCGATCGCGGCCCGCTCCAGCACCCCGTGGTCCAGCCCCTGCCCGAACATGATCGTCGCGGTCTTCTGGATCCCGCCGCACTGCAGGCAGCGCGGGTCGTCCTCGCCCATCTCGACCCGCTCCAGGGCGGCGTCCAGCGTGGTGCGCGTGTCGCAGTCGGTGCACAGGACGTAGAACATCGTGCCGTGCAGCTCGACGATCTTCTCCGGGGAGGTGCCGGCCCGCCGGTGCAGCCCGTCCACGTTCTGCGTGATCAAGGCGTTGAGCCGACCGGCCCGTTCCAGCGCGACCAGCGCGGCGTGTCCGGCGTTCGGCCCGGCCAGTCGCGCGGGGTTGTCCCGGCGCAGCAGCCACGAGCGGCGGCGGATGTCCTCGTCGGCCATGTAGTAGCTGTAGGTGACCAACTTCTCGGCGTCGGGATCCTTGGTCCACACGCCCTGCGGCCCCCGGTAGTCGGGGATCCCGGAGTCGGTCGAGATGCCCGCCCCGGTCAGCACGGTGACGCCGTCCTCGGCCGCCGCGATCCACTTCCGCACGAGGTCGATCTGTTCGGTCATGGCACCGAGGGTAGCGACCCGGCCGACCTGACGACCTGTCATTTACCCGGCTCCGGGGCCCGCAGCGGGCAGGATGGGTGGCATGGATCTTGGACTTCGCGATCGTGTGTATCTGGTCACCGGCGGCACCCGCGGCCTCGGCTTCGCCACCGCCCGAGCGCTGGTGGACGACGGTGCCCGGGTGGTGGTCTCCGGACGGGACGAAAAGCGCGCGACGGAGGCCGTCACCGCGCTGGGCGGTCCCGAGCGGGCGCTGGGCATCGCCGCCGACAACGGGGACAGCGGCACCGCCGAACGCCTCGTCGCCGCCGCGCTGGCCCGCTTCGAACGGCTGGACGGCGCGCTGGTGAGCGTGGGCGGGCCGCCGGCCGGCACGATCGGCGGCGTCGACGACGATCAGTGGCGGGAGTCGTTCGAGTCGGTCTTCCTGGGCGCGGTACGGCTGGCCCGGGCCACCTCGGCGGCGCTGCGGGCCGGCGGCGCGATCGGCTTCGTGCTGTCCTCGTCGGCACGTCAGCCGGTTCCCGGGCTGGGCATCTCCAACGGCCTGCGGCCCGGCCTGGCCGGGGTGGCCAAGTCCCTCGCCGACGAGCTGGGGCCGCGCGGCATCCGGGTGTTCGGCCTGCTGCCGGGCCGGATCGACACCGACCGGGTGCGCGAACTGGACGACATCGGCGGCGACGCGGAGGCCACCCGGGCCCGGCAGAGCGAGGCCATCCCGCTGGGCCGCTACGGCGCCCCGGAGGAGTTCGGCCGAGTGGCCGCCTTCGCCCTCTCCCCGGCGGCGTCCTACCTGAGCGGCCTGCTGATCCCGATCGACGGCGGCCTGGCCCGCTCCCTCTGACCCCGTGCCCGACACGCGCCGGCGCCGCGGCGTCCACGCCCCGGCCTGCGGCCCGCCGGGTACACAAGCCGGGCACGGCACGGCACACCGCCCGGAGGCAGCCCACGAACCGGCGGCGGCGCTGCCCGAAGGCGGCGCCGCAAGCCGGGCGGCCGAGGACGACACACGAGCCGCCCCGGCACGTACGTCCGAGTCCGGGCGGCACACAGACCGAACACGGCGCCCCGACCCGACGCGGAACCCGGGCCCAACCCGGCACCCCGAACCGACGCGGCACACGAATCCGGACCACGCACCCGCCGAACGCGGCACGCGAGCGAAGAAGGCGCATCGGCCGGAAGCGGCCCGCGAGGCGAGGTGCGAGCCGGGATGAGGTTCCCGGCCCGCGCCCCCGGTCAGTCCAGGTGTCGCTTCGGCAGCCCTCGGCTGGTCCGCAGCGTGAGCACCGTGGGCAGCGCCTCCAGGCCCACCGCCTCGCGCGCGTTGGGCAACACCCGGTCGCGCACCGCGCCGAGCAGTTCGCGGGGTTCGGCCCCCGGCTCGGCCCGGACCAGCACCCGCAGCGTGGGCCCGTGCCGCCGGCGCACCAGATGCGCGGTGACGTGCTCGACGCCCGACACGTACGCCAGGTCGTCCTCGATCGCGTCGGCCAACGCGTTGCCCGAGACGGTCAGCGTGTCCGCCTCGTCGCCGACCATGCCGAACCCGGTGCCGAGCCCCGACGGACCGTCCCCGGCGTGGTCGCTCGTGTCGTGCACCCGCACCGACCGCACCGGACGCCGGCCCACCTGGGCGAGCAGCCACCACAGCGCGAGCACCAGGATCAACCCCGGCACGCCGAAGGCGACCCACCACCACCAGCCGTGATCGGTGAGCCGCTCGGCCTGACTCGCGGTGATGAACGGCTTGTCCGCGGTGCGCAGCAGGTCGGGGTACCAGCCCCGACCGCGGGCGGCGACGGCGAGCCCGCCGCCGATCAGGACCAGCCCGGCCAGGAACAGCAGGATCCGGTTGCAGACCGTGCGCATCGTCGCCTCACCTCCCGCTCACGGGCTGAAGGCGCAGGTCCACGCGCGGCACCCGGGCCAGCGTGAGCGCGTTCGCGCGTTCCTCGAGGCGTTCGATCAACTCGTCGTGCAGATCGTCCGGATCGCGGAAGTGGTAGTCCACCCGCAGTACCGCCTTGCGCCGCCCCATCCGCACCCGCGCGTCCAACACGCCCGAGGAGGCCAGCGCGGTGTGCCGCAGGAACGAGGCGGCGGTACGCCGGGTCATGTAGACGGTCATCGCGCCGCCGGGCGAGCGCAGTCGCAGCAGCGAACGCCGGCCGGGGGTGAGCGCGAGCACGATCAGCCACAGGCCCACCGCGGCGGCGATCGCCCCGGCGGCGATGGTCCAGCCGTCCCGCCACACGTGCGTCTGGGCCCGCTCCAACAGGTCGCGCGACCAGCGCGGCGCCCGATCGATCCGGGCCGTCACGCCGATGTACAGCGCGGTGCCCGCGATGCCGGCCACGAGCAGCGCCACCAGCGCGGCCGGCAACCCCCGCGTCGACCAGGCCCGGCGCACCTTCGCGCCGTCGCCCCAGTCGTCGGCGGCCGCCGGGACCGTCGAGCCGTCGGCCGGCGCCTCCGGCGAAGCCTCCAGGCTCACTGCACTCTCCTCTTGCCGTGCCCCCCACGGGTCAACCGGGCGACCGTCACGTCCACCCGCACCACGGGCATCCCGGTCAGGTACTCCACGTCGGCGCGCACCCGTTGCCGGATGGTCCGGGCGATCTCGACGACCGGGCCGGGATAGGGCACGTCGACGTCGAGGTTCACCGTCGCGTGGTCGTGGTGCATCGTGGCGCCCGCCCTCGGGGCCCGCAGCACGGTGTCCGGGGCGGCCTCGGTGGTGGCCTCACGCGCCGCGCGGGCGGCGATCTTCTCCACCACCCGTCCGCCGATCTGCAGTACTCCGCGGTGCGCGGCCGGCGCCAGGCCCTCCGCCGGTACCGCGCGCATCAGCGGCGCCGATTGCGCGAGCTGAACAGCTCGCCGAGATCCAGGTCGCCGTCCAGGAAGCGGCCGACCAGAAAGCCGACCACCCCTAGGGCGGCGACCAGGAGAAAGGCCCCGAACCCGCCCAGCGCGGCGGCCAGGCCGAGGGCCATGCCGACCAACAGGCCGACCATGGGTGTAGTCATTGGCGAACGACTCCTCACTGAACCGACCATTGGTTGTTGCCGAGTTGCCGACCCCTGTCGGGCCGAATGCCGCGGAGGTGTCCTGCCGCGGAGCCGTCCGGATTCCATCGGTGTCGCAACCCGCCCGCTACTCGACACGCGGGTTGTTGCGCCGCCGATGGCGCTCCGTCAACTGCCGCCAGAGCCGGCCCGGCAAGCGGCCGCGGCGGTAGACCGTAGTCTCCGCCGCGGCCCCCGAACGGATCGGCGCGGGTGGTCCCGCCGCGTCGATCAGCGCCCTGAAACGTTCGAGCCCGGCGACGAACTCCGCCGGGTCACCCCCACGATCGGGATGACTCGCACGGATGAATTCCCGGTATTCGCGCAGCAGTTGCCGCCGCTCGTCGTCGCCGGGCGCACGCGTCACTGAAGCTGGCGCTCCTTGGAGTCGTCGCCGTCGTAGTCGATGTGGATGTCGTCCACCGCGATGTTGACTTCGACCACCTCGAGCGCGGTCATCCGCTCGACGGAGTCGATGACATTCTCCCGGACGGCCTGCGCCAATTCGGCGATGGGCACGCCGTAATCCACGACGATGTTGAGATCCACGGCACACTGCCGCTCGCCCACCTCGACGCTGACACCCTGGGCCACGTTGGGCTTGCCCCCCGGGATGCGCTGACGCACCGCGCCGAACGCCCGGGCCGCGCCGCCGCCGAGCGCGTACACGCCCGGGATCTGCCGGGCCGCGATGCCCGCGATCTTGGCCACCACGCCGTCCGCGATCGACGTGCGTCCCTTGTCGGTGGCCAGCTTGACGACCTCCGTGGAACGAACACCGTTGCCCACCGAACGCTCTTCGTCCTTCTGGAGCGTCTGCGTGCCGGTCTTGCCCTGGGTCGTTGTGTCCGCCATCGGCGCACTTCCTTCCTCGACTGCCTGCGAATGCCCGAACCCTGCGACCGGAACCCCACTCGGTCCCGCCTGTCATCGGTGCCCCTTGCCGGGTTCACCACACCTGTACGACACACACACCGGGCGAACGTCACGCGCCGATCGGAGGATGTTTCGCGGAATCCGACGCTATCCCGCCGGGGCGGTCGCGGGCACGTACCGAACGCGCGGCCCGCCGTGGGGGTGGCGGTTCTCGTCTTGCGACCCCGGGCGCAGTACCGTCGCCGGGTTGGGACGAGGAGGGAAAGCCGATGGCCGACGAGGCCGAGCTCGACGAGGGCACCCTGGTGGTGCGGGCTCGAGAGGGTGACGCCGAGGCATTCGAGGTGCTGATGCGTCGGCACGGGCGATCCCTGTACACGCTCGCGCTGCGCATCCTGGGCAGCGCCGGCGACGCGGAGGACGCGGTACAGGAGGCGTTCATCAGCGCGTGGCGCCGACTGCCCGGGTTCCGCGCCGACTCGTCGTTCCTCACCTGGATGTATCGCATCGTCACCAACCGCGCCCTGAACATCGCCCGGACCCGGCGGCCCACGGTCGGCCTGGACCAGGTACCCGATCGGGCGATAGAGCAGATGGCGGACAATCCGGAGCGACGGGCGGAGGGGTCGGCGGCGCTGAAGGCACTCCAGGAGGCGATGACCACACTGACCGAGGAGCAGCGGGCCTGCTGGGTACTGCGCGAGATGCACGGCCAGAGCTACGACGAGATCGCGGCGGCCGTGGGGATCGGGACGAACGCGGTGCGGGGCAGGATCTTCCGAGCACGACAGACCCTGGCGGAGGCGATGCGACCGTGGACGTGACCGACGAGACGGGCGACGCCCCGGACGCGCTGCGGCTGCCGTCCGCGGCGGAACTGCTCGCGGGGACCCGCGGCACCCCGCCGGGCCGGGGCTCGGGCTCGACCCCGGACTCGGGCTCGGGCTCGGGCTTCGGCGAGCCGACGGACATCGACCCGGACGAGGAACTGCTGCCCTGCGGGCGCGAACCGGAGTCGGTGCTCGAACACGCCGCCGCGGACGCGCTGGACGAGCACGAGCGCTCGTGTCCGGAGTGCCAGGCGGTGCTGCGCGACCATTCGGTCCTCGACCAGGTCACCCGCGAGTGGGCCGAGTTGCCGGTCCCGGTGCCGGACGACCTGGGCACCCGGGTGATGCGCCTGGTCCGGGCCGAGTTGCACACCGGTCGGCTGCTCCCGCTGGGCGAGCCGGACGAGCAGTTGACGCTGACCGAGACCGCCGCGGCGCGCACGCTGCGCGCGGCGGCCGACGCCGAGCCCGGCGTGCAGGCCCGCAGTTGCCGGATCCGGCCGTTCGAGAACCGGGCGGGGGCGGCGGTACCGGGCCCGGTGACGGTGCGGTTGTCGGTCGGTGTGCCGTACGGCGAGCCGATCCACGCGCTGGCCGACCGGCTGCGCGAGCGGGTGCGCCGGGCCGCGACGGAGCGACTGGGGCTGGAAGTGGCGAAGGTGGACGTGGACGTGGTGGGCCTGGAACCGGCCGCCGACGCTCGGGAGGGGAACCGATGAGACAACCGGCGCAGCGCGCGTCCCGCGAGATGTCCGTCCTGGCCCGGACCACCGCCGGCGGCGCGGCGCTGGCCGTCCCCGGGGTGGTGGACCTGCAACCGGGCCTGCTCGACGCGGTCGCCCGGGTCTCGGGCGGCCTGCTCCCGGGCCGGGTCCCGGGGGTGACCACGCGCGTGCTCGACGGAGTCCTGCACGTGGACGTGCAGTTCCGCGCCGCGGCCGACCACCGCGTCCTGGACGTGGCCCGCGCGGTGCGCACGGCGGTCACCGCGGAGGTACGCGAGCGCACGGGCCACCAACGTGTGGTGGTGCACGTCCTGGTCACCGACGCGGGGGTGTGAGCCCGGCGCCTCGCGCGCTCAGACCTTCGCCAGGCCGTACGACGGCCGCTCGTTCAGCGCCGCCGGGTCGTGTCCGGGCAGGTGGCCGTAGGCGCCGATGATGCCGCCGATCTCCTCGGTGGCGGTCAGCGGCCCGGTCGCGTCCTCGGCGCGCGGCACCCGGCCGTGGCCGATCAGTTGCAGCCACTTGTTCAGCGGGAGCCGGGCCCGCTCGTACATCTCCAGTGCCTCGACCGGGTCCCGGTACGACCCCAGCGAGCGGGCCAGCACCCGCGCGTCGACGATCGACTCGGACGCGCCGCCGAGCACGTACGGATACATCGGGTGGGCCGCGTCGCCGAGCAGGGTGACCCGGCCGAACGACCACTGGTCCAGCGGCGGTCGGGTCACCAGCGGATAGCCGGACGCCTCGGTGGGCGACTTGACCATGGCCCCGATGTCGGCCCCGGCGATGCTCCAGCCGCGGAAGACCCGGGCCAGCCGGCGCAGGTCCGCCGGGCCGTTCCAGCCGGTGTCGCCGAGTTCGCCCGCCGACTGCCGATCGGGCAACTCCGCGAGCCAGTTGGTGAGCGTGTACCCGTCGCGCGGATCGATCGGCTTGATCGGGTGCGCCATGAACCGCGCCTCGCCGTGCGCGGTCATGATCATGGTGTGCCCGTCGGCGAACGGCGCACAGCGTGTGGTGCCGCGCATCAGGATGCGCGGCTGGGCGATCGGCGCGCCCTCGTGCGGCAACAACGTCGCGCGGGTCGCGGAGTTGATCCCGTCCGCGCCGATCAGCACGTCGGCCCGCTCCTGCCAGGGCCGCCCCTCGCCGTCCGCGAAGTAGGCGGTCACCCCGTCGTCGTCCTGGTCGAACCCGGTCAGCCGGGACCCGGTACGCACCGCCGCGCGACCGAGGCGTTGGTACACCGCGCGCAGCAGCGCGACCTGCAACTCGCCCCGGTGCACGGAAAGATGCGGCCACAGGAAGCCCGCCCGCTGCCCGCGCGGCGCCAGCACCACCCGGGTCGCCCGGCGGTCGGGGAAGGCCACCCCGGACAGCGGCACGCCCAGGTTGGCGATCGGATGGTAGAGGTCGAGTTCGGCGAGTTCGCGCACCGCGTGGGGCAGGAGGCTGATCCCGAGCCCCAGGGGCCGGATTCTCAGTGCCGCGTCGATCACCGTCACCTCGGTGATGCCCGCGTCGTGCAGGCTGAGTGCCACAGCAAGACCACCTATGCCGCCGCCGGCGACGAGAACACGCACCCGGAAAGCCCCTCTTGCCAACCATTTGGAATATCACCACACTACCCGGCGCCCCGGGCTGCGGTCGGTCAACTCGCGAGCACCGCGGAATCGATCGGATCTTCTTCCCGGTCCCGGAACTGACGGTGATACAGATCCGCGTACAGACCGTCCCGGGCCAGCAACTCGGCGTGTGTGCCGCGTTCGGCGATCCGGCCGTCGTCCACCACCAGGATCAGGTCCGCGTCGCGCACGGTGGACAGCCGGTGGGCGATCACCAGGGCGGTACGACCGACCAGGGCGGTGGCCAACGCGCGCTGCACGGCCGCCTCCGACTCCGAGTCCAGGTGCGCGGTCGCCTCGTCGAGCACCACCACGCGCGGCGACTTGAGCAGCAGCCGGGCGATCGCCAGACGCTGCTTCTCCCCGCCGGACAACCGGTGTCCGCGCTCGCCGACCACGGTCTCCAGGCGGTCCGGCAGCCCCTCGACCAGGTCGCCGATGTTCGCCGCGCGCAGCGCCGCCCACAGTTCCTCGTCGCTCGCGTCCGGCTTGGCGTAGCGCAGGTTGCCGCGGATCGTGTCGTGGAACATGTGCGAGTCCTGGGTCACCACGCCGACCGTGTCGCGCACCGAGGCCAGGGTGACGTCGCGCACGTCGTGTCCGCCGATGCGTACCGCCCCCTCGGTCGCGTCGTAGAGCCGCCCGACCAGCGAGGTGATCGTGGTCTTGCCCGCGCCCGACGGCCCGACCAGGGCCACCAGTTGACCCGGCTCGGCCCGGAACGACACGTCGTGCAACACCGGTTCGGAGCGCCGCCGATCGAGCACCGCGACACTCTCGAGCGAGGCCAGCGAGACCTCGTCGGCGCCCGGGTAGGCGAAGCCGACCGCGTCGAACTCCACCGTCGCCGCGTCCGCCGGCAGCGGCTTCGCGTCCGGTCTGTCGGCGATCATCGCGGGCAGGTCGAGGACTTCGAAGACCCGCTCGAAGCTGACCAGCGCGGTCATCACGTCCACCCGCACGTTGGCCAGCGCGGTCAGCGGCCCGTACAGCCGGCCCAGCAGCACGGTGAGCGCGACCAGGGTGCCCACGGTGAGCCGACCGTCCACGGCGAGATGCCCGCCGATCAGGTACACCAGCGCGGTCGCGAGCGAGGCGACCAGGGTGAGCGCGGTGGCGAACACCCGGTTCACCAACGCGATCCGGATGCCGATGTCGCGCACCCGAGCGGCCCGCCCGGAGAACAGCGCGTCCTCCTCCTCGGGCCGGCCGAAGATCTTGGCCAGCGTCGCGCCGGAGACGTTGAACCGCTCGGTCATCACGGTCGACATCTCCGCGTCCAACTGCATCTGTTCGCGGGTCATCGCCTGCAACCGGCGGCCGATCCACTTGGCCGGCAGCAGGAACAGCGGCAGCAGCACCAGCGAGACCAGGGTGATCTGCCAGGCGAGGTAGAACATGGTCCCGGCCACCAGGACCAGGCTGACCAGATTGGACACCACGCCCGCCAGGGTCGAGGTGAACGCGCGCTGCGCGGACAGCACGTCGTTGTTCAGGCGCGAGATCAGCGCGCCGGTCTGGGTCCGGGTGAAGAACGCGATCGGCTGGCGCTGCACGTGCGCGAACACCTTGCTGCGCAGCGCGTAGATCGAACCCTCGCCGATCCGAGCCGAGTACCACCGCTCCGCCAGGCCGAACCCGGCGGCGAGCAGCGCGACGCCCGCCACCACGATCGCGAGCACGGTCACCAGGTGACCGTCGCCCTTCAGTACACCCTGGTCCACGATCCGCTGCGCGAGCAGCGGCGGCACGATGGTCAACACCGCGCCGATCACCACCAGGACCAGGTACGCGGTGATCTGCCGCGCGAACGGTCTCGCGAACTCGCCCACCCGGCGCACCGTGCCGGGCGCGAGTTTTCGCTCCACCACGGACGCGTCGCGCGTGTAGGAGCGCAGGTTCATCCCCATCGGGCCGCCGCCACTCATCCCGCCTCGTTCCCCGTACATCCCGTACGTGTCGCCTGCCCGAACCGAATGCTCGAACAAATTCCTGAGTCAACCTCAGTACTTCGTACACGGGAACACCGACAGGGGCCCGCTTAGTCCCGGGCCCGCGCGCGCCGCGTCGACCGCCGACGGGAGCGGATGTGACGCGCGTCTCACCAGATCGTGCCCGACGGATCCCGATGAAGCGGGTCCGCCGGGATCCGCCGCACCGGGCCTACTCCCCCGTCCCCGCGAGGTCCCGCAGGCGGCGGGCCTGCGCGGCGCGTTCGGCGGCGCGCTGTTCGTCGTAGCCACGCGTCGCGGCGCCCGCGAGCAGGGCCTTCGTCTCGATCACCGCGTCGCGCGGTGCGGCGACGAGTGCCGCGATCAGGTCGCGTGCGGCACCGTCCAACTCCTCGCGCGGCACCGCGAGGGTGGCCAGTCCCATCGAGACCGCCTCCTCGGCCCCCACCCAGCGGCCCGTGACGCAGATCTCCAGGGCCCGGGCATAGCCGACCAGGTCGGTCAGCGGTTTCGTCCCGGCCAGGTCCGGGACCAAACCGAGCGCGGTCTCGCGCATCGAGAACCGCGCGTCGTCGGCGCACACCCGCAGGTCGCAGGCCAGCGCCAGTTGGAACCCGGCCCCCACGGCATGCCCCTGCACAGCGGCCACCGTGATCAGGTCCGGGCGTCGCCACCAGGTGAACGCCTCCTGGAACGAGGCGATGGTGGCGTCGAGTTCGTCGTCGCTCGCCCCGGCCAGCGTGGAGAGGTCCGATTCCCCCGGGATGCCCCCGCCACCCGGGAACATCCGTCGATCCAGGCCCGCGGAGAACGAGACGCCCTCCGCGCGCAACAGCACGGCCCGGACATCACCGGGCAGGTCGCGGCCGACCGCGGCGAGCGCGCGCCAGAGCGCGGGAGTCTGCGCGTTGCGCCGATCGGGGTTGGTGAGGCTCACCACCGCGAACGCACCTTCGATCACGACCGAAAGGCCCTGCCCTGCCGCGCTGTCGGCACCGCCGACCCCGCGACCGCTGTTGTCCGTGCCGCCCCTGTTGTCACTCGTGTTGTCGTTCGAACCGAGCTGATTCGCGCCCACGTCCACGGTCCCTCCCGTGTTCGGGTCGCTTCCGGCGAACGACCACGTGTCCGACGTTACCGGTCGGTCACATGGTCGTTCGACGGATGGTGCCGTACTGCCCCGGGACTCGGTCTCAGGCCGAGGACGACGCGGCGGTCTTGGCCTTGCCCCGTGTTGCCCCGCCCCTGCCGCGGAGGGTCACTCCCGACTCGCTGAGCATCCGGTGCACGAAGCCGTAGGAACGGCCCGTCTCCTCCGCGAGGGCGCGGATGCTGGCACCGGAGTCGTACTTCTTCTTGAGGTCAGCCGCGAGCTGCTCGCGCGCGGCACCGGTCACCCGGCTGCCCTTCTTCAGAGTCTCGGCCACACGTGCCTCCTCATAGGAAGTGCGCTCTGGAATCCCATGATCACCCCTGGGGCATGGCAAGGCCAGTGATTCCACCTGGCCCGATGGCTTGATCATCGCGGCGCGTGGCCTCATGCACACAAAGATCACCCGAGCGGAATCACGCCTTCCTTTGCCGAATGCTTGACCGAATCCTGTGTCCGCCGACAAAGGCGCTGGTCACCCATGAGATTCACGACCTTGCTCTGTGTCGCCGTCGGGCCTCGTGACCGGCGTCACGTACGGACCGGAAGGATGGCTTCCCCTTGTGAGGGTTTCGTGGGGAAAACCCGTCGGGGGGACGAAAGCGATCACCCCGCCGGGTTGCCGAGGAAGGCAACCCGACGGGGTGTCGGTCGTTCGAGGCTCCCGGACCACACCGCCCGGAAGGTCGGGCGGTGTGGTCCGAACGATCAGGCGAGCGCGACCAGGTCGGCGTAGTCCTCGCTCCACAGGTCCTCGACGCCGTCCGGCAGCAGGATGATCCGCTCCGGCTGCAGCGCCTCCACCGCGCCCTCGTCGTGGGTGACGAGCACCACGGCGCCCTCGTAGGTGCGCAGCGCGTCCAACACCTCGGCGCGGCTGGCCGGGTCGAGGTTGTTGGTCGGCTCGTCCAGGAGCAGCACATTGGCCTTGGAGACCACCAGCGTCGCGAGCGCGAGCCGGGTCTTCTCGCCACCGGAGAGCACACCGGCCGGCTTGTCCACGTCGTCGCCGGAGAACAGGAAGGAGCCGAGCACCTTGCGCACCTCGACCAGATCGAGGTCGGGCGAGGAAGAGCGCATGTTCTCCAGGACCGTGCGCTCCGGGTCCAGCGTCTCGTGTTCCTGTGCGTAGTAACCGAGTTGCAGGCCGTGGCCCGGCTCGATCTTGCCGGTGTCCGGGTCCTCGACACCGCCGAGCAGCCGCAACAGCGTGGTCTTGCCCGCGCCGTTGAGGCCCAGGATGACCACGCGCGAGCCCTTGTCGATGGCCAGGTCGACGTCGGTGAAGATCTCCAGCGAGCCGTACGACTTGGACAACCCGGTCGCCATCAGCGGGGTCTTCCCGCAGGGGGCGGGCTTGGGGAAGCGCAGCTTGGCGACCTTGTCCGACTTGCGCTCGCTCTCCAGGCCGGAGAGCAGCTTCTCGGCCCGGCGGGCCATGTTCTGCGCGGCCACCGTCTTGGTCGCCTTGGCGCGCATCTTGTCGGCCTGCGAGAAGAGTTGGTCGGCCTTCTTCTCGGCGTTGGCCCGCTCGCGCTTGCGGCGGCGCTCGTCGGTCTCGCGCTGGAGCTTGTAGGCGTTCCAGCCGACGTTGTAGATGTCGATCGTGGTGCGGTTGGCGTCCAGGTAGAACACCTTGTTGACGCACGCCTCCATCAGGCCGACATCGTGGCTGATCACGATGAAGCCGCCCTTGTACGTCTTGAGGAAGTCGCGCAGCCAGCCGATGGAGTCGGCGTCGAGGTGGTTGGTGGGCTCGTCGAGGAGCAGCGTGTCGGCGTCGGAGAACAGGATCCGGGCCAGCTCGACCCGGCGCCGCTGGCCACCGGAGAGCGTGTGCAGTTCCTGGCCCAGGATCCGGTCCGGCAGCCCGAGGCTGGCCGCGATCGTGGCCGCCTCGGCCTCGGCCGCGTAGCCGCCCTTGGTCAGGAACTCGGTCTCCAGGCGCGAATACCGGCGCATCGCCTTCGCCGCGGTCTCGCCGCTGGCGCTGGCCATCAGGCCCTCGGCCTCGCGCATCCCGGAGAGCGCGACGTCCAGGCCGCGCGCGGACAGGATCCGGTCCCGGGCCAGCACGTCCAGGTCGCCGGTGCGCGGGTCCTGCGGCAGGTAGCCGACCTCGCCGGTGCGGGTGATGGTCCCGGCCGCGGGCTGGGTCTCCCCGGCCAGCGTCTTGGTGAGCGTGGTCTTTCCGGCGCCGTTGCGGCCGACCAGACCGATCCGGTCGCCGGCCGCGACCCGGAAGGAGGCCGGCTCGAGGAGGATGCGGGCGCCGGCCCGCAGTTCGACGTTGGTTGCGTTGATCATGAAGGACTGGACTCCCGGTCGGGGACTGACGAAGACGGACGATCGTGCGGGGCTCGCTGGGAAGCCGCACCGCTCTAAGGCCGCTCGCGGGGATATCCAGGGAAACCGACCATGCCCACGAGTCTACGGGAGCCGTCGGAACGAATTTCCGGGCATCCTCCCGGCACGAAGGCGACGGACGCGATAAAACCCGTGAAAAGGGATATCCGTCACCCGACGTTTATTCCCTGTTGCCTTGGCGGTCGCGCGATGCGGTTCGACGACGATGCGGATCTGGACACGTCCCAGATCGAGGACGAGCGCGGCTCGGGAGGCGGCGGGCCACGTCGTCCCGGCCTCGTGGTGGGCGGCGGCGCGGCGGGCCTGATCGTCGTGGTCCTCGGCCTGATCTTCGGCCTGAGCCCGAACCGGCTCGGCCTGACCGACGGCGACGGAGGCGGGGGCGGCGCCGTCCCGGCGGACAATCGGGCGCTCCGGGACTCGTGCCGCAAGGGCACCGACGCCAACGCGCGCGACGACTGCCGCATCGTCGGGGTGGTGAACAGCGTGCAGGCGTACTGGACGAACGAGTACCGGCGCCGGGGCGCGACGTACAAGCCGGCGCCGACCCGGTTCTTCACCGGCAGCACCTCGACCGCGTGCGGCGGCGCCACCTCGGCGGTGGGCCCCTTCTACTGTCCCGGCGACCGCAGGGTCTACATCGACCTGGGCTTCTTCGACGAACTACGCACCAGGTTCGGCGCCAGGGGCGGGCCGTTCGCCGAGGCGTACGTACTGGCCCACGAGTACGGCCACCACATCCAGGACCTCACCGGGCAGATGGCCAGGGTCGGCAACGACCGCCAGGGCCCCCGGAGCGGCTCGGTCCGCCTCGAACTCCAGGCCGACTGCTACGCCGGCGTCTGGGCCCAACACGCGACCACGCCCCCGGGAGCCCTGATCACCAACCTCACCACCCAGGACATCGCCGACGGCCTCGACGCCGCGGCAGCGGTGGGCGACGACCGCATCCAACAGGAATTCCAGGGCCGAGTAACCCCCGAAACCTGGACCCACGGCTCAGCCGCCCAACGCCAACAGTGGTTCCACACCGGCTACACCACAGGCGACCCCACCAAATGCAACACCTTCACAGCCCAACTCTGACCCACCCCAACCCCCACATATCAGCCCGGCCGGCGCCCGAGGCCACCCCAACCAACCCAACGCCCAACGCCCGCCAAACACACTCCAGCCCGGCCGGCGCTCGAGGCCACCCCAACCGAGCCAACGCCCAACGCCGGCCGAACATCAACCAGCCCGGCCGGCGTTTGAGGCCACCCCAACCAAACCAACACCGGACGCCCGCCAAACACACTCCAGCCCGGCCGGCGTTTGAGGCCACCTCAGCCGAGCCAACGCCCAACGCCGGCCGAACACCAACCAGCCCGGCCGGCGTTTGAGGCCGAACTCAGGCCGCGGCCCGAGCCCGATCCACAATCTCCTCCGCATCGGCGACAGCCGAAAGATGCCGCGCCATCCGAACCCGCACATCCCGCCCCCCGCCATCGGCGACAAGCAACGACACCCACGCGGCGGAAGCCTCGAGCGCAGCCCGCGCACTGGCCGCGGCCGCGGCCAGATACGGAAGCACATCGTCATCCGCACCATCCCGCACCGTACCCGCGAGCCCGATCAGATCCGCCGCCAACGCCGCCACGCGCAAAGGCACTTCGGCAGAATCCAGCGCCGAGGCAGACTGATCCGAAATCTCCCGCGCCGCCTGGCCCGCCCGCATGGCCCGCTCCCGCATCCGTCCCGCCTCGGCCCGCGCCGCCCGCATCGTCTCCTCGGCGTCGGTGGTGTGCAGGGCGAGTGCGGCGGCCCGCTCGACCAGCGCGGCGGCCTGCGCGGCCTGGAGCGCCGCGGCCGATCCCCGCACCCGGACGTCGGGACTGGCCAGTCGATCGAGGTGTTCCCCGATGGTCTGTTCGCGCAACGGATCCTCCTTGCACACGTGTACAGGCGATCGAAATCGTTCCTGCCAGGGTGCACGGCAGACGCCAATTGCGCCATTTTTTGCGGTTATTGGTTCGACCCACCCACACCCGGGTACGCCCTCGCCCACCTTCGACCAACCGACCGACCCGGCCAACCGACCCGAAGCCGACTCACTCCACCGTCTTCACGTCACACCAGACAACCTTGCCGTCCGGCACCGGATAGCTCCCCCACTCCTCGGCCATCGCCTCCACCAGCAACAACCCACGACCGTGTTCGTCCAGCAGGTCCACCGCGCCCCCCGCTTCGGGAAGCGCCGTGTCGTCGTCGACCACCGCGATCCGGATCGAGTTCTCCCGACGCAGCACGGCGACCGCGACCGTACGCCCCCGCGTCGAGTGCTGGACCGCGTTGGTCACCAGTTCGGAGAGCAGCAGTTCGAGGGTGTCCACGGGCGCGCGCGGAGCCCGCTCCGCAAGCACCGCGCGTAGCGCGTGTCGAGCGCGAGGTACGGCCTCGACGGTGGCCGACAGACGCAGCGACAGCAACAGCGGGCCGGCCGGAGACTCCCCGAATCGCGGCGATGATGCGATTTCGCCCACGTCTCCCCCTGTCTCCCCTGGTGGCGCGGATGAGGCGGCCGGAGGCATCGGCGACCTTTGTCCAAACTAGCCGTCCTTGTCTCCGCTGTTGGTGAGATCGACTTCTTTCCCCCTGGTGAAACATGGCGCGGGCCGGCGATGGACGCACGGGCGGCGCTCGATCGGCGCGCATGGTGGTGGAAAACGTCGCCCAGCGCCCGAGGGGCGGTTCCCGGCCGGACCGGCGGGGTAGCGATCCCCGACGACAGCCGCCCCGGGCCGCCGGCCCGAAGCCGTCGCGTGACCCTCGTCGCACGGCTCGAACCTCGGCTCGGGGAACCAACCGAACCGCCGTTTCGTCCCGCAAACAGACGGCAACGACCCGGGACCCCCCGGTGCCGGCTCGCCACCCGACCGTCGGGATCGCGACCGGAGAGTTCCACCGGCTCCCGGTGCGAGGTGCGGCGAGGTGCCGCGTCACGCACCACACCGCACACCGGAGCCGGTGAACCTTTCCGGCCGGGGTACTAACGTCGGGGTTACCGACCGCGTCACGGAGGACCTGCATGCAGCCCCGGCTCCAGGCCACTCTGGCCGATTTCGTGCCCGCCCTGCGCTTCGTCGCGCCCGAACTCGTCGCCGACTACCTCGAGCACGACGATCTGCCCGCGGCGTGGTGGATGAGCGTGCCGGTGGTGCGTGCCGCCGACACCTTCGGCCGGGACGAACTGCCGGGACGGCTCGCCGATCTCGCCTACACCGAGCTTCGGCATCTGCGCCTGGGCGACCTGCTGCCCGGAGCCTGGCTGGCGCGCAACGGCTTCCGGCTGTCCCAGTGGCCCGACGGCGCGCGGACCAACGTGATGGTGCGTACGCCCGACTGGGCGGACCTGCTCACCACGACGGTGCGCGAGGTCGGCGACTGGACCCAGATCGGCACCTCGACCGTACGGCCGCTCGTGGCCCGGCTGTTCGAGGAGGTCCTGGGACTGCTGCCGCAGGACGACGAATCGGTCGACGTGGACGCGCTGTTCGACGCGTCCGGCATGGCGGCGAGCGCGGCGGCGATGCCCGCGCCGGCCGACCCGGAGCCGACCCCCGAGCCGATCCCGGCCGCGGCACTGCCCGAGCCCGAGCCCGAGCCCGAGCCGGAACCGGCGCCCGCCGCGGCGATCGTGATCCCCCCGGAGGACGCCGACTGGGACAACCCGGACGAGTGGGGCGACCTGGACGACGAGGAACTGCGTCCGGTCAAGCTGCCCGAGCCGTTGACCGCCGAACTGGGCACCGTGGTGCGCTGGCTGGCCGAGCAGGCGCCGGACGTACCGCTGATGGCACAGCTCGCGCAGGTCACCCTGGAGACCGCGGCCGTGGTCGGCCTGGAGGACGCCTCGGACGAGGTGCGGACCGCGTTGACCGCGCTGCTCACCCAGGTACCGTCCGGGCTGCGCGCGTCCCTCGCGCTGCCGCCGGCCCCCGTCGCGACCGAGCCGCGGCCGGCCGGCGACGAGGCGCCCGACGACGACGTCGCCGACTCCGACGACGACGATGCGTCCGACTCGGGCCGGGACGCCTACGGGGAGGTCCCGCCGACCACCCGGGCGAGCCTGCCCTCGGTCGCGGCACCGCGCCCCGAGCGCGAGTCGGCCGCCGAGGCCCGCGAGGAACCGCTCCCCGAGGCCGCCGCCCGGACCGGTGCCCGGCCGGTGCCGAAGATCCGCACCACGGACACCTCCGAGGACCGCCGGCCGCACCCGGTCCCGGCGGCGGAGGAGCCCACGATCGACGAGGCGCCCGGCGTGGACGCGTTCGGCGAGACGCCGCCGATGACCGTCGCCGACGTCCCGATCCCCGCACTCACCCGCAAGGGCAAGCGCACCGCCCCGCCGACCCGATCCGAGCCGCCCGCCGACAGCGCCGGGACGGCCGAAACGAACGAGGACGGCGGCCGGGACGCGTTCGGCGAGGTCCCGCCGCCCACCGCCGGCGCGGTCCCGGCGGTCGGCGAGGCCGGCGTGTCGCGCACCCCCGAGGGCCTGCGCATCCCGCCCCGACCGAGCCACCCGCCGCGTTCCGCGCCGACCCCCGCGCCGGCCGACGCGACCGCGGCGGAGGTACCGTCCGTACCCGCGCCGCCGGACCCGTCCGCCGTGCCGCACACCAACCGGGGGACGAAGGCGAAGGCGGCCGACCCCGAGGCCACCGTCGAGATGGTGCCCGGCACGCTGCCCGCCGCGCCCGCCGAGGACGTCACGATGCTCGTCGACCGGCCGCAGTCGCGCGCCGGCGAGCCCGGCGGCGGCGACCTCGTCATCGTCCTGGCGACCTGGTTCCCGGCAGGCGAGCCACGCCGCCGAGTACTCGCCCGGGACCGGCTGTTCACCGACGAACCGCGCGAACTCGATGCGCTCGCCGCCGAGTTCGGCACGTCACCGGCCGAGGTCAAGATCCTGGAGCGGGATCTGCGACGCAACCTGGACGAGCGCATCGGCCGCTCCGACGGCGCGCCGGTCCGGGTGCACCTGAGCTTCGTCCGGGACCGGCTCGGCGTCCTGACCACGGTGTCCGAACTGCGCACGCTGCACCCCAAGCACACCGAGACCGTGCCGGGTCTGGAGATCCAGGTCTGGCAGGTCCTGCGCGGCCTGCTCGGCCTGCACACCTCGGTCGACGGCTGGTTGTCGAGCGCGCCGCTGGGCGAGCTGTCCGACCGCACCCAGGCCACCCTGGACGCCGCCTGCGCCCGCGGCCCGGTACCGCTGGCCGCGCTGGAGCGGGACCTGACCGCGATGGGCATCCGCCCGCCGCTGCAGGCCGCCTGGATCGCCCGCATGGAGGGCTTCCAGGTGGAGAACGGCCAGGTGCTGTCCCGCTCGGCGGACACCCTGGAGCGGCCGGCCCAGAAGGGGCGGCCGGCACCGATCGGCGATCCGTCCCGGGCCGCGGGCTGCTTCCGCGAGGACACCGGCGCGTGGGCGTTCCGGGTGGACGTGTCCACCGCGATGCTCGAAGGCGAGCCGGTCAAGGTGCCGGCGGCGTTCGCCCAATCCCTCGGCGTCACCCCGGGCGGCCAGGTCCGGCTGCACCACGGCCACGGCCCCGCCGCACTGCGCTGGGCCGACACCCCCTACCTGGTGTCCCTGCGCGCGATCCTGGCCGGCCTGTCCGCGCACGAGGGCGACATGGTCTTCATCTCGTCGATCCACCAGGGCCGCCTGGAGGCCCGTCTGGTCCGCGGCGACGCCACGGTTCGCCTCCCCCGCTGGGCGAGGGCCCTACGCCACACCGGCGTGGACCCGGTCCCGGAGCAGGTGAACCTTCCCGAACTCCTCGGCGCGAGAATCGGCCTGGACCCGGGCATCGACCTCAAGGCCGTCCTGCACCACCTGCAACAACGAGGCGACACGGACGTCCTGGAACTCCTGGGCGTCTCCCAGCCCCGCCAATAACACGAAACGGCGCCGGCCGAAAACCCGACCGGCGCCACCCCGACCCACGCCCCGGGGTCGGCGACCCCCGGCCCGGCCGGTGCTCGAGGCCGAGGGCCTCGGCTCGGGAGCTACAGGTTGAACCCCAGTGCCCGCAGCTGTTCGCGGCCGTCGTCGGTGATCTTGTCCGGCCCCCACGGCGGCATCCAGACCCAGTTGATCCGCATGTCCGCCACGATGCCCTCCGTGGCGGTCCGCGTCTGGTCCTCGATCACGTCCGTGAGCGGACAGGCCGCACTGGTCAGCGTCATGTCGATCGTGGCGATGTTCGCGTCGTCGACGTGCACGCCGTACACCAGGCCCAGGTCGACCACGTTGATCCCGAGTTCGGGGTCGACGACGTCGTACATCGCCTCGGTGACGTCCTCCGGCGTGGCCACGCCGGCCGCCTGAGTCTCGGTCATTTCTGCCCTTCCGTCGTCTGCAGCGCCTGCGCGGTGGCGTCCTTGAAGGCCATCCACCCCAGGAGCGCGCACTTCACCCGCGCCGGATACTTGCTCACACCGACAAACGCCACGGCGTCCTCGAGCACTTCCTCGTCCGGCTCGCCCTGACCCTTGGACTGCATCAGCGCCAGGAACTCGTCCCCGGCGTGCATCGCGTCCTCGATCGTGTGCCCGATCACCAGGTCGGTCATCACCGACGCGCTGGCCTGGCTGATCGAACAGCCCTGGCCCTCGTAGCTGACGTCGAGCACCTTCTCGCCGTCCAGCTTCACGCGCAGTGTGACCTCGTCCCCGCAGGTCGGGTTGACGTGGTGGACCTGGGTGTCGAACGGATCCCGCAGCCCCTTGTTGTGGGGGTGCCGGTAGTGATCCAGGATGATCTCCTGGTACATCTCGTCAAGCTTCATCTTCGCCTCCCCCCGTATCAGCCGAAGAACCGACGAACATGTTCCAGCCCGGCCACGAGCGCGTCGACCTCGGCCGGTGTGGAGTACAGGTAGAACGAGGCGCGGGTGGTCGCCGGCACGCCGTAGCGCAGGCAGACCGGACGTGCGCAGTGGTGCCCCACCCGGACCGCGATGCCCTGTTCGTCGAGCACCTGGCCCACGTCGTGCGGGTGGATGTCGCCGAAGGTGAAGGAGATCGCCGCCGCGCGTGCCACGTTGTCGGCCGGGCCGATGATCTTCAGCCCCTCGACGCCGTTCAGCGCGTCGACCGCGTATCCCGTGATCGCGTGCTCATGCGCGGCGATCCGGTCCATGCCGATCGCCGACAGGTAGTCGATGGCCGCACCGAGCCCGACCGCCTCCGCGATCGGCGGCGTGCCGGCCTCGAACTTGTGCGGCGCGGGCGCGTACGTGGACGCGCTCATCGTCACCGTCTCGATCATCTCGCCACCGCCCAGGAACGGCGGCAGCTCCTCCAACAGACCGAGCCGGCCCCACAGCACGCCGATCCCGGTCGGGCCGCACATCTTGTGGCCGGTGAACGCGACGAAGTCGGCGCCGAGCGCCTGCACGTCGAGCACCATGTGCGGCGCGGCCTGCGACGCGTCGACCACGACCAGGGCGCCGACGTCGTGCGCGCGGCGCACGATCGGGTCCAGGTCGTTGACCGTGCCGAGGATGTTCGAGGTGTGCACCACCGAGACGACCTTGGTCTCCTCGGTGATCACCTGCTCGATGTTCGACAGGTCGAGCCGGCCGTCGTCGGTGAGCCCGAACCACTTGAGCTGGGCGCCGGTGCGCTGCGCGAGCAGCTGCCACGGCACGATGTTCGAGTGGTGCTCCATCTCGGTGATCACCACGTCGGCGCCCACGCCCACCTTGAACGGCTCGTCCGCCCAGGTCAGCATGTTCGCGACGAGGTTGATCGCCTCGGAGGAGTTCTTGGTGAAGACGATCTCGTCCCGGCTGGGCGCGTTGATGAACGCCGCGACCTTGTCCCGGGCGCCCTCGTACAGCGCGGTGGCCTCCTCGGCCAGCACGTGCACGCCGCGGTGCACGTTCGCGTTGCTGCTCGCGTAGTACTGCGTCATGGCGTCGATCACCTGACGCGGGGTCTGCGACGTCGCCGCGTTGTCGAGGTAGACGAGCGGTCGGTCGTCGTGCAGGAGCCGTTCGAGGATCGGGAAATCCTTGCGGATCGTATCCGTGTCGAGCAGCCCCGGCAGGTGCAGTGTCATGCAGACTCCCCCTTGCCGGTGTACGCCTCGTAGCCCTCGTCCTCCAGCTTGTCGGCGAGCTCGGCACCGCCGGACTCGACGATCCGGCCGCCCGCGAAGACGTGCACGTGGTCGGGCCTGATGTACTTCAGGATGCGGGTGTAGTGGGTGATCAGCAGGGTGCCGATCTGCCCGGTGGCCTGCACACGGTTGACGCCCTCGGAGACCACGCGCAGCGCGTCGACGTCCAGACCGGAGTCGGTCTCGTCGAGGATCGCGATCTTCGGCCGCAGCAGCTCCAGCTGCAGGATCTCGTGGCGCTTCTTCTCGCCGCCGGAGAAGCCCTCGTTGACGTTGCGCTCGGCGAAGGCGGGGTCCATCTGGAGGCGCTCCATGGCCTCCTTGACCTCCTTGACCCACAGCCGCAGCTTGGGGGCCTCGCCGCGGGTGGCGGTGGCGGCGGTGCGCAGGAAGTTGGACACCGAGACGCCGGCGACCTCGACGGGGTACTGCATGGCCAGGAACAGGCCGGCGCGGGCCCGCTCGTCGACGGTCATGGACAGCACGTCCTCGCCGTCGAGCAGCACACTGCCGCCGGTGACCCGATACTTCGGGTGCCCCGCGACCGAGTACGCCAGGGTCGACTTGCCGGAGCCGTTGGGGCCCATGATGGCGTGGGTCTCGCCCTGCTTCACGGTCAGGTCGACGCCGCGCAGGATCTCGCGCGGACCGTTCTCGGCGTCCACACTGACGTGCAGGTCGCGGATCTCAAGCGTTGCCATAACGGACTCAGGACTCCTGGTTCACTTCGACGTAGACGGCGCCGCCGTCGATCTTCACGGGGTATACGGGGACCGGCAGGTTCGCCGGGGGGCCCGAGGGGCGACCGGTGCGCAGGTCGAAGCGCGAGCCGTGCAGCCAGCACTCGATCGTGCAGTCCTCGACCTCGCCCTCGGACAGCGAGACGTTGGCGTGCGAGCACACGTCGTTGATCGCGTACACGTCGCCCTCGGTGCGCACGAGGGTCACCGGGACGTCGTCGAGCACGACGCGCAGCGGTGTGTCCTCGTGCAGGTCGCCCTCCGCGCAGGCCTCGAGGTAGCTCATCGGGCGCCGCCCTCGAGCCGCGCCTCGATCTGCTTCATCAGCCGCTCCTGGAGGTCGGCGATGCCGACCCGGGCGATCACCTCGGCGAAGAAGCCGCGCACCACCAGGCGGCGGGCCTCGTCGGCCGGGATGCCGCGCGACTGGAGGTAGAACAGCTGCTCGTCGTCGAAGCGGCCGGTCGCGCTGGCGTGCCCGGCGCCGGCGATCTCGCCGGTCTCGATCTCCAGGTTGGGCACCGAGTCGGCGCGGGCGCCGTCGGTGAGCACCAGGTTGCGGTTGAGCTCGTAGGTGTCGGTGCCCTCGGCGGCGGCGCGGATGAGCACGTCGCCGATCCACACGGTGTGCGCGTCGGCGCCCTGCAGGGCCCCCTTGTAGGTGACCAGGCTGCGGCACTGCGGCACGTCGTGGTCGACGAACAACCGGTGTTCGAGGTGCTGGCCGGCATCGGCGAAGTACACGCCGTACAGCTCGGCGTCGCCGCCCGGGGCGTCGTAGACCACCCGCGGGAACAGCCGGACCAGGTCGCCGCCGAGGGTGACCACCACGGAGGTGAAGGACGCGTCGCGGCCCACCCGGGCCAGGTGCGCGCCCACGTGCACCGAGTCGGCGTCCCAGTCCTGGATCGAGACGACCTTGAGCTTCGCGCCGTCGCCGACGATGAACTCGACGTTTTGCGCGTAGGTGGTGGAGCCGGCGTGGTCGAGCACCACGGTCGCCTCGGCGAACCGCTGGACCTCGATCGCGACGTGGCCGAACGCGGTGCCGCCGGCGCCGCGCAGGTCGATCACGATCGGCTCGGCGAGCTGGATGTCCTTGCCGACCACGACGAGGGTGGCCTTCTCGAACGAGCCGTACGCCTGGGCCGCGACCCGGTCGACGGGTTTGCCGGCCCGACCGATGCGCGCGTCGGAGCGGTCGACCGTCTCGACGGTGACGCCCTCGGGGGCGGTCACCGAGACGGTGACCTCGCCGCGCTCGGCCGCGGCCGCGGTGCCGTCGTGCAGACCCCGCAGCCGGGCCAGCGGGGTGAACCGCCAGTCCTCCTCGCGGCCGGTCGGCACGGCGAAGTCGGCCACGTCGTAGGACGCGGCGGCGACCTGGCGGGCGTCGGCGGGCTGGGCGACCGAGCGGCCGGTGCCGGGGCCGGCGAGCACGTTCTCGGCCCCGGCCTCGCGCACGGCGATCGATCCGGCGGTGGTGCTACCGGGAGTGTTGGTGTTCGCAGCCATGGACTAGCCCACAGCCCCTTCCATCTGAAGCTCGATCAGGCGGTTCAACTCGAGGGCGTACTCCATGGGCAGCTCGCGCGCGATGGGCTCGACGAACCCGCGCACGATCATCGCCATGGCCTCGTCCTCGGTCATGCCGCGGCTCATGAGGTAGAACAGCTGGTCGTCGGAGATCTTCGAGACGGTCGCCTCGTGACCCATCGACACGTCGTCCTCGCGGACGTCGACGTACGGGTAGGTGTCGGAGCGGCTGATCGTGTCCACGAGCAGCGCGTCGCACTTGACCGACGAGGTCGAGCCGTGCGCGCCCTCCTCGATCTGCACGAGGCCGCGGTAGGAGGTGCGGCCACCGCCGCGCGCCACCGACTTGGACACGATGTTGGACGAGGTGTTCGGGGCGCAGTGCACCATCTTCGAACCGGCGTCCTGGTGCTGGCCCTCGCCCGCGAAGGCGATCGACAGCGTCTCGCCCTTGGCGTGCTCGCCGAGCAGCCACACGGCCGGGTACTTCATGGTGACCTTGGAACCGATGTTGCCGTCGATCCACTCCATCGTGGCGCCCTCGTGGGCCACCGCGCGCTTGGTCACCAGGTTGTACACGTTGTTCGACCAGTTCTGGATGGTCGTGTAGCGCACCCGGGCGTTCTTCTTGACCACGATCTCGACCACGGCCGAGTGCAGCGAGTCGGACTTGTAGATCGGCGCCGTGCAGCCCTCGACGTAGTGCACGTAGGAGCCCTCGTCGGCGATGATCAGCGTGCGCTCGAACTGGCCCATGTTCTCGGTGTTGATCCGGAAGTAGGCCTGGAGCGGGATCTCCACGTGCACGCCCGGCGGGACGTAGATGAACGAGCCGCCCGACCACACCGCGGTGTTCAGCGCGGAGAACTTGTTGTCGCCGGTCGGGATGACCGAGCCGAAGTATTCCTTGAACAGCTCCGGGTGCTCGCGCAGCCCGGTGTCGGTGTCCAGGAAGATGACGCCCTGCTCCTCCAGGTCCTCGCGGATCTGGTGGTAGACGACCTCGGACTCGTACTGGGCGGCGACGCCCGCGACCAGGCGCTGCTTCTCCGCCTCCGGGATGCCGAGCCGGTCGTAGGTGTTCTTGATGTCCTCGGGCAGGTCCTCCCACGAGGCGGCCTGCTTCTCCGTGGAGCGGACGAAGTACTTGATGTTGTCGAAGTCGATGCCGGAGAGGTCGGAGCCCCACGTCGGCATGGGCTTCTTGCCGAAGAGCCGGAGGCCCTTCATGCGCTGCTTCAACATCCACTCGGGCTCGGACTTCTTCGCCGAGATGTCGGCGACGACCTCCTCGGAGATGCCCCGGCGCGCGGAGGCGCCGGCGGTGTCCGAGTCGGCCCAGCCGTACTCGTAGGTGCCCAGGCCCTCGAGCTCGGGGCGAGCGTCGGTGGTCATGAAGTAGTCCTCCCGGAAGCCGGGTCGGCGGCGGTCGATTCCCGCGAACGGGAAGGGCCCCGGCGCGGCGGATTCTGGTCTTCGCTGGTTTTCGAAACAGAGGGTGCGGCCGGCGGACCGGACGAGCCGGTCCTGCGACCGGTCGGACCGGCCGTTTCAGCCTGTACAGCAGGAACGTGCGTGGTGCAGACGCCGTCGCCGTGGGCGATGGTCGCCAGCCGTTGCACGTGCGTGCCGAGAAGGCGTGCGAACACCTCGGCCTCGGCCTCGCAGAGCTGTGGGAACCGCTCGGCGACGTGCGCCACCGGACAGTGGTGCTGGCAAAGCTGCTCTCCGCCGGGTGCGGGCCGCGCACTCGCGGCATACCCGTCGGCGGACAGCGCCTCGGCCAGCGCTCGGGCCCGCTCCCCGGTGGGCGCGGACTCGACCGAGGGACGATACCTCTCCTCGCGGGCGGTAAGCCGCTCGCGGGCAAAAGTTGCCACCGCCTCGGTGCCGAGCCGTTCGGCCACGAAGCTCAGCGCCTCGGCCGCCAGCTCGTCGTATTCCTGGTGGAAACCGGAGCGGCCGGCGTCGGTCAGCGCGAACAGCTTGGCCGGACGACCCCGGCCCCGGCGCCCGTAGACGCGCTGCTCGCCGGCCACCAGCACACCCTCGGCGAGCAGTGCGTCGAGGTGGCGACGTACGCCCGCCGGGGTCAGCTCCAGCCGCTCGGCGAGGTCCGCCGCGGTGGACGGACCGTGTTCGACGATCGATCGGGTGACCCGGTGACGGGTGCCCTCGTGGCCGTCGTGTTCGGGCGTGCCGGCACCCGGGACGGTCGCCCGCCTCGGTGCCTCTTCGCTCGTCCGCGCGTTTTCCACAACACCATTGTTGCGTTAATAGCGCGCCAGGCCAAACGGCGTCCGCGTGGAGTCCATCACTTAGGTGTACCTAACATCACACACCCTCTCGGCATGGCGTTCGACCTGCGGATTCATCTGACGATCCGTCAGTCCCAGGGTGTTCCGGCCGTTCTCGCCGACCCCGGCACGGCGGGTGCCCGGGGCTTTCTAGACTGACTCGTCATGGACTCCTCGTCGCCGGCAGTCGCGCTCACGGGCCTGGTCAAGCGCTACGGCGACAAGACCGCCGTGGACGGGCTCTCGCTCACCGTCGAACGCGGCCGGGTCACCGCGGTGCTCGGCCCCAACGGCGCCGGCAAGACCAGCACGATCGAGATCTGCGAGGGCTACCGGCGCGCCGACGCGGGCGAGGTGCGGGTGCTCGACCTGGACCCGGTGCGCGACGCCGCCGCGTTGCGGCCACGGATCGGGGTGATGTTGCAGTCGGGGGGCGTGTACTCGGGAGCGCGCGCCGAGGAGATGTTGCGCCACGTCGCCAAACTGCACGCACACCCCCTGGACGTGGCGATGCTGATCGAACGCCTGGGCCTGGGCTCGTGCGGACGGACCACCTACCGCCGACTGTCCGGCGGCCAGCAGCAGCGCCTGGCGCTCGCGCTCGCCGTGGTCGGCCGCCCCGAACTGGTGTTCCTGGACGAGCCGACCGCCGGCCTCGATCCGCACGCCCGGCACGCCACGTGGGACCTGGTGCGCGAGCTGCGCGCCGACGGGGTGAGCGTGGTGCTCACCACGCACCTGATGGACGAGGCCGAGAAGCTGGCCGACGAGGTGGCGATCGTGGACCGCGGCCGGGTGATCGCGTCCGGCTCGCCCGAGGCGCTGTGCCACGACGGCGCGGAGAACTCGCTGCGCTTCTCCGGCCCGCCCGGTCTGGACATGGGTTCGCTGCTCAACGCCCTGCCCGAGGGCGCCAAGGCGTTCGAGGTCTCGCGCGGCGCGTACCGGATCGAGGGCGAGATAGACCCCCAACTGCTCGCCACGGTCACCTCCTGGTGCGCGCAGCACGGGGTGATGCCGGAGCGGCTGACGGTGGAACGGCGCAGCCTGGAGGACGTTTTCATGGAGCTGACCGGACGGGAGCTGCGGAGTTGAGCGCGGTGGCGAAGGCCGCGGCGACGCGGGACGAGGCGCGCGGGACGTTCACGCCCGCGCCGGGGGCGGCGCCGCTGCGTCGGATGATCCTGGCGCAGAGCGCGCTGGAGACCCGGATGTTGCTGCGCAACGGCGAGCAGCTGTTGCTGACGGTGATCATTCCGACGCTGCTGCTGGTGGTGTTCAGCTCAGCCGACCTCGTGGACACCGGGGACGGCGACCGGGTGGACTTCCTGGCGCCGGGGCTGCTCGCGCTGGCGGTGTTGTCGACCGCGTTCACCGGGCAGGCGATCGCGACCGGGTTCGAGCGGCGCTACGGCGTGCTCAAACTGCTGGGCTCGACCCCGCTGCCCCGGTGGGGGCTGATGGTGGCCAAGACCGCGTGTGTCCTGGTGGTGGAGATCCTCCAGGTGGCGCTGCTCACGGCGATCGCGTTCGGCCTGGGCTGGTCGCCGCACGGGAACCCCGTGTGGGTGATCCTGCTGCTGCTCCTGGGCACGGCGGCGTTCTCCGGGCTCGGCCTGCTGATGGCCGGCACGCTGCGGGCCGAGGCCACCCTGGCGGGCGCGAATCTGGTGTTCATCCTGCTGCTGCTCGGCGGCGGGGTGATCGTGCCGCTGGACAAGTTCCCCTCCGGGGTCGAGCACACGCTCGCGCTGCTGCCCATCTCGGCACTGTCGGACGGGCTGCGCGACGTGCTCCGGGACGGATCGGGGTTGCCGCTGGGCGATCTGGCCATCCTGGCGGTCTGGGCGGTTTTGGGCCTGGGTGCGGCGGCGCGCTTCTTCCGCTGGGAGTGAGGCCGGGGCGGGGTCGGGGCGCACGTCGACCGACACCCCTGGTGCGCTTGTGAATTCGTTCACGACGTAGCATGTCGCGCATGAGTCTGCAGGCCGTCTCCCCACTCGTCGCGCGCCGCGTGTTCCTCGCGAACCTGGTGGCGCAGATCGGCATCGTCGTCACGGGCGGTCTCGTCCGACTCACCGACTCGGGCCTGGGATGCGACACCTGGCCCCGATGCGACAGCGACACCAGCAACTGGACGCCGCACGAGGCGGTCGGCCACCACGCGTACATCGAGTTCGGCAACCGCATGCTGACCTACGTGGTCGGCGCGATCGCGGTGGCGTGCGTGGTGGCGGCGTACCGGATGACCGTGCGCCGCAAGGACATCACCACGCTGGCCTGGATCCAGATCGGCACGGTGGTCGGCCAGGCCCTGCTCGGCGGCATCACGGTGCTCACCGACCTGCACCCGATGGCGGTGGCGAGCCACCTGCTCCTGTCGATGTTGCTGATCGCGTCGGCGGTGGCGCTGTACGAACGCTCCGGCGAGGGCGACGCGCCGGCCCGGTTCGCGGTCCGCCCCGAGATCCGCTGGTTCGGCTACGGCACCCTCGGCCTGGCGGGCGCGCTGATCGTGATCGGCACCGTGGTCACCGGCTCCGGACCGCACGCGGGCGACCTGAAGGCCAAGCGCTTCGACGTGGACATCGACCAGATCGCCTGGCTGCACGCCGACCTGGCCTTCCTGCTCCTGGGCGCGGCCGTCGCCCTGGCCCTGGCCCTGCGCGTCACCGACGCCCCGCAGGCCGCCCAAACGCGCGTGTGGTGGCTGCTCGCCGTCCTGATCCCCCAGGGCCTGATCGGCTACATCCAATACTTCAACGGCCTCCCCGAGTGGATGGTCCTCACCCACATGCTCGGCGCCGCCCTCACGGTCGTCACCACGACGAGGGCCCTCTTCGCCCTCCGCATCCGAGACGACCACGCCGATCCCGCCCCGGAAGCAGAAGCCGAAACCCGCGAACCGGTCGCCACCAGCTACTGAGCGCCGCATCGGTGAGACGCCGAGACGGATCGGACCCCGGCGGGGTCCGGTCCGTCTCGGCGTTCTCGGGCGGCGTCGCCCGGATCAGCGGGTCGGGACGGCGAGGAGGAGGGCGAAGCGGTTTTGGGGGTCGGTCCACCAGTGGCGGATGGTGAAGCCGGCTTCGGCCAGTTCGGCTTCGAGGGGCTCGCGGCGGAATTTGGTGGAGATTTCGGTGCGGAGGTGTTCGCCTCGGGTGAAGTCGACGGACAGGTCCAGGGGCGGGATCTTGACCGTCTGGTCGATCCTGGAGCGCAGGTGCATCTCGATGCGTTCCTCGTCCGCGTTCCACAGCGCCACGTGGTCGTAGGCGTCGGGGTCGAAGTCGGCGTCGAGTTCGCGGTTGAGCACCTGCAGGACGTTCTTGTTGAACTCGGCGGTGACGCCCCGGGCGTCGTCGTAGGCGGCGACCAGCACGGCCGGGTCCTTGACCAGGTCGACCCCGAGCAGCAGGGTGTCGTCGGCGCTCAGCGCGCGGCGCAGAATGCGGTAGAAGTCCGTGCGCTGGGCGGGGTCGAGGTTGCCGAGCGTGCTGCCCAGGAAGCTGAGCAGGCGCGGTCCCGGCTCGTCCGCCAGGGCGAGTTCCTGTTCGAAGTCGGTGACCGTGGCCGCCACCCGCAGCGACGGGTAGTCGCGGCACAGCGCCTCACCGGCCTGGACCAGCGCCGAATCGCTCACGTCCAGCGGCACATAGCGCTCCAGCGTGCCGGCCGCGGTGAGCGCGTCCAGGAGCAGTCGGGTCTTGCGGGACGAGCCCGAGCCCAATTCGATCAGCGAGTGGGCCCGCGTCGCCGCGGCGATCTCGGGGGCGCGTCGGGTCAGGATCTCCTGCTCGGCGCGGGTCGGGTAGTACTCGGGCAGCCGGGTGATCTCCTCGAACAACTCGCTGCCGCGCGCGTCGTAGAACCACTTGGGCGGCAACGACTTGCTCGGCGCGGTCAGGCCCAGGCGCACGTCGGCGCGCAGGGTGGTATCGAAGTAGTCGGCCGGCAGCCGGTGGTCGAGGGTGAATCGGCTGTTCATGGGACGCCGTTCCTGTGGTGCGGATGACGGACGTGCGGCGACGGGTCGCACGGGACGGATCGGGGCGATGCGGACGCCGTCGCGGGTGGCGATCAGCAGGGAGTGGTCGGGTACCTCCCGCCACCCGCCCCAGGTCGGGTCCGGGTGCTCGTCGGGCTCGGAGGCGACCAGGACCCGGCCGGGACCGGTGCGGTACCAGAGGGTGTCCCCGTATCGGGTGGCGAACACGGTCCGGCCGTCGGTGAGCAGGAGGTTGAGCCGGGCCGTCGGGCGCGCCTCGGCGATCCGCCGGACCACGTCGACCAGCGCGCCGCCGACCGGCTCGCGCTGCCGGAGCCGGCGCGCGAGCAGGGCCCAGATCAGCGCCGAGTCGCAGCGCGCCTCCATCTCCAGCAGGGCGGCCCGGTCGAGCGCGGGCCCCGTCGGCAGGCGGGTCCAGTCCGGGACGGCGCCGTTGTGGCTGAACAACCACGCGCCGTCCCGATACGGCGCGGCCGCCGCCTCCTCCTGGCTGGTGCCGGCGGTGGCGCTGCGCACGGCGGCCAGGAACGCGCCGCTGCGCACGGTCCGGGCCAGGTCGGGCAGGTTCGGGTCGGCCCAGATCGGCAACGCGCGCCGATAGCGGGCGGGTTCGACGTCCGCCGGATCCGTCTCCGGGTCCGCGTCGGGATACCAGCCGAAGCCGAACCCGTCGACGTTGACCGTCCCGTACCGCTGCCGGCGCGGCGCCCAGGACTGCTCGTACAGCCCGCGCGTCGGCTCCACCAGCACCGACGCCAGCGGGATCTTTGGCCCCAGATAGGCCAGGTGACGGCACATCAGCCCGCCTCCCCGGGCGCCGCGTCGCGCGCGGTGCGGAATCCGGCGAAGATCTGCCGCCGGATCGGCAGGTCCCAGTTGCGGAACGTGCCCCGGGCGACCACCTCGTCCACGCCGAACGCGCCGCCGCGCAGCACCTTGTGTCCGGGCCCGAAGAACACCTCGGAATACTCCCGATAGGGAAACGCCGCGAACCCGGGGTAGGCGGTGAAGTCGGAGGCGGTCCACTCCCAGACGTCGCCGAGCAACTGCCGTGCCCCGGACGGGGCGGCCCCCGCCGGATACGCCCCGGCCGGCGCCGGACGCAGATGCCGCTGGCCGAGGTTGGCGTGCTCGGGCGTGGGTGCGGCGTCGCCCCACGGATACCGCCGCGACCGTCCCTCGGCCGGATCGTGCCGGGCCGCCTTCTCCCACTCGGCCTCGCTCGGCAACCGCCGCCCGGCCCAGCGCGCGTAGGCGTCGGCCTCGTACCAGCACACGTGCACGACCGGCTCGTCGAGCGGCACCGGCTCGGTGCGGCCGAACCGCCGGCGCAGCCACGTGTCACCCTCGCGCCACCAGAACAGCGGTGCGCGGAGCCCGGCTTCGTCCCGATGCCGGCGCCCCTCCGGGGCCCAGCAGTCGTCCCGGTCGTATCCGCCGTCGGCGATGAACTCCAGATAGGCCGCGTTCGTCACCGGCACGGTGTCCAACCAATACGCCGGCACCTCGACGACGTGCGCGGGCCGCTCGTTGTCCAGGGCCCACCCGTCGGTATCGGTGCCCATCTCGAACGGCCCCGCCGCGACCAGGACTTCGCCCGGCAACCCGGCCGCGTCCGGCGGCGCGGCGGGCGGTTCGGGGGCGTCCAGGACGGCCGGCCCGGCGCGCAGCTGGTGGGTGGCGAGCATGGTCTCGTCGTGCTGCTGCTCGTGCTGGGCGAGCATGCCGAACACGAATCCCTCCGCCAGGAGCGGATCACCGTCGGGGTCGAAGTCGGCGCCCTCCAGCACCTCCAGCGCCCGGACCCGCACCTCGCCGACGTAGTCCCGGGCCGGATCGGGCGCGAGCAGCGGCAGGGCCGGCCGGTTCGCGCGAGGGTGGCGGAACGCGTCGTACAGCGCGTCCAGATCCGGGCGCAGCGCCGGGCGGCCGCCGGCCCGGCGGACCAGCCACAGCTCCTCCTGGTTCCCGATGTGCGCCAGGTCCCAGACCAGCGGCGACATCAACGGGGAGTGCTGGGCGGTCAGTTCCTCGTCGGTCAGGCACTCGGTCAGGGCCAGCGTCCGGCGCCGGGCCCGTGCCAACGCGGCCCGGGCTATCGATTTCGCGGATGTCGGGGTTTCCGATGGCTTCAGCGACGTCATCGACAGGTCCTTTCCAGCAGATCGTCGGCGGGACATCGGCCCCGTTCGGCGTAGCGCCGGGTGAATTCGGCGACGGCCGCACGGACCGGGCCGGGCGCGTCGGCGTCGGCCAGCGCGTTCTCGGTGGCGGCGAAGCAGGCGAGGATCGCCTTGCCGAGCACCGGGTCGGCGGGGCCGAGCCGGGCGGCGCGGTGCCAGACCGCCTCGGTCGGTACGGTCGCGCCGTCGGCGCACAGCGGCTCGGTCGCCGCCCAGGCCGCCTCGGCCGCGACCGGGTCGTCCAAAAGGGTGGCGGCCATCGCGGCGGGCACGATCCAGTCCTCGCCGCATTGCGCGTCGATCATCCGCAACTCCAGCCAGCCGCGGGGGCGTACCGGCGGGAAGAGGGTGGTCAGGTGGTAGTCGAGGTCGTCGAGGGTGGGTGGCCGCACTCCGGGCACACCGCGCAGCCAGGAGCGGAAGGTCAACCCCTCCGGGGCGTTCCAGTCGGCCGCCGCGGCGCCGCGCAGGCACAACAGCGGCGCGTCCAGCGCGTAGCGCGCCCAGGCGGCACGCGGGTCGCCGTCGATGCCCGGCGGCGGGCCCGGCGGCCGGGTGCGGCCGGGGTCCATGCGGGCCCAGACCAGTTGCCGGGTGGACCGCCAGCCGGTCGGCCTGCCCTGCCACAGCGGTGAGTTGGCGAACGCGGCGACCAGTACCGGGCCCAGCCGGTGGGTCAACTCCCAGCGCGATCGATAGCCCCGCGGGCCCGCGCTCTCGTCGCCCGCGTCCAGGTTGACCTGCACGGACGCGGTGCCGCGCATCATCATCCGGCCCCAGGAGCCGCCCCGGTCGAAGTACGCCTCCATCGCTCGATAGCGCGGATGGTCCACGATCCGCGGCGGGTTTCGATACGGCTCGAGGCCGTGGCCCGCGAGCACCAGTCCGCTCGTGGCCAGCGCCTGTTCCAGGGCCGTCATGTCGGCCCGGAGGTCTCGGGCGCATCCGGCGAGCGTGTCGGCGGGCGGTGAACTCAGTTCGACCTGCCCACCCGGCTCGCGGGTCAATCCACTGCCGAACGGCAGCCCTTCCGCCTCCAGTGGGGCCAGGGCCTCGTCCAGCCGCTCCGGCGCCACCTCCCGGTGGGCGTCGACGCCGTCGTGCACGATCCATTCCAGTTCGATCCCGACCCGTGCGGGCGGACCGGTCTTGAAGCACACCCCGTGTACATGGGCCTGTGCGTCGTCCTCCGCCAGAGTGGTAGCCATCGCACGCACTCCTTCGATCCCTCGCGTGGTCCCGCTTCCGGTCCCACTCGTGGCCCCCAGTGTGGCCCTCCCGTAACTTTCCCGGTCTGCTGTACCCGGCATTGACGACCCGAACACCCGTACCTCCGTGAACTCGGGCCCACGCCCGGACGAAGCCCCGCAATCCCCCGGGCGAGACCGTCCGGTTGCCGCATCCGCCCGAATTCCGGCATCCGGAATGTGACCGTGTGTCATGGAAGGGGTGGTCGTCCGCGGCCGCCCCGGCAGCGGACGCGCGGGGCATGCGAAAGGGCGGGGCGGGGGCCGATTCCGGCCTCCGCCCCGCCCTTCGGGTACGGCTAGTGCTCGGGCAGCCGCGCCGCCGCCGCCCGGTCCAGGAGCCACAGCGTCGCGCCGGTGCCGTAGGCGCCGGCCGCCGGGGTCCTGGTGGGGTCGGTCGAGGCCCGGGCCGCCGCCACCGCGTCGGCCTTGTCCTCGCCCGCCGCGAGCAGCCACACCTCGTGGGCGGCTCGGATCGCCGGGAAGGTCAGCGTGATCCGGGTCGGCGGAGGCTTGGGGGCCTCGCGGACCGCGACCACCGTGCGCCCCGTCTCCTCCGTCGCCGCGAAGCCCGGGAAGAGCGACGCGACGTGCGTGTCGGGGCCCACCCCGAACATGGCCAGGGTGAACGTCGGCACCAGCGCGCCTTCGGGCGCGGCGGCGGCCAGTTCGGCGGCATACCGCGCCGCCGCCGCCTCCACGTCGTCCCCGTCCGGACCGTCACCGGCCGGCATCGGGTGCACCAGTTCCGGCGGCACCGGGATCGTGTCCAACAACGCCTCGCGCGCCTGCGTCTCGTTCCGGTCGGGGTGGCCCGCCGGCAGGAACCGCTCGTCGCCCCACCACACGTGCAGCCGGTCGAAGTCGATCGCGCCCAGCGTGGGCGTGAGCGACAACTCGTGCAGCAACGCGTTGCCGTTGCGGCCACCGGTCAGCACGATGTGCGCCACGTCGAACTCGGCCTGCGCGTCGGCGACCCGCTGGATCAGCCCGGTCGCCGCCGCCTTGGCCAGCAGCGCCGTGTCGGCGTGCACCCGAACCGGGCCGTGCGGGCTCACGCGCCGTCGCCCTTCTTCTTCCGAGGCGCCCGGGCACCCGCCTTCTCCGGCGCGGGCGCGACCGCGGACCCGGCCGCCGGCGCGCTCTCGTCCGCCACCCGCGCCCGGGCGGAGGCACGCTTGGCCCCCGCCGCGCTCGACGTGCGCTTGAGCGGCGGAGCCGTGCCGACCTCCTTCTTCGCCTTCCGCGGCGGCGCCTCGCCCTCCTCGGCCTTCTCCACGTCGCTCACCGGCGTCTGCGACACGGGCGACTCGGTGAACGACGCCGCCGACGGCACCCGCGCCGCCTCCAACGCGGCCCGCGCCAACGTCGCGGCGTACACGTCGTCCGGGTCCAGCCGGCGCAGTTCCTCGGCGACCAGGTCGGAGGCCTCGCGCCGCTTGAGCGCGACCACCCGATCCGGCTGGCCGGGCGAGGACAGCGACGCCATCATGCCGTCGGGGCGGTCGATCACGATCTCGCCGTCCTCGGTGACCAGCGTCACCGAGGTGATCCCGGGGCCGCCGGTCTCCACCCGCTCCACGTCGACCTCCAGGCGGTCGGTCAACCACAGCGCGAGCAGTTCCGCGCTCGGGTTGCCCGCCTTGGCGCCGACCTTCGCGTTCAGGATCCGGCTGTACTTCTGGTCGAGCGCCGCGGCCAGCAGGCTGCGCCACGGCGTGGTGCGGGTCCAGGCCAGGTCGGTGTCCCCCGGCGTGTACGCGCTCGCGCGCAGCCGCAGTACGTCGGCCCGGCGCGGCGGCGCGGCCGCGTCGGTCACCCGGCGGGTGGCCAGCGCGCCGAGCAGGTCCTTGCTCGGCACCTCCGGCGCGCGTCCCGGCCACCACACCACGACCGGCGCGTCCGGCAGCAGCAGCGGCAGCACGACCGACTCGGCGTGGTTGGCCAACTCGCCGTGCATGCGCAGCAGTACGGTCTCGCCCACGCCCGAGTCGCCGACCCGGACCTCGGCGTCCAGGCGCGGCGCGATCTCCGCTCCCGGGCGGCCGATCACCACCAGGATCCGCGAGGGGTGCTCGCGGGCGGCGGTGCTCGCGGCCTTCATCGCGTCGTACTGGTTGGCCTCGTCGGTGACGATGACCAGGGTGAGCACCATGCCGAGGGTGGGGCTGCCCATTCCTCGGCGGGCCTCGACCAGCGCGGCATTGATCTTGCTCGACTTGGTGTCCGTCAGATCGATCATCATGGGCGGCGCCAGCTCCGTCCGTCACGTGCGAGCATCTCGTCGGCCGCGTCCGGACCCCAGGTCCCGGACACGTAGGGCTCGGGCTTGCCGTGCTGTGCCCAGTGCTCCTCGATCGGGTCGAGGATCTTCCAGGACAGCTCGACCTCCTCGTGCCGGGGGAACAGCGGGGCGTCGCCGAGCAGCACGTCGAGCAGCAGGCGCTCGTAGGCCTCCGGGCTCGACTCGGTGAACGACTCGCCGTACGCGAAGTCCATGTTGACGTCGCGCACCTCCATCGCGGTGCCGGGCACCTTGGAGCCGAAGCGCACCGTCATGCCCTCGTCCGGCTGCACCCGGATGACCAGGGCGTTCTGCCCCAGTTCCTCGGTCGCGGTGGCGTCGAACGGCAGGTGCGGGGCGCGCTGGAAGACCACCGCGATCTCGGTGACCCGGCGGCCGAGGCGCTTGCCCGCGCGCAGGTAGAACGGCACGCCCGCCCAGCGGCGGTTGGCGATCTCCAGCTTGATCGCGGCGTAGGTGTCGGTACGCGAGTCCGGCGGGATGCCGTCCTCTTCGAGGTAGCCCTTGGCCAGTTCGCCGCCCTGCCAGCCGCGGGTGTACTGGGCCCGCACCGTGCCGCGCGACAGGTCGTCGGGCAGCTTGACCGAGCTCAGCACCTTCAGCTTCTCGGCGACCAGCGAGTCGGCGTCGAAGGACACCGGCTCCTCCATCGCGGTCAGCGCGAGCAGTTGCAGCAGGTGGTTCTGGATCACGTCGCGCGCGGCGCCGATGCCGTCGTAGTACCCGGCCCGGCCGCCGATGCCGATGTCCTCGGCCATGGTGATCTGCACGTGGTCCACGTAGGAGCGGTTCCACAGCGGTTCGAACATGGTGTTGGCAAAGCGCAACGCCATGATGTTCTGGACGGTCTCCTTGCCCAGGTAGTGGTCGATCCGGAAGACCGACTCGGGCGGGAAGACCTCGTCGACGACCTTGTTCAGCTCGCGCGCGCTCTTGAGGTCGTGCCCGAACGGCTTCTCGATCACCACGCGGCGCCACGAGTCGGCCCTGGGGTCGGCGAGTCCGTGCTCCTTGAGCTGGCGGACCACCTCGGGGAAGGCCTTCGGCGGCACCGACAGGTAGAACGCGTGGTTGCCCTGGGTGCCCTGCTGCTCGTCCAGCTCGTCGATCGTCTGGCGCAGCTGGTCGAACGCCTTGCCGTCGTCGAACTCGCCCTGGACGAACCGGAATCCCTCGGACAGCTGCTGCCAGACCTCCTCGCGGAAGGGGGTCCGGGCGTGTTCCTTGACCGCCTCGTAGACCACCTGGGCGAAGTCCTGGTTCTCCCAGTCGCGCCGGGCGAACCCGGTCAGCGCGAAGCCCGGCGGCAGCAGGCCGCGGTTGGCCAGGTCGTAGATCGCCGGCATCAGCTTCTTGCGGGACAGGTCGCCGGTGACGCCGAAGATGACCAGGCCCGACGGGCCCGCGATGCGCGGGAGTCGGCGGTCCTGGGGGTCGCGCAGCGGGTTCTCCGGCCAGGCGGCCGGCTTGCTCTTGCCGGCTTTGGGGCTCATCGAGCCGCTCCGTCCGCGAGGGCGCGGGCGGCGTCGAGCAGTTGCCCGAGTCCGGCCGCGCGGTCGGTCAGGTGCAGGCGCAGCACCGGGCGCTCGCGCGAGGTGATCGCGCCGAGGTCGCCGAGGGCCTGGGCCAGTTGCAGGCGGCCGAAGCTGTACGGCTTGGCCGGTACGTCCAGGTCCTCGGCATTGGCGCCGGTGATCTGGAGGAAGGCGCCGACGGCGGGTCCGCCCTTGTGGAACTGGCCGGTGGAGTGCAGGAATCGGGGTGCCCAGCCGAAGGTGACCTGCTCGCCGTCCAGCGCCTCGGCGAGCAGCGGGCGCAGCTTGGGGGCGTCGGTGTCGCCGAGCCGGTCCAGGTAGGCCATCACGGCGAGGTAGCCGTTGTCGGGCACCGCGGCGAGCAGCGCGCGCAGCGCCCCGGTCAGGTCGCTCGCGCCGGTCGACAGGGCCAGGTCGCCGTGTACCTCGACCGCGCCGTCGACGAAGGCGGGGGTGCCCACGGGCAGCGGTCCCTCGTCGCCCGCCCTGGTCAGCAGCGCGCCGGTGTTGTCCTTGGACTCCTGCACGTTGGGCTGGTCGAACGGGTCGATGCCGAGCACCCGGCCGGCCACCGCGGTCGCGTACTCCCACAGCAACAACTGCGCGCCCAGCGGGCCGGAGACGCGCAGGTCGGCGGCGGGGCGCTCGATGTCCTCGGCGCCGATGACCGCGCACACCGCGTCGGGGCCGGTCGCGTGGTCGAAGCCGGGCGCGGTCGGGCCCTCGACCACGACGGGCAGGATGCCCCGGCCCTGCTTGCCGGTGGATTCGGCGATCAACTGCTCGGCCCAGTCGCCGAATCCGACGATGTCGCCGCTGTTGGCCAAAACCAGCTTGTCCCGGCCGTGGTTGGCGGCGGCCCCGAGCACCGCGCCGAGCAGCAGGCCGGGGTTGTCCCGATCGCCGGCCAGCGTCGGGGCCAGCGCGGCGGCCTCGTCGAGCAGGCGTTCCACGTCCACCCCGGCCAGCGCGCTGGGCACCAGGCCGAACGCGGTCAGCGCGGAGTAGCGACCGCCGACGTTGGGGTCGGCGAGCACGATGGTGTAGCCGGCGTTGCGCGCGGTGTTCTCCAGCGGCGAGCCCGGGTCGGTCACCACCACGATCCGCCCGGCGAGCTGGTCGTTGGTCAACCCCTCGTCGAGGAAGGCCTGTTCGAACGCGCGGCGGTGGCTGTCGGTCTCCACGGTGCCGCCGCTCTTGCTGGAGACGACCACGACGGTGCGCTCCAGGTCGTCGCCGAGCGCGCGGCGGACCTGGGCGGGGTCTGTGGTGTCGAGCACGGTGAGCGGCTTGCCGTAGGTGGCGGTGATCACCTCGGGGGCCAGCGAGGAGCCGCCCATGCCGGCCAGGACCACGTGGTCCAGTCCCTCGGCGGCCAGCCGCTCGCGCAGTTCGGCGAGTTGCGGCAGCAGCGCGCGCGAGGAGGCGGGCAGGTCCACCCATCCCAGGCGGATCGCGGCCAGCGACTCGGCGTCCGGACCCCACAGGGTGGCGTCGGAGGCGGCCAGGCGCGCGGGCACCTTGTCCACGACGCAGGCGGTGATGACTTCGGCGACTGCGGCGGAGTGAACGAGGTCACCGGAAACGGTGACGTCCACGCCGCCTGCGGTCACGCGTTCGTCGTTTGCGTGTACCACGGGCGGTCAGCCCTCCTATGAATGGGGTGGGAGTGTGCTGAAATCATGCCCTGATTGCGTGGATTACCCGTCCCGCCACCACCGAACGGGTCACATTCGGCGGCGGCGGGACGAGCGGGTACTGCGCCGGTCGGCGAGGGAGGCCGACCGGGTGCAACGGCCGTTCGACGAGGTGGGCGTCAGCCCTTGGCGAGCCGGTCCAGCTCGCCCTGTACGGACGCGAGCAGCTCGTTCCAGGAGGTCTCGAACTTCTCGACGCCCTCCTCCTCGAGCAGGTCGACGACCTCGTCGTAGGAGATGCCGAGCTTGGCGACCGCGTCGAGGTCGGCCTGCGCCGACTCGTAGGTGCCGTGCACGGTGTCGCCGGTGATCGCGCCGTGGTCGGCGACCGCGTTCAAGGTGGCCTCGGGCATGGTGTTCACCACGCCCTCGACGACCAGGTCGTCCACGTACATCGTGTCGCGGTACGCCGGGTCCTTGACGCCGGTCGAGGCCCACAGCGGGCGCTGCGGCCGGGCCCCGGCGGCGGCGAGGGCCTGCCAGCGCTCGGTGCCGAAGACCTCTTCGTACGCCTGGTAGGCCAGTCGCGCGTTGGCCACCGCGGCCTTGCCCGCCGCGGCCGCGGCCTCGTCGGTGCCGAGCGCGGCCAGCCGCTTGTCGATCTCGGTGTCCACGCGGGAGACGAAGAACGACGCGACCGACTCGATCTTCGAGATGTCCAGACCGGCGGCGCGGGCGCGCTCGATGCCCTCGACGTAGGCCTCCATCACCTCGCGGTAGCGGGCCAGCGAGAAGATCAGCGTGACGTTGACGCTGATCCCCTCGGCGAGGGTCTGCGAGATGGCGGGCAGGCCGGCCTTGGTGGCGGGGATCTTGATGAACAGGTTCGGCCGGTCGACGAGCCACCACAGCTGGCGGGCCTCGGCGATGGTCGGCTCGGTCTTGTGCGCGAGGCGCGGGTCGACCTCGATCGACACCCGGCCGTCGACGCCGTTCGTCGCGTCGTAGACCGGGCGCAGCACGTCGCACGCCCGGCGTACGTCGGCCGAGGTGATCATCCGTACGGCCTCGTCGACGGTCACGCCACGTACCGCGAGGTCGCGCAGCTGGGCGTCGTAGACGTCGTTGCCGGTGATCGCCTTCTGGAAGATCGCCGGGTTGGTGGTCACGCCCACGACCTCGCGGTCGCGGACGAGTTCGTGCAGGTTGCCGGACTCCAGCCGCGTCCGGCTCAGGTCGTCGAGCCACACGGCCACGCCCTCGGCGGACAGGCGACGCAGGGGTTCCGTCATGACACTTTGCTCCTTATCGAGTGGGCGGCCGGGATCCGGCCGCGTCGTGGGCGGCGGATCGGCGCCCGGTGTGGGCGGTGTCGGGCGGGTGTTCCCACCCGACACCGCCCACCGGGTCACATGATCTTCAGCTACCGGCGTGCGCCAGGGATTCCCGAGCGGCCGAAACGACGGCCTCGTGGGTCAGCCCGAACTCGGCGAACAGCTTCTTGTAGTCCGCCGACGCGCCGAAGTGCTCCAGCGAGACGATCCGACCCGCGTCGCCGACCAACTCGCGCCAGCCCTGGGCGATGCCGGCCTCGACCGACACACGCGCCTTGACCGACGGCGGCAGCACCTGCTCGCGGTACGCCTGGTCCTGCTCGTTGAACCACTCGAGGCAGGGCAGCGAGACGACCCGGGTGGGCACGCCCTCGGCCTCCAGCACCTCGCGCGCGGCGACCGCGATCTGCACCTCGGAACCGGTGCCGATCAGGATCACCTGCGGGGTGCCGCTGGACGCCTCGGCCAGCACGTAGCCACCGCGCGCGGTGCCCTCGGCCGAGCCGAACTCGGTGCGGTCCCAGGTGGGTACGTCCTGGCGGGTGAGCAGGATGCCGGCCGGGCGGTCGGTGGTCTCCAGGATCTTGCGCCAGGCCACCGAGACCTCGTTGGCGTCACCCGGGCGGACCACGTCCAGACCGGGGATCGCGCGCAGCGCGGCGATGTGCTCGATCGGCTGGTGGGTGGGGCCGTCCTCGCCGAGACCGATCGAGTCGTGCGTCCACACGTAGGTCGTGGGCAGCTTCATCAGCGCGGCGAGCCGGACGGCCGGGCGCATGTAGTCGCTGAACACCAGGAAGGTGCCGCCGTAGATCCGGGTCCCGCCGTGCAGCGCGATGCCGTTCATGGTCGAGCCCATGGCGTGCTCGCGGATGCCCCAGTGCACGGTGCGCCCGTACGGGTTCGCGCCCTTGAGGGGGTTGCCCTCGGGCAGGAACGAACTGCCCTCGTCGATGGTGGTGTTGTTGGACTCGGCCAGGTCGGCCGAGCCGCCCCACAGCTCGGGGACGACCGGGCCGAGCGCGGCGAGCACCTTGCCGGAGGCCTTGCGGGTGGCGACGGGCTTGCCGGCCTCGAACTCCGGCAGCGCCTTCTCCCAGCCGTCGGGCAGTCGACGGGCGGAGATGCGGGCGTGCTCGGCGGCGCGCTCGGGGTTGGTCTCGGCCCACTTGGCGAACGCGCTCTTCCACGCGTCGTGCGCCGCGCGACCGCGGTCGACCACCTGGTGCGCGTGCGCGAGCACCTCGTCGGCGACCTCGAAGGTCTGCTCCGGGTCGAAGCCGAGCACCCGCTTGGTGGCCGCGACCTCGTCGGCGCCGAGCGCCGAGCCGTGCGCCTTGCCGGTGTTCTGCGCGTTCGGCGCGGGCCAGGCGATGATCGTACGCATCGCGATCATGGTCGGCCGGCCGGTCTCCGCCTTGCCCGCCGCCAGGGCCGCGTTCAGCGCCGCGACGTCGATGTCGCCGTCGGCCTGCGGCTCGACCCGGATGGTGTGCCAGCCGTAGGCCGCGTAGCGGGCGAGGACGTCCTCGCTGAACGCGGTCTCGGTGTCGCCCTCGATCGAGATGTGGTTGTCGTCGTAGAGCACGACGAGGTTGCCCAGCTTCTGGTGCCCGGCGAGCGAGCTGGCCTCGGCGGAGATGCCCTCTTCCAGGTCGCCGTCGGAGGCGATCACCCAGATGGTGTGGTCGAACGGGGAGGTGCCGGGGGCCGCGTCCGGGTCGAACAGGCCGCGCTCGTAGCGGGCCGCCATCGCCATGCCGACCGCGTTGCCCACGCCCTGGCCGAGCGGCCCGGTGGTGGTCTCGACGCCGGCGGTGTGGCCGTGCTCGGGGTGGCCGGGGGTGCGGCTGCCCCAGGTGCGGAACGACTTCAGGTCGTCCAGGGTCAGGCCGTAGCCGGACAGGTAGAGCTGGGTGTACAGGGTCAGGCTGGTGTGGCCCGGGGACAACACGAAGCGGTCGCGACCGGTCCAGTCCGGGTCGGTCGGGTCGTGGCGCAGGAACTTCTGCCAGATGAGGTAGGCCGCCGGGGCCAGGCTCATGGCCGTTCCGGGGTGGCCGTTACCGACCTTCTGAACGGCGTCCATCGCGAGCACGCGAGCGGTGTCGACGGCTCGCTTGTCGAGGTCGCTCCAGTCGAGAGAGCTGTTGTCGGGGGTCGGCTTGGTGCTCACCCTTGTCAGGGCTCCTTCCGGGGTCTTCCGGGATAGGCCGAATGATTGCGGCCGGCTCGGGACCTTCGCCCCGGCGCCTCAGGCACGTGGCCGAGCCTACCGGGGGCGGCATGTTCCCTCGCTCGGAGGACGGCCACCCGGGTGGTGACGTTCGCCGTGTGGTTCGCCCCGGTGTCCACGTGGTCGAGCGGACCGCGGGGACACGCGGGACGGGGCGCGACGCGTGGTGGGCACGGGGCGGCGCACGCGGCGACCTTCCGGTCGGCTACCCGGCGGTGCGGCGGGCATGCCCCGGAGGCTTCGTGCCCCTGGTGAGGGACTACAGTTTCCTGCTAGTGGGTCCGGACCCCGACGTCTCGACACCGCTTGCCTTCCGCTTACATATTGACGAGCAAACCGGCTTCCGGGCGGCACCCGGGCCCGGCCGAAAACGCTGCTGATGGGGTGTTCGTGACAGCCGTCGAATCCCGACCGGCCGGGCTGGTGGGAAATGCGCCCGCCGGCGCCCGCCCGCCGATGGCCCGGGTTCTCGCATTCGTGGCCCTCACCAAGCCGCGCATCATCGAACTGCTGCTGATCAGCACGATTCCGGTGATGTTCCTCGCGGCGCACGGGCTGCCGGATCTGGGTCTGGTGTTGCTGGTCGTCTTCGGCGGTTACCTTTCGGCGGGCAGCGCCAACGCCTTCAACATGTACATCGACCGGGACATCGACCGGCTGATGCACCGCACCGAACGACGGCCGCTGGTCACCGGAATGGTGTCGCCGCGCGAGTCGATCGTGTTCGCGAGCGCGCTCGGGGTCGTTTCCACCGCGTGGTTCTGGTTCCTGGTCAATCCGCTGTCGGCGGCGCTTTCCGTCTTCGCGATCTTCTATTACGTCGTCGTCTACACGATGTTGCTGAAGCGGCGCACGCCGCAGAACATCGTGTGGGGCGGTATCGCGGGTTGCATGCAGGTGTTGATCGGCTGGACCGCGGTCACGAATTCGCTGGACTGGGCACCGGTGGTCTTGTTCGCGGTGGTCTTCTTCTGGACCCCGCCGCATTATTGGCCGCTGTCGATGAAGTTCACCGACGACTACACCAATGCCGGTGTGCCGATGTTGCCGGTGGTCGCGGGCAACAAGGTCGTCGCGAACCAGATCGTGCTCTACAGCTGGGTCATGGTCGGGGTGTCGATGCTGCTGTGGCCGGCCGCGGACACCGGGCCGCTGTACCCGATCGCCGCGGCGCTGCTCGGGGTGGCCTGGTTGTGGGAGGCGCACGGGCTGCGGCGTCGGGCCAAGGCCGAGGTGACCGGCGCCAAGCTCAAGGAGATGCGGCTGTTCCACTGGTCGATCACCTACCTGACGCTGCTGTTCGTCGCGGTCGCGGTCGACCCGCTGCTGTTCTGAGCCGGCTCCGGCGCGGCGCCCGCGAGCGGTGCGTCGCGACGTGATCCGGACCACGCGCGATTGCGCCGGATCCGGTGACGCCCCGTCGGTAATGTGGGCGCCATGACGGACACCGAGACCACGACGGCCACGCCGGAACCGGGTTCCCCGGATGCGCGGGTCGAGCGACAGGTGCGCAGGATCGCCAAACACATCGAGCGCTTCACCGCCGCGCACGGCGGCGGGGGCGACGCGGTCGTCGAGTACGTCGGCCGCGACGCGACCCGGATCGTGCTCGTCGGCACCGACGGGGCCTGGGGCGACCAGGTCGTGCGCGACCGGGACATCGCCCGCGCGGCGATCGTGAAGGCGGGCGTGACGCTGCACGAGGAGTTCCCGAACGAACTCGCGGCGAAGGTGCGCACGACCGAGTACGAGTGGTCCCGGATGGCGGGCCTGCAACTGGGCGGCGCGCAGGGCTGACGCGCGGGCCGGGTCCGCCCGGCCCCGCCGCGACCGCGGTCGTGTCCTCCGCCGCAACCGCGGCCGAGGACACGTTCGTCCCCGATGGCATGACGTCCCCGCCGCGGCCGCGGCCCGCTCCGCCGCCCTGGACGCACTGTGCCGAGGGCGCCGATGCCGGGCTCGATCCCGTCGGCTGCCGGGGGATACGCGTGCCCGGACACCTGAAATGCCTGGTCCACGTCACCGCGAAGGAGCGGGTCGCCCATCTCCTGGGCCTGTCGCCGGGGGACGACGTGGACCTGAGCGGCACCACCCTGACCCCGGACCTGGTCGAGCGGCTGCTCACCGCGCTGCGCGACCCCGCCGGCGGCCGGCCCCGCTTCGGGCGGGCCCGGTTCGTCGAGGCGATCTTCCCCGGCGGCGCCGACTTCGCGGGTGTGACGTTCGCGGAGGAGGCCCGGTTCACGGGTGCCGCGGTCCACGAGGGTGCCGACTTCTCCGACGCGACGTTCACCGGGGAAGCCCTGTTCCGGGGTGCCACGATCGGCTGGAACGCCGACTTCTCCGACACGACGTTCGAGGCGCGCGCCGACTTCGCCGAGGCGACGGTCGGCATCGGTGTCCACTTCGGCAACGCCGGCTTCGCCGCGGGCGCGACGTTTCGCGACGCGACGCTCACGGACGCCTCGTTCATGGGCGCGACCTTCGCCGACGGCTGCTCCTTCGACAACACGACGTTCGTCGACGACGCCGACTTCCTCGCGTCGACGTTCGTCACGGGCGTCTCGTTCGGCCGCGCCACGTTCGTCGCCGCGGCCTCGTTCGACGCCGTGCGGTTTTGTGGTGAGGTCGGGTTCGCGGAGGTGACCTTCGCCACCGACGCGAGTTTCCACCACACCGTCTTCGCCGGTTCCGGGCTGGGCCCGTTCACCTGCCCGGGCCGGCTCGACCTGCGCGAGGCGGTGTTCGAAAAACCCGTGACGATCGAGGCCGAGGCGGCTTCGGTGCACCTTCTGGGCACCCGGTGGGAGGCGCCCGCCACGCTGCGGTTGTGCTCGCCCGACATCGACCTGTCGAACGCGATGGTGACCCACCCGCTCTCCATCACCGGTGTGGGAGAGTCGGGGGCTCGACTGATCTCGCTGCGCGGAGTCGACGTCGAGCATCTGGCGCTGATCGATGTCGACCTGGGCGATTGCCTGTTCGCCGGCGCCCGCCGGCTCGACCGGCTCACCCTCGGCGGTCGCGTCGGGCTCGCCCGCACGCCCACCGGCCGGCCGTACCACACCTCCCGGCGCGTCCTGGCCGAGGAGCGGTACTGGCGGGGGTGGGCGCCGAAGCCCGGCCCGGTGGAGTTTCCGCGCTTTTGGGGAACGCCCACTCCGCCCGTACGGCGGGATCTCGCCCCGGCCGACCTGGCGCCCCTGTACCGGGAGTTGGGCCGGGCCTTCGCGGTCGCCGGGAACACCGCGGACGCCGCCGACTTCCGCTACGGCGAGGCGGAGATGCGCCGGCTCGACCCGGAGCGGCCCCGGGCCGAACGTGCCCTGCTCGCCGTCCACCGGGTCGGGTCCGGCTACGGCCTGCGCGCCGCCCGGGTCCTGGGTTGGCTCGCCGCCACGATGGTCGTCGCCGTCGCGGCGCTCGTCCTGTTCGGCCTGCCGGCCGACGCCGGCGGGGCCGGTACGGCCGTGCGGGTCGTGGTGCACGCGGCCGTCCTGCGCGGCGACGGCACCCGGCTCACCGTCGTGGGCACGTGCGTCGAAGCCGGCGTGCGGGTGCTCGTTCCCGTGCTGCTGGTCCTGGCCGCGCTCGCCCTCCGGGCCCGGCTCGAACGCCGAGTCCCCGCCCTCGTCGGGTAGTGCCGGACTCTCCCGCCGTGGGAGAGTCCGGCCGGGCCGGCGGGTCAGGAGTGGAAGATCTCCCTGATCTCGCTGATCTCGCCGGCGGCGTTCAGGGTGACCTCGTAGGCCCCGAACGACGAGCACGCGTGTCCGGGGTCGGTCCGACCGGCCAGGCACTTGTCGATGTGGTCCCACACCTGGCCGAGGTACTGCGCCTTCCACGGGGCCGGCCCGGACAGCGTGCCCGTGGCCTGCGCCGCGAAGCGCAGCGGCGTCTGCTCGGCGCCGACCGGCTCGTAGTGGCCGTCGTTGGGGTCGCACACGAACCTGGTGTCGCGGTAGTACAACGAGTCCTTGCTCGGTGCCTTGACGGGATGGACGATCCGGTGTCCGGGCTTGGTCGTCGGCGCCGGGCCACAATCGTCGCCGGGATCGCCCGCCGAGGACCGACTCGCCGACGGCTTGGTCGACTTCGGCGCCTGGCCGGCCGGCGTACCGGAGCCGCCGGGGTTGCCGGAGGGCGGCGGCGCGATCACCGGCGCCGTCGCGGTCGGGCCGTCGGCCGCCTTGGATGTGTCCTTCTCGTCGTCCGCGTCGCAGGCGACCAGCGCGAGCGCGCCGATCGTCACGGCGGTGATCCCGCCCAAGATCCTGCGTGTGATCGGATACATCGAACCCCCTGTGCGTCGGGCGCGGCGCGCCCGTACTTCGATGGAACTCGCACACATTAGCGATCTTGGAACGCGAGCACCCGGGATCCGCCGCCGAGTCGGCGAAGCCGAGCCCAAGGAGTGAACCGGACCGGGCAAACCGGCATGCCGCGGACATCCCGCTGTCGTCTCGGTCGGGTGTTCGTGGCCGGATCCGTACCCGTTCGGCCCCGTCGGCCGCCCGCTCGCGATAGCGTCACGCGGAGGTCTTCGGGACCAGAGGCGAGGTGGGGACCCGTGCGGTTCGGATGGCTGCGACGCCATGAGCGTCACCTGGAGGAATACCGGCACCGGCGCGAGCAGCAGTCGCCGTGTCCGGGCCTCGCCACGCCCGAAACCCCGCCCGCCGCGCCGCCCTTCGCCGAACCCGCACGGACCGAGGGGCCGGATCCGGCCGAACCGGAACCGAATCCGCCGGGCGGCGCGGGCGCTCCGGCCGAGGCCGACGACGCCGAGGCGACCCGGGCCGAGATGTTGACCGAGAAGGCACGGCAGTTGACCCGCGCCGGTCGGCACGCCGACGCCGCCGCGCCCGCCCGCGCCGCGGTGCGGATGCTGGGCACGCTCGCCGCGCGGGACCATCGCCGGCACGGGCCCGCCCTGGTCGGCGGACTGCGCGCGTTCGCCGCCGTATTGGCCGCCGACGGCCGCACCGAGGACGCGGTGAAGGTGGCCGCGAGCGCCACCGAACACGCCCGCCGACTGGCCGCGTTCGACCACCGCGCGCACCGCCCGCTGCTCGCGTTGGCCCTGCGCGAGTCGGGCGCCCGACTCGGCGACCACGGCGACGGGCCGGCCGCGCTCGGCGCGCTGCACGAGTCGGTACAGCTCTTCCGCACCCTCGCCGCCCGCACGCCCGAGCGGCACCGGGTCGAACTCGCCCTGTCCCTGGACGAACTCGCCGGCCGACTCGCCGCCGGCGGCGCGAGCGAACCCGCGCTGGCCGCGTTCACCGAGGCCGAACGGCTGCTCGGGGTCGGCCCGCCCGAGGCCCGGCAGGCCGCCGTGCTGCTCCGGCACGCCACCCTGCTCGCCCGCCTCGGCCGCGGCCCCGAGGCGATCGCCCTGGCCGCCGAGGCGGTCGAGGTGCGCCGCGGCTACGCGAGCGCGGAGCACGCCCCCGCCGGGCGCCGCGAGGACGAACTCGCCGCCTCGCTGCAGAGTCTGGGCCTGCTGCACAGCGCCGCCGGCGCGCACGAGGAGGCGGTGGACGCGCTGGAGGAGGCGGTCCGGCTGCGGGCGAGACGGGTGCGGGCCGACCCCGTGCTGGCCCGCCGCCCCGAAGTCCCGGTCACCTACGCGCTGTACGGCATCGTCCTGGTCGCCGCCGGCAGACCCGCCGACGCGGTGCCGCCGCTCGCCGCGGCCCTGGGCGTGGGCACCGCGCTGAACCTGGACCGCGTCTCCGACCTGGCCGGCGACACCCTGGTGCGGGCCCACCACGCCGACCCCGACGCGGTGCGCAACCGCTGGCTCGCGGCCACCGGCGAGGAGTTGCCGGACTGGATCGAACGCGGCCGGCGCCCGCTCCCCCACCAGACCGACCGCCGCCGCGTACACCGCCCGGTCCCCCAGGAGGCACTGCCCGCCCGCGACTGACACCCGGCCCGTTCGGCGCGCGCCGAACGACGCACGACAAAAAGCCGCCGGGAGTCACGACGGCACCCGAAGGTGGGTCGTCACTCCCGGCGGCTCCCCCGACGGCGGCCTACGGCCGACCGTACGGGTACACGCTCGTCGAGCCCGGAATCGGACTCAGAGTTCGCCGCGCAGCTTGGCCAGCGCCTCGGCGAGGATCGCCTCGCCGTCCGCGTCGCTGCGCCGCTCGCGCACGTAGGCGAGGTGCGTCTTGTAGGGCTCGGTACGCGGGGCGTCCGGCGGGTTGTGCTGGTCCTGCCCGGCGGGCAGACCGCAGCGGGGGCAGTCCCACGTCTCGGGGACCTGAGCGTCGGTCGCGAAGCTCGGCTGGGTCTCGTGCTTGTTCGCGCACCAGAAAGAAATACGGAGACGTGGGGCTGCTTCGCCGCGCTCAGCCTCACCCATCGGGCCGGCGCCGACCCGACTCCCACGGATGGCGTTGCCACTTGCCACGGTAAAAACTCCCCTTGGTCCTTGAGGTCGCGCCCCCGTCGCGCGGCTTGGCGTCCAGTGTACGTGCGCCCCGCGCAAGGTTGAACCGAGCGGTGGCCCTTTTCCGACCGTTTCCGACAGTCCGTCAGAAAGGCCACCGCGCGGGTGGAAACAGCGGCCGAACCGGCCCTGTCGGTACGCGTTTGTCGATACGAGTCGTCAGTACGAGTTCTTGAGGAGCAGACCGAGTACGACGATCGTCGTGATCCAGCACACGCCGACGATGATGGTCATGCGGTCGAGGTTCTTCTCCACGACGGAGGAACCGCCGAGCGAGGAGGACATGCCGCCGCCGAACAGGTCCGACAGGCCGCCGCCCTTGCCCTTGTGCAGCAGCACCAACAGCACCATGAGCAGGCTGAAGACGATCAGGGCGATCGAGAAACCGGTGATCACGGCCGGGCCCAACTCCTTCTGGCGGAACGCGGAGGCCGGAGATTCCCGGCCACCGGACAGAGTACGCTGCCGCGCCCCGCAAGTGGGAGCCGTGCGGCCCTTCGGCTAATCCGGCGGATCATAGTATTACGGCTGGTCGGGCGTGCTCCGCTCGCCCGGCGACCACCCGTCCCCGGCATCCTTCGCCGAAGCGTCGGCCGGCTCGACGTCGCCGGTGTCCTCCAGCTCCACCTCGTGGCCACTGCCGCTGACCAGCGCACCGGTGCTGGTCAGCGGGTGCCCGCGCCCGGCGTCCCGGGTGCCGCGCACCGCGCCCGTGCGTCGCACCGTGACCCGGTTGTCACCGCCCGCCACGATCGCGCCGGTGTTGGTCACCGGGCCGCCCGACAGGCTGATCCCGTCGTTGCGCGGCTCGCCCGCGCCCTCGTCCTCGGGCTCCGGCCCGGTCACGTTCGATTCGGCGGCGTTCACGAGGTACCTCCCGCTGTCGATCGTGCGCCGGTGCCGACCCCGCCGGAACCGCGCACGGACGCCTGGTTGCCGCGGCCCGCGACGATCGCGCCGCTGTTGTTGAGATCACCCGAGACGTGCTGGATGATCCCGTTGTTGAGCACCAGCTCGTTCCGCTGCCGATACTCGGTGACATCCACGTTCCGGCGCTGGAGGAAGTCCAGCACGAATACGGTGAACTTGCGCTCGATCAGCTTGAGGTATTTCTCCGCGTCCGAGTTCTGGAAGAACGTGGCGTAGTTCGCCGACGCGCCCAACTCGCGCACCGAGGCCCGCGCGCCCCGGTCCACCGGGAGGTTGCGGGCGGTGCGCTCGTGCGCCGCGCGCAGGTTGCCGGCCCGGCGCCACCACGAGGTCCACACCCGCATCAGCCGGCCCGCCGCCGAGGCCATCAGCCCCGGCGCCTCCACGAGCCCGTGGCCGAACGCCCCCCACAGGGTGGCCGCGTCGGCGGCGTGCAGCCACTCGTCGGCGACATGGAAGTCGGGCCGGATCGGCGGCAGCACCAACTCGTGCAGCTCGGTGTACAACATGCGGCCGTCCAGGGTGAAGCGGATCAGTACCGAGACGACCACCTCCTGCGACCACGTGCCCACCCGCACGCACAGGTAGCGTCGGGTCGCCTCGACCGGCGGCGGCACCGCGCCGCCGGTGATCCCGCTGCTGAACTCGTGCATCTGCACACTCAGCCCGGTCAACCGGTGCCGGCCCTCCTCGGACCGGGACAACCCCTCGAACGCGGTGCAGATCGCACCGGTCAGCTCGTCGACGGTGAACGGGGTGTATCCGTTCTTGTCGGCGATACGCGACCGCGGCGCGTCGAGGACGGAGGGCCCGGCCCCGCGCAGTTCGACCGGGAAGGTCCAGCTCTCCACCAACTCGCCGGCGCCGACGAACGGCACGTAGCCGCTGTAGCGCACGACGGACGGGATCGGCGGCGGCACCACCGACGCCGGCGGCGGCGACTCGGCGACGTCGACCGGGGCGTGCGTCGGGCGCGGCGGCAACACCTCGGTCAGCGCCCCCTGTAACGTGCCGACCCCGCCGACCGGCGCCGGGCCGGCCGGCGGCACCGTCGGCACCCAGGTGCGCCCGGGGCCCAGGTCCGAGACCACCGTGGCACGCTGCTGCATCCGCTCGATCCACACCACGAACACCACCACGGCGTAGGCGGGCAGCACGGTCAGCACGATCATCGTGAAGTCCGGCGGCTCACCGGTCCCGCCCGCCACCACGTACAACATCAGCCCGAACAGCAGCGCCGCCACCCACGACACCTGCGCCGCCGCCCGGCTCCGGAGGTCGCGCACACCACCCCCGCCCACGACGCCGCTGCGCACCGTCATCAGGCCGAAGAAGAGCACCAGCGCCAGCCAGGTCAGCCCGGCCGCGGGGCCGAAGCCGATCAGGGCCATCATCACCGGCACCAGGAACGCGATCACGTCGCGCAGGATCCGCCGCCTGCGGGCGGCCAACGCGTGCTCCAGGACCGCCTGTTCGTTGTATCCGTAGGAAGGCGCGCGGTCCCGGTGCGCGTTCTCCCACAGTTCCTCGATCACTCGCGCGGCGAACCGCTCGTCGATCTCCGCACCCGTACACAGATACCGTGTGGCTCCGGTATCCCCGGTTCTGGACATGTCTGGAAAGGACACCCGCACCCCCTGGGGGCAGCCGGCCACAGTCGCCGCAGAGGGGCGACTACCGGCCACTTGGCGATGACTTATCGTCAGGTACCGGTTATGGGTGGGGCAAGCGGGTTGGAAATACTCGCATCGGGTTTATGAGGAACGCGTGATTCCGGCCCCGATGACCGATCGGCGCACAATCTCGGACACGCGTCGGGCCCGGGGCGACGTGCGCCCCGGGCCCGATCGACCGGCGTCGGTCCTACTGCTCCTGGTAGCGCACGATCCGCGCGAAGTCCTCCGCGAGGAGGCAGGCGCCGCCGACCAGGCCGCCGTCCACGTCGGCCTGCGCCATCAGGCCGGCCACGTTGTTCGGCTTCATCGAACCGCCGTACAGCACCCGCACCCGGTCCGCCAGGTCGGCGGAGTACAGCTCGGCGAGCTTGCCCCGAATCGCCGCGCACACCTCCTGCGCGTTCTCCGGGGTGGCCACCTCGCCCGTGCCGATCGCCCAGACCGGCTCGTAGGCGATCACCACGGACTCGGCCTGCTCGGGGGTGATGCCCTTCAGCGCGCCCTCGACCTGGGCGAGCGTGTACGCGACGTGCTCGCCGGCCTTGCGCACGTCCAGTCCCTCGCCGACGCACACGATCGGCACCAGGCCGCTCGCGTACGCGGCGTGCGCCTTGGCGTTGACCAGCGCGTCGTCCTCGTGGTGGTACTGGCGCCGCTCGGAGTGGCCGACCAGCGCGTAGGTGCAGTTGAGCTTGGCCAGCATCGACCCGGCGATCTCGCCGGTGTACGCGCCGCCCGCGTGCCGCGAGATGTCCTGCGCGCCGAAGGTGAAGCGGAGCTTGTCCGCCTCGACCATGGTCTGCACCGAGCGCAGGTCGGTGAACGGGGGCAGGACCGCGACCTCGACCCGGTCGAAGTCCTTGTCGTTCAGGGTGAACGCGAGCTTTTGCACCAGGGAGATGGCCTCGATGTGGTTGAGGTTCATCTTCCAGTTGCCCGCCATCAGCGGGATACGACCGGAGGTGTTCTTCACGGCGGACATCGGATTCAGCCCTCCAGGGCTTCGAGGCCGGGCAGGGACTTGCCTTCGAGGTATTCCAGACTCGCGCCGCCACCGGTGGAGATGTGGCCGAAGGCGTTCTCGTCGAAGCCGAGGGTGCGCACGGCCGCGGCCGAGTCGCCGCCGCCGACCACGGTGAACGCGTCGGAGTCGATCAGCCCCTGGGCCACCGCGCGGGTGCCGTGGCTGTACGGCTCCATCTCGAACACGCCCATCGGGCCGTTCCAGAAGACCGTCTGCGCGTCGGCCAGCTTGTCGGCGAACAGCTCGCCGGACGCCGGACCGATGTCCAGACCGAGCCGGTCCGCCGGGATCGCCTCGACGGAGACCACCGCGTGGTCCGCGTCGGCGGCGAACGCGGTGGCCGCGATCACGTCGACGGGCAGTACGAACTCCACGCCGTTCGCCTCGGCCCGGGCCAGATACTCGCGGACCCGGTCGATCTGGTCCCGCTCCAGGAGCGACTTGCCCACCTCGTGGCCCTGCGCGGCCAGAAAGGTGAACACCATGCCGCCGCCGACCAGGATGCGGTCCGCGCGCTCCAGCAGGCTGTCGATCACACCGAGCTTGTCGGAGACCTTCGACCCGCCCAGGATCACCGCGTACGGGCGCTGCACGTCGTCGGTGAGCCGCTTGAGCACGTCCAACTCGGTGGCGATCAGGCCGCCGACCGCGTGCGGCAGCCGGGCCGGCACGTCGTAGACCGACGCGTGCTTGCGGTGCACCGCGCCGAAACCGTCGCCCACGTACACCTCGGCGAGGTCGGCGAGCCGGTCCGCGAACGCCCCGCGCTCGGTGTCGTCCTTGGCCGTCTCGCCCGGGTTGAAGCGCAGGTTCTCCAGGAGCGCGACCTCGCCGTCGGCGAGCTTGCCGACCGTCGCCCGGGCGCTGTCGCCGACCGTGTCGGTCGCGAACGCCACGTCGGCGCCCAGGAGTTCGCCGAGCCGCGCGGCCACCGGGGCGAGCGAGAACTCGGGCTCGGGGGCGCCCTTGGGCCGACCCAGGTGCGAGCACACGATCACCTTGGCGCCGCGACCGCGCAGCGCCTCGATGGTCGGCACGCTCGCCCGGATCCGGCCGTCGTCGGTGATGCGTCCGCCGTCGAGCGGGACGTTGAGGTCGGCGCGCACCAGGACGCGCTTACCGGATACGTCGATGTCGTCGATGGTCTTCAAGTTCGACTCGTCCTCGGATGTCGAAGAAACGGTGGGGAGTGGTCGTGCTCGGATGTCGAAGAAACGGTGGGCCCGGGTGACGTGTCACCCGGGCCCGCATCGTCAAGCGTCGACTATCGGCACGCGTGCCGGTCCGTCAGAGCTGACCACCGATGTAGCCGACGAGGTCGACCAGGCGGTTGCTGTAGCCCCACTCGTTGTCGTACCAGCCGACGACCTTGACCTGCTTGCCCTGGGCCATGGTCAGGCCCGAGTCGAAGGTGCACGAGGACGGGTCGGTCACGATGTCGGAGGAGACGATCGGGTCCTCGGTGTAGGTGAGGTAGCCCTTGAGCGAGCCCTCGGCGGCCTTCTGGAAGGCGGCGTTGACCTCGTCGCGGGTGACCTCGCGCTCGAGCTCGACGACCAGGTCGGTGACCGAGCCGGTGGGGACCGGGACGCGCATGGCGATGCCGTCCAGCTTGCCCTTGAGCTCGGGGATGACCAGCGCGGTGGCCTTGGCGGCACCGGTCGAGGTCGGGATGATGTTGGTGGCGGCGGCGCGGGCGCGACGCAGGTCCGAGTGCGGGAAGTCCAGGATGACCTGGTCGTTCGTGTACGCGTGGACCGTGGTCATCATGCCCTTGACCAGGCCGAAGTTCTCCAGGAGCACCTTGGCCATCGGCGCGACGCAGTTGGTCGTGCAGGAGGCGTTGGAGATGATCGTGTGCGCGGCGGCGTCGTACTTCTCGTGGTTGACGCCCATCACGATCGTGACGTCCTCATTCTTGGCCGGAGCCGAGATGATGACCTTCTTCGCGCCGGCCTCGATGTGCTTCTTGGCCTTCTCGGCGTCCGTGAAGATGCCGGTGGACTCGATCACGATGTCGGCGCCCAGCTCGCCCCAGGGCAGCGCGGCCGGGTCGCGCTCGGCGATGACCTTGAAGGTCTTGTCGCCGACGGTGATCGCGTCGTCGGTGTGGGTGACTTCCTGGCCGATGCGGCCGAGGATGCTGTCGTACTTCAGCAGGTGGGCCAGGGTCGCGATGTTCGTGAGGTCGTTGACCCCGACGATCTCGAAGTCCGCGCCCGAGGCCAGCGCCGCGCGGAAGAAGTTGCGGCCGATACGGCCGAATCCGTTGATGCCTACCCGGATCGTCACGAACCGATCTCCTCTGTCGAACGCCGAATGCCCTGATGGTGAATGGCCGAGGAGATGGTCAGTGGAATCTGCGATATCCCCGGCCATGTCCGACCCTACCGTGACGCCCCGGGCACCTCCACGCAGGCTTGCTGCACAAGGGGCCCAGGGCGGGACGGATGATCGGAAAAGCGGTGCGGTCGGAGATCTCGGACAGGGCTACCTCTCGCCGATGGACTTGGTGATGCCGAAGGCCGCGAACCCGGCGAACCCGAAGACGAGGAAGTCGAAGAACTCCAGTCCGTCCTTCCAGCCCCGCATCAGGTCGCTGCCGTAATCGGTGAGCACGTCGAGCACTGAGATGTCCAGTTCGTCGGCACCGGACAGGGTGAGCGCGGTGAGTTGCCCCAGGACGACCCCGAGCAGCGCCAGCACCGTGGCGACCACCGGCAGCACCGGATCGGCCCCGCCGACCCGACCCACCGCGAGCGCGATCAGCGCCGCGACGCCCACGCCGAACCAGGTGCTCTGAACATCCAACGATTTGACGATCACGCCGTACACACCGGCACCGACCAGCATCGCCACCACGCCGGCCGCGACCGCCAGACCCACGTTGCCGGTGCGGGGCGGCTGCGGCGGCGGCGCGCCGCCGTACGGGCCCGAGCCGAACGGTCCGGGCGGACCCGGCTGCGGCCCCCACTGTCCGGGACCGGGCTGCTGCGGCCCCCACGGTCCGGGCGCGTTGTTGCTCACGAAGAAATCCCCCCGAAAGAAGTGCGCATGCGGGAACTCGCATGTGCGCAGAGACGTTAATGGCCCCCGGCGGAGAAGTCTCCGCCGGGGGCCGGTGTCACGGCCACCGGTTTTCACCGGTGGGTCGATCACACGCGCTCGCGCCTACTTGTACAGCTCCCGCAACATGCGGTCCATGAAGACCTTGCGGTCCTCCGCGGTGGCCAACTGCTCCAGGCCGAAGCCGACGAGCAGGGTGTCGTCGGTGGCGATCACCGACGTGCCGAACGCGGCCTGGCTGCGGCTGAAGCCGACCAGCGCCTGGTCACCGGGCGGCGGGCCGGCCAGGACCCACGGGCCCAGACCGGTCTCGAACGCCTCGGCGTCCCGGACACCCGCCGCGGTGACGACCTTGGTGTCGTCCACGAACAGGCCGGTGCCGCCGGTGTTCGCGTCGCTCACGTACGCGATCGACACCTCGATCTTCTTGCCCGCGTACGCGGACAGGTCGAACGCGACCGGCTTCCAGCCGCCCGAGTTGCCGGTGAACGCGTTCCACGACCCGGTGGTGCCGGTGCTCAGGCACTTGGGGGTGGTCACCGTGAGGTAGTGCTTCAACTGCGGGTGGGTGGCCACCAGGTCGCCGCCCTCACAGGAGGTGGGCGGCTTGGTGGTGCTGTTCCCGTTCAGGTCCGGGAGCGTCGTCCAGTCCTCGGCGCCGACCGTGTGCGCCTCCACGATCGCGTGGTCCCAGGCCCGCTCGGTGTCGTACGAGAACTGCGCGGTGAGCTTCGCCGCGTCCGCCGCGGTGACCCCGGTGAGGTCGATCGTGCGGGTCAGTCGCTTGTACGCGTTGTCCGTGTGCAGGCCGTTGATGTACCACTTGCCCTCGGCCGGGGTGTACGGCCCGGACGTGTTGCCCGAGTAGGTCGCCACCGAACGGCTGTCGAACATCGGGAACTTGTCCGGCGTCAGGATCGAACTGGTGGGCAGGAATCCGCCCGCCTCGTTCAGCGGGTTGGACGCGGTGCCCGGCAGCGGCTTGTCGATGCCCTCGAAGGGCGCGGCCGAACCGACCACGCCGGAGGCGCCGTTGGTCGCCGAACGATCGAAGGCGCCGAGCCAGTACTGGGTGAAGTCGTCGGAGACGATCAGACAGTCGCTCGTCGGGTCGACGGTGACCTTGCAGGGCTGGTCCGGGTGCCCGTTCAGGCCGTAGTAGATGCCGCCGCCCGCGGCGCTGCGCAGGGGACCGTAGTAGCCCGCGGTCTCGCCGAGGTAGGCCAGCTTGCCGCCCTCGTTGAGGTAGTCGCGCACGTTGACGGTCAAGTCCTGGACCAGTGGCGTGACCTGGGCGTCCTGGTAGATGTCGCCCTGGACGTCGGTGTTCTCCCGGGCCGCGTCCGTGGTCAGTCGGTTGTCGCCGAGGTACCAGAACACGCCCTTGAAGTGCGAGAGCACGCCGAGGTGGTGCGGTGCGCCGAGCCTGTCGACGTCGTAGACGGCCGCCTTGATGCCGTTGGCCGCCAGCGCGTCCACGTACTGCTGCGCGTACTTGGGACCGACGGTGTTCGGCGGGTAGGTCGGGTTGACGCCCTTGTAGTCCTCGTTGGCCAGGACCAGCGTCTCGGTCTTCTCGGCGATGCCGCTCTCCACCGTGAAGGTGAAGCGGTCGCTCTCCACCTTGCCGGTGCCGGCCTTGTCGCCGGTGAACCACACCTCGATCCGGTCACCGGTGCGCACCTTCTTGATGTCGCCCCGGTATTCGGCGTAGTAGGCCGAACCCTGCTCGCCGTACCGCTTGCCGCCCTTCCACTCCTTGACGCCCGCGGTCTTGGCCGGGCCGCCGTTGACGCGGTAGTTGAGCTTGCGGTTGGTCAGCGAACGTTTGGCGATCACGGCGACGGTCTGGTCGTCGCGGTCCTCGGCGTAGGAGTGCTCGAACCGGTCGGCGATCAGGTCGGGGGCCTTGCGCCCGACCGAGGAGATCGGGTCGTCGGGGTCCTTGGCCGACTTGGCCACCGACACCGCGAACGCCTGGTTCTTGGCGTACTCCATCCCGACCAGCGTCTCGTCGTTCGGGAAGCCGAAGATGCTGCCGCAGTTCTCCACCGTGTACGGGTCGTCCGGCAGGTAGCCGGCGGCCGTGGCGCACGTGGACATCTCGGGGGTGAACGAGAGCGTCTTGTACGCCTCGTTCATCTGCCCGTCGGTGTCGCCGTTGGTCACGTACAGCTCGGCGGACAGGTCGGGGTCGTAGTCCGCGACGGCCGGGTGCGCGTCGTCGCCCGCGAGCGCGACCATGATCTCGTCGTCGGGGCTGGGCGTGGCCACCTGCGAGCCGACCCCGTACAGGATCAACTGGGCGGCGGAGTGGTAGTTGACCACGAACTTGGCCTTGATGTGCCCGGCGAAGCCCTCGATCGCCCGGGTCTCCGGCTCGGAGGACGGGGCGGGGCCGCGGTAGGTCTCGTTCAGCGGGTCGGGCGAGGAGCCCTCGTTGTCGTAGCCCCACTTGTAGTCGAAGTTGCGGTTGAGGTCGACGCCGTCGCCGGCGGTGATCACCCCGTCGCCGTTGTTGTCGCGCAGGTTCTTGCGCCACAACCGCTGGCCGGTCTGGAAGGTCCAGTCGTAGCCGTCGGGGTTGGCCGAGATCACGAACCACAACTCGTTGTCCGCGACCAGTTGGGTCGCCTCGGCGTCGGTGCCGTAGCCGTCCACGTAGTGGTGCAGGAGCCGGCGGGTCATCTCCGGCGTGATCCACTCGCGCGCGTGCTGGTTGGACATGTACAACACGGCGGGCTTGGACCCGTCGGGGCTGGTGCGGACGTTCTTGGTCACCTTGACCGCGAGGATGTCCTGCCCGAGCACGGTCTTGCCGATGCTGACGGTCTTGGCGATGTCCGGGTGGTCCTTGGCGAGTTGCACCAACTCGGCGCCGAGGCCGCCCGGACCGCTGTACTTGCGGAAGACGCCCGCCGCGGCCGGAGCCGCCGAGCGGTTCTGCGCCTGGGACTTCGCCTCCACCGCGATGCCGGCGGCACGCAGCTTGGCGACCTGGGCATCGCTCAGGATCACCTCCAGCTCGGCCTTGCCGTCGGCGGCCTTGGTGGCCTTCGTCTCGTGGCGGTCCACGCCCAGGGCGAAGATCTGCTTCACCTGGGCGGAGTCGGCCTTGACCGTGTAGGACTGCGGACCGTTGTCGCCCGCCGGAGGAAGCTTCGCTTCCGGCGGTGCGCTGGTCACTTCGGGATAGGAGCCGGGACCGGCGGCGGGTGCCGCGGTGCTCGCCGGCGCTGCGGTCAACAGACCCAGTGCCAGCGAAAGCGCCGCGATCCCCGTTGTGGCCAGCCGAACTCGTTTGGTGGTGCCCGTGGAACGATGACGCCTCATCGACCCCCCAGTCGTGGGTTAGGCGTGCATACGGGTAAGGCGCGGAATCACCACCCGAGGGATGGAACGTGACTCCTGCGCTCGGGTGTTGCGCATGCTACGGCACCCACCGCGTGGTACACGAGACCTGACTGACGGTCATATTCGGTCGAAGCTACGCGCAAAGATTCCACGATGTGGTCAGAACCAGTCGGGGCACCACGGCTCGCGCGGCGTCCGCAACAATGCCTCGGCCCGCTCGGCGGCACCGGGTGACAATTCGGATATTCGCCCGGCCACGGCCAGCCGTACGGGCGATCCCGAACCCAGGTACAACGCGCCGAGCGTGGCCACGTCCAGGGCCAGTTCGGCCGGCTCCCCCGTCGGCACGCACGTGCCGCCGTCGAGTCCGCCGTCGATCGCGAACCGGCCTGCCGCGTACCCGAGATCGTCGACGACCTCGACCACGAGCCGGTCCCGGGCACCGTAGGTGCGCGCGGAGAACGCGGCGGGCGCGTCCAGGATCCGGGTCCAGACGAAGTCCCGGCGGGTCTGCGTGGTGATCGCCCGGGGATCGGTGACCAGCATCGGCAACAGTTCGTCGGGGCTGCGGTCGGCGGCCTCGATCTTCTCCACGTAGTCCACGCTCGCGCAGAACCGCCACAGCGCGAACTCGGCCGCCGGGGTCAGCGCCATCAGCGAGTCCACGGTCAGCGTCACCTTGGGGACGAACTCGTCCCAGTGGTCGTCGGTGCGATAGGAGACCAGGCCGGCGACCTTCCCGGACGGGTCGCGGTAGATCGCGTGGAAGCGGGGCGGCGCCGGATGCACGGGGGACGGGTCCAGACCGGTGTAGTTGGCCCACCACAGCGGCGTGCGGCCGATCGCGCCCGCGCGCAGCCCGCGGAACTCCTCGTGCAGCGGCGGACCCAGCTCGGCCACCTCCTCGGGGGTGACCAGCTCGACCCGCCCGCCCTCCTCGACCGGCGCGTCGGGGGCGAAGTCGGTGCGCAGCGTGTCGAGCGTGAACTTCTGGTATTCGGTGGCCACGCCGAATCCGAACCGGCCGTAGATGCGGTACTCGGCGGCGATCAGGATGGCCAGCATCTCGCCGCGCGCGGCGGCGTCCGCCAGGTCGAGCCGCATCATCTCGGTCAGCAGCCCGCGCCGGCGGTGGGTGGGCGAGACGGTCACGTTGGTGATCGCCGACACCGGCACGATCGCGCCGCCGGGCACGGTCAGCCCGGTGGCGAAGCTGCGGAAGGTGCCCACGCAACGGTCCCCGTCGAAGGCGCCGCGCGTCCTGGCCAGGTCGGCCCGCTCGCGCCAGTGGGCCAACCGCTTCTCCCGGTTCTCCTTGGAGCCGTCGGGGACTCGGAGAAAGCCGACGCCGACGGCGGCGGTCCACGGGATGATCTCGTCTTCGTCGATCGTGCGGACGTCCACGGTGGTGGTTCCTTCCCTCGCGTACGCGGCCTTCCCTCCGCGACTACGGGCGAAGGCGCCGATCCGGAGACCCTATGTCTCGCGGACCGACGCCTTCGAATGGTTTTGGCTCGCGCACCGGGCCCGCGTGCCGGTCCGTGTGTTCGAGTCGCCCGCGCCGGTCGGGCCCGGCGTTCCCGGGAGCGTTCAGGACACGAGTATGTCCACGGACAAGCCGGCGTCGGTGCCGGGCATGCCCAGCTCGCCCGCGCGCTTGTCGGCCATCGCCAGCAGGCGGCGGATGCGACCCGCGACCGCGTCCTTGGTCAGCGGCGGCTCGGCCAGCCCGCCCAGTTCCTCCAGGGACGCCTGCTTGTGGTCGAGCCGCAGCTTGCCGGCCGCCGCCAGGTGCTCCGGGACCTCCTCGCCCAGGATCTCCAACGCCCGCTGCACCCGTGCCCCCGCGGCCACCGCCGCCCGGGCCGAGCGGCGCAGGTTCGCGTCGTCGAAGTTGGCCAGCCGGTTCGCCGTGGCCCGCACCTCGCGGCGCATCCGCCGCTCCTCCCAGGCCAGCACGCTCTCGTGCGCGCCGAGCCGGGTGAGCAGCGCGCCGATCGCGTCGCCGTCGCGGACCACCACCCGGTCCACCCCGCGCACCTCGCGCGACTTGGCCGCCAGGCCCAGCCGACGGGCCGCGCCGACCAGGGCGAGCGCCGCCTCCGAGCCGGGGCAGGTCACTTCGAGCGCCGAGGAGCGGCCGGGTTCGGTGAGCGAGCCGTGCGCCAGGAACGCGCCGCGCCAGGCGGCCTCCGCGTCGCACGTGGCACCCGAGACGACCTGGGGCGGCAGTCCGCGTACCGGTCGTCCCCGCGCGTCCAGCAGCCCGGTCTGGCGGGCCAGCTGATCGCCGCCGACCGCGACCCGGACCACGTAGCGACTGCCGCGGCGCAGCCCGCCGGGTGCCACCACGACCAGGTCCGAGCCGTGCCCGTAGACCTCGAGGATGTCCTTGCGCAGCCGGCGCGCGGCCATCGCGGTGTCCAGCTCCGCCTCGATGACGATTCGCCCGCCCACGATGTGCAGTCCGCCCGCGAAGCGCAAGAGCGCGGAGACCTCCGCCTTGCGACAGCACGACCGGGTGACCGGGAGGCGGCTGAGCTCGTCCTTCACTGCTGCCGTCATCGCCATGGAGCGATCCTTTCACGATCGACGAAGATCCGGCCGTAGGCCGAGGCCAACCGTTCGGGGTCGTGTCGCGGCGAGCCGTCGACCGCCGAAACGGGGGCCAGATGGACGTGTCCACCGAGCGCCGCCGTGGCCCGTTCCAGGCCCGGTACGTCCTCCACACGGTCGCGGTCGCCGAGGACGATGTCAAAGGTCAGTCCCGGGGCGTGCGCGGCCAGCACCTCCAGGTGCTGCTGCGGCGAGAAACCCGCCGTCTCGCCCGGTTGCGGGGCCAGATTCAGCGCCAACAGCCGCCTGGCCTTGGTCTCCACCAGCGCCGCCGCCAACTCGGGAACGAGCAGGTGGGGCAGTACCGAGGTGAACCACGAACCGGGCCCGACAACCACCCAATCGGCGTCACGGACCGCCGCGACCGCCTCGGGCACGGCCGGCGGATCGGCCGGGAGCAGCCGGATCCCGCGCACGTCGCCCGGGGTGACCGCGACCTGGGCCTGCCCGCGCACCGTGGACACCCGCTCCGGGTGGGCGGGATCGTGCCCGGCGACGTCCGCCTCGATGTCGAGCGGGACCGCCGACATCGGCAACACCCGCCCGTGCGCGCCGAGCAGCCTGCCCATCCAGTCCAGTGCCGCGATCGGGTCGTCCATCAGTTCCCACAGACCGACGAGGAGCAGGTTGCCGACCGCGTGCCCGTTCAGCTCGCCCTCGCGGCGGAACCGGTGCTGGATGACCCGGCTCCAGGTCACCCCCCACTCGTCGTCGCCGCACAGCGCGGCCAGCGCCATCCGCAGATCGCCCGGCGGCAATACGCCCAGGTCCTTGCGCAGCCGCCCGCTGGAGCCGCCGTCGTCGGCGACCGTGACGATCGCCGTCAGGTCGTCGGTGAGCCGGCGCAGCGCCGCCAGCGAGGCGGAGAGGCCGTGTCCGCCGCCCAGGGCGACCACCTTGGGGCCGCTCATTCCCTACCCATGTCGCGGTGCACGAGGACGGTGTCCAGGCCGTCCTCGGTGAGCCGGCGGGCGAGGCGTTCGGCCATCGCGACGCTGCGGTGCTTGCCGCCGGTGCATCCCACCGCGAGCGTGACGTAGCGCTTGCCCTCGCGCCGGTAGCCCTCGGTGACGATGTGCAGCAGTTCGGCGTAGCGGTCCAGGAACTCCTTCGCGCCGGGCTGGTCGAACACGTAGCGGCTGACCGCCTCGTCCATGCCGGTGTGCGGGCGCAGCTCCGGGATCCAGTGCGGGTTGGGCAGGAAGCGGCAGTCGACCACCAGGTCGGCGTCCACGGGCAGGCCGTACTTGAAGCCGAAGGACATCACCGTGGCGCGCAGCTGCGGCTCGCCGGAGCCGGCGAACCGGTCGTCCATCCGGGCCCGCAGCTGGTGCACGTTCAGGTCGGAGGTGTCGATCACCAGGTCGGCCTCGCCGCGCAGTTCGCGCAGCAGTTCGCGCTCGCGGGCGATGCCGTCGGGGATGCGGCCGTCGTCCTGGAGCGGGTGCGGCCGGCGGACCCCTTCGAAGCGGCGCACCAGCACGTCGTCGGAGGCCTCCAGGAAGACGATCCGACGCACCACGCCGGACGCGTCCAGCTCGCCGAGCGCGGAGCGCAGGTCGTCGAAGAAGGTCCGTCCGCGCACGTCGACGACGACCGCTATCCGCGCGACCGCCCCTTGCGTGCGGGCCCCGAGGTCGACCATGGCGGGGATCAGCGACGGCGGCAGGTTGTCCACCACGAACCAGCCGAGGTCCTCCATGCCCTTGGCGGCGGTGCTGCGACCGGCGCCGGACATGCCGGAGATGATCACCAGCTCCGGGGTGCCCTCGACCTCGTCGTTCGTGCTCTCGGTACTCATGCGTCCCCCCGGTGCGTGCCGCACCTACGGCTGGGCGAGTTCAACGCTTCCTCCTGCTGGTTCCTGCCTCGGGGGTACAACCGGGACCGCCTCGTCCGCCGCGCCGACACCGTCGTCGGCGCCGGCAGCGTCGTCCTCCTCCATGATCTCGCCCGTGGCGGTGTTCACGGCGGGAGCCGCGGGCGCGCGCGTGGCGAGCGCCGCCACGATCGCCGCCGCGGTGGCCCGACCGATGCCGGGCACCTCGGTGATCTGTTCGATCCGGGCCGCGCGCAGGCGCTTGAGCGAGCCGAAGTGCGCGAGCACCGCCTTGCGCCGGGTCTCGCCCAGGCCGGGGATGTCGTCCAGCGCGCTCGCGGTCATCGCCTTGGAGCGTTTGGCCCGGTGGTAGGTGATCGCGAAGCGGTGCGCCTCGTCGCGGATGCGCTGGAGCATCAGCAGCGCCTCGCCGCTGCTGCGCGGGAGCACGATGGGGTCGTCCTCCCCCGGGACCCAGACCTCTTCGAGCCGCTTGGCCAGGCCGCACACGGTGACGTCCACCACGCCGGCCTCCTCCAGGGCCCGCATCGCGGCGGCGACCTGGGGCTGCCCGCCGTCGACCACGACCAGCTGCGGCGGATACGCGAACCGCTTCGGCTTGCCGGTCTCGGGGTCGATCGGCCCGGTGTGCTCCGCGCCGTCGGCGCCCTCCGTATCCGTCGCGTCCGTCGCGGCGTCGCCGGCCGCGTCCCGCGCGAGGTCGGACTTGTACCGCCGAAAGCGCCGGGTCAGCACCTCGTGCATCGCGCGCGGGTCGTCCTGGCCCTCGAAGGTCTTGATCGCGAAGCGCCGGTACTCGCTCTTGCGCGGCAGCCCGTCCTCGAAGACCACCATCGAGGCGACCACCTCGGTGCCCTGGAGGTGCGAGATGTCGTAGCACTCGATGCGCAGCGGCGCGGTGTCCATCTCCAGTGCCTCGGCCAGCTGTTGCAGCGCCAGCGAGCGGGCGGTCAGATCGCCCGCCCGGCGCAGCTTGTGCAGGTTCAGCGCCTGCGCGGCGTTGCGCTGCACGGTCTCCTGGAGCGACTTCTTGTCGCCGCGTTGCGGCACCCGCAACTCGACCTTGGCGCCGCGCAGTTCGCACAGCCATTCGCTCAGCGCCGCGGTGTCGGCGGGCAGCGCGGGCACCAGCACCTCGCGCGGCACCGCCTCGCCGCGCTGTTCGCCGTAGAGCTGCTGGAGGAAGTGCTCGACCAACTCGGCGGTGTCCACGTCCTCGACCCGCTCGGTGACCCAGCCGCGCTGGCCGCGCACCCGACCGCCGCGCACGTGGAAGATCTGGACGGCGACCTCGAGTTCGTCCTCGGCGAGGGCGATCACGTCGGCGTCGGTACCGTCGCCGAAGACGATCGCGTTCTTCTCCAGGGCGCGGGTGAGCGCGGCCAGGTCGTCGCGCAACCGGGCCGCCTTCTCGTATTCCATCGCCTGCGCGGCCTGCTTCATCTCGCGCTCGACGCGCTTGACGTAGGGCCCGGTGCGCCCGGCCATGAACTCGCAGAAGTCCTCGGCCAGCGCGCGGTGGTCCTCCGGGGAGATCTTGCCGGTGCACGGCGCCGCGCACTTGCCGATGTAGCCGAGCAGGCAGGGCCGGCCCACCTGGCGGGCGTTCTTGAACACCCCGGCCGAGCAGGTGCGTACCGGGAAGACCCGAAGCAGCAGGTCGAGCGTCTCGCGGATGGCCCACGCGTGCCCGTACGGCCCGAAGTAGCGCACCCCCTTGCGGTGCGGACCGCGCATCACCTGGGCGCGCGGGAACTCCTCGTTCAGCGTCACCGCGAGCGAGGGATAGCTCTTGTCGTCGCGGTACTTGACGTTGAAGCGCGGGTCGAACTCCTTGATCCAGGAGTATTCGAGCTGGAGCGCCTCGACCTCGGTGCCGACCACGGTCCAGTCCACCGAGGCGGCGGTGGTGACCATGGTCTGGGTGCGCGGGTGCAGGTTGGCCAGGTCCTGGAAGTAGGACGAGAGCCGGGCGCGCAGGTTCTTCGCCTTGCCGACGTAGACCACGCGCCCGTGCTCGTCGCTGAACCGGTACACACCGGGCGACGTCGGGATCTGGCCGGGCGCGGGCCGGTACGACGACGGGTCCATTTCTCCACCCTATGTGCTGGCTCCAACAGATTTTCGCGGTCAACCCACCACGATCTCGCCGTTCGCGACGGTGACCGGCAGCGGCGTCAGGCCGCGCTTGGCGGGTCGGCGCACGACCGAACCGTCGTTCATCGAGAACTGGCTGCCGTGGCACTGGCACTGGATGACACCCTGGTCGACCTTGGTGACCAGACAGCCCTGGTGCGGACAACGGGCGTCGAACGCTTTGTAATCGTCCTTGGCCGGCTGGGTCACCACGATCGAGGTGTCGGTGTAGACCTTGCCCTTGCCGACCACCACGTCGTCGGACCGACCCACCGTGACCGGCCCGTCGAGCAGCTTCTTCTCGTGCGGCGTCGCGGGCTGGTTCTCCGTCGTGCAGGCGGTCACGGCCACCCCGGCGACGCCGACCGCGCCCACCACCGCCGCGCCGCGCAGCAGCGTGCGCCGATCCGGTCCGGCCTCGCCCGCGGTGTCGGACGGGTGCTCGGGCCGGGGCTGGTGCTGCGCGGTCATGCGGGATCTCCTTGTGAACGGGTGACGCCGGTGGCGCGGCCGAACGTCGGCCGCGCCACCGTGAGGCCGGTCAATCCTCGCACCCGGCCCGATCGCCGCTCGCGTCAGCGTCGGTCCTGGAGCACGCTCTGGAGGAACTTGCCGGTGTGGCTGCCGGCCACCTCGGCGACCTCCTCGGGAGTGCCCTCGGCGATGATCAGCCCGCCGCCGCTGCCGCCCTCGGGGCCGAGGTCGACGACCCAGTCGGCGGTCTTGATCACGTCGAGGTTGTGCTCGATCACGATCACCGTGTTGCCCTTGTCGACCAGGCTGGTCAGCACGCCGAGCAGCCGGCTGATGTCCTCGAAGTGCAGACCCGTGGTCGGCTCGTCGAGTACGTAGACCGTCTTGCCGCTGGAGCGGCGCTGCAGCTCGGAGGCCAGCTTGACCCGCTGCGCCTCGCCGCCGGAGAGCGTGGTGGCGGGCTGGCCCAGGCGCACGTAGCCCAGGCCGACGTCGTTGAGCGTGCGCAGGTGCCGGGCGATCGCGGGCACCGCCTCGAAGAAGGCCAGGGCCTCCTCGATCGGCATGTCCAGCACCTCGGAGATGTTCTTGCCCTTGAAGTGCACCTCCAGGGTCTCCCGGTTGTAGCGCGCGCCGTGGCAGACCTCGCACGGCACGTATACGTCGGGGAGGAAGTTCATCTCGATCTTGATCGTGCCGTCGCCCGCGCAGTTCTCGCAGCGACCGCCCTTGACGTTGAACGAGAACCGGCCCGGGAGGTAGCCCCGCACCTTGGCCTCGGTGGTCTCGGCGAACAGCTTGCGCATGTGGTCGAACACGCCGGTGTAGGTGGCCGGGTTGGAGCGCGGGGTGCGCCCGATCGGCCCCTGGTCGACGTGCACGACCTTGTCCACCAGGTCGGTCCCGGTGATCCGGGTGTGCCGGCCCGGCACGCTGCGCGCGCCGTTGAGCTCGCGCGCCAGGTGCGTGTACAGGATGTCGTTGACCAGGGTCGACTTGCCCGAGCCGGAGACGCCGGTGACCGCGGTGAGCACGCCGAGGGGGAAGCCCACGGCGACGTCGCGCAGGTTGTTCTCCCGGGCGCCGTGCACCACCAGCCGGCGCTTCTTGTCCGGCACCCGCCGCTCGGTCGGGGTGGGGATGGACCTGCGGCCGGAGAGGTAGTCGCCGGTGGCCGAACGCTTGTTCTTGAGCAGCTCCTTGTAGGTGCCCGAGTGCACCACCTCGCCGCCGTGCTCGCCGGCGCCGGGGCCGATGTCGACGACCCAGTCGGCGACCCGGATGGTGTCCTCGTCGTGCTCGACCACGATCAGCGTGTTGCCCATGTCGCGCAGCCGGACCAGGGTCTCGATCAGCCGGTGGTTGTCGCGCTGGTGCAGCCCGATGGAGGGCTCGTCGAGCACGTAGAGCACGCCGACCAGGCCGGAGCCGATCTGGGTGGCGAGCCGGATGCGCTGCGCCTCGCCGCCGGACAGGGTGGCCGCGGGGCGGCTCAGCGAGAGGTATTCCAGGCCCACGTCGATCAGGAAGCGCAGCCGCTCGTTGACCTCCTTGAGCACCCGCTCGGCGATCTTCTTCTCCCGCGCCACGAGCTTGATCCGGGTCAGGAACTCGGCGCAGTCGCTGATCGACATGCCCGCCACGTCGGCGATGGACTTGTCGGCGATGGTCACCGCGAGCACGATCGGCTTGAGCCGGGCGCCGTGGCAGGTGGCGCACGGCACCTCGCGCATGAAGCCCTCGAAGCGCTCGCGACTGACGTCGGTCTCCGCCTCGGAGTGCCGGCGCACGATGTAGGGCAGCGCGCCCTCGAACGAGGTGTAGTAGGAGCGCTCGCGCCCGTAGCGGTTGCGGTACTTGACGTGGATCTGCGTCTTGTGGCCGTTGAGCAGCGCCTTCTTGGCCCGCTGCGGCAGTCCGTCCCAGGGGATGTCGGTCCGGAAGCCCATCTCCTCGGCGAGCGAGGAGACCAGCCGGCCGAAGTATTCCGACGCGTGTCCGACGTTCCACGGCGCGAGCGCGCCCTCGTCGAGCGACTTCTGCCCGTCGGGCACCACCAGCTCGGGGTCGACCTCCATGCGGGTGCCGATGCCCGTGCAGTCGGGGCAGGCGCCGAACGGCGAGTTGAACGAGAACGAGCGCGGTTCCAGCTCCTCGAACGACAGGTCGTCGTAGGGGCAGTAGAGGTGCTCGGAGAACATGCGCTCGCGGTGCGCGTCGTCCTCGGGCAGGTCGACGAAGTCCAGGATGACCATGCCGGAGCCGAGCGCGAGCGCGGTCTCCACCGAGTCGGTCAACCGGCGCTTGGCGGAGGACTTCACGGTGAGGCGGTCGATGACCACCTCGATCGTGTGCTTCTCCTGCTTCTTCAGCTTGGGCGGGTCGGTGAGCTGGATCACCGTGCCGTCCACCCGGGCCCGGCTGTAGCCCTTGGACTGGAGTTCGGCGAACAGGTCGACGAACTCGCCCTTGCGCTCGCGCACGATCGGCGAGAGCACCTGGAAGCGGGTGCCCTCCTCCAGTTCCAGGACCCGGTCGACCACCTGCTGCGGGCTCTGCCGGGCGATCGGCCGGGAGCACTCGGGACAGTGCGGGTGACCGATCCGGGCGTAGAGCAGGCGCAGGTAGTCGTAGACCTCGGTGATGGTGCCGACCGTGGAGCGGGGGTTGCGGTTCGTCGACTTCTGGTCGATCGAGACCGCGGGCGACAGGCCCTCGATGAAGTCGACGTCGGGCTTGTCCATCTGCCCGAGGAACTGGCGCGCGTAGGACGACAGCGACTCGACGTAGCGGCGCTGTCCCTCCGCGAAGATCGTGTCGAAGGCGAGGGAGGACTTGCCGGACCCGGACAGCCCGGTGAAGACGATGAGTGAGTCGCGCGGAAGGTCGAGGGAGACGTCCTTGAGGTTGTGCTCGCGCGCGCCACGGACGATGAGACGGTCGGCCACTTGAGAATCGAAACCCTTCGACGACATGCCGCTTCGGCTGAATGGTGTCGAGCTGAACGGAAGCCGATCAGAGGCTGATCGGTACGCGTCGACAGTGCGGATCGAGGACGCGGACCCGGGGACGGTCGCAGTCGAGGTCACGCCGGTGGTGACGTTCTGCGGCCCCGGATCGTTACATCCTCGCGCCATCGTAAGCAGCCGCGGGCAGGTGTTTGTTCCCCTTTGAGGCGCCAGGCTATCGCACATTCATTCGAACAAAACTTCTCCGGGCCCATCTTCACCCGATCGTGTGAAGCCCCGGCCCGGGCGCTCGGGCCTGCCCGCCGCACTAAGCTGCAACACCACAGACCTCCGTCGCATCGGGACCCGTCTCGTTCCGCGAATCCGCGGCGGAGAGCGATCCGGGGGAGGTAAACGTGACCACGGACGGGTTCGAGCCGGCCGCGATGCTCGCGGAGATCAACGAAGCGACCGCTCAGGTCCTGGCGAGCGCGGAACGACTGTCGGCCGAGCACCTGGCCGGCCCGTCGCTGCTGCCCGGGTGGAGCCGAGGCCATGTGCTGACCCATCTGGCCCGCAACGCGGACGCCCTGACCAACCTGCTGAACTGGGCGCGGACCGGGATACCCACCCCGATGTACCCGCCGGGCGACGCCCGCGACCGGGCCATCGAGGAGGGCGCCGGCCGGCCGCCGCAGGAGCAGCTCACCGACCTGTACGACGCCTCGACCCGGTTCGACCGGGCGTTCACGGCGATGACGCCGACCGCGTGGGGCGCCAAGGTGACCGCGCGCAACGCCGGCGAGATCGCCGCGACGACGCTGCCCGGCAAGCGGCTGCGCGAGTTGTACATCCACCACGTCGACCTGGACGCGGGCTGGACGCCGGCGCACTGGCCGACCGAGTACGCCGATCGCGAGCTGAACGAGGTGGCGGCGTCCTTCCGCGGTCGGCCGGACTGCCCGCCGCTGCTGCTGCGCGACGACATCACCCACCGCGAGCTGCTGATCGGCCCGGAGGGCGTGGCCCCCGCCGCGGTCGTCTCGGGCCGCCGCCAGTCGCTGCTCGCCTGGCTGATCGGCCGCGCCAACGGTGACGGGTTGAGCGTCGAACCGGCCGGCCCCCTGCCGACACCGCCCGCCTGGACGTAGCCGGTCGGTAGCCGAGAGGGCGCGCGGCCGGGGAGGATGGCCCGCATGACGTATCACGGATCCGTGAAGGTCGGCGGCGCCCCGGCCGTGCGCGAGCTGGCCGAGCTGATGATCACCAAGGTGGCCGTCGGGCCCTACGACAACGACGCCTACCTGCTGCGCTGTCGCGCCACCGATGAGCAGTTGTTGATCGACGCGGCCAACGACGCCGGCACGCTGATCACCCTGGTGGGCGACGGCGGCCTGGCCAAGGTGGTCACCACCCATCGGCACCAGGACCACTGGCAGGCGCTGGCCGAGGTGGTCGCGCACACCGGCGCCACCACCCTCGCCGGGCGCGCCGACGCCGAGGCCATCCCGGTGCCCAGCGACGTGCTCCTGGACGACGGCGACACGGTCGCGTTCGGGGCGATCGAGTTGCGGGCCATCCACCTGGTGGGGCACACCGAGGGCAGCGTGGCCCTGCTGTACGACGACCCGAAGGGGCACCCGCACCTGTTCACCGGCGACTGCCTGTTCCCGGGCGGAGTGGGCAACACCTTCGGCGATCCCGCCGCCTTCGACCACCTGATCGACGACGTCGAGCACAAGTTGTTCGACGTGCTCCCCGACGAGACCTGGGTCTACCCGGGCCACGGCAACGACACCACGCTGGGCGCGGAGCGCCCCAACCTCGCCGAATGGCGCGCCCGCCGCTGGTAGCGGATCCGCGGGGCGCCGGGCCGGGTCAGGTCCGTCCGGCGCCCTCGGCGGCCCGGCGCCTGGCCCGGTGCGCCGCCACGTTCGCCCGGTTGGCGCAGGTGTCCGAGCAGTAGCGCTTGCGGCCGTTGCGCGAGGTGTCCGCGAACACGTGGTCGCAGGCCGCCGCCGCGCACACCCCCGAGCGACCCAGCCCGTAGTCGGCCACCAGGTTGGCCAGGCCCAGTGCGGTGCTGATCCGGATGCGCTGGACGAACGGCACCCCCGAGGGCGCGTGGTGCAGGTGCAGCCCATACCCGTGATCCACCAGCCGAGGTCGCGACTCGACCCGCTCCAGCAGGCCGTTCACGTGTGCCACGGCGGCCTCCAGATCGGTGATCACGAAGAACGCGCGCACCTCCTCGGCCCAGGCGAGCAACGGTTCCAGCGCGCGCTCGTCCAGGTCGGCGACCAGATACGAGAACGGCCTCAGCACGTCGCGCGCGGACGCCACGTCCGGCGCCGCGCCCTCCTCGCCGGTCCACGCGTTGACCATCGCGACGGCAGCGCCGACCCCGTCACTGCGGTAACCGTTGACTTCCATTGAACCCTTACCTAGGCTGCGAACTATGTAAGGAGCTACACCGGCACACTCATTACCCTAGCCAACATGGGGGCAACCCGATGTCTTCCCGGTGCGACGCCTGTGGGCGGATCGAGGATCCGCGTATGACCGTACTGTCCCGGCACTCCACATCCCAGGGCGAAGTCGTCTACACCCGCTGCCTGTGCGGCAGCGTCGGCGTACGACTGCGGCCGGACCCGGACGCGCGGCGGCCCCCGCACGAGATCCTCCTCGCGCAGGGGCCGCCGGCCGTACCGCTTCCGGGTTAGACGCTCGCGTCCCGGTCCGCCTTCGCGGCCGCCTCGGCCGCCGCCCGCTCGTCCTTCCTCGTCTTGCGCAGGCTCAGCACCGTGGTCACCGCCAGGGTCACCACGATCACGCCGAGCGAGAGCGGGATGCCGATCTCCGGCACGTGCACGCCCTCGCCGTGCAGCGCCTCGAAGATCAGCTTGACCCCGATGAAGCCCAGGATCACCGACAGGCCGTACGACAGGTAGACCAGCTTCTTCAGCAGTCCGCCGATCAGGAAGTAGAGCTGGCGCAGCCCCATCAGGGCGAACGCGTTCGCCGTGAAGACGATGTACGGCTCCTTGGTGAGGCCGAAGATCGCCGGGATCGAGTCCAGCGCGAACAGCACGTCGGTGGTGCCGACGGCGATCATCACGATCAGCATCGGCGTGACCAGCCGCTTGCCGTTCTCGCGGACCACCAGCTTCATGTCGCGGTAGCCGTCGGTGGTCGGCAGCACCTTCTCGACCTTGCGCAGGAGGGCGTTCTCCTCGAACTCCTCCTCCTCGTCCGACTGGGCCTCCTTGATCAGCTTCCACGCGGTCCAGATCAGGAACGCGCCGAAGATGAAGAAGACCCACGAGAACGCGGCGACCACGGCGGCGCCGGCGGCGATGAAGGCGCCGCGCAACACGAGCGCGAGCAGCACGCCCACGAGCAGCACCCGCTGCTGGTACTGCGGCGGCACCGCGAACTTGCCCATGATCAGCACGAACACGAACAGGTTGTCGACGCTCAGCGATTTCTCGGTGATGAAGCCCGCGAAGAACTCGCCACCGGGCTCGGCGCCGGCGAAGACCGTCAGGCCGATGCCGAACAGGACGGCGAGGCCGACCCAGAAGACGCCCCACAGGGATGCCTCCTTGAGGGTCACCTCGTGGGGTTTGCGATTGATGAACAGATCGACCGCCACCAGTGCCAACAGCACGACGATGGTCAGGATCCAGGCAACGGGTGAAACGTCCACTGCGCCTCCGGCAGACGTGGGGGGTCGCGTCATCGCCGGAGGGGGGTCTGTACCCCTCCGATTGCCTCCAGGATGCCAGAAGGTAAAAGAAACACCAAGGCATCCTTTGCCAAATCCTGGTGACAGGTCGCTCGGCGACCCCCGTGTCGGGGCCCGGATACCCGTCATCGGGCGGGCGCGAACCCCCGGCGCGGCTTGAGCGCGGACGCGGGCAGGGTCTCGGGGGCGCGGGCCGGCGGCACCGGCAGACCCAGGCTGCGGGTGCCGAGGTCGGCGAGCAGCAGCGGCAGCAGACGGGCAGTGACCCGGGCGTCGGCCAGGGCCGCGTGCGCGTCGGGGAAGGTCAGCCCGAAGTGGGCGCAGCAGGTACCGAGCTTGTGGTCGGCCAGCGGTAGGCCGGACGCCTTGGCCAGCCGCATCGTGCACAGCGCGGGCAGGGTGGGCGGCGCCAGGCCAGCGGCGACGAACTCCGCTTCCAGGAAACGCTGTTCGAAGGAGGCGTTGTGGGCGACGACGACCGCGCCCGCGAGCAGGCCCGCCAACTCGCCGGCGATCTGCCCGAATCGGGGCGCGCCCACCACGTCGGCGGCGGTGATCCGGTGCACGTGGCTCGCGCCCACCGACCGCCCGGGATCGAGCAGCGTGGTCCACTCCCGCAACACCTCACCGGTGCCGCGCATCCGCACCACGCCGATCTCCACGATCCGGTCCCCGCGCGCGGGCGAGAACCCCGTCGTCTCCAGATCGACAACCGCGAACTCGGTCCGCGCGACCTCGGCGGCCACCCCGAGCATCCGCACCGGATCGGCATAGGCGAACAAGGCGACATCCCTTTCCCCAGGCCGCCTCGATCACGACCGACGGCCCGAGAGTCTACGACCCCGAGCCCCCCAGCCCCGCCCCTTTCCCCCCAACTCCCCCAAACCGACGACCCATCCACCCCGCAATCAGCCGATCCGACACACAAGAACAACCCAAACGCCCCAGGCGCCCGAACAATCAACCCGTCCGACGCTTGAGGACACCGACCCGGAGGCCACCAACAAACCGCAGCCCCGGGCACTCGGGGCACCCGAAACCCCCCGACCGGGGCCGACATCAAACCGCAGCCCCGGCACGCGGGGCACCCGAACAACCAGCCCGTGCGGCGCTTGAGGACACCGAGCCGGAGGCCACCGAAAACCGCAACCCCCGACACCCAAGGCCCAAACCACCCAGCCCGTCCGGCGCTTGAGCACACCCGGCCGGAGGCCACCGAAAACCGCAACCCCCGACACCCGGGGCACCCGAACAATCAGCCCGTCCGGCGTTTGAGGACACCCGGCCGACCCACGACCCGGCCGCACCGCCGACCCGGCTCTAGCGTCCGCCCGCCACCCACGACAGGAGCTGGCGCGTGGCCTCCGCACCGCCCGAGGGCAGGTCCGGCGTGTAAACCCACGGCAGGCCGATCCACGGATCCATGATGTGATCCTCCGGAATCGCCGTCAGCCGCAACAACGACCGCCACAACGGCTCAAGCAGCGGCCCGAACGACTCCGCGTCCGCCCGCGACCCGACCACGATCACGTGCACCCCGACCCGCGGCCCCTCCTCGACGATGTGCCGCAACTGCGCCGCACTGCGATCGTCGAACCCGAACGGGAAATCGTGCACGAGCAGCAACTGCCGCGCCAGATCGAGCCCGTCCGGCAGCGAGTCCACCGCGTCGTTGGCAACCGCCATCCGCACCAGCTCGATGCGATCGATGATCCGACCCAGCAGCGCCGAGACGTCGGCCGCGTCGGTGGCCACGGGCCCCACCAGCAGTCGTGAGGCCGCCAGCGGCTGCAACGGCGCCGCCGCCGTGCCCTTGCCCGCCGGGTCGATCACGTGCACCTTGAACTCGCCCACCGGGAAGGCCGCGAACATCCGCGCGGTCAACGACACGGCCAGCTCGTTCGCCCGCTCGGCGCCGTCGCCCCGCTCGCCCTCCAGACCGGTGGCACCGGTGTCCACCCACAACCCGCGATCCATCGGCAGCCGCAACACCATCGGCACCCGCAGCTCGGGCCGCTCCGGCAGGTACAGGTCGCCGAGCCGAATCGCCGGCGCCCCGTCCTCCGGCGCCTGCCACCCGGCCCACGACGTGCTGTCCCAACGCGCCATCACCGGCGGCAGGTTCGGCTCCAACTGCTCGACCTCGCCGACCAGTTGCGCGGTGTCGCGATCCAGCACCGCCTTCGCCTGCTCGGCCAGCGCCCGATGCCGATCCCGCGCGGTGTCCTGCGCGGCCAGCCCGGCGGGCGAAAAGCGCGCGGCGGGGTCGTTCAGGACCCCCTCCAGCTCCTTGTCCAGCCGACCGTCGGCGTACTCGATCGCCGAGCGATAGGCGGCCGCCGACCGCGCCGCGTCCTCGAACACGCCCCAGACCTGCTCGTACAGCTTCTCCACCTCGCGCCGCGCGGCCCGCCGGTTCGCCTCCTGCTCGACATCCGGCGGCGGCGCGGCCCAGGCCATCCCGCCGTTCGCGTCCACGCGCGGCACGGTACCCGGCTCGCGCGGCTCCGTTGGCGCGTTCGCGGCGCTGAACGGCGCGGCGGCCGGCCCGCCGAGCGCGGTCCGGGCGCGGTCCACGACCCGGGCCCGGTTCTGGACCCCGACGTCCTTGAGCAGCGCCTCCAGGCCCGCCTCGTAGCCCTGCCCGACGGCGCGCACCTTCCACGCCCCCTGGCGCCGGTACAGCTCCACGGTGTGCAGTGCCCGCTCGTTGCCGAGGTCGGTGACCCGGAAGGAGGCCAGGTCCTCGCCCGCGGCGCGCACGGTGACCACGGGCGCGGCGACCACGCCGAAGCGGTCCACGCCGCCGCCCTCCAGCGAGGCGCCGACCAGCACCCGCTCGACCTCGGCGGGCAGTTTGTCCAACTCGAAGGTCGCACCGGCCTGACGGATCGTCACCCCGGCGGTGTCGCCACCGCCGCGCTGGACCACGTCGTCGTCGCCGCGGACCCGATCGTCGGCCCCCACCAGGGCCACCACCAGCTCGACCGGACACTGCGCCGCGACCTCGACCTCCACCCGGGTGTCGGGCAGTGCCAGATTCTGACCCCGTACCAGTTCGGTGCTCACGTGCGTTCGTCCCCTCCCCGCCCCGCCGGGACGGACCCCGCGCGAGCGGGCCGGGAGGCGTCGTCCGCCCGTCCCGGCCCGCTCGCCATGTGTGGTTGTGCGTCCTACAGGTGCGCCATCAGAGCCGGCAGGAGGTCGCGCAGGGTCTGCCCGTGGGCGGGCTCGCCGATCGCGGCCATCTTCCAGCCGGTGCCGTGCCGGTACAGCTTGGCCATGATCTGGCCGGTGTAGTTGCCACCGCCGGAGAGCGTGTAGCGGGCCAGCTCGGTGTTCGTGGTCTCGTCCACGATCCGGCAGAACGCGTTCTCGATCTCCTGGAAGGTCTGCCCCTGGAAGGAGCTGACCGTGAAGATGATCTGGTCCACGTGCACCGGCACGCGACCCAGGTCCACCAGGATCGACTCGTCGTCGCCGTCACCGTGCCCGGTCAGGTTGTCGCCGGTGTGGCGCACGGACCCGTCCTTGCTGGTGAGCTGGCCGAAGTAGCAGACGTCGACCGGCTGGTTCTCCGCGAAGAGCACGCACGACGCGTCGAGGTCGACCTCCTTCTCCCGGCTGCCGAACAGGCCGCGGCGCTTGATGGCGTCCCAGCCCAGGCCCATCCGGACCATGGTCAGCTCGCCACCACCCGGCTTGTCGAGTGAAATCCTCTGGCCCTTGGACATGTTGACGGCCACTGGCGACGTCTCCCCTCACAGATTTTCGGTCACGCGGCTCGTGGGCCCCGCCCCGGAACGAGGCGGGCGGGCCCGTACTGGCCGCAGAGTAGTCCTCGGGGGTCGCCGGTGTCCCGGCGAGCCCCCTCGGACACATTCAGGGTCACGAACCTACCGGTCATGACGTACGGACTCGGCAGGCCGTTCCCTCGGATCCGGCGAACCGTCCCGCCATCCTGCTACGCGATGCCCGCGGCCTTCATCCCGCGCAGCTCCTTCTTCAGCTCCCCGACCTCGTCGCGCAACCGCGCGGCCAGCTCGAATTGCAGTTCGGACGCGGCGGCGTGCATCTGGTCCGTCATCACCCGGATCATGTCGGCCAGGTCGGTCGCGGGCATCTCGCCCGCCCCGCCCTTGCGACCGAGCGCCGGCGCCTTCTGCCGACCCCGGCCCCCGCCGGACAGCAGGTCGGCGGTGTCCGCGTCCTCGCGCGAGATCGAGTCGAGGATGTCCACGATCTTCTTGCGCAGCGGTTGCGGGTCGATGCCGCGCTCGGTGTTGTACGCGACCTGCTTCTCGCGCCGGCGATTCGTCTCGTCGATCGCCTTCTCCATCGACGGGGTGATCCGGTCCGCGTACATGTGCACCTGGCCGGACACGTTGCGGGCGGCGCGGCCGATGGTCTGGATCAGCGAGGTGCCCGAGCGCAGGAAGCCCTCCTTGTCCGCGTCCAGGATGGACACGAGCGAGACCTCGGGCAGGTCCAGACCCTCGCGGAGCAGGTTGATACCGACCAGCACGTCGAACTCGCCCAACCGCAGTTCGCGCAGCAACTCCACCCGGCGCAGCGTGTCGATGTCGCTGTGCAGGTAGCGCACCCGCACGCCCTGCTCCAGGAAGTAGTCGGTCAGGTCCTCGGACATCTTCTTGGTGAGCGTGGTGACCAGCACCCGCTCGTCCTTCTCGGCCCGGATCCTGATCTCGTGCAGCAGGTCGTCGATCTGGCCCTCGGTCGGCTTGACCACCACCTCGGGGTCGACCAGTCCGGTCGGCCGGATGATCTGCTCGACCACCTCGTCGGCCTTGGCCAGCTCGTACTTGCCGGGCGTCGCCGACAGGTACACCGTCTGGCCGACCCGCTCCAGGAACTCCTCCCACTTCAGCGGGCGGTTGTCCATCGCGGAGGGCAGCCGGAAGCCGTGCTCGACGAGCGTGCGCTTGCGCGACGCGTCGCCCTCGTACATCGCGCCGATCTGCGGCACGGTCACGTGCGACTCGTCCAGCACGAGGACGAAGTCCTCGGGGAAGTAGTCGAGGAGCGTGTTCGGCGCGCTGCCGGCCTCGCGGCCGTCCATGTGCCGCGAGTAGTTCTCCACGCCGGAGCAGGTGCCGATCTGGCGGAGCATCTCGATGTCGTAGGTGGTGCGCATGCGCAGCCGCTGCGCCTCCAGCACCTTGCCCTGCTTCTCCAGCAGGGCCAGCGACTCCTCCAGCTCGCGCTCGATCCCGACGACCGCGCGCTCCATGCGCTCGGGGCCGGCCACGTAGTGGGTGGCGGGGAAGACGTAGAGTTCTTCGTCCTCGCTGACCACCTCGCCGGTGAGCGGGTGCAGCGTCATCAGCGACTCGATCTCGTCGCCGAACATCTCGATCCGCACGGCCAGCTCTTCGTAGACCGGGAAGATCTCGATCGTGTCGCCGCGCACCCGGAAGGTGCCGCGCGTGAACGCGACGTCGTTGCGGGTGTACTGGTTGCCCACGAAGCGGCGCAGCAGCTCGTCCCGCTCGATCTCCTCGCCGACCCGCAGCCGGACCATGCGGTCGACGTATTCCTGCGGGGTGCCCAGGCCGTAGATGCAGGACACCGAGGCGACGACGACCACGTCACGGCGGGTCAGCAGCGAGTTGGTGGTCGAGTGCCGCAGTCGCTCGACCTCCTCGTTGATCGAGGAGTCCTTCTCGATGTAGGTGTCGGTGGTCGGGACGTACGCCTCGGGCTGGTAGTAGTCGTAGTACGAGACGAAGTATTCGACGGCGTTGTTGGGCAGCAGTTCGCGGAATTCGTTGGCGAGCTGCGCGGCGAGGGTCTTGTTGGGCGCCATGACGAGCGTCGGTCGCTGCAGCCGCTCGATCATCCACGCGGTCGTCGCCGACTTCCCCGTGCCGGTGGCGCCGAGCAGCACCACGTTGCGGTCGCCGGCCTTGATCCGCTCCTCGAGCAGATCGATGGCCTGCGGCTGGTCGCCGGACGGTTGAAAGGGACTGACGACCTCGAAAGGCGCCACTCTGCGTTCGAGATCGGTAATGGGTCGCACGGATACACGTTACGACCCCGCACCGACAAACGACGGATGCCCGGGAACGTGACCGGGCCGCTCCGCGGGCGGGTACACCCCACCGAACCGGGCCGACGCACGACCACCGCCTCAGGCGCCCGTCAACCGCTCCCACAGCGCGTGCACCTGAGGCTCCAGCGCCGCCAACGGCCCGTCGTTGTCGATCACCACATCCGCGACCGCCAGCCGCTGCTCCCGCGACGCCTGCGCGGCCATCCGGGCCCGCGCGTCGGCCTCCGGCATACCCCGCAGCCGGACCAGCCGGTCCAGCTGCGTCTCGGGAGCCGCGTCCACGACCACCACCAGGTCGTACCGCCCGGCCAGGTCGTTCTCCACGAGCAACGGCACGTCGTTGACCAGCACCGCGTCGTCCCCGGCGGCCGCCGTCAGCTCCGCCGCGCGCGCCCCGACCAGGGGATGCACGATCGCGTTCAGCGCGGCCAGCCGCTCGGGCGCGCCGAAGACGATCCGACCCAGGCCCGGGCGATCGAGCGAGCCGTCGGGCAGCAGCACCGACTCGCCGAATTCGGCGACCACCGCCGCCAGGCCGGGCGTCCCGGGCGCCACCACCTCGCGCGCGATCCGGTCCGAGTCGATCACCACCGCGCCCAGCTCCGCGAGCAGCCGCGCCACCTCGCTCTTGCCCGCCCCGATCCCACCGGTCAGGCCGACGTTTCCCCTGCTGCCCATGCCCGCGCCCCTCGTCCGTACCCGGGTGAACCACGACCGGGCCACCGTAGCGGCCGGGCGGCGCCCGCCCCGGAAGGCCCCGGCCCCGGACACGCGAAAGCCCGCCCCGGATCACCGGGGCGGGCCCTCGCGTGGCACGGGGTGTCAGATGTTGAGCTTGCGGAAGATCGGGCGCGGCACGTGCCGCAGCGCCGACATCACGAAGCGGAACTGACCGGGCACCCACACCACCGACGACTTGCGCCGCAGGCCCTTGACGATCGCCTCCGCGACGGCCTCCGGCGTGGTGGCCAGCGGCACGTCCGGCAGGCCCTCGGTCATCTTGGTCCGGACGAACCCGGGCCGGACCACCATCACGTGCACGCCCGTGCCGTGCAGCTTGTCGCCCAGGCCCTGCGCGAACGCGTCCAGGCCGGCCTTGGTCGAGCCGTAGATGAAGTTCGACTTGCGGGCCCGCTCGCCGGCCACCGACGAGATCACCGCGAGCGCCCCGTGCCCCTGCCGGGACAGCGCGTTCGCCGCCGCGAGCCCGGCGGAGACGCCGCCGACATAGTTGACCTGCGCGACGCGCGCGGCGGCGGCCGGGGCCTTCGCGTCCGCGTCCTGGTCGCCGAGCACACCGAAGGCGAGCAGCACGACGTCGATGTCGCCCGCCGCGAAGACCTCGTCGATGGTCTTCTCGTGGTCGTCGGGCTCGGCCGCGTCGAACGCGACCACCTCGACCGTGGCGCCGCGACCGCGCAGGTCGTCGGCGGCCGCCTCGAGCCCGGCGGAGGGGCGTCCGGCGAGCACGACCCGCCGCACGCGCTCGGCGACCATCGCGCGGGCCGTGGTCAGCGCGATCTCGGAGGTACCGCCGAGAACGAGCAGGGACTGCGGTGCGCCCAAGGCGTCTTTCACGGTGCGTCCTTCACAAAGGCGTGGTTCACAACAGACGGAAGAGGACTGGGGAGGGGCCGGCTCAGAGCCCGAGCCGGCGCGCCTGGTCGGAGACGAAGACCCCGTCCGGGTCGACCTTGGCGCGCACCTCGCGGAACCGCTCAAGGCGCGGGTACATCCGGGCCAGGTCGGCCGGGTCCATCCGCGAGTCCTTGGCGAGGTAGAACCGGCCCTCGTTGGTCAGCACGATCTCGTCGAGCTCGCGCAGCAGCCGGGCCAGGCCGGGGGTGTTGGTCGGGAAGTCGAGGGTCAGCGTCCAACCCGGCTTGGGGAAGGACAGGAAACCCGCGTTGCCCGGACCGAAGCGCTTGAGCACGGTGAGCGAGGAGGGCGCGCCGTGCCGGCTGATCGTCTCGACCGCCTTGACCAGCCCGTCCTCGCGGCCGAACGGCACCACGAACTGGTACTGGAGGAAGCCGGTCCGCCCGTAGACCCGGTTCCACTCCTGGACCAGGTCGAGCGGGTGGAAGAACGCGGTGATCGACTGGAGTTGACCGACCTTGTGCTTGGGCGCCTTGCGGTACCACAGCTCGTTGAACAGCCCCATGGTGAGCTTGTTCGGCAGCCGGCCCGGCACCAGGTCCGGCACGGTCAGCAGGGAGCCGGTACGAAAGCGCAGCGGGTCCCGGCGCTTCTTGGCGGGCAGGTCGTCGAGCGCCGCGAACTCGCCGCAGGTGAGCACGCAGCGGCCCAGGTTGGCGCCCTTGGCCAGGCAGTCGAGCCAGGCGACGGTGTACGTGTACTTCTCGTCCGTCTCGGCCATCAACGCCATGGCCTCGTCGAGGTTGCGCGTCCGGTCGGTGTCCACCGACGCGAGCGAGGTCTCGATGGGCGTCATGCGGATGGTCGCGGACAACACCAGTCCGGTCAGGCCCATGCCGCCGGCGGTGGCCCAGAACAGCTCCGGGTCGCTCTCGGGGGTGACGGTGCGCTCGGTGCCGTCGGCCAGGAGCAGGTCGATGGACGACACGTGGTTGCAGAAGCTGCCGTCGGCGTGGTGGTTCTTGCCGTGCACGTCGGCGCCGATCGCGCCGCCCACGGTCACCTGCCGGGTGCCGGGGGTGACCGGGACGAAGAAGCCGAACGGGACGAACAGTTCGATCAACCGGTCCAGGCTGACCCCGGCCTCGCAGGTGACCAGACCGCGTTCCAGGTCCACCGCGAGGATCCGGTCCAGGCCGGTCATGTCCAGGACGGTGCCGCCGCCGTTCTGCGCGGGGTCGCCGTAGGAGCGACCCAGGCCGCGGGCGATCACCCCGCGCGAGGTGCGCTGCCCGAGGGCGGTCGCGACCTGCTCGCGGGTGGTGGGCCGCACGACGTCGGCGAAGGTGGGGGCGGTGCGTCCCCATCCGTTCAGCCGGACCCGCCGAGCGGTGGGGCGTACGTCGGCCGACGGGCCGTCAGACATGGAACACTCCCAGAACAAAGGTGAGAAGCCAGGCGAAGCCAAGGCCGACGAGGACCTTGTCCTTGAGGAGAACGTCCTCGGGGGACCCCGCGGTTCCGGCGTCCACGTACACCGCGTAGCGCAGGAAGGCGAAGCCGAACGGGACCAGCGACAACTGGTGCCAGGCCAGGGTGGAATCGCCCTCGGGGATCTGGAACGCCCACAGCGAGTAGGTGAGCAGCGTCACCGAGACCGCCATCTGCCACACGAAGCGCAGGTAGGTGATCGAGTAGTTGGCCAGCGAGGCGCGCGTCTTGGCCGCCTCCTCGCCCATCAGGACCATCTCCGAATAGCGCTTGCCCGCGACCATGAACAGCGACCCGAAGCCCGCGGTGAGCAGGAACCAGCGTGACAGCGGCAGTTCGGACGCGGTGCCGCCGGCCATCGCCCGGAACAGGAAGCCGGAGGCGACCATGGCCAGGTCGAGCACGACCACGTGCTTGAAGGAGAAGCAGTACGCGACGTTGAGCACCACGTACAGGCCCAGGACCAGCGCGGTCCCCGGGTTGCACAGCAGCACCCCGAGCACGACCGCGGCGACGCCCAGGATCGGGCCGAGCGTCCAGGCGAGCTTGACCGGCACCACGCCGGAGGCGATCGGGCGGTTGCGCTTGGTGGGGTGCTCGCGGTCGGCTTCGACGTCGAACGCGTCGTTGATGTAGTAGATCGCCGAGGCGGCCAGGCAGAACAGTACGAACATGATCGCGCTGTGGCCCAGGACGTAGCCCTCGTCCAGTCGTCCGGCCGCCAACGGCGCGGCGAACACGAGCACGTTCTTGACCCACTGCTTGGGTCGGGCCAGCTTCAGCAGGCCGCCGGCGAGTCCGCCGCGTGGTGGCGCGGGCGCCTCGACCGGGGCCGGGGCGGTGACCGTGGCGGTCGCCGCCCCGGCCGCCGGACCGGCCGAGACCAGGGTCTCGTCCGGCTCGAGCGACGATTCGACTTCGGATGTACTCAAGACTTCAGATCCCCTTCGGACGCTCTGCGCGGCGAGCCCAGGCTCGACCCAAGCCACCTGCGGCCAGACCCATGGTCGCGCCGGCGGCCACGTCGGACGGATAGTGGACGCCCACGACGAGCCGCGAGAAACACGTCGCGGCGGCTGCCGTGCCGGTGACGGCCGTGGGCAGCAGACCGTGGAACGCCACGGCCGCGGCAGCGGAGGAGACCGAGTGCGAGGAGGGGAAGCTGTGTCGGCCCGCGGTGCGCACCGTCGGCTCCAGACCCGCTATCGCCGGTCGGGGACGGCGCACGACACGCTTGATCACCATGCTGGCCACGTGCGCCCCGGCGACGGTCGCGGTGGCGCGCAGCCACTCGGGCCGACGGTCGCGGTCCACCGCGGCGCCGACCAGACCCGCGGCGAGCCAGACACCCGCGTGCTCCCCGGCGAAGGACAGCGCCTTGCTCGTGCGCTGGACGACCGGGTGCCCGGTGCGCCCGCGCACCCCGCGGTACAGGGCGACGTCTGACGCGCCGACGGTCTTGACTACCTGCCCGGTGGCGAACGCTCCACCAAAGGCCATCGATATCCCCAATTCCTACTGCACGTCGAATGGGCACCCTGCCCCGAAGCCGGGGGCTACGTGCTTTCGGCGGTCGTCCCGACCGCCACACGGGCCACTTCCATATGAGCCCGGCGCATGGCACCAATGAGTCAGGGTACGCGAACCGCGTGGGGGCTCTTCGCCGAGCCGGTCCGCCGTCGCCCCGAAGGGGGCGCCGGCCATCGGGCACCCGTCCTGCGGCTTCGTTCCAGGTCACACGCTGCCGAACGGGTGACACCGCCGGGTCGCGACCGGCATTTCGTGACGGAACTGTGGCAGACCCGCAGCCTGCGCGAGGCCGGGCCGATGCACAAGTGCGTCCTTGCGCGCGGTCAGCGCAGCGGCGCCGGGGAGAATCCGCCGACCACGAGCCGGGCCGGCGCACCGCCGCCGTCGGCCGGCACCGACCACACATCGCCGGCCGCGCCGGAGCCGGTGGGCAGCGCGTACCCCACCGTGCGGTCGTCGATCCAGATCGCCTGGTCGTCCACGCTGTGCGTCTCCGCGAGCGGTGTCTCGCGCATGGTGGCGAGGTCGAGCACATGCAGCCGCCACGGGTTGCGGGTGCTCTGCGAGACCTTCTTCTTGAACACCAGTCGGGTCCCGTCGGGGGACAACGACGGGCACTCGACGTTCTCCCGCAGCACCGTCATGGTGCGCGCCGAGAGGTCCCCGCGGACCAGGTAGGTGCGGCCGGTGGTGTTGGTCGACAGGGTGGCGTAGAAGGTGTTGTCGTCGGCGGTGAAGGTGACGCCCCAGAAGTTGCGGTCCGGCGACTTGAGTTCCTTGCCGTCCCGGGTGGTGGTGAAGTCCTCCAGGTTCGCGGTCAACTCGCCCGTGTGGGTGTCCAGGATCGAGGTCCGCGTGGAGAAGGTCATGGACGCGTACGAGTCGCCGTAGACGAACACCGTCCACGAGGCCATCCGCCCCGACGCCGACACCCGGGCCCGGTTGGGCGTGCCGGCCAACTCGACCCGACGCACCTGACGCAGATTCGCGTCCAGGACCAGCGCCACGGGGGTCCTGGTCAGGCCGCCCTCGGTGGCCAGGCACACGGCGGTGCCGCCGGCCGCGTAGACCCGGTCGCAGGAGCGCTCGCCCACCGTGCGCGGCCCACCCGGATCGGCCGCCGCGACGGTGGCCAGCCGGCCGTACCCCGGACCCGACTCGGTGCTGCGGAACAGCAGTCGCGGCGCGCCGACCAGGCTCAGCGGCGGCCCGCCCGGCGCCGTGCCGTCACCGCCGTAGAGCCGGTCGTCCTCGCGCCGCACCGCGTACACCGTGTAGCCGATCGCGATGCCCGCGAGCAGCACCAGGACCAGCGCGAACACCAGTACCCGCCGCCGGGTGACCACCGGCTTCACCGGCGCGTCGGCGTCGGAGTCGATGTCAACGGACATCGGGGACCTCCGTGGGTCGCGTCGCCCGCACCCGGCGACCCGCCAGGGCGAGGGTGGAGCCGAACAAGGCCACCGCGAGGGCGACCGCGAGCACCCTGATCGCCGTCTCCGGCCCCCACGCGGTCCACAACGCGCCGAAGACCATCGAGGAGGCGAACCGGCCCACCGCCTGCCCGGTCTGCACCACCGCCATCCCGCCCGCCCGACCCGCCGCCGGCAACCGCGCCCCCACCGCGGCCGACAACACGCCGTCGGTGGCCGCGTAGAACACCCCGTGCAGGGCGAGCACCGTGAGCAGCAGCGGCACCCCGCCGAGCGGACCGCCCAGGAACAGATACGCCGCCAGCAGCGCGCCGTGCCCGGCCAGGAACACCCGGCGCCGCCCGACCCGGTCGGCCAGCCGCCCCAGCGGCAACGCCAGTACCAGGTAGACCCCGGCGGTACCCAGCGGCAACAGCGGGAACCAGTGCGGGCGGATCTCCAGCCGGTGCTGGAGCAGCAGATACACGAACGCGTCGCTGACCGTGACCAGCCCCAGCACCGCCGCCACCACGCACAACCGGCGATAGGGCCGATCCCGCAACAGCCGCGCCCCGTCGCGCCATCCGGGCCGGTGCTCCGGGGGATCCCGGTGGTCGCGCACGAACAGCACCAGCATCGCCACCGCCACCAGGCCGACGCAGAAGCTCACCACGAACACCGCGTCGTAGGCGGTACCCACCGCCGCGAGGATGGTGAACGCCACCAGCGGGCCGGTGAACGCCCCGACGGTGTCGAGCGCACGATGCACACCGAACGCGCGCCCCTGCGCCTCGGGGGTGCTGGACAGCGAGATCAGCGCGTCGCGCGGCGCCGTACGCAGCCCCTTGCCCGCCCGGTCGGCGGCGAGCACCGCGCCGATCCCCGGCACCGAGGCGCCGACCAGCGGCAGGCCGAGCTTGGCCGCGGCGGACATCCCGTAGCCGACCACCGCGACCGGCTTGCGGGCGGCGAACCGATCCGCGAGGTGCCCGCCGATCAGCCGCAGGAAGACCGTGACACCGGAGTACAGGCCGTCCAGGAAGCCGAACTGAAGCATCGTCAGGCCCAGGCCCGTGACCAGGTAGACCGGCATCACCGCGGTCACCATCTCGGAGGAGATGTCGGTGACCAGGCTGACCATGCCGAGGGCGATCACATTGCCGGTGACCACCACACCGCGCCCCGACCCGGGCCGCGCGAGCGGCGCATCCGCACGTGTGGACGAGACGTACACGCCGCACCCTCCCCCGGCTGCCGTGTGACCGATCCCGACCCTAGTGCCGTTCGCGCCCCCGCACCGGAAAACGCCGTCGCGCCCGGAAAATCGAAAGGCCCCACCTCCCCGAAGGGAGATGGGGCCTCGCGATACGTCCGGCTACCCGAGGTTCACCTCAGGCGTCGTCCGCGCGAGCTCAGCTCTGGCCGCCGGCCAGCTTCTCGCGCAGCGCGGCCAGCGCCTCGTCGGACGCGAGAGCGCCGCCGGTGGTGTCGGCCTCGACCTCGTCGTCACCGCCCGAGGAGTAGGCGCCCGCGGCCTCGCCGGCCACGGCCTCCGCCTCGGCCTCGCGGGCCTTGACGACCTGCTGCTGGTGCGACTCGAAGCGCGCCTGGGCGTCGGCGTACTGCTTCTCCCACTCCTCGCGCTGCTTGTCGAAGCCCTCGAGCCAGTCGTTGGTCTCGGGGTCGAAGCCGTCCGGGTAGATGTAGTTGCCCGCGTCGTCGTAGGTCGCGGCCATGCCGTAGAGGGTCGGGTCGAACTCGGCCGTGGCCGGGTCCGCGCCGAACGCCTCGTTGGCCTGCTTCAGCGAGAGGCTGATGCGGCGACGCTCGAGGTCGATGTCGATGACCTTGACGAAGATCTCGTCGCCGACCTGGACGACCTGCTCCGGGATCTCCACGTGGCGCTCGGCCAGCTCGGAGATGTGCACCAGGCCCTCGATGCCCTCGTCCACGCGGACGAACGCACCGAACGGAACGAGCTTGGTGACCTTGCCGGGAACGACCTGGCCGATCTGGTGGGTCCGGGCGAACTGCTGCCACGGGTCTTCCTGGGTCGCCTTCAGCGACAGGGAGACACGCTCGCGGTCCATGTCGACGTCGAGGACCTCGACGGTGACTTCCTGGCCGACCTCGACAACCTCGGACGGGTGGTCGATGTGCTTCCAGGACAGCTCGGAGACGTGCACCAGGCCGTCGACGCCGCCGAGGTCCACGAACGCACCGAAGTTGACGATCGAGGAGACGACACCCGTGCGGACCTGACCCTTCTGCAGGGTCGTGAGGAACGTCTGGCGCACCTCGGACTGGGTCTGCTCGAGCCAGGCACGGCGGGACAGGACCACGTTGTTGCGGTTCTTGTCCAGCTCGATGATCTTGGCTTCGAGCTCCTTGCCCACGTACGGCTGGAGGTCCCGCACACGACGCATCTCGACCAGCGAGGCCGGGAGGAAGCCGCGGAGGCCGATGTCCAGGATGAGACCACCCTTGACGACCTCGATGACGGTACCGGTGACGATGCCGTCCTCTTCCTTGATCTTCTCGATCGTGCCCCAGGCGCGCTCGTACTGCGCCCGCTTCTTCGAGAGGATCAGGCGGCCTTCCTTGTCCTCCTTCTGGAGAACCAAGGCCTCGATGTGGTCACCGACAGTGACGACCTCGTGGGGGTCCACGTCGTGCTTGATGGAAAGCTCGCGGGACGGGATGACGCCTTCGGTCTTGTAACCGATGTCGAGCAGGACCTCGTCCCGGTCGACCTTGACGATCACGCCATCCACGATGTCGCCGTCGTTGAAGTACTTGATCGTCTCATCGATCGCTGCGAGGAAGTCTTCCTCGGAGCCGATGTCGTTGACCGCCACCTGCGGGGTGGTGCTGGGCGTGGCCTCGGTGCTGCTCGTCATGTGGGTAAGGGCTCCGGGTACGGACAGAAGTCGTTTTCAAACACGCTTGTGGACCCGGTTTCGCCCCCGACGACCGCAGTCCATGCAAGAGGATGGCGTGGGATCGACAAAGGTGAGCGCGACCTGCTCCGTCTGAGTTCACGCAGGCCCGCGGCGCAACTTGCAGCATACGGGGCCGACCGGGTGTGGTCAACGCGCACGGGATGCATGCGATCAACCCGGACGTCCCGAAGGGAGTACCCTACGCGCGTCCGTGCCCGCCCGCAGCGATACCGCGGCTTCACCGCACCCGGGAGCCAAGTGAACCGGCCCACGTCCCACGACCCCCACGCGTCACTGGTGGCGCGCTACGCCGACCCCGAGGACGCGGACGACGGCGACGACGACGCGGTGCGCCGCAGGGTCGGCCTCGTCGAGAGTGTGCGCGCGGGCCGCCGGTGGTGGGACGCGAACGCCGACGAGTACCAGGTCGAGCACGGCGACTTCCTCGGCGACGCGCGCTTCACGTGGTGCCCGGAGGGACTGGACGAGGACCGGGTGAAGCTGCTCGGCCCGGTGGAGGGGCGCACCGTGCTCGAGGTGGGCGCGGGCGCGGCGCAGTGTTCGCGGCGGCTGCTCGCGCGCGGCGCGTTCCCGATCGCGCTCGACCTGTCGCTGCGCCAGCTCCAGCACTCGCGCCGACTGGACGCCGAGCACGGCACCCGGGTACCGGTGGTGCAGGCCGACGCGGGCCGGCTGCCGTTCGCCGACGCGAGCTTCGACCTGGCGTTCTCCGCGTACGGCGCGCTGCCGTTCAGCCCGGACGGGGCGGGGATCATGCGCGAGGTGTCCCGGGTGCTGCGACCGGGCGGGCGGTGGGTCTTCTCGATCACCCACCCGATCCGCTGGGCGTTCCCGGACGAGCCGGGGCCGGAGGGGCTGACCGCGGTCGCCTCGTACTTCGACACGACCCCCTACGTCGAGCAGGACCACACCGGCCGGGCGACCTACGTCGAACAACACCGCACGCTCGGTGAGCGGGTGCGCGAGGTGGTCGGGGCCGGCTTCCGGCTCCTGGACATCGTCGAACCGGAGTGGCCCGACGATCTGGAGTCGACGTGGGGGGGCTGGAGCCCGCTTCGGGGGCGGTTGTTGCCGGGGACGGCGATTTTCGTGTGTGGGAGGGAGTGAGGGGGGTGGGGGGAGGGGGCGGGGCGGGGCGGGGTCGCGGCGTGGGCGCTGCTTCTTGTTGGGCGCTTCGCGCCGGCTCGCGAGGCACCGCTTTTCTGCTCCCCCGCTTCGCTCCTCCGCAGAAAAGCGGTGCCTCGCTCGGGGTCGGGTGTCCCTCCGCTTCGCTCCGGGTCACCCGACCCAAGTTCTGCGGCTCCGCCGCTCTCCGCGCTTCGCGCGTCGATCGCGGGGGTGGCCAAGGGTGTGGGCGCTGACGCGCCTTGGGGGTGGGGCGTCGGATGGCTGTGGGGGCGGGTGGGTCGTCGGGGGGTCCGTGGGACCGCGGGGTCCGCACCTCACGCAACGGGTGGAGTGGGTGGGTGCGCCAATCCCCGGAGGGGTGTGCGCGTTACGCCGTCACGGGTGGCTTCGTCGGCTGGTGCTCGGGGGTTGGGCGCGCGCGCGGCCCGGCCGTCTTGCGGTCCGCCACGTATTGCAGCACGACGGCCGTCAGGAAGAGCAGGACGCCCACCACGATCAACGCCAACGGCGCCGTGTCGTGCAGTAGGCGCAGCTTGCCGCTCCAGTCCTTCGCGTCCGCGACGAGCGCGGCCGACCACTCCGGGCGGAGCTTGAAGGTGCCGTCGAAGAGCTTGGTGACCACCGGCTTGGCGTTGGGATCGTCGGCCGGCGGGGACGTGCGCAACTCCTCGGTGCGGGTCTCCTCGACGTACACCGGGATGCCGGTGACCGGCTCGACCCACATCTTCCGGGTCGCGGTGTACCAGAGCTGCATGCCCTCCTTCTCCACCGCGACCGGGTCCAGGCCGCCCGGGAGTTGCCTGGGCATCGGGATCTTCATCCACGGCACGACCTGCTCGAAGCGGTACGTCCGCAGGCCGTCGCGCCGGTCGGTGCCCTTGTACGCGATCACGTTCGCGCTGTGCGCCTGCGAGTCGTAGTAGTTGTAGTCGCGCTTGCCGGTGAAGAAGGGCCACTTGTAGGCGAGGCCGGTGTGCGCGGCCGGGGCGCCGTCGACGGATTCGCCGCAGCAGTTCTTCGGGATCTGGCCGGCCGCGTCGAACGCGTAGCGCTCGGGCAGTTGGGTGACCACCTTGCCGGTGCCGTCCACCACGGCCAGGTTCAGGTCCCACACCACGGTCGAACCGTGGCTGTCCTTGGCGTTGGGCCGGATCGTCTGGATCGCGGTGACCTTGGCCTTGCCCGGGCCCTCGGGTGCGCCCAGCAGCGTGGCGTTCGTCGCGTCCAGGACCACCACCCGGTAGGCGTCCTCGCCCGCGAGCGCCTTGGCCACCAGTCTCGGGAGGACGAACTCGCGCAACAGCGGCGCCAGGGCCACGCAGAACACGGCCGCGACCAGGAGGATCAGACCGGACTTACGACGCATCGAGGTGGACCCCTTGACGATGGAACCGGGTACGGATTCGCGCCGGCGCGGTCAGGGACGCGCGGGCGGGCTCGTGACCTGGAGCGGCTTGTGCACGGGCCCGGGATCCGCGGCGGCGCACGCGTTCAGCACGAACGCGGCCCCGACCGCGAGGAGGGCCCCGGCCACGACCGCTGCGAAGGAACGCATTCGGCGGTCCCACCTTTCCTGCTGCCCCGGCCGACGCCGCGACGGTCGGCGATGGGGCACGGTAGCAAGAAACGAGAACAGGTTCCCGTTTTTTGCGGATCGGATTCTGCTCGGGTGCCGCTCGGGTCGGGCCGGCTACCGGCCGCCCGCCGTCGGGGCGTCGGCCGACGCGGCCGCCGAGGAGGACTGCTCCGGCGCGCCCGACGCGCTCGACGAGACCGGCGGCGCCACCGACCCCGACGCGCTCGCCGTCGCGCTCTTCGACGGATCGCCCGTCGCCGGCGGGTTCGCCGGCTTGGTGGCGGGGGGCTTCGTGGTCGGCGCCTTGGTGGTCGGCTTGACCGGCTGCCGCGCGTCGGGCACCGAACGCGCGCCGGTCGCGTAGTAGGTCATCCACGAGGTGACCGTGCGCAGGTACTCGTCGGAGTGGTTGTAGCTGAGGATGGCCGCGTTCAGCCCGGCCCCGGTGGACAGGTCCCGGTTGCCCGCGCACAGGTAGCGCCCCGCGGTGAGCGTCGCGTCGAAGATGTTCTGCGGGTTGGCCACGCCGTCCCGGTTGCCGTCCATCGCCCAGCCCTTCCAGGTGGACGGGATGAACTGCATCGGCCCCACGGCGCGGTCGAACTCGGTGTCGAAGTCGTAGCGTCCGCCGTCGGTGTCGGTGATCCGGGCGAACTGCCCGCCGTCCAGGCGCGGACCCAGGATCGGGGTCACCGACGTGCCGTCCACGGTCACGTTCCCGCCGTACGCGTGCTCCGACTCCACCCGGCCGATGCCCGCGAGCAGCGTCCACGGCAACTTGCAGCCGGGATCCATCCGGGCCAGGTTCGACGCCGCCTGCTGATACGCGAGCAGCACCGTCTGGGGTATCCCGCCGGTCCCGGTCGCGGTGGTGCCCCGCGGCCCGGCCGAGGACGTCGCGCCCGGGGCGGCCGTGGTCGCCGGCGGCGCGGTGGTCGCGGCCCCCGGCAGCGCGGCCGGCACCACCGGCGGCGGCAACTCGAAGTGCGCGGGCCCGCCGCCGTTGACCGAGGCGCCGCCGACCGGCGCCGCGTCCGACAGGCGCGGCAGATCGGAGGTGGGCACCCGGTGCGCGGTGACCATGGTGAACGGGGACTGCACCGCCGCGCCGCACGCCAGCACGACCAGGATCGCCGCCGCGCTGCCCAGCCACGGATTCAGGATCCGTCTGCGCTTGGCCGGCTCCTCCGGCGCGCCGGACGTCGGCGACGTCTCGGGTCCGGGCATGCCCTCGGATTCGGCCGCGGGCGCGGCGGCGGATATCCGCTCCGCCGACACCTCGCCGGCGTCCCCCTCCGATTCGCCCGGCTTCCGCGGATCGGGCCCCGATTCGGCCTCTTCCACGAAGCTCCCCCCTCTGTGCGCGAGTTCGACGGTGCACCGGTCGTCGGCGACCACCGGTGCCCGTGCGAACCTATGCCGGCTTCGGCCGGCTCTCCACCCCCACGGCGCACTCGTTCCGGATCAGTGACCGGCGTCCTCCCAGTTCGCCCCGAAACCGACCGAGACGTCCAGCGGCGCACGCAGCGGATACGCGCCGGCCATCTCCCGACGCACCAGCGTCTCCAACCGCTCCCGCTCGCCGGGCGCCACCTCCAGGACCAGTTCGTCGTGGACCTGGAGCAGTATCCGCGAGGCCAGCTTCTCCTCCCGCATGGCCCGATCCACCGCGAGCATCGCGACCTTGACGATGTCCGCCGCCGAACCCTGGATCGGCGCGTTCAGCGCCATGCGCTCGGCCATCTCGCGGCGCTGCCGGTTGTCGCTGGTCAGATCCGGCAGATAGCGCCGCCGGCCGAACACGGTCTCCGTGTAGCCGGTCTGCCGGGCCTCCTCGACCACCTTGTGCAGGTAGTCGCGCACCCCGCCGAACCGCTCGAAGTAGGTCTCCATCAGCCCGCGCGCCTCGGCCGGCTCGATGTCCAACTGCTGGGACAGGCCGAACGCGGAGAGTCCGTACGCCAATCCGTAGGACATCGCCTTGATCTTGCTGCGCAGCCCGTGGTCCACCGCCTCCGGCGCCACCGAGAAGACCTGCGCGGCCATCGTCGAGTGCAGGTCCTCGCCCGACGTGAACGCCTCGATCAGCGCCGTGTCCTGCGACAGGTGGGCCATGATCCGCAGTTCGATCTGGCTGTAGTCGGCGGTGAGCAGCCCCTCGAAACCCTCGCCGACCACGAACGCGCGCCGGATCAGCCGCCCCTCCTCGGTCCGGATCGGGATGTTCTGCAGGTTCGGGTCCTGCGAGGACAACCGGCCCGTGGCCGCCACGGTCTGGTTGAACGTGGTGTGGATGCGCGCGTCGTCGGCGACCGTCTTGATCAGACCCTCGACCGTGGTACGCAGCCGGGTCTGGTCCCGGTGACGCAGCAGGATCACCGGCAACTCGTTGTCGGTCTGCGTCGCCAGCCAGGTCAGCGCGTCGGCGTCGGTGGTGAACCCGGTCTTGATCTTCTTCGTCTTGGGCAGGCCCAGCTCGGTGAACAGGATCTCCTGCAACTGCTTGGGCGAGCCCAGGTTGAACTCGTGCCCCACCGCGGCGTGCGCCTCCTCGGTGGCCTGCTTGACCGCCGCCGCGAACTGCTCCCGCAGCCGCTCCAGATAGGGCAGGTCGGCCGCGATGCCCATCTGCTCCATGTGCGCGAGCACCGGCAGCAGCGGCAACTCCATGTCGCGCAGCAGCTCCAACCCGCCCTTGGCGGCCAGCTCGGTATCCAGCGCCGCCGCCAGGTCCACCACCGCCCGCGCGGCCAGCATCAGCGCCGCGCCCGGCTCCGCGTCGGCCTCGTCGGACATGTCGAGCGCCAACTGCCCGTCGCCCGAACCGCCCGCGTCCACCCGCAACTCGCGCCCCAGGAACCGCTCCACCAGGCCCTCGAGGGCGAACGAGCGCTGCCCCGGCAGCACCAGGTAGGCACCCAGCGCGGTATCGCTGGTGATCCCCCACAGCGCCCACCCGCGCGCGGCCAGCGCCAGGATCGGCCCCTTCGCGTCGTGCACCGCCTTGGTCCGCCGCGGATCCGCCAGCCACGCCGCCAGCGCCGCGTCGTCGCCCGCGTCCATCGTCAGCGGATCCACGAACGCCGCCGAGCCGTCGGCCGCGGCGAACGCCAGCCCCTTGACCTCACCCGTACCGCGCCCCCACGAGCCGTCCACCGCGAGCCCGGTGCGCTCCGCACCCGCGGCATGCTCGGCCAACCACTCGGCCAGCGCGCCCGGCGCGACCACCGTGGTGTCCATCTCGAAGCCCGGCTCGGGCTCCGCGACCGCGACCACCGCGCCGGGATCCACCGCCCACAGCCGCTCCCGGAAGCCCGCGTTGCGGAACTCCAGCGCGTCGAGCACCACCTCGACCGCCTCCCGGTCGAACGGCTTGCGCTCCAGATCCGTCGGCGTCACGTCCAGCTCGACGTCGCGCACGAGCTCCGTCAACCGCCGGTTCAGCTGCACGTTGTCCAGGTTGTCGCGCAGGTTCTGCCCGGCCTGACCCTTGACCTCGTCGGCGCGCGCCACCAGCTCCGCGAACGAGCCGAACTCGCGAATCCACTTCGCCGCGGTCTTCTCGCCCACCTTCGGGATGCCCGGCAGGTTGTCGCTCGGGTCGCCGCGCAGCGCCGCGAAGTCCGGATACTGCGCGGGGGTCAGCCCGTACTTCTCCTCCACCGCGTCCGGCGTGAACCGGTGCAGCTTGCTCACGCCCATCATCGGATACAGCACCGTCACATCCGGCGTGACCAGCTGCAAAGCGTCGCGGTCGCCGGTGAGGATCAGCACCTCGAAACCCTCGGCCGCGGCCCGGGTGGCCAGCGTGGCGATCACGTCGTCGGCCTCGAAGCCGGCGACGCGCATCGTCGGCACGCCCATCGCCGTCAGCTCCTCGACGATCAGCTCGACCTGGCCCTTGAACTCCTCCGGAGTCTCCGAGCGGTTCGCCTTGTAGTCGGGAAACTCCTCGGTGCGAAACGACTGCCGGGACACGTCGAACGCCACGCCCAGATGGGTCGGCGCCTCGTCGCGCAACACGTTCACCAACATCGACGTGAACCCGTAGACCGCCTGGGTCGGCTGACCCGTCGCGGTACTCATCGACGCTTCCTTGAGCGCGTAGAAGGCCCGGTACGCCAACGAGTGCCCGTCGAGGAGCAGAAGTCGCGGCCGGGAACCGGCGGGAACGGAGGTCTGGGGGGTCCGAGTAGCTGCCACGACCGCGATCCTAGGCTGTCAGGCCGACACCATCGTGTATCCGACAGGAGCGCACCATGCCCGAAGAGAGCACCCCGGCCGGCCTCGACGAGATCCTGGCCGCCATGAACCTCGACAGCCGGGAGACCCTCGCCGACCGCATGGGGATCGAAATCGTCGAGGCATCCGCCCAACGTGTGGTCGCCACCATGCCGGTCAAGGGCAACACCCAGCCCTACGGGCTGCTGCACGGCGGCGCGTCGTGCGTACTCGCCGAAACCCTCGGCTCGGTGGGCTCCGCACTGCACGCCGGCCGCGACGCCATGGCCCTGGGCATCGAGATCAACGCCACCCACCACCGCTCCGCCGACTCCGGCGTGATCACCGGCGTGGCCACCCCCGTACACCTGGGCCGCACGCTGGCCACCTACGAGATCGTGATCACCGACGAGCACGACCGGCGGATCTGCACCGCGCGGCTCAGCTGCCTGATCAAGCGCCCCTGACACCGCCGACCGGCGCCGGGGCCGCGCGGCGAAGGGGCCGACCCCCTCCGCCGCGCGGACGCCGTCGCGCTACGCGCCCTCGCCCAGATACGCCTCGCGCACCTTCGGATCCGACAACAACCGATCGGCCGGCCCGGACAACACCACCGACCCGGTCTCCAGGGCATAACCCCGGTGCGCCAGCCGCAACGCCTGCGCGGCGTTCTGCTCGACCAGCAACACCGTGGTGCCCTGCTCGTTGATCTCCCGGATGATCTCGAAGATCTGCGCCACGATCAGCGGCGCCAGACCCATCGACGGCTCGTCCAGGAGCAGCAGCTTGGGCTGCCCCATCAACGCGCGCCCGATCGCCAGCATCTGCTGCTCGCCACCCGACAGCGTGCCCGCCAACTGCTCACGGCGCTCCGCCAGCCGCGGGAACAGCTCGAACACCCGGTCCAGTTCGGCCTTGGGCACCGACTTGAACCGATAGGCGCCCATGTTCAGGTTCTCCGTGACGGTCATCGCCGGGAACACCCGACGACCCTCCGGAGAGTGCCCGATGCCGAGCCCCACCACGTGGTGCGCCGGCACCCCGTCGATGCGCTCGCCGCGCCAGCGCACCTCGCCCTCACGCGGCGTCAACAACCCCGAGATGGTGCGCAACGTGGTGGTCTTGCCCGCCCCGTTGGCACCCAGCAGGGCCACGATCTCGCCCTCGTTCACCTCGATGTGCACACCCTTCAGCGCCTGGATGGCGCCGTAGAACACGTGCAGATCGTCCAGCTCCAGCATCTTCTTCCGAGGCGGTACGGCGGTGCCGGCGGCCGACTCGGCCACACCGACCGCGTCCGCGCCCGCGGCGTCGGCGGCGCTCATCGCTGCTCCTCCCCGTCCCGCTGCGCGGGGACCGAACCTTCCTCGGGCACCCCGCCGACCTCGGCCTGCGTCGCACCGGTCATCTCGGCGGCCATCTCCGCGCCCAGATACGCGGCCACGACCTCCGGGTCGCGCTGCACCTCGGCGGGCGAGCCGGAGGCGATCACCTTGCCGAAGTTGAGCACCGTGACCCGGTCCGCCACCGACATCACCAGACGCATGTCGTGCTCGATCAGCAGCACGCTGATGCCCAGTTCGCGGTTGATCCGCCGGATCAGCACCTCCAGGTCGAGCTTCTCGGTCGGGTTGGTGCCCGCCGCCGGCTCGTCCAGGAGCAACACCTGCGGATCGGTGGCCAGCGCCCGGGCGATCTCCAGGCTGCGCTGCTGGCCGTAGGACAGCGACGCGGCCAACTCGTTGAGCAGCCCGTCCAGACCGACGAAGTGCAACAACTCCAGCGCCCGCCGATCGCTCTCGCGATCCTCGCGGCGCGCGTTCGGCAGCCCCAGCATGATCGACACCGGGCCCGACTTCTGTCGGGTCTCCGCCGCGATCTTGACGTTCTCCAACGCGGTCAACGCGCCGAACAGGCGAATGTTCTGGAAGGTGCGGGCGACCCCGAGCCGGTTGACCAGATGCGGCTTGCGACCGAGCAGCGAGTGTTCGCCGCCCGACCGGTCGCGCAGCACGATCGTGCCCTCCTGCGGGACGTACATCCCGGTGAGCGAGTTGAACAGCGACGTCTTGCCCGCGCCGTTCGGCCCGATCACCGCCAGGATCTCGCCCCGGTGCAGGTCCAACGCCACATCGGACAGGCCCACCAGGCCGCCGAAGCGCAGCGTCACGCCGCGCACCCGCATCACCTGGTCGCCCGGATCCACCCGCGGCCGGTCGTCCGCCTTCGTCGTGGTGATGCTCACGTCATCCTCCCGCCGGCCGGCTCCGACATCGCGTCCGCGTCGCCGAGACCCGCCTTGGCCATGCTCAACTCACGCTTGCGCCGCACCGACGGGATCAGACCCTGCGGGCGGTAGATCATCATGATGATCAGCAGCGCGCCCAGGTACATGAAGCGGTCGTTCGGATCGACCCAGTCCTTCATGTACTGCGGCAGCCAGGCCAGGAACGCGGTACCGATGATCACGCCCCACAGCGAACCCATGCCGCCGAAGATCACGTACGCGACCACCAGGACCGAGAACAGCAGCAGGAAGCTCTCCGGGCTGATGAAGCGCGCCTTGCTCGCGTACGCCACCCCGGCGATGCCGGACGTCGACGCGCCGATCGCGAACGCCATCAGCTTGAACTTCACCGTCGGCACGCCGGTGGCCGACGCGGCCACCTCGTCCTCGCGGATCGCCGTCCAGGCCCGACCCACCCGGGAGTGCTCCAGCCGCAGGAACGCGATGATCAGGATCGTGGCGATACCGATCAGCAGGTACCAGTAGGGCACCGGATCCAGTTCCCAGTCGTAGTCGATCGGACCGATGTGGATCCCGAAGTTCGAGATGCCCTGGACACCGCGCGGGCCGTTGGTGAACCCGTCCGCGTTCTTGGCGATCAGGTAGATGATCTCGTGGAAGCCGAGCGTGACGATCGCCAGATAGTCACCGCGCAACCGCAGCGTCGGCGCGCCGAGCAGCAGCCCGGCCAGCAGACACGTGGCCACCGCCACCGGGATCACCAGGAACGCGTTCAGCTTGAACGGCGGATCCACCGGCATCGCGCCGGTCCAGTACGCCGTGCTGTACGCGCCGATCGCGAAGAACGCGATGAAGCCCAGGTCGAGCAGACCCGCCCAGCCGATCACCACGTTCAGCCCGATCGCGAGCAGGACGTAGATCGCCACCTCGTTGACCAGGACCTGGTTCCAGAAGGTGGACAGCAGGTTCGGCAGCAGGATCAGCAGGCCGATCACCACCGCCGAGAAGCCGAGCCGCACCCAGACGATCCGGCGCAGATCCGCCGTCTTCGCCCTGGCCTGCGCCGTCACCGCCTTGACCGGCTCGGTGACGGGTGTGGTGAACCGGTCCAGCGGGCCCACCTTCGGCCCCAGGAAACGCTGATAGAGCGGCTTGCCGAACTCCATCACCGCCCACAGCGCGACCGCGCCGAGGATCCACCAGACCACGCGCATCGAGCCGAGGCTCTTGTCCAGCGAGAAGAACACGTCCTCGCGGCTGCCCTGCGGACCGCTCATCACGTCCAGCAGTACGGCCGCGGCGACGGTGCCCACCAGTCGGCCGTACATCGGGTGCTGGTACCAGCGCTTGCGCCGCAGCTTGGCCAGCGTGGCCGCGGTGGGCGCGAAATCCGTCGTGGTCGTGGTCACGCCGACCTCCCCAAGCGCTCGCCCAGGATGCCGGTCGGCCGGAACATCAGCACCAGGACCAACACCGCGAAGGCGCTGACGTACCGCCACGACTCACCGAAGATCGGCGAGGAGAAGCTCTCCACGATGCCGAGCAGCATGCCGCCCATCATCGCGCCGCGGATGTTGCCGACCCCGCCGACGACCGCCGCGGCGAACGCGGTGATGCCCGGCAGGAAGCCCATCGTGAACGACAGTTGCAGGTGCAGGCCGAACAGGAAGCCGGCGATGCCACCCATGAAGCCGCCGATGATGAACGTACGCGAGATCACCTTGTCGATGTCCACGCCCATCAGGCCCGCCGTCTCGGCGTCCTGCGCCACCGCCCGGATACCCGAGCCCAGCTTGGTGCGGTTCACCAGGTAGTCCAGGCCGACCATCATCAGCACGGCCGCACACACGATGAGCAGCTGCAGGATGGTCACCTGGGTGCCGAAGACCGAGAAGACCTTCTTGTTCTCGAACAGCGTCGGCAGTGCGCGCGAGTCGCGGCCGAACAACTTCCCCGCCAGGTTCTGCAGGAAGTAGGAGGCCCCGATCGCGCTGATCAGGAACGCCAAACGTGGCGCGTTCCTGCGTCTGAGCGGTCTGTATGCGACTTTTTCCAAAGCGAAGGCCGTGGCCGCTCCGGCGGTACCGGAAACGGCCAGCCCCGCCGCGACCAACAAGACCGACACCAGTGCCGTCGGGTTGGTGCTCGGGTCGATCCAGGTCAAGGCGAGCAGGGCCGAATAGGCGCCCACCATGAAGACTTCGCTGTGTGCGAAGTTGATGAGCTGTAGCACACCATAGACGAGGGTATAGCCGATGGCGATGACCGCGTACAGCGCACCGAGCATGATCCCTGGAATAAGGTAATCCAGGATTTCATCAGGTTGCATAAGGAAAGCTTCCTCAAGAAAACCGGACGGGCCCGGACCCTCCCGAAACTCCGGGAAGGCCCGGGCCCGATCGTCAGGTGGCGACGTCCTCGACGAGGAGGTCAGCCGCCCACGAGCTGGTCGATGTCGCCCATGTAGCCGATCTTGCCGCCCTTGACCTGGTAGATGAAGGTCGTGGCGCCGTCGAATTCACCGTTCTGCTTGAACTTGAAGGTCTTGGTCAGACCCTTGTACGAGGCGCCCTTGAGCTTGGTGAGCATCCCCTCGCGGGTGATCTTCTCCGCACCGAACGACTTCATCTGGTCGATCACCAGGTTGGCGATGTCGAACGACTCCGCCGAGTAGGTGCTCGGGTTGGTGTTGAAGCGCTTCTTGTAGTCGTCGGTGAACTGCTTCGTGGCCGCCTCGACGTTCGCGTCGGCGCACGGGCAGGTGAGGAACCAGTCGTTGGCGGCGTCGCCGGCCAGCGAGACGAACTGCGCGTCGTTGGTGCCGTCACCGGAGAACTTCGGGCCGTTGAAGCCCGCTTCCTTCAGCTTCTTGGCGAACGGCGCGCCGTCCTGGTAGTAGCCCGCGTAGATCATGGCGTCCGCGCCGGAGTTCTTGATCTTCGTGGAGATCGGACCGTAGTCCGGGGTGGCCTTCGGCACGCTGTCCGAGACGACCTGGACGCCGGCCTTGGTCAACTCGTCCTTGGCGACCTTCGACAGACCCACGCCGTACTCGGTCTTGTCGTCGACGACGAAGACCTTCTTGACCTGGAGCTTCTTCGAGAGGTACTTCGCCATCCCGCCACCCTGGGCGTTGTCGTTCGGCGCACCCCGCAGGAACGCGGTGAAATTGTTCTCCGGGTTCGTCAGGGACGGGTTGGTCGCCGACGGGGAAACCGTGGCGAGCTTCGCCTTGGCGTAGTTCGGCGACGCGGCCTTGGTCGGACCGGAGAAGGCGGGGCCGATAACGGCAACAACATTGCTGTCGTCGATCAGCTTCTGCGCGGCGGAGACCGACTTGGTCTCCGACGCCTCGTCGTCCGAGGTCTTGAACTTGAGCGTGAAGGGAAGATCGCCCTTCGCGTTGGCCTGCTCGACGGCGAGCCGAGCGCCGTTCTCTTCGTTGATGCCAAGCTGAGCATTCTCCCCCGAGAGGCCCGCTTGGAAACCGATGGTCCAGGTCGGCTTGTTACCGCCGCCGGAGTTGCCGGGAGCGGTGCTGCCCCCGTCCTTCTTCTTGTCGCCGTCATCGTCACTGCCGCACGCGGAAAGCACGAGTGCCGCTGCCGCGATGGGCAGCGCGATTTTGATCACGCGTCGCTTGAGCACAGCAAACCCCAACCCCTTGTAGAAAAAGTTCGGAGCCCGCATCGGGGCGCCTTCACAAACCGCGATGAACATGCGGTGCCCGGAATGTAGTCCGGCCGGAACGGCAGCGGCAGTCCGCCGACGGAGATGTGATGCGCCCGTAACCAGATGTAATCCAAAAGAAACTGGAAACGAATTCTTGCGATCCAAAGTGATCAAATATGATCATCAGCTGCCGGAAAAACGACGAACCCGTCCGGTTTGTCGGGAACCGGACGGGTTCGTAGCTGAATCGACAATCCCGGATCAGTCGGCGACGTCGCCCCCGGACACGACCACCTCGGCCACGGTGCGCATCGACATCCGGCGGTCCATCGAAGCCTTCTGGATCCACCGGAACGCCTCCGGCTCCGACATCCCGTACTTCTCCTGCAACACGCTCTTCGCCCGGTCCACCAGCTTGCGGGTCTCCAGCCGCGCGGTGAGGTCGCCCACCTCGCGCTCCAGGGCGGCCAGTTCGGTGTAGCGCGAGACGGCCATCTCGATCGCCGGAACGAGGTCGCCCTTGGTGAACGGCTTGACGAGGTAGGCCATCGCCCCCGCGTCCCGGGCCCGCTCGACCAGTTCGCGCTGCGAGAAGGCGGTCAGCATGAGCACCGGCGCGAGCCGCGCCTGGGCGATCCGCTCGGCCGCCGAAATGCCATCCAATATCGGCATCTTCACGTCGAGGATGACCAGATCGGGCCGACACTCCTCCACCAGCTCCACGGCCCGCTGCCCGTCCCCCGCCTCCCCGACGACGTGGTACCCCTCTTCCTCCAACATCTCTTTCAGATCGAGCCGGATCAGCGCCTCGTCCTCGGCAATGACGACACGGGCGCGCCGACTGTCCTGCTCTGCGGCGGGCGGCTGCGTGGCGGCGGTCACGTGGCTCCTCGATCAGAGAAATGGTGCGGACACGAGGGTACCGAGACGCGGTAAGGTGTTCTCCTGGCAGGGGGTTTTGGTCACCGAGATCACCCTGCTTGCCGGGTTGGCGGAATGGCATACGCGGATGGCTCAAACCCATCTGCCCGAGAGGGCTTGCGGGTTCGAATCCCGCACCCGGTACCAGCGGTAATCACAGGAACACCCATTCGGGTGAAATCGGCTCGAACACCTGGCCGAGTGGGCACCGGCGGCGCACCGTGGATCCATGCACGATCCTGATCTGCGCCGTCAGGTGCTCAACCTGCTGAAGGCAGGCATCCCCAACGCCGAGGTTGCCCGGCGGTTGCGCGTCCCTACGGGGACAGTGGGCTACTGGCTTCACATGGAACGCTTTCGCGACGGCGAACTCCCCGCACGACGCGGGTCCCCCTGCTTCCGCTGCCAGGACATCGACGTCGATCGTCGGGCGTACTCCTATCTTCTCGGCCTGTATCTCGGCGACGGCCATATCGTGGCGCACCCACGTTCCTACAGCCTGTCCATCTCTTGCGCGAACGTCTGGCCCGGCCTGATGCAGGAATGCGCGAACGCCATGACCCTCGTCCTCCCCGGCTCCGTACCGAACCTCGTACCTCGGCAAGGATGCAAGGACGTCAAGCGCTACTCGCAACACTGGCCATGCCTGTTCCCCCAGCACGGCCCCGGCCGCAAACACCTGCGCCCGATCATCCTGGAGTCCTGGCAGCAGGACATCGTCCACGCCGAGCCCTGGGCTCTGGTGCGCGGGCTCATCCACTCGGACGGCTGCCGGAACATGAACTGGACCACACGCATGGTCGCCGGCGAGCGCAAACGCTACGAATACCCGCGCTACCTCTTCGCCAACGAATCCACGGACATCATGCGCATCCTCACGACAACCCTGGACGAACTCGGTGTCGAGTGGAAATTCGCTCGCAGCAACCTTCTTTCCGTTGCCCGGCGGGCGTCCGTCGCGTTGATGGATGAGCATGTGGGGCCCAAATACTGATGGCCCGTCATCCGCCGGGGCGGGTGACGGGCCATCGGTCGTGCGAGGGCCGACCACTACTCGGTCGGGAGATCTCCTATGTGGTGCAGGCGGATCAGGTTGGTGGAGCCGGGGACGCCGGGCGGGGAGCCGGCCGTGATGACGACCAGGTCGCCCTTCTTGCAGCGGCCGATGGCCAGCAGGGCCGCGTCCACCTGACGGACCATCTCGTCGGTGTGGCTGCACAGCGGGCCGAGGAAGGTCTCCAGGCCCCAGGTGAGGGCCAGCCGGCTGCGCACCGCCGGCTCCGGGGTGAAGGCCAGCATCGGGATCATCGAGCGGTAGCGCGACAGCCGGCGACCCGTGTCGCCGCTCTGGGTGAACGCGACCAGGTATTTGGCGTCGAGCCGCTCGGCGATCTCGATCGCGGCCTTCGCGATCACCCCGCCCTGTGTGCGCGGACCGGCCAGGGTGCGGATCTCCTCCTGCATCGCGGTGGAGTCCTCCGCCGCGACCACGATCCGCGCCATGGTCTTGACGGTCTCGATCGGATACTTGCCCACCGAGGTCTCGCCCGAGAGCATCACCGCGTCGGTGCCGTCCAGGACGGCGTTGGCGACGTCGGATGCCTCGGCCCGGGTGGGACGCGAGGCGCTGATCATCGAGTCGAGCATCTGGGTGGCGACGATGACGGGCTTGGCGTTGGCCCGGGCCAGCGTGATCGCGCGCTTTTGCACGATCGGCACGGCCTCCAGCGGCATCTCGACGCCCAGGTCGCCGCGGGCGACCATGATGGCGTCGAAGGCGTGGACGATCTCCTCGAGGTTGTCCACCGCCTGCGGCTTCTCGATCTTGGCGATCACCGGCAGCCGGACACCGACCTCGTCCATGATCTTGTGGACGTCCTCGATGTCCTTCGCGGCGCGCACGAACGACAGCGCGATCATGTCGGCACCGAGCGCGAGGCCCCACTTGAGGTCCTCGATGTCCTTCTCGGACAGCGCGGGGACGCTCACCGCCACGCCGGGCAGGTTGAGCCCCTTGTGGTCGGAGACCATCCCGCCCTCGATGACGATCGTGTGCACGCGCGGGCCCTCGACGTCGACGACCTCCAGGGTGACCCGGCCGTCGTCGATCAGGATCCGCTCGCCCTTGGTGACGTCGGCGGTCAGCCCCTTGTAGGTGGTGCCGACCTCGTGCTTGTCGCCGGGGACGTCCTCGGTCGTGATCGTGAACTCGTCGCCGCGCTCCAGGAGCACGGGGCCTTCGGCGAAGGTCTCCAGGCGGATCTTCGGGCCCTGGAGGTCGACGAGGATGCCGACGCTGCGACCGGTTTCGTCGGATGCCCGACGAACGCGGTGATAACGCTCCTCGTGCTCGGCGTACGCGCCGTGGCTGAGGTTGAAGCGGGCTACATCCATGCCTGCGTCGACCAGCGTGCGGATCTGTTCATACGAATTTGTGGCAGGACCCAGGGTGCAGACAATTTTGGCTCGACGCATGGTCCCAAAGCCTAGTTCCTACCGCTGGGTAAGCCGTACCCGCGTCCGGTATATGGCGCTTTTCCGGCATGCGGAAAGGGCGCCGCAACGGCGGCGCCCTTTCTCGTTCACGCGACTTTCGTCACATATTCAATCCCGACCCGTGCGGTCGCGCTCCGTCACACCGTGAGCGGTCGATCGGTCGGCCGGATCGGCGAAGGCAGGTTGGTCCCGCCGGTCAGCCAGCCGTCCACCGCCGCCGCGCACGAGCGGCCCTCGGCGATCGCCCAGACGATCAGCGACTGCCCGCGTCCGGCGTCGCCGGCCACGAACACGCCGTCCACGTTGGTCGCGAACGCCTCGTCGCGCGCCACGTTGCCGCGCTCGTCCAGGGCCAGGCCCAGCTGCTCGACCAGCCCGTTGGAGCGGTCCGTCCCGGTGAAGCCCATCGCCAGGAAGACGAAGTCGGCCGGGATCTCCCGCTCGCTGCCGGGCACCGGCACGAAGCGGCCGTCCTCGAACACCACCTCGACCAGCTTGAGCGCCCTGACGCGCCCGTCCTCGCCGCCCACGAACTCCTGCGTGTTGACGGCGTAGACGCGCTCGCCGCCCTCCTCGTGCGCGCTGGCCACCCGATAGGTCATCGGGTAGGTCGGCCACGGCTGCGCGGCGGGCCGCTCCTCCGAGGGCCGGGGCATGATCTCCAGCTGGGTGACCGAGGCCGCGCCCTGGCGGTGCGCGGTGCCCAGGCAGTCGGCGCCGGTGTCCCCGCCGCCGATGATCACCACGTGCTTGCCGGCCACGTCGATCGGCGAGGCGACGAGGTCGCCCTCCTGCACCTTGTTGGCGAACGGCAGGTATTCCATCGCCTGGTGCACGCCGCCGAACTCGCGTCCGGGGATCGGCAGGTCGCGCGCGGCGGTGGCGCCGGCCGCGATCACCACCGCGTCGTAGCGCCGGCGCAGCTTGGCCGCGTCCAGGTCGGTGCCGATCTGCATGCCGGTGTAGAACTTGGTGCCCTCCGCGCGCATCTGTTCGATGCGCCGGTTGATGTGCCGCTTCTCCATCTTGAATTCGGGGATGCCGTAGCGCAGCAGTCCGCCGATCCGGTCGGCCCGCTCGTAGACGGCCACGGTGTGCCCGGCGCGGGTGAGCTGCTGGGCCACGGCGAGGCCGGCGGGGCCGGAGCCGATCACCGCGACGGTCTTGCCGGAGAGCCGGTCCGGTGGCTGCGGGGCGACGTTGTTGTCGTCCCACGCCCGGTCGATGATCGAGACCTCGACGTTCTTGATGGTGACCGGCGCCTGGTTGATGCCGAGCACGCAGGCGGCCTCGCACGGCGCGGGGCAGAGCCGCCCGGTGAACTCCGGGAAGTTGTTGGTGGCGTGCAGGCGTTCGCTCGCCGCCTGCCAGTCGTCGCGCCAGACCAGGTCGTTCCACTCGGGGATGATGTTCCCCAGCGGGCAGCCGTTGTGGCAGAACGGGATGCCGCAGTCCATGCAGCGGCCGGCCTGTTCGGTGATGATCGGGAGCAGCGTGCGCTCCTCGTACACCTCCTTCCAGTCCCGGATGCGCACGTCGACGGGGCGCCGCGTGCCGAGCTGTTGGGGCGTGGTCAAAAAGCCCTTCGGGTCAGCCATGAACCGCCTCCATCATCTTCTGGACGATCTCGGTCTCGGGGAGACCGGCTCGCTCGGCGGCGTCCTTGGCGGCGAGCACTGCCTTGTAGTCCCTGGGCAGGATCTTGGTGAAGCGCCGGGAGGCGGCGTCCCAGTCGGAGAGCAGGGCTTCGGCGACGGCCGAGCCGGTCTCCTCGTGGTGCCGGCGCACAACGTCGTGCAGTTCGGCGCGGTCGGTGGCGTCGAGGTCCTCGACGCCCACGAGTTCGGTGTTGATGTTGTTCGGGTCGGCGTCGAGGAGATAGGCGATGCCGCCCGACATGCCGGCCGCGAAGTTGCGGCCGGTGCGGCCGAGTACGACGGCCCGGCCGCCGGTCATGTATTCGCAGCCGTGGTCGCCGACGCCTTCGACGACGGCGGTGGCGCCGGAGTTGCGCACGCAGAAGCGTTCGCCGACGACGCCGCGCAGGTAGATCTCGCCGCCGGTGGCGCCGTAGCCGATCACGTTGCCGGCGATGATGTTGTCCTCGGCGGCGAAGGTCGCGGCGCGGTGGGGCCGGACGATGATCCGGCCGCCGGACAGGCCCTTGCCGACGTAGTCGTTGCCGTCGCCTTCGAGCCGCAGGGTGATGCCCTTGGGCACGAACGCGCCGAACGACTGGCCGGCGGAGCCGGTGAGCGTGATGTCGATGGTGTCGTCGGGCAGTCCGGCGCCGCGGTAGCGCTTGGTGACCTGGTGGCCGAGCATCGTGCCGACGGTGCGGTTGGTGTTTTGCACCGGCAGGTCGAGGACGACCTTCTCCCCGTGCTCGAGCGCGTCGGCGCTGAGCTGGATGAGCTGGTTGTCCAGCGCCTTGGCCAGTCCGTGGTCCTGCGGGCCGGTGCGGTGCAGGGCGGCGCCCTCGGGCAGCGCGGGCACGTGGAACAGCGGTGCGAGGTCGAGCCCTTCGGCCTTCCAGTGTTCGATCGCCGCTGCGGTGTCCAGGAGTTCGGCGTGGCCGACGGCCTCTTCCAGGGTGCGGAAGCCGAGTTCGGCGAGCAGTTCGCGGACCTCCTCGGCGATGAACTCGAAGAAGTTGACCACGTGGTCGGCCTGGCCGCTGTACCGCTCGCGCAGTACGGGGTTTTGCGTGGCGACGCCGACGGGGCAGGTGTCGAGGTGGCACACGCGCATCATCACGCAGCCGGAGACCACGAGCGGCGCGGTGGCGAAGCCGTATTCCTCGGCGCCGAGCAGCGCCGCGACGAGCACGTCGCGCCCGGTCTTGAGCTGGCCGTCGGTCTGCACCACGATGCGGTCGCGCAGGCCGTTGAGCAGCAGCGTCTGCTGGGTCTCGGCGAGGCCGAGTTCCCACGGGCCGCCCGCGTGCTTGAGCGAGGTGAGCGGCGAGGCGCCGGTGCCGCCGTCGTGTCCGGAGATGAGCACCACGTCGGCGTGCGCCTTGGACACGCCCGCCGCGACCGTGCCGACGCCGACCTCGGCGACGAGCTTGACGTGCACTCGGGCCGCGGGGTTGGCGTTCTTGAGGTCGTGGATGAGCTGGGCGAGGTCTTCGATGGAGTAGATGTCGTGGTGCGGCGGCGGCGAGATGAGGCCGACGCCGGGGGTGGAGTGCCGGGTGCGGGCGACCCACGGGTACACCTTGTGCCCGGGCAGTTGGCCGCCCTCGCCGGGCTTGGCGCCCTGGGCCATCTTGATCTGGATGTCGTCGGCGTTGACCAGGTATTCGCTGGTGACGCCGAAGCGCCCGGAGGCGACCTGCTTGATCGCCGAGCGCCGCTCGGGGTCGTGGAGCCGCTCGGGGTCCTCGCCGCCCTCGCCGGTGTTGGACTTGCCGCCGAGCCGGTTCATCGCGATGGCGAGCGTCTGGTGCGCCTCCATCGAGATGGAGCCGTAGGACATCGCGCCGGTGGAGAACCGCTTGACGATCTCGGAGATCGGTTCGACCTCGTCGATCGGGACGGGCTCGCGCACGCCGTCGCGGAAGCCGAACAGGCCGCGCAGGGTCATCAGGCGCCGGGACTGCTCGTCCACGCGCGCGGTGTACTTCTTGAAGATGTCGTAGCGGCGGGTCCGGGTGGAGTGCTGGAGCCGGAAGACGGTCTCCGGGTCGAACAGGTGCGGTTCACCCTCGCGGCGCCACTGGTACTCGCCGCCGATCTCCAGCCGGCGGTGCGAGGGCGCGATGCCGGTGGGCGGGTAGGCCTTGGCGTGCCGGCGGGCGACCTCCTCGGCGACGATGTCGAGGCCGATGCCGCCGAGCTTGCTGGTGGTGCCGGTGAAGTATTCGGCGACGAAGTCCTCGGCGAGGCCGATGGCTTCGAACACCTGGGCGCCGCGGTAGGAGGCGACGGTGGAGATGCCCATCTTGGACATCACCTTGAGCACGCCCTTGCCGAGCGCCTTGATCAGGTTGCGGATCGCCTGTTCGGGGGCGATGTCGCTGAGGAAGACGCCCTCGCGGACCAGGTCCTCGACGGATTCCATGGCCAGGTAGGGGTTGACCGCGGCCGCGCCGTAGCCGATCAGCAGCGCGATGTGGTGCACCTCGCGGACGTCGCCGGCCTCGACGATCAGCCCGACCCGGGTCCGGGTCTTGGTCCGGATCAGGTGGTGGTGTACGGCGGAGGTGAGCAACAGCGAGGGGATCGGCGCGTGTTCGGCGTCGGAGTGGCGGTCGGACAGCACCACGATGCGGGCGCCGTCGGCGATCGCGCGGGTGGCCTCGGCGCGGATCTCCTCGAGTCGCTTGGCCAGCGCCGTGCCGCCGCCGTCGACCGGGTAGAGCCCGGAGATGGTGACGGCCTTCAGGCCGGGCTGGTCGCCGTCGAGGTTGATGTGGATGAGCTTGGCGAGTTCGTCGTTGTCCAGCACCGGGAAGGGCAGTACGACGTTGCGGCAGTCGGCGGGCTGGGCGTCGAGGAGGTTGCCCTCGGGGCCGACGAAGCTGCCGAGCGCGGTGACCAGTTCCTCCCGGATCGCGTCCAGCGGCGGGTTGGTGACCTGGGCGAAGAGCTGCACGAAGTAGTCGAACAGCAGCCGGGGCTTGGCGGAGAGCGCGGCGATGGGGCTGTCGGTGCCCATCGAGCCGAGCGGTTCGCCGCCGGCGCGGGCCATCGGCGCGAGGATGACGCGCAGTTCTTCCTCGGTGTAGCCGAAGGTCTGCTGGCGGCGCGAGACGGAGGCGTGCGTGTGCACGACGTGCTCGCGCTCGGGCAGGTCCTCCAGGTTGATCAGGCCGCCGTGCAGCCATTCCTGGTAGGGGTGTTCGGCGGCGAGCGCGGTCTTGATCTCGTCGTCCTCGACGATCCGCCGGGCCTCGGTGTCGACCAGGAACATCCGGCCGGGCTGGAGCCGGCCCTTGCGGACGATCCTGGCGGGGTCGATGTCCAGGACGCCGACCTCGGAGGAGAGCACGACCAGGCCGTCGTCGGTGACCCAGTAGCGCGAGGGCCGCAGGCCGTTGCGGTCCAGGACGGCGCCGATCAGGCTGCCGTCGGTGAAGGTGACGCAGGCCGGGCCGTCCCACGGCTCCATCACGGTGGCGTGGAACTTGTAGAAGGCGCGCCGGGCGTCGTCCATCGTGGCGTGGTTCTCCCACGCCTCGGGGATCATCATCAGCACGGCGTGCGGCAGCGGCCGGCCGCCGAGGTGGAGCAGTTCCAGGACCTCGTCGAAGGACGCCGAGTCGGACGCGTCGGGCGTGCAGATCGGGTACAGCCGGCCGAGGTCGCCGGGGATGAGGTCGGTGGCGAGCATGGACTCGCGCGCGGCCATCCAGTTGCGGTTGCCCTTGACCGTGTTGATCTCGCCGTTGTGCGCGATGAAGCGGTACGGGTGGGCGAGCGGCCAGGCCGGGAAGGTGTTGGTGGAGAACCGCGAGTGCACGAGGCCGATCGCGGACGCCAGGCGCCGGTCCGACAGGTCCGGGAAGAACGGCTCCAGCTGCCCCGTGGTGAGCATGCCCTTGTAGACGAGGGTGCGCGCGGACAGCGAGGCGAAGTAGACCTCGACCTCCCGCTCGGCGCGCTTGCGCAGCGCGAAGGCGAGCCGGTCGAGGGCGATCCCGGTGGCGGTGTCGTCGACGCCGGCGACGAACAGTTGGGCGAAGCGCGGCATCGTCGCGCGGGCGCCGTTGCCGACCAGGCCGGGCGTGGTGGGCACCTCGCGCCAGCCGAGCACGCGCAGGTTCTCCTCGGCGGCGATGCGCTCGATGGAGGACTTGGCGCGGCCCGCGTGCACGTCGTCGTCGGGCAGGAAGGCGATGCCGACCGCGTAGCTTCCGGCGGCGGGCAGCGCGAAGCCGGCCGTCTCGCGCAGGAAGGCGTCGGGGACCTGGATCAGGATGCCCGCGCCGTCGCCGGTGTCGGGCTCGGCGCCGGTGGCGCCGCGGTGTTCCATGTTGCGCAGGACGGTCAGCGCCTGGTCGACGATGTCGTGGCTGGGCTCGCCGGTGAGCGTGGCCACGAATCCGACACCGCAGGCGTCGTGCTCGTTACGGGGGTCGTACAACCCCTGGGCCGCGGGAATCGCGGAGAAGAGGGGGCCCGAGGATGCGGGCATGGCAGGAGGCATGGGCGCTCCCGTCGTCGTCGTGGCGTGTGGTGCGCAACAGGGACGACGTTGGCCCTCTGCGATTTCGTGCAGGTTACACGATCAGTACGTCTATCCGGAACCCGGGACAAACCCGTCTCACCATGCGGTCGTCAGGGTGATTCGGCCCGGCTTTCCAGCGCTGCGCCGCGCCGGTCGCCTTGGCATATCGGGTGGCTCATTCCCGACCATCCGGGTGACGAAACCGCACGTCTCGGACCGTTATGGCGGTTGGTTTCCGGGTGGGGTCGCCGGGCTACGCGGAGGTTACGGACACCTCACGCCGCGTTCACGTGGCGGGCGCCCGCTAGACCTGTTGCCCGATCAGCAGGCCGAGCAGGTAGGTGAGTCCGCCCGCGGCCGCGCCGAGCACCAACTGGCGGGTTCCGCCGAACCACCACGGCCGGGCGGTGACCCGGGAGACCACGGCGCCGGCGCCGAACAGGCCGAGCGCCGTCAGGATCAGCGCGGGCGCGAGGGTGGTCGCGCCGAGCAGGTAGGGCAGCAGGGGGAGCAGCGCGCCGATCGCGAAGAAGCCGAACGAGGAGCCCGCCGCCAGCCACGGCGAGGGCAGGTCGTGCGGGTCGACGCCCAGTTCCTCGCGGGCGTGGATCTCCAGGGCCAGCTCGGGGTCGCGGGAGAGTTGCCGGGCCACCTCGACGGCCAGGTCCTCGTCCAGGCCGCGGGCGATGTACAGCTCGGCCAGTTCGCGCTGTTCGGCCTCGGGGCTGCGGCACAGTTCGCGGCGTTCGACCTCGACCTCGGCGCGGGCCAGTTCCGCCTGGGAGGCGACCGAGGTGTACTCCCCCGCCGCCATCGAGAAGGCGCCGCCGGCCAGGCCGGCCAGGCCGGTGACCACGACGGTCCTGGGGGTCGCGTCGCTGCCGACGATGCCGGAGATGAGCGCGAAGTTGGAGACCAGTCCGTCCATCGCGCCGAACACGGCCGGGCGCAGCCAGCCGCCGCCGATGTCGCGGTGGGTGTGGTCGACGCCGTCCTGGTGTCCGAGCTCCGGAGCGGGGTCGGGCACCTCGGCGGCTATGTGGCTGGTCTTCACGGTCGTTCGGCCCTCTCGTCACGCTGGGGCCACGACGCTACCGTTTCGCCGCCGGGTGCCGCCGGCCAGGAAAGGCTGTCCGAACCCGCAGGTGGGCGCGGGTTCGGACGGCCTTCGCGGGCGCGCTGCGGTCAGCCCTTGTCGGCGGCCTCGCGCGGGCCGGAGCCGGCGTGCTCCCCGGCGTCGTCCGGGCCGGGCTCGGCGTCGGTCGCCGCCGCGTCCGCGTCCGCCTCGGCGTCGCCGGGGGCGGAGCGGTCGGGCTTGCCGAGGTCGACGGAAGCGCCCTTCTCGGCGTCCGCGTCGGTCCGCTCCGGATCCGCGTCGACCGGATCCGCGTCGACCGCCTTCGCGTCCGCGTCCGTCCCGGCCGCCTCCGCGTCGTCCCCGCCCTCCGGGTCGTGTCCGCGCAGCGTCTCCGGGGCCTCGCGGCCGGGGTGCTTGCGGGCCGAGATCCAGATGTAGGCGAGGGCGCCGGCGAAGACGAGGATCGCCGTCCAGTTGTTGAGCCGCATGCCGAGCACGTGTTCGGCGTCGTCGACGCGCATGTATTCGATCCAGAACCGGCCCACCGTGTAGCCCGCGACGTAGAGCGCGAACGCCCGGCCGTGGCCCAGCTTGAAGCGGCGGTCGGCCCAGATCACCAGCACCGCGACGCCGACGCACCACAACGACTCGTACAGGAACGTCGGGTGGAAGGTGCCGCTCTGGCCGGGGTCGATCACGTTGTGGTCGCCGTCGATCTTCACCGCCCACGGCACGTCCGTCTCGCGGCCGTAGAGCTCCTGGTTGAACCAGTTGCCCCAGCGGCCCACCGCCTGGGCGAGCACGATGCCCGGGGCGAGCGCGTCGGCCAGCGCGGGCAGCGGGATGCCCCGGCGCCGGCAGCCGATCCAGGCGCCCACCGCGCCGAGCGCGATGGCCCCCCAGATGCCGAGGCCGCCCTTCCAGACGGCGAACGCCTGCATGGGGTCGCCGCCGTCGCCGAAGTACGGCTCCGGCGTGGTGACGACGTGGTAGAGGCGGCCTCCGACGAGGCCGAAGGGCACCATCCACACGGCGATGTCGCCGACCGTGCCGGCGCGACCGCCGCGGGCGACCCAGCGTCGCTCGCCGAGCCAGATCGCGAGGACGACACCGAGGATGATGCACAGCGCGTAGCCGCGCAGCGGGATCGGACCGAGGTCGATCTGTCCGCGCGAGGGGCTGGGAATGAATGCGAGGTCCATGGCGGGTACGACGCTACCGGGTGCGGGGGGATACGTGTGCCGCCGGGCACGTGCGAACGGGCGCGACCCCGGGGATTTCGGGGTCGCGCCCGCCGGTGCGGCGACGGACGGCGACTACTTGATCGCCGCCAGGATCTGCGCGCGCACCTCGTCGGGGGTGGCCAGGCCGCGGCCCTTGACGATGAGGTCGATGGTCTTGCCGTTGATGCCGGCGGTCGGGGTGCCGGTGACGGGGGTGTCACCGATCTTGGCGTTCTGGAACGCGTCCTCGACCTTGTTCACCCATCCGGCGTGGCTCAGGTCGTTCACGCACTGGTCGAAGGCCGGCGAGCGCAGGCCGTCGACCTTGCCCGCGAGGTCGATCAGATAGGACCGGTTGCCGAACTTGTCGTTCAACTCGTCCGGCTGGTTCGCGAAGAGCGTGTCGTGGTACTGCGCGAACTTGCCCGCGGTCTGCGCGCATCCGGCCGCGTTGGCCGCGTACTTGGAGCCGTTGCCGCCGAGCTTGCCGTCCAGGAACGAGGCGATGTGGTAGTCGATCTTGATCGTGCCGGCGTCGGCCATCTGCCGCAGGGTGGGGCCGAGCGCCTTCTCCACCTCGTGGCAGATCGGGCAGCGGAAGTCCTCGTACATGATCAGCGAGGGGGCGTTCGGGTTGCTGCCGACCGGGACGCCCAGGCCGTCCTCGGACAGGTTGGGCGGGGCGCTGTAGGGCTTGGCGAGCGCGTCCTTCCAGGGCCCCTTCTTCTTGTTGGTCTTGGACGTGCCGACGACCACGCCGATGATGGCGACGACCGCGAGGACGGCCACGACGGCGCCGGCGATGATCAGCACCCGCTTGCGCTTGGCGGCCGCCTGCTGGCGGGCGCGCTCCTGCGCCATCCGCTCCCGCGCGGTGCGCTTGCCTGCCGAATTCTTCGAGCTCACGTGATCTCAGGGCCTTTCAGTTCCCGGGTTCCGGGGTTCCGGTTCGCGTCCCCGCGGTACTCGTCCGCGTCCGTGTGCGGCTCGTCGGCGTCCTCGTCGTCCTCGTCCTCGAAGTCCTCGTCGTAGGGCGGTTCCTCCGGGAACAGCCAGGCGTCGGCGGACAGCCGAGTGCGGGGGAAGACGATCAGCCAGATCGCGAGCAGCAGGAAGCCGCAGTCCCGCAGGATCTCCTCGAGATACGCGGTCTTGTCCGGCTCGACCGGACCGCCGCCGCCGAAGCAGCCGCAGTCGATCGCGAGGCCGCGCGCCCACGCCTGGGCGATGCCCGCGATGAACACGAGCAGGAGCAGCGCGGACAGGGACGCGACGAGCCGGGTGCCCAGGCCGAGCACCAGGAGCAGGGCCAGGCCCAGTTCCAGGTAGGGCAGGGCGTAGCCGACGGGGTCGACCAGGCCGTCGGGCAGCACGTCGTAGCCGCGGACCGCGTAGGCGGCCTGGTCGGGGTCGAGTGCCTTCTCCCAGCCGGCGTACGCCCAGACGAAGGCCAGGCCGAGCCGTACGGCGAGGCCGATCCACGGCACGTATGGCCGCAACCCCGCGAGCGGGCCTGCCGCGCCCACCCCGGTCGCGCCGGCCGTCGCGCTCATCGCTCGGCCGCCGGCTCGATCGTCTTGCTTCCCACGGTCTGACCTCCGTCACGACGGGTGAGGTTCAGGGACGGCCGGTCCGCTGGTCCCCCGCGCCCGGACCGGCACATGTCCTGTCTAACCGGCCGAAGGCGCCTGAGGTTCCTGTCCGAGCGCCGCCTTACCACTCCCGGGGTTCCCCAGGCGTTGATCGAGCAGTTCACGAAGGTTGTCGGGCGAACGCATGGCCGAGTTCCCGGAGTCCAGAATTTTTCCGTCCACGGCGACGGCGGGCGTGGCGGAGACGCCGGAGCGTTCGAACGTGCTCTCGGCGGCGCTCACCCAGGCGGCGTTGGCGTCGGTGTTCACGCACGCGTCGAAGGTCTCGCCGCGCAGGCCCGGGACCTGTCCGGCCAGGTCGAGGAGGCGGCCGGCGGTGTAGCCGTCCTCGGACTCGTCGGGCTGGTTCTCGAACAGCACGGCGTGGTAGGCGGCGAACTTGCCGGTGTCGACCGAGCAGCGCGCGGCGTTGGCGGCCTTGACCGATCCGGTGCCGCCGAGTTTGCCGTCCAGGAAGGACGCGATGTGGTAGTCGACCTTGATCTTCCCGGCCTGGACGTAGTCGGCGAGCAGCCGGCCGAAGTTGGCCTCGAAGCGCTTGCAGAACGGGCAGCGGAAGTCCTCGTACACGGTGACGGTGACCGGGGCCGCGTCGCCGCCGACGCGGATGGTGCCGTCGGCCCGCACGGCGGCGGGCAGGCTCGCGAGGTCGACGTCGCGGATGGCCGCCTTGGCGCCGGTCGGCTGTGCCGCGGGGCCCGAGTCGTCGCTCTTGCTCTCGTTGCCCGTGGTGAGCACGACGCCCAGGACGGCGGCCAGCACCGCGACCACGAACACGCCGACGACGGCGAGGATGACGGGCGTTCGGTTGGTCCTGGTCTTGGCGCTCAACGCGGGTTCCTCCGATGGGGGGGTTGGGGCGGGATGGCGCGTGGCATGCCGACGGCCGCCGCTGGAGTGCTGCGGCGGCCGTCGGTCAGCCGGTGCTCGTTTTGTTCGGTTTTTACACGGGATGAGACCTTCGGGGCGGTCAGCGCTTGCGGACGCCCTCGGCGAGTTCGCCGGCCAGGGCGCGGACGGCGTCCAGGCCGGCCCGTTCGTTCGGCGCGTCCAGGAGGGCGCGGACGAACGCGGAGCCGACGATGACGCCGTCGGCGTAGCCGGCCACCTCCGCCGCCTGGGCGGCGGTGGAGACGCCCAGGCCCACGCACACCGGCAGATCGGTGGTGGCGCGGGTGCGGGCGACCAGGTCGCCCGCGAGCGTGCTCACCGACGCGCGGGCGCCGGTGACGCCCATCACCGAGGCGGCGTAGACGAAGCCGCCGCAGTGCCGGGTGGTGTAGGCGACGCGCTCGTCGGAGGAGGACAGCGCGACCAGGAAGATCCGGTCCAGCCGGTGGCGGTCGGTGGCGGCGATCCACTCGTGTGCCTCGTCCGGGATCAGGTCCGGGGTGATCACCCCGCTGCCGCCGGCCGCGGCCAACTCGCTCGCGAACCGCTCGACGCCGTAGCGCTCGATGGGGTTCCAGTAGGACATCACCAGCGTCGCGGCGCCGGTCTCGGCGACCGCGCGCACGTTGTCGATCACGTGGTGGGTGTTGGTGCCGTGCGCCAGCGCGTGTTCGACGGCGCGCTGGATGACGGGGCCGTCCATCTGCGGGTCGCTGTACGGCAGGCCGACCTCGATGATGTCGCAGCCGCCCTCGACCATCGCGCGCATCGCGGCGGCGGAGCCCTCGACGGAGGGGTACCCCGCCGGGAGGTATCCGACCAGCGCGGCGCGGTTGTCCGCGCGGGCCGCGGCCAGCACCTCGGTGAGCCTGGTGGTGGTACCGGTGCCGGTCACGACTGCTCCGCTTCCGCGTCGAGGAGATCGAAGTACTTGGCGGCGGTGTGCATGTCCTTGTCACCGCGCCCGGAGAGGTTGACCAGGATGGTCGCGTCGGGGCCGAGTTCGCGCCCGACCTCGATCGCGCCGGCCAGGGCGTGCGCCGATTCGATCGCCGGGATGATGCCCTCGGTGCGGCACAGCAGCCGGAACGCCTCCATCGCGGGGGCGTCGTCGATCGGCCGGTAGATCGCCCGGCCGGTCTGGTGCAGCCAGGCGTGCTCGGGCCCGACGGCCGGGTAGTCCAGGCCGGCCGAGATCGAGTGCGATTCCTGCGTCTGCCCGTACTCGTCCTGGAGCAGGTAGGTGCGCGCGCCGTGCAGTACGCCGATCGAGCCGCCGGTGATCGAGGCGGCGTGCCGCCCGGTCTCCACGCCGTCGCCGCCCGCCTCGAAGCCGTACAGCCGCACGCCCTCGTCGGGGATGAACGCGTGGAAGGCACCGATCGCGTTGGAGCCGCCGCCCACGCACGCGCAGACCGCGTCGGGCAGCTTCCCGGTCAGGTCGAGCACCTGCTGCCGGGCCTCGACCGAGATCACCCGGACGAAGTCGCGGACCATGGCCGGGAAGGGGTGCGCGCCGGCCGCGGTGCCCAGGAGGTAGTGGGTGGTGTCGACGTTGGCGACCCAGTCGCGCAGCGCCTCGTTGATCGCGTCCTTGAGGGTGCGCGAGCCGATCGCCACCGGGATCACCTCGGCGCCGAGCACCCGCATCCGGGCCACGTTGAGTGCTTGACGCTGGGTGTCGAGTTCACCCATGTAGACGACACACTCGAGGCCGAGCAGCGCGCACGCGGTGGCGGTGGCCACGCCGTGCTGGCCGGCTCCGGTCTCGGCGATCACCCGGGTCTTGCCCATGCGCTTGGTCAGGATGGCCTGGCCGAGCACGTTGTTGATCTTGTGCGAGCCGGTGTGGTTGAGGTCCTCGCGCTTGAGGATGATCCGCGCGCCGCCGGCGTGCTCGGCGAAGCGGGGCGCCTCGGTGACGATGCTCGGGCGGCCGGCGTAGTCGCGCAGCAGGCCGGTGAACTCGGCCTGGAACTCCGGGTCGTCCTTGGCCTTCTCGTAGGCGGCGGTCAGCTCGTCGAGGGCGGCGATCAGCGCCTCGGGCAGGAACCGCCCGCCGAAGACGCCGAAGTGGCCGGAGGGATCCGGCAGTTGGGCAGTGCTGGACATGCGGGGTCCTTGTCGGTGTGGCATGCCGTGGGACGGCACGTTGCTGACGGGTGGGTCAGGAAACGTGTCGGCGCCATCGGCTGCCCGGCACCTGGCCGGGCTCGCAGCCGATCACGTACCGCACGCGGCGGCCACGCACCCGGCGGGCGGGCGCGCGACAGCCGCGGGGCTTGCAGCCCCGGGCCAGTCGCGGGTCCATGCTCATCGTGCCCGCGCCCTCAGCCGCGTCCGTGCCGGATCGCCGGGTGGGCGCCGGCGGCGACCAGGTCGGCGACCGAGCTGCGCGGGTCGCGACCGGTGACCAGCGACTCGCCGACCAGGACGGCGTCGGCGCCGTTGTTGGCGTAGGCGATCAGGTCGTGCGGGCCGCGCACGCCGGACTCGGCGATGCGCACGCAGGTGTCCGGGATCAGCGGGGCGATCCGGGCGAAGTTGTTGCGGTCCACCTCGAGGGTCTTGAGGTTGCGCGCGTTGACCCCGATCACGGTGGCGCCGGCGTCGAGCGCGCGGGCGGTCTCCTCCTCGTCGTGGACCTCCACGATGGTGGTGAGACCGATCGAGCGGGAGCGCTCGATCAACGAGATCAGCGCGTTCTGCTCCAGGGCCGCGACGATCAGCAGGGCGACGTCGGCGCCGTGCGCGCGGGCCTCCCACAGCTGATAGCTCGTCACCATGAAGTCCTTGCGCAGGACCGGGATGTCGACCGCGGCGCGGACCGCGTCGAGGTCGTCGAGCGAGCCGCCGAAGCGGCGCTGCTCGGTGAGCACGCTGATCACGGAGGCGCCGCCGGACTCGTAGTCGGCGGCGAGGCCCGCCGGGTCGGCGATCGCGGCGAGCGCGCCCTTGGAGGGGCTGGAGCGCTTGACCTCGGCGATGACGGCGATGCCGTCGCCGCGCAGGATGCTCTCCGCGTCGCGGGGCGCCGGCGCCTGGGCCGCGAGTTCCTTGATCTCGTCAAGGGATACGCGGGCCTGTCGTGCGGCGAGGTCGGCGTTGACACCGTCGATGATCTCGTCGAGCACAGTCACGCCCTACATCCCCTCGTTCGTCCGGAGAACCTGCTCCCCCGGCCCTTCGATGGTATAGGCCGATTCGAACAGACCCGACACATCGCACCGCCGAAGAGGTGGGGGCAGCATACGGCGTCGCACGGTCGCCCCGTGCGCACGGGCCGGCTCGCGGAGCCGCCGCCGATCACTGTGCGTCAGGGCGCGAGCCCCGCGCCGAACGGCAGGTCGCGAACGATCCAGAAGACCAGTACGACCACGAGCAGCGCCCGCAACCAACGAGGATCGGCCAACGTGCGACGCGGCTCGCCGCGCGCGGTACGCACCGCCCAGCGCAGCCACAACCACCCGATCAGGGGGAAGAGCGCGACCGCGAGCGCGTTGTAGCCCAGCGCCGCCGGCAGGTCGAGGTGGGTGAGCGCGTGCACACAGCGCAGCCCGCCGCAGCCGGGACAGGCCAGGCCGGTGATCACCAGATAGGGGCAGGACGGGTAGTGGCCGCTCTCGCGCGGATCCACCAGGCCCACATAGGTGGTGGCGGCCGCGAGCACGGTCAGGCTCGTGGCCGGAAGCCCCAGGTTGCGCAGCCGGAATCCGGTACTCGGCGAGGGGCGGGCGGGCATGCTCACGGACTCATTGTGCCGTCGGGACGTGCCGTCACAGGTCACCCAACGTGTCTTTCCAGCCGAGCAGGAAGACACCGACCATCCAGGTGGTCCAGAAGATCACACCGAGCAGGACGGTCCCGATCGTCCAGTTGCGCGCCCGCAGCGAGGCGAGCCGGGCTCCCGCCACATCACCGCGCTGCCACCGCTCGTTGACGCTGGTGGCCGCCAGCAACGCCGGAACCCCGGCCAGGAAACAACAGAACACGGTCGCCACGACCGCCCAGGCGAGGTAGTTGTCCGGCGCCCCCGGCGGCGGCCCCGCGGGCGGCGGCGTGGTGGGCGGCCCATAGGGGGGCACGGCATGTCCGAACGGCCGAGGCGGCGCACTCCACTCCCGCGCCCGATCCCCACCACCGGGATCCCCCGGGTAGCCGTACGCCACATTCCCCCCTAGGCCGACACGCCAACCCTAGAACACCCCACCCACCACCACCCGAAAACCCACCACCCCCAACCCAAACAGCCCGACCGACGCGTGAGCCCAAACAGCCCGACCAGCGCTTGAGCCCACTCAGCCCGGCCAGCGCCCGAGCCCAAACAGCCCGACCAACGCACGAGCCCAATCAGCCCGGCCGGCGCTTGAGGCCACCCAGCCCGGCCGACACCCGAGCCCAAACAGCCCGACCAACGCACGAGCCCAATCAGCCCGGCCGGCGTTTGAGGCCACCCAGCCAGGCCGGCGTTTGAGGCCAAAGGCCGCCGCACGGCCCGAGTCGCATGGGGCCGAAGGCGGAGGCGTCAGCGACGCGCGGGCGCAGCCCCGAGCCCACCCATCCGCATCCCCGCACCGGCGATGCAGCCGACCAACACCACCGCGGCCCCGACCCAGAAAAGCATCACGTTGGCCGCGATCATCGCGACACCCGAGACGGTGCAACCGATCAGCGCCAGTATGGTCACGGTCCAGGCCGCGGGGGTGCTGCCGTGGTTTCCGGCTTGCGACGACATCGATCGACTCCTTCGGCTTCACAACTGCACACGCGTAAGCGCGCGGGTCGCACCCGCGCGATTCTTATTGTCACCCGCCGGGAGCAGTGCTCAGCGCGTGGGGTCCTCGCCCCGGTCCAACGCGTTCCACAGGTCCGCGTTGGTCGCGGTACGCCGCCGGGCCCCGGCCCCCCGCCCCGCCGGCGCCTCGTAGCGGTTGGACATTCCGGGCCAGCGCCGCCCGCGGATCACCACGAACAGCCCGGCCAGCACGATCAGCACACCGCCCAGGGCCGCGAACCACGGCCAGACCGCGTGGCTCACGTCCACCGCCCGCACACCCTCGACGGCCGCCTTCTTCGCCGCCTCGCCGTCCACCGCCGAGGTGTCGCGGGCGCCCTGTACGGCCAGCACGGTGACCCCGACCCCCGCCAGCGCGATCAGCGCGCCGATCAGCGTGCGGCCGAAAGTCCGCGTCGCGAGGATCGCGAGGCCGCCCGCCAGGCCGAGCAGCGCGAGCGCCGAGGTGGCCTTGTTGATCGTGTTGCCGCTCGCGTGCACCGCGATGTGCGAGCCGTGCACCAGCGCCGTGCCCTCGGCCCAGGTGCGCCCCGCCACCGAGAGCACGACACCCGCGCCGACCAGGACCAGCAACACCGCGACGGTCAACTCGCGCCGGGCGGTCTTGCGGTCCCGCAGGGCGACGTCCACCGTCTCGGCCGCCCCGGCCTCGGATTCGGCCGCCTCGGCGGTCGGCGCCCCGCCCGGCGATCGGTCGTCCGTCTCGGTGCCGCGGCGCGCCGCGCCGGCCTCGGTCCTCGCGTCGGTCATGCGTCCAGCATGAACCACGCCTCGCCGCGCCTTGACCCGGGTCGGGTCCACGCCCCACCGGAGCGCCCCCCGTCCGTCAGGACGCCGGGCTCTCGTGCGCCGGGGCCAGCGTGGCCGCGATCGCCACCGCCCGTAGCACCGCCGCCGCCTTGTTGCGGCATTCCACGTCCTCGGCCTCCGGCGACGAGTCGGCGACCACACCCGCGCCCGCCTGGACGTAGGCGACGCCGTCGCGGATCAGCGCGGTGCGGATCGCGATCGCGGTGTCCAGGTCCCCGGCGAAGTCCACGTAGCCCACACAGCCGCCGTACAGGCCGCGCCGGGTCGGCTCGAAGTTCTCGATGATCTCCATCGCCCGCGGCTTGGGCGCGCCGGACAGCGTGCCCGCCGGGAAACACGCGGCGAACACGTCGAGCGCGGTACGCCCCGGCGCCAACTCGCCCACCACCGTGGACACGATGTGCATCACGTGGCTGTAGCGCTCGACCGACATGAAGTCGACCACCTCGACCGTGCCGGGCGCACAGACCCGGCCCAGGTCGTTGCGGCCCAGGTCGACGAGCATCAGGTGTTCGGCGCGTTCCTTCGGGTCGGCCAGCAACTCCTCGGCGAGCGCGGCGTCCTCGGCGGGCGTGGCGCCGCGATGGCGGGTGCCCGCGATCGGGTGCACCATCGCCCGCCCCTCCTCGACCTTGACCAGCGCCTCGGGGCTGGAGCCGACCACGTCGAATCCGCCCTCGGCGCCGCCGTCGGGGCCGGGCATCCGGAACAGGTACATGTACGGGCTGGGGTTGGTCGCCCGCAGGATCCGGTACACGTCCAGCGCGCCGGCCTCGGTGGGCATCTCGAAGCGCTGGGAGAGCACGATCTGGAACGCCTCGCCGGCCCGGATCTCCTCCTTGGCCGCGGCCACCGCCTTGCGGTACTCGGCCGAGCCCCAGGGGCCGACCGCCTCGGCCGGCGCCGCACGCTCGAACGCCGCGGCGGCCAGTCCGGTCGGGCGGGCCAGGTCCGCGGTCATCACGTCCAGCCGGGCCACCGCCGCCCGATACGCCTCGTCCACGCCCGACTCGCGGTTGTCGTGGTTGATCGCGTTGGCGATCAACAGCACGCTGCCGTCCACGTGGTCGAGCACCGCGAGGTCGGTGGCCAGGAACATCATCAGTTCGGGGATCCGCAGGTCGTCCACGCTCGACTCGGGCAGCCGTTCCAGCCGGCGCACGACGTCGTAGCCGAGGTAGCCGACCATCCCGCCGGTCAGCGGCGGCAGGTCCAGACCCGGGATGCCGTGCGGGGTGTGCAGCGCCTCCATCGTGGCCCGCAGCACCTCCAGCGGGTCGCCGTCCACCGGCACGCCCACCGGCGGGGTGCCCAACCATCGGGCCCGACCGGCCACTTCGGTGAGCATCGCCGCGCTGCGCACGCCCACGAACGAATAGCGGGACCAGGAACGGCCGTTCTCCGCGGATTCGAGCAGGAAGGTGCCGGGTCGCTCGGCGGCGAGCTTGCGGTACAGCCCCACGGGCGTGTCGCCGTCGGCCAGGAAGCGCCGGGTGACCGGGATGACGCGCCGGTCGCGGGCGAGTTCCCGGAAGGTGTCCGGGTCGGGGGTGACGGTTCCGGTGGTCATGGCGAGCGCAATCTCCCGGGCGGCGGGTCGGCGGAGGGGACCGGTCCGGCGACCGGACGGTCACGAGGCGACGGGCGGGGGTGGACGGTCAGGAGGAGACCGGCAGGACGTCGGCGTCGAAGCAGGTGCGCGCGCCGGTGTGGCACGCGGCGCCGGTCTGCTCGACGCGCACGAGCACCGCGTCGCCGTCGCAGTCGAGGGCGGCCGAGACCACCTTCTGCACGTGGCCCGAGGTGTCGCCCTTGACCCAGTACTCCTGCCGGCTGCGGCTCCAGTAGGTGCACCGGCCGGTGGTCAGCGTACGGTGCAGCGCCTCGTCGTCCATCCAGCCGACCATCAGCACCTCGCCCGTGTCGCTCGCCTGGGCGACGGCGGCGATCAGGCCGTCGGGGTCGCGCTTGAGGCGGGCGGCGATGCTCGGATCGAGGTCGGAAGGCCGCGCGGGCGGGTGGGAGGCACCGGTCATGCGCGCATTGTCGCAGACCCGCGCGGGCCGGCCGCGCGAGCGTTCACAGGCCGGTATCGGCCGCGCGCAGCGCCCGTACCGCGTCCGGGTCGCCGGTGACCTCGACCCGGGCGTGCTCCTTGCGGCCGAACAGGTACAGCAGCAGTTCGGCCGGGTGTCCGGCCAGCGTGACCAGGGGGGTGCCCTTGTGGATCGGCTGTGCCGGCTCGTCGGCGCCGGTGTCGGTGCGGCGCAGCGCCACCCCCACCGTCACCCCGCGCAGCGCGATCCGCGAGGAGCCCTTGGCCCGCTTCCACAGGATCTCCGTGAGCGCGGGGTCCAGTTCGCGCGGTTCGGCGCCGCCGGGCTGGGCCCGCCGGACGTCCTCCAGGTGGATGAAGTACTCCATCGTGTTGGCCGCGGCGTCCACGCCGGGGATGCCGAACGCGGACAGCGTCGGCGGCCCGTCGGCGACCAGGCGCACGCTCTGTTCGTACGGCTTGGCCGCCTGCCGGCGGCGGACCCGCTCGGTGTATCCGGCGAGCGGCTTGAAGACCAGGCCCGGTCCCGAGTCCGGGCGGTGTTCGCGGACCACGAGGTGGGCCGCGAGGTCCCGGGTGGTCCAGCCCTCGCACAGGGTCGGCGCGTCCGGTCCGAGGACGCGCAGCAGTTCGGCGAGCGCGGCGCGTTCGGCGCGGGCGTGGGAAGTCGGCATGTGCCGATCCTTCGGCCCGCGCCGAACGAAATCAAGGGGCGCGAGCCGCGACGCGGCCGGTCACGGCGAGGCGGCCACCGGCCCCGGCTCCTTGGGGTGGTCGACCTTTTGCTGTGTGCTCAGCCAGCGCAGCGCGTCGGGCAGCACCGTCTGCCAGGTCTTGAAGTTGTGCCCGCCGGTGGGCAGGACCAGGGTGTCCACCTTGAGCGGGGGCTTGGCCAGCTTCTGGAACTCCCTGGTGTCGGCGAGGTTGGGTTCGCCGCTCTCGCTGCTGGTGAGCAGCAGGCTGACGGGCGGCATGGGCAGGTTCTTCAGCCGCCACAGCAGGTCGTTCTGGTTGCGGTAGGCCTTGCTGCCGCCGTACAGGTCGCCGGTGTCGCCGTCGGAGGGGGCGCCGTAGTCGGCGGAGAGCGCGACGCCCGCGCCGATCCGGTCCGAGTTGAGCATCGGCAGCTTGGCCGCGCAGTAGCCGCCGGTGGAGTCGCCGAGCATGGCCCAGCCGCGCGGTCCCGGGGCGACCCGGTATGCCTGGTTGATCGCCTCGGGCAGGTCCTGGCTGAAGAACATGCCGACCTGCGGGCCGCCGGGCACGTCGGTGCACTCGGTGTCGCGGTCGAGGCCGACGCTCGGCTTCATCATCACGAAGATGGTGGGCTGGACCCGGCCGGCGGCGATCTCGTTGGCGGCGATCTTGGGCAGTTCCAGCCGGGTGACCAGGTTGCGCTCGTTGCCGGGGTAGCCGGTGAGGGTGACCACGACGGGGAAGCGCCGGTCCTTGTACTGGGCCTGGAAGTACTGCGGCGGCAGGTAGACGAGCGCGGGTGTGCCCATCCCGCTGCGTCGTCCGACCAGGTCGACCTGCATGATCTGGCCCGCGACCTGGGGGTTGCTCCCCTGCGGGACGTCTATCGTCTCGGTGCCCTTCTCCTTGACCAGCTTGGGCATGTCTCCGGGACCGGTCTCGCCGAAGTTCAGCACGGGCTTGCCGGTGCGCCCGAACAGGTCGTCCCAGGTCGTGTAGAAGACGAAATAGCGGTTGCCGATCACCGCGACCGTGGCCAGGAGCAGGACCTGTGTGCTCAGCAGGATGCCGACCCGGCCCAGGATGGGCACCACGTGCTGGCGGGACAGCTTGGGCCAGAAGAACACGGCCGCCGACGCCGCCGCGACGGTGACGAGGCACAGCAGGATTATCAGTTTGAGGCTGGTGAGGCCCACAGCGGCGTCCTCGGTCTATCGATCATGGTCAGGGCACGCTCGTGGAGACGAGCCCGACCCGGGGTTTGGTTGCGGACAACCGGGGCGTCGCGAGCCCGTCCGCCGGGAGCGCCCGAAACAGGGTGACATGCGGGAATGGTCTGCTCCAATCCGCCCGGAGACCGGTGTTCCGGATCGAGCCGGCGGGGCGGACGGGGAATCGGGGCGGTCGGCGGCGCCTTGTACGTTCATCGGACAAACATCGTCGACAGCCCCGTTCGCGGCGGCTGCGTTCCCATGGATTCCGGTGGATCCATGGGAATCCGCGTGAAAGTGAGCCCCGTGGCGGACAAGGTCGTTCTGCGACAAGGACTGCGCGTACTCGGCGTCGCGATCCGCGAGGAGCCGCGGATCTTCGCCGCCGCGGTGAGCGCGAGCGCGGTGTACGGCGTGATGACGGTGGGCTCGGCGCTGGTGCTCGGGCGGGTCACCGACGACGTGATCATCCCGGCCTTCCGCGACGGGCACACCACGGCGGGCGCGCTGATCGGCGCGTTCGCCGCGGTGTTCGGCGTCGCGCTGCTCAAGGCGTTCGGCGTGATCGGTCGGCGGTTGTGGGCGGGCGTGATGCAGTACCGCCTCCAGGCCACCTTCCGCCGCCGGGTCACCCGGCAATACCTGCGGCTGCCGCTCGCCTGGCATCACCGCCACCCGACCGGCACGCTGCTGTCGAACGCGAACGCCGACGTCGAGGCGGCGTGGAACCCGGTGGCGCCGCTGCCGATGGCCACCGGCGTGGTGGTGATGTTGTTCGTCGCGGCGATCTCGATGGTGATCACCGACTGGGCGCTGGCGCTGGTCGGCTTCGTGATCTTCCCGGCGATCGCCGGGCTCAACATCGTCTACCAGCGCAGGCAGGGGCCGCTGGCGATGCGCGCGCAGGAGTTGCGCGCCGACGTCGCGGAGATCGCGCACGAGAGCTTCGACGGCGCGCTCGTGGTCAAGACGCTGGGCCGGGAGAGCGAGGAGACCACCCGGTTCGCGGCCGCGTCGCGGGAGCTGGCCGACGCGAACATCGCGGTGGGCCGGGTCCGGGCGCTGTTCGACCCGATCCTGGAGGCGCTGCCCGGCTTCGGCGTGCTGCTGGTCCTGGTGGTCGGCACGGTGCGGGTCTCGCACGGCGATCTGGCCCCGGGCGACCTGGTACAGGTCGCCTACCTGTTCACCCTGTTGGCCTTCCCGGTGCGGGCGATCGGCTGGCTGCTCGGTGACATGCCGCGCTCCGTGGTCGGTTACGACCGGGTCCGCGGCGTCCTGGACGCCGAGGGCGAGCACACCTACGGCGAGATCGAGGGCGGCGACGCGGCGGCCGGTCCGGCCCGCCTGGAGGCCCGGGCGGTGCGCTTCGGCTACACCGACGACACCGACGTGCTGCACGACGTGGCGTTCGACGTCGACCCCGGGCGCACCATCGCCGTGGTCGGCCCGACCGGATCGGGCAAGTCCACCCTGGTCTCGCTCCTGGTCCGGCTGGTCGACCCGGTGGACGGCGGGATCCTGCTCGACGGCACCGACCTGCGCGACTACCGGCGGGGCGGGATCGCGGCCACCGCCGCGCTGGTCCCGCAGCAGGCGTTCCTGTTCGACGACAGCGTCCGCGACAACATCACCCTGGGCCTGGACCTGGACGACGCGGCGGTGCACGAGGCGCTGCGGATCGCCCAGGCCGACTTCGTCACCGCGCTGCCCGACGGCCTGGACACCCAGGTCGGCGAGCGCGGCACCACCCTCTCCGGCGGCCAGCGCCAGCGGATCGCGCTGGCCCGGGCCCTGGTGCGCCGGCCGCGCCTGCTGGTCCTGGACGACGCCACCTCGGCGGTGGACCCGCGCGTGGAGGCGGCCATCCTGCACGGGCTGCGCGACGCGGGACCGGCCACCGTGGTCGTGGTCGCCTACCGCAAGGCCACCATCGCGCTCGCCGACGAGGTGGTCTACGTCGAGGGCGGCCGGGTGCTCGACCGCGGCCCGCACCACACGCTCCTGGAGCGCTCGGTGGGCTACCGCCGCCTGGTCAACGCGTACGAACGCGCCGCGCGCGAGGACGCGGAGCAGGAACTCGACACCGACATCGACGTCAGCGAGGCCGAGGAGGCCACGGCTTCATGAGTATCGCCACCGCCGTGCCCAAGCCGGCCGAACCCGAGCCGGAGCCGAGGTCGGGCTCCCGAATAGCCGCCGACGCCGACACGCCGACCGAGTCCGGCCTGAGCGTGCTGCGCCGCGGCCTGCGGATGACCCCGGAGTTCACCGAGGGTCTGATCGTCACCCTGCTGCTGGCCGTGATCGGCACGGCCGGCCGGATCGTGGTGCCGCTGGCCGTGCAGCAGACCATCGACCGGGGTCTGCGCGCCGACGCCGGTCCCGACCTGACCGTGGTGCGCACGATGGCCGCGCTCGCCGCGTTGGCGGTGGTGGTCACCGCGGTGTCCGCGTACGCGATGAACGTGCGGCTGTACCGCACCAGCGAACGCGGCCTGTCCACGATGCGGGTGGCCGCCTTCCGGCACATCCACGACCTGTCCACGCTGCACCAGCAGTCCGAGAAGCGCGGCTCGCTGGTCTCGCGGGTGACCGGCGACGTGGACACGATCAGCCGATTCATCCAGTTCGGCGGCCTGTTGCTGATCGTCAGCGTCGGGCAGATCGCGCTGGTGACGGTGCTGATGTTCGTCTACTCCTGGCAGCTGACCCTGCTGGTGTGGGTGTGCTTCGCGCCGCTGTACTTCTTCATGCGCGCGGTACAGAAGCGGATCGCCGCCGCGTACTCACACGTGCGCGTCGCCATGGGCCGGATGCTGGGCGCCATCTCGGAGCCGGTCGTGGGCGCCGCGATCGTGCGCGCGCACGGCATCGAGGAGCGCACCGCGCGCCGGATCGACGAGTCGGTCGACGCGCACCGCGACGCGCAGACCCGGGCCCAGTTGTTCGTCGCGTTGACCTTCCCGATGGGCGAGTTCGTGGTCGGCCTGGCCAACGGCCTGGTGGTGGTCGTCGGGGTGTGGCTGGGCATCGACGGGCAGCTCAGCGTGGGCGAGCTGGTCGCGTTCCTGTTCCTGGTCACGTTGTTCGTGGGGCCGGTGCAGATGGGCGTGGAGATCCTGAACGAGGCGCAGAACGCGCTCGCGGGCTGGCGTCGGGTGCTGGAGGTGCTGGACGCGGAGCCGGACATCGCCGATCCGGGCGCGGCGGGCGAGGAGTTGGCCCGCGGCCCGGTCGAGGTGAGGTTCGACCACGTCTCGTACGGCTATCCCGGTGGCCCGCGGATCCTGCACGACGTGGACGTCACGCTCGCGCCCCGGACCCGGGTGGCGGTGGTCGGCGAGACCGGCTCGGGCAAGACCACGTTCGCCAAGCTGCTCACCCGCCTGGTCGACCCGGACGAGGGCCGGGTGTTGCTCGACGGCGTCGAACTGCCCCGGGTGCGCTTCTCGTCGCTGCGCGCGCGGGTGGTGATGGTGCCGCAGGAGGGCTTCCTGTTCGACGCCACGCTGCGCGAGAACGTGCGGTACGGCCGGCCGGACGCGGACGACGCGGCGATCGTCGGCGCGTTCGCCGACCTGGGGCTGGCCGACTGGCTCGCGGGACTGGCCGCCGGCCTGGACACCCGGGTGGGTCAGCGCGGCGAGTCGTTGTCGGCGGGCGAGCGGCAGTTGGTCGCGCTGGTCCGGGCCTACATCGCCGACCCGGACCTGCTGGTCCTGGACGAGGCGACGTCGGCGGTCGACCCGGCCACCGAGGTCCGGATCAACCGGGCGCTGGACGGGCTGACCCGGGGCCGCACCGCGGTGTTCATCGCGCACCGGATGTCCACGGCCGAATCGGCGGACGAGGTCCTGGTGTTCGACGCCGGAAAGCTGGTCGAACGCGGCCCGCACACAAGGCTGGTCAACACCGGAGGAATCTACGCCCGCCTGCACGCGTCCTGGACAGCCCAACAAAAAACCACCCCGAGCCCACCCTGACACCCCACATCCCCTGAGCCGCCCCCGCCCCGGACGGGCTGGATTCCCTCGGCCCGTCGGCAACAAAGGTTCCCGACGGGCCGGCCACCACCCCACTCGGCCGCGTTCAGCCACGAACGTCGCCGACGAGCCCGGCCCCACACCCATCCCCCCCGAAGCCGCCCCGGCCCGGCCACCCTCGAACGCCGGACAGGCCGGATCGTCGGCTGCGTTCGGCAATGAACGTTGCCGACGGGCCGGCCACCCAACACCCCGCTCACGCCGAGGCCGGCCTCCGGCCCGGCCGTCCTCGAACGCCGGACAGGCTGTCGACAACCCACCCGTCCGAACACCCGCGCCCGACCCCGGCCTCCGAACCCGCACCAACCCAACCTCAGCCCGTCCGCCCTTCGAACCCAAACAGCCGAGCCGGCGCTTGAAGCCACCCGGCCCGTCCAACACCCGTCCCCAGCCGCGCCCTCCAGGCCCACCGGAGCCCAACGCCGGCCCGCCCGGCGCTCGAAGCCAAACAGCCCGTCCGGCACTCGAGGACAAGCAGCCCATCCGGCACCCATCCCCAGCCGCAACCTCCAAGCCCACACCAGCCCAACCCCAGCCCGGCCGGCGTTTGCGGCCGACCAGCCGGGCCGGCGCTCGAGGCCGGAACAGCCCGTCCGGCGTTTGAGGACAACCGGGCCGGAGGCCGGCCACCGCACGTGGCGGCCGGCATCGTTCGCGGCCGAGGCCCCAGCCCGTCCGGCGTTCGAGGACCCACCCGGGCCGTGCCCCTATTGCAGGGGCGCCGTCAGCTTCTTGGTCTCGTCCGAGTAGGACACCAGGCACTGGACCTCGCGGTCACCGGAGGCCCAGCCCGATTCCTTCGGGTAGATGTAGAGCCAGGTCAGCTGCGCGGCATCGGGCTGCCGCCCGATCACCGGTTCGGTGATCGGCTTGCACACCGCCGACGCCTTGGTGTCCATCTCCGCGTCGCCGGGCCACGCGCCGTCCGGGAGCGCGACGTTCTCGATGTGCTGCCCGTCGTGCGGCGTGGTGCACCCGACCTTGTTCACGTCGGTGCTCCCGGCCGTGAACGAGACGCAGTCGCCCGGACTGAGCGGGACCTTGCGCACCGCGACGCTGCCGTTGGGGTTGGTCGCCGGCGGCGAGGTGGGGGTGTCCGTGGCCGGCGGCTCGCTCGTGGGCGGCTCGGGCGAGTCCGCGGGCGACGCGGTGTCGCTCGGCGGCGCGCTCGTGGGCCGGGTCGCGCTCGGCGTCGGAACCGCCTTGTCGCTCTTGCCGTCGTCCCCCAGGTTCAGCACCAGCGCGATCACGCCGGCGGCGATCACCAGCGCGACGACCACGACGATCGCCACCACCCGACCGCTGCGGCCGCCGCCGGGTGGCCCGGTGGGCGGGCCGTAGGGCGGACCTCCGCCGTACGGCGGGCCGCCGCCTCCGTAGGGCGGGCCCGCGCGATAGGGCGGCCCGCCGATGGTCGGACCGTCGTAGGGCGGAGGCGGGTTCGCGGGCGGGGGCCCCACCGGGCCGCCCGGATAACCGCCGCCGGAGCCGCCGCCGTATCCTCCCCCGCCGTAGTTGCCGTAGCCGCCGGCGCCCGGGTTGCCACCGCCCTGGTCGCCGCCGGGATATCCGCCGGGACTGCTCATCACGTCGATCCCTCCCCCAAGGGCCGAGCGCTCGGTCAGCGCAGGGGCTTGGTGAGTGTCTGCCCCGACTTGTACTTCGCGATGCAGGTCACCTTGCGGCGACCGATGTCCCAGCCCGGCTGCTTCGGGAAGGTGTAGGTGAAGGTGAACTGCGAGGCGTCGGGGCGCCCGTTCACCGCCGCGGTCAGCGCCGGGGTGCACTTGGTCTCGGTCTGGTCGGTGATCGCCGACTCGCCCGGGTAGGTGCTGCCGGTCAGTTCGTAGGTCATGATGACCTCGCCGTTGTGCGTGGTGGTGCACGTCTTCTTGTCGATGGTGCCCGAGGTGGTGTCCAGGGTCACGCAGTCGCCCTTGGACAGGTCGACGTACTGGACCTCGGAGGGCATGGTCGGGTCCGTGCCGCCGGACGCGGTGGTGCGCGGCGCGGTCGGGCGGCTCGTGGTCGGACGGGTCGTGGGCGGCGCGCTCTGCGTGGCGCTCGGCGAGGACACGGCCGAGGTGGTCGGACCGGGCGTGGGCGACGCCGACTTCTTCTTGTCGTCCCCGCCCAGGACCACCACGAGGGTGGCGATGATCCCGCCGACCACGACGATCGCGGCGATCACCACGGCGATCAGCGGGCCCTTGCCGGAGCCGCCCTGGTTGGGGCCCGGCGGCATGCCGCCGCCATAGCCCCCGCCACCGCCGTAGTTGCCGGGATACTGCGGTCCGCCGCCGCCGTACGGGTTCGGCGGCGGTGGGTACTGCTGTCCGCCCTGGGGGTACTGCTGCCCGGGGTACGGCTGGTTGCTCGGATAACCCTGGCCTGGCTGCTGCCCGTATCCGGGGTAGCCACCCTGTCCGGGTGATGGCGGCATCGTCATGTGCCTAGCCTGCCCGATCGGGTGAACCTCGCGCTCGGCCGGGCCCAACTGCTTGACTTCGAGTCAGATGATCGTTGTGCGACCGGAATCCTTCCGTGACCCGAAGTCAGGTCCGGCGCCGAAAGGGTCCGCTCGCCAACGCGACCAGGATGCCCGCGAGCATCGCCGCGCCGCCGCCGGCGAACACGGCCGAGGGGCCGAACTCCGTGGCGATCAGGCCGCCGACGGGGTACAGCAGCGGGATCAGGCCGACCGCGAACATCATCTGCAGCGCGGTCACCCGACCCAGGGCGCTCGGCGCGCACGTGGTCTGCACCAGCGCGCTCCCGACCCCGCCCACCACGCCGGTACCCACGCCCAGGACCGCCGCGCAGGCCACCGCGACACCGACCCCCGGCGCGTAGCCGAGGCCGACCAGACCGCCGGCCATCACCAGCATCCCCGCCGGCAGCACGAACACCGGACGCGGCACCCGCCCGGCAACGGTCAGCCCCAGCGCGCCGATCGCCGCACCGACCCCCCACCCGCCCAGCACCGTGCCCATCCCGCCCGGCCCCCAGCCCGCGTCGTCGGCGAGCAGCACGATGCCGACGTTCATCGGGATGGTGAAGCCCAACTCCATCAGCGCGACCATGGCCAGGAGCGGGCGCAGGAAGGTATGCCCGAGCACGTACCGCAGCCCGGCGCGCAGGCCCAACTCGGGCTCCTCCGTGCCCGGTTCCGGCTCGGGCACGGGCCCCGGGCGCAGCCGCCACAGCAGCGCGAGGGAGAGCCCGAACAGGACCGCGTTCAGCGTGAAGGCGAGTTCGGCGTCGCCCCAGGCGAGCACCGCGCCGCCGATCGGCGCGGACACCACGGTGGCCACCCGCTGGGACAACGAGCGCATGCCCTGGACCCGGACCAGTTGCGAGCGGGTGGTCAGCCGCACCGGCAGTGCCCCGACGGCGGGCATGAACAGCGCGTCCACCGCGCCGAACACCAGCGCGATCGTGATCAGCAGCCAGATCGTCGGACTGCTCGCCGCCACCGCGAACGCCGCGATCACCATCACCAGGCAGCGCACCAGGTCGCTGCCGATCACCACCCGGCGCGGCCCGTACCGGTCGGCGATCGCCCCGCCGGGCAACATCAGCAGCGCCCGGGGCAGCGAGCCGGCGGCCAGCACCAGGCCGGTCTGCGTGCCGTCGCCGCCGCGTACCGCCGTCCAGGACAGCGCCAGGAACCAGATCTGGTCGCCGATCAGCGACGCGGTGAAGGCGCCGAGCCAGGCCAGCACGCGCGGGTCGCGGTGCGCGGGTCGGGGCGTCGCGGTCGCGACGCCGGTCGCGGTGTCGGGTACGGCCATGATGCTCCCCATTCCGGTACCGGATGGCGTCGGACGGCTCGGGCGGGCGGGCGGGCGCGGGTGCGGCGCCCGGCGATCACATGCGGTACGGGAAACCTCGGACGTAGACCTCGACATGCTCCGCGCCCGGGGTCTGCCGGTCCCGGTATCGGGCCACCAACTCCTGCAGCGCCTCGCCCAGTTCGCGCAGCTCGTCGGCGGTCAGCCGGAGGGTCGGCGCACCGCTGAAGGCGGCGCCGGCCCACTCCGGGCCCCACGACTCGACCTCGTCCAGGAACCGGCGGTAGCGGTCCTCGGACTGCGAGCCGAGCACCCGCACGATGCCGGTGGACAGGTCCCGGCCGACCCGGTCGTCGGCGAAGTCGCCGAGCGAGAAGGTCAGGTCCTCGACCACCTTCCACCAGCGCTCGCGCCCGTCCTCGGCGTGCTCGGGGTCCTCCACCACGAAGCCGTGCGCGGCCAGCGTGCGGACGTGGTAGCTGACCAGGGCCGGGGTCGCGTCGACCCGCTTGGCCAGCATCGACGCGGTGGCCGGACCGCCGGCGTGCAGCATCCGCAGCAGCGAGATCCGCAGCGGGTGGGTGAACACCTTGAGGGTCTGTACGTCCTTGATCATCCGTCGGGGCGGAGGCTGCTCGCTCATGACCCCACGATAGATGTGAAAGAGTTCTTTCGCAATAAGTCTTTCGCAAAAAAGGTTGCACATCCCGGCACGAAAAAGCCGACCGCACCCGCGGTCGGCTTTCCCGCTCGGTTCGGGGCTCAGCGCACCGGCTGCCCCGCCTCCCGCAATACGTCCTTGACCTGCGGAATCCGCAACATGCCGAAGTGGAACACGCTGGCCGCGAGCACCGCGTCGGCGCCCGCCCGCACGGCCGGGACGAAGTCCCCCAGGGCGCCCGCGCCGCCGGAGGCGATCACCGGGATGCCCACCTCGGCCCGGACCAGGCGGATCAGCTCCAGGTCGTAGCCGTCCTTGGTGCCGTCGGCGTCCATCGAGTTGAGCAGGATCTCGCCCGCGCCCAATCCGGCCGCCCGCGCCGCCCAGGCGACCGCGTCGATGCCGGTGCCGGTGCGCCCGCCGTGCGTGGTCACCTCGAAGCCCGGCGCACCGTCGCGGCGCCGCCGCGCGTCCACCGAGAGCACCAGCACCTGGGAGCCGAAGCGGTCGGCGATCTCGGCGATCAACTCCGGCCGCGCGATCGCCGCGGTGTTCACGCCCACCTTGTCCGCGCCGGCCCGCAGCAGCCGGTCCACGTCCTCGACCGCGCGCACCCCGCCGCCGACGGTGAGCGGGATGAACACCTGCTCGGCGGTGCGCCGGACCACGTCGTAGGTCGTCTCGCGATTGCCCGAGGAGGCGGTGATGTCGAGGAAGACCAACTCGTCCGCGCCCTCGGCGTCGTACACCCGGGCCATCTCGACCGGATCGCCCGCGTCCCGCAGGTTCTCGAAGTTGACGCCCTTGACCACCCGGCCCGCGTCCACGTCCAGACACGGGATCACCCGTACGGCCAACGTCACGACGCCCTCCCCCGGTACGCGTCCACCTCGACCTCGACGAGCATCCGCGAGTCGATCAGCCCGGCGACCACGACCATGGTGGCGGCCGGTCGTACCTCGGCGAACAGCTCGCCGTGCGCGCGCCCGACGTCGTCCGAGTCGCGCGAGTGGGTGATGTACATCCGAGTGCGCACCACGTCCGCCGCGCCGAGTCCGAAGTGCGCGAGCGCGTCCAGCGCGATCCGGAAGGCGGCGAGCGCCTGGTGGTGCGGATCGCCCTCGTGGGCCAGATTGCCCTCGACGACCGCGGTACAGCCCGACACGTGCACGTAGTCGCCGACGGCGACCGCGCGCGAGTAGCCGAACGTGTCCTCCCACGGTCCGCCGGAGGAGTACCGCTCGATGCCGCCCGAACCACCCGAGCCGGCCGAATTGTCGCTTCTTGTCACCGGGACACAGCCTCCAACGCCTCTTCGAGGGTGAACGCCTGGGCGTACAGCGCCTTGCCGACGATCGAGCCTTCCACACCCAGCGGCACCAGTTCGGCGATCGCGCGCAGATCCGCCAGCGAGGACACCCCGCCCGAGGCCACCACGGGGCGGTCGGTGGCCGCACAGACGTCGCGCAGCAACCGCAGGTTCGGGCCCGCGAGGGTGCCGTCCTTGTTCACGTCGGTGACCACGTAGCGGGCGCAGCCGTCGGCGTCCAACCGGGCCAGCGTCTCGAACAGTTCGCCCCCCTCGCGGGTCCAGCCGCGCCCGGCCAGCGTGGTGCCGCGCACGTCCAGGCCGACCGCGATCCGGTCGCCGTGCCGGGCGATCGCGGAGCGCACCCAGTCGGGCGTCTCCAGCGCGGCGGTACCCAGGTTGACCCGGCGGCAGCCGGTGCCGAGCGCGGCCTCCAGGGAGGCGTCGTCGCGGATGCCGCCGGACAACTCGACCTTGACGTCGAGCTTGCCGACCACCTCGGCGAGCAGTGCGCGGTTGCTGCCCTTGCCGAAGGCGGCGTCCAGGTCGACCAGGTGGATCCACTCGGCACCGGCGCTCTGCCAGGCCAGGGCGGCGGCCAGCGGGTCGCCGTAGGAGGTCTCCGACCCGGCCTCGCCCTTGACCAGGCGGACGGCCTGGCCGTCGGCGACGTCGACGGCGGGCAGCAGTTCGAGGCGGTGGGTCTCGGTCATGACGCTTGGGATCCTCAGCAGTTCGGTCGGAAGTTCGGACGGGGTGCGGTCGGGGATGCGATCGCGGTGCGGCGCGGTGCGCGCGCCGCGCGGGCTACAGCGTCTCGAGCCAGTTGCGCAGCAGTTGCGCGCCGGCCTCGCCGGACTTCTCCGGGTGGAACTGGGTGGCACTGAGCGCGCCGTTCTCCACGGCCGCCACGAACGGCGTGCCGTGCGTGCTCCAGGTGACGCCGGGCGGGATGTGCGGGCCGTCCTGGACCACCGGCATCTCCCACGTGCGCACCGCGTAGGAGTGCACGAAGTAGTAGCGCGTGTCGGGCGCGGCGTCGCGGAAGAGCACGCTGTCCGCGGGCGCCTCGACGGTGTTCCAGCCCATGTGCGGCACCACGGGGGCGGCCAGTCGCTCGACCGTGCCCGGCCACTGGGCGCAGCCCTCGGTGGCCACCCCGTGCTCGACGCCGCGCGTGAACAGGATCTGCATGCCGACGCAGATGCCGAGCACCGGCCGGCCGCCGGCGAGCCGCTTGTCCACGATGGTGTCGCCGCGGACCGCGCGCAGGCCCTCCATGCACGCCGCGAACGCGCCGACGCCGGGCACGAGCAGCCCGTCGGCGTTCAGCGCGGCGTGCTGGTCCGCGCTGATCTCGACGTCGGCGCCGGCGTGCGCGAGCGCCCGCTCGGCCGAGCGCACGTTCCCGAATCCGTAGTCGAGGACGATGACCTTCTTGGGCACGCGCCTATCCGATCTTCAGGACGCCGGCCGCGATCGAGAAGAACGCGCCGACGGCGAGCAGGGCGATCACGCTCTTGGGCAGGCCCTGCTTGACGAACGAGATACACCCGCCGACCAGGAAGAGCCCGAACACGATCAGGACCATCGCGCCGGTGCTCACAGCGCGCCCTTCGTCGAGGGGATCACGCCGGCCCGGCGCGGGTCGAGCACACACGCGTCGGACAGCGCCCGGGCGAGCGCCTTGAACTGCGCCTCGACGATGTGGTGCGCGTTGCGCCCGTACGGCACGTGTACGTGCAGGCAGATCTGTGCCTGGGCGACGAACGACTCCAGGATGTGCCGGGTCAGCGTGGTGTCGTAGTCGGGGCCGATCATCGGCGCCATGCGATCCGGTTCGGAGTGCACCAGGTAGGGCCGGCCGGACAGGTCCACGGTGACCTGGGCCAGCGCCTCGTCCAGCGGCACGGAGGCGTCCGCGAAGCGGCGGATGCCCTTCTTGTCGCCGAGGGCCTGGCGGAACGCGGCGCCGAGCGCGAGGGCGGTGTCCTCGATCGTGTGGTGCGCGTCGATGTGCAGGTCGCCCCGGGTCTTGACGGTCAGGTCGAACAGGCCGTGCTTGCCGAGCTGGTCGAGCATGTGGTCGAAGAAGCCGACGCCGGTGGCGACGTCGACCTTCCCCGAGCCGTCCAGGTCGATCTCGACCTCGACGGAGGTTTCCTTCGTGGCGCGTTCGACGCGACCGGTTCTTGCCATGACGGTGATTTCGACTTTCTCTCAGTCCTTCGGACGCGCGCTTTTGAGAACGTGCCGCATCGCGTCCAGGAAGGCCGTGTTCTCGGCGTCCGTGCCGGCGGTCACCCGCAGCATGCCCGGGACCCCGTTGTCGCGGACCAGGACCCCGTGTTCGAGGATCCCCGCCCAGATCGCGTGCGGGTCGTCGAACCGGCCGAACTGCACGAAGTTGGCGTCGGAGTCGGTCACCTCGCAGCCGAGCGCGCGCAGTTCCTCGACCAGCCGGTCGCGCTGTTCCTTGAGCTCGCGCACATAGCCGAGCAGGGTGTCCTCGAACTCCAGGCAGGCCAGCGCGGTGGCCTGGTTGACCGCGGAGAGGTGGTACGGCAGGCGGACCAGTTGCACCGCGTCGACCACCGCGGCGTCCGCCGCGAGGTAGCCGAGCCGCAGGCCCGCCGCGCCGAACGCCTTGGACATGGTCCGGCTCACCACCAGGTGCGGCCGGCCCTCCAGCAGCGGCAGCAGCGACGCGGTGTGCGCGAACTCGACGTAGGCCTCGTCCACGATCACCAGCGACGGCCGGGCGGCCTGCGCGGCGTCGTACACCCGCTCGACCACCTCGCCGGCGAGCGCGGTGCCGGTGGGGTTGTTCGGCGAGCACAGGAACACCACGTTCGGGCGGTGTTCGGCGATCCGCGCCAGCGCTTCGTCGAGGTCGATCGTGTAGTCGGCGCCGCGCGCGCCGGAGATCCACTCGGTGCCGGTGCCGCGCGCGATCAGCGCGTGCATCGAATAGGACGGGTCGAAGCCCAGCGCCGTGCGCCCGGGGCCGCCGAACGCCTGGAGCAGCTGTTGCAGCACCTCGTTGGATCCGTTGGCCGCCCACACCCGCTCCGGGCCCAGCGGGTAGTCGCCGGTCCGGGACAGGTAGTCGGCCAGCGCGGTGCGCAGTTCCACCGCGTCCCGGTCCGGGTAGCGGTTCAGGTCGCGGGCCGCGGCGGCGACCCGCTCGGCGATCCGCGCCACCAGCGCGGCCGGCAGCGGATACGGGTTCTCGTTCGTGTTGAGCCGCACCGGGACGTCCAACTGCGGGGCGCCGTACGGTGATTGCCCGCGCAGTTCGGCGCGGATCGGCAGCCGGTCCAGATCGCTCACGCGCCCTCCTCCCATGCCGCGAGGCCGGACAGCTCGCCGGTCGCGAAGCGGGCCCGCACGGCCGCCCCGTGCGCTGGCAGGTCCTCCGCGTCGGCCAGCACGCTGACGTGCTCGGCGACGTCGGCGAGCGCCGCGCGCGAGTAGTCCACGACGTGGATCCCGCGCAGGAAGGACTGCACGGACAGGCCCGAGGAGTGGCAGGCGCAGCCGCCGGTGGGCAGCACGTGGTTGGACCCGGCGCAGTAGTCGCCGAGCGAGACGGGGGCGAACGCGCCGACGAAGATCGCGCCGGCGTTGCGCACCCGGGCGGCGACCGCGCCCGCGTCGGCGGTCTGGATCTCCAGGTGCTCGGCGGCGTAGGCGTCCACCACGGCGAGGCCGTCGTCCACCGAGTCCACCAGCACGATCCCCGACTGCCGGCCCGCCAGCGCCTCGGTGACCCGCTCGCGGTGCCGGGTGGCGTCCACCCGCACCTTCAGCTCCTCCACGACCGCGTCGGCCAGCGCCTCGGAGTCGGTGACCAGGATCGACGCGGCCAGCGTGTCGTGCTCGGCCTGGCTGATCAGGTCGGCCGCGACGTGCCCGGCGTCGGCGGTGTCGTCGGCGAGCACCGCGATCTCGGTCGGCCCGGCCTCGGCGTCGATCCCGATCCGGCCCTTGAGCAGCCGCTTGGCGGCGGCGACCCAGATGTTGCCGGGACCGGTGACCAGGTGCACCGGCGCGCACGAGCCCGCGCCGTACGCGAACATCGCGATCGCCTGGGCCCCGCCCACGGCGTAGACCTCGTCCACCCCGAGCAGCGCGCACGCGGCCAGGATGGTCGGGTGCGGCAGCCCGCCGAAGCCGGCCTGCGGCGGCGAGGCGACCGCCATCGAGGCGACGCCGGCCTCCTGGGCGGGGACCACGTTCATCACCACGGACGACGGGTAGACGGCGTTGCCGCCTGGCACGTACAGCCCGACCCGCTCGACCGGCACCCACCGCTCGGTGACCGTGCCGCCGGGCACGACCTGCACGGTGACGTCCTGGCGGCGCTGCTCGCGGTGCACCGCGCGGGCCCGACGGATCGACTCCTCCAGGGCCGCGCGCACCTTGGGCGCGAGCGTGTCCAGGGCCGCGGCGATCGCCTCGGCGGGCACCCGGATGTCGGTCAGGCGCACACCGTCGAAGCGCTCGGTGATCTCGATCAGCGCCTCGACGCCGCGATGCCTGACGTCCTCGCAGAGGGGGCGGACCTTCTCCAGGGCCGCCTCGACGTCGAGTTCGGCTCGGGGCAACACGTCGCGCAGTGCGGCGGGGCTGTCCAGGACAGCCCGCGAGGCGGGACCGCGCAGGTCGATACGGGAGATCACCCGCCCCAGTGTAGAGACGGCTCCGAACCATACGTCCTCGCGTGTCGGACAGTGAGACGCGCGATCATGGGCGGGACGCAGCAGCCTTCCAGTGTCGGGGGAACACGGATGAGCACACCGCCGGGGCATCTGAGCGCGACCGAGATCCGCCTGTGGGAGGCGTATCGACGCGGCGAGCGGCTGAATCTGGGCACGGGCGTGCCGGCGGACGACGACCCGCGCACGGGCGCGACGTGGGGGCCGGACCGCACGGTCCGGGCCCAGGTGCTCGCCCGGCTGCTGCTCCAGCCGCCGGAGGCGGAGCCCGGTCACACCACGGCGCTGCGCCTGAGCGGCGCCCGGGTGGTGGGCGACCTGGAGTTGGGCGGCGCCCGGCTCGACGTCTACGTCTCGATGATCGGCTGCCGCTTCGAGGGCCCGATCGTGCTGAACGTGGCGAGCACGCGGACGCTGAACCTGCTCGACTGCGCGCTGACCGAGATCCAGGGCCGCAACATGCGGGTCGACGGCGACCTGTCGCTGTGCCGCTGCGAGGTGGCGCGCGGCCTGCGGATCCTGGACACGCGCGTGGACAACGACCTGCGGATCGACGACTGCGTGGTCGGTCCGGACCGGCGCGGGGTGGCGTTGATGGCCAACGGCCTGCACGTGGGCGCGGACTCGTCGATGGACCGCAGCGTCTTCCGCGGTCAGGTGAGCCTGTACGGGGGCCGGTTCGGCGGGCGGGTCACGCTGTACGGGGCGACGGTGGAGCGCCCCGGGGAGTTGGCGATGGATCTCGGGCGGATCACGGTCGAGCACTCGCTGCATCTGAGCGTGGGCTTCGCCGCGACCGGCTCGATCCGGCTCAACGACGCGCGCCTGGGCGGCGGCCTGGTGCTCAGGCGCGCGGTGATCTGCGCGAATCCCGGCGAGGAGTTGACCATGTCGCGGGTGGTCGCGCAGGGCCTGCACATGAAGCCGGCCCGGCCGCCGCGCGGACGGATCGTGCTCACCAACGCGACCTTCGGCACGCTCACCGACGGGCCGGACTCCTGGCCGGCGCCCGGCGACCTGGTCCTGGCCGGGACGCGGTACACGACGCTGCGCGCCGAGCCCCCGCTGAGCGTGCGTCAGCGGGTGGACTGGGTGGAGCGGGGCACCGCCGAATACGCCCCCCAGCCCTACGACCAACTCGCCGCCGCCTACCGCACGGCGGGCGAGGACGAGCAGGCCCGGACCGTGCTGCTGGCCAAGCAGCGCAGGCGGCGCGCCGGGTTGGGCCCGGCCGGCCGGCTCTGGGGCCATGTGCAGGACGTGGCGATCGGCTACGGCTACCGCCCGGCGCGCGCCGTCGGCTGGCTGGTCGCGCTGGTGGCGATCGGCACGGCGGTGTTCGCGGCCGATCCGCCGGCCCCGCTGAAGGCGGACGAGGCGCCGCGCTGGAACCCGTTCTGGTACACCCTCGACCTGCTCCTGCCGGTGGTGACACTCGGTCAGGACGGCGCGTGGAAGCCGACCGGGATCGGCCAGTGGCTCGCCTACTCGCTGATCCTGCTCGGTTGGATCCTCGCCGGGGCCGCGGCGGCGGGCGCGACGCGGGTGCTCAATCGTGGGTGAGATCAATGATCGACGCGCTCCGGCGGTCAGGGCCTACTCTTGGTCACCGTGACCGACCGGCTTCCGCTCTTCCCGCTCAACTCGGTGCTCTATCCGGGTCTGGTGCTGCCCCTGCACATCTTCGAGGAGCGATACCGCGCGCTGGTCCGGGACCTGGAGGCGCTGCCCCAGGCGGAGCAGCGCTTCGGCGTGGTGGCGCTGCGCACCGGGCGCGAGGTCGGCGACATCCAGGGCGATCCGCGGGCGGTCCTGCACCAGGTGGGCTGCACGGCGGAGATCGCCACGATCAAGACGCACGAGGACGGCCGCTACGACCTGGTGGCCACCGGCGCGACCCGGTTCGAGCTGGTCTCGGTGGACGACTCGGGGCCGTATCTGTACGCCGAGGTCGAATACCTGGCCGATCCGCCCGGCGAGCGGGCCGACGTGCTCGGGCTGGCCGCGACGCGGGCCTTCGCCGAGTATCAGCGCCGGCTGCTCACCGCCCAGCAGCGCACTCCGATGAGCCTGCCGGAGCTGCCCGACGACCCGGTCGTGCTGTCCTACCTGGTGGCCGCCGCGGTGGTGCTCGACCCGCACGACAAGCAGCGGCTCCTGGAGGCGGAGGACGCGACCGCCCGGCTGACCGCCGAGGTGGAACTGCTGCGCCGTGAGGCGGCGCTGCTCGACCACCTGCCCTCGTTGCCCGCGATCGAGTTGTTGCGGCAGAACATCGAACCCAACTGAACGCGGACCGGCCGAGGCGGGCCCGACCGCCTCGGGCCCGACCGACCCGACCGAAGGGCGCGCCGGCATGGCGAAGGGCAGGACCAAGGGTGGACAGGGCACCCCGGCGACGGTGGCGCTGACCCGCGAGGGCGTGGCGTTCACGACGCACGCGTACACGCACGACCCGGACGCGGCCTCGTACGGCGAGGAGGCCGCGACGGTGCTCGGCGTCCCGGCGGAGCGGGTGTTCAAGACGCTGCTCGCCGACGTGGACGGCGCGCTCACCGTCGCGGTGGTCCCGGTGGCGGGCAGGCTCGACCTCAAGGCGCTGGCCGCGGCGGTCGGCGGCAAGCGCGCGGCGATGGCCGACCCGGCGGCGGCCGAGCGGGCCACGGGCTACGTGCTCGGCGGGATCAGCCCCCTCGGCCAAAAGCGCCGGCACCCCACCGTGGTGGACGCCTCCGTGCTCGCGCTGGAGACCGTGTACGTGTCGGCGGGTCGCCGGGGCCTGGAGATCGAGCTGGCCCCGGCCGACCTGATCCGGCTCACGGACGCGGTGACGGCTCCGGTGGGGCGGGTCTAGCGGCTTCGCCCCGCAGGGGTCGGCCCGGGTACCGCGTACCGCCCCCGGGGTCAGCCCTCGTCGGACCGGTGCTTGGTGAGGTCCACCGGGGTGGACACGGTCGAGTCCGGGAACGGGCCGGGGGCGTGGTCTCGGCCCGGGCCCTGGGGCGCCCACGGCCACGGTCCCTGGAACGTCTCGCGGCGCTCCGCGGGGGCGAACCCGGCGGACAGACCGAGGAAGATCACCATCGACGCGATCGGCCACAGCAGCAGCACGCCCTTGGCCTTCAGGTCCAACTCCTGGTCGAAGCGCTTGCCCAGACCGACGCGACGCACCTCGTCGGCGATCCCGTCCGGACCGAGCGCCACGCCGACCTTGAAGGCCAGATACGCGCCGGCGATCCCGCCGACGGTCAGCGCGAGCGCGGTCGCCACGCCCTGCCGACGGAACCGCCAGAACGCGAGCGGCGCGAGCACGATGCCGGCCACCACGCCGCACACCGCGAACCAGCCGTCCAGGGCGATCGAGGTCTCGGTCTCGGGCGAGACCTGGAAGACGCCCTCCTTGGTGGCCATCAGCGGCACCCGGGGGGTGATCTGCTCCCAGACCACGCCCACGATCACGCCCACCACCAGGCAGGTCGCGACCACCGCGGCGAACGCGATCACGTCGGTGCGGTAGCGCCGCCACAGCGAGGGGGGCGCGTCGTACCCGGGCGCGAAGCCCACGTGCGCGCCCTCGGGCGACGGGTAGGGGTCGATATCCCCGGCAGACGTCATCTGGTCAGCGTCCCATGTACGGCTCGAGCCCGCGGGTCGGCCCCGCGCGGCGATGTGTCCGGTGTCGAAGGGCGTCGGCTACGCCCGGGTACTGCGCCGGAAGGCCCAGGTGGCCAGCGAGAGCATCACCACACCCACTCCCGCGCAGACCGCCAGGTTGCCGGCCACCACCGCCCAGTTCGGGTCGCCGTAACTCGCGATGAACGCGTCCACCCCGTAGGACGACGGCAGCAGGTCCCGGGCGAGCACGATCACCTCGGGCATCCGGTCCTCCGGCAGCACGCCCAGCAGCAGCGCCGCCGACATGCCCAACTGGCCGAGGAGCGTGGCCAGTTCCGGGCGCGGCGCGAGCAGCCCGAAGACCGCGCCGATGCCCGCGAGGGCCGCGCCGGACAGCGGTACGACCAGCAGCAGCACCCACAGGTTGGCCAGCGGCAGCTGGAACATCAGCGCGCCGATCACCGCGGTGGCCACCGTGCCGGGCAGCGTGAAGGACGCGTACGCGGCGGCGATGCCGAGCACCACGGCGGCCGGGCGCACCGGCAGCGTCAGGTAGTAGTCGAGCGCGTTGGCCGCGCGCAGGTTGCCGAAGTGCTGGGCGAGCAGGTTGAGCGCGACGAAGGCGACCACGAGCACGCCGGACCCGGCCACCACCGCCTCGCGGGCGCTGTCGCTGCCGGTGTCCACCACGCCGCGCATCAGGATCATGATGCCCACCGACTGGAACACCGCGACGAACAGCAGCGGCACCCGGGAGACCCGCACCCGGGACAACTGCGCGCGGTAGACGGTCAGCAGCCCGGCGGCGAGCGGCGTACCCGCCGCCGGGGCGACCGATTCGACCGGGCGTGTCGGCGCGGTCTCGATGCTCGCTGCACTCACTGGGGTCGACACCCTCATCCCTTGACCAGTCCCTGGTGGCGGCCGCCGAGCGCGAGGTAGACGTCCTCCAGGCTCGGCGTGGACAGCGTGAAGTCGTCGAGCGCCTCGAACGCGGGCCCGGAGGTGACACCGGCGAGCAGTTCGCGGGCCATTCCCGGTTCCATCCGGGTGCTCCAGCGTCGGCCCGTGCGCACCGCGCTGCGCGCGAGCATACCGACCGCCGGGTCGTCCATCGGCGGGTCGGCCCGCCAGACCAGGTCGAGTCGGACCTCGTCGCCGACCATGGCCTTCAGGCCACCGGGGGTGTCGCACGCGATCACCCGGCCCTCGTCGAGCACCGCGACCCGGTCGAGCACGGTCTCCGCCTCGATCACGTTGTGGGTGACCAGGAGCACGGTGGCGCCGCCGTCGGCCCGGCGGCGGTCCACCGCGGCCCACACCGCGCGGCGCGCGACCGGGTCCATGCCGGTGGTCGGCTCGTCCAGGACCAGCACGGGCCGATCGCCCACCAGCGCGGTGGCCACGCAGGCCAGTCGGCGCTGGCCGCCGGAGAGCTTCTTCAGCGGACGGTCCGCGATCGGGCCGAGTTCGAGTTCGTCGAGCACCGCGTCGCGCTCGGCTCGGGCCCGGTGGGCGTCGAGCGCGCGCAGCCTGGCGGTGGTCTCGATCGCGAGGGCGACGGTCAACTCGTCCAGCGCGCCGGACTCCTGGCCGAGGTAGGCGACGAGTCGGGCGGCCACGTCGGGGCGGCGCACCAGGTCGTGGCCGAGCAGGTCGATGCTGCCGGAGTCGGGCCGGAGCAGGCCGGTGAGCTGGCGGACCAGGGTGGACTTGCCCGCGCCGTTGGGCCCCAGCAGGCCGAAGATCTCGCCCCGGCGCACGTCCAGGTCGATCGTGTCGTTGGCGGTGACGACCTGCCGATCGCGCCGGCGCCCGGTGCGATAGGTCCTGGTCAGGCCGCGCACCGTGAAGCACGGGTCGGCGTTCGCGCGCTCGCCGGGAATGGTCACGCTCCGCTCGTCCGTTCCGGGCAGCTTGTACATCCGACCCCGCGCGTCGTCCTGAAGGTGGTGGTGACGGTGTGCGGCGCCCGCGACGCGCGTCAGGAGGTGCGCGCGCGGGGTGACACACGACCCGACGACTCTACGCGGTCCGCCCGGCCGGTCCGCCGCCCGCCTCCTCCGCGAGCAGCACCCGGGCCCGCCGCCACTGGTCGCGCGGCAGCACCGCCCGCCAGTCGATCGCCGCGAACGCCGCCTCGCGCTCGGGGTCCAACCGCCGAGTCGCCCGGGCGGCGGCGAGGCGCAGCAGCGGGAGCGGCCGGGTCGGCAGGCCCACCCGGGCGGTCTCGCGCTTGAGGTTGGGCCACCACACGGTCGCCGCGTCGGTCAACTCCCCCTCGGCGGCGCCGAGTCGATGAAAGGCGGCGAGCCGCCCGACCGCACGCGAGATCATCCACTGCGTCAGCGCCGCGAGGCAGAACAGCACAAGCAACACGATTCCCAGGGGCGGGAACAGAAACAGCGCCGGAAGGCCGATCAGCACCAACGAATACTTGACCAGAAAGACGAATTCCAGCCGGCCCAGCACCACCTTGCCCGCCAGGTAGCGGATCAGCAGGGCGGTCTGCCGCGCGGTGAGCCGGGTGTCCACGTCCGGGTCGAAGGCGGTCGCGCCGGCCTCGGCGGAGCGCTGTGCCGCGGCCCGGGAAGCGCTGCGGAACCGCTGTCCGCGACGCACCGCGCCGAAGCCGGCTTTGCCGATCCTGGTCCATTTGGACATCGCGCGTCCTCCGTGCCGTGCACCACCCGAACCAGCACGCTATCGCCCCCGCGAACCCCCGGGGCGCCTCCCGCGCGCCCCGCGAGGCGATGGGTGACCTCGGCGGGCTCGGGTACCGTACGTGTTTGACCGCAAGCCCCTGGGAGGCCTTCGACGTGGACGTGTGGCACATACTTCGCCCGCTCATCGTGCTCGTCTCGGTGATCGCCTTCACGGGCCTGGTGACCTGGGGAATGGCTCGCCTGGCCCGCGAAGTACAGACCCGCAAACCACTGACCGGACCACTGTGGTCGATGGCGCGGCGCGGCCGCGCCTCGATCGTGGCGACCCTCGGCACCTCGATGCTGTTGCTCGCCGAGCCCGCCGCCGCGCTGCCCGAGCGCAGTCGGGGGATGATCCGGCACATCCTGGTGCTCGCGGTGATCGCGGCCTGCTCGTGGCTGATCGTGCACGCGGTCACCCTGCTGGTGAACACCTCGTTCGAGCGCTACGCGGCGAACGCGACGGACACCGGCCGGGTGCGCCGGATACAGACCCAGATCGCGCTGATCCGGCGCACGGCGGTGGCGATCGTCGGGATCATCACCTTCGCCGCGATGATCATGACCTTCCCGGGCATGAAGACGATCGGAACCAGCCTGCTCGCCTCCGCCGGTCTGCTCGGCGTGGTGGCCGGTCTGGCCGCGCAGAGCGCGCTGGCCAACCTGTTCGCCGGGTTGCAGATCGCGTTCAGCGACATGGTCCGGATCGGCGACTCGGTGGTGGTCAACCAGGAGATGGGCACGATCGAGGAGATCACCCTGACCTATCTGGTGGTCAACACGTGGGACCAGCGCCGGATCGTGATGCCGGTGTCCTACTTCACCTCGCGGCCGTTCGAGAACTGGTCGCGCACCGACACCCGGATGACCGGGACGGTGTTCCTGCACCTGGACCACTCGGCGCCGGTGAGCGAGTTGCGCGAGGAACTGCACCGGATCCTCAAGGACACCGGCCTGTGGGACGGCCAGGGCTGGAGCCTGTACGTCACCGACACCACGCCGACCACGATCCTGGTCCGCGCGGTGGTCACCGCCCGCGACTCCGACGACCTGTGGACGCTGCGCTGCGAGGTCCGCGAGAAGCTGCTCGACTACCTGCGCCGCGAACACCCGTACGCGCTGCCCCGGATCGCCACCGCGCCCGCGCCGCTGGGCAACGAGGCGGTGGGCCCGTACAGCGGGAACGGGCGCTTCGCGAAGGCGCGTCCGACCCCGCAGGTGCCCGCGCAGACCGGTCCGCGCAAGTACGTGAGCCTGGCCAAGAAGCCTCAGTCGCTGGCCGCCGCGGCCGCCGCGGCCGAGTCGATCTCGTTGAGGAAGTCCGAGGCGATCGCCCAGGCACGCGCGGCGGCCTCGCGGTCGTAGTCCGGCAGCCCGGGATCGGTGAACAGGTGACCGGCGCCCCGGTAGCGGTGGATCTCCACATCCGCCCCGGCGCGGCGCATGCCCAGATACCAGGTCCCCAGCCAGTCCTCGGTCTCGAACGGATCCGGCTCGGCCACGTGCAACTGCACCGGCACCTCCGTCACGGCGTCCTCACGCAGGTCGGAGGTGCCGTGGAACATCAACAGCCCAGCCGCGGTGCGATCCGCGAACACGGCGTTCTGCGCGATCGAGGCCCCGAGCGAAAAGCCCGCGTACACAAGCCCCTCCCCCAGCCCCGCAGCCACCTTCACCGCCCGCCGAATCAGCTCGTCCGCACCGATCTCGTCCTTGATCTCCATGCCTTCTTCGATCGACTCGGTGCAACGCCCGTCATACAGATCAGGCACCACCACCTCATGCCCGAGCCCCCGCAACCACCCGGCCGCGTCCTGAACGGCGGGCCGCAGCCCATAGGCCGAGTGAAACAACACGATGCGGGCCACGAGAACAAATCCTTCCGAAGAACAATCCCCCCACAACAAACCCCCAACGGTACCGCCCAGCGGGGCGAGCCGAACTCGGAAGCTCGTGATCCCCGACGAGCCGAATGCATCACGCACCGAAACCCGGCCGGCAGGCAGCGGGGAGCAGGCAGGCGGTCGGGTCGAATCCCCCGGGCGACCTTCCCGAGCGGGCCGGGTGGCTTCCAACGCGCGTCGCACTCTCGGCTGCGGACCGGCCGGCGCCGGGCGGGTCCGGGCCGTGGGGTGGGCCGCCGGCGGCGGCGTGCGGAGCT
>NZ_BIFH01000032.1:218863-229879 GCF_003967355.1 Embleya hyalina | reverse complement strand
CCCGGAGCCCCGCACGCCGGCGGCGGCCTGCCCCACGACCCGGACCGGCCCCGGACCGGCCACCCGCAGCCACAAGCGCAACGCCCGTCGAAATAGACCCGGCCCGGTCGGGAACGCACGCCCGGCGAACTCGACCCGACCGCCCTCTCTGCCGGCCGCTGCAGGCTGCTTTTCGGTGAGCAACGCACCCGTCTCGTCGAAAGCCCCCCGTCTCCGAGCCCCGCACGCCGCCGGCGGCCCATCACCGACTCCGGCCGGCCTCGCACCGGCCACCCGCGACCCGAGGCGCGACGCCCGCCGAAGAAGACCCGGCCCGCTCGGGAACGCACGCCCGGCGAACTCGACCCGAGCGCCCTCCCGGCCCGCCGCTGCAGGCCGGTTTTCGGTGAGCAACGTGCCCGTCTCGTCGGGAGCTTCGCGTCTCGGAGCCCCGCATGCCGGCGGCGGCCCACCCCACGACCCGGACCGGCCGGCCCGCAGCCGAGTGCCCAGCCTCTGTCGAAAAGGGTCATCGGGAACCCGAGTGCGATCGTCCGCGCCCCCCGTACGCGTCTGGGTGCGGGGTGTTGGGCTCAGCGGGGGATGTCCACCGGGGGTAGTACGTCGGCCGTGGCGGTGAAGCGGGCCGGGGTGGCGAAGGTGGTGTTCGTGGGTGGGGGTTCGCGGTGGTCTTCGGCGGTGGTGGAGCGGCGTAGGACGACCAGGGTCGTGATCGGTGGGGGTGGGGCGTCCTGGGGGAGGAAGCGCTGTTCGGCGACGCCCGCGAAGGCCTCGCGCGCGGTGGTGGACGGGTCGGGGGCGGCGTACTCCAGGATGTCGGCGCCCAGGCGGCGGCCCGTGTTGCGCAGGTGCAGGTAGGCGGTGGTGCATGCCTCGCGGGTGGGGGCGCCCGTGGCCGCCGCCAAGGCGCGCTCGTAGGCGGCGTGTACCTCGGGTGGGGTGGCGGCCGGGGTGATGCCGAGGACGTCGTAGGGCGAGGGTTCGGCTGCGGGCATGCTCCGGGCTCCGAGAGGGTCGGCGTGCGATGGGCCTTGTGGGGTGTTGTGGCGCGCTATGGAGGCTATGGAGGCTATGGGCGCGATGGGTGTGGTGGGCTCGGTGGACTTGGTGGGTGTGCGGCGGTGGTGTCAGTAGTAGCCGTGGATTCGGGAGCGGACCTCGTCCAGGATTTCCCGGGTGCCCTCCGTCGGGTGGTACTCGTGTGCCCGCTCCAGGTGTACGAGTGCGGTGTGGTTGTGGCCCATGTTCGCCTGCCGTACCCCCTCGTTGTGCAGCGCGAGTGCCAGGAGCCGGGTGTTCTCCGGGGTCAACTCGATCGCCTCCAGCGTGCGGATCGCGTCCTGGTAGCGCTCCTCGCCCAGGTACACCGCCACCAGCGCGTCCCGCAGCCTCGGCTCCTCGTGCTCGCGCAGCGCCGCCGACAACACCTCGATCGCGTCGTACGCACGGCCCTTGGCCAGCAGGTCGTAGCCCCAGTCGACGGCCACCACCACCCACGCCTCGCGCAGCGCGTCGATCTCCAGGCCGCCGCCGATCTCCTGCCGCAACAACTTCTCCGCCACCTCGTAGTGCCGTGCGTAGTAGTGGTTGAACGCCAACGCCCGGCGGGTGGGCGGGTCGTCGCCGTAGTGCCGGGCCTCCTCCAGGAGGGTGATCGCCCGATCGAAGTCCTCGTCCCGCTCGCTCGCCCCCGCCGTCTCCACCAGCAGCGCGGCCACCCGCCGGCGGGCCTCGGCGGCCACGGAGTCGGTCTCGCCGTCGGGGTCGGCCAGCGCGATCGCCTCGGCCATCGCCGCGACCGCCTGCTCGCGCGCGCCCCCGCGCAGCGCCAGCCGCTCCGCGCTCAGGAACAGCGCGTTGGTCAGCCCGATCCGGCTCGCCTCGCCCGGATCGAGGGCGAACGCCTCGCGCATCGCGCCCACCGCCTCGGCCGCCGCCGCGTCGGTGTCGGCCGCCAGCAACTCCATCACCAGCCCGCGCAACGCGGCGCCCGCCAGTGCCCGGGTCGCCGGGTCCGCCGGGGTCAGCTCCAACGCCTGCCGGACCAGCGCGATCGCGTCCCGATGCCGCCTGCCCTCGTGTGCCCGCCGGGCCAGTCGCGCGTACGCCCCGGCCAACTCCCCGCGCAGGCCCGGCCCGTCCGGTGCCAGCGCCCACGCCCGCTGCAACAGCCGGGCGGCCTCGTCCTCTTCGGCCGGATCGGCGGCAAGTACCGCCTCGGCAGCGCGAATTCCCACCTCGGCCGCCAGTTCCGTCGCCTCCGCCGGGATCGGCGCGGCCTGCTCCAGACACCCCAGCGCCTGCGCCCACTCCCCGCGCCCGCCCAGGTCCCGCGCCCGGGCCAGATGCGCCCGGGCCAACAGCGCGGCCACCCCCGGCGTCGCGTCGGGCCCGGCCAGTCCCGCGAGCCCGGTCAGCCCCGCCACCGCCTCGTCGAAGCGGCCCACGTCGATCAGGTGGTGGTACATCCCCAGCGGCCCGAGCAGGTCGCCGGTGTGCGGATCGGCGGCGGCGCGCACCGCCTCGGCCAGCGCCAGACCCGCGTCCGAGCCCTGCTCCGAGTCGGTGACCCGGGCCAGGAACAGCGGCCCGCACACGATCGGCGCCGGCGCCGGATCCAGCGCCGCCACCCGCTCGGTCGCGGCCACCTCCCACGCCCAGTGCCGGTCCAGTCTGCGATACAGCGCGGCCACCGAGCCCTCGCTGTGCGCGGCGCGCTCGCGCAACTCCCGGTACACCCGCTCGATCTGCTCCTGTCGCGCGGTGTGGATCTGCTCGGCGGAGATCTCCCGCCCGGTCCGCGCCTCCAGATCGATCCAAAACCTCGGGGTGTACAACACCGTCGCCCACGTCCCGCAGACCAGCCGCCACATCCCGGTGGTGTGGCCCGCGTCGCCCGCCTGCCCGGCGCGCAGCGCGGACAGCGCCAGGCATTGCAGGTTGCGCACATCCGTCGGGTCGATGCGCTCCGACTCGAGGCGGATCTCGATCGACGCCTCGTGCCGACCCGCCAGGGCGTGTGCGAGCGCCTGCCACGAGCGCAGCAGCGGTCGGGCCCGGCGCACCTCCGGCAACTCCGGCACCAGTCGCGCGGCCCGCTCCACGTCCGCCGACGCGGCGACCAGGTCCGCGCTGTGCGCCGCGGCCCGATGCAGATACACCCGGGCCGCGATCAGCCGGCCCTCGTCGCTCGCCATGGGCCCGGCCAACAGCCGCTCCAGACCGGCAAGGGCCGCGTCGTGGTCGCCCCGCTGCGCACGCAACAGCGCCAGCAGGTGATGCGCCGCCGCCCGCCCACCATCGCCCGCCCACCGGGTCGCCTCGGCCTCCGCCGCCGGCCCCGTGCCCGCCAGGTGCGCACAGGACGCCAGCGCGGCCAGGACCGCGTCCACGCAACTCCCGCACCGGGCCGGCAACGCGGCCACCAGGACGCCGTGTTCGGCGCAATACGCCCGCCCGCACTGCCCACACCCCGCCCGCGCCGACGCCGTGCACTCCGCCGCCTCGCAGACCGCCGCCCGCGGCTCCGGCTCGACCGGACCGGGCACCACCAGCGCCTGCCGATACGCCTCCGCCGCGTCCGCCCACCGCCGGCCCCGCGCGGCGTGCATCCCGCGCACCGCCCACGCCGCCGGCTCCGCCTCGACCAGCGCGCCCAGCGACACCGTGCCCGCGCCGAGCGCCAACCGGGCCAGCGGCGCCAGATGCCCCACCCGCGGATCGGCCAGCGGATCCAGCGCCGCCGACAACCGCACCGCGAGCGCCGGTTCGCCCGCGTACAGCGCCGCGACCGCCAGGTGCAGCCGGACCCGGCGATCACCCGGGACCAGCGCCACCGCCGCGCCGAGGCGATCCCGGGCGGCGGCCAACCGCGCGCCGCCGTCCCGGCCGAACCGCAACAACTCGGCGCCCTCCCGGAACAACGTCTCGGCCAGCGCGGTGCGGTAGCCGTCGTGCTCGGGGAACGCGTCCCGACAGGCCTGCCAGTGCTCCCGGGCGAGCGGGTGGTCCCCGGCGGCCAGCGCCGCCCGGGCCAGCAGATCGCGCGCGGTGGCCACGTTGTGCGCGCGGATCGCGTCGTTGACCCCGCCCGGCGCCGCCCACAACTCGTCCGCGCGCTCCACCCGACCCTGCCGGGCGTAGCCCAGGGCCAGATGGAAGCGGGCCGACCCGGTCGGCTCGCCGCGCACCCGCCCGAGCACCTCGATGCCGTCCGCGAGCCGCCCCGCCGCGATCCGGGCCGCCCCCAGGCGCACCACGGCCGGCGTCCAGTCCGCCCGGCGCGCCAGCCCGTGCTCGTACGCCTCCGCCGCGCCCTCGTGCTCGCCCGCGTGCTCGCGGACCAGCCCCAGCCCGAACCGGGCCGGCGCGTAGTCCGGGTCGAGCCGGACGGCGGTCTCGAACGCACCCCTGGCGGTGGCCCATTCGTCCTCCAGGACAGCCAACTGCCCGCGCGCGTAGTGCGCCCGGGCGTCGCGCGGCGCGGCGGCCACCGCGGCGTCCGCGTCGGCCCGCGCCGCGCCGAGATCGCCCTCCTCCCGATACGTGATGCCGCGGAAGAGCAACGCCTCGGCGGCCAACGGCGAGTCGTCGTCCGCGCGGTCCAACACCCGCCAGAACGAGGCGATCGCGTCCTGCCGCAGCTCGCGCCGCAACCGCACACAGGCCTGCCGGTGGTGGGCGATCGCGCTGTCGTCGCCCGCCTCGATCGCGGCCGAGAACGCCGCGTCGGCCGCCGCCGGTTCGCCCGCCGCGCTGTACGCCCGCGCCAACAGGTGGTGCTGCGCCGCGTCCCGCTCGGGCACCGCGGCCAGGTGCGGGATCGCCCGCCCCGCCTCGCCCTGCTCGAACAGCGCGCGGCCCAGGCCGAAGCGGGCCCGCGCATGGCCGGGTTCGACCGCGACCACCCGCTCGAAACAGGGCGCCGCCGCGACGAAGTCGCCGTCCTCGTCGTGGAGCGTGCCCAGGATCAGGTTGGCCGCGACATGTCGGGGCCGGCCGGCCACCACCCGGCGCAACACCGGGATGGCCGCCGCCCGTTGCCCCCGGGCCAGTGCCAGGTCGACGAACTCCATCTGCACGTCGACGTGTTCGGGCATCAACTCGCAGGCCCGGCGCAGCGGCTCGAACGCGGCGTCGTCGTGGCCGAGCGCGTGCTGCGCCCGGCCCAGGCCGAGCCAGGCCTGGGCGTGGGTGGGGGCGAGCGTGCAGGTACGGGTGAGCAGGCCGACCGCGGCCTCCAGGGCGGCGACGCGCTGCGCCTTGTCGGCGGGCTTGCGGCGCAGATGGGTCAGCGCCATCGCGTACAGCACCTCGGGCCGCTCCGGCTCGATGGTCAGCGAACGCTCGAACGCGGCCAGCGCCTCGTCCGGGCGGCCCGCGTCGCGGTGCAGCCGGCCCAGCTCGTATCCGGTGGCCGCGCGCGGCACCAGCCGATCGGCCCGCTCGAACGCGGCGATCGCCTCGGCGCCGCGGCCCAGGTCGCGCAGCGCGCACGCGCGGCCGTACACCGCCCACTCCAGCCGCGGCGCGCCCGCCTCGATCCGCGCCGCCAGCGCCTCCACCGCGATCAGCTCGGCCTCGGACGCCCCGGCGGCGACCACACACCGGGCCTCCAGGAAGTCGTAGGCGGCATGGTCGGGGTCGGTGTCGGTGCGGGTGACCAGGTCGACGCACAACGCGACCTCCAGCGGCCCCGGATCGGCCCGCCGCGTCGCGTCGGCCGCGGTCAGCTCCAGCGCGCCGGGCGGCAGCGTGGTCAGCGCGAACGCGGCCCGGAAGGCGGCGAGCGCGTCGGCCGAATGCCCCTGGCGGCCCGCCACCTCGCCGAGGCCGACCAGGGCCCGGCCCCGGGTCGCGGCGAGGCCGGTCGGCGCGCCCGGTTTGCCGAGCGCGTCCGCGACGCGTCGATAGCCGCGATCGGCCGCGGCGAGCCGTCCCGCCCGATGCGCCCCCTCGGCCTGGGCCAACAGCGTGTCGGCGCGGGCCGCCACCGAGGCGGGCCTGCGCCGGAATCCGAACCACATCAGTGCGGCCACCAAGGCGAGGAGTGCCGCGACGGCGGCGAGAAGCGGGACCGTCATCGGGCGGCCCGCGGGGCATGCCGAACTTCGTCGATCAACGGGTCCCCCGACCGTTCAACCAGCACCGTTCAATCAGCACCGTTCATCCCAGCATCGAGCGCTCATGCTAGAACACCGGTCAGCCGACTTTCAGGTGCTTGCCGGGCCGGTTCCGATAAAATCCGGCCGCGTGCCGCCCCGGCGGTCCCGGCGCGGCGACCGGCGCCGACTACGCTCGGTGGCCATGACCAGCACACCGTCCCCGGATCGACCGACCGAGCGGGACTTCCGCCTGCTTCTGGAGCGGACCGGCGCCGACCTCCTGCCCGGCCTGACCGGGGCCGAGTTCGAGACCGTGGAACAGGACCTCGGGTTCCGCTTCGCCGCCGACCACAGGACGATGTTGTCGGCCGCGCTGCCGACCGGCAAGGGGTGGCCGAATTGGCGCCATGGCGGTGCGCGCGACCTGAGGGCCCGACTGGCCCTGCCCGCCGAGGGTGTGCTGTTCGACGTCGAGCACAACGCGTTCTGGCCGGACGAGTGGGGCACGCGGCCGGCGCAGCTCAAACACGCGCTCAAGTCGGCGCGCTATCACCTGGCGCGGGTGCCGAGGATGGTGCCGGTGTACGGCCACCGCTATCTGCCCGGGATCGAGGGTCAGTGGGGGCATCCGGTGTTGTCGATGATGCAGACCGACATCGTGGTGTACGGCGCGAACCTGACCGATTACCTCACCGCGGAGTTCCTGGACGGGAGCATCGAGTACGCGGAGCCCACGGTGCCGTTCTGGCGCGACCTGGTGTCCTGAGGCGGGTTCACGCGTCGTCGGGCCCCGGGAGCCAGTCCCGGGACGGATCGTGGTCGAGCCAGCGGTTGTCGGCGCCGACTCGGCCGAACTCGCGCAGCAGCGCGTCCAGTCGCGGATGTGGCCGGTCCGGGTGCCACAGCAGTGACCACGCGTACAGCGGAGTGGGCGCGACCAGTGGGATGGACCGTACGGCGAGGCCATCGGGCAGCGGACCGTCGGCGGGCAGCAGCGCGAAGCACGTGGGGTCGTCGCGCAGGTGCTCCAGGAAGGGCGTCAGGCCCAGGTTGGGTCCGGCCGCCCACTCGACGATCCCGAACGCGGCGGCGAATCGGGCCAGGAAGTCCAGCCGGTCCACCGCCGCCGGACACCACAACACGCTGTCGCGCAGCTGACCGGGGCGCAGTTCGGCGGCGCCGGCCAGGGGGTGGTCGGGGCCGACGACGGCGTCCACCGGTTCGAGGCGGACCAGGCGATGGGTCAGCCCGAGCGGGGCGCGTCCGGGCAGCGGGTGCACCCGGCCGAAGCCCGCGTCCACGTCGCCGCGCAGGATCGCGGAGGCCACCGACGGCAGGTCGCGCCCGGCACTCGGCTCCAGGTCGAGGTCCGGGGCGGCGTCGAGCACTTGCGCGACGGTGCGCATCGGCGCGTACAGGTGCCCCCACACGTCCAGACGCAGCGCCGGCCGGGCGTCCCGGACCGCGCCGACCGCGAGTTCGCCCGCCGCCAGTGCCCGGCGGGCCGGCTCCAGGAAGCGTGCGCCGGCCTCGGTGAGGGTGACGCCCCGGCCGCCGGCGCCGCCGCGGTCGACCAGCGCCGCGCCCACCTCGGCCTCCAGGCGGGCCAGCCGCTTGGACAGCGCCTGCTGGGTGATCGCCAGCTGCTCGGCGGCGCGGCCGAAGTGCCGCAGGTCGGCCACCGCGACGAATGCGCGCACCCGGGCGAGGTCCAGATCCATGCCGCTCACCATAGGCGACAACCGCTGGTTGTCGGGTGGGTCGGTCGGTTGTTGGACCGTCCGGCGCCCGGCGGCGTTGTCTTGCACCCGACGGGGACGCGGGGTCGGCGCACCGGACCGGCGGGCGGCACGGCACACGGCACGCGACTCGGCACGGGGCGGGCGGCGCGGCACACGACGGGCGGCCCGGCACCGGGCAAGCGGCCCGGCACACGGCGAGGAGAGGGCATCGAGATGAAGGCGTTGACGCCGAGCGGCGGGATCGGGTCCTGGGTCGTCCCCGAGGAGGTGCCGCAGCCCCGGCCGCGTCCCGACGAGGCGTTGGTCAAGGTGGAGGCGTTCGCGGTGAACCGGGGCGAGACCTTCCTGCTGGAGCGGCCGCGAGCGGGACACCGGCCGGGCAAGGACGTGGCGGGGCTGGTGGTCCAGGCCGCGGCGGACGGCTCGGGACCGGCGGTGTGCACCCGCGTCGTGGGGCACCCGATGGGAGGCGGGTGGGCCGAGTACGTCGCCGTGCCGACCTCCGCGCTCGCGCCGCTCCCCGAATCGATCGCCGCGACCGTCGCCGCCGCGCTGCCGCTGGCCGGGTTGACCGCGTTGCGGCTGCTGCGTACGGCGGGGCCGGTCGCGGGCCGCCGACTGCTGCTCACCGGGGCGTCCGGCGGGGTCGGCCACTACGTCACCGAACTGGCCGCCGCGGCCGGGGCCGAGGTCACCGCGGTCACCCGGTCCCCGGAGCGCGGCCGCCGTCTGGTCGAACTCGGCGCGGCGGCGGTCGTCCACGACGTCGGCGACGCGGTCGGCCCGTACGACGTGGTGCTCGAATCCACCGGCGGCACCGAACTGCCCCGAGCGTTGGCCGAGTTGCGCCGACGGGGGCTGCTGATCTGGTTCGGCCAGGCCAGTCGGACCCCGGTCACCCTCGACTTCTTCGACTTCTTCGCCGGGCCCGAGTCGGCCACGCTGCGCCACTTCCACTACATGGACTCCGACACGCCGTTCGCCGCCGACCTCGGCACGCTGGTGCGACTGGTCGCCGAGGGCCGACTGAACCCCGAACTCGGCCTGGTCGCCGACTGGTCCGAGACCGCCGCGGTGCTCACCGACCTGCGCGAGCGGCGCGTGCGAGGGAAGGCGGTGCTGACGGTGTCCTGACCCGGGCGCCCGCCCTCGTATCCACCCGACCCGTCCACCGCACTTCTTGTCCGTACCGAGCACCCGGGAGCACGCCATGACCACCACCGTCACCGACCCCAAGACCGTCGTCACGCGCTACGTCGAGGCGGTCGCCGATGGCGATCTGCCCACGATCCGGGCGAGCTTCGCCGAGGACGCCACCTGGACCTACCCCGGCGAACTGCCCATCTCCCGCACCTGGGTCGGCCGCGACACGATCATCGAGGACTTCCTCGGCGACGTCGGCGCGCTGCTGCGACCGGAGACCGTACGGATCCGCCTGACGTCGATCCACGCGGACGGCGACATCGTGTTCGCCGAATGGACCTCCGACGCGGTCACGGTCGGCGGCGTCGAATACCACAACCGGTGCCTCGGGATCTTCGAGGTGGCGGACGGTCGGATCACGTCGGTGCGGGAGTACGCGGACACCGGCCACACCGCCCGGGTGTTGTTCCCGAACCACGTCGTCGCGGCCTGACGTCCACCGAGCCGTCGCCACCCGAGTCTCCACACAGAGTCCGAAAGGCAGGAACGCCGACCATGACGTCCACGAACACGCTCCCCGATGTCTCCACCGTCTTCGAAATCCCGGGATTTCTCGCACAGTTCGCCGCCGGCAACCGATCGCGGGCGATCGCCTGCGGGCTTGATCCGGACGAGTACGACCGGGTCACGACGGCCGGCCCGGACACGCTCGCCGAGTGGCCGGCCGCGTTCCGCCGGGTCGGCGAGGCGTACCTGCGGGTGGGCGAGCGGTGTGCGGCGCGCGGTCACGACGTGTCGGCGGGGGAGGCGTTCCGGACCGCCGCCCGGTGGCTGCACTGCGCGACGTTCCCGCCGGCCGCCGACCACGCGGACACGATCGTGGTGGCGCGCGCGGCCGATGCGGCGATGCGGCGGGCGTTCGGATATCTGGATCCGGGCGTGGTCCGGATCGAGGGGGAGGGGTTCGCGGGATGGCTGCGCCGGCCGGTCGACGCGGCGTTGCCGCCCCGGGTCGTGGTGGTGGCGCCGGGGCTGAACTCCGGCAAGGAGGAATTCCACGCCGTGGACGAGGCGTTGCTGCGGCGCGGACTGGCCGTCTTCTCCTTCGACGGCCCGGGTCAGGGGGTGCTGGTCGACACCGCGCCGCGGGCCGACTACCACCGGGTGGTGAGCCGGGTGATCGACGCCCTCGACGCGCGGGCGGACCTGGACACGCGCGGCGGGGTCGGACTGATCGGCCTGAGCCTGGGCGGCTTCTACGCGCTCCTGACCGCCGCGCACGAACCCCGCGTGGCGGCCGTCGTCGCGGTCAGCGGCCCGTATCGCCTGGATTGGCCGGAACTCCCGCTGTTCGTCCGGGAAACGCTGACGGTGCGCACCGGAAGCCCGGCCGCCGCAGAGGAGTTCGCCCGCCACGTCGACCTCACCGGAACAGCCGACCGAATCGGCGCGCCCCTTCGGGTGGTCGAGGGCGGCGAGGACATCACCCCCGGCGTACTGCCGGCCGCCCACGTGAGTCACGACGCCCCCGAGGCAGAGGTCCTGCTGATCCCCCACGGCGACCACCTCCTCTGCAACGCCCAAGCCGCCTGGCTCCCCGACACATGCGACTGGCTGACCGACCGCCTCGGCTAGCGGGGAGCGCCGTCATCGGCCAACCCGTCCGTACGCAGACAGCCGGCGTGCAAACCGCCGACATGCGACGGACCGCCAAACACCCAAGCCCCCCTCCGCCCCCGCCCGGCGCACCACCCCCGCTCTCACCCCACCCGACCTGGCCTACCGCCCGACCCACCGCATTGCCCGGCCCAGCGCACCGCCCGACCCAGCCGCACCTCCGCCCGGCCGGCCCCAGAACGTGCCCCCACTCGGCCCGGTCCCCGTCCAGCGCAGTGTCCGGCCCCGCCGGGCGCTCCAAGTCTCGGTCCGGCCCCAAGCCGCGCCCCTGCTCGGCCCGGTCCCCGTCCAGCGCAGCGGCTCGCCTCGCCGAGCCCCCCAGCCTCCGCTCGGCCTCGTGCCGCGCCCCT